>NZ_JAHWDQ010000009.1 GCF_019312595.1 Zhongshania aquimaris | reverse complement strand
TGTGGCCGCCAATGTTATAGGTCTCACCCAACTTACCTTCGGTAACCACTTTAAACAGTGCACGAGCATGGTCTTCGACATACAGCCAATCACGAATCTGACTACCGTCGCCATACACTGGCAACGGCTTGCCGTGCAATGCATTCAAAATAATGTGGGGAACGAGCTTTTCCGGAAAGTGATAGGGGCCGTAGTTGTTTGAGCAATTGGTAACCACAACGGGTAAACCGAAGGTGCGCCCCCATGCCCGAACTAAATGATCAGATCCCGCCTTGCTCGCGGAATAGGGTGAACTCGGTTCATACGAGGTGGTTTCGGTGAAGAGATCGTCGGTACCGTGAAGATCGCCATAAACCTCATCGGTGGAGATATGATGGAAACGAAAAGTGGCTTTTTTGCCGCCATCAAGCCCTTGCCAGTATACGCGGGCCGCTTCCAGCAGATTGTAGGTACCGACGACGTTGGTTTGGATAAAGGCGCCTGGGCCATCGATTGAGCGGTCAACATGGCTCTCTGCCGCCAGATGCATCACAAGATCAGGCTGGTGCTCGGCAAACACCGCACTCAGGGCGGCGAAATCGCAAATATCCACCTGCGCAAATGCGTAACGCGCTGACGCTTCCGCATTGGGAATAGATTCCAGATTGCCCGCATAGGTCAGCGCGTCGACGTTGATGACCGAGGCGTCAGTGTCGGCCAAAATATGGCGAACAACGGCACTGCCGATAAAGCCGGCGCCGCCGGTAACTAAACATTTCATATTAGAACCTGAATAATATCGCCTCTAAAAAGGCGACTCTGCCTACTCGTCAACACTAACGTGCCCGCTCAGTATTACCTACTTTATACTTTGGCAGGGACGCATTACGAAAATCACGCCAATGACTAAAACGATAAAAATGTCTGCGCAAACTAAACCACAGTTTTACCGGGTGAAATACCAGCCGCTGCCAAAGAAGCGGCTTCTCAATATTTACCGACAAGGATTTAACCACACTGGTTTCATGAACCAATTCAAAGGCAACGTGTGGCTCAACTGCATACACATTTAAGTCAAACAAAAAAAAGTGGTCGAATACTTTATCAACTGGTTCGTATATATGCTGGGCATAATCAATAAACTTTTTCATACCAACACGGTTCAACACGTAGGCCTGCGTTCCCAGTCCACCGCGCTCTGGTCGAACTAAATTATGCTCACCGACAAGGGGTTCGATTACCGTCCGCTTACGAATCCGTAGCGACATTAACCGGACCATATCGAGACCACGACCAAGAACCGAGCGATATACATCACCAAAGTACCGCTCAATCACAACATCATCTTCGATCAAGCAGACGTGTTCATAATCATTTTCATACGCCTTCTTAACCGCACGCAAATGGGACAAATAACAGCCCAATTCACTTGCCGTTAAGCGCCGACCATGACGCACCATCGCCAAATTACCGAGTATACGCTCGCCACCCTCTAAAGATGGCGTGCCGAGGCGACCATCAATAGCTGGGAACACCTCAGCGTCGACCCCTTGGCTCATTAGGTCGGCAATCAGCTTTTGGGTGTTCTCCGCCTCTGGCTTAAGGCTTATCACCCAACAAACACATTTTTTTGGCATGAAACCCTCTAAACATTCTCCAAGGTCGCCGCTACCCAAAAGGTCATCCCGATGACGCAGGATTCACGCGCTTTTGCCACCTTGAAATGCACATGGAATACTGGCATCACCTTGTAACAGCACAAAGTGCCGTTTATATTCACTCAGCACTTTAGCCGCGCGTCACGTAGACCTAGGATCGACTCTTATTTAGCGGCCATTGTAACATTGAAAGCAGAGCAGAACGCAGCACCGCAAGCAAAGCCAACATAGCGACGTTGCCACATACGCCAGCACCCACACCGGATTCTCACGCAATGCCCGTCAACAATATAATCATAAGCACGCAAAATTACCCCCCTAGCGCTGGCGGTATACAAAACTATATGCACGAACTCGCCCTTGCACTGCACGAGCTCGGCAACAAGGTGCAAGTTATCTGCGATGCCCCGACTGTTGACGGTCAAGCTGATTTTGACAATAGCTTGCCCTTTCCCGTAGAGCGACTAAGTGGCCCCAAATTTTTACGCCGCCGTCGCAAAGCTAAATCCGTAGTATTGCAGCTTAAAAAAACCACGCAGGCTATTTTAATTTGCGATAGCTGGAAAAGCCTGGAGCTACTCCAACCCAAAAAGTTGGGTCATGCCTACTGTATTTGCATAGCCCACGGTATGGAGTTTCCGGAGCAGGTAAAACAAAAGCACAAACGTATTTTTAAAACCTTATCGCGAGCAGATATCATCCTTGCCAATTCGCAATTTACCGCCCAACGAGTAAAACCATACGCACCCATACTAGAAAAGGTACAAATTCTTCATCCTGGGGTTACACCGCCAACACAAGCATCGGAAGCCGACCGGACAACGGTGCAAAACTGGCTTGGCAAGCACTCTCCCGCACTACTAACAGTAGGCCGCATAGAAGCGCGTAAGGGCCAAGACAAGATCATTGAAATCCTCCCCAAACTGCTAAAGGACCATCCACAACTTGTCTACTTGATTGCCGGAACAGGCCCCCTACTAGACGGCTTAGTGGCACGCGCAGAAGAGCTGGGCGTGAGTAGCCATATCAAGTTCTGCGGTCGAGTCAGCGACGGCGAGCGATCTGCCCTGCTGCAAAAAGCCGACCTTTTTGTTATGCCTTGCCGCGCCGTAGGCGATTCCGTTGAGGGTTTCGGGATAGTGTATATTGAGGCCGCCATGCTCGGCCTGCCAAGCCTTGCTGGACGCACCGGTGGCGCTGGAGATGCCGTTATAGACGGCCAAACTGGATTATTGTGTGACGGTGACAGCGAAGACGATATTTACCACGCCGTAAACAAGATGCTCAGTGATACACAAAAACTAAAAGAGATGGGACAGAACGCGCAGCACCGAGCCCAGACTGAATTGCAATGGCAACACATAGCCGAAAAGCTACTGTACTACGCTAACTAAGGCCAGGCTCTAAAATAAAAATAGTCGGGGAATGATTACTTCCCACTATGGAATAAAAAGCCGTGCATCCCCGGCCCCTTGCCTCGAGCCTTATCACTGAGCAGCTCGTCAATGCGCTCATGGATATTAGCCACTTTTCTTTTTGCTTTCTGTAACTGCATAAAATCCGGCATACGATGACCGGGAATAATGCCTGCGTTACCCACACCGTCAATAACAACCAATCTTTTAATTCTTACTTCGCCTGCTTCAGCTTGCTCGCATTGCACAACAAGATTGTGAAGTATCAAATCCCGCGACGGCACCCGATATCGCAACCAGTGCCGGCACAGCTCATCAACCGCCGCCCGACACTCATCGCTATACTCGTTCTCCCAAAGATACTGCTTAAGAGATACCGAAATATCGCCGCTACTATCTCTAATCAATTCCGAGCACAAGCCCTTACCCATATCTGTTTCAACAAAACCGAAACAGCGACTAATATGCGCAAAAATGCCGCCATCGTAGTGCCGCTCCAAACTCTGCATTACCCGAAATTCGTCTAGATTATCGTCAAAGCTAGAGAGAGGCTTAAGATTCTTTGGAAACCCTTTACTGCGCCGCCGCTCCTCAATACTAAAGTCGGGGCGTCGCACTTTTATACAGCGATCAACATCAGCAGGATCAACATAACACCAGCGGTTTCCTCCTGCCGCGAAGGGCTTTACATCATGCAGAGCAATCATTATTTATCACTGCCGTCTGGGTTAATATTGCGCGCCCAAACATAGTCATGACTAAAAGGCTGTGCCAATGTCGCCTCAATGATATAGCGCGAATAAAGCGACGAATTTAACTCTCCATGAAAAAACTCGCGAGCGCGCGCAGCCCAATCTTGACGCTTGGCGTCATCGTGATGAAACTCACGTATTTTGCTAATTAAATCTGCCTGGTCATCAAAATACACCAAGGTTTCTGGCGGCACATAATCAGCAAAGCTTCCGCTGCTATGAGCGAATTGCAAAACGCCGTTGCCGCCAAGCTGAGACATCCGGTCCGAGGTATACCAGTGATCTCCTTCCTGACGATTTAAATTAAGCGCCATTTTAGTTTTGGCTAATGCGAGATCGTAATCCCGCCCCCACACCGGTGCCTCGCCAAAACTGCCATAGGTTTTGAAATTTAACTCGCCATCAACAGCGTCTTTAATTCCCTTAACCACCTCTAAACGCTTGGTAAACTTAGTCGCATTACTGCAAAACAATAGATCAATGGGTAATTCTGAATCTGTCTTAACAGAGTTGTCCAAAATTTCAATACTTGGCTCTACCGGATTCGGAATATAGTAAAGTCGCGCACCCAGACCGGCGAAACGCTTTAAATCCCTTAGGCCGGTAGTCACAAAAACGGCATCCACCACCTCGGCAAACGCCGCTATGCGCTTACTATTATCAGGCACAAACAGGGGATCACAATTACAGTGAATTAGCACGCATTCAGGCCGACGCTGACGCACTAAGCGAAGACTCTCTACGGTAATAATATCGCTATGACCAATAACAACCAAGTCAGGATCATTACTTTCAACAACCTCTAGAAAGCGTTTATTTGCAGCCTTTTTACCCAGCTCACGGATACCAAACGGCGCCTCAAACGCGGCGACATCACGATCGGAAAAACTCCTCACATAGTGCTCATTGCGAATAAAGCCATACTTCATTTTTTCGGCCCAGCTACTCCGATTAGAACCATAGCTGCGCAAGCGCTCATAATCCACATGAAGTATTTTCATTATCGAACCTCGCCCCAACGCTTTTTTAATAAACGCTGATATACACCTAGCGTAGCCGCCAACTGACTACTTAAATAATAGTTTTCCGGGAGTTTAATCTCTGCGTCGGCATCAATTAAATCATCTACCCTAGCCGCAAAACTAACCACATCATCGGGCGTAACCAATCCTTGCGGAAAACCTGCGCTCAGTGATTCGCTAGCTCCACCGCGATCGTAAGCAACCACCGGCGTGCCACTTGCCAAGGATTCCGGCACGGTGCGGCCAAAAGGTTCTTCCTTGTTAGACATATGACAGGTCACTGACGCCAAGCCATAGAACTGCGCAATATCGCTGCGATGACCGACAAAGGTCACCGCGTTATCTAAATTCAACGACGACCGCATGGCGAGTAATTCATCGAAGTAATGCTGCTTACCGGGCTCAGCATCGCCCACCACAACACCGTGGCAATCCTGACGGAGTCGCACCAAACGTGACATCATTTCCAAAAATGCTTCCTGGCCCTTCCAACGCGTTAAGCGTCCTGGCATTAAAATAATATGTTTATCCTGCAATTGCGGGTATTGCTCAAATAGTTCTTTTTTCCAAGCAGGCGTGCACGCATCGTGATTAAAGGCAGCGGGATCTAACCCACGGGGAATAAGAGTAATACGGCTTTCTTCCGCTTTATAGTTGCGAATAATATATTTTTTTACGCAGTCAGATATGGCAATGAGATGCTCAGCCCGCGCCATGACCGCGCTGTAAAAATTGACGGAATACATGCCGTGAAAGGTGCTCACCAAACGCGGCCGAGTTGCCGGATCCATTTTTCGCCACGCCAACCAAACAATCCATGCCGGCGCCCGCGAGCGCACGTGAACGACATCCGCATTTAATAATTCGAGCAATCTTCGCATGGGTCGAACTTGCAGCAATGACCACAGCGATTTGCGATGCACCGGAAACGTAATGTGCTCACTACCGTCAGCGACTAGACCATCGACCATACGGCCGCCAAACGAAATGACGACCGATGTGTGACCACCGCGCACCAGCTCGCGCGCAAGCTCGACCGTGCCACGCTCCACGCCGCCTGAATTTAAAGCGGGTAAAACCTGCACTATTTTAAGCGGTTTAGTCTCGCTGATTTTCATGCTCTCTGCGTCGGACATGCACAATCCAAAAAGTAATCAATTAACGCGGTCATTGTCTTCACCGCCACGATCAATCTGTAGCCACCAATCTGCAACCCTGTCGGCCTCCCAAAGAGGGCGAACAGCTGGCGGCAATGGCCCCGCCAAATCTGCCGCACTGAACGCAGTAGCCAAGCCACTGCTAGCGAGCTGGGTCATACTTTTCACAACCCGAGAATCTCGCAGCGGCAACAGTTCAAGCAATCCCGTCGGCGCACCCGAGCTGACACTTTCATACACCATTGAGACACTGTCACAGCTCACCCAGACCTGTCCGACGCCTTGTAATATGTTCGGCAACCAACCCGGCCCAGTGTCGGAATAGGGCAAAATGTTGATATTTGCCAAGGACAACGCCGCCAACTCATCCAATAGATAGGGCGGCGTTCGCGGCGAATCAGACACCAGCCACTCCACGCCTGGCGCCGCTTCAGCAATACTCCGAAGCTGTTTAATAATACCCACATTATCCCATTGATAATGGGTATTTATTCCGCCCAACAGCATGAGCCCCTGACTTTTATTTCGACCCTCATAACACGGAACAATATGGTTGATCACACCATAGGTGCCCAGCACTAAATCTCGCTTAGGCGGTGAATCGTGGTAGGGCATACACACAGCATCAAACAAACCTAGGGGCAGCGAGGGGCGCATCAATAGAAATGCCTTAGCGCCCAAAACCCACTTACACCACAACATCGGGATATGGGTTTTACTGCCGGCGGCAAGCACCCAATCCGGTTTGATTTCCGCATCAAACTGAGCCAACAGGCCCTTGCGCCAGACAAAGCGAAAGGACTTCGATGTCAAATCAAACCAATGCACCTCAAGTTCGGCTTTTTCTTGCACCCGCGCAAGCAAGCCGCGCAATTGGTTGAGATGCCCCAGCCGACCATCGGTTATAAGCCATATGCGACGAACGCTCATTCGTAAAATCCAGCCTCGCCCACTGGTCGGGTTTTGAAACGACGATGCACCCACATGTATTGCTCAGGCACCATGCGAATATGTTCTTCAAGCATTGCATTAATTGCCCGCGCATCTGCTGCCGGATCGCCACTGGGAAAATTTTCCATAGGAATCATTTCAACGCGATAACGACGCCCACTATCAAGCCGCTGCTGCTTAGCGTAAACCACCCTCGCCCGCCCGCCTTTAGCCAAGGTGCTGGTACCAATGGTGGTGGCCGTAGGAATACCAAAAAACGGCACAAATTCGGCGGATTTACGGCCGTAATCCTGATCGGGCAAATAATATAGTCGCCGCCCCTCGCGCAGTCGCTTGAGCGCGCGCTTTATATCGCGCCGGTGAATAGGTTCACCATAGCGACCGCGGGATCGGCTCAAAATATATTCAAACACTGGGTTCTTGTGCTTGCGGTAAAACGAATCCGATGGATACTGTCTACCAACTAAGGTGCCGCAAACATCCAAGGTGGTGAAATGGGTAGCAATGATAATAATCCCGCTTCCACCTTCTGGCACTTCGAGATGTTCTTTACCAAGCAACTCAAACTCAACGCCAAGTTTTTCTGTCGGAATAAACCACACCCGCAGTGTCTCCATTAGCCCCACACCCTGATTGCGCATGGTCTTTTTGACTAATAAGCGGTATTCCGCCTCGCTCAACTCAGGAAAGCAAAGCTGCAAATTTACTTCACAAATATGACGACGTCTTTTCGCAAAATAATAGAATACATTGCCAATTCCCGCGCCTAACGCATAGCTAAGGCGCCGCGGTAAGTGGGCAAGCAGCCACAGCATGGCGATACCAAGCCAAACCGGCCAGTGTCGTGGATAAAGCAACTGTCTCTCAATTGTCATCTGATTGCATTACACTATTGCTACATTTCAATGCGGTTCCCGCGCTTAATATTACACGGCGCAAAGTGCCGCATTGTACACTGTTTGCCAACGGCAGTTAGCCGAGTATTCTCCCACCGACCAGAAGAATAGCCCTGATCATTCGCAGCCAACGCGGAGACTTACAAACCATTATGATGAATAAACCAGGCCGCACCGGCCCCGCCCGTATTTTGGACGCATCGAAATATTCACTCAAGGGCTTGCGAGCAGCCTGGCGCCACGAAGAAGCCTTTCGACAGGAAAGCACGCTCGCGCTCATCATGCTGCCTGCCGCGCTGTGGCTAGGCACTAACGCCAGCCAGCGCTCGATTTTAATTGCCACCGTGGTAATTGTCGTTATCGTTGAGCTTATCAACTCCGCGATTGAAGCGGTGGTCGACCGCATTGGTACCGATCACCATCCCCTGTCAGGCCAAGCAAAGGACATTGGCTCCGCTGCCGTCATGCTGAGCCTGTTACTTTGCATAAGCTGCTGGGGAATGATCGCCGCCGAGCGGTTTTTATAAACAAATAATTAGCCACATAGCAGTAGCAGGGCTTGACAATGGCTCGCCAAACGCGAATAATTCCCGGCCTAAATTTTCAGCACTAGGTTTCAAGGAGTTATAAGGGTGGCGAATTCTCCACAAGCTAAAAAACGCGCACGCCAGGCGGAAAAAAGTCGTACGCATAACGCCAGCCTGCGCTCAATGGTACGTACATACCTGAAGAAAGTACTGGCTGCTATCGCTTCTGGCGACCAAGAAGCGGCAAAGACTGCGTACGTATCTGCAGTTTCCGTTATCGACCGCATGGCCGATAAAGGCATTCTTCACAAAAACAAAGCAGCTCGTCACAAGAGCCGCTTGAACAGCAAAATTAAAGCAATGGGCGCTGCTGCGTAATTAACTGCTTTTGTTTTGCCAATAAAAAACCCGCCTTGAGCGGGTTTTTTATTGCATGTTATTTACACATTGACCAATCAGCCACTCACCACCAGATTATCGCGGTGAATCAACTCGGGCTCGCCAACAAAGCCGAGCAACTCAACAATCTTGCCACTCGACTTACCAGCTAAGCGTCGCGCATCATCAGCACAGTAGTTTACCAATCCGCGCGCCACCTCATTCCCCTGACCATCAACACACTTAACAAGGTCGCCACGAGAAAATTGCCCAGTAACCGCCACTACCCCCACGGGTAATAAGCTGCGCCCCTGCTGGCGCAATACGCGTACAGCACCATCATCAATCTGCACCGAACCCCGTAACTGCAACTGCCCCGCCAGCCATTTTTTACGCGCGGTAATCGGTGGCTCTTTTGATAACAATAATGTACCTAAGTCTTCCGCCTCAAAAATACGATCCAACACCCGATCTTCGCGACCGCCCACGATAACGGTATTCGCCCCAGAACGGGATGCCAAACGTGCCGCGCGCAGCTTGGTTAGCATTCCACCACGGCCCAGCATACCAGCTGCACCACCCACCATTACATCTAGCGAGCGATCTTCTACTGAAGCCTCAGAGATTAACTTCGCATTCGGATTTGAGCGGGGATCCTCCTCGAACAAGCCGCGCTGATCCGTCAATATAACCAAGGTATCGGCGTCAATTAAATTCGCAACGAGTGCAGCCAGGGTATCGTTGTCACCAAAGCGAATCTCGTCGGTGACAACCGTATCGTTTTCATTAACAACCGGCACGACACCTAAATCCAGCAAGGTGAGCAAGGTACTGCGCGCATTCAAATAACGATCACGCGCGGAAATATCATCATGTCCCAGCAAGATTTGTGCAGTTTGCAAACCGTGAGTACGAAATCGCGTTTCGTAGGCGTGCACCAAACCCATCTGCCCAACAGCCGCCGCAGCCTGCAATTTATGCAAATTATCGGGGCGCTCACGCCAACCCAAACGCGTCATACCCTCGGCAACAGCACCCGACGAAACCAAAACCACTTCACGACCCGACGCCCTGAGCGCCGCCAACTGCGAAACCCAAGCGTCGAGGCCTTCGGCATAAAGACCGCGACCATCATTGGTAAGCAGTGCCGAGCCAATTTTGACCACCACACGCTTACACGTTTTTAGCGCCCGCCTATTCTCAGACAAGATCACAGCACCTCAAGGACGATAGATAACTTCAACATCGTGATCATCATCTTCATCGTCGTCATCATAGTCTTCGTCATCACCAGCGGCACGGCGCTCTGAGCGACGTTGATCCGCCAGCGCCTGAATACGCTCGCGCGCCTCAGCCTGCATGGCATCCTGTATATCTCGCTCACGCTCGGCAGCCTCAGTGTCGGTAGCCAGCAATTCAGCCTGCTCTTCGACAAACTGCAATACATCCTGACACAGCGCCTTAGTATTCTCGCCCGTCAAGGCTGACACGCGATAAACCGGCCCAGTCCAACCCAGCGCATCAACCACTTCTTGGCAGCGCGCATCGCGCTCATCATCCGGCAGCATATCGAGCTTATTCAATACCAACCAGCGCTCGCGCCCGGCCAGGGTCGGACTAAAGCGCGACAACTCCTTAGAGATAATCGCAACCGACTCCTGCGGCGTAACACCATCATAGGGCGCCATATCCACCAAGTGCAAAAGCAAACGAGTGCGGGTTAAGTGCTTAAGAAACCTAATGCCAAGCCCAGCGCCATCTGACGCCCCTTCAACCAAGCCCGGAATATCGGCCAAAACAAAACTGCGATGCTGCTGCACCCGCACCACGCCCAAATTGGGCACCAAGGTCGTAAACGGATAGTCCGCCACCTTGGGCTTGGCCGCCGACACGGCGCGAATAAAGGTGGATTTGCCCGCGTTTGGCATACCCAGCAGGCCAACATCAGCCAAAACTTTAAGCTCTAAACGCAGGTTTCGGATTTCACCATCACTGCCGCGGGTAAACTGCCTCGGCGACCGGTTAGTACTCGACTTAAACCGCGTATTACCCAAGCCGTGAAAACCACCCTGAACAACCTTCAAAAGATCGCCAGCCGCCACTAAGTCGCCGAGCACCTCTTGGGTGTCCTCATCGACAACAGTAGTACCCACCGGCACATTCAAAATTAAATCTTCTGCACTTTTACCGCGACAATTAGCGCCGCGACCCGGCTCTCCAACCCTGGCGTTGTATGCTTTAACAAAACGAAAATCAACCAAGGTGTTCATTGACGCCTCAGCGCGCAAAATGACGCTGCCACCATCGCCACCATCACCGCCATCTGGACCACCCCAGGGGATAAATTTCTCGCGACGAAAGCTCATGCAGCCATTGCCACCTCGCCCCGCCTCAACCCTGATTACCGCCTCATCAACAAACTTCATGACTATGCCAACCTACAAAAGGAATATGCTTAAAACCTATCTACAGAAACAAAAAAGCCCCGTCAACAGACGAGGCTTTAAACGTCACGAAGAGGGCTTAGGCCGCAACAATACTAATATACTTGCGACTCTTTGGACCTTTAACTTCAAACTTCACCACGCCGTCTGCCTTTGCAAACAAAGTGTGGTCGGTGCCGCAACCTACGTTTTCACCAGCGTGAAAGCGAGTGCCGCGCTGACGAACAATAATGCTGCCCGCGCTAACAGTTTGACCACCAAAACGTTTTACACCTAGACGCTTACTCTGCGAGTCGCGTCCGTTACGAGTACTACCACCAGCTTTCTTGTGAGCCATGAGTCTCTCCTAATTCCTTAAGCACTGATACCAGTGATTTTCACTTCGGTGAACCACTGACGGTGACCAGCTTGTTTCATGCTGTGCTTCCGACGGCGAAACTTAACAATTTTCACCTTGGCGTGACGACCTTGCGAAATAACTTCCGCAGTCACTTTGCCACCTTCAACGTAAGGTGCGCCAATCTTCAATTCTTCACCGGCCTTAACCATCAACACTTTGTCGAAGGTTACGCTTTCGCCAGTGGCAACTTCAATTTTTTCTAGCTTGAGGGTCTCACCCTCAATCACACGGTGTTGCTTACCACCACTTTCAATAACTGCGTACATGGGCATAATCTCCAAGAGCCTGCTTGCAATAATTTGTTTCGGCCGAGCGCTTTACACTAAGTGCATCACGCCGGGACAAGTCCAGGCACCGTCACCACCACTTAACCATTAAGGGGCCGCACGGTTTTGCTTTCAGGGGCGCGAATTGTACGCAGTATCGCAAAAATAAACAACACCCCTAAAACCCTTTAATGTAGAAACCTTGACAGCTCGCAGCTGCGCTCATACGATGCCAACCGACTCCGCCAGACGTATCGTCGTAACCATGCAACAGATCCGCCAGATCGTTGACAGCGAATTTGCCGCGGTCAACGAATTTATCATCGAACAACTGCACTCCAACGTGCCCCTCGTAGAAAACATCGGCCACTATATCGTCGATGCGGGAGGAAAGCGGCTGCGCCCCTTGCTCACCCTGCTCTGCGCTGGCGCCATTGGCAATATTGAACAGCGACACATACATTTAGCGGCGGTCATTGAGTTTATTCACACCGCCACCCTTCTGCACGATGACGTTGTCGACATCTCTGCCCTGCGTCGCGGACGACCCACCGCCAATGCCAACTGGGGCAACGCCCCCAGCGTCCTGGTCGGTGACTTTCTGTACTCACGTGCTTTTCAGATTCTGGTTGAGATCGGCAACCTACCGCTGATGGGCTTGCTTTCCGGCACAACTAACACCGTCGCCGAGGGCGAAGTCTTACAGCTTAGTCGCGCAGGCAATGCAGACACCAGCGAAGCAACCTACTTTGAGGTTATTCGCTGCAAAACCGCCGTGCTATTTGGGGCTGCCTGCGGTGGCGCTGCAATCATCAGCCAAACAGACCAGCATCAAAGCGCACTTTATGATTACGGCTTAAATCTCGGCATCGCCTTCCAGCTCATCGACGACATTCTCGACTATGAAGGCGACCCGGAAGAAACTGGCAAAAATATCGGCGACGACCTCGCCGAGGGCAAACCCACCCTGCCGCTAATTTATGTGTTGCAACATGGCAACGAACAGCAGCAAGCGCTGGTTCACAATGCCATTAGCAATAAGACTGCGGAACAACTCGACGAGATCGTCGAAGCCGTCACCTCCTGTGGCGCACTTGCTTACTGCCGGGCGGCTGCAGAACGCTATACCGAAGCCGCATTAGCAGCACTAGCGCCGATTAACGACTCACCCTATCGCCGCGCGCTGGAAAAACTCACCACTATCGCCCTTTCAAGACGCAGCTAAAAGCCTCAACGGATTACAATTCATGCCCGAAGCCGCTACAATTCAAGGGCTTTGCCGGTATGGAGAGGCCGGCCCCACTAAACGGATATTTAAAAGGAAATGCTGTGAGCACCACGCCACAACACGGAGCCAGATCGCGCTACGACGCCGAGATCAGATCAACCCTACAAAACATTGCTCAAAACAGCATCACAACCTCGTTAAGTCAACGCTTCAATGAAGATGCCGACCGCGCAGCGCGTTATAGTGCCGACGTTGGGCCCTTATTTGTTGATTACTCAAAGCAACATATCGACAAAGACATCCTTGCCGCGCTCTGCACCTTGGCGCGGGACACCAGTGTACCAGAGCAATTCGCCGCCCTAAGAGCCGGAGCCCATCTCAACAACACCGAGGATCGGGCAACAAACTACCCCAGCTTGCGCCGCTGGGCGGTCGACGGCAAAAGCAGCGACCACGCTACTGATGCAATGTATAGCAGCATGGCGAAACTCGTCGCCGCCGTGCACAGCGGCGAACTAACTGGCACCACCGGCAAGGCATTCACCGACGTGGTCAATATCGGCATCGGCGGCTCTGACTTCGGGCCCCGATTAATATGCGACGCCCTTGCAAATCAAGGCGACGGTATTCTCAAGGCCCATTTTGCCGCCAATATAGACCCGAGCGTCATCACCGAAATTTTAGCAACAGTACCCGCGGAAACCACCCTGTTTATTGTGGCATCCAAATCCTTTGGCACCCAAGAAACACGCAGCAACGCCAATGCCGCCCGCGCCTGGTTATCCTCCACACTGAATTGCAAAAATGTCGACCAGCACTTTGTCGCCGTAACCTCAAAACCTAGCGCCGCCAAAAACTTCGGTATCAAAGAAGAGCTGATACTTTGCACCCCGGAATGGGTAGGCGGCCGCTTCTCCCTTTGGTCAAGCTTCGGCTTAGCAGTGGCACTGTGCTTCGGCATGGATAATTTCCGCACCATGTTGCAAGGCGGCCATGCAATAGACCTTCACGTTGAACACACGCCACTAGAAGATAACGTTCCTGTTATTCTCGGCCTCCTGGATGTTTGGTATCGCAACGCATGGGGCATCAGCTCACAAGCCGTATTACCCTATGAGCACCATCTAAAATTATTGCCAATTTATCTCCAGCAATTATTTATGGAAAGTGCAGGCAAATCAGTAAGTCGAGATGGTGAGGTACTTAAGTACGGCACAGGCGGTGTCATTTGGGGAACCGAGGGTACCAATGGTCAGCACTCGTTTCACCAGCTGCTGCACCAGGGTAGCGACACCATTCCCTGCGACTTTATTGCCAGCCTTCGCACTTACAACCCTGTTGGCGAACAGCATCAAAATCTTATTGCCAACTGTTTCAGTCAAAGCCTAGTTCTGATGAAAGGCCAGAGCGCGACGGAAATTCAACAAACCCTAATTGACGAAGGAATGCCATCTGACGAAGCAGGACAATTAGCACAGCACAAGGCCATGTTAGGCAATCGCCCAAGCACCACCATATTAATGCGACAGCTGGACGCGCGCGCGCTGGGCGCCTTAATTGCGCTATATGAGTACCGTTTGTTCACCGCCAGCTTTGTTTGGGGCATTAACCCCTTTGATCAGTGGGGAGTGGAACTCGGCAAGCAAATAAGCCAGACCCTAATGGGTGCACTGTCAGGGGACGACGTCAGCTCCTTGGATAGCTCAACCACACAACTAATAGCGCGATATCAAGAAGCGCAAAAAACATAAAAATACAGATATAAAAAAAGCGCCATTAGGCGCTTTTTTTATATCTATAGAATACCCGTATTACAACATAGCTAACAGCTCAACAGTCTTAGCCTCCATCAACGCAAAATCACCATCACTTTCCACATTCAAACGCACAACAGGCTCAGTGTTAGACATCCGAACATTAAAGCGCCAGCCCTCAAAACTCATACTCAAGCCGTCAGTGAAATCCACCGCCGCCGCACTGGGTTTATATTTCTCTTCGATCAGTGCAATAACCGCTTTTGCATCCTCAACTTCGCGATTGATTTCACCACTGCAGGGGAATAGCGCAACGCGCTCCTCAACCAGCGAAGACAAGCTCGCCGACTTCACCGACATCAATTGAGTCACCAGCAACCACGGAATCATTCCGCTGTCGCAATAAGCAAAATCACGGAAATAATGATGCGCACTCATCTCGCCACCGTAGACGGCATTCTCAATGCGCATACGCTCTTTGATAAAAGCGTGACCCGTTTTACACTGCACCGCTTTGCCGCCTGCCTCTTCGACAATGGCGATGGTATTCCAGGTTAAACGCGGATCATGAACAATATTCGCACCCGGATTTTTCAGCAAAAACGCTTCAGCCAACAAGCCAACAACGTAATAGCCTTCTATAAAGTCACCGGTCTCGTCAAAGAAGAAACAGCGATCAAAATCGCCATCCCACGCAACGCCTAAATCAGCGCCATGCGCTTTAATCGCATCAATACTTGGCTGGCGATTTTCCACCAATAGCGGGTTTGGCACACCATTCGGGAAGTTGCCATCAGCCTCGTGATGCACACGAATAAATTCGAAGGGCAGATGCTTTTCCAATAAATCCACAACACGTCCAGCACCACCATTACCTGCGTTCACTACAACTTTTAAAGGCTTTAAGGAAGCGACATCCACATAGCCAAGCAAATGCTCGACATAAGCTGCTGACGTATCTAAAGGCTGTAATGTACCGCGTTTTTCTGGGGTAGCGAATTCATTTTTCTCAGCGAGCTTTTTAATATCAAACAGGCCGGTGTCGCCGCTGATTGGCTTAGACTCTTCACGCACAAACTTCATGCCGTTGTAGTCTTTAGGGTTATGGCTAGCGGTAACCGCAATACCGCCATCCATACCGGCATGCGCCGTCGCAAAATAAATTTCTTCGGTGCCACATAAACCGATGTCATAGACATCGACACCAGCATCCAGCAAACCATTTGTCAGCGCTGCCTTAATTGCCTCGCTGCTAAGACGAATATCATGCCCCACCACGACCTTCTTTGGCTGGATAACTTCAGCAAAAGCGCGGCCTATGCGATAGGCGATATCTTCATTTAACTGATCAGGAATACGACCGCGGACGTCATACGCTTTAAAACACGTTATTTCGCTACTACTCACGCGGAACCCTCGGCATAAATATTTTCATAAACATAGTTAGTTGCCTCGATGAAACCAGGCACGCTGCCGCAGTCGAAACGCTTGCCGCGGAATTTATATGCCAAGACACAACCGTTTTGCGCCTGCGTCATCAACGCATCCGTCAACTGCACTTCACCATTTTTACCCGGCGGAGTATTGCGCAAAATATCGAAAATATCAGGTGTAAGGATATAACGGCCAATGACCGCCATATTGGTTGGGGCGTCCTCTGGCTTAGGCTTTTCAACCATTGTGCTGACACGATACAAACCGTCGCCCATTTCTTCGCCAGCGATAACACCGTATTTCTCAATGTCTTCCATCGGTACTTCTTGAATAGCAACGATGCTGCAGCGAAATTGGTTGTAGAGCTTTACCATCTGCGCCATGACGCCTTCGTCGTCATGATTAAGACATAAGTCATCAGACAAGATTACACCAAAAGCTTCGTCACCGATCAGGCACTCACCCGTCAAAATCGCGTGCCCCAAGCCCTTCATCTGACGCTGACGCGTCATCATAAACGTGCCTTTTTCAAGCACATTGCGAATGCAATCCAGGTAACGCTCTTTACTGGTACCTGCGATCTGATTTTCTAGCTCATAGCTAATATCGAAGTGGTCTGCAATGGCGCGCTTGCCGCGACCAGTAACCAAGGCAATTTCTTTCAGGCCCGCCTCAATGGCCTCTTCAACGCCATATTGCACCAAAGGCTTATTCACTATGGGCAACATTTCTTTAGGCATCGATTTGGTAGCAGGCAGAAAGCGCGTACCATAACCTGCAACGGGGAACAGACATTTTCTAATCATAATATTTCCTTTAACACCTTCCGGACATTGGGCCGGCTCCTTTTAACTGCATGTAAACTGGCCGCTATTTTCCATGTAGCGCCTTTACTTAGCAAGAACCGCTCTTTTACTGACTAATCATGACAGGGGTATGACAGCAATGTTCGCGCCAATGTTGACATTTTTATGTGCCATCGAAATCCTTCGTGCTAAGATGGCCGCAACATTTTCAAGCTGATAATTTTGCCTCATGTCTTTAATTCATCAAAATAGCTTTACCAAACAAGAACTCATCGACTGCGGGAACGGCACGCTTTTTGGCCCCGGCAACCCAAAGCTCCCCGTCAACAATATGTTGATGGTGGATCGTATCACAAACATTAGTACCGAGGGCGGCACCTACGGCAAGGGTGTGCTGGTCGCCGAGCTAGATATAAATCCGGATTTATGGTTTTTCGACTGTCACTTTGTCGGCGACCCTGTTATGCCTGGCTGCCTTGGACTTGACGCCATGTGGCAGCTGGTTGGCTTCTACTTAGGCTGGCGTGGCAATAGTGGTAAAGGCCGCGCACTAGGTGCTGGTGAAGTTAAATTCACCGGACAAATTCTGCCGGACGCCAAGCTGGTCACCTACACCCTTAACTACAAACGCTTGATCGAGCGAAAACTGGTCCTCGGCATTGCCGATGGCGAAGTTGCTGTTGACGGTAAAGTGATATACACCGCAAAAGACCTGCGCGTCGGCTTGTTTAAAGACGACGCAAGCTTCGAGTAGTATTCATAAACTTTTAATTTAACAAATTCATCACACGATATAAGACGAGGTATTCGATGAAACGTGTTGTCGTCACTGGCATGGGGATTGTTTCGAGCATCGGTAACAATCTAGCCGAAGTATTGAGCTCACTACAGGAAGGCAAGTCAGGTATTGCGTTCAACGAAACCTATAAAGAAATGGGCTTTCGCAGCCACGTTTCTGGCTCCATCAAAAATCTGGATCTGAAATCTCTTATCGACCGCAAGCAATTCCGGTTTATGGGTGATGCTGCGGCCTATGCCTACCTTTCAATGCAGGAAGCCATCGCCGATTCAGGCCTGGAAGAGCACGACGTCAGCAATGTTCGCACCGGCATTATCGCTGGCTCCGGCGGCGCCTCATCAGAGAATTTGATTGACTCTGCCGACACGCTGCGCGAGCGCGGCGTAAAGCGCATTGGGCCCTATCGTGTCACGCAAACCATGGGCAGCACCGTGTCGGCCTGCCTAGCAACACCATTCAAAATTAAAGGTGTGAACTACTCAATTTCATCCGCCTGCGCCACCAGTGCACACTGCATTGGCAACGCGATGGAGCTTATTCAGCTAGGCAAGCAAGACATCATATTTGCTGGCGGTGGCGAAGAAGAACATTGGTCACTGAGCTGCCTGTTCGACGCGATGGGCGCATTGTCCACTAAGTACAACGACACCCCCGAAAGCGCTTCACGCCCCTATGATGCAAACCGCGACGGCTTTGTTATTGCGGGTGGCGCAGGCATGGTCGTACTTGAAGAGCTCGAGCACGCCAAAGCACGCGGTGCGAAAATTTACGGAGAGCTAGTTGGTTATGGCGCAACGTCTGACGGCTATGACATGGTCGCACCGAGCGGCGAAGGCGCAGCGCGCTGTATGCACCAAGCGTTAATGACAGTAGATAGTGACGTTGACTATATCAACTCGCACGGCACTTCAACGCCTGCCGGAGACATGCAGGAACTAAAAGCGGTAAAACAAGCTTATGAAGGCAAAAAGATTCCTGCGATTGGTTCAACCAAGTCGCTGGCAGGTCATTCCCTAGGCGCAACCGGCGTTCAGGAAGCGATCTTCTCATTACTTATGATGAAACATAACTTTATTGCCGCGTCTGCCAACATCGAAACCCTGGACGACGAAGCGGCAGGCGTACCGATCGTGCTGAAAAAGCAAGAAAACGTGACGCTAAATACCGTTATGTCCAATAGCTTTGGCTTTGGCGGCACAAACGCCAGCTTAGTGTTTAAGCGCTATACTGCTTAACATTATGAAGGCCTGCGGTGAAACCATTTCACTGCAGGCCCACTAATACAGCTACGTTAAATCCCGCAGAAAAATCACCTCGACGCGATCACCTCGCTGCAAGGTACAACCAATCGGAATCACCGCTAAAGCATTGCACCATGACACTGACGTTAACGCGCCGGAACTCTGCTGCGGATGAATATCGACCTGAAGACCATTATCACCGGGTGTCACTCTAGCGCGAAGATACTCTTGACGGCTGCCCGCCTTAGGCCAGTCAAAATTGGCCTGCGCAGGCCATTGCGGCGCAGTAGCCTCGGTCAAACCCTGCATCGCCAATAAATACGGCCTGACTAGCAGGCAAAATGTCACAAAGCTAGAGACGGGATTTCCAGGCAGGCCAAAAAATGGCACATTCGCCAAGCGGCCATATGCCAGCGGTTTACCGGGTTTTATTGCCAGTTTCCAAAGCTGCAGCGAGCCCAACGCTTCAACCTGTGCCTTGACATGATCCTCTTCGCCTACGGACACACCGCCGCTACTTATCACCACGTCTGCACTATCGCGGGCCTTAATCAACGCGGCCCTAGTAGTAGTGGGATCGTCAGCAACAATACCCAGATCCACAAGCTCACAACCTAAAGCGCGAATCATTGCCGCCAGCATCGGTCGATTAGAGTTATAGATTTGCCCTGGCGCTAGTGACTCACCCGGTTCACACAATTCGTCACCGGTGGACATTAACGCGACTCGGATCGTCGAGCTAACCCGGAGCTGAGACACACCCAGTGAAGCCAGCAAACCTAAGTCCGCGGGCTGAAGTCGATGGCCAGCTTTTAACAACAACTGCCCTGAGGTAATGTCTTGTCCACAGGGGCGAATATGCTGACCTTTGCTAGCCGCGGCACTCACTGTTACAAAGCCATCAACTTGCTCGCAGTCCTCCTGCGCAATCACGGTATCGGCGCCAGCCGGAATAAACGCACCAGTAAAAATTCTCGCCGCAGTACCCAGCTTTAATGGTTCACCAATCGCCCCAGCAGGGATTCGCTGACTTAGCGGTAATGGCTCGCCTAGAATCAGATCGACATGGCGCAGCGCATAGCCATCCATGGCACTATTATCAGCTGGCGGAACATTGCTTTCTGCATACACATCGTCTGCTAACACTGCGCCCAAGCATTGGGCCAAAACCCGATCCTCAGAGCACCATTTCTGTGCATCCGCCAAAAGATGGTGCAAAGTGTCGTCGACCGAGCGCAACCCCACAATCAAGCCCCTGAATCGCGACGAGTTTTTATCACCCCAACAAAGTTGCAGGGACGGTGCCGGCTATCAAGCTGCTCATTAATAAGGCCTTGCCAGGCGGTCTTACACGCACCGGTAGATCCGGGAACACAAAAAATGACCGTGTTATTCGCCAAACCTGCCAACGCCCGCGACTGAATAGTAGAAGAGCCGATCTCTTGTAAAGACAGCGCGCGGAAAACTTCACCAAAACCGTCAATTTGCTTATCGAATAAAACCGATACCGCCTCAGGGGTAGAGTCCCGGCCAGAAAAACCAGTGCCGCCAGTTACCAATACCGCCTGTATATCAGAGCGGTATATCCAATCTGACATCACCGCGCGAATTTGATAAATATCGTCTTTGACTATTTGCTTAGCGGCCAGCTCATGACCTGCCGCTGTCAGAGCGTCAACTAAAAATCGGCCGGACGTGTCGCTATCTTCATTACGCGTGTCAGATACGGTAAGAACAGCCACCGCCAGTGCTACAAAACCGTTGTCACTACTCATTTGGTGACCTCCTCACAAATTGCTCTCACCATCCGGGGAAGATAAGCCCGCCACGGCAATTGCTTAATGCCAAAGTCCTGCAAAATTTGATCGCAAGACAATACCGGTGCATCAGGCTGCCAGGTGATACCCTCATCGTCTGCGGCAATATCGGCGACCGGCGCGACAAACTGAGAAGCAAATGCACAGACCACTTCGGCAAACTCATAAGC
Organism: Zhongshania aquimaris; assembly: GCF_019312595.1. Taxonomy (GTDB): domain Bacteria; phylum Pseudomonadota; class Gammaproteobacteria; order Pseudomonadales; family Spongiibacteraceae; genus Spongiibacter; species Spongiibacter aquimaris. The sequence goes on along the minus strand of NZ_JAHWDQ010000009.1, from coordinate 42,169 downwards.
GCTAGCTGAACCGCTGCTATTGTAATGATAGACACCACGACATGAGGCGCCACAACTTAATTGGTCGACAATGCCAGATACTACTCGCGCCAGATCTGATACCGGGGTCGGGCAGCTCGTCACAGAATCATTCAAGGTCAAAACGCTACCGCCACGCATCGTGACCAAACAATCGCCCAGAAAATTACCTTCTTGCGCCGCAATTAATGGCCCGGTCCTTAAAACCAAGCCTTGCCCTGCGACGTCGGCAACTAAACTCTCATACTCAGCTAACTGTCTCCCCACAACACTGCCCGCATTTTTCTGATCGCTCTCGACGTATTCATGTTTCCGCTCAGAAAAGCCATCAAAAACTCTGCCATCACTGAGAAACACGTAGGGAACATCCATTGCCAGACAGGATTGAAGTACTTTTCTGCGCGCATCTAGCAAGCGAGCATGATCTGCTTCGGCCACACCATCGCTAAGCTGAAAAGACACCAGCGCATCGCTATCAATGACTATTGAATTTCGCAGCAACGCGGTATCAAATGCCTGCAAGTCGTCGACTGAAACCTGCGCGAAGGGGCGCCCCCGCGAACCTAGCTGGCTGCAAATCGCGTCACTCAAGGCGCTAGGGCTGGAAATTAAAACTACATTCACAGAAACATTCACATGTTGTTAGAGGGACGGTAGCGAGAGTGACACGCATACCTTAAACATTTAATTGCAAACAACATTACTCAAAGCCCCAGCGGTCTGCAAGGTATTAGCGGCCTACCGAGCATTAAGTCCCAACAAAAACGCCCTATCTTTAATAGGGCGTTTCGCTGCGTGATTATCGCAATGGCATCGAAAAAATAAGCGCTGTCTAGAACGGGATATCATCATCAAAATCATCAAAGCCACCTGCTGGCGGAGCGCTTTGCGCTGGCGCCTGACTCTGCGGCGGAGGCGCGCGACGCGGTGCAGGTGATGCCTGTGCCGGCGCTTGTGACGAATAACCACCATCGCTGTAGTTGTTGTCACCACCGGCACCGCCGCGACTATCGAGCATTTGCATTTCTGCCGCCACAATTTCAGTGGTGTATTGGTCAACACCCTCTTTGTTCTGCCACTTACGAGTACGCAAAGAGCCCTCAAGATAAATCTTAGAGCCTTTCTTTAAATACTCACCGGCAATCTCTGCGAGGCGGTTAAAAAACACGACCCGGTGCCACTCTGTGCGCTCTTGTGGCTGACCGCTTTGCTTGTCTTTCCATGTCTCGCTCGTTGCCACTGTCACATTAGTAACCGCGCCGCCAGATGGCATATAACGGGTTTCAGGATCCTGGCCCAGATTCCCCACCAGAATTACTTTATTCACTCCACGCGCCATGCGCCACCTCCTATTATTTCTATCACCGCGACTACTGCCGTCGCAAAAATTAACTATACCGGATTCTAGCGCTATTAGCTGCTGAGGCGTATTCCCTCAGGCAAAGAAGCCGGGTCGAACTCCAAGCCAACCCGTAAATAGGCTAGCTGCTCACTTTCAAGTATGGTGATATCAACCGCACCCGGCAAAAGAAGAAGCTCTTGACGTAGCGTGGCGGAATCCCATGCGCCGAACTGCCAATATAAAACCACATTCTCAGATTTAGCCGGAACCGTCATACCCCAAGCGACAAACAACCAAACCCCAGCGAGTATTGCCGCGCCAACAAATAATGCCGTCACGCCCCAGCGCCCAAACAGTCCGCCACCGAGGGCGCCACCGCAAAAAGCGCCAAAAAACTGGAATGTCGAGTAGACTCCCATTGCCGTACCCTTTCCACCTGGATAAACCGTTTTACTAACTAAGGAAGGTAATGAGGCTTCAAGCAAATTAAATGCGACAAAGAAGATGGTAATCATCAATACCAAATACCAATAATCTTTGGCTAGCCATGTCGCTGCAAACAACACGAGCATGATTGCAGAAATCGCAGACAAAAATATCTGCTTCATGCGACCATATTTTTCAGCGCAAATAATCAACGGCACCATGCCGATAAATGCTAACACCATCACCGGCAAATACATTTTCCAATGATCGCTGCGCGCCAAGCCCTTATCTTCAAGCAAGCTCGGCACCGCCACAAATATAGCCATCAGCACCGCGTGCAATGTGAAAATTCCGAGGTTTAAGCGCATCAAATTACTGTCGCGCAAACAGCGCCCAAGCAAGCCACTTAGCGATTGGCTATCTGCATCTAAGCCACTACTAATATTTGGTGTCGGCACCAGCCACAAGGTTATAACGACACCAATCACCGCCAGCAATGAAGTGAGCAAAAATAGCCCAGACACGCCGAATGATGCGGCTACAAGAGGCCCCAGCACCATCGCCACAGCAAAAGAAACACCAATACTGCCACCAATCGCCGCCATCGCTTTGGTGCGATGTTGTTCGCGAGTAAGGTCGGCAAGCAATGCGGTCAGCGTGCTCGCAATTGCCCCAGTACCCTGCAGCAAGCGCCCAAAGATTACGGTGACAATATTATCGGCACTTGCAGCGACGATTCCACCCGCAGCAAACAGAAGCAGCCCAGCAATAATAACCGGTTTGCGCCCGATTCGATCCGACAGCATGCCGAGCGGCACTTGCAGCGCCGCCTGCCCCAAGCCGTAAATTCCTAAGGCCAACCCTACGAGTACCGGCGTGCTGTGATTGTACTCGCTCGCGTACAAACTTAAGACCGGTAAAAGCATGAACAAGCCGAGCATTCGAAACGCATACAATGTCGCCAGTGAAGCGACTGAACGACGCTCGGCTGCGCTCATCGTGTGATGACTCAAAGGAGGGATCCTAAATACGAGAATAAATAAACGCCGATTCTAACAGCTAAACCCCATATGAAAAACCGCTATCAAAAAAGCGTAGCTTATTTTGCGCCCGACTCCACCGTCACCGTATAATGTCGAGTTTACCGGCTGGGAATTACTATGGATCGGATTATCGTTCGCGGTGCCCGCACCCACAATTTAAAAAACATAGACCTCGACATTCCCCGCGACAAACTAGTGGTGATTACAGGCTTATCTGGCTCAGGTAAATCGTCACTCGCCTTTGACACGCTGTACGCCGAGGGCCAACGCCGCTACGTGGAGTCACTTTCAACCTACGCGCGACAATTTTTGTCGATGATGGAAAAACCTGACGTCGACCACATTGAAGGTTTATCGCCAGCAATATCGATAGAGCAAAAATCTACCTCCCACAACCCGCGCTCAACAGTCGGCACCATCACTGAAATTTACGACTATCTGCGCCTGCTATTTGCACGCGCGGGCGAACCACGCTGCCCAGATCACAACACCGCGCTGTCCGCACAAACCGTGAGTCAAATGGTTGATACCGTGCTGGCCTTGCCAGAGGGCAGCAAGATGATGCTGCTCGCACCCGTTATTCAAAATCGCAAAGGTGAACATTTACATACCTTTGAAAAATTGCGCAGCCAAGGTTTTGTCCGCGCACGCGTGAACGGCATCGTCACTGATTTAGATGATCTGCCCAGCCTAGATAAAAACAAAAAGCATTCTATTGAAGTTGTAGTCGACCGATTTAAAGTTCGCGATGACATCGGCCAGCGCCTAGCTGAATCGTTTGAAACCGCCCTAGAGTTAACCGACGGCGTTGCACGCGTTGCCGACATGGACAACGACAGCGTAGCGGAGTTAGTGTTTTCCTCTAAATTCGCCTGCCCACATTGTGGCTATAGCCTAGCTGAGCTAGAGCCTAGACTATTTTCTTTCAACAGTCCGCTCGGCGCTTGCAGCAGCTGCGACGGACTTGGCGTTAAGCAATTTTTTGACGCAAGCCGGATTATTCAACACCCCGAGGCGAGCTTATCGACTGGGGCAATTCGCGGCTGGGATCGCCGCAGTGTTTACTACTTTCATATGCTAACGTCACTTGCTGAGCACTATGGCTTCGATGTCGATGCGCCCTTCGAATCTCTCAGTGACGAACACCGCAAGAAAATACTCTTCGGCAGCGATGCCGAGGAAATCAGCTTCACTTATATCAATGAGCGCGGCGACAACTTCCAGCGCAAACACCCCTTCGAGGGCGTGATTCCAAATATGGACCGGCGCTATAAAGACACCGAGTCCCAAACTGTTCGCGAAGAGCTCAGTAAATTCCTGAATACTCAGCCGTGCCCTGACTGCTCTGGCACGCGTCTAAGAAAGGAAGCCCGCAACGTTTTCATTTTAGACAATACCCTTCCAGAAATTGCAGCAATGCCGGTTGGCGCCGCGCGCGAATATTTTACATCCCTGACGCTGCAGGGGCGGCGCGCCCAAATTGCAGAAAAAATATTAAAAGAAATAAATGATCGCCTGCGCTTTTTAGTCGACGTTGGACTGAATTACTTAACACTTGACCGCAGTGCTGACACATTGTCTGGCGGCGAAGCACAGCGAATTCGCCTTGCCAGTCAAATTGGTGCAGGCCTTGTCGGCGTCATGTATATTCTTGATGAGCCATCTATTGGCCTCCATCAACGCGACAACGAACGCTTGCTGAAAACCCTCAGACATCTTCGCGATATCGGCAATACGGTCATCGTGGTTGAACATGATGAAGACGCAATTCGAACTGCAGACCACATCATCGATATTGGTCCCGGCGCCGGCGTTCATGGTGGCCGAGTTATCGCTCAAGGCAAAATCGAAGATATCTTAAACAATTCGGAATCACTCACCGGGCAGTATCTGTCGGGTAAAAAGGCCATCGCCATACCCGAAAAACGACATCCATTTAATCCGAAAAAGATACTTCAAATTAAAGCCGCGAACGGCAACAACTTACAGAATGTTGACCTGACGCTGCCACTGGGATTAATGACGTGCATTACTGGTGTTTCCGGTTCGGGAAAATCCACACTGATCAACCACACACTATACCCAGTAGCAGCAACAGAGCTAAATGGCGCTACGACACTAACACCTGCTGCACACGAATCGATAACCGGCTTAAACCAAGTCGACAAATGTATCGACATCGACCAGAGTCCAATTGGTCGGACCCCGCGCTCCAATCCAGCGACCTACACCGGCATTTTCACTCCCATTAGGGAGCTTTTCGCAGGTACCCAAGAAGCCCGCTCACGCGGCTACAAAGTCGGCCGCTTTAGTTTCAATGTCAAAGGCGGGCGCTGTGAAGCCTGCCAAGGTGATGGTGTTACTAAGGTAGAGATGCATTTCCTACCCGACATCTACGTAGCCTGCGAAGTGTGCCGAAGTCAGCGCTATAATCGCGAAACTCTTGAAATTACCTATAAAAACAAAAACATCCATGAAGTCTTGGAAATGACGGTAGAAGATGCCAATGACTTTTTTGAAAATGTCCCGAGCATCAGCAAGAAATTACAAACTTTAATGGATGTTGGTCTTAGTTATATTCGTTTAGGACAAGCTGCAACTACCTTGTCAGGTGGCGAGGCACAGCGCGTAAAACTAGCCCGAGAACTATCCAAACGAGACACAGGTAAGACGCTCTATATACTCGATGAGCCAACTACGGGTTTACACTTTGAAGACATACAGTTATTGCTAACCGTATTGCACCGTTTACGTGATCACGGCAATACCGTTGTCGTCATAGAACATAATCTAGATGTCATAAAAACGGCAGATTGGATTGTAGATCTCGGCCCAGAAGGCGGTAGTGGTGGCGGTCAGATCATCGCTGAGGGAACACCTGAGGATGTCGCTGCAATGCCGCAATCATACACCGGCCACTTCTTAGCTGAGGTACTGAAACTGACAGCGCAAAGAAAAGGCGCCGCCGGGAATTAATTCCCAGCGTTAATTTTACGCAAAAAATGAAGCCAAAAAAAAGCCGGCTAATTAGCCGGCTTTTTAAACACTTTTACTTACTCGTCATCAGCTTCTTCAATCACCGGACGATCAACCAACTCTACATAAGCCATTGGTGCTTTATCGCCAGAGCGCAGGCCGCATTTCATAATACGGATATAGCCACCTGGACGACCCTCATAGCGAGGCCCCAGATCGGTGAAGAGTTTACCAACTGCTGAATCGCTGCGCAGACGCGCAAACGCAAGACGGCGATTGGCAACGCTATCTACCTTAGAAAGCGTAATCAAAGGCTCTGCGTAGCCACGCAGTTCTTTGGCTTTAGGTAGGGTTGTTTTAATCAGTTCGTGCTCAACCAAAGACGCCGTCATGTTGCGGAACATCGCTTTACGATGAGAGCTATTACGGTTTAATTGACGGCCACTATGACGATGACGCATGGCTTTTTCCTTTAATAAACGTTGCTATCTCAGCAAAAAATATTCGAAAGCTCTCGTATGCTTACGCGAGAACTCGGTCGTCGTTTCTAAGACTTGCTGGCGGCCAGTTGTCTAGGCGCAAACCTAAAGACAAACCACGTGACGCCAATACGTCTTTAATTTCTGTCAGCGACTTTTTACCAAGGTTTGGCGTCTTAAGAAGCTCAACTTCTGTCCGTTGCACCAAGTCACCGATGTAGTAGATATTCTCTGCTTTTAAGCAGTTAGCTGAGCGTACAGTCAATTCAAGATCATCAACCGGGCGCAGCAGAATTGGATCCACTTCGTTTTCTTCACGTGAAGGCTCGTTCTCGCCTTCGCTTTCCAGATCAACAAACACCGCCAGCTGCTGCTGTAGAATGGTTGCTGCGCGACGAATCGCTTCTTCAGGATCGATAGTACCGTTGGTTTCTAAGTCCAAAACCAACTTATCGAGGTCGGTACGCTGCTCAACACGCGCGCTTTCTACCACATAACTTACGCGGCTAATCGGGCTGTAACTTGCATCCAACTGCAGACGGCCAATTGAGCGCGTCTCTTCGTCGGCGTTATCGCGTGAATCAGCAGGTACATACCCGCGACCCCGAGCGATGGTAAGGCGCATGTTAATTTCGCCGTCATCGTTCAAGTTAGCAATAACGTGGTCGGTGTTGACGATTTCAATTTCATGATCTGTTTGAATATCGCCAGCAGTAACTACACCTGGACCCTTTTTATTAAGAACCAAGGTGGCTTGATCTTTACCGTGCATAATGACAGCAACTTCTTTCAGGTTAAGCAGGATCTCAATGACATCCTCCTGCACACCTTCCATTGCACTGTACTCATGCAGAACACCGTCAATCTCAACTTCAGTTACCGCACAACCCGGCATCGAAGAAAGTAAAATACGGCGCAAAGCATTACCCAAGGTGTGACCAAATCCACGCTCTAGTGGCTCAAGGGTCACCTTCGCACGCGTCTGGCCAAGCTCTTCAACCTGGATAACACGTGGAGTTAGAAATTCATTGACAGCACTTTGCATAGGTCACCTGTAGTGATTTGTCCGGAGTTTAACTTACTTCGAGTAAAGCTCAACGATAAGCTGTTCGTTGATTTCTGAAGACAAGTCGCTACGATCTGGAACGCTTTTGAAAACGCCTTCCATCTTGGTCGCATTTACGTCAATCCATGCACAGTCGCCGCGCTGAGCAGCTAAAGTGATTGCAGACTGAATACGCAGTTGCGCTTTCGCTTTCTCACGAACACTAACAACATCACCAGCTTGTACTTGGTAAGACGGTACGTTTACAGTCTTGCCATTTACCAATACTGATTTATGTGACACCAACTGGCGCGCTTCAGCACGAGTAGAGCCAAAACCAATACGGTAAACTACGTTATCTAACCGGCTTTCTAAAAGCTGAAGCAGGTTCTCACCTGTCGCGCCCTTACGGCGAGCAGCTTTTGTATAGTAAGCGCGGAATTGCTTTTCTAGTACGCCGTACATGCGACGAACTTTTTGCTTTTCACGTAACTGAACACCGTAGTCAGAAAGACGACCACGACGCGCACCGTGCATACCGGGTGCGGTTTCTGCTTTACACTTAGAATCCAGCGGACGAACACCACTTTTCAGGAACAGGTCGGTACCTTCCCGTCTGGATAATTTACAGCTTGGGCCTAAATATCTAGCCATTTTCTGTATTCCTCAACTGTTAATTAAACGCGACGTTTCTTGGGAGGACGGCAACCATTGTGCGGTATCGGCGTCACGTCAGTGATGTTTGTAATCTTGTAGCCACAGTTATTCAAGGCGCGCACTGCAGACTCGCGTCCTGGTCCTGGGCCCTTAACTTCAACATCTAGATTTTTCAAACCGTAATCTTTCGCAGCATTACCAGCACGCTCTGCAGCAACCTGTGCAGCGAAAGGGGTACTTTTACGTGAGCCACGGAAACCGCTTCCGCCTGCTGTTGCCCAGCTCAGCGCGTTACCTTGACGATCAGTAATAGTGATAATGGTGTTATTAAATGACGCATGTATATGCGCAACACCGTCCACGACGGTCTTTTTGACCTTCTTACGTGGAGCTTGTTTGCCTGGTTTGGCCATGTTCTATATCCATCTCTAATATCAACACTACACAAGTGGTGTAGCTACACTAAAGGATTACTGCCTTTAAATTACTTACGAATCGGCTTACGTGGACCTTTGCGCGTACGCGCGTTGGTCTTAGTACGCTGACCGCGAAGCGGCAGACCTTTACGATGACGTAGACCGCGGTAGCAGCCCAAATCCAGTAAACGCTTAATGTTCATAGAAACAACACGACGTAAGTCGCCTTCTACAGACATTTTCGCGATTTCGCCACGAAGCGCATCGAGCTGCTCTTCAGACAAAGAACTGATTTTCGCGTCTTCAGCAATAGTTGTTTTAGCGCACAGTGCTTTAGCACTTGTACGGCCAATGCCATATATATAGGTCAACGAAATAACAGCATGCTTGTTATCTGGTATGTTGACACCTGCAATACGAGCCATTCAGGTTACTCCAATTAAGCCCAATTCTTTTAACGCCTAGCAATGACCGGAAAGCGGACAACCGCTGCACGAAAGGCGCAGTAGTCTACCCGCACCGAGGAAGCAAAGCAACCCCGATACCGAATTGCTTAGCCCTGCCGCTGCTTGTGACGTGGTTCAACGCTACAAATAACCCGAACCACACCCTTACGACGAACAATTTTACAGTTGCGGCAAATTGCCTTTACCGATGCACGTACTTTCATTGTGATACTCCAAACAAGCCATCAGGTTAGTGAGCGTTAGCGCGCACCACCGCCGTAATTTTTCAAATTTGCCTTTTTCAAGACCGAGTCGTACTGCTGGGACATCAGGTGCGATTGTACCTGTGCCATAAAATCCATCACCACCACCACTACGATCAACAATGAGGTACCACCGAGATAAAACGGTACATTCCACATCACGACCAAAAACTGCGGTAACAAACACACGCCGGCAATATACAAGGAGCCAAACATGGTTAAACGGGTTAACACGCCGTCTATATAATTCGCAGTTTGCTTACCGGGACGAATCCCAGGTAAAAACGCGCCTGAACGCTTCAGGTTATCTGCCACTTCATCCGGGTTAAACATCAACGCCGTGTAGAAGAAACAGAAGAAAACAATTAATGCTGTGAACAACAAAATGTTTAATGGCTGTCCTGGCCCAATTGCCAGCGCAACATCCTGCAACCACTCCATGCCCTCTCCACTCTGCCCTACCCACTGCGCAATAGACGCGGGGAATAACAAAATAGAACTCGCAAAGATTGCCGGTATAACACCTGCCATATTCACTTTCATTGGCAAGTGGCTAGACTGCGCTTGGTACATCTTATTGCCGCGCTGCTGTTTAGCGTAATTTACTGTAATACGCCGTTGACCACGCTCAATAAAGACCACCAAGTACACAACGGCTATCGCCAAAACCAACACAGCAAGTAGAACTAATATATTCAGCTCGCCTTGACGTGCCTGCTCTAAAGACTGCCCGACCGCCGATGGCAAACCTGCAACAATACCCGCGAATATCAGCATCGATATGCCGTTACCCACACCTCGTTCAGTTAGTTGCTCACCAAGCCACATCATAAAGATAGCCCCAGTAACCAATGACACAACCGAAACGAAGTAAAAAGTAAAATCTGCGCTGTAAGCTAGACCCTGATTGGCCAAACCTACAGTCATTCCCGTTCCCTGCAAGAGTGCAAGCACTACCGTTAAGTAACGTGTGTACTGGCTAATCTGACGACGCCCAGCCTCACCCTCTTTCTTTAAGGCTTCTAACTGAGGACTCACCGCCGACATTAACTGCATAATGATCGATGCAGAAATGTACGGCATAATGCCCAGAGCCAATATACTCATGCGCTCCAAGGCACCGCCCGAGAACATATTAAACAAACCAAGGACGGTACCCTGATTTTGATTGAACAACGCGGCGAGCTGATCCGGATTAATACCTGGCACCGGTATGTGAGTACCGATACGATAAACAATTATCGCTAGTAGTAAAAAACGGAGGCGAGCCATAAGCTCGCCCATTCCGGATTTATTACCAGCTGACAGTGGATTGGGCTTCGCCATTGAGTTCGCCTTATTCCTCGACTTTGCCGCCCGCTTTTTCGATTGCTTCGCGAGCGCCTTTAGTTACCGCCAAACCTTTAACAGTAACAGCTTTATTCAGATCACCAGACAAAAAGATCTTTGCACGCTCGATGTTGCTGTTAATTAAATCAGCACGCTTTAACGCATCCAGATCAATCACGTCATCGGCAACTGACATCAATTCCGACGTACGGATTTGGGCAGTAACGCGAGACAAACGCGAAGTGAAACCGTATTTTGGCAAACGTTTCTGCAACGGCATCTGACCGCCTTCGAAACCTGGACGCACGCTGCCACCTGAACGGGACTTCAGACCTTTGTGACCACGACCTGCGGTTTTACCCAAGCCACTACCGATACCACGACCTACCCGTTTGCCTTCTTTAACTCGACCGGGTGCCGGGCTCAGCGTATTTAAACGCATATCGCTCATCACTTATCCCTCAACACGTACTAAATAGTTGACCTTATTGATCATACCGCGCACTGATGGAGTATCTTCTACTTCCACAGTGTGGCGAATACGACGCAAGCCAAGACCGGCAACACAGGCCTTGTGCGACTTCAGTCGTCCCGCAACAGAACGAACTAATGTGACTTTAATCTTGTTCATAGCAAATCCTGCCTTTGTCTTAGCCCAAGATCTCTTCTACAGTTTTGCCGCGCTTTGTTGCGACTTCTTCTGGAGAAGAAACACTTTCCAGTGCCTTAATAGTTGCACGAACCACGTTTACCGGGTTTGTAGAACCGTAGCACTTAGCTAATACGTTATGAATACCAGCAATTTCTAGCACCGAGCGCATCGCACCACCGGCAATAACACCAGTACCTTCAGATGCCGGCTGCATGTAGACCTTAGATGCACCATGACGACCTTTTACGGCGTACTGAATGGTGTCACCTTTAATATCTACTTGAACCATATTGCGGCGAGCTGCTTCCATTGCCTTCTGGATAGCGACAGGCACTTCACGTGCTTTACCGCGACCGAAGCCAACTTTACCGCTACCATCACCCACTACTGTAAGAGCAGTGAAGCTGAAAATGCGGCCACCTTTGACCACTTTGGCAACACGGTTTACCTGAACAAGCTTCTCTTGCAGGCCTTCAGTGTTTGCTTTGTCTTTCTGATCGTTATACGCCATCGCCTAAAACCTTAGAATTCCAAACCACCTTCACGGGCAGCATCTGCCAGCGCTTTGACACGGCCGTGGAATTTAAATCCACTGCGGTCAAAAGCGACCTTTGTCACGCCTGCGGCTTTCGCACGGTCAGCGATCAACTTGCCCACACTAGCGGCTGCAGCGACATTACCGGTCGCACCAGCGCGCAAATCTTTATCTAGTGTAGATGCACTCGCCAACACGACGTCACCTGATGCTGCGATAAGCTGTGCATACATGTGGCGTGGTGTGCGGTGAATGCTTAAACGTACGGCGCGTAGCTCACGCATTTTAAAGCGAGCACGGCGGGCACGACGTAATCTTGAAACTTTCTTATCGCTCATAACCTTGCCTTTACTTTTTCTTCGCTTCTTTACGACGGACGTTTTCTTCCGCGTAACGAACACCCTTACCTTTATACGGCTCTGGTGGACGGAACGCGCGGATTTCGGCCGCTACCTTACCTAAAACCTGCTTGTCGGTGCCACTCAACACAATTTCGGTCTGTGTTGGTGTATCGACAGTAACGCCTTCTGGTAATGCGTAGTCAATTGGGTGCGAAAAACCCAGCACCAAATTCACAGAATTACCATTTGCTTTGGCACGGTAACCGACACCTTGAAGGATTAGCTTACGCTGGAAACCTTCACTAACACCGACAACCATATTGTTAGTCAGTGAACGAGTAGTACCCGCCATTGCCCAACCATCTTTCGCGCCTTCACGCGCTGAAAATACTAAAGACCCGTCTTCCTGCTTTATCTCTACAGACTTGTGCAAAGGCATAACTAACGTGCCTTTCTTTCCTTTTATTGAGATATTGCTGGCGTCGAGTTTGACTTCAACCCCTGAAGGGATAGTCACTGGACTTTTCGCTACTCTTGACATGTTAAGAACTCTTTAAACTGTCGGGTTAGAAAACAGTGCAAAGCACTTCGCCGCCAACACCGGCAGCTCGTGCTGCACGATCAGTCATTACACCATGACTGGTTGACACAATAGCGATACCCAGCCCTGCACGTACTGATGGCAATTCATCTTTACCTGCGTAAGCGCGGAGACCAGGGCGACTAACGCGACTGATCTCTGCGATAACTGGCTTGCCCTGATGGTATTTTAATTCTACCGTCAGTTCCGCCTTGCCACCCTGTTCTTCAACCCGTGAACTGGCGACATAACCTTCATCTTCAAGCACCTTAGCTACAGATACTTTCAATTTAGATGACGGCATGGTGACAGCAGTTTTACCTGCCATCTGAGCGTTGCGGATGCGTGTTAGCATATCCGCTAAAGGGTCTTGCATGCTCATGTTTTGCTCCCGTTAAACGCCGCGGCAAATGCCAGCGACAGCAAAATTCTCAGATTACCAGCTAGCCTTAACTAAGCCGGGGACATCACCGCGCATTGCGGCTTGACGGAGCTGGTTACGGCAAAGACCAAACTTGCGGTAAACACCGTGTGGACGACCAGTAATCTGGCAGCGACGACGTTGACGAGATGGACTCGCGTCACGTGGCAACTTTTGCAGCTTAACTTGTGCATCCCACTTTTCTTCGTCGCTAGCGGTTACGCTGACAATAATTGCCTTCAGCTCAGCGCGCTTTGCAGCGAATTTTTCAACAGTTAGAGTGCGTTTTAATTCACGCGCTTTCATTGACTGCTTTGCCATATCCCCTACCCCTTAACCTTTGAACGGAAAGTTAAACGCTTTTAACAGCGCGCGACCTTCATCGTCGTTACGAGCGGTTGTGGTTATGGTGATATCCAGACCGCGCAGTGTATCAACTTTATCGTAATCAATTTCTGGAAATATGATCTGCTCAGTCACACCCATTGCAAAGTTACCACGGCCGTCAAATGATTTCGGGCTTATGCCGCGGAAATCGCGAACACGTGGAATCGCAATGCTAACTAAACGATCCAAAAATTCGTACATATGGGCGCCACGCAGGGTCACCTTGCAACCGATCGGCCAACCGTCACGAATCTTAAAGCCCGCGATTGATTTGCGCGCCTTCGTAACTACTGGCTTTTGACCTGCGATTTTCTGCAAATCAGACAGCGCTGCTTCAAGAACTTTTTTATCACCAGCCGCTTCACCCACACCCATGTTCAAGGTGATTTTAGTGATGCGCGGAACTTCCATAGGGTTAGCTAAAGACAGCTCTTCTATCAGCTTAGCCCGTAACTCGTTTTGGTATAGTTCACCTAATCGTGCCATTTTCCACTAACCCCTACGCGTCAACCGCTTCGCCGCTGGATTTAAAGATACGGGTCTTACTGCCATCTTCGGCCACTTTAAAGCCCACGCGATCCGCTTTTTTAGAAGTCGGATTATAAATCGCTACATTAGAAACCTGGATCGGCGCTTCTTTCTCGACGATACCGCCAGCCACACCCAACTGCGGGTTTGGACGCTGGTGTTTCTTAATCATATTAATGCCAGACACTAGCAGCTTATTGTTGTCCATCACCTTCTGAACAACGCCGCGCTTGCCTTTGTCTTTACCGGTTAAGACGATAATTTCGTCTTCACGCTTAATCTTACGCATAACCTGACCTCAGCCTTCTCTCTACACCTGGTAACTTAAAGTACTTCCGGTGCCAAAGAGATAATCTTCATGAACTTCTCGCCACGCAATTCACGCGTTACTGGCCCAAAAATACGAGTGCCAATAGGAGCGTGGTTATTGTTTAGCAACACTGCAGCGTTATCGTCAAACTTGATCAGCGAACCGTCACCGCGACGAACGCCTTTCTTAGTACGAACTACAACAGCTGTCATTACCTGACCTTTTTTCACTTTGCCGCGAGGTATAGCCTCTTTGACTGTGACTTTGATCAGATCACCGACTCGTGCATAGCGACGATGTGAGCCGCCAAGCACTTTGATGCACATAACGCGACGTGCGCCACTGTTATCTGCAACTTCCAAATAGCTTTCTGTTTGAATCATTTCTTACTCCAAACCAGTCAACTGTGCATCAAGCGATTGCACAATGGCCGCCGGTGAAATTAAACCTGGGTAGCCGTTACATCTACACTAACCAATGCCCAAGTCTTCAACTTAGATACTGGACGTGTTTCGCAAACTGTCACTACATCACCAATTTTGCACTCATTTTTTTCATCATGAGCGTGAACTTTCGATGAGCGCGTAATGTACTTACCGTAAATCGGGTGCTTAACCCGACGCTCGATCAGAACAGTGATGGTCTTATCCATCTTGTCGCTGACCACTTTTCCGGTCGCTGTACGAGCACTTTTAGCTACTTCTGACATCTTAGTTACCTGCCTTTTCCTGGAGCACAGTTTTAACGCGTGCAATTTCCTGACGGGTTTGCTTTAGCAAATGCGTCTGCGCTAACTGGCCGGTACTCTTTTGCATACGCAACTTGAATTGTGATTCAAGCAACTGCAACAGTTGGGCATTCAGATCTTCAACTGACTTTTCGCGTAGTTCTAAAGCATTCATCACATCACCACCCGTTTAACAAACGCAGTCGGCACAGGAATCTTTGCCGCCGCTAAGGCGAATGCTTCACGCGCCAGTTCTTCAGTAACGCCCTCTACTTCGTACAAGACCTTACCAGGCTGAATCTGAGCAACCCAGTACTCAACATTACCCTTACCTTTACCCTGACGAACTTCTAGGGGTTTTTCAGTAATTGGTTTGTCTGGGAAGACACGAATCCAAATTTTTCCGCCCCGCTTGATGTGACGCGTCATTGCACGACGTGCCGCTTCAATCTGACGAGCTGTAATACGTCCGCGACCAACTGCCTTCAGGCCGAAATCACCAAAGCTGACCCGGCTACCGCGCTCTGCCAGACCACGGTTGCGACCTTTGTGTTGCTTGCGAAACTTTGTGCGCTTCGGCTGTAACATTTGCGTAACCCTTACTCTGAACCTTTCTTAGCCTTAGCTTCGACCGCTTCTTTTCTGGTTCCCAAGATTTCACCCTTGAAGATCCAGACCTTGACACCAATGATGCCGTAAGTCGTAGCTGCTTCGTGCGTCGCATAATCGATATCGGCGCGCAGTGTGTGCAACGGCACACGCCCTTCGCGATACCACTCGGTACGAGCTATTTCAGCTCCGCCGACACGACCACTTACCTGTACCTTTATTCCTTCCGCGCCCTGACGAATTGCGTTTTGAACAACACGCTTCATCGCACGACGGAACATAACGCGGCGCTCTAACTGCTGAGCGACGTTCATGGCTACCAACTTCGCTTCAAGATCCGGCTTGCGGATTTCTTCGATGTTGATATGAACCGGCACACCCATTTTGACAGACAGCTCTTTTCGCAGCTTGTCGACATCCTCGCCCTTCTTACCGATAACGATACCAGGACGGGCGGTGTGAATCGTGATGCGTGCGGTTTGCGCCGGACGCTCAATAACAATTCGGCTAACCGATGCACTCGCGAGCTTCTTCTCGAGCAGCTCGCGAACCTCTAGGTCCGTTACCAAGTTCGCCGCGTAGTTCTTACCGCTAGCGTACCAAACGGAATTGTGTTCTTTAACGATTCCCAGCCGGATGCCGGTCGGGTGTACTTTCTGACCCATGTGGTCTCTCCTACCTAGCCTTCGCTGTCAGCTACTTTAATCGTGATATGACAAGATCTCTTCAGAATACGATCCGCGCGACCCTTTGCCCGTGGACGAAGACGCTTCATAGTAGAGCCCTCATCTACGAAGATCGTAGAAACCTTTAACTCATCAACATCAGCGCCTTCGTTGTGCTCAGCGTTGGCGATTGCGGAGTTAAGCACTTTCTTAATAATGCTCGCCGCTTTCTTAGAGCTGAACGTCAACAGATCCAGCGATTCCTCTACGCCCTTACCGCGAATTTGGTCAGCAACCAAACGAGCCTTCTGGGCAGAAATTCTTGCGCCTTTTAAACGTGCCGCTACTTCCATCTTAAAAGCCTCTCCCGGCCCAAGCTTAACGCTTGGCCTTTTTATCGGCCACGTGACCCTTGTAGGTCCTAGTCGCGGCAAATTCACCCAATTTGTGCCCTACCATATCCTCAGTAACCAGTACCGGAACATGTTGACGCCCGTTATGCACAGCGATTGTCAGAGCTACCATTTCAGGCAGAATCATGGAGCGACGCGACCACGTTTTAATGGGGCGACGATCGTTTTTTTCTACCGCTACTTCAACCTTCTTCAACAAATGAAGATCGACAAACGGACCTTTCTTTAATGAACGTGGCACAAGCTTATCCTCTTTACGCTAATTGTCGTTTAAACGGCTTACTTGCCGCGACGACGAACAATTAGTTTGTCTGTACGCTTATTTTTACGGGTCTTATACCCTTTAGTCGGAACACCCCAAGGAGATACAGGATGACGACCACCAGAAGTACGACCTTCACCACCACCATGTGGGTGATCTACCGGGTTCATCGCCACACCGCGAACGGTAGGACGAACACCGCGCCAGCGCGATGCACCCGCTTTACCCAACTTACGCAAGCTGTGCTCACTGTTGGACACTTCACCCAATGTTGCTCTGCACTCGGACAATACTTTACGCGTTTCACCGCTACGCAAACGAATGGTTGCGTACTGGCCTTCACGCGCAACTAGCTGAGCAGAAGTACCGGCACTACGCGCCAACTGCGCGCCCTTACCAGGCTTCATTTCAACACAGTGAATAGTGCTACCCACTGGAATATTGCGAATAGGCAGTGTATTGCCCGGCTTAATAGGTGATGACTCACCGGAAACAATTTCGTCACCTGCAGATACGCCCTTAGGCGCAATTACATAGCGACGCTCACCGTCCGCATACATCACCAAAGCGATAAACGCGGTGCGGTTTGGATCGTATTCCAAACGCTCAACACGCGCAGGAATACCATCTTTATTACGTTTAAAATCGATTAAACGATAATGTTGCTTATGACCACCACCAACGTGACGGGTAGTGATACGGCCGTTGTTATTACGACCACCATTGCGCGACTGACTCTCAAGCAGAGGCTTGTGCGGTGCACCTTTGTGTAAATCAGGATTTACAACCCTGACGACAAAGCGACGGCCGGGAGAAGTCGGTTTACTTTTAACAATTGCCATTTGACTAAACTCCAGACTTATTCAGCGACCGCAAAGTCGATATCTTGACCCTGCGCAAGGCTAACATACGCCTTTTTCCAGTTTGATTTTTTGCTCAAACCAAAACGGTTGCGCTTTACTTTGCCTTTAACGTTTACGGTGCGAACTGCCAACACATCAACTTTAAAAAGCTTTTCAACCGCCTTTTTGATTTCAAGCTTGCTGGCACTAGGCAGTACTTTAAATACCGCTTGGTTACTCAGCTCAGCACTGGCTGCACTTTTTTCAGAAACGTGCGGGCCGAGCAGTACCTTATAGATGCGCTCTGTATTCATCCCAACAGCTCCTCAAACTTTTTCAATGCAGCCACAGTGACAACCACTTTCTCGTAGCCAATTAGGCTAACGGGGTCTACGCCGCTTACATCGCGAACGTCGACATCGTGCAGATTGCGTGCCGCTAAATACAAATTACCATTTACTTCTTCGGTCACTACCAGAGCGCCCTTAAGTCCGTACTCACCTAGCGACTTAACCAGCAGCTTGGTTTTAGGCTCATTCAAAGTAAATTCCTCAACCACAACCAAGCGCTCTTGACGAGCTAGCTCAGACAGGATCGTGCAGATAGCGGCACGATACATTTTGCGGTTAACTTTTTGACTGTGATCCTGTGGTCTCGCCGCGAACGTAACACCGCCCCCACGCCAGATTGGCGAACGGATAGTACCAGCACGAGCACGACCAGTGCCCTTTTGACGCCAAGGCTTCTTACCGCCACCGCTAACGTCAGAGCGTGTTTTTTGAGCACGAGTACCTTGGCGCGCACCAGCCATATAGGCCACAACTACTTGGTGCACTAGATCTTCGTTAAACTCACGAGCAAAGGTCACGTCAGATACCTGAACAGTTCCCGCTGCAGCCCCGTTACCGGGTTTCGCAATACTTAATTCCACTGCATCGCCCCCTAGGATTTTTTAGCTTTCACGGCAGGACGTACAAACACGTCACCACCTGGAGCACCTGGAATAGCGCCCTTGATTAAAATCAGGTTACGCTCAGCGTCCACTCGAACAACTTCAAGAGTCTGAACTGTCACTTGCGCAGCACCCATGTGACCAGCCATCTTTTTGCCCTTCCAAACGCGACCTGGCGTTTGACACTGACCGATAGAACCAAGCACACGGTGAGACAATGAGTTACCGTGAGTGGCGTCTTGCATATGGAAGTTCCAACGCTTGATACCGCCCTGGAAACCCTTACCTTTAGACTGCCCAGTCACGTCAACTTTTTGACCAG
Source organism: Zhongshania aquimaris (assembly GCF_019312595.1). Classification (GTDB taxonomy): domain Bacteria; phylum Pseudomonadota; class Gammaproteobacteria; order Pseudomonadales; family Spongiibacteraceae; genus Spongiibacter; species Spongiibacter aquimaris. Next base: position 23,183 of record NZ_JAHWDQ010000009.1, on the reverse strand, counting down.
CTTCGAAAGCAGCAACAGTTAGCTCAGCACCGATTTCGGGGCTCTCTTCACCTTGCTCCAGACGAAATTCCCACAGACCACGACCAGCCTCAACACCTGCTTTGGCAAAGTGACCCGCTTCTGCTTTAGATATACGTGATGCCTTGCGAGCGCCAGTAGTAACCTGGACTGCACGATAGCCATCGACATCATCTGCCTTGACACGAGTAACGCGATTAGGATTAACCTCAATCACCGTTACTGGAATAGATATGCCGTCTTCTGTAAAAACGCGCGTCATGCCGCTTTTACGACCGACCAAACCAATAGTCATTGCTCCAACCTCTCAGTGTACGGGGCTAACACCCTCTATGGCCGCGCGATTAAGCGCGTTACACAACCCAGGGCCAGCCCCCGAGCGGGTCTGAAAAAATTCAGTATTTACATGTTTTAATTAGCCGAGACTAATTTGAACTTCTACACCAGCCGCCAAATCTAACTTCATCAATGCATCTACAGTTTTTTCTGTAGGCTCTACGATGTCCAGCATGCGCTTATGGGTGCGGATCTCATATTGATCACGCGCATCCTTGTTTACATGCGGAGAGACAAGTACTGTGAAACGCTCTTTGCGAGTAGGAAGAGGTATTGGACCTCTAACCTGCGCGCCGGTACGCTTTGCAGTGTCTACTATCTCTTGCGTAGACGCATCGATGAGACGGTGATCAAAAGCCTTTAAACGAATTCGAATCCGTTGATTTTGCACCTGACCAAACTCCCATCCCAAATTTATTCGAGCTCAGCGCGACGAATCCGCGTGAAGTAACCCGAAAAAAGGAAGCGGAATGTTAATGATATCCCAAGACGTTGTCAACCAAATATCTAGAATATTTCACTACGCAAACCGCAACTACTACCAAATGCCAAAAAGGCATTTTCTAACTAAGAAAGGGAGGCCAAAGCCTCCCCCTCACAAACCTAATTACGCTTAAAGCGTAAAGGCTTATTCTACGATTTTAGCAACAACGCCGGCGCCAACAGTACGGCCACCTTCACGAATTGCAAAACGCAGACCTTCTTCCATCGCGATTGGCGCAATCAACGTTACGTCCATTTTCACGTTGTCGCCAGGCATAACCATTTCAGTACCTTCAGGTAGCTCACAAGCACCTGTTACGTCTGTGGTACGGAAGTAGAACTGTGGACGGTAGCCTTTAAAGAATGGCGTGTGACGACCACCTTCTTCTTTTGACAGCACGTACACTTCTGCTTCAAAGCGAGTATGTGGAGTAATTGAACCAGGCTTAGCCAATACTTGACCACGCTCTACGTCATCACGCTTAGTACCGCGCAACAACACACCTACGTTCTCACCAGCGCGACCTTCGTCAAGCAGCTTGCGGAACATCTCGACACCAGTACAGGTGGTTTTGGTTGTGTCGTGAATACCAACGATAGAGATTTCGTCGCCAGTACGCAGAATGCCACGCTCGATACGACCAGTTACCACAGTACCGCGACCAGAGATCGAGAACACGTCTTCGATTGGCATCAGGAACGGCAGATCAACCGCACGCTCAGGCTGTGGAATGTAGGTATCCAACGCTTCGATCAATTTTGCAACAGCGGTCGTTCCCAACTCGTTGTCATCTTGACCGTTCAATGCCATCAAAGCAGAACCGGCAATGATTGGGGTGTCGTCGCCTGGGAATTCGTACATATCGAGCAGCTCGCGCAGCTCCATTTCTACCAATTCAAGCATTTCATTGTATTCTTCGCTGCCCACACCGCCGCAATCTTCAGCCAGCAAGTCTGCCTTGTTCAGGAACACAACGATGTAAGGTACACCAACCTGACGTGACAGCAGGATGTGCTCACGAGTTTGTGGCATTGGGCCATCAGTCGCGCCACATACCAAAATAGCGCCGTCCATCTGAGCAGCACCAGTAATCATGTTCTTAACGTAGTCAGCGTGACCTGGGCAGTCGACGTGAGCATAGTGGCGAGTTGATGAATCATACTCAACGTGCGAGGTCGCAATAGTAATACCGCGCTCACGCTCTTCCGGTGCGTTATCGATACCATCAAACGCGACCGCTTTACCGCCGTACACTTCCGCACATACGCGCGTCAGTGCTGCTGTCAGCGTTGTTTTACCATGGTCAACGTGACCAATGGTGCCCACGTTTAAATGGGGCTTATTACGTTCGAACTTTTCCTTAGCCACGGTTTATTCCTCGCATAAAGGTTGTTTAAATTTAAGCTCTATTCTTAGCCATGATTTCTTCGGCAACATTACGTGGCGCTTCGAAATATTTTTCAAATTCCATCGTAAAAGTCGCACGACCTTGGGTTGCACTGCGCAGATCGGTTGCATAACCGAACATCTCTGCCAGCGGTACTTCTGCATCAATTACCTTGCCCGACACACTCTCATCCATACCAAGAATTATGCCGCGACGACGGTTCAAATCGCCGACCACATCACCCATATTTTCTTCAGGCGTGACAATCTCGACTTTCATAATTGGCTCAAGCAACACAGCACCGCCGAGTTGCGCGAGCTTTTTAGTTGCCATAGACGCGGCTATTTTAAACGCCATCTCGTTCGAGTCGACGTCATGGTAAGAACCATCGTAAGCCGTCGCCTTTAAGCCAAGCAAAGGGTAGCCGGCTAGGACACCATTTTGCATTTGCTCGGCGATACCTTTTTCGATCGCCGGAATATATTCTTTGGGGACAACACCACCCACGATCTCACTGACAAACTCGAGACCTTCGGCGTTCGCGTCTTCGCCCGGCTCAAACCGAATCCAAACGTGACCAAACTGGCCGCGACCACCGGACTGGCGAACAAACTTACCTTCTATTTCGCAGGTATTGCGAATCGCCTCGCGGTAAGCAACCTGCGGCTTACCAATATTGGCCTCAACATTAAATTCCCGACGCATTCTATCGACGAGGATATCGAGATGAAGTTCACCCATCCCAGAGATAATGCACTGACCGGTTTCTTCATCGGTCTTCACGCGGAAAGACGGGTCCTCTTGAGCCAACTTACCAAGAGCGATACCCATCTTTTCCTGATCCGCCTTGGTTCTGGGCTCAACCGCTACAGAGATAACGGGCTCAGGGAATTCCATGCGCTCTAAAATAATAATGTTGTTCGGGTCGCACAAGGTGTCGCCCGTCGTAACATCCTTCAATCCAATTGCCGCAGCAATATCGCCAGCGAGCACTTCTTTGATCTCTTGACGATCGTTGGCATGCATTTGCACCATACGACCAACACGCTCTTTCTTACCCTTAACAGAGTTAACTACCGCAGTACCACTTTCCAACTTTCCGGAATAAACACGGAAGAAGGTCAAGGTCCCAACAAAAGGGTCGGTGGCAATTTTAAAAGCCAATGCCGCAAACGGCGCATCATCATTCGCTTCACGGGTAGCAACCGTTGCATCTTTATCGTCGAGAGTGCCTTCAATCGCCTTAACTTCAGTAGGCGAGGGCATATACTCGATTACAGCATCAAGCACCGCTTGAACGCCTTTATTCTTAAAAGCTGACCCACCGAACACAGGAATGATTTCATTCGCCAGTGTACGCTTACGGATTCCCGCCTTAATTTCTTCCTCGCTTAGCGCTTCGCCTTCGAGGTATTTCTCCATCAGCTCATCACTTGATTCAGCCGCAGCCTCAATCATGAACTCGCGCATTTTCTCGCAAGCTTCGAGCATGTCAGCTGGAATCTCTTCGTATTCGAAGGTCATTCCCTGATCTTCTTCATTCCAGATAATGGCTTTCATTTTAAGAAGGTCGACGACGCCGCGAAATTCTTCCTCGCTACCAATCGTCATCTGCATTGGCACTGCATTCGCACCCAAACGCGTGCGCAGCTGCGCAATTACACGCTCAAAATTTGCCCCAGCGCGATCCATCTTATTGACGAATACCATGCGTGGAACTTCATACTTATTTGCCTGACGCCAAACGGTTTCGGTCTGCGGCTGCACACCCGAAGAACCGCATAGCACAACAACCGCACCATCAAGCACCCGCAGAGAACGCTCAACTTCGATAGTGAAGTCAACGTGCCCCGGGGTGTCGATGATATTAATACGGTGCTGTTCAAACTGCTGCTGCATACCAGCCCAGAAACAGGTAGTGGCCGCAGAAGTGATAGTAATACCACGCTCCTGCTCCTGCGCCATCCAATCCATTGTCGCCGCACCGTCATGCACTTCGCCTATCTTGTGAGACAGACCAGTGTAAAACAGCACGCGCTCGGTAGTTGTTGTTTTACCCGCGTCTACGTGGGCACAAATACCGATATTGCGATATCTGGAAATTGGTGTTTTACGCGCCACAATACTCCCCTGGACCTAGTAAATAGCGCCGCTTAGAAGCGGTAATGAGAGAACGCTTTGTTCGCTTCAGCCATACGATGCACGTCTTCACGCTTTTTAACCGCAGAGCCTTTGCCCTGTGATGCATCGATGATTTCACCAGCCAGACGCTGACGCATAGACTTCTCACCACGGCCACGCGAATAGTCAACCAACCAACGCATTGCTAGCGCAGTACGGCGACTCGGGCGAACTTCAACTGGAACTTGGTAAGTTGCACCACCAACTCGGCGAGATTTAACCTCAACCATTGGTGCGATATTTTCCAGAGCGGTATCGAAGGCTTCTAGTGGATCAGTATTCAAGCGTTCTTTAACCAGGTCCAAAGCGCCATATACGATGGTCTCTGCGACTGATTTTTTACCACTTACCATAACGTGGTTCATGAACTTAGCGAGGGTCAGATTACCGAATTTTGGATCCGGCAGTATTTCCCGCTTGGCGGCGACGCGTCTTCTTGGCATAACTCTATTCCTATGTCTTCAGGTAAATCCAAACACCGGGCCGCCTTTCAGCGAATAGACGATGGTTTGGCCTTACTTAAGGTCTATTAATTTAAAACGTTAAAGTCGAATTACGACTTAGGACGCTTGGTACCGTATTTAGAACGGGCTTGCTTACGATTGTTCACACCTGATGTATCGAGGCTACCGCGAACAGTGTGGTAGCGCACACCCGGTAAATCCTTAACACGACCGCCGCGAATAAGCACAACACTGTGCTCTTGCAGGTTGTGGCCTTCACCACCGATGTAAGATGAAACTTCAAAGCCGTTAGTCAGACGTACACGACACACTTTACGCAATGCCGAGTTCGGCTTCTTAGGTGTAGTGGTGTAAACACGAGTACATACGCCGCGACGCTGTGGACATGCCTGCAATGCAGGAACATCACTTTTAGCCGCTTTACGCTTTCTCGGCTGACGAACCAACTGGTTGATCGTTGCCATTAATTAACTCCAGATACTAAAGCCAGCACACCAATGTGCTAACCAACTGACTACCGATACCGCCGATAGCTTATAAAAAAAGTGGAGCGCGAATTCTAAAGATGCGCTCCACTCCCGTCAAGTAGTCAAATTTGCTCAGCTGTTATCGCTAAGTGCCTCTGACAGTGCCGCTTCAACGTCCTGCGCCGATACGGTTTTCATTGCTTCGTCTTTCTTAATCTTGCGATCGCGGTGGTAAGCCAGACCAGTACCCGCAGGAATAAGACGCCCTACAACCACGTTTTCCTTCAAGCCGCGCAAATGATCGCGCTTGCCGGTAACTGCCGCTTCGGTAAGAACGCGGGTGGTTTCCTGGAAAGATGCCGCTGAAATAAACGACTCCGTTGCCAGAGAGGCCTTCGTAATACCCAATAATTCACGCTCGTAGCTGGCAGAAATCTTGTCAGTGCCGTGAAGAACTTCATTCTCTTCAACAACGCGAACGTATTCAGCCTGCTCACCTTTAATGAACGACGAATCACCAGAGGTCAAAATATTGACCTTGCGGAGCATTTGACGAACGATAACTTCGATGTGCTTATCGTTGATTTTTACGCCCTGCAGACGATAAACGTCCTGAATTTCATTGACGATATACTTCGCCAATTCTTCCACACCTTTCAGGCGCAAAATGTCGTGCGGGCTGAGCGGGCCTTCAGAAACAATTTCACCCTTCTCAACTTGCTCACCTTCAAACACGGTCAGCAGACGCCATTTCGGAATCAGCACTTCGTAGTAATCAGAACCATCTGCCAATGGCTTGCCATCTGCAGGTGTAATGATCAAACGACGCTTGCCCTTGGTTTCTTTGCCAAAGCTTACCGTACCAGAGATCTCAGCTAGGATAGCCGGCTCTTTCGGCTTACGCGCTTCGAACAAGTCAGCTACACGCGGCAGACCACCGGTGATGTCACGTGTTTTCGAACTCTCTTGCGGAATACGCGCAATAACGTCACCGACCTTCACTTGCGCACCGTTCTCGAGGGAAACAATCGCGTTTTCAGTCAAGAAGTAGTGAGCAGGAACGTTAGTACCCGCCAAACACAGTTCGTCGCCTTTGGCGTCAACCAGAGTTACCGCTGGGCGCATATCTTTACCGGCAGCTGGACGCTCGCCTTGGTCCATAACAGAAATGCTGCTAAGGCCAGTCAGTTCGTCAGTTTGACGCTTGACGGTAATCCCCTCTTCCATTCCCGACATCTTAACGATACCAGCAACTTCAGTAATAATGGGGTGAGTGTGCGGATCCCATGTTGCTACGACATCGCCTGCTGATACTTCAGCACGGTCAGCAACCTTAATTAACGCACCGTATGGCAGCTTGTAGCGCTCGCGCTCACGGCCGCTGCGATCTGTAATCGCCAACTCACCGGAGCGGCTTACCGCTACCAATTGACCATCCTCACGCTCAACCCATTTCAGATTGTGCAGGCGCGCCTTACCATCTTGTTTAACTTGAATATTGTCGACCGCAGTTGCCCGCGAAGCCGCACCACCGATGTGGAAGGTACGCATCGTAAGCTGCGTACCCGGCTCACCGATGGACTGCGCAGCGATAACACCAACTGCCTCACCACGGTTTACCAAGTGACCACGTGCTAAGTCACGACCATAACAAGCCGAACACACGCCATGGCGAGTCTCACAGGTGATTGGTGAGCGAACTTCAATCTCATCAATACCCATCTCTTCTAATTCAACAACGCGCTTCTCGTCGAGCATAACGCCCGCTTCAACAGCGATATCGTCTGTGCCCGGACGGAATACGTCACGCACTACGATACGACCCAATACGCGGTCACCCAATGTCTCGATGATGTCACCACCTTCGATAACCGGTGTCATGGTCAGCCCTTGGTCTGCACCACAATCATCTTCGGTGATAACCAAATCCTGGGCGACGTCAACCAAACGACGGGTCAAGTAACCCGAGTTTGCTGTCTTCAATGCGGTATCGGCCAAACCTTTACGAGCACCGTGAGTCGAGATGAAGTACTGAAGTACGCTCAGACCTTCACGGAAGTTTGCCGTGATTGGGGTTTCGATGATCGAGCCATCTGGCTTGGCCATCAAACCACGCATACCAGCAAGCTGACGAATCTGCGCTGGCGAGCCCCGCGCGCCGGAGTCTGCATAGATATAAACCGAGTTGAAAGAGTCTTGCATCTCTTCCTCACCCTTGCGGTTTATAACAGGCTCTTTCGACAGACCTTCCATCATCGCCTTGGAAACCATGTCGTTTGCACGGGACCAAATATCGATAACTTTGTTGTATTTCTCACCCTGGGTTACCAGACCGGAAGCGTACTGCTTTTCGATCTCAACTACTTCAGCGTCAGCCGCAGAAACAATACGCGCCTTGGCAGCAGGAATTTCAAAATCGTTAACGCCGATAGACGAACCGGAGCGAGTAGAATACTCAAAACCGGTGTACATTAACTGGTCACCCAGAATTACGGTCGCCTTCAAACCAACCTGACGGTAGCACTCGTTCAATAAACGAGAGATCGCCTTTTTAGTCATGTTTTGGTTGACCATTTCGAAGGGTAGCCCCTCGGGAACGATCCGCCACAACAAAACGCGACCAACGGTGGTGTCGATCAGGGTACGTGTTTCAGTACGCTCACCATTCTCGCCAAGACTAACTTCAACCAAGCGGCACTTTATACGCGCTTGCAAATGGGCACGACCGCCTACATAGGCGCGATGTACTTCTTCAGGGTTGGCAAAGGCGGTGCCTTCGCCGGCACCGTTAACGCGCTCACGCGTCATCCAGTACAAACCCAGTACAACGTCCTGCGAGGGAACAATGATCGGCTCGCCGTTTGCTGGCGACAGAATATTATTCGTCGACATCATCAGCGCGCGCGCTTCTAACTGCGCTTCGATTGTTAGCGGTACGTGTACCGCCATTTGGTCACCGTCAAAGTCAGCGTTGTAGGCCGCACATACCAGAGGGTGAAGCTGAATTGCCTTACCTTCGATAAGTACTGGCTCAAAAGCCTGAATACCTAAACGGTGAAGAGTCGGTGCACGGTTAAGCATAACGGGATGCTCGCGAATAACTTCAGCGAGGATATCCCATACTTCTGGCGGCTCACGCTCTACCATTTTCTTAGCGGCTTTAATCGTTGTTGCCAGGCCACGCGCTTCTAGCTTGCCGAAAATAAACGGCTTGAACAATTCAAGCGCCATTTTCTTAGGCAGACCGCACTGGTGCAGACGCAGAGTAGGACCAACCACGATAACCGAACGACCGGAATAGTCGACGCGCTTACCTAGCAAGTTCTGACGGAAACGACCTTGCTTACCCTTTATCATATCGGCAAGAGATTTCAGCGGACGCTTATTAGAACCGGTGATGGCACGACCGCGACGGCCGTTATCCAGCAATGCATCAACTGACTCTTGCAGCATACGCTTTTCATTGCGGACAATGATGTCAGGTGCGTTTAGATCCAACAGACGCTTCAAACGGTTGTTGCGGTTGATAACGCGACGGTACAAATCATTCAGATCTGAGGTTGCAAAGCGACCGCCATCCAGCGGAACCAATGGACGCAGATCTGGCGGCAATACTGGCAACACCTTCATGACCATCCACTCTGGCTTGTTACCAGAGTCAGCCAAGGCTTCAATCAGCTTCAAACGCTTAGAAAGCTTTTTGATTTTCGTTTCTGAGTTGGTCGCCGGAATCTCTTCACGAAGGCGGTCAATCTCAGCAGGCAAATCTAACTCGATCAGCAAATGCATGATCGCTTCAGCGCCCATTTTTGCAACGAAGTCGTCGCCAAATTCTTCCATCGATTCAAAGAACTGCTCGTCGCTTAGCAACTGGCCTTTCTCTAGCGTGGTCATACCCGGATCGGTAACCACATAAGATTCAAAGTAGAGAATCCGCTCGATGTCACGCAGAGTCATGTCTAGCAACAAACCGATACGGCTTGGTAGTGACTTCAGAAACCAAATATGCGCAACCGGGCTAGCCAATTCAATGTGACCCATGCGCTCACGACGCACTTTTGCCAGCGCGACTTCAACACCGCACTTCTCACAGATAACACCGCGGTGCTTAAGGCGCTTGTACTTACCGCACAAGCATTCGTAGTCTTTTACTGGACCGAAAATTTTGGCACAGAACAAACCGTCACGCTCAGGCTTGAACGTACGGTAGTTTATGGTTTCCGGCTTTTTCACTTCGCCGAAAGACCACGAGCGAATTAGCTCCGGTGACGCCAAACCGATACGAATAGAGTCAAACTCGTCGTTCGGTTGTCCCTGTTTCAATAGATTCAATAAATCTTTCAAGGCCGTTCCTCCGCAAGGGTATTCTTCAGGCGCCCACTAAACCGGGCGCCCCTTGCCATAGTCGTTGTCGATGTTTATTCCGTATCCAGCTCGATATTAATACCGAGTGAGCGGATCTCTTTGACCAGTACATTGAAAGACTCGGGCATGCCCGGCTCCATACGCTGATCGCCATCAACAATGTTTTTATACATTTTGGTACGACCATTCACGTCATCCGACTTCACAGTCAGCATTTCTTGCAAGGTGTAAGCGGCGCCGTATGCTTCTAGCGCCCACACTTCCATCTCACCGAAACGCTGGCCACCGAATTGCGCTTTACCACCAAGTGGCTGCTGGGTAACCAAACTGTATGAACCGGTTGAACGCGCGTGCATCTTGTCGTCGACCAAATGGTTCAGCTTCAGCATGTACATATAGCCAACGGTGACTGGACGATCAAATTCCAGACCGGTACGACCATCGCAAAGTTTTAACTGTCCACTTTCTGGAAGACCAGCAAGCTTCAGCAAACTTTTGATCTCGCCTTCATCAGCGCCATCAAATACTTGCGTTGCCATGGGCACACCGCCACGCAAGTTTTTAGCCAGATCCATAATCGCCTCATCGCTGAAGCTATCTAGATCTTCGTGGCGACCTGCACCGTCGTTGTAAATCTTACCCAAGAAAGCACGCACTTCTGCAATTTTACGCTGCTCGCGAATCATGTCGTCGATCTTGTTACCCAAACCTTTGGCCGCCAAGCCCAAGTGAGTTTCAAGAACCTGACCAACGTTCATCCGCGACGGAACACCTAGCGGGTTCAACACGATATCAACAGGCTCGCCATTTTCATCAAACGGCATATCTTCAACCGGCATGATGACGGAGATAACCCCTTTGTTACCGTGACGTCCTGCCATTTTATCGCCAGGCTGGATACGACGCTTAATTGCCAAATACACTTTAACGATTTTCAAGACACCCGGTGCCAAATCATCGCCAGTAGTCAGCTTGCGTTTTTTATCTTCAAAACGCTCTTCCAGCGTTTTGCGGTGTTCGCCCAACTGCTTATCTGCATCTTCCAATGCAGCATTCAGAGGCTCATCAGCCATACGCAATTTAAACCAGTCATCCTTTTTCAGCTCTTGCAGACCAGCCGCAGATAGCTCATGGCCCTTTTTCATGCCTGGACCGCTAAGGATCTTTTGACCGTCCAGTGCATTAGACAAACGAACAAACGTCGCCTCTTCTACTATGCGGTACTCTTCGTTCAAATCCTTACGGAATTGATCGAGCTGCATTTTTTCGATTTCTAAAGCGCGCTTATCTTTTTCTAAGCCATCACGAGTGAAGACCTGGACATCGATAACGGTGCCCTTGGTGCTAGATGGAACGCGCAGTGACGTATCTTTTACATCAGAGGCTTTCTCACCAAATATGGCACGCAGCAGCTTTTCTTCTGGCGTTAATTGGGTTTCGCCTTTTGGCGTGACCTTGCCGACCAGAATGTCGCCGGGGCCAACTTCGGCACCAATGTATACGATGCCCGACTCATCCAAATTAGCTAAAGCGCCTTCGCCAACATTGGGTATATCAGAAGAAATTTCCTCTGGCCCAAGCTTGGTGTCACGAGCAATACAAGTAAGCTCTTGAATATGGATGGTGGTAAAACGATCTTCTTTTACAACACGCTCAGACACCAAAATAGAGTCTTCGAAGTTGTAACCGTTCCACGGCATAAACGCGATGCGCATGTTCTGACCAAGTGCCAACTCACCCAAATCAACCGACGGACCGTCAGCTAGGATGTCTCCGCGAACTACATCGTGACCTTCGCTAACAATTGGGCGCTGGTTAATACAGGTGTTCTGGTTAGAACGGGTGTATTTAGTCAGGTTGTAAATATCAACAGGTGGCTGGCCAGGCTGAACTTCGTCGTTGTTTACACGAACAACAATACGTGACGAGTCCACACTATCGATCACACCACCGCGACGCGCGACAACACACACACCTGAGTCAGACGCCACATAGCGCTCAAACCCAGTACCAACCAAAGGCTTGTCAGCCTTGAGTGTAGGTACTGCTTGACGCTGCATGTTCGAACCCATCAATGCACGGTTCGCGTCATCGTGCTCAAGGAAGGGAATCAAAGACGCTGCCACCGAAACAACCTGCTTGGGCGATACGTCCATGTAGGTTACTTTTTCTGGCGGCATTACGGTGAATTCGTTCATGTGACGAACAGCAACCATCTCGTCAGTTAACTCACCCTTGTCATTCATCGCAGCAGAAGCCTGAGCGATAACTTCCTCAGCTTCATTGATGGCTGACAAGTATTCAATGTCATCACTGACCTTGCCGTCCTTAACCTTGCGGTAAGGGCTTTCAAGGAAACCGTACTCATTGGTACGCGCATATGTAGCCAAAGAGTTAATCAAACCGATGTTCGGACCTTCAGGAGTCTCGATTGGACATACACGACCATAATGGGTCGGATGTACGTCACGGACCTCAAAGCCGGCACGCTCACGCGTCAAACCACCAGGCCCAAGCGCAGAAACACGACGCTTATGCGTGATCTCTGACAGCGGGTTGTTTTGGTCCATAAACTGAGACAGCTGTGACGAACCGAAAAACTCTTTCACTGCCGCAGCCACAGGCTTAGCATTAATCAAGTCTTGCGGCATCAAACCTTCGCTTTCAGCCATCGATAGACGCTCTTTAACAGCGCGCTCTACACGTACCAAACCAACACGGAATTGGTTCTCTGCCATTTCGCCAACAGAGCGAATACGGCGGTTACCGAGGTGATCGATATCATCGACAATGCCCTTACCGTTACGAATGCCAACCAGCATTTTCATAACTGCAACGATGTCGCTTTGATCCAGTGTACCGGCGCCTAAAATTTCTTCACGACCGATACGGCGGTTAAACTTCATCCGGCCAACGGTCGACAGATCATAGCGCTCTGCAGAGAAGAACAGATTCTGGAACAGGTTTTCCGCTGACTCTTTGGTCGGTGGCTCACCTGGACGCATCATGCGGTAAATTTCTACCAAGGCTTCAAGCTGACTATTGGTAGGGTCAGAACGCAGAGTGTCGCTAACGTATGGACCGCAATCAAGCTCATTGGTGTACAGGGTGTCGATTTCGCTAACACCAGACTCTTCCAACTTCGTCAGTATTTCCGCTGTAATTTCAGTGTTACAAGGGAACAACACTTCGCCAGTGGCTTTGTCGATAATATCTTTCGCTAAGGCACGACCAATCAAGTACTCAACCGGCACTTCTAGCTGCGTCAAATTAGCTTTTTCAATTTGGCGAATATGACGTGCGGTAATACGACGACCGGTTTCAACGATAACTTCGCCGTTCTTAGCGCAGATATCAAAGGTCGCGACTTCACCACGCAAACGTTCAGCGATTAGCTCAATGGTAAAGCCGCCTTTTTTGGCAACCTTAAACGTGTTGACGTCGTAGAACAGATCAAGAATCTCTTCTGCCGCCATACCCAAGGCGCGCAACAAAATCGTTGCTGGCAATTTACGGCGACGGTCGATACGAACAAATACTTGGTCTTTCGGATCGAATTCAAAATCAAGCCATGATCCACGGTAAGGAATAATACGCGCGGAATACAGAAGCTTGCCAGACGAGTGAGTCTTACCACGGTCGTGATCAAAGAACACACCAGGTGAACGGTGCAACTGAGACACGATAACCCGCTCAGTACCGTTAATTACAAAGGTACCGTTTTCGGTCATGAGCGGAATTTCGCCCATGTAGACTTCTTGCTCTTTTATATCTTTGATGCTTTTGTTGGCAGATTCGCGATCATAAATTATCAAGCGAACTTTCACCCGCAGCGGCACAGAGTAAGTCACGCCACGCAGCTGACATTCATTAACGTCAAATGCAGGAATGCCTAGCACATAATCAACGTACTCAAGGGCAGCATTTCCGGAATAGCTAACTATCGGGAATATTGATTTAAAAGCAGCGTGCAAGCCATGCTCACCGCGCTCAGCAGCGGAAACACCTTGCTGCGTAAACTTCTTGTAGGAATCCAGCTGAATCGCAAGGAGATAGGGCACGTCCATGACGTGCGGCATCTTGCCAAAATCCTTGCGGATACGTTTTTTCTCAGTGTACGAGTAAGCCATCAGTACTCCCCAGCATCATCTCTTGACTCCGTCGCGACCGGCGGCGGTGTCGTTAGTGCAACAGTTTATCTGTCGCTGGTCAGCCCCCTCACAGGCGCTGACTGTAATTTCTCAAACAACAAAAGGCCGGCGGGATTTAACCCACCAGCCTCGCTTGAGATTGACCCGCAAGCAGGCCAACAAGCAACTTACTTAAGCTCGACGCTAGCGCCTGCTTCTTCAAGTGCTGCTTTAGCTGCGTCTGCATCAGCCTTAGAAGCGCCTTCTTTAACAGTAGATGGTGCGCCGTCTACCATTTCTTTCGCTTCTTTCAAGCCTAAGCCTGTGATCGTACGTACTGCCTTGATCACGTTAACTTTCTTGTCGCCAGCAGCAGTCAGAACAACGTCAAACTCAGTTTGTTCTTCAGCAGCAGCGCCAGCATCAGCAGCGGCAGCAGGAGCTGCAGCAACTGCAGCAGCTGCAGTAACGCCAAACTTCTCTTCCATCGCTTCGATTAGACCAACTACGTCCATTACGCTCATTTCAGCGATTGCATTCAAAATATCGTCTTGTGACAGAGCCATGTGAAACTCCCTACTGTGTCAATTACTAAAAAATTAAACGCCGCTTACGCAGCTTCTTTCTGCTCGCGAACGGCAGCTAATGTACGAACCAATTTTCCTGGGACTTCGTTCATTGTACGTACCAGTTTGGTTGCCGGTGCTAACATCACGCTCATCAACATAGACAGCGCTTGGTCGCGGGTCGGCAGTTTAGCCAGTACATCCAACTGATCTGCACCCATCAATTGGCCACTAACCGCAAGTGCTTTCACTTCAAAGTTTTTGTGATCTTTCGCAAAATCTTTGAAGATACGAGCCGCCGCACCAGGATCTTCCATCGAAAATGCCAGCAGAGATGGACCTTTAAAGGCCTGCTCTGCGCACTCGAATTCCGTTCCCTTCAACGCTAGTTTCGCCAAGGTGTTACGCACTACTCGTACGTTCACTTGGGATTCACGCGCCAATTTGCGAAGCTCTGTCATTTGGCCTACCGTACACCCGCGGGCGTCAGCAATAACCAATGACAATGCACTAGCGGCAGTCTCGTTAACGTCAGCTACAATCGCTTTTTTGTCGTCGAGTCTTAATGCCACTTGGATAACTCCTGGATTTGTCAGTTAATTACCGTAGACCAAAAACACAAGGTTCAAGGTCGTTTGCTGGTGAACAAATCCAATCCACCATCTGCGTAGGCCGGTGCCGGTAACGTTGACAAGTCAACACACCTATTAAGGGTTTAGATCTAAAAAATCTAATCCCACCTACGGTCTTTGATGGTCTCTGTCTTTTGACACAGTAGGTCAGCTGTCAAAGACCACAAAGCCAGAAAACGCCCTCCGAAAAGAGCGTCTTATTCTGGACGCAAGCGCCCAAAAATTATTTTAACGCCAGGCTAGCCTGATCAATAACGATACCAGGGCCCATCGTTGAAGAAAGGGTAATTTTCTTCATGTAAACGCCTTTTGCTGAAGATGGCTTTGCTTTACGCAAATCACCTAGCAGGGCTTCTAGATTTTCTTTTAACACGCCGGCCTCGAAAGAGATTGTGCCAATCGCGCCGTGAATGATGCCGTTCTTATCTGTACGGTAGCGAACCTGACCCGCTTTAGCATTTTTAACCGCTGTTTCAACATCAGCAGTTACAGTGCCGGTTTTTGGGTTTGGCATAAGGCCGCGTGGACCAAGCACCTGACCCAACTGACCAACAACGCGCATCGCATCCGGAGATGCAACAACAACGTCAAAATCCATCATGCCGCCTTTAACTTGCTCGGCAAGATCATCCATACCAACAAAATCTGCACCAGCTGCTTTTGCTTTTTCAGCATTTTCGCCCTGAGTGAACACTGCAACGCGCACAGTTTTTCCTGTACCGTTTGGCAGAGTCGTTGCGCCACGAACCGCTTGATCCGATTTACGCGCATCAACACCAAGGTTAATTGCTACATCAATAGCTTCTGGAAACTTAACAACAGAAACATCTTTTAGTAACGCAACTGCTTCTTCAAAACTGTACTGTTTGCCAGCAACTACTTTTTCACGAATTGCCTTTTGGCGCTTTGTTAGCTTAGCCATTACACACCCTCCACTTCGATACCGGCGGCACGAGCACTGCCCGCGATTGTACGCACAGCCGCTTCCATGTCAGAAGCAGTTAGATCGGCCATCTTGATAGTCGCGATCTCCTCCAGTTGCGCGCGGGTTACCTTGCCAACTTTTTTGGTATTAGGCGTACCTGAACCGCTTTTCACACCGGCGGCCTTTTTCAGCAAAAACGATGCTGGTGGCGTCTTAGTAGTGAAAGTGAAGCTACGATCTGAGTAGACTGTGATAACAACAGGAATTGGCATACCACTCTCAAGACTCTGGGTCTGAGCGTTGAATGCCTTACAGAATTCCATGATATTCACACCGTGTTGACCCAAAGCAGGACCAACTGGTGGACTTGGGTTTGCTGCACCAGCAGCAACTTGCAGCTTGATATAAGCCTGTACTTTCTTAGCCATATTACCTCTCCAATTGGGTAGTAACACCTCAAAGCCTCACGGCTCGTCAACGGCTCCCCGGTTTAAAAGAGTCTGACGTCGGAAGTCTGACGTCGGACGATCGGGGCTAGGCCCCAAAAGTTTTTAGCGTCAAGCGCCTGACTCCAGACGCTCGACAGACTAGCGCACAGCGCTAGGTCTTCTCTACTTGGCCGAAATCTAATTCGACCGGTGTAGAACGCCCAAAAATTAATACCGCAACATGCAAACGGTTCTTTTCGTAATTTACTTCTTCGACCACGCCGTTAAAGTCATTAAACGGCCCATCGATAACGCGAACCATTTCGCCTGGTTCAAACAGTGTTTTGGGCTTAGGCTTGTCGCCGCTTTCAACCCGCTGCAATATCGCCTGCGCTTCTTTCTCTGTGATTGGCGCAGGCTTATCTGCCTTACCACCAATAAAGCCCATGACTCTTGGCGTCTCTTTAACTAAATGCCAAGTGTCATCGCCGAGTTCCATTTGGATTAACACGTAACCGGGGAAAAACTTGCGCTCACTTTTGCGCTTTTGCCCGCCACGCATCTCAACCACTTCTTCTGTCGGAACCAAGACTTCACCAAATCGATCAGCAAAGCCCGAAAGTTCGATGCGCTCTTTTAATGCCAGAGCCACTTTCTTTTCGTACCCAGAATAGGCGTGTACAACATACCAACGCTTTGTCATGCCCTACCTCTAGCCGATAACCATGGATGCCAGCCAACCCAGCAGAGTGTCTAAGCCCCACAGAATCAATGCCGCCACAACTACAAACGCCACTACAATCAGTGTGGTCTGTGTGCTCTCCTGACGCGTCGGCCAGACTACTTTTCTGATTTCCGTACGCGCACCCTTCAACAGCTCAAAAAATGCCGCACCTTTTTCAGTACGATACGCAATTAAAGCTGCTACAGACGCTAATACCAACAAGGCAATAACGCGATAAAGCAAGGATTCGCCAGAAAAATACGTATTGCCGCCAACACCAACCGCGATCAGTACAGCAACAATGCTCCACTTTAAGCCGTCGAGGCGACTAGCGTCTTCCGCCTTAGCACTCATCGTTAAGTCATATCCTTTTTTGCTAAGCGCAAAACA
The DNA here is from genome assembly GCF_019312595.1 of Zhongshania aquimaris. Classification (GTDB taxonomy): domain Bacteria; phylum Pseudomonadota; class Gammaproteobacteria; order Pseudomonadales; family Spongiibacteraceae; genus Spongiibacter; species Spongiibacter aquimaris. Next base: position 5,686 of record NZ_JAHWDQ010000009.1, on the reverse strand, counting down.
CCACTACGCATTACGCGAAGCGGTGTTAACGTAAATGGCAGGCCAGGAGGGACTCGAACCCCCAACAGCCGGTTTTGGAGACCGGTGCTCTACCAATTGAACTACTGGCCTACAAGTGCCGAGCTAAGCTCGGCCTTACACCCAATAAATAGGGCTTATTCTACGATTTTAGCAACAACGCCGGCGCCAACAGTACGGCCACCTTCACGAATTGCAAAACGCAGACCTTCTTCCATCGCGATTGGCGCAATCAACGTTACGTCCATTTTCACGTTGTCGCCAGGCATAACCATTTCAGTACCTTCAGGTAGCTCACAAGCACCTGTTACGTCTGTGGTACGGAAGTAGAACTGTGGACGGTAGCCTTTAAAGAATGGCGTGTGACGACCACCTTCTTCTTTTGACAGCACGTACACTTCTGCTTCAAAGCGAGTATGTGGAGTAATTGAACCAGGCTTAGCCAATACTTGACCACGCTCTACGTCATCACGCTTAGTACCGCGCAACAACACACCTACGTTCTCACCAGCGCGACCTTCGTCAAGCAGCTTGCGGAACATCTCGACACCAGTACAGGTGGTTTTGGTTGTGTCGTGAATACCAACGATAGAGATTTCGTCGCCAGTACGCAGAATGCCACGCTCGATACGACCAGTTACCACAGTACCGCGACCAGAGATCGAGAACACGTCTTCGATTGGCATCAGGAACGGCAGATCAACCGCACGCTCAGGCTGTGGAATGTAGGTATCCAACGCTTCGATCAATTTTGCAACAGCGGTCGTTCCCAACTCGTTGTCATCTTGACCGTTCAATGCCATCAAAGCAGAACCGGCAATGATTGGGGTGTCGTCGCCTGGGAATTCGTACATATCGAGCAGCTCGCGCAGCTCCATTTCTACCAATTCAAGCATTTCATTGTATTCTTCGCTGCCCACACCGCCGCAATCTTCAGCCAGCAAGTCTGCCTTGTTCAGGAACACAACGATGTAAGGTACACCAACCTGACGTGACAGCAGGATGTGCTCACGAGTTTGTGGCATTGGGCCATCAGTCGCGCCACATACCAAAATAGCGCCGTCCATCTGAGCAGCACCAGTAATCATGTTCTTAACGTAGTCAGCGTGACCTGGGCAGTCGACGTGAGCATAGTGGCGAGTTGATGAATCATACTCAACGTGCGAGGTCGCAATAGTAATACCGCGCTCACGCTCTTCCGGTGCGTTATCGATACCATCAAACGCGACCGCTTTACCGCCGTACACTTCCGCACATACGCGCGTCAGTGCTGCTGTCAGCGTTGTTTTACCATGGTCAACGTGACCAATGGTGCCCACGTTTAAATGGGGCTTATTACGTTCGAACTTCTCTTTAGCCATTGCGACAGTCTCCTAGCGGACTTTTTCGTCAAGTCACTATTTTCGTCAAGCCACTACAAAAAGACAAAAGCTGACCAAATCAGCTTTTGTCGCCAAATTTTAATGGAGCTCATGACCGGATTTGAACCGGTGACCTCTTCCTTACCAAGGAAGTGCTCTACCGACTGAGCTACATGAGCGCCGAAAATCTCTCTTTTAAACCTGCCCAAACTGGAGCGGGTAGCGGGAATCGAACCCGCACCATCAGCTTGGAAGGCTGAGGTTCTACCATTGAACCATACCCGCTGAAACTAGTTATCCGCTGGCAAGTCTTGCAATTAATGGTGGTGGGGGGTGGATTCGAACCACCGAAGCTCGCGCGTCAGATTTACAGTCTGATCCCTTTAGCCACTCGGGAACCCCACCCCAAGAGAACGGAAAATTTTCTTTCGAGCCATATACTTAACAACCAAACTTCGGCTGATGAACAACAAAATATAGCTCGCTAGAAAAATATGTGGAGCTGGCGAGAGGAGTCGAACCCCCGACCGGCTGATTACAAGTCAGCTGCTCTACCAACTGAGCTACGCCAGCTTAGCTACCACGTCGCTTCCAAACGAGGCCGGCATTCTAGTCTAACTCTTTGTAAGACGCAATCAGATTGCAGCTTTTTTTCTCCAAGCTTTTGTTATTATCCACATTTTCCTGCATTAGCTTCGCTGCGGTGACATAGCCGTCCTCGCCCTCTCGACCACGGAAACTTAACCAATATCGCTCACCCTCCTTCACCACGCGTTTAACTGCCGCACTATAGCCTTTCTTTAGCAAACCCTTGGAATGGACGTTCGCACGCTCATCCGTCGTGAAGACACCAAGGGAAATCGCGTTCTGCAATTCCCCACTGCGGATGATGAAATTATCAATTCGCCTATCACGTAATTCTGAACTTACCTTTGCCGCACCAGAAAAAGATGAATAAGGCCCCAGATACACCCAATAATCCGCACTGCGCTCGTAGGTCTCGATTAACAATTCAGAACCACTGATCTCATCAATGACACCGCCAAGCTCTTCTTTGGCCTTATAAGGACCTAAAAGCAAACACACTTCCTCGACACTTGGTTCAGTAATAGCAATATTTAGGGCGCCATTTGCAGACAAGGAACCCTCTCTGTCAAGCTCCGACAGTAGAGAAATATTATTTTTCTCAGCACTTACTAATGGCAAATCAAAACCGCCGGAGGACGAGCTAGTCCAGTGACTCGCAAAAAACACCGCGTTAATAGCAAGCAATAAAAGAAAGAACCAACGCACGCGAACCCCCTACGCCTTCGTCAGCACTGGAGCCAACCCATCCAGAACCAGACTTTCGCTGAAGTGCCATGACTCAGCGGCCGCCCCCCCCAACTCTTTTAAAGCCAAACCATCACCACCTGTGATAAAGACATCGTAACGACCACCAATAATCAAATCGGCCTCTTTTAATGCAAGCCAAACTGCACCAAGCAAACTCAACCACTTGCCATTATGCACACATGTATCCGTGTTTATACCAGGCGCAATGGTCCTTGCTCTCTCTTGACCAAAGCGCACTTTACCGGTCCCGTCATTAAGCACCTTTAGCAGGAGCTCAATTCCTGGCAGTATGTATCCTCCCTGATGCTGACCATGCGCATCAACCACATCTATCGTCAACGCAGTACCAGCATCAATAACCACACATGCGCCGCGGCACTCTTTAAATGCGGCGACCATTGCCAGCCAACGATCAACACCAAGCTTTGAAGCATCTTCATAAGCGCTTCTAAGGCCTGCGCATTCCACTTGCGACGTCGCTACTAGGTATTTAACTCCTGACGATACCAGTAAACTCTTCAATTGCTCCTCTCGATCACTATGTGCAACCGATGCTATGCGAACTAAATTAATATCCGGCAACAGCAGCTCATCAACACCTTGAACGTCGCCTACTAAACGACCCGAGCCGAGGACAGCACCATCCGTCGCAAGGCACCGCCATTTAATTGCAGTATTACCAACATCCAACTCTAAGACTTGACCCAATTTAAGCGCCCCGCAAACTCACTTCGCCACCACTAAAGACCCGATCGCCTTCTGCAGTACTTAAGATCAAGCCACCACTGCGGTCCAAACCAGCAACCACACCTTCCACATAAGCCTCACCAAGTTGAACTTTGACCGAACGGCCAGCAAAGGCATCGTGGCGACTCCACTCGTCTTTATGCGCGGCGAAACCACCCGCAGAAAACTCGTCAAAAACTACGCTCAGAGCCGAGATTAATTCCGCAGCCAGCTTATTTCGATCTACAGCACCAACAATCTGAGCCAAATCAGTCCAAGGCTGAGTGATGCCATCAGTATCGGAACCGCTCATGTTCACATTTAAACCAACACCAACGATAACTTGGCAAACACCTGCGGGATCTCCCTGCATCTCCAGCAATATACCAGCTAACTTCTTATTCTCGTGCAATACGTCATTGGGCCACTTTAAGCCAAGACCAGCCACACCAAACCCGTCTAAAGCGCGCAACACCGCCAAGCCCACAGACAAACTCAAACCCTCCAGCGCCGAGGCACCAGACTGAAATTCCCAAACCTGCGACATATAGATATTTCGACCAAAAGGGCTCTGCCACTGTCGGCCACGCCGCCCCCTACCCGCACTCTGCTGCTCAGCAAAACAACAGTAACCCGCACCACGCCCCTCTTTAATAGCGATTGCTGCTGCGCTATTTGTAGAATCAATTAAAGGAAAAATATCAAGCTGACCGAGAGCAACAGTCGCCTCAGGCGACAAGGCGTGTTTTATTTTCACACCATCAAGTAAATCTATGCCGCCAAGCAAACGATATCCGCGCCCCTTTACTGACTCTATCTTTAAATCTAAGACTTCGAGCTTCTGCAATTGCTTCCAAACAGCAGCCCGACTCACCCCTAGATGAGCACCTATCTCCTCGCCAGAATGGTATTCACCGTCAGCCAATATATTTAGTATTTCCACACCATTAACACCCGAGCACCACTTATTAGCACCGGATAATATCAGAATATTTACAGCACTGATGCCATACCGAAAATTGACAACACGGAATGGTCAGCTACGTTTATAAAATAGAGTTATAAACCAATTAAAATCCACTCAAGCCATTCACACATAGAAATTTGACCGCATGCTAATCACTGCGGACCGCCCCTCGGATATGAGGAGTCACTATCATGAATTTAAGACAAATTACGACGGCTGCCGCAATATCCTTACTTTCTAGCAGCTTAGCATTTGCCACTCCAGCGCAAGATGACAGCATTCACGTCCGCGCTAGCTTTTACTCAAGCACATACTCAGATATGCACCAGAAGCTTATCAGTGAAGTAATCAACACCCTAATAACAGATAAAAAACTAGCCGGCCAGCTAGAGATCGACGGTCGAAATGGGAGCATCTATATTTCAGGGCGAGTAAAAGAAGTCTCAATGATTTATCGAGTTGTGGAAATCATAAAGCGCAACACAGATGTTAGACACGTAGATGTTCGCCAGCTTGATACATAATACTTAAGAAATACCATCGCAGTATGCAAACCAAAGCCCCGACTAAGAAATCTGGCGGGGCTTTTATGTATGTTTATTAGCATAAACACGACCGTCCATTTTACGCCGCCCATCGTGAGATGCTTGAGGGGAGAAGTTGGATGCTAAGCTTAAGGCCCACCGTCACACAATACCTACCGTGATGATTTTACTGTATCGCGTGCGCACCTGCTTTTGCGCTTACCGTCCAGCGTGCTGCCGTCAGGACCGGTACGGGGTGTAAGAACACCTCTTGCGTCGAGCGCATTACTGAGTCTGCTCGTTACCGAAGGGCGTGCTTTGGCCATATCAATGCCAGCGTGATGACCTACATTGTGTTGCGAGCAGTGCCCGCAGGAAATGCTCTGGGTACGCATGAGACCGATGCTTAGTGAGAGAAGATAATCACCATCCTAAATAAAACACAACCCCAGTAGGTCTTCCTGCTGGGGTTGTGTTTTATTTAGGAGCCTGACGAGGGCAGGCCCCGTGAACGAAGTGAACGCTTTGGGTGAGTCGGCCCCGCGAAGCGCTTTGGGTCTCGCCTAGCGGAATCCACTTCCAGCAACCCATAAAAAAACCCGAGACTCTAATGAATCTCGGGTTTTAAATTAAAGCCTGGCGATGACCTACTCTCGCATGGGGAAACCCCAAACTACCATCGGCGATGACACGTTTCACTTCTGAGTTCGGGATGGGATCAGGTGGTTCCATGTCTCTATGGTCGCCAGGCAAAC
>NZ_JAHWDQ010000008.1 GCF_019312595.1 Zhongshania aquimaris | reverse complement strand
CAATCATTGCGCTTTGATTGTAGTCGTAGGGTTTGAACTTAGGCATTCGCATCACTCCTTAATGCTTTGGCCAATTTTATCAAAACTTTTATCGAAATGGGGGTTTTTATACAGCCTCAACGCTTTTGTAAAAGGCGCGACGATAGGAGCGTCCTTTTGACAAACTTGTTAACTTGGTTCATCTATCTCTATCGTCTTGCGTACCCATTTTTTTGAGTGGGTATGCCTAATGTCGACTGAAAAATAAGGAGTTTCATTTTCCCTGTAATACAGTAAGGCCTGCTCTTGATCAAACTTACATAGCCAAATGTGTCCAGGCTCCAGAACAGCAGGCAAAGGATTTGAGAACGGTTCGTAGTCATCAGTGCTACTCATTCTTTCTCGCATTCCGGATGGGCTATCAGTTTGAGCGAACCTTATACTTAATAGAGTGGTAGCTGACTTTCCAGTATTTCTGATTTCTACAGCAATAAACGGCTTCATTTTCCGAATTGTGCTACCGTTTTCGACCACTTCTTCACCTGGAAGGTATTCAACGCTACCCATCCAATCATATACAAATGGAGAGATACTTATTTCAACCTTTGGGCCAGATAATTTCCAAACGATGATATTCCAAACAAACACAATAGTTGAAAGTATTGCTCCCCACCAAGCTATTACATTCGAACTATTTTCCATATCGAATCATCCGATAGTAAAGTTAACAGTAAATTCAAATGCGCTGCGCTTTATACTTCGTATGCATCGCGAGTCTAATCTTTATCGAGATTAAGCAGGATAATTCTATTTGAATCAGGGTGTTAGCAAGTCTGAAATGATTTTTTATTTGTATGCATCCTGCATTTGATGTGGAATCCCTTAGCCCTGAGCATAATCACTTTACAATATAAATCAATTGCTTAAGTGATTTCCACCAGGATTAGTGAGCGCAATGATGCTGAATACGAGTTTGACTTACCCGAGTAATTTTGACAACTCAGCGCTATTCAGCGACTGACCGCTATTGTGACAACCGAGCCGGTTTAAAGATGAATCAAAACTCGCCCAGCTCCTATTAGATTAGCCCCCACGCCCGCAACCTCCGGCATCAAGTTTACGAGCCAGTATTGCTCGCAGGTGTAAACTCAGGACCAAATGGCTTGGTGATCATAAGCAGTGCCGGCATAAACAACATGTCTGCCAGCAGTGCGACACTAATAGCAACGCTCAGCAATATGCCGAAGCTTGAAATAATCGCGAGCTGGGAAAGCAAATAGCAAGAGAAGGCTCCTAGCAGAATGATGGTTGTAATCACAAGCGCTGGGCCTACGTCTCGCATAGAGTCCGCTAAGGCGACACGGTAATTACCGCAGCTCATAAAGCAGCGCCGGAATCGAATAACAAGGTGCAAGGTGTCATCCACCGCGATACCTATCGCGATGGTAGCTAAGAGCAACTTCATATAATCGAGGTGAATACCCAGCCAACCCATTAGTCCCAGCACCACAACCACCGGAGCTAAATTTGGGATCATGGACAGCAGCCCAACCTTTATTGAGCCGAATGCCAAGCACAGAAAGCCTGCCACCATAACAAATAGCAGGCTGTAGCCGATCAACTGGGTGTCGGCAATATACTCGCCCATTTTTACCCACATTAAGCCAATACCGGTTTTGCGAACCATGGCATTAGGGATCGGGTTTTCAGCAATATAGTCGTCAATTGTCGCCAGCAATTCCGTTATGGCAGCGGAGCCGCTCATTTCAACGCGCATTTCCAGCACGGTGCGACTGTAATTTTGTCCCACAAACTCCCGTAGCTCTTCACCACCGGAAATTTCGTAAACCAGGAAATATTGCGCGGCTAGATTTCGATCTTCGGGTAGACGATACCAGGCTGGATCATCGCCGTGAAAACTGCGATTAAGGTCTTTTTGAATATCGACCACAGAGTAAGTCTTTTTGACTAGGGGCTGCGCCTCCGCAAATTGTTGAATACGATCAATCGCACGCAATATCTCGGGGTCTTTGACGCCTTCAGGCTCTTCCGTATCGATAATGTAGGTCACATTTAAAATGCCACCCATCACACTCTCTGCGAGCTCAGTGTGCTGGCGCCATTCAACGCTAGGCTTAAAGTCTTCAAGGAAGTTAAAATCGACTTTTACTTGGCTCAAACCCGCCAAGAAAAAAACAAGCACGACGGTGCCGGCAGACAATAGCGCCTTGGGATGATTCAAATTAATCGCGATACAGCGTTCAACAAGCCAAAGTATCGGTGGCTGCACTACAGGCCGCGTTTTTTTATCTGCTTTTACCGGCGTCGACTTACCCGATGCGAGGGCGACCACCAACAAGGTCATAGACAATATAAAGGTAAACATCACCCCCGAGGCTGCATACAGCGCCATTTCGCTGAGGACTTTTAACTGCGAAACGGTCATTACCAGAAAGCCAACCGCGGTGGTGACCGACGCCAGTAAACAGGCGCCACCCACTTTAGATATCGCCGCTTTTACCGAAAGTTTGCGGTCACCGGTTTGTGCATAGGCGCGCTGAAACTCTAATAAAATATGGACAGATTGCGCCACCCCCACCGCACACAGCAAGGTAGGCACAATACCAAAAAACAGCCCCAACACCCAACCAAAGGCGCCCATCATACCCAGCACCATCACAATGCTAAGTACCACCACCGCCAGCGGCCCAAACAGGCCAAGCAAACTAACGCGAAAAAGTATAAAGGACAACACCGCCAAGACAACTAAGGTAACGACAGTGCCAATGGCAGAATCTTCCATGAAGACGTGATTGTAGGCCGAGTTCATCGGTACATCGCCGGTAATAAAGAAATCGATACCGGCATATTCCGGACGCGCCATAATCTCGCGCAGCTTATTATCACTAACCTGTGGATAGAGGTTTTCTAACTGATTGCCCTTGGCCTCATCGTAAATAATATCTTCCAGCGGGTCGACGCTGCTGCGTTCCATTTCTAAAATGATGGCAGCGTAATCTGCTTTCTGGTTGATAAGATAATCGACATAGAGTGGACGACTTAGCACCTCATCCCGCAGTTTTAACAAAGCGTCTTGATCTGCGGGAAAATCCAGCATCAATTCATCGACATTAATTGAGTCCCCATCAGCGCGAATAAACTCCACCGTGGGCAAGCTAATCACGTCGCGCACATAGGGCACTTCATCCTCAAAGGCCTGTGCTAACTGGGCGATCTGGCCCATGGCTTCGTAATTAAAAGGTCCGTGCGGGCGGTCTGGTACGCGGTATATGATGTAGGTCACTTCATCAGACAAAAACTCATCTAAGTATTCGGTGTAAGACAGATACACCGGATCGCTTTTGTCAAAGTAGGCGTCCAGGCTATTATCGCTCTGTACTTTGCCAGCAAAATAGATGCCTCCACCCAGCATCAGCAGTGACAACAGCAAGACGATGACGCGATGGTTAACCGCCCAACTGGCGACACCACCAAACACGGCGTCTACGCGATCTACAAATTTATTCTCTGTTGCCGCCATTGGTGCTCACGCTCCTTATTATGATTATTATTAATGATGTAAATCAGTGTTCAGTGACAAACCACAAAGCGCCACGCCCTTCCCTCGAACAAAGGGCTGGCCGCCAAGAATATTTGATTTATCCGGTAATTATGCTTTAACTTGGTGCGCATACACAATAAACATTAGATTTGAAACTACCTCCCCACTCTGGAGCACCTAGCGTGATAATAAAAAGGTTTACCGCGAGCATTCTATTCTCACTAAGCGTGATAATTTCGCCCGCGCTCATCGCCGATGAGGCGCAAGACAAAGGTCTAGCAATAGCCAAAGAGATGAAAAGTCGAGATCGCGGCTGGGTCGACAGCAGCGCGGAAATGGAAATGGTGCTGCATACTCGCGGCGGGCGGGAAACCCGACGGGAAATGCGCATTTTGTCACTAGAAGTACAAAATGACGGCGACAAGTCGATGACTATTTTTGACAGCCCCAACGACGTCAAAGGCACCGCCTTTCTGAGCTTTACCCACAACAATGCCGACGACGACCAATGGCTGTATTTGCCCGCATTAAAGCGCGTTAAACGTATCGCCTCTAAGAACAAATCTGGGCCGTTTATGGGCAGCGAATTTTCCTACGAAGACCTTAGCTCCTTTGAAGTGGAGGAATACGACTACCGCTGGCTACGTGACGAAGAGGTAAACGGAGAGCTGTGTTATGTAGTCGAAATCATTCCCCGCGACAAATACTCAGGCTACAGCCGCGAGATAGTGTGGATAGATCAATCCCACTATCGCGCTCTAAAAATTGAATTCTATGATCGCAAAGAGAGCGTGTTAAAGACTTTAACTCTGAGCGACTACCAACTGCACCTAGACAAATTCTGGCGACCAGCAAAGCAGACCATGGTGAATGAGCGCAACGGTAAAAGCACCGAGGTATTCTTACGTAACTATCAATTCCGCAGCGGCTTAGACGAGCAAGACTTCACTGAAAATAGCCTAAAACGCGCGCGGTAGGATAGAAATTAATAATGAATGTAAAACTGTGTGCGGGCGCCATGTTGGCAAGCCTCATCGCGTCGCTAAGCCACGCGGAATTTCTTGGTTATGTCGGCGTGCAGGCGCGCGCCTTTCCAAGCACCGCCGCTGACCCTGCGCAGGGCTCAGAAACCCTGTCTGGCGTTCTCTCCCCCGAGTGGTACCAGCAATGGAATGACGGTGACGACAGCTTCAATATAAAGGCCTTCTACCGCTACGACAGCCAAGACGACGAGCGCAGTCACGCCGATCTTCGCGAATTTTATTGGCAGCACGTCGGCAACAGCTGGGAGTTAACTGTCGGCGTGAATACTATTTTCTGGGGTGTAACTGAATCTCAGCACCTGGTCGACATCATTAATCAAACCGATTTTGTTGAAGCTCCGGACGGCGAAGATAAATTAGGCCAGCCCATGATTCACTACGCCAGCATACAAGACTGGGGAGTAGTGGATGTTTTTGTCTTACCGACATTCCGCGAGCGCGAGTTTGCGGGTAAGGAAGGCCGGCTGCGCTCGATACCCATTACGCTAAACGATGCCGAGCAATATCAGTCTGACAGAAAAGAGGAGCACATCGACTACGCCTTGCGCTGGAGCCATTATCTTGGCGACTGGAATGTTGGCCTGTCATGGTTTAATGGCACATCCCGTGAGCCACTTTACCTGCCGCGAGCCACAGCTGCGGGCATTGCTCTCATTCCCCACTATGCGCTTATTGAGCAAAGTGGTATTGATGCTCAATATGTTAGCGGTGACTGGCTATGGAAATTAGAAGCCATTTATCGGCGCAGTATTGGACATTCCTTGGCCGACAATTACGCTGCCAGTACCGCTGGATTTGAATATACCTTAACGGGTATCAATAGCTTGTTTTGGGATTTAGGATTGTTATTAGAATATTCCTATGATTCCAGGCCACGGCCGAACGCCAGCCCCTTTCAAAACGATATCTTTGTTGGCGGCAGGCTCAGTTTAAATGACATCGCCTCAAGTGAAATTTTGTTTGGCTACAGCCAAGATGTTGACGATCAAGACAGTCGATCCGCGTTTATGGAGGCCAGTACCCGAATTGGCGACAGCACTAGAGTTACCGCAGAGGTATTTCACTTTCACGGCGATGATAGCCTAGATCCTATCTACTCCTTGCGAAGAGATAGCTATATCGAGATAGGTTTGGAGTATTACTACTAAGAGGCCTTTGCACGATTTTGTTTTGTCCTCTGCCTGCGTTCAATAATAAAGAAACCTATCATGCGTAAACGCTCTGGTATTAAAAGTATTGCTCTTAGCATCATAGCCAGTATTGCTTTGCTGCTCGCTTATTATGGATACAGTCCCGCTGTATCTCGCCCCGCTCTTAATGGCGAATTCCGCAGTGACACATTAGAGATCGACGACATCCAGCGCAGCTACTCATTTTATCTACCTAATAATTTACCGGATCAACCTGCCCTCGTCTTCATGCTACACGGGTCATTACAAAGCATTGACGACATCCGCGGATATACCGCATACCAATTCGAACAACTTGCCGATCAACACAAGTTTATATTGGTATATCCCGCAGGGTATAAAAATAATTGGAATGATTGCCGCAAGACGGCCAACTATCCCGCGCGGGCACAAAACATAGACGATATTAAATTTATCAAAACGCTTATGAGCCATTTTCAACATCGCTTTGGCAGCAATTCTACCAAGTCCTTTATGGCGGGATTCTCAAACGGGGGGCATTTGGGCTTTCGATTTGCTTTAGAGCAGCCGAACAACATTGGCGGCATTGCGGCAATCAGCGCCAATTTACCCAGCGCAAGCAATCTGGACTGCTTCGACAAGGGCGTAGCCGTTCCGGTGTTAGTAATGAATGGCACCGACGATCCGATAAACCCCTATCATGGCGGCCGAGTAACGCTATTCGGCTTCGGTGACCGTGGCGATGTATTGTCGTCCATCGCCACCGCCGAACATTTCGCCCGCACTGCGGGGTATCACGGCGCGCCGAGCGAGACCAAATATTTTTTTAATAGCCAACACGACGACCCCACTGCAACAAAATACATTGCATGGCGAGACAATCAACACGCAGAAATTATGCTGTATACGGTGACCGGCGGTGGACACACTATTCCGCAACCCTACTTTAGATTTCCACGCATCCTTGGTGCAACTAGCAAGGAGATCAATGGCCCCGCCGAAATATGGGCCTTCTTCCATCGACAAATGAATTAGCGCCGCAGCGGTCAAACACTAATACAAGCTGAGCTGCCGCTCTTGATATTGGTCTGGTGGCATATACACTAACTCATCACCGCATTTAATCTCACCAGACTCTAAAATTTTAGCGCACAAACCACCGTAGCCCAACATCGCTACCAAACCGCCTTTACCCAACGCCGTTTCCATTCGGGAACAGGGGTGACATTGCGCTGTTGCCTGAAATACCGCATCGCCTATCGTAAAATACTGATGCCGCAGAGCGTTTAGGTTAATGCCCGACACCAGCAAATTTCTTCTTAAAATATCGACTGGAATATGTTCACGCCCCAAGTTGTCGGCAATAGCGCGAATAAACTCGACGCTGATTATACTCACTTGCCGAGCCGACCCTTTGCTGCCATCTAGCCTGCGGTCACCCTGCAAACCCCGGTCAGCAATCGCAATCGTTTTCGCCAGCGAGACCATCGGCACTTTACGCTCGGGACGCACTCCAATCCACTCAAGCTTCCCCGCCGGCAGCTCATCTAAAAAACGGGAGATTAAGCGACCCTGTGCATTCATTTTTCCGTCCTAATATGCATTGCAAGTCTAGACTCTGGCCAAGCTGAAGGTAGATAAGCAAGATCAGCTGCGACATCTATATCGTGAACCAGCGCCGCTTCGACATAGCTCATGCCACACTCAATCAAACGTCGCCGAGTTAAATCCGCAACGTGTTCGCTACTCCATGGAATATCAACGAACAGTCGTGGCTCATAGTTACGCAACCCTAATAAAGCGTAGCCGCCATCCGCGCAGGGAACCATGCAAGCGTCGTGATCTCGCAAGACGGTCGCCGCCCAGATCAACACCGATGGATTTATTTCGGGGCAGTCACTGCCAATGATAATAACTGCACAGGAATCGGCAGTAAGCCCTTGCTCCACGGCATGTGCCATCCGCTCACCGAGATCATCGCCATACTGTGAAGACTGCTGAATACCATTTGGAATTTTTATACTCTGCCAACTGGGTGATTCCGGCACAGGCGTCATCCACAGCGTACATTCAAAATGCCACTCACGATTTTCCATCAGACTTGTACAATCGTTCAAAATTTTATCAAGCATTTTTTTGGCCAAAGCTGCGGCACCAACTTCGCCCAAGGCTGGAATTAAACGTGTTTTAGCTAAACCCGCTACTGGCGCCTTAGCCATAATCTGAACACAGATCTTCTTACTTGGCAGTGTATTATTCATAGCGTTTCGCCAATTTTTGAGGCGACGCGCCCAGCCAATATGTAAACCGCAAACGCCACATTAAAAAGATTGTTCGCCATATTCCTCGCTGCTGCCAGCGACGACCAGAGGTACATATTTTTAATTTCAAACACGCTGGAGATGATAGCTTCCGAAGCCTCGCCGACAAGGCGATATCTTCCATCAACGCCTGATTTGGAAAGCCGCCAACCTTTTCAAAGCTTGCCCGTCGAACAAATATCCCCTGATCACCGGTTGCAATACCGCTGAGTCGAGAGCGCCAGTTCATGCAAAAGGCAATCACGAAAAACATCATTGCGTCGCCGGAAATACGAGCATCAAAGCGCCCCCAATGTTTAGTTTCCAGCGCGGCCACTACCGCATTAAAGCTACCATCGGCAAGGTCACTGTCAGCGTGCAAAAATAATATTTTTCCTGCTGAGGCCTGAGCTGCACCGGTATTCATTTGCTGCGCCCTCCCGCGTTCGCTATGCACGCAGGAATATCCCTGTGCTCTAATTAGTTCTGCGGAGTTATCAACACTAGCACCATCGACAAATATCACCTCAACAACAAAATTGACGCTAGCAAGTTGCCTTTCCAGTGTCGCCAATAAGCTTGGCAACACTGCGGCCTCATTTAGTACTGGAATGACCACGGACAAAACAGGAAGTGAATTTTCAGGCGGTATACTCATTTATTTATACGACCACAGGAAAAAACCTCACTGACGAACGTCATTTAAATCCCAATCGTAATCGGTGTAGCTAATACCTAAGCTGCCTTCCCGTAAATGTTGAGATGCTGGTTTACCATTAACAATCACGACAACACCAGTCTCGCCCAAACCTAAAGCATCAGTATAGAGCCCTAAAAATTCCGACACCGAATTCGCGCCACCCCAGCCCTTTTCAAAGTCTGCTTTATACCAATTAAAAATGGGTGATACATGCAGCTCCGCGTTAAGGAAATAATTTCGAGTGCGATCACTTAAGAATTTACGAGTAACATATTCTAATTGCCTATTTAATTGCGCCGCAGTGTACGCGCGGTTCAATAATGCAGGGCAGCCAATACTCGCGCAATTCACGGCAAAATGAATGCGCGGCTCATTGTATAGGCCCGAACCGCGAATAAGTGTGTGTTCAATATTGTCGAGACTGCGGGTCTCGCCCAATAAATTTATAAACTCCTTTTTCCAGGGCGACCCAAAAAAAGAACCGAGATCCTTGATAGATTCAATATCGGGGTAACTGGTTAGCACGAATTCAACCGTCCAAGCATTATAGGCATTAATTAAAAACGCTAACTGCTGATCCTTTGACCAACCGTCGAATGCAGGCTGGGTAACTGCCGACAAACTCGCCAAATACGCTTGCAGCGTTTTGCGGTCATTCATCATTGCGGCGTAATCAACTTGTGAAGCCTGACCGTCGTTTATCACACGGACATGCCGTTGCAGTAAGTCATCCCAAGCTCGATGAGAAAAATCCGCCGCAAATGACGACATTGCCAGAGACAATAGAAATACGCCAACTAAAAAACCTTGTAATATTTTTATTGTTTTATGAAAAACCATCTTACTTACCTCTTCGCCATGCATGAAACCTAACTAAGTAACTCAAAGCCCACTGCGGGGTATGCGCTTTTTGCCACTCACCAGCTACATACTTATTTGCTTCCGACATACTCGGATAGCTGTGAATTGTGCCCAGAATTTTCTTCAGGCCGATACCATTCTTCATCGCCAGAACATACTCGGCCAATAATTCTCCTGCCTGTGCGCCTACAATGGTAACACCCAGAATCCGGTCGCTTTTTGGTGCCGTGAGAACCTTGATAAAGCCTTCAGCTTGGCTGTCACAAATTGCCCGGTCAAGATCATCAATACCATATCGTGTTACTTCGTAACTAATCCCCCGCTCATTAGCTTCCAATTCATTGAGGCCAACACTGGCCACTTCGGGGTCAACATACGTCACACGGGGAACAAGGGAATAGTCGACTTTAAATTTCTTATAGCTGCCAAACAGGGCATTTACCGCTGCATACCACGCTTGATGCGCGGCCATATGTGTAAATTGATAGGGCCCGACAACATCGCCAGCTAATAAAATATGGGGATAGCTGGTTTCTAAATACTCATTACCTTTTAAGCTTTCAATGTCGCAGCCTATATCCGCTAAGCCATAACCTTTGGTTCGCGGCTTGCGGCCAACTGCGCACAACAGGACATCAAACTCGATCTCCCGCTCGCTCCCCGCCTCGTCGCACACAATGATACGTTTTTGCTTGCCATCCCGCTCACAGCGAATCGCCTTAGTGCTAGTGAGAATTTTTACGCCGTCGTCCTTCAGTGACTGCGCTGCCGCCGCCGATACATCTTCATCATCACGCATCATAATACGGGAAAGCATTTCAAGCTGGGTAACCTCAGAACCCAGCCTTGCAAAGCTCTGTGATAACTCACAACCAATTGGCCCGCCACCTAGCACCAGCAAGCGAGCAGGTGGCTTTTCACTCTCCGCCAGCGACTCCCACAAAGTGTCGCTGGTTACGTATCCCACCGCGTCTAGTCCAGGCAATGGCGGCACCACCGGTTCAGCACCCGCGGCTATAACTATAGCCCGTGATGTTAAGCGCTGCACACCTCCGTCATTCAAGGCTATTTCCACAGTCCAAGGGTCAATTAGTCGCGCATAACCTTGCAACACCTCAACACCAAGTTCGGTATAGCGCGCTACGCTATCATGAGGCTCAATTTTTGAGATGACGTCATTTATCCGCGCCATAATGCGTCGAAAGTCGATGTGAGGCTGAGTCGCCCCAAGACCATAGCGCTCACCATGTCGCTGCTGCGCTGCAAGTTTGGCGGTTTTAATCAAGGCTTTACTCGGCACACAACCATAGTTCAAGCAATCGCCCCCCATCTTGTGGGCTTCGACCAAGGTCACTTTCGCCTTTACTGCCGCCGCGATATAGGCGCTAACCAATCCGGCTGCTCCGCCACCGATAACAATTAAGTTACGGTCAAATTTTCGAGGGCGCGACCACTGGCTATTTTTCTTTCTCGCAGCAAGCCAGCCCAAAGTCTTTTTCGCAAGCAAAGGGAACACGCCAAGGAGTACAAAGGAGAACAATAATGAGGGCGACAATATTCCCGATAAACTCGATAACTCACTAAGCTGACTGCCCGCATTCACATATACCAAGGTCCCCGGCAACATACCAAGCTGACTAACCCAGTAAAATTGCCTCAGTTTGATAGGCGTTAAGGCCATCAACATATTAATTAGGAAAAAGGGGAATACCGGCACTAGACGAAGACTAAAAAGATAGAAACTACCGTCGCGGGCGACCCCGTCGTTAATAGCCTTTAGTCGACTGGAAAAGCGGCTTTGCACTGAATCTCGCAACACGTAGCGAGTCATAATAAAGGCGAGCGTAGCACCGATACTCGATGCGAACGATGCAATCAAAACGCCCCACGCTAGACCGAAGATGCCGCCCACCAGCAATGTCATCACAGCGGCCCCGGGGAGGGACAATGCGGTAATAACGATATAAGAGAAAAACAATATTACCGCCAAAATCACAGGCCGCTCGGTACGCCATGCCGCGAGGTCGATTTGTAGTTGTTTGACCCCGTCTAAGCTGAGGTAATGATCGAAACCGAAGCCAAAAAATGCGACTATAAGGAGTGCAATCAAGCTTAAAAACACGACTTTCTTTAGCATTACCACCTCTTAATAGGCCTACTTATTTGCAAGGATAAGACCTTAGACCTTTAGTCTTTGGACGCCATTTTAAGGCCATAACCTCTTTACTAGAGCGCATGTGTCTTTAAGCCTACTAGCCATAAAATCGATGCCCTCGCACTCCATTTGATACAGAGAGTGACGCCAAATGGATCACAATGACGAGTAAACAGATTTTACACAAGACCGCTGAAACATTGCGCCTCGCAGGTCCGTGGTCAACAAGCGAGCAGAAACAGGATGAGCGCGCCCATACAAACCAAAATGAGCATTGGTGACAGTGACGGTACGATATGGACTCAAGCATTTTTCTTCGCCAACTCTATACTGCCATTTAGAGAGTCATTTAAGCCGATCTTATTGAGAGTATAGCGAGAAACTGACAATGAAATGGTACCACTTACTTATGCCAGATTAATTTTTAAGCAGGCCCTACAAATATCCTGCTACCGCTTGCACTATTGCTGGTGAATCACCTTCTGAAACCCAAACCACTAATACAGTTCTTTGCTGCCCCTCGTCAGGGATGTCTGGAGCCGCCAGGTTTTTAGTTAAATGCTTGCCATGAGAAGCGACGCCAAAAGGATATTCAGCGTGGGAGAGCACAACAAAGTCATGCTTCAGCAGCCGGCCGCGGTTTTCACCCCGACGAACTTGAGTCTCTAAACCCATGCCGATAATAGCGACATGCAACTGGAAACTGGAAGCATCCTCTTTGATAGGCGCAAAGCTGAGCGAAAGAGGCTTGGTATACTCGGGCCAGCGCACCGCCAACACGCCCACCTCATTATTGGAGTTTGGTAATTGATCGGCGGTAACAAGGTGGCCTCGACTAAACCACGCCCGCCACTCTCGATTATTAACAACAAAGCCCGGTGTATACACCTGTGACACGATATTAGCGCGGCTTAAGGCCCGTTGACGGGAGGAAAATGCCGCCTCTGAAAAGCGATCTCGCCAGCCAAGCTCGTTCCAATAGTCGACATGAAATGCGAGAGGTATAACTCGGGAAAAAATAGCTGAATCCTTGCTAAGTGACGACAACCAAGCATCTGCACGTGGGCAGCTACTGCAACCTTCGGAGGTGTACAGCTCAATTGTCGTTACCGCTTCGCGCTGGCTTTGCAGTTCCAAGGCCTGCAGCGGGAAAGCGACAATCACCGCACTTAGCAACAGTCCAAACGCAGTAAAATTTAGCGCCTTGTTCATAATCTGATCCCGCGTGTTAATGTGCCGTTATCGAATATGTATAAGCCAATGTTAAAAATGGCTAAAAAGTAGACGCAAGGATTATCGCGATGTTACACGGGGCACTTTATCGATAGGAGGTTTGCTAAAAAGAAGAATGCGGCAGCTCAGCAGCAGCCGCATTCCAGAACAATCGTACGACTATTTGTTAATCGCGCGCAGCATCCAAGCTGTCTTCTCATGAATTCGCATACGGTCGGACACTAGCGAAGCGGTAGATTCGTCGTCAGCCTCTTGCGCCACCTTCAAAACGGTACGACAACTCTTCACTACTTGCTCATGACCTTTGGTGAGGATGTCCACCATCGCATCGGCATCTGGCACGCCGTCGAATTCCTCAATCGAACTGAGGCGAGCAAATTCTTTATAGGTTCCTGGCGCCGCGACATCTAGGGTACGGATACGCTCAGCAATATCATCTACCGCCAGTGCTAACTCGGTGTAATGCTCCTCGAACATCAGGTGAAGGTCGCGAAAACGCGGGCCGGTCACATTCCAATGGAAATTATGAGTTTGCAGATAGAGCGTATAGGAATCTGCAAGTAATACCTTTAACCCGCCGGCAATCTGTTCACGATTCGCTTCGTTAATACCAATATCGATAGCTTTCATACACATTCTCCCTTTGGTGGTTTGATAGCTTAATGTTTGTAACTAAACCTTGTTGACCAGCTTAACAAAGACACATCCATATCTAAAATATTGATTTAGAATGCCGTTGATAGCGTAAGGCTATGACAGTTATTCTACAGAGGAGTTCATTGAAGAGCTGCGTAGCAAAACATCGATCTTGAGCAAGCGCGCGCAGACCGTTAAGCTGAGGCTCCTATTACTCATGCAAAGCAATTAACTGGGGTGACAGATGGTTTTATTGAAGGGACGCAATAATCTAAACAAGCAATTGTCTCGTTTTAGCGTCTTCTTATTAGCTTTATTCGCGCTCAGCGCATGCACTAGCACGCCTAAAGAAGCCCCTACGTCCAGAATGCAAGGTGGTTTCACCCAATGTGAATCACCAAGGCCAGAAATGTGTACGCGGGAATACCGCCCAGTGTGTGGCCATGTGGATACCGGTATCCGCTGTGTAACAGCTCCGTGTCCGTCCGAAAGACATAATACTTACGGAAACGCCTGCAGCGCCTGTGCCGACGAAAAAGTCATTGGCTATGAGCTTGGTGACTGTGCGAGCTACGGTAAATAAGGACAAACTACAAAAGGAAAAAAAGGCCCTCAGCGCAAGCTGAGGGCCTTTTTAATCACACTTAGAAAATTAACGTTCAATAATGGCGGTAACGCCCTGCCCACCGGCGGCACAAATTGAAATCAAACCACGGCCACTGCCCTTTTCTTCCAGCATTTTGGCCAAGGTCGCCACAATACGGCCACCCGTGGCTGCAAAAGGGTGACCCGCTGCTAAGGAACTACCGTTAACATTTAACTTGCTACGATCAATACTGCCCAGCGCACGATCAAGGCCCAACTTATCTTTACAGAAAGCCTCATCCTCCCACGCCTTAAGGGTCGCTAACACCTGCGCGGCAAATGCCTCGTGAATCTCGTAGTAGTCAAAATCCTGCAAAGTTAGCCCCGCTTTCGCCAGCATACGCGGTACCGCATAAGCTGGAGCCAGTAATAATCCTTCTTTTTCTGTGGCACCGTCTTTCCCAAAGAAGTCCACCGCAGCTGTTTCAACAATAGTGAGGTAAGCTCGCACCTGTAAACCGCGCTCTTTTGCCCACTCTTCACTTGCCAGCAATACCACTGAAGCACCGTCGGTCAACGTTGATGAATTACCTGCCGTCAACGTGCCTTGGCCACTTTCCTTGTCAAAAGCGGGCTTTAACGAAGACAGTTTTTCAATAGTCGTGTCAGCACGCAAAATATTGTCTTTGTTCACGCCATTGAAGGGTGTAATCAGGTCATCGAAAAATCCACGCTCATACGCGGCGGCTAAATTTTTATGACTAGTACAGGCCAGCTCATCTTGCTGGTCACGGGGAATCTGCCAGGCTTTTGCGGTCACTTCTGTGTGCTCGCCCATAGACATACGCGTGCGCGGCTCAGCATTGGCAGGAATCAAGACACCGACATCTTTCGGACGCAACTGCAAAAAGGGCTTTACACGTTCGCTAAAACTACGAGCTTTATTCACTTGCAACAAAATCTTACGTAAGCCCTCACTTACACCAATAGGTGCATCAGAGGTGGTGTCTACGCCACCGGCAATACCCGCTTCAATTTGACCGAGCGCTATTTGGTTGGCAACGACATTGATCGCTTGCAAACCGGTACCGCAGGCTTGTTGAATATCGAAACAGGGCGTATCCGAGTTAAGAGAGGTACCTAATACGGACTCGCGGGTCAGGTTAAAATCGCGGCTATGCTTCATTACGGCACCGGCAACTACATCGCCGAGCAACACACCTTGCAAATTATAACGCTGCACCAAGCCCTCTATTGCTGCAGTTAGCATAGACTGGTTGCTCACGCCGAAATAGGCTGTGTTGGAGCGAGTAAACGGAATACGGTTACCGCCAATGATCGCTACGCGCTTAATTGCCTGTGACATAATCTGACCTCAAAAAATCATATAAGAGTAAAGTGGCCGCAGTTTAGCAAGCTTCTCTATAGCCACATTGGCTGAATTGACCGTTCTATAGGTCGGCACTGTCAATCATCTTATAGAGTAGTGCGGCTACAATGCAGCCATTAAAGAACTGTGCTCGGTATTTGACAGAGCCATGTTCGACAAAGCTGCTATGTAATGTAGACCGAATTACTGTATTTAACACCCCTGATGGAGATCTGAGTATGAGCGATAGAATCGAAAAGCTGATTAATTCTGCAGCAGGTAAAAAACTGCTTGGCGCCATGGGTGTAACCGTACCAACTGAGTTACTCCGCTATGACACCACACAGCACAGCTATTTCTCGGGTGCCGTTTTAGTCGGCGCAGGTGACAACGCACAGTTACTCAGCCGAGTGCAAAGCAATTTCGCTGAGAGTGATGCCCAGGTGTTTTACAGCCCAGAGGCCGCCACTCAACTGGGTGGTAATACAGATAGCAATACTGCAGAACGCTATCAGGCACTCGTATTTGATGGCAGCGGCTTGCTTGACGCTACCGAGCTAGTATCAGCCTACCGCTTTTTTAATGCCAACATTCGCAAACTTAAAAGTAGCGGTAGAATTGTGATTCTGGGACGCCCGCACTTGTTGTGCGCCACCCCCGAAGCCGCTGCAACCCAACGTTCACTTGAAGGTTTGAGCCGCTCTTTGGCCAAAGAAGTGGGCAGCAAAGGCGCGACAGCGCAATTAATTACCGTTGCCGACGGCGCCGACGCCAACCTGGATAGCAGCCTGCGTTTTATCTTGTCACCTAAGTCAGCGTATATCAGCGGCCAAGTAATAAAAGTGCGGGCGGCAAGCGCAAACACGATATCTGACTGGCATAAGCCATTGGCCGGCAAAATTGCCTTGGTGACTGGCGCCTCACGGGGTATTGGCGAAGCCATCGCTGACACTCTGGCCCGCGATGGCGCGACCGTTGTCGGTGTCGATGTTGCGCCTATGGAGACTGACTTGAACAAGGTCATGACGCGCCTAAACGGAAAAGCGGTTATTGCCGACATCACTAGTGCTGACGCTCCCGCCATTATCACTAAAGCACTTGGCGAACTCGGCGGCGTCGATATTATTGTTCACAACGCTGGCGTAACCCGCGATAAAACCATTGCGAATATGAGCGAACCACATTGGCAGATGACGCTAGATATCAACTTAGCAGCCGCTCAGCGCATCACGGCTGAGTTACTCAAAACCAACACCATCAACGACGGCGGCAGCATTATCGGGGTTTCATCTATGAACGGTATTGGTGGTCAACGAGGACAAACCAATTATGCCGCATCAAAAGCCGGTGTTATTGGTTATGTTGATTTCATGGCCCAGTCAAAAGAGCTAGCCGATAAAAATATCACCGTGAACGCAGTCGCGCCCGGCTTTATAGAAACTGCAATGACTGCAGCAATTCCATTGTTTACCCGCATGTTTGGCCGCCGCCTTAACTCACTATCGCAGGGTGGTTTGCCTGTTGATGTGGCCGAAACGATTTCATTCTTCGGCAATCCGGCGTCGCGCGGTGTGAGTGGTAATACCGTGAGAGTATGTGGCCAATCGTGGTTTGGCGCTTAACCCACGCTAACATTTTCTATGTAATATACCGCCCCGCCTATTTAGGCGGGGCCTTTGCAATAATAATACAGACCTAGATTTATCGATCGCGAATACCGGCGATCTTTTATGTTTTCTCCCAGCAACGGTATGATGGTCAGAGCAAAGTTTGAATCATGGAGGATTCACAATGACCCCTCGTCGCTTTTCATACAAGTATCGCAAACTAGTGTCATTACTAATCAACACACTGATTGTCACGCTAGTATTAATCCCACATACATTGCTTTATGCCGCCGAGGCCCTTTCCAAACCCGCGTTAATGCTCGCCAATGTCTATCGCAGTGACATTGACCTCGATAAATATTGGGTAAGTGAAAAGTACGACGGGGTGCGCGCATTTTGGAATGGGCACCAGCTCGTTTCAAGGCAGGGCAATATATATCAGGCTCCGAACTGGTTTATAGCAGACTTCCCCAGCGCTGCGATCGACGGCGAGCTGTGGATGGGACGAGGAAAGTTTGACGCCCTATCTGGCGCGGTACGCAAACAGAATCCCGTTGAATCTGAATGGAAGACGATTCGTTTCATGGCATTTGACCTTCCCAGGACAGAAGGTAGTTTTGATTATCGTTTGACGCTGCTGAAACAGATTATCAGCAATACTTCCTCGCCCTATCTACACTTAGTCATACAGCGAAAATTCAGCGATGAACTTACCTTGATGAACTACCTTGACGAGGTTATTGAAGCGGGTGGCGAAGGCCTGATGTTGCATTTAGCTAGCGCGCCATACCATTCCAATCGCAGTGATGACCTACTCAAACTAAAGCGCCACCAAGATGCCGAGGCAACTGTTGTAGAGCACCTCCTAGGCAAAGGGAAGTACAAAGGGATGCTAGGTGCCATTTTAGTGGAAACCAAGGAAGGGCTGAGATTCAAAATTGGCAGCGGATTTTCAGATGCCGAGCGCGAGACTCCACCGCCTATTGGCTCAGTGATTACTTACAAATACTACGGGGTTAGCAGCAATGGCACGCCGCGATTTGCGAGTTTTTTGCGTCTGAGAAACGAAATCTAAACCCGCTGAAGAGTAGACTCACTCACTTTCTAAAGCCTGCACCGCTTTTTTCTGCTGGCGATATTCAATGGGCGTCAACTCAGTCCAGCGTTTGAAGGCCCGATAGAACGTGCTGGGCTCCGAAAAACCGGTCAAATACACGACATCAGCAATACTCTCATCGGTGCGAGCCAATAAACGCTTAGCTAATACGCAGCGGTAATCCGCCAATACCTGATTAAAGCTCGTACCGGCCTCAGTGAGGCGGGCGCGCAAAACACGCTCATTCATATTTAAACGAGCGGCAATGTTTTCTAGGCTTGGCTGACCAAGCTCAAGCATTTCAGCAATTATTTGCCGCACGTCGCCAACCACATCCTGACGCGACAATCGCTCCAATTGCTTGCTAGCCAATTTCTCGTGCAATTTGAGTAAGTCGGGCTCGGCATGAGTAGAGGGTGTCGCCAAAATTGAAGTGGCGAACACCAAGGAGGATTCATTTTGTTCAAAATGCACGGGGCAACCAAATACCCTTTCGTATTCCGCCACATCGCCAACCGCAGCATGAGTTAAATTGACCGCATCAATCACGAACGCGCCGTCGGTCACCGCCTGAAAATAACGGATCAAAAAACGCGCAAAACATTCATTGCGGTGACGGAAACTAGGGTCATCATCTCCTGCAAACTCAAGCACCATTCGCGATTGCGGTTCGCCAATTTGCAGTTCAAACTGCATGGCATCGGTCACCAAGCGCTGATAGTTCTGCGAACGCTTTAAACCTTCGCCAAAATTTGGGCTGCTCAGAAACAAGTATTCCAATACTTGACCACGATATACTTGAACGGCATCGGCCAAGTGCAGACCAATATTTTGATCTCCGCTCACTTCTTCCAATACTCGCCAAAACTGTAATTGGGCTGTGTGTGGGAAGCGAGCACTACGATCTTGCAACAGGTTTGGCGAGATTCTGCACTCGCTGACGATACGCTCAACATCCAGCCCCATACTCTGCATAGCCGGATATACCAGCTGAATCAGGAAACTGGAGTCGCTGAGATCGGAAAAATTTTTAGCGTTTGATGCTGTCATTCAAGCGGGTATCTTTTGTACAAAATATCAACACTGGCGAGCATTGACCGAACTGCCGTAAACGACACTGAGGCTGGGCAAATTCTTGATGCCGCATTTTTCTTTATACTTTAGGGTATGTATGCAATTGTTACAAACCAGTGTGCCACGCTCAGTATGGAGATAGAGTCGAATGACCGCAAGCAATGAGTTCAGGCTCAAGTCACTACCCAGCACACCGCCAATGCTGCTAAAGGCGGCGATTACCCGAAAAAAGCCCAGTAGTACGCCGATCTTTCCTATGCAAATATTGGTAGTGGGCAATATCAAAAGCAATATTAAACAGCTGCGTCGCTACAACGAGGCCTGTGGCTTTAGTGAAAGTAGTCCCTTTCTGTCGCCCAGCTTTCTCCACGTGCAAGTCTTTCGTTTGCATATGAAATTGATGCTCAATAAAGACTTCCCAGTTTCACCTATGGGCTGCGTACATTTAAGTAATACTATTGTTCAACATCGACAGATCAGCAGCGAGGAAGAAGTCCTGCTCCGCTGCCAAGTAGCCGAACACAATGTCACTGACAAGGGTTATGAATTCACATTTCACTGTGACGCATTCTGCGGTGACGAACTGGTGTGGGAAGATACTAGCCGCTATTTATCCCGTGCCAGAACCAATATCGCCAGCGCTCCCAAGGCGGCTCGCGCCGAGCCACGCAATTACCTGAACTCCCGCACTATTGAGATCAAGCGCAGCGACGCCCGCCAATACGCCCGCGCCTCTGGCGACTTTAACCCCATTCATCTCCATGACCTCAGTGCCAAGGTACTGGGCTTTAAGCGCATGGTTATCCACGGCATGTGGAGCAAAGCCGCTTGCTTAGCGGCATTAAGTGATGACGTTAAGAGCAACGCGTTTCGCTGCCATGTCGATTTCAAAACGCCCATATTTTTGCCGGCTAGCGTGCGGCTAGATTACGAGCAAGGCGAGTCGAGTTTGGATTTTGAATTGCGGGATAAAACCGGTGTAAAACCGCATCTCATCGGCTTTATCCAGCCACTATAAGATAGCGGCCGGCTCACCCAGCACTTTATTTAAGTGCCTGTGGCGCTAGATTTTCAAGCATGGCGCGAATACCGTCGCGCCAATCTACTCGGGTTTCACCGATAAGTTCATGCATGAGAGTGGTATCTATAGACAGGCTACCGAATGCCGAGGCTTTCTCGTTAAACTTTGGTGCAAACCCAGTCAGCTCGGTTATATACCCGCACCACTCCTCAATACTTACCGCCTGAGAACCACCAAAGTTGGTCGTGGTGACATCAGCACTCGCGGCAGCCAATAAATACGGGATCTTTTCAATGTAGTCTTCGGCATGCAACAGATTGTAGGTATTTGGTCCTTCAGGATGAATATCAATAGGGATATTCTCCTTCATCATCAGCATGTGAAAATAGGGCCAGCCGCCATTATTACCGTAAGGCACACTGAGACGGGCAATCGTGGTGGGGATAGAAAATTGCTTCGCGGCGAAACGGCACACCGTTTCTGCCGCAATTTTAGCAATACTGTACGTGGGGAACATGGCGCGATGATTATCACCCAATGGATCTGATTCTTTGCGCGGAGAGTGGCCCGCGTATTCGTATACCGCAGTGGACGAGAAGTGCAAAAAGGCCTTAGCACTTTTGCAGCGAGCCATTAGATTCCCCACCCCTTCGCCATTTGCAGCCAGATCGTAGGCAAAGTTCCCCGATTTAACCACAGCCAAATTCAATACATAGTCAAACTCATCAGGACAGGCTTGTAAGCTGCTCTTATCAGCGAGATCGGCGCGAATAACCTTGATACCACGCGACTCTAGCGCCGCTTTATCACTATCTTTACTAAAACGCGCCAGCGCCGTGACATTGGCAATCTTACTAAGCGCATCGACGATCGGTGCGGCGACTTGCCCAGTTGGGCCAGTAATTAGGATATTGGTATTATTTAAATCAACGGGGCTTACCGGCATAGCTATTCACCTGCTGCATAGAATTATTATATGAGTGGATTCGGGAGCAGAAGTGTAACCAAGTGTAAAACAATTTTCGCCATCCAAACGGATGGCGAAACAGAGGGGCCAATTAGCGCTAAAATACTAAAGGAAGCGTTCTAAGTCCCGCAGCCAGTCCTGCAGTTTCTTCATGTTTTCCGGCCCGAGGCGCCACATCCATTTACTTAGCGGATCCGCATTCTCTAAAACTGGATCAACGTATTCATACAACACCTTGGGTTGCTTCAGGGCGGCATCCTCGGGAATGGGCTCAACCATCAGCAAATGTTCAATCATTGTGCGCAACTGATTATCGAACGACTGGGGGTTACCCAATTCATTGTAGCTGCCCTCTAAAAATGGCGACCATTTTTTATAGTAAATCGCCAAGCTTTTCGGCTCCACCGCCGTTACCGTATTGACTAGCCCGTCCCAACGCTTGTAGTTTCCTGGGTCGTTCTTGAAGCCTTTTTCTGTCTTAACTGCCAAGAAAGGCTCTTTGTTATACACCAGCGGTAGATGCTTGGTCGGGAATCGGTAAGTAGCGAGCTGATCGACCACAGAAACCCACTTCCGAACTTGCTCATCAGGCTGCATCCATTCAGCCAACGGTGCCGACAAAGTCGCTGCCGCAGAGCGCAGCTGCTCATCGCTGCCATCGATTGCAACAGGTGGCTCAGGCGCCGAAGCCGCCTTTTCGTTGTAATCAGACTCCGACTCTACCGCCAGTGTCTCTTTCACCTTCTTTTTGGCGGCTGCGTCATCGACCGTCTCAACTACCGGTTCGTTATACTCACTATTTGCCGAGCGATCTAAAACGTACCAAACAAACCCGGCGACGGCGACGATCACCACTACTGCAGATAAGGCTTTCCAATTCATTACTCATTCCTGTTTTATTTATCACGCAAGGGGATTTTTCTGCTGCCATCACTGGGGCCAGAAGACCAGTCTCAGCAATGGCTTAACCCTAACGCCGGTAGCTATTACATGCAAATTATCTCTGCATGTTATAACCGCGACTCAAAATCAGCAATACAGACTGTAATACCGAGTCGGTAACTCAAGAAATTAGTAAGGAAAACGCCACAGGACGTGGCGTACAAACGGAGATTTCACTATGTAGCAGTGAAATAAAGGCTTTAAAGGTCGAAATCGTCCAATAGATCCAACTCATCCATCAGGCGTTTGCGCTCTAAACGCTCTTCAATTTTGCGACGAATACTGCTATCGCCTCCACCCATAAGTCGGCGCTCCTCAAAATCAGGGGCTGAATCGTCTTCAAGGATATCGTCAATATCATCATCGGCTAGGTCATTTGCCATTACTTGCCCACTCCAGTACATCGTAGATACAGAATGAACCCCTCGGCTAACCGTGGTTGTTCAGGGCACTATTTATGACGAACTCGAATTTCTGTCAATAAAAATTTATACCTATAGTGTAAATATTTTCTTAACAGCGACCTTACCAAACCACTAGCAAAACACGTTACTGGCTCAAAGATGGCCGAAGGCTTAGCAAATCCAGCGCACTACAAGCGATTTAAACCATTCAGCGCCGCCGTTCGGTAGGCTTCAGCCATGGTCGGGTAATTAAACGTAGTGGTCACAAAATAGCGCAGGGTATTGCCGCCATTCTGCTGTTTCATTATGGCCTGACCGATATGGATAATTTCCGCCGCTTCGGCACCAAAGCAATGAATACCGAGAATTTCCAAGGTCTCGGGGTGAAAGAGCAGTTTAAGCATTCCAACCGTCTCACCACTTATCTGGCCGCGGGCGGTATCTTTAAAAAATGCGCGACCCACCTCGTAAGGAATTTTCGCTTCGGTCAGCTCGCGCTCAGTCTGCCCCACCGAGCTAATTTCAGGCAGTGTGTAAATGCCTGTTGGCACGTCATCCACAAAACGACACTGCTCTTTGCCGCGGGCTGATGCCGCCGCTGAACGCCCTTGGTCGTAAGCGGCACTCGCCAAGCTCGGCCAACCGATGACGTCTCCAGCAGCGAAAATGCCCGGCACAGTGGTTTGGTAATGCTCGTCCACAATTAACTGACCGCGATGATCTGTTTCCAGACCAATCTGATCCAAACCTAATTGATTGGTATTACCGCTTCGACCATTACACCAAAGGAGCGCATCGGCGTGGATACGCTTACCAGACTCCAGCAATACTTCGACGCCCTTGTCGCTAGCAACAACCGATTTATACACTTCACGGTGGCGGATCATCACTCCCATATTCCGAAGTTGATAACTCAAGGCATCGGAAATTTCGTCGTCTAAAAACTCCAGCAGACGATCCCGACCATTGATTAACTCGATTTTGATGCCAATACCGGAAAAAATTGACGCGTACTCGCAGCCGATAACACCCGCTCCATAAACAATGATTTTATTCGGGGTGTTGGTCATTTTCAGAATGGTATCGCTGTCATAGATCCGAGGGTGAGAAAAGTCGATATTTGCCGGGCGGTAGGGCCGCGAGCCAGTAGCTATTACCACACTACTCGCGGTAAAGGATTCCGCCTGCCCCTCATCCGTCACCACTTCAACAGTATTCTTATCAACAAAGTGGCCGCGACCAAAAATAAGACGAATCTGATTGCGGTAGTAGAAGCGACTGCGCATATCCACCTGCCGCGAAATGACTTCATTGGCATGACTAAGTAGACGGGGATAACTTAGTGTTCGCGCGTCACCAATATCGCGAAACGCTGGCGTGGTATTGTATCTAATAGCCTGTCTCACCATATGCCGTAAGGCCTTTGATGGAATAGTACCTTGATGGGTACATGCACCACCGACGGCGTCTTGCGCCTCCACCACCGCCACCCGATGCCCGTGCTTCATGGCATTCAGCGCAGCGCTTTCTCCGGCGGGGCCACTACCTAATACTAAAACGTCGTAATCAAATTTCGTCACAGAACCCGTCCGTTAAATCTGTAAACATAGCTACTCAGCATGAGTGAGCTAAGGAATATCTTGATGATGATCATGGTAATACATTCTTTTCACAATTAAGATCGCGGCTCTGTATATCGTCACCGACGCTATACAACATAAGCAAGCCAGACTTTAGTAGGACACGCCTATGCCCAATACGTCACCAATCCAGATTCGAGACTATTTTGGAGTGCGAACCCTACTCGCCTCACACCCCGATATGCGCCGCCTAAAGCGGGCCACGCACGCGACCCAGCTACACGGCAATAAACTGTGGGGCAGCGCCTATCTGCTTATCGACTATTTACAAAAAAACCCGCTACCGGCTGCAAGCAAAGTGCTCGACCTAGGCTGCGGATGGGGGCTAGCAAGCATATATTGCGCCAAGCATCTTCAAGCCACGGTAACTGCCGTCGATGCCGATCCCGCTGTCTTTCCCTACTTGTCGCTGCTAGCGCAGCACAATGCGGTAAACATAAACACTCAATGTGCCCGCTTCGAAGCCTTAGATGCAGACACTTTAGCTCAGTACGACGTTATCATTGCCAGCGACATTTGCTTTTGGGATGAGATGAGCGAAGAAGTCTTCGATTTAATTCACCGCGCCGTTGATGCCGGTGTTGAAAAAATCATTATTGCAGACCCTCACCGCCCACCTTTCTTAGCGGTAGCCGAAGCGTGCATCGACGACTTTTTTGCCGAATTAATACCCTCAGAAGTACTTACTAGCCGCCATCATCGGGGCAGCATTCTGCTGATTGAAAATGCCTAAGATACATCTACCTCACTAGTCAGTTCTGCATGTATTTAGGCCCTCCTCCATCACCTAACCTCATCCAACTCTGTCTTAAAATTGCAATACATTTGTCACAATATTGAAAACACATCAGCGTATGGTTTCAGATGTGAGGATAAAACTATGCGCTTAATACAGTCGATAAATCAGTTCGATGTGCGAATGTTTCTGGCCTGCGTGAATACCCGCCACCAGCAACAGTTGTCTCGTGTAGCCCGAAGTGTATCAAAAACCGGCGACGGCTATGCCCAGCTAGGCCTTCCCCTTTGCGTTTACATGATGGGGGCAAACCAAGGTCTAAGCTATTTTAGTGCGGTTATGATTAGTTTTGCCGCATGGCTGCCCATTTACTGGGTGCTAAAAAACACCTGCCGCAGAAAGCGACCGCCCGCCGCCATTCCCGCTTTTAGTGCCGCCATTATTGCCTCAGACGAATTCAGTTTCCCCTCAGGCCACACCGCGGCCGCCTTTTTACTAGCGACCATGACGGTGCTGTTTTTCGGGGCTATCGGTATTCCACTTTTCTTGTGGGCTGTTGCCGTGGGTGCCTCGCGGGTAATACTCGGCGTGCATTTCCCCACCGACACCCTAGCCGGCGCCAGCTTAGGTATTGGGATCGCGCATCTGGGACATTCGATTGTCGCAGCAGTCTAATACCATTTTTCTGATCATGCGCGCGGATATCATGCCGTCGCAAAACGTCACCTACCACTCCCAATCTTCACCTCCATCACGCAGTGAACACAGTGGTAGCAACCCAATCATGAGAGATCCATTATGAAACTCCTATACGGTGTGCAGGGAACCGGCAATGGCCATATTTCCCGCGCCCGCATGTTGGCCACGCACTTTTCCGAAAAAAATATAGACGTTCAATTTTTGTTCTCTGGTCGCGCCGCCGACCAGTATTTTGATATGGAGATTTTCGGCGACTACCAACTCAGAGATGGCCTCAGTTTCGCTACAAATAAAGGTAGCATTAGCGCAATACAAACCCTAGTCCAAACCAAACCGCTAACGTTTATTCGGGATGTTCGCAAACTCGATATCAGCTTTTACGATGCAATCATTACCGATTTTGAACCCGTCACCGCCTGGGCCGGCCGTCTAAAGAAAAAGCCTGTCATCGGAATTGGCCACCAGTACGCATTTGGCTACCCCGACGTACCTCAAAGCGGGGTTGACCTTCGCAACCGTCTTATTATGAAATTCTTTGCACCCACTCAATACCGCTTGGGATTACACTGGGATGCGTTTAACGCCAATATCGCGCCGCCGATAATCAACCCTGCCGAAATTCGCCAGCCTTGCGGCTCGCCGGCGCACATCGTCGTGTACCTGCCCTTTGAAGATCAGCAACTAGTCAGTGCGGCACTCGCGACATTTCCCAATCAAAAATTTATTCAATTCGCGCCTCAATTACCGCGTGAGGAGCGCGCAAATATAAGCCTTAGACCAACTAGCCTACACGACTTCAAACATAATCTATGTCGAGCCAAAGGCGTTATCTGCAATGCGGGGTTTGAATTAATTAGCGAATGCCTGCATATGGGAATTCCGGCCCTCGCAAAACCGGTAGCGGGGCAGTCAGAACAATTAGGTAACGCCGCCGCCCTGCAACAACTAGGCGCCGCAACTGTTATGTATGACTTCTCAGCACAGCATATTGAAAACTGGCTCGCTAATATCCCCGCGCAAACTGCCGCGTACTATCCCGATGTCGCCGCGGCAATTTGCGACTGGCTATTGAGCGGCGAGTGGCATGACAGCTCAAAACTGGTGTCAGAACTTTGGGAACAAACTGGTCGACCCGCCGACATGATTGCCGCGACAGGCTGATACCAACCATGGGATATAAAGAACAAGCCCGTATGGAGGACATAGCAAACCATACGGACACCGCCTCGTACGGGCCGGATTTCCCAGATTTCACCAGTGTGATGGACGACTGCCGTGGCCGTCTTCGCCACCGGCTTTCTGAGCTCCTTTCCACCGAACAACTTTGCCGGCAAGCTGGCGATTTAATTACCACCCGCACCGAAGCCCTCGTTGACGTCGATGAATTTACCTTACCCGTCGTATCGCTCACCATTGGCAACCCAGACATTGCAAAGCACTGCCTGCTACTCACCGCCGGCATCCACGGCGTAGAGCGCATAGGCACTCAAGTTCTGTTAGCGTGGCTAGAAACAGTAATAGAACGGTGCCGCTGGGATAGCAATTGGCGATCGCAATTTGAAAGCGAGATCGCCATAGTCGCAGTGCCACTAGTTAATCCCGGCGGCATGTTGCAAGACTCCCGCTGCAACCCAAACGGCATCGACTTAAATCGCCACGCTCCTATTGATGCAGAAGACAAGGTTCCGTTTTTAGTCGGCGGTCAGCGCATATCAAAAGCTATTCCCTGGTATAGAGGAAAACGCGGAGCTGATTTCGAAAGCGAATTTGTTGCCCTGCAAAATATTATTAAACGCTACTGCCAAGTAGACCGCCCCAGTATTGTCGTCGACTTTCATTCCGGATTTGGCTTTCAAGATCATCTGTGGATTCCCTATGCCTATCGCCGTCAACCCATCGACGACATCGGCAGCTATGTCGCGCTGAAATTACTGTGGGAGCGCAACTTCCCCCATCACAATTATGTGTTTGGCCCGCAAGCCATGCACTACCTGAGTCACGGTGATATTTGGGATTATTTTCATCGACAATGTCGCGCTGAAGGAATTACCTTACTGCCGCTCACCCTCGAAATGGGGTCATGGCTGTGGGTTAAAAAACATCCCCAACAACTTTTTAGTTTTGCCGGATTATTCAACCCCACCGTTCCTCACCGCCACGCTAGAGTTCTGCGCGGCCATCTGCTATTAATTGACTTTCTACTGGCTGCGGCAAGAAACATCGAGCACTGGCAACCCAAAGGCGAACAGGAGCGGGAGATGCAGCAAATGGCACAAAGTCTCTGGTATCGCCAACTATGAACGCCAACGCCGACATTAAGCACTGGCTATTTCTTCGCGGTCTGAGCCGGGAGCAAGCTCATTGGGGGGAATTTATAAAACGCTGTGAAAGCGAACTCGGATGGTATTGTCACGCTATTGATCTACCCGGATTCGGTAGCGAGCACCTGCGCAGGTCTCCCCTCACCATTTCGGAGATACGCCGCGACATTCAGCAGCGGCTTCCCGCAGAGCTAGCCAATAACAATTCAACATTCGGCATTGTTGCACTGTCATTAGGTGGCATGGTGGCACTAGATTGGTTGACAACGTCGCCGAATAATATTGCCAAGGTTATATTCATTAGCACCAGCAGCGCAGACTGTGGCTTCTTTAAACGCTTAAAACCCAGCGCGCTGCCTGCAACACTTTACGCGCTATTTGCTTTGTCACCGCGCAAGCAAGAGCGCGCAATACTCAATATGGTGAGCAATAATAAATCTAGCCATGCGGCACTGCTCGAACAGTGGTGTCAGATACGCGCCCGCCACCCAGCAAGTATACGCAATGTGATACGCCAGCTAATTGCGGCATCACGCTTTTACTCGCCCTCAAAAGAAGGCCTCGCAAATTCCCACGGTCATTTCATTAGCAGTCGCGCGGATAGAATGGTGTCGTATCAATGTAGTGAGTATCTGGCAGAGAAATATCACTGGCCGCTATGGCTACATAACACGGCTGGGCATGACTTACCGATTGATGACGCAGACTATTTGCTCGCCAGCTTCAAGCAGATCGCTAATTGAGCTGAACAAACCACAAGCAATATAGGGACTTTTAAAAGCTAGCTAAGGCAAAATCCTTAGCTAGCTTAGCACATGATGTTTCACGCCACTTTATTCGCGCGCGCCTCAGTAATGTCTTCGCCCAGATAGCGCTTGCGACGGGCTGATTTCATTCTTTGTAGGTCTACCAAAACCAGGCCGTCAATGCAGTCTGCGAAGTCTGGGTCAACATTAAACGCTGTAAAACTCACGCCACCTTCGTCACACAACTCTGTGTATTGCTTGTACAAGGTAGGTACAGCGCAGCCCATTGCCGCCAACTGATCTTTTAACTGTGCAAACTCGGTGCGGTAGTCGTCGCCGCTAAATACGGCTTCAGCTAATTCACTTTTATACGGGCTATTGGCATTCGCCCAAGGCTGAGTTGCGGGGAAGTGGCGCTGATAAAACTGAATCAATAAATCTTTGGCGCCGCGGGGTAAACTATCACTCAAGCTAACAGGGCCAAACAAATAGCGTACTTCAGGGTAGCGGCGAAGATAGGTTCCCAAACCCTGCCACAAGTAATCCAGACCGTTTCGCCCCCAGTAGCGCGGCTGAACAAAGCTGCGCCCTAACTCTGCTCCGCACTCGAAATACTCTTCAGCATAAGGTATCTGATATTCGAAAAGCGATTCGCTGTATAGGGTTTGGCCGTCAGCTAAATCCGTCACACGCTTTAGACGATAAGCGCCGACCAATTCAAGTTGATTCTCGTCCCAAAGCACAATGTGATCATAGTAGGCATCAAATGCATCTACGTCGCGACGGCGGCCGGTACCTTCACCCACCGCCCGAAAACTCACTTCGCGAAGACGACCAATTTCTCGCATCACCGTGCAGTCACCGCTGTACTGATAGCAATAAATTTCCATGCCGTCACGGGTGCTGCCTAAGTGATCACACTTGCGAATAGCGCGCCGCAACTCCTGACGGTCCTCTGGGTGAGCTACTGCCTGCGCAACAGGCATAAAACAGGGTTCACCACCGCGTTTTCTTCGACCGAGTTTATAAATATGCTTTTTAAATAAACGTACTTTAGCTGGTGCGGTCAACGGTAGCTTTTCGTATACATCCGCTTCTATCACAGGTCCAATAGTCACCCGTACGGTGCGATTATTCTGTTTGAACATCTCCCGAATAAGCCACAGAGTCGACAGCGGTTTCGCAAGCAATGACAGGGCATAGAAGAATACCGAATTTCGCGCATTGATATGCACAGGTAAAATAGGCGCCTTAGCTTTACTCGCAAATTTAATAAATCCATTGCGCCAACGACCATCGCGAATACCCGCCGGACTAAAACGAGAAACCTCGCCAGCGGGAAAAATAATTACCGCACCTTCACCGCTCAGATGACTGTGAATTGCCTGCAAATTTTCTTTGCGATTGCGCTTACCGCTCATATTGTCGACGGGAAGCAGCAATGACCGCAGCGGCTTGATGGCATATAGCAACTCGTTCGCAATGACTTTAACATCGCCGCGTACTTCCGACACCAACTTGAGCAAAGCGAGACCATCGAGACTGCCGATGGGATGGTTTGAAATGATGACGACTCTGCCACTAACGGGAATACGCTCTTTATCTAATGCGCTTACCGCGTAGCCAAAATCAAAATAATCCAGGCCTTTTTCAATAAAGTCCAAGCCCTGAACGTAGGGGAAATCTTTTTCAAACTGCTTAAATTCCGCCTCGTGAAAAAGATATTTTAGTAGGGCTGACAGCGTTCTCTTTATACGCGGATTGCCCTTGGAAATTTTAGGAAATTGCTCATCAATCACAGCATCGACAGAAATCATGACATTTACTCCTGATTATCACCCAGCACGCCGCAGCGGTAGAATTTCCGCTTTCACCGGGCCGCCATTGCCTGTCATGCTTTGCAATAAGGTTTGATGTTCAGTCCACTGCACCAATTCTAAATTTCCTTCATGGGTTTCACCCAATAAGGTACAGTTTTCAATCCAATCACCGTCGTTGCAGTACAACAGACCCTTTATTTTCTTCAAAGCGGGCTGGTGAATATGCCCGCATATAACACCATCGAGACCTCGTCTCGCGGCCTCTTTAACCGCCGCATCTTCAAACACGGTAATGACCTGCCGAGCGTTGGGGATACGCTGTTTTATATACGTAGCCAGCGACCAGTAATTGCGCCCAAAGCGGCGACGGAAAAAATTAGCCCAGCGATTTAAAAACAGCAGAAAATCATAGGCAGCGTCACCGATAAGATTCTCCCATTTGCTTAGCAAGATGTGCTCGTCTAGACAGTCGCCATGGAACATCAGCAAACGTTTACCGCTTACTGTGGTATGGATTGCCTCGCGCTTGATTTCAATAGGACCGAGGATGTGGCCGACGTAATCGCGCATCGGCTCGTCGTGGTTACCGGGAATATAGACAACCCGCGTGCCCTCACTGGCTTTGGCAAACAAAGCGCGAACCACATCGTAGTGGCTTGCCGGCCAGTGAAAGGTGCGTTTGAGCGCCCATAGATCTACAACATCACCAACAAGATAAAGCGTCTCGCATTCAACACTGTTGAGAAAATTGAGAAGGTAGTCAGCTCGACAATCTTTAAAGCCGAGATGAATGTCGGATAGCCAAATCGTTTTGTATCTATTCCCTGTTTCCACGCTCATGCATCCTCTTTATGCATTTGTGGCAAGATTAGGACTTAAAAGTGACAAACAGAGGGCTTTTTGAAGACAGATTTATGACAATTTTATCTGGGACCCTACCAAACCGTCGCCGTTCATCTATGATTCAGACAGCAAGTATAGAATCATCCATTGGCAGATATATGACGCCCATCAACAGATACAACACACAGCGAGAAGAAAATAATGACTACCGTTAAAGGATTAATACTCGTCATGGGCTTTGGCTTGAGCGTAACAATGACAAGTGCTGCCGTAGCAGCTGATACTTCCAGCACCGTAAGAGACGATGATCTCCAAAAGCAAATTATCCAGCTTCGCAAGGAACTCGATGCACTTAAAAGTATTATACAAAGGGAAGCCGATGGCACACTTCGGGTGGCTGCAGATATGCAGGTTGAACGCGGTGTTGCAAGCCCGAGCCTGCAAGACAATGGCAGTAGTTTAAGCATAAATTCTCGGCGTGATTTAACGATGACAACGGCTAAAAAGCTGGTCATAAACTCAGGCGATGAACTTACCCTGCAAAGTGGACAATCTTCGATCACCATGAAAAAGAATGGCAACATCATCATCTCAGGTACTGTATTAGACATACGGGGCTCTTCAGATATTATTGTTAAGAGCCCGACAAATGCCACGCTAAAGGGTAGCAAAATAAATCAAAACTAAACCGAATACTGGCTGGCGTAATGAGATTCTCAACATTCAAGTCTGACCCTTTATTTGCATAAGCGGAGAAATCACGCGGATTCAGGTTTACGCTTTGAATTAAATAAGGTGGCTATCGCGGCTGGATTAGACGGGAAAAATAAATGTAAATACGATGCCGTCAAACCACGGCTGCGGTAAATTTCTTCGCCCGGCGCTGGATGGCGCTGTCGGCGACCACAGCCAATCGGATCAGGCGTATTATCCGATGCGGAACGATGATGGGCGTGGGCGCGAATATCGCCCTCGGGCAACACGGCGGTTTGCATCCCCTGGCAACCACCGCGATCTCGCATCGCCGCTTGACCGCTCAACAGCCCGAGCATCTCAAAGCTATTTCCACTCAGATCACGCAGGCTTTCTAGGCAATACATAAAACCACCGCACTCCGCCAAAATGACCTTATCCGCCAAATAAAAATCGCGAATTTGCGATCGCATCACAGTGTTTTCAGCCAAGGCGCTGGCGTGTAATTCGGGGTATCCACCTGGCAACCACAACACATCTGCGTCTGGTAATTGCTGGTCCAGCAAAGGGGAAAAATACATCAACTCCGCGCCCATATCTTTCAGCATTTGGAGATTGGCGGCGTAAATAAAACTAAAGGCATCGTCACGCGCAATGGCAATGCGCTGCCCCAAAAGTAGCGGTGCAACAACTGGCAGTTCGCGAGAGCTGAACTCCACCGGCGCGGGCAATGTTGCAAGCGCGCCCTGAGCAATCATTGCTGCTGCTTTATTAAAACACCTCTCTAGTTCGTCGCGCACTTCACTTGCTTGCACCAAACCTAAATGGCGCTCCGGCAAACTAATTTCAGGGTCACGACTCATTGTGGCCAATAATGGTAAGTGTGCGGGCAAGGCATTTGCTATCAGTTGACGGTGCCGATCAGAAGCGCAGTTATTTGCGATCAAGCCAAGCACACGTACATCATCGCGATAATTCGCCAATCCTGTCGCAAGGGCGGCGGCGGTCTGCGCCATGCCCTTAACATCCATCAGCAATGCCACTGGAATATTAAACGTCGCGGCTAAATCTGCACTAGACGGCTCGCCGTCAAACATTCCCATAGCGCCTTCGACTAAAATTAAATCAGCAGTTTCAGCTGCCTGATAAAACTGGTGGCGACAGTAGTCCTCCCCTGCCATCCACAAGTCTAATTGCACGACGGGGTGGCCAGAGGCTTGCTCTAGAATTTGCGGGTCAAGATAATCCGGCCCCATTTTGAAAATGCGAACCTGGCGCCCCTGCAGACTATGATAACGAGCAATCGCCGCAGTGATAGTGGTTTTACCCTGTCCCGACGACGGTGCGGCAATAAACAGGGCCGGGCAAAAAATACTACTCATAGTGAATTATCGTTAATGCAGTTGAAGTGACGGCAAACTTTCTCATTAGTGAAAATTAATAAGGCAGTTAAGAGCGAACTAAATCGAAGAAGTTATCCACTAACAAATCGGGGTTTGCATCTGCAACCGGGGCGCCATGGTTATAGCCATAGCTAACACAGGCAACCGGCATGCCTGCCGCCCTTGCAGCCCTTACATCGTTGACTGAGTCACCCACCATTACCGTGTTCGCCACATCAACGCCAAGCTGTTCACACGCCAACAATAGAGGGGCAGGATCAGGCTTGCGCACCGCCAAGGTGTCACCACCAACCAGCACGGGCATAAATTGTTGCAGGCCGAAATGAACCAGAATAGGGTCGCTAAAACGAGCAGGCTTATTAGTCACACAGGCCATCCGTATACCCTGCTGATGCCAGTTTGATAAGGCGTCATACACACCATCATACAGCACCGTTTGCTCACAACTATGCTCACCGTAATGGTCAAAAAACACCGCGAGCAATTGATCAATTAAAGACGGGCTTACCGCATTTTCTGGAATTTCTAAGGCGTTGGCCAAAGCGCGCTGCACTAATTTGCGCGCACCATTGCCAACCCACGACCGCGTGCGCACAAGACCTGCGGGGGTGTAATAAAGCTGTTCTAAACTCGCATCTAATGCCGCTGCCAGATCCGGCACGCTATCAATTAGCGTGCCGTCCAAATCAAATAAAATTGCTTTTAATTCGCGACCGTCGAGCAGGCCCTGCAGTGTCTTCATACGCTAGCGAGTTCACTTCTCATTTTTTCAATGACGTCCGCATAAGCGCCACCATTAAAAATAGCAGAACCCGCTACAAAAGTGTCTGCCCCTGCCGCGGCAATTTCTGCGATATTTTTAGCTGAAATTCCGCCGTCGACCTCTAAGCGGATATCGCGACCCGAGGCATCGATAAGTGCCCGCACTTCCTTTATCTTATCTATCGTTGACGGGATAAAACTTTGCCCACCAAATCCCGGATTGACTGACATCAGCAAAATTATGTCGAGTTTATCCATGACATATTTCAAAACCTCAGGGCCGACCGCAGGATTTAAAACCAAACCGGCTTTGCAACCCGCATCGCGAATCATCTGCAGTGAACGGTCAACGTGGGTTGAAGCATCTGGGTGAAAGGTAATTATGCTAGCCCCTGCTTCGGCGAAATCAGTAATCATACGATCAACTGGCGACACCATTAAATGCACATCGATTTGTGCTTTTACACCGTGTTTACGCAGTGCTTTGCAGACCATTGGCCCAATCGTTAAATTGGGCACATAGTGATTATCCATCACGTCGAAATGGACGATGTCCGCACCCGCTTCCAGCACCGCGTCAACCTCCGCGCCCAGACACGCAAAGTTTGCCGACAATATAGAAGGTGCTATCCAATAATCTGTCATATTCATTTCCGCTTGTTTGACTATATAAATATTATCCGCGCCGTTAAGCACAAACACGTGAATTCAATGCCTAGCATTTTACGACCATTTGCCCACAGAATCAGCCACCACTCTAAGAGCTTAAAAACGCATCCAGCGCCGCTAGGCGATCAGGGGTACCAATATCCCACCAGTGGCCCTCATACAGTTGCCCACTCAGGGCCTGCCTTAATATCGCCGCCACCATCACGGGCTTTAATGCACGCCGGCCAAGACTAAACTCACTAAACACCGAAGGTC
The DNA here is from genome assembly GCF_019312595.1 of Zhongshania aquimaris. Lineage (GTDB taxonomy): Bacteria > Pseudomonadota > Gammaproteobacteria > Pseudomonadales > Spongiibacteraceae > Spongiibacter > Spongiibacter aquimaris. The sequence continues at coordinate 33,653 of NZ_JAHWDQ010000008.1, read as the reverse complement.
GCCACACACTGATGCCCGAAAAAGTGGTCGTATTATTGGCCGCCGCACTGTCCGGCTTTTCTGTAAGTAGCCCATTCGCACTGAGGACAAAGTCGCCCAGCGGATTATGTGATGGATTTTTTATCATCACCAAGTGTCCCGCTTCCGGCTTACAGCTCATTAATGTCGCGAAATCAAAATCCGTCCAAATATCGCCGTTCACTAGTAAAAAGGGGGCGTCATTATTCTCGCCGCTCAGCAGCGGCAGAGCTTGCACAATGCCACCGCCGGTTTCCAGAGGCTCTTCTTCGCGGGAGACAAAAATACGAACACCATAACGACTGCCATCACCCAAGTAGGTTTCCAGCTGGTCTGCCAGCCACGAGCAGTTGACGACTATATCAGTGATGCCCGCTGCGGCTAATTTCTCAATATGATAGTCAATTAAGGCTTTACCGCCAGCACGCAACAAGGGCTTTGGCGTATGGTCCGTCAACGGGCGCATCCGTGTACCCAAGCCTGCAGCGAGTATCATCGCTTTCACAACGCAAGCTCCTTAAACCAAGCTTGCTTGACGATAAGGGGGATTAACTTGTCTTCAAACCAGGCACAAAACGGCTCGAACTCAGGATATTGACTCGCCACGCTCAAGGTATAAGTGATAACCAGGGGCAAATCGTCCAGATACGCCGATTTACCATCGCGCAGATGCAAACGGGCAAAAATACCCAGCACCTTGATATGGCGCTGCAAGCCCATCCAGTCAACGTCCTGTAAAAAATCGGACTCGCTAATATTGCCCAGCAACCCTGATCGCATAGCCATTTGCCGATACACCGCTATCCAATCGTCGACTTGTTCCGGCGACCAGCTGATATAACAGTCCCGCACCAAAGACACTAAGTCGTAAGTGATTGGCCCTTGCACCGCATCCTGAAAATCGATCATGCCGAGGCTTTCATCCGGCAAAACCATGAGATTGCGACTATGAAAGTCGCGGTGCACCACCACCTGTGCCTGTTGTAGGGCACGCAGGCTCAATTTTTCAAACACATTATTCAATAGCGCCCGCTCATCGGCGCTTAAGCGGTATTGCAAAAGGCCCTCCACAAACCATTCTGGGAATAGACCCATTTCGGTATGTAGCCGCGCGCTGTCGTAAAGCGGCAATTTGTGAGCATTGCTAGGAATAGCCTGCATTGCCAACAACACGCGGAAGGCGCGACGATAATAATGATCCGCCGCCGCACTGTTCACTAGCAACGGGCACAGTAACTGATCACCAAAATCTTCCTGCAGCAAAAAGCCCCGTGCTTCGTCCCAAGCCAGTAGTTTAGGCACGCGCGCAGCATGGCGACTCAACAGCGCCTGCACTGTCGCGAAGGACAAATTGTCTTCTTTATCTGGCGGTGCATGAACAGCGATGACAGTGCCACCAGCCTTCAACGACATTCGATAATAGCGGCGAAAACTCGCGTCACCGGACACGACATCCAGCTCATTGGCCGCATCGCCGGCAGACAAGTCCAGCTGCTGAAGGCACCAAGCATGCAGCTCGCTTAAAATGTGATCCATATATTATTCCGTCAATGAGCCTGTTGAGCGATCTTTGAGAAGCGTTTTTTCGCCTTTTATGCACTCAGGCGGGCATCCTAGCAGAGAATGCTTTATTATCCACCTTCGCCAATCCGGGCTCCATCGCCAGAATAAAATCACTAACCGATGCCAGCGTTTCGTCTACTCCTAATCTCTCTTCTCACCACCCTATCAGGGGCGGCGATAGCACAGGTTAATACCAGCGCAGATTGTGGCAGTACTGACGCCTCAGCACTTAATACCGACACGTCTGAATTGCCACTTTATTACCAGCACTGGCACTGGGTACCTAACTCCCACCTTAGCGACGCCTCTAAATGTGGACTAAGCCCGGGCTGCCAAGGTAGATTCATAGAGCCATCACGAAATTGGCAGGGCTCAGACCAATCACCGCTAAAAGCGCCGCTAAACGTGTCTGCCGACACCATAGAGTCAGTCGGCACTAAAGCGACTATGACCGGCGACGTGCAATTGCGTAAAGGCGACCTAAGCCTGGATGCCGGTTACGCACAATATAATCGCAGTAATAATACGGTGCTGCTGCGTGACAATGTGGTATTGCGCCAACCCGGTATTATGTTGCGCGGTGAGTTCGCCCAAATTGACACAAATAAAGGCCTAGGCTCGCTGGAACAAGCAGAGATTCTAAGTTTTGACACCGGTGCCCGCGGCACAGCCGGCCGAATTGCGCGGCCAGATTACTCCCGCTTTGAACTAGAACAAGCAAGTTACACGCAGTGCACCCCTGACAATGAAACATGGTCTCTGCACGCCGACAGCATTGATTTAAATTACGACAGTGGTCGAGGAGTTGCCCGCGGCACCAGTATCCGAGTCTATGACATTCCCGTATTTTACAGTCCGTATCTGAACTTCCCCGTTGACGAGCGTCGCGCCACTGGCTTTTTATTCCCGTCAATTGGCTTTGCCGACAGCAGCCTAGACATCTCAACGCCGTACTATCTAAACCTTGCGCCTAACTACGACGCGATTATCACCCCTAGGTTTATTGAACAACGGGGTGAGGCACTTGAAACCGAATTGCGCTACTTAAATAAGTACAGCGAATGGGCTGTCAACACCAGCTACCTGCCCAATGACAAACGAGATGAGATCGACCGCTGGTTGCTGGGTATTAGTGAAAACGGCTATATGAATGAGCGCTGGGGCACCGAGATAGACTTCACCAAAGTCAGCGATGACGAGTATTTCCGCGACCTCGGACTGGCCAATTTAGCCGTAAAACGCAGCAGCCACCTCAATCAGCAAGCCGCAGTAAACTATAATTCAGACGACTGGAGCGGCCGTATAGAAGTTCAACGCTACCAGACGGTTGCGGCAGTGGAAGACCCCTATCAAAAATTGCCGCAGCTGCGTCTAAACTACCAATCACCAGCCAAAAACTTCCAACTAGAACCCAGCATGGAGTTTGAGTACACCCAGTTCGATCACCGCGACAAGCTTAGCGAAGGCGGCAACAAAATAACCGGACAGCGCCTGTTTGGCACTGCCGGTGCCAGCCTACCTATGCGCTGGCGCTGGGGCTTTGTAGAACCTGCCTTCAAAAGCCGCCATGTGGCCTATGAGCTCGAGGACGCCGACTTAGTTGGCATCGACAACCAGCTTAGCGCCAATAGCAGTCAATTTACCCTAGACAGCGGCTTGTACTTTGAACGAGATCTCAGCATCACCGATCAAGACTGGACTCAAACCCTTGAGCCACGACTGTTTTATCGCTATTCAGAGTACGTTGACCAAAGCGATCAGCCCGACTTCGACAGCTCAGCTCTGACTTTTACTTATCAGCAGCTATTTCGCGACACGCGTTTCACTGGTCACGACCGCTTAGATGATGCCAACCAGGTCGCCGTTGGGGTCAGTAGCCGTTTTATCAATAACGAAGCTGGCCGAGAGGTGCTTACCGCTAGCCTCGGCCAGCTGCACTATTTTGACGACGGGCGAGTGCAGCTACCCGGCGACGATGTGCGGAAAAGCAATAATTCAGATTTAGCCGGCCAAATTCGCATTCTGCCCGACGACTATCGCTGGCTGAGCGTCGATGTTTTATATGATGCTCGCCAAGGGGTGCTCAATCAGACCAATCTAAGCTACCATCAGCGCAGCGATAGCGGCGCCTTATTTAATGCCGGTTATACATTTCGCCGCGAGGGGAATACCCTTGGCGGTTTAGAGAATGATGTTAAGCAAGGCGATGTCTCAATAAGCTTGCCGCTAAACGACCAGTGGAAGCTGTACGCCAAAACCCAGTACGATTTTGAAGACAATCGACCCGTCGAGAATCTGATTGGTGCGGAATACCAAAATTGCTGTTGGCTGACCCGTATTGTTTATCAGCGGGCCTTGGAACCCGACAACGACATCGGGTCTAACCTTAGCAGCACAGGCAATACCGGGACTCAAAACAACTCGGCCGTGTTGATCGAATTTCAGTTAAAAGGACTCGGGGGCCTAGGCACCGCAGTCACCAGTGTTTTAAAGGACAGTATTTTTGGCTACTTATCTGATGAATAATATGCGCTTACTAAAAGCTTTCACCGCCGTGCTACTAATCGCACTTGCCCCACTCACCCAGGCCGAAACCAAATGGCTAGACAAGGTGGTGGCCATCGTCGATGACGACATCATTCTTGCCAGCGAACTCGATGAACGCCTAGATAGTATCAAGGCCAATATTGCGCGGACAGGCAAACAAGCACCGCCAGAAGAGGAGCTCCGCAAAGAAATTCTCGACTTACTGGTGCTCGAAAATATTCAGATGCAAATGGCAAACCGCTACGGCTTGCGCATTGAAGACGAAGAGCTTAACGCAGCGGTTGCACGTATAGCCGCTAACAACAATATGACCCTATCGCAATTCCAACAGGCGTTGACGTCGAGCGGTGCATCCTATCTCGCGGTTCGCGAACAAATTGGCCGTGAAATGATTCTCCAGCGCGTACAAATGGGCAATGTGAACCAACGCATTCAAGTGACGGAGCAGGAAATTCAAAACTACCTGCAATCCTCAGAAGGCAAAGAGGTCACGTCGCCAGAATTCCATTTTTCTCATATTCTTATTCCGGTTAGCTCAGAAGCTACCGACACCGAGCGCAAAGCGGCTGAAAACAGGGCTAAAGCCTTAAGCGCAAAACTGCGCTCCGGTAAAGATGTCGACAATGCGAACACCGATATCAGCATCAGCGATCTTGGCTGGCGCAAAGGCACCGAGCTTCCCGCCCTGTTTAAAGGTGTAGCGTCAAAAATGACCGATGGCGATGTATCAGAGCCACTGCAAAGCGCCAGCGGTTTCCATATCATCAAACTCTTGGAAAGCCGCGGCGTAAAACAACTGGTTAAACAGACTCGTGCCAGCCATATTCTGCTCAAACCCTCTGCGATTCGCGACGAAGCACAAACCATTGCACTGGCCAAGCAACTGCGTCAGCGCGCTTTAAATGGCGAAGACTTCCGCGAGTTAGCTAAAGAGTATTCCGAAGATATCGGCTCTGCCCAAGAAGGCGGCGACCTCGGCTGGACCACCCCCGGGCAGCTCGTCCCTGAGTTCCAAAAGGCAATGGACGAAACCAGCCCCGGCGAAATTCATGTGCCAGTCGCAAGCCAATTCGGCTGGCATGTTATCAAAGTGGTTGAGCGCCGCACCAAGGACGTGACCAATGATATGCGCAAGCAAATCGCTCGCAATGCATTGCACGAGCGCAAATACGCCGATGAGCTTGATATATGGCTTCGTAAAATCCGCAGCGAAGCCTTTGTCGACATCAAAATTTAATGCCATCACGTATTGCCATTACCCCCGGCGAACCTGCCGGGGTCGGACCTGAGCTTTTAGTTAAGCTCGCCCAACAAGATTTTGACGCCGAATTAATTGCCTTTGCCGACCCCGCTTTGTTAATTCAGCGTGCCGCTGATATCGGCCTGCCCTTACACATAAGCGAAGCCGACTTTAGCGCCGCGCCGATGGCACATCGCAGCGGTCATTTGCGGGTGGTGAGTATTCCCTGCCACAGCCCTGCTGAAGCCGGTATTCTCAATGTCGACAATGCTCATTACGTATTGGAAACGCTGCGCCGCGCAACCGACGCATGTAAGAACGGCGACTGCCAAGCGCTCGTCACTGGGCCTGTGCAAAAATCGATTATTAACGACGCCGGCATTCCCTTTAGCGGTCATACCGAATTTTTGGCTGAGCGCTGCCATGTCGATAAAGTTGTCATGATGCTCGCCACCGAGCAACTGCGGGTCGCGCTGGTCACCACGCATTTGCCGCTGAGCGCCGTTCCCGCCGCCGTCACCAGTGACAACCTGCAACGCGTCACCGAAATTTTACACGGTGCACTACTGCAGCAGTTTGGCTGCCAGCAGCCGCGCATTTTGGTGCTAGGACTAAACCCCCACGCCGGCGAAGGTGGCCATATGGGCAGAGAGGAAATCGATACGATTATTCCCTGTCTGGAGCAACTGCGAACACGCGGCTGGCACTTAAGTGGCCCCTTACCCGCAGACACCGCATTTACGCCACATCATCTTGAACACTGCGACGCGGTGCTGGCGATGTACCACGACCAGGGCCTGCCCGTACTTAAGTATCAGGGATTTGGCCGAGCCGTAAATATCACCCTTGGCCTGCCGATTGTTCGCACTTCAGTCGACCACGGCACCGCGCTGGATTTAGCCGGCAGCGGCCGCGCCGACAGCGGCAGTTTCTATGCCGCGCTCACCACCGCCATCTCAATGGCGGAGCACAGCAGCAGGAATAGTCTTTAATGCAATCACCTCCACAGCACCAAGCGCGCAAACGCTTTGGTCAGAATTTCCTCAATGATCAAGGTATTATTCGCCGCATAGTCCGCGCCGTTAGTCCGCTAGAAAATCAGCGAGTGCTGGAAATCGGTCCCGGCCAAGGCGCGATCACCGAGTCAATTCTTGCCTCTGGATGTCAACTCGACGTGATTGAGTTAGACCGCGACCTTATTCCGATTCTTGAGGGAAAATTCGGCGGCGAAACTAATTTCCGAATTCATCAGGGTGACGCGCTCAAATTCGACTTTACCGCCTTAGCTGCGGGCGACAAGCTACGCGTGGTCGGCAATCTGCCCTACAACATCTCTACGCCGCTCATTTTCCACCTGCTTACCGCCCATAACTGCATTGCTGACATGCATTTTATGCTGCAAAAAGAAGTGGTAGATCGGCTCGCCGCCCAGCCCGGCAGCAAGACCTACGGGCGGCTCGGCATCATGGCCCAATATTTTTGTGAAGTAGAATCGCTATTTGATGTGCCACCGGAAGCTTTTACCCCCCGTCCCAAGGTACAATCCGCCATCGTTAGACTAACGCCCTACGAAACACCACCGTGCCCAGCGAACAATGTCGAGACCCTGCAAACGGTCTTGCGCAGCGCTTTCAACCAGCGCCGAAAAACCTTGCGCAATACCTTAAAAGCGGTTATCGATAGCGAGGCGATAGAAAGCTTGGGTATCGACTCTGGCCTTCGTCCTGAACAACTGGGCTTAGCGGACTATGTTGCCATCGCCAATGCGGTGGACAGCAACAGCGAGTAATTTGCGGAGCACATCATGACCGAATCAGAACCAGTAGAAATCCAGGTAGAGAGTCAATTTCTACCCGACCAATCAGAGCCCGCACAGCAACGCTTTGCCTTTGCCTACACCATTACAATTCGCAATACCGGCGAAGAGGCTGTTCGCCTTTTAAACCGGCATTGGATTATTACTGACGGCGACAATCAGGTTCAGGAGGTACAAGGCGAAGGGGTTATTGGCAAACAACCCTTGATTGGCCCTGGCGAATCCTTTAGCTACACATCGGGAGCGGTCATCGACACCGCCGTTGGCACCATGGAAGGCAGCTACGAAATGATTAGTGCTTCTGGTCGTCCATTTATCGCGCCTATTGGCATTTTCTCTCTCGCACGCCCATCGGCATTGCATTAAGGCGCTCGCGTGGGCCGATACGCGGTAGGTGACTTGCAGGGCTGCCTAGCGCCCCTGCAATGCCTGTTAGATCAAGTTAGCTTTAATCCTCAGCGCGACCAGCTCTGGCTGGTTGGCGACCTCATTAATCGCGGCCCGGACTCCCTCGATACGCTGCGCTATCTTTATAGCATCAAAGAATCACTGCGCATTACCCTTGGCAATCACGACCTCCACTGCATTGCCTTAGCCCGCGGCACCACTGAGCGCGGACGCCACCCCACCCTCCAAGCGCTGCTAAACGCCCCAGACTGTGACGAGCTCATGCACTGGCTACTGCAGCAGGCCTTGGTGCGTAAATCAGACGATGGCCGCTACCTAATGAGCCACGCCGGCATTCCCAGCGCGTGGACTAGCGAACAAGCGCTCGCGCTTAGCCGCGAAGTCGAAACGGTATTACAAAGCCCCCATGTAGACGACTTCTTTCGCAATATGTACGGCGATGAGCCACTAACTTGGGACGACAACCTTACCGGCTACGATCGCCTGCGTGCCATCACCAATCATTTAACCCGCATGCGTATTTGCGATGTCACGGGCAAACTGGAACTGAGTTTCAAAGGGGGCGCCGCCGACATTCCAGCACCCTACCGGCCATGGTTTGAATGGCAAGCCGAAGGCAGCCGCAGCGAAACACTCATCTTCGGCCACTGGGCAGCACTGGAGTGCGAAACCAATCGCAGCGATATCATTGCGCTAGACAGCGGCTGCGTTTGGGGCCGCCACATGACGATGCTGAATATGGATAGCGGGGAGTTTCATCGGTGTTCTTGCTAATTGCTGGACGCTTGAGGAGAGACGGGAGATGCGTGCTTGAGTGTGTCGGACGTCGGGGGCCTGAAGTCGGACGCTAAGGGCATTCGCTTTGCTCATTCAAAAACCCGTTCGAACTCCTTTTGATTTTTCATCAGACTTCCGACATCTGACTCGGTTTTAGTCGGACGTCGGACGTCAGAAGCCTGAAGTCGGACGCCAGGGACATTCGCTTTGCTCACTCAAAAACTCGCTCGGACTGTTTTTGAATTTTCGTCAGACACCCGACACCCGACGTCCGACTCGCCCTTTTGCTATACTCCCTGCAAATACCCAACACCGAACTCTGCACCATGAAAACCTATCTCGTCGGCGGCGCCGTGCGCGACAAATTATTAGGCTACCCCTTTCACGAACGAGACTGGGTGGTGGTGGGTGCACGTCCAGAAGATTTGCTCGACCAAGGCTTTCAACAAGTTGGCAAAGACTTCCCGGTTTTTTTGCACCCTAAGTCTAAGGAAGAGTATGCCCTCGCTCGCACAGAGCGAAAATCCGGTGTTGGATATCACGGCTTCATCTGCGATTTCAGCCCTGACATCACTCTTGAAGAGGATCTCAGCCGCCGCGACCTAACCATCAATGCGATAGCTGAAGATGACAGCGGCGAGATCATTGATCCCTACGGCGGCCTGCAAGATCTAAATAATCGCCTGCTTCGTCATGTATCACCGGCTTTTAGTGAAGACCCGCTGCGTATTTTGCGGGTTGCGCGCTTCGCGGCGCGCTACGCTCACCTCGGTTTTACGGTCGCAGACGAAACCCAAGTCTTAATGCGAGAAATGAGCGACAACGGCGAGCTTGCGACCATCGCCGCCGAGCGTATTTGGGTGGAGTTATACAAGGCACTAAACGAGAAATCACCCGAGGTATTTTTTCAGGTTTTACTCAGGTGCCGCGCCTTACATGCGCTATTTCCGATGTGGCCTCCGGCGTTAAGCACGGCAACACTAAACAGCTTGGCAAAAGCCGCTGAAGCAGGGGCCGATGCGGATATTCGCTTCGCTATAAGCTGTAGCGACTTAGATGCAGAGCAATGTAGAACCCTATGTCGCGAATTGCGCGCCAGCAATAGCGCCGCATGGCTTGCCGAGCGCTGCGCCGCCAATATTCCCCTGCCAACACTGAATAGCGCTGTAGATTGGCTAGCATTGCTGGAAAGTTTTGATTACACGCGACGCCCGCAGCTATTAGGTTCATTTGTCGTCGTCGCAAGATTGCGCTTGCCCGACGAACAGCGCCTAGAACCAGTGCTAGACGCCGCTAGCGCATTGCGGGAAATTCGAGCTGCAGACTTAATCGCCAAGGGCTTTACAGGCCCCGCATTAGGAGAGGCGCTGCGAGCAGCACGCTTAAAGCGTCTGACAGAACTGAATGCCTAGCCCTCAGAAATATTGCTACCCTGCCACTGAAATGGCACTCGCCACAATTTTTGATCGGAGGAATAAGCAGCCCACAAATCACGGTAGCTGCGCCCATCAATAGGATGGCAATGATCTGGCGCTATCTCGGTGAGCGGCAATAGTACAAAGGCATTGTAGAGAACTTCATCGCGGGGCAGCTCGATGCCGCTGTGACAGCCAGTGAGCTCACCATAACTTAAAATATCAATATCTAAGGTGCGCGGACTAAACTTAGGCGCGTTCGGCAAGCGGCCATTGCTTAACTCAATGTCGCGCAGCTGCGCGGCCAAGTCAGCCAAGGGTATGTCAGTAGAAAACCCCACCGCCATATTTAAAAAAAGCGTGCCTTGAAAACCCACCGACTCGCTTTCATAAACACGGGACAACATCAATGGGCCGAAATGCTGACTGAGGGTATCGAGCGCAATGGTCATATGCCGGTAACGGCTGGTATTACTACCCAAGCTTAAAAAAACCTCGGACATAATTAGCGCTGACCACGCTCAATAATAATCCCAACATCCTGCGCTTGGCGCATTGCACCGGGCTTACTCAAGCTCAGGCGCAACCAGGGCACCTTGAATTCACTCATAATCATTTCTGCACAGCGCTGAGCCAAGGTCTCGACTAAGGCAAAATCGCTCTCTTTTACAAAACGCTCTACGGTTTCAGTAACGGCTTTATAATTTAAGGTGAGGCTAATATCGTCGCCCGCCGCTGCGGGACGAATGTCGGTGCCCAACTCAAGATCCAACACCAAGCTCTGGCGGTGGGCGCGCTCAAAATCGTAAATACCGATAACCGCATCGGCTTGCAAACCACGTATATACACAATATCCATAAACTGCCCTTTGCCCGACACGGAATAAATCAGACTGGAGTTAATTCGGTCATCGGCCAGCGGGGCCGTATTGAAACGCCTAAATCTTCGTGTTGGCCGGCCCGCAATCGACAATGCCCCGCATACGCGATCATCGCACCGTTATCGGTACAAAATTCTGGGCGTGGATAAAATACACTGCCACCTGATTTGGCCAATTTCTGCGCCAAGCGTTCACGCAGCACTTTATTAGCACTCACACCACCGGCCATCACTAAGGTGCTTAAATTCTCTTGAACCAGTGCTCGGGTGCATTTAATCACCAAGGTATCGACTACCGCCTCTTGAAACGCAACTGCGATGTCTGCCTGATCCTGCTCATTATACGTCCCCGCCTCTTTGCTGGCAGCGACGGTATTTAAGGTAAATGTTTTCAAACCGCTAAAACTAAAATCTAAGCCCGGACGATTTACCATTGGCCGTGGAAATGTGTAGCGGCCGACGATTCCTCGCTCTGCCGCCTTCGCTACCTGCGGCCCGCCGGGATACCCCAAGCCGAGCATTTTTGCAGCCTTGTCAAAAGCCTCGCCAGCGGCGTCATCGAGTGACTCACCCAGAATACGGTATCGACCTATGCCATCAACGCGCACCAGCTGGGTATGGCCACCGGAAACAAGTAATGCAATAAATGGAAAGCTCGGCGCATTTTCCTCAAGCATCGGGGCCAATAAATGCCCTTCCATATGATGTACTGCAACAGCGGGAATCCCCCAGCCGTATGCCATAGCGCGACCGGCACAAGCCCCCACCATTAACGCTCCCGCCAGCCCTGGGCCATTGGTAAATGCGACGCCATCTAAATCGCTGCCGCGCATACCGGCCTTTTCCAAGACTTCACGCACCAGCGGCAGCAGTTTGCGCACGTGATCGCGCGAAGCTAGTTCCGGCACCACACCGCCAAATTCAGCGTGCAGCGCTATCTGGCTATAAAGAGCCTCTGCAAGCAAACCCCGCTCAGAATCGTATATCGCCACACCTGTTTCATCACAGGAGGTTTCCAGTCCCAAAACACGCACTTTCAGACATCCCACACTAATTGAGGGCGCATGATACTGGCTCAGTTGGATTCGCACCAGTAATCGCCTTAATGGCTTTGCTTTTTGCCACAACAGAGTATAGAATTCAGCGCCCTTGGAGTGCCGCTTTCAATTTAGCGGTGCAAACAGCAAATTTTGCACATTGATTAGGACAGGTTTAACGAATGCCTTCAGTCAAACTCAAAGAAAACGAACCATTTGATATCGCCCTACGCCGTTTTAAGCGTTCTTGCGAGAAAGCAGGCGTATTAGCAGAAGTTCGTCGTCGTGAATTCTACGAGAAGCCAACTTCTGTTCGTAAGCGCCAAGCAGCAGCCGCTGTTAAGCGTCACGCTAAAAAAGTATCACGCGACAACAAAAAGCAACAACGCCTCTACTAAGACACTCCTTTCAAGAGTGCTTAGTAGCGCCTTTGCGCTTTAGCTACGCCCCTCCTTCTATAAAGGAAACTCTGCGAGCCCATGGCAGATCAAACGCTTAAACAAACACTCACAGACGCGATGAAAGCCGCGATGCGAGCCAAAGACAAAGCGACATTGAATGCCGTGCGACTCATACTCGCAGAAATAAAACGCATTGAAGTCGACGAGCGCATTGATATTGATGATGTGCGCGTTCTGGCTGTGCTCGACAAAATGTGTAAGCAACGCCGTGACTCGATCAGCCAGTATGAAAATGCTGGCCGTGAAGATCTGGCAGAGCAGGAGCGCTTTGAAATGGGCGTCATCCAATCTTATATGCCCACCCCCTTAAGCGACGAAGAGCTAGAAGGCCTCATTAAAGAAGCCATTATCAGCAGCGGCGCCGAAGCGGTTAAAGACATGGGCAAGGTTGTTGCTGTACTCAAGCCCCAGGTTCAGGGCCGCGCCGACATGGGTGCCGTTAGCCAGAAGATTAAAGCGCTACTGGCCTAAGCTCTAGGCAATTGCCAACACCAACACCGACTGATACGCTCACTCAACTTCTGCTCCGGAAACACTAACGTGGCCGCAAAAGGACGTATCCCCCAATATTTTATCGACGATCTACTCTCCCGAGTTGATATCGTTGACGTCATAAATCGCCGCGTATCGCTCAAAAAAACCGGCAAGAATTACAGTGCCCGCTGCCCTTTCCACGAAGAAAAAACGCCCTCCTTTAGCGTTAACCCAGACAAACAATTTTACTACTGCTTTGGCTGTGGCGCGGGCGGCAATGCTGTCGGCTTTATTATGGATTACGAGCGCCAGGATTTTCCCAGCGCCGTCGACAATCTCGCCCACATCGCCGGACTAGAGGTTCCCCGCGAGGAACTCAGTCCGCAGCAGCAGGTAAAACAAGAACGCCGCAAAACCATTTACGATCTGATGGAGCAGGTGTCGGCTTATTATCAAAAGCAGCTTCGCTCAGACCCGCAATCACAGCGCGCGATTGATTACCTAAAGCGTCGCGGCCTAAGCGGCCGCATCGCCCGCGACTTCAATATTGGCTTTGCCCCGCCAGGCTGGGACAATTTGCTAAAAACCTTTGGCGACACAGAGGAGCACAAACAGCAGCTGATTGATGCGGGCATGCTAATTGAAAAAGAAGACGGAAAACTCTATGACCGCTTCCGCGACCGCATCATGTTCCCCATCCGCGACAATCGCGGCCGGGTCATCGCCTTCGGCGGCCGGGTATTAGGTGACGACAAACCCAAGTACCTAAACTCACCGGAAACCGACATTTTCCATAAAGGCAAAGAACTTTACGGCCTGTATCAGGCGCGCCAAAATAATCGCCACCTCGAACAACTGCTGGTGGTAGAGGGTTATATGGATGTGGTCGCGCTTGCCCAGCACGGTATCATGACAGGCATCGCCACCCTTGGCACGGCTAGCAACACCGAGCACCTGCGCACAGCGTTCCGCTACGCGAGCGAACTCATTTTCTGTTTTGACGGTGACGCCGCTGGGCGCAAGGCCGCAGAGCGCGCACTTGAAAACGCACTTCCCGTCATGGAAGACGGCCGCCGAATTAGATTTTTATTTTTACCCGAGGGCGACGACCCCGACAGCGTCGTAAACCGAGATGGCGCCGCCGGATTTCAAAAACTGCTCGCCAATGCCGCGCCACTGGAACGCTATTTTTTTGAATCACTACATGAACAAACCGACCCAGATACACTGGAAGGCAAAGCGCGTCTAAGCAAATTAGCGCTACCGCGGCTGCAACTCCTACCAGACGGCGTATTCCGCCAGCTCATGCTTGATTCACTGGCAAATCGCACCGGTCTTAGCCGTCAGTCGATTGACCAACTGCTCGACGAAGTGCCGGCACCGACTCCGCCGGAAGTCACCGCACCCGCCGCACCCGAACAACGCCGCAGTACACAAAAGCTCACAGCCAAACTACCGGGCTCGCAACGCGACCCGTTACTGTTCGCACTAGCTATGCTGCTGTTCAACCCACGCGGCGCAGCAACGGGGCCAGCAAACATAAATAACAGTGAAGATTCCGCAGCGGCAACGCTACTCAATAACACCATTGCGCTGCTGCGCAAGCGGCCAGACTCCAGCACAGCAATGCTGCTAGGCCACTGGTATGGCCAGCCCGAATACGAGGTTATGACCGAGGCACTCAAAACAATTGAGCTACTCGGCACAGAATTAAACGACGAAAAAGCCGAAGCTGCATTTTTCGACACTTTGGCACACATCGAAACTCAAAAATCGACTCAAGTACTGCGCAACCACGTCGATAAATTACGTAGCGGTAATGAAGTCGACAAACCAGCTAGCGCGAACTACGCTGAACTTAGCGAGGCAGATAAACAGCAGTTGCTTGCGATTCAGCAGCTTTTAAAGCAAAAGCACCGCTTATAAAACAGCAGGCTGACACCGCATACACACTAGTGACTAATTTTTACAGCACCAAACAACAGCGATGAAACGCCATTTACCAGAACAAGTCCGGAATTTACTGGTCGTACCAAGGGTAAATAGAGTATAATTCGCGGCTATTTTTTAACCTGCACCTAACGAGTAATTTGAAAGAATGAGTGACTCAAAGCATCAATCGCGCCTCAAACAACTCATTGCCAAAGGCAAGGAGCAGGGTTATCTAACGTACTCTGAGGTTAACGACCACTTACCGGAAGACATCTCTGATCCGGATCAGGTCGAAGAAATCATCCAAATGATCAACGACATGGGTATTCAGGTGTTTGAACACGCGCCTGATGAGGACACCCTGATCATGGCTGGTAGTGACTCACCAGATGATATCGCCGCCGCAGAGGCCGCCGCAGCCCTGGCAGCCGTTGAGACCGAAACCGGCCGCACCACTGACCCAGTGCGTATGTATATGCGTGAAATGGGTACGGTTGAACTGCTAACCCGCGAAGGCGAGATCGTCATCGCAAAACGGATCGAAGAAGGCATCCGTGAAGTCATGGCCGCACTTGCATTCTACCCAGGCGTTGTCACAGGCGTATTGGGCGAATACAACAAGGTTGTTGCTGAAGAGCGCCGCCTAGGCGACATTATGAGCGGCTATTTAGACCCCGCAGACAATGTGCCCTCGCCACAGGCTCAAGCTGCTGCCGCGGCAGAAGCCAGCGATGATGACGAAGACGCCGTCTCTGGCCCGGATCCAGAAGAAGCTAAAATCCGCTTTGCCGCCCTGCAGAAACAATCCGACAAAGTCGAAAAATCGATTGCCGAGCACGGTCGTTACAGCAAGCAAACTGCCAAAGAATTAAACGCCCTGGGAGAGCTATTTAAGTTCTTCAAGCTCACACCTAGCATGTTCGATCCCTTGATTGAAGAAGTTCGCACCACATTGAGCTCTATTCGCTCAATGGAACGCGAGATCATGACCATTTGCGTGAAGAACGTCGGCATTGATCGCAAAGAGTTTATTCGCAGCTTCCAAGGCAATGAAGCCAATCTAAAGTGGGCTGACGAGCTTCTGAAGAAGCACGCTAAGCTCGCCGACTACAGCGACGTTATCCGCCGTATTCAAAACAAAATAGCCTACATTGAAGAGCGCCAAGACCTGACGATTTCTGATATTAAAGAAATCAACCGTCGCGTATCTATCGGTGAAGCGCGCGCCCGTCGCGCCAAGAAAGAAATGGTCGAGGCCAACCTGCGTTTGGTTATCTCAATAGCGAAAAAATACACCAACCGCGGCCTGCAATTCCTCGACTTAATTCAGGAAGGCAATATCGGCCTGATGAAAGCGGTAGATAAGTTTGAATACCGTCGCGGCTACAAATTCTCTACCTATGCAACGTGGTGGATACGTCAGGCCATTACTCGCTCTATTGCGGATCAGGCGCGCACTATTCGTATTCCAGTGCATATGATTGAAACGATCAACAAGCTGAATCGCATCTCGCGTCAAATGCTTCAGGAAATGGGTCGCGAACCCACACCAGAAGAACTTGGCGAGCGCATGGAAATGCCGGAAGACAAAGTACGTAAAGTACTTAAAATTGCCAAAGAACCTATCTCAATGGAAACCCCCATCGGTGACGATGAAGATTCACACTTGGGCGATTTCATTGAAGACAGCACCATCTCTTCACCCATTGATTCTGCCACTGGCGAAGGTTTGCGTGAAGCGACTAAAGATGTCTTATCGGGACTTACCGCCCGCGAAGCAAAAGTCTTGCGCATGCGTTTTGGTATCGATATGAACACCGACCACACCCTTGAAGAGGTGGGCAAGCAGTTCGACGTAACGCGCGAGCGTATTCGTCAGATCGAAGCGAAGGCCTTACGTAAATTGCGTCACCCAACTCGCTCAGATCACCTGCGCAGCTTCCTAGACGAATAAGTCCGGTGATAAGAGCCGAGCTTGCCAAGCGCCAAAGGCAAACTCGGCTCTCAACATTTACATGGAAACCCTACGATGCTAGCTAACGCCACTCGCCTGCTAAGCACCGCAAGCTTTTATCTTGTTTTTGTCGGCCTAATCACTGGCTGCCAAACCGCCCCGCCTCAGGATGACTCGTTTCAATTTACACCACCCGCATTAGACAGCAGTCGGCAAACCAGCAGCATTACACAAGCGCTGCAGCAACTTAATTTGCAGCAATTTGCGGCGGCGGAGGCTGATTTTCAAGCGCTGCTCAAAGAGAGCACTGACCAAAATACTATCCAAGAGTCACTCGCCGGCCTAACACTGGTTTATTTACACCCAAACAGCCCGATGTTTAATTTGGCCTTAGCGACCGCAACTATGGATCGCCTATACCAACAAATAATGCGCTGGCCACAAAACAAGCCGAGCTTAGATATGTTTCTTCTCAGCGCTAAGCTTTGTCTAGAACAGAGATTAGATTTAAATCGAGAAATAGCCCTGCGCGAACAGGCAGAGGCTAGGCAACAGCAGTTGCTGAACGAGACATTTAATCTGCAGCGCGCTATCGAAAAATTGCGCCAGCTTACCCTGCAATAAAGTCGAAGAGGTCTTTACTCGTCGCGATCCAAGTAGGCGCCTAATTGACCACGCAAACTAAGCATTTCCGCCTCGGTTTGTGCCATCAACATCGGCACAGTGCGCCAATGCTCAGTGCGCAGATGCGCGACCAATCGAGTGACTTGACCGCTATCGCTGTGCGGGCCCATCACAATCAACTGCCACGGCAACTCGGTTAGCAATTCAGCCACCCGCGTTAAATCACCGCTGTGATAAATTTTCCAATGCTCGGCCCCGGGAAGCTGCTCAATGACCTTAGCCAGCGTATCGCCCTCCTCTATAAGCAGCATATTGCCCACCGCCGTTGCCGGTAGCAGGTCGCGCACCACCGCCGCTAGCTCAGCACTTTCTACTGGTTTCACCAAATAACCACTGGCACCAAGCAGTAAACCGAGATCATGCTCATTCAACATCGACAACATTAATACCGGCACGCTGCCAAGCACCGCATCGCCACGTATGCTATGCAGCACTTGCCAGCCGTCCAAGCCCGGCATCATTACATCGAGCACCACCAAATCTGGCCGATGCTGCCTTGCCATTTCTAAACCCTCAGCACCAGACGAGGCTGTCCGCACCCGGTACCCCTCTCGGCTAAGCGCCCGGTGGCTTAAATCCAAAGCCGCAAGGTCGTCATCGATAACCAGAATATCGCCGCTGGCATTTTTCTCTAAAGCTACCTTAGCCCCATCGCCATCACCCACAGGTAGTTTTAGCTTGAAGGTAGAACCCTTCCCCAACTCACTGCTTGCCGTGATAGTGCCACCCAGCAGCTCAGCGAATTTGCGCGAAATTGTTAGACCTAAACCCGAGCCGCCATATTGTTTTGTGGTAGACAAATCGGCCTGCACAAACGCATCAAAAACTCGGCCCAACTGCTCTTCACTCATACCAATGCCGGTATCTCTAACCACTGCCATTAAATAATCTTGGCCATCTTCCCTCTGCTCAGCCACGCTAAGATACACATCGCCAGCGCGGGTAAACTTTGCCGCGTTACTCAGCAAATTCAACAGTATTTGTCGCAGGCGCGTCACGTCGGTGCGAATCCGTTCATCGTGCAAATCGAAATCACAATGTAGGGTATTGCCATTCTTCTCCATCAATGGCGCAACTGTGATTTCAACATCACGCAATACAGCATCTAAAGCGACATCTTCCCAGAAGACCGCCATCCGACCAGATTCAATTTTAGAAATATCTAACACATCATTAATCAGAGTCAGCAGGTGCTTGCCCGCTAATTGAATTTTCTCCAGATCAGGCTGTAAATCATTTACTGAAAGCTGCTCTTCTTCTGCAATTTCCTCTAAGAGCATTTCAGAATAGCCAATAATGGCATTCATCGGCGTACGCAGCTCATGGCTCATATTGGCCAGAAAGCCACTCTTTGCCTGGTTCGCCGCATCCGCTCGCCTGCTCGCCTCTCGGACTCGTCCCATCGCTTGCCGAAGACTCGAGGCCATATCATTAAAGGAATTTGCCAGCTGACCAAATTCGTCATGCCCCATATCAGCGATGCTGTAATCAAAATTACCCTGCCCCCACTCAGACGTGCCTTTTTGCAACTGCCGAATCGCGCGCCTGGTATACCGAGTCATGTAATAGCCGAGAACAAATGTGGTAATTAGCGCCAGTAAAAACACCGCCAAGGCCACTTTATTGGTCATACTAACGACTTCACGCAAGCCCGCATTGATTTCATCGGAACGTGTTAAGAGATACCATTCATTCGCGCTGATACGTGAACTTAGCGCCTCGTATTCTCGCTGCAAGTCTTCGCCATGCGGCCCAGCATTCGCCTGTAGAAACTCCCGCCAATGGTCAAGCAATTCAGCGGCCCCTAAAGGCTCGTAACGCCCCGCTTCCAAGTATTCTTGTAAATCCCTGTTTAACTCCTTTTCGAGGGCGGCCAGTACATCAATACCAGCAAGCAACTCGCCGCGCTCCACCTCAGTCACCGCATTTTGGGCGCCGGATTCAGCTAAGGCATCGACCACCAATATCTTGCGATGGGCGCTATACATTCGCTGACTAAAGTCGTTTAGCTCCGACTGGGTACGAATCACGTGTTGCAACAACCACACATTCCTGCGCCGCGTATCGTTACCCCATACTTGAATTAATACACTGCCAAGCGACAGCACCAAAATAGCGACAAAAGAAAATGTTAAACGGCGGGTAAAACTCATTCGGTAACACCGAGTAGATGTTCAATCTTGCCAAGCAATCGAGGCAGGTCAACCGGCTTGGTATCATAATCATCGCAGCCCGCCAACAAGGCGCGCTGACGATCATCGGCCATCGCATGTGCGGTTAGCGCAATGATAGGAATCGTTTGCAGCGACTCACTCGCCTTCATTTCTCGCGCGACTTGCCAGCCGTCTTTTACCGGTAAACTCATGTCTAAAAGCATTAAATCTGGTCTGACCGAAAGGCACATATCAATGCCTTGTTGACCATCAATCGCCAACAGCACCTCGTAGCCTTTGCGTTTTAAACGACGACTCAACATATCGCGGTTCATTTCATTATCTTCGACAAGTAATATCGTCGGCATTACAGCACCCATACCTTATTCATCAAATGCGCCTTTTAGCGCGCTTTGTAAATCTGAACTTGTCGACGTCAGTGTTAAAACATATTCAAATTCGGAGTCTGCACTCTGGGCCGTTACTTTTGCGTAACACGCAGCGTCAAAGTCGTCGATACTCACATCGACCAACATCGGTAAAGGCTCGGTACTGGTAACACGCAATCGGTCACCCGAGCGCGCATCAACATGAACTACATATTGCTTCGACGCAGTTTGTTTACCCGCCATCAAGGTGAGCTGCAGCTGAATTTGATCCTTTGATACCTGCCACTCATCCACTGGCTGCGGCAGTACTAAATCATAGGGCATTCCGACGCCCAAAATTTCGGTCAAGGCAACCGCGTCACCCATACCCTTGAGCGATACGGTCACCTTATCGCCGGACAATACCTGAGTCGAGGCGGCAGCTATCGTCGCCGGCGAGGCCAATATTTGCCCACCCACCGTGCATGATTCAATACGCCCAGTCAGATTAACGTTGTGGCCCACCACCCCGTACTTAGAGCGGATTTCAGAACCGACATTTCCCGCCACCACATCGCCGGTATTCAAACCAATACCCATGGCAATTTCAGGCAAATTGTCAGCGCGATTGCGCGCATTCACGTCTTTAATCGCAAGCTGCATCGCCACTGCACACGCTATCGCTCTATCACAATCATCCTTATCGCTGAGCGGGGCGCCAAAAATCACCAAGATGCCATCACCCACAAACTCGTCGACCGTACCTCTGAAGCGCTGAACCACTTCAGTCATCGCAGCAAAGTAGTTATTCAGCAATTTTACGCACTGCTCAGGCCCGAGCTGCTGGCTCAAAGCCGAGAAACCACGAATATCTGCCATGAGTATGGTTACTTGACGCAGCTCGCCACCCAGCTGCAGGCCATCGTTATCGTCCAACAGCCGTTGCACAATTTCATCGGACAGGTATCGGCCAAATATTTTGCGAATGAAGCGCTGACTTTTTTCAAGCTCAGCAAGGTATTCCCGCTCGCGATCCCGCCAGCCCTTCGCCTCTAGAGACGCTCGAATTCTCGCCTTTAATAAGGTCGCGTTCACCGGTTTGAGGAGATAATCGCTAGCACCCGCGTCAATACAGCGCACCGCCCCCTCTTCATCTTGCATGCCGCTTACCACAACGACCGGTATTCGACGCAGGGCCTCATCATTGCGAATGACCTGAAGCACCTCATAGCCGTTCATGTCCGGCATCACTAGGTCGAGCAACACCAAATCTGGTTGGGCGCTGCGCATAATCTCCAAGCAACGCTCACCGCTGGCGGCCTCTATCACCATGTAATTTTGACGCTGTAATTGGTGGGCAAGTAGATCGCGACTGCTGTCGTTGTCATCCACCACCAAGATACTAGCGGCCATATGCTCTTGATCATCGCGGATGATGCCGCGCTTAAAACTTTTAAAAATAGCCGCTATCGGGTCTGAAGCCGCCTTGTCGTCATCACCCAACTTAAACTGCTCTAAACGCCCCTGAAACAAGCGGGACTGGTGACGAATTTGGCGAATATACTCTGCAGCCTCGTCATCTTCACAATCTTCGAGCAACATATCGCCATAGCCATCTACAAGACCAATCGCATTACGTAAATCGTGCCGCAGACGGGAAAGCTCGGTTTGGGAATCCGCAGAAAACGCGGAAATCGACTCCAGCATTTTGATCATGGTCACCGCGGCCTTAGCAATCTTCTTCACATCGGCTTTCATCTCTGAAGAAGACGAAATAACGGGCAACTCCAGCAGTGACTCAGTGAATGCCTCTACAGACCCCAAGGGCGCTTGTAACGACTGGCGCTGGTCGTCCAAATAGGCTTTAAAAATACGATCGCGATTACTCAAGTATCGCCTCCCTAAAATCTGTACGAGATTATCGAATTTAATCCCCAAAAAACCATAAACCCTAGTCATTTCTATTCAGTGAATATCGTCAAACACTGGCCAACCTAGCCACCGCGCTCTATAATGCGCGCACGTTTTTTGACGACACTAGAAATTAGGGCCCATAGCTCAGTTGGTTAGAGCATCCGACTCATAATCGGCAGGTCCCAGGTTCAAGTCCTGGTGGGCCCACCATTTCTAGCTACAACTCTAGCTACAACGGACACTCGTCCTTATCTGCGCTTAGTCTAGCTGATTTAAACAAATTATAGTAAACGCGCTTCGCAGGCCTTGCCCTAGGCGACAACAAATAGACTCCCGAATAACCCATTTCAAATCCTTACGTCTGGCTAGCAACTATCCTCATTGACCACGCACTAGAGCCCTACCCCCTTAAATTACCTTCGCCGATTCCGCAAGAAATCACACTACAGCCGCATCTATTTATCTTTAACCCAATTTACCAGTACACAAGGAAAATTATGTCTTAAGCCAATATTCATTAAGAATTAACACGTTGACGGTAGCATCCCTTTTTTAAAGTGGTTTTAACTGTTGAGCTCGCAATCAAGAAGCCATTGATGACAAGAAGATCACACGCAACGATGACAGCAGCTAGATAAGCGCCCCACTCTATGGAGAGAGCGAAAGATAGAAATACTGATTAGGGAGAGTTAATCAATGCCTAATGAAAAGGACAACTGTGTCGGCAACTATAAACCGCCTATGTCACTGGTTGCGAAGAGTGACTGCGGCGACCCTGCAAGGTTTGGGTGTGTTAGTAGCGATTGCCCGGAACCGGCGCTAAGTGCTCAGGACTTTCTAAATCTGAGACACCAATCCGCTCTCGAATCGCCCCGCAAGCCCAGCATTGACGAAAAAATTGAATACCTGAAGAAAGAGTTAGACTTTCTGAGAAGAAGCTCGCGAAAAATATCGTAAACCGACGTTTAATAGCCGCTCACACCAAGATTTTGCTGGCTTTTACGTGGCTATTTCATAGATATCGCGGCTTTTCCAACTAGCTATGTATGACTAATCAGCGGCTTCCAAGTGCTTATTGATACGCAGAGCCAATAGCGTACAAAGAGCGCCGGATATCAAATATAGGCTTACCGCCATAAGACCGAAATGCACCGACAATCCAAGTGCAATTAATGGCGCAAAAGCGGCGCCAAACAACCATGCTAAATCTGAAGTTAATGCAGCACCTGCATAGCGAAAACGGCGTTCAAAATTCGCGGTTACCGTGCCAGACGCCTGCCCATAAGAAATACCCAGCAGTGCAAAGCCAATTAATATAAAGGCATCTTGCATGGCTGGTGTGCCGCCCATCAGCATCGGTGCAAACAGTGCAAAAATCCCAATCAAGACCGCCATCAAGGACACGGTTGTCCGTTTACCAATACGGTCAGCAATCACGCCAGAAAGAATAGTGGCGACAATACCAATGCAGGCGCCAAACACCTGAACAACAAGAACCTTGCCAATTAGCTGAGACTCACCGAGTAAAATCCACGATAAGGGGAATATGGTCACGATATGAAAAAGTGCATAACTTGCCAGCGCGGCAAAGGCGCCCAGAAAAATATTTGGCCCCTGCTTGTCTAGCATTTCACGGGTGCTAATTGGCTCTAGTTCGCTCTCCTCTAGTGCCTGCGTATACTCTTCGGTTAGTACTAAGCGCAAACGAGCAAACAGCGCGACGACATTTATTGCGAACGCCACAAAGAAAGGATAACGCCAAGCCCAGGCTTGAAAGTCTTCGCTGCTAACGCTGTTAATTAAGTATAAGAATAATAAATTAGCGATTAAAAAACCGATTGGCGCACCGAGCTGGCCAATCATGGCATACCAGCTGCGCTTAGCTTTTGGTGCGTTCAACACCAATAGCGACGGCAAGCCGTCCCACGAGCCACCTAAAGCAAAGCCCTGCAAGACACGAAACATTGCCAATAAAAATATCGACGCGCCACCCAAGGTATTGTAACCAGGCAAAAAGGCGATACCCGCAGTAGCCGTGCCTAATAGAAATAGTGATGTTGTGAGTTTTACACTGCGCCCCCAGCGACGCTGGATATTCATAAACAACGCGGTACCGAATGGCCTCGCCACAAAAGCCATCGAGAAAATCGCAAAGCCGTAGAGCATACCCTCTAAATTGCTAACAAAAGGGAAGAACACGCTGGGAAATACCAGCACGCAGGCGATACCGAACACAAAAAAGTCGAAGTGCTCTGATGCGCGACCTATGACCACACCGATGGCAATTTCACCAGGAGCAACGGAAGAATGCCTCTCGGGGTTTTGCATTTCGGCGGTGCTAGCGTTGTTATTCGTCATGGGTTTAGCTGTACTGGACATGGCGCAAATTTCATCCAAATTTAGTAATGGTGGAAAGCCTACTCTTATTGCGACGAGCCAGCCATAGGACAAATTGTCCAATTCTATCGCCCACGCAATTAGCTTAGAGTTCGCATCCTCACCTAATCTCTGGACTTGCGAGTGGCGATGTCGATTCACAGAACTCTGCGCAATATATTCTTCACGGCCATTATTGTGTTGCTATCAGGCTGCGATACGGTAGTGATGTCGCCCTCTGGCGATATCGCCGCTCAACAGGCAAACCTAATTGTATGGGCTACGATACTCATGCTAATTGTGGTCGTACCCGTTATCGCACTAACACTGTTATTCGCCTGGCGCTACCGTTCAAGTAATAAAGACGCCACCTACTCCCCAGACTGGGATCACTCCACCAGCCTGGAGTTAGTTATTTGGGCGGCACCGCTGGCTATCATTATCGCTTTGGGCGCACTCACATGGGTGAGCACTCACCAACTTGACCCCTATCGCCCATTGGATCGCATCAGCGAGGGTAAGCCCGTTCCTGAAGGTGTTGAACCCTTGATCGTCGAGGTGGTGGCCATGGACTGGAAATGGCTGTTCTTCTACCCAGAACAAGGTATCGCGGTGGTCAATCAGCTGGCGGCACCGGTTGACCGCCCGATCAAGTTTAAAATCACATCGACCACCATGATGAACTCGTTTTACATTCCCGCTCTGGCCGGACAAATCTATGCCATGGGTGGCATGGAAACCCAATTACACGCGGTAATCAATGAAGTCGGCAGTTACGACGGCTTTTCTGCCAATTACTCCGGCGAAGGCTTTAGCCATATGCGTTTTAAGTTTCTTGGCATGAGAGAAGAAAACTTTGATGAATGGGTTGCCAAAGTTAAAGCCGAAGGCGATGAACTTAGCCGCCCTGTTTACAAAGTGCTTGAACAACCCAGCGAAAAGAATCCTGTGCACTACTACAGCAGCGTTGCGCCCGAGCTGTACGACGCCATTCTCAACCGCTGTGTAGATGCCGGCTCCGTTTGCATGAAGGACTGGATGTCACCTCATCACAAAAACCACGATTCTTCGGCTAACCCTAAGGCGCGGCACGAGGGTCATCATGAACTATAGATTATTTGCCACAATCAATTTAATCGCCTCGCGTTTGTTCCATTCACTGACAATGCCCCGTGGGCATCGGTAATTTTCATGTCTGAACAGTTCGAACTAAGCAAGCTGATATTCGGTCGACTCAGCTGGGAGTCAATCCCTCTTCATGACCCCATTCTATTGGCGACGTTTATCGTTGTCGTGATAGGTGGCGGCGCGCTTGTCGGTGCACTCACTTATTACAAAGTCTGGGGTTATTTATGGCGCGAATGGATCACAAGCATCGATCATAAACGCATCGGTGTGATGTATATGATTTTAGGGATCGTGATGTTGCTGCGCGGCTTTGCCGATGCCATCATGATGCGTATCCATCAAGCCATGGCGTTTGGCGATGCGACTGGGTATTTACCTCCCCACCACTACGACCAGATCTTTACCGCCCACGGCGTAATCATGATTTTCTTCGTGGCCATGCCCTTCGTTGTTGGCTTAATGAACTACATTGTGCCGCTGCAAATTGGCGCACGAGATGTCGCGTTTCCCTTCTTGAACAATTTAAGTTTTTGGATGACCGCAGCGGGCGCTGGCCTAGTAATGGCATCGCTATTTATCGGTGAATTCGCCAAATCTGGGTGGCTCGCTTACCCCCCCTTAACCGGCATATTGCAAAGCCCAGGCGTGGGGGTCGACTATTATATTTGGTCACTGCAGATAGCCGGGGTCGGCACATTACTGTCTGGCATCAACTTTGTAGTGACCATTGTTAAAATGCGCGCGCCCGGCATGACCATGATGAAAATGCCAGTGTTTGTGTGGACTGCGCTGTGTACCAACATTTTGATTGTCGCCGCCTTCCCGGTGCTGACTGCGGTGATGACATTACTGTCTCTTGATCGCTATCTGGGCATGAATTTCTTCACCAATGACCTTGGCGGCAACGCCATGATGTACGTCAACCTAATTTGGATCTGGGGTCATCCAGAGGTATACATACTCATTTTGCCTATCTTCGGCGTATTCTCCGAGATTGTGTCGACCTACAGTGGTAAACGTCTGTTCGGATACTCGTCGATGGTTTACGCCACGCTCGTCATCACCATTCTGTCGTATCTTGTTTGGCTACATCACTTCTTTACCATGGGCTCTGGGGCGACGGTGAATAGCTTCTTCGGCATCACCACGATGATTATCTCAATACCCACCGGGGCCAAGATATTTAACTGGTTATTCACTATGTACCGCGGCCGCATCGTATTTGATGTACCGATGTTGTGGACCGTCGGCTTTATGATTACCTTTGTTGTCGGCGGCATGACTGGGGTGTTATTAGCTGTACCACCTGCAGACTTTGTGCTGCATAACAGCCTGTTTCTGATTGCCCACTTCCATAATGTCATCATTGGTGGTGTGGTCTTTGGTACCTTCGCAGCGATTACTTACTGGTATCCAAAAGTAACCGGTTACAAACTCGATCCGTTCTGGGGTAAGGCGTCGTTCTGGTGCTGGTTCATCGGTTTCTACCTCGCCTTCATGCCGCTTTACCTGCTGGGCTTTATGGGTGTAACGCGACGAATGAGCCACTTCGACGATCCATCAATACAAATCTGGTTCCAAATAGCACTAGGGGGCGCGGTACTCATTGGTATTGGCATTGCCTGCTTCTTAATTCAACTTTACGTCAGTTATAAAAAACGTGACTCACTGCGAGACGAAACCGGCGACCCTTGGAACGGCCGCACATTGGAGTGGTCTACCTCGTCACCACCACCCCAGTATAACTTTGCATTTACACCACGCGTATATGACAACGACGCCTGGTGGCAGATGAAGGCGAATGGCTTTGTGCGCCCAAGTACCGGCTTTATGCCGATCCACATGCCTAAAAATACTGCAGCCGGTATTGTCGTTGCTGGTATAAGCGCTGTGTTTGGCTTTGCGATGATTTGGCATATGTGGCTGCTAGGCGGACTGTCGTTTGCGGCATTATTGATCGCCATTATTGTTCATACCTTCAACTACAAGCGCGACTACTACATCCCCGTTGAAGAGGTAGAAAAAGTCGAGGCTGAATTTGAAGCCAAACGAAACGAGGTGCTTGCTTAAGATGTCTCATTCAACTGCATTACCCGCGGCGCCGGACAGTTTCGATTTTTTAGTGCGCGAAGAACATCACGTTGCCAACGGAACCTTGTTGGGTTTTTGGCTCTACCTAATGAGCGATTGCCTGATCTTCGCGGCGCTCTTCGCCACATATAGTGTCCTTAGCCAAAGTTACGCGGGGGGCCCGACTGGCGCTGAGCTGTTTGACCTGCCACTTGTTGCGCTGAATACCAGCTTCCTGCTGTTTTCTTCGATCACCTATGGTTTCGCCATGTTGCAAATGCAGCAGGGAAAACTAAAAGGAACGATGATTTGGTTAGCGATTACAGGGATATTCGGTGCCGCCTTTCTGGGATTAGAACTCTTTGAGTTTTATCATTTGATTCATGAAGGCGCTACGCCACAACGCAGCGCATACTGGTCAGCTTTTTTTACATTAGTCGGCACCCACGGGCTACATGTTACCTTCGGCATTATTTGGTTAATCACCCTGCTCGTTCAACTTCGTAAACACGGACTTACTGTACCAAACCGCCGCCGCCTATTTTGCCTATCCATGTTTTGGCATTTCCTCGACGTCGTCTGGATTGGCGTATTTACCATTGTCTATTTAATGGGATCAATGTCATGAGCGAACACAATCAACACAGCCTAGACCACCATGACGAAGAAGGGCCGCACAGCACGTTCAGCGGCTATATGCTCGGCTTTATCGCCTCGGTCATTCTCACCGCAATTCCCTTCTGGCTAGTCATGGCGGATGTACTCAGCTCTCGCAATGCAACCGTCGTGGTTATACTGGGGTTTGCCTTAGTGCAAATTCTTGTGCACATGATTTACTTTCTGCACATGAATTTTCACTCAGAAGGCGGCTGGAATATGCTCTCTCTGATTTTCACTATCGTCTTACTGTTTATCACGCTCGCAGGTTCTCTGTGGGTGATGTACCACATGAACGCGAACATGATGCCGGGCATGATGGGCAGTACATAGCTCACATGACACAGCTGCGAGTAAATCAACCATGGCGATGCCCTCATTGCTTAAAAAAGTGATTACCCTCGCCATCGGGCTCCTCATCTTTGTCGGCTTTGTTTTTCTCGGCAATTGGCAGCTGGAGCGGAGAGCGTGGAAGCTAGATCTTATTCAAAGAGTTGATGCACGAGCTCACGCATCGCCAGAATCCGCACCGACGGCGGAATACTGGCAAGACATTAGTAGAGAATCAGACGAGTATCGCCGCGTATCGGTGACAGGCAATTTTATCAGCGATAAAGACACCCTCGTTGTCGCCGCAACAGAGCTGGGCAGTGGCTACTGGGTGATCACGCCTTTTCGGCGAAGCGATGGCAGTATCGTATTAATTAATCGCGGTTTCATCAATCAGGGGGTTCAAGCCACACCGCCACCGACTGGCCAGCAAGATCTCATCGGCCTGTTACGAATAAGCGAACCCAAGGGCAGCGCCGTACGAGATAATGATTCAAACGCTAATCGCTGGTACTCACGTGACGTGGCAGCGATTGCAAACATGCAAAACTTGTACGCCGCACCTTACTTTATTGATGCCGAAAAAAGCCATGAGACCAGCCAAGCACATCAGCAAGGCAGCCAACACCCCGTTGGCGGACTCACTGTTATTAGCTTTCACAACAACCACTTGGTGTACGCCATAACCTGGTTTAGCCTAGCACTTCTGGCCATTGTCGCCGCCATAATTGTTGTACGGGAAGAACACAAAGCACCTACATGTTGATGCAAACTGCGACTTATACGCAGGCGACGTTATACTGTGTAATCTCTCAAATTTACCGAACAAAATACCTGTATAGCTATGAGCGACGAAACTCTTTTAAGCAGCTACCTTCCGAGCGCAGATACTGACACCCTCGGTAAGCATATGCGCCAGCTCGTGCAACTTCGATGGCTCGCGGTGCTTGGCCAACTGCTTACCATTCTAGTTACCCACTACGGTTTTGGCGTAAAACTGCCGATGCAATTAATGCTATCAGTGTTAGCTGGGCTCGTCGTATTCAACGCATTGAATGAGCTAGCACTTCGATTTAGACATCGAGTGAAAACCGCTGAATTATTCATTGGCCTACTGGTAGACATGGGAACACTGACGATACAGCTTTATCTCAGTGGTGGCGCAACCAACCCCTTCGTCTTCCTTTACCTCTTGCAGGTTGGTTTAGCTGCTGTGCTTTTAGCCCCTTCTTACGCTTGGGCTCTACTTGGCATGGCAACACTGTGTTTTCTTTGGCTCGCAGAAGCAGGTCGACCACTCGACTTACCCCAAGATTATCACTTAGGTATCCGCAGCTATTACGTTGAGGGCATGTTAATTTGCCTTGTCTTGAATGCTGCCTTGTTAGTGGTATTTATCAATCGCATCAACCGCACTCACCGCGAGCACGACGCACGTCTTGCGGAGCTCCGCCAACGCGCCGCAGAGGAAGAACACATCTTACGCATGGGTTTACTCGCCTCCGGCGCCGCCCACGAGCTGGGTACTCCGCTGGCCACCATAGCGGTTATTCTCGGCGATTGGCGTCATATGCCAGCGCTACAAGCCGACAAAGGTCTCGAAGAAGAAATTACGGAAATGCAAACCCAAGTACAGCGTTGCAAAACCATTGTCAGCGGCATCCTAATGTCCGCGGGCGAAACCCGCGGTGAATCCTCGGGCGAAACCAGCGTCTGGGAGTTTTTTGACGATTTAAGCAGCGAGTGGGCGTCGACCCGAAAAGTCGGCGAATTTCGCTTTGAAAACCACTTTGGCGAAGACGTCGAGATCGCATCTGATACCGTTTTAAAACAAACTATTTATAACCTCCTCGACAATGCCTTGGACGCCTCTCCAGAATGGGTCGGCCTTGAAGTTTATCGCCAAAACGATATGCTCCATATTCGTGTCATCGATCGAGGCCCTGGCTTCTCGAAAGAGATTTTTGATCGCCTAGGGCAACCTTACCAGTCGACTAAAGGCAGACCAGGCAGTGGTCTAGGTTTATTTCTCGTGTTTAATGTGACTCGTATTCTAGGTGGCCGAGTTAAAGCTAGAAATAGAGAAGAAGGAGGTGCAGAAATAAACATCCACCTGCCTATAGATGCGCTCCACCTAAAGGAGGCCTAGCGATATGAGTAATGGGATTCCAAACACAAGCAAGAATCTTTTAATCATTGAAGATGATGAAGCCTTCGCACGTACCCTAGCCCGCTCATTTGAGCGACGCGGCTATGCAGTCGTCACCACAAATAGCTTAGAAGGAGCACAGACCCATTTAGAAAAGTATTCACCTAACTATGCCGTAGTCGACCTTAAACTCGATGGCAATGCATCTGGGCTGGCCTGCGTTCAGGCATTACACAAACACGATCCCGACATACTAATTGTCGTGCTCACCGGTTACGCCAGCATTGCGACAGCTGTAGAAGCGGTAAAACTAGGTGCCTGTCACTACCTCGCCAAACCCTCAAATACCGACGATATTGAAGCGGCTTTTAACAATGCGGAAGGTAACGTCGAAACCGAAATTAAGGGCCGTGCCACCTCAATCAAAACTCTCGAATGGGAACGTATACACGAAACCCTGGCGCAAACCGGATTTAATATTTCCGAGACTGCACGGCGACTAGGTATGCACCGACGAACACTTGCCCGCAAGCTCGCAAAACAGCAGGTAAAATAATTAAGGCTTCAAAACAACCTAACTCGCCTCAAAAAATACTCATTTAGCCTTACCTATCAAAAAGTTAAGCCCGATCTAAGTATATTTCCCAGTTCCCCAGCACTCTCTATAAACCTAGACTCAAGGGTCCGATACTTTAACGCTTATATCTTTATGAAAAGCTCACACGGCAGTGACCAAATATGAACGATAAAGATGCAGTTAATGATCTTCTTGCCCGTACGAAAGCGATCGTAGACACAATCGTCGACGGTGTCATTACGATCAGTGATCGCGGTTTAATTGAAACAGTTAACCCTGCGGCAGAAAATATATTTGGCTACAATAAAGCACAGCTTATCGGAAACAATGTCTCTATGCTCATGCCCTCCAACTACAGTCACGGGCATGATGGCTACCTTCAAAACTACCTCAGTACCGGTGATAAAAAAATAATCGGTATTGGCCGAGAAGTAACTGGAATGCGACTTGATGGAACAACCTTCCCGTTAGAACTCGCGATAAGCGAAATGGAAGTGAACGGCCAGCGCATGTTCACCGGGATTGTTCGCGACATTTCTGAACGTAAGAATACCGAGGAAAAACTAAGAGAGCTATTAGCGCGCACCAAAGCCATTCTCGACACCATCGTCGATGGTGTGATTACAATTAGTGATCGGGGTCTGATTGAAACCGTTAACCCTGCGGCAGAAAAAATATTCGGTTACCAACTACAAGAATTGGCGGGCAAAAATGTCTCGATGCTAATGCCCAATCCCTATCGCGCCGAGCACGATCAATATTTGGATAATTATTTAAGTACCGGTGAGAAAAAGATAATCGGTATAGGCAGGGAAGTTACTGGGCTGCGTAAGAATGGCAGCACCTTCCCCTTGGAACTTGCAATAAGTGAAATGGAAGTGAATGGTCAGCGCATGTTCACCGGTATCGTCCGAGACATTTCCGAGCGCAAAGAAACCGAAGAAAAATTACGCAGCGCAATGCGTCGCGTACACGAACAGCAAATTAAAGATGAATTTATTGCTACAGTAAGCCACGAACTTCGAACCCCACTCACATCAATTAAAGCATCACTGGATTTAATTATAGGCGGGGCAATCGAAGCTAATTCAGACCAAGCAGATACGCTTATTCAGATTGCACAGAAAAACAGTGACCGATTACTACTACTCATAAATGACATTCTAGATATTTCAAAAATCGAATCTGAAAAAATGCAGTTTAATCGTATAAAACTACGAGTTAAGCCATTTTTAGATACCGCAATATTCGACAATCAAGCCTACGCAAAGAAACATCATGTCAAATTTATTCTGACGCACTGTCCAGATCCGATCTACATCAACGCAGACCCCGATCGTATGATGCAGGTAATGAGCAACTTAATGTCAAATGCTGCAAAATTTTCTAATGAAAATTCCGTAGTTGAAGTTAGCGCCACCGTCATAAAAGACAAAATTCGTATCGCGGTAACTGATAAGGGCCTCGGCATTCCATTGGAATTTAAAAGCCGCGTATTTGAAAAATTTACTCAAGCCGACACGTCGGACAAACGTGCCATTAGTGGCACCGGTCTCGGCTTACATATTTCCAAGGCTATAGTAGAGCAGCACCAAGGTGAATTGTCATTCATTTCTGAGCTCGATAAAGGCAGCACCTTCTACATTGACATACAGCAAGCCAATCAAGAAGCGGAGAAGTGCAGTGAGTAATCCACCAGAACTTTCTCGTCTGATGTATGTTGAAGACGAACCCGATATCCGCGTGGTTGCCAATATTGCCCTAACACAAGTCGCGGGCTTCACCGTCGCAACACCAAACAATGGTGCCGAAGCTTTAAAACTAATTTCCAGTTTTATGCCGCAACTTATTTTATTAGATGTGATGATGCCGGGAATGGACGGCCCTCAGCTGTTAGAACGAATACGAGAACTCTCGGATTTCGTTGAAACTCCAATTGTGTTTATAACAGCTAAAGCACAATCTGAAGAAATCCAAAAATTAAAAAGTATGGGGGCAGTAGCTGTTATTACAAAACCATTTAACCCAATGACGCTGGGTGAAGAAATAAGGACTATATGGCGGAATTATTATGAGTCAAAACGATAGTAGAAATTCGGGCTCAGTAGATGCGCAGTTAGCAGAACTACAACGTAATTACATTCTCAAACTTGACCAAAAAATCAAAGATATACTTAGCGTCTGGCAATCAGTTCAAAACAGTCCCCAGCCCACAGATGATATCTACAACTTGCACCGGACGGTTCACTCAGTCGCCGGCACATCAGCTATTCTAAATTTCATGGAAGTCAGTCGTATTTGCTCAAGCATAGAGTTACTTTTGCTACCGATACTGAAAGCGGAAACATATGAAGAAAATACCCTCTCTCAGATTGGCATTCACATGAACGAATTGAACACCCTTCGCGAAAACCATACCTATAGCGCTACACCGATAAATTTAGAGGGTTGAGGAGCGCTGTAGCGCAGCGGAAGCAGGGCAACGCCCCGAGCGCCAAGGATGGCGCGAGACCTCACCGTCGGTCAGCGCCAGTTGCCCAACTTTTTTAGCGCCAAAAAGTAAAGTGCCCCAACTGAATTCAGCTGGGGCACTTTGGTTTAGAAGCCTGGCGATGACCTACTCTCGCATGGGGAAACCCCAAACTACCATCGGCGATGACACGTTTCACTTCTGAGTTCGGGATGGGATCAGGTGGTTCCATGTCTCTATGGTCGCCAGGCAAAC
>NZ_JAHWDQ010000007.1 GCF_019312595.1 Zhongshania aquimaris | reverse complement strand
CTGCTGGAATATGAAAAATAAACGACCTGACGATGAAGAATTCGTATGAAAATTAAATCAACTAAAAATATCTGGCTGGAAGATTACGTGAGCTACAAATACGTTTTCCTACAGCCTCGTTAGCTGTGTAAGGAAATTCATGGAACGAGTAGCATCCAATAGCCTCGAAGAAGCTATTATCAAGCTCCGAAGTACTGAATATCAAATTATGGATCTTGGGAAAGCTGTTTTCTCAGCAGATAGTGGCAACATGTTTCCTGTAGATCTCCTTGCAATCGCTGCGATGAAAAGAACTAGTGGTAACACGGAAGGCTTCATTACATTAATTGAAGCGAAAAATATGGCCGCGGCAAGGTCATTACTTAGAATTCAAATTGATACGTTTTTGCGATTCTCTGCGGCTTGGCTAGTAGAAAAGCCCCACGATTTTGCTACTGATGTAATAGGTGGTAAACAAATTAGAAATTTGAAGGACAGGAACGGGGAAAAAATGAATGATGGTTATTTAGTCGACGTTCTGAGTCCCGAATATCCATGGCTAAAAGACGTATATAAAAATTTATGTGGTTATGTCCATTTTTCTGGTTCTCATTTGTCAAATTCCGTGCAGAATCTTAATGATAATGAAAGAACGGTGACATTTCATATTGGAAAAGAAGATATTCAGTATCCTGAATGGTCTTGGACAGAGGCGGTGGACTGCTTTACTAATGCGGTCAATATATTGTTTTATTACATTGATGGCTGGATTCAAACCAAGAGTGGTGTAGATACAGCTAACAATCAAATTCATCCGGCGCCAAAAAACGGCGCGGCTGATTAGGGCGTTATGGGCCCACACATGTTTGCTAAAGGAACGCGGCACGGAGTGGTAATCTTCACTTTGATGTTGTCTGTATCCTTCTTTGGTAATTTTTTTCGTATAGGTTCGGAGAATTTGGAATTGATTCTCTTGGCTACATTGTTCCTGCCGATGCTTATTGTGGGTTATAGATATAAGTCTGAAATTGGTCGCTCACCGTTGGAGGTCGTTATAGGAGGGGAAAGGGCGCTTTTTTTCTATCCACTAGGCATTGCAATATTTACAGCGTTACTCACCTTGTACGGAGTTTATGGTACCGCAGCGAAGATCAGCATCCTATTTTTGCCAGTATTGTATTTGATTTCAGTTTAGGGTCATTCTTGCGCAATTGGAACAGTCATCTGGACGGGGTCATGGTTCAAGAGATAACCCAAAACAAGCGCAAGCAGGTAGGGACAAACTTCTCAGTGGAACTACAATTTTGCTCCTATTGCGGGTGTTAAGTGCCAAAAGGATTCAAACCTCAGATGATTGAAGTAGTATCAAAAAGAAACTTGGTCGAAGTTCTCCCGCTCATTCGGGCGTACCAAGAGTTTTATAAAGTTTCAGAAATATCTGATGATCGAAATGCAGATTTTTTTGCGCAGTTCGGCGAATCTAGCCCTGCTGGTTGCCAGTTTATCTATAGAGAAGCTGGCAATGTTGTTGGGTTTGCTACGGTTTACTTTTCATATGCAACATCAATTACTGCAAAAGTGGCTATTCTCAATGACTTATACACCTTGCCAAATTGTCGTGGCAAAGGTATTTGTCGGCAGCTAATTGAACATTGTCGAAGCTATGCCGCTAAAAATGGAGCCGCTCGTTTACAGTGGGTCACGGCACCGGACAATGAGCAGGCACAAAAGCTATATGAGTCACTAAATACTGGTAAAAGTACGTGGCACTTCTACACATACAATACCTAAGAAAGCTAGGCGCAATCGTGCAATGCAAAAGACACATTGCACTGGGCAGCCCACGCCGCGCTTCGGTTGCCTGTGTTAGCAGAAAACAAGGTAGAAATGTTGATACAGCCATCTAAACAAAAGGTTAGGGCTGGACAAACAGTCTATACCCCTGGAACGCTGTTAGTCTGCGACATTGAACTCGAATAGCTTCGTCCGGAAGTGCCCATCGTCAAAGGATTGAGAAGCACTACAACGACAGTATCTCCCGCAATCATTTGGAGGTCGGTTTAGGCACCGTTTCAAGCGCCCTTAGCTCAAGTCTTTCACGTATTCGGAGATATTATGGATGTATCTGATGTAAAGCGCTTATGCGTTAATTTTACTGATGCGACATTGTCAGAAAAAGGTGAGCCTTCAAATATTCTTTCTTATAAAGTCCGTGGTAAAAACTTTGCTTACTTTAAAACGAGCGAGCCTGAACGGTGGCGTTTTAGTATTCGGGTATCGCCGGAACGATTTTTGGAGTTAACGGATCAGCCTGGCGTAAAACCAGCAAGATATATGCATCGTTTTCATTGGGTAACAATTGTTAATGTTAGTGCATTCGATTCAGCGTATTTAACTGAGTTGATTGGCTGGTCTTATCGGAAGGCGTGTTCAACATTAAGTAAAAAGGCGCAGCGAGAGTTAAATGTATAACAGGGCGTTCAATACTTGCGGCCTTTACGTTGCTTGGCCTATGCACAGATCGCTAAACTAGCACAACCAATGCCACAGCGGCTATTTGGACACCTCTGTTGTGGGATTATACATCTCTAAGGATAAAAATATGAGCAATGTTCCAGAAGGTTTTGAGCCAATTTTTAGAAGTAGTCCCTATCTGGATTTACTTGGCCCTATCTATAATAAAAAGTCAGAGTCTGGATTAATCATCGGTCTTAGAGCGGAGAAAAAACATTGCAATGCTAGAGATTTGGTTCATGGCGGCGTGTTTAGCAGTCTTGCAGATATTGCCCTTGGATATAATGCAGCCTTCAATGGCAAGGAAGCAGTGCCTATGGTCACCGCAAGCCTAAATGTAGATTATGCAGGTTCCGCAAAGTTAGGTGACTGGATTGAGATTGAGGTCGACGTACAGAAAGTAGGGAGAAATATGGCTTTTGCCAACAGCTACTTCTTTGTAGATTCAAAACGCATAGCAAGAGCGAGTGCGGTATTTAATGTCATTAATGTATAGCAAAGTGCTATTCATTTCATCCAGTGAGACCCATATTATGAGTGATAGAGTGTTCAAGGCTTGTCTCTTTTTAGCCGCCTTACTATTTACAATTATTTTCTGTTTTTTGGTTATTCCTCCGCTGATTGAAAACCCTAATATCATAGCTGCGTTTGCGGCGGGTTTTGTAAATCCATTTGCCGCAGGGTATTCAACTGATGTTTTTTTCTGTTGGTTCGTCCTCGCTATTTGGGTTTGGTTTGAGGCATCTAATCATGCGGTCAAGCATGGCTGGCTTTGCCTAGTGTTAGGCGTTGTTCCTGGTGTGGCGGTGGGTTTTGCACTTTACCTGCTTATACGTCATTCGCAGCTAACGGCTCGCAGCACTGAACATGCGTAACAAACGATGGTAAGTGCTGTGCCTTCATCTCCTTTTACTTGCAGTTCACGGCCCCGCGCGCGGCGTTATCCATTTCGGAGAGAGCGATAATGAGACCTCGAATTTCTGTCATCACCCTTGGTGTAGATGACTTAGCGAGGGCTGTTGGTTTCTATCGGGACGGCTTAGGACTCCCGACGGAAGGGATTGTTGGCGAAGAGTTTGAGTACGGTGCGGTGGCGTTCTTTGAGCTAAGTGCTGGACTCAAGCTAGCACTTTGGCCCAGAGCGAGCCTGGCGCATGATGCCGGTGTAAAGTTGGCAGCTCCGAGTACCACCGAGCTTTCTCTTGGTCACAACGTCATGTCGAAGACAGAGGTTGATGAGGTTTTGGCACAAGCCGAAGCTGCTGGTGCGGTCATACTAAAACCAGCAAATGATACTTTCTGGGGTGGTTACGCAGGATATTTTCAAGACCCCGATGGGCATTTATGGGAAGTAGTCTGGAACCCACAGCTACTACCCGAATAACACGCTAATTTGGCCAAGTGCAGTGGTGGCTAATTGCCGTTTTTGCTTTCGATACAGCGCCGTGATTACCTTCGAGTCCAGTTCGCACTCACATTGAACACATAGGAGAATCAGCTAATGACAACAAAAAAACTGCCGGACGTTGTGTCTTCAGATGAATGGAGAGTAGCGCTGGACCAGCTTCTGATAAAAGAAAAAGAGCTCACTCGCGCTAGGGATGCCTTGAGCGCTGAGCGCAGGAAGTTGCCAATGGTCAAGGTGGCTAAGCAATATACCTTAGAGGGAGAACACGGCGAAACGGCCTTAATCGATTTGTTTGAAGG
The DNA here is from genome assembly GCF_019312595.1 of Zhongshania aquimaris. GTDB lineage: Bacteria > Pseudomonadota > Gammaproteobacteria > Pseudomonadales > Spongiibacteraceae > Spongiibacter > Spongiibacter aquimaris. The sequence continues at coordinate 151,568 of NZ_JAHWDQ010000007.1, read as the reverse complement.
GCGTCGCCAGCTCATTGTGTATCATTTTATGTTTGCCCCCGATTGGGATGCGGGCTGTGGCGGTTGCTCCTGGGTTCTAGATGCCATGACTCATCCGGCGCATTTGCATGCCCGCGATACCTCCTTGGTTTTGGTGTCACGTGCGCCCAGGGAAAAGCTCGAGCAGTACCGGTCGCGGATGGGGTGGACTACTAGTCTGCCATGGTATTCGTCATATGATAGCGACTTCAATTTCGACTTTGGCGCAACAACAGATAAAGGCGAGAGGCACGGTGTTAGTGTTTTTATTCGCGACGGCAATGATATCTATCGAAGCTATTATAGTGGTGCGCGTGGCGTGGAATATCTCGGCAGCCTCTGGACTTACTTAGATTTGACCCCGTTTGGTCGTCAAGAGACTTGGGAAGATTCCCCCGAAGGCTGGCCGCAGACTGAACCGTATGCATGGATTCGTCGTCATGACGAGTACGACGGCTGAAACGCGTGTATTGGCGGCGTTCTATAGCCATCATAATTTAAGGAGTAGTGATTTTGCGGGAAGAGCTTAGAATTAAGATGGTCTAATTCCCAGTATCAAAGCGTATTTAAAAAATTGTGCTGGGGTGGCGGTGCTCGGCACCCCAAGTCAAAATCGTATATTTCAAGGATGTTATGATCTACGAACACGGAAATTATCGAATAAGTGACGATCGCGGCTCAATTCAAATTGATCAAGTTGAGTCACTTTTAAGGTCATCGTATTGGGCTGGCGAAAGAAGCTTGGAGACCATAAATGTATCCATTGCGAATAGTGTTTGCTTTTCCCTCTTTTGCGGGGGCACCCAAGTAGGCTTTGCGCGAGTAGTGACTGATTTTGCTTCGCTTGCGTATATCGCGGATCTAATTATCCATCCTGATCACCGCGCTCTGGGTATAGGAAAGTGGATGTTCGGGGTTGTAGTCAACGATCCACGCTGGTGTTCCAAGTTTCAATTTCTCGTTACGGATGACGCTCATGGCTTGTATGAGAAATTCGGCTTTTCAGCCAGTAGTAAGCTAATGAGTACAAAAATATAGCGGGGTGATGCGCAATCGAGAAATTCTGAGCGCGCCCGCTTAACTAATAAATAAAAATCAACTATTCGGGCCGATATCGGGGCTGCGATTATGCTTGATGGCGTCGTCCATTAAGTCGAAAAGCCATGTAATTAAATGCACGGTGCGATCGCCATCAAAGCCCCAGACTTGGGTAAGTCGTTCTTGAAGCTGGGGTTGCCAGAGAATATCTAGCAGCGCTGCGGCATTTTCTTGGCGATGGGTTTCCCAATCGGGGGTCGCGCGAACAACGGCGTCGAGCAAGGCATTGGTTCGATAGCGGTCGATGTCGTCCATGAGGGGGTCAGACGCTGAGGTACTTGCCACCGAAAATGACTGCAGGTAGCGAAGTAGGGTGCCGACTGTGCGGCCAAAGTCGCTGAGTTCCAAACGTTCGATATTGATATTGGATTCTTCAACGAGGCGCTGCAAGACCGCTGTGCGCAGGCTGCGCTCGTTGGCAAAGTGGCGGTGTACGGTGCGCTCGCTTACCCCTGCATGTTTACCAACGACCTCGGCATTGAGATTTCGCCAGTCCCAGCTCGGCATACTGTGAACTAGCTCAGATCCTGCATCTATAATTTTCTCTCTGGTTGCCTCGCGCTGCTTTTCTCGCAGCGGGCTGTGGTATTTGCGCTTATTGGCGGGGCCGGCAGCACCTGCTTTTTTTTCTTCTGGCATGTCGCAATATCTTGAGTGGCGTGTGGCGCGAATGGTAGCAGATCACCGCCGTTACCGTCACTTTTAGGTGGCTAATTACTCGCGGGTAAAGTCCTTAATTAAACAACAGTGTCGAACAATTGAAATTTTCGCGTTATACTCGGAAATAGTTTAGATCCAGATAACACTAGAAGAAAAATTATTGGAGTTTGCAATGTCTGAAGCCTTCATTATTGATGCAGTTCGAACCCCGCGTGGCGGTGGTAAGCCAGGCAAGGGTGCCTTGTCAGGTATGCACCCCCAGCATTTAGCCGCGACAGTCCTTAAGGCTCTACAAGAGCGGAATGATTTTAAAACCGCCGACGTTGACGATGTGATTTGGGGTACGAGCGCGCAGAAAGGTATGCAGGGCGGGGATATGGGGCGGATGGCCGCACTCGACGCTGGTTACGATGTGCGCGCCAGTGGCGTTACCCTCGATCGCTTTTGCGGTAGTGGTATAACAGCGGCTAACTTCGCGGCAGGTCAATTGAAGGCAGGGTTTGAAGACCTCATTATTGCCGGTGGCACCGAGATGATGTCTCTGATTACCACCATCAGCCAGCAGGAGCGAGAGGCCGGACTGAAGTCCTTAATGATGGGCTCGGGCAATCAGCGCCTGCAATTAAAGCTGCCACAATCTCACCAAGGTGTTTGCGCCGATGCTATCGCCTCTATGGAAGGAATTAGTCGCTTGGATCTGGACGCCTTTTCTTTGGAGAGCCAGCGCCGCGCAGCCGCCGCTATTGCGGGAGGCTACTTTAAAAATTCTATCGTACCGGTTGTCGATGACAGCGGTAAATTGATTCTGGGTCACGACGAGCATCCGCGACCCAATACCACCGCCGCTGACTTGGCCGGATTAGAGCCGAGCTTTGGGAAATTAGCGGGCTTCCCCATCAACGAGCAGGGCGATACCTTCCGCTCGCTAATTAATAAGCGCTATCCAGACTTAGATATTCAGCACTTCCATCATGCCGGTAGTTCTTCAGGTGTGGTTGACGGCGCCGCGGCCTTGCTAATGGCCTCTAGTCGCTATGTTGCCAAAAGCGGTCTCAAGCCCCGTGCACGGATCATCGCGGCAGCAAATATCGGTGACGACCCAACCTTAATGCTCAATGCACCGGTGCCCGCGGCTAAAAAAGTGTTGGCGCAAGCAGGTTTGACCGTCAAGGATATCGACCTGTGGGAAGTAAATGAGGCGTTTGCGGTTGTTGTTGAAAAATTCATCCGCGATCTGCAGATCGATCGCGACAAGATTAATGTGAACGGCGGTGCAATCGCGCTGGGTCATCCCATCGGCGCCACCGGCGCCGTATTGATTGGCACCGTGCTTGATGAACTTGAGCGCCGCGGTTTAAAGCGCGCGTTAGTGACAATGTGTGCGGCGGGGGGTATGGCGCCTGCAGTGATTATCGAGCGGGTTTAAGTCTTGGATAAAACGTTGTGATGAGGTAACGGATTTGGCCACTGACGAGATAAAGCGGAAAACAGGTAAGGGTACTCGCGATCCACAGAAAACCCGTGAAGCCATTATGGAAGTGACTGGTAAGTTGCTCGCACGCGACGGGCCAGAGGGCTTAAGTGTGTCGCAGGTTGCCCAGTTGGCCGGAGTTAACCGAGGCACGGCCTACCATCACTTTCCCACCCGCGAACAGTTGATAGATGAGACCATCGCCTGGGTCAGCAATACGCTCCGCCTTGAAGTATTTGGCGATGAGCCTGAAGACGGTTCGCTGGAACCACGCAACAAACCGCGAGAAATAATTGAGAAGCTGGCGAGTTTTGCGATGGAGAACCCTGAGTTAGGTCGTGTTTGGCTACGCGAGCTATTGAGCAACAGCCAGCCCGCTTCCGATCCATTTTGGAATATGTACAAAGGGCATGTCGACCGGTTCGTTGAATCGGAGTTTTCGCAGCCAGGCATTGACTCAGAAGTGCACGCCATTACTTTAATTGTGACGGTCTTTTTATGGCCGGTGTGGGCGAGGGCGCATACCCAAAGCGCAGCCGGACGCAAGCGTATGGCGTCGCGGTTCACCGACGAAATGCTGCGTTTAAGCCTTCATGGCACCTTGAACAAAGAGAAGTTTCAGGCCTTGGATGTGTCAAGCGATTCCGTGCCTGATGCGGTGATAGACGAATAATTAAGCGGCCGAGCCTTTAAATCGCCGCCGTGTTTTAGCAAAATTTTGGAGCGATATATGACACAAAATCAAGCCAGCATGATGCCGTGGCCGGAAGAAGATTTTTCGGTTTATGGTCCTGTCGAGGAGCGGGCAGTAGGTCGGGTTCAGCAGTTTGTCGGCAAGGCAATGTCGAGAAATTGGTCAATGATTCCCCATGTGACCCATCACGACGAGGCCGATATCAGCGGCTTTGAGGCTCGCCGTAAAGCGTTTAATCAAGCCAATCCGGATAAAAAGCGCACGCTCTTACCAGCCTTAATCAAAGCCGCAGTGGCGACTCTGCAGCAATACCCGCAGTTTAATTGTTCTATCAATGCCGACGGTAGCAAGCTGTTTCAAAAGCAGTATTACCACATAGGTATTGCGGTTGACGTGCCAAGCGGCTTGTTGGTGCCGGTGATTCGCGATTGCGATAAGAAAAGTATCGATGAGATCGCCACCGAAGTAGCTGCGATATCTGAGAAGGCGCGTACTAAAGGGCTGTCTATGGCAGAGATGTCTGGCGGCTGCTTTACCTTAAGTTCCTTGGGGCATATAGGCGGTACGGCATTCACCCCTATTATCAATGCACCAGAAGTGGCGATTATGGGGATTACCCGCGCACAAAGCCGTTTTATTCCCGATGCAAATGGCGCCCCTGTTCTTAGTTTACAGCTACCGCTGTCATTAAGTTATGACCACCGTGTTATTAACGGTGCCGATGCGGCGCGGTTTGTAAAATCAATGGCAGATTTTCTGCAGGGTTTTGAGTTTTCCTAGCGTTTGCTCCTAAACCGATTGTCTTAAACTGCAGTCCAGCTGTCGCAATAAAAATAACTAAATTTCTTCAGGGCGACGACTCTGTATGGAAAACGTAAAAGCACTATTGGATGTTGCTAGAAATGAAACCGGCTTACGTCATTTTGGCCCGGATTCATTTCGAGAAGGTCTAGAGATTTTGCTTGCTGCCCTTGGTCGGCAGGCAAAGTTAAATGCCCTGGGCGATAAAATTATTCGCGATCGCATCGTATTGCACTTAAAACAGCGCTTACAGATCGAGCAATACTATCAGCGCCATCCAGAGATAGATGAGATTGTAGTTAGGGCGCCATTGTTTGGCTTGAGCTTGCCTCGCACCGGCTCAACCGTCCTTTCCTTTTTGTTAGAGCAAGACCCCCATTCCCGTTCACTGTATCGCCAAGAAGCCGCCGAACCTGCGGCCAATGTGGCAGTGCAATGTGGTGGCGCCGGGCAGGGCCAATCGGAAGAAGACTTTCGCCGCGAGACGGGGCTCAAGACCCACGTGCCCTCGGGTGTCAATGCGCCAGCCGAATGTCAGGATTTAATGGCCCTTGATTTCAAGTCGCATATTTTTCAGGCTTTTGCGCAAATTCCCAGCTACTCACAGTGGCTGTTAGATGCAGATTTATCTTCTACTTACTCCTATCAGCGCCGTGTTTTGAAACTATTGCAGTGGCAGCAACCGTCGAAATCGTGGCGTCTAAAATGCCCCACTCATCTTTTGTTTTTGAATGATCTCAATTCGGTATTTCCAGATGCGCGATTTGTGATGACTCACCGCGCCCCTGCAGATGTCATGGCCTCGGTGGTGTCTGTGTATGTCGATATTGCCAGTAAATTTAGCGATGCGGTGGACGTTGCTTATATGCGCGATCTCAATATCGCGCATTGGTCAGCCGGTATGGCCCGCACGCTTGAATTTAGAGACGCTGGAAATCACGGACGTTTCTACGACATCGATTTTAGCGCTATGCACAAAGATCCCATTGCTGAGATTCGCGGTTTATACCAATGGCTGGCTGAGCCAGTGACGCCAGAATTTGAAACTGCGATGGCGGCGTGGTGGGAAAACAATGCCAGTCATCGGGAGCCGAGTCAGACCTTGCCTGCGGAGGTATTGCAAATAGACCCAGCACGTTTGCAAGAACACTTTGGTGATTATTCTCGGCGCTTTGTTCAGCAGGCTGTTTAGCATCTTATTCGATATTCCAATGGTGGGGAGGGCAATATGGATTTAAGCGGTGGTATGGGGAGTGATCGAGAGTATTTTTTTGATAGCTGCCCCGCGCAAGAAGGAATGCGTGACGCCATTAATATGTGGGTGTCTGACGACCGGGGTGTAATAGGTTTACCGCGTTTCGCGATTGAAGCCGTCGCGCCGGATTACGACACGCATATGCTGTCGCTAAATATCGCGTTTCCCGATGGGCGAGTTTATATCGTGCGTGATTACGGTGTAGCGCACAAAACTACTGACGAGCAGGGTAAAGCGTCAATTTTGGGTGCTGGTCCGCTGCGTTTTCAATGTGTCTCGCCGTTTAAAGAGTGGCATGTTTCGTTTAAGGGCAAGGCCGAGCCGATGACGACAGCGGCGCAAATGCACGGCGCCTTGCCACACGAGCGCCTTAGCGAAGAAGCTGACGAAGGGCTACTGGTTGATGTGTCTTTTGATCTTGAAGCGACGATGGCTGTACCACCTTGGATTCAGGGCACCATGTCTAGTGCCGCTGCCGATATATTAAACGGGCAGGAGGGCAGTTTCATGGGTGGAGATCGCTTTGAGCAGTTATTCCGCGTTGTCGGCCGTGTTCAAATTGATACAGAGCTTCATGAGTTTTTTGGCAGTGGCCTGCGTATTCGTCGCCAAGGAGTGCGCAATGTGCAGGATTTTTGGGGTCACTGTTGGCAGTCAGCTTTATTTCCCAGTGGCCGAGCCTTTGGCTATAACGCCTACCCGCCCAGAGAAGATGGCAAGCCAACGTATAACGAGGGGTTTATCTATTTAGGTCATGGTGAACTCATACCGGCTCGGGTGATAAAAGCGCCCTGGCTATCAAAGCTGAGTCCTAATGGCGATGACGTGAGCTGTGTGCTGGAAACCGCCAATGGTGAAGTGCATATCCACGGCGAAACCTTTGTTTCTACCTTTGCAATGGGGCGTCCGAATATGCCGCCTAACTTTCCGGTATTACAGCAAACCGGAGTGCGCTACCGCTGGGACGGCGAAGAGAGCTACGGCATGATGGAGCGCTCATCTCGTAAAGATAAAGTCAGTTACTGATTAGGGTGTCGACGATGAATAAATATCAGCCTGACATTAACCTTACTGATCAAGTTGCAATTGTCACGGGGGGCGGCGCAGGTATCGGCAGGGCCATCGCCTTATCGTTGGCGTCAGTTGGGGCCAATATTGTTATTGCAGATCGCATTCCTGAGCGCGGTGCAGAAGTCGTTCAACGGGTTACCGAAATGGGGCGGGAGGCGCTGGCACTGACCACCGATATGTCGGATTCGAGTCAGGTTGAAAACATGGTGGCAGCGGCCATGGCCCATTTTGGGCGCATCGATATGTTGGTGAATAACGTCGGCGGTGTGCGTCCCAAACCATTTGCTGAGCAGTCGGAATCGTCCTGGCGTCGCCTTATCGATCTCAATTTCGTCAGTATGTTGGCGGCGACGTCAGCGGTCATTCCGCACCTCATTGCCGGTGGCCGAGGTGGATCTATTTTAAATATCAGCAGTATCGAGGCCTCTCGCGCCGCGCCCCAATTTGCGGTTTATGCCGCCTGTAAAGCCGCCATGCTTAATTTCACTCGCACTATGGCGCTTGAACTTGCTGATCATCATATTCGCGTCAATGCGATTGCGCCGGATTATACGGTGACGCCAGGCTTGCGAGGCAATATTAGCGGTCCTGTTGATCCCGCAATCTGGATTCAACCAAGTGAGCTGGACGAACAGGCAACGGCTAAACGTATTCCCCTAGGTCGATCCGGCTTAGACAGTGAGTGTGGGCAAGCAGCGGTGTATTTGTGTTCCGGCATGAGTAGTTATGTGACCGGCACCGTGCTGCCGGTGGATGGCGGAACCTGGGCCTCAGCAGGTTGGCTGAGAAACAATGATGGTAAATGGACCTTAAATGGTGGTCGCTGAGCACAGTGACATGCCCATGGAGATAGTATGAGAATAAATGCGACATTGCCCTTTGATCGCAGCGATGCGCCCGGTGAATTTTTGCATATGGCGGCACTTACTAAGGTTGCGCAAACATTGGAGCAGGCAGGGTTTAGCGGTGCCAATGTAACAGATCATCCCTGCCCGCCAGCGCGCTGGTTAGATAGTGGTGGGCACGACGCTCAAGATCCGTTTGTGACCCTTAGTTTAGTGGCGGCCGTGACCACTCGCCTGCGTTTGCAAACCGGTATTTTGGTACTGCCCTACAGGAATCCATTTATTACCGCCCGTGCGGCGGCGAGCTTGGATGTGTTTTCTGGAGGAAGGCTATCACTCGGGTTAGGGGCGGGATACTTAAAGGGCGAGTTCTTTGTATTAGGTGCTGATTTTGATTCGCGCAATGATGTGATGGATGAATATCTAAAGGCGATGAAAGCGGCTTGGACGGGGGAGAATTTTAGTTTTGCGGGCGCAACATACAATGCCCGTGACTGCCGAATGCAGCCGCAGCCGATTCAGCGTCCCCATCCACCGTTATTAGTGGGTGGTAACTCTCGCCGAGCCATTCGGCGCGCGGCGGAATTGGGTGATGGCTGGTATCCCTTTTTTACTCCAGCGGAATTATCGACAACTGCGCGCACGGCATCAATGGCCGGTAGCGAGGAGCTGATTGCGGGCATTGACTATATGAAGGAGCACTGCGAAAAAATTGGCCGAACAGAGATGCCAGAAGTGTTTCTCGGCAGTATTCGCCGTCCCGGCGAAGAGTGGAATGCGCAGGCAATTCTCGACAAATTAATGGCTTACCGCGAGCTGGGCGTCGCCGGTGCAGTAACTCATATCGAAGGGGAAAGCTGCGAGCAGTGGTGTGACAATGCGCGCTGGTTTGGCACCGAAGTGCTGGCCAAACTCGATACCAATTAGCAGTATAAACTGGAGTAATGATGCGGAACACCGTCAAATCTTTTTGCCGAAATTGCAGTGCACTTTGCTCCATGAATTTGGAAGTAGAGAATAATAAAATTATTGCAGTGACAGCCGATGGTTCGGTTTCACCCTATGGGGCTTATATGTGCGCCAAGGGGCGCGCCAGTGTCGATTTTCACAATGGTGAAGGGCGCATATTAAATAGCCTTAAGCGCGATGAAGTAGGTGACTTACAACCGATTGATGTTGAAGACGCCTTGGATGAAATTGCAGCAAAACTGTCGGCGCTAATCGCGCAATATGGGCCTCGCTCCATCGCCTTATATCATGGCACCGGCGCCTATCGCAGCGTGTTGGGCTCGCAATTAGAAAAGTCCTTTTTATCCGCTATAGGGACGCCTAATTTATTTTCGACAATGACTATTGATCAATCTGCCAAGTGGGTAACGATGGGGCGAATGGGGGTGATGGCGTCGGGCAAACCAGCCTTCGCCGATGTTGATCTGGCGGTAATCGTAGGTAATAACCCGGTGGTGACGCATCAGACTTACCCCTTTAGTGCCGGGGAAAGTGGTGCGCCGGCGAAATCCTATCTCGACGCCAAAAAGCGCGGCTTCAAAATGATTGTTATCGATCCGCGAAAAACCGAAACGGCGCGCCTTGCTGATTTAGTTATCCAGCCGCTACCGGGGCAGGATGCGGCAGTGTTTGCCGCGATAGCGCATATTCTGTTGCGCGACGGGACTTACAATAAAGCGTTCTGTTCGCAGTTTGTGAGTCAACTTGATGAGTTGCGCATTGCGGTGGAGGGTTTTACTCCTGAGCTTGCTGCTCGTCGCGCAGATGTGCCGGTGGCGCAAATTGAGCTGGCGGCAAAATGGATTGCTGAGGCGAAGCGTCCCTTCGTTGGCAGCGGCACGGGTCCGTCGATGTCGCTGCATTCAAATTTGAATGATCACATGATCGAAGTGGTCAATGCGCTGGTGGGAGGCTATCGCCGCGCTGGCGATAAAGTCCGTAATCCGGGCACATTAAATCCTCGAAAATTTGTGGAGATGGCGGTGGCGCCAAGCCGCAGCTGGGAGCGCGGTGTGAAATGCCATAGCACCGACATTGGCCAACTTTTTGGTGAATTTCCGACTGCCTTGTTGCCCCAAGAAATAATGACGAAAGGGCCAGATAAAATTCGTGCCCTTATTGTGTTCGGTGGTGACCCCGTGATGGCCTTGGGTGATCCAACGCTAGCGCTGCCGGCTTTTGAAGACTTGGATTTATTGGTGTCGCTTGACGCCAGAGTGAATGAAACGGGCAAGCTCAGTCACTATGTGATTGCCAGCTCGCAGCCCTTTGAGCGTCACGAAATTAGCATTCCCGGCGAGAGTTTATATCCTGAAGCCTTTGCCCAGTATGCGCTACCTGCAGTGACAAAGCCCGCAGGTGTGATAGATGACTGGCAGTTTTTTTGGGCCTTGGCGGCGCGAATGGAGTTGCAATTAACACTGAAATATTGGAGTTATGGGCTTCGCTTTGACGATATTGAAGACGGCTTAGAACTCACTATGGATAAAGCGCCAGAGCCATCGGAAATGATTCGGTTTTTGTGCCGTAAGAGCCGAGTGCCGTTTGAGGTGCTGCGCGATAATCCTTCTGGCGTGCGGCCCGATTTAACAGAGCAGTTTGTTGAGTCGGCGATGGTGGACAACGGCGCACGATTACAACTTTGCCCCAGCGATGTCGCGACAGAATTAGCGTCACTTTTAACTGAAGAAGAAACACCCCAAAACCAATTTCCCTTTTATCTAACGTCGCGCCGTATTTTAGAGGCGATGAATAGCGCATTTCGCGATTCGGCGCGGACACGGAAAAAATATCCCGTTAATTGGGCCTATATGAACCCCGATGATATGGCGCAGCTGGTTGTGTTGCCAGAAACTGCAATTGAGGTCACTTCTGAGTTCGGCTGCATTCGCGCGCTGGTCAAAGCTGATCCAGGTCTGCGTCGCGGTGTAGTTTCCATGACCCATATGTTCGGGTTGTTGAATGCCAAAACAAAACCCTTAAGTCAGGCGGGGAGTTATACCGGTCAGTTAACGTCTCTGCAAAAGTATCTCGAACCAATCAATTTTATGCCGCGCTTTTCTGGCGTGCCGGTGGCGGTTTCTGTTGATGAAATCGCCGATGAGATTAATGATCAGCGCCATTGAAATTACCCGTTTACACTGCGGAATGCCTTATGTTCAGTTCAATATCTGTATTTAAAAAGTTGCTTATCGCCAACCGTGGCGAGGTTGCGGTAAGGATTGCACGCTCAGCACAGGATATCGGTTTAGCCTGCGTTGCGGTTTACAGTGAGGATGATGAGCACTCTGGCCACTTGCGTTACGCAGACAGTGTTCATCCTTTGCGAGGTAGCGGTGCGGCGGCCTATCTAGATACAGACCAGCTTATTAGCGCGGCACAGGAGAGGGGTTGTGATGCGGTTCATCCCGGCTACGGCTTCCTGAGTGAAAACGCCGAGTTTGCCAGACGCTGCCAGCAAGCCGGTTTGGTTTTTATTGGCCCTAGCCCAGAAAATATCGCCTTGTTTGGCGATAAAACCCGCGCCATAGACTTAGCGGTGCAGTGCGGCGTGGCGGTGAATAAAAGCACGACGGGGGCACTTACCCTGGACCAAGCGAAATCGTTTTTTGTGTCGCTGGGCGCTGGCGAGGCGATGATCATCAAAGCCCGTGCCGGTGGTGGTGGCAAAGGTATGCGCGTAGTCTCTCATCTCGATGAGTTGGCGCAGGCATTTGCCCACTGCCAGTCTGAAGCCATAAAAGCCTTTGCCAGCGACGCGCTTTATGCGGAGCGTTTGATTCGTCGAGCCAGACATATCGAAGTACAAATTATTGGCGATGGACAGGAAGTTAGTCATTTATGGGAGCGTGAGTGCACCCTGCAACGTCAGCATCAGAAGCTTGTTGAGATAGCCCCCAGTCCGAGTTTAAGTGAGGAACAACGCAACACCGTTATTCACAGCGCGATGTTAATGGCGCAAAAGGCGGGCTACTCAAATATCGGCACTTTTGAGTTTTTGATCGATCTTGATCGTGAAGGTCAGCCGGATGAAATTCTTTTCTTAGAGGTGAATCCCCGTTTGCAGGTTGAGCATACGGTAACGGAAGAAGTTCTTGGGTTAGATCTGCTGCATATTCAATTGGCGCTAGCTGCTGGCGCTAAACTGGCGGAGCTAAATTTAAATCAGGATAGTATCCCAGCACCGCGTGGCTGTGCAGTTCAGCTTAGAATTAATATGGAGACTATGGATGAGCAGGGCAGAGCATTGCCGAGTGGAGGTTTTCTAGAGCGGTTTGTTGCGCCGACGGGGCCGGGGATTAGAGTCGATACCTTTGCCTATAGCGGCTATCGCACCGTGGCCAGCTTTGATTCGCTGCTGGCGAAGTTAATTGTCAGTTCGCCGGGTGGGGATTACTCAGCGCTGTTGAAGCGGGCTGGTCGAGCGTTGAAGGAGTTTGACATAGAGGGGGTGTCGACCAATATTGCATTTCTCAATAAATTGCTCAGTCATCCCGCAGTGCTTGCCAATACTATTTCTACACGTTTCGTCGAAGAGTATATAAGCGATTTGTATGTTGCTGTAGATAAACAGGATAAATTACAGCAAGCGCTTTATGACGACGATGTCGTGGCGCTAGTTGCGCCGTTGTACGGCGTCGTGTCGGCTCTCAATATTGCCGTTGGGGATTATGTTCAGCAGGGCGCGGAGTTGCTGTGTATTGAGGCAATGAAGTTGGAACACGTTATTCATGCGCCCAGCAACGGCTTTGTTCAGGACGTGTTTTGCCGTGTGGGTGATTCTCTGCAAGAGGGCGATGTTATCGTTGTTTTGCAACACGCAGACGACAAGTCTGTGCAGGCAAATGCAAATACTGAAATGGATTTAGCGTTGATCCGTGAAGATCTGCAATTGCTGCGTGAGCGACATGCTGAAACTCTGGACGAACAGCGACCCACTGCCGTGGCGCGTCGGCGTAGCAGAGGGCAGCGCACTGCGCGGGAAAATATCGCCGACTTGTGCGATGACGGCAGCTTTATAGAATACGGTCAGCTCACGGTGGCGTATTTGCACGCGCGTAAGAGCGATGAGGAGTTGCGAGCGACGACGCCTGCCGATGGCTTTGTGATGGGCATCGCCACGGTGAACGCCGATTTGTTTGGTGAGCAAGCTGCGCAAGTGGCAGTGGGCAGCTACGACGCGACCGTGATGGCGGGAACGCAGGGTCATAAAAATCATCAGAAAACTGATCGCCTATTTGATTTAGCCAAAGACCATAAAATTCCCTTGCTGTTGTTTGCCGAAGGGGGCGGCGGTCGCCCGCGAGAAGATCCCGTTACTATCGCTGCACTGCAGAACGAAAACTTTCGCAAACTCGCGGAATTAAGCGGATTAGTGCCGGTGGTGGGTGTGGTTTCCGGGCGCTGTTTTGCGGGAAACGCCGCCTTGCTGGGAATGGCAGACGTCATCATCGCCACCGAAAATAGCAATATCGGTATGGCTGGCCCCGCGTTGATTGAGGCCGGTGGGCTCGGCGTATTCAGCCCTGAGCAAGTCGGACCGATTGCAGTACAGCACGACAACGGCGTAGTGGATATTCGCGTTAAAGACGAGGCCGAAGCGGTCGCGACGAGTAAAAAATACCTCGGCTACTTTCAGGGTAATATTGAAACGTGGCGAGCGACAGATGCCCGCCGCCTGCGTCATATCATCCCCGAGAATCGTCTTCGCGCCTACGACGTGCGCGACGTGATCAATGAGCTGGCCGACATCGACTCAGTGCTTGAACTGCGCAGTGCCTTTGGCAAGGCTTATGTGACGGCTCTCGCTAGGATTGAGGGGCGGGCAGTTGGGGTTATCGCCAACAACCCTAAATTTAACTCCGGGGCAATTGATTCTGATAGTGCCGATAAAGCGTCACGCTTTATGCGGTTGTGCGATGCTCATGGATTGGCGATTCTGAGTTTGATTGATACCCCTGGCATTATGGTCGGGCCAGAGGCCGAGCAGACCGCCTTGGTTCGGCATTCAGCTCGTATGTTTGTTACAGCGGCCTCTTTGCAGGTTCCCATCTTTGCCATTGTGTTGCGTAAAGCCTACGGCTTGGGCGCGATGGCCGCAGCCGGTGGACATTTTCGGGCGCCGTTTTTTACCATCGCCTGGCCGACCGGTGAACTTGGCGGTATGGGCCTGGAGGGCGGCGTTCGCCTTGCGTATAAAAATGAATTGGCGGCCATAGAAGATGAGAATGAGCGCCAGGCATTCTTTGAAGAGCGGGTCGCTTCTCGCTATCGCAAAGGCAAGGCCAGTTACATCGCCAGCTATTTCGAGTTAGATGCGGTGATTGATCCGGCGGATTCCCGGCAGTGGATTGTGCGCGGCTTAATGGCGGCGGCGGAGTCGCTTAAGACGAGGTCTAGGCGCTTTATTGATAGCTGGTAATTTTGATATTGGGTAAGCCATGCGTTTGAGTGGTGTAAGCTTTTATAAACACTCAACAACGACTTAAGCAGCAACGCGGTTCTGGCCTTTGAATTACGCCAACAACCAATTGCTAGTTCCTTCGCCGGTTCAACTTCGTGTAGTGCGTCACTTCCTTCTAATCTCGCCTGCGATTCCAAGCCCAGCTAATGCAGCCACAACTAACCACGCGTAGGGGGCGGGGGTGCCCCAAAGAACCTCGTTTCCAAAAAGTGCCAGCGCTATTCCTAAACACGCGAAGCCGATGCTCATGGCGGTTGCGAATACGGCTACAGCCAAGTTGCCAGGACGCAAAGCAGCATAGAGAAACATAGATGCCATTACCGCCACCGAAACCGACCCTACATGCCACGAGAAGTGATGTAGCCAGACAATCTCTGCTGCGATATCCGCCTCGTTGAGCGGTGGAAGCACCATTGGTGCACCGAGCAGCTCGTGAGCGATGAGTCCCAAAGCAGAACAAAAAGCAGCCGCGCAAAAAAACCATTTAGCCAAGATAGCTTCCTTTTTTGTGGTAGAAAAAATTCCAATAGTTCCCGCCGCTACCCAGTTTAAATACGCTCTTCGCCTCTAAGCGTCAGTACCTCGTATCCATCTGAGGTCACGGCGACGGTATGCTCCCACTGAGCAGATAGCTTCTTATCGCTGGTGACAACGGTCCAGCCATCCTTCTTCAATTTAACTTTAGCCTTACCCTGGTTGATCATCGGCTCTATCGTAAATACCATCCCTTCCTGTAGCGCTAAACCTTTGCCGGGCTGGCCATAGTGCAGCACCTGTGGCTCCTCATGCATTTCTCGGCCAATCCCATGTCCACAATACTCGCGAACAATTGAATAGCCATTTTTCTGGGCATGGCGCTGAATGGCATGACCAATATCACCAAGAGTGGCGCCAGGTTTTACACTCTTGATCCCTTGCCACATTGCCTCATAGGTTTTATCGACCAAACTTCTGGCGGCTGGAGTCACGTTACCAATCATGTACATCTTGCTGGAATCAGCGATAAACCCTCCCTGTTCCAAGGTGATATCAACATTGATAATGTCACCGGATTTGAGTTTCTGAGTGCTTGAAGGAACGCCATGGCATACAACGTGGTTTACCGAGCTATTCAAAGCATACTGATACCCATACTGACCTTTACTTGCTGGACGAGCACACAGCTGATCAGTGATGTACTTTTCGGCGAGATTGTTGATATCCATCGTTGAGACACCGATCTCGATAACGCCATCTAGGTAATCAAACACCCTTGCCAGAAGCCGACCGGACTCCCGCATTACATTCAATTCTTCAGTACTTTTGAGGTTTACGCTAGCCACCGACAGCCTTCCTAATGTCTACTTCGGCGAGCTTCATTTGGTCGCGCATGATGTCGGAAAAAGACATGCTAGGGTTCGCCTCGGCAAGCATGCCAATCTTTATCCAATACTCCGCCTGAGCATTGATAGAGCGCACCATGACTGAACTAGCCTTGCGAATTTCTCCATGCAGTTCGTCGTTAATCTTAACAATTCCCATTGCAAACTCTCGATATACGATTTGTATACAGATCGTATATCGATGGTGGCAGGTTTGCAATATCGCTAAGGAGTCATGTAACGCCCGCTAAACACTGACTATAGTCGTCCAGTGCCATGCCGTTGTTCATTGCACGAAGGAATGGCCTTGTTATTTAGTTATTTTGCGCCGCAGTAAAATTAAGGCGAATACCAGAACCCACAAAGCCTGAGAGCCATAATTTAGTCGTTGATATAGACCAAAACCCTCTCCTGATTCTATTGCAGCAGCCATATGTGGTAGTAGCGCTATGGCAACGAGAGAACATGCTAGGGAAAACCAGGCAAACCATTTAATTCCCAGACAGCGATTAGATATAAATACCCATATTAAGCTTGATAGTAAGAGACTGAAAAATAGTATTAAACCAGAAATATTATGCTTATTTTGTTCTGGTGATGGCGACTCAAGAGCACAGCCAACATCGCAAGAGAAAAAGCCGGCAGACAAGCTGCTCAATCCATGAATAAGCACCAAAATGCCAGAAAAGCGCGCCAACGTTGATGTGGAAAATGTTTTGATAATGCCGATACCGAAAAGAATAAACAGTAGGCCCAGTGGATAATTATTAATAAGCGGAGAAAGTATATGGCTTGGCGAGCCTTTAGCGCCAAGCTCACTCATTGCCTGATTGTAGTGACTATATTCAGGGTAAACGCTTCCCGCAATGGTCACTCCAATCACTAACCAAATGGGGGCTAATACTCCCGAGAAGTAATACCAGCGATTTATACGCTCACTCATTACGACGATTCCTTGTGACGCAATGTCTTCCACTGCTTGGATGTTAGGCGGTATAGCCTCACCGGCCGGCTATGAAATTCCAGTACATCATAGTTAGAAAAACCGATCTTCTCAGCAACTTTTAGGGATGCGACATGAGCGGGCTCTATGATGACGACGACGGAAGTGAACTTATGCTCGCCAAAAACATAATTCAACACGGCGGTGGCAGACTCAGATGCTAGCCCTTTATTCCAGTAGCGCTTCGCAATGCGATAGCCGAGGTTGATTTCCTCGATATCAGCGACCATTTCTGGCCCAGCACTGCAAAAGCCTATGAGTTCAGACGATTTCTTATCGATGAGTGCCCACGGACCCACACCATGTGACTCGTAACAAGATAAACACCACTCAATGAATTCTCGGGTAGCCGCCTCATCACAAACGCCATTGATGGAATATTTCATCACCTCAGGATCGCTGAGAATGTCGGTTAATGCGGGTACATCCTCCAGGGACAAGTGTCTCAAAATCAAACGCGCTGTTTTAGCAATCTGCACCATAGGCTCCGTGGGTATGGCGCCCTGCTCAGTTGCGCAGCGCTTGTACTGAATGTTTGTGGGGTAATGAGCGTGGCGATCGCGTAGAAAGGAAGGTAAGCCGCTGCGTTAACGTGC
This sequence comes from Zhongshania aquimaris, assembly GCF_019312595.1. GTDB lineage: Bacteria > Pseudomonadota > Gammaproteobacteria > Pseudomonadales > Spongiibacteraceae > Spongiibacter > Spongiibacter aquimaris. The sequence goes on along the minus strand of NZ_JAHWDQ010000007.1, from coordinate 134,223 downwards.
GCAATTTGTTATATGTTGGTTTCATTCTACTTAGTTGCTGGTTTTTTCTTTTTATCTATCAAAACATCTTGCTGCCATTTGCTAGGCTTCTTGTCCGTGCGGTGTATACAACCTGCCCAGCAGCAAGGTCGTTTTTTCCCCTCCAGAAGTTCTTCAGTAGCTCGAGCTATTCGTTTTACTCTAGTCTTTTCTTGTTTAGCGTCTTCGATCCAGCAGATAAATTCATTCCGACCAATTGCTGACAAGGTTTCCCAGATACTAATTATGTCCTTGTCACATAGTGTCTTGGCTAGATCATCTGGTAATTCGTGCACCAGGCCTCCGGAAATTTTTGGCTTCATATTTAATTCCCTGCTTTCTACTGCTGGGTTTACGAGCTAAGGACTCGAAACACATAAAGGTTGTTGTTAGGACTCGGGTCGTATACCACCTTGGCCCCCTTATCACGGAATGGACGTTCATGTTGACTGAGACGTATGAGGAAATTCAATGTGGTGTATGCCTCGCAGTCGCGAGCGTTCATCACGCAACCACCAATTCCCTTTAATTCTGTCCCGCATTCCTTTCAGTTGATCATATCTCGGTTTTTATAAATTTCAATGAGTTAAGGCACCTCTGATTAATTCGGTGACGCCTCAGGCTTAGCCAAAAATGGCTCGGCAAGGCGCCGTACCCACAGCACTCGCTACGCTCATGGGGCAGGCTCTCATGCAGGAAGGCTGGCTGCCTTTCAAATGGCGGCAACACAGCGGAGTCCTTTTTGGCTAAGCCCCGAAGGGCGGGCCTCTGGCGCACACTGGACTGCGTTGCGACGCCGAAACGTCGGACCGTCATCAAGGACAACCAGCCTTGATCTCGGCAACTGCTCCTGCGTTGCTCTACCTCCTGCATCCCTGCAGTCGTTCGCGCCGCACCTTACCAGTGCGCGCCAGAGACTCCGCTGAGACATTACCGAATTAATCAGAGTTGCCTTAAGTAAGTCGCCCGGTAGGTGGCGGGAGCAGCGCCGCTGTTCAAACGCGTTGAACATGACGAAGCGATGACGTGCCCCTAATGTGGCTGTTCAGTGAGATCACTGGTGTGGGTGGTGTTTGGGTAACGCCTTTGGGAGGAATAAAATCACAAGGCCTTTAGTGATAAGCTTTGGCTCACTGATGATTTAATAATCTGTTTGCGGCGGATATTCTTCACCGCAAACAGTAAGGCTGAGTCTAGGTATTCTTGTGGAGGAGGGGTTTACGCCAGTAGTGAGTCAGGCACATCCATTTCCATGTGTAACATGGCTAGGCTATGGACTTTGCCCTGAGCATCCATAATAAGCGTTGCGGTACCGCCGCCGCCCAGTGAATCTTCGAGGATAAAATTAAGTACGTTTAAATTATCCAATTCGTAGCGGGTAACCTTGCCAAAACAAATTTCTTTGAAGTGTTCTTTCACTCGCTGTTCGCTAAGGTTTTCTTTTAAAAATTGGTAGAGCGCTGGAGTGCGGGCTTTGATGCCAACATTGCTGCCATCGCCTTTGTCGCCACTGCGTGCAATGGCAATATCCATTAGTTTTATTATCGCCATTTTATACTTCCTCCACAGTGACGGTGGTGTGCACCTTGGTTTTGTCTATTAATGCGGGCCAGTAGCCAACAATTTCGGACGGTTTTGGGCGGCCGCCAGCAAAGCCTGTTACGCCGACGGGTCCGCTGGTGATTAGGGGCGCGACTTCGCGAGCGAGGATGTTTAACAATTCTTTGTCGTAGCTCTTGGCGCCGACCCGCAACATGATTTCAGACGGCGCTTGGCTTTGTTTTACAATGCCTTTGTAGCAAACATTGGTGCCAAATAACTCAACGAAGCGGTCTTGCTCTGGAATAGGTTTGCCGTACAGTGCAACACGATCAAATAAAATTTGCGCAGCTAACTCCGCTTTTTCTATGGCGTCGGGTCCGGTGTAGGTCAATTGGCCGACAATTTTGTAGCCGTCTTCATATGACATCGACACTTTGTAAGTGGGGGTAGGTGCTGAGCCCTTGATGCCGGATACCTTCACGCGGTTTTCGCCGTCTTGTTCTAGCTGAATAGTGGTGAAGTCAGAGGTGCAGTCTGGCCCTAAATAGTGATTCGGGTCGCCCAGCTCATACATCAGCTGCGAGGTGATGGTATCGACGTTGACCAAGCCGCCAGTGCCTTGGTGTTTGGTTACGGTGAAGGTGCCGTCAGCTTTGGCTTCGACGACCGGATAGCCGATTCGGGCAAAGTCGGGTACCGATTTCCAATCGCAGTAGTTGCCGCCGGTGCACTGTGCTCCGCACTCTAGAATATGGCCCATCACGGTGCCGGCGGCCAGCTTGTCGTAATCTTCCATCGACCAGCCAAATTCATAAATTAGCGGCGCGAGTACTACGGACGGATCTGTTGCGCGGCCAGTAACGACAATATCGGCTCCTTGGGCTAAGGCGTCTGCGATGGGTTTAGCACCGATATAGACGTTGGCGCTGGACATTCTGTCGATAATGTCTTGAACAGGGGCGCCGTTGTCTAAATTCTTGAATGCTTCCCCTGATTTAATTAACTCCGGGAGCTGGTCGAGAATATCATCGCCCTCGACAATACCGATTTTTAATCCGGTGAGACCGAGCTCTTTAACCACTTTTTTGATTGCGTTTAAGCAGCCGCGTGGATTAACGCCGCCCGCATTCGCGATAACTTTAATGCCTTTTGCTTGGCATTGGGGCAGGATTTGGCGGAGCATTTCGACGAAATCAGTGGCGTAGCCAGCCTCCGGATTACGCAGTTTCTGCTTTTGCATAATACTCATGGTGACTTCGGCGAGGTAGTCCAGGGTCAGATAGTCTAGTGGGCCTTCTTCCACTAGCCGCAGAGGGCCTAATAAGCTGTCGCCCCAAAAGCCCTGACCGTTGGCGATCAGCACGGTTTTGTCTGTACTCATTAATTCTGCTCCTGTGCATTTAAGTTTTCAGCATGGCTAAGAGATAGGTGCTGACGTAGACGTAATAGGGCTATTGTTCTTACTTAGTTGCCGTGTATTTACGTTGAATGACGGCTGCGCCGCCATTGTATAAAGTGGCAGACTAGCATTTACCTGCGACTGAATTTCGGGGGTATATACGGGTCTTTGCTTTTTAAGTGCGCTTATTTAATAATCATCAGTGTTGTGTAGTCAACTTTAATTTGAAGGCGATGACCTGAATCGCGTGTTTCCGACGTGTAGGTTTGAGTCCGTAGTAATGGTAAATTGGCGTAAATAGCCACTTTCAGGGGTAATAATGGAATTAAAAGATAGAGTTGTCGTAATTACGGGTGCGCTTGGTTCGCTTGGGCGGGCTGTCTCTGCGGTGTTGGCCGAAGCGGGCGCTAAGGTTGTTGGCATTGACTGTGTTGATGGCAAGCCGGAATCAGTCGTAGCTGTATTTAAGGTCTTGGATTTAGGTGATGCCGCCGCGACTAAGCAGACTATGGCCGCCATTGCGGCGGAGTGTGGCCATATCGATGCGCTGGTAAATATCGCCGGTGGCTTTGCCTGGGAAACACTAGCTGATGGTGCTATTGAAACATGGGATCAGCAGTATCAAATCAATTTGCGTACTGCGGTAAGCGCTAGCTCAGCGACCTTGGCGCATTTTCCTGGCTCGGGTGGTCGGATTATAAACATCAGTGCCGCGGGAGCGATGAAGGCGGCGATGGGCATGGGCGCTTACGCCGCAGCAAAATCGGGTGTGGCGCGCTTTACCGAAGCGCTTTCTGAAGAGCTAAAACCTAAGAACATCACGGTCAACGCACTGATGCCCAGTGTGATAGATACAAAACCAAATCGCGATGCGATGCCCGATGCCGACTATTCAACGTGGGTAACACCTAAGGCCTTGGCCGAAGTGATATTGTTCTTGGCCAGCGATCGCGGCGAGCCAATTACCGGTGCCTTGATTCCGGTAATGGGGCGGGTGTAAAGGAATTAAATGAGGCAGTGGAGCGCAGCAATGAAGGCGACTGGAGAAGCATGGCGATTTTGTCCAAGCTGAATCCGGCCGCTGCGCTCTTTGCCGAAGATACTGCGTCCTCGTTGACACCGGCGGCCTATGCCGCTGCTCTGCTAGCCAGTTTAGATAGTCCCTTAGTCAATTTCCGTTTCGATGATGAGCGCAGTGCCGCAATGCTTTGGGCACACTCCGGCGCGATGGCCTTGAGTGGACACGCAGAGGGATCCGCTCAGCCCTGTCCTGCGCCGATAGCGGCGTGTGCGCAGGGCGCTTGGTTGGCTTTGGCGGCCTTATTTCCGGATAAATTAAGCGGCGATTTTCCCGCTTATCAACTGCTGGGTGAGCGCGCCGCGCTGTCTGGCTACACTCGTCGAGGACGGGTGTCGGCCGGTGGTGCCTGCCGCATATTCGCTATTGCAGATGGCTTTATCGCGGTGAATCTGCCCCGCGATGATGATTTCGAACTCTTGGCCGCGTGGCTGGAAAGTGACGTTGAAGACTGGGCGGATCTACAGAGCGCCCTAGTGTCTTGCGATGGCGAGTCACTGCTAGAAAGAGGTCGACTATTGGGTTTGGCCTGCGCTCTAGTGGAGCCTCCCTTAGCAAGCTCGCACTGGTACCAAGAGCAGCGCTGTAGTGCGCCTATTGCCGTCGCTAGAAAAAATCCCTTAGTCATAGATTTAAGCTCTCTGTGGGCGGGGCCTTTATGCGGCCAGCTACTGGCGCAAACAGGCGCGCGGGTGATTAAGGTCGAGAGCGTGGCGCGACCCGATGGCGCGCGCTTCGGAAATCGCGATTTCTTTGATCTGCTAAATGCCGGTAAAGAAAGCGTGTTGCTCGATCTGTCGAGTTCAGTTGGACGTCAGCAACTCGCGGCATTATTAAAACGGGCCGATATTGTTATTGAGTCCACACGGCCGCGGGCCTTAGAGCAAATGGGCATTGTTGCGGCGGATATTGTCGCGGCGAATCCCGGAGCGGTGTGGGTGGGAATAAGTGGCTACGGGCGCGGCGAGCCAAACCGAAATTGGATCGCCTATGGCGACGACGCGGGGGTGGCCGCGGGCTTGTCCTGGTTGATGGGGGGGGATCAAGGCGATCCAATATTTTGCGCCGATGCCATTGCCGATCCTCTAACTGGCTTGCATGCGGCTTTGCTAGCGGCCTCTGCTTGGCAGCAGGGCGGCGGCAGTGTCTTGGATATTTCACTTCACGGCGTTACGTCTTATTGCATCCAGTCAGGTCGCGCCGAGAGCGACGGTTCTTCAGCAGATATATTGCCACCAAAGGCCAGACGTCCTTTTGGCAGCGCGGCCGAGCTGGGCGCCGACACAGATCGCGTTCTGCGGGAGTTGCTATGACTGCAGCGGCTAGTGCGGATACTCGATTTCTTATTCGCCAAGCCCAGCTTGTGTCGGGGGAGTGTGTCGACCTTCGTATTGCCGGTGGCCGTATTGTAGAAAAAGCCAACCAGCTTTTGCTGGGGGGCGATGAAAGATTAATTGACGCTGCGAGCTGCGCGCTACTGCCCGGTTTACACGATCATCACTTACATCTATTCGCCACCGCATCGGCGGGTGCCTCAGTGCGCTGTGGACCAGAGGATGTGGCCGACGAAGAAGCCTTGTTTAAGTGTTTGCGTGCACAATTGCGCCGTAACGCCGATCCGATTCGCGGGGTGGGCTTTCATGAAAGTGTTTGCGAATCATTAGATCGCCATTGGTTAGATCGCTGCTGTGACGATCGTATTGTGCGAATTCAGCACCGCAGCGGCATGATGTGGGTGTTTAATTCGGCGGCGATTGCGGCGCTAAAGTTGTCTTCGGACGAAGTGCTGCCAGAGGGCGCAGAGCGCGATGCGCACGGCCAGTTGACTGGACGCTTTATTAATTTAGATGCCTGGTTGGGTCAGCGTTTTCAAGGGCCGCGACAATCTCTCGCAAGCTTGTCAGCGCAGTTGGCGAGCATGGGCATTAGCGCAGTGACTGATACCGGCGTGAATAATAATTTGGCCACCTGGCAAAGCTTGAGCGAGCAGCTTGAGAGCGGCTATTTCCGGCAGCGATTGTTGGTCATGGGCAATAATGCCCTGCACAATATCGTCGGCAATGAGCGGATAAGTGTGGGCGCGGTAAAACTGTATTTACGAGAGGCGCGCTTACCGGAGCTAGATGAATTTACGGCGCGCATTCAAGATGCCCACGAGCATGGCCGGGTGGTGGCAATCCACTGCGTCACTCGGGTCGAATTGTATTTCGCACTGGCGGCCTTGGACGAGGCGGGTGGCATGGTGGGTGACCGTATTGAACACGCGGCGGTCGCCGATAGCTATGCCCTGGAGATACTGGCGGACTTGGGGGTGACGGTAGTCACTCAGCCCCACTTTATTGCAGAGCGGGGCGATCAATATCGGCAAGATGTAGATATAGACGATCAGCCTTTTTTATATCGCGGCGCGGGGTTTCTCAAGGCGGGTGTGGCATTGGCTGGCGGTAGCGATGCGCCCTATGGCGCGGTGGACCCTTGGGCCAGCATGAAGGCGGCGGTAAACCGGCGCTCCAAAAGTGGCTATACATTTGGTCATCAGGAAAATTTATCCGCGCAGCAAGCCTTGGCCTTATATGGCGGAGACCTTCATCGTCCAGGCGGTGGATTGCGCGAACTTGAGGTCGGTCAATTAGCCGATCTTTGTTTAATGGATTGTGACTGGGTAACCGTACTGGATGAGCTTGACGCTCGTCATGTGGCGAAGACATTTTGTGCTGGTCAGCCGATTTACGAGCGTGCAAATAATAAATGTTAGTTTTCCTAGAAAGTGAATTGCAATGGACACAGCCTTGATCTTTCCGATACAGCAGTTGCCAAGCGCTGAGGGCTGGTTAATGCGTCAAACCCTGCCGGTAATTGCCTATGGCGATGGTTCGGCTGTTAACGCAGATGTCATCGTCGGCGATGAGGCCGCGGCAAAAAGTATAGAGGCGCGAATTGCAAAATGGCCCCAAGCTGCCTTGGTCTTGGTGCAGGTGTTGCGGATAAATGAAACGTTGCCGGCGGCTCAGGGCTTGGATGTGGAATCACTAGCCTATTCGACCTTGCAGGGCGGGCCAGAGTTTGCGTCATGGCGGCAAGCGCAGCAGTCAGATGAAACGTGGCCGGATAGCGAAGGTGATGCACTGTTATTACATCGCGACGGTGCGCGGATGACCGCAAGCTTGAATAGACCTGAACTCAGAAACTCGATATCCCTGCCCATGCGTGATGCTTTTATTGAAGCATTGCAGGTGCTTGAAGCCGATGAGTCATTGCAAGAGTTACACTTTGATGCGGTCGGAGCTTGTTTCAGCGTGGGCGGCGAACTGCGAGAGTTTGGCAGTTCACCCGATCCGGTAACTGCCCATTGGGTGCGCACCGTCCACAGCCCCGCACGTTTAATCGACAAGCTGCGTGAGCGGGTCAGTTTTTATCTGCACGGCGCGTGTATTGGCTCAGGTGTTGAGTTGCCAGCCTTTGCGTCAAAAGTCGTCGCTCACTCTAAAAGCTATTTCCAGTTGCCCGAACTGCAGCTCGGCTTAATACCAGGCGCGGGCGGCACGGTCGGTATTGCGCGTCGTATAGGGCGTCAGCGCACGGCTTGGATGGTGTTGAGCGGGCGGCGTATCAATGCCCAGACGGCCCTAGCGTGGGGCTTGGTAGACGAGCTCCGCGATTAACTTCGGTATTAACATTACGCCCCTGCCTTCGCCCTCTGCCCGTGTGAGTGGTCAATTGTTTGCGCGAAATGTCTACAGTTTGACGTCCCTCGAATAGACAGTCATGTCGTCCGGTAATATAGTTAAACAACGCTGTTGAGTAAGATTTGAGCAATGAGTATCTTTAGAGCCACTCGGACTTTCTAACTGGCCGCAACTAAAATAATTAGCGACGCGGTGGTGACTAGCCATGACTGAAACACTCTTTGCGTTCGATGAGCGCAATTACCAAGAATGTCAGAACACCTTTCGGGGTGAGAATAATCAGGAGTATTACTTGGGCGACTACACTATAGACGCTGGGTCTGCTATTGATGTTCGCGCCGATAAAAAGTCGGTGGGCTCTTGCTCCATCATTCGGCTGCGCTCAAAGTCGCGATTATTCTTCCGGCGGTCCTGGAATCATATCCGCGAAGACGCCACCGATGTCATGGTGCTGTGGTTTGTAAAACGTGGCGGTATGAATTTGTCATACCAAGCGGCGAACTGTACCGCAAAGCCCGGTGACTTTGTTATTACCAAGTCTATGTCGCCGTTTACAATTGAATGCACAATCGATGACAGCTCGGTGCACGAAGTGCTGCATGTCATTGTTCCCACCCATGTGTTTCGTCAGTTCTTCCCGCATGAGATCAAGGAAGGATTTACCATGCCTACGAGCAGTCGCGAGTTGGCGATTGCAGAGCGCATGCTGGCGGATATTTTCAATGACGGTGATGCGGCGCTGTCTCCACGAATTGAACAGCTGTTGCTTGATAGTGCGCTTTCCGTGATTACGGAAGCCTTAAATGATTGCGACGGCAGTACCAAAGAGCGGGTTTCGCTGTCTGAAAAGCGCTTTCAGGATGTAATGCGTTTCGTTGAAATTCATCTTTCAGATCCAAAGCTAAATGCGGCCAAAGTGGCTGATGCCTGCAAAATTTCGCAGCGCTATCTATCGCATCTATTAAAACAACACGACACGTCCTTCTCGTCACTGGTTTGGGATTGGCGCTTAAAAAATGCCCATCAATGGCTATCGAACACAAGTCCAACAGAAATTTCGATAGCGGAAATCGCTTTTCGAGTGGGCTTTAAAAGCCCGGCGCACTTTAGCCGCCTGTTTAAGCAGGTGTACAAAGTTGGGCCCCGTGAATACCGATCAAGTCAGCGCGCGGCATCTACACAGCTTGAAGAAAGCGCACAACAACATGAATTTTATAATGCGGGATCGCGTTTGCTGCAGTGATCGTGATATCGCCTTTTCATACTTTGAGGTAAAAATATGAATTCAAGCCAGCCTTCGGCAGGATCAGCTTGCCCTTACAGCGGCAAACCACTTGCGGATTTGTCGTTAACTGATCCGCTGATCCAAGCGTATCCCACCTCGTTTTATCAAACTTTGCGCAGCGAAGAGCCGGTGCATTTCGACGCCAAGCTCGGTATGTGGTTGGTGTCTCGCTACGAAGATATCGTTACGCTATTGCGCGACCCCGATACCTACTCAGATAAACATGGCTACGAAGCACAATACGCCAGTGGCTATTTCGAAGAGTTTAAAGAAATACTGGAACGCGAGGGTGGCGGCTTTTTTTCAGACGCGATTAAAAGCGACCCGCCATATCACACCCGTATTAGAAAGCTATTGGAAAAGGCATTCACCGCCCATCGCGTTAAAGCTTTAGAGCCGGGTATCACCAAAATTGTTGCTGACTTAGCGGATAAATTTGCCGAAAAAGCCGCCAACGGCAATGTGGTAGACGGCGTTAAAGAGTTTGCTATTCCGCTGACCATTGCGGTGATTTGCGAGCAAATGGGCATAGATCAATATAACGGCGAAAAAATATCTCGCTGGTCTGTGGCGATTACCGCGCAAATCGGTCGTATGCAAAACCGCGAGTCGATGATTGCCAATGCCAAAGAAATTTGCGATCTGCAGAATTTTATCATCGCCCAGATGAAAGACAGAGAACAAAGCCCCCGTGAGGATATGATCTCTGATCTTGTGCACGCCTCGACAGAAGATGGTGAAAAACTGACCTTTGCCGAAGCAGTATCGCTTATTCGCGCCCTGATTATTGCCGGTAACGACACCACCGCAACGGCGATTGGCAACCTCCTTTTTATTCTTGCCACCAAGCCGGAACTGGCCCAAGAGCTTTACGACAATGTTGAAGATAGCCGCTATATGAATCGATTTGTCGAGGAGTTGCTGCGCTATGCACCGCCGGTCAGGGGCTTGGCTAAAATGACGACTTGCGAAACCGAATTAGGAGGCCAAAAGCTACCTAAAGGCGCCCATATGCTGGTGTTGTACGCCTCTGGCAATGCCGATGAAACACGATTCGAATGTCCGCAGCAGTTTGATACTGGTCGCGGCAATCTCGGTTCTCATGTCGCATTTGGTGTTGGTATTCACCGCTGCATTGGCGCCTCCCTGGCCAGAATGGAAATCAATGTGGCGGCAAAAGAACTGATTAAACGAGTTAAAAATATCAAGCTCGCCATCCCCATGGACGAACTTAAATACCAGCCAACCGTCGCAACTCACACCATCGAAAGTTTGCCGATGTTGTTAGAGCGCAGGGTTTAGCTGCATATATCCATATCGGGTGGAGACAGGAATGAGCAAAGAATTAGAGGGAAAGGTTGCCATCATTACCGGTGGTGCCAGTGGGATTGGCGAAGCCACCGCGGAGTTGTTTGCTCAGCAGGGCGCTAAAGTTGTGATTGCCGATATCAATGCCGAGGTGGGCGAGGCCCTCGCAGCCAAGCTGGGTGAAAATACGCGCTTTAAACACACTGATACTTCAAGCAAAGCAGATATTGAAAACCTCGTTGAATTCGCCGTCGCCACCTTTGGCGGTCTCGATATTATGTTTAACAACGCCGGTATTTCCGGCGCGCAATATCCTCGTTTCCTGGACGATGATATGGCTGATTTTGAGAAAGTGATTGGCGTAAATTTGCGTGGTGTAATGATTGGCAGCCAATGTGCCGCTCGATATATGGCCAAAAATGGCGGCGGCGTGATATTAAATAACGCCTCCATCGCCGGTATTGTCCCAGGCCAGGCTTTGATGAGCTACCGCGTTTCAAAGGCCGCGGTTATCCATTTCACCAAATGCTCTGCTATTGATTTTGCTGAATACGGAATCCGTGTTTGTGCCATGGCGCCGGGGCATATTCGTACACCCTTAACGGCCTTTACCATTCCGGGAATGAGCAGTGAGCAAATGGTAAGAATTCGTGAAGCATTGGCGCCGGTGTGGGATTCAAATCAGCCACTAAAACGCCATGGTCGTCCTGTGGATGTTGCGCAAACTGCACTGTTTATATGTAGCGAGAAGGCGGCGCAAATTACTGGAGTGGTGCTGCCCATTGATGGCGGTATCACCGCTGGTGATCCGGTAAATCACCTGCAAGAATTATTTGACGCGCGTTCAGCTGCTATCGCCTCGTTTGAATAAATAATTCATTTTTAATTCTAATAAAAACTTGGAGCGGAAATGCTTCAACTATGACCGTGGTAACTGTGATTGGAGACGTCGCAATGAATAATAAAATAAAACAAAAAATAGAAGATCAACACCACTTCTCGCGCTCAGCTTTATTTATAGCAATGGCGGCCATTGCCGCACCGACGTATGCGCAAACATCTGCGGCGGGTGCAGCTGGACCTGCCGCTGGAGAAATCGAAGAAGTGATGGTAACCGCCCGTCGAAAAGATGAGAGTCTTGCCAAAGTACCGATTGCAGTGTCGGCGATTGGTGCCGAGCAGATGACCGAGCGGCAAATTAAAACCGACTCCGATTTGCAAATTGCGGTACCAGGATTGACGATTCGCCAAACTCAGGGCAATAACTCCTTAACCTACTCTATCCGCGGCCAATCAGCGGATACCTTTAGTGGCTCGCCGTCAGCGGTAGTCGCTTACATAAATGAAGTGCCCTTAACGATCAGTGGTGCCTCTACGTTTTACGATCTTGAATCAGTTCAGGTTTTGAAAGGCCCACAGGGTACCTTGTTTGGAAGAAATACCACTGGCGGTGCGGTGTTGTACACCACAGCCAAGCCGAGCAATGAAAATGAAGCACTGCTTCGGGTGCGCGCTGGAAATTACGATATGCGTGAATTTGAAGGCGTTGTGAATGTGCCTATCGTCGACGATAAAATATTGTTTCGAGCTGCAGCTAACTCCATTCGCCGCGATGGCTATATCGACAACCTCACCACGGGCGAGGAACACGGTGAATTAGGTCGTGACACGGGCCGCCTGACATTGACCCTGCGACCCAGCGACCGCTTGGAAAATACCACCCTATACAGCTATGCCCGCGTCGATGGCACCAATACTGGCGCGACTTACGTCTATAGTATTTATCAGGCGGGGCAAACAAACAATGGTTACGCCTTAAATACCGCATCAAGTTTTCTTGCTAGCTCGGTAGATGATCAGAAGGCCATTGGCTACTACAAAACCCGGCATCCCTATGGCGCCGATCATATCGGTGAGGATGAGGTTTTTATCAACACCACCACTTATGAGTTAGGTGATGGCATCCAGCTAAAAAATATTTTGGGTTACACCTCTGCTGATACTGACTCTGAGCAACCTGCCTTGGGAGCGGCATACGCAACCTTTGCGACGCGGAATTTGGCGACAGGTCGAGCGGGCAATGAAGTTGAGGTTGATTCACTTAGCAATGAATTTCAAATTTCCGGCGAGGCCGTGGATGGCAAATTGACCTATATCGCGGGCTTGTACATTCAGGACATGCGCGTGGATACGCTGTGGCCGCAAACCTATTTTGAAGGCGCCCAGAATGCGACCAATAATTTCCGCATCGATACCGAAACGGCGGCATTATATGCGCAGGCGAGTTACAGCTTGTCATCGGCGCTGCGCGCTACTGCTGGGCTGCGTTATACCCAGGAGAAAGTCTCAATTGAGCAGCTCGCTGAGTCGGATTACAACGGTGTTGCCGGGTTTGCTCAAAAGCAGGATGAAACATTCGAAGAGCCCTCGTGGGAGCTGGGCTTGGAATATGATCTCAGCGATAGCACCTTTACTTACCTGAAAACCCGCGGCAGTTTCCGCAGCGGCGGTTTTAACGGTTCAGCGCCGCCAGTCAACGCCACGGCGACCGGCGGTGGTAACAAGTTCGAAAAAGAATCTGTGCAAGATGTTGAAGCGGGTTTGAAGTATCAGGGCTCAGTGCTGGATCGACCTGCCCGCCTGAATCTCGCGGTTTACCAGCAATGGGTAGAAGATGTGCAGCGCATAGAATTCCCCAGCCCACCGCCAGGTACTTTGCCGGGTGATCCGCCGTCAATTGCGGTAACCGCGAACGTGCCGGAAATGGAAGTGCGTGGTATCGAAATTGAAGCCTCGATAATGCCACTGCATAATTTGGAGCTCGGTGTCGTGGGCGCGTATACCGACGCTGAATTTACCGATGGCGAGACTGAATTATTCGGTACGACCTACAGTTATAGCCCCGTCGCCAACACACCAAAAACGACATGGGGACTGTGGGCCCAAGTAGATATTCTCAACGATGCCCATATTGGTGATATAGGTCTTCGCGCGGACGCCTATCGTCAGGCGCAGATGTATTTTTCTAACTCCGCTGATTCGCTGACTCCAGATACCAAACTCCCAGGTTACACGCTAGTTAATCTGCGGCTGTCCTGGGCCAATATTTTTGGCAGTAAATTGTCCGGCGCTGTGTTTGGTAAGAACGTGCTAGACGAGGAGTATTTTGTGGGCGGGATGCCTTTGGGTGCATCGCTTGGTCACAATGCGGCCGCAGTAGGTGAGCCGGCGATGTATGGCGTAGAGGTGTCTTACCAGTTCTAGTCAAGGTATTAGGGGGCCGGCGACGCAGTGAAATAGTGCGTAGCCGGCTTTCATCTTTCTGGATTGTTTATGCTGAAAGGGCGCTGGCGTTTAATTTAAAGCTAAGGAGTGGTTTGCTTAATGAGTGAAATTAAGATCATTTTTATCGAGACCGATGGCACCGAAAAGATTGTCGAAAATGCCAAGCTTGGCGCAACGATGATGGATGTCGCTAGGGCAAATGGTATCGATGGTATTTTGGGTGATTGTGGCGGCGGTTGTGCCTGCGCTACCTGCCACGTGTATGTTGACCCGGCCTGGCAGGCGGTTGTCGGCAATCCCGATGAAATTGAAGAAATGACTTTAGATATGGCCGGTGAGGTGCAAGCCAATAGCCGCTTGAGTTGTCAGCTGGTTTTGAATTCCGAGATGGATGGTATCAAGGTGACGGTAGCGCCGTTGGTCTAGAGCTGGCCGCTGCAAATAGTGAAAAATAAATTTAATTTACTGGCTGCCCGTGCCGGGGTTTGGGAGACGAAAGAATGAGTTCAGTAGAAAGCTATGACGTTATCGTGGTTGGCTCTGGCGCCGCCGGAGCCGTTGCCGCACTGCGGGCCAAGGAGCTGGGGCTGTCGGTGCTAATTGTTGAAAAGGCGCATAAATACGGCGGTACCTCCGCAACATCGGGCGGTGTGCTGTGGGTGCCCAATAACCAACTGACTCCCAATGACGATAGCAGAGAGAAAACCTTTAGCTATATCGATAGTTTGCTGCGTGGGCCTGTTCAGCGTGACCGACTTGAAGCCTATGTCGATGAAGCACCAAAGATGGCTAATTTTTTGATATCGACGGGTGTGCCATTGGTTCAGGCGATGTGGCCTGATTATTTCGCCGATGCCCCAGAGGCGCGGGCAGATCGTTCAATATTGTGTGACACCTTTGACGGTCGCGAGCTCGGCACGCACTTTGTCGAAATGCGTGAGCAGTACAATCGTTTCAAAATATTTGGTCGCTATACCATGGATATCGGTGAATTTTTTGCGATCTCGACCCGCGGTCCGGGTTGGATAAGAGCCTTTCTTAAAATGGTTTGGCGCTATTGGAGCGATTTAAGTACCCGCAAAATAGGTGGTCGCGATCGCCGATTCACCCAGGGCGCTGCCTTGATGGGCCATATTTTTAAACAGGTTTTTGCACGGGGTATCGAGGTTCGCTTAGAAACTCGCTTGGATAAATTAATTCTTGAAGACGGTAAAATATCAGGCATTACAGTGAGTAACTTTGGCCGGGTTTATGACATTAAGGCGAATCACGGTGTGGTTCTGGCGGCAGGTGGCTTTGAGTGGAACCAGGAGCTGCGCGACCGCTTCTTTGAGGTGCCGGGCTTAACCCGTCACAGCTCAACACCAGAGGACGCCAACCGCGGCGAAGCGATTATTGCGGGAATGGATATTGGTGCGGCAACCGAGCACACCGAGTCGGGTTGGTGGATACCGACGATGCACAAGCCCATGCCGAAGGCGGCGAATTTTGAGGAAATTCATCAGGCGGCATTTGATGTTGGTCGCCCGCATAGCGTCTGCGTGAATCGCAAAGGTTTGCGATTTGTTAATGAAGCCTGCAGTTACGACGAGTTCGGTATTGCAATGGTAGAAGACCAGAAAAAGACCGGTGCCAATACGCCATGCTGGTTGGTGTTTGATGCCACCTTCCGCAGCAAGTTTACCGCGGGTGGATTTTTGCCGACCTTGATTATGCCCGATAGCATGATTTCAGCTGACAGCTGGGATCACTATATATTCCGTGCAGAAAGTATCGAGGCACTCGCCGATAAAATTCACCTTCCTGCTGTAGAGCTCAAGAACACCGTTAACAATATGAATGAATACGCCAAGAGTGGTGTAGACAAGGAATACAATCGCGGCAGCAATGCCTACGACCAAATGTTCGGCGATGCCAATGTGGCACCAAACCCATGCCTGGGCCGCATTGATAAGCCACCTTATTACGCGGTGCCAATTAATTTGGGCGACCTGGGTACCAAGGGCGGGCTTAAGGCCAATGCCAAGGCACAGGTTTTAGACGGTCAAGACCAAGTGATTGCCGGTTTATACGCGGCGGGAAATAATTCCGGTAGTCCTTTTGGTAATCTTTATCCCGGTGCTGGTGGTACTATAGGGCCTGCAGCAACCTTTGGTTTTGTCGCTGCCAACGAGATTGCAGTTTCCGCCGCAAAGGGAGCTGAATAAGTCAAAAAATAGCGAGGCAGTTAATTAATGCGCGAATTACCCCATTACCAAACGCTGAAAATGACGCGGCGTGGGCGTTTGTTAGAAATCAGTATGAATCGGCCAGAACTGTTTAATGCGGTGAATTTAACTCTGCATGAAGAGCTGGCTGAGGTATTTGTTTTTGCACTGGCTGATCCAGATTCCGATTTGGTATTGCTGACCGGAGAGGGCAAGGCCTTCTCGGCGGGCGGCGATATAAATCACATTTCTAATAATGCCAATCACCCTGAATTATTTGATGAAGAAGTGCGGCTGGCTAAGCGTATTATTTTCGCAATGCTGGATTTGGATAAGCCGCTTATTTGTAAAATGAACGGCCATGCCGTGGGTTTGGGGGCGACCTTGGCCCTGTATTGCGATGTGATTTTTGCATCGGATAAAGCCAAAATTGGCGATCCTCATGTCAATGTCGGTCTGGTTGCTGGCGACGGCGGGGCGGCAATTTGGCCGCAGCGTATTGGTTTGTGCCGCACGAAAGAGTTTTTGTTAACTGGCGACTTACTGACTGCACAAGAGGCCAAAGACATCGGTTTAATCAATCACTGCCTGCCGCGGGAAGAATTGGACGAGCGCGTAGAAGCCTTTTGCGAAAAAATGCTTAAGGGCGCGCAGGGAGCGATTCGCGCTACCAAGGTTATGCTCAATCTTGAATTAAAGCGTATTGCGCACGCCACCATGGATGCGGGTCTTGCCTACGAAGCCCTGAGTGTTCGCTCGGCGGATCACCGTGAAGCGGTTGATGCGATGCTAGAAAAGCGTGAAGCTGTTTTCGGTAAGGCCAAAAAATAGTCGGCTAGGGATTGCGTCATTTGTAATGCGTTAGAGGAGCGAGTTTTGGCACGCTATAAAATGTTGGTATTGAGTCGTCCCACCGAAGGTTGCGAAGACGAATACAATGACTGGTATCAAAACACGCACCTGGCGCAAATTATTTCGCTGCCGGGTTTTATCGCGGCGGAGCGATATGAGTTGGCGGTGAACATGCTCGGCGAAGGCGCTTATCCCTATATCGCCATTTACGAAATTGAAACAGATGATGTGCAATCGGCATTTGCCGCGCTGCAAGACGCAGCGGGGGATGGCAGTATTGTGATGTCACCCGCGTTTGATACTGCCAGCGTTTATGCCTCGATTTATGCGCCCCTTGGGGAGCGCATTAGTCGCTCCTGATTAGGCGGTAAATGCTGATAATCGCTGGCTAATAATCGCGTTGGCATCAGCGACGATTCGTTTAATGAGCACGTCGCAGCTTGGGATGTCGTTAATAATTCCCTGCACCTGTCCGGCCCAAATGAGTCCCGCGTCTAAATTACCGGTTTCCAAAGCAACTCGACCATCCGCGCCTTTAACCAAATGCGCGACGTTCTCAAACTTGGCGTCGGGGTTGCGTAAAATTTCAACCACCTGATCTGAAACGCTGTTTTTGCTAACGCGGCCAGTATTGCGCAGTGAGCGGAAAATCAAATTGGTATCGCGTTCGCCGTTGCTGACCATAAGTTGTTTCACATTGTCATGAATAGGTGCTTCCAGGGTCGCGCAGAAGCGTGTTCCCATATTAATACCGTCTGCACCCAGTGCCAAAGCAGCCACTAATCCGCGACCATCGCCGAAACCGCCGGAGGCGAGCATGGGAATTTTTACTTTGTCGGCGGCGGCTGGAATAAGAACCAAGCCGGGAATGTCGTCTTCGCCTGGGTGTCCTGCGCACTCAAAACCGTCGATAGAAATAGCGTCTACACCCATTTTCTCTGCCGATAATGCATGGCGTACCGCCGTGCATTTGTGAACAACAATAATGCCGTGGGCCTTGAAATCTTCGACGTGTTCGCGGGGATTATGACCAGCGGTTTCGACAATTTTAATACCGCTGTCGATAATGGCCTTGCGATATTCAGCGTATGGCGGTGGATTGACTGACGGTAAAATAGTGAGGTTTACGCCGAAGGGTTTGTCAGTCATGGCGCGGCAGCGCTCAATTTCTTTACGCAGGGCGTCGGGCGAGGGCTGAGTCAGCGCCGTTAAAATGCCTAGGCCGCCTGCATTAGATACCGCCGCGGCAAGCTCTGCCCGGCCCACCCACATCATGCCGCCCTGGACGATAGGGTATTCAATGCCAAGTAGTTCGGTGATTCTGGTTTTTAATTGCATTTGGTTTGACGTCTCCACTATTTTCGATACTAAATAAAAATTGTTATGCGACCGGACTTAGTTAATCTGCGCTACGCTTATGGTATCACGCTGTGTCGCGTTGGCATTTTTGAACGTATTTAACAGGCTAGGTAATGCCTGTTTATAGCGTTCTACTGACTCGTCTTTAACAGGCCCATATCCGCCAATATCCTGTGCGGCGGCGGCAACGGCGATAGCGGCATTGAGATTATCGGCATTGATATCGTTTGCGATACTTGTGATCAGTTGGCGATAATCCTCAATCAGCCGTCTTTCCATTTTACGTTCAGGGAAGTAACCGAACGGATCGAAGGCGGTGCCTCGGAGTCCTTTTAATTTAGTGAGCAGTTTAAACAGCGAAAGCATCCACGGCCCAAACTCGCGTTTTTTGGGGCGGCCGGTGGCGGTGTCTTTGCCAGGTAGCGCTGGTGGTGCAAGATTAAAGCTGAGCTTAAAATCACCGCTGAATTGCGCTTTAATTCGCTGGATAAATTTTTCATCTGTGTAAAGACGAGCCACTTCGTATTCGTCTTTGTAGCTCATTAATTTGGCGAGTGTCAGCGCGACCTGGCGACTAAAGGCATCGCCGCCATCGATCTTGCTTAAGGTATCGCTGATAGACTGTATAAAGCTCAGATAACTGTCGGCATACGCGCTACTTTGGTATTGCGTCAGCAACTTGCTGCGGCTTTCTAAGACGGCTGCTAGCGAGCTTAAGTCGACTTTTTCTGGCTGCGGTGCTAGCTGTGCATAGAGCGCTTGCGGATTCTCAGCCACCAAACGACCCAAATCAAAGGTGTGTAAATTGCTGTCAACAAAGCTGCCATTAATCCGAATAGCTTCTCGAATCGAATCCATTGATAAAGGTATTAAGCCTTTTTGTGTGGCGTAACCGAGCATCAGTAAATTGGTGCCAATGCTGTCGCCGGTCAAGGCAGTAGCGAGTTTGCTGGCATTGAGGTCGAATGCAGCGCCGCCGGCCAGGGCGTCGATAATGCTTGAGCGCAATCGCGCCTCGCCAAGGTCGAGATATTTATTACTTTGGAAGTCGCCGGTAGGGGCGACGTCGTTATTCAGTATGGCGGCGGTATGTCCGGGCTTAACGGTTTTTAATACCGCCGGACTGGCAGACACAATCATGTCGCAGGCCAGTATCAGCTGGGTCATCCCCTCGACTAATCGCGAGCTGTAAATACTGTCGGTACTGGTGCCGATACGAATATGGCTGGTGACGGCGCCGCCTTTTTGGGCCATGCCGGTCATGTCTAGTACGGTGCAGGCTTTGCCATCTAAATTAGCGGCCATGCCGAGCAGTGCGCCCACGGTCAGTACGCCGGTGCCACCAATACCGGCTACCAGAATATTGTAGCCCTCGGCGTTTAAGGCTGCGGTTGCGGGTGAGGGGAGTTCGGAAATAAGTTGTTCCAAGGCAGTGGCGTTGGTGGCGCTAGCTTGTTTGGCGATCTTGCCGCCGCTAACAGTAACGAAGGATGGGCAGAAGCCTTTGGCGCAGCTGTAGTCCTTATTGCAGGTAGATTGGTCAATTTTACGCTTGCGGCCGAATTCGGTTTCTAGCGGCAGAATACTGATGCAATTGGATTGCACCGAACAATCGCTGCAACCTTCACAGACATCGGGGTTTATAAACAAACGCTTTTGTGGGTCGTCCATCAATCCGCGTTTGCGGCGACGGCGTTTTTCAGTGGCGCAGGTTTGTTCGTACACAATGGCAGAAACGCCCTTGATTTCACGCAGCTGCCGCTGAAGCTGATCCATTTCGTCGCGGTGATGCAGGCTGGCGTTGGCGGGGAGTTTGATATCGGCAAATTGTTCGGGATTGTCGGACACCAGATGTACCGGGCGAGCGCCTTCGGCGAGCAATTGCCGAACCATATCTAGCGGCGTAATTTGTTGCTCTACTGGCTGGCCGCCGGTCATCGCCACCGCATCGTTGTACAGCACTTTATAGGTGATATTGGTTTTATTGGCGACCGCTGACCGTATCGCCAAAATGCCCGAGTGGGAATAGGTGCCATCGCCCATGTTTTGAAACATATGGGGGGTGTCGACAAAGTGACTCACCGCATTCCACGGTGAACCTTCGTGTCCCATTGGCATGAACTGCATGGTGTCTCTGTCCATCACTACCGCAGCAAGTCCATGACAGCCAATGCCCCCCATTGCTTTAGAACCTTCTGGTAATTTGGTGCTGGTGTTGTGCGGGCAGCCCGAGCAGAAATACGCGGGGCGAGTCACGCTGGCGGTGAGCGTGGCACTTTGTGATTCCAGGGCGCAGAAGTGTGCGACCCGGGATTGGATATCGTCATCAAGCAGCGATAACTGGCTGAGCACGTGGGTGATGGCACGACGCACCGCGCCGGCATCCAGCTCACCGGCAGCCGATAGCAGAGGTTTGCCGTGTAAATCCTGTTTACCCGCAATTTGTGGTCTTTGCGCGCTATCGAGGGAATACAAATGGCGGGCAATTTGGTCTTCCATCACCGGCCGTTTTTCTTCTACCACTAGTACGGCTTGGCTGCCGCTGGCGAAGTGGCAGAGTCCCTGTGGATCCATTGGCCAGATTAACCCTGGTTTGTACAAGCTGATACCGAGCTGGCGGCAGCGCTCTTCGCCAAGTCCTAAATCCTGCAGTGCTTGACGCACATCGAGATAGGCCTTGCCTGCGGTCACAATCGCAAGTTTGCTGCGCTCGCCGTCGATAATAACGCGGTCAATTCCATTGGCGCGGGCAAAGGCGGTGGCGGCGGGCAGTCGATAATTAACCAGCCATTGCTCTTCTACCAAGGGCGGCAAATTGGGGCGTAGATTCAAACCCTCCGGCGGAATGAACGCATCATCAGGGCTTGTATAGGCGCGATATGGATCGGGCAGTTCTACACAGGCTGATAGATCCAAGGTGTCGGTGATGGTTTTGAGGCCCACATAGCAGCCGCTAAACCGCGACATAGCCCAGCCGAACAAGCCAAACTCGATGATCTCGCCGATGGTTGACGGGTACAGTATGGGAACAAACGCGGCCATTAAGGTATTTTCTGACTGGTGTGCGCTGTCAGAGGATTTGCCGCCGTGGTCGTCGCCGGCAACGATAAGAAAACCGCCTTTGGCCGCGGCGCCCTCAAGATTGCCCAGTTTCATTGACTCGCAGGCGCGGTCAACGCCAATGCCTTTGCCGTACCAGAGCCCGAAAACGCCGTCGTATGCGGATTCTCCAAACCAATGCAGTTCCTGGGTGCCGCGAATGGCGCTAATCGCTAGCTCTTCGTTTAAGCCCGCCTGAAAGCGAATGTGGTGCTCGTCCAGTAATGCCTGAGCGCCCCACAATGCCGAGTCGTACACCCCCAGTGGTGAGCCCCGGTAACCGGAGATAAATCCGCCGGTGTTCAAGCCATTGGCACGATCGCGACGCGCCTGGTCGAGGGGCAGGCGCACCAATGCCTGATTGGCATTCATAAAAACACGACCGCCCTGCTGCAGGTACTTGTCGTCCAGACTTACTGGGGGATTATTCATTGTGCTGATCTACTTCTTGGCAATAGGGGGTAAACGGTCCAGGGGGAAATCACATTGCGTGTCGATGGTTTCCTGAATTTCTATCAGATTGCCCTCGGGGTCGCGACCATAGAGGGTTTTTACATGGCCAACATCGATGGGCGCATCTTCGGGAAAGGTCATGCCGACGCTGCGCAGGCGCGGTATTTCTTCCTCAATGCCAACGACATCAACGCAAAAGTGGGTGTAGCCCTTGTCGAAGGGATCAAGGCCTTCGGTATTATTGGGCTTGGGGGCGCTGTATTGAAACATTTCGATATAACAGCTGCCCGCCCGTAACATGGCACCTTTAGACGCAGAGCCTTTTACCGATACAATGCGGTCGATAAAGTCGTCGTTTTCCCATGCAAATGGCTCGCCGACCACCTCAAAGCCAAAGGCTTCCTTGTAAAAGCGGATCATGCGTGCCATGTCGTGAACATGGATTGCTACGTGGTGAATGCCTCTAATCATTATTTTTCTCCTGAGCTGCTCTCTAAAGCCTGACGGCAAGTGTACTCACAGACACACAAGGCGGTAAGACTGCTGGCGGGGGTAGGCAAGTTGCTGTTCTGTCTTGGTCATTTTGGCGGTATGCCGCTGGGGGCATAATAAAACCCGTAATAATTTGCCTTTGTTGGGGCGGTTGAAAGTTGGGGAGAGGAGCAGTGAGCAGAATAATAATTCGAGGGGCGAAGATTTGGGACGGATCCGGTGGCGAAGCCAGGCTGGGCGATGTGCTGATCAATGGCGAGCGTATCGAGGCGATTACTGAACAGCTAAATACATTGCCCACCGACGGCTGCGAGCTTATCGATGCGCAGGGCATGTTCTTAATGCCGGGTATGACCGAGGGCCACGGCCATTTGTCTTTCGATAACGTGACCGCGACCGAAGACCTGATTACACCGCCGCCAGAGGAGCATACCTTGTTGACAGCGCGCGTTGCCGAGCGCTTGTTGGATCAGGGTTTTACCAGCGTATGGGGTGCATCAGAGGCCAAATTGCGCTTGGCGGTGGCGGTGCGCAATGAGATTGCCGCGGGGAATTTGCGCGGTCCTAGAATTCGCGCCGGCTCTATGGAAATTTCCGTCACCGGCGCAATGGGTGACGAAAGTAAATTGCACAATCCCCGGCCAGGCGGCCCCGCCATGATCGTCGACGGCCCCGAAGAAATGCGCAAAGCCGTGCGTATTGCCTGCCGCGAAGGTTGCGACAATATCAAGCTCGATGTGTCTGGCGATCCTTTCTACCCCGGAACACCGGCTCACACTACGCCGATGACCTATGACGAAGTGCGTATGGCAGTGGATACCGCCCACGATTACGGTCGCAAGGTAAACGCCCATGTGCGCTCAGTCGCGGGTGCTCAGATGTGCTTGCGAGCGGGTGTGGATGTCTTGTTCCACTGCGAATTCAGTGACGAAAAAACCCTGGATATGTTTGAAGAGGCCAGGGATCGGGTTTATGTCGCGCCTACGGTGAGTCTTTTTCACACCCTCTTATATGAGGCGGAGCCCTATATAAGCGCTGATGTGGCGCGAATGATGGGCATCGATAAATTATTAGACGCGTCGCAGCAAACCCACAACGCGCTGCGCGAGCGCGGTATCAAGCACGTTATTGGCGGTGACTACGGTTTTGCCTGGAGCCCCAATGGCACTAATGCCCGCGATGTGGGCTTTTTTGTTAAGTACTTTGGTTACAGCCCCGCGCAGGCCTTGGTGTGCGCAACCCGCAATGGCGGCGCCATGATGACCATGGGCAGCGACGAAAAACTGGGGATGTTGAAAGAGGGCTATCTGGCCGACATGGTCCTGGTCAACGGCGATCCACTGGCCGATACCGATGTGCTTGTCGATGCCAATAAGCTCAAGCTAATTATCAAGGGTGGCGTGGTCCATAAAAACACCACCGCAAAATAAGTTCGCCACCTTTTCGAACTCTCGGAGATATGAATAATGACTGCACAAACAGCTGAAAAAATGAATATGGCAAAAGGCGAAGCGCGCTGCCCAAATGCGCCGTCAACCCAGGATATTATCGCTAAAGATAGCGTTGCTGCACCGGGCTGGGTGCGCTCGGAGTCCTATCAGTTTTTAGGTGATGAGGACATTCCCACTGAGCGCTATTACGAGGAAGATTTCGCGCGTCAGGAGTACCAAAACCTGTGGACGCGGACGTGGCAGTTTACCTGCCGCGAAGAACATATCCCGGAGGTGGGCGATTACTATGTTTACGATATAGGTCGTAAATCTTTCATCATTACCCGGGTTGCCGAAAATGAGGTGCGCGCATACTACAATGCCTGTTTGCATCGCGGTACTAAATTGCGGGCGTCCGGCACCGATGGTTGCACAAGTGAATTTAAGTGTTCCTTCCACGGCTGGACTTGGAATTTAGATGGCAGTTTGAAAAAAGCCCAGTGCGAATGGGATTTTCCCCATGTCAAAGCAGAGGAGTTTTCACTGCCGCAGGCCAAGGTGCAAATATTGGCGGGTTTCGTATTTATCAATATGGATCACGATGCGCCAGCGCTTGAAACGTATTTGGGCGACGAATTTATGTCGCATCTGAGTGCTTGGAAATTAGAAGATCGCTATGTTCACTGCCATGTTTCCAAGATCATTCCGGCAAACTGGAAATTAACTATGGAGGCCTTTATGGAGGCCTACCATGTTATTGAAACCCATCCCCAAGTGGCGGTTTCTAATGCCGACGCCAATTCGCAGTACGATTTTTACGGTGAGCATGTCGACCGCTTTATCTCACCGCTGGGTGTAATCAGCCCGCATTTGGCAGGACAGTACACCGAGCAGGAAATATTTGACCAGTTCACTATCGGCGACTCTGGCGGTGTCAGCACGTCGCAGCAATTGGGCGAGAATGACACGGCGCGGGCGGCGATGGCTAACATGTTCCGCGGTATGTTTGAAGAGGCGTCTGATAGTGATTTGAGTCATGTGTCGGACTCAGAATTGCTGGACTGCTTCTCTTACACGGTATTCCCAAATATGTTCATGTTCGCGGGTATTTCACTGCCCATGGTGTATCGCTTCCGCCCGGTGGCCGATGATCACCGCAAAACCTTGTACGAAGTATTCTTCCTGCGTCCGCTGCCAAAATCCGGTGAGCGTCCCGAGCCCGCAGAGCAGCAACATATGGCGGATGATCAGTCCTTTGTCGATGCTGAAGGCATGGATGATGGCTTCGGTGTGATTCTGGATCAAGACACAGAAAACTTACTTTTGCAGCAGCAGGGCGTAGAGGCCAGTGCCAAGAAAGGCCTTACGCTTGGCAATTATCAGGAAATTCGAGTTCGTCATTTTGAGCAGGCCATCGACAAATACGTTTCTGGTAAATAAGGCTAAAGCGCTCTGTTGCGGTGTTTTGCGCGGCTAAGCAGAACACCAAAATAGGGTTAAGCAGCGGCCTTTGCAGTGGCAGCTTGTTCAATTCTGGCCGTCCTCAGTGACGGCTTTTTGCGTTATTACATCCAAGAAATGCGAGGGTCTGTTGACGTTTTCTCAGGCGCAACAGCGGCAATGATGAAACATCACCAGACTCTACTTTGGGATTCCATTTTTCTCCCAAGACAGTTACTATGAAAAACAGAGGTAATCAACAGTGTCGAATACTTATACTCAATTTTGCAAGCTGGAAGACGTGCCAGTTGGTGGAAAAAAGGCGGCCAAGATCAACGACACGTGGATTTTGGTTTGCAATATTAAAGATCGCCTGTTCGCAGTGTCGAATTTTTGTTCTCACCAAAGAAAGCCCTTGTTAAGTGGTCGGGTGCGCAATTGCGCCATTACCTGTCCAGTGCACGGCGCCAAGTTTAATTTGGAAACTGGCGAGGCGCTCAATTTGCCAGCAACTAAGCCAATTCCAACCTATGAGGTGCGGGTGGTGGACGGCTGGATTGAGGTCAAGGTTTAAACGCGTACGTCAGAATTAAAAGGTTTAGAGGCTAGATGACCCAAATCGAGTTAGAACAATTTCGTCGGCAAGTGGGCAGCTGGTTGGCGAGCAATGTACCTAATGCTTGGCGGCCCGCCCTGACCAATGCCGAGCAGGGCGATTTTGTTGAACTGCAAAAAGCGTGGTTCACAAAGTTAGTGGAAGCGGGTTATGCCACCCCCCATTGGCCGGAAGGTTGGCCTGGTGGCGGACGGTCCTTGGCCGAGCAAAAAGTGATATTTGAAGAGGTCGCTCGCGCTGATGCGCCGCGCTTGATTCTGTACTTTGTTGCTTTGTACCACGCGGCCTGCACGCTGTTTGAATGCGGCAGCGAAGAACAAAGGCAAAAATATCTGCCGGGTATTCTCAAGGGCGAGATATGGTGTCAGGGTTTTTCTGAGCCTAATGCCGGTTCGGATTTGGCCTCGCTCAAAACCCGCGCGGTTCGCAAGGGCGATAAATATATTATTAATGGTCAGAAAACCTGGTCTACCATGGCCCAGTATGCAGATCACTGTTTGCTGTTGGCGCGCACTGATTCGTCTGGGCCGCCGCAGGCCGGACTCACCTATTTACTGCTTGATATGAAATCGCCAGGGGTGTCGGTTAGGCCGATCTCGCAAATCACCGGTGATGATGAGTTTGCCGAAATCTTCTTTGATGATGTTGAAGTGGATGTCGCAGACCGTGTTGGCGATGAAGGCGCTGGCTGGGCTGTTGCGCAGGCAACGCTGGCATCGGAGCGCGGCTTAACACTGGTCGAGCTGACCCAGCGTATGCGTTACGGCCTGAATATTTTGGTGGGTACGCTCAAATCCAATGGTCGCTTGAGCGACCCAGTTGCCTTAGCTGATCTGGGTTGCTTGATACCCAAGGTTGACGCCGCCTGTGCATTGGCCGATCAGTACTTACAAAAGCGTATCAACGGCACCGAACAGGTGGGCGACGCGTCAATTGTAAAACTTTATTACGCCCAGGTGCTGCGTGAATTTGTTGCCTTGGGTGTGCGGGTGGGTGGTCTGGACGGGCAGGGAGATTCCGGGTTTATGCGCGGCGCGACGCAGGAAACCGGTGATTGGACGCTGGATTATATGAATTCCTACAATTGGTCTATTGCGGGTGGCAGCAACGAGGTGCAAAGAAATATTATTGCAGAGCGTATGTTGGGTATGCCCCGTGAACCGAAAAGCTGGCAGCTCGGAGAATAAATTGTGAGTGTAGAACTCAATGAACTCCGTGATTCTGTGCGTCAGGTTGTGTCCGGAATTGGGCAGTATGGCGCGAAGCAATCACTGTGGGATCAAGGTATTGAACTAGGCTGGCTGATGGTCTCTATCCCGGAGTCACTCGACGGTTTAGATATGGGTGTTGCTGCATCCTCGGTGGTGAATATTGAATTAGGGCGCGGCCTGTGCGCGGCGCCCTTGTCATCGGCGCTACTCAGTATTGAGGCGCTGTGTGATTCAAATTTAAGTGATAAAGCTGATCATCTAATGCAGGCACTCAGCGGTGAATTGCTGAGCCTGCCGTTTGCCAATTCATCGATCAGATTAAATGACGCAAGCCTAAATGGTTACGCTATTGCGTTGCCGGGGGCGGGGCAGGCTACTCAGGCTTTGCTATGGACAGAAGACCAGCAATTGCTGTTTTTGGCGAGCTTGGATCAGCCAGGTCTTAAGTGTGTTGAGCGCTCGACGCGAGATGTGACGCGAACTTTGTTTGATGTCGATCTGCAGAACCTTAGCCTTAAAGAACAAACAATAGTGGCTGAGGGCGAGCAGGCTCAGCAACTTGTTTCAGCCCTGCTAGCGCGACGTGATATTAGTTTGGCAGCCGACAGTATTGGTGCCGCTTCAGAATTGCTTGAGATGACCATCGAGCATTTGAATACCCGCGTGCAATTTCGCCGACCACTGGCAATGTTTCAAGCTTTGAAGCATCGCTGTGCTGATTTAAAGGTGCAAATTGTCGCCTCAGAAGCCATGTTATTTGATGCCCTGGCGCGACCGTTTTCTGAAACCCGCGCCATGGCGGCCAAGTATTTGTGCTGTACCAGCTTTGCTAAAGTTGCCGAGGAATCTTTGCAACTTCACGGCGGCATTGGGATGGCTGACGAGCACGATTGTCATCTTTTTCTCAAGCGAGCTTTGCTGAATATGCATCTCGGTCGAGGAGAGGCGGTATATGCCCAGGCGGTAGCGCGGGGCTTTTTGCAAGAGCAGTAAATAGCGTTGCCAAGTGATTGCGTAGAATGTTTATGGAATCGCATTGGGTGCGGAGATGGCAGGCGCTTGTGACAATATTATTGTCCGCAATAAGTCGCTGTCTGTATGCGCCTCAACGAAGGCAATACATTGGGAGCCCGCTATGAGGCTCTGTAATTTTCATTTAATTAACAGCGAGTAGATGCTTATGTTTTCTGGAATCCTGATTAACAAAGACGACAACGGTCAGACGGTTGCGGTTGCGCAAATTGACGAGGCGCAATTGCCCGAAGGCAATGTCACCATCGATGTGGAATATTCCACAATGAACTTTAAAGATGGTTTGGCAATCACCGGAAGCTCACCTGTTGTGCGTAAGTTCCCCATGGTGCCCGGTATCGACTTGGCCGGTGTGGTGACGGAAAGCAGCCACACAGATTACAAAGTGGGCGATAAAGTTGTCCTCAATGGCTGGGGGGTTGGGGAAGGTCACTGGGGTGGCTTGGCGCAGAAAGCGCGTTTGAATGGTGATTGGTTAGTGGCTTTGCCAGCGGCATTTACCACTCGTCAAGCGATGGCGATTGGTACCGCTGGTTACACAGCTAGCCTGTGCGTTGAGGCCCTAATTAAGCACGGCGTTAAACCGGAGCAGGGCGAAGTATTGGTAACGGCGGCAACTGGCGGTGTTGGCAGTGTTGCAATCGCCCTGTTGGCCAAGGCTGGATTTAATGTTGTGGCGGCAACGGGTAAAGCCAGCGAAACCGAGTATTTGAAGCAGCTGGGCGCAACGTCGGTTATCGACCGCGCTGAGTTGGGCGAGCGTGGCAAGCCATTACAGAAAGAGCGTTGGGCGGGTGTTGTTGATGCGGCCGGCAGTCAAACGCTGGTAAATGCCTGCGCGCAAACCCGTTACGGCGGCGCTGTTGCAGCTTGCGGTTTGGCCCAGGGTTTTGATCTACCTGGTACGGTTATGCCCTTTATCTTACGCGGTGTTTCACTGCTGGGTATCGACAGCGTTATGGCGCCCAAGGCGTCGCGCTTGGTTGCATGGGAGCGTTTGGCCCGGGATTTAGATGTGAAGGTGTTGGAATTGATTGCTAAGGATATCAGTTTGTCTGAAGCGGTTGGTGTTGCAACACAGATGATGGAAGGTACTTTGCGCGGACGCGTGGTGGTAGACGTTAATAAATAATGTCGTGCCATTCGCCGCAAAACGAATGATGAGGAATTGAATCATGTCTGCGGACCATAATAATAAGCCAGTTGAAATTGATCTAAGCGATTTAGATCGCTTGGTCGGGCAGGAAGTCGTGTTTGCCGAGTTATGGGATCCCTGTAACGCAACCGATATTCGCCGCTGGGTTATGGCCATGGATTATCCGAATCCCATTCACTGGGATGAGGAATTCGCTAATTCTTCAAAGTTTGGTGGTATTGTTGCGCCACAGTCCTTCGCGGTTGCGATGGACTATGGCCACGGCTGCCATCCAGCAGGCGTCGGCAATATCCCCGGTTCGCACCTTATTTTTGGTGGTGAGGAGTGGTGGTTTTACGGCGCACCTGTTCGTCCCGGTGACAAGCTATTTCAGAAGCGCCGCTTTGATGGCTACGATGTGAAAGAGACCAGCTTTGCTGGGCCAACCGTGTTTCAGCGTGGTGATACCGAACACCGGAATCAGAACGGCGTCTTAGTCGCTAGAGAGCGTGCTACGTCTATTCGCTATCTACGTGAAGAGGCAAATAAACGTGCGGTGCACGGCGCAGAGCGTGCGGCACCTCATCGCTGGACAAAAGACGAAATAAAAGAAATTCATAAAGTTCGTCACGAGTGGCTGATGTCGAATCGTGAAGGACATTCTCCCGCCTACGGCGACGTAAAGGTGGGTGATAAATTACCGCGTCGGGTTGTCGGCCCACATTCAGTAGTGACCTTTGTAACTGAATACCGCGCCTTTCGCCAAAATATTTGGGGAACGTGGCGCTGGAATGTTCCCGAGGGTAAGTACGATCCTGCGACCGAAAAGGCCGGCTTTGCTGAAGACATGTCTTACGACTATGACGCGCGCAAGGTTGATCCGCGTATGGGCGATGGCCTGTACTTTGGTCCTTCAAGTGGCCACGTCGATTTAGAAAAAGCCACCAATGTGGGTATGGGTGGTATGTACGGTTACGGCGCATCCATGAACGCCTGGCATATCGACTATATTAGTTATTGGGCCGGACACAATGGCTTTATTTGGCACTCCAATACGCAGTTTCGCAATCCTGCCTTCGAGGGCGACGTGACCTATATGGATGGCGAAATTATCGAGAAAATCGACAAGTCACCCTTTGGCTGTCCGGTTGTGAAAGTGCAGGTGGTGATGACTACCCAGACCGGCGAAATTATCCTCAAAGGCACCGCTGAGGTTGAACTTCCCTATTAATCGAGCGCTGTCCTTGCGTTAGATAATTTTGGTTTCGGCTAGTTGGGCAAGATCATGGGTGATACAAACACACAAGCGGCACTGTCTCTTTATGCGGCGCCGCCGCTGTCGGAAGAACCTGGCATAGGCGCTTTATCAATTCCTGGCTATTTGCGTGAGGTGACTGAGCGCTATCGCGATAAGGAAGCGGTCGTTATGCACGGCGCTGACGGTGTGCAGCGCTGGAGCTATCAGGATCTTTGGGATCGCAGTGTCGAAGTTGCCAGAGCGTTAATTGCCAGCGGCGTTGGCAAGGGCAGTCGGGTTGGTATCTTAATGACCAATCGTCCCGAATACCTCAGCGCCATGTTTGGGGTGTCGATGGCGGGAGGCACGTTTACTGTACTCAGCACCTTTTCCACCGCAGACGAGATGGTGCATTTACTCACCGCCTCCGGGGTGTCGGTACTGCTATTTGAAGACCGTGTGCTGAAAAAGGATTTCAGCGCCATGTTGGCAGAGTTAGAGCCAGGCATAGTTGACGCTGAAGTGGGCGAGTTATCGTCAACGCGATTCCCCTATCTACGACACTTAGTTGTTCTCGCAGGGGTTACTGCAGCGACAGCGTCTGAAACCCCTGCATTAAATGCAGTTGAGCCGTGGGACGAATTTTTAACTCGCGCTGAGACGGTATCGGAGCAAGTCGTCGATGCGCGGATGAAAACTGTTTATGCCTCTGATCCCGGTGGCCTGTTTTTTTCATCTGGCACCACCAGTTTGCCTAAAGCGATATTGCAATCTCAGCGCGCATTTACCATTCAGTTTTGGCGCTGGCCTCGGCTGTGGGGTTTAACCGAGCCGGCAAGGTGCTGGACTGGCAATGGCTTTTTCTGGGCCGGGCCTATGACCATTATTGTCGGCAATGCCTTGTCTACCGGCGGTGCTTTAATACTAGAACCACTGTTTGATTCCGCCGCCGCAATTAAATTAATTGCCGAAGAAAAAGTTACCCTAATGAACGGCCGCCCTCATCAATGGGCCCGTATGCAGGCTGAGCCAAGCTGGGACACTGCGGATTTTTCGAGCCTCCGGAATGTCACCAAGGGCGATATTATTCGCGCCCATCCCACGGCGAATAATGATTGGGATCTGCCCAACGCCTTCGGTACTACCGAAACCATGAGTATTCTTAGCTCATTTGAAGACGGTGATCCGGGGAATGAAGATCCAAGTAATTTTGGCCCTTTATTACCGGGTAATATTATTAAAATTATTGATCCATTGACTGGCGACATCGTCGCAATGGGCGAGCGCGGTGAAGTCTGCGTTAAAGGCCCGACCCTCATGATGGGCTATGTCGGCAAGTCGGCCGAAGAGTGTTTTGACGAGCAGGGTTTCTACCGGACTGGGGATGGTGGCTTTATCGACGCCCAAGGTCATTTGTTTTGGGAAGGTCGGCTTAACGATATAATCAAAACCGGCGGCGCCAATGTATCGCCAGAAGAAGTTGATACCGTTATTGCTCAGTATCCAGGTATCAAGCGCACACAGACGGTGGGTGTTCCCCACGAGACTTTGAGTGAAATGGTTGTGGCCTGCGTAGTTCCCATTGACGGGGTGCAGTTAGACGAAGCAGAACTAATTGCGTTTTTAAAAGAGCGTCTAGCGAGTTTTAAGCTGCCGCGCCGTGTGCTTATTTTTACTGAATCTGAATACCCCTTAACGGGCAATGAAAAGGTAAAGGCGGGCGATTTGCGGGAACTAGCAGTAAAGCGCCTAGCCTGAAGTGCCACTCGGGTTCCCATAATCGCTAAGCTTGCTAGCCAAGCCCACCCTTTCTTGCAATGAAACCGCCATTCACCTTGTCCGCGGCGGAAAGAATGACGTGCCTATCCTAGCCCTAGCCCTAGCCCTAGGCACTCGCGGTCAAGGCTGCCTCCTACCCAAAATCTGAAATTTGTCAGGTGCTCAGCGAACGGATTGCTTGCGCGTTTGTCGAGCTGGATACCTTGACTGTCTTGAAATAGCTCATTTAAAAAGTCTCAATCTTCTAATTTCAGCATAGTGTACGGGCGCATTTTTTCTTATTAAATTCAGGTTTGGATACGGGGCATTCAGTAAAT
Source organism: Zhongshania aquimaris (assembly GCF_019312595.1). Lineage (GTDB taxonomy): Bacteria > Pseudomonadota > Gammaproteobacteria > Pseudomonadales > Spongiibacteraceae > Spongiibacter > Spongiibacter aquimaris. The sequence continues at coordinate 101,963 of NZ_JAHWDQ010000007.1, read as the reverse complement.
TTAGGTCTGAAAAATAATCGCGCGAAGCAATTTCATTACTCGTGTTTTGGTCTGATTATTTATATAGTTTATGAGGAAGTCGGTGTTTGACGCGCATTTTTAAACCCCAAAAGAGCCAAAGTCAAAATCGGGGTGTGTTTGCTATTAAGAACTCGTCATATACTTTCCAGTATTGGCAGGGTGCTTACATTTCGCAGCTTATATCGGCATTGCGAAGTTCGTAACTGCCTAGCTGTGCGTTCCAGCTAATGTCGGGCTCGCGCTCAAGCTTGAGGCCTGGGGTTCGAAACAGTTGATCAAGAAAAATACGGGTTTCGTGCAGCGCGACTTGCCATCCAGGGCAACCGTGCGGGCCGTCGCCAAAGCTTAAAAATCGGCCAGAATCTTTCTGGGCTTTTGCTCTAGAAGTGTCGATTGAAAATGGGCACTGTCCGACAAAGTTTTTATCGACGTTTATATTGCGAATATCAATACCATATTTTTCACCGGGAGGAAGCGGCTGGTCTGTGACCCCTTCGATTTCCTCCTCGGTTCTGCGATGTATCATGGCGGCGACTGGCTCTAAGCGTACAATCTCCATAAGGATTGCAATTTGTTCCTTGTCATCCCCTTCAAGAAATTGTGAAAGCAGCTCTGGGTCATCAAATAAATACCACGCGGCCATGATGATGAACTCTCTTGTTGTCAGCATACCGGCTGTACCGTACGTCACGCATTCGATAACTATCATAAATTTGGAATATCCCTCTTCGATATAAAGGGATATTGCATCTGGTTTAGGGGAGTGTTTCCTTTCATTTATAGCCGGCCTGACGTCAAACCAGTAAAAAATAGACAGGGCCACTAATCTTTTAAAGTTCAGCTTTAGCTTTCCGAATTTAGAATTTCCGGCGTTGGAAATGCTCGAAGTTAAGACTTTTTCAATTCGCTTAGCTCTACTAAGTTTGTTGCTATTGGTCAGTCCTATTATTTCTCCCACAACTTCTATTGCGAGGCTGAAGCTTAAATCTTCGAGCTTTGCGTGACCGCGTCTTTTAAAGCTTGTAATGAGCTCGTCGGTCACTCTGCGCATTGTTTGATAATGCTGTTCAGATATAACTTTGGGAGAGAGGAAACGCTGCGTTTTGCGTCTCTTCTTTGCATGTTCTTCGCCATCTAGGAAGAATACCGGCGCTTGATCTGGATTCTTGAATTGAACTAGGTCGGCACTGGCGCCGGCCTGTCGGGATTTCTTGCTACGCAGAATTTGGCGCGCGAGCAATGGGCTTTTTACCCAGTGCGCACCAAGATCGGGTTGGGTATTTGCCAGTGCGATCTTGGCAGATTTCCGTGTGTCTGTTAAATGTTTTACAGGGCATGTTTCTGATTTTGGCGTAGTCATAAGTTTTGCGGTACCCAATATGCTGTTTAGTTATTGGCTTAGTTGCACCTTTGAAGATTATCTCATCACTGATATTAACGCAACAAATAGTTGCCATAATTATATTTGCTATATAGAATGACAAGTCCTGCTCTTCGCGAAAGTATAAAAATTAAATTCCGGAAAGTGGCGCTTAAGTAATGCTGTCTCGTGGCTAGAACATAACAAAAATGGTCTTGGTAATTTTCTCTCGTATCGGCAGCAGTTGACGACTACCCCGTCTATAGGGAGCTTGGCAGTTATCGCTAGTAATTTAAGCGCTGCAAAGGGGTTGATCCTACGCCTGCTAGTTACTACGTAGTAGGTTGAATGCGGGCTAACTTTAACGAATATTATTTTCCGCCGACGTTGATTCGTCTTAACGACATTTAAATTACTTGCGAATTTGAGGTGAGGCAGTGAGTCATAATTCAAAGCGAATAGGCCTCTGTGTGGGCGGAGGGGTTTTAGATGCATAGGCCGGCCATGCTGATAATGGGAGGTACCGGGTCCATCGGCAGTGAGGTCGCTCGCATGGCAGTCGCATCGGGCTGGAATGTATTTGTCTTTGGTCGAAGTAAAGAAAAGTTGGACATGTTGATTGCGAGCCTCGGCAAATCGTGCGGCGCTCAACATATTTTCGGTATTGCGTCGGATATCAAAATAGAGGGCGTGATCGTAGAGGTTGTCGCCGCGGCGGCAGCTCAATTCGGGCGGATTGATGCTGTCGTTGATTGCTTGGTTACCGGGCCCAGCGAAGCAGGAGTTATGGGTGCATTCGAGAGTACAGATCCGAATTTGTACGGCGAATTCATCGGGCTATCGCTCGTGTACCTTGAGCGTTTAGCACATGCCGCGATACCTTGGCTAAAAGTGAGTCAGGGAAGTCTGCTTGCTCTAGTGTCTGATGCGGCAATGTTTCCTGCTCCTCGCCAAGCGTTGCTGGGTGCTGCCAGAGCTGCGGCGCTAGGCTTCGTCAAAAACCTAGCTGCTGAGGTGGCCCGCGATAGGGTTAGGGTCAACGCAATTTCACTTAGCTATGTAGACCAGACGGCGATCGCCGCCAAGTTAAGTGCCGCCGGATCAGTTCGATTTGAAACGGCGAAAAAGCGTGCCGGTTTGGGTTTGCCTCGGCCGGATGATGTTTCGCCTGCTGTTTTATTTCTCTGTGGCGACGGCGCTAGAAAAATTACCGGTCAAGCGGTCAGTATTAACGGTGGGCTTAATATCTAGATTTACTTTGTGTTAGCACTTGCTGCTATTTAGTTTGGCGGCATGTTTTTAGCAATTGACTAAGTGGTTTTACAAAAAGGAAAGTCGTATGGGAATGCTTGATGGTAAGGTCGCGGTAATAACAGGTGCTGGGTCTGGGATGGGGCGGGCAGCGGCGGAAGTTTTTGTGCGTGAAGGTGCCAAAGTTATTGTCGCGGATATTAGTGGCGCTGAATCCGAAACCGCAATGAAGCTAGGTGGAAACGCGTTTGCGATTCCCTGCGATGTGTCATCGGAGTCTGATGTGGAGCGAATGATACAGGCTGCCTATGATCAATTTGGCCGATTAGATTCGGTTCTTAATGTTGCCGGTTTGGCGTCGCCCGCAATGCTTGAGGATGCCAGCATCGAGCATTTTGAGCAGTTGATGGCGGTGAATTTACGCGGCGTCTTTCTTGGCACCAAGCATGCAGTGCTGGCGATGAAAAGGGCTGGTAATGGCGGGTCAATTATAAATTGGTCGTCTTTGGGCGGCCTAAATGCCTCGATGGCTACCAGCGTATATTGCGCAACTAAGGCGGGCGTTATTTCCTTTACAAAATCCGCGGCAATAGAGTCGGGTAGCGCAGGTATTCGTGCTAACTGTGTTTGTCCTGGCTTTATCTTTACGGCGATGAGTGCGGGTGGTGAAAAGATACCAGGCATGTTAGAGAAGGCGGCCTTGGGCCGTGGTGGTCAGCCTGAGGAAGTGGCTGAAGTGGCTGCTTTTCTTGCGTCTGATCGCGCCTCATACGTTAGTGGTGTGGTTATTCCTGTTGATGGTGGCTGGTCGGCAAAAACCCCGTAATGGCGGTTGCGGGATATAATCTATATATTATTAATGGCAACAATTAGTTGCAATAAATGAATTGAAGTGCTAATTTTATCCTTAGGCTTAAAGTGGGTTAGAGGGCTTTTGATATTCAATTAATAGCAGCTTCTATCCAGTTGATAAAAAAAACAGGATTGTTATGGGAAATTCCGCAGCAGTGAAATCGAATGAGCCAGTAAGCATGGCCTCTACTAAGCGACGTATTGTTGATGCAGATGCTCACGTTGAGCCTCCTTACGAGATGTGGCGTGAATATTTGCCTTCGGAGCTTCGTGATTTAGCGCCTTATATTGAAGAGGGCGATGAGCATGATTGGATTGTTTTTGAGGGCAATCGGCGGCCGGTAAGACTTATTAGCAATATGGCGGGCAAGGAAGGGAAAGATTTTAAAATGTTCGGCAAGCGCTCAGAAATGCGCAAAATTTGGCTGCCGGATGTACGGCTTGCCGATATGGACACCGATGGCATGGACGCGGCTGTCATGTTTGGTGGTGGCCCGCTGGGAACTAAAAACCCGGACCTCTATATTGCAAGTTTTGACGCATATAACCGCTGGGTATGGGATTATGCTGGGCGAGATAGGAGCCGGTTGGTGCCCGTTGGTTACGTGCCAATGCGCGATCTCGACGAAACAATTGCAATGATAAAGAGCCTTGCTGTACTCGGCTTTCGCAATATTAATATTCCAGCCTTTCCTCAGTCAAAGGATGGGATTAGCACTAGTGCTACCGTTAAAGCGTTAAAGTCGAGTCAAAGCTCAGCGCTTACGGGTGACCCGAGTGGTGAGACGTCATATCGTGATCCCGAGTTTGATCGCCTTTGGCAGGTTGTTACTGATCTGGATATAACCTTAACGATGCATTTGGGGGGGCGGGTTCCCCGCTTTGGCGAGAAGCAGCATTTTCTGCCAGATTTGGTGATGAGTAAAACTGCGATGGCCGAGCCCGTTGCCATCATGATATACGGCGCGGTGTTTCAGCGTTTTCCCGCCTTGCGTTTAGCGATAGTGGAAAGTGGCGTGGGTTGGATGGCTTGGATGGCGGAATATATGGATAGGACCTGGGAACGTCAGCGCCATTGGATGGACAGTCCGCTGCTTGAAAAACCAAGTCTATTTTTAGATAAAAATATTTATGCATCCTTCATTCATGATCGAGTTGGTATTTTGAATCGAAATTTGCCTGGCGGAAAAAATATTATGTGGTCTTCAGACTATCCTCACTCAGAAACGACGTTCCCGCATTCTATGGATGTGATAGCTCGTGACTTTAATGGGGTTCCCGACGCCGACATCGACGAGATTGTTTGCAAGCGCGCCGAGCGACTTTATGGCCTTGTTTAATATTTATATTGCGAAGATGAGTTCATAGAAGAAGGGGGCCGGCACATCGTGTTGGCCCTTTTTTTTCAAGACACTGAGTGAAATAGAAAATGAATAATAGTGATATTTTTGAAGGCGTACGTGTTGTAGAGCTTGCTCAATGGGTATTTGTGCCGGTAGCTGGTGCGCTTTTGGCGGACTGGGGGGCTGACGTAATAAGAATTGAGCATCCAGATGGCGATCCGTACCGCGCCCTCGCGACGCAGGGTATTGGCGCAGATAATGTCGGTATCAATCTTGGTGTGGCGCTGGCTAACCGCGGTAAGCGCTCGCTGGCGCTCAATCTGAAAAAAAAGGAAGGTTTGGATGTGCTGCATAAGTTGTTGGAAACAGCTGATGTTTTCCTCACCAATGTTCGTCCCGACGCCTTGACTCGTCTCGGGCTCGGCGCGGAGCAACTTACTAAGCGTTACCCAGCTTTGGTATACGCTCGCGGACATGGTTATGGGGTGCGCGGCCCAGATGCCAATTTGCCGGGTTACGATGCGTCTGCGTTTTTTGCCCGTGGCGGTGTGGCTGACGCATTAACGCCACCGGATAGGGACGCGCCGATTTCTCAGCGTGGCGCAATGGGGGATCGTAATGCGGGGATGGCTTTGGCATTTGGTGTGTCGGGTGCCTTGCTTAAAAAGGCGCGCACGGGAAAGGGCAGTATTGTTGATGTGTCTTTGCTGGCGACGGCAATGTGGACCTTATCCTCAGATTTGCTGACAACATTGCAGGGCCGGGAAATGCCACGTCCGCAGAACCGTGCGGATATGGTTAACCCATTAACTGGAACATACAAAACATCGGATGGCCGCTTTATCCAGCTGATGTTCCTTCAAGCTGATCGATATTGGGCTGATTTCTGCACGTTGCTGGGAAGAGAGGATCTTGCGACCGATGAACGATTTATTTCCATTCCCGCACGCAAGATGCACGCTAAGGCGTGTGTGGCCGAGCTTGATGCAGAGTTTGCTGTGCGTAGTTTTGAGCAGTGTAAGGCTTTGCTGGCGCAGCTCGACGCGCCGTGGGCGCCTGTTCAAACAGTCGCTGAATTGATAGATGACCCGCAGGTAATCGCCAATAATTATATAGGTGAGGTAGATCCCAGAGATGGCTCGCCAACTTATCGATTGCCCGCCGTACCGGTCCAGTTTGATGAGCAACCGCCAGTCTTGAGTCGGGCGCCCGAGTTGGGAGAGCACACCGAGGTTTTATTAATGGAGTTGGGGTTGGATTGGGGTGATATTGAAAACCTTCAGCGCCAGGGAATAATTCCCTGATAGCTGAACTGTTATGCGGTAAAGATTTATTGCTATGGAACCGATAGTGTCTCGGCGATGTTAGTAAGTGCAATATGTAATGACTGGCGTAGTTTGTAGTCAATGCTGTTAAGCGCGGAACTCTCCTCTGCGGTATAGAAGGCAACCAGTTGCATATGAGTTTTCGACCCCTTTGCGCTAAGTCCAACTCTATTTTCTGTAATAGAAATGTAGCCTCGTTCAAATAGATCGTCTATCTCTTTATCGGTTGGGGTGTTTTCGCCCTGCATTGCGACATCAGTGGCAAAGGAAAATTCACAATGCCCAAGCTTGGCTAATAGCGCTAAAAAGTAATACTGGGAGATACTTAAATTACTCTTTATCAACTCTGGTTTTAGTTTCCGCAATAGCATATGGCTGCAGTAGCGTAGTAAATACCCTAGTGACTGATCGGCAAATTCGTTCGAGCGCGGTTGGCTGTGCTCTTTATACTCCTTCAGCAACTGGCCATATTGGCCGCCATGGAAGAGCAGCGGTCTTTGTTCAAAGTGGCTAAACTCAATGACTTCCCCTACGAAAATTGTGTGGTCGCCGCCGTCGTATTGGTAAGTGGCTTTGCAAATGAAGCGGGCTGCACAATTTGTGATTAGCGGAATTTCGGCAGGTCCTCGATCGAGTGAAAGATTTGAAAACTTATCGAGTCCACGTGTGGCAAATGTATTTGATAGCTCCTGTTGTGATTCGGCCAGTATGTGCACAGCAAAATAGTCGGCAGACTGAAAGGCTGGCATAGATAGCGCGTTTTTTCCTAGGCTCCACAGTACTAGGGGTGGGTCGAGTGATACTGAGCTGAAGCTATTCGCGGTCAGCCCGACATCCTGGCCGTCCGCGTTTCTGGTTGTTACAACGGTTACTCCGGTTGTGAAGGAGCCAAGTGCCTTTCGAAATTCAAATCCATCAATGGGGGTTGCGGTCATTATTATATCTGCCTTATCTCAATATCTTGGATATTTCTATTAGTTTATGAGTAGCGCTGCTGCGCAATTGCAACGTTGAAGTAATGATTTTTTGGATGCATAACATGCTAGTGTGCATTGCAATTATTGGCAACATTTTGTTGCTTTTAATTTTAATGAAAGATATAGTTAATTTTATAAATGAGAATAAAGTGGGGGTTCCGATGGGAGGTGATAAACAAGGGCGCTATGTTAAGCCTGATTTAAGCCTACTCGGCACAGAACACGTTAAGCGTTATCGCGAGAGTGGTGGTGAGGTGGGGCATATCTGGAATGGTGTTACGGCGTTATTGTTGACGACAATAGGTCGCAAGTCCGGAGCCTTACGTATTCAACCGATGATATATGGTCGTGACGGTAGTGATTTTATCGTGATTGCATCCAAGGGTGGTTCACCAAATCATCCAGCTTGGTATCTTAATTTAACAAGTAATCCCAGCGCAGAAATTCAGGTCAAGAATAAAATAATGAAGGTTTCGGCGCGGGTTGCAAAGGGCTTGGAGCGGGAGCGGCTTTGGGATCTGATGACATCGCTTTGGCCAAACTACGATCAATATCAAGAGCGTACCGATCGGGAAATACCCGTTGTTGTTCTGACCCCTGCCACTTTTTAGCGAACAAGGTCTATGCTCAATGATGAATACTGAAAAAATGCGCGAGGCCAAACTTGAGGACTTGGCAAGCGCGGCACTGTCAGGGGCTACTGATGTGCCGGCCATTGAATTTGAAAAGCAGTGGATAAGTCGCCGAACGATGAGCGCACTGGCAGAGCAAGTCCAAGGCATTCTAGATAAAAATCGGATTTCCAGTGGCGCTCGTGTCTCACTAATTGCGCGAAACCATCCCGCTATTATTACTGCATTTATTGCGCTTATTGCAGCCCAAATGAACATCAGAATGACTTATCCGTTCCAGTCTGCCTCGGGGATAGCCAAGGAGATTGACGAGGTAAGCCCAGACGTGGTGATCGCTCTTGATGGCGATTTTAGCGATCCTGTTAGAGAAGTTATGAAACGTTGTGGTACTGCTGCGATAGCATTAGAAAATATGTCAGCAAAGGGGATTTCAGAGCTAGTAAATAATCGAGCGAAGTCAGGCCCTAACTCTAATTTGACGATTGAGATATTGACTAGCGGTACGACAGGTAAACCAAAGCCGTTTCTTATTTCATTCGATATGGTGGCTAAACATTTGATTCCGCCTGTTGCGGCTGATGCGGTTACACAAGAGCCCGTCTTGCTTTATTTTCCTGTGGGAAATATTTCCGGCTTGTACACGACTTTACCCGCCGCCCTTAGTGGTCGGCGAATCGTGTTGCTTGACCGGTTTAGTGTGGGAGGCTGGCACGACTTTGTTTTGCGGTTTCGCCCTACTGCAGGTGGCGTACCACCAGCGGGAATTCAAATGATTCTTGACGCCAATATCCCGAAAGAGGATTTGTCGAGTATTCGATTTTTTGGCGTAGGCGCCGCGCCATTAGACATCAAGGTCCAAAGGGATTTTGAAGCGCGTTACGGCATTCCGATATTACTGTCTTATGGCGCAACCGAGTTTGGTGGGCCAGTCACGCGTATGACGCCGGAAATGTATCAAAAAGATGGTCATGCCAAATTGGGTACCGTAGGAAAGCCGTTGCCGGGCGTTCGGCTGCGGGTTGTCGACTCGGTGACATTCGAAGAACTGCCCGCGGGGGTTGAGGGTTTGCTTGAGGTCATTTCTCCGCGGATTGGCGATCGCTGGATCAGAACCTCAGACTTAGCTGTGGTCGATCAAGACGGTTATTTGTTTCACCGTGGTCGTGCGGATGGCGTCATTATTCGTGGTGGTTTTAAAATTTTACCTGAGACGGTTGAAAATGCGCTGTTGACACACTCGGCGGTTTCGGCCGCAGCCGTCGTTGGAATCGCGGATCATCGATTGGGGCAGGTGCCGGCCGCGGCCATAGTTCTAAAACCGGGGCAGCATGTAACTGAGCAAGAGCTTGATCAGTTCTTGCGCGAAAAACTTCTCGCGACTCACATACCGACCAAGTGGCTGTTTGCGGAAGAGTTACCGCGGACAAAATTATCTTTTAAAGTTGATCAGCTTGCAGTGAGAAATTTATTTTCTGAGGCGATGCCTGTTTCTTAAAGCGAGCGGTGATCGCGATGTTGATTAAATGAGTCGCTGAGATTTACGTAAATTATAAAAATAAGCAAGGTGTTTAATAATGCCAGTAAGTAATTTAGAAGAACTTCCGGTCGGTGGTGGAGGTCGCTGGCCACTGTGTGGAAAGGGCTTTCAATCGATAAAGTGGGGCGATATGGAAGTTGCTTACACTCAGGCTGGGCCTAGTAATACCAGCATGGCTTATGCGGGACTGCCGGGCGGAGTTTGTATGTGTCCGCACTATGGTTATGTTTTTAGCGGCCGAATTCGCTGTGTCTACCCAGACTCAAAATGGCCGGACGAAGTCGCAGAGACTGGCGATGTGTATTTTTTCCGTGCTGGCCACCATCTAATTTATGAGGAGCCCACCAAGTCGCTGGAGTTAAATCCGGCAGATGCATTGCAGGTACTTATGGACCATATTGAGTCCTATGCCCGTGATTTAACTGAGAAGAACAAAGGATAGTAATGGAATTACCTAAACATGCAGGTTATATCGATGGCCAGATGATTTTGGGCGACGGTCCTCAGTTGGTGGTAGAGAATCCGTCGAGTGGAAAAATGCTATCGCAGATGTCGGGCCTGTCTTTAGCGCAAGTCGAGGAGGCGATTAGGTCGTCTCGGCGAAGCTATGATGCCGGGGTGTGGCGTGATATGCCCTTGGCCAATCGAGCTGGTGTATTGCGTGCATTCGTCGACGCACTTGGCGCGCGTAGCGCGTACATTTCTGAACTTATCGTTGCCGAAGCGGGTTGCCCCAAGGCGAGCGGCGTTATGCATGCTCAAGTTGGAACTCCGTTAAAACACGCCGCTGAGGCTATCGATTTGTTTCTTTCGCTGCCAGAGTATGAAGAAAACCCGCTGCCTGTTTCGGAGCGCATTAACCCCATGGGCAAGGTGGTGCAGAGTCTTAGGCGATTTACCTCGATTGGTGTGGTGTCGGCAATAGCGGCTTATAATTTCCCTTTCTATACCGCTGTTTGGAAAATCATTCCCGCGCTGATCGCGGGGAATTCGGTGATCTTACGTCCAAGTCCGCTAACACCGCTATCGGCGATGGTATTCGCGGAGGCGGCACAAGATGCGGGAATCCCCGATGGGGTCTTGAATATAGTGCTTGAGGCGGGCCTCGAGGGCGGGCAGTTGCTAACAACGCATCCGCTGGTTGATATGGTGGCTTTCACCGGTTCGTCAAAGGTCGGCGAATTGATTATGGCGCAGGCAGCGCCATCCATGAAACGCTTACAGCTAGAGCTTGGCGGTAAGTCCGCGCAAATATTTCTACCGGATGCCCTAGACAAGTTTTTACCCTCGGCGATGGGAGTCATGTTGGCTCACGCCGGTCAGGGCTGCGCGTTGGGAACGCGCATTTTTGTTCCGGAAGAGAATAAGTCTGAATTGTTGGCCAAGCTTGCAGGGGCGTTGACTAGAATAAAAATAGGCGCCGCGGATTCTGCTGAGACCCAAATGGGGCCGGTCATTAGTGCAGCGCAGCGCGACCGCTGTGAGTATTTTGTTAAGGCGGCGGTCGAGAGCGGTGGGACGGTCGTCTTCGGCGGTGGCCGTCCGCCGCAATTGCATGAGGGTTACTTCTTCGAGCCGACCGTGCTGGACTTACCTGACAATAACAACCCCGCCGCGCAAGATGAAATCTTTGGCCCGGTTGTTTCTATTATTGGATATCGAGATATCGATCACGCTATAGCGATGGCAAATGATTCTCGGTTTGGTTTGTCTGGCTATGTGTTTGGCGGTGACACCAAGCAGGCACTAGACGTGGCATTAAAAATTAAAAGTGGGACGGTCAATATAAATGGTGGCGTAATGAGTGCCTATGCATCATCCGGTGGTCAGCGATTAAGCGGCACTGGCAGAGAGCGGGGTGTTGAAGGTTTGCGTCTTTATCAGCAATTAACATGTATCAATATTGGAGGCTAAGATGGTGAAGGGGCTGGTAGACGGCAAAGTGGTTGTCATTACGGGTGCTGGGTCGGGAGTGGGCCGCGCAGCCTGCCTATTGTTCGCTGAGCACGGCGCAAAGATCGTTGCCGCTGATATTAGTAGCGAGGCGGTGGAGGTAACTGCCGCAGAGGTGGAAAAGGCCGGTGGTGAAGCTATTGCGGTTTTATGTGATGTTGTCAGTGCGGAGTCGGTGGAGAGTCTGGTTAAAGCGGCGGTCGCTAAATTCGGCAGGCTTGATGTGATGTATAACAACGCTGGTATCACTACGCGGCCAGGCCTGTCGTTTATGGAGTCTAGCGACGAGGATATGGATAAGCTGGCAGCGGTAAATATAAAGGGCGTTATTCACGGTTGTCAGTCGGCTATCCGTCAATTCGACGCACAGGGCGACGGTGGCGCTATTGTTTCTACTGCGTCGGTTGCGGGCCTAATCGGCTTTGGTGGCGTGCTTTATGGCTCAAGCAAGGGGGCTATTACAACCTTGACTCGCACCTTGGCCTTGGAGTTCGCCAGTAAAGGAATACGTGTTAACGCGGTGTGTCCGGCTGCTATGCCTACTAATTTTGGCGGTGCGGCGTTAAAAAATTCTGAGTTGGGGCAGAAGCATACCGCCGCGCTCCACCCGCTCGGACGTATTATTACGCCGGAGGAGTGCGCAGCCGCGGCATTGTTCTTGGCGTCGGATTTAGCATCAAACATAACCGGAGTAAATCTACCGGTAGACGGCGGGATGTCGGCGGGAAAGTCGCTTTCGGCGAGCCGATAAAGTGTGCCGAACGGTCGTGGTTTGACACGGAGAAATAATTTATATCGCTGCGCAGTTTACGGCGTAATCGAGGTGGAATATGAGTGACAAATTAGTATCTGATGATTCGCTTTACGAAGAGCTTTTTGATGTTGAGAAAGAAACTGCAGCGACGGGCGGACACATTGTAGGAGATTTAAGCGATCAATTGAGTGGTTTGCGGGATACCGCGGCGGTCATGAAAGGATCTCTGCGTGAGATTTTAAATTTTCCTGAAATTCATCAGGCTTTTAATTGCAAGCGTGAGCACTATACCGTTTTTTCGTACGAGCTTTGTAATCGTGCGCTGCGTGAAAATTTATTGTTCTCTTCTGAGGTGTATAAAGAAAGTCCTGGCGTGCAACGTATGGGGCATGTCATTTTAAAAATGGTGGGTAAGGAACACCTCGCCTATCGGAGTATGGTTCAGCCGATGTTTATTCGCCCACGGGCGATAGATTGGTGGAAAAAGAACTGGATTGAAGGCTCTGTAAAAGCACTTTTGGACCGAATGGAGGGCAGGTCGGCGACAGCGGATTTAAACCAGGATTTATGTGCTCGTTTACCGGTACATATTGTGACTCAGGGCATGGGTTTGAGTGGCGATAGCGCACTGGCATTCCGTGAAAACCTTATGAAAAGTACCGTTCAATCTAGAAGTCTGCCTATTGAGGAAGTGATGAAATCGGCGGCGGAGGTGGAGCGGATGTTGCGTGAGGTAATTAGCGCTCGGCGCGAGCAACCAGCTGATGACGTGATTACCGGTTTGGTGCAGGGTGTTCTCAATTTACCAGATGAAGAGGCCCGCGGTTTAACAGATGATGAAATTTTTGCTTATGCACGGTTGATCATGTTGGCCGGCGGCGGAACAACATGGCGTCAGTTGGGGATTACATTATATCAATTGCTTAGGAAGCCGGAATTGTGGGAAGCGTGTCGTAATGACCGGAGTCTGATTGAGCGCGCTATTGATGAAGGCGCTCGCTGGATGCCAACCGATCCAATTTTTCCGCGTCTGGTAACGAAAGATGTTGAATTGGCTGGAGTGAAAATACCGGCTGGGTCGAGAATAGATATGTGTTTGGGGTCGGCAAATCGCGACCCGTCGATATGGGACCGGCCCGATGAATACGACATCTATCGCGAGCGGAAATCACATTTGGGTTTTGGGATGGGGCCGCACCGCTGTCTAGGTATGGAGGTCGCCAAACAAGAAATGCTAGTTGCGATAAATGGACTGATGGATCGCTTTCCAAATATCCAACTAGATATGAGCGCTCCACCAGCAGAGCTGGTGGGTGGTCTTGAACAGCGCGGTATGTCATCGGTTCCAGTAACGCTATATTGATGATATGTGCTTTGTTAAAGGGGTAGTACATTGACTAGAGGCGCATGTGCGATTGTCGGGATGGGCGTGACAGCGCAAGGTTTAAACCTTGGGCTTGAGGCGCGCGAGTTGCGTTCGCAGGCAGTTGATCTGGCATTAGCGGATGCGGGTTTAGAGCGGGATGCTATCGACGGCTACATTCGCTGCTTCGTCGACCGAGAAGACTTGCGGTATATGGGCTTGTCACCGAATTTCTCGGTGTCAATGATGACTGGTGGAGCAACGCCGGTCTTTAGTCTGCTTACCGCTATTGGAATGATTCAGTCTGGGCAGGCGGAAATGGTTGCCTGTGTATACGGGGAGGCGCATTCGGCAAGAGCCGCGCGTGGGGTGCAGCCGATTGGCGCATATGGTTACGGCTATCCAATGCTTTATGGCTTAATGGGGGCGGCCGCAACTCATGCGTTTCATGCTCGGCGTCATATGCATTTGTACGGAACCACATCGAGGCATCTTGGCGCGGTTGCGGTGACCCAGCGCGATTACGCAGTGAAACGCCCTGGTACATTAGGTTATGGCAAACCAATTACGCTCGACGAGCATCAAGCTTCGCCTATGATTGCAGATCCATTTCGGCGTTTAGACTGCACGCGGGATACCGATGGTGGTGTGGCTGTGTTGGTTACAAGTGCTGAGCGCGCGCGGCAGTTACACGCGAAGCCAATATACCTTTTGGGCGGCGGAACAGGGCACAATATTGCGAATTGGCACAAGGGTGTGCCATTCGACAACCACGACAATATCGAGCCGGCGAAGCGGCGGGCATTTGCACAGGCCGGGATGACAATCGCAGATATTGATATGGCGCAGCTTTATGATCCGTTTACTATTTCGCCGCTAATGCAGCTAGAAGCTTACGGTGTTATTGCTGCTGGCCAGGGCGGGGCGTTTTATGCCGACGGTGGGGCTGGACCAGAGGGAAAGATGCCGACTAATACGGGTGGCGGCCAGCTTTCGGCTTACTACACAACTGGGTTTACGGGCATTATAGAAGCGATTATCCAGCTCCGAGGAGATGCCGGCGAAGGACAATTGAAAAAGGCGGGTACGGCGCTGGTTAGCGGGCATGGTATGAATGCCGGTGTGCAGAATACCTGGGCACACGCATCCTTAATTCTTGGTAGCGAGCAGTAGCGAATTCTTGGTGCTGACATGAGTAATAGCGTGACAACTGAAACCGATAATAAACATTTAGACACTATTCTTAAGGTGGGTGGCGACCCTGCCGATCTGCCATTCTGGAACGCATGTGAAGACGAACTGTTTTTAATTCACCAGTGCCAGCGTTGCAAACGTGGCTACTGGCCGGCGAGCCGCTGTGTAGATCACGGCAATGAGGCCATGGAATGGGTGGCGGCGTCCGGTAAAGCGACTTTGCACACCTATACTATTATTCACCGCACCCACCTTGCCTCGATGAAAGACAAAGTGCCGTTTGTTGTCGGTGTTGTTGAGCTTGACGAGGGGCCTTTCTTTCATACCAATATTGTCGACTGCTCACATAGCATGCTTGAGCTTGGGATGCCGCTCCAAGTTAAGATGGCAAGACATGAAAATGGCCTAATGTTGCCCATGTTCATGCCAGCGAATTAACCTTGCCCATCAAAATGTATCGACACGGCCTTAAAGGTATATAGGCTCGAACATATTTATGCAGTTTGTTAGGTGTCTTTTTAACGTGCCTAATCTCAAGACGAGATTATTTTCTTTTTCTTTTTGGCGGGTTGGCTTTCGCACCAGCCAAAACGGTGTCGACAACAGCGTCGATATAGCTCAATTTAACCGGCTCACCGAGAGTCAGTAGGCGGCGAAGGATTGGTGCGGAAAACAGGTCGCTAATTAATTCTGCGTCGGTGTGTTCTGGAAGTTCACCGCGGTCAATTCCGCGTTGCACCATTAATGTTCGATATCGCCGTGCTCGACCTAGTAGTTCGTCGGCCAAGGGCTTCATGCCAGGATCGGTTGAGTTGTTTAGGGCGATCATCGCGCCGCGCGCCATCGGATTTTTTGTTCGCCTAATCATTATCCGAAGATATTGAATCAAATCTTCTCTGAGTACGCCGCTATCTGGAAACTCGTGTTCCGCTATATAGCTATTTCGAATGGCATCTATCACTAATTCATTTTTGGTGGGCCAGCGGCGATAAATAGTAGTTTTGTTTACACCAGCCTTTTCGGCAACGTCTTCTACTCGCAGCGCCGCATAGCCAACATTATTGAGTTCCTCACAGGTAGAGCGAAGCACGTCATTGACGACTTTGGCTGCCCGGCCTTGCTTTTGTATTCCGGAAGTGCGGCGGTCTTTTGGAGCGGTTTGAGTGTCGGGAGTAGTTAGTTTTGCCAAAGTGGAATCCGCCTGGAAAGTTTTTGAAGTCGGTATGATTGTACCCCTAGTTGCCTTCTATATAAAACACGGAATTACAGGGCTATAATTAATGGCAACTAGTTGTTGTTTTTATTGTGCGGCGCAATTATAGTAGATACTTACTTAATAAATGGCTATGGCGATATCACCACGCCGTCGTCAATAGTTGCGCGCTGCCGCCTTAAGTGGGTGGGAAGAGCAGAGCTAGATAATAAATATAAGAAAAGTAGAGGGTGTATGTTAAAAAGTATGGGTGGCTTGTATTCATCTGTTTGCGGTATAGCAGCCTTCGGAATTGTACTTTTTTCCACTCCCGCAATGTCTGCGGAGAAGAAATCGAAAGTACTACTTGAAGAGGTGATAGTTACGGCTCAGCGACGGGAGCAAAATGCCCAAGATGTCGCGACATCTATGTCAGTTTTTAGCCAGCAACAGATTGCTGACGCCAATATTTCTAGCACTACTGATTTAGCATCAATCACGCCGTCAATGTCAGTTAATACTATGTTTGGCCCCGACAACGCGGCGTTCAACATCCGCGGATTCTCCAAAGAATTGCGTACGACTGCGACGGTAGGGGTTTATTTTGCCGAAGTCGTCGCGCCACGTGGGCAGATACTCCAGACTTCTGGTGACGGTGCCGGACCCGGTACCTTGTTTGATTTACAAAATATTCAAGTGCTCAAGGGCCCCCAGGGTACTCTTTTCGGCAGAAATACAACGGGTGGTTCCGTTTTGCTAATGCCTCAGCGACCAACAGACTTATATGAAGGCTATGTAGAACTTTCGGCGGGAAACTACAATATGTATGGAGGGCAATTTGTTGTTAACACTCCCATTACCGACAATATAAGAATGCGTTTTGGCATAGATAAGAAAAATCGTGATGGGTATTTGAAAAATCTTAGCGGTATTGGTGGGAGTGATTTTGGCGATGCTAATCACTTCGCGGCTCGCCTTAGTTTGGTTGTTGATATAACTGATACGCTTGAGAGCTATACGGTTCTGAATTATTCTGAATCCGATTCCAAAGGCTATACATCAAAGCTTTTTGCCTGTAATGCAAATCCAGCAGAAGCACCTTTTAGTATATTTAGACCGCAGGCCTGTGAGCGGCAACTTCAGCGTCAGGAAGCTGCGGGAGATGGATTTTACGATGTGATAAGTACCGTTGAAGATCCCGGTACGGAGATTGAAGATTATAGAATCATTAATCATTTTACTTGGATGGCAACTGACAATATTACGATTAAAAATATTGTTTCTTATTCACATTTAGAGTCATTTAATAATCAGGACCTGTTTGGCACCCAGTTTACTGAAGTGCAGTCATCCATTATCGATTTAGGTGTGCCAATTGGCCTGATTGACTCACGCCGTGAATTTTTACATGGCTATTCGATTGTTCATCCTGATTTCCCTGTAACTAGTCAAGAATCAATAACAGTCGAGCTGCAAGCGATAGGGCTATCGCTAGATCAAAAATTACAATGGCAAACTGGTCTCTACTATGAAAAAAGTAGCCCAGATGGTCCCTCTGGGAATATCACCGCGAGTTCACTTAATTGTGAGTTGAAATCACTTGCCACCGGTGATCCATCTCAATTTAATTGTTTTGATCTCGCCGCGGGTTTAATTGGCACCGTGCTTGTACAAGCATTCGAGACTGAATATACCAATAAGGCGGTCTATGCACAGGCGACTTACGATATATTAGAAAACCTCAGTGTGACTGTCGGTGCTCGATACACAATGGATAAAACTGAGGGTGCTGCGAACAAAGAGAAATACGGATTTACTGCAAATTTGTTAACGAGATCTGAAAATTTTTCCCAGATCGCAATACAAGAAAGCAATGCGCCGACAGGCGTCTTTGAGCTTCAATATCGTCCCGTGGACGGTGTGATGACTTATGCTAAATATGTCCGTGGCTATCGCCAGGGTGGTATTAACTTAGCTACTGATCCCGGTGTTGACGTGTATGGCGAGGAGACCGTTGATAACTACGAAATTGGTGCGAAGACTGAATTCTATTGGCCGGTTCCTACTCGCTTTAATATCTCTGTCTACGATAACGACCTAAGAGATATGCAGTTACAGAGTGGCTTTGTTTCGCAAACTTCAGGCTCTACCACCGCAATTTTTAATGCCGGTAGGGCAAGTATTCGCGGTGTAGAATTTGATGGTTATATGCAGCTATTTGAGCGTCTTAGCACAAGCTTCTCCTATTCATATATTGATAGTGAGCTTGTCGAGCAAAATCTTGAATCAAATCAGCAGCGGGTTTCTAGCGCGGCGGGACCCGTCGGCGGGCTAACCTTTACACCAATTGCCGTTCAAGGTGACACTCTGCCGTATACGCCAGACCATTCATATACCATCTCGCTTGATTATCTAATGATAAAGTCTGAGGGCTGGGGCGATGTTGATGTTGGTGCAACTTATGCTAGTACCGGAAAGCAACGAGCAACTGCGTCAAGCTTTTCTCCCTTCTCTGAACTAGATAAGTTTTCAGTACTGAATTTAAATTTGAATTGGACAAATGTCTTCGCTACTCCATTAAGCCTTTCCCTGTTCGCTACCAACATTACCGATGAAGAGTACGTCACATTTGTGGCTGGTACCTATAATGCCTTGGGCATTGATTCCAGATCTGCTGGCCAGCCGAAGATGTACGGTATGCGCCTTAAGTATAATTTTGGTGAATCGGCAAATTAGCACACATTGATAGGTATTGAATTTTCACACCTTATTAAGGATCGAGATTTCGCAGATGGCAAAAGTAAAATACATTTCATTCACTGGAGAGTTCGTGATAGTGGATGTCGGCGTCGGTGAGAACTTAATGCAAGCGGCATTGGATAATAATGTGAGTGGGATTCTCGGTGATTGTGGTGGCGGCTGTGCTTGCGCAACCTGCCATTGTATTGTCGGTGAAGGGTGGGGTGAGGAAATTGGTGAACCCAGCGGTCATGAAAATGATTTGTTGGACGGTTTGCTAGAGCGGAGTAAGCGAAGTCGCTTGAGCTGCCAATTAATAATGAGTCAAGATCTTGATGGCTTAGAGGTTCATCTTCCTGAAACGCAATTTTAAAGCGTAAGCTTTTAAATCTCCCCAAGGATTATCCTTGCGCCCGCCTAGCTAACGAATACAAACGTAGCTTGCTACATCGCGAATATTACTGCCCAAAAACCCGAGCGCTAGCAATATCAATTTGCAAAATACGTTCGCGCCGATCTTTTGCAGATTGAAAGCCGTATCCTGCTTCGTCGTCTTCTAGACCCCAATTGCAAATCGGACCTTTGCGTAAATGCGTTAACGCTGTTTTCGCGACGTCAGCGGGATTGGCGATATTGTCTGGTAGCGGTAAACCTTTGCTATCAAGTAGTTTGCGCAGTGCGGGGGTATCGGTCATGCTCAGTGCCATATATAACACATCGACTTCGTCGCTGCGCAGCTCGGCCCATAGTGATTCGGCAAAGCAGAGTTCAAAGGCTTTGCTGGCAGAGTAGCTGGCCATATAGCTGGCGCCGCCGTAGCAGCCGCCAGAGCCGATCAGCAAAATGCCGCCGCGTTTGCGGGCTTGCATTTTTTGGCCGAAGTGGTGGCAGCATTTGATCTTGCTTAACACATTGCGCTGAATGATTTGGGTCCAGGTGCCGATGTCGCTATCTAGAAAATGCGAACCATTGGGATCGGCGCCGGCATTCGAAACATAGAGGCCAATCTCGCGCTCGCCAACAGCGGCGACAATCTTGTCGCAGGCTTCGTTGGCGCTAAGATCAATGGCTAAACATAGGCACTCAACATCAAATTCATTTTCAATCTCATCGGCCAGTGCGCGCAGAGGTGCCTCGCGCCGCGCGATTAAAATGCAGTCTAAGCCTTGCGCGGCGATCTGTTTGGCAAGCTCACGGCCAATGCCTTCTGAGGCGCCGGCGATGATAGCCCAGGGTCCGTAGCGGTCAGTAAAGTTCATGTTGTTGATGCCTTGATGACAGGGTTATTATTTTTATTGTTTTGCTGGCAAAAAATCTAAAAGCGCGGCAGACGGTGTCGGCCGCAGCTTCGGTGAGCATGCCTTAAGCGAAGGACTCTTCACCAGCCAGTTTGGTGCGGTGCATCATACGACCGCTGTCTAGCGGGTATGCGGTAGCGCGGTGCATGGTGCCGGTGTTATCCCATATCACCAAATCGCCGACTTTCCACTGGTGGCGATAAACGTATTTCGGATTTGTTGCGTAGTCGCGCAACTTGACGAGCAGGGCGCGACCAGCCTGATATTCCATGCCTTCAATATAGGCAGCCGTTGAGCCTAATACCAGGGAGTTGCGCCCTGATTTGTGTTTCCAAACTAGTGGCAAGGTGTTGGACGGTACATGGCGCCAGCCCGAGATCTCTGCGTAGCTAGGTTCCGGGTGCACATACAGTTGCGCGTTTTCCAGGCTGTGTACCACTTTATAATTGTGATACTCCTGCTTTTCTTCATCGCTCAGATCATCATAGGCGGTGTAGGTGTTGCAGAACTCAGTGTCGCCACCGGTTTCTGATAAACGCTTGGCAGTTAGCAGTGATGCGAGTATGGGTACGTTTAATGTGGTGCCATCGATATGCCAGTAAAAAGCGCCCTTTAAATACTCGGCCTGTGCATTTTCTTTGGTATCCAGGGTGACCTTGTAGATGCCTTTATCCCCTTCATCTACAACATTGCCGAGGGTCGCGGTAAAGGCAAGTTGTTGGGCATCACTCATATTGATTTCGCGAAAGACGACCACCCCACGACGCTCAAGTATGTCGCGTATTTCACTGGCGTATTTGCCACTCAATAGGGTGGTGATATCGGAGTGAATTTCGGTGCCGATGCGGGGAGTTAAGTCGGTGCTGGAAAAACTCATTCTACTGAACCTTTAAAAATAAGTGCTAATTCGTTAGTTGGATCTACATTCAGTGCTAAGGGATTATGCTTTTGAGCAAAATTAACAATGTCGGCGTGCCGCTGGGACGAATCTGTAAAGTTATCAGCCGTAGTACAAAGATAAGTCACACTTCATTGTTAGTCAACAGTGATGTTGAATAGTGGTTGACTTGGTTTATCCGTTTTGCTTCGCCAATAGTGCGTCGCGAATTTTATGTTTAAGTATTTTGCCGGCATCGTTTTTAAGTAATTGCGTGACAAATTCAATTTGTTCCGGAATTTTGAATTTGGCGATGCCTTTATCAATTAAGTAATGCTGGATATCTTTCAGCGTTATTTTCTCGTCGCCGGCACCAACGATCACCGCACAGGCGCGCTCGCCGGTTTTATCATCGGGCAGTCCAACAATGGCGATCTCGGCGATGGCCGGGTGGCCCAGCAGTAAATCCTCTACTTCTTTCGGTGCGATGTTCTCACCATTGCGGATGATGATGTCTTTAAGACGTCCCGCGATGACAAGGTAGCGTTCGTCGATCCAGCGACCCAAATCCCCCGAGCGAAAGTATCCGTCTGTATCAAAAACCTTGGCTTCGTCTTCGGCGTGAACATAGCCGATTAACATTTGCGGGCCCTTCGCAACGATCTCGCCGGTGTCTGCTGCGGCGCCTTCGCTAGAGCTTAGTTTTAAGTGGGCGATACCCGGCAGGCCATCGGTGTCGGCGGCGTGATCAGCATCGCCGGGGTCTGTTACACCCACCGTCATTACTGGCACTTCGGTTGATCCGTAAACCCGTGTTACCACGGCGCTATCGAAATAGGCGCTGGCGCGGCGGATTAATGCCGGTGGCACTGACGCGCCGCCACAGATAAAGACCTTCAAATCGGGAAGATGCGTTTCAGCTAATTCGGCGGCAGCGAGGAGTTGTACGAGGAATGGCGTGGCGCCCGCGAAGTGGCTAATTTTTTCTCTAATCATTATGTCCATTGCCGCCTCGGCATCCCAGCGTTCCATTAATACCGCGGTGCAGCCAAGTAAAATTGGGCACTCAAAGGCATAGATAGAGCCGCCAATATGACTGATAGGGGATGCGACCAGAAAGCGGTCATTGGCTGCGATGTGCCAGTGTTCCCCTAGTTGATGGATCAGTGCGCGAATGGAGTTGTGGCTGTGCATGACGCCCTTTGGGCTGCCGGTGGTGCCGGAGGTGTACATCACCATTCGCACTCCATCGGGATCTACGTCGGGGAGGCTTGTGCTTGTGGAATTGGTGAACAGTGATTCGTAGCTTATATGAGGACCGGCTTGGCCGCGTACAACGACCACATCCAGTGACTTACTGAGGCTCGCCTGCACGCTGCAAAGCATATCGGCACAGGGGTTGCCGCGAAATTCTTGCGGGATAAAAATCATTCTGCTGCCGATGTCTTCCAGCATATATCGCAGATCGTGCTCACGTAGCGATGGTAAAACGGGGTGGGCAACCATGCCGGCCATGGTTGCGGCCAGGTAGATTGTTGCCGCTTCGTGCCAGTTGGGTAGCATGAAAGACACGACGCTGCCCACGGGCATAACGCTCATCATATGCTGCGATAAATATTGCGCTTGCTGGTATAGCTCGGCGGCCGTTACGTGTACGTCGCCGTCGATGATGACAATGTGCTCTGGGTGTTTGGCCGCGCGTTGCCCCAGGGTGTCGGTCAGGGTTTCTTTTGCCCAAAGGCCATCGGCGTAGGCTTGGTCGGCTAGTTTTTGATCCCAGCGTATTGACCAACCGGCTATATTTTTTCTTTTTGCACTCACAATAAAACCCTTGCAGCGCATCGCGCTATATGTAGAAAAGCTGTTGTTTCGCCCTCTGTAGCGAATATTTGCACTCCCGTTTTGACGGTGAATGCGGCGCTGTTCGAGGGCGTATTGCCAAAATGCGCTGGCAAGTAATCAACATAGGTGATTATAATACCCCGTAGCATAAGTGTGCTGTTGGATGAATTCCAGTCGCAGAGTGAAAATAATGAGGATAACTCTATGAGAGTGGCGATTATTACCGGTGCCGCCGGCGGTATTGGCGCGGCCACCACCAAGCTACTGCTTGAGCAGGGCATGGCCGTTGTGGGTGTGGGACGCGATGTTGCGAAATTGGCAGCACTGGAAGATCAGATGGCCGCGGGCGATCGTCTCGCGACTATCGCCGTTGATATCGCCACCGACGACGCGCCGAAAGCGATAGTAGATTTCACCCTTGAGCGCTTTGGCAGCATAGATGTGCTGGTGAATAACGCCGGAATAGGCAGTCCCAAACCACTGCATGAAACCGATGACGACACCCTGGATCATTTCCTCGGGATTATGTTGCGCGCGCCGTTTCGTTTAGCGCGGGATGTCATTGTCCATATGAAGTCGGGCTCCGCAATCGTGAATGTCACCTCGACGTTTGCGGTCATTGGCGGTCGTCGCGGCGGTGCCTATTCAGCGGCGAAGGGTGGCTTAACATCGTTGACCATGCACATGGCGTGCGAATACGGGCCGCAGGGCATTCGCTCTAACTGTGTGGCGCCGGGCGTAACGATGACTGATATGGTGCGCGCGCGTTTCGATGATCCCGGTTTTCAAAAAATGAATGTGGATACCACGCCTTACCCGCGTTTGGGTGAGGTAGAAGATATTGCCAGCACGATCGCCTTTCTGTGCTCACCTGGCGGTGAATTTATCAACGGCCAAACTATTGTGGTTGATGGCGGGTGGTCAAATTGCAAATACCTTTCTCCGCGCATTTTGAATAGCTGAGTTAACGATAATTTTAAATCGCCATTGTTAGCGGTGGCAGAAATCTGAAGAATTTTTAGGAGTTTAGCAATGAGCGACAAGAGCCTGGATTGTTCTGATCTAGATCAGTATATGGGTAAACCAATTGCCCCGGCAAAAATGAAAGAGCCCTTACACAACAACGATATTCGGCGCTGGGTGCAGGCGATGCACTACCCAAATTTAATGCATTACGATCACGATTTTGCCGCTGAAGGCCGCTATGGCCGCATTGTGGCGCCGCAATCTTTCGCGGTGGGGGTAGATGATGGTCACGGTGCTGGCCCAGCTTGTGTGGGGTGTATACCCGATTCCCATCTTATTTTTGGCGGCGATGAGTGGTGGTTTTACGGTCCGCGTATTTTTGGTGGCGACGAGATTACCAATGAAAAAGTACCCTTCGATTACGCCGTAAAACAAACCGGTTTTGCTGGACCTACTTGCTTCCAGCGCGGTGACAATAATTATTACAATCAAAATGGCGACTTCATTGCCAAGCAGCGTTCCACCGCGATTCGCTACGCGCGGGACTCGGCGGTTGAAATGGGTTCTATGGATAACACCGAAGACCCAGTGTGGACCGCAGAAGAGCTTAAAGAGCTGGAAACTAAAAAGTACGAGTACATCAAAATGATGCACGAGCTTGGTCACGGCAAACGTTATTGGGATGACGTTAAGGTGGGTGATGAGCTTCCTGTGCGTATTATTGGCCCTCATAGTGTTGCCAGTTTCACTACTGAGTGGCGCGCTTATTTATTCACTATTTGGGGTGGCACTCACCGTCCTGGTATGGATATGGCCTCATTTGGTTTTACCGAAGAGTTTGCCGGTCATGAAAATGACCCGGTGATGGAACGCGATAACCCGGAGTGGACCGACGGCGCTTATTTTGGTCCCTCGCGTGGGCACTTATTCCCCGAGTGGGCTCGTCGTGTCGGCATGCCGCGCGGCTATGGCTACGGCGCGTCGATGGGGGCATGGATTCTGGATTATTTAGCTGGTTGGGCGGGCGAGTGGGGTCAAGTTGTTCACTCTAAAGCCTCTTACCGCGGTCCCGCATTTACCGGCGATATCACGATTATGCAGGCGACCGTGACGGATAAAACCGTTGATGACGAAGGCAGAAATATTATTCAGGTCGATTATAAAATGCGCAGCCAGACCGGGACGGTCATGGCGACGGCGACTGCGGAAGTAGAGCTGCCGACGCGCTAGGCGTGGTAGACCTTTAAAAACCACGTCATCCCCGACCCCGATCGGGGATCCAGTGAGCGAAGCGAATGCTTTTAGCGTCGGATGTCAGACGTCTGAAGTCCGACGCAATGGTGGTTGCGAATAGCCCGAGGTCTATGGATCCTCAATCAAGTTGAGGATGACGGCGTTAGTTGAGGATGACAGCAGCGGTGCGTTGAGGATGACATCATCACACTTCGTTTTCCTCGACTTTTATAACCACGTCATCCCCGACCCCGATCGGGGATCCAAGTGAGCGAAGCGAATGCTTTTAGCGTCGGTCTTCTGACGCCAGACGTCAGACGCAACTGAGAGTGCTACAAAGCCCGAGGTATATGGATCCTCAATCAAGTTGAGGATGACGGCGGTAGTTGAGGATGACGGCGTTAGTTGAGGATGACGGCGTTAGTTGAGGATGACAGCAGCGGTGCGTTGAGGATGACATCATCACACTTCGTCTTCCTCGACCTTTAAAAACCACGTCATCCCCGACCCCGATCGGGGATCCAAGTGAGCGAAGCGAATGTCTTTAGCGTCGGTCTTCTGACGCCAGACGTCAGACGTAACTGTGAGTTCGGCAACGTTCGAGGTATATGGATCCTCAATCAAGTTGAGGATGACGACGGTAGTTGAGGATGACGACGGTAGTTGAGGATGACGGCGTTAGTTGAGGATGAAAGCAGCGGTGCGTTGAGGATGACATCATCACACTTCGTCTTCCTCGACTTTTATAACCACGTCATCCCCGACCCCGATCGGGGATCCAAGTGAGCGAAGCGAATGCTTTTAGCGTCGGTCTTCCGACGCCAGACGTCAGACGCAACTGAGAGTGCTACAAAGTCCGAGGTATATGGATCCTCAATCAAGTTGAAGATGACGGCGGGGGTACGTTGAGGATGACGGCGCCGTGGCAATAAGCTTAGTGTCCGGCAAGGCTTATCTCGTATCGCTCCCACCTAACTGCGCAGATAGCAGCTTGGCGGCATTAATCAGATCATTCTCCAGTTCAGTAATACCCTTGCGCTGCAGTGCGCTGCCAATACTGAGGGCAACCAATGCGTGGCTGAGTTTACCGCGCCCATTCCACACCGGTGCCGCCAGTACGGTGACCCCAGCGATATAGTTGCCGGCGTCGATGGCGATACCCCGTTTGCGGGTGTCGTCTACCTGCGATTTCCACTTGGTCCAGCTTGGCGGTACGTCCCAGCGCAGGCTGTTAAAGCGCGATTTAATTTCTTCTTCGTCGATGTCGCCAAAGGCGGCAATACAGCGACCGGTTGCACTGATTAGAGCGGGAAAGCGACTGCCAATTTGGGCGCTTATTTGAAAATTATTCCCAGCCTGCGAGGTGGCGACAACCACAATATGATCGAGGCTGACAATGTGAACCCCCAGCATCGTGACCTCGCGGCTGCGGCTAATGTGATCCAGGTGGGCTTGACAAAGATCGGTAAATTGATTTCGGCGCAGCCAGTGGCGGGCGAGACTGAGTACGCCGGCCTCTAGCGAGTAGCGCTTGGTATCGGGGTCAACCGCGACTAACTCCTCTTCAACCAGGGCGCGAAGAATGTATAGGCAGGTGCTGGGAACCAGCTCAAGTCGGCTGGAAATATGCTGCAGGCTCAGCGATGTATCGCTTTTGCCTAGCAGTCTTAATATGGCCGCAGCGCGTGAAATGGCGGGTGCTTTGCTGTCTTTAACGGCTTTGCTGGTCTTGCCGCTGGACTCGGGCTTGTCGCTCATAAAATTCTCGTTGTGAGGCACGGTGTTCGGACTTTGGTAATGAAGTACGTCTTGTCACTCGTCCACATCATAACAAAAAGTTATTCAACATATAAAATTAAATTCTGTATTTACAATTATATTGTCTTGTGGCATTGTTCGTTCTCATTAATCAACAATGCTGTCTATAATGGCTGGGATGAAAAATCCATTGAGTATAAATGCTCTGGTCATATAGCGAAGATGATCTAATTTTGGTACTGCGATAGCAATAATGAAAAAACTGACAGATTACACATCCTTCGCCGATGCTCAGGCCCACGCTAATAGCGCAGCGCTGTGGGAATTGTTCGATGGCGATCGCGAATTTCTGAATATTGCTCATGAGTGCATGACCCGTCATGCCGATGGCAGTGGTCGCACGGCGGTGAGAATTGCCCACGGCGACGGCACCGACGAAATTCTGAGCTTTGACCAGGTAGCGGCGGGTTCAGCCCAGTTTGCCCATTGGTTAGTTGAAAACGGTATCAAACCCGGTGATCGCATCGCGTTTATGCTTGAGCCCTCGCTACCTTTTTATATCAGCTTGTTTGGCGCCATGATGGCAGGGGCTATCAGCGTGCCCTTGTTCACCCTGTTTGGCTTAGACGGCCTGCGTTTGCGGGTTGATGACTGCAAGCCAAGTTTGCTGGTAACCAACGATGAAAAACTAGACACCGCCAAGCAAGTTGAAGGCTTGAATGTGGTTGTCGCCAACGATGCCTTACTGGCGGACATCGCGCGTTTTCCCAGTCACTTTGAGACTAAATCCAAAGCCACTGATTTAGCCGTTTTTCAATATACCTCGGGTACTACCCGCGAATTACCGGCTGCGGTTAAACACACCCACCGCAGTTTGGTGACCCTGATGTTTGCCGCTTTATACGGCACGGGTATTCGTCCAGGGGATGAATACTTTTGCCCTTCGTCGCCAGCGTGGGGGCATGGTTTATGGCACGGTACGTTGGCACCGTTAGGTCTGGGTGTTACCACCGGCACATTTGCCGGTAAGTTTGACGCCGTGCGTTTAATGAAAGCGCTGCAAGACTACAAAATTACCAATATGTCTGCCGCCGCGACCCACTACCGGATGATGAAAAACTCTGGCAAAGGCGGCGACTTTACTTTTGCCATGAAGAAATTGTCCTTTACTGGCGAGCCCTGCGATCCAGCGACGCTGGATTTTATTCAAGACACTTTTCACACCGCGCCATGCAGCATGTACGGCACCACTGAAATTGGGGTGGTGCTGGTTAACTTCCCCGGTGCGGAAGATTATGTGGTGAAACCTGGTTCGCTGGGTAAGCCAATTCCCGGTCTTAAGCTGGAGGTGCAACGCGCCGACGGCAGCACAACCTCTGCCAACGAGGTTGGCGAGTTAATGTTGTGGAAAAAAGATCGCTGGGAAACCACCAAAGATTTGGCGCGGGTCGATGAAGACGGCTACCTGTACCACTGCGGCCGTGCAGATGATGTGATCATTTCTGCGGGTTGGACTATGAGTGCTGTCGAGATCGAAAACACCCTCCTTAAACACGATGCTGTCGATGAAGTGGCGGTGATCGGTGTGCCGGATGAAACCCGTGGGCAGGTGGTAAAAGCCTTTGTTGTTAGTCCTCGACCAAGCAGTGACGCGTTGATTGAGGAGCTGCAGAAATTCACAAGGGAGCGTTTGGCCCAGCATGAGTTTCCGCGAATAGTTGAATTTGTTAGTGAACTTCCCAAAACGCCTGCAGGCAAGGTTCATCGCAAAATCTTGCGTGACCGCGAAGCGGCAAAAGCGGTTGCAGCCGCAGAATAACCCTAGGAGATAAGTGATGTCAGAAAATCGTTTTCCAAAAATCACCGAAGAAGGTCTCGCCGATCTTCGCAAACGTATCGGTGTAAAAATTGAAAATACCGTAGAGCCTTGGAACTACGAAGCGACTCGCGACGCGATTCGTCATTACGCCCACGGTATTGGTGACGACAACCCACTCTGGTGTGATCCTGAGTACGCCAAAAATACCAAGTTTGGTGATGTGGTTGCACTGCCTAGCTTCCTGTTCACTACCAGCCGTTTGATTTCTGGTTACTGTGGTGGTTTGTCTGGTGTTCACGCCATGTGGGCCGGTGCAGACTGGACGTGGCACAAGCCGGTAATGCGTAACGACACCATTACGACTGAAGCCTACCTCAAAGATTTAGTAGAGCATCAGACTCGCTTTGCGGGTCGTTCTATCCAGCAAATTTACCACGTTGATTTCTTCAATCAGCACGGCGATAAAGTTGCCGAAGGCGATAGCTGGGTATTCCGTACCGACCGCGACGAAGCGCGTGAGCGCGGCACCAAGTACACAGAAGTTAAAGGTTTGGTTGAGCCGTTCACCGATGAGCAATTGGCTGAGTGGGGCAAGCTTTACGGTGAAGAAGAAGTGCGCGGCGCGACGCCACGTTACTGGGAAGACGTTAACGAAGGCGATGCACTGCCGCGTATGATGAAAGGCCCAATGACCGTAACAGGCTTTATTTGTTACGCGCAGGGCTGGGGTGGTTTGTATATTCGCGCTAATAAACTTGCGTGGAAAATGCAGCAAGCGCATCCAGGCCTGGGTATTAAAAACCGCTTCAATGTGCCAGATTGCCCAGAGCGTGTGCATTGGGATGAAGCTTTCGCCCATGAAGTTGGTGCACCAGGTGCATACGACTACGGCCCAGAGCGCACGTCCTGGTTGACGCATCACGCAACTAACTGGATGGGTGATGATGGCTTCCTGCACAAGAGCAAAAGTCAAATTCGTCGCCATAACCCAGACGGCGATGTGATCTTCATCGACGGATCGGTAACGCGCAAATACGTTGAAAATGGCAAGCACTATGTTGAAATCAGCCAGCGCGCTGAAACTCACCGTGGTGAACTGTCGGCAACGGGTGCCGTTGTTGTTGAGCTACCTAGCCGCGGCTAATACGGTCGACATTGGGTATAGAAACCGCCGGAGGTGAGTGAAAACTTGCTTCTGGCGATTTCGTTTCTGCTCGATGGTAATAGAAAGAATAATAGCTCTGATTTAGGCGATCGCAGGACTGTGCTATGAGCAATAGTGAAACAAATTGGCTAGGCCCACTGCAGGATATTCGGGTGTTGGATTTGACCCGCGTATTGGCTGGCCCATCTGCTGCCTTGGCGCTGGCGGATTTGGGTGCAGAAGTTATTAAAGTTGAACCGCCAGGAAGTGGCGATGAAACGCGCACATTCCCGCCATTTCGAGACGGCGAAAGTCATTATTATCTCGCGATAAATCGCGGTAAAAAAAGTATTGTTGTCGATTTAAAATCCGCAGACGGTGTGAATTTGATCAAGGATTTAGCACGTAAATGCGATGTGCTAATTGAAAATTATCGACCGGGGGTAATGCAGCGTTTAGGTCTCGGTTACGATGTCATGGCTGAGGTCAATCCGCGTTTAATTTACTGCTCTATTTCCGGCTTTGGTGCGGACAGTCCGCTCAAGGATTTACCGTCTTTTGATATCGTTTTACAGGCCTTGTCTGGCGCCATGAGTGTGAATGGCGAGGCGGGCGGTCTGCCAACTAAACTCGGGATTCCACTCGGCGATTTAGTGGGCGGTATCAACGGCCCTATGGGCATTATGGCGGCTCTACACGAACGCCATCGCACTGGGCGAGGTCGCTTGATCGACGTGAGTTTGCTAGATGGCATGATTGGCATGTTGGGTTATCTGGCACAGCTCCCGTTTTTTACCGGCGAAGACCCTAAACCGCAGGGTTCGCAGCATCACAACCTTGTACCCTATGGCGCGTTTCCCGCCGCCGATGGCGCGATTATTATTGCCTGTTTAACAAATTCGTTCTGGAAGCGAATCTGCGATGCTTTAGGCATGCCGCAATACGCGGATGATCCGCAGTTTAATTCATTGGAAAAGCGCCGCGACTGTCGCGAGCAAGTTAATCAACTGGTGGCAGACTTCACTAGCCAGCGGACCATTCAAGATATGGTGACCTTGTTTACAGCCCATCAAGTTCCCCATGCGCCTATCTTGGGAATTCAAGACGCCCTCAGCCAGCCCCACGCTGTCGCCCGTGAAATGGTGGTTGAAGTGGAGCACAAAACTTTGGGGAAAATTCCTATTGTTAACCGCGCCATCAAATTTCCTGGCGATAAGCAGCCGATTCCGACGGCGCCACCGATTTTGGGGCAGCACACCGACCAGGTACTCGCTGATATTCTCGACATGAACGACGAGCAGATAGCGGCACTGCGAACGGCAAATGTAGTTAGCTAAAAAATTAAATATATAAAGAGGATTTACACCATGGCAGAACTTAGATTTGACGGTCGAGTCGCTGTTATCACTGGAGCTGGTCGCGGCCTGGGTCGTTCATACGCGGAGTTGCTGGCATCGCGCGGCGCTAAGGTGGTGGTGAATGACCCCGGTCTTAGCATGGTTGGTAATGGAACCGATGAGCATCCCGCCGAAGAAGTGGTTGCCGCTATCAAAGCCGCCGGCGGTGAGGCGATTGCCAATATGGATTCGGTGGCAAGTCCCGCCGGTGGTAAAGCGATTATCGACACCGCCATAAATACCTATGGGCGGGTGGATATTTTAATTCACAACGCCGGCAATGTGCGCCGCGGCTCTTTGTGCGATTTGTCATATGAAGATTTTGAAGCCGTGCTAGATGTGCATTTGCGCGGTGGATTCCACGTTGTTCGCGAAGCTTTCCCGCATATGGTCAAGGCGGGCTACGGCCGTATTGTGTTAACCGGTTCAATTGGCGGTTTATACGGTAACGCTGGTGTGGTGAATTACTGTATGTCTAAGGCTGGCTTGGCTGGTCTGTCCAATGTCGCTGCG
This sequence comes from Zhongshania aquimaris, assembly GCF_019312595.1. GTDB lineage: Bacteria > Pseudomonadota > Gammaproteobacteria > Pseudomonadales > Spongiibacteraceae > Spongiibacter > Spongiibacter aquimaris. The sequence continues at coordinate 70,623 of NZ_JAHWDQ010000007.1, read as the reverse complement.
ATTGAAGGCGCGGCACATAATATTAAAAGCAATTTGATTTTACCCGCGGCGGTAACGCGTATGTCCGAAGGTATCGATACCAGTGCATTTCCGCCGATGGATCCCGAACTGGTCGCACCCTGTGTAGCCTGGATGGCGCATGAGAGCTGCTCGATCACCGGTGAGGCATTGGCATCGGCGGCGGGGCGTGTTGCCAGAATTTTTCCAGCGGAAACGGTGGGGGTGTATCAACCGAGCTGGAGTATTGAAGATGTGGCAAAAAATATTGACGCCATCAGAGTCACCGAGGATCCACTGCTCTTAAATCCGGTTCCTGCGGGACACATGGAGCATCTGAAATATAGCTTTGCTATGGCGAGTAAAAGCAATTCCTAAGTAGGTCGTAGGACGGCGGCGCGTCGTTTTTTTATAAAAATAGTTTTTTAAATCGTATTAAAAGTGGAGTTTTTCCATGTCTGAGCAATTTGAACGCTACGTTGCGGCTGTGCCGGCTATTACTGCGGAAGGCTGGTCACTGACAAGGCTGATGCCAGCGAGTCGTCTCCAAGGTGCGAACGGTATTCGCGCGGGGGGCGATGGTCGTATATATGTAGCGCAGGTTGCAGGCAGTCAGATAAGTGCGGTCAATATTAATACCGGTGCGGTTGAAAGTATCAGTCCAATTGATGGCGGCATCATCTCGCCGGACGATTTGGTCTTCGATGCCGACGGCAATCTCTACGCCACTGAGATAACCGAAGGCCGAGTCAGTGTTCGTCGCCCCAATGGTGAAACGCGGGTGTTAAATGGCGAAATGCCATGCGCTAACCCAATTACGATGTTTCAAGGCAGGTTGTTCGCGGGGGAGTGTCGCCCCGATGGCCGTTTAATGGAGCTGGATTTAAACAGCGGTCAGTCCCGTGTAATTCTAGACAAGGTTCCGATGCCCAATGCCATGGAAGTGGGCCCCGACGGCATGCTGTATTTTCCTGTGATGGGCGCCAATGAAATTTGGCGTATCAATCCCGCAGGTGGTCAGCCAGAAGTCGTCGCCACCGATTTAGGTGTGCCCGACGCGGTTAAATTTGATGCACAGGGATTTATTGTGTCTACCCAGGTAGCCAGTGGTCAGGTGCTGAGAATAAATCCGCAGACCGGTGAGAAAACCGTATTGGCGACGATTGCACCGGGCTTGGATAACCTGGCCTTTGTTGGTGATCGCCTATTTGTGTCGAGTATCTCTGGGCAGATCAATGAAATTGCCGCTGATGGAACAGTTAAGTCTTTAATACCCGATGGCCTGCAGTGGCCAATGGGGCTTGCGATTGCCGACGGTGAACTGTTTATTGCCGATGGCGGCTATACCTACACAATGCGTCAGGGTGAAAACAAACAGGTCGCCGGTATGTTGTTCTCGCCAGGCTTTCCTGGCTTTACTCGCGGTGTGTGCGCGGCGGGTTCTGGCCAGTGGATTGTCAGTACCGCCAATGGTGATGTTGCGCGCTTTTGGCCGGCAAAAATGGAAAGTGAGGTCTTGGTCAGTGGCTACGATCGTTTGATGGATGTGGTCTTAACTGCGGATGGCGCTGTCATCGTCGCTGAATTAGGCACTGGGCGTTTGCTACTGATAGACGGCACTAATGTGTCAGTATTTGCCAAGGATCTCGCCGAACCCGTTGGCGTTGCCATCGCGGGAGATGGTAGTTGCTTGGTGTCTGAATCGGCGGCGGGGCGAATCTCTCGCGTCGTTGGCGGTCGGGTAGATACCTTGGTTGATGGGCTCGTGCAGCCAGAAGGTATTTATATTTTGGGTGACGCGCTGTACATCATCGATGTAGGCAGTAAAGAATTAATTGAGTTCAATTTACAAAGTGGCAAGCGCATGACGCTGGTGAGCAACCTTCCTGTTGGTGCGCCGCCGGGCGTAGTAGCAAAACCGCTGGGTGGCGTCGGTGTTCTGTCTGGGCCGATGAGAGAGTTTGCCGGCATTAGCGGTGACGTGGATGGCACCTTGTATATTGCTGCCAGTACCGAGGGGAGCGTACTGGTGCTGAGCAGGTGCAAAGAATGAGTCAAGATGTCGAACTGCCTATTCAAGCTATTCCCGACGGTTGGACTCGGCGAGAGTTTAAGGGTATTCCGGCCTCGGTAGAAGCGCTTTGGACTCGACGTGACGGTGACGCATGGCGTTACGCCGTCGCTCTAGATGAGCGGCATGAGAATGCGCAGGGCTATATCCACGGCGGGGTATTGAGCACCTTTGCCGATCACGCCATGTCACTAATGGTGTGGGAGGCGTCAGGGCGCGCAAACTGCACCACCGTGCAAATGAATAGCCATTTTTTAAGCGCCATCAAGGCGCCTTCGTTTGTTGAGATTGATACCACTATTACCAAGCGCGGGCGGCAGATGATATTTGTGCGCGCCATGCTGCATGTCAGTGGCGAAGCAGTTATGGAAGTCACCGGCGTTTGGCGGGTGTTTGCAAAGGACGCAAAGATTTAGTTTTTTAATAATAAAAATAGAGTGGGGTGTGTGGCATGACATTATTTAGATTGGTGTTAGCCGTGGTGTGGCTGGCAGTGGTGATCATTACCGTTCAAGCAGCACTTGCACACGGCGTTGGCAGCGCGGCAGAGGTATTTAGCTCAGACTTACAAGCCGGCGATTGGCGCAGTCAATTTACTGCAGATTTACTCGCGCAGCTGTTGCTCATCGGCATATGGGTAGCGTGGCGACACAAGTTTTCTCCACTGGGAATTTTTTTGGGTTTGAGCTGCGTTATGGGTGGCTTGTTTACCGTGATCTATGTGCTGGTGCTGAGTGTTTATCACCGCGGCAATGTGCAGGCGGTATTGCTTGGTAAACAAGCAAAGTTGTAAGTGTTTTGAACGGCGATATAGGAGACAGGCCTGTGATGGAATTTGTTATTGGCGAATGTGGCATACGACAACTGCACGCCCGTTTTACCGATGCGGTGTGGCGTAAAGATCAAGCTGCGTTTGCCGCCTGTTTTAGCAGCGATGCAGCGTGGAAAATTGCCGGAATGCGGTTTGAAGGCCGTGATCAAATTGCGACGGCGTTTGGCAATTTACTTGGCCGCTGCGAACGGGTTCGACTGATCTCGGAAACGCCGCTACTTGAAATTGAGGGCGCGAGTGCAAAAGGTCGTTTGCCGGTCACCGAAATGGCCAAGATGCCCGATGGTAGCGCTGCTTTAACATTGGGCGTCTATCACGATCACTATGTAAACGAAGGCGACTGTTGGCGTTTTAGCTGGAGGCATTTTGCTTTGCATTATCGAGGGCCTTTTGAGATGCCTGCGGATATGGTGGCTAGCCCGGATTATGGGCTGTTTCCGGCGATGCCGGAGGACGAAGAGGTGACGTTGACTACGCTTAAGAAAACGTAGGGTTGATTGCTTAATAGGCTTCGGTTTCGCCCAGCTGGGCGAGTGTCTTTTCTTTGCACGGCCAAAGAAAAGGCACCAAAAGAAAGGCCGTCCCAGTTCCGCTGCCGATGGCAAAAAAACGCCATCGCGGATAACCTGGGCCATCCTTGGCCCTCGGCCTAAAGGCCGTCTTTCAGACGTTCAAATCGACGTTCCTGTCGTTTTGTCGCAGCTTACGGTGCGGCCAGCGTGTCCCGGAAATAACTCGCTACGCTCAAACAGCTTTCCGCTTAATCCGTAAGCTGCTGTTGACGTGCAGGGAACCCTCAGGGCGAGTGATTGGGGTGTGCTTTTCTTGCCCACTTCTTTTTCACACAAAAAGAAGTGGGTCGCCCAAGAAGGCGAAAAACCAAGCGCTCAGCATAGAAAGTCCCCGAAAGAACACTATTAACCCAATCAGGCTATCCGCGGTTTAGCCACAAAATCGCCCATACTAGTAGACAACATTGTTGACTTATAATAAGCTCTTTAGGTTTCTAATAATCATTAAAGCGCTGCGCGATTAAGAGGTTGTACATGACTGCTAAGCCCACCAAGCTTCCAGAGGCTTCAGAGCTAGATATCCCCGCACTTCGGGACAAGTATCGTCAGGAGCGTGACAAGCGTATTCGTCCCGAGGGGCAGAAGCAGTATGGCAAGATCAAAGAAGAGTTTGCGGAGGAGTTCCTTCATGACCCGCATGCGGTGGTAGAGCCCCGTGAGGCAATTTCAGAAGATTTAGATGTAGCGGTGCTGGGTGCCGGTTGGACTGGCATTTTGGCGTCCTACCACCTCAAGAACGCTGGCATTAGCAATTTCCGCAATATCGATCACGCTGGTGATTGGGGCGGCGTGTGGTATTGGAACCGCTATCCAGGAATTCAATGCGATAACGACGCCTACTGTTACCTGCCCTTGTTAGAAGAAACGGGTTATATGCCACCCCGTAAATACGCGAATGGCTATGAGATTTACGATTACTTTAAGGTGATCGCCAATAAGTATGAGCTGGGCAAAGATGCGCTGTTTCATACCTTGGTCACGTCCTTGCGTTGGGATAGTGAGATTAAGCGCTGGCAAATTGAGACTAATCGCGGTGACACCATTCGTGCGCGCTTTGTCATTATGGCGAACGGTTTATTGAATATTCCTAAATTGCCTAAAATTCCTGGTATCCACGATTTCAAAGGCAAGATGTTTCACACCTCGCGCTGGGAATATGACTACACGGGTGGTGAGTACCGAAATCCGGTTCTCGATAAATTAGCCGATAAAAAAGTGGCGATCATGGGCACCGGCGCCACCGCGATTCAAGCTATTCCCTACCTCGGTAAATACGCAAAGCAGGTCTATGTTTTGCAGCGCACACCGTCGCCGGTGGATCAGCGCAATAACCTTCCGACTGACCCCGAGTGGGAGAAAAGCCTCAAGCCGGGTTGGCAGAAAGCGCGTATTGATAATTTTCATCGCGGTGCGATGGAGGGGCGCTTCAAGTCAAGTGAAGAAGATGAGATTCGGGATTTCTGGACCGAAATTAGCCGTCATATGAAGACCGAGCTGCGTGCAGAAGGCCGCGAAGATGAGGTGCCGCTAGAAGAGTACTACGGCCGTCGCGATGTGATGGACTATCGGGTGATGGAGCGTATGCGCCGTCGCGTTGATGAATTGGTTGAGGATAAAGAAACCGCTGAAGCGCTAAAGGTATGGTATCGATTCCCCTGCAAGCGTCCACTGTCTAATGACGACTATTACGACACCTTTAATCGCCCGAACGTGAAGCTGGTTGATGTGTCTGAAACGCAGGGTTTGGAGGCCATGACAGAGAAGGGATTTATTGCCGACGGCGTGGAATATGAAATTGACTGCATGATTTTTGCCAGTGGTTTTGAGGTAACCAGCGACTTGGATAGGCGCTGGGGAATAGATACCTTTGAAGGTCGCGACGGGGTGTCAATTTACGATCACTGGAAGCATGGCTATAAAACCTTTCACGGTCAGATGACCACCCATTTTCCCAATCAGTTTTTCCTCGGCTATTACCAGGGCGGCTTGAATGCCAGTACGACCTATCAGTACGGTTCGCAGGGCTACCACAGTGCGCAAATTATAAAACAGGCTTTGGCAAAAGGCGCTGTGTCGGTAGAACCCAGCGAAGAAGCGCAGGCGGCGTATGTTAAGCATATTCGCGAAACAGCGGTGGATATGACGGAGCTTATCGATCAGTGCCCGCCAAGTTACTACAACAATGAAGGTCAAAAAGTGACCGACGAGAGTGGTAATAAGGTGTATCGAAGCTTTCTTGGTGAAGCCTATGGTTTGGGTTGGGATGCCTTTGAAGCGTGGATGAAAGAGTGGCGAGATAAGGGTGATCTCGACGGTCTTATGCTTGAAAAAGACAAGTAATTTACCGATCCATTTACGTTCAAGTGCTAAACAATAAAAGGTGAAGTGACATGAGTAAAAAATCTGATATCCCTTTTAGAGAACTTACGGATGAGGATTTGGCTGAACCGCTGACTTATAACACTGAGGCGTTCCTGTCGCGTGAGTACGTGGTTGAAGAGCGTGAGTTACTATGGGCCAAGGTGTGGCAAATGGCGGGGCGTTTAGAGGAGATTCCTGAGGTCGGGGATTTTCTAACTTACAACGTCGCTGAAGAGTCGATTATTGTCGTTCGGGTTGAGCCGGATAAACTTAAGGCCTATTACAATGTGTGTCCGCACCGCGGTCGTCAGCTAATTAATACCCCAGACGATAAAAATGGTGTCTGCGGCAAGAAGAAAAATTTCGTTTGCGGCTTCCACGGCTGGACGTACAGCTTAGAAGGTAAAAACACTCATATTCTGGATAAGCAGGATTGGAAGGGCGCGCTCGATGACGAGTCGCGCATTTGCCTGTCAGAGTTGAGCGTTGATACCTGGGGTGGCTGGATCTACATCAATATGGATCCGGAGTGCGAACCCTTGCTGGAATTTCTCGGCGAAGTAGATCGCATATTAAGTCCCTTTCAATTTGAAAAAATGCGCTTTAAATGGCGGCAGTGGGCGGTGTATCCCTGCAATTGGAAAACCGCAATTGAAGCCTTTATGGAGCCCTATCATGTGTCGGGAACCCATAGCCAGCTGCTGAAATACGGCCAGTTTTACGCCTATAGCAAACCCTATGGACTACACGGTGTAAGTGGTTTTGATGAGCGGGATGCCAGTCAAAAAACCAGTCAAAGTTCAGGCGTAGCGCGTGCCGGTTTAGGTGATCCGCGTATCTCAACCTATGAATTGGCGCGAGAGAATTACGAGACCGTGAATTTCTCGGCCTCGACCGAAACCTTGATCAATGCTGCGAGCCGCTTACAGCATGAGCTGCCCGAGGGCACACCAGTACAAGAGGTAATGGCGCACTGGATGAAGTCAGCGAAAGCGGACGATGCCGCGCGCGGTGTTATCTGGCCGGAATTGACACCAGCACAGCAGTCAGAGGCTGGCTTGGCCTGGAGTTTATTTCCCAACCAAACTATTTTGCAGGGTGTGACTTTCGCGCTGTGTTACCGCACCCGTCCCTACGGTGATGACCCCAATAAATGCATTTTTGAATCCTATGCGCTAGAGCGTTACCCAGAGGGTGAAGAGCCCGAAACGGAATGGGTTTACGCTGAGCCGACCGGTGATAAGTGGGGTAAGGTACTTGCGCAAGATTTTGCCAATATGGAGTGGGTGCAAAAGGGCATGAAATCACGGGGCTTCCGCGGCACATTGCCCAACCCTCATCAAGAGCAAAAAATCACCAATTTCCATCGTCACTTAGCGCGTTTTATGGGTAAGGATTCGATTCGATTACTTGATGAAAAGGCGCCGACGGACTCGGGAAAAAAGAAAAAGAAATCTAAAAAATAAGCCTGCCATTGTCGGCTGCTGCCGATGCAAATAATGTTGGAGTTTTGTATGTCGGTCCCTGTTTATGAGCGCATTGTAGATTTACTTGAAGTTGAGGGCATCAATACCTTGTTCGGTATTCCGGACCCTGGCTTTATTCATATGGCAATGCTCGCGGAGCAGCGCGGTTGGAGTGTGGTTGCGCCACATCACGAGCAGGCCGGTGGCTTTATGGCGGATGCGTGGTCGCGAATGACTGGCAAACCCGGTGTGTGTTTTGGCACCCAGGGCCCCGGCATTTCAAATCTGGCTGCGGCGATGATTGTTGCCGCCAAAGAAAATTCGCCGACCATCTTCTTTGGTGGCCAGCGTTCCAGTATTGCCTATCAGCGCGTGCGCAAAGGCCGTATCCAGTTTATGGATCAGGTTAGCCAATTTAAGCCTATGATGAAGTATGTGGGTATTGTTGAGGATGCCGATCAAGTTGACGAAGTTGTTCGCGAAGCGATTCGGCAGGTGATGACGGGCAAGCCCGGTCCCGCCTATGTCGAATTACCTTTGAGTGTGATTCATGAAATACGCGATTGGCAGCCGGTATTGGCAGCGGAGCAATATCGTTTGACCCAGCAGCCCGCAGGCGCGCCGATGATTGAAAAGGCGGCGGAGTTAATGCGCGCAGCGAAAAATCCGATATTACTCGTCGGGCAGGGAATGTTCACCTCGCGCTCCCACACCATTGTCGGTGAGTTGGCGAAGTTGATGGACTGCCCCATTTTGCAAACCTCAGGCTGCGCCATGACCATCAAAGGTATGGAAGACCGCACCTTTGCCTACGGCTTTTCGCCTGCGGGTGTCGCAGCGGCGGAAGAGTCTGATCTGTGTATTGCCATTGGCACCGAGTTGGGCGAACCCTTGCATATGGGTATTGGTCGCCACTGGGCTAAAAAGGATGCGACGCGTAAATGGATTTATATTGAACGCGATACCATGGCCTTTGGTGTGAACCGTCCTATCGACGTTCCTCTGGTCGGTGACCTGCGCGACATCGTTCCCCAGTTAGTTTCTGCCATGAAAGACACGCCACGGAAGTCCTCGGCAGAATTCGAAGGCTGGAAGCAATTGCAGAAAAGCTTTAAAGCCAAGTTGTTGGCAGAAGTGCCCAGCGGCGGTCAGCAGATTCATCCTGCGCGTTTTATCGTTGAAGCGACAAGGACCTTGCCAGACAACACCGTGTTCACCGCAGATGGTGGTTCTGTCACCATTTTCGGTTGGACCTACAGTCAGTACAAACCAAGTGATTTAGTGTGGAACCAGAATACCGGCCATCTTGGTACGGGGCTTCCGTACGCAGTGGGCGCGGCAATCGCGGCACCGGGTCGCCCTGTCGTGCTGGTAACCGGCGATTCGTCTTTTATGTTTCATATCGCCGAATTAGAGACCGCCGTGCGCAAAAACTTGCCAATCGTCGCAATTGTCGGGGTCGATAATGCCTGGGGCTTGGAAGTGGGGTGCTGGCGGAAGCAGGTAGGCCCAGACTCTCCAGAAACCGAAGCCCACTGGGGTAGTGGTGTGCGCTTTGACACTATTGCAAAGGGCTTTGGTGCAGAAGGGGTATATGTGGATCGCGAGCAAGATATTGCGCCCGCTGTGCAAGCGGCAATCGCCAGTGGTAAACCGACGGTGATACATGTACCGATTGATCCGGTTGCCAACGCGATGGATGCACCAAACTACGAAGAGTTTAAATCTTGGTATACCGATTTTAAACCGGGCTACGGCGCTGATGCAGCAGACGTAGCGTATTAATCGTATTGCAAATAAGGATAACAACCATGCGTGAATATTTAAAATTTTATATCGATGGTCAGTGGGTCGAACCGTTGGAAATGACCACGGTTGAAACCATTAATCCGGCAACAGAAGCCGTGTCAGGGAAAATTGCACTGGGTAATATTGCTGATGTCGATCGCGCTGTTAAATCTGCCCGCAAAGCGTTTGATAGCTGGTCGCAAACCAGTCGTGAAGAGCGTTTAGCGGTATTGGAAAAAGTCGCTAGCGAATACGAAAAGCGCAGTGCAGATATTGGCAGCGCGATCAGTGACGAAATGGGCGCGCCGATGGCACTTGCCCAGGGTTTTCACGTTGCGCTTGGTGGTGGTCATTTAGCGACGGCGATTGAAGTACTGAAGAATTTCGAGTTTGAAGAGCTGCGTGGCCAGACCATGATTCGCCATGAGCCAATTGGCGTTTGTGCCATGATTACCCCGTGGAACTGGCCCATTAATCAAATTGCAGTGAAAGTCTTTCCGGCAATGGCTGCTGGCTGCACGGTAGTGTTGAAGCCTTCTCAAGAAGCGCATTTTTCCGCGCAAATATTCGCGGAAATTATGGACGCAGCCGGCGTTCCTGCCGGTGTTTTCAATCTTGTGCAGGGCAAGGGTTCGGTGATCGGCGCCGAGCTCTCACGTCATCCGCAAGTTGATATGGTGTCTATCACAGGCTCGGAATTTGCTGGTATTGAAGTGGCAAAAAACGCCGCTGATACGGTGAAACGTGTTACTCAGGAGCTAGGTGGCAAGAGCGCATTGATTGTCTTGGACGACGAGCAGTTCGCCGCAAATGTCGGTAAAGGCGTGGGTGGCATGATGATGAACTCAGGTCAAACCTGCAGTGCCACGACGCGTATGTTAGTGCCCAAGGCGCGTATGGCAGAGGCGATTGTCGCGGGTAAGGCGGCAGCAGAACAAGTGACAGTAGGCGACCCCAAGGGCGAATTTGCGATGGGGCCAGTGGTATCGAAAAGTCAGTTCAACTCTATTCAGCAATATATTGAAAAGGGTATTGCTGAAGGCGCCACGCTTGTTGCTGGTGGTCCTGGGCGTCCAGAGGGTTTGGACAAAGGCTGGTATGTTAAGCCCACCGTATTTGCGAATGTCACAAATGAAATGGTCATTGCACGGGAAGAAATTTTCGGCCCCGTGCAAGTGATTATTGGCTACGACGATTTAGATCACGCCATCGCGATCGCCAACGACAGCGACTTCGGCTTGGCTGGTGGCGTCTACGGTGCCGATTTGCAGACCTGTCAAAACGTGGCTCGCCGTATGCGCACGGGTTGGGTATCGATCAATGACGGCTTTGATTTTAACTGTCCGTTTGGCGGCTATAAAAAGAGTGGAAATGGTCGTGAATGGGGTGAGCACGGCTTTACTGAATACCTTGAAATTAAGGGTATTTTGGGGTTTGTACCAGCTACTGAATAGCGTAGTTTGGATCAGTATTGAAAACGAGGTTTGTTTTTTTAGTCAAGCCTCAAAATAATAAAGCCCTGCATTTATTCAAAAAAATGCAGGGCTTTATCACATAGGCCAGTTGATAGATATTACGGAACGACGTCGGTACACCGTTATATACAATTTGCAATAAGCAGCGTGCTCACTTGTAAGGCTGTAGATAAGCGGTTTGATGAGTGCGGCTGGAAGTCGGCGGACCACTAGTCAGCTCGCGGAGCTACTGCGGTAGTCCGTCAAGTGGGCTTCCCGTACCCAGGCTTGGCAGGCCGCTCCCTTCGAAGTTCAAGTCAATGCTGAACATGGCGCCCATTAGCGTTTCGTAAAGCGGACGGGTGAGCGGTTCACCCGCTGCGACCAGCATTGCAGTCGGCTCGTCCATCTGCAGATAGGCCGGGAGCAGAATATCGTAAACCATGTCGGTGCCCAATACATACGCGTCTGCGAGAGGCGAGGCGGGAGTGCCATTGACTAATTTCAGTGCAAAGCCCTGAAGTGCGGGGTTTCCGTTGTTGAAGCCCTGGGTCACATTGCCTCCATCTGTGCCGTCCGGATTTAGCGCAGCCAGTAGTGCGCCCCGCATGCCATCCCCTCGATAGCCGTCTCCGCTAACAAGCGCATTTGTCGCATCGTCAATATTGTTAAAGCTGCTGAGCAAGATATTCGGGCTGAGGGCGCTGCCGCTGAGGGAGCCAAGTGGAATCTGGGCCCAGCTAGTGCCGGCCACGCCGGCGAGCAGCAGTGCGGGGATCATTCGTTTCATGAGTCTCTCCTCGGGGGGATATGATTTAGTTGACTATTTGGTCAATACGTTCATTTGTGTGAATTGGATGTGGTATAGGCAGGTGCGACAGTTTGTATTCCGTGTCTTATGACATAGTGCAAGCCTCTTGGGCGACACAAATATGTTTATTTGGCTTATGATTAATAGCGTGTAAATTTCAGGGTTAAAAAAGCGGTAGTTGGCTTCGACGATATCGTTTTACTAAGTATTAGATTTGAGGCTAGATTATACGCTGCAGGGATTCTGATGATGACTAGGTCAATAATCAGAAGCCGAACGCTGTTTTAATCATTAAATTTGACTGGCTTTAGCGCCAAGTACTAGCAGTAAATCTGTGCCAGATCGAAACGAGCCTAGCAGTTATCTACGTATCATTAATCTTATGGGGTTTGGTCGGCTGATGGCGTGCTTGCGTTTTCATGCGCTGCGACGACCTTCTGCGGGCTGGATTCTAGCCATAACCAATCCAATGTTTGTTGCCATAGGGTCTCTTTAGCTTTGTCGCGAAAAAAACCAAAATGGCCAATTTTTCCAATAGGCAGTTCATCCCTAGCAAAGTATCTATTTTCCACTACACAGGTGGGGAATTTATTGAGTAAACCGTTAATAGCAGCCACAGAAGCGTAGCTGTCGTCTTCAAAGCTAAAAGAAAGCAGCGGAATATTGAGCGCGCTATATCTAGATAAATCTAAGCCAAATCGCTGGGAAAATAGATAAGCATCCCCTCGGGCCCAGCGAGCCCACTCGCTCATCACTCCGGAGGGAATGTCGACATTCGAAAACCCTAGGCGGCGAGCGGGAAACCTGTCTCTCCCGAATGAAACTAGCGGGATGATTGCATTCCACATCATGCGCAGCCCATAGCGGGCCGGCGCTGGATACAAGTCCGGATTAGCTAAAGTTGACGCTACAAAAATCGCACCGTCAAGGTGAGCGGCACTCGGGGCCAGTCCGAGCAATTGCCCACCACAACTGTGGCCAATCATGAAATGTCGATCAGAACTCAACTTCTGGCCGGCGGCCAGGGCCGCATCAATGTCGTATCGCCCCCAGTCATACAGCCGGACATCTCGACCGCGTTGACTCGGTCCGGAGCCCTCGATCCCGCGATAGTCAAAGCGTAAAACCGCATATCCGTTTGAGCTAAGAAAATTAGCAAGTGCCTGATAAAAGCGTCGCGGGACGCCTAAAGCACCGGCAATAACAACGCTGCCGTGTAACGGCATACCCGCCGCCGGCCGTGATATGTTGGCGTCAAGATACGTGCCGTCTTCGCATTTCAGTTGGACGTCTTCGTCCGCGGGTGCTTGATTGTTCATGTTTTTTACCGGATTAAAATTCCACATACCTAAAGTATGCTGTATTCTATCAGTATGTCAAATACAAGTAGACGTCAAGAATTTGCCGCGCAAACACGGGCAGCCTTAATGAAAGAGGCGCGTCGTCTGTTTACGTTGCATGGCTTTCAAGCCACTTCGCTTGATCAAATCGCCGGTGAAGCACGGCTGACCAAGGGGGCTATCTACCATCACTTCAGTAACAAGACTGAGATTTATGCGGCGATATTCGAGCAGCAGTGCGTAGAGCTCACGCGCTTAGTTTCAAATGCCAGCGCCGAGGAAAGCGATGTCTGGAAACGCGTGCTTGCTCAGTGCGAGGCATTTTTCGATTTCAGCCGGCTAACCGCGTTGCCGCTGGTCCCGCTGCACGAAGTTATCGGCGTTCTGGGCTGGACACGTTGGCGCGAAATCGAGGAGAAAAACACTCTCGCAATTGTACGCGACAGTGTTGAGGCACTTATCGCCGCAGACATGCTCAAGATCAACAATGCAGAGCTGGTGAGTAGTGTGATCCATGCAACGTTGACCGACGCCGCGATCACAGCAGGGCGGTCCGGCTACTCCGACAAAGTGCGAGCTGAAGCTATAGATGTTGTGACACAGATGATTGGTGGGCTTCTCGTAAAGTAGCCGACCTCGGGTTAGGCGCCTTCGCTCCAACACTGTTACTCTCGCTGCTTATCAGCAGTCCATCGCAGCACAGGTTTGAACCGCATCCCATTTTGTGTTCTCAATAGTAGGCATCCAGTTAAACGTCGCTGAACTAGGTGTTTGAGATTGTTCACCGTTCGCTCTTTATACTAAGCTTTGACTCTCATCTAACCCCGCAAGCCATAAACCGTGAAGCGCATAAAAAAAGAATTACGGGGCTACGATAAAGATTTTCTGGCTAGTTGCGAGCTTGCAAGGCAGGTCTTGTTTTTTTAGCAAAATCGAATTGCCTATGACCGATAGTAGTATGGTACGTCGACCAGAAATTAGACGCTTAGCAAAACCGCGTCATTAAAATACACTGCCTGTAATTCTTAAAAGCGGAGGACTTCAATGTTAGAGGGAAAACACTTTCAAAATGCCTATGTGACGCGAAATATAGATAGGACGGTAGCTGAACTTCAAGCGTGCTCTGCCATTCGCAAACAAATTCAAACTGAGGTGACTGTCGATGTTTGGACGCCAAAAGGTCAAGACAGTATTAGTACTAAATTGGCGTTGTTATGGGTAGATGATTTGCAGTACGAGATCATTCAACCCATAGCGGGTGATGTCGATTTATATCAGGATGCTTTGGGAAATGATGACAGCGCGCATTTCCACCACATTTGCATGCGCGTAGATGATTGGGATGAATTTCGACAGCGCGTAGATCAACAGCCATTCCCAGTTGTACTAGAGGGTGGCAATGACGCACTCAAATTTATTTACCTGGATGCTCGCGCCTTGCTTGGACATTATTTGGAATATACATGGATGACTGAGGAGCGCTGGATACAAATGGGTGGTCGCGGCTAAGTAACTATCGGTGCGTCGCTATTTAGTAATGCCGCGTATTAATGCCAGCGCACTTTGAATAGCAGAGTGAGGAAAATTGATTTTCTCAGGCGCAATAGAGAGCGCAATACCAATACCGTCAAATACCCCACGGAGACCTGCTGCAATGGCGTCCGCGTCAGTGGCGGCTTTAAATTCGCCCTGTTTAATACCTAGTTGAATCAGTTTGGCGATATGGGTGTGTGCGACGATATATTGGGAGTTAATTTTCTCTCTGAAAATCGGTAGCGATCTGGCTTGAACAAAGAAGTCTAAAAAAATCTGATTGTAAGCACTCATTTCAATCATTATTTCTTCGCGACTGATGATCATTCCCTGTAATTGCAGATAGGCGGATTGCGTGGTATCAATTTGCATATTGACTGGATCGAGGACGTTGCCCATTAAGTGCTCCAGTACCCCAATCAGTAGGTTTTCCTTGCTGTCGAAGTGGTGATAAACACCGCCTTTGCTCAAGCCCGAGGCGCTGACAAAGTCATTCATACGGCTGGCCGCGACGCCTTTTTCCAATAAGACCTCTATGGCTGCGACGATGATCTTTTGTCTACGTTCGTCAGAATTCATATTTAATACTTAATGTCGCAGCTTTTTCAGCGGAAGCGACAGGAAGGTCTTTGCTTGACTCGTCCAAGTCGGCGAGGCTTAGCGCAAAGGCACTGCTCCAATAATCACTCCATTGGTACTCGGCCAGTATCGTCGCGGTGGCGAAGCGGGGGTTCGACGCCCAGTTTCCCAGCACGCTCATCACGAGGTTGTCATTTAAATAGCTGTGGCGCCAACCCATGGTAATGACCTGAATATCTCTTTGTTCGAGTTTATCGTTTTTAAGGTGCGTCGCCCACACACCGCCATTGAATATATGGTTGTCGCTGGTGGTGTATTCAAAACCTAAGGCTGCATCGTAGCGCTCGGTTCGCTCCGTGCTAAACCGCAGTAATTGATTGTCTCGGAAGGCGGCTTCGGCCTTAAGCAGCAGTCGACCGACTGCGATTGTACTGGCGACACCTACGAGGTCGAACTTAGCGAGTTCTGCTTCGACACTGATACCTGGGGGCAGGCTTCCGGTGCTCATCAGCGACGCGATAATTTCCGGCAGATAGTTTGCGTCATCGTCATTAAGTGCGCTGCCGCTATTATTGTTAATGACAGGCGTTGCCGCATTATCATAGAGCTGGGCATACATCAGGCTTATATCGTAGCGTCCGCCCTGCCATTTATAACGCAATCCCCATTCTTCCTTTGCGTCTTGGTCAAGATGAATAGCGGGTACGGTTGGCGCTATGGTGAAGCTCAAAGGGTGGTGTTGAAAAATATCCGTTTCCGCTTCTGGGGTGTAAAACGCTTGTATTTGCGCATTGGCAACAAAGCATTCGCCGACCAGCATATCTTGGGCTAATCGCACATTGCCGTAGTCCGTTAGCAACTGCTCGGTGTAGTCGAAGGGGGTGACAATGTCGGTGACAAAGGTGCCTTCGACGGTTCCCCAGATTAAGGTTTGTCTGCCTGCGGTGGCGGTGCAGGCGCCTCGACTATATTGCAGCCAGGCGCGCTGTAATTTGTTGCGTCCATAAGCATCGCCGCGGGCTTCGGCGAGGTCGTCTTTGTCCCAAAAGTAGCGATAGCGAGTGTCCAGTTTTGCATACCAGCCATCGGCAATATTGCTTTCGTACTCCAGCCGCACACTGCTTTGCTCGCGGTTCGGTTCGGCTGGAATTTGAGTGTGACTGTGTTCCAGGGTGGTTTTGAAACCATCCGTCCAGTGCGGCTTTGATACCTCTATTTCACTGGTGTCAAATGCAAAATCATCGGTGGCTAATAAATCATCACTGGCAGCGACGAGTGTGCTTGCACAGCAAAGGCCCAGCGCTAAAATACGGTTTCGATGTTTCATTATTGAAAATACTTACGCAGCGCTTCCAGGGTTTTTTCACGGTAAGCAAAGTCGGTCAGCGTGCGCTGAGTGAGAAACTCGTCTTCGACGGCGACATTGGTCGTGATTGCCTCGGTTTTCATATTTGATAGTCGCTGTGATTGTAGATTTATCAATGTCACATCGCGAGCAATCCACAGTTCATTTATTTTTTCTATGTTTTTAAAGGTGAGTTGCTTATAGGGCTTGCCGCGCTTGTCATAGGTCTGGGCCTTGAGCAAGGTGTAGCGTTCTTTGTCTACCCAATAGAGTAGCTTGCTGTATTCTGTTTTTACCGCGCGCACGGGTTTGGGGATGGCCTCTATTACCCACACTTCGCGATCACCGAAGGGACCTTGCTGTAAGATTTTGTAATCATATTCGTTGGTGTTACCGCTTTCCATATCTTCTGTGGTGAACTCTGAACCGAATACGGAAACTGGCTCGCTGTCTTCACCGGTGCCGCTGGCCATGCGTTTTACCTTACCCAGCGCCGATAGATAGAGCCAAGACTCGGTGTCGCGATTCGGGTCATCGTAGTTATAGGTCAGCATGCCTATGCCGCGTTCACTGGCGGGCTCAAGTAAAATAGAGACGCCTTTGCTATCTTTTTTATCGGGGCCGTACTGTTTCGAAACCGACTCAAGTATTTTTACACGCGGGGTTTCAACACAGTTGATTTGTTTATCTTTCTGGCCGAATTTACAGGTAGATAATTGTGAACGAGTGAGGCTGCCGTCGGAAACCAGGCGCTGTTGCTCGTCCATTTTTTCCATGATGAGCTGGGCGTTCTCTTCGTTGGCCAGCGCGGCGCTATTCAGCGCTAAGTTCAGTAAAGCGATGCTCGCGGCAGTGCTTAATAGTGTTAATTTCTTCATGGTTTCACCTGTTTATTCGTTATTCCAGCGTGAGTGTATTGTGGCTATGTCTCTATAAAATTAGCTTGCAGCTGCTTGCTCATTTGCCAGCTTAAGGACTTTATCTCTACCCATATTGGGTTTTAACCAATGCATCAGTGCCGGTAGGAAAAGTAAGTCTGATAGTAGCGCTACCAAAATAGCTAGTGAGCCAAATAAGCCGGGCTTGGCGAGCCCGAGGTAACTGGCAAAAATAAGAATGGCAAAGCCAAGCCCCAGGACAAGGCTGGTAAAGGCAACCGCTTGGCCGACTTCGCTGAGGGTTTGGCGTACCGCGATACCGACGTCGCCGTGTTCTATCCACGAGGCGCGATAGTGGGTCAGGAAGTGGATGGTGTCGTCTACGGCAATGCCGATGATAATAGGGGCAACAATCAGTGTGTCGCCGTCTAGCGGAATACCTAACCAGCCCATTAAGCCGAAGGTGAAAATCCCCGGCAATATATTGGGTATCATCGAGATGGCGCCAGCCTGGGGAGACCCCAAGCTTATGATCATGAGCACGGTGATAATGATTAACACAAAGCTAAAACTCTTTAACTGAGTCCAGGCAATATGGTCCATTAGCTCCACCGCCAAATTAAAGGTACCAGTAAGCTCGACGCGCATATTGGGGTAGTCGGCTCGCAGCGGTTCGTATATTCGCAGCATGTCTTGTTTCAGTTCTTTGAAAAACGCGGTGTATTCATAGGTGCCACCATTGCGCAACATAATAGAGATATGGCTGCTGCTGTAATCGTCGTTAACGGTTTCCCGTCGATCGGTCGGATTGGCATTGTTGAACATATACAAAAGTTGCGCTGTTAAGCGCGGATCGTCTGGTATGACTCGGTACTGCTCATCGTTATTGTTCAGTACGCTGTTGGTGTCTTTTACCACATTAGCCAATGAAAAGGTTTTGATGACCTTGTCGGCATAGTTGGCGGCAATGTGCTGTTGTAGTTCATCGGCGGCTTTCAGTACTCGCGGGTCTTTTAAGGCGTCTGCACTGCCAAAACGAGTTAGCACTTCCAGGCTCATGCCGCCCATCATTTCTTCATCAACTATTTTTAAGGACTGCCGCAACGGTGTTTCTTCTCTCGCCATCATGGCGGAGTTGGAGTCGATTTTTAAATTAATCGCGCCAATACACATGGCGATAAAAATGACGAGATAGCTGATGACAATGGTTTTACTTCTGCGCTCGGTAAAGTCGCCAATCCATATCATCAGTGGCTGTAAATCTATTAGTGGCTTCTTGCCTTGCTGCTTGGTCTGCTGTGAACCGCGTAGTTTTGGGTGCCACAAGTCCAGTGCGCAGGGTAGGATTGTGAATATTAAAATAAACGAAAATATGACAGCCATAGCAGAGGTGGCGCCAAAGACTTGTATTACTGGCATATCGGTTAGTGTTAACGACAGCATGCCAACGGCGGTTGTTAGTGAGGTGAGTAGAATAGGTAAGCCGGTTTTGCGATAGGCTTTTGTCATGGCGCCTTGGTGGTCAGCGCCCTGGCGACAAAATAGCGTGTAGGCGCTCAAGATGTGAACGCAGCTAGCGATGCCTACCGCCAATACCAGCATGACCGTTAGCGTCATCATGGTGGTGTAGCTGACACCTAGCCACGCGCCTGCGCCGATGGCCCAAAAGCCAGCGAATATCACAACCAGCAGTGACCAAAGTACCGCGCTTAATGAGCGGAACAGGGCCCAAAGTAATATGACAATGAGCAAGACCATCATCAGTATTAAGCCCGCCGCTTCGAAGACGCCGTTCATGATGAATTCCATGGTGACGGAGTTACCGACCAGATAAAAATCGAAATTTGAGTATTTATCCTGGTCGATAACCTCGTGAAGCGCGGCCATGAAATGCATATATTCGTCTAGCTGAACGCCGATAAATTCCACGTCGTTGGTTTCTGCGTTGGCTTCGACCTCCAGTGGGGAGTCGATTTCCAGGCCAAAGCCGAAGGCATCATCCTGCAGTAGATCGGTGCTTTGGGTGTTATCCGTGACGAGAGTTTGCTTAGGGACAGCGCCGATGTTGGTTTTTAAGCTGATACCGCCGTAACGGAAGTCATTAGAGAAAAACATCCGCGAAAAACTATCTTGCGTGATCGCAATGGCGCGGCGCTGCTCGCGCTCCTCAGCGCTGTTGGGAAAATCCGCGCCAATGAGTTTTTTGGAGATCAGCGTGTCGCCGTCGGAAATCTGGTAGCGCGCGTTGTACAGGCTATCAATTTTAATGATGCGCGATAATTCATTCGGCTCTGCTTGGAGGCTAGCGTCTTCCAGGTCCTGATGAAGCTCTGCAATATCGCGTAAGGCCTGTTCAGAAAAAACATCGCCCGATTTGGGTTGGTAGACGATATAAACATTGTCGTCGCTGCCGAATAGGCGCCGATAGGCGTCGCGAATGACAATGGTGTCGGCGCCTTTTGGGTACCATGCTTCCGGTGCCATATTGATGGTGAAATGTTTGCTAATGCCGGTCGCCATCAATATAGATATGCCCACAAAGATAAGCGTAATAAGCCAGCGATATGGCCTGACGGCCGTAGGAACTTGCTCAAAAAGATCATTAAGGCGATCGAGCAGCTTTTGCATGTGTACCCCGGGGAAAGTGGATTGTAACTTGCGAGCAGGGTACAGACCAAATGGTCGGTTTTCAATAATGATGGAGAAAGTTTCATCCAGTGTTGCGAGCTAAGATCTTAAATGTCGGGCGTCGGGCGTCGGGCGTCGGGCGTCGGAGTGGCGCGGGGTTACGCGCCACTGATGTGTTGTTAGGTGCTAACTTTTGGGCTTGCTAACAGTAGAAATGAGATTTCCAAATTGAGACGTGTCAGCGTTCCAATACGTCTGCAATGATGACCTCTTCCGCTGCAATTGCCGCTTCGGGTGGGTTTCCCATGGTAAATAGGGCGATGGCGCTGGCACCCATTAACACGGCGGTGAGCTGCAGGAAGGGCGCATAGCTGCCGTAGTGGTCAAATACCGCGCCAGCAGCAAGTGGCCCAAAGGCGGTGCCCATGGAAAGTGCCATCACTGCTGCGCCATAGAGCGCGCCGAAGTTTTTTAGGCCAAAATACTTGGCGGCGAGGTAGGCGATCACATCGACCTCGGACCCCAGCGTTAAGCCAAAGATCGCCGCTGCCAGCATTTGAAATATCGGCAGGCTGCCGTTGCTCAGCAAGAGACTGCAGGCGATGATAGGGATAATAAACGCAATCGCGCCGACGAGATGGGC
The DNA here is from genome assembly GCF_019312595.1 of Zhongshania aquimaris. GTDB lineage: Bacteria > Pseudomonadota > Gammaproteobacteria > Pseudomonadales > Spongiibacteraceae > Spongiibacter > Spongiibacter aquimaris. The sequence goes on along the minus strand of NZ_JAHWDQ010000007.1, from coordinate 50,325 downwards.
GGGGTATCTATCTAGTAAAAAGCCGGTTCCCAGACGTCCAATAATTGAAAAGATCCCAATCAATGAGGCTACGCCCGCCGCTTGCATTGTGCTGGCGCCGCTGTCGGTGAGTATCGGTACAAAGTGGGTGACGATACCAATGGCGGTGAAGGCAAAAAAACCACCGGCCATAATAAGTTTGTACAGGGCGGGGGTGCGCAGGCCTTCGCTGATGGTAAGCCCAGGTAATTCTTTGGGTTTGGCTTGCGCCGTAGTTTCGGGCTGATGTTGATCCTGTATTCCTTTAAAGCCGAGAAATAGTGCGGGTAGTGCCAGCACCGCCCAACCGCCGCTTAAGCTTATATAGGCGCTGCGCCAACCAAAACTTTCGATTAACCAACTGGCGGTAAGCGGAAATACAGTCGCCGCCAGTGATGCGCCAGAGAGTGTGATGGCCAGTGCCAACCCACGGGATTTAACAAAGCGTCCATTGACGGCGCTGGTCCAGATAGTGGCCTGCACCCACAGCGTGGCGAATGCCAGTAAACACCACAAGAAGATCCAGTTGCTGTCGCTGCCAGTGGCGGTACTTAGCATGGCTACTGCCGCACACATGAGGGTGACACCGAGCAGCCCCATGCGCCGAGGACCAATTTTGTCGACCAGGATTCCCATGGGTATACAAAATATGGCGCTCAGGGAGGCGGCGATAGTGATACCTGATGAGACCTGTGCCCGCGACCACCCGAACTCTGCTTGAATAGGTTCAATAAAGGGGCCGATGGAGTAAACATACATCGTCGCTGTTGCGTAACCCAGCGCCGCTGTTAGCGGAACAAACCAGGCTTTGCGCCATTCTGACATGGCCGAATTTGCTGCATTCACGCTTGTATCCTCATTGCTATTGTTATTTAAGGTCTGTTGTTAGGCGCTAGCTCAGCGTGGCGATTATTTGAGGCAGGTCGACGATGGTGGCAATGCCGGGTTCTGCACGACATACACTGGCTATCGCATTGACGGCGCGGTGTGCGGTGTAGCCACCCATTTGCTCGGCAACGGGCTCATTGTTGCGCGGCATTCGCAGGGTGACGTCTAAGGGGGTGTCGCCCTCGACATTGACCCGCCATCCCGTTTCACCCAGCTCCCAAGGGCGATCCAGCTCGGTAGCGCAGTACCAATTGGCGCGAAATTTCAGAATCGTTTTATCGTTGCGGATACCTGCGACGGTGATACGCTGTGCGGCGATAGTGCCAGCTTCAATATACGCGTTATCTGCAATTTTTATGCGCTCTTTGGCATTGGCTGTTTCACCAAAAGCTTCTACTCGATCTAGTGCTAGGCCGAGGGCTTTAGCCGTTAGTGATAACGACTGTTCGAAGCATTGGCTCATATGATTCAGCAGATTTGCGTCGAATTCACCGCTGTCCTGGCGGCCGTAGCCCATCACATCGAAGACCATTTCAGGTGAGCAGGACTCGGGAATATAGGCGTACTCATCAATGGTTAAGCAGTCGAGTCTCCTCGATACCGAGCACAGCGCCAGTGGAATTGCCTCGGTAATAAAGCCCGGGCTGCTGCCGGTGGCGTGGATGGTAGAGCCCCCTTTTAGGCAGGCGGCGGCAGTGCGCTCCAGTATCGTTTTGTCCATAAAATCAGGGTTAAAGAACTCGCCCCGCGTGGTGACAATATTGATGCCGGATTCTAGTATTTTGCAGACGTCGTCGAGCACCACACCTTCCTGCATATACATTAGGCAGTCGGGCTTTGCGGCAATAATATCGTCGATACTTTGGGTGGCTTTGATACCAACCGGGGCAAGCCCACACAACTCGCCAGCGTCTTTACCCGCTTTGTTGGCGGAGTGTACATAGAGGCCGACAAGCTCTAGCTGAGAGTGCTGGATGATAGCGCGCAAACTCCGTGCGCCGACTTTTCCGGTAGCCCACTGGGCCACACGTAGAACCTGAATTTGCTCGTTGGGTGCATATTGTAAGGTCATCAATATTCGCCTTTCTATTGTTTTTGAGAGCTGCTGCTGACGCCATTTTGGGGGTGCTAAACCCTGTACTTTATAAACAACATAGTTGATTATATATCATTGATGCTGCCGTCGTTAAGACGCTAAGAATAATACTGAGCTAGTGTAAGGTCGCGGTTGAACACGAAGGCCTGAGTGGAGGAAAAATACAATGCGTGAGAACCCCTTGGATCTGACGGGAAGAATTGTGGTGGTTGCCGGTGCATCCGGCGGCGGTTTGGGGTCGGCTGTGACACGTATGGCCGCTGAAAATGGTGCGACCGTGATTGCGGTCAGTCGCTCGCAAGAAAAGTTAGATGAACATGTGGGGCCGCTGATCGAACAGGGCTTAGCTGTGATCACGGTAACCGCCGATGTAGAGGAGGAGGCCGGTGTCACCAAGGTGATGGACGCCGTTCGCGACGCCCCCGGTAAGCTGCATGGTTTAGTCACCGTGGTGGGGGGCGGGCCACCGCCAAGCTGGGGTAACGCGGGGAAATTGCCCCGCAATACCTGGCACGAGCTATTTTCTAAAAACCTCGATTCTATGTTCTTTATCAGTCAGGCGGTTACTGCGGAATTGCGCCGGCAAAAATTAAAGGGCTCTGTTGTCGCGATTTCCTCTATAACCGCGATTGGCGCTCAGCCTTATAACGTGGCGTACGGCGCAGCGAAGGCAGCGGTCTTATCGGTAGTGAGAACCATGGCCTTGGAGCTGGCGGCAGAGGGTATTCGCGTGAATGCCGTCGCGCCCGGCGCGATGACCTCGCCGGCGTCGCTATTACCGCCGAATCCGGAATTAGAGCGTCAAGCGATTCCCATGGGTAGAAAAGGTGATGTGGCAGAAATTGCCAATAGTGTGTTGTTCCTGCTATCTGATATGGGTAGCTACCTCACTGGCCAGTGTTTAACAGTAGATGGCGGTATCAGTGTGAAATGGTCGCATCTGCGCGAAGACAACACGCCCTTACTAATTACCAATGAACCATTTCTCACCGCAATGAAAGCCGACTGATCTATACAATTCGTAGATGAATTTTTATTTTCAATAAAAAAAATAATGGAAACGCGATGACTAATACCGAACAAGCGCCAGTGCGAATTGTGCAGTGGACAACAGGAAAAGTAGCTACTCAAGCAATTAAAGCTATTTTAGAACGGCCGAATATGGATCTGGTTGGCCTATACGCTTTTAGTGCAAATAAGGTCGGCCAAGATGTCGGGGATCTGTGCGGGCTGGGCAGAAAGATAGGTGTGTTAGCGACCAGCGACATCGATGAGCTATTGGCATTGAAGCCCGATTGTGTGGCCTATATGCCACTGCACCCCAATGTAGATCACATGGAAAAAATCCTGCGGGCGGGCGTAAATATCGCGACTACTGCCAGTTTCTTAACAGGCCGCGGTTACGGTGAAGAAGCTCGCAGCCGGCTAGAAGCAGCGGCGCAGGCCGGCAATGCCAGTTTGTTTGGCAGCGGTATTAACCCGGGTTGGATTGACGCGGTGGTGGCGACGGCATCGAGTCTCTCCCGCGATGTGAATCTCGTCCGCGTGACCGAGTCTTTTAATATTGGTATGTGGTCTGAAGACGCGAATCAAAATGAACTGGGCTGGGGCCGACCCGCCGGTGATACTGGACACGCAGCGGCTATAGAGAAAGCCACATTGCCCTTTGGCGATGCGGTTGAAGCCATCGCCAAAATGTTTAAATTTAAGCTTGATGATATCCGCTGCGACGTAGAATTTGCCCACGCGACCGAGGATGCTGATGTGCCTGGTCGCGATGTGCGCAAAGGCACGGTGGCGGGAATACTTGCTCGCTGGCGCGGAATTGCCGACGGTCATCCCGTGATTGAGCTAAATGCGCAGTGGACGGTTGCACAGGATATAGAGCCCGCGTGGCAGATTTTTGATTCGTATCAGATTGAAATTCTGGGTAATCCCAATGTGAAATTGCAGGCGCAGGTTTTGCCGGAAGATATGAGTCTGCCGATGGACGAATTGCTTGCCACTGGACATATTATTACCGCGTCGCCGGTGGTGAACGCTATTCCCAGTGTGGTTGCTGCACGCCCCGGCATTGTGACTTACGCAGATTTGAAACCGGTGACATCGGTGATCGTTCCCAAGGCGATTGCCATACCGCCGTTGCCACTGCAGGAGCTTGACGCTATCGATGAATCGTCGGTGATTGGCGGCGGTGTGCCGACACTTGAGTCGGTGGCGGGTAGTTGGGCTGTAAGCATAAAAGGGCCAACTGGTGCTCAGGAAACTCGATTGGATTTGCGAGTGGAAAACGGTGTGCTCGTCGGTGAGCAATCTGCAGCTGGCGACATCGCCCCAGTTAGCGATGTGTGCCTTGAAGGCAATCAATTATCCTGGGTAAATGTGGTGACTAAACCGCTGAAAATGAAAGTCCGCTTTAACGGGATTGTGGATGGCAATAAAATTGCCGGCAAAGTTAAGCCGGGGATTATAGGTAAGTTTCCGTTTGTGGCGAATAAGTTGTAGCCCTTTTTATTAAATGACGTTTGCTTAAATCCACTGCGTTACTAAGCGTGGTGATTGATAGCATAATTGACATCTAAAAGTACTTGGATGTTGTTGAGGCGGACTGTGTTAATTCCTCAACAGTAAAAGCTCGGGCGGATGTATTCAAGGCCTCAACGTGCGGGTACATACTTTAGCTGTTGCAGCGTATTTCGCAACAGCGCTTTATCAAGCTAGACCGGCGACAATGAAGCTCTGGTAACTTGATGCCTTAAGACGATACGGAAGCGCCTCTTGATACGCGGTACTGTTATACCAGGCCTGTGCCTCTTCCATCGTTGGAAACTCTAATATTACCACCCCTTCGGGTGGCAACCCCTCAAGACCTGCCACGTCGCCATAGATAACTTTCGGGGTCAGGTTACTACTGGCAATTTCGCGGGTAAGGCTATGGTATGTCGCGAACGCCTCGGGGTCGTGGATGGCTTCCTTCTGAATAACAACTAAGTATGCAGGCATTGTAGAGTCTCAAGATAGGCTGGTCGCGTGGGGCAATTTGATTTGGAAAAGGTGATCCAGCCTATTGATAAACTCGGCTGGATCAGTTTAGTAGCGTTTTTTGTTGTCTACATCACCCCTGCGATTTTACATTTCTACTCGAACGATTCTTCACCCTGTAGCTTTGTGCGTATCATCATACGCCCAGAGTTTGGATCGTATGGTGTGGCGCGGTGCATGGTGCCGGTGTTGTCCCACATCACCATATCGCCAACCGACCATGTGTGGCTGTAGGAGAATTTATCTTGGGTGGACCATTCACGAAGGCGTATCAATAGTTCCGCACTTTCTCTCGAAGACATGCCGAGTACATGGTGAGCCGTGCAGCCAATCACCAGGGATTTGCGACCGGTTTTATGATTCCACACCAATGGCAGTTCGTTTTCACCGATGGACATCATTTCCCGGGCTTTTTGCAAGCTGGGCTCTGGGTCGTAATACAGCAAAGAATTCCAGGCAGAATGTTCTACGCGGAGTTTGTCGAAAGTCTGTTTGTCTTCGTCGGACAAAGCATCGTAGGCTGCATAGGTGTTACAGAACTCGGTGTTGCCGCCGACAGGCGATAATACCTTGCCGGTGAGAATAGAGGCTAAAATTGGCACTTTGTTCATGGTGCCATCTAGATGCCAGTACCACGAGCCTTTTAAATAATCTGCCTTGGCATTGGCTTTGGTATCTAGCGTTACTTTGTAGATCAACTCCCCAGCCATTTCTGGAGCGAGCTCACCAAGAGTTTTGGTGAAGGTGATTTGTTCGTCTTCGCTGAGATTGATTTTGGGAAAAATCAGCACACCGCGTTGTTCCAAAAGCGCTCGAATATCGCTGGCGAACTCGCCGCTCAGCAAGTCTTCTTTACCCAGAGTCACTTCTGTTGCGATATGGGGACTTAAGTCTTTAGCTTTAAGTTTGTTGTAAATTTCGCTCATGATGTTGTCCTAAAACTAGCTTGATTGTTTAAGTGAGCTGAATGTTTTTTATCTTTGTAAAAAACGATCTAATTCTTGATGCAGATTCAGAATAATTTTTTCGTAGTAATCGGCTAACCATATTTGCTTACAGCCTTGGGTATGCAAGCCTTTTTGAATTTTTGGAATATTGGCGAAGTCCTGCCGTGGGATTTTCAGGAATTGTTCGGGATCGTCTGGATTATCCATGGCCTGCACGGTGGCGCGGGGAGTATCTTGCGCAGCGGGGTAGGTTTTGGTCGACATAATTTCAAAAATACAAGAATCGGGATCATCCCCATTGGGTCTCACCCGGTAAATCATGGCATTGCCCGCTTGCGGCAAAATCATTAGATTGGGGAATACAAATAATTCACCACCCCATTGAGCTAGCACCTGAGGATCGAGCTTGGGCATGGGACGCTGTTGCTGGGCGGCGGTCGAATAAAGTAGTTTGACGTATTCGGCTCCTAAGCTTGAGCCTTCTGGTATTGGTTTGTTTTTAAGAGAGCGCACCAGTGCAACGTCCTCGGCGAGAACCATTGCGTCCATGCCGTAGACAAGTAGATCAAGGCGGTCTGCCATTAAATCAACAGGATCACCCTCGACACGGGTATGGCCAGCCATAGGCGTCTTTTCACCGCCTAAGAATCGACCGTGACCGTTGTCGAAGTTCTCATAGAGATGATCCAGGTGAGAGTACTGGGGCGCGTCTTTCGATACGTCGTCGCCGAAAATAAAATCGGCGGAAGGCACTTCTAATTGCGGGTGTGTTGCCGGTACGTGATAGCCCTCAAGAAAGGCTTCCACCGCGACTTTCCAGTTTGCCGGTACGACCACTGATTTCCACCAATAGTGGTGCATATCACCTATGGCAAGGTCTTCTATCAGTTGCCCTACAGGCGCAATGAATTCAGCAAAGGGCTGGGGTGTTTTGCTAAAATTAATAAAAACGAAGCCGGCGAAAATCTCAACGGCGACTTCTTTGAGTGCGACATCCTCGCTTTGCAGATTGCCGCCACGGAATTGCTGTTGCTCTAATACGTATTGGTTTTTGCCATCGATTCCCCAGCGCCAGCCGTGGAAAGGGCAAATGATTCGGCATTTTTCAAAAGTGCCGGCATCTTCTGCCAAGGCCGTACCGCGGTGTGGGCAGGCATTGTTATAGGCTTTTACCGTGCGCTCGTCAACGCGCGTAATAATGAGCGATTGCTCGCCAATCTCATATACGGTGAAGTCGCCGGTCTCGGGAATTTCGTCTAGACGCGCAGCCATTTGCCAAACATGTAGCCACAGCTTTTCCTGCTCAAGCTTGGCAAACTCCGGGTCTATATAGCGACCACTGCGAATGCCGTGCTCTAGCAATTGCCAACTGTCTGGCCAGTTTTGTTGTTTGTCTGAACTCATTCCCGATTCCTCTTTATTACTTTACTGGGCCGTGTTTTAGAATGAATAGCGTAGACGTGCGCCATACTGTTTAGGCAAACCACTCATACGAGACTCGAAGCCCAGCACGCTGAAGGTCGCAGAGACATAGGTTTCGTATTCTTCGTCAGTTAAGTTGGTGCCAAACACAGACAGATCGAAGTTAGACCCAAACATCGACATCCACGTAAAGTTCATATTCCAAAGTTCGAATGCATCTAGCATTGAGAAGGGTGATGTACTGGACGCGCCAGCGCGTTGCTCACCGGTGTAAACATAGGTCACGCCGACATCCATAGAGCCCCAACTTACTGGCGTTGGCAGGTTGTACATTAATGAAGCGACGTAAGATTGCTCTGGTGCGAAGGGCAATTCGTCACCTTGGTCCGCAATCGGGGTAGCACTGAATTCACCAAATGGCCCAGCCGCCGCACCTATTTTCGCCGAGTTGTCTGAGTCTTGCTCAAGCAGCTCAGTGTCCAACTTGGAGTAAGTTAGGTTTGCGGTCAATCCATCGCTTAGCAGCAAGGTTAGCTCTGCTTCAAAGCCTTTGATTTCCGATTTGCCGGCGTTAAAAATAGCAAGTGTCTGTGCTGCGGTTGGGGAGATATAGCCCGTCTGTAGCTGCTGGTTGGTCAGCTCGTTATCAAATACGGCGATATTGAAGCGTCCAGGAATCGGCCCACCGAAAGAGGTTTTGGCACCGATCTCATAGGTGTCTACTTTTTCTTGGTCAAATACATCTACCCCTGGGTCAGCGGCGGGGTTAACGCTGCCTTGGCGGTAGCCACGAATATATTTGGCGTAGAGCATCGTTTCTTCAAAGGGGCGATACTGGAGCTCAAGTAGCCCAGTTGGCGCGTCGCTCGATTGACTTGGGTTAGATACTTGAACTGTGGGTGCTTGTGCAAGAGGACCGACAAAGGTGTAGCGAGTTTTTACCGCTTTTGCTTCGGTGTCGTCCCAGGTGTAACGCAGGCCGGTGGTAAGGGTGAGATTCTCTAAGAGGTCATAACTACCTTGCGCGTAGATCGCCTTGTTCTCATATTCAGTTCTGTAATCCTGTAGCAAGACGCTGCCAAGTAAGCCGCCAGTAATATCAAAACAGTTGTAGTTAGATGGATCGCCCTGCAAGGTCGACATATCGCAGGAAATCGTGCCGGCAGAAATATTGCCTGACGGACCGTCAGGTAGGCTGGTTTCATAATACAGGCCAGCTTGCCATACTAGGCGGTCGTCAAAGTTAACCCCTTGCAATTGAATTTCTTCAACCCAAGTTTCCTGGCTGGTGACAGGATAGTCTGGATGCGGCAGCGACACACCAACAGCGAACTCGCGATTTGGATCTGAAATTTGTGTTGGTATCAGCTGGATGGGGAGCAGATCCACGATGGGTCCCAGCAGCGCAGTGGTCACTTCTGGGAAGCGGGTACCGAAAATGTCAGAGCCGTTTTTGGTCGTTAAGTGAGCGTATGAAAAGATATTCTTGAACGTTAAATTATCGTTGACAATCCACGTGGTGGTATTAATAAAACGACGCTCTTTAATGGCGGTGATTGGTTCCGGTACGGTGCTGACAATATCGTAGTAACCGTCATTGCCACTCGCTTCTTGGTTGGCAAGCTGCTGCTGGCAACCGGGGCCAGTAAAAATACCGATTGCAATGCCAAAGAAATCTTGCGGCGAATCATTACAGGCGAAGAGGCGAGATGTGTAACCTGCGGTTTCAGAGCTTACCGTTTGAAATAAGGTGTAGTTGCTTACCTTGTCGGTGATATCCCACAAGATACTAAAGCGACCCGCGGTATAATCCGTGTTCCCAAGCTGGCTTGCGCCCACATTGGTGATGTTGTTGAGGTGGCCATCACGCACGTTGGAGTCTATACCAATGCGCATTGCCAGCTTGTCGTTAACCGGAATGTTTAAGGCGCCTTGCACACGCTCAGAATCGTAGTTACCCAGAGAGCCTTCTATATAGCCGCCAAACTCCTGACCAGGTTTTTCTGGAGTGAGTATTACCGCACCGCCCGTTGTATTCCGTCCAAATAGAGTGCCCTGCGGCCCTTTCAAAACCTGTACGTTTGCCAAGTCAAATAAGGTTCCGGGGCCAGCGCCGTCGCCGGAGGTTTGCGAAGTTTGGCCGCGGGGTGAAACCACTTCAGCGAAGTACACCCCAACCGATGCAGTGGTGCGCAGTTCTTGTGTGAAGCCACGTATCGAGAAGCTCGCATTCTCAGGGCCAAAGCGAGTGTTGGTTGTCATCGATGGGGTATAGATGGCCAAGTCGTTCGAGTTGGTCATATTGGCATTCGCAATTTGCTCTTGGTTGAACACCGTAATAGAAATAGCAACGTCTTGAGCGCTCTCTTCGCGGCGCTGGGCCGTAACCGTGACCTCTTCGAGCATCGAGGTTCGCTTCTTGGGTGTGTTGGCATTTTCGCCGGCGGCTTCCGCGGTGGTTTGCGCGGTAGCAAGGCTAGATGCTGAAATTATAATTGCCGTACCTGCCGCAAGTTTGCAGGCTGCTGCGAGTGGTTTCATTTTTAGATTTTTCATAGCGTACCCAAGTATTGTTGTTAAATGTTTTTATGGTTTTGTTGTTTCTGCTACTGGTTTTTCCAAACAGGTTTTCGCTTTTCAGCGAAAGCCCTAGGGCCTTCCTGTGCATCACTACTGTTGTAGCAGTGCTCAGATGCTTTTCGTGCAGCTTCCAAGGCGTCAGCGCGACCCATTTCCGTTGCGATCATGACGGTGTTGCGGGCAGCGCTGACTGACAGCGGCGCGCCCTGTAAAACGTCCGTTGCGAGCTCTAGCGCGGAAGCCATTAATTGCTCAGGCTGCGCTAAGCGATTGACCAGACCAATTTCGTAGGCGCGCTGCGCACTGATGGGTTTTCCAGTGAGGAGAATCTCCATCATGATGCGCTGTGGGATCATATGAATTAGCGGCGAAGCCCAAGGGGAGCTGCGGCCCACTTTGACTTCGGTAACCGCAAATGACGCCGAGGTGCTGGCAACGCACAGGTCGCAGGCTTGGGCAATCATCCAGCCACCGGCAAACGCCACCCCATTTACCGCAGCAATTGTCGGCTTAGATAAGGTGATATTGTCGTAGGGCATGGGGAACATATCTCTCGGCGGGACCTTGAGACCTTTCTCTACCATTTCTTTTAAGTCACCGCCGGCGCAAAACACCTTATCGCCGTGTGCTGTTAATATCGCCACCCTAAGACTTTCATCGTCCTCAAAACGTTGCCACGCGGAAAATAAACCCTGCCTTACTTCCTCGCTCAAGGCGTTGCGAGTTTCTGGCCGATTTAAGGTAATGATGGTAATGCCATCGTCGCGCGCTTCAAATTCTACTGCTGGATTCATAGCATGCGCCCTAATATGACTTGGGAAGGCCCAAGACCTTCTCCGCAATAAAATTGAGAATCATGTGAGGGCTAACGGGCGCGGTGCGGGGTATTAAAATTTCGCGTAGATAGCGCTCTACATGATATTCCTTGGCGTAGCCCATACCGCCAAGCGTTAGCATGGCAGTGTGGCAAGCTTCAAAGCCGGCTTCGGCGGCGAGGTATTTGCCAGAATTGGCTTCTACACCGCAGTCTAGGCCGCGATCAAATAATTTTCCGGCCTGCATGACCATGAGATTGGCCGCTTCAACCTGTGCCCAGCATTTCGCTAGCGGGTGTTGTATACCCTGATTCATGCCAATAGGACGGTCAAATACGATGCGCTCTTTGGCGTATTGGGCAGCGCGATAAATGGCCAAGCGACCAATGCCAACCGCTTCTGCACCCAGTAAAACGCGCTCCGGATTTAGGCCGTGTAAAATAATTTTAAATCCATCGCCTTCATTGCCGATGCGATCTTCCTCGGGAATAAACATGTCAGAAATAAATAACATATTGGAGTCCACTGCGTGGCGTCCCATCTTGTCTATTTTTCTGACTTCAACCTTGGCGCGATCCAAGTCGGTAAAGAAGAGGGTTAGACCCTCGGTTTTTTTCTTCACTTCTTCCAGGGGCGTGGTTCTGGCAAGCAACATAATTTTATTGGCTACTTGCGCAACAGAAATCCAAATTTTCTCACCATTGATGCGATAGCCGCCCTCGCATTTTGTCGCGCGGGTTTTCAGCTTGGTGGTATCTAAACCGGTGTTGGGCTCGGTTACCGCAAAACAAATTTTATCTTCACCGCGCAGTACTGGTGGAATCATGCGCTGGCGCTGTTCTTCATTGCCAAATAACGCTACCGGCTGCATGCTAAATACAGGGCCGTGAATGCTTGATGCGGCGGTCATGCAACCGCCAGACTCAGCCACAGCTTGCATCATTATGGCCGCTTCGGTGATGCCGAGCCCCGCACCGCCAACCGATTCTGGCATGGCAATGCCTAGCCAGCCTGCATCTGCCATGGATTTGTGGAATTCGTGGGGAAATACGCCGTCGCGATCGCGCTCCAGCCAGTAGTCATCGCTGAAGGTTGAACAGTGCTTCAAAACTGCGTCTCGAATTTCCTGTTGGTCGTGAGTCAAAGACTGGTCGACGCTGCTTGCTCTCACGCTTCTACCTCGCTTTTGTACATACTAGGCCTATCGCCGGCTAATTCGAATGCCGCTAGTGGCAATCGTTTTTGCCTCTGGCGGCGTAATAAAATGCTGTTGAGTCGATATCCATAATCCTGTGGCCTCAAATGCTTAACCTCGCTGAACCTGTGTATTTATTCCTGCGGTGTCAGCGAGAATAGCGTCGGTGTCGGCACCCAGTAGCGGTGCGCCAGAAGCAATCTTGCCGGGTGTTTTTGAAAACCAGGTCGGAATGCCCGGAAAACGCGTGCTGCCACGCTCATCACTGATCGTTTCAAAAAAGCCAATGGCATTGAGATGTTCGTTATTAAACAGATCATCGGTCCGATTTAACGGGGCGGCTGGAATGCCCAAGGTATTTAATAGACTTAGCCACTCCGCTGAGCTGCGCTCCTTAAAGGTTTCTCCTAACAAACCATAGACTTCGTTGATGCGCGCAGCGCGTTTCGCCAGAGTCGAGAAATCATCGCTGAGCCATGCGGGTTTAACTGCGTCCATAAACAGCGACCAGTGTTTGTCGTTGTAAATCAGTGCGGCAATATGGCCATCTTTGGTTTGGTAGGGGCGGCGGTTTGGGGCGACAGCGCGGTGGTAATTGGCTGGTCCCGTTGGCGGATCAAACATGGCGCCGTTGGCGTGTTCCACTAACATAAATGAAGCCATGGTCTCAAACATACCGACTTCAACTTCTTGTCCTTCGCCTGTTCTCTCGCGGTGAAATAAGGCCATCATGGTGGCGTAGAGGGCGGTCATGCCCGCCACTTTATCCGCCAGAATGGAACCGACGTAATTGGCTTCGCCGGTGAGTAATTGCTGTACGTAGGTTAAGCCGCACTCTGCTTGAATGGTGTCGTCATAGGCTGGGCGGTCAGCGTCCGGTCCGCGCCGGCTATAGCCGTAGCAATTGGTGTACACAATGTCGGGCTTAATCGCTGCCACCGCGGGGTAATCAAAACCCAATTGCTGAATGGCCTTGCCACGCATGGAGTGAATAAACACGTCGGCGTCGGCAAGGAGAGTTGTTAAGGTCTGCTTACCTTCTGGCGAGCGCAAATCCAGCACTATGCTGCGTTTACCGCGATTTACATTCACGAATACGCCGCTCATTCCCTCGCTTGGGCCGGGAGAAATAAAGCGGGTATTGTCGCCGTTGGGTGCTTCTACTTTAATCACGTCGGCGCCCATATCCGCCATAATTTGGGTGCTATAAGGCCCCATCACCATGGCGGTGAGATCGATGACTTTTACACCCTTTAGTGGGCCTTGCTTATTCAAGGTCTCTGCTCCCAAACCTTATTGCTGACCTTCCGCATACCATGTGCGGAAGCGGTCATAATTAGGCGTGTCCAGGTTCTGGTTGCCACCGTGGTTAATTACGGGATCGATAGGAACGTGAATAACAGTCGGTTTGCCGCTGGCAAATGCCTCGGTAACGGCCTTGCCGATGTCTTCGCCTTTTTCGATATACATGCCCTGACAACCCAGCGATTCAGCGAGATGGTCAAAGCGCACATTTTTGCTCCAGTGCACACCGGGTTCGGTGGTATTGCCGTGACCGAAGGTGCGTTTATACACCCCGACTTCCAAGCCCCATGCATTGTCCACTGCGACCACAATGACCATCGGCAGCTCAAAGCGTTGCACTACTTCTAGCTCGGCAATGTGATATAGGAAGGCCGAGTCGCTGGTGGTAAACAACACGGGGCGTTTGCCGCCGTCGGCAATAGAAGCACCAACTGCGTAGGGAAGGCCGGTGCCCAGGCAACCAAAGTTTTGGTTCCAAATAACGTCGCGGGGTTTGCTCTGCAAATACGTCCACGTGAAGATAACGGTACAGCCACCATCGCGAACATGAATGGCATTCTCTGGCATCGCCTTGGTCGATTCGATAACCCACTGGCCGGTGTGAACTCGGCCGCTGGGGGTGCTGAAGTCTTGTTGAGTCAGGGCGTGCAAGCGCTCTTTGTCTTCCTTGATCCAGCGTTTTAAATCTGGATGCTCGGCGCGTGGGCTGTCTTTTAATGCTGCCGTTAACTGCGGAACAACGGTGCGTAAATCGCCTACTAATGGCACGTCAATGGGGCGGTTTTGGCCGATGGCTTCGGCGTCTAATTCAATATTGACCCATTTGCGGTCGGTATTGCCTTCGGCCCATAAATAGCCGCGACCGTAGTGAACGGGCTCGCCGATCTCGGTGCCAATGGCGATCACCACATCGGATTTGGCGACGATTTCGTCGGCGACTTTTGCAAATAGATAGGGGAATGTTCGGTCCTCAATGCCTTCAATAAAGGCGGTGCCGCCAGAGGTTTGCAGCACAGGGCAGCCCATTAGCTCAGCGAGTTCTTTTACTTTGGCGCCTGAGCGAGTGCACTGTACTGCGTGACCAACTAACAGTATGGGGCAGGCAGCATTTTTAATAAGTTCGGCCGCCTTGGCGACCATATTGGCGTCGGCACCGGGCTCAAATAAGCGGTAGTCTTTGGGCGGCAGGGCAGGTGGTACATCTAATTCTTGAAGAATAACGTGGCCGGGGTACTCGATATACACGGGACCCGGGGTGCCAGACTGACACACGCGCAGGGCGTGGCGAATAATTTCATCGGTTTGGTCTGCGTATTCAATACTCGCGCTCCACTTCACCGAGTTCTTGAATAGGTCTTCTTGCTGGATAAACTGAATGCGACCGCGGCGAACTCGTCGCTCGGTGATACGAGCGCGTTGACCGCCAAGATAAATAACCGGTGAATTCTCAACCAGTGAATTCATCATTGAGCCAGCGGTTAGTGCAATGCCAGGGCCAAGGGTTGCTATGCATAGCGCAGGGGTGCCGTTCATTCGCGCATAGGCTTCGGCCATCATGCCCGCCGCCAATTCGTGATGAGGTGTTACCACTTTCCAGCCGCGTTTTTCGGCGGCGACAAACATATGTACAAAGTTGGGATCTGGAATACCGAATAGGGCTTTAACACCTTCGGCTTCAAATAGCTCCAGAATACGCTCGTATACCGGCGTGGTTTTGCCGTTTACAATGCTAGGCGCTGCGCTTTCTTGTTTGTCGTCTGAATACATCTTTTGCTGCCTTATTTTTTAATAATTTGAGGTTTGCCGGTGCCCATGTACTTGGCCAAGTTATTGTGCAAATTGGCAGTACTGCGCTCCATATAGGGATTGGGCTGGGGGCCGCGGAAACCGGCTGATTTCATGCCCTGTTGTACGGCTTCCATATTTGAAAAGTCTTGGGATAAGACATAGCACCACGCCTCTTCGGTTGGCGGGCAGAACTCCCACTCGGTTTTGGGTACGCCGTCTTTTGGGAATAGCTCGTAAACTGCCGCTTCAAAAATACATTTGTTGGGATCGTCGCCGTAGGGGCGGGCGCTGTAACACAGCATATTGTTAACGGCATGGCCAATCTGGAAGTTGGGGAATACCTGCCAGGCAGTGCCGCTTTTGCCAACATGCTCGGGGTCTACGCTTGGCCAAATTACGCCGCGCGTGGCATCGTCTGCGCGAGCGGAGGCAAGCCAGTGCTGCAGAACTTTGTCACCGGGGGTACCCTCGGGCAGTTCGTCAACCAATCTGTTGGCGGCCTTAACCAAGGTTTCGGTGGTGTTGGTATTGGCTTTGGTCCAGGTGTAGTTCTGCATTTCTGCGGTGGCGATGCGTGGGTCGGCGGCGCTGTCGCTAATGCGGAGTTTGGCGGCCTGATTGGCGTCCATGTCTTTGGGGCGTTCATAGCCGATATTGCTGTGCAGGCCGTGGCTTTTTGCCCAGCCGCGAAACGCGCCGTATTGATTAAATTCTGGGTGCGTTGTCTGCACATGATAGGTTTCGTTGAAGGCTTCCATCGCAACTTTCCAGTTGCAATTGAATACCCCCCATTTGCGCCAGCGGTAGCGCATATTCTGCAGTTCGAACGGCGTTAGCATCTCTGGAACCGGATCGAGATAGCGCTCTAAGGGTTCGCAATCTGGGTCGAGGTTAATCCAGATCCAGCCGCCCCAGGTGCCGACATTTACTTTGCTTAAAGAGGTGCATTCGGGGGTAAGCACACCTTGCCAGTCTTCAACATGAGGGATGTGGGTATTGTTGCCGTCTTTGTCGAAGCGCCAGCCGTGGAATCCGCACACAAACTGTTTTCTGTGGCCCTTGGCGTTTCTCGCACCTGTAGGTACGTCAACCAGTCTTCTACCGCGATGGGGACAGGCGTTGTGGTAAGCGCTGATTTGATCTTCCGCCGTGCGTAGCAAAATCACCGAGTCGTCTTTGATCTCAAATGTGATGAAGTCGCCGACGTGTGGAATATCCTCTTCGCGGCCGGCTTGTAGCCAAACTTTGCGCCACAGTTTATCCCGCTCGGCACGAGCGTAGTCCTCTGAAATATAGGCGTCTACCGAATAGCTAATCGGTACTGACAGCATTTCTAGGTCGGGGTTGCTATTGTTATTCACCCTGTCTCCGTCGTTCTTGTCACGGTTGTCGATAAAGTAGTTTAATAGACATCGTTGTTGATTAATAGACTTTGGCAGTTTTCTTTGTATATTTCAATATGTCCGTACATTAAAAATTTAATGCAAAATAAAAAATGTAATAAAATCAGTGAGTAACTAATTATTAGAAAATATGTACGGACAAGTTATTGGGTTTTGTGTACAGTTATTTCAGTCTGACTGATGCGGGAATTACAATGAGTTTAAAACCTAGCGAAGACGTCGAAATGCCAACGAGTCCACCGCCGCGACCTCTATATATGCAAGTAGCTACCGCCATAAAAGATGAGCTTCTGGCGGGAATTCACCCAGTAGGGGCGGTGCTGCCTAGCGAGGGCGAGCTTGCTAAGCGATTTTCGGTAAGTCGCCATACGGTAAGGGAGTCCCTGCGCAGGCTTCGAGAAGAGCGCTTGGTGGCCTCAAAGCAGGGCGCTGGTACGGTTGTGCTAGTGCCGCCAAGTGTGGCGCCAGAAATTCAACAAGTGATGTCGATTGGTGGCTTGCTCGCCTTTGCCAACGATACGCGACTGGGTATCCAGCATATTTCGATGTTGACGCTTGATGACGAGCTTGTCGCCCGAACTGGGCTGGGTGTCGCTGAAGAGTGGTTGGTAGTTACAGGCTTTCGCTATTCAAGTGAAGGTGGCTCGCCGTGTTGTTGTACTGAATACTATATAAATCGCAATTATGCCTCAGTGGGCCGAATTTTACCCCGCCATCAAGGAGCCATATTTCCCCTGTTAGAAGATATGTTTGGCCTGAGTGTTGTTGAGGTGGAACAGCAGATTTCGGCGTGCCTTGCCTCGGGCGAAATGGCTGCGAAGCTTTGCGTGGATGCGGGGACAGCCGCGCTAGAGGTTCGGCGAACCTATAAAACGGTGGAGTCGGAGGTTGTTCAGGTCACTATCAATACTCATCCAGCCTCCCGCTTTCAGCACGCGATGACTATGCGGCGAGTGAAAGCCTAAGTGTGGGCTGTTAATAAAATGGCAAAATAAAAATAGCAGTGCGGTGTGTTTCATGATGCTGGAGCGCATAAGCGCAAAGTTATCTAAATGTTTATTGGGGACTAAATTATATGATCAATTCCTTGGATCACTATCGACTACTAGGCCGCTCCGGATTGCGAGTGTCGCCGATGTCATTGGGAACCATGACCTTCGGTATGGCGGGGTGGGGTACAGACAGCGCTGAAGCTGATCGCATGGTGGGGGCCTATCTTGATGCGGGGGGCAACTTCATTGATACCGCTAATTTTTATGCGGGCGGCGAGTCGGAGCGGATGCTGGGCAATATACTTGCGCAGCGCCGTTCGTCCGTTGTTATTTCAAGCAAATACAGTTTGAGTATGGTGAAGGGCGACCCCAATGCCGCCGGTAACCACCGCAAAAATATGGTGCAGTCGATAGAGGCCACCTTAACGCGCTTGAATACTGATTATCTGGATTTGCTGTATCTACATTTGTGGGATAACCGCACGCCGGTAGAGGAAATCTTGCGAGCTTTCGATGACCTGGTGCGCAGTGGAAAAATTTTGTATGCGGGAATTTCTGATACGCCTGCGTGGCAAATTTCACGTATGCAGGCGATTGCCGATCTGCGTGGTTGGGCGCCACTGGTGGCCCTGCAGATTCCCTATAATTTGACTGAGCGTACCGTAGAGCGGGAATTTATGCCTATGGCGCAGGAGATGGGATTGGGCGTTATGCCCTGGTCGCCGTTGGCCGGTGGTGTGCTGAGTGGCAAATACAGTCATGCCGATTTAGACACAAAGGCCGCCGATTACAGCTCTAGAAAAGACATAAACAAAGCGACGGGGCGCTTAACGGCAAGAGCCTTAGATATTGCGGCCGTCGTCGGTGAGGTTGCGGCTGAGCTGCGGTGTGAGTCAGCGCAGGTGGCATTGGCCTGGACCTTGCAAAATCCCGCGGTGACGTCACCGGTGATTGGCGCGCGAACCATGTCGCAATTGCAGTCAAATTTGGGCGCGCTGAAGGTGGAGTTTTCTGCGGATCAGCTATCTAGGCTTCATGAAGTCAGCCGCGTCGACACGGTGTTTCCCCATACTATGATTGATACTGACACCGGTAATATGATGCTAGGAAATATCAATGTGGAGGCGCGTCGCTAGGGTCAACAGATCCCAGGGTTTTGTTTGGGCTCGGCCGAGGTGTGACGACCGAGTTATTGCTCACTTTTAGCTATCGCAACGCGTGTAAAAAACGTGCTGTTTTTCATTGCTTGGCGTAGTGCTCGCGCAGATCACGTTTTAATATTTTGCCACTGGGGTTTTTCGGTAGGCTGTCGGCGAAGAAAATTCGCTTTGGAATCTTAAATCCCGCTAAGTGCTTTTTGCTGTAATCGCTGACCGCATCGGCGTCCAGCGTCATGCTGTCTTTAAGAACGATGACAGCGCAAACGGCCTCTATCCATTTTTCGTCAGGGAGGCCGATAACTGCGACTTCGCTGATGGCCTCCAGGCCGTAAAGGGCCTCTTCAACTTCGCGGCTCGATACATTTTCGCCGCCGGTTTTTATCATGTCTTTTTTGCGATCGACAACGGTGATAAAGCCCTCGTCATCGATAATGGCCAGGTCGCCGCTGTGAAACCAGCCGTCCTGAAAAGCAGATTTTGTGCGCTCTTCGTCTTTGTAATACGCACTCATTAGCTGTGGTGAGCGATGCACAATCTCGCCAATCTCACCAATTTCTACATCGTCGCCATTGTCGTCGATTACCCGAGTTTCAATGTTTAAACCTGCCCGACCTGCCGATCCCGCTTTTCTCAGCTGGTCTTCAGGTTTGAGCATGGTGGCGACGGGGGCAATCTCGGTTTGTCCGTAGAGATTCCAGAGGCGCAACTCCGGCAGTCGGCGCATTATTTCGCGCAGTATTTCTACCGGCATAATTGAGGCGCCGTAATAGCCTTTTTGCAAAAGAGCTAAATTGGTAGTGTCGAATAAGGCGGAGCGCAGAAGTGCAATCCATACCGTTGGCGGCGCAAAAAAAGAATTGACGCAGTGCTGCTCCATTAAGGGCAGCAAATTGTCTGGTGACGGCACGGCGGTAATGATATTGGTAGCGCCGACATAAAGCGCTGGACCTAAAAAGGCATCCAGCTGCGCGCAGTGGTACAGCGGCAGGGCGTGCAGCATGGTGTCGCGTTCAGCAATTTCAGCTTCGACCAGGCAGGTAACGTATTCCCAAATGATGGCGCCGTGGGTGAGCATGGCGCCCTTGGGGCTAGACTCTGTGCCGCTGGTGTAAATGAGCTGTGCTAAATCGTCTTGGTCCACGCATATGTTGGGGACATGTGTCGGGCCTTTGATAAGGTCATTGAAGCCAAGCAAGTCTGCGGGTGTCTCCGCTGATTTCTCGCTGGGCAAGCCCATCAAGCGCTTAAGGTGTGAGCTTTTTTGCGCTGCCTCGGCGCCCAGCGCGTGATGCTCTTTGTCGACCATCAAAATGCTGGCTTCAGAGTGCCCTAGAATGTAGCCGACTTCCTCTGCGTTAAGCATAAAGTTGATCGGCACAATTACTGCGCCAATGCGCGCCAGGGCGTAGCGCACAGCAATAAAGGCGTGGGAGTTTCTTGACAGGATGGCAACCCTGTCGCCAAAGCCGACGCCTTCGCCAACAAAGCTATTGGCGATGCGATTGCAAATTTGATCGAACTCCGCGTAAGACCACGATACATCGCCACAGATGATCGCTGTCTTTTTTGGATTGCGTTTTGCCGAACGCCTTAATAAGTCGCTTAGCGACTGAGACCAAATTGCTTTGTTTTCACTGTTTGTCATCGCCACTTCCATGCATGTGCTCGGCCGCAGGGTTTATACGTGTTGCTTATTTCGTCGATGGAAAGGCGAAATTGGCACCTGCGCGTAAACCACTTGAGGGCCAGCGTTGAGTAATGGTTTTTCTTCGGGTATTGAAACGGATCGCGTCCGGCCCGTAAACCCCAAGGTCACCAAATAAAGATCGCTTCCAGCCGCCGAAGGTATGGCAGGCAACCGGTACCGGTAATGGTACGTTTACACCAACCATGCCGACTTTGATATTGTCGCTAAAGTAGCGCGCCGATTCGCCGTCGCGGGTAAAGATACAGGTACCGTTGCCGTATTCGTGCGCATCGATTAAGGCGATGGCATCCTGCAGGCTATCTGCGCGAACCACACACAAGACGGGTCCAAAAATTTCATCGCGATAGATGCTCATTTCAGCGGTCACGCGATCAAACAGGGTGGCACCCACGAAGTAGCCCGCTTCACAGTTGGCGACGCGTAAATTGCGACCGTCGCATACCAGGTCTGCACCTTCACTCACGCCAGCATCGATATAGCCCGCAACGCGCTGTTGGTGTTGCTGGGTAATTAATGGACCCATGTCGCTGCTATTGTCAGTACCTGGGCCGACTTTTAAATCTTTAATGCGAGAGCCTAGTTTTTCGACCAGTGCATCGGCAGCGTCGTCGCCGACCGCGACAACCACAGAAATCGCCATGCAGCGCTCGCCAGCAGATCCGTAGGCAGCGCCCATCAGTGCGTCCGCGGCGTCATCCAAGTCTGCGTCCGGCATAACAATCGCGTGATTCTTGGCGCCGCCCAAGGCTTGGCAGCGTTTACCGTGATGGCTGGCAGTTTGATAAACGTACTCGGCGATGGGGGTAGAGCCGACGAAGGATACCGCCTCGATACGACTGTCGGTTAGTAATGTATCTACCGCCTCTTTGCCGCCGTTGACAACATTAAACACGCCTTTTGGTAAACCGGCTTCATGTAAAAGCTGGGCGATAAACAGTGGCGCGGATGGATCGCGTTCAGAGGGTTTTAACACAAAAGTATTGCCGCAAATAAGCGACATGGGGTACATCCACAATGGCACCATGGCGGGAAAATTAAAGGGGGTGATGCCAGCAACAACGCCTAGCGGTTGAAACTCGCTCCAGGTGTCGATGGCGGGGCCCGCATTTTTATTGTGCTCGCCCTTCAGCAGCTCCGGTGCGCCACAGGCATTCTCAACTACTTCAATGCCGCGCTGTAATTCTCCCCGCGCATCGCTTATCACTTTGCCGTGTTCTTCGGTAATCATGGCAACGATCTTGTCAGCGTTTTTTTCAAGCAGCTCCCTGAAACGGAACATAATATGTGCTCGTTTCATAGGCGGCGTGTTGCGCCATGCGGGGAAGGCGGCCTGCGCTGCAGCGATGGCCTTTTCAACCATGGCCTTGTCGGCGAGGGCGACTTGTTTGCTAACTTGGCCATTGGCTGGATTGAAAACGTCTTGCGTGTTATTGCCGTCTACAATGATCTCGCCATTGATAAAGTGTCCAACGAGTGTCATTTTCCTACCTCTCGATTAAAGAATAGCTCACTCGCGATGTGGCGACGTATGCCTTGGAGTGTGCGCATATAGAATGTAGATCTATTGCAGATTTGAGTTTGTAATAGACCGAGAATTCGAGGCGGAAAGATGCCTGCCACCTGATGTCGGTAAATTCTGACACAAATTGCTATTGTACACCACTGTTGACCAGATAATAGATCGCTGATACCCTTCATGTATCGTTGAGGCGCCTTATAAAACGCCAAATTTATAATCTTCTAGTAACCTAATGTCGGCAATTTCTGATTCTGTAGAAGGGCCTTTTCTGTGCCGCATTGCCGATTTTCTTCTCGTTTGGAGCAGCTTCACAGATGAACTTTGAACTCACCCCCGATCAGCGCATGATGGCTGAAACCTTTGCCCGGTTCATGGATGAGCGCAGCAGCAGTGTTCACATTAGAGCGGCAGCTGACAATAATGGCTTTGACCCAGAACTTTGGCAGGGCTTAGCTGAGTTGGGCGCGTTTTCTTTACGGGTTCCCGAAGATCAGGGCGGTCTTGGCTTGGGTATTATGGATGCAGCCGTGTTAATGGAAGAGGCGGGAAGGACCTTGGTTTCTGGCCCTCTGGCCGAAACCCTGGTGGCGACACGCGTGTTGGCGCTACTGGCGGAGAAAACCCACGGCGACTTGCTAGAAGCGGCGATCATGGGGAATTCGGTGCTCAGCATTGCCTACCATAATGTGGCTGAACAAAAGACTCAGTGGGTTGCCGGCGGAGCCGTTGCCGACGCAGTGATTGCACGGGATGGCGATCAAGTTGCGCTTTATTTATTGAATAAAGATGCCTCGCGATTTGAGAAGAATTTGGCTTCTACGCCCATTGCAGAAATTGATTTTAGTCAGTGCGAGCGCCAGGTTTTGGCTCAAGATAGCGCGGGTCTAAAGGTATTTAATCAAGGCCTGGAAGAGTGGAAGTTATTGATAGCCATTGCGTTATCGGGTTTGTCCAGAGAAGCGGTAAGACTCGCTTCTGAGTACGCCTGCGAGCGTCACGCTTTCGGGCAAGCTATCGGCAGCTACCAGGGTATTTCACATCCCTTGGCAGATTGTATTGTCGAAATCGATGGCGCTAAATACCTGAGCTGGAAGGCGATACACGATATTGCTCACAATTTAAACGACGCTGGTGCAGAAATCTCCATGGCGATTTGGTGGGCTGCCGATTCTGCTGGCCGTGCCGTAACGCAGTCTCTGCACACCTTCGGTGGCTACGGTTTGGCAACAGAATACGATATTCATTTGTACAATTTGCGCGCTAAAGCCTGGCCCTTGGTGTTTGGCGACCCGACCCGCTTCTTGGAAGAGGCCGGCCGTCGTCTCTACGCGGCTGAAGTTGTTGATCTCCCCGATACCGGTGAGGTCGCTATCGATTTTGATTTAGGCGAGGAAGCGCGGGCAATGGCGTCTGAACTAGACGCGCTCTTCAACAAGATACTAACCCCGGAATTACGCGCCAAGGCGCATTATTCCTTTGATGGTTTTGACGCCGGTGTTCATAAAATTTTGGCAGAAAACCGCTTCTTATTTCCCGCTTGGCCTAAAGAGTACGGCGGTCGTGAGGCCGAGCCCTATGTGGCCAGCGCCTTGAGTCGGGTCTGGGAAAAACAGGGTTGGACCGGCCATCCAGCAAGTACCACGATGTTGGTGGGTACCATGATTCGCAAGTGTGGCACCGACGAACTTAAACAGGAAGTGTTAAGCAAAATTGTAAGTGGCGATGCTATTTGTAGTTTAGGCTATAGCGAGCCGGGCTGTGGCTCCGACGTGTTTGCAGCTAAGACCAAAGCGACACCAGATGGCGAAGGCTGGTGGCGTATAGACGGTTCTAAAATGTGGACCAGCGGCGCCAATATTGCTCAGTATGTGTTGATGCTGACCCGGACTAATCCCGATGTGCCAAAGCACAAGGGGCTTACCATGTTTGTAGTGCCTTTAGATACGCCGGGTATTGAAGTGCAGGCCGTTCATACCTTTCAGGATGAGCGCACCAACGTCACCTATTACGATGGAGTGCGTATTCCCGATAAGTATCGTCTTGGCGAAGTAGACGGCGGTGTAAAAGTAATGGCGGCGGCGCTGGAGCTTGAACACGGTGGCGGCTTTATGAAAAGCCAGTTTGCCATGACCGAAGCGGCAGAGGCTTTGTGTAAACAAATAAAAGTGGGTAATGGGACCCTGCTTGATACCACCGATGCCCAAAAGCGTTTGGCGCGCAGCAAATTGCACGCCTATATCGGTGAAGTCATTGGCAACCGCGCACTGTGGGTTGGGGTGCAGGGGCTAACTAGCAAAGCTTATGGGCCGATGACCAAAATGTTCTCATCTGAGAAGTTTCAATCTGATTCGCGTGATCTGCTCGACCTGACTGCGCCGCATTCTTTATCCGACCGCGAAGGGCCGGCTGGGGAGTTAAATCTCGCCTACCGTCATGCTCACGGTACAACTATCTATGGTGGTACCAGCGAAGTTCACCGGAGTATGATTGCTGAACGGGCACTTGGCCTGCCGAGAACTCGCGGATAATGGAGATGCAAATGACCGACGCCCCACACCTATTAGTAGAAGAACGCGGCGCTATTCTGATTGTGACCTTAAATCGCCCGGAAAAATTGAATGCGCTAACCGGTCAAACTATGGCGCTGTTTGAAAAAGCGGTGCATCAGTTTCGCGATACCCCGGCTTTAAAGGTGATGTTGATTCGCGCCACGGGCCGTTATTTTTGTTCGGGTGCCGATTTGCGCGATGGCTCAGACGGCAAGCCGCATATTGAACGCAGCGCGGTAGAGATTCGCGAGAAACATCGCCTGAAGCTACATGGTATGCAGCGTATCTACGATGAAATGGAACATATTGAAAAGCCCTTCGTTGTGGCGCATCAGGGCCCCTGTGTTGGCGGTGGTTTGGAAATGTCGCTGTCTTGCGATTTTCGCTTAGCGGCAAAGAGCGCGAGTTATGCTTTTCCAGAAGGCAAATTTGGCGTGCTGCCAGCGTCGAATGGCGTGAGTCGTTTGTCGCGTATTGTCGGCACCCATTGGAGCCGTTATCTGATTATGGCAAATCTGCCAGCTGATGCAGATCGCGCCTTTGTTATGGGTCTGGTTCACGAAGTGTATCCAGATGAAAGCTTTGAACAAGACGCCATGGCGTTTTGTGAGCACCTGGCCAAGCAGCACGCAGAGCAGATGGGAACCGCAAAGCTGGCGATTGAGTTGGCTCATGACGTCGGCCTTGCTCAAGCTCGCCAAGTGGAGCGCATGGCCAATAGCGCGCTGATGCTGAATCCAGATTATATTGCCGGCATTGAGCGCTATATTTCTGCGCTAGGCAGCAAAAAAGACGATTAGTCTGAGTCCTGCCGACAAACTAACTTTTACACTTAGCGGATAACTCCGATGGATTTTAATTGGAATGACGAGCAGTTGGCTTTTCGAGCGACTGTGCACAATTTTATTAAAGACAATCTGCCAGAAAACTGGGAGCATATTGCGCACGGCCCTGCCTCAAAAGAACAAACGGTATTTGCCAAAGAATTTTGCGGTGCCCTGGCGGAAGCCGGTTTGCTGGTTCCCCATTGGCCAGTGGAGTGGGGCGGTCAAGACGCCGATCCCTGGAAAGCGTTTATCCTAGCTGAAGAAATGTGGATGGCGGGCGAACCCCGCGGCGGCCAGTATATGAATGTGAACTGGATCGGGCCGACCTTGATGCTGTTTGGTTCACCCGCCCAGCAGCAACAATATATTCCCCCTATGGCGCGTGGTGAAACCCTGTGGTGCCAAGGTTTTTCTGAGCCAGAGTCAGGTTCAGATCTAGCCTCTTTGCGCACCCGCGCCGAGCGCAAAGGTGACAAGTATATTATTAATGGTCAAAAAATTTGGACCTCCTACGCTGGCGATGCCGATACCTGTTTTTGTCTGGCCAGAACCTCGCAGGGCAAAGGGGGAATTTCCATATTCCTGATTCCGATGACAACGCCTGGCATTACGGTTAGAGAGATCCCTAGCATCATCGGCGAGGGTGATATCCACGAAGTGTTTTTTGACGACGTTGAGGTAGCTGAGACCGCACGCTTGGGCGAGGAAGGTCAGGCCTGGGATATCGTCGGCAAGGCTTTGTCTTTGGAGCGTGTCGGTATTCCTCGTTTTGCGCTGGCGACAACAACCTTGCACCGCGCTGTGAGTTTGCTAAAAGATCAGAACCGTTTCACTGCGGGTGTAATTGAGCAGGCAGCCAAAGCCAAGGCCGCCTGCGAAGCGGCCCGTCTCTATAGCTATCAAATAATTGATCAGCGGGTAAAAAACATTCCCACTGGTGCAGAAGCCAGTGTGGGTCGTTACGCGACGGTAATTTGCGAGCGCTTGGTGTCTGAGTTTGTGGTTGAGCATGTGCCGGAAGCCATCAGTGGAGAGAACCCCATGCTGCTCGCTCATCATCAGCGCGGCATTGTTGCGGGTATCGCCTCGGGGGCGGCGGAAATTCAATTGAATCTTATCGCAACCCAGTATTTAGAATTGCCGAGGGAGCCGCGCTAATGGACTTCACCTTAAACGAAGATCAGCTCGCAGTAGCGGGCGAAATTGATAAATTGGCCGCCCAGTTTAAATCCTCACCGGTAGATTTTCACGGCTTCGCGCTGTATAGCGCTGAGCTTGATAAGCAGCTGGAAGACAATCAATTTTTCGACATAGCGGCGATGCCAGAAATGGGGCCGCTTGCGGCGGCGCTCGCGGTTGAACGCTTGGCACAATTGCCCTATACCGCTGAAGTTGCGCTTTCGATGTTACTTAGGCCAGCGCTTAATATTGAATTGCCACGCCCCATTGCTGTTATTGAAAATGGTCGTCCGGGGCGCTTTGTTGGTGTTGCGAAAACCCTGATTATTATCGATGGCGACTCGGTGGGAATTGCCCATCCGCAGGCAGGTGACACCCAGGCAATACCGGAATCGCTGTTTGCCTATCCGATGGCAAAACTGGTCGGCAAGCTCGATGTGCAATTACTGTCTGAATCAGAGGCTGACATCGTGCGCACTTGGCTGCGTGTAGCCTGTGCGGCAGAGATGGCTGGTCTGTTAAAGGCGGCGATAGATGCAACGGTTGAGCACATCAGTGTGCGCAAGCAATTTGGTCGTCCGCTAGGGACCTTGCAAGCCCTGCGGCACCGCATGGCTGAGTGCGCTGTTTTGGCAGGTGGCGTGCGCTGGCTAGCTTTGAAAGCGGCGTGGTCAGCTGATGCCGGCGATGCGGCTTTAGCAGCTTTGCATGCGCAGGAAAGTGCCAGTCGCGTTATTTACGACGTGCATCAAATGAGCGGCGCTATGGGTATGACATTGGAGATGGATCTGCATTTGTGGACTTACCGAATGAAAGCCCTTATGTCTGAGCTCGGTGGTCGCAGTGGTCAGGCAGAAGCAGCTGGCAAATACTGCTTTTAAAAATAAATATAATTTTTATTTCGTCTTACATTACTAAAAAGTCGCGGCATATTTTATGCCGCGACTTTTTGTTTTATACGGGTTTAAAAAATACACTTGCTCTGATTTTCTGATTGTTAATGCCTGGCATTTTATTAATGCGCGCCACCCGCATCCACCACTGCGTGTTTACCATGAATGGGTTTGGTGCCCCAAATTGCAATGATCAGTACTAGAAACATCATCGACGAAAAATAAAATATGTCGTTGGCGCCCAGAGTACTCGCTTGGACAGAGAGTGTTCGCTCAAACATGGCATTGGCTTGGTCACTGCTTAAACCGATTTGCTGCAAGCTTTGCATACTGTTCGTGTATATAGGATTGTAAGCGTTGGCGTGCTCCATTAATTGGGTGTGGTGCAGAGCGGAGCGGTTATCCCAGGCCGTGGTGGCGAGCGACGAACCAAAGGCGCCACAGAGTACCCGCACAAAATTACTTAAGCCGCTGGCCGCCGGTATTTGCTCGGGTTTTAAGCCCGATAAAATAAGCATTGATAGTGGCGCGAAGAACATCGCCATTGCAAAGCCTTGAATATAAGCCGGCAGCATGACGCTCCAATTATCAACGCCAGAGGTGAATAGCGAGCGCATATACAGAACTAGTGAGAATATGAGAAAGCCGCAGGTCGCGATAATACGGGCGTCCATTCGATGAATATTCCGCCCCACAAAAGGTGACACCATTATGGCAAACAAGCCCACGGGCGCCATTGCCAAACCAGCTTGGGTGGCGGTGTAGGCAATTTGGGTTTGTAGCCACAGCGGTAAAATAACAATATTGCCGAAAAACGCACCGTAACCCAGTGATAGGGCTATAACGCCGCCGGTAAAATTGCGGTTTCGAAACAGCGATAAATCGACAATGGGGTGCTCCTCGTTGAGTTCCCATATCAAGAAAAAAACGAAACCAATGACAGCAATCGCCGCGAGGGTGATGATTTGTCCTGAATGAAACCAGTCCAGCTCGCGACCTTTATCTAGCATAATTTGCAAAGCGGCTATCCACAGTACCAGTAGCGACAAGCCAATGGTGTCGACGGGCAATTTCTTCGTTACCGTTTCCCGTTTTTGGTAAATAGTCCAGGTTGAATAGGTCGCCAACACGCCAAGCGGCACGTTGATATAAAAAATCCACGGCCAGGAATAATTATCCGAAATCCAGCCGCCTAAAATTGGACCCACGACGGGTGCGACCAAGGTTGTCATACTCCACACGGCCATCGCCGTGCCGGCCTTGGCCTTGGGGAAACTGGCGAGTAGCAAGGACTGGGACATGGGTATCATTGGGCCAGCCACCGCCCCCTGTAAAACCCTAAAGGCAATTAGCATTTCAATGCTTTGTGCCGTGCCGCAAAGAAAAGATGCCACTACGAATAGCAGCGTCGATGTAATAAATAGGCGAACTTGTCCAAAGCGCTGCGATAACCAGCCCGTTAGCGGAATCGCAATGGCGTTAGATACCGCAAAGGACGTGATTACCCAGGTGCCCTGGTTGGCAGATACGCCAAGATCGCCGGCAATTGTGGGAATGGCGACATTGGCGATGGAGGAGTCGAGCACGTTCATAAACGTGGCAAGCGAAACCGAAATCGCGCCAATGGCTAACACCGCACCCTGCAAGGGGGGCAGTGTGGCGTCAGAGTGAATCGCGTTGGCCATATCGAAAAGCCCTAGTTCTTACTGCGCAGTGAGTGTGGCGAGGCCAGCGGCATTGCCGGCATTGGCTTTGATAATTTGATCAACCAATGCCTCGGCTTCTCGGCCTGCAACTTGGTAAACGCCGGTTTCGTAGTTGGCCTGCAATTCCTTGGTCGCCTCTGTTAATTGGGGGCCGCTGTCATCGCTGATGTCGATATCAGCGACCATAGATAGGCCTATGCGCAGTGGGTTTTCTGCTAATTGCTGTGGGTCTAGGGCGATACGAACAGGTAGGCGCTGGACGACTTTAATCCAGTTGCCGGTCGCATTTTGTGGTGGCAGTAAGCTAAATGCGCTGCCGGTACCCGCTTCAAGCCCCACCACGTGTCCTTGGTATTTTACGTCGCTGCCATACATATCGGCCGTTAGCTCAACGGCTTGGCCAATACGAATATGATGCAATTGGTTCTCTTTAAAATTGGCATCTACCCACACCTGTTCCAGTGGAATAACCGCCATAAGGGGTTTGCCGGGGGCAATCCGCTGGCCGAGTTGTACCCCGCGTTTTGACACAAAGCCGTCAACAGGAGAGGGAATGTTGGTGCGTTGTAAATTTAAATACGCGGCGCGCACTTTGGCCGAGGCAGCTAATACCTCGGGATGAGTGTCTATCGCGGTATTTTCAGTTAGTGCTTCGTTGCCCGCCAGTGCTTCGCGGGCGGCGAGTAAACCTGACTGCGCTGATTTTACTGCAACTTCACTGTGGTGAAGTTCTTCCGATGAAACCGCTCCCGTTTTGGCTAGACCATTGCGGCGCTTAAGGTCAGCTTTTGCGCGGCTCAAAGAGGAGTTTTGCAGGTCAATTTGCGCGTTTAATGCATCGTTGCTGGTGAATAGGGCGCGAACTTGACGCACGGTTTGTGCTAGTTCCGCCTGAGCTTGATCCAAGGCAATTTGCGCATCGCTGTCATCGAGCTTTACTAATATTTGTCCGGCGGTAACGCGCTGGGTATCGTCCGCGTAAATAGCGACCACGGTGCCGGCGGTTTGCGGTGTCACTTGCACGATATTGCCGACAACGTAGGCGTCTTCAGTGTCTTCGTGATAACGGCTGATCAAAGCCCAGTGGCTGAACCAGGCGGCGCCTATAAAGAGAAAGATGGCGCTGGCGATAAGCATTTGACGACGGCGCGGGCTATTTGCTGCGGGAGTCGCCGAGAAAGTTGAGTTAGTCATATTGGGCTCCTACATGTGCGGTTTGTACGCTCGTGTTCTTACTTACAGTATTGATCGTGTTTATGGTGCTTTTATTGCTGGGCTGGCGGCGCTCCGCCGCAGAGTTTTGAGCGCGGGCATCCACATACGGGTAGCCACCGCCCAGTGCCCGTGAAAGCTCGACGTGGGTGTTCGCGGCGCGCATCTGCAGTTGGGATTGAAATAGTTGCTGCTGTATTACCACGCTTTGCGCGTTCAGTACGGTCAGGTAATTCCCTAATCCCGCGTGATAACGTTGCAAGGCTAAATCGTAAGCGCGACGAGATGCTTTAAGTGCAAATTGCTGCTGTTCGATTTGGGTCTGTAAGAAGCGATAGCTATTGAGATGATCAGCCACGTCTCGCAGCGCCTCAAGCAGGGTTTGGTTGTAGTTGGCAACCGCGGCATCGTAGTCTGCAAAGCTCGCTTTTAAATTGGCGCGCAGGCGACCGCCATCAAAAATGGGTAGCGATAGAGCCGGACCAACACCGTAATTTTCACTGCTGGAGCGCACTAGTTGATCAAGGCCAAGACTGGCATAGCCCGCGAAGGCCATTAAATTAATGTTTGGATAAAACGCCGCTTTATTGGCGGTGGTATCGTGCTCACTTGCCTCAACCTGCCAGCGCGCTGCGACCAAATCGGGGCGATGACCTAGTAGGGATATTCGCAAGTCCTGTGGTGCCTGCGTAACGCCGCTGTCGAGAGTGGGGAGCGGTGCCTGCAGGCTTAACGCGCGGTCTGGGCCAGAGCCTAATAGAGCGGCTAAGGCGTGCTGGGTGTTGATGATGTTTTCTTTGACCATCTCAATATTGGTACGGGTCAATGGCAGCTGCGTTTCCGCCTGCATGAGTTCCACTTGGGTATCTAAGCCCGCATCAACCCGCTGCTTAGTGAGGTCGTAAATTTCCTGCCGTTGTTTAAGCGCGGACTCGCCAATACGCAGAAATTGCTGCAACTGCGCCAGTTGAAAATAGGTTTTGGATACCGCACTGGCCAGCATTAATCTGGCGCTGGCAGACTCGGCTTGCGCGGCGGCTAATCGTGACTGACTCGCCGCGACGGCGGCGCGGTTGCGCCCCCAGAAATCTAATTCATAGCTGGCTTGCAGGCGGATGTTGCCACTGGTTTGGGTAGAGCCACCCAGCGGAGGGGGATACATCGCGTTTTCAGAATAGTGCTGACGAGTGGCATCGACAGACAGGCTTGCGCTCGGCAGGGTTGCCGCGCGGAAATGTGCCAGCGCGGCATTGGCGCGTGCCACCTTGGCGGCGGCCATTGTTAGGTTCGGATTGTTTTGCAGCGCTTCGTTAATCAAGCTATCTAGTTGAGTATCGTTAAAACTCTGCCACCAGGCCTGTGTTGGCCACTCTGCATCCGCCTTGTCGTCAACAGTTAAGCTGGTTTCGGCGGCTAAATTATCGGGTCTTAGTAAGTGGCTGCTGCTATTTATACCGATGTAGTTAGCGCAGCCACTTAAACCTGACATTAAACCCAGTAGCATTGCGATGCGACGTATAAACCTATGATGCGTCATCACTTTTTGCCCTCCACTGCATTGTCACTCTGGGCTTTTTCTTCACAGCCCTTATTCTCAGATTCGTAAATCAGCTTAGTTAGCAGCCGTTTAAGGGTGGTAATTTCGTCTGGGTCAAAATTCTGCAGATGCTCATTGAGGACGTTAATGGCAATCACTGGCATTTTTTCAACGACTAACTTGCCGTAGTCAGTAAGCACAATGTTGATAACGCGGCGATCTTCAAGACTGCGCTGGCGA
This sequence comes from Zhongshania aquimaris, assembly GCF_019312595.1. Lineage (GTDB taxonomy): Bacteria > Pseudomonadota > Gammaproteobacteria > Pseudomonadales > Spongiibacteraceae > Spongiibacter > Spongiibacter aquimaris. Next base: position 18,304 of record NZ_JAHWDQ010000007.1, on the reverse strand, counting down.
AGCACGATATCTTTCGCTTCGAGTCGATCTAACATTCTCGTTGTGGCGCCAGTATCGAGGTTGCTTTCCCGCGCTAACTCCGCAGCAGTAGAACAGTTCCGCTGTTTGAGCGTCATAAGAAACGCGAATTGCGGGTGGGTTAAATCGTAGGGGGCCAACTGTTTGTCGATGGCGTTCGTTAAAAAGCTATAGCAGCGTTTTAATAAGTAGCCAATGCTTTCATTTTGTTGGTAAGCGGCCAGATTGTATGGTCCGTCGGGATTTTCGACGACGAGATCGAGGATGTTTTTAGAGCTCATGGCTAAGCCTGCAATGTTGATGTCATGACAGTTGCTGCGATAACAATGTCTGCCTAGGCAGGCAATATATCTTCCCGGAAAGCTAAATGCAAGTATTGGACTTGTGTGCGAGTGGCGACAGGGGATTGTTGGTGAACGACGCTAGTGCAAAGCCCGCTTCGGGGCATATATCGAAATTAGCCTCGCGGAGCTGCTGTACGTCGGGGTAAGTGTCCTAGATACCAAAACTCAGACGATTAAAGCCCAGACCACGCAGCAGCGCTAGTCGATCTGGTGTTACAGTGCGCGGATCAATTTCAATGCTGTATTCCCGCTCTTTACCGTCGCCTAAATTAAAGTGGCTCGCCAGTAGATGAATTAATTCTGTTAGTTCGGCGTCGTCGAGGTAGGTGGGAGTGCCCCCGCCGAAGTGCAACTGAGACACTTGCCGCGTGTTGCCAATGCGCTCGGACAAAAGCGCAATTTCGATGGCAATATGGTCTAGATATTCTCGGCCGGCGCCCGATTTTTTAGTCACCACTTTATTGCAGCCGCAGTAGTAGCAAAGCCAGCGACAGAAAGGTACGTGCACGTAAAGCGACAGGGGCGCGGCGTCGTTGCGGGCGGTATTTAAATGCTGCTCGTAATCCGCAACCGTAAATTGCTCGCTAAACTCCAGAGCGGTTGGATAGGAGGTATAGCGAGGCCCCTGCGTACTGTATTTTGCAATCAAGCTGGGATCCGTTCCGTGCACTGCGCTAGCGCGTGGTTCCGTGGGTGTCGCGATACTGGCCATAGTTAATGCAATCCGATACTGGTTAAGATATGGCTTTGGTTTAGTTGCTCAGATCTATCGATGTACTCTGACTGGCTGGGGACTTCACGATTTGCTAGGTTTCCTCGCAAGGCCTCGTTGACGGTTTGCCAGTCCTGATCGTTGAAGCGCTCTGAGATAGCCGCAAAAATATTCCGCTCTTCATGGATATGGGATATTTGCTTGCAACAATAGTGTCGACTTAGCAGTAATACTCTTGTAGACGGCTTAAGATCCGCGTGTCTAATTTCGCTGTATATAAGCGCTAACTGGGCGCTGAGACTCTCGAGGCGGGGATGGTCTTTCAGGAGCTTGGTAACCGCAGCGGTATTGATATGCTCTTTGCTTAACAGCTGCTGAAATAGCACATCTTCTGTTGGATGATGCCATACCTCGGGATAAACCTGAATATAATCGAGAATCTCTAATATGCGATCACAGTTAGCACTGCCTTTTTCTAGCCCTGTTAATTGGTCGATCTCTTTACTCAGCAGATACATCATTCTCAAAATGCGCTGATGATCTTGTTCCAGTTGCTCCAATATATAGTGCATGGCCATAACTCTCTGGATGCCGAATAGCTCAGCGATGATGTTTCCGTTTATGGCTTCGAAATTTATCAAGTTGGCGTTTGCTAGAGTTTGATATGAATCAAATAGTCTGCGGTTAACACACATACCCGCTGTAATATGGTTTATCTTTCAGCCGGTATACCAAGTGGTTTTAGTCGACATCGGTGCTATTCCAGGGTGAACGGTATTGCTTTTGCGCGTAGTTTCGGAGATGCGTAATAGGACATGAAAATCCATTTTCTTGTTGATCTTACGCGTGAGCTTTTGGTGCCGCGATGAAGTGGCTAGGTCGTAGAGTGGTATTTCCAGTATGGCGACTATTGCCGCTGCGGAGTAAGAAGGTCTAGGGTCACTGAGCTTGATAAAAAAATGAAAGCAGGGAATAAAGGATGAAACAGTACAAAGACACATTGCGCGCCTTGCAAATTGAGCTGGTTAAATTACAGCGTCATTCTATTGCCAGTAATCACCGCATAATGGTGATTATTGAAGGTCGCGATGCGGCTGGTAAAGACGGCGTCATCAAGCGAATAGTTGAACATTTAAGCCCGCGAGAAACCCGTGTAGTCGCTCTGGGTAAACCGACCGCACGCGACGAAGCAAGCTGGTACTTCCAACGTTATGTACCGTATTTGCCAGCGTTTGGCGAATTCGTTATTTTTAACCGCAGCTGGTACAACCGTGCCGGCGTAGAGCGGGTTATGGGCTTTTGTAGCGAAGCGGAATATCAGCAGTTCTTTCGAATGGTGGCGCCCTTTGAACACATGCTGATCGATTCCGGTACTCAGTTGCGGAAATATTTTTTAGATATAGACAAAGAAGAGCAGCAAGCTCGCCTTCTCGCCCGTGAACAAGACCCACTTTCAAACTGGAAAATCAGTCCTATTGATCGCGAAGCGCAAAGCAATTGGGGACTTTACAGTCAAGCCCGCAATGATATGTTGCGGAGAAGTCACAATGATATCTCGCCCTGGATGATTGTGAGGGCTAATAATAAAAAAGCGGCACGCATAAATTTGATTAAGGACCTGCTGTCTAGTCTCGACTACGCTGATAAAGATGAAAAACTTTTACACGCTGATTCAAATCTGATTCAACGCTACAATGAAGACATGTTAGAAAGCGGGTTTTTGCATTGATTAATGCGAGTCAAAATAGATCGGGTGAAAGTTATGCGTCGTCCCTAGAACCCAGCGTTGAGTCGTTAAGGTATGTGAACAAGATAGCACTTCCTACTAGCACTTTCGCGAGTTACATAACTTATTGGGTTTATAAAATAGGCGATATGCGCAAGGGAACGGAATGCTCGGAAGAAACAATGGGAATTGTTTTTCGTCTAACCGACGGGAGTCGCCATCTTTTGAACTCCCTTTCGTTTTTCAGGCCACGATGAAGATCATCCTGTAAGGTCAGAGTGATATATTGCCGGAATTGTTATAACTAGCTGTTTGAAAAAAAATGAATCTGACACAAGAGAAGATGAATGATAAATAGAATGAAACTAATGAAATTTCACGCGTTGCTGGCGGCTTTTATATTGCCTGTTGCGACCATGTTCATGGTTACGGGCGCTTTATACACTTGGAATGTAAAAGGCAGTTACACTGACGATGTCTATGAAATACAACTCAGCAAGCCCATTCAGTTGGATGCTAGTGAGCTAGCAACTCTTGCTCAGTTAGAACTCAAGAGGCTAGCCACTAGTTACCCTGAGGGCGAGCCAAAGCTCAAGGTTTATGGCAACCATTTTCTCCTCGAGTGGACGGGTTCCTCTAAAGACGTGATTTTAGAGCCAACGGATAATGAGCTAATTGCCAAGCTCACCGTCAAAAATACGAGTTGGTACAGAAATTTAGTTCAGCTCCACAAAGCTAAGGGAGGCATAGCTTTTAAAGTTTATGCTGCGGTATTTGCCATTTCCATCCTCGCTTTACTTGTTTCGGGTTTTATAATGGCGTGGCAAACCCCCAAAATTAAACGCCTTACTTTAATAACATCACTTGTTGGCTTATGTTCTTTTATGATTTTTGTATATTTAAGTTAAATGGCTTAACAATTGACTCAAATACTCCGCCGGACGCTCACTGCGTTAACGGCGTGAGCTGGACGAATAGGAGCTCGCCATGGAAAAGTGGATTACGTTCTGCCTGGTGGTGGTAGGGCTGATAAATATTATCCCTGTAGTCGGTGTTATCTCCGGTCAAAAGATAGCGTCTGCGTATGCCGTTACCCTTACCGGGGATGACCTAATAATTTTGTTGCGTCATCGGGCCTTACTTTTCGGCATTCTGGGAGGCTTCATTCTTTTTTCAGCCTTCAGCCCTTTTTACCAATTAGCCGCGATGATCATGGCCGGTGTAAGTATGATTGGCTTTGCAATACTGGTATTGGGTACTGGTGGCTATAACGACGCCATCGCTAAAGTGCTTTACGTCGACATTCTGGGTATCTTGTTTCTGTTTGCGGCGGCGGTATTGAAGTATGGCGTTAAAGCCGCGTGATAGGTCTTTGCGGTTTAAGGTCTGCATTGCGGTGCGCTTCTACCATCTCAGCACGTTTCAGAATAAGTTTATATAACGCATTCTTTACATATCAATGACTGCGGCCTCGTTATCGCAAGCAGGCTCGCCAAGCGCGCGGTGATCTCCCACAGTGGCGACGGAATGCGGCGGAGAAAGCGGTGTTGCTGGTGTAGCCGAGTTCCTGCGCGATTTCGCCAAGGGGGCGCTCGCTAGAAGCGATAAGTGCGCGCGCGCGTGCCATCAGTATCTTCTGGGCGTAATTGCTAGGGCTTTCGCCAATCGACTCCTTAAAAGCGCGCATGAAATGATAGCGACTGAGGCCACATAGCGCAGCCATTTCAGCGACACTGGGAGGCGCGCCTAATTGATCAAGTCTGGCAAATACTAGGCGTAAGTGGCGGGGTGCCAAGCCGCCGCGGTGTGGCAGCTCGCGGTGTTTGGCGTCGTGTATATAGCGTGACAGATCGACGGCAATGGTGGTGAGCAAGGCCCCTATCAGCGTTGCTGAATCACTGGATTGATTGGCGACTTCGTCGGCCAGGCGCATCATGGCGTCTTCAATTCTAGGGGCGTGAATGTCGAAGCAAGCCTCTAGCTGCGCTTCGTCGAGTTCACTTGTTGTGATACCCAAATCGTGCAGTGTTTTCGTGTTAAAGCGACAGCGAATCGTGTGGTATTTGCCCTGTGATACGCGCACCTCAAAAGGAATGTCGGCCGGGCGAAAATTGAGGGTGCCAAAGCGGCGGAAACGCGGTGCCTTGAAGCTGGTGTAGCGACCTTCAGCTTGTTCTAGCAGGCGTGATAGGCCAAGGGATAACACCGAATGTTGCTCGGTGACGACGATGGTTTCCGCCTGCAATTCGGGGAAGGCGCACAACTCTACCTTTGCGCTGGGTAATTCAACGGCGTGAATCACCAGGTTTGCCTGGGTCTGCGCCTGCTTAACACTGATTGGTTTTGTTTTTATTGTCATATTTGGAATTTAACACATAGTGCTAAAATTAACGAGATAGTGCTCTTATTGCGTGGTTATGCCTCTGTAGCCATTGCCCTAATTATTCACCGCGCCTTTAATGTAAAAAAATAATAAATCTAAGGGACGGTGATGACAAAGTCTCGGAGTGACGCACTCCCTTTTGATGAAATAACGGCCGACACTATTCTGCAGGGTGTCGACCTGTCCGGGCAGGCTGCGATAGTAACGGGGGCAAGTTCTGGCTTGGGTATTGCCATTGCGTCGGCGCTGGCGGGTGCCGGTGCTGATGTTACCTTGGCCGTTCGCGATATTGTCGCCGGTGAAAAGGTTGCGCAATCCATCTCTCGTAGCCGAGGCGTCAAAGCACCGGATGTCGCCTATATCGATTTGCTAAACGCTACATCGATACGCGCGTTTGTCGATAATTTTGGTGATCGTCCACTCAAGTATTTAATCAATAATGCCGGCCTTATGGCGCCGCCGCTGACTTACTCCACTGACGGGTTTGAAAGCCAGATGGCGGTAAATTATTTCTCACCCTTTTTGTTATCAGAACTATTACTGACCAATCTCCAAGCCGCTTCGCCGGCGCGGGTCATTACGGTTTCCTCCGGTTCACATCATTTATCTGAGCTGCGCATGGATGATTTACATTATCGCCGCCGACCCTATGAAAAATTTGAAGCCTATGGCCACGCGAAGCTTTGCGCAAACCTACTGGCGGTGGAATACAGCCGGCGTTATGCAGAGCGTGGAGTAGTAATGCACGCGGTGACGCCGGGCGGTGTCGCCACGAACTTGGCGCGTCATACCAGCTTTGAGGACGCGCTAAAGCAGGGCTGGATTAAAGAGGATGGCAGTCTGCCTGGTGGTCCCTTGCGGAGTATTGAGCAAGGGGCGGCCTCACCGATTTGGGCTGCGGTTTCGCCAGAGCTGGAGGGCAGGGGCGGATTGTATATTGAAGACTGTGCTGTCGCGCCTATCTGGAATTCCTCGATTCCCAAATGCTATGGCGTGACGGCTAAATCAATCGATCCCGATGACGCTCGTCAACTTTGGGAAATGACCTACCCACTTATTGAACGCGCCGGGAGACAAGCATGACAGCGGAACATAAGGACCAAGTTCGGGGCTGTAAGCAAACATCGGACGCGCAAAATAGTAGTTCAACAATAGCGGCTGAGGCGCAGCGTTGGCAGGAGCAAACCCGCGCGCCATTTGTGTCGGAAAACCCCGAGCGTCGCGAGTCATTCGAGACGCAAGCGCTGAAGTGGCCAATCAATCCCCTGTATTCGCCGGCAGATTTAGAGGCCTTGGGCTTCGATTATATGAAGGATCTTGGCTTTCCCGGCGAATATCCTTATACCCGCGGCACCAAAGCAAATGGCCATCGTTCCAATTTTTGGACCATGACTCAGGTGACAGGCTTTGGCAAAGGGGAGGAGTGGGCAAAGCGGGCGCGCTATATGTTGGATCAGGGTTTGTCGGGCCTGATTTTAGAACACGACCTGGCGACCACCAATGGCTATGACAGCGACGACCCGATTGTTGAGGGTGAGGTGGGGCGGGCGGGAATGGCGCTGGACAGTCTTGAAGATCTTGAGAAAGCCTTCGATCTGCCCTTTGATAAATTGCAGTACTTAATGAGCGTTTGCAATGCGCCGCAGCCGGTAAATTTGGCGATGATTATTGCCGCGCTAGAGAAAAAAAACGTCGATCCAAAAGACTTTGTTTTGCACATAGTTAATGGCATTTTGATCGAGTATATCTGCGTCGGGCGCTATATCTATCCACCGGAACACGGCCTGCGCCTAGCGACGGACTGCATCGAATATATTATTCGCCATCACCCTAATTGGGCGCCTATTTCGATTATTTCCGCTCAGCTTCAGCCAGCCAAGGCGAACCCGGTTCAAGAGATTGCGTTTAGCTTGGCGATAGCCTGCGCGTACATTGACGAGACCTTAAAGCGGGGCTTTGATATCGACACGGTCGCGCCCTATTTTCACTTTGTTGTGAATGTCGATATGGATTTCTTTGAAGGCATCTGCAAGCTGCGGGCGTTTAGGAAATGCTGGGCGCGGTTAATGAAAGAGCGCTATGGCGCGACTAATCCAGACGCCATGAAAATTCGCATGATGACCTCGCCAACCACCATCGCGCTAACTCTGCAGCAGCCACTCAATAATATTGGTCGCCTCGCGATTATGGCAACGGCGTGCGCTCTGGGCGGCGCCGGCGACAATATGACAACGCCACTGCACGATGAAGCCCATTCACTCCCTGCCGAGGAAGCCATTCGCGTTGGCGCTGCGCTTCAGCACATCGTTGCCCATGAAACGGGGGTGGCAGAAACCATCGATCCCTTGGCGGGTTCTTATTATGTCGAAACCTTAACCAAACAAATGGAGGACGCCGCCTTTGCAGAAATGGACAAAATATTTGACATGGGTGGCGCGGTTAAAGCCATCGAGAAAGGCTATTTTCAGCGCGCTTTGGGACGAGAGCAGTATGAGCGCAATAAAGATGTTGAAGAGGGCCGCCGCAAATGGGTCGGCGTTAATCACCTTAAATTGGCAGAAGAAAAACGTGAAATCGAAATTTTTAGACTCAATGACGCGATGGAAGAAGAGCAAATCGCCAAAGTCAGGGAGCTGCGTGAGCGCCGAGATCAGGACGCTGTGAATGCTGCGCTGGCAAAGGTGAAAGCGGCCGCAATCAATGGCGACAATATGGTGGTGTCGTGCTTAGAAGCGGTAAAAGTTTACGCAACGCATGGCGAGTTATGTCATGCCATGCGCGAGGTATTTGGTGAATACCATGCCGACAGCCAGCTGGGTGGGTTTTAAGATGCTAAAGAAAACACGTCCACTGCGCATTTTGTTGGCCAAATTAGGAATGGATACCCACACCGTTGGTATTACCGTCATTGCCCACGCGCTGCGTGAAGCGGGAATGGAAGTTATTTTCACTGGCTTAAAACAGACACCCGATATGGTGGCGGCGGCAGCGGTGCAAGAAGACGTGGATGTGGTGGGTATTTCCACACTGTCGGCGGGCCACACTCGCAGTTTACCGAAGCTCGCTCGTCTGCTCAGGGAAGCGGGGGCGGGAGATAAATTGCTGCTTGCCGGTGGCGTGATTCCCGAGGAAGACCGACAACTGCTGGAGGACGCAGGTGTAGATCGAATTTTTACCATGGGCTCAGATACCCGAGATATTGTTGCCTATCTTCAGGAGTGGTGGTTGAACAAGTCGGAGCCCACTGAGGTATGACCGCCATTGCGGACAATATCAACGATCTATCCAGGCAAATACTCGCCGGCAATATTGGCGCGGGTGCGCGGGCTATACGCTGGCTGGACGATGGTGATCCGCGCGGCGCAGACGTACTGTCATTGATATTTCCACACACCGGCCGTGCGCACCTTATTGGCATCACCGGCCCACCGGGCGCCGGTAAGTCCAGCTTAACGAATACCTTAATAACAGAGCAGAGACGGCGTGGCCGACGAGTTGGTGTGATTGCTATAGATCCCTCTAGCCCCTTTACCGGTGGTGCGATTTTGGGAGACCGGGTGCGTATGGCGCAACACACTGTTGATCCAGATGTGTTTATTCGATCGATAGGCACACGCGGTCAGGCAGGTGGTTTATCGCGGTCGAGCCACGATGCCTGTCTGGTGCTAGACGCCATGAATTACGATGTGATTTTTGTTGAAACGGTTGGTGTTGGGCAGGACGAAATTGATGTGGTCGCGCTGGCGCATACCACCTTAATCATTGGTGTGCCGGGGCTGGGTGATGAGGTGCAGGCGGTAAAAGCGGGCTTGATGGAGGCTGGTGATATTTTTGTGATCAATAAGGCAGATCGCGACGGCTACGACGACACCTACCGCCAGTTTGAATTGATGTTGCATCTGCGTGCGGAATCCGTCTCTAGGAATGAAATAGATAAGACGGCTAGCGCGTGGTCGCCGCCGCTATTGCGGGCAGTTGCCAAGCGTGCAGAAGGCACTGTTGAGATCGTCGATGCGACAGATGCGCATCGCGAATATCTACAAAACAGCGGTCACTTTGTAAAGCGTTCAAGTCATCGCGAGCGCGAGCAGTTTATTTGCTTATTACGAGAGGCGGTCGTTGACGAAATTATGGAAGGTATGGATGAGGATATTTTGAATAGCATTCTACGTCGCGAAATTGATCCGTATACAGCAGCGAGTCACGAGCTTGCGCGATGGAGGGGCAACACCACGTCATGATGAAATCTATTTGTACACTCAGTCGCCGTGCTGATTTTAGCCGCGAGGCATTTCAGCAGTACTACGAAAATAGTCACGCTCCCTTAGCGATTAAGCATTTTCCCTTTACACGCTATGTCAGAAACCATGTTGTGGATCAGCCTGATATTGGCTTTGACACTATCTCTGAATTTTGGGCCGACGATGTAGCTAGGCTGATGGAATTAATGACGGGGCCGGTTGGCGATATTTTGCGGGAAGATGAACGGCGATTTATGGATCAGTCCAAAATAGCGCCGGGTGTCTCGGAAGAACACGTCCTCGCTTCAGGTCTGGTAGCCAATGAGCGATATGCGGTGTTACTCAACTGGGACGATGAATCCTTTGACTTAAGTCAGTGGGCGAAGGTGCTGATTGCCTCGCAGCCGAATTGCTCTATCGATGTGGTTAGTTCCTGGCAGCAGCCTGCCTTTCCTGCCAAAGCGGTACTGTGGACATTAGATAATCACCGCCCGGCGTCATTGCCCGGTTCGGTATCTAGTAAATTTGTCAAAGTGCGAAGAGTGGAAACCGATCCTGAGATGTTATTAGCCAGCCGAGGGGCTAGCAGTTCATGAACCTAGAAATGATTGGTCGCACCGCTGTTATTACTGGAGCCGCCAGCGGCATCGGCAAGGCCTTGGCGATTGCTGCTGCCAAGCGCGGCATGAACTTGGCCTTGGCAGATAATAATGCAGATGCTTTGGGTTTGATGGTTGATGAACTGGGTGATCAAGTCTCTGTTAGTAGCGCGGTGGTCGACGTGCGAAAGCGAAGTGATTTGACAGCTTTTGCTGACACTGTGAAGGGGCAGTCTATTGCCTTGGTGTTTGCCAATGCGGGCGTGATGCGCGCGGGTACGTCTTGGGAACTTAGCGAAGAAGATTGGGATGTGGTCTTTGATGTTAACGTCAAAGGGGCAATGAATACGGTCAGTGCGTTTATGCCGCATCTGCTTAAACAAGAGCTGCGGTCGCGAGTGGTGTTTACCGGTTCAATTTCCGCCTTTATGGCGAGCGAAAACTTGAGTTGCTATTCAAGTAGCAAACACGCCTTGTGGGGTATTGCCGAGGCGATGCAGCTTGAACTGACTGCTAAGAAATCCCCTGTGGATGTGTCTTTTCTTGCGCCTTCTGGGGTTAAAACCTCGCTGGCGTCAGCGCCGTTAAGTGGGGCCTGTGCAGAAAGCCAGAAAGAAATTGACGGTTTGCTAGCCACCTTCGGCGTGCCAGCAGAAGAGATTGCCGAGAAAACATTTAGTGATTTACATGAAAATAAATTTTGGATATTTCCGCAGCCAGAATTTAAACCGGTAATGCTAGCGCGTGTGCAAAATATTAGCGAGGAGCGCGAGCCAATTAAGTAGTTGTTACATAAAAGTCAGGCATGACAGATATGTAAACTGAGATAGTAAAGGCCTAGCGGTATCAGTAGAAGGCATTTGTAAAAAATAAAAATAAATACAATAAAAGGTTGTGAGCTTATGAAAATAATAAAATCACTGACGGTGTTTGTTCTGGTTTGCCAGGCAAATTTCGTCCACGGCGCCGAATCATCAGCAAGTGATAAGCCTATTTCAGATGCGACTGTTGCTAAAAAAGGCGGGGCGGCCAAATCCGGTATGCTAGAAGAAATATTGGTGACGGCCAGAAAACGCTCAGAAAATATCCAGGAAACCCCAGTAGCGATTACCGCATTCAGCGGCGATGCGCTGCGGGCGCAAGGTATTTTAACCGCACAGGATTTGGCTAAGTCGGTGCCCAGTTTACAGATTAATGACAGTACCGCGCCGCAAATTTTTATCCGTGGCATTGGTCAGCGGGCGGGTCTCGCTCGCTTTGATCCGTCGGTAAGTGTGTATCTGGATGGTATTTTTATTCCCAGACCAGACGGCCAGTTATTGGACACCATCGATATTGAAAGTGTGCAGGTTCTGCGCGGTCCACAGGGTACCTTGTTTGGTAAAAATAATACCGGTGGTGCCTTAGTGTTTAGCCTGGTAAAGCCGGGTGGTGAGGGCAATGACTACGTGGAGGGGGCGCTGGGAAGCTACTCAGAGCAACGTTTTAGAGCCGGTTTTGATATTCCTATTACGGATAAGTTAAACAGCCGGCTCGCTATAAGCTCACAGCGCCGCGACGGCTTTTTGCACGATATTTCAGGCGTTGAAAATCAATCCCTAGATCGTTTGTCATTTATTTTCCAAACCGATTGGATGTTGAGTGACAGCGTCTCTATCGATTCATTAGCTTACTTCGGCAAGATTCGGGAACGCTATCCGTCATACCATTGTAAGATCGTGAACGACGACGCACTGTTTGTTAACGGCCTAGGTATTTTATGGGCGGGGGATACTGACCCAAGTAATCCACATGCCTATAAAGATAACTGTAATGCGAATAGCCGCGACGCCTTAAAGGATCTCAATACCAATCAGGGAGACAGTCAGCGCCAGAAAAAAGCACAGGATGTGATGTTGCTTGCGTCGACCCTAAACTGGCAAATCAGTGAAGACTATAATCTGAAAGCGATTCTTGGCTATCGGGATGCAACTAAAATTGGGCCGCAAACCCAAGCCGACGAGGGTGGTCCAAAATCGTATTTCCGTGGAATGGTGCTGGGGGATAATGAGCAAGAATCCTTGACTGCCGAGTTGCAACTTAACGGCAGTACCTTTGACGGCGGAGTCGATTTTACAACGGGCCTGTTTGTACAGAGCGAGTTTAAAAGTGAAACCTTCCTGACTAGCAATGAGTTGATTGGTGCTGAAGCTGTGCCTTTCATCGCCTTGGCGGCGGGGCAGTCGGGTGTTGATGTGAGTGCGTTGAACGGTCTGCTTGACGCATTGAGCGTGCCAGGTGGCACTTTGCCGGTAGTCGCTGGAGCCCTACCTGTATCTACCTTGCAGGATTTTGAAATTGAAGGTGAGACCTATGCGATCTTTTCCCAGGCGACGTGGCATATCACCGACAATTTAGAATTTACCTTCGGCGGACGCTATACCGAGGAGGTTAGACGCTCAGACTTATTTACCCAAACGGCTAATCTTGAAGAGATCTCCAGCGTGATAAGTGCGGCTAATCCGCGTTTTGTGCCGGTGTTACCTTCCTTAGGCGCCTTCGCCTATTTGGGTTCATGGGCTGAGGACCCAATTCAGATTGCCAACGATATCCTTCGCAATGCTTATCCCGGTGAAATTGGTGCGCCTTTAAATCCTGCTGTTAAAGACGAACTCGATAGTGTGTTCAGAGAGTTTACGCCCATGACCTCATTGGCCTGGGTGATACCGGAACAATGGCTGTTCGACTCACCCGTAAATTCAATGATGATGTACGGCACGTGGAGTAATGGTTTTAAATCCGGCTTTCAAGAACCCTTTGGTGTTGATGGCTTAATAGAAGTTGCTCCTGAGCGTTTAGAAAACCGAGAAATCGGTCTTAAGATAGATGCCTTTGATAATTCGCTGCGATTAAATATTGCACTGTATTCGATGATCTTCGAAAACATGCAGTTAATTACCGTGAGTGTCGATTCGGCTAATACCTTGGTTGTTAGTTCGCAGAATGCGGGCGAATCCATGATCGAGGGTGGTGAGCTTGAGCTACTTTGGCTGCCTACCGAGAATCTGATGTTTAGCTTTAACTACAGTAATAATAATTACCGCTTTATCGAATTTGATGATTTCGATCTAGCTGAATTGGCTTTGAAGGGACAGAAAGTCCCGGTGGATCGAAGCGACGAAGACTTCGCTGTTTCGCCGGAAGTGACAGCGGCTTTTGGTGCTCAATATACCTTTATCACCCAGAACAGCGTATTCACGCCGAGACTGGATGTTAGCTACAAAAGTGAAGTGTATATGGGCTTGGATGATGCTTCTTGGGATGTTGCCAAACGCGACCCAGGGTCTATTTACGCCAAAGCCACGACCTTAGTAGACGCGCGATTTAGTTGGTTTATGCCAGATCGAGATTTAACGATTAGTGCGTATATAAAAAACCTGACCGACAAGCGATACGATATTGGCGCTGTTGCCACCGCGAGCTCTTTGGGCACTTATGTGCAGGTGCTGGGGGAACCCAGAATGTTTGGTATTGAGGCAAGACAAACGTTTTAAGTGATGCTTAAACTCTTTCATTACTAAAGGTAAGTATGATCATGGCCATCGTCGCGAATGATAATTACAGAGAACAGCCGGACAATACTAAGTTAGATCATATTCCCGGAGATTACGGTCTGCCGGTTCTTGGCTACACTATACCGCTGGTCAAGGACTTACACGCGACGATAGATCGCCAGTACCGGCGTTTCGGTGCGGTAAGTCGGTTTCGTTTGATCGGCCCTAAAGGCTTAATGCTGATCGGCCCAGACCTGTATAAGCAAGTGATGCTTGATACAGACAAAAACTTCTCTGCAGAAATGGGTTATATGGGCTCTTTGGGGCGATTCTACAAAGGCGCCTTGTTGCTCAGAGATCATGATGAACATCGCTTTCAGCGGCGAATTATGCAGTCGGCGTTTAAGAATGATGCGATGAAAGGCTATATAGCAACAATGGGGCCGATGATTGCTGAGGGCATTTCTAACTGGGATACGATAAGCGATTTACGATTTTTTCCCGCGATAAAACAATTGCTGCTCGATGTTGCGGCTGAAATTTTTGTCGGCTTGGACGCAGACGACGAGCGTGCACAAAAATTAAATACCGCGTTTCTCGATATCGCCAATGGCCTGATGGGAATCGTGCGCTTGGAGCTGCCTGGTACCTTGCATCGCAAAGGTAAAATTGGCGAGCGCTATTTAAAGTCGCTGTTTGGCGGCCTTATCAATGAGCGCCGCTTAGCAAGTAAAACCGATACGTTTAGCTATTTTTGTCGTGAAAAAACCGAAGAAGGCGAATATTTTTCTGATCAAGATATTATCGCCCATATCAGTTTTCTGCTGTTTGCTGCTCACGACACAACCACAAGTGCGCTCACTCATTTGCTGTACTACTTAGGTCAGGATATGAAGGTTCAGCAGCGCTTGCGCGACGAGGCGAATGCCGTTGATAAGCCATTTCTTGATTATGAGGACCTTGAAAAAATGCCCTTGATGGAAGTTGCGATCAAGGAAGCGCTGCGCCTACACCCCTCAGTGATGATGATGCAGCGGCGCACAATAAAGGACTGTGAGATAGGCGGCTATAAAGTGCCCGCAAACACCAATGTGTGGATGGCCCCGCAACATGTGCACAGAATGTCGGAATACTGGGATGAGCCACTTAAGTTTGATATTGATCGCTGGCTAGAACCGCGCAATGAGCACAAGCGCCATAACTTTAGCTGGGTAGGTTTTGGTGGCGGGGCGCACAAATGTATCGGTATGCATTTTGCTCTGATGCAGGTGAAAAATTTTCTGCACCAATTCTTGCGTCAATACGAATTTCGTTTGGCCGATAATTTCAGCAGCAAAATGCAGACCGTTCCCCTGCCTAAGTTGGTTGATGACTTACCCATCGTGGTCAAGCGTATCGCGGTGAAGTAATCGCGAAACCGTGCTGTGTGAGGTTAGTCAATCCTAAGTGGCGCAAAGTGAGTTGGCTTTGCGCCTTGTGTCGATTAAGCCTTTGTGTGGTGGGAGCGCTTTAGCAGACATCCAAGCACATGACTAAGGTCATGAGCCAAGGGTATCGGCAGGGCTTAGATAGTATGGCTGCAATTTCATCCCTACTATAAACAACGGGTAACTGTCTTGGGGTGGGTGCCGGACTGAATTTAAGATCCCCAACATCCAACCCCATGAAGCGCTTGTACATATAAACAAGGGCATTCAATGCAATGCGCTGCGTGTTGACTGAACAATTTCGCTGCTCTGCCAAGTGAGAAAGAAAGGCTTCAATGTCTTGTGAGCCTAAATTCTTGGGGTGCTGACGAGAATGGAAGCGGATAAAGTTCTTTATCCAAAGCAAATAGGTCTGCTCGGTTCGGTACGCGAGTCCGTTTTGTCTGATATGTAAACGAAGTTGGTCAAGAAACCGAGTCGATCCCTGTGCTATCGGTGGGCGGATATCATCCATAAATCCCCCTTGTATTTACTGGCTTTATATACAGTATTGGTTTGTTGCTATGCAGTCAACCGCTTGTTCAGTAGAAGCGGGTTCACTAATTCGGTAGACCGTATTCTAAGTTATTGATTTCTCAAAATATGGGTTTATGATCAGAAGAAGGGATTTAAGAAAAATAGAGGGAGCACGTCTTGCTAGTATCGACAGATAATTTCACGAAATACATTCAAGCCCTTGATATAGATAGGGATTTTGATGACATTCCAAATTTATTCTCTGAGATAGGGGGCCAAAGTGATATAAGGCCCCAGTCTTCATAACAAAACTGTTAGATTTCAACCACCGCCAAATATTAAGGCCAGCAACTCTATGTCAGACTATGATTTTAGCAGTTTGAATGATAAAGAATTCGAATGCCTGTGTGCAGACCTTTTGACATGCGAATTAGGCTCTAGAGTCGAAAGATTTAAAGCTGGACGAGATGGCGGTGTGGATGGGCGATTTTTTTCTTTAGAAGGGTGTGAAGTTATTATTCAGTGCAAGCATTGGTTAAAATCTGGGCTTTCAGCACTAATTAGGTCAATAGAAAATACCGAAGTAGAAAAGGTAAGAAAGCTTAAACCGAAACGCTATATTTTCGTAACATCCCTAGAGTTATCCAGAGCAAACAAAATAAAAATTAAGAACCTATTGTCTCCATACATCCTTGCTGAATCGGATATTTTTGGAAATGAAGATCTTAATGACATTTTATCTAGAAATATCGAAGTAGAAAGAAAACACTATAAGCTATGGATTTCTAGCACAAACGTTCTTACAACGATATTAAATTCCGCGATTGTTGGTAGAAGTAGGTACAAGTTAGAAGAGATTATTGAGGAGTCCAATAGATATGTAGTAACTCAGAGTCATATTCAAGCAATGGAAAAGCTTGAAAATTTGCACTCTGTAATAATTACAGGATCTCCTGGTGTTGGAAAAACATCTTTAGCTGACCAACTTTGCCAATATTACACGGCCAAAGGTTACGAATTTTGCTTTATAGAGAATTCACTAAATGAGGCCGAAGAAATTTATCGCGGAGAGTCTCACCAAGTTTTCTATTTTGATGACTTTTTAGGAAGAAACTTTTTATTGGCTCTTGATTCCCATCAAGACTCTCATGTTATTAACTTTATCAAAAGAATAGAGAGAGATAAAAAGAAGCGATTTATTCTCACCTCACGATCAAACATATTAAATCAAGGCAAGAGACTCAGTGATCTTTTTGATATAAAGAATGTGTATAGAAATGAGTATGAACTGTCTATTTCTTCATTGACTGAAATCGATAAGGCAAGGATTCTTTATAACCACATCTGGTTTGGTGATTTAGATGAACAGTATATAAATGAAATCTATGAAAGTAGAAGATATCTTCAGATTATTAAGCATAAGAATTTCAATCCTAGACTTATATCGTTTATCACTGATAGTCATCGCCTCTCGGATATCAAACCTAGTGAGTATTGGGGATATATAGATAGCACCTTGTCAAACCCTAAAGATATTTGGAGAAATGTTCTTGAGGCTCAAGTTGATGATATATGCAAGCATGTTGTTGTCGCAGTATCACTTCATGGAAAATCCATTTCAGAACCGAGATTAAGATCGCTCCATTCAGAAATTTCCTCACGCAAAATATTTTCCACAGAAAGTAGGGATTATGAATCTGTCGTTAAATTATTGGCTGGTGCGCTTCTGAATAGGAGCGTTCTAGATAAAGATCATATTTCATATGACTTATTTAATCCGTCAATTGCAGATTTTGTGATTTCAAATTATCTAGGCGATTTTAATTATATTGATGATTTACTTTTTTGTTTAAAGACACCCGAATCGATATCAAACTTAAATAGTTTAAAAGTGTCAGGCGTTGTCGACGAAATTTATTACGGAAATATTCTTGAGTCGCAGCTAATTAGACTATCCAAATTAAACAATGGAAATGAAATAGATAGCTATAAGCTTAGAATACTATATTTCGGGTCATCTTTATTGTCGCCAAAAGGAACTGTTCTCGAATATATCCAATCTTTGGTAAGGTCAGCATTATCTTCTGGGCCTTGCTCCCATGGGATTGATTATTTCGAGTTTATTAATTGGTCGCTTTCATTAGGCCTAATAAGTAGTGATGATAAAGCCTTCGTGGAGCAGCTAAAGGATTGGGTTCATGAGTACGAAAAAGACATGGAAGAATTCATCCCAATCTCAAAACTGGTCGCAGTTGTAGATGTTCCTCCGTCTACGTTGACCGAGAAATTTAAAGAGCAGTACATTGAGTACCTATCTGATGACATTACGAGGGATGTAATTGAGGCAGGAATTCTGAATGGTGTATATGACGCTGATACTTGTGACTATTCTGAAATAGCTGACTACGTCAATGACAGATTTTCTGAGCTGGGAATCACCTTTGAGGAGGCTGATGTTGATTTAGTGAGCGAATGTTGTGATTTTGATGATGTTATTCAGGCCAATATAAATTCATCAAGTCACGATGACCAGCAATACGAGACATTTAAAGAGCAGCGATATAGCATGGAGTCTACTACCGATGTTATTAATGATCTTTTTGAGCGATCATGAAAAAAAAATCTAACAAGCGCATGTTGTCGGACTGCTTTTCCGCTGCGCTCCAAAGCAGCCGCAAATGCGGGCGTTGAGGCTGTATAAAAACCCCCATTTCGATAAAAGTTTTGATAAAATTGGCCAAAGCATTAAGGAGTGATGCGAATGCCTAAGTTCAAACCCTACGACTACAATCAAAGCGCAATGAT
>NZ_JAHWDQ010000006.1 GCF_019312595.1 Zhongshania aquimaris | reverse complement strand
ACGCCAATGGCAACTTTACTTGATGGTAAAACGATCTGGGCTGAGAAAAATTTAGCTCAGATCTAAACTGGCAGACACCGGTAAAAAACGGGTAACTGTCAGATCAAGTCTGAGCTACTACA
This sequence comes from Zhongshania aquimaris, assembly GCF_019312595.1. Lineage (GTDB taxonomy): Bacteria > Pseudomonadota > Gammaproteobacteria > Pseudomonadales > Spongiibacteraceae > Spongiibacter > Spongiibacter aquimaris. The sequence goes on along the minus strand of NZ_JAHWDQ010000006.1, from coordinate 203,165 downwards.
GTTGCTTTGATGTGGTTGTAAACGTTTCAGCCAATTTGAACGCAAAATATTTTTCTGTGAGTACCAGTGATTGCTATTTCCCTTCTGAAACGCTTTTGGTGCGTTTTGACGTTTCGCATTGCACAAGAGCCATTGTCGGTTTTCGCCTAGGCGCTAGTGTTAGTTAATTTACTGCCGGTTTTTGCCGTGCTGCGTGTAAAGATAGCCCCCCCTAAATTGGGGGATGTGCAGTGTTCTTAATCTGACTATATTTATGCATAGAGTTTACGCTTAGCTTCAAGCCCACTGCGGTTTCTGCTTGCGGCTGTTGCAAATGATCATGGCTGAATTTGCGATATATTGACTCCCCGTCTCATAGGTCGGCGTTTGCGCCGATATATGAGGGGGCACAGGGACGTGCCACCTTCATTGATCTAGTTTCAAACCCCCCGAGCGCTGGCTAAATGCCACAACGTTGAATATAGCGCGTAGGTTTTGTTCGTATAGAAAGTTTCGCTGCGCAGGGTGTGTTCTTTCTTCAGTTTAGAGTTCATGATCATATCGACAAGCTCTTTTAGCCTGTCTGAATATCTGCTTAGTTCTGATAGATTGTCTGAACGAAAAATAGGAGTGCTTAATCCAAGCATGGAATTTGACGTCGAGATGGTGCTGGAGTAAAAATTAGTTGGATCTGACATAAGTTTCTTTATGGGTGAAGCAGCATGATACTAATCATGAAAACGGAATTTGAAAATCTTCAGCAGAATAGTGCACATTCCTTTGAGATGGATACCAACACCAATAAGCAGGTTCTTAAAATTTATCGCGATGATGCCTTGATCGCAAAAAAGATAAAGATTAAAAAATCGATTCGATACTTTGGTGTGCAGGGATATAAAGCTTTCATGAGCCCATCTTGAGCTTATATCCCAATATACGGGCTCAGTGATTAAAGTTGAGTTTTTAGTGGTAGCTCGGTGGTGTTTTTGATTTCGGTTACCGCGATATGGGAATGAATTTCGCGAATCATAGGTAGGCCAAGTAAGCGATCACGGACGAAGCTTTCGTAATTTCGAATATCTTTAACAATAATTTTAAGCATGTAGTCCCAAATACCGGTCATGGTGTAGCACTCCATCACCTCATCAAAATTTTGCACCGAGTGTTCAAATTCCTCCAAGTTTTGGCGACCTGATGTGGTGAGGTTGATCGTTGCAAAAACCACCAAGTCCATGCCTAGCGCGTGACGATCAAGTAGGGCGACTTTTTTGCGAATAACGCCGTCTTGTTCTATACGGTTAATACGTCGCCAGCAGGGTGATTGGGACATGCCTACGATATCAGCGACATCACTGGATGTTTTACTCGCGTCAGACTGAAGGATATTGAGAATATTAATATCTTGCTTATTGAGTTCGGTGCCCATAAATATAATCGCTCGACTGAGGTAAGTTTTGCCTAAATTATGCAAGTTTAGGCTCTAGTGTGGTTAATTAAAACTAGTTCATGGCTGTGCTCGTATTTGTATGTCTGCTTGGTGTTATTGCTCTGATGTTGCCGTAGTGGTCGTTTGGGCGACGAAGCCGGGAAGGGGAGTAAGAATTCTCATAAAACTTATAGATTAGCTTTTTTATGCGTTTCGGTGCTTTTAATAGCATAAGTATCGCTATTAGTTACTGCTTGTAGGTATAAGTAAAATAATTTTACCCAGTGTGTCGCGCTAGAATTTGCGCATCTCTTCCTATCAATGAATATGAGAATAATGTTATGCCACTTTCGGAACAGGCCTTAAAAATATCCTTGGAAGACAAGTACATGCTGGATAGTACTCGCGCCTATATGACTGGCGTTGAGGCCTTGGTGCGTCTACCGATGCTGCAGCATCAGCGCGATTTAGAGCGCGGCCTCAATACCGCTGGCTTTATTTCTGGGTATCGCGGTTCGCCATTGGGTAATGTCGACCAGGCGATGTGGAAGGCAAAGAAATACCTTGATAAACATAATATTCAATTTGTGCCAGGGGTGAACGAAGATTTAGCGGCAACTGCGGTGCGTGGTAGCCAAGAGGTTGGCCTATTCCCTAACGCCAAATACGACGGCGTATTTGGTATGTGGTATGGCAAGGGCCCCGGTGTCGACCGCAGCATGGACGTGATCAAGCACGCAAATGCCGTGGGTACGTCTAAATTTGGTGGTGTGTTGGCGGTGGCTGGCGACGACCACGCGGCTAAGTCTTCAACCTTACCGCACCAGTCTGAACACATGTTTATGGGGGCATCTATTCCGGTGCTGGCGCCGTCCAATGTGCAGGAAGTATTAGATTTGGGCATCTATGGTTGGGAGTTATCGCGCTATTCTGGCTGCTGGGTGGGCCTAAAAGCCATTACCGAAAACATGGATTCGGCGATCTCTGCTGAGATCGACGCCCGTCGTGTAAATATTGTACTGCCGGAAGACTTTATGATGCCGGAAGACGGTGTGCATGCACGTTGGCCAGATACCCCCTTGGCCCAAGAGCTGAGACTGAATAAGTACAAAATTTATGCTGCGCGCGCGTTTGCCCGCGCCAATAATTTGAACCGAATTGTGATCGACAGCCCCAAGGCACGCTTGGGTATTGCGACCAGTGGCAAGGCTTACCTCGATGTATTGCAAGCCCTGGAAGACTTGGGAATAGACAAACAACATGCCGCCGCTATCGGTTTACGGGTCTACAAAATTGGTATGCCCTGGCCTTTAGAGCCATTGACCACACACGAATTTGCCTCGGGTTTAGAGGAGATTTTAGTGGTGGAAGAGAAACGCTCCATCATTGAAGATCAAATTACCGGGCAGTTGTACAACTGGCCGGTGTCTGAGCGCCCCCGTGTTATTGGCGAGTTTGACGAGCAAGGTAAGGACTTACAGCCAAATTTAAGTGAGCTAACTCCCGCCATGGTGGCGCGTGCGATTGCGGCGCGTATTCGCCGTTTTTATAAAAGCGACGAGATAGAAAAGCGCCTTAAGTTTTACGATCAGAAAGAGCAATCCATTGCCAATAAGAATGGCATCATCAATCGCACACCGCATTTCTGTTCCGGTTGTCCACATAACTCCTCGACAGTGGTGCCTGAGGGCAGCGTCGCGCTGGGAGGAATCGGTTGCCATTATATGAGTACGTGGATGCCCACACGTCCAGCGACGACGTTTACCCAAATGGGTGGCGAAGGCGTGACGTGGGTAGGCCAGGCCGCATTTACCGAAAACAAACACGTATTCCAAAATTTGGGCGATGGTACGTATTTCCATTCCGGTAGTTTAGCTATTCGACAGTCCGTTGCTGCGGGCGTCAATATCACTTACAAAATTCTGTATAACGACGCTGTTGCGATGACGGGCGGCCAGCCTATAGATGGCTCATTAACGGTTGAACAACTTATTCTACAATTGCGTGGCGAAGGCATTAAGCGCATTGCCTTGGTGTCGGATCACCCTGAAAATTACAGTTGGCCGCAAAAAGATGGCTTTACCATTAGCCATCGCGATGATTTGCTGACCATTGAAAACGAGCTGAAGGAGGTCGCTGGTACATCGGTACTTATATTCGAACAAACCTGTGCGGCTGAAAAGCGTCGCCGTCGAAAAAAGGGCACGATGGTTGATCCCAATCGCCGTATTTTTATCAATGATGCGGTCTGCGAAGGTTGTGGCGACTGCGGTAAAAAATCTAATTGCCTGTCGGTGCTGCCAAAGGAAACTGAGTTTGGTCGCAAACGTCAAATTGACCAAAGTGCTTGTAATAAAGACTATTCCTGTGTGAATGGTTTCTGCCCAAGTTTTGTATCGGTGATAGGCGGTTCGCCGCGGAAAAATACCGCGGTCGCGGCTGACGGTTTTGCCCTCATTCCAATGCCGACTTTACCGGCCATAACGCATCCTTGGAACTTGGTGGTTACCGGCGTTGGTGGCACCGGCGTACTGACTATTACTGCGGTATTGGCCATGGCTGCGCATATTGAAGGTAAGGGATGCGCGACGATGAACCAAACCGGACTGGCGCAAAAATTTGGCCCTGTGGTGAGCTATTTGCGCGTGGCCAATAATCAGGATGATATTAATGCGGTGCGGATACCAGCGGGCGATGCCGATTTGCTTTTGGGTTGTGATTTGGTGGTATCGGCATCTGACGAAGCGATCGCTAAGGTAAATCTAGAGCGAACCGTCGCTGTGGTAAATGATACCGAAATGACGACGGCGGAGTTTATTTATAATCGCGATGCGGTATTCCCGGCGGAGTCTATGAAACGGCTCATTGTGGAAGAAGTCGGTGAAGGCAAAGTGAGTTTTGTCGACGCCACTGAGTTAGCTGGACATTTGCTGGGTGACACTTTAGCGAGTAATTTCTTTATGCTGGGTTATGCCTTCCAGCTGGGTTATGTGCCGGTCAGTTTCGATGCCATTGATCGTGCGATTGAGCTGAATGGCGTGGCGACTGAGTTTAATAAACAGGCGTTTTTGTGGGGCCGTCGCGCGGCGCACGATATTGATGCGGTGCGGCAAGCCGCTGGCGTTCCCGTAGAACATTGGTCACCACTGAATGACGTCGACGATATTATTCAGTATCGCTATGACCATTTAGTGAAGTACCAAGATAAAAATTACGCGGATAAGTATTTAGATATTTTGACTGCGGTTAAGTCAAAAGACGAAGAGATTAACGGCAGTGCAGGGCAGCTTTCGCTGGTGATTGCTAAGTCATTGCACAAATTGATGGCCTATAAAGATGAGTACGAAGTGGCGCGCCTGTACACCGACGGCGAATTCTTGAAAAAACTCAGTGAGGCATTTGAAGGTGACTACAAACTGCAATTCCATATGGCGCCGCCCTTGCTCTCAAAGACGGGTGCTGATGGCCATCCGGTGAAACGTGTATTCTCAAGCGGCATGTTTACGGCGTTCAAAATATTGGCAAAACTTAAAGGCCTGCGCGGCACACGGTGGGATGTGTTTTCTTACACCGCCGAGCGCAAAGCTGAGCGGGCTTTGTTGGCCGAGTTTATTCAACAAATAGATAGTGTTTTAGCTAGGCTCGACAAAAATAACCTCGAGCTTGCCATAGAATTGTTTGGCTTAGTAGACGACGTGCGCGGCTTTGGCCATGTAAAAGAAGCGTCTATTAGTCAATACGGTTTGCGTCGAGATCAACTTCTTAAGCGCTTGCGTGGCGATGTAGTGCAATTGGTAGATATTCACAACGCGGCATAATAGGAATAGAAATGAATAGTGATGCGCAATATGCTGCGAGTCCTGCTCCAGTCATAGCATCTGGCGTTTTGCCAGTATTGAAACAATTTACGTTGCCCGAGGCATTGGGATTTGGTCGGGTAATGGCGCCGATCATGTATCGTGCGCAGTTTCGGAATGGGGGTTGGCAGGCAGCTCAGGTGCTACCTTATGAGGCAATTTCAATCGATCCCGCCGCAAAGGTTTTACATTACGCTCAGGAAGTCTTTGAGGGTTTAAAAGCTTATCGTCACAGCGATAATAATGTGTCTCTGTTTCGTCCCTTAGAAAATTGGAAGCGTTTTAACCGCTCGGCCGATCGCATGTGCATGCCTGCAGTGCCAGAGTCGATATTTATGGATGGGGTGTCGGCGGTTAGTAGCTTGATGGCGAAACATATTCCAGCGAAGCCAGGTCAATCTCTGTATTTGCGGCCGTTTATGATTGGTGTTGATGCCAGCCTTGGGCTAGCGGCGTCGCTCGACAATGATTTTTACGTTATTGCATCCCCGTCTGAGGTTTACCAGCAGGGGAGCTTTAAAGTGATGATCGAGCGGCAAGATTGCCGCGCGGCGTTGGGCGGTACGGGAAATGTTAAAGTCGGTGGGAATTACGCGGCAGCCTTAGCGGCGGGGCGTCGAGTGCAGGCGGCCGGCTTTGATCAAAGTTTGTGGCTGGACCCGGCTGAGCATCGTTATATAGAGGAGCTTTCGGGGATGAATGTATTTGCGCTTATAAATGGCGCATTACATACCCCATCTTTAAGCGGATCAATTTTACCTGGCATTACCCGCGACTCCGTATTGCAGTTGGCAAGGCTGTCGGGTGTGGAGGTCATTGAGCGCAGTATCGACATCAATGAATTGCTTGAGGCGGTGGTGTCTGGCGAATGCAGTGAAGTATTTGCCTGTGGTACTGCTGCGGTGATTACGCCAATCAGCATCATTGCCGATGGTGATATACGCTATGAATTCAAGGCAGGGAACCCGTTTGCCACCCAGTTACATACGTTGCTCACCGATATTCAAGAAGGTCGGGGCGAAGATGTATTTAACTGGAATTGGCCGCTTACTGATGTGAATGTTTTGGATACATCTGACTCTGTTTGAGCCCTCAATATGATGCCTTTAAATTATTATAAAGGCATTTCTTAACGGAGCCGGCTTCTTTAATGGCATGGATGAATCGTGCAGTTTCTTCAGCAAAGAGGGCTAATTCAGATCCTTCAAGCTTAAAAACCTGCGCAATAAATTCGCTGGCGTTTAAAGTGCCTACAACATTTTTAGCGAGCGATATTAGCTGGTCCTTGCTGGTATCGCGATAGCTGTCATAGGCATCGCGATCACTGTGAAGCGAATTTAAATACCAGATCCACACCGCGATCACCCGAGCAAAGGCCGTAACATCTAATCCCATTGCGAGTCGCGCTTTTAATGGCGCGAGTAGACATTGCAGGAATTTAGATGAGCTATCTTCCGCAAGTCTTAATAGGCGATCTTTGATGGCGGGATTTCGAAAGCGCGCAATAAGAGTCCGGCAGTATTCTGAATAATCAATATCTGGCAGTGGGCTTAGGGTGTCTTGCACTGCTTGCATATAAGACACCAACCAGCCATGTATTTCCGGATCTGCTGCAGCTTGGTCTACAAGCTCGTAACCCATTAATAATCCAATATGTGACAGCGCACTATGGCTGCCATTGAGTAATCCCACTTTCATTTCTTCGTAGCGGTGCACGTGTGCACTCAGTGTCACGCCCGCTAGTTCATAGGCGGGTCGGCCGTCGCTAAAATGGTCTTCTAATATCCATTGGCTCCAGGGTTCGCAAATTAGCAGGCATTGGTCGTCAACACCCCAGCGGTTTGAAATCAAGGCTGCATCACTGGCGACGGTGGCAGGGGTAATACGGTCAACCATCGAGAGCGGAAAGCACACCTCAGCGCGGATCCATTCTGCCAGGGCAGGCAGCCATTGCATTGCATAGCTGGTAATTGCCTCGCGAGCTTGGTCGCCGTTGGCCAACAAATTGTCGCAGGACATTACCGTGAATGCCTTGCCGCCTGCCTGCCAGCGTGAGTGCAAAGCCTTAACGAGAATGCCAATTGCACTGCGCGGTTTTTCTGGATTGCGTAGGTCGCTGCTGATAGCCAGTGACTGTAGGTCAAGTTTGCCGCTGGCGTTTAAGTAATAGCCTTTTTCGGTAATCGTCAGCGATACAATTTTTGTAGCAGGGTCTATGAGAACAGCGTGCGCCGCGTGAGAATCGTCAGTGGCGTCAATGAATTCCATGATAGAGCCAATGACGTGACCAGTTTGGGCGTGTTGATCCGTTTCCCAAAGTGAGTACAAACAGTCTTGTGCTTGCATCGCTTGGTACAGTTTAGTGTCGGCAGGCATTAGCGCGAGACCGCAAATTCCCCAATCGCTACCCTGCTTAGATTGCAAAAGCATATGTAAATAGTTTGCTTGGTGGGCGCGGTGGAATCCGCCCACACCGATATGCACTATTCGTTTTTTGAGTTGTCTTGTGTAGGTCGGCAGTTCGACCGTGGGCGATGTTTTCTTATCTTGTTTGAGGTAGTGAGCGTTTAAGCTGAGCTGTGTCATTATAGGGTCTTGGTATGTCGCTTTATTATATGGATGTTGGCTTTTGGCTGCTGACGTATTCTACGGTTTTCACCCGTTTAGGTCTTTATCTATAGTGGGCAAAAATTCAATTTTTTGTGTTTTCTTTTAGCCCTTGCTTGTGATCTTGTCGCTGCAATATAGATGGTCATATTTAAGCAAGCGCTGAAAAATTCCGTTGCCGCTGTTGAGGATAACTTCTGCCTATGCTTAATTGAGTCATGGGAATAATCATCGGTAGGAAAAATGGTCAGCTTCGTCAATTTTTGTGCAAGTTGGCCTAGCTATTGCTGATGAGAATGGTACGGATTGGCTGTATTCGGGGCATAACAGAGTAAGTTTTTTGATTGTGCGCTAAGACAACGCGAGACTCTGGCCGTGTTTGCGCTATTTTGGTGCGCCGCGTTTTAGAGGAAAATCATTTCCAATAAGGTGTTTTATAGATGACAAAAGGTGCAGACAAGGAATCTGGTGGTATCGATTGGAGTCAGTATCAAGGCGGTGATTTTTTTGATGAGATGATAACCCCAAAAGGTGGGGCTCGACGTGCTAGTCAGCGCGTAGTTAAACACTTGGGGCAGCTCAGCCGAGAGGAGCTTGAAAGTCGTCGAGTCGCGGCGGAGAGCACCGTTCGCGATATGGGAGTCAGCTTCACCGTTTATTCAGATGGTGAAAATATCGACCGCACGTGGCCATTTGATCTTATTCCGCGAGTGATTAGTGCTAAGGAGTGGGAGCAAACGGCAAACGGTTTAAAGCAGCGAGTGCGCGCACTCAATCTGTTTATCAACGACGTCTATCACGAGCAAAAAATATTCAAAGACGGTGTGGTGCCGGAGTATCTGATTAAAGACTCAAAAAACTTCCGTCCTGAGTGTATTGGCATTACACCACCGAAAGGGGTGTGGGCGCATATTTGCGGTTGCGATTTGGTGAGGGATGCAGACGGTAAATTTTATGTTTTGGAAGATAATTTACGAGTCCCCTCCGGCGTCGCCTATATGCTGGAAAATCGCGAGATAAGTAAACGCGTGTTGCCAGAATTATTTGAAACTAACAATATCCTCCCTGTTGATGACTACCCTGCAAAATTATTTAACATGCTGGCATCGGTGTCGCCGCGAAAAGTTAGGCAACCTGAAATCGTTATCCTCACTCCCGGTATTTATAACTCCGCCTATTTTGAGCATGCGTATTTGGCGCAGCAGTTGGGCGTTGAGCTGGTGGAAGGCAGCGACTTATTTGTAGACAAAGACGACTGCGTCTATATGAAGACCATTTCGGGCTTGGAAAGAGTTGATGTTGTCTATCGACGTATTGACGATTTGTTCCTGGACCCCGAAGCGTTTCACCCCGATTCCATTTTGGGTGTGCCGGGTATCATGCGGGCATGGCAGGCGGGCAATGTAGCCTTGGTCAATGCGCCGGGTGCCGGTGTTGCTGACGATAAAGTGGTTTACGCTTACGTACCCAAGATGATCGAATACTATCTTGGTGAAAAGGCGATTTTACCGAATGTTGAAACCTACCTCTGCGACGATCCGGAGCAGCTTAAATACGTGGTGGAAAATATTGAAAAGCTGGTAGTAAAACCGGCCAATGAATCCGGTGGCTACGGCATGATGGTTGGGCCGCACGCCACGAAGAAAGATCACGAAGAATTTCGCAAACTCGTTCAAGAAAACCCCCGTAACTACATCGCGCAACCCACATTAATGTTGTCGACTGCGCCGGTTATTACTGGCCCAGGCGAAGCTGAGCCGCGCCATTTAGATTTGCGGCCCTTTGTATTGCAGGGCACCGACTTGGCAGTGACAACGGGGGGCTTGACTAGGGTGGCATTGAAAAAAGGCTCGCTGGTCGTCAATTCGTCACAGGGTGGTGGTAGTAAAGACACCTGGATAATAGCGGAAGGGGGCGCAAAATAATGATGTTATCGCGAGTTGCAGAGCGAGTGTATTGGTTTGCGCGTTACCTTGAGCGCGTGGAAAGTATGGCCCGGTTAATACAGGTCTATACCGGATTACTATTCGATTTGCCCAGAGACACGGGTATCAGCTGGCATAATTTGGTTATCGCCAGTGGCAGTCACGGCGAATATAACCGGCGTTTTTCGGTGCAGGACGAAAAGCGGGTGGTGAAATTTTTGCTGGAAGATCTCAGCAATCCCAGCTCCTTGGCGTCGTCGCTCCGGATGGTGCGTGAGAATATTCGAACAACTCGGGATATCGTGCCTCAGGAAAGTTGGGAGTTGGTTAACGAGTTTCAAATATTTGTATCTGAGAATATCGCCCAGGGCTTGAGCCGCCGCTATCGACATGAGTTTCTTGAAGAGATTATTAAGACCTGTCAGCAGATTAATGGCCTTATTGCCGACACTATGCGCCGTGATGCCGCTTGGCATTTTTTAAATATGGGGCGCAGTTTGGAGCGGGCTGATATGACGATCCGTATTTTGGAAGCGGGTGCCAGCATGTCTAGCGACTTTATTGAAAATGACACCAACCATGTCTTGGATGCGGTGTGGGGCAGTGTATTGGGCACCTTGAATGCGACGATGCCGTTTCGCCGCACAATGAAGGTGGCAATAAAAGGCGATGATGCTGCGCGTTTCTTGCTGGAAGACACGTTGTTTCCCCGCGCGGTTACCTGCGGCTTGTTAAGGATGCAGGACTCAGCCAAACAGTTGCCGTCCAGCGAGAAGGTGATGTCCTGTTTAAATGACTTCGTGAAAACAGTGACCAGCGGCAGCGATTACACCGATGTATCGGCGGGTTTTCCAGCTTACCTCACTGAGTTGGAAAAAAACTCAATCGTCATTCACAAGGCGATTCAAGATACGTGGTTCCAGCCGACATAGTGTGCCAGGGCCTTTCCGAGTGAACAGGCCCTAAATAGGTACTTCTCGTAGCAGCTTGGGTTTGCCCAGATCAGGCACTTACGGTAGTCTTCTCCATCGTGATTTGCTGTTGGTGGCGGTCGCGATTCCGGCACCAACATGGTGCGAAATTGCTGTATGCGATTAGGGATTTGCGAGTGTAGCCGTGGTGATGTTCCTTTTACCTTGGGTATGACTTTTACTCAACGCACGTTTTTGGCACCACATCCATGCTAACTGAACGCTTTGTATATAAACCGCAACATGACCAATACGATGAGGTCATCGGGACTGATGGCAATGTCCGCGAGCATTGGCATTATCCTATGCGGGTACTTAATGCCATGGGTATGGATGCCCTTCTTGAGCGGCAGCGCACTGCAAAGCGCATACTCCGTGACGACGGTGCCAGCTACAGTCCTGGCGACCAGTTAAACGTCAGTCATACATGGAGTCTCGATTTACTGCCCATGATTCTGTCGAGTCAGGAGTGGGAATCTATCGAAAATGCGCTTCGCGAGCGCTCCGAATTACTTAACCTTATTCTCAGTGATCTTTACGGTGAGAGAACACTCATCCATAACAAGGTCATCCCCCCGGCGGCGATCTTTAGCCATCCAGGTTTTCTTCGCGCCTGCGACGGGATTCGGCTACCTGGCGAACACCAGTTAATATTCCACGCTGCCGATTTAGTCCGTTCCGCAAGTGGTGAATGGTTAGTCATTGGCGACCGTACTCAAGCGCCGTCAGGAACGGGCTACGCCCTGGAGAATCGCACTGTATTGCGACGGGTGATGCCGAGTTTATTCCGCGATGCCCACGTGCACCGGCTCTCAAACTTCTTTTTACAGTGGCGTCGCAAATTAGCCGAACTTAGTCCAACAAAGGATGCGCCCTTGGTGGTGTATCTGACCCAAGGGGCGTTTAAAGAGAACTCCTTTGAAGATGCCTACCTCGCAAATTACCTTGGTTATCCTTTGGTACAGGGGCGGGATTTAACCGTTCGCAAGGGCGCGTTGTGGTTAAAATCTTTGGATGGGCTTCGTAAAGTGGATGTGGTTTTACGCCGCATCGACGATAGCGTGGCGGACCCCGTGGTATCGCGGCAGAGCTTTGGTCAGGGTGTGCCCGGTTTAACCGAAGTGGCCCGCGCCGGCGGCGTTATCATCGCCAACCCCTTGGGCAGTGGCATTTTAGAGAGTCCCGTTCTCGCTAAATATATGCCCGCTATTGCTCGGCATTTTCTCGGCCGCGATCTGCGTTTGAGCTCGGTGCCAACGTGGTGGTGTGGTGATGCTGCTGACTTAGAGTATGTAAAGGCGCACTTTGATGACTTATTAATTCGCCACACCTGTCGTATGCCCGGCAGGCACAGTGTGTTTGTGGCAGAGCTCAACCCCGAAGAGCGAGCTGCCTTACTCGCCAAAGTGTTGGCAAAGCCTGTTGATTACGTCGCTCAAACTGCCGTGCGTCCTTCGCAGACGCCGGCTTTGGACGGCAAAGTCTTCAGCAGTCGGCCGCTGGTAATGCGCGGATTTACGGTGGCGAGTGGCAGCTCTTACAGTGTGATGCCTGGCGGGCTTACCCATATTGGTACCCACACTGATACTCAGCATATTGTTAGCCAGTATAGCGGCGGCAGTAAAGACACCTGGATTTTGGCCTCCGAGCCGGAAATTGAAGACAGTGTCTTTGAGCCAGAGAAGTTAGCGCGGCAAAAAATGGACCGCAACTTCAGTCTGCCGAGCCGGGTAATTGATAATTTATTTTGGTTTGGCCGCTACGCCGAAAGGGCGGAATCGGGTTTGCGTTTGGTGCGAACAGCGTTTGAAGAACTGAATAGCATCGAGCCGTTATCACCGGATAACCGCCGCGTTCTGCTGTGCTCGGTTACCAAGGTTACCGGTACCTTTCCCGGTTTTACTGCTAAAGATGCTGACTTTGAAACCCCGGAGCATGAGTTACTCGACATTGTGTCTAATCGCTCTCGGCCGGGCAGTATTGCCCATTGTCTCGAGGCGATTCTGCACTCCGCCGACGGAGTGAAAGAATTGCTGTCCAATGACATGTTGCGCTTAGTTAACGATATTCGCGATGGCATGGAGTACTTGAACAAGAATCTTGAGAGCAGCTTACAGGCCGCGCCAGAGGAGTTGCTCGACCCGCTCATCACCAGTTTGTTAGCGCTGTGTGGTCTCAGCCAAGAAAGTATGGTGCGTGGTCGCGCGTGGCGCTTTATGGAAATGGGCCGTCGCTTGGAGCGAGCTCAAAAAACCGTAGAGCTGCTGAGTCACGTATTGGTCACCGATAAAAGTGATGGCCAAGGTGTGCCCTTGTTAAAGCCGGTGCTGGCGAGTTTGGAGTCGCGGATTGTCTACAAGCGTTACTACCGCAGCGGTTATCGTTTGGATAAAGGCATGGAGCTATTATTGTTCGATCGTCAAAACCCACGTTCGGTAATGTTTCAACTCGAGAGTCTACGCAATCACTTGGAAGACGTTGAAGGTCCAAACAAAGGCGTACAGCTAAGCGATGATATGCGCTGTATTTTGCGTGCGACGAATAATTTATTGCTTACGCCCGTGGATGAACTGGCTGAACGCGATGAGAAGACCGGTGAGCATTTGAATCTGGGTAAATTACTAAATCAATTAGATAAGGATCTTAAAGCTGCATCGCAAGCGCTGGCAGATCGTTATTTTGATCATGCAATGGGGCCGCAGCCTGTTGAAATGAGTGGCCGAGGTGTGTCATGAAATACCGAGTAAGACATTCGACTCGCTACGAATACGCAGATCAAGTGAATCAGGGTTATAACGTCGCCTACCTCATTCCGCGAGAGTGTAATGGCCAGCGGGTTAACTACAGCGATATTCGTATTATTCCGGCACCGACCAGCAGAATTAAGCGGGTCGATTATTTTGGTAATGTGGTGTGTCATTTCACCTTAGAAAGACCGCATAAATCCTTGGAAGTGATAGTCGACAGTGAGGTTGAAATTGCGCCCTCCGAACCGCGGTTGCTCAGTGGTGGTATCACCTGCGCTGAAGTGCTCGCGGCCTTAAGTGCCGGTTCTGGCAAAGAAGATATGTCGGCCACAGAGTTTTGTTTTGACTCGCCCATGATTTCGATCGCGCCTCCGCTGGCTGATTTTGGTCGCGACCTGTTTAGCCCGAATCGTCCGTTTCTTGAGGCCGTGAGTGCCTTGAATTCGCGAATTTTTAAAGACTTTAAATATGATCCGGGGTTTTCCACCGTTGCTACACCCCTCGATGAAGTATTAAAAAATCGTCGCGGTGTGTGTCAAGATTTCGCCCATTTGGCTATTGGTGTGTTGCGCAGCCTGGGTTTTTCAGCGCGCTATGTCAGTGGTTACCTTGAAACCTTGCCACCGCCGGGGCAGGTGAAAATGCAGGGAGCAGACGCATCACACGCGTGGTTCGCGGTCTATATTCCCGGCGATGAGTGGCAGGACTTTGACCCAACGAACGATGTGATGCCGGCGGATCAGCATATCACTACCGCTTGGGGTAGGGACTATTCCGATGTGACGCCCTTAAAAGGCGTCGTGTTTGGCGGTGGTGGAAAGCAAATTTTGTCGGTGGCGGTCGATGTGGCGAGAGTGGAGCTTGGTAATGGCATCGGCTTTTCTACGCCGCAAATGACACCGACTCAATCGCAAAATCAGTCGCAAACTTAGTAGCCTTGTTGTTTTGTTATTGCCCTTGGTGATGCGTTTATAGCGATGCCTCCCATTTCCTTTGTCGATGTTTGCGCAGCGACCGTATTCACGCCTCATTTCTATTGGCTTATTACTAACGAGCAATACTCAAAAATTGCCACAGGTTTATAGCGACAAACTGAGGATATCGACGTATTGTGCCGTCGCTGTCGCTTGCAGTTTTAGCTGAGCCAGTTTTGAATCATTCTAAGGGTTGTTAACGTGTCCAAGTTTTTCTTTAAAGGTCGTAAAGATGCGCGTCAAAGCCATATTAATCATGGCTACCAGAGCAAGGCCCTGGTTAAGGCAGGTAGTAAAAAGCAACCTTTGACGCTGCGAGTGACTAGTGAAGAGCGCCAGCAGGAAGTGGCGGCGATGCTTGCCGAGGCCAATTTACATGGAGAGATTGCTCTTGATGCGAGTGACGGGGCGGTGGAAGATATTGCCGAGTTGACGGTGCTCTTAAAGACGCCGGGGACACAAGTGCTTACTAAACCGCCGGCGCGAAACGAGCCCTGTCATTGTGGTAGCGGCAAAAAATACAAAAAATGCTGTGCAGTTGCGTAAGTCTAGCAGTCCTTCTGTGAAACGAAATGGCTAAACTTTGCTTAGCCATTTTAAATTATTAACGCCGTTTGGCTTTTGCAATTATTGCGCTGTGTTCTGCTGATAATGACCGCGTAGCAAAAGGGCTTATATTGCTGCCCCCGGTATTTCCACTTGGCACTAATCCCAAGGCAGTTTTGCTGGCGGCGCCAATAATCCTGAATAATTGTCCCCATACTTCACCTAGTTTGCCCTGACGTAGGCCCCACGCAAGCATTAAGCAGTGCACTTTGGTGTGTTGATAGGTGGATTCCTGGCCAAGTACATGGGCATTTTCGAGATGCTCAAACTCTTTTGCGTATTGTTTCGCGCGTCTAGCATCAGCGGCTAGGGATAACTCCCTGTCTACATAGGGCCGAATGTTTCTACTAAATGCCAACATGATCAGGCTTCCATCCAGTCTGGGTGTCTTTGTGTAACGATATTTCAAAATCGCGGATTTGGCAATTTCACGTTGGGTATTGATTTCATCTCGTCTATCCGTGGGAGGGTTATTCGCCTTCAAGCCTATTAGTATTGTCTATTAAGTTGTCAGCGTGGGTTCTGCGCTGGGGCAGTGATATATGCCGAGAATAAACATAAATAAGGGAGAGCCTATGTTTCTGGGAAAAGAGTGTATTGCACTGGTGACGGGCGCAAGCCGCGGTGCCGGTAAGGGTATTGCGTTGGCACTCGGCGATGCCGGCGCGACGGTGTACGTCACCGGCCGCAGTCAAGCGGAGGGCGACTCGGTATTGCCGGGGACGATATACGCCACTGCAGAGGAAATAAACCGGCGCGGCGGAAAGGGCATCGCCGTGGTGTGTGATCACGGCGATGATGATCAAGTCGCGGCCTTATTTGCGCAAATCGCGCGGGATCACGATGGCCTTGATATCTTGGTCAACAATGCACTGAACGTCCCCGATGGCCTAACCCTGCCCGGCCCATTTTGGGAGAAGCCTCTCGCCTTGCAGGATATTTTAAATGTCGGCTTAAGGTCTAGCTATGTCGCCTCGTATTACGCAGCGCCCCTACTCATTAAGCGGGGCGGCTTGTTGGTGAATACCTCTTCCCCTGGTGGTCGTAGCTATATGCATGGTCCCGCCTACGGTGCGGGTAAAGCGGGAGTTGATAAAATGGCCCGCGACATGGCGGTAGACTTTGAGCCGCACCAAGTTGCCGCGGTTTCGTTGTGGATGGGTTTGCTGAATACTGAGCGCACACAGGCGGTAATTGAGTCCGATCCAGAATTGTATGCGCATCTTGCGGCGATGGTTGAGTCGCCAGAGTTTACCGGGCGTGTCATTGCAGCACTGGCTGCTGACAGTAAGCGTATGACCCGCAGTGGTAAGGTTTGGTATGCGGCCGAGCTTGGCGCCGAATACGGCGTTGCCGATGTCGATGGGCGTCTTCCGGCCTCACCTCGGCAGATGTTTGGTGAGGAAACGAAGTTTAGTGATGTCGTGGTTCAATAGTAATCGGCTGTAGGCCCTAGTCTGCATTGCTGTCATCCATTTGGGGTATTAGGGGTATTGGCCCAAACCGGTACCATTGCGGCTCTTATAAAGGGTGGGGAGGCGGTCTGTGATCAGCGCTTATACTCGCGAAATGTATAGAAATTGGTCTTTGGAGAACGATAAAAATGGCAGTTATAGTCGCGGGATTGCCTGAGGCAAACTATGCAGAACTGCCGAATGGGCAGCGACTGCATTATTTAGATAGTGGCAGTGGGCCTGTAGTGGTATTTCTTCACGGCAGTGGTAGCGGTGCCAGCGGACACAGCAATTTCAAATACAATTATCCGTATTTAGTTGAGCAGGGTTACCGGGTGATCGTACCTGACTTAATAGGTTACGGTTACTCTGACAAGCCGGACAATGTGCAGTACCACCTCGATTTTTTTGTTGAGTGTATAAAGCAGCTGTTAGATCACATAGGCGTGTCGTCCTGCGCCTTAATCGGTAACTCACTGGGCGGTGCGATCGCTATCAAATTCACCCTGGATAATCCATCGCAGGTCGATAAGTTAGTGTTAATGGCGCCGGGTGGCATTGAAGAGCAGGCTGACTATTTTCACATGCCTGGCATGCAGGTTATGAAGGAAGTTTTCACTTCTGGTCCCATGGCGCCTGAGCGCCTGGAAGACTTTATTCGTCGAGGTTTGGTGTATGACGACAGCGTGGTTGATGAGCAATTAATCAATGAGCGCTGGGGTATTTTTCAGCAGCAAAACAGTCAGGTTATCACCTCGATGGTGGTGCCTAATATGACGGAACGCCTAAGTGAGATTCGCTGTCCGGTTTTAGCATTTTGGGGCGTGAATGAAAAAATGATGCCGGAAACCGGCATCCAAAAACTCGCGAAAGGCTGTCCGAACATTCGTTTAACACTGGTTTCCCAGTGTGGTCATTGGGTTATGGTTGAGCACCGCAATATGTTTAACCGCAGTACCGACGATTTCTTGAGAAACGGCTAATGATGGAAAAAGAACTAATTACCCAGTGTGGCGACGATTTGTACAACGCCATGCGTGATTTTAAACCACTGCAGCCCTTGACCGAGCGGCTGTCTGATATCACCTTGGATGACGCGTATTATATTTCGTTGCAGATGCTTAAGCGCCGACTTGAAGATGATGGCGAAGTGATTGTCGGCAAGAAAATTGGTGTTACCAGCAAAGTCGTACAGGATATGTTGGGTGTACATCAGCCGGACTTTGGGTTTTTAACTGATGCCATGGCCTATCCAAATGGCGCTGATATTTCGGTTGCCGGTAATTTAATTCAACCCCGCGCAGAGGCGGAAATCGGCTTTAAGTTAAAGGCGGATCTACAGGGGCCGGGTGTTACAGAGGCCGATGTTTTGGCCGCTACCGAATGTATTATGCCGTGTTTCGAGATTGTTGATTCGCGTATCAGAGATTGGAATATTCGTATTCAAGATACGGTTGCGGATAATGCATCCTGCGGTGTGTATGTGCTCGGGGATGCGAGTGCTGATCCTAGCGATCACGATTTACCAAATTTGAAAATTACGGTTTGGAAGAATGGCAGCTTATTAAGCGAAGGTTTGGGCAGCGCCGTACAAGGGAACCCGCTTACTGCGGTGGCGTGGTTGGCGAATACCCTTGGGCGTTTTGGTATACCTTTTAAAGCTGGTGAAGTGATTTTATCGGGTTCGCTGGTGCCGCTGGAACCGGTTGTTGCCGGTGACAAAATGGAAATGGAATTACACGGTATTGGCCGCGCGTCAGTGCAATTTGTATAAAGTGGGCTGGCCCACGCAACGCTAAATGAGAGAGTGCAGCAGCATGGCGGAAAAAATTAAGGCAGCAATTATTGGTCCCGGCAATATCGGCACTGATTTGCTTATGAAAGCATTGCGTTCGGAGCTGATCGAGCCGGTGTGGATGGTGGGTGTAGATCCTGATTCACCGGGTCTATCTCGTGCCAAAGAGATGGGTTTAAAGGTCACTGCAGACGGTGTTGATGGCATGTTGGCGACCATGAAGGCCGATGGCGTGCAGATTTGCTTTGACGCGACGTCCGCCTATGTACACGCCGAAAATTCGCGCAAAGTGAATGAGCAGGGCGCTTTAATGATTGATTTAACGCCTGCTGCGATTGGCCCCTACTGCGTGCCGCCGGTAAATCTGAAGGATGCCCTTGCCGCAGGCAGCACCAATGTCAATATGGTGACCTGTGGTGGACAAGCCACCATTCCAATGGTGGCGGCGGTGTCGCGAGTGCAGTCGGTTAGCTACGGCGAGATCGTGGCAACGGTTAGCTCAAAATCGGTGGGTCCTGGTACGCGCAAGAATATTGATGAATTTACGCGAACGACAGCGGGTGCTGTGGAGAAAGTCGGTGGAGCGCGCAAGGGTAAGGCAATTATTGTCATTAACCCAGCAGAGCCGCCACTGATTATGCGGGATACCATTCACTGCCTTACCGACGAAACACCTGATCAGGATGCGATTCGTAAATCAGTCGATGATATGGTCGCGGAAGTACAAAAATATGTGCCTGGCTACCGCCTTAAAAATGGACCTGTGTTTGACGGCAATCGCGTGTCGATGTTTATGGAAGTGGAAGGACTGGGAGATTTTCTGCCCAAGTACGCAGGTAATCTAGACATTATGACTGCCGCTGGGCTTCGCACCGCAGAAATGTTTGCAGAAGAAATGCTGGCTGGGCGCTTTACACTTCCAACAATAGCGTCAGTCTAAGGGGAATTGAACATGGATTTACGCGGGAAAAAAGTGGTTTTACACGATATGTGTTTGCGCGATGGTATGCACGCCAAACAACATCAGATTTCTTTAGAGCAGATGATGTCTATCGCTAAAGGCTTGGATGAGGCGGGCATGCCGCTAATCGAAGTGACTCACGGTGATGGCCTCGGTGGATCGTCGGTCAATTATGGATTTCCAGCGCACAGCGATGAGGAATACCTGAAGGCTGTTGTTGGTGTGGTTAAAAATGCGAAGATTTCCGCGCTTCTGCTACCTGGTATCGGTACGGTCGACCACCTAAAAATGGCGGCGGATTTAGGTGTGACGACGATTCGGGTTGCCACCCATTGCACCGAAGCGGATGTCTCTGAGCAGCATATTGGTATGGCGGCGCAAATGGGGCTGGATACCGTCGGCTTTCTCATGATGACCCACATGATTGAGGCTGAACAGATTGTTGAGCAGGCCAAACTCATGGAGTCCTACGGCGCGAATTGCATCTATTGCACTGATTCAGCGGGCTATTTACTGCCAGACCAAGTTAAGGAGCGCATTGCCCTATTGCGGCGCGAACTGAAACCAGAAACCGAGTTGGGTTTCCACGCTCATCACAATCTCAGCCTTGGTGTAATGAATTCCTTGGTCGCAGTTGAGGCCGGTGCCAATCGTATCGATGGCTCAGTGGCTGGGCTAGGCGCAGGCGCTGGCAATACGCCGCTGGAGGTATTGGTTGCGGTAATGGATCGTATGGAGGTCAATCACGGCATCGATCTGTATAAAATTATGGATGTGGCTGAAGACCTGGTCACGCCCATTATGGATAACCCGATTCGCATCGACCGCGATTCCTTAACCTTGGGATACGCCGGTGTGTACTCCTCGTTCCTGTTGTTCGCCAAGCGCGCGGCAGCAAAATACGGTGTGTCGTCGCGGGATATTCTGGTTGAATTAGGGCGTCGGCGCACGGTTGGTGGTCAAGAAGATATGATTGAAGATCTTGCCCTAGACATGGCAAAGGCGCGCGGCCTTATTTAGCTAGCCAATTTGAGCTAGTCTACATAGCGACATCTTCAAGGGCCTTCGGTCGAAGGCCTTTTCTCTGTGCTTTTCTCGGTTATACTGGCGGCCCAATAAATTATAAGGTCTGATTGCCGCCGATATGCTTATTGATCCCGCCTTTGACGAATTAATTGCGACTATTTACCAAGGCCCTTTGGAAGAAGAGCCGTGGCAAGATTTCCTGTCAGTATTGTGCAAAATGATGAAGGCCGTGTCGGTGACGCTGGTGCTAAATCAGCCTTCAGAGAAAGGTCGCGGTGTATTGCGTGTGGTGGGTGGCAATCTAGAGTCCCTAGCGCGCTATCAAGAGCGGCTATTCGCCATGGACCCATTTCAGTCACTGCGTCCCGGCGAAGTAAAAAGCCTGATGGAGTTGGTGCCCAGCGAAGGCTGGCTGGAGAGTGAGCTCTATAAATCCTGCATGAAACCAGCGGGACTTTATGATTCACTGGGGGTGGATATCGTGGTGCCCGGTGAAATGAATGCAGGTCTGCGGGTTGCTCGCGGCGAGCAATCTGCAAGCTTCGATCAGGCCGATCGCGACTTGATTTACTCATTGCTTCCCCACTTGGAACGCGCTCTTAGATTCCATGTCAGATTGAACAAAGTCGAGTCTGAACGCGCTTTATATGCGGGTGCGGTTGAAAGTTTGTCATTGGCGACTATTATTCTGGATGAAGATGGTCGTGTGCTCAGCTGTAATCGCATGGCTGAACATTTGATTATCCGTGAGCCCGATGTTCGGGTTGAAGATGGGCATTTACTACTGGGTGACCAAGCCACTACCAAGAAATTACAGCGCCTAATCAATAGAATATTGGAACATCGTGCTGGCGACGAACCGACGGTTGTCGAGGCGATGAGAGTGCCGCGTGACGGTGATTTTTCAGACTTAGGTGTTATCGCTAGGCCCGTGCCAGTCACCGAGTGGTCAGAAGGCAAGTCGGTGCCGACAGTGGCAATATTTATTAGTGACCCGGAGTACGGTGCTGAGGCGCCAGTTGCGGTTATTATTCAATTGTTTGGTTTTACACCGACCGAGGCTCAGCTATCCCTGTTGCTGGCCGATGGTTTAAGCCTCGATGAGGCGTCTGCGGCACTCGGTATGAGCCGCAATACCGCACGCACGCACTTGAGGTCGATTTTTTCAAAAACCGGCGTTAGCAGGCAGACTCTGTTAGTGCGGTTAATTCTGAAAAGCGTGGCACAGCTGGCTGACTAAATCTGGCTGGCCACATTCGTCCTTAGGGGAGTGTGCGTGATGGCTATTCTGCAGAACAAAATAGCGGTGGTAACAGGTGGCGGCCAAGGCGTTGGCGCCGGTATTGCCTTTGCCTTAGCTGCTGAAGGCGCCACTGTGGCGGTGTTGGGGCGAACCTTAGCAACGCTTGAAGCGACCTGTGCAGAAATACATAGGCGTGGGGGCGAGGCGCAGGCCTTTGTATGCGATGTTACCGAAGCTGAAGATATCGATGCGGCGGTCTTAGAGATTGTTGATGAATTTGGCGGCATCGACATTCTTGTGAACAATGCCCAAATCGTCCCCCTTGGCAATCTCCTGGAAATAAGTGAAGACGAATACCTCGATGGGATGGATTCCGGCCCGCTGGCGACCCTGCGTTTTATGAGAGCCTGTTACCCCTTCTTGCGAGGCGACGGCAGTATCGTCAATTTGGCTAGCTCAGCCGCAATGCGTTCAGACTCGTCGGGTTTTGGTGCCTACGCGGCTGCCAAGGAGGCCACGCGCGCCCTTAGTAGGGCCGCCGCCTGCGAGTGGGGCGAAGATAATGTCCGAGTAAATTGCATCATGCCGCTAGCGATGTCGCCGGCGATGAATCGCTGGGTAGAAGGTGGTGGTGACGATGTTGAAGACTTCTTGTGCACTGTCCCCTTAGGTCGGGTTGGCGACTGCGAAGAAGATGTTGGCAGAGTGGTGGTATTTCTGTGCGGACCGGATGCGGCCTATATCACAGGCCACACTTTGCCCATCGACGGTGGTCAGGCATTTTTGCGCTGACGTGCCCGCTAGCGCTTATAAAAACGCGATTTTGCCGCCGTTTTAGGGTGGTAATGCTCAGTGCGGCTAAGTTATTGGCGGGAATGTCACGAAAAGTTTCCCTATCTGAATACCTGACTGTAAAATCCGTGTCTTTGTTATTTTCAGCGGAGCAGCGCAATGGGCAGAGCCTACCAAAACCGCAAAGATTCCATGGCCAAAACCTCAGATGCCAAGGCCAAGGTTTACAGTAAATACGGACGTGAAATTTATGTGTGCGCCAAGGCGGGTGGTTTCGACCCGGCTGGTAATTTGGCACTGCGGGGGATGATTGAGCGCGCCAAGAAAGATCAGGTGCCGACCCACGTAATTGAAAAAGCCATCGAAAAAGCCAAAGGCGGAGGCGGTGAAGATTTCTCACTCGCCCGCTACGAAGGCTATGGTCCTGGTAATTGCATGGTTATTATTGAGTGTTTAACTGATAACCCAAATCGTACCTTTGGCGATGTGCGCTTATGTTTCACCAAAACCAAAAGTAAAATAGGCACCCAAGGAAGCGTCAGCCACATGTTCGATCACTCTGCGATCTTTGTCTTTGATGGCGAAGATGAAGAGGCGGCCCTGGAAGCGCTGATGGAAGCCGATGTCGATGTCAGTGATATTGAGAAAGAGGGCGGTAAAATTTCTGTCTTCGCACCAAACACTGATTACTTCAAAGCCAAGCAGGCATTGATCGAAATGGGCGTGGCAGATTTCGACGTGGATGAGATTCAATTCCTTGCGCAAAACACCTCGCCAGTTGAGGGTGATGACGTGGCCATGTTTGAAAAATTCATGGACATGCTCAACGACTTAGATGATGTGCAAAACATCTACCACAATGCCGAATTGCCGGCTTAACTTAGCTGAGAGATAGAGAGTGGGCAAGTGCGCCAAGGCGTCTGAGGCCGTTATCGATCTCCTCGTTCCATGGTAGGGCGCATGAAACGCGAAAGCAGTTTTTGTATTTGTCGCTGGCGCTAAATAAGGGGCCGGCGGCAATACTGATATTTTCAGCGAGTGCCTTCTCCGCTAGCTTTAGCGTGTCTATGTTTTCCGCTAATTCGATCCACAGGGTGTAGCCACCTTGGGGTTGAGTGATCCGCGTGCCCGCCGGCATATACTTTGCCAAATGTTCTCTAATTCTGCTCATTGAACTCGCTGCTGCAGCGCGCATGCGGTGTAAGTGGCGATCGTACTCTCCGCTGATAAGCAGCCGCTCAGCAGCGAGTTGCGGCAGCGTCGCATTGGCGGCGTTGGCGGTAAACTTCTGATAATTTAACTCCTCTATATAAGACCCACCCGCGATCCAGCCGATTCGCAGGCTGGGTGACAAGGTTTTGGATAAAGAGGAGCAGTAAAGGTTATTCCCACTATTATCATACTGTTTGGCAACTCCAGGGCGCTGTGTTGCGAAACTTAGGTCACCGTATATGTCGTCCTCAATAAGTGGGATATTGTTTCTCGCCAACATGTCTACCAACGTCTTTTTGCGTTCGCTGCTAAGACTTGCCCCTGTGGGGTTACTAAAATTAGTGATCACAACGCAGGCTTTTACTGGCCACTTTTCAACGGCCAATTGCAGGGCTTCAAGTGAAATTCCCTGCTTCGGGTCGGTGGGTATTTCAAGAGCCTGTAAGCCCAGTGTGTCGATAATTTGTAGCAATCCATAAAAAACTGGCGACTCAAGTGCAACAACATCGCCAGCCTTACAGCAGACTTTCAAGGCTAAAAATAGCGCTTCTTGGCAGCCCTGGGTAATCATGATCTCATCGTGATGAACACGGCATCCTAACTGATTCATGCGTTTGGCGAGCTCTTTGCGCAGGCCAATATAGCCGGGCGGAAAGTCGTAGTTATGATTGCGGCCGTAGGGGTGACGAGCTGCCGCAGACAACGCTCTTTCCAGCGACGCCACAGGTAAAAAGCTGGCATCGGGCACCGTTGCACCGAGCCGCAACATTCCAGGCTGATTTGATGCTGAGATTACCTGCATGACGCGCTGCTGATTGCTGACTAATTTTGGTGTCGAGTCTGGGTGCGATAGCCGTGGGCTCTCAATCTCGTTTTCGAATCGGGGTTTAATGTAAAAGCCTGATCTGGGTCTGGCTTCTATATACTGTTCGCGCTCTAGGTAGCGATAGGCGGCCATTGCAGTGGATAAACTGACATCGTGCTGCTTGCTGATGTGGCGTAAGCCGGGTAATTTGTTGCCGGCTTGGAGTAGGCCGTTTTCAATGTCACCGGCAATCTGGCTCGCCAAAACTCGATATCGTGGTGCCATAACGACTTTCTCTCCATCTGTTATGCATGCCAGTTTCAATAAAACTATGTCTGTACCGTATCAATTTCGATGTAGTGTATCTGTTATGGTTTTTGGCGTCATCATACAGTGTTCCCCTCAATCGAGGTGGCGTCATGAATTCAATGGTTTATCGTATTCACCGTTTGTTTGCTGGTGGTGACAAAGTTGTACTTGTGCTTTATTTGGCCGTTGTAGGCTTGTCATTACTGTTTGTGCTACTGCGGTGTATATTGGTTCTGCACTCTGGCGACACACTAGTTTTGGCGCATGAGAACGGCTGGTGGTGGAATATTCACTAGTCGCTGCGGCGCTGGAATGGCTTTTAGGGAATAAAGAAAATGAAATATGTCGTGGTAGACGCATTTACGGAGCGTAAATTTGCCGGTAACTCGGCGGCGGTGTGTTTAGTCGAAGGTCACTTGTCCGATGCTTTGATGCAGCAAATCGCCGCTGAATTTAATTTGTCAGAGACGGCTTATTTAGCACTTCAGAGTGATGGGTGTTGGTCATTGCGCTGGTTTACTCCAATGATTGAAGTGAATTTATGTGGTCACGCCACGTTGGCGGCAGCACATGTACTATGGACAGAGTTTGGTGTGAGCGACGAAGTTTTGCGTTTTGCTACCCGCAGTGGCGAGCTTAGGGTTTCGCGCATGGGAGCAGTAGTTAGTATGCGTTTTCCGATCACCGTCACAGTAAACAGCGACACCACAGGCTGGGCGCAAACCATCGTTAAACCGGCGTTGTTATCTGGTGCTGCTATTGCCGGTGAGGACTACCTCATAGAGTTGAAAGATGCGATGGCTGTACAAAACTTTACGCCAGATTTGCCGGCCATCGCGGCCTTAAATAGCCGAGGTTTAATTGTTAGCGCTAAGGGGGCGCAAGGCTCAGGCTTGGATTTCGTCTCACGTTTTTTCGCTCCCAATGCCGGCATTGATGAAGATCCTGTGACCGGTTCAGCTCACTGCGCACTGGCACATTACTGGGCGCAGAAGCTAGCTAAGACAGATTTTGTGGCCAAGCAGGTTTCCCGCAGAGGCGGTGTGCTTGGCGTTGCCATTGACGGAGATATCGTTGTTTTGTCAGGCAAAGCGATAAGCACCATGAGTGGTGAGTTGCGACTGGGCTAAATGTACTGTTTGAGT
The DNA here is from genome assembly GCF_019312595.1 of Zhongshania aquimaris. GTDB lineage: Bacteria > Pseudomonadota > Gammaproteobacteria > Pseudomonadales > Spongiibacteraceae > Spongiibacter > Spongiibacter aquimaris. The sequence continues at coordinate 177,331 of NZ_JAHWDQ010000006.1, read as the reverse complement.
TCTTGGTCCCGGAGTGGGGGACCAAGATGTATGTGATGCTAGGGCTTGTGTACTTTCTTGGGATTTCTGCGGCGGGGGTAGCAGGTGGTGCATATTTCGCAAACAGTGCCATCGCAGCCTCTGGCGCTGCAAAATTCGCGTCCGTAAAAAATAATCTGCAGATGTAGTGCATTCCATTTTTCTTTTGGAAATAAGGCTTTTAGGTCTTTCTCAGTTTGTACCACGTTCTTTCCGTTAGTCAGCCCCCATCGCTGGGCGAGGCGGTGAATATGGGTGTCGACGGGAAAGGTGGGTACACCAAAGGCTTGCGACATAACAACGCTGGCCGTTTTGTGACCTACACCGGGCAGGGTTTCCAGTGCGGCCATGTCTTTGGGGACGACGCCCTTGTATTTTTCTACCAAAATTTCTGACAGGCGTTTTATAGCGCTAGATTTTTGCGGTGACAAACCGCAGGGGCGAATGATGGCACGGATGATTTCAACGTTCTGCTTGGCCATGTCAAAGGGGTTGTCGGCCAGCTCGAATAAGGCTGGAGTGATTTGGTTTACCCGTGCGTCGGTGCACTGGGCCGAAAGTAAAACGGCCACCAGTAAGGTGTAGGGATCTTTGTGGTCTAGCGGTACGGGTTGCGTTGGGTAGAGTTCTTGCAGGCGATTGGCAATATAGTTTGCGCGCTCCTTTTTTAGCATTACCCTTGCTTACCTTTAGTCGATTGATCGTTCAGGCTTTGCACATAGGTTTTTATGCGCCGAGCTGCCTCTGCGCATTGTTCTGGTTCGGCAACTAAAGCCATTCGCACATAATTGGCGCCGGGATTAAAGCCATCAACTTCTCGAGATAAGTAGCTGCCAGGCAGTACTGTGACGTGTTGCTGGGCAAAGAGCCCGCGGGCGAATTCTGTGTCTGCAATTGGCGTTTTCGCCCAAAGATAAAACGACGCATCTGGCAAGCTGACGTCGAGGCAGCCGTCGAGAATGCCTAAGACCTCGTCGAATTTCTGCCGGTAAAGATCTCTGTTGGCAATGACGTGGGTTTCGTCATTCCAGGCCGCAACGCTTGCTAGCTGATGTTGTACCGGCATGGCGCAGCCGTGGTAAGTGCGATAAAGCAAAAAATCCTTGAGAATGGCGGCATCGCCTGCAACAAAACCTGAGCGTAAGCCGGGCAGATTTGAGCGCTTTGATAGGCTGTGGAATACCACGCAGCGTCGAAAATCAGTGCGGTCCATTTCGGCGCAGGCTTGAAGCAGTCCAGTGGGTGGGCTGGCTTCGTCAAAATATAATTCTGAATAACATTCGTCGCTGGCAATAACGAAGTCATATTGGTCGGCTAGGGCGATGAGCTTCTGCAATTGCTGGCTGCTCATGACCGCGCCGCTGGGATTGCCGGGCGTACATATGAACAAAAGTTGGCAGCGTTGCCAGACGTTTTCGCTAACGGCGTTAAAATCTGGAATGAAGCCGTTTTCTGGCCGGCAAGCTAAGAACTCCGGCCGGGCGCCGGCAAGTAACGCTGCGCCTTCGTATATTTGGTAAAACGGATTGGGGCTGCATACCAGTGCGTCTGCACTTGCGCTGACAACCGTTTGTGCAAAGGCAAATAAAGCTTCGCGTGTGCCATTCACCGGCAGTATTTGTGTCTCTGGATCTAGAGCGGGTAAATGAAAGCGCTTACAAGCCCAGTTTGAAATGGCTTGTCGTAATTCGGGAATGCCTTTGGTCGTGGGATAGTTACTAAGCTTGTCTAGATTTTCGCTAATTGCCTCACTGACGAAGGCGGGTGATTGGTGCTTAGGTTCGCCAATTGACAGTGCGATTGGGCTAAGTGACGGCGCAGTGGTGCCGTCAAATAAAACCCGCAATTTCTCGAAGGGGTAGGCTTGTAAGGTGTTTAAATGTGGATTCATAGGGTTTTACTATTGGCCTTTTCATCGAGTTCACGGCAGATCGCCTGCTGTATTTCTTCGCACAGCTTGGGGTCGTCGATCGGGCGTTGATTTTCGTCGGTAATAAAAAATACGTCTTCTACACGTTCGCCGAGGGTGGCGATTTTCGCGTTCTGAAGTTGTATATGATACTGGTTAAAAATACGCCCGAGCCTCGCCAGCAGGCCTGGTCGGTCCGGGGTGATCACTTCGAGTATGGTCTGTGCTTTATTCAAATCCGTGGTCATGCTGGTGCGGGTTGGTGTTGAAAAAAGGCGCATTTGCCGCGGCGTGCGTCGATTCACCTCAGTAAATCGCTCAGGATGCTCTAGGTGTTCGCGCATAAACTCAATAATGTGAGAGATGCGGCTGGGGTTGTCGCCAATTGATTCGCCGTCTGCGCCCAAGACATAAAATGTATCCAGGGTGTAGCCAGTACCGCTATTGTAAATACGGGCGTCTTGAATGCTTAAATCGAGTTGCTCCATTGCCTCGGCGAGCAAGGCAAATAAACCGACCCGGGCACGGGTATGGACGAATATTTGGCTGACGCCGGCGTGGTCCAATAGGCCGCCTTCTTTAATTAGGACGACGGTGGCATTTGCTTTGACGCGATTGGCAATGGCGCGGGTGTGCCAAACGATGTCGTCGATTTGCTCACGAATAAAGTAGTCTTCTCCGGTATTGGCCCAGAGCGCACGAATTTCTGCCTCAGTAAAACCGTAGTCTTCCAGCTTTTCTATGGCGCCGAGTTGGGTTTCGGCAATCCACTCTTGCTTGTCGATTGGGTTTTCCAGTCCGCGACGCAGGGCGCGGCGGGTTTCGGCGTAGAGCTGGCGCATTAATGAAGCGCGCCACGATGTCCACAAGGTGGGATTGGTGGCGTTGATGTCTGCAACGGTGAGGCAGAATAGATAGTCGAGGTGCTGTATATCACCCATGGTCAGGGCGAAGTCGCGAATAACCTCTGGGTCTTGGATGTCTTTGCGCTGCGACACCGATGACATTTCAAGGTGTTTTTCAACCAGCCAGGCGACGAGATTGCCGTCGCGCTTATTGAGGCCTATTTGTTCACAAAATTCGCGGGCATCAACGGCACCTAAGCTGGAGTGGTCGCCGCCGCGGCCTTTGGCGATGTCGTGGAATAGTCCGGCTAAGTAAAGCAATTCCGGTTTGGGGAGGCGCTGCATAATTCGGCACGCCATCGGGTATTTTTCAACCATGCTTGGGTAGCGGAAGCGGCTGATATTTTTAATTAGCTCTAGGGTGTGCGCATCGACCGAATAAATGTGGAACAAGTCGTGCTGCATTTGACCGACAATACCGGCAAAGGCGGGGATAAATTTGTCGAGGATACCAAAGCGCTTCATGCGGCGTAGATTAAGTGCTACGCGCTGTGGTGATCGTAATAGCTCTAAAAAATAGCGCTTGTTCTTGGGGTCGGCGCGAAAGCGGTTGTCAATTAGATGATGAGATTTACGGATGAGTCGAATGGTGCTGGCGCGCACGCCATCAATGGCGTTATTACTCGCCATTAAGACGAAAATTTCCATCAGTGCGGAGGGCGTTTTAGTAAACACCTTGGCGTTGCATACTTCTATATGACCGTTGCGAACTCGGAAGCGACTGTTGATCTCAAATACGGTTTCGGCTTCGCAGGCGCGCAGAATCGTTTCGTCGAAATGCTGCATCAATACATCGTTGAGCTCGCCAAGGTGCATAACCCAGCGGTAGTACTGTTGCATAAACTGCTCGACGGCGAGCTTGCCATCGCTGTCGGTAAAGCCGAACTGCTCTGCTAGCGTGCGCTGGTGGTCAAATAAAAGTCGATCTTCCTCACGGCCGGCGAGAATGTGCAATGCAAAGCGAACCTTCCATAAAAAGTCTTGGCCTTCTTTTAATGTGTCTAGTTCCTCTTTGCTGAGGAACTGTCGCTCCAAGAGTTCATCGATGGATTGGGCGCCAAAGTGTCGTTTAACAACCCAGCCAATCATTTGAATATCGCGCAGACCACCTGGCGAGCTTTTAATATTCGGCTCGAGATTGTATTCAGAGTTGGCAAATTTCCGGTGGCGAAGTATTTGCTCGTCCCATTTTGCGCGGAAAAAATCACTGCTAGACCAAATATTTTCGGGGCCTACCAGGTTCATTAATTGAGTTTGCAGCTCGGAATTGCCGGCTAAGGTGCGGGATTCCATCAGGTTGGTGGCAATGGTGATGTCATCAGCGGCGGCTTGCGCGCATTCGCTCATGGTGCGCACGCTGTGCCCAATCTCTAAATTAATGTCCCAGAGTAGGGTGATAAGGCCTTCGATATTTTCACGATAGTCACCGCCTTCGTCACTGGTAAGTATGAGTAAGTCGATATCGGAGTAGGGGTGTAGTTCGCCGCGGCCATAACCGCCAACGGCGATTAGGGTGATATCGTCGCCCCATTGATAACTTTGCCAAATGCCCTGCAATAACTCGTCTATGCGCAGTGAGCGCATTTTGACAAGCGCGCTAATTTGCTCCCCCGCTTCAAAGCGGGTTTTGAGGTCAGCGGCCAGCGTTTTAAGGTAGGTTTTATAAGTCTTGATTGACTGGCCGGGCTGGGGCAGTGCATGAATATCCGGTAAAGCGGATTGGCTCATTATATATTCCGGTAAAAAGGTTCGTCTGGGCGTGCGGTGAGTACTTCAACGCCGTCTGCCGTTACTGCCATAGTGTGCTCCCATTGGGCAGAGAGGCGGCGGTCGCGGGTGGTAACGGTCCAGCCATCTTTGGTATTGAGTTTGGTTTGCTTTTTACCGGCATTGATCATGGGCTCAATGGTGAATGTCATGCCTTCTTTTAACACTAAATCGTTACGTCGGTTATAACCTTCGCCGTAGTGCAGCACCTGAGGATCTTCGTGGAAGACGAGCCCGATGCCATGACCGCAATATTCCTCGACTACACTGTAATGCTTGCCGCGTGCATGTTTGGCTATCACGGTGCCGATATCGCTGAGCGCGCAGCCTGGCTTAACGAGTGCTATGGCTTGATATAAGCACTCTTGAGTTACTTCGCAAAGGCGCTTGGCGTGCTCCGGCACATTGCCTACGTAATACATGCGGTTAGTATCGCCGTGCCAGCCATCCTTTATTACGGTGACATCGATATTCAGGATATCGCCATCTTTAAGTATTTTTTTGTCAGAAGGAATGCCGTGGCAAATAACTTCATTGACAGAGGTGCAGATAGACTTGGGAAAGCCGTTGTAGTTTAGCGGTGCGGGAATGGCGTTTTGCACATTCACAATATAGTCATGACAAATTTGGTCTAGTTCGCCAGTGCTGATGCCAGGTTTGACGTGAGGCGTGATCATTTCTAGCACGTCGGCGGCAAGTCGACCGGCAACGCGCATGGCGGCAATTTGTTCTGGCGATTTAATGCTTACATTCATAGGGCTGTACCGGTGGGCGGCTTCGTCTGGCTTATTTAAAGCCGGCTATTGTAAACCATCGCTTTATGGGTAGCGAAGGCATCGCGGAATTTTAGTCTCAAAAGCGGTTTATACTTTATGTAATAGGGGCTCTGTGGTATAAATACGCGCCCCAATAATGGCTCGAGCTGTTATTGGATTAATGACGCGCAGAAATCGGCACGTAATCCCGGGTGCTTCAACGATAGTTGGGGTTGGGTTATGGGATCTCTGCAAGTTTGTAACCCGATGTTTATTAAGGAAATATCATGTCTCATGTAAGTATGCGTGAAATGCTGCAAGCCGGCGTTCACTTTGGTCACCAGACTCGTTACTGGAACCCAAAAATGGCTCCTTTCATTTTTGGTGCGCGTAACAAGATTCACATTATTAACCTAGAGCACACTGTTCCAGCAATGAACAATGCCCTAGATGCTATTGCTAAAATGGCTGCCAATAAGAACAAGATCCTATTTGTTGGCACTAAGCGTGCAGCGAGTAAGATTATTGGCGAACAAGCTGCCCGCGCTGGTATGCCGTTTGTTAGCCATCGTTGGTTGGGCGGAATGCTCACTAACTACAAAACTATTCGTCAGTCTGTTCGTCGTCTGCGTGAGCTTGAAGCACAAAGCCAAGACGGCACTTTTGACAAATTGACTAAGAAAGAAGCGCTGATGCGCCGCCGTGATATGGAGAAGCTAGAGCGCTCCATCGGTGGTATTAAAGATATGTCTGGTTTGCCTGATGCACTGTTCGTTATTGATGTGGATCACGAGCGTATTGCTATTCAAGAAGCCAACAAACTGGGTATCCCAGTATTTGGTATCGTTGATACCAACAGCAATCCAGATGGCGTAGATTTTGTTATCCCAGGTAACGATGACGCAATTCGCGCAATCAAACTGTACGTAACGGCTGTTGCTGATGTTGCTATTAACGCTGCTGCAAACGACGTTGTTGCTAAAGACGAGTTTGTTGAAGTAGCACCAGAAGGCGAAAGCGCTGCCGAGTAATTTGGCCGCTAAGCAGTCTGCGAAAGGGGGCAAGGCCCCCTTTTTTTGGATATTGTCTGAGCAGGCACATGGTTTTGGGTCTGTTCTTGAACTTGAGTTAACCCGCTCAAGGTAATTAAGAGGAATTTAGGATGGCTGTAACAGCATCAATGGTTAAAGAACTGCGTGATCGTACTGGCCTTGGCATGATGGAGTGTAAAAAAGCACTTAATGATGCGAATGGTGATATTGAGTTGGCGATTGAAGAGATGCGTAAGTCTAGCGGTATGAAGGCGGCTAAAAAGGCTGGTCGTACTGCTGCAGATGGCGTTGTTAGCACAAAAGTTGCGGAAGATGGCAGCTACGGTGTTGTGGTTGAAGTTAACAGCGAAACCGATTTTGTTGCGCGTGATGCCGGCTTCTTAGCGTTTGTTGCGCAAGTGACCGACAAGGCGTTTGCTACTAAGGCGACTGATGTTGCTGAATTGATGGCTGGCGATTTGGAATCTGCACGTGAAGCGCTGGTTCAAAAGATCGGCGAGAACATTTCTGTTCGTCGTGCTGTGCTTATTAGCGCAGAAGATGGTGTGGTAGACAGCTATGTGCACTCTAATAACCGTATTGCGGTATTGGTTGCCCTGAAAGGCGGTGACGCTGAGCTGGCGCGCGATGTGGCGATGCATGTTGCGGCAACGAATCCACGGGTTGCTAAATCTGCCGATATGCCTGAAGAAGAGATCGTGAAAGAGCGTGAAATCTTCACTGCCCAGGCGGCTGAAAGCGGCAAACCACCCGAAATTATCGAGAAGATGATTGATGGTCGGATCCGTAAGTTCCTGTCTGAAAACTCATTGGTTGATCAGCCTTTTGTTAAAGATCCTGAGCAGACCGTGGGTAAATTGCTGAAAAGCAGCAGTGCCGATATCCAAGCGTTTATTCGCTTTGAAGTGGGTGAAGGTATTGAGAAAGAAGAAGTAGACTTTGCCGCCGAGGTGGCTGCTCAGCTGAAAGGCTAAGCCACTAAGTTAGCGGGGCCTGCGGGCCCCGCTTTACTTTAGCCGATATGCAGTGTCATGAAAATATCGTGTAATGTGGTGAGGTAGGGAAATGTCTAGCCAAAGTCGGGATAAGAAATACAAGCGCATACTGCTTAAATTAAGTGGTGAAGCTTTGATGGGTGGCCTTGGATTTGGTATCGATCCCAAGGTGCTAGACCGCATGGCGCTCGAAGTCGGTCAGTTAGTTGGCATCGGTGTGCAGGTTGGTTTGGTGGTTGGCGGCGGGAATTTGTTCCGCGGCGCGGCGCTGCAAACTGCGGGACTGGATCGTGTTACAGGCGATCATATGGGCATGTTGGCGACGGTCATGAACGCATTGGCGCTTCGTGATGCGCTAGAGCGTAGTAATATAAAATCTTCGGTGATGTCGGCAATTCCCATGAGTGGCGTTGTTGATCACTACGATCGTCGTAAGGCGATTCGTTTGCTGTCGCGGGGCGAAGTGGTTATTTTTGCCGCGGGCACAGGCAATCCGTTTTTTACTACCGACTCTGCAGCGTGTTTGCGCGGTATTGAGGTTGATGCGGATCTCGTATTGAAAGCGACCAAGGTTGACGGTGTTTATAGTGCAGATCCAATGCGCGACCCCGATGCCGTGAAGTATGATTATCTCAGCTACGATGAAGTGCTGGATAAGAAGCTCGAAGTTATGGATTTAACGGCGATATGTTTATGCCGAGACCATAATATGCCCTTGCGAGTCTTTGCAATGGAGCAGCAGGGAGCTTTGTTGAATATTGTGGTGGGCGGCGAAGAGGGGACTCTGGTAGGTGCCGCTGCAACCCGAGAGGAGAAACGTCGTGATAAATGAGTTAAAGGAAGACGCTAAACAGCGCATGGCTAAGACCATTGAGGCCTTAGGCACTAATTTTAATAAAATTCGTACTGGCCGCGCGCACCCTAGCTTGTTAGACGGTCTGCGGGTGTCTTATTACGGCACTGATACGCCGCTGTCACAGATTGCAAACATTGGTGTTGAAGACGCAAGAACACTTACCGTGACGCCGTGGGAAAAGAATATCGTTCCCGATGTTGAAAAGGCGATCATGAAGTCTGACCTAGGCCTTAACCCAAGCACGGCTGGCAGTGTTATTCGTATACCGATGCCGATGCTGACGGAAGAAACTCGTAAAGGGTATATCAAGCAAGCTCGCCAAGAGGCGGAAAGTGCGCGGGTGTCTATTCGCAATGCGCGTCGCGACGTGCTGTCTGATGTAAAAGAGTTGCTGAAAGAAAAAGAAATCAGCGAGGACGAGGAGCGCCGTGCGCAGGATGATGTGCAGAAAATCACCGATCAGTATATTGCTGAGGTAGATAAAGCGCTGGTGGCGAAAGAAGCCGATCTGATGGAAATTTGAGCGGCGAGCCGAATTGTTTCAATGTCAGTAGCAAAGCGGGAGTCCGCGCCTAAACGTGTCCCCCGTCATGTTGCCATCATTATGGATGGCAACAATCGCTGGGCCAAAAAACACGGTCTAAAGTCCTCTGCGGGGCATCGAGCCGGAGTAGAGGTGATACGACCTCTATTAAAGCTAACCCGCGAGCACGGTGTTGAGATTGTCACTTTATTCGCGTTTTCTAGCGAAAATTGGCAGCGTCCTACTCTAGAAGTTCAGGCTTTGATGCGGCTGTTTTCGAGTTATCTCGATAGTGAGACTAAGCAACTGCATGCCGATGGGGTGCGGATGCGATTTATTGGTGAGCGCAGCCAATTTACCGCAGCACTGCGCAAGCAAATGGACTACAGTGAACAGCTGACGCGATTTAACCGCGAAACTCAGCTGGTAATTGCCGTTGATTACGGCGGCCAGTGGGATATTGTGAATGCCGCCAAAGCCTTGGCTGAAAAGGTGAAGGACGGCGAATTAACGCCTGATGAGTTTACTGTTGAGCTGTTTGATCGCCACCTTGCACTTGCCGACCTACCAAAACCAGACCTTTGCATACGTACGGCGGGTGAGCAGCGCATTAGTAATTTTTTGTTATGGCAGATAGCCTATAGCGAGCTCTATTTTACAGATTGTTTCTGGCCGGACTTTAGCGGCGAGGAGTTGGACCGGGCGCTAGACGCCTATGCTCGTCGAGACCGACGTTTTGGCGGTCGTGAAAATGATAATAATGAAGAAGCGCCAGAGTAGGGGAGCCAGTTTATGTTAAAGCAGCGGATCATCACCGCGGTGTTGATCGTCGTCGCACTGTTGGCGGCTCTGGTGTATTTGTCGCTGCCGATATTGTCGGCGGTGTTTGCCCTTGTTGTGCTATTAGCTGCCTGGGAGTGGGCCGATTTAAGTGGTTTTTCGGCTAAGGGGGCTCGCTTTACTTACGTAATAGTCTGCGCTCTGTTGATGATAGTTGCCGCGTGGACAACAAGTCTCTTTAGTGGCGTGGATCAGCTCGAGGTACAAGAAATTGTTATCGCTGCCAGTCTTTGGTGGTCGATTGCGTTGCTTTGGGTGAAGTCTTACCCTCTCAGTGCTGGGCTTTGGGGTTCTCGCTGGATGCGTGCTCTGATGGGGCTGTTGGTGTTGGTTCCTGCATGGTTGGCTATCTGTTATTTAAGAAGTTTAAGCGGTGGTGTGTGGTTAATTGTATTGGTTATTGCGCTTGTCGCCTCAGCTGATATCGGTGCCTATTTTGTTGGCCGTGCCTACGGAAAAGCCAAGCTCGCTCCTGCGGTGAGTCCCGGTAAATCTTGGGCGGGGTTTTGGGGGGGGTTGGCCTCTAGCAGTTTGTTGGCGGCTCTTCTGTGGGTGTCATTGGCTAGGTTATTGCCAGGTGCGATACCAATCGCGTTACTGCCCTTATTATGCATGGTGATTGTTACGGTATTAGCCTCTGTATTGGGTGATTTACTGGAAAGTATGGTGAAACGCCATCGCGGCATTAAAGACAGTGGTCATTTATTGCCGGGGCACGGCGGAATCATGGATCGAATAGACAGTATTACGGCGGCGGCGCCAGTATTTGCGCTGGGCTTGATGGCGACGGGATGGGTGTAATGCAGTCGGTCACAGTCCTTGGTTCGACCGGGTCTATCGGCGTAAACACGCTAGACGTGCTGGCTCGCCATCCAGAGCGTTATAGTGTCTATGCTTTAACAGCTAATCGGAGCTTAGATACGCTGTTTGCACAACTTGAACAGTTTTCACCACGCTATGCAGTATTGGCGGATATAGAATTAGTGCAAGCCTTTGCGGAGCGGGTCAGAAAAGCCGGCTTGCCAACCGAGATTCTAGGTGGTGAAGCGGGTTTGTGTACTGTCGCACGTGAGGCTGATGTAACCATGGCGGCCATCGTTGGTGCTGCCGGCTTGTTGCCGACAATGGCAGCGGTTGAGGCTGGCAGAAAAGTGTTGCTAGCGAATAAAGAAGCGCTTGTTATGGCTGGGCCGTTATTTATGGATGCAGTGCAGCGCTGTGGCGCAATGTTGCTGCCCATCGACAGCGAGCACAATGCGATTTTTCAATGCTTGCCGATGCAAGTTCAGCAAGGGAATGGTCAATTAAGCCCCTTTTTACATGGCGGTGTTAAGCGTGTTTTATTGACCGGTTCTGGTGGTCCTTTTCGAAATACGGCCTCAGCGGAATTGGCTGATGTGACTCCCGATCAAGCCTGCGCGCATCCCAATTGGTCTATGGGGCGCAAGATATCAGTGGATTCAGCTACCATGATGAATAAAGGCTTGGAGCTGATTGAAGCGTGTTGGCTGTTTCATACCGAACCTGCAAACATTGATATTATTGTTCATCCTCAGAGTGTTATTCACTCCATGGTTGAGTATATTGATGGCTCAGTTTTAGCGCAGCTCGGGAATCCCGATATGCGTACCCCGATTGCTCATGCCTTGGCGTGGCCAGAACGGGTTGCATCAGGGGTTGGCAGTTTAGATATCATTGCGCAGGCGCGATTGGATTTTGAGGCGCCAGATGAAGAGCGTTTCCCCTGTCTGCGTTTGGCGCGAGAGGCGGCGGTGCGAGGCGGTACAGCACCGGCGGTGTTAAATGCGGCGAACGAGGTCGCGGTTGAAGCGTTTCTTGACGGTCGACTGGATTTTACATCTATTGCCAAGGTCATAGAGCAGGTTATGGCGGTTGTTGTAATTGTTGAACCGCACTCACTCGAGGATGTCCAACAAGCGGACAGAGAATCTCGTGTTTGTGCGATGAAATTTATTCTAAATAAAACATTGGCTTAACAGATAACAGAGACTCGATAGTGGCCAGAATTACACGGGTCGCTATGCGCTAAAGGGCAAAAACGTGCTGGATATTTTGCAAACTATTTTAGTGACGCTGCTTACCTTGGCTATTCTGGTTGCGGTGCACGAATTCGGCCACTTCTGGGTCGCGCGGCGCTGTGGCGTCAAAGTTTTGCGTTTTTCGGTGGGGTTTGGAAAGCCGTTATTGTCTTGGACTGATCGCAGCGGTACGGAATATGTCATAGCTGGTATTCCACTCGGTGGCTACGTCAAAATGTTAGACGAACGCGAAGCGCCGGTGCCAGAAGAGTTAGTCGGCCAGGCATTTAACCGCGCATCACCAAAATCGCGAATTGCCATTGCGGCAGCTGGTCCAATTGCAAATCTTATCTTGGCGGTTTTTGTTTATTGGCTGGTGTTTTTAAACGGCGTCAGCGGCGTAGCGCCAATAGTGGCAAAGGTCGAGCCGGGTTCGTTGGCTGATCAGGCGGGTATTGTCGCAGGGCAGGAGTTTTTATCGGTAGATGGGCGCTCGACGCCAACTTGGGAGGCGCTGCAGCTACAGCTTTTGGAGCGTATTGGTGAAGATGGTGATGTCCATATTACTTTGCGCTCCCCTGATTCTGATCTTATTACGGAAAATGTGGTGGCATTGCGTGACTGGATGCACGATATCGAAGAACCCAATCCGGTTCGTGAATTAGGTGTCACCCTGTTTGTGCCAGAAGTTGTACCGAAAATTGAAACCGTTGTAGCTGACAGTCCTGCAGAGCGAGCGGGAATGCGTGCAGGGGATTTAGTCGTCGAGGCAGATGGTAGGCCGCTAGAATCATGGCAGGCGTGGGTGGAATACGTTCGGCAAAAGCCACAGGAGCAGATCACTGTCACTGTAGAGCGTGGTACCCAACGGGTGCTGTTAACCATGACGCCGGATCGTAAGCTTGACGGCGAATCTCAGGCATATGGTTATGTTGGCGTTGGTGTGGCCATGCCATCTTGGCCGGAGTCGATGCAGCGAACTATGGAATACGGTTTTGTTGGCGCAGGAGTTGCAGCCGTTGACAAAACCTGGCGGATGAGTGCTTTTACTTTATCGGCAATAAAAAAGATGTTGATGGGCCTGTTGTCGCCGAAAAACTTGAGCGGGCCGATAACCATTGCTAAAGTGGCGAGCTCTTCGGCGCAGTATGGGTTTTTTGCATGGCTAACGTTTTTGGCTTTGCTGAGTATAAGTCTTGCTGTTTTGAATTTGTTACCGATTCCCGTCCTAGATGGCGGGCATATTGTCTACGCTCTGGTAGAGTGGCTGACCGGTAAGCCTGTGGCGGAGCAGGTTCAGGTCTGGGCGAATCAGCTGGGCCTGGTGTTAGTAGTATTTGTGATGATTTTTGCTTTATATAACGATGTGTTGCGCCTTTAGTCTCTAAGATAATGCAATGCTTTTAATCTTACACAGTGGCAGCGTCAGTTTTTATGGCGTTGGCCCAGAGCCTTGGTTTTTAGCTGTTGATGAAACGCTTTTTAGCACTTAGTTTTATTCTGTGGTCGGTGAGTTTGTTCGCTGTCGCCCAAAATTCACTGCCGATTTCAGATATTCGTGTCGAAGGTCTGCAACGGATATCGTCCGAAACGGTGTTCTCTGCATTGCCGATAAGTATTGGCGATAGAGTTAGTACGCGCACGGTGGCAAATGCGTCGAGAGCGCTTTTTGGCACTGGCAATTTTGACGATATCCAGATTGGTATGGATGGCGATGTCCTTGTGGTGCGAGTGGTTGAGCGGCCAGCGATTAGCGGCATTAACCTCGAAGGTAATAAGGCACTCGCGACTGAGGCACTGTTGGATGGTTTGAAAAACGCGGGACTGGCCGAAGGGCAAGTTTTTAAGCGCTCGACCCTCGACGGTATGAAGATGGAATTGACTCGGCAGTATGTGTCGCAGGGTCGCTATGACGCAAGTATTGAGACTGACGTGGTTGCCGAGCAACGCAATCGAGTGTCGATCAGCATTAATATAGATGAAGGCAGTAATGCAACGATTGAGCACATCAATATCGTTGGCAATACTGTGTATGACGACGAAACGCTTCTTGATCTTTTTGAGCTTAAGACCGGTGGTTTATTTTCATTCTTTAGTAGCAGCAATAAGTACTCGCGTGAAAAGCTCAAAGGCGATCTTGAAAAATTAAATTCGTATTACCTGGATCGCGGTTATTTGTTGTTTAACGCTGATTCTGTTCAGGTTGCAATTAGCCCAAATCGTCAATCTGTTTACATAACAGTGAATGTCCTTGAAGGTGACAAGTATACGGTCAGTAGCGCTGAGCTATCTGGCGATTTAGTGCTGCCCGAAGAAGATTTAAAGCGTTTTGTATTAGTTCAGAAGGGCCAGGTTTTTTCTCAGGCGCTGGTCACGAGCACTGAGGAATTTATTACCAAGCGGCTAGGTAATGAAGGTTATAATTTTGCCAAGGTTCGCGGAATTCCAGAACAAAATGAAGAAGACAAAACGGTAGATATCAAATTCTTTATTGACCCAGGTAAGCGTACCTATGTGCGTCGTATCGATTTTGAAGGTAACGCAAGGACATCTGACGAAGTACTGCGCCGAGAAATGCGTCAAATTGAAAGTGCACCGGCGTCAGCAGACAAGATTGAATTATCGCGTATCCGCTTGGAGCGTCTCGGCTACTTTAAAGAGGCTAAAGTAGATACTTTAGCGGTTCCCGGTACTGATGATTTGATTGATCTTCGCTATAAAGTTGAAGAGCAAAGTTCGGGTAGTTTGGGCGCCAGTGTGGGCTTCTCGCAGGATAGCGGCCTTCTCCTGAGTGCAAATATTCAACAAAATAACTTCTTCGGTACGGGTAAGCAGGTTGGATTTGGGGTTTCCCGCAGTGATTTTGCGACCAGCGCTAACTTTAGCTATTTAGATCCGTATTTTACTGAAGACGGTGTAAGCCGCGGTTTCTCAGTTTTTTATCGGACTACCGACTTTGAAGAAATTAACGTTGCCAGTTACACCTCAGATACCTACGGAACAAGTGTCAATTTTGGTTACCCTATTTCAGAAACTGAGCGTTTAGGCTTTGACCTCGGTTTTAATCGCACGACTATCGACGCTGGTGTTAGTGCTGTAAAAGAAATAAAGAGTAGCCCACGACTGCTGGATGTTATTGACAACTATTTTGTGAGTAAGCTCGATCCAGCTACTGGTACGTACACCGTTGCGGAAGTACTTGAAGATATTAACAACCTGCCATCCAGTGCCTTAGTTGATAGTGGCGAAGAAGGGTTTCTGGATAAGTATGGTGAAGAGTTTAATAACTTCACCGCAGGGATATCTTGGCGCCAATCAACATTGAACCGCGGCTTACTCGCAACCAGAGGTGCCTCGCAATCACTGTCATTAGAATTGGCGGTACCTGGTTCTGATCTTGAGTATTTTAAGCTGGGTTACGAAGGCCAAATCTACGTTCCATTAACGAATAGTTTAACACTGCGTTTCAGAACGGAGTTAGGTTATGGCGACGGCTATGGTGAGTTAGAGAATTTGCCATTTTATGAAAATTTTTATGCAGGTGGTTTCGGCTCGGTACGTGGGTATAGGGCTAATACTCTAGGCCCACGTAGTTCTAATGCAGATATCTATCGTATTAGTCAGGCCGCTACAGCGATAGACGCGTCGGGCAATGCCTTGGCATTGTCGGCCCAAGGTGCCTACGTACTCGACCCGGCAACCGGATTGTTGCTGGTGGATAGCGCGAATAACTTTAGACGTGATACTGACCCCTTTGGTGGTAATGTATTGGTAGAAGGTAGTATGGAATTGCTGTTCCCACTGCCATTTGTTAAAGATCAGCGCTCAGTTCGCAGTGGCTTCTTCTTTGATGCAGGTAATGTGTTTAGCACGCAGTGCGGTGCAACGCAGGTTAACTGTTCTACGCCAGATTTTTCTAGTTTGAGAATGTCGGCAGGTGTTGGTGTCACATGGATTACTGGTTTTGGTCCCCTCACCTTTAGCTTGGGCAGAGCCTTAAATCCTGAAAAAATAGACGATACTGAGATATTTCAATTCTCGTTGGGTCGTAGTTTTTAAGCCTTATTTATATATTATTTAGTAGCACAATAATCAGCAGGAGTTGTATATGAAGTTTTACAAATTAATCGCAGCGGCAGTTATGGTGTTGTGGGCATGTGGCGCGGTGGCAGAAGGCCGAATCGCGGTTTTTGATGTTGAGGCCGCGGTACTTAACACCGATTTGGCTAAAAAGCGTTTGACCGCAATGCGGAATCAAAGTGAATACAAAAAGAATGTTACTGAACTGGAAACATTAAAAAAGAATTATGATAAACAAGTTGAGCAGTTTCAGCGTGATTTCGATATTTTAAGCGTTGAACAACGTCAGGCCACCAAGAACAAAATTGACACGGCGCGCACCGATGGCGAGCATTTGGCACGTAAAATCGAGGCCGCGAATCAGCAAGAAGCACAGTCAATACTTCAAGAGCTAGGTCCGAAGCTTCAGAAAATACTGCCGGATCTTATCAAGGCTGAAAATATAGGTTTATTGTTACCACGTAAGCAAGTCCTGCACGCTGATGCTAGCTTCGACATCACTGCAAAAGTGGCTGACAAGCTGAATCAAGCCAAGTAAAGCCATGTCTGGACAAAAAACGTTCAGCCTTGCTGAGCTCGCTACGATTTTAGGTCTCGACTTTAGAGGAGACGCAGCGACTCAGCTTTGCGGTATTGCTTCACTGGCAACTGCAGGATCTGAACAGCTAAGTTTTTTGTCCAATATCAAGTTTAAATCTAGCCTTCAAACTACGTTAGCTGGCGCAGTTATACTTCACCCAGATATAGCGGCGGGCTTTACAGGGAATTGTTTGTTATCTGACAACCCCTATTTAATGTACGCCCGCGTTAGCGCGCTGTTCGATCCCTTTGAAAAGCCGCGTTCTGGTGTGCATCCGAGTGCCGTTGTTGTAGCTGAAAATATTCATGACTCTGTTGCGATCGGCGCTAATTGTGTAATCGAGTCGGGGGCAGAAGTCGGCGAGGGCAGTGTAATTGCGGCGGGTGTAGTGCTTGGTCGTGGCAGCCGGATTGGGAAACACTGTTATATTCATGCCAATGTGACGATTTATCACGGTGTCAGTATCGGCGACGAGTGTATTGTCCATTCCGGTGTGGTTATTGGTGGTGATGGTTTCGGTTTTGCCCCAGGTCCGGCAGGTTGGGAGAAGATCCATCAGCTTGGTGGTGTGCAAATAGGGAATCGGGTCGAGATTGGTGCTAATTCCTGTATTGACCGTGGCGCAATAGAAAATACGATGATCGGTAATAATGTCATTCTTGACGATCAAACTATGATTGCCCACAACGTCATTGTGGGTGATGGAACAGCGATGGCAGGTTGCTGCCAAGTCGCGGGAAGCGCTGTTATTGGTAAAAATTGTACACTGGCCGGTAACGTCGGAGTAGTTGGGCATATTACAATTACCGACAATGTTCACATTACGGCGCGTTGCTTGGTGAGTAAGTCGATTTCAAAATCGGGCTCTTACTCCGGAAGCTTCGCGATGTCTGAATCGACAGAGTGGCGAAAAAACGCGGCACGCTTTAGCAAGCTCGATGAGCTCTATAGGCGAGTGGCATTCTTAGAAAAGCAATTGAAGATTAAAAATGAGGGTGAAAGCTGAGATATGCTGATGGATATTAATGAAATTAAGGAATACCTGCCGCAACGCTATCCCTTCTTATTGGTTGATCGGGTGCTGGAATTAACCTTGGGCGAATCTATCGTCGCGCTAAAAAATGTGACCGGCAACGAGAACCATTTTAATGGTCACTTTCCAGAATTACCGATCATGCCTGGGGTGTTGATCATTGAGGCAATGGCGCAGGCTGCAGGAATTTTGGGCTTCAAAACCCTGGATAAAAAGCCATCTGAAGGATCTATTTATATGTTTGCCGGCGTTGATAAGGCGCGTTTCAAACGGCAAGTTATTCCTGGCGATCAATTAATATTAAAAGCGCAATATGTCTCTGACAAAAAGGGGCTGTGGAAATTTGAGTGCCAAGCTTATGTTGAAGACAAGTTGGCGGCCTCTGCAACAATTCTGTGTATTGACCGGCAGCGCCCATAGTGACAGATAATATTCATCCATCAGCTGCAGTTGACCCGCGCGCGATTATTGATCCTAGTGCGGTGATCGCGGCCAATGTCAAAATTGGTCCGTGGACAATGGTTGGTGCCGGCGTTGAAATTGGCGAAGGTTCGGATATTCGATCACACGTGGTGCTGATGGGGCCAACTAAAATTGGTAAGAATAATCGCATATACCAATTTTCGACGGTTGGCGATGACACCCCAGATTTAAAATACAAGGGTGAGCCCACCGAGCTTATCATTGGCGATGACAATGTTATTCGCGAAGGTGTAACAATCCACCGTGGTACGGTTCAAGACCGCGGTAAAACGATTATCGGCGATAAAAATCTTTTGATGGCCTATGTCCACGTCGGTCACGACTCAGTTATCGGCAACAACTGTATCTTGGTGAACAACGCTGCCTTAGCTGGGCACGTCAATGTAGGTGACTGGGCGATTTTGAGCGGCTTTACGCTGGTACATCAATTTTGTCATATTGGCGCTCACAGCTTTGCCGGTTTCGGCTGCGGTATCAGTAAGGATGTACCCGCCTATGTAACAGTTAGTGGCACCCCTGCGGAAGCCAAAACTATTAATAGTGAAGGGCTTAAGCGACGAGGTTTTAGTGCCGAGAGCATCGCGGCAATTCGGCGCTGCTATAAAATTATATATCGTCAAAATAATACTGTAGACGAAGCGTTGGCGGCGATGGCACCCATTGCGGCCGAGTTTCCGGAAGTGCAGTTGTTGGCGGATTCATTGACACAATCTCAACGCGGTATCGTGCGTTAATTCGCGCCGTTCGGCCGCGACACATGGCTATTTTATGACTGCAATGCGAATCGGTATTATCGCTGGGGAAGCCTCCGGTGATATTTTAGGCGCTGATTTAATTCGCGCTATTAAACATCGCTACCCTGACGCACAATTTGAAGGCGTTGGCGGCTCCTTGATGATTGAGCAGGGCTGTCGAAGTCTGTGTGAGATGGATCGACTGTCAGTGATGGGCTTCGTCGAACCCCTCAAGCGCTTGCCGGAATTACTGCGTTTACGACGTTTATTGAAGTTACATTTTATGAGCTGGCAGCCAGATATTGTTATTGGCATAGACTCGCCTGACTTTAATTTAAATATTGAGCGCTTTCTGCGCGAACGGGGTATCAAAACGCTGCACTACGTCAGTCCATCGGTGTGGGCGTGGCGTCAGGGCCGAATTAAAAATATCGCCAAGTCAGTTGATCACATGCTGACGCTGTTCCCCTTTGAAGAGCATTTTTACCAAGAGCACGGTGTTCCCGTCACCTGTGTTGGTCATCCTTTAGCAGATCAGATTTCATTGGATGATCAGCGAGCCGAGGCGCGAGCGGAGCTAGATGTTGAGGATGGGCATCCAGTGTTAGCAATTTTGCCGGGCAGTCGAGGTGGTGAAGTTGCTCAACTCATTGCGCCATTCATAGAAACTGCTCAATGGTTACGACGTGCGCAACCTAATATTGAATTCTTAATTCCAGCGGCGAACATCGAGCGGAAACAGCAGATATTACAAGCCGTGGCGGCACTATCTAAAGACTTGCCGGTGAGGGTCGTGCTTGGTCAGTCGCGAACAGTGATGGCTGCCGCAGATGTTGTGTTAATGGCCTCTGGCACGACAAGTCTTGAAGCCTTATTGTTGCAGCGTCCCATGGTTGTTGCTTACCGCTTTGGTAAGTGGTCTTACAAGATATTTTCTCGCCTAATTAAAACGCCATTCTTTTCCCTACCGAATTTATTAGCGCAGCGCGCCCTAGTGCCAGAGTTGCTGCAGGATGAAGTGTGTGCTGAAGTGATAGGTCCGCTGCTATTAGAACAGTTGAATAATGCGAACCATCGGGAGACTCTTATCGAAGAATTTCAAATTATTCACCGTCAATTGGCACGGGGCGCAAGTGAGCGCGCCGCTGATGTGGTGCTGCAGTGTGTCGGAGCGCCCAATGCCTAAAATAGACGACCTGTTTGCCGAGTTTGATGTTCCTGTTTTAACAGCGGGTGTCGATGAGGTGGGTCGTGGGCCGCTGTGTGGTGATGTAGTGACGGCTGCCGTTATTCTTGATCCTGAAAATCCCATTGTGGGTTTAAATGATTCTAAAAAATTGACTGAAAAGCGTCGCGAAGCGCTTTTCATTGAAATTAAAGATAAGGCGCTGAGTTATTGTGTTGCGCGGGCATCTGTCGCAGAAATTGACGAGTTAAATATACTGCAAGCAAGCCTATTGGCCATGCATCGCGCAGTAGCGGGTTTGGCAGTTCAGCCTGAGTTTGTGCTAGTGGACGGCAATAAAGTGCCGAACTGGCCATACCGCGCCCAAGCGGTCGTTAAAGGCGATAGCCGAGTGCCGGCAATTGCCGCAGCGTCAATTTTAGCCAAGGTCACCCGCGACCGAGAAATGGCAGAGTTTGAATCTGTCTATCCAGGCTATGGTATTGCGGGTCACAAGGGCTACCCGACCAAAGTGCATTTAGCCGCATTACAAAAACTAGGTGTCACACCTATTCACCGCCGAAGCTATGCGCCAGTTCGAGCAATTTTGGAGGCCGAAGAATGATTTCCGATCAGTTCGTTCATTTGCGGGTTCACTCCGAATACTCCATCGTTGATGGACTTGTAAGGGTTAAGGCACTGGCAAAGCGGGTTGCCGACCTTAATATGCCGGCGGTTGCACTCACCGATCTAAATAATTTTTATGCCCTCATTAAGTTTCAGAAGGCGGCGACTGGCGCTGGTATAAAACCCATTTTCGGCAGTGATCTTTTGGTTCGCGATGACGATGACCCAGATCAGATCAGTATCATCTGCTTGCTAGCACAAAACCAAACAGGCTATCGAAATCTCACCGAACTGATTTCGCGCGCCTATTTAGAAGGTCAGTATCAGGGCCGAGCTTACGTTAATCGAAGCTGGATAGAGCAAGCGAATGAAGGTTTGATTGCGTTGTCAGGTGCGAGAGAAGGGGATGTCGGTCAGTTATTACTTGGTAGTAAGCAAGATGCAGCGTTGGCGAGTTTATCCCGCTGGCTGCGTGTATTCCCCGATAGATTTTATATCGAATTACAGCGTACTGGTCGCCAGAATGAAGATGATTATTTGCACGCTGCAGTAGCGCTGGCTGAACAAGCGGATTGCCCAGTTGTCGCAACGAATGATGTACGATTTTTAGATTCCAAAGAGTTTGACGCCCATGAAGCGCGCGTATGTATCCGCGACGGCCGCGTACTAGATGATCCCCGCCGGCCTCGCAATTACAGCGAACAACAATATCTGCGCAGTGCAGAAGAAATGCAGGCCCTGTTTGCAGATATACCGGAAGCCTTGGCGAACAGCGTTGAAATTGCCAAGCGCTGTAATCTTACTATACAGCTCGGCACCTATTATCTTCCTGAATATCCGATACCTGAGGGCAAAACCCAAGAGGAATTTTTTCGCGAACTCTGTCATCACGGTTTAGACGAGCGGTTAGATTTTCTGTTCGATAGTGCGGCGCCCGAATTTGTTGATTATCAAAAAGAGTATCGTGAGCGTCTAGACTTCGAGCTAAACGTTATCCTGCAGATGGGGTTTCCCGGCTACTTCCTGATCGTGATGGATTTTATCCAATGGGCTAAAGATCACGATATTCCTGTAGGCCCTGGACGCGGTTCGGGAGCGGGCTCACTAGTTGCCTACGCCTTAAAAATTACAGATCTTGATCCTATTCAATACGACTTGCTGTTCGAGCGATTTTTGAATCCGGAGCGGGTATCCATGCCGGATTTTGATGTCGATTTTTGCATGGATGGCCGAGACCGCGTTATCAATTACGTTGCCGATAACTATGGTCGCGATGCGGTAAGCCAAATAATTACCTTTGGTACCATGGCTGCTAAGGCGGTGGTGCGAGATGTAGCCCGTGTGCAGGGTAAGGCCTATGGGCTTGCGGATAAGCTCTCAAAAATGATTCCCTTTGAAGTGGGAATGACCCTTGCGAAGGCGCATGAACAAGAAGAAGTATTGCGCGAGTTCTTAGTCAATGACGAAGCGGCCCAAGAAATTTGGGATATGGCTGTGCAGCTCGAAGGGGTGGTACGAGGCGTTGGTAAGCATGCGGGGGGTGTCGTTATCGCACCGTCCAAACTGACCGATTTTGCGCCGCTCTATTGTGACGATACCGGTGGCGGCCTAGTAACCCAGTTTGATAAAAGCGATGTCGAAGACGCGGGCCTCGTTAAATTCGACTTTTTGGGTTTGCGTACGTTAACGATTATCGATTGGGCACTGAAGATTGTGAATGCCCATCGCGCAAAGCTAGGCGAAGATCCGCTGGATATTATGGCGATTCCTTTGCAGGACAGACAAACCTTTGATCTGTTGAAGCGCGCGGAAACCACCGCGGTTTTCCAGTTGGAATCCCGCGGTATGAAAGACTTGATAAAAAGGCTGTTGCCAGACTGCTTCGAAGACATTATCGCCCTGGTGGCCTTGTTTAGGCCTGGCCCCTTGCAGTCAGGTATGGTCGATGACTTCATTAACCGCAAACACGGCCGTGCCGAATTGGCCTACCCGCACCCGCAGTATCAGGACGATTGCCTTAAGCCGGTTTTGGGGCCCACGTACGGCATTATTTTGTACCAAGAACAGGTAATGCAGATCGCCCAGGAAATGGGTGGTTACACCCTGGGTGGCGCCGATTTATTGCGCCGCGCCATGGGTAAGAAAAAGCCAGAGGAAATGGAAAAGCAGCGGGTTTTATTTCAGGCCGGTGCAGTGGAGAAGGGCTTTACGGAAGTACTCGCCTCCAATATTTTTGACTTGATGGAAAAATTCGCAGGTTACGGTTTTAATAAATCGCACTCGGCTGCGTACGCCTTGGTTTCCTATCAAACCGCATGGCTGAAAACACATTATCCGGCGCCGTTTATGGCCGCGGTAATGAGCTCGGAATTGGACAATACCGACAAGATCGTAATCTTCATCGAAGAATGTCGGGAAATGAAGCTGGACTATAAATTGCCATCGGTAAACGAAGGCGAGTATATGTTCACTGTGAACGACCGCGGCCAGATTGTGTATGGATTGGGAGCGATAAAAGGCTTGGGCGAAGGCCCGGTAGAAAACATTATTGCCGCGCGGAATGCCGGTGGTCCCTTTGTCAATTTGTTTGAGTTCTGCGAGCGCACAGACCCTCGAAAAGTAAACAAGAGAGCACTGGAAGCGCTAATCCGCTCTGGCGCCTTTGACGACTGGGGTGAGGATCGCGCCATACTGATGGCGGCCATGCCAGAAGCAGTACAAGGGGCAGAGCAGTCAGCGAAAAATACCGAAAGCGGTATGACCGACTTGTTTGGTGAGACCTTGGCGGTAGTAAGTCGCGATGTGTATGCCCCATTTCAAGACGTGCGTCGCTGGAGTAGTAAAGAGCGATTGTTGGGCGAGAAAGAAACCCTCGGGCTTTATGTGACTGGGCACCCCATTGACGATTACGAGGGGGAGTTACGCCGTTTTGTACCCAAAAAGATTGTCGATCTGAACCCGGAAAAGCACCCCCAAACCATCGCTGGTCTCGTGATGAGTATGCGGACCATGAAAAACAAGCGCGGTGACACTATGGCATTTGTGCTGTTAGATGATCGCAGCGCACGTATTGAAGTGGCCTTGTTCAGTGACGCCTATGATGAGTGTCGAGAGAAACTGGTTAAAGACACCGTTATTGTTGTTGAGGGTATTTGCAGCAATGACGAGTACAGCGGTGGTAAAAAAATGCGGGTAAAGGCGGTGCGCAGTATTGCCGAGGCGCGGGATCAGAGCGCCAAGGAATTGCAGATATCTGTATCTGGCGCCACGCTTGAAAACGAGGGCATTGAGCGTCTCAAAGGCGCTCTAAATATTGCCAAAGGTGGCCGCTGTCCGGTGGTTATTAGCTACCAGCGGCCAGAGGGAAAGTGCCGTATCCGCTTGGGCGAGGATTGGCGAATCCTGCCAAACGATGAGTTATTACTGCGATTACGTGACGAGTGTGGCGCAAATAACGTGGTGATCAATTACGATTAACGTATAATCACACCTGCGAATGGGCCCATATATCGCTATGAATTGTGGGCATTACCGGAATTTGACGAGCGAATAAAATAGAGCAATGAATCCGAACTATCTTGATTTTGAACAACCTATTGCCGAGCTGGAAGCCAAAATCGAAGAGCTACAGCTAGTCGGAAGTGACAACGACCTCAACATCAATGAAGAAATCACCAAGCTTCGTGAAAAAAGTAGCAAGCTGACGGAGAAAATATTTTCAAATCTAACTCCGTGGAATGTCGTCAAGATTGCGCGGCATCCAATGCGGCCCTACACGCTTGATTATATTCGCCGTGTTTTCACCGATTTTGATGAGCTGCACGGTGATCGCCATTTTGGTGACGATTCCGCAATCGTTGCCGGTATTGGTAAGCTTAATGGCAAGCCAGTGATGGTTATTGGCCAAGAAAAAGGCCGCGGTGTTACCGAGAAAGTGAAACGCAACTTCGGTATGCCGAAGCCGGAAGGCTACCGCAAAGCGCTCCGCTTGATGGAATTGGCTGAACGCTATCATTTACCGATTGTGACTTTAATTGATACCCCTGGCGCATACCCCGGTATAGACAGTGAAGAGCGTGGAATCAGTGAGGCTATCGCGCAAAATCTGGCGGTCATGTCTCGTCTGAAAACACCGATTGTTTGCGTTGTTATTGGGGAGGGTAGCTCCGGTGGCGCACTGGGTATCGGTGTGGGTGACCATATCGCGATGCTGCAATATTCAACTTACTTTGTTATTTCTCCAGAAGGCTGCGCAAATATCATTTGGAAGAGCTCTGAGTTTGCGCCGGATGCGGCAGAGGCGATGGGTTTGACCTCTACCGTGCTTGAAGAGCTGGGTATCGTTGACGCAACTATTCCGGAACCCCGTGGTGGCGCCCATCGTGATATCGACTTGAGTGCTTCACGAGTTCGCGATCACATTGCAGCTCAGATTACTCGCCTGCAGGCATTGTCTGAGAAAGAATTGCTCGATACCCGTTACGAGCGCTTAATGTCGTACGGTGTTAGTTAAGCTTCGTCGACATAAGTCCGCCAACTAAGCACTTTAGGGGCGCGGAGTGTTTATGACTGATCTGCTGTCCACTGTCTCGACTGCGCTGGCACCCTATTTGCGGTGCCGGCGTTGGGTTATCGCCTATAGCGGCGGACTCGATTCCCACGTCTTACTTCATCTTGCCTGGTGCTTGCAGCAGAGCGCGCTGCGCCGCGGCGAGACTTTCCCTGAATTATCGGTCATACACATAAACCATCAATTGCAGTCGCCATCTGAAGAGTGGGCAGAGCGGTGTCAGGCTGTCTGTAAGCAGTATGGTATTTCATTTCAGGCGCGCTTGGTTGAGGTTCAAGGTCATCGTCAAGGGATAGAAAGTCTCGCTAGGGAAGCACGCTATAAAGTCTTCGAAGAGCTTGTTGATGATGGCAGCGTGTTGTTATTGGCCCACCATCAAGATGATCAAGTAGAAACCTTTTTTCTGCGCTTGCTTCGCGGCGCAGGTGTTGCCGGCCTTGCCGCTATGCCGGTGACTCGCCGTGTGGGGAGCGGCGTCTTGGTTCGGCCGCTGCTGGGTGTCAGTCGCGCGGTGCTTGAGTCCTATGCTAACTCTCAAGGTCTGGCGTGGATTGATGATCCCAGTAACAGTGATTCGCACTATCGCCGGAATTTCTTACGTCATCGGGTGATGCCTGTTGTCGCGCAGGCTTGGCCAACGTACCGCAATACTATTGTTGCCGCAGCGGCCTTGCAGGCTGAAACATCGCTACTGTTAGACTCCTATCTCAATGCCGATATTGCTAAATTAAGCGATGAAGACGGTAACCTTAAGCTTGCTGAGCTGAGGGAGTTTGACGCTAGCCGGCAGCGGGCATTGCTTCGTCAATTTGTATTGTTGCGCACTGATCAGCGTTTAGATCAGGCTCAAACTCGGGAGTTGGCTGAACAGTTTTTGCATTCGAGTAATGATAGCCAGCCAATATATGTCGTGAATAAGGCGATGACATTAAGGGCCTTTCGCGGCCGTCTTTATTGTGTGCCGGAGTCTGTTTCAGAGCGCTTTGGTAGTGAGCGCATTTTCTATTGGCGTGGTGGCGAATGCGAAATTAGTGGGCTGGGGCGTCTTGGCAGCAGTGCCGGTGGCAAGTTCATACCCCGTGGGAATGTCACCGTTCGATTCCGTCGCGGCGGTGAGCGCTGCCGTATTGCGGGTCATGCGCACAGCAAATCCCTAAAGAACTTATTGCAGGAGTGGGGTGTGCCGCCGTGGCGGCGTGACACCTTGCCGCTTATTTACTGCGATGATGATCTTGCCGCTATTGCAGATATCGCGATTTGTGAGGGTTTTTTAGCATCCGATCAGGAGGTCGGTCTTAGCTTGCACTGGCGCTGGAATCGCTGACCTAGCCGCTAGCTTCTGCTAGAATGCGCGGCTCCTAAAAAGAGCCGCTACTATGAGTTCACAGAATTTGAGCCCGCAACAGTCGTCTATTACTGCCCTAGATAACGTCCGCATCGTGTTGGTGAATACCTCCCACCCTGGGAATATCGGTGCTGTGGCGCGGGCGATGAAAAATATGTGCTTGTCGCAGTTGTATCTGGTTGAGCCTCAAAAGTATCCCCATGACGAAGCCACCTGGCGTGCAGCAAGCGCTGGTGATTTACTTGATTCCGCGGTGGTTTGCGACTCTTTGGCTGATGCGATATCTGGGTGCCAGCTCGTTATTGGTACCAGCGCTCGTGAGCGCACGGTGCCCTGGCCTTTGTTAGATCCGCGCCATTGCATGGAGAGGGCTTATAAAGAAGCTGAAGCAAGCCATAAGGTCGCTGTGGTATTTGGCCGCGAAGATCGGGGTTTAACAAATGAAGAATTGCAGCGCTGCAACTTGCACGTCCATATCCCTGCAAACCCTGACTACAGCTCACTGAATATCGCGATGGCGGTTCAGGTGTTGAGTTACGAACTGCGAATGGCGCAGCTTAGTGGCGAATTAACTAGTAATGAGATGGCTGAGTGGGATGTGCCGGTTGCCGGCGCCGACGATTTAGAGCGCTATTTAGTGCACTTGGAAGAAACCTTGCGCGATATCAATTTTTTAAGGCCAGAAGCGCCTAAAAAACTGATGACGCGGCTGCGGCGTTTGTATCAGCGCACTCGCTTAGATGAAATGGAAGTGAATATTTTGCGCGGCATTCTTACATCGACCCAGTATTGGGTTCGCAAGGCTAAGCTAAAAGATGGTGATAGCGGCGGCGACTCTCTATAATCCCTGACCCAAAGTTGGACTATATCCTACTAAAAGCATCGGATATAAAGTTGACTGTTTTGCTAGGTTATTGCATAATTCCAGCGTGGAAAAACGTAGGTGAGCTTATGCGATTAACGACAAAAGGGCGTTACGCAGTGACAGCAATGTTGGATTTGGCGCTGTACGGTGATCGTGGCCCCATTAGCTTAGCTGATGTGTCGGGGCGACAAGATATTTCGCTGTCGTACTTAGAACAACTGTTTGCCAAACTGCGACGCAAAGACTTGGTGTCTAGTATTCGAGGTCCAGGCGGCGGCTATAGGCTGAGTAGGCCTAGCGAAACGATTTTCGTTGCAGAGATAATCGACGCCGTTGATGAGCGTGTGGATGCCACAGGCTGCGCCGGTAGTAGTGATTGTCAGGATGGCCAAACCTGCCTGACACACAATTTGTGGTCTGATTTAAGTGACCAGATTCACCATTTTTTAAGCGACATCAGCTTGGCTAGTTTGGTTGAGCGGCGCGATGTGCAAAATGTTTCTGCACGCCAGTTACAGCGGGCGCGCAGTGCGCAGTCAATTACCTTAACTGCGATAGATTAGTGTATTTCTCGACTGCGGTCGGGAGTTTGGAGAAAAGTTTATGCAATTGCCGATTTATTTGGATTACTCCGCAACCACCCCGGTTGATCCGCGGGTTGCAGAGAAAATGATGGCCTGTCTGACCACCGAGGGCGTGTTCGGTAACCCCGCATCGCGCTCGCATTTATTTGGCTGGAAGGCTGAGGAAGCGGTAGAGAATGCTCGTCGTCAGGTTGCCGACCTGTTGAATGCCGATCCGCGTGAAATTGTGTGGACCTCTGGCGCCACTGAGTCAAATAATCTTGCTATCAAAGGTGCAGCGCACTTTTACAGCAAAAAAGGCAAGCATATTATTACCTCCAAAATTGAGCATAAAGCGGTGCTGGATACTTGCCGCCAGCTTGAGCGCGAAGGTTTTGAAGTGACCTATTTGGATCCCACGGATAAAGGTCTGATTACACCAGAAGCCATTGCTGCTGCACTGCGTGAAGACACCGTTGTGGTTAGTATCATGCACGCAAACAATGAAATCGGCACCATCAACGATATCGCAGGCATTGGCGAAGTCTGTCGTGCCAATGGCGTTGTTTTTCACGTTGATGCGGCGCAAACCGCTGGCAAAGTGACTATCGACATGGCGACGATGAAAGTCGATTTGCTGTCGATGTCTGCACATAAAATGTATGGCCCTAAGGGCATTGGCGCGCTTTACGTAAGTCGCAAGCCCCGGATCCGTCTTGAGGCGCAAATGCACGGCGGTGGTCATGAGCGCGGTATGCGTTCAGGTACCTTGCCAACCCATCAAATAGTGGGAATGGGTGCAGCGTGTGAAATCGCGCGTCAAGAAATGGACCAAGATGCGGCGCATTCAATGGCCTTGCGCAATCGCTTTTGGGATGGTCTCAAAGACATTGAGCAAGTGCATATTAATGGCGATTTTGAACAGCGCCTGCCGGGCAATCTGAATGTCAGCCTTGCGTATGTTGAAGGCGAGTCATTGATTATGTCGCTGAAAGACCTGGCGGTATCGTCTGGTTCGGCGTGTACATCGGCCAGTTTAGAGCCTTCTTACGTGCTGCGTGCGCTTGGCTTGAATGACGAGCTAGCACACAGCTCGCTGCGCTTTTCTTTCGGGCGTTTCACGACACCTGAAGAAGTGGATTATGCGATTAAGCAGGTTCGTGGCGCAGTTGATAAGTTACGGGAATTGTCACCTTTGTGGGATATGTACAAAGATGGCGTAGATTTGGACAGTATTGAATGGGCGGCTCATTAAGCTACTCAGAGAGAGGACGACATCATGGCATATAGCGAAAAAGTACTCGATCACTACGAGAATCCGCGCAACGTCGGTAAATTTGACGATGGCGCAGACGAAATTGGTACCGGCATGGTGGGTGCGCCTGCTTGCGGTGATGTAATGCGCCTGCAAATAAAGGTGAATGAGCAGGGTATTATCGAAGACGCCAAGTTTAAAACCTACGGATGCGGTTCAGCGATTGCATCTAGCTCACTGCTAACCGAGTGGGTAAAGGGCAAGACTTTGGAAGAAGCTGAGCTCATTAAAAACACTGAAATAGCCCAAGAATTAGCGCTGCCACCAGTGAAAATTCACTGTTCAGTGTTGGCGGAAGATGCGATCAAAGCAGCGGTATCAGATTATCGCAAGAAAAAAGCTGCGTCCTGAATTGCAGCTGGGGGAGAGATAAATGCCAATTTCAGTAAGTAGCGCGGCGGCAGGCCATATTAAACGGCAGATCGATGGTCGTGGTCGCGGCTTAGGTATTCGTATCGGCGTGCGCACGTCTGGCTGCTCCGGTATGGCCTATGTGCTGGAGTTTGTTGACGAAGCGCAGGCCGAAGATCAGGTCTTTGAGCGTGACGGCGCAGCGGTTTATATCGATCCTAAAAGCATGGTGTATCTCGATGGCACCGAATTGGATTTTGTGAAAGAAGGTCTAAACGAAGGCCTGAAATTTAATAACCCTAATGTGTCGGCTGAGTGTGGCTGCGGCGAAAGTTTCACCGTCTAGCGGCTCCGCCGGCCGGCCATAATCCTATGTCAGAATTTAATCCTCGGGAAAATTACTTCGCTCTGCTGGCTGTGCCGCAGAGGTATGAGGTCAATCAGGCGGATCTAAGTCGCCGTTATCGCGAGCTTCAGCGTGAGGCACACCCAGATCGATTCGCAGGCGCGAACGAGAGGGAGCGCTTGCGTGCCGTGCAATATTCATCGCAAATTAACGAGGCGTATGAGACCTTGGTTTCGCCCACACGTCGTGCAGCCTATCTTCTGAAGTTGGCTGGTGTGGACAGTGATATGTCGTCAACCACGTTTCGCGATCCCGAGTTTTTGATGCAGCAGATGCAGCTTCGTGAGGAGTTGTCTGAATTGCAAAGTGCCAGCGATCCAGAAGCGGCATTAGACGCGTTTTATCGCGACCTAGCCGCCGCGGCAGATCAGCAAAAATCGCTATTTTCCGCATCTTACCTTGAACAGCAATTCGACGAGTCCTTGGCCAGCTATGCCAAGTTGCAGTTTTTAGAAAAATTGCGCAGTGAAGCGGAATTGAAAGAAAGTGAATTGCTAGATTATTAAATAAGGCGCTTATCGTCGCCGGGAGCCCAAACAGCAAATATGTTGATGCAAATTTCAGAACCAGGACAAACCCCCGAGCCGCACCAGCGTAAGCTGGCGGTTGGAATTGATCTGGGTACCACGAACTCACTAGTGGCCACGGTCAGAAATGGCTCGGCACAAACGCTAGCGGATATTGATGGCGCGCATTTGCTGCCGTCGGTGGTGCTTTATGGCGAAGAAGCGAGCATCGAAGTCGGAGAGAAAGCGCTGGCGGGTGCGAGTAGCGACCCTGTGAATACCCTGATGTCGATTAAGCGCTTAATGGGGCGTTCTTTTGCTGATGTGACGGATGTCACTGGGGTGAAGATGTCACCGTATGAACTGCTCGATTTAGGGCAGGATATGGTTAAAATTCGCACGCGGGCGGGCGATGTTTCACCGGTGCAGGTGTCAGCGGAAATTCTCAAATCCCTTGGCCAGCGAGCGGAGGAAACCCTTGGTGGAGAGCTGACCGGTGTGGTCATTACCGTACCGGCCTATTTTGATGACGCCCAACGCCAAGCAACAAAAGATGCGGCAAGAATCGCCGGCTTGAACGTCCTTCGTCTGTTAAATGAACCCACCGCGGCGGCGGTCGCCTATGGGCTTGATCAGCAGGATGAAGTTGCTGTTGCGGTATTTGATTTAGGCGGTGGCACCTTCGATGTTTCGGTGTTGCAGCTCACTAAGGGGGTCTTTGAAGTGCTCTCTACTGGCGGCGACTCAGCCTTAGGGGGCGATGATTTCGATCACGCGCTGGCGCAGTGGTTTGTTGCTGAGCATAAACTCGACAGTCTCGATGTGTTTCAGCAGCGCAGTTTATTGACCGCAGCGCGGCAGGCAAAAGAGCAGCTTTCTAGTGCAGACGAGGTTGAGCTGGCCTTGGCGGATATCAGTTCTACGCTTAGTCGGCAGCAGTTTAACGACTTGGTTGATCCGCTGATAGATAAGGCGATCCGCGCCTGTAAGCGCGCCGTGCGCGATGCCAAGCTGTGCAGTGACGATATTCATAATGTGGTGATGGTGGGCGGCTCAACTCGGGTGCCCCGTGTTAGGGAGCGGGTTGCAGAATGGTTTGGTCGTGAACCGCTGATCGATTTAGACCCTGATAAAGTGGTTGCCCTAGGGGCGGCCCTGCAAGCTGATCAATTGGTCGGTAATCGCAGCGGCGACGAAATGCTGCTATTGGATGTTATTCCATTGTCCCTTGGTATTGAAACCATGGGCGGGCTCACTGAGAAAATTATTCACCGCAATACCACTATTCCGGTTGCCATGGCGCAGGAGTTTACAACGTTTAAAGACGGCCAAACGGCGATGGCGATCCATGTCGTGCAGGGTGAGCGAGAGTTGATAGATGACTGTCGCTCATTGGCGCGCTTTGAGTTGCAGGGCATTCCGCCAATGGTTGCCGGTGCGGCGCGGATTAAGGTGATGTTCCAAGTTGATGCCGACGGCCTCTTGCGCGTGAGTGCTAGAGAGGAAAGCACGGGTTCTGAGAGTCGTATCGAAGTGAAGCCGGCCTACGGCTTGAGTGATACCGATATCGCCGATATGTTGCAGCAATCATGGGCCTCTGCGGCGGATGACAAAGAGGCGCGAGCCTTGCGCGAACAGCAAATCGAGGCCGAGGGTCTACTGCAGGCATTATCTGCGGCACTGCTTAAGGATGGCGAAGCCATGTTGAGCGAAGATGAGCAGCGTGAGTTGTTGGCTAAGATGGAGGTTCTGCATCGCGAGCGCGAGCAAGGTTCGGTTGCCAGCATAGCTAAACATATTGAAATTGTCGGTAAGGCGAGCGAAGTCTTCGCCGAGCGTCGTATGGACGCTAGTATTAACCAAGCACTCGCCGGCCGGCGAGTCGATGAAATTTAAAGGAAGCGGGCATGCCACGCATTGTAGTACTACCCCATGAGGCACTGTGTCCTGATGGCGACGTGTTGGACGCCACCCCGGGTGAAACGGTGTGTGATGTTATGTTGGCGAATGGTATCGATATTGAGCACGCCTGCGAAAAGTCCTGCGCATGCACCACATGTCATATCATTGTTCGAGAAGGCTTTCAGTCGCTAGATGAGGCGGATGAGCTTGAAGAAGATATGCTTGATAAAGCGTGGGGCTTGGAGCCTGACTCACGTTTAAGTTGTCAGGCTGTGGTTGGCGATACCGATTTAGTTGTCGAAGTGCCGCGCTACACGATAAACATGGTTTCTGAACGTCATTAAGCCGTGAGCTTTGTAATAAAGGTGTGTCGAAATGAGTCTGAAATGGACTGATGTATTAGATATTGGTATTGAACTTGCCGATAAATTCCCAGAAGTAGATCCAATTCATATCAACTTTGTAGACTTAAGAGACAAAGTGATGGGCTTGGACGATTTTGATGATGACCCAAAGCGCTGCGGTGAAAAGGTGCTTGAAGCCATTCAGGCAGCATGGATTGAAGAGCAGGACTAGTTCGGCTGTTTTTGCTTTTCTAGCGCTGCGCAAGCCGTCCGATCACACTAAAAGCGAGAACTGGGAGGAGTTTTCCGAAACGCAGCCCAGAACTCGCTGTCATACACTCTCTCGCGTACCTATTTGCTATTAATACGCGTATAATTCTACGATTTTTCGTAACGGGCAATCTTGTTGCTCGAATTGTTCTTGTTTTACTTTTTGGAGAAAGACCGATGGGCGTTCAACGCACCCTTTCCATTGCTAAGCCTGATGCTGTTAGCAAAAATGTTATTGGCGAAATTTACAGCCGCTTTGAAAAAGCCGGTCTGCGCATTGTCGCTGCAAAAATGTTGCGCTTGAGCCGCGAACAGGCTGAAGGTTTCTACGCCGAACATAAAGGCCGTCCGTTTTTTCCGGCGCTGATTGATTTTATGACTTCTGGCCCAGTTACTGTGCAAGTTCTTGAAGGCGAAGGTGCGGTTTTACAAAACCGCGAACTTATGGGCGCAACTAACCCTAAAGAAGCGGCGCCAGGCACTATTCGCGCGGATTTTGCTGAGTCGATCGACGCCAACGCGGTACACGGTTCAGACTCAGAAGAGTCAGCTGCACGCGAAATTGCATTCTTCTTTTCTACCAGTGAGTTGTGTGAACGCGTTTAATCACGTTTTCGCTCATTGCAGGGCACGATAATGGAAGCACCAACAGCGGTCGTTCAGCAGAGTAAAGTGAATTTGCTCGGCATGTCGCGCAAAAATATGGAAGCGTATCTCACTTCTATTGGTGAAAAGCCGTTTCGTGCCCAGCAGATCCTCAAGTGGATCCACCACTCGGGGATCGACAATTTTGATGAGATGACCAATCTCGGCAAGCCCTTGCGCGCCAAGCTTCAGGATCTTGCCGAGATTCGTCCGCCCAATATTGTTAAACAACTAGATTCCATCGACGGCACTCGTAAATGGGCTGTTGAAGTAGGCGGGAACAATCTCGTTGAAACGGTGCTTATACCAGACGGCCAGCGCGGCACCTTGTGTGTGTCATCGCAGGTTGGCTGCAGTTTAGATTGCAGTTTTTGCGCAACGGGTAAGCAAGGTTTTATGCGGGATCTGACCGCCTCTGAAATCATCGGCCAGGTCTGGTTAGCGATAAAGTCCTTTGACGGGTTTAATTCCGGTAATAAGCGCATTGTCACCAATGTCGTGATGATGGGTATGGGCGAGCCATTGCTAAATTTCGACAATGTCGTCGAAGCCATGAGCTTGATGCTAGATGATTTCGGCTACGGTCTGTCCAAGAGACGTGTCACCTTAAGCACATCAGGTGTTGTGCCAATGTTGGACAAGCTGGGTGACGTTTCGACAGTGTCGCTTGCGATCTCACTGCACGCCCCGAATGATGAATTGCGCAGTCAGCTTGTGCCTATTAACAAGAAATACCCTATAGCGGAATTACTCGATGCGTGTAAGCGGTATCTTGCCAAGCAAGAAGATACTCACCGTGTAGTGACGATTGAGTACACACTGATCGCAGGCGTTAACGACGGTATCGAGCACGCTAAACAATTGGCAGAAGTGCTTCGAGATCTGCCGTGTAAAATTAATTTAATCCCGTTTAATCCTTTTTCTTTGTCGAATTACGCGCGCCCCAGCAAAAATGCGATTAACCGCTTTTGGCTGACTCTGACGGAAGCGGGCTATGTAACTACTGTGAGAACGCCGCGCGGTGATGACATTGACGCTGCCTGCGGACAGTTAGCAGGGCAAGTGCAAGATCGTACCAAGCGCAGTGAGCGGCATCGCCAAAGGGCGGAGTTAGAACAGCCTATTCGCTTGGTCTAAATTTTTGGGAGCATACTGCATGTCGTTGTTAAGAATAAAAGGCATCAAGGTATTACCCCTGATATCGGTAATGCTCATCTCTTCGTTGCTATTGTCTGCTTGCGTGACAACCAAAAGCGGCGGCTTCGCATCGAAATTAGATGATAAAAAAGCCTTTGAAACTTCTTTGCAACTTGCGCGCAGCTATATCGCGCAAGGTAATTGGGATCAGGCTAAACGCCATTTACAGTATGTTGAGGCGGAAGACAAAAATAACCCGGAAACTTTAGAGGCATTAGCCTTAGTTTTTCAGAATACCGGCGAGCTTGAGTTAGCTGAACAATATTATTTGCGATCAATTAGCGCGGCACCAACGGCCTCTAGGGTGCGCAATAATTATGCAGCCTTTTTGTATGCTCGCGGGCGCTATGCGGAAGCGGCGACGCAGCTTGAAGTTGTAGTACAAGAGCTACTGTATGAGCGTCGTGTTGAAGCTTTCGTCAATCTAGGTCGCTGTTATTTGCAATTAAATGAGTTAACTAAAGCCGAAGACGCGTTTAAGCGTGCCTTCCTGATGCAGGGTGACGATGCGGCGGTACTCATGTCATTGGCGGAAGTGTATTTCCGTATGGAACGATTTGCGGATGCGCAGCGTTTTTACGATGCCTACCTAAGCAAAAATCCAAGCCAAAATGCCGCGGCGCTGTGGTTGGGTATTCGCTTGGCAGACAAGTTTGATGACAAAAATTCGCATGCTAGTTTTGCCTTGGCCTTGAAAAATTTGTATCCAAAATCTGAGGAATACCTGCTGTATAAAGCGTATATGAAACAAAAACAGCAGGGTAGCCGCTAAGGATTTAATATGCCGGGACCAAAGAATAGTTACCCCGGGCCGCCGGGATCAGTATTACACGATGCGCGCATAAGCGCGGGTAAGTCGGTGCTCGAAACTGCCGAAGCACTGAATTTATTAAATAGCTATGTCGAGGCGATAGAAGAAAACGATTACTCCCGTTTCAATTCACCGCTATTTGCGCGCGGTTACATAAAAAGTTACGCGCGGTATATGGGCTTGGATGAAGCGCCTTTATTGAGCGACTGCGATCGGATTTGCCGTCGTGAAGAGCAGAGCAACCAGCGAAGCCATGTTCAAGTCCCCGGTAAGGTTCAGGCGCCTGGCCACGCGGGTTTTATTTTGGCGCTAATTGTGGCTCTGTTAATTTGGTCGTTGTCCTATTGGATATTTTCCGGTCCGGAAAAAAAAGCGCTATCCGTTGTTGTTTTAGAGCAACAGCTACCGGTACTACCAGTGTTGCGGAAATCGCCGTCGCTTGGTGAATCGCTATTGGGCGGCGAGCCAGTGAAACCCGAAGAAGTTGATGTGCCGGTAGTTGTAGGTGAAATTGCCGAGCTATCCTTCAAGCTCACTGAGGATGTGTGGTTAGAGTTACGTGACGCTCACAACAGTGTGGTGGTAAGTGGTGTGCAGAAAAAGGGCGAGGTTTTGCTGTTCAAATTGCGGGCCCCCGTTACGTTTAGTACAGCATACTGGCCTGCGGTGTCGATGTATTACAATGAGCGTTTGGTTGAGCTAAAAGAATTGGCAAAGAGTAACGTGGTGCGTGTACAAGTAGGTGAATTATGAAAATGGCATCTCCGATAAAACGCCGAGTATCTCGGCAGATTCATATCGGTAATGTAGCTGTTGGCGGTGATGCGCCAATATCTGTACAAAGTATGACAAACACAGAAACCTGTGACGTGGCTGCAACTGTTGCGCAGATCAGACGTTTAGAAGCGGCGTGTGCCGATATTGTGCGTGTCTCGGTTCCCAGTATGGAGGCCGCGGAAGCATTTCGTGAGATCCGCAAACAAGTGTCTGTGCCACTGGTTGCTGATATTCATTTTGACCATAAAATTGCGCTGAAAGTTTTGGAATACGGTGTCGATTGCTTGCGGATAAATCCGGGTAATATCGGCCGTGAACTAAAAGTACGTGAGGTTATCGATGCCGCAAAATTCCACAATGTTCCGATTCGAATCGGTGTTAACGCGGGCTCCTTAGAAAAGGAGCTGCAACGTAAATACGG
Organism: Zhongshania aquimaris; assembly: GCF_019312595.1. GTDB lineage: Bacteria > Pseudomonadota > Gammaproteobacteria > Pseudomonadales > Spongiibacteraceae > Spongiibacter > Spongiibacter aquimaris. The sequence goes on along the minus strand of NZ_JAHWDQ010000006.1, from coordinate 140,682 downwards.
TGAGCCGACGCCAGAGGCCTTGGTCGAGTCTGCTATGCGCCATATCGATATTCTCGATAAGCTGAATTTCCAAGATTTTAAATTAAGTGTGAAGGCCTCCGATGTGTTTATGGCGGTGGCGGCTTATCGGCAGATTGCATCTCAGATAGAACAGCCTTTGCACCTTGGTATCACTGAGGCGGGTGGTCTGCGCGGCGGCACGGTTAAGTCGGCGGTGGGCTTAGGATTGCTGTTAATGGACGGTATCGGTGACACGATCCGCGTTTCATTGGCGGCAGACCCAGTAGAGGAAGTGAAAGTTGGCTATGAGATATTAAAGAGTCTCAAGCTGCGTACCAAGGGCATTAATTTCATTGCTTGCCCGAGCTGCTCTCGGCAGAATTTCGATGTGATTAGCACCATGAATGAATTGGAGTCACGACTTGACGACGTGACCACGCCACTGGACGTTGCGGTAATCGGCTGCATAGTAAACGGCCCTGGCGAAGCAAAAGAGGCGGAGATTGGCCTCACTGGTGGGACGCCGAATAATTTAGTGTATGTGGGCGGCAAGCCTGACCACAAAGTAAAGAACGATGTATTGATCGACCATCTTGAAAAGTTAATTCGCGAAAAGGTCGCTCTTAAACAAGAACAAGACAAAGACCTTATAGCACGCAGCTAAGCCATGTTTTGGCGTTTTTATTCGTAAATTTGGTCGATAGGGAATAGTTTTGGCACGTATTCAATCAATTCGCGGTATGAATGATATTCTGCCCACCGAAACACCGGTTTGGCAGTATGTGGAAGCGCGCGTGCGCGATGTACTTGCTCGTTATGGTTATAGTGAAATTCGTTTTCCGATTGTTGAGCACACCGAGCTTTTCAAGCGATCTATCGGTGAAGTCACTGATATTGTAGAAAAAGAAATGTATACCTTTGACGATCGCAACGGCGACAGTTTGACCTTGCGTCCAGAGGGTACGGCGAGTTGTGTTCGCGCATGTGATCAAAACGGTTTGCTGCATAATCAAATTCAGCGTTTGTGGTATACCGGTCCGATGTTCCGCCACGAACGTCCACAAAAAGGCCGGTTGCGCCAATTTCATCAAATTGGTGTTGAAACCTTTGGGATGGTTGGTCCAGACATAGACGCAGAGCTTATCTTGCTGACAGCTCGTTTGTGGCGAGAACTTGGTATTAGTGATGCGCTGACTCTTGAGTTAAACAGCATCGGTAATGCCGAGTCGCGCGCCAATTACCGCCAGGCGCTGGTTGACTACTTGCGCGGCTTTCAAGATGAGCTAGATGAAGACAGCAAGCGGCGCTTAGAGACTAATCCACTTAGGGTACTCGATAGCAAAGATCCTAAAACTCGGGAACTGCTAGTCGCTGCACCGGTACTAAGTGACTATCTAGATGATATTTCGCGCAGCCACTTTGATGGATTGTGCGCACGCTTAGACGCTGCGGGTATTCCTTATACATTGAACCCTCAGTTAGTGAGAGGCCTAGATTATTACGGTTTAACAGTGTTTGAATGGACTACCGATAGCTTAGGTGCACAGGGCACGGTGTGCGCCGGTGGTCGCTACGATGGTTTAGTTGAGCAGCTGGGAGGCAAATCTACCCCAGCCGTTGGTTTTGCAATGGGTATTGAGCGCTTGGTACTGATGCTCGACACCTTAAATGTCGCGCCTGAAATTCAGCCTCAAGCTGATATTTTTATTGTGTCAGTGGGTGAAAAAGCGGACATTGCGGCTTTGCAAATTGCAGAGCAATTACGCGATGCCATGCCGTCGGTAAAAGTGCTGATTAATTGCGGTAGCGGCAGCTTTAAAAGTCAGTTTAAAAAAGCGGATAAATCAGGCGCTTCACTGGCGGTGGTATTGGGAGAAGATGAATTGCAAGGCGGCGAAGCGGCGGTTAAACCACTTCGCGCTGGGCAGGGTGAGCAGCAGTTAGTCGCATTGGCAGAACTGGTTAAATATATTTCTAAGAATCATTTTTAAACGCGACCGGACAAGTCGGAGAGGAAGTTTAGTGGAAACGTATCGCACAGAAGAAGAACAAATCGAAGCCATTAAAAGATGGTGGCAAGACAATGGAAAGTCCACTGTCTTTGGTATCGCGCTTGCGTTGGCCATTGTATTTGGTTGGAGGGGCTGGCAGGGGCATCAGGAAGCGCAAGCAGGCGAAGCCTCAGCAATATTTGATAATTTGTTGATAGCTGACGCCGCCGTGCAGCGTGATGGCAGTAGTTTAAGTACGGCTCAGCATTTGGCAGATACATTGAAAGACCGCTTTGCGAGCCTGAGTTACGGCCAATTCGCTGCCTTGTTTAAAGCGAAATACGCGGTAAAAAGCGACGATTATGCGGCGGCAACGGCTGAGCTCGAATGGGTTTTAAAACAGGGCCCGAGTGCGCAGATAAAGGCGCAAACTGAAATTCGTTTAGCGCAGGTACTGTATTCGCAAAAAGAATACGGCAAAGCGACTGCTTATTTGAGCGGACTAGCCAGTACGGGTTATGCGGCTGAGGCGGCGGAACTTGAAGGTGATGTTGCTTTTGCACAGGGCGATAAGGCAGCTGCCTTGGCAGCGTACCAGCGTGCTAGATCCTTGGCTCGCACGCAGGAAGCGCCGGTTAATAATGCAATGTTAGAAATGAAAATTAATGACTTATCTGCAGCCAAGATTGCTGTAGAGGGGGCGAAGTAATGCGGTTTATTTCTGCGGTCAGTATATTGCTGGCAAGTGCGATGATGGTGGCCTGCGCCTCCGACCCTACTAGTCGTGAGCCGGCTAAATTGACTGACTTCAAAGCAGAAAAGAAGCTAAAGGAAGTATGGTCCTATTCATTGGGGGACGGTCAAGCTGAGGCATACCATCGTATTACCCCGGTGATCGATGGAGATGAGATTTTTATCGCTTCGTCCAACGGTAAAATGGCTGCACTGAAAAAGTCCAGCGGTAAGAAGGTTTGGAAAAAATCTTACGACCTTCGAATTGCGGGTGGTGTGGGTGTATCTGGAACGCTGCTGTTCATCGGCACATCTGATGGCGAAGTTGTCGCTATTGATCGTATCTCCGGCGATATCGTCTGGCGCGTAGCAGTAAACAGTGAAGTTTTGGCTGCGCCGCAAAGTAATGGCAGTGTCGTAGTCGTGCAAACCTATGCCGGTGAAGTGCAGGGGCTTAATTTTGACGATGGTAAATTGCTGTGGAGCTACGCATCTCAAGTTCCACGCTTGACCTTGCGCGGCACGAGCACTCCTAAAGTAGTTGGCGATATCGCGATGATCGGATTTGCGAACGGTCGCGTTATTGCGTTTGATATCGAGAACGGAAGTGAACTATGGGAACAGCGTATTTCCGTGCCACAGGGCAGTACTGAAATTGAACGTTTAGTTGATGTTGATGGTCGTTTGTTGGTGATGGAAGACGGTCAGACCGTCGTCGCTACCGGCTACCAGGGACAAGTCATGGCGATCGATATTCGTAGCGGACGCCCATTGTGGGTGAAGGATACTTCTAGCTACGTCGGTGCGACAGATAATTTGGGTAAGGTATTTGTGGTGACCTCAGATGGTAGCGTAAACGCTATCGACGATAACGGGCAAGGCGCACTGTGGACGCAAACCGTTTTAGCACGCCGTGAACTGACTGAGCCAGTTGCCTTCGAGGGTGCCATCGGCGTTGGCGATTTTGAAGGGTATTTGCACATGTTGGCGCGGGAAGATGGTCATTTGCTTGCGCGCACCAAGGTCGACGGTGATGGTCTTCGCGCACCGATGACGGCTGATGGAAAACTGCTATACGTCTACGGCAATAGTGGTGAGTTAATCGCGTATAAACTGCAAGACCGTTAAGTAAACATATTGTTATTCGGCCGAGCGCTGATCAGAGTTAAATAGAATTATGGTTCCTGTTATTGCCTTGGTAGGCCGGCCCAATGTCGGTAAATCAACTCTGTTCAACCGGCTTACCAAAAGCCGCGATGCTTTGGTGGCGAATTTCCCTGGATTAACGCGCGACCGCAAATACGGCGAAGCCAGTCACGGTAATCGCCGCTATATTGTTATTGATACCGGCGGTATTAATGGTGACGAAGTCGGCATTGACGGTCCAATGGCGCAGCAATCTAAACAAGCTATCGATGAAGCCGATGCTGTCTTGCTTATGTTAGATGCGCGAGCCGGTCTCATGCCGGCGGATGAGGGCTTAATCAAGCATATTCGCAGTTGCTCAAAACCGGTGTTTTTCGTCGCAAATAAGGTTGATGGCACCGACGCTGAAGTGGCAAAGGCCGAGTTCTACAAAACCGGCGCCGCGAAAATTTATCCATTGACAGCGACCCAGGGTAAGGGCGTGCGCTCCTTGATGGATGACGTGCTCGCGCAGTTCCCTCAGGAGGCGGAGGACAAACAGGCCGCGCTGGCAACCGGAAAGAAAATTGCCGTGGTGGGGCGTCCTAATGTAGGTAAATCGACCCTGGTGAATCGAATGCTGGGAGAAGATCGCGTTGTAGTTTACGACCAGCCAGGCACAACTCGCGACAGCGTATATATAAATTACGAGCGAGAGGGTGAAGCGTATACCCTTATCGACACCGCCGGGATTCGTAAGCGTAAGCATATCTCTGAAGCCGTAGAAAAATTCTCGATTGTAAAAACCCTGAAAGCGATTGAAGACGCCAACGTTGTCATTTTGGTTATGGATGGCCGTGAGAGCATTGTTGATCAAGATCTACATCTGCTGGGCCAAGTGGTCGACTCTGGGCGTGCTGTGGTCGTGGGCATTAATAAATGGGATGGCCTTACCGCTGATCAAAAGGACAAAATTAAAAAAGAATTGGACCGGCGTTTACAGTTTATCGATTTTGCCGAAATCCACTTTATCTCTGCACTACACGGCACCGGTGTTGGTCACCTTTACGAATCGGTCGAAAAGGCCTATGAGTCAGCGACTCGTCAGTTGCAAACTCGGATGTTAACTACGATATTGGAAGGCGCGGTGCACGACCACTCGCCGCCAATGATTAACGGCAGGCGTATCAAGCTTCGCTACGCGCATCCCGGTGGGCAGAATCCCCCCATTATTGTTATTCACGGTAACCAGACCGAGAAAGTGCCGAGTAGCTACACCCGCTATTTGGAAAAGACGTTTCGGCGCGAATTAAAGATGATGGGTACACCCATTAAAATTGAATTCAAAACCTCTGAAAATCCCTTTGAAGGTAAGAAGAATGAGCTTACCAAAAGGCAAGTAGAACGAAAGCAGCGCGTTATGCGTTTTGCTAAAGCCAAGTCGGCAAGAAAGAAACGATAGTCGTCATCTGTGAGCAATATTGACACGTCAATATTGCTCGCTCATCAATGATAGAATCTCGCTAGTATCATGTCTTCACATAGTCCGCAAAATAACAAACCAGATCTCGATACACCCGAGCATATCGCCGTGTTCGTCGAGTCATTCTATGAATGTTTGTTGAACGATGATCGCTTGGCGCCGATATTTACTGACGTTGCTAATATCGATATTCGCGAGCATTTTCCACGCATTAGAGCGTACTGGGAAAAACTGTTATTGGGTAAAAATGACTACCATCGGCACACGATGAATATTCACCGAGAGTTGAACGCTAAACAGGCTTTATTAGACGAAGATTTTAAGCAATGGTTAGACTATTTCATCTATGTTGCCGATCGTGATTTCAGCGGTCAAAAAACAGAGCGTGCGAAGCAAATTGCTACGACAATCTCTCAAAATATGCGTAAAGTTATTGATCTTGCATAGCCATCTTGGCAATTGACTACTGCCACTAAAACGTTGCTCGCTTCGCAGTGCATCACGATGTGCGCGCCAGTCAAGAAAAAATTGCTATTTCCAGCCCTTCATGCCACTTGGAAACACCGTCCGAATGGGTGGTGCCGGTTCCCGGTCACTCCGCTAAGATATACTCTGTTTTCCTAATAATTTTAAATATCAGGGTTAAATTATGCTTTTACAAGGCAAGGTAGTCATTGTGTCGGGTATTGGGCCCGGGTTGGGTCAGGAGTTAGCGGTAGAAGCGGCGAAGCAAGGGGCCGCCGTGGCCATGTGCGCGCGTACCGCAAGTAAGCTAGATGAGGCTGAGGCAGAGATCATGGCCTTAGGTTTAAATACCGAAGTACTAAAGGTTGCTACTGATATCAGTGATCGTCAGCAATGCGCAGCTTTAGTTGAGAAAACCATCTCCCGCTTTGGTCGTATTGATGTGCTTTTTAACAGTGCCTACAATCCAGGGGAATTTGGCCCCATTGAATCTGCAAATTTGGACAGTTGGCGCGCGGCAATGGACGTTAATTTATTTGGCACAATGGCCTTAACGCTCGAAACTATTCCGCAAATGAAAAAGCAGGGCGGCGGCGCGATTGTCATGATTAACACCATGGTTACCCGCAAACCTTTACATACCCAGGGTGGCTACGGCGCATCGAAAGCCGCATTGGCGAGCGCAACCTCACATCTAGCATTGGAGCTTGGTGGCTATAATATTCGCGTGAATTCTGCGTATATGGGATGGATGTGGGGGCCAGCAGTTGAGGGATATTTGCAAATGAACGCCGATGCGGGTGGCCCAAGTGTTGAGCAACAGGTAGCGGCAGTTTCAAAAAATATTCCTCTGGGCCATATTCCTGACGACGCCGACTGTGCCAAAGCAGCGATATTTCTAGGGTCCGACTATGCCTGTGCAGTGACTGGCGCCGCTCTTGATGTAAATGGTGGAGAATATTTACCCCACTAGTACTCCTTTAATATCATGTTGAAGGAGTACTAGATGCTTCGTTTAGCAAGGGGTAGTGAATTCGGAGCGGAGAGGCTTTAGAATCGGGTCACATTTTACAACGTGGCCCGTGCACCTTATGGCTGATCTAGAGCTTTATTCGCAAACCGATGCGGTGATTCATTCGATTTACCACGGCTTGTTGGAATCGCCACCATGGCAGCAATTTCTGGGTGAACTAAGAGCTCTCCTTGACGGCAATTTTGCGACCTTGCTTTTGCGTCCTCCCAGTGTGCGTGAACAAGGCGTAGTATTAAATTCAGTTGTATTTTCCCCCGGAGTTTACCAGGCATACAACCAGACTTATTTTGCCCTCGATCCCTTTGTCAATTTACCCGATGGTGAAGTCGTGACCATTGCGGAATTCCTTGCCACTGAGGATTTTCAGCAGTCTGAATATTTTCGTAGCTACCTGCAGCCAAGCAATGTGATGCATATTTTGGGTGCAGATCTTTGGTGTGAGGAAGGTTTGCTTGCACGTTTACGTGTTACAAGGCCAGCAGGCACTGATAATTTTGGCGACAGAGAGAAGGCCCTGTGTAGGCAGCTACTGCCGCATTTGCGGCAAGCTATACAAATACATGCTCGGCTTCGGGATTCTGAGACTGAGCGAAGTTTGTATGCTGATACCTTCGATCAGCTGGCAGTTGGAATTGTGACACTAGATGCACTCGGTAATGTAGTGAGCACGAATCCAGTCGCTAGGCGGTTCATTGATAGTGCTCGGGGTTTAATATTGCGTCAGGGGTGTTTGAAGCTGGAGAGTGTTCACGAGCAAAAAGCGTTCAAGAGTTTGCTGAGCGAGGTTGTTTCTGCTCATCATCAGCAGCTAGCCGGATGCGTTAAGGCCTTTCGAATCGCTGAAGTAGGGCAATTACAGGGGCTAAATTTACTGTTACGGCCACTGCCGCTCAGTGACCGCAGCGGTGAGTCAGCGCCTGCCGTAGCGGTATTTTTGAGCGACCCGATGGCGCCGCGGCAGGCCACAAGTGATGTTCTTATTGCGCTATTTGGCTTGACTCCCGCTGAAGCGCGGCTAGCGATCAGGCTGGTGAACGGCTTAAGTTTAGATGAGGCAGCAGTCAGTTTAGGGGTGTCGCGCAACACTGCTAAGTCTCATCTTCGGGCAGTATTTTCGAAAACAGGAGTAACTAGGCAACCCCAGCTTATCCAATTAATACTGAATAGTGTGGTGACGTTGGCAGGAGAGTAAGTGTGAGTTGTAAAGAGGCTTTGCAACTCACACTTTTTTCACCTTAATAGCTAAATTTAGCTACTTTTGGTGGCGGCTTTTGCTGCAGGCGCCTTTTTAGCTGCGGCTTTCTTGGCGGGTGCCTTTTTAACAGCAACTTTTTTCGCTGGTGCTTTCTTGGCCGGCGCTTTCTTCACAGCTGCTTTCTTCACTGGAGCTTTTTTGACAGCGGCCTTCTTCAACGCTGTCTTTTTAGCTACGGCTTTTTTGGGAGCCGCTTTTGTTTTGCTATCGAAACTTTTCGCGGCATCTTGTGCTGCCTTTGCTAATGCTTTGGCGCGTTGATAGTCGCTCTTTAGTTCAGCCAGTTGGTTCTTCGCCATAATCATGACGGCTTTGGCATCAAGTTCGAGCTCTTTCGCGCCATTTACTGCTGAGTGAGCCCGATCTACTTGTTTTTGAATTCGACTGTCCATTTTGGCTTTGGCTTTTTTCTGTAAATCACCAAGCTTTTCTTGTTCGGATTTTAATTTTTCGCGGGCGCGTTCGGCTTGAGCTTTTGCCTTGTCGATTGCTTTATTGGCATCGGCCATTAAGCGATCTCGCAGCTGTTCAACCTTGGATTCTAGAGATTCAATTTCCTTGCGGATCAATGCAACGGGATCCATTTTCTTATTTGTCATATCAGCGAGCCTCGGTAAACGTATTTATGATGATTAATCGACGAACTTCACTACTTGTAACAGTCATAACATAGCAAACTTTGCGATAATACACAGTGAAACTTTGATATATGGAGATGAGCGATGGATAAAGTACAAACTGATGCGATAGAAGCGGCGGTATTTAGACGTCTTTTAGCACATTTGGATGAGCGCAAGGACGTTCAAAATATTGATCTGATGAATCTAGCCGGCTTTTGCCGCAACTGCCTGTCGAAATGGTATGTCGCCGCCGCAGAGCAAGAATCTTTTAGCATTGAGTACGAAGCGGCGCGAGAGCGGGTGTATGGTATGCCTTACGCTCAGTGGAAGACTGAATTTCAGCAAGAAGCTAGTGCGGAACAATTGGCTGGTTTTGTTAATAAGAGCCCCGATAAATAAGTTTATTATCGGGGGAGGCTATTAAAGACCACCGTTGGGAATAAAGCGATTGTCGGTATTGTTGCGAATCCATAGGAGCATATCACGATCCAGTTTTTCGCCACGCTTGCGCAGCACTTTAGCTAGCCATATCGCCGGGGACTCTTTGCCGGCATCCCAGCCGCTAATGAGTTTTTCTGCGCGGGTAAAAAAGCGTATCAGCGCTAGAATATCGTCATTGCTAAGCTCTACCGCTGCCTGTTGCCACTGATCTTGGCTCACTCGCATAAACACGCCATAGCGTTGCTGTTCTTCATCGGTAAACAGCGCAGGCAATTCTTCTAGGCGGTCTTCGCGGCTAATCGCAATGCAGCGTTGCAGCCATTGTAAATCTATTGAGAGTGCGCTTTTTTCATTCTCGGGTGTCCAACTGCCAATTGCCATTTTCAACGATCCAGATTGCCAACAGTGGAGCTAGTATAACGCATAATCACGGGTGACTTCCGTGGTGGTATTTGCTATTTTACTGTGCTTTTATACAGCTATAAGTGCGTGTGTAATGGGTGGTGGTTTTTGCGTAAAATTATTCACTGCGACTGCGATTGTTTTTATGCTTCGGTGGAGTTGCGAGATGACCCCAGCTTAAAAGGTCGTCCAGTTGCCGTTGGCGGAGCGGCAGAGCGCCGAGGCGTAGTCGCCACTTGTAACTATGAAGCGCGAGCATTCGGTATTCATTCTGCGATGCCAACTGCAAGCGCCTTGCGACGATGCCCAGATTTGATCGTTCTCACGCCCCGCATGGACAAGTACCGCGAAGTTGCTTTGCAAATACGCGCCATTTTTAGCCGATACACCGAGCAAATAGAACCCCTATCCTTAGACGAAGCGTACTTGGATGTGAGCGATTGTGATGCGTTTCAGGGCAGTGCAACGCGCATTGCGGAGGCGATACGTCAACAGGTTCGCGACGAGGTTGGGATCACGATTTCGGCGGGGGTGGCTCCGAACAAGTTTTTAGCCAAAGTGGCCAGTGATTGGGATAAGCCGGATGGACTAACGGTAATAACGCCCTCGCAGGTTGATGAGTTTGTACTGAGCTTGCCCGTAAAAAAAATTCACGGTGTGGGAAAGGTTATGTCAGCTCGGATGGCGACAGAGGCCATTTTTTCTTGTGCGGATCTACGACAAAAATCCTTGAATGAGTTGCTTGGCTTGTTTGGTAAATTTGGCCATCAGTTGTTCGATTATGCCCGAGGTATTGATGAGCGTGCAGTAAAGCCGCATCGAGAGCGAAAATCGCTCAGTGTCGAAACAACCTTTGCGCAGGACATTGTCGGAGTCGACGCGGCGAAGAGCCGAGTCGCTCCGCTATTACTTGAGCTTGAAACAAGACTGCTCCGGCGAGGCGACAAGAAATTTAGTGGTGCTTTTGTAAAGTTAAAATCTGATGATTTTCGCCAAACGACAATTGATAGGCGATATGAGGGCGACTTAACGAGTGTGCTATTTGAACAATTACTCGAGGAAGCTTGGGCTAGGATGGCGTCGCCTTTGCGCCTGATAGGCATCGGAGTGCGCTTTGCGAGTAATGAAGAGAGTTCTGGGGGTAGTAATTCAATTGAGGGTGGTGCCGAGCAGCAGCTGGATTTATTTACTGATATTGAATAGTCAGGTTGAACTAAGGCGTGTCGAGCTAAGAAATTAGGGGCGTAAAAAAGGGCGGTAAAAACCGCCCTTATTCAGAGTGTATCAGTCTTAATTATTCGGACTGATAACTTGTAGTTCAACGCGACGATTGCGCTCACGGCCTTCGTCAGTGTTGTTGTCAGCCACTGGCTTGCTTTCACCGTAGCCTTTCGCTGTTTGACGCGAAGGTGAAATACCTTGAGTAGCCAAGTAATTTACCACTGACTGCGCACGCTCTTGCGACAGCTTCTGATTATAAGCATCACTGCCGACAGAGTCGGTGTGGCCCATAATTATAATGCTGACGTCAGGTTCGTTTGCGAGTGATTCCGCGACCTTGCGTAGAATGGTTTGTGAATCCAGCATCAAGCGTGATTTATTGAACTCAAAATGCACGCCAGTCAGCTCAACGGTTTGTGAAATAACACAGCCGCGTGAGTTCACTTTCAAGCCAGGCAGTGTGCCAGGACATTGATCGATCTTATCTGGTACGCCGTCGCCGTCGCTATCTAATGGGCAGCCTTGTGCATTTACAGGCACGCCGCGTGGGGTATTCGGGCACTGGTCAATATCGTTTGGTACGCCGTCACCATCGTCGTCGATAGAGCAACCATTTACGTTAACTCGTGCACCTGGTGGTGTATTGGGGCACTGGTCACGGAAGTTTGGTATACCGTCATTGTCGCTATCGAGTGGGCAGCCGGTAGAATCAACCGGTGTGCCGCGCGGTGTATTTGGGCATTTGTCTAAACGGTCTGGCACGCCATCGCCGTCAGAGTCGTAGTTATAGGGCAGTGGTTTGTCGCCAAACGGTACTGATATACCAATTAATAATGCATAGGTATAGAAGTTGTCGTCATCTGGAAATAACGGTGCTTGACGTTTAATAGAATCTAGCTGGTAGCGCACCTCGCCGCGTATGGCGACAGTATCCAGTTCATAAGTAAAACCGGCGATCGCGTCACTGCCGTAGTCTGATTGACTGGCCGTAATGCCCGGTGCTTCGTACTCAACTTCATGGTATGTCAGGCCGATACCTAAATAGGGCTGAACTGGGTCGGCATCTAACATGAATGCGCCGCGCGGGAAGTATAGTAAGTCTACGCCACCGGCGGTACGACTATAGGTGTCGTTTTTGGAGTTTTTAAACTCACCGTAGTTAATGTGAGTATCGAACATAACGTAGGAACTAATTGGCTTACCAATACCAATTTTGCCTTCATTCCCTGAATCGAAGTCACTTTGATCGGCAATTGTAGAGCCTAGCATGCCGTGCATGCGCCAGCGGTTATCAATTACCGTTTCTTCGTCATCCGCTGCAAAAGCAGAAAAGGCGCTGCACCCTACAGCGAGAGCAAGCGTTATATTACGCAGTTGACTCATTCACATATTCTCCATGTTTCTAGCACATATTAAAACGCGACCTTGCGGCCGCGTTTATTCTTTTTACTAAGGTGTTGGTAAACCTGGTAAGTCGGGTAAACCGCCGCCACCGGGAAGCTCAGGGATAGCGAAGGCTCCGAATACGTCTTGGCAGTCCTGAAAATCAATACCGGTTAACTCGCCAAATGCGCCAGGATTTAGACCTAGTATGGCATCCAGTAAAGTACCGACAACAGTGGTGAGTGGATCCACCACGCAGGCATCTAGTGCTTCGATGACAGGACTTAACGGGGCACCTTCACCAACTAAGGCATTTGTTACCTGACCTAGGCCGCCAATTGGGCTGTCTGGAATCATGTCATTGATCACTGAGAACTCACCAGTAATGAGGGCTTGCACAATCTCTTCGCCAGGAATCTGGCCGCCGTCGTCGTTAGTAGCTAATGCTGTTAGAAGCGGGTCTATAACGGTGCTGAGGGTGTATACCAGTGGGAGCACGATGCCAGGACCTTCCAAGCCAGGGAAGTTTCCACCCAAGGTCAGTACTGGTTCAAGCGTTTCGCACAGCTCATTCGAGTAGGTAAGCAGGTCGTCGTCAGCGGCAGGGAGTACCAGAACAGTAGAACCTTCCTCTGTAACGAAATCACCTTCGGTAAAGCCGTCGTCATCGCTGTCGATAAATGCTTGCACACATACCGTGCTTAAACGCAGCAGGCCGCGCGATTGAAGGACGCCTTTTTCACTTTCTGCACCGCTGAAGCTCGCAGCAGGCGTGCTCGATGTTGCAGGTAGACCAGGGATTTGATCAAAACCAGGTAGTTGATCGAAGCCGGGTAGTTGATCTAAACCAGGTAATTCATCTGCACCGGGGATTCCGGGAGCCGCCGTTGATACGCAGCTAGGTGAACTGCTGGCGTTACCAGACCAGTAGCCTGGGAGCGCTGAGAAGATAAGGCGCTCGCGATCGGTTACGTCCACGAGTGGCGAGCCTGCTGCTCTTGGGTTCGCCAAGAATGCGGGGCTCATGTCTTCTTCACCACTTTCAAACAGGGCGAAAGCATAGAAGCGTTGACTGCCACGAAGGTAGGTTTCGCCGTCAGCGACAGTACCCACTAAATCGGTGCGACCTACACAAGAAAACTCGTCGATTGAGATCTCGTCTGGTGAGCTGCCATTTGAAGCCTGATAGAGATGAAGTTCAACGACCTCGTCATCAATGGCATTGATAGTGCGGGTAGCAACTTTATTTCCAAGGCTGCCTTTGTATGTCGCTTTTAGAATAACTAGCTCTGCGTCAGTAACCTGAGCGCCTTCTTTAGGGCTTGCGGAAGTAGTATTTGATTTTTCCGCTGGGTTAACAGATAAAATTGTTGGTTTGTCCACTGACCAGTCAACTAGGGCCGCAGGGCAGCGAATAGTTTCTGTCGTGTCAAAATCAACAAAGGTACACATCGCGATGTAGTCAATACCATCATTGAACACGTTTAAGAATATGGTATCGATATCGTCATCTGGCATTTCGCCGTCGGCGCGTACAATCGTCACCGCACTTACTTCCGCGTTGACTAGCTTTAAATTTAGGTCATCAGTAAGCGTTGTTCCGTCCTTTGTGTAGCTTCCTGTGGCAACGCTCAATTTGTCTGTCTCTGGAAGCGCAGCGAAATCAGCTTGACTGATCAATGATGCGTCACCGTCCACTGCGTCAGGGCCTTCCGAGAAAATTGTGGTTGGATCTGCGGACCAAGCCAGTAGCTCAGAATCGGAGCATTGATATGAAGTAAATAACACCGCTCCTGGGTTGTTCGGGTTGGTGTACTTAAGTTCAGCAACTAATTGTATGCGCTGCGCTGCAGGTAGAAGAACTTCAGAGTTGTCTAGCAAGCCTTTACAGCTGCTGAGATATTGGGTGTTGAAAAATTGTAGCTCTGGTGAAGGGCCGCTACAAGCGTCTGCCGCTGGGTTGGCCACGACACAAATCGCAAGGTTATTTGCGGTCGCTGCTAGCAGGGTAATCGGTAGAGTCGCAATGACCACGGCACCCTCAGAGCCACAAGTAATACCCTCTGCTTTTTCAATTGCAGTGATAGTGAGGGCAATTTGAGATGGGCCGGTAGTCGTAAATGGATTGGTGATGGTTGCTGGCGCAAACGCATTACCGTTCGTTGGCGTTTGCGTGGGGCCAAATACGAAATTGCTGTTATCGGCGCAGAACGTGGCATTGGCAGTAGAGTTTTCTGTTACTCCTGGCAAGCCCTGCAGGTTTTGTAATAGCTGGTAATTTGCGGTTTGATTCGATCCTGTGGCAGCAGGGTTAAAGGTGATAACGGTTTGCCCGCTGATGTATTTTGGTCCGCTAACAACAGGTGGAACAATCGTAAAGGGTTCGGTGATTGTGTATGGCGTACCTTGAAAATTATAGCGACCAATAATGTTGAGGTTTTTCAACGTGTCGGTGCTGGCAAGTCTTACTGTGCTGAGTATGTCCAACACTTCACGGAGTTGACCCGCGTCTCTTACTTCGTCTGCTAGATCTGCGACGGCAAGGCTATCTGAGGTGCCGCTTAATGACCATTGGGTGTCGCGGGTCACGTTGAGTTCTGGCCCCAAGTTTATTTCGACGCCATCGGTTTGAAGCGCTAGCATTCTAACTGGGATGCTGTTGGTGCCAGTACCTGCAAGTTGGTTTCCGAGGGGGAAATCTATTCTGAGTGAACTTGGATCTAATCCTGGGTTTGGGCGGTCTGGGCTGCGGGCATCGCCACCGCCACCGCAGGCAACGAGTAAGCTCGCTGCAAGTGTCAACGATAAGGCTAAAATTTTCGTTTTCATTTATTCCCCTCCGGGAGAGACTAGCTGAAACACAATCGCGAAAAATAGTGAAACTTATTCTGTACGTAGTTTCACGGATGTTATTCCTAAAAACAACACAATGTGCGGTGAAGCTGCCATGTTAGAGCTAAAAATGTGAAAATTTCTGTGATCTAGTCATGAAAAAAAGCTTTTGCCCTGAAAAAGGCAGCAAAAATCGATGCTTAGAAACAATTATGCCCTCAAGGAGGGCATGATTTTAGTCTTGGATATAGCTTTCTATGGGTGGGCAAGAGCAAATTAAATTGCGATCACCGAATACGTTGTCGATTCGGTTGACGGTAGGCCAATATTTGCTGTCCCGTAAGCTGGCAACAGGGAAGCCTGCTTCTTCACGTGAGTAGGGGCGATCCCAGTCAGTAATGATATCCGCCAGGGTGTGCGGTGCATTCACTAAGGGATTATTATCTGCTGGTAGTTGCCCGCTCTCAACGCGGCCAGCTTCGCGGCGGATGTGAATCATCGCTTCGCAAAAGCGATCCAATTCCATTTTAGATTCACTTTCGGTTGGCTCAATCATCAAGGTGCCGGGCACAGGAAAGGACATGGTGGGGGCGTGGAAGCCGTAGTCCATTAAGCGCTTGGCGATATCTTCTTCACTGATTCCAGTGCTTTCTTTGAGCGGGCGTAAATCAATAATACATTCGTGGGCAACACGACCATTGCGTCCAGTGTAAAGCACCGGGTAGTGCTCGTTCAGGCGGGTGGCAATATAGTTGGCGTTGAGAATGGCAATTTGGGTGGCTTTCTTTAAACCCGCTGCCCCCATTAAAGAAATGTATGTCCATGAGATTGGCAGAATACCCGCGCTGCCATAGGTAGCAGCTGATACCGTGTCGTTTTCCTGCTCCAAACCCTCGACCGGGAAGACCGGGTGGTTCGGTAAAAACGGTGCCAGGTGCGCTTTAACGCCGATGGGTCCCATGCCGGGGCCGCCGCCGCCGTGGGGAATACAGAAGGTTTTGTGCAAATTAAGGTGCGATACGTCGGCGCCGAATTCGCCCGGTGCGGCAAGCCCAACCAACGCGTTCATATTGGCGCCGTCGACATAGACCTGGCCGCCGTATTGGTGGGTGATGTCGCAAATTTCGCGGATGCCTTCTTCGAAAACCCCGTGGGTTGATGGGTAGGTCACCATCAGGGCCGACAGTTGATCTGCGTGGCGTTCGGCTTTCTGGCGCAGGTCGTCAATATCGACATTGCCAAGTTCGTCACAGCCGACAATAACAACGCGCATACCGGCCATCGCCGCAGAGGCGGGGTTGGTGCCGTGTGCTGAGCTGGGAATTAGGCAGATGTCGCGGGCGCTGTCGCCGCGGCTTTCATGGTAGCGCTTAATCGCCAGTAGGCCTGCGTACTCGCCTTGTGAGCCGGCGTTGGGCTGCATTGAAAATTTGTCGTAGCCGGTGCAGGCCATGAGCTGCTGTTCGAGCTCGTCTATCAATTGCAGATAACCGCCGACTTGGCTGCGCGGCGCAAAGGGGTGCATATTGCCAAACTCTGGCCACGTGATGGGGATCATCTCAGCGGTGGCGTTGAGCTTCATGGTGCATGAACCCAGTGCAATCATCGAGTGATTTAAGGCGATGTCTTTGCGTTCCAGGCGATTCATATAGCGCAGCATTTCTGTCTCAGAGCGGTGCTGATGAAACACAGGGTGTTGAAGAAACTTACTTTTGCGCTGCAAGCCTGCCGGAATGCCGGGGGTGTCTTCCAGGCTTTGGTCAATCGTGTCTACCGATGGTATCGCTTTGTCGCCGGCAAAAATCTGCCATAAACGTTCTATGTCGTTAGCCGTGGTGGTTTCGTCGAAACTAACGCCTAGGTGGTCTGCACCGCGTCGCAAATTAAGTAATGCGGCCTCGGCTTGGTTGGCAATGGTATTGGTTTTGTCGCCGGTATTAATTGAGACGGTATCGAAAAACGCGGTATTGCTCGTGTAACCGAGTTGCGCCATGCCAGCGGCAAAGATCCCCGTCATACGGTTGATGCGCAGGGCGATGGTTTTCAGTCCCTCGGGGCCGTGATAGATGGCGTAGAACACCGCCATAATGGCGAGCAGGGCTTGCGAGGTACAAATATTGGACGTGGCTTTTTCTCGGCGAATATGTTGTTCGCGAGTTTGCATTGCCATTCGCAGTGCTTTGTTTCCGCGACTGTCGACAGATACCCCGATAATGCGTCCAGGAATGGAGCGCTTGAAACTGTCACGGGTTGCGAAGAATGCGGCGTGAGGGCCGCCGAATCCCATCGGCACACCGAAGCGTTGTGCACTTCCGACCACAATATCAGCACCTTGCTCGCCGGGTGGTGAGAGCAGAATCAAGCTCATAATATCGGCGGCGACAACGGTCATCGCGTCTTGGGTCTTAGCTTGATTGGCAATGTCTGTTAAGTCAGAGACGGTGCCATCGCTTGCGGGGTATTGCAACAATACGCCAAAGCAGGGGGTGTTGGCGAGCTCGCTTGCGGCGTCGCCCACAACAATATCAAGCCCCAAAGGAAGTGCGCGGGTTTTTAATACGGCGATAGTTTGCGAGTGGCAGCTCTTATCGACAAAAAATACGTTGCTTTTGTTTTTGCGTGCAGATCGTTTGCACATGGCCATCGCTTCAGCTGCAGCGGTCGCTTCGTCTAGCAATGAGGCGTTGGCGAGTTCCAAACCAGTGAGGTCGATGACCATTTGCTGAAAGTTAAGCAGAGCTTCTAGGCGACCTTGGGCGATTTCTGGCTGATAGGGCGTGTAGGCTGTGTACCAGCCTGGATTTTCCAGCACATTGCGTAAAATAACGGGCGGCGTAATGGTGCCGTGGTATCCCGCGCCAATAAAAGAGCGCGCGATTTGGTTTTTTGCGGCGATTGCGCGCAATTTACTGAGTGTTACAGTTTCGCTTTGCGGGGCGGGCAGCGGCATATCGCCCCGTAAAATCGACGCCGGCACGGTTTGTTGGATCAGCTCATCGAGTGATTTGGCGCCAACTGCGTGTAGCATCGCGGCAGTTTGGCTGTCGTCTGGGCCAATGTGGCGGGTCAGGAAGTCATCATTTTGCGAGAGAGCGCTGAGATTTTGGGTCATTCTTTGAGTTGCCTGCGTGGTCTGAAGTGCGGCCGCCATTAAACCATATTGAGGCTTTCTTTTCCTTGGCAATTTTCCGCGATCAGTTCAGTTCTTCGCTGCAGATAGCGGCACATTCACGATACAAATTGGCATATTCACATCTGCTATATGCTGAGCAAATTTGGCGCAATTCCACTTTGGCCGCCGAGATTCTAAATCCAGTAAAACACGGAATGATTTAGTGTGCCTTAGTCGTCGAAAATAATAGGATTTAGTGGGTTTAGGCTCTCGATATATTTAGCTTTCGCGTTATAAGATGATGCGATCTAACATCATTATTAAGAGGCTTGCAGTGGTTTTGGCTAGACAGGGCAGTACACCAACAAAATGGTGCAGGCTAGTGATGCGAGTTGTTGCAGTGCTGGGCATATTGGGATCTGGTGCATGCTCATCACTTTCGCCACCATTAGTGGGTCAATTAGCTACTGAGCCCAGCCCGAAGGAGGAGCGTATTTCCTCTTTGGAGACCTCGCTGGCGGACGCCTTGATCGAAATTGAGAAGATGAAGGCGCGAACTCCCAGTGTTGATGGCAGCGATATCCTCCCCGCGATTCCCCCTGACGCAGAAACCGGACGTTGCTATGCAAAGTTAATGGCGCCGCCGGTGTATGTAGACCGCATTGAGCGCCGTTTGGTAAAAGAGGCCAGCGAGCGCAAGGAGCTTATTCCCGCTGAGTTGGAATGGGTAGATGAAAAGGTATTAGTCAGCGAGGCCCATGTCCGTCTTACCGTTGTGCCCGCAACGTATAAATGGCAGGAAGAGCGGACGCTGGTGTTACCTCCCAGGAGTACGCAGGTGTTGGTGAGTCCGGCGCGCTATGATGTTGTCATTGAAGAGGTGATTGAAACGCCAGAAGAATGGGTATGGCAGGTAGGCCGAGGCGATATCGAAAAAATTGATGAGGAAAGTGGCGAGATTGTTCATCAAGTGCGCATCCCCGCGCGGTATCGGCAAATCAAGAAACAGGTGCTTGTTGAGCCAGCTAAATACCGCAAGACGACTGAACCTGGTGTTTATGAAACGCTGCGTAAAAAGGTAGTTGATGTTCCCGAGCACACCATAGAGGAACGGGTGCCAGCCAAATATAAAACCGTAAAAACGCAGCGGGTACGCCAAGCTGAGAGGGAGGTTACCCATCAGGTAGCGCCGGTGTATAAAGATTACGCCTATCGTGAGAAGGTCAGTGATGCGCGATTGGCGTGGCGTATGGTGCCGTGCGAGCGTGAGATGAGCAAAGAGCTCGGCTATAAAGTGCAGCGGGCTTTGCGTAAATTGGATTACGACACTGGTGGTTTAGATGGCGTATTTGGCAAGCACACACTGGCGGCTATCCATGATTTTCAAAAGAAAAAGGGCTTGGCGACGGGGCGTTTATCCTCAGAAACTCTGTCTGCTTTAGGTATAACTGACGAGTAAACCCGTCTTTTTAGCTGAATTAAAATAACACTGGGCTTGCCGCCATCAAATTAGGCAGCGCACAATACCGGCATGGAAACCTTAACTGCCCTATTGTCCGCTGTCCGCGGTTGCCAACTTTGTGCGGAATATTTGCCGCTTGGGCCGCGCCCCATTGTCATTGCGAATGCGTCTGCGCGATTACTTATTATCGGTCAGGCACCGGGGATGCGTGTTCATGAGAGTGGTATTCCATGGAATGACCCCTCAGGCGATAGATTGCGACAGTGGCTCGCGATTGACCGCGATCAGTTCTACAGCGATACGCGCTTGGCGATTATGCCGATGGGGTTTTGCTACCCTGGCAAAGGACGGTCCGGTGATTTACCACCCCGTAAAGAGTGCGCTCCGCAATGGCATGCGCGTTTGCTTGCGCAGATGCCGGCGGTCGACTTGGTCTTGCTCATTGGTCAGTATGCACAAAATTATTATCTGCAAGATAATTTTAAAAATCTAACTGATCGGGTGCAAAATTATCCTCCTAACAGTAAGTTTTTCCCTCTTCCTCATCCTTCGCCGCGCAACCAAATGTGGTTGCGACGCAACCCATGGTTTGAGTGCGATGTACTGCCTCGACTTCGCGAGCGAATAGCGCCACTACTGGAGACAATATGACCAAAAAACTGGGCCCTTGGCAGCAAGTTAGTCGCCAAGTCGTTTATGAAAACCCCTGGCTTAGACTAGAGCACCACGAGGTTAAGACCCCTGCCGGCACCGATGGAATTTACGGCAAAATTTGTTTTCAGAGTGTAGCGGTAGGCGTGATTCCTATTGATGACGAGGGGAATACGTTTTTAGTAAAGCAGTACCGCTATACATTGGAAGAAGATAGCTGGGAAATTCCAGAAGGGGGTTGTCCATTAGGTAGCTCGCCGCTGCTCACGGCATCTAGAGAATTGGCTGAAGAAACCGGCTTAAGCGCAAAGCGCTGGGCAAAATTAATGGATTTGCACACCTCGAATTCGGTCACCGATGAGCGAGCAGAGGTGTTCTTGGCGATGGAACTAGTGCAGGGTGATGCCGATTTAGAGGCGAGCGAACACGACATTGAGGTCTGTCGTTTACCGCTGGGGGAAGCTATTGCGATGGCGTTGGATGGCCGAATTACCGACGCGATTAGCGTATCGGCACTATTGAAATTACAGATATTGTTGCACAGCGCGGCAGGTGATTTGCGGCAAGTCTTTACGTCGCTTAGCGAGGAGTTTTTGTAAATTGTGCTATAAATATACAATACACGGATAAGTGGGAATTAACGGTGGAGAATGAAATGCGATTTTTAAATGCGAAATTTCAGTACCTGATACGTAGCTTTATGTTCATTGTGGCGATGAGCTCTGTGTCTGTTCTAGCTGACGATCATGCGAGCAAAACCAAGTCCACAGAAGGTTTTACCAAGGAGCAGGTATTAGAAAAGGCAGATGGCTTCTTTGGTGAAACCACTGCTGGCTTGGCTAAGGCAATTGAGAAGGTGTTTGCTGAGCAGGGCAGTCCTAATGCCATTATTGCGGGCGAAGAGGTGTCTGCAGCCTTAGGTGTTGGTGTGCGTTATGGACAGGGCGAGGTGCAGCTATACAGTGGCGACGTGCTGCCGATTTTTTGGCAAGGGCCGTCGCTTGGTTTTGACATGGGTGCTAACGCATCTAAGGTCTTTACGCTGGTTTACAATTTGACCGATATGACGCAATTAATGCAGCGTATCCCCGGCGTTGATGGCAGTTTTTATGTGGTCGCGGGTGTTGGTGTGAACTATCAAAAAAATGGTGATCTCGTTCTGGCGCCAATTAGAACTGGTGTCGGTTTGCGAGCGGGTGCCAGCGTCGGCTATGTTCACTACAGCGATAAAAAGTCGTGGATACCGTTTTGATCTAATTTAGTGGCAATAAAAAGGGGAGCAGTGCTCCCCTTTTTATTGCGCGGTTTTTAAGTCTGATCTTCGAGTTGCTCGGTTTCTACCGGCTCTTCGTCAACCGCGGGCGACGTGGTTTTATTTTCTAAGTGGCGGCGATAGAGCTCGTTTAAATATCCCGTTAAATGGTTCACAACAATCTGTGTGCGCAGTGATATCGCTAATTCAAATGCGTGCTGTGCGTCGGGTAATTCGGCAAAGCTCACAGCTTGATTCGACACTTCTTTCAGCGCGCTATATAGGACGCGCGATTCTTCTACCGGCACCAGCGTGTCGGCCTCGCCGTGAATAATTAAGAATGGCGGAGCATCCTTGTGCACCCAGTATAGAGGGGAAGCTTGGCGCCACAACTCCGGTGATTCTGCGCGCGTCTTTTTCAGCACCTTGGCAGAAACCCACTGACTTAAAGATTCACTGCTGCGTTGACCTTGGCTATTTAAAAAGTCGTAAACGCCGTAGAACGGTATGCAGCCTTGCACCGTGGTATCGGCGCTTTCAAATCCGGGTTGGAATTCCGGCGCGTTGGCGCTCAGTGCAAGTAGGCTGGATAAGTGGCCGCCGGCGGAGCCGCCGGTAGCAATTACAAAGTCGGGGTTGCCGCCGTATTCGCCAATGTTTTCTTTAATCCAGTGCAGGGCACGCTTGCAGTCGATAATGTGGTCGGGGAATGTTGATCCTGGGCTAAGGCGGTATTCAACCGCCACACAGACCCAGCCATTGGCGGCCATTTGAGTCATAAGCGGCAAGGCCTGTTCGTTCTTGCTCCCCATGTTTTCCAGCCACGCACCACCGTGCATCTGAAATAGCACGGGCGCGTTTTTGGGGGCATCGTTTCTTTGATAAATATCGACACGCAGTGAGCGACCGTTTACCCGGGAGTATTCAATATTTTTGTGACGTTTTACGTTTGCCAACTTATATGAAAAGGGTTTGGCGAGGCGCTTAGCGTCGGGTTCTATTAGGAATGAACTGGATGTGTCAAGTGTTTGCTCCGGCGCTAATTGCAGTGCATAGCGAACGGCTTGAGCCATGATGGGGTCGGCGCGCTGGGCTCTAAAGTAAAAGACGGCGATGGCGGTCCAGCTGCAGAGCGCAATGGCAAGGCCCAGTGCATCACTTAGTCCGCTGAGCTCACCGAGCATGATAATGATGAGTGTTAAGCCGACTTCAATGGCGATTACGTGCAGGGCGAGCTCACCCGTTATGTAGCCAAGGATAAAGCTTAATATACCCAAAAATTCGGGTTTAGATTTGTGGGGGTGGTAAACATTCCAGGCCGTCCAAGCCCAGATAAGTGATAGCAGCAACATAGTGTGTTCTCTTTAAGAGGGGGGAGATTTAATATGCGACCATAATAGGTCATGCGTATGGCGATCTCTACTGCCGACCAAATGACAGTCCTTATACCAAGATGCGTCTTAGCTTTATAAAACTGAGGCCTCATTGTATCTAATAGCGGTGATGTAATAGCTCTGTTGACCTTTTGGTGTAGTGACAATGACCTCGTCATCTAGTCTTTTACCTAACATCGCCTTCGCAAGTGGTGAGTCCATCGATAATTTGCGCAGACTTAAGTCAAATTCATCGGGACCGACGATACGATATTCACTCTCTTCGCCACTGTCGTTTTCAATGGTGACCCACGCGCCAAAATAGACTTTGTTTTGGTCGCTGGGTATGTGGCTTACCACGTTCAGTTCTTCCAGGCGCTTAGTGAGGAAGCGCACGCGACTGTCAATTTCACGGAGACGGCGTTTGCCGTAAATATAATCACCGTTCTCTGAACGATCGCCGTTCTTTGCCGCTTCGTGTACGGTGGCGGTGACCGTTGGGCGCTCTACTTTCCAGAGTTGACGAACTTCGTCGCGCAAGGCCTTTTCACCTTCAGGGGTGATATAGCAGGCGCCTTTGGGGCTTGGGGGGCGGTAGCGAGTCATTGTTAGTGGCGTCAGCGGTGTATTTAAGGAATCATAGCGCGGTATGGTAGCGCAGCGATCGTGATTAAAGGATAGCGGAATGATGAAAAAGTGGTTTGCGGCAAGTGTTCTCTCATTAGCTTTGGTGCCGATGTCCTACGGTGGGGAGCTTGAGCTGAACGGCAGCTTGGAGCAGGGCGGCTTGATTTGGGCGACAGTTGATCTGGGGAGCACGGTTAGCCTCGACGGTAAGTCTGTGCCGGTGGCCGATAATGGATTGTTCGTGGCGGGCTTTGATCGCGACGCTAAACCAATTGCTGCCCTAAAGGTATGCAAGCCAGCGGGCGCCTGCGAAAACCAAGTGCTTAGCATTGCGCAGCGCAGCTATGATATTCAACGCGTTAATGGCGTGCCCCAGCAAACCGTCACGCCACCGGCCAGTGTGCTGGAGCGAATTAGGCGTGAAGGAGCGTTGGTGAGTGCGGCGCGCAGTCAATTTTCTACGCGGCAGGATTTTGTCAAAGAGTTTACGTGGCCGCTAATAGGCCCGATCACGGGTGTATTCGGCAGTCAGCGTGTCTATAATGGCAGCCCTGGTCGTCCTCACTACGGCTTAGATATTGCCGCGCCGACTGGCACCAGAGTGTCGGCACCCATCGATGGCGTCGTGACCTTGGCCTACCCAGATATGTTTTATTCTGGCGGCACCTTGATTATCGATCACGGTTTGGGTGTGTCGTCGACCTTTATTCACCTGAGTAAAATTCTCGTGGAAGAAGGCCAAGTGGTGCAGCAGGGTGATGCCATTGCTGAGGTCGGTGCGACCGGGCGAGCGACTGGTCCGCATTTAGACTGGCGAATAAATTGGGCAGATCGACGCCTTGATCCCGCCTTAATTATAGGGCCGATGCCGCAGCAGCAAGGGGCAGAATAGCTGTGTTGTCAGCTTGGACTTTGCGACGAGCTGCACTAAACCTGAAATCAATGAATTTTGAGTGTATAAAAACCAATGATTGATAAGAAACTATTAGAAATACTGGTCTGTCCCGTTAGCAAAGCGCCGCTGGATTACGACGAGCAGCGCAATGAATTAGTGTGCCGTGCAAGCGGTTTAGCCTACCCCATTCGCGATGGTATTCCGGTGATGTTGGAGTCTGAGGCGCGAGTTTTAAGCACGGATGAAAAACTCGGCTAGTCTAAATTCTCTGCCAGTGTAGATGCGTCGCACGGCCAGGTTGTGCGCACGCTCTGAACAAGATACAAATACCCGTTATTTCGATATACTTGGCGTTTTTTCGCCGCAGATCCATCTGTGGCGCGCGGCTGTTATGCAATTGTTGCCAGCCACCTAAAATGCCCACGGAGTGAGAAAGTTTCAATGAAAAGCGCCGCCATTCGCGAAGCCTTTATTCAATATTTTGAAGGCAAAGGACATACCCACGTTGCCAGTAGTTCACTCGTACCGGGTAATGATCCGACCTTGCTGTTTACCAATGCGGGGATGGTGCAATTCAAAGATGCCTTTCTTGGGCGCGAAAAACGCAATTATGTTCGGGCAGTAAGCTCCCAGCGCTGTGTGCGCGCGGGTGGTAAGCATAATGATTTAGAGAATGTCGGCTACACCGCCCGTCACCATACCTTCTTTGAGATGCTGGGTAATTTCAGTTTTGGCGATTACTTTAAACACGACGCGATTACCTTTGCGTGGGAGTTTTTGACCTCGCCAGCATGGATGGGTATTCCCGCTGAAAAACTGTGGGTCACTGTGTACTCCGACGATGACGAGGCGTATCAGATTTGGAATGAGCAAATCGGTGTTCCCGCTGAGCGCATGGTACGCATTGGCGACAATAAGGGCGAAAAGTACGCCTCAGACAATTTTTGGTCGATGGGTGATACCGGTCCCTGTGGCCCCTGTACTGAAATTTTTTACGACCACGGTGAAGACGTGTTCGGCGGCCCGCCGGGCAGCCCGGATGAAGATGGCGATCGCTATATCGAAATCTGGAATAACGTGTTTATGCAGTTTAACCGCGATGCAGATGGCACGATGGCGCCGCTACCTGCGCCCTCGGTGGACACCGGCATGGGCCTGGAGCGTATCTCTGCCGTAATGCAGCACGTGCACAGCAATTACGAAATTGATTTGTTCCAAAATCTAATTGCGGCAACCGCTGCGGTGTTGAATGTGGCCGATCTTGAACATACCTCACTACGCGTGATCGCTGACCATATTCGCTCCTGCGCTTTTTTGGTATCAGATGGCGTTATGCCGTCCAATGAAGGTCGCGGTTACGTACTGCGCCGGATTATTCGCCGCGCGGCGCGTCATGGTAACAAACTCGGCGCTAACGCGGCGTTTTTCCACAAATTAGTCGCGCCACTGGCCGCCGAAATGGGTGAGGCCTACCCAGAGTTAATTACTCGGCAGGCACAAATAGAGAAAGTATTGCTGCAAGAAGAAGAGCAATTCGCCAAGACTCTTGAGCAGGGCATGAAAATTCTCGAGCAAGATTTACAGGATTTAAGTAGCAGCCAAATTCCCGGTGATACCGTTTTCCGTCTTTATGATACCTATGGCTTTCCTGTTGATCTTACTGCTGATATTGCCCGTGAAAAGGGCCTGAGTGTGGACCTTGATGGCTTTGAGTCGGCCATGGAAGCGCAGCGCACCCGCGCTCGCTCGGCCTCCAATTTCAAAGTTGATTTGAGCGACGAATTGGCACTAGACGGTGAAACCACGTTCTCTGGTTATCAAGACTTGGCCGACGACGCCCCAGTACTGGCGATTTTGCGCGACGGTCAACGTGTGAGTTCGCTGAAAGAAGGTGATGAGGGGATTATCATTTTAGAGCGCACCCCGTTCTATGGTGAATCCGGCGGTCAAGCTGGTGATACAGGCTATTTGACGGCGGATGGCGTGCGCTTTGAAGTGCGTGACACACACAAGTCAGGTGGTCACCATTTGCATCACGGCGTGGTCTTGAGCGGTGTTATTGCTGAAGGCGAAACCTTGCAGGCGACGGTTGATAGTGACGTTCGTCAAGCGACGGCCCTAAACCATTCGGCCACCCATTTATTGCACGCGGCCTTGCGCCAAGTCCTAGGCGAGCACGTTAGCCAGAAAGGGTCTTTAGTTGACTCCGAGCGCTTGCGCTTTGACTTCTCCCATTTTGAGGCGGTCACCAAGCAGCAACTCGCTGAAATCGAGGGCTTGGTAAATCAGCAGATTCGCTTAAATACCGAAGTTAAAACCGAAGTGATGGACATGGAAAGTGCCGGTAAGCGCGGCGCTATGATGCTTTTCGGCGAAAAATATGGCGATAGCGTTCGGGTTCTTAGCATGGGGGGCGATTTCTCTATCGAGCTTTGCGGTGGTACCCATGTTCAGCGCAGCGGCGATATTGGCGTGATGCGTATTACCGCTGAATCAGGCATTGCGGCTGGCGTTCGCCGTATAGAGGCAGTGACTGGCGCAGCGGCGCTGGCGGCATTTGACAGCGCAGAAAGCGAATTGAGCCAGTTGGCCGGCCTGTTAAAAACGGGTCGAGACAAGCTTGGCGACAAAGTACAGCAGCTGCTTTCTCAGCAAAAGCAGTTGGAAAAAGAGTTAAGTGCGCTAAAAGGCAAATTGGCCAGCTCCGCCGGAAATGAACTAATGAGTCTGGTTGAGGAAATTAATGGCATTAAAGTATTGGCGACCAAGCTCGACGGCGCCGATGCCAAATCACTGCGCGACACAGCAGATCAGCTGAAGAACAAGATGGGTTCAGGTGTTTTATTGCTGGCGGCGGATGAGGGCGACAAGGTGTCCTTGGTTGCCGGCGTGACAAAAGACCTTACCGGTCGTTTTAAAGCCGGAGATATTATGAAGCTCGCCGCTGAAGCGGTGGGTGGCAAGGGCGGTGGCCGCCCCGATATGGCCCAGGGGGGTGGAACAGACAGTGCGGCGATACCCGCGGCGCTGTTGGCGGTGCGGGAATATTGCCTTGCAAAATAGCGGCTGGCTTCGTAAATCACGTATAGCCGGCACTGAGCCATTTCCTTTAAATTTGATCTGGTGTTTAATGAGCGCCCTCTGCGGCGGGTGTTCATTAAGTAGAAGCGAATCATGAGTCTGATAGTTCAAAAATTTGGTGGTACCTCGGTCGGGACAGTCGAGCGTATAAAAGCGGTAGCTCAGAAGGTGGCGGGCTTTCGCGAACAGGGACACGATATCATCGTTGTGGTGTCGGCAATGAGTGGCGAGACCAATCGACTGATCGAATTGGCTAAGGCCATGCAGTCAACGCCGACTCCCCGTGAATTAGATGTGCTGGTGTCGACTGGCGAACAGGTGACCATTTCCCTGTTGTGTATGGCCTTGCATGATCTGGGGCAAGGTGCAAAGTCGTATACCGGCACGCAGGTGCGAATCCTGACTGACGAAGCGCATACTAAAGCGCGAATTCGGGATATCGATGATGTCAAAATTAGAGAAGACCTAGCGGCGGGCAATGTCGTTGTTGTTGCGGGTTTTCAGGGTGTAGATGAGAACGGTAATATCACGACCTTAGGTCGCGGTGGCTCAGATACAACCGGTGTTGCCTTGGCTGCGGCATTGAAAGCAGACGAGTGCCAGATTTATACGGATGTTGATGGGGTGTATACCACTGACCCTCGGGTGGTGAGTAAAGCGCGTCGACTAGATCGTATTACCTTTGAAGAAATGCTGGAAATGGCCAGTTTGGGATCAAAGGTATTGCAAATTCGCTCTGTGGAGTTTGCGGGAAAATACAATGTACCGTTACGGGTACTTCACGCTTTCCAGGACGGTCCCGGGACATTGATTAGCTTAGAGGAACAATCAGATATGGAAAACCCGGCAATTTCGGGTATTGCTTTCACCCGCGATGAAGCAAAGATTACAGTGTTAGGTGTACCAGACACCCCGGGCTTGGCCTATCAGATACTCGGCCCAGTCAGCGATGCAAATATTGAAGTCGATGTAATTGTTCAGAACGTAGCAGAAGACAACACCACAGACCTTACTTTTACGGTAAGTCGTGGCGATATGGCAAAGGCTGAAGCCATTGTGCGCAATCTGGTGAAACAAACAGGTGCGCGAGAAGTCAAAACCGATGACAAAATTGCCAAAGTGTCTTTGGTCGGCGTAGGAATGCGCTCCCATGCTGGTATTGCCAGCAAAATGTTTAAAACTCTGGCAGAGGAGTCAATCAACATTCAGTTGATCACAACATCTGAAATAAAAATTTCGGTGGTGGTTGATGAAAAATATTTGGAGCTAGCCGTTCGGTCGCTGCACACAGCGTTTGATTTGGATTCGGAGCCCACTATTTAATCTAAATCGCTCGAACTCTAGGTTGTCGAAGGAATGGCAGTAGAGTGAAGCGGTGGGCTCTTACAAGGAGATGCCAAAATGTTAATTTTAACTCGTCGTATTGGTGAGACTTTAATGGTCGGTGATGAAGTCACTGTCACTGTACTCGGTGTAAAAGGCAACCAGGTTCGTTTGGGTGTTAATGCACCGAAAGATATCGCTGTTCATCGCGAAGAAATCTACGATCGCATTCAAACAGAGAAAGACGGCAACAAGTAAAACGCCGAAAAATAGGCTCTAGGTCTTTGCTTATTTTCTCAGTGTGGTATCATGCCGCCCGATTCGTTAAACAGCGCTATGTGCTGATTAACACTCTACTTTTTGGATAATTGCGCAATCGGAATTACCAAGCAGAGAGATATCCCGGAGAGGTGGCCGAGTGGCTGAAGGCGCTCCCCTGCTAAGGGAGTATGCGGTTAATCCTGCATCGAGGGTTCGAATCCCTCCTTCTCCGCCATACAAATAAAAAAGGCTCCAGTCGAAAGATTGGGGCTTTTTTTATTTGTGTGGTGTTGACGCAGGTTCGGCAGAACCCTCCGGTTCGACAAAACGCGCCAGCGTTTTGAACAAGCTATTCGCGTGTCTTTGCGAATGGCGCAGCCCGAAGGGTTCAAGTCGCCCCTAGGCGAATTGAATTACCAATTGCGCCAGCGTTTTGAACAAGCCATTCGCGTGTCTTTGCGAATGGCGCAGCCCGAAGGGTTCAAGTCGCCCCTAGGCGAATTGAATTACCAATTGCGCCAGCGTTTTGAACAAGCCATTCGCGTGTCTTTGCGAATGGCGCAGCACGTAGGGTTTAAATCGCCCCTAGGCGAATTGAATTACCAATTGCGCCAGCGTTTTGAACAAGCCATTCGCGTGTCTTTGCGAATGGCGCAGCACGTAGGGTTTAAATCGCCCCTAGGCGAATTGAATTACCAATTGCGCCAGCGTTTTGAACAAGCTATTCGCGTGTCTTTGCGAATGGCGCAGCACGTAGGGTCAATACAGCCTCAAGGCTGTTTTGATTTATCCCTTCTATGTGAACCACACGCGTTTTCAATATTACGCCAGTCGCAAGACTGGGGCTTTTTTATTTGTATGGCGGATTCAGGTGGGTGGAAGAGCACTTGGAAATGCTTTGGTGCCACCGTTGGGAATGTTGGGGTTCGCGGAGCTCACCCCAAGCTACGCACTTTGCGGGCCATGATAGTGACATCGTGACCCTGGGATTTGAGGTGTAATGCAATCTCGCCACCAATCAGGCCAGATCCGCCGACGACCAATACGTTCATGTCTTGCTTCGTTTGTTAAATCCACCGCCAAATACAGAGGGGGTGTGAGTTAATATCTGAGGTCTCAAATTAAAAAACTCTGAACCGCCGTTGCACATGTTGTTGGCGCTCGGCAATGGTGGCTTTGCGCTGGGCGGCTGAGATACATGGTGTGTCTGTTGGGAAACTGCTGGCAATCTCTTCGAAGTTGATTTTGCGCGCTTTGATTTGCGGCCACTGCGCTTGTTCTGGCAGCTGGCAATAGGCCCAGCGGTTTGATAAAAAGCCTCGCCTTAGGCCGGTGGTGTCGACCCAATTTGGCACACCGGGATCGCGGTGGGCGACGACCCAACGCTGAATACCATCGGCCGACATATGCGTTTGAAAGCCATTGAGGCTACTTTGGTGATTGGCGTAATCTGGTGACTCGCCCCAGAGATTGCCGAGGTGGATACTGGTATAGACGGGCTCGCCGCTGTAACTGGCCTCGATAAGCAGCGCTTCATCGTCGGCGAGATCAAAAATGCCCCCGGCATAAATATTGGTGCTCATACCGCCGCCGGTATCCCCCGAGGCAGCGTTGGGCTGGTTGTAGGCGTTGACTGGCATAAAATAGCGACCCTGTTCCACCGCCCGCTGATTGCAGTTCAGGACTTTTTCGTAGAATGCCAACCAGAAGTGCATTTGCCCGCGAATAATACCGCCCATGCGGCGCAACTGCTCGGCACCGCGCTCGCTATCCAGTGCTGGGGGTGAACAACCTTCGGTATCTAAGGCGCTAATATTTAATTGTATGGCTTGCTCACGGCCCCAGTCGTAGAAGAGCTGGCGGCCACTTATATAGTCAGCATAGCGATCATCGCCGTCTGGATTGCGCTTACTGGGCGGCTTGCGTGTGCACACGAAATTGCCGCTATAACCGGCGGGTTTTTCAGGGCCGAGTAATAATTCGAAGTCGCCATTGTCGGCCACCAATAGTGAAGAGGTGTCTAAGCTGCCAAAGCCGGTTCTACCACCGGCGGCCAGTTCTCTTAAATCACCTGAGTCGCCAGACATCGGGCCGCTGTGAACTTCAAAAATCAGGTATTGAGGAGCTAGTGGACCACTTTCTGCGCGCGCTTCACCGCGCCAGTGACGGTGGTCGGCGATATTGCCATGCACGCGGTAATGTCTTTTACCGTCGATGGGGGCGTAAAAATAGATAGCGTCGGCGTTGTCGATGGTGGACTTGTTATACACCGACAAACCATTGCGGAAAGCAGGGAAATCCGCATCTTCATGGAATGCGCGCTCAACGGCGTGGTGCATAAATCCCGCAAGGTAGCGGTAACCTTCTGCTAAATTACGATCGCTGGCCTCGGGTGGAAAAAACGCCGGATTATCGATGGCGTCGCGGGCTAACTGCAATTCCTCGATTAAATCATCCCAGGCGGCCTTAAGGCGTTCTTTACTCTCTTTGTTGTCACGGCTGACTGATGCACTATCCATTTATTGTCTCCATCGTCTGAGAGGGATTCTCACCGCTCAAACGCGGCCACTGGTACTCGTCAAATAAATCGCCGAGTTTCGATTCAATCTCGCGGTGGGAGAGTTCGTAATCATTGATAGTATATTCAAAGTGGCTTTTGTGGCTGCGCTCTTTGTCTTCTTGATGCAATAGCCATGCGTCAAAGTCCGCAGACACCGGCATAGCCAATGCTTCATAGAGACGATAAATGGCCTGCCTGGGTTCGGCGGTAATTTGGCGATAATCGATAAATACATGCGGCGTGTCGGGATGTTTATTTAAGACTTCGCTGGGGTGGCGCATAGAGTCAAAGGCGATGTCGGTCATTACGCGAAGCGAGGAGGCATATTGAGAGGGCTTCCACCCTTTACCCTGCCAGCTAAGCTCTAACAGTTTTAGTGTGCTGGGAATGCAATCGTTGGGATTGCGCATCATGACGACGATGCGTGCATCTGGAAAGGTCTCAATGATGGCGGCCACCCAACCGCACATAAGCGGATTCTTGCTTAGGTGAGTGCGATTGCCACCATTTAATAATAATTGTCTTTTGACGCACTCGCGGTAGTGGTGCATCCACCGCCGGCGCTTTTTTGTAGACATATTATCAACATGATAGAGATCGATTTTATCCATTAGCGGAATATCGACTGCCCACTGTTGGGTAACAAAAGCGGCTTGCATTACAAACTGGTCTTCCTCGGCATTCCACAAACTCATATTGTGAATATGGCGAAATTTGCCGAAGGTTTTGTCATCCCATTTTTTTAATCGGCGCTTGCAGGGTTGTCCCAAGGCGTGATCGAGTTTAGCAAGTGCGCGAATGAGCTTTTTTTGTAGCAGTGAAGGGAATAGCAGCTCCCAATATAGAAAATAGCTAAAATGATCACCGTCGGCCGCTAAGAGGCGGTGGCACAATGTCGTGCCACTGCGGGCGTGGCCAACAATAAATACTGGGCGATCTACCCGCTGCCGCCATAGGCGCGGAAAAAACAGATAATCTAATAAAAAGCACAGGCTGTGAAAAAGCGATTGCAGGGGCAGCCACAGCAGTAATTTCCGTAACATTCGAGATCGGCCTGGCCAGTTTTTTAAACACCACACATGTCGTAAAACACGGGCATAATAGGTAAAGTCAAAATACACCAGATAGGTCCCTTTTGATTGTCGATAAGACTTAGCCTAGAGGCTTAGGTGAAGTGATAACAACTGGCATTTTGAGTTTTTATGAGGCAGTGTAAGTGTATGTTTATAATGGTTTTTTTAAATAATTATAAAAATTTGAGCAGCCTGTTTACATTTTTCACTTGAGCCTTGCCGCCATGACAGAAAAGCAACCGCCACGAGCGCGGAAATTACCCAAGCAGAGTCGCTCCCTGTTTACTGTGCACGCCATTCAACAGGCATGCCTGAAAATTCTAGATGAAGAGGGCGCAGGTAAATTAACCACGCAGCGCATTGCGGATGTTGCGGGTGTGAATATTGCGTCGCTATATCAATACTTCCCGAGCAAGGAGGCCATTCTTGCCGACGTTTACGACAAGACAATGGAGGAACTGGCGGAGCAGGCAAGTCAGCGCTTTCGAGAATTTAATAGACTTTCGAATCACTCTTTAAGTGATACCTTGGCCAAAATTATTGATTTAGAGTGCGAACAATTACTGGCCTTGCTTAAACTCGATCCCGATTTTTTTCGAGAGTATCAACACAGTTTTGATATTCATCGCTATATTAATGAGCTGACGCAATTACAAAATAATCCGTCTTGGCAGGCGTGGTTGGAGCCTTTTTTAGTCAAGCATCAATGTAAAGGTAATCCGCGTTTTCGCGGTCGCTTAATAGAGCAGACACTGCAGGGAAATCTTAGGCAGGCTTTAATAGAACAAGCTGATTTGCTGGCTGATCCTGAATTTAGAGAGGAGCTTTTGCAGTTGCTACTTGCATATCTGCAATAGTGATTTGATTAGCTCGATGCTGCATTACAGTCAGCTGTCTTGTCAGAATTAAAATAAAAAAACCGCCAACAATGTTGGCGGAACGCGGGGAGAGACCCTAGAAAATAAACTGTCTTGCAAAGTGCTGAAGTTGTTGAACCTTGGCATCGACGCTTTGGGTGTCTGGCTTGCCGTCATAGGGGTTGCGGAAAGCGATATGACACTCGCTTACACCGAGGGCCGCCAGTGCGTCTTGGCCGGCCTGATGATAGGCATCTTTTGAGCTGACATGGATGGCAAACGGTAAGTGATCCCGTTGAAATTGCTTTCTGAATTCCTGTAGCTTGTTGATAAGAACGCTGTATTCCTCGGCGCTGGCGCCAGCACCAATCCAGCCGTCACCTAATCTGGCTGCGCGGCGCAATGCCGCGTCAGAATGCCCGCCGACAATAATCGGAATTGGGTCTGTGGGAACAGGGCAGAGTTTGATGCTGTTCAAACTCAACTGCGCACCTTCATAGGCAAAAAAGTCGCCGCTCAGTAAACCCCGAAGAATTTTAATTTGGTCGTCAAAGCGCTCGCCGCGTTTTTCCCACGGTATGTGGCAGGCTTCAAAATCTTCCGGCCAAGGACTTAAGCCAATGCCGAAATCAAAGCGGTTATTGCTTAGTATGGCGAGCGTCGATATTTGTTTTGCCACCGCAACAGGTTGTCGCACCGCGAGCTTATAGACGCCGGTGTTGAAGCGAATTTTTGTAGTGATTGCGGCTAAGTAGGGAATAGCAACCAGCGGTTCTACAAAGGGAAGATCTTTTAGAAACTCTCGCGAACCATCGCCATTGTAAGGATAGTTACTTGATGAATGCTCTGGATAGCAGAGACTGTCGGGAAAGGAAATGCTATGAAACCCTGCCTCTTCAGCCGCCAGTGTTAAAGCCGCATATTGATCCGGCGGACACATACTGGGGTTATAACTGAATTTCATGCTGGCTCTCCTGTCAGGGGTTTCTTAATACTGTGTTGTCGATTCTGTGAACAGCTGCGCAGCATAGTCCTTGCGCTAAATAATGCTCAGGACATTTCCATTCAAATTTATAAGCAAAACAACCCAGCTCACTAGTCGAGAAAATGTTCATAAAATTAGTTGTTTTTGTGGGCTTGCCGTCGCGCGAGTGAAGTTAGTATTGGCTCAGGTATTTAAAGGGGTGATGAATGAACGATCGGTTTTTAATAAATAAAACGGCGGTGGTGACCGGTGCGGGCCAGGGTGTCGGTCAAGGTATTGCCATATCGCTCGCAGAGCGCGGCGCGACGGTGGCCCTGCTGGGTCGTAGTTTAGAAAAACTGGAGATCAGTCGAAGCCTGATTGAGCACGCTGGCGGTAAGGCGATAACGATTGCCGTCGATGTTAAGAATGCGGGTGAATTGGCGGCGGCAATTGAGCGCGTCGTGAATGAAACCGGTGGTATTCAAATTCTGGTCAACAACGCTCAGGAGGTGCCCTTGGGCACACTGTTAGCGGTAGCCGAGGAAAAAATTGAGGCTGGCTGGCAGTCCGGGCCGATGGCGACTTTACGGCTTATGAAGCTTTGTTATCCGTATTTGCGTGGCGATGGAGTAATTATAAATTTGGCGTCGTCGGTTGGCATGCGCTGGGATATGTCGGGTTACGGCGCTTACGCGGCAGTAAAAGAAGCAATTCGTTCGATCAGCCGCGCTGCGGCCTGTGAGTGGGGTGCTGAGGGTATTCGCTGCAATGTTATTTTGCCTCACGCCATGTCGCCGGGATTAAAAACCTGGACAGAAAATAGGCCCCAAGAGGCCGCTGAATTCATCGCCTCCATCCCGCTGCGCCGCATTGGTGAGTGCAAGGAAGATATTGGCGATTTTGTCAGCATGTTGTGCAGTGAGCACAGCCGCTATGTCAATGGCCAGACCATCGCGCTAGATGGCGGCCAAGCCCGAGTTTCATAAGGTCTATGGCCGATATTGAGGATTAAAAAATGGGATTGTATATCGTGACAGGAGCGGCGTCTGGAATTGGCGCAGCGATAAGTCAGCGTTTGGAAGACGACGGCGAAAAAGTGGTCAGATTGGATTGCCGGGAAGGCGATATCATTGCCGATCTTGCCAGTGAAGAGGGTCGCAGCAAGGCACTTCAGCGGTGCCTGGAAATAAGTGAGCAGGGCTTGAATGGCCTGGTCTGTTGCGCTGGTGTGGGCGGGGCTAGCCCTAACGCCGCACTGATCCCGGAAGTCAATTTTTATGGCTCCATCGCCTTGCTAGAGGGCTTGAAAGACGTCTTGGCCGCCGTTCGAGGTTCTGCGGTGCTAACATCATCTAACTCTGCTCCGCACGAGACCGACCCCAACTATGTCGCCGCTCTGCTAAATGATGATCGTGCCTTGCTGTCTCAGACCCTGAGCGAGATATCCCCTCACGCCGCATACAGTGGTTCCAAGCAGGCAATATCGAAATGGCTGCGGCGCAACGCGCCAGAGTATGCCCGTGCAGGCGTGCGCATCAATGCGGTTGCGCCGGGCTACACCCGAACGGCGATGACGATGGCCACTGAGAACGACCCTAAATTCAGTGCTGCGATTCGAGAATTCCTTGCTGCAATTCCTCTCGGCCGTGCCGGTGAAGTCAAAGATATTGCCGATGCTATTGGATTTTTACTGAGCTCTGAGGCGAGCTTTGTCAGCGGCTCCATTCTTTATGTCGACGGAGGCCATGATGCCATGCTCCGTCCAGACGCAATTTAGAGTTTAACTATGGCCACATCTACCGAATACAGTCTTGGGCCGCATACCTTCGCCCGTGGCTGGTATGTCATTGCGGAGTCACATGAGCTCACTGAGCGTCCCCTGGCGCTCCGTTTTTTTGACCAGGATTTTGCCCTCTACCGAGGTAAAAGCGGTCAGCTTGTGCTTTTAGATGCACACTGCCCTCATATGCAATGCCATATTGCAGCTAGTGATACCGCGATCATTGCGAGGGAGGGCGCGCAAATTGAAGGTGATTCTATCCGTTGTCCGTATCACGGTTGGCGTTTCGGTGCCGATGGTGTGTGTGATGATATTCCCTACTTTGATGGCCCCAAACCTCGGTCGGCAAAACTGAATAGCTATGTCGTTGCAGAGCGTCTTGGCTGCATATGGATGTGGTATGACAATGACGGCAATGAGCCTCATTATCCGGTGCCGGATGTCCCGCAATGGCAGCAAAGTGAGTGGATTCAATGGCGTTTGGATCACCTTGGCGAGTTGGCCGTTCATCCCCAGGAAATTATCGATAACATGGCGGATGCACGACATTTGGGGCCTACTCACGGTGCGCCGTGTGAATATTTTGAAAATGAATTCCGCGATCACATTTATATTCAACATCAGGGCGGTTTCCATAAGGAGTACCAAGCAATGTTGCGCACCACAACCTGGTATACCGGGCCGGGAGTGTTACTTTCGCACCAACTGTTTGGTGACGTTGAAAGTATTGAAATCATCGCCAATACACCAATAGAAGATGGGCGTGTGAAATTGTGGCACGGCCTTTTGGTAAACAGCGGGGTAGCTAAGCCAGGCCCTGATGAATTAGAGCAGGCAAAGCAATTGCAGGCAGGCGCGCTCGATTCGCTAGCTGCAGATTTTGGGGTTTGGAAGCAGAAAAAGCCCGCATTGCGTGTGCTACAGATAAAAACAGATGGCCCCTTTGCCCGCGGCAGGCGCTGGTATAAGCAGTTTTACATGCCGCTGGCGGAGTGCGGCTCAATTCAAGAGGAGGTAAACGGTCGCTGCGGTGTTGAGGGATTGGCCCCACCCCCTCCGGAAAGTGTCCTGGATGGGGCTATTGCTCAGCTTGTGGCGTTTGTGCGGGGCGGCAGTGACCGTAATCGATAACAGTTTTGGATGATTTTGTTCTTCTTAAAAATAACGGATTAGCTAATCTTGTATCCATGAAAAGATCAGCGTGTGATCGCAATCTTTTTTCAAGTGCACCGTTATATAAATCTAAAAATCGGATATATAAAATGAAATATAGCAATTCAATCAGAGCGGTAGTGTTGGCCGGCGTTGCCACTGGAATTAATTCTGTACACGCCGAAAATGTGCTGGAAGAGGTGTTGGTTACCGCTGAGCGACGTGTTGAATCTATGCAGGATACGCCGATTGCGATCACTGCTTTGACTAGCGATGGCATTGAAAAACGCGGTATTAGCAATGCCGACGATATGTTTGCCAGCATGCCGGGTATGGGTGGCTATTCAGCCCCTGGTTCGCGTGGTATCACCAGCCTCAGCATCCGAGGTATATCGGGTGGTTCACCGGCTAATATCTCCCTGGATCCCGCTGTCGGGATGTATGTCGACGGCGTATACGTTGGCAAGATGCTGGGTTCTGCCCTGGATCTAGCGCAAATAGAGCGTATTGAAGTTTTGCGAGGCCCACAGGGCACCTTGTATGGTCGCAACTCCACCGCCGGTGCCATGAATATTATTTCGAGAAAGCCGCTGGAAGAGTTTGCGGTAGACGTAACAGCTGGCATAGGCAATTACGGCCTGCGCACCTTAAAAACGAATGTTGATTTTGATGCATTGGGTGAGGTTGGCGAAGGTGCGGGTAAGTTAACCACCGCAGTGAGTTTTATGACCAAAGATCGCGATGGCTTCTACGATAATTACTCTGGCGGAGAGGACTTTGACAGTTTAGATCGCCAAGCGTGGCGCGCCGCACTGCGCTGGCAGCCAACTGATAATGTGACCGTCGATTACGTTTACGATCACAGCGAGTTAGATGAAGTCAACACGCTGCAGAAAGTGGTCGGTTTTACTGAAGGCCCAGCGCTAGGTGGTGATCGCTTAAGCTTCCTGCGTTTTGCTCAAACTACCGCAGGCCAACTGGCAATGGCGCCGGGTGCTGACCCGCGTATTAGTAGTCGTTGGTTGCCATCGATTCAAAAAACCATCGATGCCTATGAGCAGGTGTTAGCCAATGGTGAGGGGCGACCTGATGGCGGCGCAGCAGAGGCGACACCGATTACTCAGAGTGAGGTTGATGGTCACGCGATTACCGCGGAATGGCAGCTCGGCGAGCGAGGCATGCTAGGTGACGTGACGATTAAATCGATCACCGCCCAGCGGGAAACCGAGACCTATGTTGCCGGTGAACTGGATGATATCGATAGCAGCTTAGATGCCAACGGGGTGGGTGCATACAATGACGGACTTCACGGCGTGCTGCTTCAGTATTACGGTGGCAGCGGTGGCGCATCGTTTCCGGCTGTAGATTCACTTTGGGACGCCATAGATCAACAAGGCGCCGGCCATAGCATGCAAGATACGCTGTCTGAGTACGAGCAGCTGTCACAGGAATTTCAGTTCATTGGTGCGACTGAACAACTTGATTACGTGCTGGGTTTATTTTGGTTTGAAGATGAATCTAACTATCACCGGCAGGCGGCTTTTGCTATCCCGCTGGCGGGGCGCGATGATCAAAAGTACCGTTTGGAAACCGACGCCTTGGCGATTTACGGCCAAAGTACCTATCGTTTTGCCGAGCTTGATAATCGCCTCGCCTTGACCGTCGGCATGCGTTACACCGAAGAGAAAAAGGCGATCAATTACGACTACGGTTCGGTTAGCACGCCGTTTGGTGTTTCTCCGGCACGCGCGCTGTCGCGGGATGAAAATTTTTATAACTTTAGCTACAACGTCACTGCAGCGTATGACATCACAGACGATATAAACAGCTTCGTGCGCTATGCCACCGGCTATCGCTCGGGCGGTTTTAATGGCGAGGTGTTCAACAATAGTTTTGAAGAGGAAGTTATTGAGCAATTGGAAGTTGGTGTGAAGTCTGATTGGTGGGATAGACGTCTGCGGGTGAACGCTGGTTTGTACACTTATGTGTATGACGAATTGCAGACCAGCTCTCTTGAAAGCACCGGGGGTGGAGTAACCTCGACAACCATTAACGCCGGTAAAGCCGAACGTTGGGGGAGCGAGATTGAGATCGCTGTGGCCGCAGTTGAAGATATGGTCCTGAGTCTGTCATATACCTATATTAATGGTGACTTTGAAGAATTTCCGGATACCTGTGCCAATAACCAATGCATTGACGGCAGTGCAGAAGCTAAGCGCGGTAACTCACCGAGCAATAAAGTAACTGCCAGTATGGATTACACCTTTGCGCACACTGGGATTGGTAACTTCAACCTGTTTGTCGACGCGAATTGGCAAGACACCTGGGAGCAAGTTAGTTTGTCGCCATCAATTCTGGGTGGTACACCGATTCTTTATACCAATAGCTCGATGGACGCTCGCACAATTATCAACACTCGGCTCAGCTTGAGTGAGATTCCTGTTGAGACTGGTGATCTGATGGTGTCGCTGTGGGTAAATAATCTTACCGACGATGATTACCCCTCTTACGGTGTTAACTTCCAAGGCTTGGGTTTAATTACTGAGCAGTACGGTGCGCCGCGCACCTTTGGTATGGAGGTCCGTTACAGCTATTGATGCATGGGCTTGAGCTGGTTTGCTTCGACTGCAGCAGTGATATGTACCGACAATGTTCCCGCACTTGCGGGTGCATTGTTGTCTTAGAGTAGAGCTTGTAAATATAGTTTTTCTTGATGGTGTTTGCTATCTATACCCGGCTGGGTCTCCCTGTTGCGGTTTTTTCGGCGAGTTTACTCGCCTTTTTTATGTCCGTCGTTTGTGCACTGACGGCTAGTCGATATCACTATCCGGGTCTTCAATTTGTGAGCGGAACTGCTTAGGCGTTAAGCCGGTCCAGCTGCGAAAGGATCGAATAAATGAGCTGGATTCTAAAAAGCCGAGTTGCTCGCCAATTTCGTGAATTTTTAATTTCTCATTTCGCAATAAGCGGGTTGCGATATCACTTCGGTATACATTTTTGAGTTCTTGATAACTGGTGTTTTCGCTGTGAAGCCGGCGCCGTAGACTCGACGGCGACATATGTAAATCTTCGGCCATGGCTTCAAAACTGGGTAAGCTACCGGTGCCACTTTTTGCCAACAATGATTTTATGGCGGCGCCGGTGCTGGCAGATTTCGAATCCTGAGTGATGAGCGAAAATACGGAGTGTTCAAGAAAGGCTTCAAGCGATGTTGTGGTGTGTACGGTGCGAAAGCGCAGGTAGTCTTCACTAAAATAGATCGCGGTATGAGTGGCATTATATTCTGCCTGAACACCGGTTAAATTCTCTAAGCTATCGCTATAGGCCTTGGATACCGGTGGTGCGGATATAGTTAGTGCAGAAATTTCAATATCACGGCCTACCAGCCAACCCATAAATGCAAACCACACCCGCAGCCCCGATGCTTTGGCAATGGAGTCTGAGTGGCTGGTTCTGTCCCATGAGTCAGGGCTGAAACGACTATTGAACGTGTCTATATCAAAATCGTAGTGCAGTTTAGCAATGCCGTTTTCACAGCTGAGGTGAATCTGGTAGCCGGTTATTGGGTGGAGCATTTTTTGGTAGCGTTCGGCGCGCTGTATAGCTGAACCTAAATTTTGGCAATTGATAATGCTGTAACACATAAAGCGAAATACGTCGGTGCCGATGCCCGCTCCCCAGGGTAGCGCAATGTCCATTTCTTGCATCGCGGCAGCGGCGTGCTCGTATAGGCTCGAGTATTTATAACCGGGCAATTCACTGTCTGGCGATGACTTAAGTAAATGATTGGCATCCATGCCGGCTCTTTTGGCTATAGCGGCGGAGTCAATGCCAACCTTGTCTAGATAGTCCAATACCCGGAGAAACTTCCCGATCGGTATGTTGTTGATTTTATGCATATTAACTGCTCTTTGCGGTGTTTGAACTTAAATGTGGATGCTTATGAAAGATTATGTGCTTTAGCGAATTATTGTGAGGGTTAATATGAAGCCATAGTTCGATACAAGTCAATTACGCATCTGGAGTAGGGGCAGTGAGTAAAAATAATAATTATATTTTAAAAACGGCGCTGCATAGCGGGGTCAGCAACTCAATTATTAACGGCATTTGCGCTTGGCTCTTGAGTGGCGGAAAAGTGCATTTACCCATTTATGGTGGTGGGGGAGTGTTTTATGATTTTTTGGCAACTACCGCCATTCTGATTTTTATTCTGACATTGATCGTGTTGCCGATGCAGCGAAAAAAAGCGCCGGCAAATATGCAAGTTGATGCGCCGCTGCCCCGATTCTATACCTTGTT
This sequence comes from Zhongshania aquimaris, assembly GCF_019312595.1. Classification (GTDB taxonomy): domain Bacteria; phylum Pseudomonadota; class Gammaproteobacteria; order Pseudomonadales; family Spongiibacteraceae; genus Spongiibacter; species Spongiibacter aquimaris. Next base: position 98,974 of record NZ_JAHWDQ010000006.1, on the reverse strand, counting down.
TTTTTCTTATATGACGTCGTTTAGAAATACCGCCATTGCCGGACTGCTAGCGGTGTATGGCTTCGTTCTGATGACCGCGTTTTTGCTACTGGCGTTTCCGCTCTTTGAGCTTTATGAGCTGAGCCGTTTTAACTACAGCGTGAGCAAGGGCGTATTGATGGGCCTCGTTTCAGCGCTAGTCACATGGCCGATTGTGTATATCGCTTTAAAGCCAGCTAATGGTTTAAGCAACATTATCCTTGGAGATAAATCATGACAGGAGTTTTGCGGGGAAAGATTGCTCTGGTAACCGGTGGAGCAACGGGTATTGGGCACGCTATCTGCGAGCAGCTTGCGATTGACGGTGCGAGTGTTGCACTCATTGATATCAATCGTGACGCAGGTGAAACGGCTGCCTTAGCCTTGCAACGCCACGGTGTTGAGTCTGCCTTTTTCTATTGCGATGTGAGCGATGAGCAACAAATTTCAGCCATGGTAACAGCGGTGCTTGAGCGTTTTGGTCGATTGGATATCGCCTGCAATAATGCGGCGCTGAGTCGAGGCAGTGGCCCGATACATCAGTTCAGTCGCGAGGTCTTCGATCAGACACTGGAGATGTGTTTAACCAATACGTGGCTGTGTATGAAGTACGAGTTAGAGGCGATGTTGGCGCAGGGCGGTGGTGCCATCGTGAATATCTCGTCGAATGCATCTTTGCGCGGTCAGGCTTTTAACACCGCCTATGCTGCAGCCAAAGGTGGCGTAAATATTTTAACCAAGAGCGCGGCAGCAGAATATGCGGCGCAAGGTGTGCGGATTAATGCGGTATCCCCCGGTGTTATTCGCACCCCCGGATTAGAGAACTATTTTAAGGAACAACCAAAAGCCGAAGAGCAGATGAATAAAGTGACGCCTATGCGTCGCCTTGGCGAACCCTCGGAAATCGCGAATGCCGTTGCATTTCTTTTATCGGAAAAAGCATCTTTTATCACTGGTCAGCTGCTTTCTGTGGATGGCGGCGGTGCAGTAAGGGGTTAATCATGACAGACAAAAGTACGCTTATTGCTTCCTCTAAACGGGCGCGGGTCGAGTTGCCTATGCCCTTTGGCTGGTTTCAGGTTTTGTATTCTCAAGAATTAGCTATTGGCCAATCTTTGCCCTTGGAATACTTCGATCAAGAGCTGGTGATCTTTCGCACTGAATCTGGCGTGGTCAAGGTCCTGGATGCCTACTGTGCGCATATGGGCGCCCATCTGGGTTATGGCATTCGCGATCAGGCTGGCGGTGGTTCGCGTGTGGTGGGTGAAAGCATTGTTTGCCCATTTCACGGTTGGCAGTTTAATGGCGACGGTGAGTGTACCAGTATTCCGTATGCTAAGAATTTACCGCCGCGTGTAGCGCGCTGTGAAAAGTTGATTCCTAGTTGGCATGTGCGTGAAGCCAATCAATGTATCTATGTGTGGTATCACCCGGAGGGGCTTGATCCCTTATTTGATCCCATCGAGATCGACGAGGCCGGACTCGACAATGCCGACTGGGGTGAGCTGCAAATACACGAGTGGGATATTGATACCCATATGCAGGAAATCGGCGAAAATGCTGTCGATGCAGCGCATTTCTGTTTTGTACACGGTACCCCCGAAATTCCTGAGCCAGCTGAGATTCGTTTTGAAGACCACCGTCGTCACGGTGTCTTTGTCTCAAAAATGGACACTCCTCGCGGCACCGTCGAAGGCCGTATTGAAAATAGCAGTGTCGGGCCAGGTCTCTCTGTGGTGCGATTCAGCGGTATTTGCGACACCGTCTTAATGGCGAATATCACACCCATAAGCGGGATTCGCAGCCGTGCCAAATACGCGTTCATTCAGCGTCGCGATGGCGCTAAAACCAGTCGAGTTGCGCAGGCCATCATTGATGATATTCGTCAGCAGATGGAGGAAGATAAAATTATATGGGCGCGTAAACGCTACCTTGAAAAGCCCATGCTGTGCGATGGCGATGGTCCTTTTGCCAAGTTCCGGCGTTGGTATAGCCAATTTTTGATCGAGGGTTGCGATAATGATCGCGGCTAAAAATATTCATTATCCCCAGCTTTTTTCGCAGGGAAAAATAGGCAATTTGGTCCTTCGAAATCGCATTGTGATGGCGGCCATGGGCTCTGAGTTTGCCAATGATGACGGTTCGATTGGCGAACGTCTGATGGATTACTACGAAGCCCGTGCGGCGGGCGGCGTGGGCTTGATTGTATTGGAAACCTCATCGGTTTCCTGGCCCAAAGGCGCGGCGATGCCGAATATGATTGGCTTTTCTTCCGATGCCTATTTGCCTGCATTAACAGAGCTAACTGACCGAGTGCATCGCCATGGCTGCAAAATTGCGGCGCAGTTAAATCACAGTGGTAAAGTCGCGCAGGAAGACACTGCGGCGGGGCGACCGATGTTGGTACCCTCTGTTCCCCATCGCAAAAAGGGAGATATGTTTGACAGTTTAACCCAGTTAGAAATAGCCAATTTTGTCCGAGCTGCGGGTCCCGATGGAAAAGGGCCGCAATATAAAGTGATGGATAAAGCCGATATCGAATGGGCGATTGCTAAGTTTGTCGCCGCCGCCCGTCGTACTGTCGCTGCGGGGTTTGATGCTATTGAACTGCATTGTGGCCACGGCTATTTAATTTCGTCTTTTTTGTCTCCTTATAGCAATCGCCGCGATGATGAATACGGCGGCGATGTTAATAATCGCGCGCGTTTTTTGCTTGAGCTTATTGCGGCGATCAAAGCGGAAATAGGCCGTGATTTCCCTATAATTTGCCGTCTTGATGCCCACGAATATCGACTTGAAGGCGGCATTCGTATTAACGATACCGTCGAGGTTGCCAAGCTGCTCGAAGCGGCGGGCTGTCACGCCATCGATGTCAGTGCATACGCCGATGTCAGTATTGGGGTTGCGTTTACCGAAGGGCCGCTGGTGCATACGCCCGGTGGTTATATTGAATTTGCCACTGCGTTAAAAGCGGCAGTGAGTATTCCGGTGATCGCCGTTGGTCGTATCGAAGCGGCGGTAGCGGAGCGACATATCGCAGCGGGTGACTTTGATTTTGTTGCCATGGGGCGCAAATTATTGGCGGACCCCGAGCTGCCTAATAAATTATTAGCTGGTCGCGAAGACACCGTGCGTCCCTGTATCTATTGCTATGTCTGCGTCAGCCAAATTTTTATCAATCAACCTATGCTCTGTGCTGTTAATCCCGGTACTGGTCGCGAAGCGGAATTGGGTCAGATAGTCGCGACTAAAGCTGCACGCCGCATATTGGTAGTGGGCGGTGGCCCTGCCGGTATGGAGGCTGCGCGGGTGTTGTCCCTGCGTGGTCATAAAGTCAGTTTGTGGGAGCGCGACAAGGTACTCGGTGGTACCGCCAGAGTGGCGGCATTGGCCTATGAACCCAATGGTCGAATAGTGAGTTATCTCAAAAACGCCTTGGCGGAATTGCCATTGAATATCGAGCTGGGTAAATCGGCGAATAGCGAAAATATCAACGCTGCAGGTTTTGATACGGTGATATTGGCAACGGGCGCTCGTCGACGCGCCCCAGATATTGCCGGTAAGCAACTCAGCCATGTCCTTGATGGTGAAGAGCTGCGCGATATGCTGTTTGCTGGCAATGCTCGCGGTAAATTGAAATGGCATCAGCGCTTGTTGACGCGCTTATCGGGTGCTTTGGGGCTGAGTCGGAATATCGACCTCATGCGTAAACTCAGCCATGTCTATATGCCACTGGGCAAACGTGTCTGCATTATTGGCGGCGGTTTAGTTGGTTTAGAAGTGGCCGAATTACTCGCCGAGCGCGGTCGTCAAGTAACGGTGCTAGAGGCGGGCCGCGACCTGGGCGCAGAATTGAGCGTGGTGCGTCGCTGGCGGGTGCTGCATCAACTGAGGGAACACGGCGTGGTGCTACACCGCAACGCTGCAGTGCGGGAAATTACGGCCGATCGCGTGGTGTTTACGCAAGGAGAGAGGGAAGCTCACATTGTTGCCGACAATGTCATTATTGCCGTAGGTGCTGAGCCTGACAGTGATTTACGCCAGCAATTTGCCAGTCTCAAGGTCGATCTTCATAGCATTGGCGACAGTGCCGAGATAGGGTACATCGAGGGTGCCATCCGCAGCGCCCGTGAACTGGCGGTGCGTCTGTGATGAAAACGGTTTTAATACGGATTTTTGCCAGTCTTGTACTCCTGCTGCTACTCGTTGGCGGTGGCGGCTATGTTTGGCTTTTAGGTTCTGAGCCTGCGCTGCCCGCGCAGCAATTATTTTATAACGGCCGCATTATTACCATGGACAGTGGTGATCAGATTGTCTCTGCGATGGCGGTGCAAGATGGCCGAATCGTGGCGCTGGGCAGTGACGATGACATTCTCGCATTAGCTGATTCTGCAACGGTGCTGAATGACCTCGATGGCCGCAGTTTATTGCCTGGCTTTATCGATGCTCATGGTCATTTCCCCGGCACCGGTCTTAGCGCAGTCGGCATAGATTTAAGTAGCCCTCCAATTGGTGCTGTGAGCAGCATCGCTGATATTCAAAAACTGTTGCGTGCCGGTCTTAGCGAGGGCGGAGACGAGGATTGGCTTTTCGGCTTTGGCTACGATGATTCCTTGCTCAGCGAAGCGCGCCATCCCACTCGGCAAGATTTGGATGCCGTGTCAGCCAATAGACCCATTTACTTAATGCACAGCTCGGGTCACATGGGTGTGGTTAACAGTGCCGGCATGCGACTTGGCGGTATTGGTATAGACACGCCCGATCCGGATGGCGGGATGATTGTAAGGGACGCGAAAACTGGAGAGGCAAGCGGATTACTGCTTGAGCATGCGACAGATTTAATTGCGCCGATAGCGATGGATTTTAGCGCCATTGATTTCCTAGCCATGATCGATGAAGCCGCAAAGCAGTATCTCGCTGCGGGTGTCACTACCGTTCAAAGCGGTGGTGTTGATATGCCCATGCTGAATGGATTGTTCTTGGCTTCTCGTTTACAGCGTATTCCTCAGCGGGTAATTGCCTGGCCGCTCGCCGATGTTAATTTTGAAAAATTAATGAATGGCGAATTGAATCTTGAAAACTTTGATAGCGATAAATTTACCGCCTCAGCGATCAAGCTGATTGTCGATGGCAGTATACAAGGCTATACGGCGTATTTGACCCAGCCCTATTACCGGCAGCAGCCTGATCAATTAGATCAAGACTATCGTGGTTTTCCTCGCTATCAACAAAATGAACTGAATGAACGCGTAACTGCGCTGTATTGCAAAGGCTTTCACCTTGCCTTGCATGGCAATGGCGATGCCGCCATCGATATGGTCATCGCTGCCATACGCGCAGCGCAGCAAAGCTGTTCTCGCCAAGATACCCGTAGCATCCTCGTTCACGCGCAAACAGCGCGCCCTGACCAGCTTGACGCGATGAAGGTGCTGGATATTAGCCCCAGCTTTTTTATCGCCCACACTTTTTTCTGGGGCGATCGTCACCGCGATCAATTTCTTGGGCCTGTGCGCGGCTCACGTATCAGTCCGATGGCTGATGCAGTAGCGAGAGATATGCATTTCACGGTGCACCTGGATTCGCCCGTAGTGCCAATGGATGTCAATAAGCTGTTGTGGTCCAGTGTCACCCGGCAAACGCGCAGTGGTGCAGTGCTTGGACCTGAACAGAGAGTCAGTGCAATGCAAGCGCTTCGAGCGCTGACGATCGACGCGGCTTGGCAAAGTTTTAAAGAGCAAGAGATTGGGTCACTGGAAGTAGGCAAGATCGCTGATTTGGTATTGCTGGATCGCGACCCGCTTGCCGGTGATGACAGTCTACTGAATTTTAAGGTCGACAGAGTCTGGATAGGGGGCCGATGCTATTTTCAGCGCGGCGCAGATCAGTGCAGCGAGGCAAGAAATTAAGCTAGCTGCGCTTACAAATTTTAGGAGCAAAAAATGAGTAAAAGATTGCAGAATAAAGTCGCCATTATAACTGGTGGTGGTCAAGGGATTGGCGCGGCAACCGCAATTCGTTTCGCCGAAGAAGGCGCCAAGGTAGTAATCTGTAGTCGCCGTATTGAACCTCTGCACGCGGTGGCGGAAAAAATTTCTGCAATGGGTGGCGAATGTTTGCCGTTGTCAGTGGATATTAGCAAAGAAGATGAGGTGAAAAAACTGGTTGCCAACACCATGGGTAAATTTGGTCGCATAGATATTATCGTCAATAATGCGGTGGCTATGATCCCCGGCATGTTGGCGAATCACAGCACCCGCGGCTGGTTGCAAAATTTTCAGGTGTCACTCGACGGTGCGATGTTTTTAATGCGCGAATCCTACTCGCAGTTGAAAGAAAATCGCGGTGCAGTGGTGAACGTTTCCTCTGTTTGCGGCTTGGCGGGCTCGGTGGGAACCGCGGGTTACAGTGCGGCAAAAGCGGCGATGATCTCGCTAACCCGCAACGCTTCTATTGAATGGGCCCCTAAAGTGCGGTGCAATGTTATTGTCCCCGGCGCCTTTTTAACGCCCTCATTAGAATCTGTAAATCCCGATGAGAAAAGCCAGCAGGCGACAGGGAAAACCATTCCGTTGAAACGGATAGGTGATCCGCGGGAATGCGCCAATGCCATATTGTTTCTAGCTAGTGACGAAGCTTCATACATTACTGGTGCCGTGTTGCCGGTAGATGGTGGGCGTATGGCAGAGCTAAATACCGGTGCGGCGGCCTGGGGAGATTAAGTATGTCTAAATCCATTGAAGAGCGTATCGACAGGCTGGAGTCGCTGGATGACATTCGCCAACTAGTGGCGAAGTATTCGCTGTCATTGGATATGCGTGATCTCGATGCACACGTGAATTTGTTTGCGGAAGATATTCGAGTCAGTCGCGAACTGAGTGGCCGCAGCCATTTAAAAGCCTGGGTAGACGACACACTCCGTCATCAATTTAGCGGCACGTCTCACCACATCGGCAATCACATTATTGAGTTTACTGATCCCGACAATGCGGTGGGTGTCTTGTATTCCAAGAACGAGCACGAGTGCGGCGGTGAGTGGGTCATCATGCAAATGCTGTATTGGGACGACTACCAGCGTATTGATGGGCGCTGGTATTTTCGTCGTCGTCTGCCTTGTTATTGGTATGCCACGGATTTAAATAAGCCGCCGCTTGGCGATATGAAAATGCGTTGGCCTGGACGTGAGCCATACTATGGTGCGTTTCACGATTTATTCCCAAGCTGGAAAGAATTTTGGGCTAATCAGCCAGCGGATAGCCCGGAAGTGGCAAGCCCAGCGCCGCTAGAGGCGTTCTTGAAAACCATGCGCCGAGACACTCCGGCACCGAAAATTCGCGTTCGCTAAATTTAGCTTTAACAGGGCAGCACTATGTCGGTTTCTGAAAACACAATATTATTAAGCCCGTTGACACTGGGGCGTATAGAACTCGCTAACCGTGTTGTTATGGCGCCAATGACACGCTCTCGTGCCAAGGTCGACGGCGATATGCCCAACGACTTGATGACGGAATATTACCGTCAGCGCGCTGGTGCGGGATTGATCATCACCGAGGGTACGCACCCCAGTGTTGAAGGCAAAGGTTATTGTCGTACGCCGGGTATGTATAACGATGCCCAGCAGGCAGCCTGGGCGGAGGTTTGCGCCGCGGTGCACAGTGAAGGAGGCAAGATTGTATTGCAATTGATGCACTGTGGCAGGGTCGCTAATCCGGTGAATAAAACCGCCGCTGATGGCAGTGTCGCACGAACGCTTGCACCGTCGGCTATCACCGCGAAAGGTCAGATTTACACCGAGCAGGGTATGCTGGATTTTGCTGTGCCCGAAGCAATGAGCTTGGCTGATATAGAGCGCACCATCGAGGACTATGTGGCGGCTACGCGCCGCGCATACGCCGCTGGCTTTGACGGTGTGGAATTGCACTGCACAAGTGGCTATTTGCCCGCTCAGTTTTTGTCGACAGGCACCAACCAACGCACAGACCAATACGGCGGCAGCCTGCAAAATCGTCTGCGATTCGTGCTTGAGTTGGTAGCGGCAATGGCGGCGGTTGATGGTGCAGATCGAGTGGGGATGCGGATTTGTCCCGGCAACCCCTTTAATGATTTGGCAGACGACAATAATCAAGAGACCTTTGCAGCCTTATTAAAGGCCTTAGATCCGATGAACATGGCATATTTGCATGTTATTAGAATGCCTAAAATTCAGGATAACGTGACCTTGGCTAAAACCAATTTTAGCGGTCCGCTAATATTGAACGATAGCTATAATCAAGCCGAGGCCGAAGCGGCTTTATCTGATCCCCAGCTTGCCGCTATTTCATTTGGTCGTGCATTTATCGCTAATCCAGATTTAGTGCGGCGTTTTCAGGACGGCTTGCCACTCGCTAATATTGACCCCAGCAGTCTCTATACGCCTGGTGCGAAAGGATATTGTGATTATCCAGTGTGGAGTGAGTCGAATTAGCCAGTCAGCTGCAAGCGAATTTGTGGAGGTGGGTTTTCGATCCATTTTGTGAGCTCGGTGGCCAGCACCTGCCAGGCTTAGTTTCTCCCGGGAGGCTTATGGTGCAACTACGTCGCTTTTTATTTGACGCCTACTAAGTTTTTGGCGATCGACTTAAACGCACGGAAAAGCCGCTATCTTTGTGGAAGGGACTTTTCCATCCACCCTGCCACGCCCCTAGATAGGCTTCCACGTCGAAACCGCTATCAGCGGTGATAGCTACCAGGTAATTTGGATCCTTCAAGAGCAAGCCATTGCGATCAATGCTAATAATGGCTTTGCGCTCCCATTCTTTGAGGATGCTGTTTACGCGTTGGCGAGCACCACCTACACGATTTGCAATTTCCGACTGACTTCCAAATGGTTCAATATAGTAAGTGTTGTCAGGTTTTGCCGTTCCTCTGGTGACTAGTAAACGCAGTAAATAAACAGCAATTCTTACATTAAGGCTATGAAGGGTAAGTAATTCCATTCGGCCAATCGTGACGACGCCACGAGCGACGAATTCATTGTACAAGCCGCGGTAAAGTTCGGGCCAGCGTTCACCCACTTCGAGAAAATCCTTCTTGTTAATGGCGACCAGAGTGCTGGTGTTGGTCGCGGTAGCGTTACCAAAGTTCGTGGGCTCCTGCTTGGCCAAGAAATGCGGGAACCACGCTCCAGCAGCCACTTCTTCCAGTGTCATTTCTGAGCCGTCGGCAGAGGATACGTAAATTCTGACGCCGCCGCTGATCAAGCCGTAAACGTGGGTTAGCGCATCATTGTGTCGGTAGAGTGCTTCGCCTTTGTCAACGTTGATTAAACGACATTGTTCGGCGAGTCTCGATTTCGCCTCCTCGGGCAGAAATTGAAACCAGCTCCAGCAGTTGATCAGCTCTAAAGCTTGGGATTTCATTATTCTTATCCTGGTCAATTTTGCCTTGACTGTCTCAAAGCGGACAGCGTGAAGTATATCGTACAGTTAAATTGTTCGGTACGACATGATCTGGCTGCCGCTCGTGTCTTCCAATAAATATAAACGGCTATGCGAGAACGATATGTTATCAGCTTTTACTAAATTCACTCATGCACCAAGCCGACTGGCGTTGGGGATTTGTATTTCCTTGCTTGCGGGGCAATTATTTGCCGGCGCTATTGCAGTTGAATCACCTGAGAAGGTAGGCGTCTCTAGCGATCGCTTATCTCGGATCTCACGCTATATGGATAAGGCTCTTGCCAGCGGCGACATGGTCGGCGGTTTAGGCTTGATAGCCCGCGATGGCAAGGTCATCTATCTGCAAGGGTATGGCGATGCAGATAAACAGCCGCAGCGGAAAATGGATCAAGACACGCTATTTCGCATTTATTCAATGAGCAAACCAATCACCTCCGTTGCGGTGTTGATGCTCTATGAAGAGGGCCATTTTGCTCTTAATGACCCCATAGCGCGTTATCTTCCTGAACTTGCAAATTTGCAGCTCGCGCTCTCTACAGCCGACAGTAAAGATCAGCTTATGCTGTCTGACGGGACGTCTAGCAAGCATTTAGGTAGCGGTGATTTAAGTAAAGTGGGTCAAACCCGTGCACCGCGACGCCAACCCACTATTCGAGACCTTTTGACCCACACTGCGGGGTTTAGCTATGGTTTATTTGGCAATACAGAGGTGGATAAGCTTTACCGAGAGGCGGGCTTATCGATGGGAAATCTTCGTCTTAAAGAATTCGTTGAAAAGTTGGGAAGCTTGCCGCTGCAGTACGAGCCAGGAACACGTTGGCATTACAGCATTGCTACAGATGTACTGGGTAGATTGGTAGAAGTTATTTCGGGTATGCCATTCGATGAGTTTTTACAGCAGCGCATTTTTAATCCACTCGACATGAGCAATACCGGCTTCACAGTAAGTGATGAAGATTGGCCTAGATTGGCACAGTTGTATTCACCTCGGGGAACGTCTGAGGAAATACGCGAGGCTTTTCTGAATATCGCTAATCCCAGAAATCTCGTTGAAGCGCCTGCGAGCTTTGATATTAACTTTAAACCAGGTGCGGTATTTAAAAGTGGCGGGGGCGGCTTAGTCAGTAGTATTGGCGATTATTTCCGCTTCAGCCAAATGCTGTTGAATGGCGGTGAACTTGAAGGACGGCGATTACTTTCACCTAAAACGATTCAGTTGATGAGCAGCAATCATTTAACGAGCATTGGCGAAGTATTTGGCCGAGCAGGAACGGGATTTGGGCTAGGTGTTGCCGTCTCTACCGATCAAGCCGCTTTCGGTGAACTCGGTACCGAGGGCGAATACAACTGGGGCGGTGCCGCTGGCACGAAGTTTTGGATCGACCCCAAAGAGAAAATGATTGGTATTTTCATGACGCAAAGTATTCCGCATCTTAGTCGTGTTGGTGTTGAATTTAAGTATCTGAGCTATCAGGCGATCATTGACAGTTACCTGGATGATATTGAAGAGGGATCGAAAGCTGGCTTTTGGAATAATGTATTTAAGTAACTGTGTTTGAGAAATTTAAAAATAATTATTTCTGAAAATAATGAAAAAACCATCTTCATGAGATAGAAAAGTCGTCAACATCGGCAAGAGTAGTTTCGCTCTCTAGCAATGGGTATCTATAGTAAGTAATGACTTGCTAAGTGCTGCGTCTTGTCACTTATGTGATAGTGCAAAATGTCGCTTCCCAAGATAATAGATTAAAAATGTATCGTAGCTATTCGATAGTTTAATGAGGTTATCATGCTCGGCGTGTTTCATGTTCAAAGAATCGCTTGTTTTATGGCCGCGCTATTGTGTGGCGCAGTATTGTCGGCTAATGCAGAAGCTAGCGTCTCCAGTTCTCATATTGTTAAAGTAGAGCAAGGGTTAATAAGTGGTGCGAGCGATGGCGGGGTAAATAGTTATCTGGGAATACCCTATGCCAAACCGCCGGTCGGAAGTTTGCGGTGGCGCCCGACTGAAAGTGCCGAAGCCTGGAGTGGAGTGCGGAAGGCCAATGAGTTTGCTAGCGAGTGCTTCCAGGTCGGCAACTTTTACACCAGCAGTAACGTCGAAAGCTTCGATCGCCCTTACGGCAGTGAAGATTGCCTTTATCTCAATGTTTGGTCGCCACAAAGCGACGCTGAGGTAAGGCCGGTCATTGTCTATATTCACGGCGGTGGATCAGTGCATGGTGCCGCGTCATTGGCGCTTTACAACGGCAAGCGCTTGGCCAAGGAGTTAGACGCGGTATTTGTTAGTCTCAATTATCGCCTAGGGTTTTATGGGCTAATAAGCTCGCCAGATTTGCGCTTGGGTGATCCGGCGGGAGACTCCGGCAACTTTGCCTTACTCGATCAGATAAAAGCCCTTGAATGGGTGCAGAATAATATTGCCAGTTTTGGTGGTGATGCCGGCAATGTGACGGTCATGGGACAATCTGCGGGTTGCGGAAGTATTTGGCATTTGATGCGCTCGCCGCTAGCAAGCGGAAAATTTCATAAGTCCTTTTGCATGTCAGGTATTCCAAATAACAGTGACAGAGTTGATCTAGATAAGGCCAGTCAAAAATTACTTTTTAATCTTTTAGTCAATGATGGTGTGATTAGCTCTGACAAAGAATTTCAAAAGTATTTAAGCACAACGGGCCCTGAGCAGCGCCGTGATTACCTCTACAGTAAAACGTCATTAGAGATTCTTAGTGCCTCGGAGGGGGTCAAGCTTGACCCTGCAGCGGTTGATGGCTATGTCCTTTCTGATGGAAAGGGAGGCACTTTGGTGAATAATGTACCTTCAATTATTGGCACGGTAGATGATGAAGCTGCGCTGCTGTTCTTGGGGGGATACAGTAAGAAAAACTATATTGATTTATGGCGTTTAATTCAGTCTGATAAGCCCCTAAGTCGACGTGATTTTTTTGCAAGTATTATTGATTACGCTAGATTTAAGGCGGTGGTGGGAATTGTTGATCCGGTTCTTTTCTATGCAGTCGATAAGTCAACAGAAGTACTAGCATCCGCTTCAGCGCCTGTATATCGCTATCATTTCGAGTGGGATAAGAGCCCGGAGCCCTGGCGCACGATTATTGGCAGCTACCACGGAATTGACGTTCCATTCGTGTTTGGTAACTTCGAGCGAGATACGCCTAGCTTCACTAATTTTACTTGGCGAGGAATTCCTCTTGATGAACTTGAGCGAGTTCATGCCATTTTCGCCAAAGCATTGCGTGGCTTTATCGAGTCATCGGATCCAAATAAATATGATTCAGGCCTTAATTGGGCGACCTGGAAAAGTGCAGATGATGATCTCATCATCGAGTAAGTATTTTGCGGGTCAGCTGGAAAGAGCGTAGCGGCGAATAACAGCAGCTTTGAAGCGGACTTTTGTGCCGCTAGTTCCATAGGGGGCAAGGACTGATATCAGTGAGCTTTGAGGCCTTAGACTTAATTCCCGGAGGTGTCTCGAATGTGACTGAGTTTCTGCAAATAACACGAGACAATTGCATTTAGAGTAAAGATTAGCCGCGAGAAATATAATGATTAACGCGTTCAATAGCTTCAATAGTTCAATTCGGCTTTACGTACTAGCCGCGTCATTCGCTTCAAGCGCTGTTATTGTTCAGGCAGCTGAGACAGGCAAGCGTCAACTTGAAGAGGTGGTTGTTACGGCCACAAAACGTTCGGAAAATTTGCGTGATATCCCTGCGTCTATAGCCCACTTTGACGGCTCAGTGCTGGAAGAACAGGGTAAACTAAACTTAGCTGACTACCTGCAGGAAACTCCAGGCGTAGTTGTAAATAGCGCTGCCCCCGGTGTAATGCGCATCTCAATACGAGGTATTGGCGTTGATAATAGTCCGGATGCCACGATTCCTTCCGCAGTGGGTATTCTGATTGGCGACACCTCGTTTACCGATCCGTATATTGGCAGTATCACACCCGATTTGAGTGCATTCGACCTCGCCAGTGTTGAGGTGTTGAAGGGACCACAGGGCACTGTGTTTGGTGGCGCTGCGCTGTCGGGGGCCGTGCGCTATGTGCTGGAGTCGCCGCATACCGAAGGTTTGGAGTTTAAAGCCTTCAGTCAATACTCGGATGTGGATCACGGTGGCGATGCGCTCACCTCCGGTGTTGCAGCAAATATCCCACTGTATGAAGATAAACTCGCATTGCGAGTGGGTTTTGTGTCTCGTGAATACCCGGGCTTATACGACAATCGTCGATCTGGTGAAAATGACGTTAACGATGGCGGTGGCGATCAGGTGAGGGCCATTGTGCGCTGGTTGCCGACCGATAAGCTGGACATAAAGCTTACCTACCTGGAACAGGATTTCTCGGTCGACGACGGCGTGTATATTGCCGACAATCGTGAAGAAAGAAGCTTAGATGACTTTCTGCTAAAGCAGCCGAGAGAACACGACTTTTCTTTAACGAGCCTGGACATGCGTTACGACTTCGATCGTTTTAGTGTCATGTCATTGACCTCGTTAACAACCAAGAATAGCTATGCTTTCTCGGATATTTCGGCAACCTTTTTCTCACCACCGCCGGGTGCTCCAGAGGCTACAGGCATCTTCTCAGCCACTAACCACAACTCGGAAGCTGTGGCACAGGAAATACGTTTTCAATCGAATGGAGATTGGTGGGTAGACTGGATTGCGGGAGTTTATAGCTACGATTACGAATTACATTTTGATATTTACATAAACACCATCGCGCAAGATCGACTTTTAGGCGGTATTGGTGATATCACTTCGCTGATACCAATAACGATTCCTAATTTGACTAGAGAAACGTCTTTGCTTTTTGCTTTTAACGACGCAACCGCGACCGAAGAAGCGATCTTTTTAGATTTTACCAAAACATTTTGGGATCGCCTGCATTTGGCGATTGGTGCGCGCTATTACGAAACCGTTGTCGAAGGTGGTTACGATGGTGTTGGTGTTTTAGCTAGGGCCGCGAATAATGGCCAGGCGGTAGATATCTTTAAAGAAATTGTCGAAAGCGGAGTAAGCCCGCGATACTCGATTAAATTTGATATTTCAGATGATATCTCTGTATATACGCAAGCCGCTAAAGGCTTCCGGTTTGGGGGAATACAAACTATTCCCGCCAGCGAAGCAGACGGCGTTCCAGAAACCTATAAGTCTGACAAACTCTGGAATTACGAAATTGGTTTAAGGTCTTCTTGGCTTGATAATACCTTACAGTTCGACGCGGCAATTTTTAAAATTGATTACCAAGATCCGCAAATTCAACAGAAAACCCAAACCAGCAATTTAGGCTTTAAAGATAATGTTGGCTCAGCAGAGAGTACGGGCTATGAAGTTAGTTTGCGATGGTTGACGCCTATTGATGGTCTGGCGCTGAGCTTAGATGGCGGTGAAGTCGATTCCCACACCTCGGAGGCCTTTGTTGACTCTGCCGGCAATATGATTCCCGCAGGCACCCAAATGCCCGGCGCTGCGGATTCACAGTACTCGGCAACTGCGTCGTACTTTAATTCTGCCTTCGATGTTAACTACAATCTCTACTTAACTTATAGCTATATTGGCAAGAACTTTGGCGACCTCGCGCAAACGGAAGCGGTTAATGATTTTGCTACCTTAAATGCAGGCGTGTCGCTAACACTGGAAAACTTGAGTTTCCGGCCGCAATTCTCGCTGAATGTGACCAATATTCGAGATGAAATTGAGCCTATTGGTGGCGGATCGAGAGACTTACCCACTGGTGAAAGGCAAGCCATTTATATCTTTAATTCGCCGCGTACCGTGAATGCCAGATTGTCAGTTGAGTTCTAGTCGAGAAACTGTGCTTTGAATGCTGGTGACTTATATTTATAGGACTTAGAACGCAGCTGCGAATTCGCAACTGCGTTGAAGTTATCTTAATTGTTAATTTTTAATTCCACCGCAGGATTAGCCGTCATAGTATAGCGATTGGCGCGTTTAAATGTGCCAATATCGTTAAATCTTACCCCCATTTCCCGCATCACTGCGTGGGCCTGCTTTGAAGTCCATTGGCGAATATAAAAAGGTTCCCGCACCGCAAAGTGGTGAATAGCATGGGTGGCACCAAAGTTAAAGCAGAATAATTGCAGCGGAAATAACCACCACACATTAAGAACTTGAGTTTGCTGCATGACATTGCCGTCTTCAACGTCGCCGTAATAGTGCATATTTGAACTAATAAAGTGAAGGCAGAAGGTGCGAAGAAAGCAGGGGAGCATGACGGTTACCGCTAGAAAATTGAGAATAACGATTGCGGTATTCACTGCGCTGGGCAGCACAAGTGATACGCCTGCGAGTGTTGCTAGCATCAGTGTGGCTTGTAAAATCAACCATCCATGCCAAACAAAATAGTATATTTTTCCGATAGGAAAATAGCCGTTGCGCTGCTCATGTATAAGTTTTTTTAACTCCGCATCATCGCTTGGCTTCTGGGCAACAATGTAGGCATAAGCTGCTTCATGAATAGATTTTGTTCGCAGTTTGGTGGCCAGTTTATTGTCCCCTGTCATGATAAGGCGCTTCACATTCCAGTGTTCACCGTTGGTGATTCCGCGCTCTTCTAAGTCGGATTCGGTGCCGGAATGTTTGTGGTGATGAAGGTGCAGGCGTCTTCTGACAAGTGGATTAATAGTGCTGGGGCGAGCAATCCAGCCGATAATTAACATCATGCGATTTATCTTTGGGTTTTTGCGGAAATAGATGGTGTGAATCAGGTCGTGTTCAAGCTCGTGAATAAATGAAGCAAACAGCGCCACTAACGGAATACATAGCCACCAGCTAATTATCTCTTGATAGTAGAGCCAGGCGCTGCCGAGCATGCCTAATAGAGACAACACCATGATACTGGCGCCAATGGCGTCTTGGTGTTTAAGCCAGCGGTGCTTAGCGCGAAGCTCGTCACCTGCCTGTAAAACGGATTTGCGAATGAAGGCCGTTTTTTCTTCGTTGGTTAGCGCTGCACTTTGGGGTATTCTGTTTTGCTTAATCATCATATCGTCGCCTAGTATTTGTTCACGTCTAGCATATTTAATGCGGTTGACAGGCGCAGGGCTTCGGGCGCCAAGATTCTGACTTAAGATGCCAAATCAATGAAAGCAAGTTCCGCACACGTTTCATCTTTGGGCAGCTGGGTGCGTACCATTAAGCTAGCGCTAGACGCTCAGGGCTTAGACGGTATGGCGCTATTGCAGCAGGCCGGTATGGATGCTGACGTACTGGCAGACCCCAACGGGCGTGTACCGTTGGCGGCAACTACTCGCTTGTGGGAAATAGCGATTGATGCCACGGCTGACCCTGCCTTCGGTTTAACAGTGAGTAATTTCGTTCAGCAGACTACGTTTCACGCCTTGGGTTATTCATTGATCGCGAGCAAGTCGTTAAAAGACGTTTTTGAGCGCCTTGTTCGCTACTTTCATATTGTTAGCAATGCCGCAGATGTAAAATTCGAGCGCCTAGAGAATTGCTATCGTTTTCGTATTTTACAACTGGGTGGTGAGCAGCCCGCGTTTGCTGCGCAGGATGCACTGCTCGCAACAAATTTGCGCATGTGCAGGTCCTTGGCAGGGCGGGAGTTTAGTCCCTTAGCTGTTCGTTTACTTCGGCCGCGACCGCAGGAGCGCAAAGCTTATGAGGAAATATTTCGGGTAGAGGTAGAGTTTTCGGCAGAAGAGATGTCGATGGATTTTGCCATTGATGCCATAGAACAGACCTTGCTGACCGCGAACGAGGAACTGGCCCAGCATAATGAGGCCATACTTGAGCGACTGCTGGCCGGTGTTTCACGCGATCCGCTCAGCCAGAAAGTGCATCTTTGCCTACTGGAATTATTGAGTAATGGTGAGCCCTCACACGAGCAGGTCGCGAAACGTATCAATATGAGTTCGCGGAATATGCAGCGTAAGTTGAGTGAGTCAGGCACCAGCTATACGGCGATTTTGGACGATACTCGCAAGCAGCTTGGATTGAATTATTTGCAGGACGCAGATTATACGATGAGTGAAATAACCTATTTGTTAGGGTTTTCGGACACCTCTAGTTTTTCCAGAGCATGTAAGCGCTGGCTGGGCATGTCGCCGAGTGCTTATAGAAATGCGCAAGGTGTTGGCAAGTAATCGACTGTTGGCGATATTTGAGTATGCCAAGCTGTACTCTTATCTCCCGATAAGCCGAGTTATTTTATTTTTCCTCTAAGGAGAGCACTCATCAAACCACGTTAAATAGCCTGGCTTTCCCCGCACTTTTTTTAGCGTGTTATTAGTGTCTTTACGGCAATTCTTTGGGTTCAATCATCCAAACGCAGGCGGCGGCAGCCAGGGCGGGGACAGCAAATAGAATGAAGAGTACGGGCATTGATACGCCAAGCCCCATTAACAGGCCGGCGAGTAGTGGACTGATTACCGCGCCAGCTCGCCCCAGGCCTGCCGCCCAACCTAAACCGGTGCTGCGTATTTGGGCGGGGTAAATAACCATCACGATATTGTAGAGATTTGAGAACGCGCCCATCAAACTAACGCCGATAAAAAACAACATCGTCAAAATAAAACTATACGGTATTTGGCCGAGATCATTGCTCATGCTGCCTACTAAAAATATACAGGCGGTTCCGAACACAAAGCCGCCGGCGATGAGTTTATTGATGGGAATTTTTTTCCCCAGATAGCCCATCAGCATGGTGCCGATAATAGAGCCAAGGGGGATGGCGGCGGTGGCTTGTATGGCTTTTTCCTGTGTCAGTCCCGAGTTGCTCAATACCTGGGGCATCCAGCTACTAATGAAGTAAACCACGACAAAGCCGGTAAAAAATGCGCTCCAGGATAGCAGGGTGGCCTGGCGGCGACTGGCGGTGAGCAGCGACGTCACCGAGGCGGATTCTGTTTTTACTGTGTCACTAACGGGGGGAATATGCGTCACCGTTGCCTGGCCGATATAAGACAGTGTCCGGTTGACTTTTTCCAATGCAATTTCAGGATGGCGTTTAATGGTGAAGGCAATGGATTCCGGCACCAGCAGTTGAATCAACACACCCAGAATCAGGGTGATTATGCCCGCGTACAAAAAGATGGTTTGCCAGCCGTGACTGCTAATGAAAGCTGCGGTAATAAGACCGCCGGCAACCGCACCAGCAGAGGCCGCTGCAACCAGAATGGAGATGATTAACATGCGGTGGCGCAGCGGGCTAAACTCGCCCATTAACGGGGTGAGTGAGGCGACCAATAAGCCGAGTGCCAAACCGGCGATAGCGCGCAGGGCGATTAGCTCCCACACGCTGGAGGCGAAGATGATGGCGCCGGTTGCGAGGCCCGCGACGAGCAAGGAGCCGCTCACCGCAATACGTCTGCCGTAGCGATCAGCTATCCAGGACAGAAACATTGCCCCAAGCGTCATACCCAATACGCCGGCGCTGAGCACCAGGCCCATCTTTTCAGCCGAGACGCCCCAGTCTGCGCTGATGGCCGGCGCGGCATAAGCGATAACAACAATGTCAAAACCTTCGACCATGCTGACCAGGGCGCCCAGAACTAAAATCAGCCACTGCATAGAGGTCAGTTGTGATTCATGCAGAACTTCGGAGGGTTTGCTGATGTCCATAAAGGCTCTCTGAATCGCGCTGTGCTTATGGGCTTATGATTTGTCTTACGGCGGTCAATGTTTTGAATATAAAAATAGCTTTAAAGTAGCGCCGCTAGGACAAATAGCTAACGCCGGTCATTTCTTCAGTTAATGACCACAGCTGTTTCGCCGTCTCGCTATCTTTGGCTTTGGCGTTTATTTTGGCTTGGTCAGGGGCTCCGCCAATCTCAAGAAACCCACCTGGGCCATAATATTCACCACCACGTGCATCGGGTGACAGGGCGGCCATTAAGGTTGCGCGGGCGGCATCTTTGGGCAGTGGGATCAGTGGCTCAATTTTGCTTTGAATCCACGCGCTAACTGGGTTCGTTGGCTCACCCTGTTTGCGGGTAATTTCTGTTGCGGCAAAACCCGGGTGAGATGACAGCGCAATAATATTGCTACCGCTTTGTTGCAGGCGACGATTTAATTCTATGGTGTATGACAT
Source organism: Zhongshania aquimaris (assembly GCF_019312595.1). GTDB lineage: Bacteria > Pseudomonadota > Gammaproteobacteria > Pseudomonadales > Spongiibacteraceae > Spongiibacter > Spongiibacter aquimaris. The sequence goes on along the minus strand of NZ_JAHWDQ010000006.1, from coordinate 79,427 downwards.
CAACGCGACTTTGCTGCGCGCGTAGCCCTTCATCGGCTTGTAGGTGTCGCGTTCCCAATTGAGGTCATCTAATGCAATTTTACCGAAGCGGTGCGCGAGACTGCAGATATTGACGATCCGGCATTCAGTCTCCTTTTTGAACTGCGGCAGTAATTTGCCAATCAGTGCAAAGGGGCCAAGATAGTTTGTTGCTAGTTGCGATTCATGGCCGAGGGTATTGCGCGATAGTGGCACATCCGTGATGCCGGCATTATTAATGAGTAGATCGAGCTCGCCGACCTGCTCCGCAAATGCGGTGGCGAAACGCCCGATAGATTCAAGATTAGAGACGTCCAGCTGCATGAGCAAAAAGTCGGCGTCGGGGAATTGCTGTTTTAACTGTTCGAGGGCCGCCGCTGACTTTTCCAAGTTACGGCACGCTAGTATCACGCGGTAGTTTTGCTCTGCCAGTGCGGCGGATATGGCAAAGCCAAGGCCCGCATTGGCACCAGTAACAATGGCGGTTTTCTTGGCCACACTGAATTCCTTTTATTAAATTAATTGCCGACCTGTGTCAGTCGTTTCAGTTTGCAAATAATAGCCGCACTTCGCGACGCAGTAGCTTGCCCATTTCGTTATAGGGTAGCTGATCGACGAAAACAATTTTTTCCGGCACCCGCGAAGAACGTAAGCGGTCTTTTATCAATTGCTTTAAATCTGTTTCGCTGGGTTGGTCGTGACCGCCGTGAAGGGCAATGGCAACGCCAACTGCTTCACCCCATTCGACTGAGGGCACACCAACTGCGGCTGAGTCGCTGATGGCGGGGTGGCTCGCTAGAACATCTTCTATTTCACCCGGCGAAATATTTTCACCACCGCGCACAATCACATCATCGGCGCGACCAGATAAAAACAAAAAGCCCTCTTCATCCAAATAGCCCGCATCGCGGGTTGGGAACCAGCCGTCTTGATCTAGTGCCGAGCGACCGCGGTATTCGCCAGACACTTGTTCGCCGCGCACATAAATTTCTCCGCTCTCACCGGCGGGAAGAAGTTTGCCGTCGTCGTCGCGGATTTCCAGTTCTACTGTTGGTAGCGGTTTGCCCACCGAACCGAGACGTGCGCGAACCTTAGGGTCATCTGATGCAAAGGCGGTGCGGTGATCGTCTGGCCCCAGCAGCGCCACGGTGGAGCTGGTTTCGGTTAAGCCATAGGCATTGGTGAAGTTGGTTTGTGGAAATAGCTGTAAGGCACGCTCTATCAATTCCGGTGGCATACGACCACCGCCGTAGGCAATAGCTTTAATGGAAGCGAGATCCGCTTTGCCAATGTCATCCATGCGGCTAATAACCCGGGCCAGCATAGTGGGTACCAGAAACGCATTGGTGACTTGCTCGCTTTCAGCGAGATCCAACCAGGTTTGCGGCTCAAAAGCCGGCAATAGCACAATGCGGCGCATGGCATAGAAATTACTGAGCAGCGTCGAAATACCGGCGATATGGTAGGGCGGCACGCAAACAAGTTGGCCTTCCTCTTCTTCGGCCGACATAAATTCAACGGTGCCGAGAATATAGCCCAATAAATTTGAATGCCGCAGCAGGGCTGCTTTGGGGGCGGCGGTTGTGCCGCTGGTAAATATTTGCGCCGCGATACCTTCACCTTCGCGCTCTTCACCAGCCGCATTGGCAGCTGCGGCTTCGGCGGCTCTGACAAAACCTTCGCGGGTATTGCAGTGATGCCCCTTGCTCAGGCGCTGGCTGCGTTCAACATCGCCGATGACATAGGCGGGTGAAACGCGATCTAGCAGGGCGCCGAGGTCGGTGTCTGCAAGGCGATAATTGAGGGGGACATACGGAATGCCTGCAAGGGCTGCGCCGAATAGAGCAATCGGCGCAGCCTCGCTGCTTTCGTCCAGTAGTGCGACGTATTCGCAACCGTTAGCGACAAATAGGTCTGCAGCACCTTTGGCGGCCTCATACAACGCGCCATAAGACCAGCGTCGGCCGTCGCAAACTACGGCAGTACGATCGGGCGCAGTATCGGCCGCCATCTGTAAAATCAGGGCGATATTCATGTTCTTGCTTGCCTCAGTCTGAAGAGGGTAGAGGCTTGGCGTCTTTGGTGGTCAGTGCCTTGCCGTCGATAGCAAGTGAGCCTTCGCCGGCTTTTACACACAGCAGCTCAACGCTGCCATCGGCATTGACATAACGTTTGCCGACCTTGGAGCCTTCAGCGAAGTTGCTGTCAATGGCAGCGCTGGTATCGCCACCTTGATCTGCCATCGGTTGACCGCCGCACTGCACAATTAGGTCTTTACCTTTGATGACCATAACTTCGGTGCTGCAGACCGCACTTTTTAATTTTGTTCCTGGCTTCATAGTCTTCTCTTTATTCTCTGCGATTAATTAAGCGATAGCGCCTTTTTCTTTTAATTCTTCAATGCGTTCCCACTCCATACCCAGCTCCATTAATACCAGTTCGGTATGCTCTGAGGCCTGTGGCGAGCGGGTGGTTTGCACTGGCTCATGGTTGAATTGCACGGGACCGCGAACCAGTTTAATGGGGTCGCCGCCGTCGGCTGATTCCACTTCAAACAACATGTCATTGGCCAGTGCCTGCTCATCGGTGGCAATGTCTAATAAACTTTGCACCGGTGCCCACTGTCCAGAGTATGTTCTGAGGTGCGTGCGCCAGTAAGCGAGGGTTTGCGTCGCGAAGGCCCCCTGAATGATTTGGCTGGCAGTTTCCCAGTTTTCTATTAGTTTCTCGGCCGTTGAATAGCGCTCGTCAGCTGCGACGTCGGGTTTGCCAATGTGCTCAAAGAAACTTTTGATATGCGGCCCAGGTGTGAGGGTACACATATTAATGGTGCCGCCATCGGAGGTAGTGTAATTGCCCATCAAGGGATTGCCGGGGTTGGCGCCAGAGCCGGGCATACGGTTGCGCATGGTTTGGCCGTAGTCGATACCCATATCAATAGAGGTGCCGGCTGCCCACCACGCTGTGCTTAGTAGAGATACATCGATCTCCGTGGCTTCGCCAGTTTGGGCGCGATGAAACAGGGCAGCAGCAATGCCGCCAGCGATATTCATGCCCCCAATAGAGTCGCCGAATGCGGGTATGCCCTGCATCAGTGGGCCGGGTAATTCTTCGGGGGTCATATTGTGGGCGATGCCACTGCGGTTCCAAAATGCGGTGCCATCAAAGCCGCCGGTATCACGCTCTGGACCTTTGTCGCCATAGGCGCTGCCGCGGGCGTAGATAATATTGGGGTTTACTGCGCGAATGTGTTCGATGTCGAATTTCATTCGCTGGCGTTGATTGGGTAAATAGTTGGTCAGGAATACATCGGCGGTCTTGGCTAGCTCATAGATAACTTCCATGCCCTCTGGGGTGGAAATGTCGACACCGACGCTGCGCTTGCCGCGGTTGGGGTGTTCCATGAAGGGGCTGCGATTGGGGTTTACCTTAATGCCGCCGAGATTGATAAAGCCGCGCTGCGTATCGCCGCGAACAGGGTGCTCAATTTTTATAACGTCTGCGCCCCAGTCGGCCAATATGGCACCGGCGGCGGGAACAAAGGTAAATTGGGCAACTTCAAGGACGCGAACCCCTTTCATAACCTGGGTTGTCATAAGCGCAATGCTCCTGTAATTATCATATGGGCAACATGATACTACTCAACAATGTTGTTGTATAGATGGCGTTGGCTATGGTATAAAAATGGGCACAAAAGGTCGAAAGCGGCCTTTTCACGATAGTTATTTTGTTCTTTGGCAGCGTCAAAAATGTACTCAATCGGTCATTTATAATCATAAACTCCTTCATTCCGTGCACTTTTTCCTTGCCAGAAAACAAAATTCCCGCTCGTGCAAAAGGTTTCAAAAATTCAGCTTATTTTTAACAATAAATATTAGTCCATTTTCAGGGGAATTCTATGAAACTCGACGCCTCAATATCTGCGGTTGTTACCGGTGGAGCATCTGGCCTTGGTCTGGGTACAGTGAAAGCCTTGCGCGCCAAAGGGGTAAAGGTTGCCATCTTTGATATGAATGATGAGACCGGCAAGCTGGCTGCGGAAGAAACCGGCTCGGTGTTTTGTCAGTGTGATGTGCTGTCTGACGACAGCGTGGATGCGGCGTTTGCGAAAGCCCGGGAAGCCAACGGTCAAGAGCGCATTTTGGTGTGCTGTGCTGGTGGTGGCAATGCGATTCCCACGGCGCGACGGGATAAAAAAACCGGCGAAATTAATATTTTCCCCTCTGACAAATTTGAATGGGTTCTTAAACTGAACACCGTGGGCACCTTTCGCTGTGTCACTCGTTCAGCGGCGGGCATGATGACCCAGGAGCCTATCGACGGTGAACGCGGCGTGATGATTAACACCGCATCTGCCGCCGCTACTGACGGTCAAATGGGACAAGCAGCTTACTCGGCAGCGAAAGCGGCGATTGTGGGTATGACCTTGACCATTGCCCGGGATTTGTCCCGCGAAGGGATTCGAGTGAATACCATCCAGCCCGGTATATTCGATACGCCAGCGATGGCGAGAGCCACCCCGGAAATGAAACAAGCTTTGGGTGCGATGGTGCCGTTCCCGCCGCGCATGGGGCATGCGGATGACTACGCCAGCATGGTGCTTGAGCTAGCGCGTAACTCTTATATGAATGGTGAAACCATTCGTCTTGATGGCGCCATTCGCATGCAGCCGCGTTAATCGCGGCGCAGACACCGTGGATAATATTGCCGATGTTAGCTGAGCAGTTTAGCGACATCGGCAATTTCAGATTTAAGCCACATCACTTCGCTTAAGTTCGTCCCGCCAGAATGTTGCAATAGCATTTCTAATGCGCGCTTTTTCGTTGTCAGGGCGTCTACCTGCTGTGGTTCTGCATTTAATGCAATGTCGAGCAAATGCAGGGCTTCAAGTGGTTTGTGGGCGTCTATTTTGGCTGCGGCGCGCGCAGCTAATTGCTGCGCCCCGCCGGCCAGTTCACAAAGGTCTTGGTGGACGGCGCTGGCGGGAACCTCGTAGAGCGAGGTGGTGCTGTCGTAGAAAAACCAGCCAGAAAACTCCTGCCAAATAGATTTAACCGCCCAGCTCACCTTGCCGTGAAACTCCCCCAGTTGCAGGGCCTCGGGCAGCCTAATTTCCGCCATCAACTCATGCACTGATTTGCCTGAGTTCATGCCGGCGATGGTGGCATCGCGGATATAGGTCACTCCGTCATAGAGTTTATTTAGATCGGCGGCGATACGCTCTTTGCCGCGTATGGGCTCGCCATGGCCGGTGATAAGTAACTCAGCGCCAAGTTTTCTCACCGTGTCGACTGACTCTAGAAAGCGATTTACCGAGCGGGGTTTATCACCGCGAATGGTGTTTAGATTTGGTACCGACATAAACACTGGGCCAAACACATTGCCGCTAAACACGATTTTCTCATTGCCTAGCCAAATGACTGAGGCATCCGGTGCTTCGCCGCCGGGGGTGGATATCGCCTCAAAACAGACATCGCCTATCGTTAGTGATACGCGGTCTTCAAAGGTGGTATCAGGTTCAATGTCGGGTACCGGCGCGCCGCGGCCTTTGATGGTGCCGCTCCACAGTTTGCCAGAGCGTCGGCCAAGATGGGGCATTAGGGTTTTGAAAAAATTGGCGGTATCGCTAAATTTACTGTGCGCAATAATCTTCGTGTTAGCTTCTTTAAGCGCTGGTACGCCGCCAAAATGATCGGCGTGGGCTTGCGTTAAAAAAATCGCCTGTAAGGGGCCGCTGCGTAGCGGCGCAAAAAGCTGCTTTATACGCTCGGCGCTGCCCATAAAGCCAGCATTGATGAGCACATCGCCATCCTTGGTTTTTACCAGGTAGGCGTTTGAAATATCCTTTGCCATATAGATAAAGTCGTTGATCTTTTCGGTTTCAGTTTGTTCGCCGCCAGCCTGGACGAGAGTGGCGAGCTTGGGCTGCTGGTCTTTTGTGGTCATGGTGTGGGCCTGTTGGTTTTTCGGAAAGCGCTGAACGGGAGACGGGAGACGGGAGATGCTAATCCCGCGCGTCGTTGCTGCGCTATCTTGCGAGCACTGCGGAGCAGTTAAGGTTTTTAGCGTCTCCCATCTCCCGTTTAGCATCAAGTATTGATATCAATCATTACTTTCGCCGACGCCGGGGTCGCGGCCACCGCCAGAGCCTCGATGATATTCTCAAGCGGATAGTGGTGGCTGATCATGCCATCGAGTTTATCTCGCAGGCGGGGCAAAGCCGCTAACACTTCTGGCATTTCATCGGGGTAGCCGACTGCCGTGGTGATTGTCATTTCTGTGGTTAACATGGCGCCCAAATCGATTTGTACGGGTTTCATGTAGGCGGCGGTAATGACTAAACGAGACTGAAATTTCGCCATTTTAATCACATCATTGAGTATGTTTGGCGCACCGGCAGCATCGATAAAGGCGTCGGTGCCGACCGCTTCCCGACTGAATATTCTGGCGCTGCCGTGCAGCTTTACTAGCTCTGCTTGGAGATCGATTTGAGTGGGGTCAAAGGCCGCTTGTGCGCCTAAGTCCATCGCGCGCTCACGTCGCTCGGTGGCTAAATCTAAGGCTACGACATTGGCGCCGCGATCCACCAACCACATCACCATGCCGAGACCGATTGGGCCACAGCCGAATACCACAATATTGTCGCCCGCTTTGGCCTGCGCGCGATTCACGCCGTGCAATGCCACCGCCAAAGGCTCGGTAAGCGCGGCAATGTCATAGGGGATATCATTGGGTATAAGTAATATATTGTCACCGGCTCTGGCATCGCGAACTAAGAGCTGCTCGGTGAAGGCGCCCTCTGGGCCGCCGCTGCCGATATAGCTGCTGGTTTGCATGGGGTTGATGACAACCCTCTGACCGATGGCGATGTCATTAACCTCTTTGCCAACATGAATAACCTCGCCGGCGGCTTCGTGGCCAATGGGGGTCACTCCGCCGGGGCGGCGGTGAATGCCGCCGACTTTGATATAGCTCAGGTCGCTGCCGCAAATACCGCAGGCCTTTACCTTGATAACAACGTCTTTGGCGCCTGGGACGGGCATTTGGTATGGATCCAGGCGAACATCATCGACTTCATGAATATTGAGCACATGCATTTATATTGCTCCTGTTTTAAAGGTTTATCATCGAGGCGCCATCGATAACGATGGTGTCGCCGGTATGCCAGCGCGATGCATCGCTGGCAAGATAGGCGGCGATGCCTTCGAAGTCCGCCGCAAACCCCGGTCTGGGGATGGCGCATTTTGAAGCGAAGTGTTTATCGAGATCAGACCACTGTTCTTCGGCTTGAACGGCGCCGTCGTCGCTGCCGCCCGAAAAGCCAGTTTTGATATAACCTGGAGCGATGGTATTGGCGCGGATGCCGTGCTTGCCAAGTTCACTGGCCATACAGCGAATGACTGCGCCGATACCGCCTTTGGCGGCGGCGTAAGACACTATTCCGGGCACGCCCTGAAACATCGATAGACTGCCGCAGAATATCAATGAGCCGCCGGGTTCGCCGGCCTCGGCGCGGGCAACCATCAGTTTTGCCGCTTCTTGCAAGGTGTAAAAAGCGCCGTGCATATTGGTGTCGAGCAGGCTGTGGTATTGCTCGGCGGTGGCGGTGAGTACGGAGCGGGTATTGGGCGGCATGCCGGCATTGGCAATCACCGTGTCGATGCGGCCGTATTCATCGATCAGCGCCTTGTAGCCGTCGATCACCTCTTGCTGAGAGGCGACATCAACCGCGTAAGCCGACGCTTTCACGCCATAGGATTGCAGCTCCTTAATGGCCTTCGCATTTTTTTCAGCGGAGCGCCCCCAAATCACAACATCGCCGCCCTGTTTCGCAATACCTCTGGCAAAGCCAAGGCCGAGTCCGCTATTGCCACCGGTGATTAGGGCAACTTTGCCGCTGAGATCAAATAAGCCTTTTGACATAAGTCGTTTCCTCTACGATGGCTGCTTTTATTGATTTAGTACTCTTTCAACATGATATTGCCGTGTGACTCTGTAGCTTGGCTTGAGCGGTAGCGACAAATTTGTGTGGAACAAATTTGGGCAGCTCTGCTGGTCCTTAGGCCGAGGCGCGGATGCGCCGAGTCATACCCAGCAAGCGATGTAGAGAGTCCCATCATGTCGGGTTTGATAAACCCCTTCGGGGCGCTCTGACGGGCGTCCAGCCTGAAGGCATGTCGTTCCTTAGCCCAATCTACGAAATTTGGTATTAGGCAACATCATATTGAAAGAGTACCAGTCTCATTCAGCTTGCGTGATGGCTCAAGTTAACATTGTGTCGACGTTCGGCCCTTATGGCGCTGGGGAGCCATTTCAGAGAAGTGCAGATGTTGCAGGCGCTAGTAGGAATGTCGCTAATACTTAATGCGGCTGGTCTTCGACATTCTGGCCTGTTCGCGCAAGTAATCCGCGTTGCTGGGTGTTTTTAAAGTGGCCTAAGATGGGGGGGTGAATAGTTCGATGGTTTTTCTAGTGGGCTATAAAAAATAATAGTGCGAGGTTTGAGTAATGGCGCAGACATTTAATCCACAACAATTAATAGAGGCCGCGCAAAAGCTAACAGGCTTGGATCAGTTTGACAGCGACAGCTTTTACGAAGGCTTGAGCATTTTGCTCGCCGACGCCAATAAAAACGACATGACTGAAAGTGGTGTGAAGCGCTTTGGCGAGTCAGTAACGCAAATTTTGGCGAACCGACTCAAAGTCACTCATTATTTAGCTCAGCGCCCAGAGTTATCAGATCGTCCAATAGAGCGTCCGATCTTTGTGTTCGGCGTTCCTCGCACTGGCACTACTTTGCTGAGCAATTTACTGGCAGCCGACCCAGCGCGGCGCTCACCGCTGACCTGGGAAATTGATGACCCCGTGCCGCCGCCGACGACGGCGACTTTATTTGATGATCCGCGCGCTCTTGCCAGACTGCAAATGGAAAAACAAATGCTGGAGGCGGCGCCTGAGATGGGCAAGTACTATCGCAGTTCAGCTATCTATCCCAATGAATGCGTGTATTTTATGGCGCATGATTTTAAGACCTTAATGCTTGAGTCACGGGGTAAATTACCCAATTACCGCGATTGGTTATTGAATGACACCGACATGAGCTCGGCCTATCAATACCACAAAAAATTCCTACAGCTTTTGCAGGCCGATGCACCCGGTGTGTGGAATTTGAAAATGCCGTCTCACGCGCTGTGGCTTGAGACTCTGATTAAAATTTATCCCGATGCACGCCTGGTATGGGCGCATCGCGACCCGCTGACGGCGACCAGTTCATTTTGTAGTTTGATCTCCCTTGCGCACCTCGGTTTTACCGGTAAAACCGATACCGCGTGGATTGCAGAAAACTGCCCTTATCAGGCCAAATTGCACGCAGACCGGATTATGGATTTCCGCGAGAAGTTTGGTGAGGATCGTATTATCGATGTTCACTACGCGGATTTAATAAACCAACCCATCGCCAGCATGGAAAAACTCTATGGCGCGCTTGGCGATGAGTTTAGCGACGGCGCGCGCAGGGGGGTGCAGGGCTGGATAGACGACAATCCCCAGAATAAATTTGGCAAGCATGAGTATCGCCTGGCTGAATTTGGCTTGACTGCGCAGGATATTGAGGCCCAGTTTGAGCGCTATCTGGCGAAGTATGACGTTGCAAGAGAGGGGTAGGGATGTGCCCGTAGGTATTGAGCTCTTGCTGCTAGTTTGACAACACTGTTGATTATAGTGATTATGGCTGCATAAAGATAATTCAGTGATCAGGCTCGGCGCCACGCCCATATTTGCATGATTGCGAGAGATAGCGAGATCCTCTATTTTGAATAGCCTTAGTTCTATGTTTGGCCTAGAAGGTCGTCTCGCCGTGGTGACTGGCGGTGCCAGTGGCATTGGCGCCGGAATCGCCAGCGCCTTGGCGGCGGCGGGGGCGAGGGTAATCATTGCCGATATTAATATTGACGCCGCCCAAGCTTTTGCCAATTCGATGCCCGCTGCCGATATTCAAGTAATAAAGCTGGACCTAGCCGATGAGGAAAATGTCCTCAGCGTTAGTGAAGATATATTAAAAAATTTTGGTACCCCATGGGTATTGGTCAATAACGCTGGTTTGCAGGATAGACAGGCCTTCTTTGAATCCACCACTGCGGAATGGGATCGGATGGTGGCTGTTAATTCACGCGGCCCGTTTATTCTAAGCAGAGAGTTAAGTCGCGCTATGGCGTCGGTTGGCGGTGGCCGCATTGTGAATATTGCGTCAGCCGCACTGCGCGGCAGTATCGTAAAAGGTTTGGTCGCTTACACAGCCTCAAAGGGCGCTCTCTTGGCTCAGAGCAGTGCGCTGGCCTTTGAATTAGCAGAATTTGGTATCACAGTGAATACCGTGTTACCGGGCGGAGTGGCTACTCCCGGCGCTATCGCCGCAAAAGGTCCTGTACCCGAAGGGCCGGCGCGGCGTCCTGCGCCTTTGGGGATGTGTAAGCCAGAGGATATCGCCGCTGCAGTGCTGTACTTTTCCGCTCCCGCTGCCCAGCGTGTGACTAACCAAGTCATAGCTGTAGACGGCGGTTTTTCAGTTAGTTAATTGGGATTGAGCTTGGTGCGTTCGACCTTGTTAGGAAGCGCGAACAGCAATTAGCTGAGGTTTTAAATGTATTTACCTGTTGTCTGTTAGCCGCTGGTGATTAAAGGCGTCACTGTCGTGGCTTAAACCCGACGTTCAATCGAAACTGCGGAGGCTGTTCGCGATGTCGATTCTTGCGAGAAGCGTATTGCGAATAGTGCGCCGAAACCATTTGGACTATGCGAGACGGAGTGGTGCGGGATAAGAGCAGGTCTTAGGATAATGATTGCTGTCATTCCTGTTATTAGCGAGCAGGGTGGTTGGCAATTGAGTTGGAAGTTGACACGGCTGCATGCGAATATTTGCCAGCGGAAAAAGGGCAGTAGGAATGGAGTATTAATTCCTAAGTGAATGAAAGGGCGTAAATAAAGATGGCCACAGCAACGATGCGAATTGAGGCTGAACTGAGGGCGCCGGTGGCGGCGGCTCAGTTAGTCCATTATCGGCTTGATGAACCTGCAGATAATCTTCAGTCGGAAGATGCCAGCTATCGTCTTGATCTTTGTTTGACGCCGCGACCACGCAATGCTCGGGCATGCTATCCGCAGCGCTGGGGAAGGGACCGTTTTGAGCGATTGGGCAAGGTCTTTGTTGTGCCGCCTGGAGAGTTATTGCACTCACGTAGCGATGAGCGGGGCGAGCAGGCCTCCTTGCTATTTCAGCTAGACCCCTCTGCCATGCAAGAGCGCCTCGAACAAAATCTTGCTTGGGATGCTCGCTATTTGTCTGCGGGGCTTGATGTTCGCGATGTCAGTATTCAGATGTTGCTAATGCGTTTGGCAGAGGAAGCTAAAAGTCCCGGCTTTGCCAGCGAGATGTTAGTGGAGTTAATTGCGTCGCAATTGGCGATAGAACTCAGCCGCTATCAACAGCGCATCGTTAACGAGTCCAGCAGTGGTGGTTTGGCGCAGTGGCGTTTGAAATTAATAGATGAGCGTATTCGAGAGGCTCCTTCAATGCCAACGCTCGATGAGTTGGCCGGACTCTGTGGTTTGTCGGTTCGGCAATTAACGCGGGGCTTTCGCAGCAGTAAAGCTTGTTCCATCGGCGATTATGTTGCCAATAGCCGTATCGAGTTGGCCAAAGAAATGCTGTCGTCTGACAGTAGCATTAAGGCGATTTCCTATACGCTCGGCTTTTCTTCGCCTTCAGGTTTTTGCTATGCCTTTCGCCGTGCCAGCGGTGAAACACCAGGACAGTACCGTCAGCGTATTCTGCGCTGTCGCTAGGGGAAACGTAAGCCTGTCGATTTTCGTCTTGATCACCTTATTTTTGGCTTCAGACGAAGGGCGGCTTACATGCTGAGTGCTGATTCACCCATAAACTAGCAGGAAAATTGAACCATAAGATGCCCAAAAGGAGCGCTTTTGGCGGTATAACTTTAAGTTCCGATCGGCGTTTTTCCCATAACATGGCCGCGAGTTCACCCATATTGTGGCCGTAACGTCACAAAAGCAGTCAGTCGCTGAAGCTATCAACCCCGTGTTCAGTAGCATTGCGCTCACTAATTCTGGTGGAATCCACTTAAGCAATTGATTTTTATTGAGAAGCGATTATGCTCTGTGCTACGGGGATTCCACATCAAATGCAGGATGCACACAAATGAAAAAGCCCTTTCAAGCTTGCTATCGTCCTGATTTAAATAGAATTTTTCTACTTAATCATCTTTAAGCTTAGGCTCACTATGTGCATGAGTTATAAAGCGGAACGCATTTGGATTTACTGTTATGTGCCAACGGGGAATCTATGGCCAATGTAAATACTGAATATGAGCTTCTCGCTCGTGAAGTTTATGAAGAGATCCTTCAAGCTGAAGGGTTTGACACTATTACTATTCAGCACGATGTAAATATCGAAGGGAAATCAGGGCAGAAGCATCAAATCGATGTGTATTGGGAACTTAATGTCGCAGGTATTAAACATAAAGTGGCAGTTGAGTGTAAAAACTACACGTCCCCAGTTTCTGTTGGGAAAGTACGTGATTTCAGTGCGGCACTTGATGATATCGGAAATATTCAAGGTATTTTTATTACTAAAACAGGCTATCAAGCTGGAGCAAAAATATTTGCAGATCATAAGGGAATTACCCTAAAACATCTGAGACAGCCGACAAATGAAGATCTTAAAAGCGCCGGTGCGCCACCTTCTCTTAATATTAGAGGGCATATTTTCTACTTCACAAATACTGTTCCAGATGTGAAATTTGATTTCAACTGGATTATCGCAAATACCTCAATGAAGGAAGGTGATCCATTTGAAATAGCTGCATTGAATTGTGATATCAATATCATAGACGCCGAAGGAAATTTCGTAAAAACATTCTTAGATTTAGAAAATGAGCTGCCTAGATCAACTGACGTCTTGGAAAATAGAACTGGATTAACTCATGAGTATAAATTTGATAACGAATATCTGACATGGCCAGATTGTCAATATGAAAAGCTTAAGTTAGAAAAGATATCCTTCCAGTATGATGTTGCCTATACAGCGAGTGTGACAAAATTTGAAGGTAGATGGGCGGCTAAGGCTGTGCTTGAAGATATAAAAACGGGTGAAATTCACCTCCACAAAAAGCAAGGTTCTCTTGCATAAGTTAGCACATAACCGGGCGTTATGTGCTTTAAGCTTGAAGGAAAGTCGTAGGTGAGTGGTATGGACATCGATTGGTCACTAATAATCGCGGTTTGGGGCGCTGTACTTTCAACCCTTCTAGCAATTCCAAAATTGCGTGAAGCCTGGAGCAATAGGTTCCAAATTGACGTTACTCATGTTTTTAGAAGCGACGCCAGGATTGGGAATGAGATCCATATTAGGAACCTGTCAGGAAAGCCTATAATTTTAGAGTACCTAGAACTTTACTATCAGGAAGGTAGTTGGCCCAGAACAACAAAGAGGTACTTTTGGTCTCCTGAGGACTCGCTTCTGAACCTAAGAATTGAACCAACTGATAATAAGCTTTTGACTTTCTCCGAGGCTGACCATTTCTCTTGGGGAAAAGAACAAAAAATCTTTATGAAACTGTACATTGTGGGTAGAAGGGCCATCGTCAAAAGGGTGGGCGGATGACTGAGGGCCACATAACCAAGCCGCTCCCTTTTTGTCGTCGGACGCTCGCAAGCTCGCGCCGTTTATGCCGGGCGTTAGTTCATAAAATAAGGTGAAATCATGCCACGTATGATAGTTCTTTTAGCAGTTATGCTGTTCGCAGTATCTGGTTGCGCCAGCTTCAACGATGCAATGACGCCTTCGTTGTCAGTACAGCAAGATCAATTTGATGGTTCTTTAATTATCACTCAACCTCCGGTGAGTGCTGCTTCGGGGTTGTCGGAGGGTTGGCACTCATTAGTATTCCAATGGAGTAACAAATTCCCCAGCGTGGTATTCCTAGAAGTTGGTGTAAGTGGAATAACTAATATTATGGGGGTCACCTTCAACGTAGATGGACAAATCATCGAAAATATTAAAGATGCTAGTGCTCTTACTAAATACGGTGATTGGTCAACTCGTAGGCTTGTAATGCCCATCTCTGACTTTCTTAAAGTTGCCCAAGGCAATGATGTAAAAATGAAAGTAATGCAAATTGACACTTACTCCGTTTCTTCGTTCGGCTTTTCCAATTCCGATGCAATTGTTAATAAAAAATTTGGTCCATTCATTCAAAAGTTAAAAGAACAAAGTGCATTACCAAAAACAACGAGCTAACAAGTGTCAGCAATCGGAATTGGGTAAATCGTCACCGCTTTTGCAAGGAAGGATATGAGTAAATATCTAGTTTCAGTCTTTCTTCTTCTCACCTCTGTAGATGTTTTTGCAGTTAATGATTTCAAGTGTACCATCAAAGATGCAGTGAATTTAGAATCTGATGGAACCTTAAATCATAAGTCGTATGTGGTATCCGGGTATATTGGTAAGGATTTTGTCGTAAACCGACAAACCGGAATTATTACTGGTGCAAATATTACGAACACTATGTCGGGCAAAATGCCGGCAGTCTACGATTACTTGCCAAATGAAAATGGATATAAGGCCGTCACTCACTATAAGCCAAATAACACCATCGACTATCTGCAAATAAACCAGTACGCAGATAAACATGAGAAGCCCTTCTTTTATAAGGGTGCGTTTGGCACCATGGTTTCGGGAACATGCGTAGTGTATTAACAGCACATAGATCGTAGCCCAGATTTCACAAATAGGAGAAATACTTAATGTCTGACTTGGTTGAGCTACAAGAATTTGCCGGTGCGTTGACCAAACCATACGTCGTCACTCGATCGAAGCTTGGTAGCACTACAAAACTTATCGATGAAAAGTTCGTCTGTTCGGCAAGAGAACTAGAGATCCTATACAATTCACTTGGTGAGAAAATTAGCTCCTTTCAACCTTCAAAGGCTGGATTTCAGTATCTGATTAGCTTTACCGACAGCACTCACTACGAAAACCACAAATTAACTTCACTCGATACAACCATAGCCAATTCAAGTAAAAAGACGGAGAAGCTAATTCTAAACTGGGTTATTGGGCATGAATATGACGGAATTGAAAATGAAATGACAATAACTGTCCGTATATCAAACCCGATGAACCCTATCGTGATGTTACAGGCAATGATGTCTGCAGATCACAGCGATGCAGACCGACTTGACTTCGAAGATGGATGTGTTTCGGTATCTATCAATGGCGCCACTCAAATTACAGCTGAGGAAATATTCGCTATAGTACAACGATGGGCGGAGGCGTGCCCTCAACCCCAAAGTATCACGAACATAAATAAATTTCTCTACAAGCACTCAGAAAAAGTATCTTTTCTAAATTATTGGGTTTTTCCCATTCTTTTTACGGCATGTTCATTCCAATTTCTGCAAACTATCGCCCTTGATACCGTTGTACCTTATGTCTTTTTAGCTATTGTCGCTGTAACTTTTCTTCGTAGCGCGGCTCAAAGCACTAATCGAATGATTGAGCGCTGGGCGCATACTAGTCGAAACTTCAGTCTTTTCATGGTTACAGGTGGTGATAACAATCAGCAAACAAAAATCGCTGCTAAGTCAAAGAACAGCACCATCAAGCTTGTGAGTTCTGTGGCAGTTTCATTCGTGGTAAATATTGCTGCGGGTTTAATGCTGGCTTGGTTGGTCAGCTCATAATCGGGTAGCCGAGGGTCTCTAACCCTCAGCCCCCACAACACCCTGCATGCAGATTGCACTGATCGGTCGTACGTCCGCTTTTTACCAAATGCAGGCCTCTCTTGCGCACCACAGAAACTGCTTTGCTATAAGTTGGCTGATGCAGATTTTTAGCAAACGATGGGTAAAGCCGCCAATTTATGGGTGAGTCAACATGCGAAGTTGTTCATTAAGAGCTGGTAACCGTTTGCGGGGAGGGAGAGTAAAGTGTGCTATCGCTTTATTTAATTTACTTTCTTATTGCGCAAAACTGTAGCCACCGTTGACCGGATAAGTTTGCCCAGTGATCCACTCCGCAGCGTCTGAACAGAGAAACAGCGCCATATTCGCAACATCCTGATTTTTGCCAAAGCGACGAATTGCATAGCGCTCGACATGGGTTTTGGCGCGATCGCTGGCGAGGAACTCACGGAGTGCCGCCTCTTCCATTTGAGGTTCTAAGGTTGACAAGGAAATGCAGTTAGCGGTGATTTTGTAGCGACCGCTTTCTTTTGCAATCGAGCGCATAAAGCCGGCCGCACCCGCTTTTGCGGCGGCATAGACAGTAAGTCGCGCTTCGCCGACTCGTCCTGCATCTGACACGACGGTGACAATTCTACCCCGCTTCGCTGCAACCATGGCTGGCAGAGCCAAATGACAGCAGTTCATTACCCCTTTTAAGTTGGTGTGAAAGTAGCGATCCCAGTCCGCTGGTTCGGTTTCCCAAAATAGCGGAGAAGGTCGCATGCTTATTTGCGGGCCAGCATTGCCGGCATTGTTTACCAACACCGTTACGTTGCCGAGGATTTTAGTGGTCTTGTCATAAGCTAGCTTCAAGGCGTCGTAGTCGCCGACATCCGCTGCTGCAGCCTGCGCTGGAATACCTAACTGCCTTATTTCCTCGACCACGGATTCGGCGCGCAGTAGCTCAAAATCATTCACAATAATGCCGCCGGCATTGTGCTTTGCCAGTGTCAGGGCGATTTCACGACCAGCGCCTTGTCCAGCTCCGCTTACAAATGCGATCTGGCCACGCAGATCCAGTGGGTCTGTGCCTATCATTGTTGCAGTTCTCTGAAGTTGAATTTATGTTTTATAAGTACAACAGTGTTGTATACTAATTTCATGGTACAGGAATCTGCAGCGTCGAAAAAGCATGCAGTTCTTGAATAAAATAATAAGGATTGATAGCACGTGAAGCGCATTTTGATTAAAGAGGCTGGCGGTATCGACGCTGTGCAATTAGACAATCACGCTAATTCTGCGACCCTTTGTACTGGGCAGTTGAGGATCAAGGTTAAGGCGGTTTCGCTAAATTATCGCGATTTACTGGTGATCAATGGCAAGCTGGGGCCGATTTCACCAGAGGGGCAGGTCCTGTGTTCTGACGCCGCGGGTGAGGTTGTCGAGCTTGCCGATGATGTTCAAGAATTCAAGCTTGGAGATCGTATTAGTCTTAGTTTTATTCCGCAATGGTTTAGTGGCGAATTTACCAGCGCGCGTGCGCCGGCCAGTCGAGGTTACCCATTAGCTGGTGTACTTAGTGAAGAGCTAATCGTTCATTACAGTGAAGCTTTAAAATTTCCGGCGCATTTAAGTTACGAGGAAGCGGCCTGCCTACCCTGCGCTGGGGTCACTGCCTGGCATGCCCTGTGCGGCGTTGCGCCCTTGTATCCCGGTATGACGGTGCTTACCCAGGGCGGCGGTGGCGTTTCAGTTTTTTGTCTGCAATTTGCCAAGTTATTTGGTGCCAGAGTTATTGCGCTGTCATCGAGTGAGGAGCGCTGTGCACAACTCAGGGAATTAGGTGCGGACGAAATTATCAACTATAGGCAACACCCTGACTGGGTAGTAAAGGTTAAGGAATTGACCGATGGGGTAGGTGTCGATCTGGCTGTTGATCTCGGTGGTGCGGGAACAGTTAACCAATCTGTTGCCGCGCTGAAAAAAGGTGGGCGTCTTGCATTGGTGGGTTTGTTGGATGGTTGGCCGCAAACCATTGATGGCTTATTCGCATCGCGAATTGATGTGACCCCGGTTACCGTTGGCAGCCGTCACGATTTTGAATTGATGAACCGCGCCATTAGCTTTCATAAATTAAAGCCCGTCATTGATCGTATCTTCCCCTTTGACGACATAAACCTCGCTCTGCGTTATTTAGAGAGCGGCAAGCAATTTGGCAAAATTGTCATAAACGTGTGACCACAATGATGAATCCTATACATACTCCATTATATGTTCCCAATGTGCTGGCCAATGCCTTAAGCCAAGATCCGCAGCGACCCATGTTGCAATTATTGGGCGGGCCGATGATGACGGTTGGCGAGGTCAGGGATGCAGCGAGCCAATTCATTCAAGCTTTTGAAAGTTTGAATTTAGGTAAGGGCAAGCGAATTGGCTTGCTGTCGGCGAATCGCCCGGAGGTATTGCACGTCGCTAACGCGGTCCAGCTAATGGCGGCTATCTATGTGCCTATGCATCCCTTAGCGGGTTTAGCGGATCATCAACATGTCGTCGATGATGCCGAAATTGATGTGCTGATTTTTGACGCGGATAATTATGCTAGTCGAGCTGCAGAATTAGCTGCGGCAACGCCGGCATTAAGTTTACTGGCATTTGGTGAGAGTGAGCTTGGCGCGAATTTGAGTGAATTAGCCGCTGGCTTTGCTCCTTTACCACTAAAGCCTGCCTCTGTGGATGGCAACGATGTAATGCGTCTTGGCTATTCTGGTGGCACAACCGGAAAACCCAAAGCACTGGCGAGTGTGCAGCGCACCGGCATCGTTACTGTTCAAATCATGATGGCAGAGTGGGAGTGGCCTTCGCTGCCGCATTTTTTATGTTGTACGCCGCTGAGTCACGCTGGCGCCGCCATGTTTTTACCCACCTTGTTAAAGGGTGGAACCATGTTGGTGCTGCCGGGCTTTAACCCGCTGCAAGTGTTAGAAACCATCCAGCGGTATAAAATTAACTGCATGATGTTGGTGCCCACCATGATTTATGCCTTGTTGGATCATCCCCGCTTTGACGAGTTTGATTTATCTAGTTTAGAAACGGTTTTTTACGGTGCTTCGGCTATTTCGCCGTCGCGCCTGAAAGAAGCAATTGAGAGAATCGGCCCAGTATTTATGCAGTTTTACGGCCAAGCAGAGGCGCCGATGGCAGTCACTATTTTACGAAAGCGAGATCACAAGGTGGATGACCCCTTGCGTCTTGCCAGTTGTGGCCGCCCAGTACCCTGGGTGAATGTCGCCTTGCTAGATAGTAACAAGCAGCCTGTGGCTGATGGTGAGCCCGGTGAAATATGCGTGCGCGGGCCGCTGGTAATGAACGGCTATCGCAATCTGCCAGAACTTACTGAGCAGGCGTTTGAGGGAGGGTGGTTGCACAGCGGCGATGTCGCGGTGCGCGACCACGACGGCTATTTGCGCATAATTGATCGCACCAAAGACATGATAGTGAGTGGCGGTTTTAATATTTATCCCCGCGAAATCGAAGATATTATTGCCGAACATCCGAGTGTGTCTCAGGTTGCGGTAATCGGTCTGCCCGATGAAAAATGGGGTGAGGCCGTAACGGCATTGATTGTATTGCGTGATGGTCAGAGCGTGGATAGTCAGGAGATTGTTGACCGCGTTACTGCTAGCAAGGGGGCATATCAGGCACCCAAATCTATCTTATTTATAGATTCTATTCCCCAAACCCCAGTCGGTAAGCCCGACAAAAAATTACTGCGTCAGCGCTATGCAAATAGTTAGTAAACATTCTGTTCGATAATAAGAAAAGGTTGGTATGTCAATATTTGCCCTAGTTTATATTGGCAGAGACGGTATAAAGGCGAAATGTAAGTATTTAGAAAATATACAACACGATGCTTATTAACTATAATCGCCGCAATTAGCTTAACAACACGGGTGATTAGCATGGCAGCAAAACCAAAAGCCACAGAAGAAAAGCGTCGGGTTCGCAATCCCGAAGCAACCAGAGAGGCGATTCTAACGGCGGCGCGCACAGTTCTGTCAGAGGACGGTCCAGAGGGTTTGAGTGTCTCTAGAGTAGCAAATTTAGCGGGTGTTAACCGCGGTACCGCCTACCAACATTTTCATACCCGTGAAGATTTATTGCATGCAACCGCTGACTGGGTTGCAGATCAGTTGCTGTCGGAAGGTGTTTTTGCTGCGCGCGACGAGCAAGCGTCTAGTGAGAAAACGATGCCTGCGCGCGAGCAGCCGGTATTTGAAACCATGGAGCGCATGGTTAATTTTGCGGTAGAAAACCCGGAGTTGGGGCGCATTTGGCTGTTTGAAATGCTGTCATCAAAGAACCCATCGGGTGATAAATTTTTCGCGCGCTACAAGCAGGGTATAGAGTCTTTGGTTGCCGGTGAATACGGCCACGACGATGTCGATTCAGAAGCGCTTGCGGTGTTGATGTTAGCGGGTAATTTTTTGTGGCCGGTATGGGTGAATGCCCACGCTAAGACTAAGAAGGAAAGAGCGGCGATGACCAAGCGTTTTTCCCGCGAAATGTTGCGACTCACCTTAAACGGCGTATTGAAGCCCAAGCACTATCCAAATCTGATCAAAATGCTTAAAGATGATTTGTAGTTTTTGTCTGCTTACACGGCCTTGATTCCCGCTTGCTGGCATTATTGATGTCGCGAACGGAGTAGATCTAGCATCTAGCTCTTTTTAAGTGAATTTTTGAGAACGCAATCATATCTTTAATCGACTTGCGGGCCTCGGGGAAAAATCGTTCAAATATTGGAAAGGCGTGGGGCAGGGTTGGCCAGATATGACAGGTAGTATGCACGCCAGCTTCGTAGCAGCGCTCGGCGAGCATAATGGTGTCATTCATTAGTATTTCTTCTTTGCTGGCTATAAAAAATAATGGTGGTAGGCCAGCGCAATCCATATACAGCGGCGATACTTCCGGGTGGGTGCTATTGAGAGGATCGGTATAAAAAGTGGCGAAGGCGGGTAGGGCTGCGAGGGGCAGCAGCGCGTCGGTATCTTTGAAATGGTAGAGTGATGGCGAACCATGAATACGTGCCATTTCCGTTACCGGTGAAATGGCAATGGCGCAAGCGGGCATGCCAATACCGGCTTTACGTATCCGCTGCATTAGGCCAAAAATTAAATTCCCTCCAGCGGAGTCGCCCATTAACACTATTTGCGACGGTTTAAAGCCGCGTTCTAATAAGCCCAGAAATGCCTGCTCACAGTCGTCCAGGCCTGCTGGAAAGGGGTTTTGTGGCGCTAGTCGATAGTCGGGCATAAAGCCTGATGCGTCTATGCCGTCGCAGAATATGGCTGCCGTCGATAAATGCATATTGGGCGCCGCAGGCAGCATAAATGCACCGCCGTGCAGCCATAGCATAACGGGCTTATCGGTGTTGCTCAGGTCGCCAAACACGTGTCCGTTAATCTTGTTTATGCGCTGGTACTGTATGCTCACATTGTCGACGACAGGTGTGCGCATAGAAGACACTTTTGCCTGAAGTCCCGCTATTTTTTCCGGGCTGGATGTGGCCATGTGCATCATTAGTCGGCGTACCACGATGCGCATAGAAAATAGTATCAGCCGACTGCGTACGCCGACTGGAACCTCTGGATAGACAATGCCCTGGCCAAAATTATTAATATCTATTTTACTATTCATGGTGCATTCCGATTTTTAACGGCTTCTTCTAATTCCACCAGACCGTCTTCTAGATATTTCAATATGCGCTGGACATGGGGGACGGATTTTCGGCAGGCAATTAAGCCGAAATCGACGGTGTCATGGCGACTGATTAGCGTAATATTTAGTGCGGCGCCATCGGTGAGTAGAGATAAGGGATAGAGGCCGCTTAGCTTGGCGCCCTGCCAATACAAATCTTCTTTTGGCCCAGGTACGTGAGAAATAACCAGGTTGCCTAAGGTTTTATTTGGATTGACGTTAAAGATAGCATTGATCGCACCAGGAATTAATTTTACTGCGGCGGTGGTTAGGGTTTGGGTGGGGCTTAAATTGCGAATATGCTTTTTGTTGTAATCCATGCAGGCTTTTATGGCCACAATGCGTTCGGCGGGATCTTTTAAATGGGTCGCTAAATGGCACAGGGTAAAGGCCACTTCATTGCCGGCGCTGGTGCTGTCCTCTCGTCTAACGGATACCGGTACCGCCGCGACTAGTGGTTGCAGCGGTAAGTCATCTAAGTCTGCAAGGTATTGACGCAATGCCGCTCCGCACATGGCTAAGGCGACATCATTTATGCTGGCGTCGAAGGCTTTGCCAACCGCGCGCATACGTGGTGTTGAGTAAGACTGTGCCGCAAAGCGACGTGTGGCGCTGACAGATTGATTTAAGCTACAACGGGGCGCTTGTCCCCCAAAGACAAAGTCAGGGTTCCCCTTCCAAATATCGGCGATATTACTGCGAATCTCGCGGTATACCGGCGGAATAGACCGGAGGCCATTTTTAGATAACTTGCTAATCGCGCTTAGCCCTTTTGCCGTAGGTGTGGGAACGGGTAAATGCTGGGCTTTGGAATTACTGATGCCGTTTTCCCAAAAAGGCGGTAACTTTGTCGACTCACGCTTATTGCTAGACATGCTGCTAATCAGCATTTTAATTCCCGCGATGCCATCGACTAGAGAGTGATGAATTTTCATATAAACCGCAAATCGGCCGTCTTCAATGCCTTCGATTAAATATATGCGCCACAAAGGATAGGCTCGGTCTAAATGACCACCGTGAATACGCGATACCGTTGCGAGCAATTCTCTGATCCGACCTGGTTTGGGGAGGGCGATGTGGGCGAAGTGGTGTTCTAAGTCAAAATCGGTATCTTCTTCCCAGTAGTGCAAGCCATTTTTCTGAACTAAATGTCGGTTAAAAGGTTCCTGCATTTCGGTAGATTTTCGCAACTTCTCCGAAAGCTTCATGACAAAATCTTGTGGTGCTTTTTCGCCGGGATCGAACAGCATTAACATGCCGATGTGAAACGGCTGTCTGCGTGTTTCTAAACGCAGAAATGTGTCGTCGATTAGCGAGATTCTGTCCATGATAGGCACATCCTTTATTGAATAGATAAAGCAGCCTTTTTTCAGGCTAATTGTGAGTTGTTGCGTAATAATCTGACATGCTTGTCGAGAAAAGGATACAGGAATTGATAGGCATTGTTGATTATTAGAACACAACAAGCTATCCCGGTCTGACACTGGGTTTTCACTGGGATAGCTGTTGCGGCGGAATTTACCAAACTAGATGTACTGATTCTGGCCCCCAAACTGGACCACCGTGATATTGCACGGCCTTGTTCGGATCAAGTTTGAATTCCGGTAAGCGCTTTACCATTTCTTCATAAAGAATATTTAGCTCTACTCTGGCTAAATGGGAACCGAGGCAGCGATGTGGCCCTGCTCCAAACGCGATATGGACGTTCTCACGCGCCATTTTAAACTCTTCTGGTGACTCGTATTCACTTTCATCGAGATCGGCTGTTGGTAATAGTAGAACGGCTTTCTCACCTTTCTTCATGGTGATGCCTTGGAATGTCATATCTTTTGCTACAAAGCGGGGAGGCAGGGTAAAGGTGTAGCGACGTAAAATTTCTTCTGTCGCGGCGGGTACTTTGCTCGGGTCTGCTTTGAGTTCAGCTTGCAGTTTTGGGTTGTTCGCTAGATGAAGCGCACCGAGGCCCATACCATTCATAACGGTATCTAATCCGGCGACGAAAATCATGACACAGTAGTTTTCCATATCATTGATTGTTGCGGGCTCGCCGTTAAATTCTGCCGCCCATAGCATAGAAATAATATCGTCTTGCGGATTCTCTTTGCGCTCCATGATGGTGTCGTGCATCGCCGCAGCCACCTTGCGCAAACGTTCTTGGACCGCAGATGGGTTCGAGTCCGTTGCTGCCAAATGCTGTTTCACCAGTACGCGGTATTCAACTTGGCGCTCAACTGGTAGGCCAAACATCTTCAGGAATACGGTGACCGGTAGTGGCTCAGCAATGGCCGACATAAATTCGCAGCCGCCGAGAGGTTTGAACTCTTCTACCAAGCTAATGGCCAGCGCACGAATGTCGTCGCTGATTGCCTTCATCGCTTTTGGCGAAAAAGCTCTTTGCAGTGGCATACGGAAGGTGCCGTGATGCGGGGCATCCAACGTGATCGGTGTTGGGATTAAGGGCTTGGGATAGTCAGCAGGCAGCGATTTAATAATTTCTTGCATTTCGTCATAAGAAAACGGGCTATTGCTAAAGCTTTCGGTATCTCGTGACGCGTCAAATACCGCCTTGTGACCTTTGATCATCCAGTGGCCACCCTGGCGTGGTGTCCAGAAAATCTCAGGAGCTTCCTTGGCTACTTCGATGGCGCGATCGTGGCCGCGTTCGATTAATCCGGGGTCAGCGTAAAAATCGAAATCGTATACCAGTGACTCTGGGACATGGTCTGGTTTTTCCGCTGCGGGGCTTAGCTGGGCTGTATTTGACATAGTGTGCTCCTGAATTATTTTTAAAGTGCCTTTACATATAATTATGTTCTTGGCGACTTAGTTTCATGGTTTTGCGTAATGATTAAGTTTAATAGCAATAATACGTTCTACGGGTCTTGAATAAATAGTTGGCGCACAGCCGCCTGATCGACTTTGTAAGAAAGTGGCGTTCTGGGTAAGGCTGCTATTTGTCGCCAGGCGACCGGTATATGTGTGGTTAATACATTGCGGCGTAGAAACGCCTCTAATTCCTGATCGGACAAAGCGCCGGCTTTATCCTTTAATACAATCGCGGCAACCGGCACCTGACCAAGTCGAGGGTCTGAAATCCCAACTACCGCCGATGCAGAAATTGCGGGGTGCTTGAGCAGTGCACTTTCGATGGTCTCTGGCAGAATTTTGAAGCCGCCGCGAATAATGGCGCCGTCGGCACGTCCCTGGTGGTAAAGAAAACCGTCTTCGTCGAGTTTTGCTAAATCTGTAGTGCGTATCCAGTGCTCACCCATGCGCAGGGCTTTTACTTCTAGCAAGCCGGTGGCGCCGGTGGGTTTAGGGTCGTTTGATTCCGGGTCGATGACGCGCAGTTCAACGCCGTCCATCGCTTTGCCAACACTCGCTGCTTTCTGCGTGCCGTACTGCTCCAATAATTGCGGCGTCATGCGCGTGACCGGGCCGCCAAATTCAGTGGCGCCATACGACATTAGAATGGTCACATCGTAGCGTTGCTCGAAAGTACTTTGCACATTGGCATCTAGTGGTGCGGCGCCCACGCCCAGGTAGCGCAAGCTGGCCAGATCCGCCTTTGGCGTGTCGGCATCGAGCAGCATTTTGATCGCCGCCGGCGGCAGGCCGCTGACGGCAGGGCGATAGCGCACAATGTGTTGGCGCCAGGCGTCAAGTGAAAACCGGTCTAGTAACACGACTGGCAGACCGTGGACCAGGGGAGGCAGTGTGGTGTACAAGCCGGAGATGTTGCCGAGCGGAAAATATAACAGTGCCGGGGTCAGGTTTTCGTTGGCTTGCTGTGAGGGTGTTGGGCTCAGACCGACTATATCTCTGGCTATTAGCGCATAGCTAAGCGCGACGGGTTTTGGTTTGCCTGTTGTGCCGCTGCTCAAAATTGAAATAGTTGGTATGCCGCTGAAGCTGGTGTTGCGAGCGCCTCTGGCGGCGTAGGCGATGTTTGCGCCAGTGTCAGTAAAGGCGATGCCGGCGATATCGTGAGTCGCTAACGTCTGTAATACCGAATCACAAAAATCAGTGTCGATCGCCAACACTGCTGCCGGTGGATCTTGCGCTAGATCCGCGGCAATGCACTGGCCTGATTGGAAGGGATAAACCATGCGGATATTGTAGCCTCGGCTGATGAGACCAAGAAACGCGGCAATGGCAGCGGGCTGGTTGCGCGCTATCAGTGCAATATCCGAGTGCGGTGGAATATGGCAATTCTGTAACTGATCGCAGCAGCTTTCCGCTATGTGTCGCAAATCCCCCCAGCTTCGCCAGGCACCGTTAAATTCTATGGCTGCTTGGTCATGCGGGCGGCTTAAGGCTGAGGCGCAGAGTTGCTCCAGCGTCATTGCTGATTCTCTATTGTCTTCATACTGTCGATCAGCTGTTCGAGATTGATGGTGAGATTATGATCAATCACGATACTTTACATTTGCTCTCTTCCGCGATAGATTGAACACCATTGTTGTACAATTAAAAAATAAACTCAAGTGTAATCCACGAACATAATCAGCGAATAATCTTATGACTACATCCGCATCTTTTACTTCAAAGGATCTCTATGAGGTCTATAAAAAGGCTCTGAAAATTCTCATTGTCGACGAGAATATCCGCGGCTTGATCCGTTCTGGCGCCATGCACCCGGTGTATTACTCACCGCGCGGTCAAGAAATTGTCGCCGCAGCGATGGGCGTTCATCTTGAGCCTACAGACTATCTCTGCACCATTTACCGCGGTGTTCACGACCAGGTCGCCAAGGGTATGCCCTTGGATGTGCTGTTGGCTGAGTACTTTATGAAGGTGACTGGTGCCTGCAAGGGCAAGGGTGGTGCGATGCACATTACCCATCCCGCTTCTGGCGTGATGGTAACCACAGGGGTGGTAGGCAGTAGCATGCCAATCGCAAATGGCATGGCCTGGGCCTCGCAAATTAAGGGTGATGACCGCGTGTCAGTTGCCACCTTTGGCGATGGTGCCTCAAATATTGGTGCCTTCCATGAAGCCCTGAATATGGCTGCGGTGTGGAAATTGCCGACCATTTTCTTATGCCAAAACAACCGTTATCAGGAATGTACTCAGTACGCTGATTCGACTTCCTGTGAAAAGATCTCTGATCGCGCGGCTGCTTACGGCCCCAATATGGTTGGCGTCAGTGTAGATGGCAATGATGCGGAGGAAATGTGGAACGCGATGCGCGACGCAGTTGCGCGTGCACGTAGCGGCGCGGGACCAACCCTGATTGAGGCAAATACTTTCCGCTATATGGGGCATTACTTTGGTGATCAGGCTCCTTACATTCCTAAAGAAGAATTGGCCGCCGAGATGGCCAAAGACCCCATGATTCGTATTCGTCAGCAGGTGCTGGATTCAGGCGTTGCCACAGAAGATGATTTAGTGGCGTTAAAAGCTGAGCTCGAAGCTGAGTTTGAGGCCGCGGTGCAATTTGCCAAAGACAGCCCAGAACCTGAACTAGACGAAGTTTACAAAGATATTTACGGAGCCGCCTAAGATGAGCGATAAAATAAATTTTACCCAGGCGTATAACCGTGCTCTCGATGAAGCAATGGCTGCCGACCCCACCGTTATTATGTTGGGCGAAGACATTGGTGACAAAGAAGGTGGCGGTGTATTTAAAGTAACCGGTGGCCTGTCTACAAAATACGGTACTGATCGCGTTCGCACTACACCAATTTCCGAACAGGCGATTGTGGGCGCGGCGATTGGCGCATCGCTGGCGGGCATGAAGCCTGTTGCCGAAATAATGTTGATGAACTTCATCACCGTCGCCATGGATATGATTGTTAACCATGCGGCTAAGCTGCGTTTTATGTCCGGTGGTCAAACCAGTGTGCCTATCACGATCCGGACTCGTACCGGTGCGGGTATGAGTGCGGCGGGCCAGCATTCTGATATGTTGGAAGCGTGGTTCTGCCACACCGCGGGCATGAAGGTGGTTATTCCGTCTACACCTGCTGATGCGGTGGGCTTGTTGCGCGCCTGTATCGAAGACCCGGATCCCTGTTTATTTATTGAAGATGCGCTGACGCGCACCGTGTCTGGCCCCGCGCCAGAAGCCAACCATATTTTGCCTTTGGGTAAAGCGAATGTTGAGCGCGAAGGAACGGACGTAAGCTTTATTAGCTACGGTCGTCCGCTGCAAGACATGAGAAAGATGGTGGATCGTTTGGCCGAAGAAGGCATCTCCGTTGAGATTGTCGACCTTCGTACGGTATCTCCTCTGGATACTGACACCATCGTTAAGTCGGTTAATAAAACCGGCCGCGCAGTTATCGCCCACGAAGCCGTACGCAGCTTTGGTGTGGGTGCGGAAGTTGCTGCCCGTATTCAGGAACACTGCTTCGCGGCGTTGAAAGCACCGGTGCTTCGCGTGGCATCAAAAGATGTCGCGGTGCCATTTGCCCGTAAGCTTGAGCAAGAGTTTTTATACAAAGCGACTGATATCGAAGCCGCAATTCGTCAAACCTTAGAAGGGAGCACCAGCCGATGAGCACTGAAGTCCGTATTCCGTCCATTGGGTTTTCAACGCAAGAAGCAACATTGGCTGAGTGGATGGTGGCGGATGGTGCCACCGTCGAAAAAGGCGCGCCGCTGTATGCCTTGGAGTTGGACAAGTCTACTCAAGAGATTGAGTCTCCGGCGTCTGGGACCCTGCGTATTAAAGTCGAAGCCGGTGAGGTGTGTGAGATAGGATCGCTAATTGCGGAGATCGTGTGATATGAGCGCCGCACTGAATAATAACAATGCGTGGCCAGAAAGCTGGCGGTTGCTGTCCAAAGGGCATGGTGCGCGTAAAGGGCGTTATGTCGATCCAGAGTTTCAGAAGCTGGAGTACGAAAAGTTGTGGTCCACCGTGTGGCAGTGCGCCGCACGCTTGGACGAAATTCCCTCCGCCGGCGATTTCACTACCTACGAAATCGGGAATCAGTCGGTGATCGTGGTGCGGGTCGACGCCGATACGGTCAAGGCCTATCACAACTTTTGCCCGCATCGCGGTACCGCTTTGTCCGGCGGTGGTTGCGGTCATTTTGAACATGAGAAAATCATGTGCCCCTTTCACGGCTGGCAGTGGAATTTGGCGGGTGAAAGCACGCTAATATTCGAGCAGAAAGAATTCCGTGGCGGCACGTTAAAAAACGAAGATGTGCATTTAAAGACCTTGCACTGTGAAATTTACGCGGGCTTTGTGTTTATTAATTTTGATGCTAATCCCCAGTCATTTGATGAATTTATTGAGCCGGTACGGGCAATCGTCGACGGCTTGGCGATTGGCGACATGCACCACTACTGGTGGAAGTCCGTTGAGGTTGGTGCCAACTGGAAAGTTGCCCAAGAGGCCTTTTTTGAAACCTATCACGTGCCGACGACGCACCCGCAATTAGATGATGCTGGGCGGGAGTTCATGTACGAAGGTATTCATCATGATGTATTCCAGCATTCCCATGTAGAGTATGACGCTTATCCATATGGTCACGGCCGCTTTTATGCAGGTAAAAAGCCCATGACCAACAATGACGCCAATGCGACTGAAGACGTGTTGGATCATATGATTGAGCACATGGCCCACTTGGTTGACGAAATGGATGCCATGGTTCTGCAGCAGGACGTCGATATCGCCAAGACCCTAAAAGGTAAGCCTGTGCCTGAAGGTTCAAGCTACGGCGCCGAGTTCGTTAAAGCGGTGTATACCGATGCGGCGATGACTCAGCGACCGATGCCAGCGCCAACGCCAGAAGTGGCAGGTATGTGGGGCGGCGAGGTTTTTATTTTCCCGAATTTATTAATTCTGCCGAATATGGGCAATGCAATGTTCTATCGTTCGCGTCCCAATGGCGATGACCCTAATAGCTGTATTTTCGAGATTTACTCAACCACGACTTACCCTGCCGATAAGCCGGTTCCGCGCGCGGAATGTGAACACATGACGGATATCAATGATCCCGATCAGTTCTTATTAATACCGCGGCAGGATATGAGTAATATTCCCCGTATCCAGAAGGGCTTGAATGCAAGTGCTTGCAAGCAGGTTTGGTTTGCTGGTCATCACGAGAAGATGATTATTAATATGCATCTAGAGTTAGACCGTTACTTGGGCGCGCCGCCGGCAGAATAGCTTTTGGGGCGATGTCTGGTCTGCAATAGTGCAGATACAATAAACCGCAGTTTACAAGCGCAAGGGGCCTGATATAGGCTCCTTGTTCGTATTGAAAGCAAGATTGTTGTTCTGACTGGTGGTGTGCAGACACCGACATGAATTTTATACTCGGATTGAAATTATGTTATCCCTTAATAGACCTGAATTATTTCGGCAGCAAGCCTATGTAAATGGACAGTGGCTAGATGCCACCTCTGGCGAAACCACCGATGTTTTTAATCCCGCTAATGGTGAATTAATTGGCACCATTCCGCGCCTTAGCGACCTGGAAACGCGGGATGCGATAGATGCCGCAAATGCCGCTTGGGGGCCGTGGCGCAAATTGCCAGCTAAAGAGCGCTCTGCCTATTTGCGTCGCTGGTTTAATTTGATTCAAGACAACGCTGAAGATATTGCCCAAATTATGACCGCCGAGCAGGGTAAACCCCTAGCCGAAGCGCGGGGTGAGGTTCAATACGCGGCCTCGTTTATCGAATGGTTTTCCGAAGAAGCCAAGCGCACCTACGGTGATGTGATTCCCAGTCCTGCAAATGACAAACGCTTAATCGTGGTGAAAGAACCCGTCGGTGTGTGCGCTGCGATTACCCCGTGGAACTTCCCAGCGGCAATGATCACCAGAAAGGCGGCGCCGGCACTGGCGGCGGGCTGCACAATGCTGGTTAGGCCCGCTGATGCGACACCGTTTACCGCCCTGGCTTTGGCTGTATTGGCCGAAGAGGCGGGTATTCCCGCCGGCGTACTCAATATCCTGACCGGTAAGTCGCGGGTTATCGGTGCGGAATTTACCAACAGTATGAAGGTGAGGAAATTGTCGTTTACCGGCTCGACCGAAGTCGGGCGGAAACTCATGGAGCAGTGTGCCCCTACGTTAAAGAAACTGTCATTGGAGTTGGGTGGCAATGCGCCATTCATCGTGTTTGAGGATGCCGATCTGGATGCCGCAGTAGAGGGCGCCATGATCTCTAAATTCCGTAACACGGGTCAGACCTGTGTGTGCACGAATCGCCTATATGTTCACGATAAAGTCTATGACGCGTTTACTGAAAAACTGGCGAAGGCAGTAGATGCATTAAAAGTCGGAAACGGGGTTGATGAGGGTGTTTCACAGGGGCCATTAATTGACGAAGGTGCTGTGTTAAAAGTTGAGCAGCATATAGAGAATGCGGTGGGCTTGGGCGCGAGAATATTAAGCGGCGGGCAGCGTCATGCTCTGGGCGGCAATTTCTTCCAACCGACCGTGTTGGCTGATGTAAACCAGGAAATGTGCATCGCCCACGAGGAGACCTTCGGGCCAGTGGCACCGGTATTGCGTTTTCACAGCGATGAGGAAGTCATCAAGCTAGCCAACGATACTGAGTTCGGTTTGGCCAGCTACTTCTACAGCCGCGATATTGGTCGTGTTTGGAAAGTCGCCGAGGCCTTGGAGTACGGCATGGTCGGGATCAATACCGGTCTGATCTCAAATGAAGTTGCGCCGTTTGGCGGCGTAAAACAGTCGGGTTTTGGCCGCGAAGGCTCACACTACGGCATTGATGAATACCAAGTGGTGAAATACATGTGTATGGGTGGTTTGGATTAAGCTGGCTAAAACCCAAGCATCGTCATACTCGGCAGCGACCGAGTATGACGGTGAGCGTGAGGGAAGTCTTTAACGTCCGACGCTTGAAGTACGCGCCGCCCAGTTCGGGGTGTTACGAACGCCAAAGCGACGGGGTCCTCAATCGAGTTGAGGATGAGGGTAGTGGGTCGTTGAGGATGACACAAACACACTCCGTCTTCATCGAGCTTTAAAAACTACGTCATCTCCGATCTTTCAATACTACGTCATCCCCGACCTGTTAGTTCTACGTCATCCCCGATCTGTCAGTACTACGTGTCAGTACTACGTCATCCTCGATCTGTCAGTACTACATCATCCTCGACCTGTCAGTTCTACGTCATCCTCGACGTGTCAGTTCTACGTCATCCCCGACCCCGATCGGGGATCCAGATGAGCGACAGCGAATGCTTTAACGTCCGACGCTTGAAGCACGCAATGTCCAGTTAGGCGAGATACAAAGGGTTAAGACCGATGGTTCTTCAGACATCGAAGTCATTATAGCAGCAGCCTCGATGCCTTTATCAGAAATAAAATCAGCTTAGCTTGTCACAAGAAATCAGTGCTTCTCGCAACTCATAGCCGTGCACCATGTCATTCCACGTTATGATCGGCGCGCTGTCTAATTTTATTCCCGGAATTTTGAAAAGTTGCTCTAAAAATATACGTGTTTCATGTAGGGCAACTTGTGATCCTGGGCAGCCGTGGGGACCATCGCCAAAGCTGAAATACTTTCCGGAATCATTTTGACGCTGCGCTCTGTCTGGGTCTATTGCAAATGGGCATTCGCCAACTAAATCCTCGTGGATATTTAAGTTGCGAATATCGATATCGTATTTTTCGCCGGCCGGAAGTGGTTGCTCGGACAGGCCTTCAACTTCTTCATCTACGCGGCGCATAAGTTTTGCGGCAATCGGTTCGAGCCGCAAAATTTCCATTAAGATAGCGAGTTGCTCTTTCTCATTCCCCGCTAAGAAACGCTCACGCAGTGGCTGATTTTCAAATAAATACCATGAGGTCATGGTGATAAATTCGCGGGTAGTTAGCATACCTGCCGAGCCGTAGGTGAGACACTCAATAATGATGGCGACATTGGAGTAGCCGTCTTCAATAAAGCTGGAGATGGCGTCGTCTTTGGGGTTGGCTTTGCGTGCTTTAATTGCTGGTCTAACGTCAAAGAAAAAGAAAATACCAGTGAAAAATACCCGGCGGAAGTTTAGCCAAAAGCGTGACAGCAGGGTGTTCCGCGCTTTGGAAATACTGGCGTTCAGTACCCAGCCAATGCGGCGAATTTTCCCCTCTTGATTGCTCTCGGTAAGCCCTAATATCTCGCCGACAACTTCGACAGCTAAGCGAAAGCCAATGTCTTCGATCTTGCCTTTTCCTTCCTGTTTAAACTCTTCAAGCAGGGCATCGGTGAAGCGGCGCATAACCGTAAAGTGCTTTTCCGATACGGCTTTGGGCGATAAAAATTTTAAGGTTTTACGGCGCTTCTTGGCGTGCTCTTCGCCGTCAAGAAAGAAGACAGGTGCTTGTTCCGGGCTTTTGTAATTTAGCAAGTCCGCGCCGGCACCTGCTTGGACAGCGGATTTACTGCGAAGTACTTTTCTTGCGATGGCGGGGATTTTAACCCAGTGCACACCTTCGTCAGGGCGGTTGTTGGCATAGGCGATAGGTGCAGATTTCCTGCGATCAATATTGTCGTGCATAGGGCATGTCGGTGTGTTTGTGTCAGTCATGGTGTTCACCCTGAGTTTGCCATTGAGTGGAGTGCTTGATATTGGTGTCATTGTACTGTCACCAATATGGTTAATGCTAGGACTATGTGTCTATTCACATTAATTAATTGATAGTTAGGCTGAGGGT
Source organism: Zhongshania aquimaris (assembly GCF_019312595.1). Lineage (GTDB taxonomy): Bacteria > Pseudomonadota > Gammaproteobacteria > Pseudomonadales > Spongiibacteraceae > Spongiibacter > Spongiibacter aquimaris. The sequence goes on along the minus strand of NZ_JAHWDQ010000006.1, from coordinate 46,278 downwards.
GTTTCTGTGTACTAAGGCACGTCTCGGTGAGAAGTGCCTTAGCCTTTTGAGGGATTTCTATTTATTTTTTGAGTTTGTAGGCAATCACTGCGTCGCCGGGTTGTGAACCGTACATGCTATGACCACCCGCGGTAATCACGATGTACTGTTCGCCGTCGATTTCATAACTAATGGGTATGGCGTGGCCGCCAAATGGCAGGTCTGCGCTCCACACGGTTTCACCGCTTTTAATGTCAAAGGCTCTGAATTGCTTGTCCAGTGAGTAGCCAATAAAAACCAGTCCGCCGGCGGTTGCCAGCGGGCCGCCCGCGCCAGGTGTGCCCAGCATCATTGAGAACGGAGCGCCCATCATGGCGCCGACGTCACCCAGTGGTGATTCCCACAGTATTTTCTTGCTGACAATATCCACCGCCGACAACACCGCCCACGGTGGCTCTGAGCAGGGTGCCCCCAGTGGTGAAAGCAGGGGCTCTATGGTGGGAATATATGGTGCGCCCGTTACATCGAAGGTCATTGCGCCAAGCGATTCTATGGCTTGAGACTCGACGATTTTTGCCTTTTCTCTCGGTGTCAGGGTGACGATGGTCGGTACGCGATTAGACGGCACGATCATAATATTGCTTTCTGGGTCGAAGGCGCCGCCGCCCCAGTTTGGGCCACCGCCAACAGAGGGCGAGAATATCGTTCCCTGCTCACTTGGTGGGGTATAGATAGCGCCGTAGCGGTACTTCTCGACCTTTCTTTTACACAGCCATTTGTCGATGAAGGTGAATCCCCATGCATCGTCTGGGGAGAAGCCTTGCGGTGCCAAGGTAGGCATACCAACGGGGAAGGGCTGGGTTTTAGAAAGGATCTGTCCTTTAACAGCACCGTCCTGCGGAACCGGGCGCTCTTCAATCGGCACTAGCGGCTCACCGGTGGCGCGATCAAATACAAAGATCAGGCCCATCTTGGTGTTTTGCACTAGAGCGGGAATCAGTTTTCCGTCTTTGTTGGGGTAGTCGATCAGCAGCGGTTGCGACGGAATGTCGTAGTCAAAAACATTGTGGTGAACCAGTTGTTGGTGCCAAACCACTTCGCCGGTCGCGCCTTTCACTGCCACCACCGAGGTAGTGTAGTGATTGTCGCCGGCGCGTCCGCCACCGTAAAAATCCCCAGAGGCGCTGGTGGTTGGCAAGTACACTAAATCTAGTGATTGGTCCGCAGAGGTTGTGGCCCACACATTGCCGCCGCCCCAGCCGTTGCCGGTGCCGTTTTCCCAGCTTGATGAAGCTGGGTCATCTGGGTTATGCGGAATGGGGTCGAAGGACCAGCGGAATTCGCCGCTGCGGGCGTCGTAGGCCATGACTCTGCCGCTGGGCGCATCAACGCGCTGGTTATCGGCGACCGACGACCCAACAATAATGACATCGTTGACGATGGCGGGGCGCGAGTTGGCGACAACCTCGCCATCAAATATTTGCGGTGTGCTGGTGGGCATTTTGACTTCGCCGTTGTCACCAAAATCGGCGCAGGGTACGCCGGTTTTGGCGTCGATGGCGACTAGGCGATAATCGGCGGTACCTAAAATAATACGGGAATGACACTGGGCATTCGCGTCACTGCTGTCGTCAACATAGGCCGCGATACCACGGCATTTTTGCATGCCAACTTTGGGGTCCTTGGGGTCATACTTCCAGCGCTGTTTGCCGGTTTTGGGGTCCAGGGCAATAATTTTTCGAGTGGTGGTACACACCACTAAATTGCCTTCGATCATGCTGGGTTGATCTTCAAAGGCGATGAGGAGGTCAGTGAGGTCTTCGGGGATGACTTCACCGGTGCGGTATTCCCAAGCCTGTTCTAAATTAGCAATGTTGCCGGTGTTGATTTGCTTGAGCGGCGAATATTTGCTGCCAAATTGGTGCTGGTCCTCTTCCGAGGATGTAAATCCTGAACTGGCCATCAGTAGCAAGGAAGTGGCAAGTATCAGTTTTTGGATCTGGGGTCTACCGAGAGGGAATCGCATAGTCATAGCTTCTTTTTTTTTTGTTGAAGACAGTCGCGCCAAATCATCTTGCTTATCCTGGCCACCGGTAATGGCGTTTAAAAGAATTAAAATGCGGCGCTGAGAAATATTATTTAAATTAGAGCCTTTGATTGTAGTCAACACTGTTGTGTGACGTCAATTGGGGTCAATCGCATGACAGTAATTTAATATCGCGATTATCCTGTGGATTTTCTCTTCCAGGCGTCGTTTTAGCGCGTTACACCCGCCGTATGAAGCCGTTCTTGCTCTTCATCAGACAGCCTCAGCAATTCACCAAAAACATATTTATTGTGCTCGCCAAGTTTGGGGGCCGCCTTGTTGATGGTCGCGCCTCGGGACATTTTCCAGCTCGGGCCGACTATCGGGCGGCTTTGGCCCTCGCTGTCTTCCACGTCGGCGTAAAATCCGCGGGCCCAAAGGTGGTGGTCGGAGATTAAATCGACCGAACTGAAGCTTTTGCTCGCGGCGATACCGAGTCCTTGCAGTGTCGCGGCAAGTTCGGAGGCATCGTGTGAGGCAGTCCAGTTGGCGATGATGTCGTCGAGTTCGGACTCCTCAGCTTTTCTGCTGGCAAAAGTGTCAAAGCGACCGGCTAGCGCGCCCGCGCCGCCTGCTAGATTCAAGGCCGGGGCAAAACGCTGCCAAGCTTGATCGTCGCTAACGGCGATACAAATCCATTCACCGTCGCGACAGGGGTATACGCCGTGGGGTGCCATATCTTCGTGGCGATTTCCATCACACTGCCTAACCGCGCCATTCAGGCTGAAATCCATTACCGCGTCGCCGATCATGCTGGTCATGCTTTCAACTGCCGAGACGTCGATAAACTGACCTTCGCCGGTTTTGCTGCGATGATTTAATGCCGCCACGCTAGCCAGTGCGGCCGCGGCGCCGAAGGTAGAGTCTGCGTAGCGGATATTGACACCGGCGGGCGCCGCACCTTCATAGCCTGACAGTGCGCTTAAACCGCCAAGTGCGGCAAAGCAGGGAGCGTATCCCGTTTGGTAGCTAAGTGGCCCCTCTGCGCCGTACATACCCATCGATGTGTAAATGATATTAGGGCAGTGCTTTTTGACCTGTTCATAGCCTAGTCCGAGCCTGTCTACCGCACCGGGTCGCAGGTTTTCTATCAAGATATCCGACTCTTTGACTAGCTCGAGTAATAGGGCGATGCCCTCATCAGATTTCATATTAATTTGCACGCTGAGCTTTTGCGGGTTTACCGCCTGAAACCCCGGCGCTTTGTTGATGTCTTTCACGCCGTAAGTGCGGGTGACATCGAGTGAGCCTTCACTCTCTATACGGATAACCTCAGCCCCTAAAAAGGCAAGGAGTTTTCCAGCATAGGGGCCAGCCCAGACCTTGGTGAGTTCGACAACTCGCACCCCGGCAAGCGGGCCGCCGCGTTTTTGCTGATCTGTCATTGTGGCTCTCCGAATTGCGCTGCGTTCGGCATGGAATACTGGTGCTGTCCTAGCAGGGGCGCAACATTGGTTTTTATCGGCGTTGCCGACAGGCGATAGGGCGACGTTGGGATATGGAATTTACCCAGTACCGGGTGCTCTATCTCAGAAAAATAGTCGCGGAATTGATATTGCGGCGAGGCGAGTAGGTCGCCGGCATTGTTGACCGCAACCAGGGTTAAGCCGAGTTGCTGGGCTTGTTCGGCAACTTGGTGTTTTTGCTTTGTGCTAAGCCACTGGGTGATATGTTTGCGGCATTCGGCGACCCGTTCTGCCGTGCAGTCCAGCTCCATCCAGCGTTCGGGAAAGCTATTCATCCACGCGGGATTGTCGAGCAGTTGGCGCAGGGCGTCCCAGTGCGGCGGGGCAGACATCCACAGATAAGCGAAGCCGTCGGCGCAGGGGAAAATACCTGCTGGCCCGCCAAGGTCGAAGGTGTGACGACTGGGACTTACGTCCATGTCGCCGGCGATCATTTGGCCCAGTACGTAGTCAACCCGCGATGCCAGTACCTCCTGGGCAGAGATTTCGATGAGCTGCCCCAGGCCGGAGCTGCGACGCTCATAGAGAGTAGCGCTGATGCAAAGGGCGGCATCTAAACCGGCTTCATAGCTGGGCAAAAAGCGTCCGGCGCCTTTGAGTGGCGGTAGATCGTCAGCGGCGCCGCTGGGCGTGTGATAGCCGAGGCCGCTGCTGTGAAAGACGTTTAAATCCTCTGCGTATTGGCGATCGTCATCGGCGTCTAATCCATAGGCGGTGATGGCGCAAAACACTAAGCCTGGGAAGCGCTCGGCAATGCTGTCTGGTGCAAGGTCGTATTGGCGCAGCCACTTTGCGCCGTGATCGTCGATAAGGACGTCAACGGTTTTGAGTAGCTCGAGCAGTGTGGCGTGGTCCGACGCGCTGTCTAAATTCAGCTCAACAGATTGCTTGCCTGCATTTAAGTAAGCAAACAGGCCGCTGTTTTCCGGCCCTGATGTGTCTTTGCCAAACGGTCCCATGCGGCGGGTGGGGCTGCCGGTACCGGTCTTTTCGACTTTGATCACAGTTGCGCCAAACTCGGCCAGGAGTTTTCCGCAGTATTCACCTGAAACACGTTCAGATAATTCAAGAATAGTTACTTCGTTTAACGCCGACATAAATCGTCAATCCAGTATGCGTAGACGGGAGTGCAAATGTAGTAAAGCTGGCACACTGCCAGCTTAGGGTTTCTTGCGATTCGAGCGTCCCATCCGCCATTCTGGTGGGTAGGACATATCAATATCTTTCACGACATTATTTAAGCCCTTGTTGAAGGTGTCGTCGCCGACGCCCGCTTGAGGGTTGCGGTCGTTGGTCATCATTGGCAGCATGCCCTCGACAAATCCGGTCATCAGGCTGCCCATGTATTCGCCGCGATACTGTTTGTACATTTCTAAAAAGGTCTTTTGTACCTGAACCACATCGGTCGGTCTGCTGCGCGAGCAGGCCATCGCGTATTTCAGGGTTTCGGCTTCGAGCTTTTCAAGGGGAACAACGCTGTTTATAAATTGGCATTTGTCCATTTCATCGGCGGTGAAGGGGCGACCGGTGAATAGCATTTCTGAAAACTTGCGCAGGCCAATGGTTTCGACCCAGGTCCACATTCTTGGCCCCCAGCCCGCATAGCGAAAGGCCGGATGACCAAACAGGGCTTCGTCTGAAGAAACAACCAGGTCGGCGTCGGCGGCTTGATAGAAGTGCCAGCCGTAGCAATAGCCTTTGGCTTCAACGATGCTGACTTTCTTAAAATCCTGCAGTGGCCGGTTGCCGGCCGCGGTTTTGGCGTAGTGATCGGTCATGCTGTGCAAAAAGCGGTAAGACCCTTTTGGCGGGTATTTTACGCTGGGGTCATTGATGCCGAATTCATGCAGAAGTGACATGTCTTCGCCATCGTCAGAGAACATGCCAGCTTGTTCGCCAAGATCGCCGCCGCTGCCCAAATGTTCGCCTTCACCGCGGATAACCAGTACTTTAACGTCATCGTCAACATTGGCTTTAAAGACCAGTTCTGCGTACACCTGACGCATGCCCACGGTGGTCGCATTTAGTGCTTCCGGGCGGTTAAAAGTCAGGTAGGCAATTTTATTCTCTTCATCTTTTTCATAGCGAATTAACTTTCTTGCCTCGGCTTTCAACTCTTCAATATCGATCATAGTAACTCCGGAATGCTCAGTATTATTTTTAAAATCAATTGCTTAAGGTTCTGTGCGGACTTGACGATTAGCTGGTCTTACGCAGCGCAAAATCGAGTTGGCAGTGTAGTATATATTCCACACCAGTGTTGCTTAATTCGCGACAGTAGATGTGGTAGGCTGTACAGTTGATGCAAAGGCGACCTCCACAATAGGAGTACCCGATATGGGTGATAATAATTTTTACAGTTTAGACGGCCCGCTAGAGTCTATGCCCAGCGAACGCCAAATGCGGGTGGCAAACTTGACTGGGTTCGCACCCTTGGTGCGCAGCTTGGGTGCCGATCCCCGCGCCATTCTTGAACGGCACGAAATAGACCCGCGTTTTGTTCGCGATCCCGACCACTATATCGACTGCAAGTCGATGGTCGACATGCTGGAATACTGCAGTACCAGCCTGAACGATCCGCTGTTTGGTTTGCAGTTAGCTCGCCAACAAGAGCCGGATATTTACGGCTGTGTCACGGCGCTATGTCGGGCGGCGTCGACCATGCGCGAAGCCTTGCAGAGCTTTATCAATTACATTCCCGTTACCCACTCTCCCGCGACGGTTATCGAGCTGGTGGAGGGCAGTCAGACCGCTGAACTGCGCTGGTGTGTGCGTACTGATTTAGGCAAAAACAGTCAGGCCAACTACCAGGCCGCGATGCTGAATATAAAATTGCTGCGGCAAATCGGTGGCAAGGGCTTTCAGCCCAACTACGTCAATTTAGGGGTTGATGCGCGTAACCGCGATATTCAGGAGCTGGAACGTCAGCTGGGATGTCGTTTCCACAATACCGCAACGGAAAACGCTATCGCTTTTCCAGCTGCCTATCTGGACCAACCCATTGCGACGTCGAGTCGGCTGTTATTTCGCTTATTGGGTGGCTATTTAGATCGAGTCAAAGCGGCGTCGCGACACAGTGATCTCGATCGTGTGCAGGATTATATTCGCAGCTCGCTGGCATCGGGTGGCTGCTCAATTGAGCGCTGTGCAGAGAAGCTGGGTACGTCGGTGCGCACCTTGCAATCGCGTTTGAGTGAAGCGGGTTTGAGTTTTTCTGAATTACTGGAAGAGCAGCGCATGTCGCTGGCACAGTCCTATTTAAAACAAGATCAATTTTCTCTGGATGACGTGGCAGCTAATCTCGGCTACTCAGAGCAGTCCAGTTTTGGCAGAGCGTTTAAGCGCTGGACGGGGGTGACGCCGAAACAGTATCGGCGGCAGTATCTTAATTAAAGAGTTTGGTCAGGCTCTTATTTGCGACTTCGTCGGGTTTGGGGTTTTGTTGTAGGCCCCTATTTCGCCTTGCTGGGCGACCTACTTCTTTCTGACGAAAGAAAGAAGTAGGCAAGAAAGTTCGCCCCCAGTCACTCGGCCTTCGGCTACCCTGTGCTTCTCAAAATCCAATGGGAAAACGCGTCGGAACTCGGCTGCGCCTCAAACAGCCGACGCTAAGAGCTTTCCCATTGGATTTCTGCGATGCTTGGTGAGCTCAAAGGGGGGCGGAACTTCGATTCTGACAAAGATTTTAACTAAGTGATATTCGGGTCTGACACAATTTCTCTAGGTTAGCTTAAAACGCAAGCATTAGTGAAAAGTTAGACCTTAATTCATTTCCGAAAAAATTGTATATGGATATAGTGCTGGTTTTCGCCTCTGGGAAGACGGTTTTTTCCTGCAAGGCTTTCAATATATTTCCTCCGTTCTGTTCGAGGGAGCAGGCCACTATTACGCTGGATGCTGGGTTCCGGCTTTTGCATCTACCGACTCCCAGCAAGCGTCTCCCCCAGCACTCGCAGTATCTAATTTAGCTCCGCAGCAACTCATAATCTCCCGCATCATCCACCACTGCTCGCCACCCCGGATACACCACGATAGTGGTAAAGGTCTCTTGAATAATGGCCGGTCCGTCGAGTGAATTCCCCGCCTGCAAGTCCACGCCTGCATAGACAGGTGTTTCCTTAAATCCCTCACCTAAATTCGCGCGTCGATGTGATCTTGGCGTCGCTGCTTCGCTGCGTGCAAGGTAGCCAGACTTGATGACCGGTGACGGTGTATCTACCGAACTCGTTAAGCGTACGCCAATAATTTCTGGTAGTTCCGCTTCGCGAATGTGACCGTACTCCTCCATGTGCCGCGCGTTGAACGCGGCAATGGCGCGGGTGCCGAAGTTGTCGTCGACAAAAGACAGATCATTGCCGCCGACGCTGGTGTGCATATTAAAATTAAGCGCCCAGTTTTGGCCGCGATAGCGCATATTAATTTGGTAGCTGCGCTCGATGACCTGATCGGGGAAGCCGGCTTCCTTGAAGTAGTGCGCCGCACGTACTTCAAGCTCCTGCCACAGCGCGCTCAAGCGTTCTAAATTCGGGCTTTCGGCTGGACATATAAACGAGCGCTCTTCGTCTATGCTGGGTTTGGCGACCAAGGTGCCCAGCGCCGAGAAAGTCGGCGAGGCTTTAGGTACTAGCACTTTGCGAATGCCCAGTGCCTCGGCGTGCACCGCCGCAAATGCCGGTCCGTTGCCGCCGTAGGCGAGCATGACCATGTCTTTGGGATCTATGCCCTTGCCAGCTGTTGTACGGCGAACCGCTTGAATCATATTGGCGTTGACCATTCGCCAGCAATCAAAGGCGGCGTCTTCCGCGCTGTACTGCATGGCTTCGCCAATTGCGGCGAAGGCCGTTTCTACACCGTCGTCACTTAGACTAAAGCTGCCGCCAGCAAAGCCTGCATCAGTCGATAAAATGCCAAGCATAAGCAATGCGTCAGTCACTGTTGGCTGCGAGCCGCCGCGACCATAGCAAATAGGGCCGGGGTCAGAGCCGGCAGAGGCGGGGCCAACGCGAAGTTCGCCATTGGCGACGTGACAGATTGAGCCGCCGCCAGCGCCCAGGGTTTCAACCTGAACCATGGGCACGCCGACCAGGTTGCGATGGTGCATATTCCAGCCGGCGACGGCGGGGGCGTCGCCATTCAGTACCATGGACATGTCGTAGGACGTGCCGCCCATATCGACGCACAGTAGATTGGGATAGCCTTTTGCCGAGCCGACATGGGCGGAGCCAATGACGCCGCCCGCCGGGCCAGATGCCAAGACCCGAATCGGTGAGCCTTTAATATACTCTTTGGTCATGACGCCGCCGCTGGCCTGCATCACCATCAGCTGGCGGTCATAGCCGGCCTTTTCTAAGCGGCTTACCAAGCTATTTAAATACGAGGTAACGCGGGGCGCCACATAGGCGTTGACCACGGTGGTGCTGGTGCGGTCGTATTCCGGCGAGCGCGGCAGGACTTCATGTGATACCGAAATATGCACGCCGGGCATTTCTTCCGCGACAATCTCCGCGACACGCTTTTCGTGGGCGGGATTGATAAAGGAGAAAATGAGCGAGATCGCCACTGACTCAACGTTTTGTTTTTTCAGGCGCAGACAGCAGGCGCGCACTGCATCTTCATCGAGTTCTTTATATACCGAGCCGTCGAACAGAGTGCGCTCAGGCACGGTCATGCGACGGCGGCGCTGCACAATTTGGGCCGGTGGTGCTAAGCGCAGATCCCAAATATCTTCCTTAAAGCCGCGGCGGTACTCCACTTCATCTCGAAAACCTTCGGTGGTTATCAGGCCGGTAATGGCGCCGTTCATTTCAATTAAGGTGTTGTCGGCGATGGTGGTGCCGTGAACAATGGCGTCGCACTGTTTTAAAAACTCGGCCAGTGATAAGCCTTCCTTTTCGGCGAGAATGCCTAAGCCCTGCATAACACCCAGCGAACGGTCTTCAGGGGTGCTGAGGTTTTTGTGGAGAATGACTTCGTCGCCTTTAAGCAGCGCAAAGTCGGTGAAGGTGCCGCCAATATCAATCCCAACGCGATAGTTCATATTATTTCGCTCCTTCGCGCTGTGCTTGCATTTGCTTTCGTAAGGTCTCTGTTGCAGTGGTATCAACCTGCAAATCGTAATTTTCAAGCGAGCCGGTAAGCACCACGCCGTAGCGTGATTTTGCCGCGTCGACGCTGACGTATTCGTCTAGTACATCTTCTTTCACCATATTTGGGTCGCGCAGCAGTGCCGAGCCGAAGCCCGCGCCACCGCCGTGCTGATAGGCGATGACTGCGCCCTCCGGAAGTTGGGCCTGCACTGTGCGCTCGATTTTATATTCTCGCTCTGTACCCACTTCAAAATGGTTTTCATAGGGGCTGGCGGGATCGCCACCGCAGATGCCCTGCATTGGGTGAGCGGCTGACACCATCCAGGCCATGGCCATGGTGGGCTTTAATACTTTCTTTACATTCAGGCTACCGGGCTGGCCGCGCCATTGCCCGGCGCCGCCGGCGTCGGTGGTCATTTCTCGACTAATATTGATGACGGGAAAGCGCGCTTCGGCGTCTTCGGCCTGAGATAGCAGCAAGCTGCCAAGGGCGTTAGGGCAGGAGCCCCAACCGTCGATGCCCTGCACCGCAGAGACATCCATAGAGCGAGAGTCGACCCCTTGGTCCATCCACATTTGACCCATTTCATCAAAACCGATAACCGCGTTTGGCATACCGATTTTGTACACCTGGGGTGCGCTGCGCTCGGGTACAACGGCAGAGAGAGCAATACAAACCGCCTCGGTAATTTCGCAGGCGGGATGGAATGAACCTAGCGCGGCAGGCTTATTTGGTGGCGGATGGGCAATGGTACCTTCGGGAGCAATAATGTCGACGGCGTGAAACATGCCTTCGTTTTTGACAATACTGGGGTCAACGGCGGCGGCGAGTTGCACCATGACATAGCTGCGGCTATTGGCGAAGGTATTCCACACACCCACTAATTCTGGTCGGTCATCGGTGCCGGTGAGGTCTACGGTAAGCTGGTCGCCGGCGACTTTGCAGGCAACATGAACCTTTATGTCTTTGGTGCCCACGGTGTCGTGGTCAATAAAAACATCCGCCTCATATACGCCGTCAGGCCACTTGCTAACCTCTTCGCGAAAGCGTTGTTCGGTGTGGTCAATATTGTAGTTGATGGCGGCTTTAACCGTATCAGCCCCCCATTTGTTAATAATGTCTTGTAACAGACGAGTCGCAAGTTGCACGCCGCTAATCATGGCGGCGAGGTCGCCAGCGAAGGAGGCGAAGCGATTATTGCGCTCTAACAGATGAATAATGTCACGGCGTTTTTCGCCGCGATGTACCAATTTTATACAGGGGATTGCCAAGCCTTCGGTGAAAATATCGGTGGCTTCCAAGGTGAATCCGCCCGGGTCCTTGCCGCCGGTGTCACCCTGGTGAGCCTGCAGAGCCTGGATCATAATGAGCTCGCCATTCTCGTCGAAGACCGGCGCATAGACATTGTAGTCGGGGAGGTGGCCGCCGCCGTAGTCGGGGTCGTTGCCGAGGAAAACATCGCCTGGGCCCCAGTCGTAATTTTTAAAATGCTCTATGCCATAGCGCACCGTAAGTTGTGAAACAAAGGTGAGGTGTGGCGTACCAATGGAGCCAGACGCAAGTCGGCCGTTGGCGTCAATAATACTGGCGTTGCGCTCATTGGACTGATTGATGATAGGTGAAGACGCCGCCCGCCCAAGATGGGTTGCGGCTTCGAAACAAACCGTCTCCATAGCGCCGCGAATAATACTGGCAGTGACCGCATCGATATTGGCACTGGTAGTTAGTGCCGGCCGTTTGGCGGCGAGTTTATTATTGAGTTCGTATGACATGGGGGCTTCTCTATTTGTATCTGCGGTCAGCCTATGCGGAGCGCTTTACGATGAGGCTAATAATAAGGACTTCCGGTGAAACCCTTCCCGACTTGTCGTGTGAGCCTTTATACAGTTAACGCAGCTCTAGCTTCGCTGAGTAGTCCAGGTAGGAGAAGGGATATGCCTGTAGCTGCATTGTCGGTAAAAGCATACGGACATTATCCGCCGCAAATGTTTTATTACCGTCATGCTTTAAAATAATGAGGTTGGGAATCTGGCGGGTGAAGGCGTTTTTGAGCTGGGCGCAGATTTCCAAAACTATAAAATAGTAAATAACTTTAAGGGGTAGGTTATGGGGCAGTCTACACAGAGGCCGGTTGCGCTGATTACTGGCGCGAGCTCGGGAATAGGTGACACGGTCGCCAGGAAATTTGCCGAGGGTGGTTTTGATCTGGTGGTGGTAGCGCGGCGCAAAGAGCGATTAGAGGCTTTGGCAGGTGAATTATCCGGTGTGGCTAAGGTCGCTATTTTGGCAGCAGATGTGACAGCAGAAAATACCCCAAAGCAGGCCGTTGAGTTGGCTATGGCAACCTTTGGTCGGCTGGATTGTTTAGTCAATAATGCCGGTGCGGGAACCTGGGCGCCGGTGCATGAAACCACCGATGCCATTCTTAACGAAGTCATTGATATTAGTTTGAAAGCCCCGTTTCGGTTTTGCCGCGAAGCCTTGGCCGTGATGAAGTCAGGTGCGTCGATTATTAACGTAGGGTCGGTATTTGGCAGCTTGGGTGGTTTAGACGGCGGTGCGTACTGCGCAGTTAAGGCGGGCTTGGTGGGATTGACCCAAACGATGGCGGCGCAATACGGTGCAGATGGTATTCGAACAAATTTAGTCGCCCCCGGCGTTATTCGCACCGAAATGACAGATGCTGCGTGGATGGCTGAGCCCTTTAGACGTTTGAATCATGAAATGACGCCATTTCATCGCGAAGGCACCACTGCCGATGTTGCGAATGCTATTTATTTTCTTGCCAGTGAATCTGGTGCTTATATTAATGGACAGACGATTGCCCTGGACGGCGGCTGGTCTACGACCAAGTACCTCAGTAGGGAAGCATTGCTTGCCGAAAGGAAATAGACGGCAGTGACAGTAGTGCATTTGTTGTTTGAAATTTACGTGCCGAGGTTTTGTGTGTGGTAGCGAAAGGCCAGTGGCTAAGGGGCGATTTTTTAGGAGTCGATATTCCCGCAGATATCGATGCGCTAATGCTCGGTGGTGTGGACTTTCTTAATCGTGCAATGTCGGCTGCTGGCACTTTGGAAGACGGCAATGCCATAGCGGGTATTGCTGGCTGTGAGCCGTGTCTGGGTGGTAGCACCGGCCAGAAAGTGATACTTGAATTGGAGTTTGCGCGGCCACCCAAAACAATGGATCGGCGAATTTTTGTGAAATTTTCGCGAGACTTTTCTGATCCGATTCGCGACGCGGCTAAAACGCAATTAGAGGCTGAGGTTAAACTCGGTCTGCTGTCCAATAGTCCGGATTTTCCCATTGCGGTCCCCCGTTGCTATTTCGCTGATTATCATCTCGCCTCAGGTACGGGAATCATTATTAATCAGTGTGTTGGTTTTGGGCGGGATGGTATTGAGCCGCTTTATGAGAAGTGCTTGGACTACACTATTCCCCAAGTATTAGCGCATTATCAAGCTATTATTAAAGCTTTGGCTCAGTTGGCTGGCGCGCAAAAGTCTGAGAAATTAGCGGCGGCGGAAGCCTTGTTTCCCTATCGTCCAGAATCACAATCATTCGCGGCACCGATTCGGTATACCGAGGCGCAACTGCAGCGCCGGCTAGAAAAACTAGCGGATTTTGCCAAAGCTTATCCTCAGTTTCTACCCGCTAAATTTACTCAGCCAGCGTGTATAGAATTACTGCGAAATTCTTTGCCCCATATTCTTAGTCAGGAGAAAACAATAAAGACCCAGCTTAGTCAGCCTGGGGATTACATCGCACTGATGCATTGGAATGCCAATATCGATAACGCGTGGTTTTGGTCTGACAGCGCGGGTCAGCTTCGCTGCGGTTTGATGGACTGGGGTGGCGTGAGTCAAATGAATATCGGCTTGGCGCTTTGGGGAGCATTGAGTGCTGCTGAATCTGAGCTCTGGGAGCAAGATCTGGATAATTTACTTGCGATGTTTATCGACGAGTATCGCCGTGCTGGCGGTCCGCTGCTAACGCATACGCGGCTTAAGCAAGATCTTGTCGGTAGCGCGCTGGTGATGGGTTTGTCTTGGCTTATGGATGCCCCTGCACTTATTCTACGGGAGATACCTAATCTCGCGACGGTGAAAGATCGCTGTGATCCGCGATTCAGTCGCTGCGAAAGTGCGCGTACTCAGCTGCAAATGCTGATAAATTTTTTAAACTTGTGGCAGATATTTATTGGTGAAGTCAGTTGATAAAATCATATCTGCTATTTCCAGTTACTTCATCATTCGGGCGCGGGTTTCGTCATCAATGGACTTGCAGCCCTCTTCAAGCGGTACGTCAAAGCTATTAATCGCTTTCGCTAAGGTTTCGTAATAGCCCGCTAAACATATCATGTCTAACACTTGTTGGTGACTGTAGTGCGGCTCTAGCCGCGCCCACGTTGCTGCGCTAATTTTTGAGTGGTGATGTAAGTCATCGACAACTTGAATTAGCGTTGCGTCTTTGGCGTCCCAGCCCTCGGCGTCTGCACCAATTTGAATACGCAGAAAATCTTCCTCCTGCAAACCCGCTCTTGCGCCGAGAATGAGATGCTGAACATACTCGTATTCAGACTTCTTTAGCCAACTTGTTCGCAGAATAATCAACTCTCGATCGCGAACATTGAGTGTGCTGTCTACGGCAACATGTTTGTTCAAGGTCAGAAACGCTTTTGCGAGCGCAGGGTAGTGCGCGAACAATCCCAGCGTGTGGCTGCCGCGACCATCACCGGTTTTTTCTTTCCACTGTTTTAATACAAAGTCGCGGCTGCTCGGAAAAGCGCCTAAGGCGTCGAGGACTTCGCTATTCCACTCATCTGGCATCAGTGGTGAGAGTCTTGCTGTGGGTGTGACTTTCATAGTGATTCCTATTACAACTTTGCCATGACGATGTATCGCAGGCATGCCTCTAATGGGCAAATTCTGCTTTGTATTAAAAACTACTCATTTATGTCGCGTGCTTACCTTATTGATGTGATTGACATTATCTTGAACACGCTGCACTATTTGGTAGTATAAATCAACGATGGTGATTAGTTAAGGGGTGTGTGTGGCAAGGGAGCGCAATAAGGCGGCAACGAGAGAGGCTATTCTGGAAGCCGCACGCACGGTGTTGGCATCTGGAGGGCCTGAGGCGCTGAGTCTATCCAGGGTCGCCAACCTTGCTGGTATTAATCGCGGCACCGCTTATCAGCATTTCGGCACCCGCGACGAGCTGGTTAAAGCCTCAATCGCCTCTGTTGGCGAATATTTATCGAGCATTGTATTCAGCGGTATTGAGGTTGATGACGAAGGTCAGTGGATAGGTAACTCGGAGCGTCCGGTTGTTGAGGTTGTGAGCCGCTTGGTGAATTTTGCGGTCGATAACCCAGCGCTGTGCCGAATTTGGTTATTCGAGGTTTTGTCTTCTGCCAACCCGAGTCAGGATCCTTTTTTTAGACAATTCAAGGCATCGACTAAAGAGTTGGCAAAAACCAAATCCAGCAAGCCAGGTATTGACGTTGAAGTGCTGTCGGTGCTCATGCTGTCGGGCTATTTTGTCTGGCCGCTGTGGGTTGAGGCGCATGCTGATAGTAAGCGTGATCGCCAGGAGATGGCGCGTAGAATGCGGCACGAAGTGGTACGACTATTTTTACATGGTGTATTGGAAAATGAAGAGTTTCCGCAGCTTCAGGACATGTTGGATAAAAATCTGATTTAGAGCGTGGTGTTGTTCGCCTTGATGACGGGATTTATCACGATACGCTCATAAATTTCAGCAAGCTGGTTGGCAGGCATGGGTTCTTCCTGTCCTAACCACCAGGCGAGTAGTTCAATCGTGCCGCTAGAGACCACAATGACGCCGAGGTCGGCGGGTAACCAGTGATTCTCGTTGTGCCAGGCCGCGGCGATTTCGCGGGCGATGCGAACAAACTCTTCCCGCAGTCGGCTAGAGGCGCCACCGGTAAGCAGGGTTCGCCACAAAATGCGGTGCTCGCCCACGTAGCCGCATAAGGTCGTTGCGGCGGCGTGGGTGTCACTGGAGCCCAAGGCGTTTATGGCCAAATCTATCAGGGTGGCAATTTCATCGAAGGCGACGGTGTCGAGTAATTCTTCTTTGCTGGGGTAGTGCCTGAAAAACGTGGTGTAACCAATGCTCGCTTTCGCCGTAATTTCCCGGATGGTTATTTGCTCATAAGTCTTTTCGTTTAAGAGTTCAAGAAATGCATTGCGCAAGGCGTCGCGGGTTTGAATAACCCTGGCATCAGTGGTTGTGGAATAATGGGGACGGAATATTTTTTTTTGTTGCATTGGTGTCGCTATCTGGAAAATTGAATTACACATGGTAAAGCACACGACACTTTACCTAGCTTGTGGGGCTTGGGCAATCCTGCTGCTAGGTTGCCCACTTGTTTGCTAAAGAAATTAAGACGATGTCGCCGAGATCACGCCTTGTCTGATCAGGGCGATAAATAAATGATTTGCGAGAAATAAGAAGAATAATATGACGCAGGATGGCAAGCTGGAAGAAGTTAGCGGTGACACCGAGTTTCGTAGTTCCTCGGCTTACTCTAATTATGTACTGGGAATTTTGTTTGTCGTTTACGTTTTTAATTTCGTAGATCGGCAGATTATGTCGGTATTTATTGGCCCGATTAAAGAAGAGTTTGGCGTCTCCGACACCGCAATGGGCTTGCTGGTTGGGTTTGCCTTTGCATTGCTGTATACCGTGGTGGGAATCCCTATTGCCCGCTGGGCGGACAGCGGTAATCGGCGCAATATTATCGCCTTGGGCTTGGCAGTCTGGAGCGCGATGACGGTGTTGTCTGGTTTGGCAAGAAGCTTTGCCACGCTAGCGATTGCGCGCGTTGGGGTGGGGGTTGGTGAGGCGGCTGGGTCGCCGCCAGCGCATTCATTGATTGCAGATTATTTCCCTTTGAATCGACGGGCAACCGCACTGGCAGTTTATGCGTCTGGTGCGTTTGTCGGATCTGGTATCGCTTACCTGGGCGGCGGCTATTTGCGAGAGTATTTTGACTGGCGTACCGCGTTTATTGTGGTGGGTGCTCCCGGTATTTTACTTGCTCTGGTGTTGCGATTCACGGTTAAGGAGCCGCCGCGAGGATATTCAGAAGTTGGCGCGAAGGACGATTCGACGTCAACGCTCAAAGAAACCCTGCACTTTTTGATGGCCAGTCGCTGCTGGGTCCTGCTTATGTTGGGCTTCTCGCTGGTGTCCTTGACGGGTTACGCGGTGCTTATGTGGGGTTACGAATTTTTTGGCCGTGTGCACGGTATGTCGCCAATTCGAATTGGTCAGTGGATGGGGCTAATAGTCGGCGTTGGCGGTAGTGTTGGCACTATATTCGGTGGCCTACTGGTCGATAAAGTCAGCGTAAAATCGCTGCATTTAGGTATTAAAGTACCGGTTTGGATTACCTTGTTAGGTCTTCCCTTAGGCGCGGTGTTTTTGTTAACGACATCGCCGACGGTTTCGCTACTATTTTTTGCCCCATTTTATGTATTGTTAAATATTTATATTCCCGCGATGTATGCGGCGAACCAGGCCTTGGCAAAGTTGCGAATGAGGGCGACTGCGTCGGCAATTATGCTGTTTGTGGTAAATATTGTTGGGGCCGGCTTGGGGCCTTTGGTGGTCGGTATATTGAGCGATTACTTTAGCCCACAATTTGGCCTAGAGGCCATTCGCTATGCCCTGCTGGTGAGCCTTGGTTTGGGTGTTATCGGGTGTGTACTTTTGCTGGTGTCGAGCCGCTACTACGAGGACGGGGTATTAAAAACCCGACCAAAGAAAATCCAGGGTCGGGCTGCGAGATAGTAAAGCGTGCGTGTTTCTAGAATTAAAACTGTTTTTCTGGAACGCGCAACACCATGCCATCCAGTGCATCGCTAACGATAATCTGGCAGGAAAGGCGACTGTTGTCCTGTGGATCACAGACTTCTTCTAATAGAATTTCTTCCATTTCGCTTTTCACTTCAATCTTATCCAGCCAAGACTCATCGACATAGATATGGCAGGTGGCGCAAGAGCATGAGCCGCCGCAATCGCCAACAATACCTCTTACATTTTCGTCTAGTGCCGCCTGCATAATAGATGTGCCGTTAGCAATTTCGACGTCATGTTCTTTGCCGCTGAACTCAATAAATTTTATCTTTGCCATTTGTATTCCGCTCTCAATCTTTGCTCACGCTGCGCTGAAAATTCGCAAGGTTTTTGCAGTTGTTTAATCAGCGTGCAGTTTACCTCATTAAATAAGGGGTACCCACAAAGATAACCCTTATTTAATATTTAGCGAAGGAATGCAGGCAAGCTATCCCAGCCGCGTGTTGTGGATGAGGCAGACATTTCCGCATTGGCCATATCGAGTTCCCAATCTGGGAACCGTTTTAGCATTTCTTCAAGTCCAACTCGTCCCTCTACGCGAGCAAGTGCTGCGCCGAGGCAAGCGTGTACGCCGCGACCAAAGGTTATATGCGGAGATCCTTCGCGGTGAATATTAAATTTTTCACCATCAGCAAAGCGACTTTCATCTCTATTGGCCGAAGAAAGGATGAACTGCATGACAGCGCCAGCCGGAACAATTTGCCCGTGAATCTCAACGTCTTTAGTCACGTAGCGAGCAACTGATGGTCCCGGTGGTTCGCAGCGCAAAATTTCTTCAATTGCGGCGGGGACTAAGCTTAAGTCCTTGGCAATTTGACGACGTTGATCTGGATGATCGCCTAGCAGTTTACCTGTCCAGCCAATCAGTCGAGACGTGGTTTCATTCCCTGCGCCGGCAATGACGTTGATGAATATTAATACTTCTTCGGTGGTCAGCTTGCGCTTCACACCGTCGGGATCAGTGAATTCAGCGTTTAATAGATCCGTCATCAGGTCATTAGATGGATTGTTTTTGCGCCATTCAACATAGTCCTCAAAGCCTTCACCTTGATAGCTACTTTGCGAGCTTTCCATTGGTTTGCCGGATTCTGTGCGCAAAGAATTATCAATACGATCACGAATGATGTCGCGGTCTTCGTCTGGAATACCGAGCAGCATGCCAATAACGCCGCCGGGTAGTTGCGCGCCAAAGTCGTCAATAAAATTAAAGTTGGTCTCACCAATCATCGGGTCGAGACAGCGCGCACAGTAGGCCCGAATCTTTGATTCAAGCTCGTTCATGCGGCGCGGTGTGAATACCCTTGTCACGATGTTGCGGTAAGAAGTGTGGCGCGGGGGATCATGCCAAATGAACATGCCATCTGGAATTTCCAGATCGTCTTCCTTGATGAACTCCATGATATCGCTTCGCGCTGAGCTGAAGGTCGTGGTGTCAGAGAAGTACTTATTGATATCGTCGAAACGACTTAAGGCATAGAAGTCGTATTCTTTGTTGTAGTACAGCGGCGCTTGCTCACGAAGGCGCTTAAAGTAGGGGTAGGGGTCCAGATTGATATCGGGACGATAGGGGTCCCAATAAACCTCTCCCGTAGCGTTTGATTCACTCATTTCGCTCACCTTGATTGTGTTAATGGTATTTTTATATGTGAAACACTGTGGTTCATATTAGTGGCTTGAATTGTGAGCTGTCAAGCGAAAATTATGCTCGCATATTAAGATTCAAACAGAATGTAATTGAACATTTTGCACTGGGATTCTGCGGCAACTTATTCTATAGTGGTCAACACTGTTGATAATGTGTTGCCCGCGCTGAGATGGTAACACCCAAATTCTGGGATATAGAATAGATATGAATAAAATAGCCGTAGTTACCGGAGGAGCGTCAGGAATTGGGGCGGCAATTTGTCGTTACCTAGCTCGCGATGGGGCAGATATTGCGATATGGGACCTCAATGAAGAGGCCATGGCCAGCGTGGCGGAAGAGGTGCGTGCTTTGGGGCGCAAGGCCTTGTGCTGCCGAGTGGATGTGTCAGATCGCGCGGTGGTAACTGCTGCCGCCAATGAGGTTCGCAAAGAGCTTGGTCCGGTAAGTATTTTAGTGAACAGTGCCGGCATTCACGCCACTGGGCCATTTATGGAAATGACCGATGAAGCATGGGATCGCGTGATGACGATCAATCTCAAAGGTACCTTTATCTGTACTCAGGTGGTGGCGGCGGACATGATTGCGGCAAATTGGGGTCGCATCATCAATATTTCGTCTTCTAGCACCCAAACTGGCTCGCCAGGCATGGCCCACTATGTAGCGTCGAAAGGCGGCGTGATTGGCTTCACCAAGGCGCTGGCAGTTGAGTTGGGTGGCAACGGCATAACCGTTAATAACGTGCCACCGGGATCTGTAGACACCCCGATGTTGCGTGCACTTGAAGCCAAGGGCGGTCTGCCTGGTGGCGTTGATGCCATTGCTGCGCGGAATCCCGTTAAGCGTATTGGCCAGCCCAATGATATGGCGGCGGCAGTTGCCTTTTTGGCATCGGAAGACGCAGGTTACATCACCGGCCATACCCTTAGCGTTAATGGTGGCCGGTACATGTCGTAACCGACTATGCCGCGGTGGCGTAGTGAGGTAGACGAAAATAATCAATAATTATTGAACAAGTAAAGGCAGTGGCAGTTTATGACGATTGCGGAGAATGATCTTAAGGCAGGGCTCTCCTCCATTGTGGGCAGTTCTTTAGCGGCGGAGGTAGGGCTGGGCAGTTTAACAATGGCCGGCTTTATAACTGAGCTAGGTGAGCGTTTCGGTGAGCGCGATGCGCTCTGCTGGCGTGATCTCCAGGGTGAGCTGCAAGAGTGGTCTTATGCGCAAATGGTTGACGAGTGTCGACGAGTTGCCGCCGCCTTGATTGCCGCTGGCGCGGGCAAGGGTAGCCGTGTTGGCGTACTCATTAGTAACCGCCCTGAATGGATTTTCGCAGCATTTGGTTCGGCGATGGCGGGTGCAGTGTGCGTTGCCTTAAACACCTTTTCCACACCGGCGGAACTTGAGTATCAGCTTAAGCACGCTGATGTTGAATTTCTGTTCATGGAAGCAAAAGTCGCCTCCAAAAATTTCTTGCAAGATATTCAAAACTTGTGCCCCGCCATAGTGAATGGCAGTGGCAATAGTTTGGATGCCGCCTATCCTTTCTTACGAAAAATTATCTGTACGGAAGATGTTTCGGCATTCCCAGGAATAATCGCTTGGCAGCATTTTTTGGACGCTGGCGCTGATGTTCCCACAGATATTATCGATGCCAGAATTTCTGCGTCGGACCCATTAGACATGGGTTTAATATTCTTTTCATCTGGTTCGACGGCATTGCCCAAAGCTATTCAGCAAACCCAGCGCGCGGCGATGTTGCAGTGCTGGCGATTTGGGCAGTGGTATGGCGTCGATCCCGATGTGCGCAGCTGGAGTGCTAATGGCTTCTTTTGGTCGGGCAACTTTGCTATGGCCTTCGGTAGCACCTTGACGATTGGTGGTTGCTTAGTACTGCAGCGTTTTTTCGATCCCGATGAAAGTCTCGCATTATTTCAAGAGCAAAAAGTGTCATTGGCTATTGCGTGGCCACATCAAGAAGCTCGCCTAACCGAATGCCCCGCTTGGGCAGATACCGATCTAAGCGCCCTTCAGTATGTCGACGCTAATTTAACCTTGGCGAGCCACCCTGATATTGAAGGTAAGTGGCGTCAGCCCAATGGTTACGGGATGACGGAGACCTTTACGTTTATAGCAGGTGACAAAGGCAGCCGTGTTGAGGCGGGTACTCATGGGCCGGTACTGCCGGGGAATACCGTTAGGATTATTGACCCAGATACCGGCGAAATTTTGCCGATTGGTCAGTCTGGTGAAATTATCGTTAAAGGCCCCACACTGATGGCAGGCTATTTGAAGGTGCCGACGGAAAATACCTTCGATAGTGATGGCTTTATGCACAGCGGCGACGCGGGTCACTTCACCGAATCAGGTCAGCTGGTTTGGGAGGGGCGCTTAAGTGACACCATCAAAACCGGGGGTGCCAACGTATCGCCGTCTGAAATTGATGCGGTCTTGAGCACTCATGCTGCTATTCAAAGTACCTTCACCGTCGGTGTACCGCATGACACCCTTGGTGAGATTGTTGTTTCCTGCGTGATCCTGCGCGACGCAAAAACATTAACGGAAGAAGAGCTGCGCGTCTTCGCCAAACAAACGCTAGCCAGTTACAAGGTGCCGCGTCGGGTACTATTTTTCAGTGAAGAAGAGTTGCCGATGACGGGCAGTAATAAAATTCGTCGTCCAGAACTGAAGAAACTCGTGGTCGAGAGAATGACAGAGGCTTAGCGCACTGCAAATTGTACAAGAGTTGACGCGGTTTAATGCCGTGTCAGGCTGGCAGAAGAATAAGGAATCGTCATGAGTGAGTTTAGTGTAGATACCCAGGCACCCGTTCTAGTGGCGGGTGCGAGTGGTTTTGTGGGTAGTCATACGGCGCGCTTACTCTGTGAGCAGGGCAGGCGAGTGCGGGTTATGTTGCGCAAAAGCAGTGACACGAGCGCCATTGCCGATTTGCCGGTAGAGATTGTTTACGGTGACGTGCTCGACGTGCCGTCCTTAAAAGCGGCAATGCAAGGCTGCCAAAGTGTTTTCTACAGCGTAGTTGATCCCCGCTTTTGGCTTAGCGACCCGGCTCCCATATATCGAAATAATGTCGATGGCTTGGTGAATGCAATGGAAGTGGCTCTAACACTTGGGGTCAGCCGATTTATTTTTACTAGTACTATGGGCACCCTCGGCATTAATCCCGACGGGCCTGTTACAGAAGACATCGAATTTAATTGGCTGGACAAAGCACCACCCTATATAAAGGCCCGCTTAAAGGCAGAGCAGGAGTTTTTGCGCTATTGCCGAGAGAAGTCACTACCGGGTGTGGCGCTGTGTGTCGCTAATACCTACGGGCCACATGATTATCAACCGACGCCCCACGGTAAAATGCTCTGGGATATCGCCGAGGGTCGAGTGGGTTTTACCATGGGCGCTGGCGCGCCGACCGTCGATATTCGCGACGTCGCGATAGCGGCGGTGGCGGCGGAAACCAAGGGGAAATTAGGTGAGCGCTATATCATCGCCAATGAATTCATTAGCAATCGCGACTTTGCTGCATTAGCAGCAGCAGAAGGTGGTCACAAGCCGCCTAAGGTTATACCTATGTGGTTTGCTTACTGCATGGTCGGTCTAATCCAGGCAATTATGATTTTACTGCGTCGCAAAGATTATATCGTTCGGACTAGCGCCGTGTATTTGTCTAACGTCTTTCAAGAGATGGATCACAGCAAAGCTGGTCGAGATTTAGACTGGCAACCGCGTCCTATAAAACAAACTATCAAGGACGCTGCCGCATGGTATGCAACGCGGCCACAGCCAGAAAAATAAGCTGCTCAGATAATAGAAAAAGGCGATGGGAATGACGTCTCACGATATAAGAACATTGGTAGATGCCTTTTTTTCGGGTTTAAGCCTCGGTGAAATCGATGCAGATATGCTGACCCCGGAGATGACGTTCTGGAGTGTCAATTCCGGTGTCTCTGAGCGTGAAAGATTTCTGCAAGGCATTCGGGTGCTGGCAACAATTGCTGGCAAGTCGCTGTGCTATACAGTCGACACCTTAATTGTTGATGGCCAGCGCGCTGCAGCGGAAGTGAGTTCCAGCGGAACGCTAATTAATGGCGAGGGCCTGCAGAACAAGCATGTCTTTATTTTTACCGTGAGCGATGGAAAAATCTCTGCGGTAGTCGAGTTTATGAATCAGCGTGTTGTTGAAGAAAAAATTATGCCGCTGATGATGGCGCTAGGCACAGGCAAAAAATAATTATTATGAGGTGGGGCTGAGAATGCAGACTGTAGACGAAAGCGCAGATTTCATTATAGTCGGCAGCGGTGGAGGCGCGCTGTGCGCGGCGCTGTATCTTGCCAGTCACAACAAAAAAGTTGTGGTGCTCGAAAAGTCTGCCTATGTCGGCGGTACAACGGCGCGCTCTGGCGGCGTTATGTGGATTCCCAATAACTGCTTTTTAAAGCGTGATGGCATCCCTGATAGCTTTGAAAAAGCAGCTCAGTACTTAGATAATCTATGCGATGAATTTGAGCCCGTTCCTGGGGCAAGTCAAATTCGTCGACACACGTATATTCGGCAAGCACCTGAAATGATCGAGTATCTATTAGCACAGGGTATCGCCTTAGATCGCGCGAAACATTGGCCGGATTACTATGATGAGCGTCCCGGTGGGCTCAGCTGTGGTCGCAGCGTGGTTGCCGCACCATTTAATATCAATTCCCTTGGCGAATGGAAAAAGCGGATGCGACCGGGATTTTTAGAAATGCCGGTTTCTTTAGAAGAAGCCCTGATACTACCGTATTTTAAGCGCTCTCCGGCATCGCGAAAATTAATGTTAAAAGTTGTCTGGCGAGTGGCATTAGCGCTGCTCAGTGGTAAACGTTATGCCTCAGCAGGTAAAGCCTTGCAGGGGCGGATGTTGCAGGCAGCGCTGGCAGCGGGAGCAGATATCCGCCTGGAATCGCCAGTGAGTAAACTAGTTGTTGAGGATGGGCAGGTTAAAGGCGTTGTCACTGAAAATGGCGGAAAAGAAAGACGAATTAACGCCACTTTGGGCGTCTTAGTCGGCGCTGGTGGCTTTGCCCATAACAAGCAAATGCGCGAACAATATCAGCCGGGAACCTCGCCGCGGTGGTCTAGTGCCCTGCCCGAAGACAGCGGTGAAATGATTCAAGAAATGGCTCGTCACGGCGCGGCGCTAGCGCAGATGAATGAAATGGTGGGCAACCAATGTGTGCTGCCACCAGGGAGTAGTGAGGGCGAAATTCAATTTGGTGCGCAAGCTATTACCGCGAAACCTCATGCTATTTTAGTCGACCAGACCGGCCAGCGTTATATGAACGAGGGCGGTTCCTATATGGCGTACTGCAAGGCGATGTTGGCGCACAATCAAACGACACCCGCAGTGCCGAGCTGGGCTATTTTTGATAGTCAGTTTATGGCGAAGTATATGCTGGCGGGCACCATGCCCGGCAAGAAAAAGCCCGCAGATTGGTTTGAGTCAGGTTTTTTAAAGCAAGCGGATTCATTGGCGGAATTGGCGGGCCTGATTAATGTTGAGCCGGCAGCGTTAACGTCGACAGTTAAGCGATTCAATGGCTTTGCACAAACAGGTAAAGATGAGGACTTTCAACGCGGTGAACGGGCCTATGATAAGTGGCTTGGGGATGCACTGTCTGCGGAATCGCCGTCCTTAGGCGAAATCAATCGAGCGCCATTTTATGCTGTTGCTGTTTATCCCGGCGACGTTGGCACCTACGGCGGTGTCGTGACTGACGAATATGCGCGGGTGTTAACAGAGAGCGGAGCGGTTATTAAAGGTCTATATGCTACTGGCGTATCGACTGCTTCGGTCATGGGTGGAGCATACCCCGGCGCGGGTGCCAGTGTCGGGCCGTCCTTTACATGGGGCTATGTGGCGGCAAAGCATGTGCTCAGCTCTTCGGCTGAGTAATGATCGGCGTGATAATGACGTGTTCAAAAATCACCGCGATTTTATCGGCGGAGATGGGCTTGGCCTGTTTTAGCCAGCACCCCAGTAGCTCGATGGTACTGCTGGCCGCAAGAGTGACGCCGATCTCTGTCGGAATCCAGTCGTGGGGAGCCTCCCAGTTTGCCGCAATCTGCAGCGCCTGATTGATAAATTCCTGTCGTAATGTGTTTGCCGCGCCGCCGGTCAGCAGT
Organism: Zhongshania aquimaris; assembly: GCF_019312595.1. Lineage (GTDB taxonomy): Bacteria > Pseudomonadota > Gammaproteobacteria > Pseudomonadales > Spongiibacteraceae > Spongiibacter > Spongiibacter aquimaris. Next base: position 20,950 of record NZ_JAHWDQ010000006.1, on the reverse strand, counting down.
GACGACCAAATAGTTTTGCGTTTGGCGACTTCGCGGCACAGTGACAGCGCCGCTGACCTCATGTCGGCAGAGTTGACTAAGGGGAGGGCAAGATCAATTAATGTTTTAACTTCTTCCGTCGCAATATAGTCGAGCAACTCTTCTTTGTTAGTGAAGTGTCGATAGACCGTTGTATAGCCAACGCCTGCTTCGTTTGCAATATCGCGAATGCCTATTTGATTCAGATCTTTGCTCTTGAGCAGTGTCAGAAACGCCATTCGCAATGATTCTCGAGTTTGTAAAACTCGCGCATCCTTGGCTGTCGCATAGTGAGGTTGAAAAGTTTTCTCTGCCATTTAAAAAGGTTGCTCAATCTGTAGGTTTAATTCAATACGGTCTGGAATGAAAATGCATAGTAGCGGATGGAATAAGTCGACGCCATTGCGTCGATGTTTTCCTGGGTGGATGACGGAAGCATATTTACAAGCGGGAAGATGTTTAGCGATAAATGTTAGCCGGGAACGGCGTATCTCCATGCGTAAATTTAGTCGGAAAAGGTCGGTTTTTAGCGTCTAAATTCACTATGTAGAATTCCGCGGAAATATGTTCATTTCTTGGTCTATCTGTTCTTGTAAAGCTAAATCGGTTGTGAAACAATTTGTTTCATAAATAATAATGATCTGTCAAAAGACGATGGCTACACTACTTAAGCATTCACACTTATATTTGGCTAGACAGCACAAGTGTGTACAGCACCATCTTCATCGATAAGGCGGATCTCCACGGCGGCCAGCTAGGAGGTTTTAAGTGAATTCGTATATTAAACCGGTTTTACTATCAGCATTATTCACCTCGATATCTCCGTTAAGCGCGGCCCAAACAGCGGATTCAAAGCAGCAAACCAGCGTAAAAGAGCGCCGCAGTGTTTTAGAGGAGGTGGTTGTTACGGCTCGACGCACAGAGGAGAACTTGCAAGACGTGCCCGTCGCGATTTCAACAATTAATAGTGACGATCTTAGGCGCGAGCAGATCAATAGTCCCCAGGACTTGCAGGGCAGGGTTCCCTCCCTGGTGGTTGGTACTGGCAGTCAAATGCGCAATACCGAAACCCCAACCATTCGCGGGCAAGGTGCTCAGTTTGGTTCCAGTCCAGGCGTTGTGATGTATATGGCCGAGGTAGCTTTACCTTCCGATCCGGTTGCGAACTATCAGGGCGGGGCGGGTAAATTTTTTGACCTTAGCAATATACAGGTTCTAAAAGGCTCTCAGGGAACCCTGTTTGGTCGAAATACCACAGGTGGTGCATTGCTGCTGGAGCCCCATAAGCCAGAAAATAATCTGTCGTTTAGGCTTGCTGCTGGCGTTAGTTATTTAGAAGATGTTGGCTCTGCAAAGCCGTCAGGCGAGAGTTACGAAGCTGTTTTGAACCTGCCGATAATTGACGAAAAGCTCGCTGCTCGTATTGGTGGCCAAGTATATAAGCGTGATGGGTTTACCCGCGATGTGATTACTAATAAGGATTATGACGATAAGAATTACTGGACTGCGCGTGTCGGTTTGCTATGGAATCCTAACGACCGATTTGAAAATTACTTTATGGGTGTGTATTCCAAAAGTGATGATAATGGCACGGCAACCGTTATAGAGGAAATCAACCGTGAAGGCTTGAATCAGGCCATTCCTGCGGCGGCGGGTCTTGGGCTTGTCTCTAATCTCATTCCTGGTCTAGATCTGGCTCAGCCCTTGAATCTTGGTTGCCTTATCTTAAATACGTTTGGACCATCTAGTAATTGTGGTCAGGATATCGTTGATGAGCAGGGCGCGCGCGGTAATCGCAGTGTTCAGCTAAGTGGCGACCCGCAAGATGTACTGAAAAGTAGCACAGTGTTAGACAAGTTTAGTTTTGACATAAATGACAATCTAACGTTGCGAAATATTGCCAGTTACTCAACATTGGTGCATTCATATCGCTGGGATTTAGACGGTTCGCGTGCGCAATTAAATGAATTTATCAATCCCGAAGATGTTAATAACGCAGACGTCAGCACCTACACCGAAGAGCTGCAATTGCAGGGTGAGGCATTAGATAAAGCCTTGAGTTATGTTGTTGGTGCCTACTATGAAAAGACTGATGCGAAAGGCCGCATAATTGCAAAGTCGCTTTTATTTGTAGACGTTAATCAAGAATACGAGCAGGAGAAGGAATCTTATGCGCCATTCTTTCAGGGCAATCTTGATCTTGGCTATTTTACTGATTCGCTAGCGGGATTAAATTTAACCTTAGGTGTTCGCTACACGGTTGATAAAACTTTCGGGCGCGCATCTATACAACAGCTAGCCGCTGGGCTTATTCCCTTAGTTGATAAATCTTTCACTACAAGAATAAGAAATACAGCAATTACTTATACCGCTGGGCTTGACTATAAAATAAATGAGAATCTTATTTACGGAAAAATAAGTCGTGGTTACAAGACCGGTGGTGTGGCGACAATTGCGGTGAATCCGGCCAACTACACCTATGAGCCTGAGTATGTGACTAATTATGAAATTGGCCAGAAGTCTGATTTCACACTTGGCGAAATACCACTGCGTTTAAATACGGCGCTTTATTACACTGATTATGCAGACCTTCAAAAAGCCGCACCGGATTCTTTTGTTGATCCCGCCAACCCCAGCCCAGTGCCGCAGCTTGGGCAGGCTGTTTTTAATGTTGGCAAGGCCTGGGTGGCTGGCTTTGAAATGGATTTGACTGCACAAATTCTGCCATCGTTAATGCTGGTAGCAACATATGGCTATACCAAGGCTGAGTATGAGGAGTATGACTTGCTTTATGGTGGTGCCACCGCTCAGTTAGATTGCTCCGGGGAAGCGAAGGAAAGAGGCAATGTACTGGATTTAAGTTGCCTTCCGTTTCAGACCACGCCGGAACATCAATACAGCATTTCAGCGCGCTCCTTCTTGATGGGTAGTGATGAGTATGGCGATATTGAGGCGTCACTTACCTATACCTTTGTCGATGAGCAATACAGCGCGCAACTGTCGCCACCAGAAGGTGAGCCAGGTGCGTGGTTACCTTCTTTTGGTCTTGTGAATGCCAGTGTTACATGGAATCGCTTCTTTGGTTCCGCGCTCAGCTTGCAGCTTTACGGAAGTAATTTAGCGAATAAGGAATACCGAATCTCGAATAGTAATCAATGGAATCTCACTTACTTTCGCAGTTCCATTTATTCTGAGCCACGGGTTCTGGGTATGCAGCTAAGCTACGACTGGCAGTAGAAGATTATTTATTAGCTGCGCGGCGCTCAGCGCCAGCAACGCAATGCGATTGACAAAATAGACAATGAATGTGAGGCAATAATGAACACACGAGGCCAGCAGATAATGCTGTGGACTACTCCGGTTGGCGGAGCGCTATTTTTGATTGCCTACCTCATGTTCCCAGTGTTGACGACGCCCATGTCACCGCTTATGTCACCCGAGGCAGTGGCGGAGTTTTTTAATAACAATCTTACAAGTATTCGTGGTGTGGTTATTTTTGCCAATTTGATTGGCGCGTCACTTGTGCCATTTTTTGCGCTTATCGCTGTGCATATGCTGCGTATTGCAAACTCAAGTCCCGTATTCGCCTATTCTTATATTATTGCTGTCGGTGTCAGTTTGTCGGCGTTTATTCTTGCTGACTACTGTTGGGGAGTGGCGGTATTTAGGCCGGATCGCGATCCGCAATTGATTAGCTTATTGAATGATATGGCGTGGTTTTTCTTTATCACGCCAGTGGGTCTTCTCGTGGTGCAGAATATCTGTTTAGCCTTGAGTATTTATTTAGATGCAAATGAAGAACCTATTTTTCCTCGTTGGGTTGCCCACTTCAACGTTGTCACCGCGATTTTAATGGTGCCTGGTGCATTCGCTGTGATTTATAAAACGGGCCCGCTTGCCTGGGATGGAAGCCTGTCGTTTACCCTGAGGCTAGCGACCTTTACCGTCTATGTTGCGGTGATGTTTGTCGTATTGCTCGGCGTCGTGAGAAAGCAAAATGAAAATAGCGGGGGGTCACAGTGACCGAGTTAGCCGTTGATACGGCAAATCGAAGCGCAGTGCCGTGGTTTAAAAACAAAAAGCTGGATCAATACATTTGTTTTTGGTCAGTGCCCGTTTTCTATACTTTGTTTGGCCTGGTGTTTGTGCCTCTGAGCTATATGATGCCACCCCGCTCACCAGCTGCAGGAATTGCAGAGGTAGTGAGCTTTATGCAGTCGCCGACGCTGCTGATTGCCAGCGCTATATTGATTTTGGTCTTGGGGCTTTCTGCGGTTGCTAATGCATGTTACGCGGTACAAATAAGGCGTATGTCGGTGAGCCCGGTATTTCTTTACGCCTTTCTTGCCGGCTCGATGGTCGGAGCCATTGTGGGCTGCTTATTTCCGATGTTTTGTTTCGGTTTGGGCGCTTTTAGACCAGGCTATGATCCCGAAATTTTAGCGATGTTGTATGATTTTGGTTATCTGTCATTTATAGGCTCATTGGGTTGTTTTTGTCTTAACTGGGGCGTGCTCAGCTTAGCAATCGTCTTAGACAAAAATGCTATTTTGCCAAAGTGGTTGGGTTATTACACCGCGTGGCAATTCGCTACTGAATTGTTTGCTGCCACCGTTTGGATTGCGAAAGATGGCCCCTTTGCGTGGGATGGGCTAATGGCATTTTGGTTTAACATCGTTATTTATGTGCCCTGGCAAATTATTGTGTACGTCTGCGTATTTATGGCAATTAAAAACCAGAGTGAAACTGAGTTGTACTCTAGTGAGCTAGAGAGTGCGGCGCCGAATGAAAAACTAGCGTATTCCTAAAAATAATAAGGATGAAGGTGTCTTTTGACTAGCACAAATTCCCCGGCTGTAAATTTGGCTAAGCCTGCGTCAGCAACATCGGGGCGGGTCTCTGGCGAATCGAGTATGTGGTTTTTCATTATTGGCGACCTATTTATTTTTGGCGCCTATTTTGTTTCCTATATGTACTATCGCGGCCAAGACCAACAGTTGTTTCTAGAGGGTCAGCAGCACTTAGATCAATGGATAGGCGTGGTGAATACCCTCGTCTTGTTGACCAGTTCTTTGTTTGTAGCGCTGGCCGCTGAGGGCGCGCGCAATGGCAATCGCAAGACTGCCCTGCGTATGCTGACAATTGCCTGCGCTCTTGGTGTGTTGTTTCCTGTTCTGAAAATGATTGAGTGGCTGCCAAAACTTGACGCTGGTTTAACGCCGGGTGAAAGTCTGTTCTTTATGTATTATTACCTTATGACAGGTTTGCATCTTGTTCATGTTATTTTGGGATTAATTATTTTAGGCTTTGTTTTTCGAGAATTAAAAACAGCCAAGCATCCGAATATTGGTTTTGTTGAGACCGGCGCGGTCTACTGGCATATGGTCGACTTGCTGTGGTTGCTGCTGTTCGCGCTGTTTTATTTAATGAGGTAGGGGTATGGCTGAGTATTTACGAAACCCGCTCTGCCAAGTCTGGGCGTTTCTATCGGCAATGACACTTGCGTCGTGGTGGGTGAGTCAGGGTGGGTTTGAGTTCAATGTTAACGTGCTAGTGACGGTCACCGTGCTGTTGGTGTCTGCACTGAAAGTCCATCTTGTGGTGCGCTATTTTATGGAAGTTAACGTGGCGCCCCGATGGTTGAAACGTACCATGAACGCGTGGTTGATTGTCTTGCTCGCGCTACTGCTGGGCTTCTATTTTTTTAGTTTATAGTAAGGTGGCTATTCGCCACCTTACTATAATTGCTTTGACGTAATTAGCCGATTTTAATTGCAACCGCCTTGGTATCAAGGAATTCTTCAATTCCCTCAACACCCCATTCACGCCCCATGCCGCTGCCTTTAAATCCGCCAAACGGTAGGTCGCCGGTGATGCTCATGCCGCCATTAATACTCACGGTGCCGGTGCGAATACGTTTTGCAATATTCATGGCGCGCTCTTCACTTCCCTGAACAGAGCCACCCAAACCGTAGATGCTGTCGTTGGCGATGCGAATTGCGTCCTCGTCATCTTCAAAAGGAATGACGACCAGCACGGGGCCAAAGATTTCTTCCTGAGCAATGCGCATATCATTTGTAACATCCGCAAAGCAGGTTGGCTCAATGAAGAAGCCAGTTCCCTTATCTGGACGAGATTTACCACCTGCGATCAAGCGTGCGCCTTCTTTTTCGCCGAGCTCGATGTAACTCATCACGCGGTCATGCTGTCTCTTGGAGATAACCGGCCCCATGATGCACGTTGGGTCTTCGAAGTCGCCCCATTTTTCTGCAAAGCCACCGTAAGACATTTGCAATGCTTGTATTGCTTCGTCGTAGCGACTTTTTGGGACCAGTAGACGGGTTGGGTAGGCACAGCCTTGGCCGGCATGGAATACCACCATGGTGGTCATAACCGCCATGGCAAAATTAGGCGCATCGTCAAGCACGATGGTGGCAGACTTCCCGCCGAGCTCTAAGAACACACGCTTCAGTGTTGCTGAACTCGCTTCCATAATACGTTTGCCGACGCCTGTAGATCCGGTGAATGAGATGACATCGACGCGGGGATCGGCGCTTAACATTTCGCCGGCCATGGCAGGCTCGCCAGAGGTGATGACGTTGAATACGCCGGCAGGTAAACCAGCCTCAACCGCGAGTTCACCCATAATGGAGCCCATCATCGGCGTATCTGGTGCGGGTTTTAAAACCACGGTGCAGCCTGCCAAAAGTGCGGCAACAACTTTACCGACATTGACGTAAAGTGGCACATTCCACGGCGTAATGGCGCCGATAACACCCAGCGGCTCTAAGAAGACGGTACGTTTGGATTCGGAGCCCATTTCGGCTTTGACGCCGCGGTCTTGCTCCCATTCAATTTGCTTATAGCACTCCAGCAAATCTTTACCGCCATTGAGTGCACCATCGACTTGCGCGCGCGCTGCTGCGCCGATAGCTGAACCCGCTTCCAGGCGCGCAATTTCGACAAGTTTGGCGCGGTTGGCGACCAGTAATTCCACGAATTTGCTAACGAGTGAATAGCGCAGTTCGCGATTGCGTGACCAGTCGGTGTCGTCAAACGCGCGGCGGGCTGCGGCGATGGCCTCGTTGACGTCATCGGGTGTCGCGTCGGCGGCTTGGCCGATGACACCAGCGGTCCACGGGTTGATATTGTCATAGGTTTTACCGTTGCTCGCGGGGCGAACGACGCCGTTTATATACAGGTTGGCGTCAGCTAGCATTTCCATTTTATTTTCCTCATTACTGCCGCAATAGTTTTGCGGACGGGTTAATTATGTCGATCAATTATTGTTTAAAGCGTGTTTTGCTGCGGCATAAGCCCATGTAAAACCTGGGCCAATGCTACCACCCGCACCGGGGGTGTGACGTCCCATTACGGATGCGGTACTGGTTGCAGTGGCGTACAAGCCGCTAATTGCTGAGCCGTCGGCTCGCAACACGCGGGCGTGTTCATCGGTGACAACGCCGCCATAGGTGCTGAGGTCGCCGGGATATATTTTTATCGCATAGAAGGGCGCGCGCTCGATCTTGCCCAGGGTTGCATTTCCCTCATTAAGGTCGTCGCCAAGCCAGAGATCGTAAGCGTGGTCGCCGCGTTTAAAGTCATCATCCTTGCCTTGTTCGACCATCTTATTGAAGCGCGCTACGGTCTGCTTCAATGCGTCTGGCTCGAGATGGCAAGCACTGGCAAGTTCGTCAATGGAATCACCCTGGCGCAGGAATTTAGATTCGCTCCACTCTTTGGGTTTCTTCTTGCCGGGCATTGTTCCCGCTAGCATATAGGTCTCAATGTAGTTCTGATCCAGGATCATCCAGCTAGGCAGGGCAGGGGCCACGGCATTGCGTTCTAAAATGGCTTTAGAGAGCGTCATATACGATGCGGACTCGCGCATATAGCGCTGTGCAGTTTGGTCCACCACAATGCTGTGCGGCTTGGCGAGGTCACCCTGCATGGCGGGCTTAAATACTGGATTTCCCGGCAACATAACAGTAGGTGAACCGACCCGCTCGTCCATCTGGGCCAGGGCGGCGCCGAGACGCTGGCATTCTTCAATCATTTCGCCGGTGTCGCCGGGACTGGCATTAGTCCACTCGCTGGAGGCCAGGGGTAAATACTGGTCTAGCATACGTTGGTTTTGGGCGAAGCCACCGGCATTGATAAGTACGCCGTGAGTGCTGAGTAGCTCAGTTTCCACGCCATCGATGACTGCCAGCACACCGCTGATTCGGTCGCCGTTTTGTAGCAGTGTTTTGGCCGCGCAATTAATCTTGATATCAATCCCCGCCTGCAACGCGGCGTGGAGCATTTGGCCCTGCAGGGCGTGGCCGGCGGTAACTAAATGTTTGCCGCGCAGCCGTGACCACAATGTTCGGCCGATGACACGGGCGAGTATCTTTTTGGCGGGCTTTGAGCGTTTGAAATTAGGCAGCTGCATGGCCTCTTCTAAATAAGCCGGTGCGGGAATGAAGCCGGGGCGAAGTTTGGCCTTCCACTCTTTGCCTAACTTATTTAAGTCGAATAGCTCCGGCGCAACGGTGCGACCTGGGATGGACTCTCCCAGAGCCTCATAGTAATCCGGCCACGACGGCACGCGACGGAATTGCAGGCCTTGATCGATTAGAAACTCCAGCATCTCGTTCGATACGTCTACGTAGGCAGCGCGGCGCTTAGAGCTGGTGCCGGGCGTGCTGTCGCTATCGCCGACAACCGTGTCGAGATAGCGAATGGCATCTTCGCGGCAGTCGCTAACACCGGCTTCCTTCATAAAGCGGTTATTAGGAATCCACATAACTCCACCGGACGTGGCGGTGGTGCCGCCTAGCAGCTCGGTTTTTTCAATAATGAGTACGCTCTTGCCCGCCGCGCGCATTTTCAGCGCCGCGCACATAGAGCCTGCGCCACTGCCAACAACGATAAAGTCCCAAGTCTTTTTCTCTGTCACTGATGTTTACTCCGAAATGTCAGTCTGATTTTCGCGCTTGAAGGCTAATGCTGCCGATGTTGAGGTCGGCGGGCAGATCAATAAGGCTGCGGAAAATAGTAGTAACCGAGGCAAACTGGCTGATTGGGCGCTCCATCAGATTGATGCCGGCGGCAATGGCGGCTTTGGCAAAGGCAAGGCGTGCGTCAGGGTCGACGTCCCAGGTTTTGCCCTCTTCAAACATTTGTCCCGCGCGTACATTGCAAACCCGAATACCTTCCGGCTCCAGCTCATGTGATAGGCTTTTTGAGAAACGTTCTAAGCCCGCTTTACTGGATTGATAAATAGATAGATGGGGGAAGTTCATGTCCACCGACTCGCTGGTCACGCTGATAATCAGGCCGCCGCGATTTATCAGTGGAATGGCTGCGCGCGCGCAGAACATCGGTCCTGCAAGATTGGTGGTCACTGCGTTGAGGATTTGTGCGTCGCTGGCGTCGACCACTTTAAAGGGTTCAAACACCGCGGCGTTATTGATTAGTACATCTATTTTGGGATGAATTTTGGCGATGGCTGCAAAGGCTTCCCGCACAGAATCGGGATTGCTCACGTCGCATTGTATGGCAGTGGCTGCGTCGCCAATCTCATTCGCGGCGGCCTCTACCTTTGCATATGTGCGGCCCAGTAAAACCACAGCCTCACCCTCGCTGGCAAAGCGCTTCGCGAGTGCGCGACCTAGTCCAACACCCGCGCCGGTAATTACAATCACTTTCGACATGCTTGTTTTCCTAATGCGATTTGTCTTTATTGTTGGTACACCGAGAGATCGCCACCGTAGGCGATGCCGCCGGGCCAAAAGCGGTCGCCGCTTACTTTGCGAAAGTAGTGTACGGTGCGCGCAATGGAGCCCGCGGACGAGCGGGGTTCCATGGCAATACCGCTGGGGCTCACGCCGCGAGCGCGGGCGCTAAAATCCCGCAGCGTAAACATTAGGTCATCGGTTTGCTGCGCGCAGAGCACTAACTGATCGCCGGGACAGTAATGGCGCGGCGCTATTTGAATATCGCACAGTTCGCCGCGTTTCATGGCGACGTGTCCCGGTACATTAGCTACCTCAACGCTGTGTACGTTTTCATACCATTCTTGGTATTCCTCGTAACGACCAGCCACGTAGTTACCTAAGATAAGGCTCATACCAGAATAGGGTTGGTCGGCTTGATAATTTGGGCTGGCTTTCCAGTCACCAAATAGTTTGTAGCTGTAAAGTCGCTCGGCGGTGTCGTTGGCGATGAGGCCGCTGTCGCGAACTGATGCGATCAGTGGGCCGAGAGCGGGCAGGTCAATTTCTGGGGCGCTGAAATCAAAGTCATAAACGCTCATAAACTGCCAGGGCTGAGGAATGTCTGGCATGATTTGCTCTGGTGTTACTTCAAAGCGTTCGGCGCGCAGAAATCCGCGCAGGCTACTCAGTGCTTTTAGGTGCTCGCCGTCGAACCATTTGGCGTATTCTTGCTCGCGACCTTGGGCAATGTTGTGAAGATGTACGGTGGTGTAAAGCGCCATTTTATTTTCCTGTTGCTGTGTTGCTTTTTCTTTAAAACCCCTATAAACCGTGCCTTTAGCTGACTATTCTACACTTGGTTTAGACCCGCTTTCGGGGTGTTCTATTTTATTGCTATTGAACAGCACTGATGTATAATAACGCAAAAAATGAAAGTAAGGCCAGCGATTCAATTCTAGGAGCTAATAATGAAGATTCGCATCGATAAAAGCGCCTGTGTAGGCAATGCCAGGTGCGCGAATATATCTGAGGAACTGTTCCCTTTGGATGACGATGGTTATATCAAAGTGACAGAGGTCGATGTACCGCCAGGAATGGAACAACTCGCTAAGCGCGGAGCAAGAGCGTGCCCTGAGCGCGTAATACATATTATTGAAGAATAGCTTCCTTAGCTGCGCTGTGGTTTCAGTAAGACATATATTTACAATAAATAATGAGGGTTGAAGATGAGCTTTCTCGGATATGAGAACAAACGTGTCATTGTGAGTGGTTGCTACTCTGGTATGGGGGCGGCTACCGCCAAAGCATTGTTGGAATTGGGTGCAGAAGTACACGGTTTGGACTTTAAAGAATCTGACCTAAACCTTGCCTCATTTAATTTAGTCGATTTGCGCGACCCCGCCAGCATTGACGCAGCCATTGCCAAAATTGGCGGCAAAGTCGACGCCTTGTTTAACTGCGCAGGTCTGCCACAAACCGCGCCCGCGATGGACGTAATGAAGGTGAACTTCATCGGTATGCGTCATATGACCGAGCAAGTACTGCCGTTAATGAGTGAAGGCAGTGCCATTGTCACCATTTCATCAAATGGCGGCATGAGCTACCCGCGCAAGATGGAATTGCACGGCCAGTTCCTAGCCAATCAAGGCTACGAGGCGGCGCTCAAGTGGTGCGAAGACCATAAAGATGAACACATTAAAGAGGGCTACTCTTTCTCGAAAGAGGCGGTTTGCGTGTGGACATTGATGATGGCGCCCAAGCTTATTAAGCAGGGTATTCGCATTAACTGCACCTTACCCGGTCCAACCCAAACACCAATGATGAACCACTTCGAAGCCGCGACCGACGATAAAGTCCTGAAAACCTTTATTCAGCCAATCGGTCGTCGCTCCACGCCAGAAGAGCAAGCCGCCGCGCTGATCTTTTTAAACAGCGCACCGGCAAGCTATATGAGCGGATTAGCATTGCCGGTAGATGGTGGCTTTATGGCGGGCATGATGACCGGCCAGGTCGATCTGTCGGCGCTGGCCGCGATGGCGCCAAAGAGCTGAGGTTTACTCAGCACTTAGATCCATTGGCTCTACAACATTAGGCGGTAAATGTTTTGACAGAATCAAAATTATCAGCAGCAGTAGCGACGCCAGATCATGTGCCGGCGTCCTTGGTTTATGATTTTGACTATTATCATGACCCCGCCCTATGTGCCGACCCCCATATGCGGGTAATGGATTTGCTTAAAAGTGCGCCACCCATTTTCTGGACCCCGCGCAATAATGGTCACTGGGTCTTGGCGGGACACTCTGCCAATTTTGAGGCCGCGCGGGATGTTGAGGCTTTCTCAAGCGAAATATTTCCGCGCGACCAAATGGCGGAGTTACTCGCGCAGTTAGAAGAGACAATGGGGCGCATCCCCCTTGCGGTGCCGATTAATCTCGACCCGCCGATGCACACCAAATACCGCCAACCGCTGCAAAAGGTATTTTCGCCAAAAACGATAAATGCACTTAGCGGCAGTATTCGTGCACTCGCGGTAGAACTTATCGATGAGATTGTCGATAAGGGACAGTGTGAGTTTATGACGGCGATGGCAGAGCCTTTGCCAGTGCAGGTATTTTTGAAAATGCTGGGCTTGCCACTTGAGCGATTGGCGGAGTACCGCGAATTGGTCAGTGAGCACCTGAGTTCGGTAGATTCTTCCAATGCGATTTTGACTATGCAAAAAGTGGTGGCGGCAATGCGCGACACCATTATTGAGCGCCGCGACAATCCGCAAGACGACATCCTGAGTATGTTGTGGAAGGTTGAGATAGATGGCGCCCCAGTCAGCCTTGAGGATATGGAGAACTACGCGATTCTGTTGTTTATCGCAGGGCTCGATACCGTTATGCAGGGCATGGGGCATGGCTTCAGGCATTTGGCGCTGAACCCGGATTTACAGGATGAATTAAGAGCTGAGCCTGAGAAAATTAAACAGGCCTCAGAAGAAATGCTGCGCAGATATACCTTTACCGTTCCGCCGCGTCGCGTGAGTCGCGATATGGAATTTCAGGGTGTCAGCATGAAAAAAGATGAGCGAGCGCTGCTCTATCTTCCAGCCGCAGATTTAGATGCTCGCGAATTTGCTGAACCTGACAGTTTTAATATGTCGCGGGAAAGAGCCCATATTGCCTTCAATGCGGGGCCACACCGTTGCCTGGGATCACATTTGGCGCGGGTTGAGCTGCAGATTGTGTATGAAGAATTCTTGGCGCGCATGCCTAAATTTAAACTCGACCCCAAGCGTCCGCCAACATTTCACGGTGGTCACGTACTGGGCGTAGATACGCTGCATTTAGTGTGGGAGGTCTGATAAGTATGCGCGCTTTACCAAGGCTAGATAGCCTCAATCGCGACTTTTGGACCGGTGGTGAGCACGGTGAGTTGCGCATCATGCACTGCAATGATTGCGATGGCTATATACATCCGCCGCGCCCTGTATGCCGTCATTGTCTGTCTGAGAACGTGTCTGCAAAAGCGGTTTCTGGCCGTGGCGTTATTGATACCTACACTATCAACCACCAAGCCTGGCATCCCAAAATGGAAGTACCGTTTGTTATTGCGCGGGTTGCGTTGAGCGATGCGCCGGGGGTGATCATTACCAGCAATATTATTGGCTGCTCTGTTGACGATGTAGATATCGGCGACGAGGTGTCGGTGGTATTTGAACAGCAGGATGATGTCTTTATTCCCCTGTTTGAGAAGGTGAAGTAAAGATGACGATGCGAAATGAAGCGTTTATCACCGGCATCGGGCAGTCGGAAATTGGCCGCAAATTAGCGCGCCATCCACTGCTGCTAACAGTCGATGCAGTGAAAGAAGCCTTGGCAGAAGCAGGCTTAAGTATTGAACAAATTGATGGGGTGTCCACCTATCCCGGTCGGGTGCCACAGATGCTGGGCTTTTCGCCAGTTGGCAGCGACGAGCTGATTGATGCGCTTGGAATAAAGGCTAAATGGTATGCCGGTGGTGGCGAAATTAGCTCCCAGTTAGGCGCTATTGTCGCCGCTGCTAGTGCTGTTCGAACTGGGCAGGCGCGTCATGTGATTTGTTACCGCACGGTGTATGAAGCTGGTGCGATGGCGAATCCAGCTGAATATCCCATGATGCGTCGCGATCGCGTCGATGGTAATTCCCAGTGGACAGCGCCTTTTAACGCATTGTCGGCGGCCACCTGGGTTGCCCAGTACGCTATGCGTCATGTTAAAAAATATGGTCTAACACGTGAACAACTGGCGCAAATTGCGCTGACTGACCGCGCAAATGCCTTGCTGAATCCGCGCGCTTTAGTTCGTGAACCGCTAAGCATGGATGAATATTTGTCAGCGCGCATGGTGTCAGATCCGCTGTGCTTATACGACTGTGACCGCCATAGCGACGCGTCCACGGTGCTTATCGTTTCCGCTGGCGATGCTATCGACGAAGTGCGCTGTACCCCAGTGCGTATTGCGGCCATGGCGGGCAGTGTAGATCGACATAGCTGGGATCAAGCTGAGTGGATGGCATCTTATGCTACCGGTCGCGATCTATGGCAGCGCACCGATTACACACCCGCAGATGTCGACACCGTTCAACTCTACGACGGTTTCAGTTTCCTAGCGCTTACCTGGTTGGAAGGGCTTGGGTTTTGTGAGGTCGGCGAAGGTGGCAAATTTATTGAAGGTGGCTCGCGCATCGCCCTAGATGGTGAGCTTCCCCTGAATACCTTTGGTGGGCAAATTGCAGCGGGGCGTCTACACGGCTTCGGCTTCGCCCACGAGGCCGTCGTGCAATTGCGCGGATTGGGTGGCGAGCGACAAATTAACGGCGATCCCAAAGTGGCCATTGCGACCTCAGGCGGCGGCCCTTTAGCGACTGCCTTATTGCTGGCGCGGGACGCCTAATGTGATGGCTGATGTCGCACTAGATCAGCAGGCTGGATTTCGTCGACGCATAGAAATAGTAGCGGGGCGGGGACGTGTAAGTGCCGCCCTTGAAGACGATTTCCATTGTATGGAAGTCCTTCTTCACCACGATGACACATGTGTGCTTGAGATAAATGCCCAGATGCATCGGGTGCCGTGGACTACCTGTCCCGGCGCGGAAGAAAAGTTACGGCAAACGTTTTTAGGAATGGCGCTAAGCGATATTTCTGAACGTGTTGAGAAACGGCAAAACTGTACGCACTTGCATGATTTGACTGTGCTGGCCGCTAGACATAGTGGTGTCGGTGAAAACGTGAGCTACGACATTGTGGTGTCAGATCCCGTTGACGGTTTGCGGAATGCAGAGATTCGCCGCAACGGCGTGTGTTTGCTGAAGTGGCTGGAGAAAGGGTTTGTCATGCAGTCGCCTGCTGAGATTCGGGGAATACGACTCGACAAATTGCGCGATTGGATTGACGGCATTGATGCCGATTTGCGAGAGGCAGCAAAGCTTCTGCAATGGGGAAATATGTTGGCCAATGGCCGGGTGATTCCGCTGGCGCAGCAGTCAGACGCCACCAAAATGCCAGCAGGGTGTTACACCTTTCAGCCCGAGCGCGCCGAGCGGGCAAAGCGGGTGGGAAAGATATTAGATTTCAGCAAAGAGAATGGGTGGCCACTTGCACATTTTGAGTCGGCTTTTTAAGTGTAAATCTGTAGTAACAGTATTGAGTAGAAAATAAGTCGCCGCTAGGAGGACGATATGGACAAGAACGATTTGGTGATTATTAGTGTAGATGATCACGTGACTGAGCCGCCGGATATGTTTGACAAGCATCTTTCTGCCGCTGACTTAAAAACCGCACCTAAGTTTTGCGTTGATGAAAATGGCAAAAACTATTGGACTTACCAAGGTATGTTTATGCCGTCGGTGGGTTTGAATGCGGTTGTCGGTCGTCTTCCAGAGGAATACGGCATGGAGCCGTCATCGCTGGAAGAAATGCGCGATGGCGTTTATAAGGTCGATGATCGTGTAAATGACATGAATGCCAACGGTATTGCAGCATCGCTAAACTTCGGAACCTGTGTAGGTTTTGACGGCGGTCGCTTCCACAAGGCAGAAGACAAATCACTGTCGTTAATTCATTTGCGCGCCTATAACGACTGGCACGTTGACGAATGGTGTGGCGCTCACCCTGGGCGTTTTATTCCCTGCGGTATTTTGCCGACCTGGGATATGAAAGCGACGGTTGAAGAAATTAACCGTCTAGCCAAAAAGGGCTGCACGGCCATTTCTATGAACGAGGCGCCAACTAGCCAAGGCTTACCGAGCATTCACAACGAATACTGGGAGCCAATGTGGAAAGCGCTGGTAGAGAACGACATGGTAACTTGTTTGCACATTGGTGCTGGTCACCCTGCGCCACACGCCTCTATGGACAGCCCGATTGAAGCGTGGATCACCACCATGCCAATGTCAGTATCGACTGGCGCAGCAGACTGGCTGAACCTTGAAGCCCTATTGAAATACCCAAATATGAAAATAGCGCTTTCAGAGTCAGGTATAGGCTGGATTCCTTACTTCATGGAGCGTGCTGATTTTAGCCATGCTCGTCACAAAGCGTGGACTAATTCCGGCTTTGGCGGCTTGAAGCCAAGCGATATATTCAAACGCCACTTCATGAGCTGCTTTATTGATGATGCCTTCGGTTTGAAGAACCTCGATTCACTCAATGAAGACATGGTGGCCTATGAGTGTGACTACCCACACTCAGACACACTGTGGCCAGAAGTGCCTGAATACCTCTGGAAGAGCATTCAGCATCTAACAGAAGCGCAGATTGAAAAAGTCACCAATGGCAATGCCATGCGTTTCTTCAATTTTGATCTGTTCAAACACTTCAAACGCGAAGATGTGACGGTTGGCGCTCTGCGAGCTAAAGCCGCGGCAGACGGTGTTGATACTACGCCTAAGTCATACAGCGGTGATAAACCACTTGCCGATGGCGAAGCGAAACGCCGCGTTGTTTCTGGCGACTTGATGAAGATGTTCGCCCATCATGCACAGAACGGTGCCAACAAAGCGGGCTAAGCCTGAGCATGTTGAATTCGTGATTCGAGTTCAATAGCTGATGCTAAATTAAAGGCAGCGTAACTCCATGAGTTGCGCTGCCTTTTTACGTTGCAGTAGTTGCTCTGATGCCTTAAGTATCTTCTCAAAGATGATGTGACTTCTTGACACAAATCTATAACAGATGGTGTTGCGCCTGGAGGGTAAAACCCTTGTGCAACTCATGGCCAAGTGCAAGACCTGTTGCCATGTTGACCGACAATAGTGGTCCTCACTTGAAAAATAACTTTCGCGAGCAAGTACAAGAGGGGGAGGAACTACCAAGGGGTTTCGGTAGTTCGCAATGTGGGGAAGCGGTTGCTACGCCTAATCCTTGCCCGCGCAGCTTTATATTGTTAGCAAGCCAGCATTAACTAGCTTGCTCCAAATCATTCACCGCTTTGCGCATGGCTTTGCAGCCTGTCGCTAGTATTAATGCCGATAGTGGGCAAAATATGCCTATTACGGTTGCCATGCCGAGCCCTATAGATCCTTCCCCATAAAGCTGTTCAGAAGCCGTTGCAATAAGTACTGGGCCGGCCGCCATACCAATTAAGCCCGCCGTACCAGCAAAAAACGCCATGCCAGTGCCGCGCAATTCATTGGGGGTCGCGAGGTTGAGTGAAGCGGTGTAGCAGGCAGGTAAAGGTGCCATCAGCGATAGAAATAAACTTGCACCGGCTAAAAACAATATTGGGCTGTCGGTGGTCATCATAAACACCCCGATAGGGGCAGAGAGAATGAGGCAGCTGGCGTACCAGCGGAACTGCGCGTCTCGGTAACCGCGTTTGTACATTTTGTCTACGAAATAACCGCACAGTAATTTGCCGCTTATGCTCGATATCACAACTACAGAACCCAGCCACAGTCCGATTTCACCGGCGCCCCAGCCAAAGGTTCTGCCCATGTGGGCGGGATACCAAATCGCGCAGCCGCTCATGACCATTGAGCCTAGCGCAAAGCCGGCGTAGTGGTGGGCAAAAAAGCGTTTTTGCGAGCAAATAAAGCGCAGCAAATTTGCATAGGAAGCGAAAATACCCGCCCAGAAGTTTTGCTTCACTTCGTTAGTGCGGCGGTCGCGACGGAATGGTTCCGGGAAGGTGAATACAATGAAAGAAATCGCAATGCCTGGAATGCCGATAAATAGAAACACAGCCTGCCAAGAGCGAATTTCACCCAATAGGGGAATGATATAGCTGGGAGTTGTCGCTACGGCTTCTACGATCATGCCACCAAAAAAATACGCGGTGCCAGAGCCTACGGTAGCGCCAATGGTATAAACCGCCAGTGCTGAGGTGAGCTTATCGCGGGGGAAGAGATCGGTGAGCATAGACGTTGCACTTGGATTAAGACCGGCTTCACCCGCGCCGACCCCCACCCGAGCAATGAGTAATTGCCAATATTGCACTGCCGCGCCGCAGGCGGCGGTGGCAAAGGACCAAATCGATACGCTGGCAAAAATAATCCAACGGCGGCTAAAGCGGTCGGCCATCGCGCCAGCAACAAGACCGAACAGAGAGTAAGTAATGGCAAAAGCCATACCGTGCAGCAAGCCAAACTGAAGGTCGCTTATCCCCATATCTCGTTTAATGGGCTCGACCAATAGTGAAATAATGAATCGGTCTAGAATCGAAAGCCAATAGAGAAAGGCCAGCACAATGGTGGCGTACCAACCTACTGAGGGTGCGGGAAATGGCACTGTGCTCGGTGGAGCTGATGGCGCATGAATTTGATTTGGCATTAAAAGGTCCTGTTATATCGTTATGACCGTTTGTTAATTGTGAACCACAGTGCTTCACATAATCGACAGTGTTGTATATTATAAGGTTAGGATTTGACCTGAGTATACGGCGAACATCAATAACAATTGTTAAATTTAGTGAGCTTTTGGCGGTAAGTCGGCGGTGGCTAGATTATTGAAAAATTAGGTTTCGACTATGCGCAATTTTATATTCATTCTGTTAATTACAGTCGCGGCGCTGCTAAGACCAGTATTGGCTGGAGAGATCTACACCACCGAAAAAACGAAAATCAGGGACTTGCTGGCAGATCCACAAGCGAAGGCTATTCTTGAGAAATACCTTCCACAAAACATAAAAGATGATCGCTTTTCCCTAGCCTCGTCTTTTTCCCTGCGCTTCATCGCGGCATATGATGAAAAGGGTGAAATGACGAATGAGAATTTGGATCAAATGGATCTGGAATTTAAGAGTTTGGCGCGCGAGTAATACATGTCAGCGCAGCCAAGCCAACGTAACGCCTATGTGGCGATGAGATCGCAGTTTTTTTTAACAATTTTGGATAAATCTAGCAACATTACATAACAAGCAAGGGAGTTACTATGTCAGACGCAATTTCACCAGAGTCTATGGTTGGTAAATGGAAGGTTATTGTTAAAGGCCCTACTGGCGCAGAATCATCTGAATTAGATATTAGCTACGCAGATGGTCAGTTCAGCGGCACTCAAACGGGTAAAGGCTCTACCAGCGATATTCTTGAGCCAAGCCTTGACGGCAATACTTTCTTTTGGAAAAACAATGTCACCAAGCCAATGAAAATCAAAACCGAATTCACCGCAACAATTAGCGGAACCTCGATGTCCGGTAAAGTGAAAGCGGGTTTTGTCGGTAAATACCCGTTCACCGGTGAAAAGCTGTAATCGCGCCATTTGATTTCAAATAAATTAGACCCTGCAGGAGTACTAGTATGTTCAGCGGGGTTTTTTGTTTCTGGAATAGGGACGGGGGTTATCGTGAGTTCTGTCGACGATATGGAAAAGCTCAGACAGTTAAAAGCGCGTTATTGCCGATTCCTTGATCTTAAGGATTGGGCTGCATGGCGAACACTATTCACTGATGATTTTGTGAGTGATACCCGCGGTTCCGGCGGCCCACTTATTGAGGACGCCGATGCCTTTGTCGCCTATGTGAGAAAAACCTTGGGGCCGCAGTATCGAAAAACTGTCCATCAAGTACACGCTCCGGAATTACAGATCCAATCGGAAAACACTGCCAGCGGTATCTGGGCGCTAGAGGACTTTGTGCGTTTCTTTCCGGGGCTGAGCCTGCGGGGTTATGGCCACTACCACGAGACCTATGAAAAGGCAGATGGCGAGTGGCGAATCAAAACCTCGACCTTAACTCGCTTGCGCGGTGACCTGCACACCCCTTTGTTTTCCTTCTCTATCCCAGGGTGGGGAGCTGCTAAGGCATCCAAAAGCTAGACTAGCAATTGAATCTACATTGCCGAAATGCCTTAAGTAGAGGCTGTATAGTTTCGGGTCGTCTTGATAATGTAAAACAACTTTGGGTCGTTGAATTCTCATCATCGCTGCATGATCTACTTTCTCCTGTTCAAGTGTTGTGAACAGGAGAGCTGTTCCCATTAACATGTCTATCACGTACTTAACTCATTGAAATTCATAAAATATGAGATATGATCAGGGGAAAGGAATGCTTGGCAGAAATATAGGGAGTTAGTCTTCGTTTGACCGGCGCTCGTTAATGGCGAGGCCGCTACATCATTGAATTCCCTAAATATTTCCAATCAACGTAAAAGCCGATTCCGTGATAAGGGGGCCAAAATGATATATGGCCTGAGTCGTTATGATAAAACTGTTACGAATCACTCAATTTTGAGAGAGTAGAATGTATCCGAACGATGTAAACGGTGATGTCTTTAGAAGGCTGGAAGAAGACAATTTCGATTTCTCTATTGAACATCCCGTAGATTTTTACGCTATCTACGCAACCGAAGAGGAAGCAGATCTAGTTGCAAAGCAGTATGCAACCGACTGGAAGCGCGGGCAGCAATTCAAAAATATAGAAACGAGACCGAGCGAAAAAGGTGGTATGGAACTCGAGCTAGTTCCTATCATGAAAGTTACATATGAAAACATAGTGGCCTTTGAGAAAACTCTTGCCGAACGCACTGCTAAAGTAAATGGTTATTTGGATGGCTGGGGCGTCTTAAATGGCTAAATTCATAACAAGCAAAGGCAGCATCGCCCACGCGAAAAACACGTGGGCTGGACTCGCTAACGCTCGCCGCTGCTTTGGGCGTTGAGGCTGTATAAAAACCCCCATTTCGATAAAAGTTTTGATAAAATTGGCCAAAGCATTAAGGAGTGATGCGAATGCCTAAGTTCAAACCCTACGACTACAATCAAAGCGCAATGATTG
>NZ_JAHWDQ010000005.1 GCF_019312595.1 Zhongshania aquimaris | reverse complement strand
GGATTGTTAGTATGAAGCATGAGAGTTACCTTTTTGTTTTGATTTAAGATTCGACACCTTTATCAAAACGGGTAACTCTCTCTTTTTCAAGAAGATGTGTCAGATCAGATCTGAACTTCTACAAAGCAACGCTATTAAAACAACTATCTCAATGTCAGTTTCAGCCTAGAAAAAGCGTAGAGAAATAGCGTAGCCCTCATACAATTCTCAATACTGCTTAGCAAACTCCACCTTGTAGCCCATTGAACTACTCCAGCTCCAGTTGCGATTGGCCAAGTTTTTCACCGCATCCAATTCCGCCGCTCCAATCGACTGACCAAAACCCATGCCGTAGGTTCGCTTCGTTGCCCCGCTGTAATCCTTACCCTGCCATACCACTACCACCAGCGCACCAATCTGATTTGCATCATTGCGTTCGCACGATGGCGTCGTATTGTGCTCAGCAGCATGAAGCTGTCGAGCCAGCCCGTCCGCCTTCAACGGCGTAATATTGCGATCAAAAGTGTAAACATATGCGAGGTCAGTGTTAATATTGTTCCCATTGCGTCCCGTCGCAACACAAACAGCAGCGCCACCATCACCACCTCCCTTCGTAGTGTTGACGACTGACGCGGCGGCAGCTGCCACGGAGCTAGAACCTGCTCCCATCACATTAGCTTGCCGCTCATCCTCAAGCCGTTTAGTTTTAGCTTGCGCCTGCGCGATCGCATCCTTTGTACTGAGGCGATTGGACACCTTACCATTTATATAAACGCTCCCACCGCCAGTTGTATCTAATGACTTAGACGGCATAGCAACTGGGACAATGATGGTATTTGCGGGCTGTTTTACCACCGAATGTTGGCTCGCTAAATAGACTGCATTGCGCGCTTTAACATCAGCGATTTGATCATCAACTGACTTCCTCGCCGCCGCAATGCTGCGGTCCATAGATTCGCGCTGCGCCTTTTTTGCCACCCGATCCGCGTTTAAAGAGGACTGAAGCTTACCGAGGAATTGTGCCAATGCGGCATTGCGTTTGGCCTCCTCCAGGCGATTAGACCAGTAATATATATCGTTGCTAAGATCTGACGCCTGTTTGTAGTAGCTGCGATCAAGCTGATCCAGTAAATCCGAGAGGTCCTGCTTAAAGTCACTGAGCGCGGTTACGAGCTGCCCCATACTCTCAGAGTCTGGCTGACAGGCACTGTTATTTACGTCTTTATAGCGGTTGAGGGTGTCCAAACGCTGAGCAACATCCTTTTCCATGCCAACTAGGTCGTCCCAGACATACTCCTTAAAATCGGTCACTGGTGTGTGCTTTACACTGATGCGATTGATGGCGGCGCCCATGTCACCCCAGAAATCGTCTAATACGTATTCGTATTTCGAAAGTCGCCTTTCAATATCTGGATCAAAGGACAGTGCCTTTTCAGCATCAGTAACCGCCGCGACCATCTTGCTGCAGCTCTGCTGATCTCTCCCTTGGCTCGCAAACTGGACCAATTTGTCCGAGAACGAGTCTTTACCCGTGGCCAATGCGGTCAGTGTTACCTCAGACTCAACCGCTTGCTCAATCATAAAGGCATCGACAGACCAGCGATAGAACTCCTCCTTAGGGAACTGCCCTCCGGTTAAAAGGTAGACACTGCGACGGTCAATATCTGACCACACATTAATGACGTACTGCGTCGCCGATAATTGGGTCATTACCGTTAGTGGAAACTGCGGCGTATTTGGGTCGCACTGCCCAGACAACACCACCATCCCCTGGGTTTTACCTAGGCATTGCTGGTTGACGCTCAGCTGCCCATTAATAACAATCTCTTTCAGCTCCGGCAAGGTCAAGGCTGGCGCCTTCTGATACGCTTGCAAATAGGTCTTTCCCGTCATGGCACTGTATACAAAGGCCGATTGCCCTTTGTTGATCCAGGCATGACGTGGGCCCGTTGTTTCATATACGTTTGACTTCGTTTGCGTCGGCTCGAAGGGCCTCAACAACAGGCGATCGGCATTGATTCCTCGACTCTTAAACAGATCGAACAGGGAGTATTCGCGGGTAAACAAGCCGCGATCCGTTTTCCATGACGCCAAACTAGTCAATTGCTCTGGGGCCGGCAGTACAAACTCAAAGCCCGGTAGACCGCTTACCTCGGTGTAGATAGCCCTTTTTTTGCCCTCAGCTGATGTCAATAAAATTTTCCGATCAGTCAACTCTGTACTTGCCAGATAATCACGATATTCGTCATATTTGTTGTAGTAAGTGTGGTAGCGGTTGATAAGGTAGCGTTTCCGAGTCAAAACCTTAGCCGAGTCATAGCGTTCCTCAATTCCCTGTTTAAAGAGCCTAGCATTGGCTAAAGTCTGACTGAGCCAGTGCTCTTCGTAATAAAGCGCAGAAAAGGCCCCTGTATAGACGGCGCGGCTGCCATCCTTGCCATACATGGTCAGACGCCCAATATAAGGCATCGGCTCGCCCTGATTCTTTTTCCACCGCAGCAAGTAACCGGAATAAAATTTCCGCCCCTTCGGCCCCGGTGCGCCGGCCGTATCTCTATATACCTCATAACGTGCTCCCGGCTCAGTGAGTAATAGCTCGTACTCACCCTTCCTACCTATCAACAATAAACCGTCACCAGCGCTCTTGTACTGCGACAGATCAATGCCACTAAGAGGCTGGAATAATGGGTCTTCATAGTTGATTCCCGTTGTGGCAGGAGCGGCCGGCAAGGGGGCAGTAGTGAGCGATTTAGCTGCCGGCAAACCACCTGACGCCGCAGCGACCAAAGGCGTTGCACCATCATCCAGAATAGCCGCTACAATCTCACTCACATCGCCACTACGCAGCGACGCCGGCATTTCCGATATCAACCCACTCTGGCACAAAGCCGCGTCATCGGTTTGACTACAGTCTTTCAAACGAGCTGGAATAGACGAGGGCTTCAGGGCCAATGCTGCCCTGGCGATATAAGGCTCTACAAATGTGTATTCTTTCTTTGCCTTGTCCCGAACCTCATCCCAAGACAAGGCCTCCAGCTTCGGCTCATTACCAACAAAAAGGGGATCCGTACTAGTCCACGCCGCCCACTCACCCGCACCGCCGGTTTTAAGTGGCAGCTCTGTCTTTCCGCTGTCCTTACCAAAAAATGTGTTTTTTACAGCAAAGGAGTAATCTTGATTCGGCAACAACTCAAGTTTGATTGCCTGCCCCGTCAGAAAATTTCCCACCATGACGTTATTCAATTGCAATGCCAAAGTACTGGGGAAACCATTCAGAGCAACACCCATATCACCGCCAGCGTGAAGATAATCCACAAAAAGATAGAGAGTAAAGACGTCGTCGTTTCGCTGTAAAAGAGCCTCGCCGTCTTGCACTGGAGATAGTGCCGCCGCTGGCGGATAGGGAGATTTTTTGGTGGAGGACGAAATCGTTTCGTCACCAGTAGTTGCGCATGCAGCAAGTACCGCGGCCATCATTAGGGTGAAAATCCGATTTTTCATAGTCCTTCCCGTTAAGTCTTTTGTACTAGCGCCATAAAGTAATTAACACGCCATCTATATATGTTTTTACCGATCTAAATCGCCCATACCCAAAAACTAAATTTACTGTTGAACGACTACATCGAAACCCTGA
Organism: Zhongshania aquimaris; assembly: GCF_019312595.1. Classification (GTDB taxonomy): domain Bacteria; phylum Pseudomonadota; class Gammaproteobacteria; order Pseudomonadales; family Spongiibacteraceae; genus Spongiibacter; species Spongiibacter aquimaris. Next base: position 204,864 of record NZ_JAHWDQ010000005.1, on the reverse strand, counting down.
AGGTTGAATCTCAAAAACGAACAGCAAAAAAGTATTTTCATGGCGGAAACGACCTTATAGCCAGAATCACAGCAAAACCTGCTGACTGTTAGTTAGGTGCATCTGACGTGAGGTTCAGTAAAGGGTACTAATATAGAACGAAGGCGTAAACCTTAGCGCAGCTGCTTTTTGCCAAAAAAATATCGATATATGAGGCGCTATTCAAATGTTAGCAACTCGACCATGACGAATTGGAATTCCAATTAACAATGGCGGCGCTGTATCTTAGTGGCAGCGAACATCCCAACGGCCTGGGCATCATTGAACAATCCGCCGATTAGCAACGTCACCAGCACCTTGCATATATACCGCACAGCCATTTTGGACGGGGTAGTTACACTTATAAATTTTACGCTTCACCCTTATATACCCGGGCATACCGTAATCCTTAGCAACATCCGCATCGCTTTCTGCCAAAGCCTTCTGGCAATGCATCACGTAACCCGATTTGTCGTCATATTTCCACGCTTGTTTATAATTGTCACTGGCATTAGAGCAGCCTGCATAACGCGCTTGTTGCAGTAGGCCAGGCTCGAAAAGGGATGTCGCGTCATTAGCCAAGCTTTTGTTGTGACCGGGCCCACGGCAGCGCCAATGGTCTTTTTTGGTGTCGTGCTCCCAGCAAAATGCGAGCGACTCGACAACAAGCTGATATTTTTCCGGTTGTTTTTCTTGCTCTTGCTTTCGCTGCTTTGCCAGCGCAGCTTGTCTTGCAAAATCTGCCTCTCGCTCTTGCGCCTGCTGCTGTCGAGCGCGGTCGATTCGCTGTTGCTCTATACGTGCCTGCTCTTGTCGCGCTCGATCTCGTCGCTGCTGCTCTATACGTGCTTGCGCTTGGCTCTGCTCCGCTTGATAAGCCCTCTCTTCGGCTTCCCGGATCCTTTTCGCCTGCGCGTATTCGCGGTTTGTTCTATTAATTTGCTGCTGAAGATTTGCGGACGTTTCCTCAATACTAGGTACACTCGCATTAACGCGATCCAATGCTTGAATGAACATAGCTGCCTTACTTGTTGATGGCTGATTAAGTCTTTCCTGCTGCAAACGTGCTATTTCTTGCCACTTCTCTTTCTTTCGTCGCTCTTCATCCCGTTCACGCTGCTCCTCTCGCTCTATTCTCGCAAGACGTCTCTGCCTTTCTTCTTGCTCTTCACGGCGCAATACAATGCGCTCATTGCTCAAACTCTGCCTTAATAAAGATACCTCCGTCTCCTGCTCTTTATTTACTGACAAGTCGTCCGCTGCGTGAATACTACGTTCAGCACACCTAAAGCTACGAGCTGCTATACACTCCCTGGCCTCATCTACCTGCTCTTGAAACTCAAGCTCATCTAACATATCAAGCTGCTGTAACAACCTCATTCGACTTTCTGCATCAGCAGCTAAAGTAGGCGGAGAAAAAAATAGTACCGCCAAAACAATATACTTTCGAAACATAGCCTATTTATTTCCTAATTCTTTGTAACTATTAATATTATTTATAATCTCCGCCCAATAATATACAGCCGTCTTCACATCCGCCCACGCCTCTGGATCTAATGACTCCAAATAAAGGTTGACCTGCTTCAACAACTTCGCCTTATCTTCGGCCTGACAAGATTTACGTGTCGATTCGCTTGCGAGCTCAAACGAATCCGGAATGCCATCGCGGCGTTTGATAGGCCTAATTCTTTCTCGCAGGGGACCAAGTACACATTCTGAAAATGCCACATAAGTCTCGGAACTCATACTCTGATGCATATGCGCTTCAATCTCCGCCACACCATACTTGCTAAAAAAATACCCCATCTCGGCATTCATTATTGACTCGAATTTAACCAGGCTAAGTTCTTCGAGCAACAGCTGCGCTTCGAGTAGATACGCATCACTTTGCAGTCTAGCTATATAGCTTGTATTTTCTTGAACAGCGTTATCCCGCAAAATAGGATTAGTCGATAAATAATCACTAAGAGACGAGTATCTATGATTTTTCATAGCTTCATTTACAACGTCGAAGGCCTTGTTATAAATAGCTTCCGTACTGGCAAAATAGAAACCGCCCTCTTCCGCCAGCTCTAAATCGGTAAGTGCTGAAGAAGTAGCTATAGCCGTTGTTTGCAGCGCCTGGAAAAACGAATCTGGCCGCCAGTAAAGAGTCTGCAGTGACAATTCATCGGAAAAATTTGGCCACATTGCGGACAGTGCCAATTGCATTAAGCTAGAACAATTGCGATGAGTGAACTTATAATCTCCAGCGAACCCCCAATGAATTTCAGCCAAGGATCTAAGCATAGCCTCCCGCTCTTGCTGGCTTAAATTTAAAGGCATGGAAGAAATATTGCGGAACTCGCTAATGGTGTATTTTTGATAGACATCCATAAAGCTATTGGCATAGAGGTAGGCTTTATAATCGCCGAACAGACCTTTTAAACGATTAATTTTTATATCATCAACATGGGCCATATACCCCAAGACTATGTGTTGATATAAATTAGCATCGCACTCCGCATCAGTACTATTTTCCTGCGGGCAAATAACCAGCCGAAGAGAAATATGACCAAATTTGGACATCATATTGTCATCTTTGCTGGCGAAAACGACGTGAATATCTCGCAGCCGCCTTGGGTCAACATAAACAATATTATTCGCGGTGTAACGCGATAACACATTGAACGGGATTGCCGTTTCGCAACTTACCTCTTTTTCATATAAATTATAGCGTGCCTGAAAATACTGATAATACAGTGGTTCTTTACATGCAAAGTCAGCCTTGGAGATATATCGAGCTAATACTGACCAATACACATCTTTAGCATCTAGATCATTATCACTAACAATATCTGCTAATTTTTCAAATCCAGTATCTTCTGACAAGCCCTTCAAATCAGCCTTATCAAAATTTTCCAACAGCCATTGTTCTGCATTTAGGTCTTCTGCGGCCGCGGCTTTTACTAAGCTTTGGCGATCAACAGAAAGGGTAGAAAGAGTGCGATCGAATTGAATAATCGGCATACCATTCTCAGCGGACAGAATGACATACGGTTGCTCTTGGCCTATCTGCGGCGATACCGAGCAGGCTGCGCTGAGCAGAGCCACTAAGGAAAACGCGATCAGCAATCGCGCTTTCACGTAGATATAAGGCATAAAAATTACTGCTGTGCGTAGGCTTTGGCTACCATAGAGTTGGGTTTATCCCATACCGCTGCACGAGCGTTCAATTCATTTTGTAATTGCCGATGCGTTGTGGCATTAAACGGTGCCGATACAAGGTCCGTTGCCAGCCCCACTGCCGTTACCACAAGTACGGTTGGTGAAAATGTCACTATTGAGGACGCAGCACTGGTATCTCCACCCTTAGCATCCATACCAACCATTTTACCAGCAGCTATAAAACCGCTCATATACGCCTTGCCTGATCGATAATCTACAAGCTCCGCTTCAACTTCTTGTTTCCTTTTTTTATTGGCCTCAGCCCGAGCTTGCTGCACCTTACCCTGCGCCGCCTTAGCCTCCCACTCAGCCGCTTTTTCACTACTTTTATCGATCCCTTTACCCTCACGGTAAAACTCTGCCATTTGTCGCATAGCAGCAATATCACCTTCTTTAGCCAAAGCGAATACGCGACTGGTTTCTTGGTTTTCTATTACAGTAATAGCCTGCTCACGCTTTTGTTGCCAAAATTGCGCTTCGGCCTCACTTCTCTCTACGCCCAGGCCTTGCTCATAAAGAGTTGTTAATTGAGCCATGGCGTCAATATCGCCGGCCTCCGCACGCGTCAATATCGCTCTCGCTGCATTTTCATCTTGTTTATCTAACGCTTGACGAGACCAATATTCAGAGTTCTCTGCACTTTTAACCAAGCCTAATCCTTTCTCATAGAAGTCAGACACTTGCTGCATGGCAGCGATATCCCCCTCCTTGGCCTTCTGCAATGCTTCTTGAGCCCTCGCCTTTGCCGCATTTTGGTTTAACTGTGGAGATGCCAGTACCACATTAACTTTTTCCGGCCTGTTATCTCTTAGCGTCAATGTAGTTTCGAAAACTCGCTCACGCTCAGCGTCGACCGCTTTAACAACTCGGAGCGAAATCTCACCAGCGTCTAAGAATATATCCGCAGGACATTTGCCGTACGATTTACCGTTGATAAAAACAGCGGCATCGCTAGCAGAATCCTTGCAAGTAACGCGCAATACAGATTCCGCACTAGCATAGGAAATTGTAAGCAGAGAAAAAATGAGGATGATACTGCATTTCTTTAATAGTTCTTTTACTGACATTATTTATACCATCTCAATACACGTCGATTTATATTCAAGCAGACTTGTTAAGCGCTCGCCTGATAATCAACTCAAGGAAAATCACACAGCAAGATAGAATATGGACGTAAGAAAATCCCCAAAGGTGACATAATTACTCACCGCGGGCTTGGCGTTAGAGCTCATTGCGTAATTTAACGATTAATCAGAGAAAGGGCCTCCCCAATATAGGGGAGGAGGCACTGAAAATGCGACTGCGCAACGATCTAGGAACGAATAGATGGTTGGTGGAGATCAAAAATCATTCATTCAAAACTCCAGCCTGCAGGACCAGGCTTAAATTGATGGCTTAGAATAGAGCCGCACTTACCTATTGCTGATTACCTCCAGACTTAGTCGGGCCTGCCGCGCTACAGAGACATTCGTAACGGTAGGCATCCCAGGATACGCGAGCGCCACTAGGCCTACCCTTCGCATCACGAAGCTGTTCTTTCTTATAACTAGATGGCGCCAACAGCCAATTAATAGAACCTGTCTGTAAATTGTAGTTCCCCTCCAACACCGGGGTTCCGCCTTCAGGGCACTGATAATCAACACTCGCCGCCCCACTATTAAGCTCGGCAACCCCGAGTACCTGATTCATTGCTGGGACAGTAAATGGGCCGCCGCACACTATGTGGGTAGAATTATTAGCCGACGATGCGGTTGTAACTGTACCGCTGTCACTAGACTCTATCGCTGCGTGATTTGTTGACTCAGCCTCACCCTGACGAGTGCCCAACTGATGTTGCTGTGGCCGTACATCACTAGTGTTTGATGACCCGCTATTTGATCGGTCAATTTGCTTACTACTAGCGATAGTGGAAATGGCATTCTGATGACTAGAGAATGTTTGATCAACAGTCGGCATTGACTTCGAAACATCTGATAACGCCGGCGTTGCATAAGTAGATAGATTACTGGTCGCCTGAAATACACTCCGTAATGCCTTTCTAAATTTGTAAGAAAATTTACTTCTATCTCTGGCTCTATCGGTAGCTAACCTCGCCTTCATTATATCTGTCATTAATGAGTTCGCTTTTGTGTAGGTCATATACTCAGGCTCACCAAATCCAATTCGAGTGTCTAAGTAAAAAACAACACAATTTTTAGGATTCCTGTCTTCTTTGATGTCAGAACGGCAGACCGAAATCATAAATTCTTTTGTAAACCTATCGATTCTTTCAACCCTATTGTGCATACCGGCTACAATCGTATTCGGCTCCCATTCTTGATTATCGAATACAAATTTCGCATTGACCCACTTGCGATCTATGGCGTCAACTCCTTCCTCATAAGGCCGATACCGGCCCCCGTCCGGAAAATGCGCCCCATCCCAGCTGCCCCTGACCCCGCCAACATAGTACCCATTTATAAACCGAATAAACCCGTCTGTCGCACCTCCAGTCTTTGCATACTCGTACAACTTGCAATGCCTTTCAGGCGAGTCGTCGTCGCAGTAGTTTGCCTCATACTTAATCCCATTAAAGACAACCTCGTACCGCCCCCTAGGAATTCCCTCGTACCAATGTCCACGATAGGTTAAATCTTCATTAAGTGCTCTTTTAGTACCAACACCATCAAAACAGTTTCCCTCAATACACACAGCGTTAATCATACATAGGTTGTTTCCAGAATCGAGGGGATCAATGCAATTAGGATCATCACTTTTCACCCACGAATTCGTTCTCGGTATATAAAAGCCCTCACCTTCATTGAGGCCGAGATAAACACTCTGGCTCGCACATCCCGCCAAGAAACAAAAAAGTACAGTTACACACAACGCTTTCATCATCACTCCCAACTGAGAAGCACAAGCTTTTTAAAGTTTTAAACAAGGGTAGCAAAGCCACATTGGCAGCTTAAAAAGAATATTACAATTCACCTAAGCGGGAGCAGCCGGCTCTAATTCGCGGTTGAAAATATAGCCGAAGCCACTCAGCGGGGCATCCCCAAAGCAGGGGAGAGAGATATCAACAAAACACTCTCGTTATAGAGGTGCAATTGTCGAGGACAGAGAAAAACAACACAGGGCGCGAAACAATGGCGCTCTGTGGTTTTAGAGGAGGGAAATTACAACAACAAACGCCGTATATCCACCAGCAACTCACCCAAGTAAGTGAAGAACTGTCCGGCATCGACGCCATTTATGGCGCGATGATCGTAAGATAGGGACACCGGCAGCATCTTGCGCGGGACAAATTCACTGCCATTCCACTGTGGTTTTACCGCTAGCTTTGAAACACCCAAAATCGCTACTTCTGGCGCATTAATAATGGGTGTAAAACCGGTGCCGCCAATGCTACCCAGACTGGAAATAGTAAAGCATCCGCCCTGCATATCTGCGGGTTTCAGTTTACGATCCTTGGCCTTTTGCGCTAACTCGGCAGACTCTGCAGCCAATTCCCACAGCGATTTTCTATCAACATCGCGAATCACCGGCACAACCAAGCCTGCCGGGGTATCCACCGCGATGCCAATATTGACGTATTTTTTAAAGATCATGCTTTCGCCGTCTGCACTTAGCGAGGCATTGAACTTAGGGTATGTACGCAGGGCCAAGGCCGCTGCCTTTAACAAAAACGGCAGTGGCGTCAGTTTTACACCGCGCTGCTCACCCTCTTTTTTAACACTGGCGCGGAAGTCTTCTAGCTCACTAATGTCGACGTCATCAAACTGGGTAACATGAGGAAGATTCACCCAACTCCGGTGCATATTCGCCGCCGTGAGCTTGTGCAACTTGCTCAGCGCCTGCACATCAATCTCGCCGAACTGACTAAAATCAACATCGGGGATAGCGGGAATACCTGCCCCTGACGCCGCGGTTTTGCCATTGGCGAGATCTTTAACAAATTGCTGCAAATCTTCTTTTAAAATACGTCCACGCGGGCCGCTAGGCGGCACCTGTTCTAACTCTAAACCAAACTCGTGGGCAAGCTTGCGCACTGCGGGGCCAGCGTATACACCGGCGTGACTAACCACAGAGGGTGAGACCGGTGCAGCTGGCTTTGCTGCTGACGGTGGTGCAGAGGCTGCGACTGGCGAAGCAGGCTTTTCAGGCTCAGCGTCGGCTTGGGCAGGCTCTTCTTCCACCGCTCCCTCCTCCGCCGATGCCTGATACTCAATCTCTGCAATGGCTGTACCTTGCTTGGCGCTGTCCCCAGCTTTAATTGCCAGGGAAATTATTGTGCCGCTGTACGGTGAGGGAATCTCCATCGAGGCTTTATCTGACTCCAGCACAACTAAAGAGTCACCCTCACTAACTTCATCACCTTCGGCGACACAAACTTCGATTACTTCGATACCATCGCCACCGCCAATATCCGGCACTTTCACAGTCTCACGCTGCAAGCCCGTTGACACTGTTTTTTCAGCACTAGCAGCTTTAGGCGCGGGACTCTCCTTCACTTTCTCTTTTTCTGCGTCTGTATTCTTGTCAGCTTTTGCAGAGTTAGATTCTACCGAAGTTTGCTCGCTAGCATCTTGTTCATCAGTATCCTGGGTAGCCGCACTACCCTCTACTTCCAACTCAAGAATGACATCCCCTTCATGCACGGTGCTGCCATCTTTAACACTAATACTTAGCACCTTGCCGGCCAGTGGCGAGGGAATTTCCATCGACGCTTTATCCGACTCCAATACAATCAACGAGTCTTCTTTCGCGACTACATCGCCAACTTTTACACATACCTCGATGACGTCGACATCTCCGCCACCCACATCAGGAATTTTTACCGTTTCTTTAGCCACAAAAAAATCCTTATCAACGATTAGCGAGAAAGCGGATTGATTTTATCCACGTCTAAACCAAAGGCCTTGATGGCTTTGGTCACTTCGCTCAAAGCAATTTGGCCATCATCAGCCAAGGCCTTTAACGCCGCAATCACAATATATTGCCTATCCACTTCAAAGTGTTGACGAAGCTTGGCTCGGGTATCTGAACGGCCGTAACCGTCAGTACCCAATACGACATAACGCGCCTCTATATACGGACGCAACTGCTCGCCATAGGACTTAATATAATCTGTTGCGCAAACTACCGGTCCCTGCTTGCCTCGCAGCAGTTCGGTCACATAAGGCACACGCGGCTCACTCTCTGGGTGCAGCATATTCCAGCGCTCACAATCCAAACCATCACGACGCAACAGATTAATACTGGTTGCGCTCCAGATATCCGCCTCAACCTTATAATCCGCTTTTAATATTGCCGCAGCAGCCTCAACTTCCCGCAAAATAGTACCGCTACCCATCAATTGCACTTTGAGTTTCGGCTTCTTAACCGTCGACGCGGTAAGGCAATACAAGCCTTTTACAATGCCCGCCTCGCAGCCTTCCGGCATATCCGGGTGACCGTAGTTTTCATTCATGACGGTGACGTAGTAAAAGACATTTTCCTTGTCCTGATACATGCGCCGCATGCCATCTTGAATAATCACCGCCAGCTCATAGGAGTAGGTCGGGTCGTAAGACACACAGTTTGGAATCATGTTCGCCATTAAATGACTGTGCCCGTCCTGATGCTGCAGGCCTTCACCGTTCAAGGTGGTCCGTCCCGCTGTGGCGCCAATCAAGAAGCCCCGCGCCTGGGAATCACCCGCAGCCCAAGCAAGATCCATAATCCGCTGAAAGCCGAACATAGAATAAAAAATATAAAATGGAATCATCGGGTAGTGATGATTGCTATACGACGTCGCCGCCGCCAACCACGCTGAAAACGCGCCAGCCTCGGTAATGCCTTCTTCTAAAATTTGGCCCTGCTTATCTTCTTTGTAGTACATGACCTGATCGGAGTCGTGCGGGGTGTACCGCTGGCCCTGCGAGGAATAAATCCCGAGCTGGCGGAACATACCTTCCATACCAAAGGTACGGGCTTCATCCGGCACAATGGGGACGATCCGAGAACCAATTTCCTTGTCTTTCACAAGACTGGATAAAATACGCACAAAGGCCATGGTAGACGAAATTTCACGTTTGCCCGTGGCTTTTAGCTGTGCGCTAAAGGTGTCTATCGCAGGTGTTGTTACCGCCTGAAAATCAGCTTGGCGCGCGGGTAAGAATCCGCCGAGTTTTTCGCGGCGCTTGCGCATATAGACCATTTCAGGACTGTCTTCAGCAGGACGATAATAAGGTACTGATTTCAAATCTTCATCGCTGATTGGCACGCCAAAACGGTCGCGGAATTTTTTCAGTTCGTCCAAATCGAGTTTTTTGACTGAGTGCGCCTCGTTTTGCGCCTCCCCGCCCTCACCCAAGCCGTAGCCTTTCACCGTCATTGCCAACACAACGGTGGGGCGACCTTTGGTTTCCATCGCCTGCGCGTAGGCTGCATACACCTTATAAGGGTCATGACCGCCGCGATTGAGATACATAATATCTTCGTCAGACAGGTCTTTAACTAACTCTAATAATTCGGGATATTTGCCAAAGAAATGCTTGCGGGTATAGGCACCGCCATTGGCCTTATAGTTTTGTAGCTCGCCGTCTACCACTTCATTCATGCGGCGACGCAATAAACCAGTCGTATCTTTTTCTAATAATTTATCCCAGTGACGCCCCCAAATAACTTTGACGACATTCCAACCCGCGCCGCGGAAAACCCCTTCCAGTTCCTGAATAATTTTGCCGTTACCGCGCACCGGCCCATCCAACCGCTGCAAATTACAGTTCACAACAAAGATGAGATTATCCAAACTTTCACGGCCAGCCAGCGCGATAGAACCCAACGATTCTGGCTCGTCACTTTCGCCGTCACCCATAAAGCACCAAACCTTGCGATCGCCGTGATCAACCAAACCACGGCTCTGCTGGTACTTCATCACGTGGGCTTGATAAATCGCCTGAATCGGTCCCAAGCCCATGCTCACGGTTGGGAACTGCCAGTAATCTGGCATTAGCCAAGGATGTGGGTACGAAGATAAACCATTGCCATCAACTTCACGCCGGAAGCCATCGAGCTGCTTCTCATCTATTCGGCCCTCTAGGTAGGAGCGCGCGTACATGCCAGGTGAGCTGTGGCCCTGATAGTAGATTAAATCGGCCTTTTCACCGCCACGGAAAAAGTAGTTAAAGCCCACATCGTACAAGGTTGCCGACGAAGAAAAGCTCGAAATATGACCGCCCAATCCCTCGTTGTTATCGTTGGCACGCATCACCATTGCCAGGGCATTCCAGCGAATCATCGAGCGAATTTTGCGCTCCATAAACAAGTCGCCCGGCATGCGACGTTCATTATTGGGTTCGATGGTATTACGAAAAGAGGTGGTAATTGCGGAAGGAAGTTCAGTACCCGCACGTGTCGCGTGCTTGGCGAGTCGTTTCATTAAAAATGCAGTACGCGCGCGACCACCGTTTTTAAGTACACCATCAAGGGCTTCAAGCCATTCCTGGGTTTCTTGGGGATCGAGATCTTCACGCAAATCTTGGTCTTGATACATACACAGTCCTTTACCAATACAGTGGGCTGTCCAGACCAGCAAGCATGATGCTTGGATGTGTTCCGCTTACAACTGATTCACCGGAGAGCGATCAGCTCCGTGTGTTTAAAATCAGCCTGTGAGTGACGGTTATCACCTGGCCCAGTTGGGTTAAGCACAGGCCTTTTGAGCCTGTGAACACCCGAATACAGGGTTATTTCCATCGCTTAAGGTCTGGTTTACAGACTTTGAGCGATGGAAATTCTCACAGTTTTTCAATCATAAATCAACTAAATGAGACTATTTATTATATGAATAAATTATTAAAACATTATCATAGAATCTATCAAAAACAATGGCTTACGCCCAATGTCACAACAACACCTCGTCACTCAAAGCGATAAAACGGCAGCGCTTCTTTAAATCGTGCAGGCTCACCACTAGGCTTGCCCTTTGGCTGCGATTGCGGCCACTTACCGGCGTTATAGACCAAAAGTGCGCGCTGCCCCGCGCCCAGATCCCGCTGCGTCACCGCCAACCAATCCGCATAGCTCAGATCAGTTAAGGCCTGAACCAATAAATCTCGGCTGTTAAATTTCAGGTAGTCATCCAATAAATCCTGCCAGTGACGACTAGCCGCATCCCATAAATTTTCAGGCTGCTCTGCAAGGCGCAGCAACAATCCCGCCTTATGCTTTTCAAAACTAGCTTCATCAACCCCGGTCTTCAACCACTGCTGAATATAGGCGTTAATCTCAGCCTGCACCGAAGCGGGATCCATTACCGGCGACTGCACTAAAAAGATCATGCCAGCGACTTCTCGCTGGGGATAAACGCTGGCGCTCACCACATAACCTAACTGCTTTTGAGTGCGCAGTTGATGATAAAAATCTGCGCTCAACATTTGCGCGCTCAGGCCCATTGCCACCCTCGCCTGCAGACCTTTTACCGCGCTCTGAACATAAAGTAATACGGCGCTATCATCGTGTTCCGCGTCGATTTCCCGCACGGCCGTACCCACCGCAAGATGACTTATAAACTGCGATGGCGAACGCCTTTCGGTTGCCGTCGGCAACGTCGTGGTCACTACCTCTGCCAACGACCTGGCGTCGCCTTCACTAAAGTTGCCGTCGACCATCATCCGCAAATGCAACTGCCCCATCACTGCCTGTGCATGATCAGCAACTGCCGCTATCGTCGCGGCTTTGGTTGCGGCTTCATGGGCCTTTAATCCAGGGTTTTCAAGATTCAACATCCGCGGCAATTCAGCCACAACTTGTTGATACGGTGATTGGCGCGCCGCATTCTCAAACTGGCGCAGGCGCTGCGCTTTTAAGCGCTCAAAACGATCTTGCTGCCATTCTGGCTTTTTCAATACCGTCAGCAATTCGCGCAGCAGCTCGCCCTGCTTTTGATTGAAGCCACCCACGCTAATTTGAATACCGCGCCAGCCTACCGACACATCAAAATCCAAGCCCGCCAATTGCGCGGGGTAGGCAAGTTCATTGAGCTGGTCTTTTACCATCCGCAGCCACAGGTCACTTTTCGCACGCCGATCAGCATCGGCGACCACCTCCTCGGATTCAAGCAGCAAGTACACTCGGCCCTTTGGCAACTCAAAAATATCGTCGGTGTTTAACCACAACTCCAAGGGCGCATCGGCGAGCAATTTAGGGCCTACCGAACCATCACCTTTTTTGAGCGCAAAGTCAGAAGCAATAAAATTGTTCTTAGCGGGCAAATCTAACCCCTCTGTACTCATGGGTATCAGGGCAGTCAACTGATCTGCTGTCACCTCCCTCACACCGTAATTAACTTGATAGCGGGGTATTTCAATATCAGCATTTACGCTTGGAGCGACCAGACTAATAAAACTATTTTCCGGCGTCATTTCAGCCAAAAATTCGGCGAGTAACTCAGGGCGATATTCATCCATTAAATATGGGCCACGCAATAACTCTTGCGCTGGATAGCGCTGCAAACCCATAGACAACTGCACAACTTCGTTAATTGCCGCAGGCTGTGCTCGAAACATAAACTCCTGCATCGCCAACCCTGCTTGCTCCTCGAAACGCCAAGCCTCCACGCCCTTGAGACGCAATTCGGCAATGCTTTGATATACCAAACCAACAATCTCATCGACATGCTTTTGCCCGGACTCCGTCAAGGCCACATCGACACCAAACAGCGCACCACCCTGATAATCAAAACTCTGCCCTGCGCTTAAGCTGTCAGCCCAGCCCCGCGCTTTTAGAACGGACAGCAAACTACCGCGGCCTTCGTGACCAAGAATATTACCAATGTAGTTCAGTGGCTTGTTGTGCCAGTATTTTTCCGCGTCCGGCACCGGGAAATTAATCGATACCGAGCGACGATTTTGGACCGGCTGAATATTCACCCAGCGCGGCAAATCACCCGCAGTGAAAAGTGGCTCTGTAATCGGCGCAAGATGTCGGCTGCGATTTTTAACATCGCTAAACTTTGGCAGCACCATCGCCGCTAGCTCGTCGAGTGACTCCCTGCCTATCACCGTCAAGGTCATAATATTGGCGGAATAATTCTTGCGATAAAATTCTAACAGCTGTTCCCGCAATGCAAGCTCGTTGGCACTCTGCAAGGTATCAAGATTGCCGACAGAAAATTTTGCAAAGGGATGGGCTTGATTGACTTGCGCTTTGAATACCGACAATTCTCGACGAGCGTCATCGCGGATCCGGGCCCGGTACTCGGAGTTCACCGCATTGACTTCACGCTGCACGTACTCTGCATTGAACAAGGGCGCCACAAAAAATTGCGCAAACTGATCCAGCGCTGGCGCTAAAGAATCGGCACTGATATCAAAAAAATAATTGGTGTGTTCAAAACTAGTAAAGGCATTGTGACTGCCGCCGTGGGCAGTGATAAACGCCTGATAGGCGCCAGCTTCTGGGTATTTTTCAGTACCCAAAAACAACATATGCTCTAAAAAGTGGGCTAAACCTTGATAATTTCTGGGGTCTTGGCGACTCCCCACATTGACGTCTAGCGATGCCGCCGCCTTATCTGCACCGGCGTCGGAAATCAGCATCACTTTTAGACCGTTCTCAAGCTCCGCGTAGCGGTATTCCCGTTGATCGCTGGCCGGTTTTAAAACCGCGCTACTATCACTTTTTTCAGCCAGCCAGTCGGAACCCAATCCACTGCAAGCCGCCAACAGAAAAACAAATACCAACACACCAAGAGATTTCAAATATTTCACAAACGGTCCTTAAATTTGTTTACGCTTTCGAAGCCCTACGCGAATCACAGCCCAAGCCCTGTCTCGCTTACTCACTCACTGATAGCTCGCTAACATCTGGCTCCGGAATCTTTGGTCGCGGCCAAGCGTATAAAATCGCCTTCACCAAAGTGGCCAAGGGGATCGCAAAAAACACACCCCACATACCCCAAATTCCACCAAATACCAGCACCGAGACTATGATCGCGACCGGATGCATATTCACTGCCTCAGAAAATAGCAGTGGTACTAATACATTGCCGTCTAGCGCTTGGATCACGCTGTAGACAATAAACAGGGTCAAAAACTCCCCGCCCCAACCCCATTGAATGAAACCGACCAACAACACCGGTAAAGTCACCACCGCCGCACCGATATAGGGAATCACAACGGAAAGCCCCACGGCGAGCGCCAGCAAGGCGGAGTAATTCAAGCCAATTACGACAAATGCGATATAAGAAACAGACCCGACAATGACAATTTCGATTGCTTTGCCACGCACATAGTTTGCAACTTGAACATTCATCTCGGCCCAAACCGCGTTCAACAGAGGGCGTCGATACGGCAGAAAACTCGACAGCCAAGCAAGAATTGTTGCTTTATCTTTCAGAAAGAAAAATACCAGAATTGGGATAAGTATGATGTTAATCATCAAGCCGACAACATTGGGTAGCTGCGCGATCGAAAAACTTAGCAAGTATTGCCCCACCGACCCGAGTTCCTTGCTTGCAAGGGCCATCCAGTCTCGAATTTGTTGCTCGGTGAACATCTCTGAGCGCTGGGGAAGCAACAATAGTAACTGCTGCAATTTACGCAGCATGGTGGGTAATTCCTGGAATAAATTAGTTAGCTGCTGCCAAACCAACGGCAATAACACCACCAGCACGCCAAAGAAAACGCCCACAAAAACAAGATAGGTAATGGTGATGGTAAGCCAGTGGGACACGCCCATACTGCTAAGACGAGCAATAATTCCCTGCATCATAAATGCCAGCACAATACTGGCAACAATAGGCACGAGAACATTACCTAGCGTCAGCATCAGCAGTAGGCAAGCGACAATTAACAGCAGTAAGACCACGGTTTCTTCTTCTGCAAACAGGCGATCAAACCATGAACGAACAATACCCAGCATGACTGAGGTTCCTATAAGATTAGTGATGTAAATCGGGCAGTGTTACTTCTTTTCAAATAGATAGCGATAGGTGCCGTCGTTATCCTCGCTTAGTAATAAGGTATTGCCACTTTGCTTGGCAAACACGTCAAAATCGCGCACGGAACCCGCATCCGTTGCTAAAACCTCCAGCACTTCTCCGCTAGCCATGCGATTAAGCGCTTGCTTTGCTTTTAATAAGGGCAGCGGGCACTCTAGGCCCATGGCGTCCAAAAAGACATTTATATCAGTCATAATTCCGTGGCATAACACAATAAAAGGCTAGTATAGCCTGCGACGATGGCAGTCCCAAGCAAGCACTTTTCGTAATTAATAGGGTCATAGGCTACGCGCTCTTGTATGATGAATAAGCGCCCCAGATTCCGCGATGTAAGGTATATAAGATTGACAGTGTTTAAACATCTACTCGGTATTGGTCTGTTGCTATGCGCAAGCTTTAGCACAGCTGATTACAACTCCTCAGATAATCTACCTGACCTAGGAGACGTTACCGCATCGCGCTATTCCGCCCAGCAAGAGCACGACTTGGGCAGGATGTGGCTGAAAATGTTCCGCAGTCGCGTAAAAACCGTTGATGACCCCCTGATGCAGGACTATATCGAGTCACTGCTATACAAACTGGTGTCTAACAGCGAACTCAAAGATCGGCGCCTCGAAACTGTCGTGGTAGATAACCCGACGATCAACGCCTTTGCCGTGCCCGGCGGCGTAATCGGTGTTCACAGCGGTTTATTCCTGAACACCGACAATGAGGCCCAGCTTGCCGGGGTGCTCGCCCACGAAATCGCTCACATCAGTCAACGCCACTTTACTCGCTCGCTAGACAAATCTGCGCAAAGTACTATTCCCACTTTAGCGGGCCTACTGGCCGGCGTAGTACTCGCCGCCACCGCCGGTGCCGATGCCGGCATAGCTGCCATCACCGCAACGCAGGCCGCCGCCCTCGACAGCCAGCTGCGCTTTAGTCGGCAAAACGAACAAGAGGCGGATCGCCTCGGCATGGAAACCTTGGCCAAGTCGGGTATGGACCCCAACGCGGTGCCAGCGATGTTCGAAAATATGGGTAAAAATCTGCGGTACGCGCGCTCCAAGCCACCGGAGTTTCTGCTCACCCACCCCCTCACTGACAGCCGTGTCGCCGACAGTAAAAACCGCGCCCGCCAGTATCCGCGCAAGGTATATACCGACAATCTCAATTATCAACTGATGAAAATGCGCGCCACGCTATTTCATAGTAATAATGCCGAGGATCTACTTAAAAACTGGTCTGGGACGAATAGCGTTAACGGCGAGGCCCATCGCTACGGGGTAGTCATCGCCCTGATCAAACTCGAGCGCTGGGATGAGGCGGCACAAGAACTCGCCCCCTTGCTCGAGGACGATGGCCAGCGAATCGCCTACCGCATTGCGGAGGCCGATATTCTTATCGGTAAAAAGGAGTATGACAAAGCGATTGCCATGCTGAGTAATCAACTGGCTATTACACCGGGTAACAACCCTTATACCATGGAGTTAGCGCAGGTATTTCAAGAGGCCAACCGCTACAACGAAGCCGACATTCTACTCAGCAGGCAGTCACAGGAGCGACCTGACGATCCCAATCTATGGTATCAACTGGCAGAGGTCCGCGGCTTAGCCGGCAATATTTTGGGTGTCCATCTCGCCCGCGCCGAGTACTTTATTCTTGTCGGCCAGTTTGAGCGCGCCAAACAGCAATTGCGCTATGGCTATGAGCGCACGGGCAACAATCATATTGAGCAAAGCCGAATTCGCCAGCGACTAAAAGACATCGCTGATATGGAAGAAAAACTGAAGCGACTATAGGGCGCCTTTATTAAATACTGCAAAACAAATACAAAAACGCCGCTATTTCAGCGGCGTTTTTTTTCGGACATGACGTTATGCTATCGACGCTTACCCGCTGCGAAATCCAACATGCGCGTCAGCGGTTTCATAGCCTGCACGCCAAGCTCTGGGTCAACAAACACTTCATTTGAGCCGCTTTCAAGTACCGCCGCCAAATTATCAAGTGCATTCATTGCCATCCAGGGGCAATTTGCACAGCTCCGACAAGTCGCGCCACTGCCCGCTGTGGGCGCAATGATAAATTCCTTATCTGGCACCAACTGCTGCAGCTTATAAAAAATGCCCTGATCGGTAGCTACTATCATTTGCTTATTAGGTAGGTCGCGCGCCGCATTAATAATCTGGGTGGTGGAACCAACCATATCGGCCAAGGCAACAACGCTAGCGGGTGATTCAGGGTGCACTAACACCGCTGCATCGGGGTACACCTTTTTAAGATCGAGAATACCCTGGGCTTTAAATTCCTCGTGGACAATACAGGCGCCATCCCACAACAACACGTCGGCTCCTGTTTCGCGGCGAACGTAGTCACCGAGATGCTTGTCGGGCGCCCACAGAATTTTCTCACCCTCACTGTCCAGGTAGTCAACCACATCTAAAGCAATACTTGAGGTAACAACCCAATCAGCGCGCGCTTTTACCGCTGCCGAGGTATTGGCGTACACAACCACGGTACGGTCAGGGTGCTCATCGCAAAAAGCAGAAAACTCGTCGATAGGGCAACCAATATCCAGGGAGCATGTTGCCTCCAGAGTTGGCATCAGCACGCGCTTTTCCGGCGACAAGATTTTTGCCGTCTCACCCATAAATTTAACACCGGCAACCACCAGCGTCGCAGCCGCATGGTCTCGTCCAAACCGCGCCATTTCTAAAGAGTCAGACACACAGCCACCGGTCTCTTCGGCCAGCGCCTGGATTTCAGGGTCGGTGTAATAATGAGCAACAAGCACCGCATTTCTCTCAATCAACAGGCGCTTAATTTTTTCACGCAAGGCCGCCCGCTCTTCTGCGGGCACCTTGGGCTGCTCATGCAACTGCGCCAAATGTTCGCGAACCACTTGTTGCGCTGAAGCTTGTTCCGCCATAACTCTATCTCTTTGTCACGGATACTGGGTCGCGAAGTTTAACAGAATTGCTTTAAACAAGCCCAGCAAATGGCCGCTAGGTAGACCACAGCGGCAAGAAGATTTTTGTGCTGTTCAATATTCACACAAACCAAGAAAACCTATAAGCACCACCCAAAGAAAGAAAAATTTATAAAAAACCCATAAAAATCAATATATTGAATACAAATAAGAATAGCAGGACATCCAAGCACGACGACAAACAACTTAGTGCACAACTGTTGACAAACCCCTCTCGCAGCCTTATTGTGCACACATGTTCACTAATTGATTTTACCAACACTGTGAGTGGCCAAACACAGGCCCCCAGTAAAAGGAGAGAATATGGGCCTTGCCACCAATACAACATCCCGCAGTGCTTGGCGCCGTATTATTGACACGCCGCTGATCAATGCACTTGCTGCACCCCACGGTATCGGCCGCTATTTAGAAGTGATCAATCCAATGTGGTCGCTGGATAAAACTCGCATCCCCGCCCGAATTAGCGCTATAACGGCAGAAACCGACGACACGGTAAGCATCGAGTTGTCACCGAATGGCGAGTGGACCCACTTCCTGCCTGGTCAATTTGTACAGGTTTATATCGAGATTGATGGTCGCCTTCACAGTCGCAGTTATTCGCTTAGCAATAGCGCCTACCACCAAAAACCGCGTATCACGGTCAAGGCACACGAAGATGGCTTTGTATCCAAATACATTAATAGCGAATTACGCGTAGGTGATCGCATTAGCATATCGCCCGCAGCGGGGGAATTTGTGCTGCCCGCTGACACTCCCGCTGCACTGCTATTTATTGCAGCAGGCAGTGGTATCACTCCAATGATGGCGATGCTAGAAACGCTATTTGAGCACGGCCACAGCGGCGCCATCACCCTGCTTTACTACAGTCGCAATAGTGCGGAATGCATATTCCGCAAGCGCTTAGAAGAGCTAGCGCAACGCCATGAAAACTTCTCATTACTACTGGTGTATAGCTCTGCACCAAGCCAGCAAGTATTGCAGGGACACTTCAATCAACACCATTTACTCAATGCGCTAAGCACCAACAATGGTCTTGCTGATCACACTGGCTCAATTTCGCTACCACTGACTTACATTTGTGGTCCCGCGGCATTAATCGATCAGGTCAGCGCCGAATTCGAGCTGTTCTCTCAGGGTGACAAGCTACACAGCGAGCGTTTCAAGCCAGCTAATCGCGCTTTGAACACAGATGGCATCAGCGGCAGCATCGCGTTTAGACAAAGCCAATTCGCCGTTGAAAACGATGGCAGCACATTATTAGAACAGGCCGAAAGTGCCGGTTTAAGCCCGCAGTCTGGCTGTCGCATGGGCATATGCCACACCTGCACCTGCTTAAAAACCAGCGGCACAGTGCGCAATATTAACAGCGGTGAAATCAGCCGGGGCGAAGAGCATATCAGACTGTGTATTTCGCAGGCGGTGGGCGATGTCACGCTTTCGCTGTAACAACTAAATCACACTTAACACAACTTACAAAGGGCCAAAGCCATGGGTAAAATCGCACTTAATGCAGAACAACTCGCCAACTTTGGCGAGGAAATAGACGCGATAAAACAGACCGCGCTATTGCAGCGCGGCACACGTGACGCACGCTATATAAAGCGAGTAGTGGCATTTCAACGCGCACTCGCTATCGCGTCGCGAATGAGTATTTATGCCGCGCTGCCATTTCTACCGTCGCTGGGTCTTTCACTTGCCAGCTGGCCACTGTTTTGGACGCTAATCTGCGCCGGCAGCATCGGTCTTGGTATCGCTAAAATTCTCGACAATATGGAAATTGGTCACAATATTATTCACGGTCAATACGACTGGATGGGCGACCCCCGTTTCCACTCCAAGCACTATGACTGGGATACTAACTGCCCAAGTGAGCAGTGGGCCCACTCGCATAACTATGAACACCACACTTACACCAATGTACTGGGTAAAGATCGCGATATCGGCTATGGCATTTTACGCATGGACAAGGCGCAGCATTGGCACCCCGCTTACTTAGCGAACCCCATTTTTGCGACACTGCTAATGTTATTCTTTGATATGGGCGTTGCACTTCACGATGTAGAGATGGACAGTCTGCGCACAGGTAAACGATCGTTTAAAGAAACCTGGCCAAAACTCAAGCAGTCACTGCGCAAAACCGCGCGCATCTGGGGCAAGGACTTCATTTTGTTTCCCGCACTCGCTGGCCCGTTATTTCCGGTGGTCATGGCGGCCAACGCGGTAGCCAATCTGATCCGCAATATCTGGAGTTTTACCATTATATTCTGCGGGCACTTCCCCGCCGAAGTGCACACGTTTCCGGCGTCGGTTTGCGAGAATGAAACCAAAGGGCACTGGTACTACCGTCAACTGCTCGGTTCAGCCAATATAGAAGGCGGCAAGATTTTTCATATTATGAGTGGCAATCTATCTCACCAGATTGAGCATCATCTGTTCCCGGATGTACCTGCGCACCGCTATGCGGAGCTGTCGGTGGCTGTTCGCGAAGTATGTGGTAGATACGGCATACCCTATAACACCGGACCGTTGTGGAGCCAGTACGCATCTGTGTGGGCTAAAATATTCACTTTAGCATTGCCACCACGCCACACAGGTAACATCCTCCCAGCTTGATCAATAGGCAAGCCTTGTACAGTCCCCGCTGGTCACATCCAGCAGGGGCTTGTAAACTTAGGCCCACGTCCGAAAGATCACCGATCAACGTCGCAACAACGCGACAAGGAACTCGATGGTGATGACACAACTCTCAACCACGAGTTACACGTATTATGAGTCGTCCTCAAAAGCGCCATCGCAGCCACAGTGATACGCTAATCAACACTCGCCAAGCCTTACTCGAAGCGGTATTAGAACTGATAAACCGGGACAAAAGTTTCGATGGCATTAGTCTGCGTGAAGTAACCCGCGAAGTGGGTATTACTCCCGGCGCGTTCTACCGGCACTTTCCAGACATGGACAGTCTTGGTTTAGAGTTAGTAACTTCCTCGTTTAGCACCCTTCGCACCATGTTGATCACAGTGCGCGCCAACCCCATTCCCGAAGAATTAATTATCCGTCGCTCCGTTGAAACCTTTGTCACCTATGTTCGCGCTCACCGGCGTCAGTTTCAGTTTATTAGTCGAGAAGCTTTTGGTGGTGTTGCCGTCATTCGTAATGCCATCAACGACGAATTCAAACAACTCGAAATCGAACTCGCTAGCGACTTAGCCAGGCTTGTTAGCAGCGATGACTGGAGCGAAGACGACTTGCAGATGCTCGCCAGCTTAATGATTGGCTCAATGATCCAAATTGTTACTCAACAACTTATGGGTAGACCACGCGGCGAAGACGACGCCGAGATCATTCAAAAAGCGGAAAAACAGCTGCGTCTCATCGCCCTAGGCGCAAATGCGTGGCATAGCTCAGGAGCGAAAAATGACGCTTGATCAAGATCCGCAAATTCTAATCGATGCGGTGAATCAAGTCATGCCATTTGGAAAATACCAAGGAAGGAAACTGTTAGAGCTACCGGAACCCTATTTAGTGTGGTTTCACAAACAGGGCTTTCCGGCAGGTAAATTAGGCGATCAGCTGGCACTGATGTATGAGATAAAACTCAATGGCCTCGAAAATATGCTAAGGCCATTGTTGCGTTAATTTCGCAAGGCTTACAAACCCAACAGCGGCGTATTTAACAAGGGAATCTGCGGAATGATAGTTAAGCCTGGGGAAATAATCGTACCACCACCCACAATATAATCTACCGTCGTCATTGGGCTATCCACCAACACATCAAATATAGGTATTAACTGACCTTTTAAGGGGCCACCCAAACCTATTAGTGTGTCTATTGGGGTTTCACCACTCAACAAAATATCTGAGCCCGCCAAAAATAATGCGGTGCCATTTTCAAGCCCAGGTGGTAGTAATCCCAAGTCGCCAATTGGCGCATAGAGTGGCGCTAAGGGTCCGGTGTTTAGTGATAGTAAGCCCGCCAACTCCGCCTGAGCTAACACGCGATCGCTCATCGTAAAAAGGGATGCAGCGAGCATCGACACGGCGATGACTGAGTTAGAAACGTAATCTTTTAATTTCATATTTCATTCCTTTTATTCTAGATATTAAAAAGGCGGAGGACACGCCGTCACATATCCTCCGCAAGGGTGATTGCTACCGATTAAAACAGAGTATCAAAATCCCATTTTAATTTAAGTCCGTAGGTCCGTGGTGGCGCTAACGTTACGGTACGACCGAAGTCTTGTTGCACCATAGCTTGGGTATAATCTTTGTCTTTGGCGTTATTCACAAAGGCCGTCAACTGCAAACCCAGTGGATCGTAAAAATACGAAATACGCCCAGCCCAGGTTTCGTATTGGTCTTGAATGAAAAAGGGAGACGCCTGAGGCGTGGTGTTGTAGCCACCGTTGTAATAGTAGTCCACACCAAATTCCAGATTACCGAAATCACCCATACTCAAAAACTGGTTAGCAGATACACTTGAACTAAAGCGCGGCGTCCGAACAATCCGGTTACCACTAAAGTCACGAGCTGGATCACCCGTTAAACTGTCGTCACCAAAATACAGACCAGTATCATCGTCAAAGCCCGCCCCATTTTGGTAATCGGTATAGAAGGCATCTAAATAGGTTGCACCGCCGCTAAATACCAAACCGGGATTTAAGTCAGCCATCGGCTGCCACTGAAAATCGATTTCAGCACCTTCTATCTCTGCCGTGCCTGCATTTTTAAAGCTAACAATCCCGCCCGAAGGAATGGCCACCAACGCCGTCAACAAACCTTCAATCTTGGTTTTAAAAATCGCACCGTTAAGGCGTAGCGTGCTGTCGAACAAATCCGATTTAAAGCCCAACTCAAACGCAGTCGCCTCCTCTTCTTCAACCGGGTCCGGATCCGTAAAGAAGTTTACAATGTTGTAGGTGGGGCTTTTATAACCCCGCTGGGCCGATGCAAATATCTGCAAATTCTCTGTCGGGAAAAGCTGAAGTGCAATACGCGGCGAAACCGTTTCAGCTTCAAGATCCGGCGCAGTAAAGTCAGAAATTCGGATATTCTGTGAACGATCACCAGAGCGGTAATAGTCATTCGGTGGATCACCAGCCGTCGGCAACACCACATCCAAGTAGCTATTGGTAATACCCCGCACTTCCTCCTGGTAACGCACACCCGCCGTGACATTAAACCAATCGGTGGTAAACCACGTTGCCTGTGCGTAAGCGGAGTTGGATTCAGTAGTCAAAATCCCGCCATTACCCAAAACAATATCTGGCGTGGAATTGAGTATTGGCCCCAATATTGGTGCCAAAATACCCGGCAAACCTGCCAGGTTAGAAGCCAAACCAACTGGGTTCAGCGTTAAATATAGGCTTCCAAAGCCCCCTTCTCCTTCTAGTCGATACAGGCCCGCAACCCACTGCAGGTCATCTGACAACCAGGTATCCTCGTTAGACAAAATTTGTAGTTCATAGGTTTTCTGATCATTGAACTGATCAGCACTATAGAAATACGCTTCGGCTTGCTCTGTTGAATCAAGATCGTAGTGCGCCTCGTCAACCACGGCGTAGTTTTCGGAGTATATGAACTTCACATCGACTGGACCCGGATGCCATTCAAAAATACCACCGTACAACTCATTCATCGTTGAGTTACCGCCAAGATCGTTATTGCGCCAAACACGGTCTCGTTCGTCGGCTTCAACGCCAGCTAATAATACTGGTGAAGGACGGGTATTCTCCTGAGACAGAGAGTTACTGGTAAATTGATTGCCATAGGAAGCAATTAAGGTCATAGAAAAACTATCTAATGGATCCCAGCGCATTTTGACTCGCGCACCTTCAGCAAACTCGTCCTTCATCGGCCCAGGCTCGCCAAACACCTCATTGCGACCATATAAGTCTTGCGAGCTATTAAATAATGAGACCGTAAGACCTAAGCTATCGGTCACCGGCAATCCCAAATAAAGCTGGCTAGCTTTGGCATTGTAATTACCCACTTCAGTCTTCAAGTAGCCCGTAAATTCTTCTGGTGGATCTTCCGTAATAATGCTGATAGCACCACCCGTCGCATTTCGACCAAACAGCGTTCCCTGGGGCCCCTTCAACACTTCAACTCGCTTTACTGCGCCCAACGTATCTTGCTTACCCTGACTGGGCCCGATGTTTATTCCATCGATATAAGTCGCAATGCTGGGGTCGGCGTTAGGTAGAAAGGCATCAGTACCGATACCGCGCAAATAGATAACGGTGTAGCCATAGGCGTAAGTGAATGTCAGGCCCGGTGTAATTTTTTGAAGATCAGCAGTTGAATCGACGCCCATTGCGTCTAATTTCTCACCGCTGAATGCACTGATCATAATAGGGATATCTTGCGAGTCTTCCTCACGCTTCTGAGCCGTGACCATCACTTCTTCGATCAGTCGGCTACCCTGACCAGTCGCCGAGGCCGACACCGGAATGGCCATTGCCGTGCTACCACCGATAGCCAATGCCATCATTCGATAAAGGTAATTCATGATTTACACACCATTATTATCTACTTATATTAAACAGCGATGCAGGTTCTATTTCGACCTACTTTTCACTACCACTTCCAGATTCACACTTGATTTAGGTTTGCCTTATTAATGTCATGCTGAATATCGCTGCCGCAGCAAAATCTGCCAGCGCAAATACCAGCAATGCGGGAGATACACCCTGCATATAGCCAAACAGCAGCCACCCACCAGCAAACAATTTCACCAGCATACTAATGAGTACAAGATCCCTACTGTCTGAGATTCGTAGCCTCAATAAAGAAAAGCCTAGACCCAATACACCAGCAACACCTACAAAAGTATTTAACGCCGTTTTTGCTGATCCAACATAGAAATCGGTATCACCAAAAGACAAAATCAAGGTGATCACATAGTCGTTTAGACATGGGTTTGCTAGGAGCAAAAACAGCCCCACGTCCGAGACGTAGAAACTGCGATGATTAGGCAACATTGTTGGTAAACGCCTTGTACGCGACTGTGGTATTCATAAAGTCGCGGAACCACAGCCATTTACCCTCTTTGCAAGTGATGACGTGTACAAACGGCGATTTAATTTCATTGCCGTTAGTTTTAGTCGTCAAGCGCAGATGCCCAACAACAATGACTTTATCGTTTTCACAAATGAATTCGTCCGCTTCGAATACATGAATATCAACCGATGAAAGCACTGTTGTAAAAAATTCGCGACATTCGACTAGCCCCTTATAATCTCCAGCATAGGGGATTTCACTAGGCCCATAGAATTCTATGTGGGCGTCGTCATGCAGCAACTCAACTATACCGTCTACATCATGACTACCAAATCGAAAAAATACTTCCTTGGTCAAAGCCAAGTTAGCTTCTTCAAGTTTTTTTACTTCAGCATCACTCATTATTATTCCCCTATTCTGCCTGAGCTATTGTGATTTTTAAGGTATTCAGTGTTTCTTTAGTACTTAGTTGACACAGAAGGCGACTGCCGCTTTTAACATGCAATAAACCGTCTAGTACGTCTCGCTCATTCTCATCACAATCCGATAAATACTTCGCATCACTATCGTCAGTGTAAATATGGCATGTTGCACAAGAACAACAGCCGCCACACAAAGCGTCTATTTTCATTTCATCGCCAAGCTGAGTAAAAAGTTCGGAAAATCCATCCACACTATACTCAGCTACCTCACCGGCTCTATCCGTTACTATTACCTGCACAAAAAACGCCTTACGTCCGTTAATGAAGTTTGATTAGCTGCTCTTTGCGACTAGCTCGACAGGCAAAGTAGAAAAACCATAAGCAAGCAAACCACCTGATTGGCGTTTTGAATTACTAATACTTCCTTTAATGCCGTCGCATTTATCAAGAACAACATTCAACATAATTTCGGCCTCAACACGCGCCAAAGGTGCACCTAGACAATGGTGAATGCCTCGCCCAAAGGTGACATGTTTGGCAATATTTTTACGGCCAATAATGAATTTTTCTGGCTCAGGAAATATACTTTCATCATGATTAGCCGCGGCCATGAAAAACGCGATCCAATCACCAGCCTTAATAGCTTGGCCAGAAATTTCACAATCTTGAAGAACAAGGCGGAATAAACGCTGTGGAGGTCCATCACGACGCAAGCACTCTTCCATAAATGGCCGAATTAAACTGCGATCGTCTTTTAACTTTGAAAACCAATCAGCATCTTCGAGCATGACACCCATCAAATTACCTATGAAATAGGTGGTTGTTTCAGCACCTGCAACCACTAAGGTAATACAAAACAGGACGACTTCTTCCTTAGATAAAGTATCACCTTCGAATTCTGCATTGATAAACGCCGTCATAAGGTCATCGGAGACTTCAATGCCCGCTTCAATATCAGCGTAACGTTTTTCTACTGCAGCCACGAAATAGTGAAAAAGCTCGACATTACAAGATTGACGCTCATCCGAAGTGAAGTCAGACGACACCATAAATGCGTTAGCCCAGCGTACAAGAAGCTTATAATCTTCCGGTGGGAGTCCCATAAGATAGGTCATAACCAAGGCGGGAATAACGCCCGCCACGTCGACCATAAAATCAATTTCAGTATTGAGAGATCGATCTACAATTTTATTAACATCTAAACGCAATCGCTCCACAATATTGTCGTGGATACGTTTCGGCGTGAACGCCATTTTCGCTAAATTTCTTAGTGCTGTATGACGAGGGCGGTCGTGATTTACCAACATCAAACTGGGCGCGCTAGAGTTAGCCTGCATGGGATCTTCGGACGAAAATATCTCAGGGTTACGCAACACGTAGTCGACATCTTCGTAGCGTGTCACCACCCATGCAGGATACGGCGTATCAACACCAGGTACGGTCCCTGGAGGATAATCCAGCAGACCATTTACCGGCGCGTGATTTCGCAACTGTTTGTAAACCGGATAAGGATTACTTATGCATTCAGGTGACAACATATTTTTTACGAGGAGTTCGATCTCTGTCTCTGTATTGCTCATAGCGTTATTATTCATATCTTCCTCATTAATTTGTTAACCATTCTGAACACATCCGAATACGGCGGTGTAACAAAGCCCGACACATCCATAAATCCGGATTTATAAATAGCTCTGCTATTTGAGAATTCCTTAAAGCCGTATTCCCCGCGATATTTACCCATACCACTACCGCCCACACCGCCAAAGGGAAGATCGTCATTTGCATACTGGAAAATCACATCGTTTTTCACCAAACCACCGGAGCTGGTTTCGCAGGCAACACGTCTAAACTCAGCTTCGCTGCTACCAAAGTAATAAATGACCAAAGGGTGTGACGACTGATTGATGTAAGAAATCTGTCCTGACAGATCGCCAATGGTTTTTATAAGTAATACCGGACCAAATATCTCGCCGGTATTAATTGCCGCGTCATTTGATGGATCTATCACCACAGTAAGTTGGTAGCACGATTGATTAAGTCCAGCAAATCGGACTACTTTGCCGTTCTTGCTCTCACCCTCAGCGACCAAATTCTCTAATCGTTGGCGATGACGGTCATTAACAATCGATACCGAATCCGCTGAACCTTGAGATGAATCGGCATTCTCAACAGCTGTCTTCAACTCGATCAAAAACGCATCCAGTCTTTCTTTTGCAATCAAAAGGTAATCAGGCGCAATGCATATTTGCCCGGCGTTAAAATACTTGCCAAAGGCAATGCGTTTTGCGGTTAACTTTAAATCCGCTGAGCTGCTGACTATCACCGGCGACTTGCCGCCTAACTCCAGAGTTAGTGGTACAAGATTCTCGGCGGCGTCGCGCATAATATACTTAGCTACCGTTTCGCCACCGGTGTAAATAACGTGGTCAAATGGCAGCTTTACGAATGCTTGGGCCACATCTACATCACCACAGGCCACTGACACTTCATCATCAGCAAAATACTGAGCTATTAACTTCTGTAGCAATGCCGACGTCGCAGGCGTAATTTCTGAAGGCTTTATAAATGCGCGATTCCCAGCCGCCAATACCGAGATTAGTGGCGAAAGCGCCAAATTTATTGGGAAGTTCCATGGACTAACAATACCCACTACCCCCTTGGGGAACGACTCGACATAGGTTTTTGCGCCGCTCATCCTTAAGCTCAGATCCGGCGTGCGGCGCTCGGCCTTCATCCAGAATTTCAAGTTCTTTAATGCGTGGTTTGCAGCCTTAATGGTGGTGGTGATATCGGCAAACGAACTTTGATCTGCAGAGCGGTAACCAAAATCTCGCGACAGAGCCTCACACCATGCCGCCTCGTGTTCAGACAGCATGGCTTTAACACGACGCAAACGATCCAAACGGTTTGCAAGCGACGGAAAACGTTCCAATTGATAGCCAACACGCAGCGCATTGAATTGAGATTCTAAGTTAGTACCACTCACATCGATAACCTATGCCAACTCGTTATTGTTTGGCGCAAGAATAACGATGCGAAGAAATAGTGTCAATAGGAAACTGTTTCTATTATGTTATGATGTCAAAATTCAAATATCTTGACACAAGCGCCAATCGACCCTAAATTCACATATAAATCAGTATATTGGGAAAGAAATTGAGTAAGCCCTGGAAAAAACACGACGATGTGCCCGTCAACCAAGAAACCGCACCAAATATGTTTTTGGACTATTTTTACCCCATTCACTTTTCGATTGGGATGAAAATAGAGGCCGGATTAATGGAGTGCGGGCGTCTTGATCGCCACCAAACCGTTATCATGTGGATTCTTAGATCCGAGACCATGCGCAGCGGAGAGCGCGCAATTAGCCGAAAAGATATTGTCCGATTAATGACAAACTGGTATGACATTACCAGCAGCAGTGTTTCCAAGGCGCTGCGTGCGCTGTCCAAATCACCACTGAATTACATAGAGATTGAAGAAGACCCCAATTCTGGAAGAGAGAAATTAATTACGCTCACCCCGAATGGCGAGCAACATTGCAAAGAAATGATTGCCAGCGCCTGCAATGTTATTAAACGTATTACAGAAAATTTCTCGGACGATGAAAATAAAATGGGTGTCTATATGTTTATGCGTATGGACGATGAGTTTTCAAAAATCAGGGGCTGATATTATTCGCCCTCGTACCTACCTTTGACTACGCCTGCTGACGACTTTATCGCGCCGCTTTGCGCAGATGAGATCGACATCCTCTATCAAGATGAACATATCTTGCTGCTTAACAAGCCAAGTGGCTTGCTAAGCCTTTCTGGAAAAAACCCATTAAATAAAGATTCCGTTCACTACCGTATGGTGCAACTATTCCCCAGTATCACCTTAGCCCACCGCCTGGATTTTGGCACATCGGGCATTATGGTTTTAGCGCTAAACAAAAACGCCAACGCCAATCTGACTAGACAGTTTCAAAACCGTAGCGTCAACAAAACCTATATTAGTGAATTACTCGGCCATATAGAGGACGATGCGGGAATCATCAATGCTGCAATAGCGAAGGATCCAGAAAACTTTCCCGTATTAAAGCTCTGTGAAAAAAGCGGCAAAGGCGCGCAAAGTCATTTTAAAGTCATTGCCCGCCTGACGAGCCCAATACGTAGTCGCGTACTTTTCACCCCATTAACAGGGCGAACTCACCAACTAAGAATCCAC
The DNA here is from genome assembly GCF_019312595.1 of Zhongshania aquimaris. Lineage (GTDB taxonomy): Bacteria > Pseudomonadota > Gammaproteobacteria > Pseudomonadales > Spongiibacteraceae > Spongiibacter > Spongiibacter aquimaris. Next base: position 175,070 of record NZ_JAHWDQ010000005.1, on the reverse strand, counting down.
AGCCTTGCCATTGGCCATCCCATTTTAGGATGCGATTTATACCACCGCGAAAACTCGACGCAACTAGCGCCGAGATTACTGCTGCATGCAGCGTCAATCGAATTTGACCACCCAGCGACGGGACAGCGAATGTCAGTGAATTGCACCTGTCCGTTTTAAAGCTAAGTATTCGCAACTACCGAATGCTACGTTAGTATTCGTATTATTCCTTAAAGCACTTATCAATCTTATCCGACATCTTTCTTAGCGCAATAAGTAATCTATTCGCCTGCAAACGCCAAGATTACTTATGCCGATTCTCTAAGATATAAAAAAACAAAGCACTATGGCGTGTACCAAATCGGCGACGAGTAGGCGCGCTCCTGAACGAACATTGGCGCATCATTTGTAATATCAGCACCTAAATACTTAACATCGTATGCGGTCCAACGTGGCGTTGGAATTTCTAAAACCCGCACATAATAAAATGCCTTTTGGCTAGAATTAAAATCAGGATCGGTCCAAACTGTAGCTAGTTCAGCATCACCTATACTATTGCTATAGCTCGCATCCTTTATATTAACTGTATTACCTACCGCTGGCGCTTTGCCACTGCGCTTATCAAGCTTACGACCATCAGAAAGCGCGACGTCATATACTTTTTCGTGGGTAAGGCCTTTATCATCTAACCAGCCTTTAACTACCTGAACTCTGTCAAGATTTGCGCCCAGAGGATCGCGAGCCGCAGCCACCATAAAGGTGGGCGATCTTTTCACCTCTTTACCGAATAGGTCGCCGCCCATTGGCACGCCCTTTATATAACCTATGCGATCAAAATCAGAGCTGAGCAAATCATCATTGGTGAAGCTCCAGCCGCCGAAAAACCGGAGTGTAATACGTGTCCCCGTAGTGGCATACACCTCACGTCGCTTGATGGCAGAAAATAATGATGATCGAGTATTTTCCTCAGCCCAAACCGCAGCAAGCCCACTGGCAACGAGTTTCCAAACTTCCTGCAATTGGCCCGCCATTAACTTATTAGTTCGGTCTGCTGACGGTTCATCATCACCAAACTTACCAAAAAAATTATCTTCATAAGGGGTAGAGAGACCCGTGTGAGAATCGGTACTACCTACTAGCCCAAATTTAAACGGATTCGTCCCTAAGTTGGCCTCATGACGAAGACCCTCTTTAAGTCCCGAGCGCACGTATTCGTACTGCAGCATTTCTGGTTTTTTGGGAGTAGTCAGAGTGATATTACCCTGATCCCAGGTTTCGTAATCTGCAAATTCATCATCTGGTGATAGATAGGGGTGCGCTTCCCCGTCACCTTTAATTTGCGTCGCTTCGTAAACAGGTTCCCAGCGTGCACGTTTTTCTGCATATGCGGAATCAATCAGCTTTCCATCTACTCCCGTGGGGGCAAACATGCGGCCATTACTCACGTTTCCGTTATGGGCTATCGCGAGTACTTCTCCACCTGTTTTAGTTTCATAGTCCGCTAGGGCATTCCATAAATCGACAGGATCAGTGCTGTGCTGTGCTGAAAACGGTAGGACTTGCGAGGCGAGCTTGGCATCATCTTTAAAGATGACGACCCGATGCAGGTTGTCACCGCTAATCATAGAAGTCCACTCATACCCTATAAACGCTGTAAACAATCCCGGCTCATTATACCTGTCGGCAACTTCTGCGGACTCCGACCAAATGGATTTTTGTAAATCTAGCGGTACTTTATATTTCTCATCACTGCCTTGAATCGCAATAGACCACGACAAGGTTAGCTCCTTGTTCATGCCCTTCTGCAAAAGATCTCGCCACTCTTCACCTAGCTTCCAACCTTTTAAATTTGCATTATTATCCGCAAGCTGGGAAAAAATACCTAAGTATTCCGCATGGTCAGTAATCGCAAGAAAATCAAGAGGACGGCGCAATCGTACTGGCATACCGTTATCGGCCTTTACTTTTTCACCACGCGCGAAACGAAACGCGTCTTCACGAGAGAGATGCGTTAACATTGTGTAGGCATCGGCGGAATCTCTAGTATGTAAATGCGTGTCCCCCCAATACAGATTAGTATTCCCTTCTCGTACCGGAGAGGAATAAATAGGTAGCTGCTCATCTGCATTTTTAACGGCATTATCCGCGGCACTCGCAAAAGGCATTGCCACCGCAATGAACATACCCGCAGCGAATTGCGATCCAAACAAAAATCGGCCTTGACTACGATCAGAAATAAACATTAAAAGCTCCAAAAAAGTATTTTAAACCATGCCCGTCATCACCAACTGGGTGCTGCCATCAGCACAAATATAACTTTATCTACACGACTCTATCCGACTTTTAACATCCAAGGATGTAGGGAGTCAGGGCATTAAACAAACTGCATACATCGCTCCACCATCCAATAAGTGGCAAACACACCGATGGTGTAACTGAAGCAAACTCGAGCAAGATCGTGATATTTAGGTGACGCGAAAGAGTTGGTGACTGCCATCCGACGCACTAGCCACATAACTAGCGCTACAATCGTAACAAAGACGAGCTGTCCAACTTCCACTCCAACATTGAAAAACAGCAAACCCGTCACCAGCTCTACCTGTGGCAAACCAATCTCGGTGAGTACCGCGGCGAAACCTAAGCCATGCAATAAGCCGAACGCAGTGGATACCGCCACCGGGTAATTCCAAGTTAAACTGTCTCGCTTACTTTTCGCAATTTCGGTAGCGAGGAAAACAATACTCAGCGCTATGACTGCCTCTACAGGCGGGACTGGAAGGTGCACTAGATCTAAGGCAGACAACGCCAAGGTGAAGGAATGAGATAAGGTGAACCCCGTTACTGTTATTAAAATTCGTGAGAATGAACCGGCGATCCAGACCAAGCATAGCAAAAACAATAGATGATCTATTCCCTCCCATATGTGCTGTATACCCAAGCGCGTATAATCCAACGCAACCTGATAGGCACTTTCAGTCTCTGGAATAGTCCAGCTATACTCATTGGGCGCGAGCATCCGAGTGTAACTTTCACCTGACAAAGCGTTGTATTTTACCAAGCTACTCAATGAGGGATTAAATACTGGATAAGAAATTTGAATATCACCGCCAGATAAACTTTGCTGACACTGATACAAGCGCTGCCCTTGTAGGGTTTGTATCAGCACCCGCTCACTAGAAACAGTATCAGGGAAGTGACTGCAATCAGCAGGTAAGGCTAAGGTCGGCAAGTTAGAGGCGGAAATGGTTGGGGGAATACGCCATTTCAGCATGTACACCAAAGCTTGTTTTTCCACTATAGAAAAATACGCAGGCCGCGCATCATCAGCCCACGCGCCAGGCGACAAGGACAGCAACATCATCGTTATAATTAGAAACTTCACGAGGCATCCAAGGTAACTGTTACGGGCTGAGACGCCAAACCAGACCCCGACGTAATACCGTCTTTTTCCACGAAGATTTTATAATCAGCGACAATCACATCAATAGCCCCGTCTAATAGCTTTTGCTGCTCATATCTTTGTGCATCCGACATAACGCGGGCATAAACTTCTTTGAGCTCCGGCTGATACCCCTTTTTAATACTAGCAACTTGAACTAGATGATAACCGTATTCAGACAGAATTGGGCCCTGCCAAGTATTAAGCGTGTCCTCACTCAGAGCGAACACTTGTTGCTGAAAACCAGCACCAAAGTGATCGAGTACCGTCTGTGCCCCCTTGCCTATATAATTTGAATGGTATAAAAAACGATCGCCGTAACTGGTCGCGTGATTAAACAATTCTCGTCGCTGCTGGAGTTGCTGTAATGTTCTCTCCGCAACCAGCAACGCCGCTTCTGGGACGCGATTTTTTGTGCTTATGAATACATGGGTGAAAGTAATTTCAGACTCGACATAATACGCAGCTTGATGCTGAGCATAGTATTTCGAAAGGGTTTCCTGAGATATGTCTACAGAATCAACGAGATCACGTAATGTGTATTCCATTCGTTGAACAAGCCTACGCTTGGCAGTGTAATCATAACGATCAAGACCCAGCGATTTAGCTTCGCGAAAAAGTACTTCCTCACGCACATAATCGTCGATCACTTTCTGCATCTTATCTTCTGGCAACTGGTCTAAGATAATATTCAGACGCTCGCCATCAATCGCCCGCGCTTGATACTGCATAAACGTCAACAGGTCAGCTCGCGACACGCTAATTCGGCGGGGATCGTCCATCGAGCTGGGATTTAGGTAAGCAAAAACCACAAACATGCCAATCCCGATTAATAGAAAGTGCAGCAAGGGTTCGCGGAGAACTCGATACATTTTATACTCCCACCTGACTGGCAGTCAGACAAGCTCTAGGCGTTCTATGCCTTGACTCAATTGTTAACGACAAACATCACTGAATATTCATTATCGTAAATCAAAAGATATAATAATTAGGTGCTTTAAAGAACTCTCTCAAATCACACTCAATTTTACTACATTAATCTCTTACGTCTTATCATACTGAAAAATCAGTTTATAAAAATTCAAAAATACAATGAATGAATGCCCAAGTAAAAACAGAGATATCATATCTCGTTTATTACTAATGGGCATTCAGACCTTTTTCTTATTAACTGGTATCTTGCTAAAATCGCTATTTAGAAGCTATAAGTCACTTCCAAACCAAACTCACGCGGCGATCTAACTGTTGCAAACTTCCAAAATGAACCTTGATTCTGGACACCTGGCTGAGGACGATTTGGTGCAACAACATAGTCGTGAGAAAAACTATCGTCATCAGTTAAATTACGGCCGAACAACGACACACGCCATTCATCACGCTCATAAGTTAAAGAAGAGTCTAGCAAACCAAATGCTTCTATTTGCGTACCGGGATGATTAGTCAAGGTTGCCTCGTAATCATCACGCCATGAGTAACTCACCCGCCAGCTCAACAAGCCACCGCTCACCGACCAATCCAATACATTCTGAACCGAGTAGGTTATTTCTGGTGCACGACGCAGTTTTAATCCTGATTCATCCGCAACAATACCATCACCATAAATGTCAGCAACGAAATCCGTATACTTAGCATCCAAATAACCTACGTTACCAGAGAAGCGCCACCAATCTGTTAGTAACAGATCAAACTCCAACTCAACACCGTTGAATTCGGCCTCGCCTATGTTACGTATCGCTTGCTCCTGACCTTCAGGAATACTTGGTGCGGGTAGAGACACTTCTGTTTGCATATCCTCATAAATCATATGAAATACGGTGGCATTTAACTTTAGCTTGCCATCCATAACAGTAGACTTTATTCCCGCCTCCCAGTTATTCAGGGTTTCAGCGCCAAACCCTTCAGAGAGTGACTCCGGCGACGATGCCCGCGGAGAAAAACCACCACTTCGGAAACCAGTAGAGTTAGTGACGTAAGCCATTAAATCGTCGGTGAACTGGTAACGCGCGCCCAAACGATAAATCCAATCATTATCGGTACGCTCACCGCCAGCATTTGGCCCAACATTATATGTGCCCGCCGTTACATCAAAAACATCACGGTCCATTCTCTTTGTTTCAGTGATAAAGCGAGTACCGGCGGTTAGCGTTAACTTGCTATCCAACATACTATAGTCACCCTCAAAGAATACCGAGTGCGATTCAGATGAAGTCTCTGTTTGTGAGAAGGGAGACCAGTCAGTTGAAAATATTTGTGTTAACTGATTAGACGTGGCATCTGAATTGGCTGAGAAAACGCCTGCTTGCCAAAGTAAATTTCCGCCGGCGTCGCTACTGATACGAATCTCATGCGTTACTTGGTTGTAATCGCCAAACCGATTGACGTGATACAGGGTCGCCGGACTTCCATCAAAATCCGCTTTGTACTCATCAGCAGAGGTCAACCATCCTCCCACATAGGTCAACGTCAACGAATCATTAAGATCAGAGTCTATTTGCCAAATGGCTTGATGGGTTTCTAGGCCCACTGCACCGCGATAATTGGCGTAGCTACGGCGGCGATCAGAACTTTCGCCAGCGGGACGAATTGTTTGACCGAATTCTCCGCCACAGTCAAAACCATTTGCTTGGTAGAAGCCGCAAAAAGTATCTGAACTATCAGTGGCCGTTCCTAAGGTAGCAGCAGCGATACCTTCCATATTGGAGTAATTGTATTGAGCTTGCAGAGTAACACTATCAGAAGCATCAAATAGCCAATGCACACCGGCGCGATCGGTGTCCTTTTTACCCATGTCACCGGCAACTGAATTTTTGGTATAGCCCTTACTTTGGTTTAATGTTGAAGCGGTTAGTTTAACTGCCCATTCCTCTTCACCATAGTTATACAAAGCTTCTAGATCATGCTTTCCGTATGTACCTAAACGAGTGCGAACCTTACCGCTCACTTCGTCAGTCCGAGGCCTTTCGCGATGAATATTGATAAGACCACCGACGACATTTTTTCCGAACAAGGTTCCTTGCGGGCCGCGCAGCACTTCTATACGCTCAATATCAAGCAGATCGAAAACTTGGCCAGTACCTGTCGCCATTGGCACACCATCTACAGCGACCAATACCGTGGGATCAAATGCCTTTTCAACATCTTGGTAGCTGATTCCGCGTATCGCAAAACCACCACCTGCGGGGGTCCCTGCTTCAATAGTATCCATAACAACGTTAGGGGCAAATTGAGCAAGCGACGTAGTATCTAAGGTAAATGCGTTTTTAACATCGTCACCTGCAATTGCGCTTACCGCTACCGGTACATCTTGTATGCTCTCTTCACGTTTCCGTGCCGTGACCACGACCTCTTCTAAAGTTCTAGCACCTTCGGCATATACTGGTGTAGCAATCGATGTACCGCCGGCCATAACAATGATGCCCAGCGACTTGCATATTAATTTATTGTCGTTATCTATAAAAGACATACCTATCCCCTAAGTTATTTTTATAGAGCCAATCAATCTCACAATGGCAATATGTACTGAATCCTAGCAGCGATTTTAAAATTAAACAAGTATGATTGTTTTTTAAATTTAAGGTCTATTTATTCTCGGTAAGCGTAGATTCTTAAACTGAGAATTTTTGACACAACGATCTTAGTTATGTCAGAAAATGCTACCTATCGACACACCTAAGATCTGAAGAGTTATTGATTTACAGAATCACATTAATTACTCAAAATTTTTATTGCTGATCAGCCGCAGCCAGCCTTACCAAAAGTTTACCCTTGTTCATGCCAGAAAATAGGCGCGCATAGGCATCAACGGTATTCTCTATTCCATCTACAATATCTTCGTTAAAACGTAACTTTCCCGACTCAAGCCACCCCCGTATTTCAGCATTTGCGGCATCGAATTGATCTACGTAATTTGTCGTCAGCAAGCCCTTAACCGTTGCGCTATGAGCCAGAATTTGCCAATAGTTATACGGCCCTGGTACCGGCCCACTCGCGTTGTAGCTTGAAATCGCACCGCAAAAAACGATACGCGCATGGTCCGCGATATTAAGTAGCGCAGCATCAAGTATTTCTCCACCAACGTTATCGAAGAATATATTTACCCGCTCAGGGCATACGCTGGCGATTTCTTCAGCCAAATTATCACAGTCTTTATAATTAATAACCGCGTCAAACCCTAGCTCATTAATAAGCCAGCTTGCCTTATCATTTGATCCTGTTAAGCCAACAACTCGACAACCTTTTATCTTCGCTATTTGACCCGCAATTGAACCAACCGCACCGGCAGCCGCACTGATTAATACCGTTTCACCCGCTACCGGACGACCGAGCTCTAACATACCAAAATATGGCGTTAAACCCATGGCGCCACTGAAGATGCTTAAATAGTAGCGCGGTGGATACTTACCATCATTCACCACCTTTGTAAGTACTTCTCCTGAGTTGACGGTGTACTCCTCCCAGGCGTTAACCGCCAAACCTTGGACATAGTCTCCCGCAACAAAATCTGGATGACGACTCTCCAACACCTTTCCCAGCGTGGTGCTTCTGATACTCTCACCAATGGCAATAGGAGCCATATACGTATCGTTACCACTCATCCAGTCCCGAATTGCTGGATCCAAAGATAAGTAATGATTCTCGATCAATACTTCGCCGTCGGCCAGCGAAGGCACGTCCACGGTTCGCAAACGGATATCGTCCGCGGTCGGAACGCCTACAGGACGCTGATGTAAATAAAGCTGTCTATTGGTGACTGGGGTCATGAAATATTCCTACAATTATTATCGTGTCTGTACTGCGAATTGGAAAAGAGTAGTACTAGATAAAAATAAAATCAATCATGTTTGACTTTTTTATCGCTATTGATTAACTTTGACCATGCTGATCATACTTACATACGGCAAATAATAATTAATGGTTCGCTGGAACCCGTACTCAACAAAAAGTCACCTATTATGCAAACTATCGATACTTTCCACGACTTTTCCGCTCCGCGCGACACATTATGGGAGCTTCTCGCAGATTTCGGCAACATTCAACGCTGGTGGCCTACAGGCCTTGCGGTAGATATAGATCGCGTCGAACTTGAAGGTCAAGGCGCAGGAATGACACGGCACATATTTAATGTCGGCTTCCCTACGGCAGTTAGCGAACAATTGCTAAGCATTGACCCACGTACTTATACCTACTCACTAGCGCTGGTAAATGATAGGCCAGCCGGTATAACAAAATACAAGGCGACCGGAACGCTCAGCCTCATTGAGGGCAACAAATGTCGCCTGAGCTACCACTCTGAATTTGAAGCAGAATTGGGGCGCGAACAAGAGGCCAAAGACTTTTTAAATGCCGCATACCAAATTATGTTCTCGGGTTTAAGCCAAGCAACCTCATAAACTTCCATATATCGACAGGACCACAACATCATGCTTGTTATCTCTGCACGTATTACCGTTAACCCAAAAGACACCGCCAGCTATATTGCCGGTGCTCAAAAAATATTGGCGCCAACTCATGCCGAAGAAGGCTGCATTGACTACTCTATTGCTGTTGATATCGCAAACCCCAATATGATTTGCATCTTTGAGCAGTGGGCATCTGAAGACGCACTAATGACTCATCTTTCATTACCACACATCGCTGAATTTCTAGCACTCGCGGCAAGCCTCGATGTTACCGATATGCAAGTAATGAAGTACGAAGTCAGTTCCTGCGGCCCGCTGCAACTAGATATATAACACCGCCAAATCCTAGAGGTCATTATGAGCAAAAAGTCGCTATATAATCACGCAGTCAAAAAAATGATCGACTATGTCGACGACAAGCAGACAGATATGGCTGAGAGCACAATGTCAGTGCCCTGCAGTGCCTATACTGACCCGGATGGTTGGCAGCAAGAAATGGATTTAATTTTTAAGAACCGGCCGATATTCGTCGCCCTAAGTCAGGAGCTACCAAATACAGGTGACTACAAAACCCTGCAGTTCCTGGATAAGCCACTGCTAATCACCCGCACTGCGGACGGCAGCGCGCGGGTCATGCTCAACGTATGCCCGCACCGCGCCATGCAAGTGGCAACCGAAGAGTACGGCACACGTTCGCGCTTCACCTGTCAGTATCATGGCTGGTCGTTTCGCAACGATGGCGATCTGCTCGCCGTTGCCGATAAAGAAAAGTTTGGCGAAGTAGATAAGAGCTGCCACGGACTCACCCAATTGCCCACCTACGAGCGAGGCGGTTTAATATTCACCGTACTAAATGGTGATACCGAGGTCGATTTCGAGGAACACCTAGGCGGTATGATCGAAGATATCGAAGACATTGGCTTCGATAAATGGCACTTTTGTGGCAAACGCACTATTTACGGTGCGAACTGGAAGATTGCCTACGACGGCTACTTAGAAGGCTACCATTTCGCCATTGCACACCCGGAAACCGTGAACCCGCGTACCTATTCAAACATTATGCATTTTGAAAATTATGGCCCACATATTTTACTGGGTTTCCCGCAGCGCACAATACACACACTAAAGGACGTCGATCCAGAAAAATACTGGAAATATGAAAACAAGGGCTACGATTTTATCCGCACATTATTTCCGAATGTCTCCATATTTGTTGCCCCGGAAATAACTCAAATAGCGCAAATTATTCCCGGCCCCACACCTGGTGAAAACACCACGCACCTTTATTTTATACACCACACCGCGCCAGAAACAGACCAAGAAAAACAAACCTTGGAAGATATGATTGAATGGCTCCGTAACGTTGTCGACACAGAAGACTACTTCATGGGCCTGCGCATCCAGAAAGGCATTGAGTCAGGCGCGCACTCCCACGTTATGTTTGGCCGCAATGAGCGTGGCAACCAATTTTTTCATAAATGGGTGGACTACTGCTTAGCAAACGATCCATCACTGCCAAAGCCAACACTGTAAAATATCGGAGCCAGAGATGACTGATAAAAAATATACAGCAGGCAGAATTAATTGCGTTCTAGTGACAGGCGGCGTCTGGCACGACATTGACTTTGCTCGCCTAGAATTACTAAAGCTACTGGCCGAAGATGATCGTATTCGCGTTCGCGTGTTTGAAGACTACGAAAATATCGACGCGATCAACAATGCAGACATGCTTATCTCGTATACCTGCAATGTAGTGCCCTCCCTCACTGCACAAGAAGTACTTTACAAATGGGTCGCCGATGGCGGCCGCTGGTACGCCTTACACGGGACTAACTCCATTATTCGCTTAATGAATACCGGCTTATACGGCACACCAGATTGGGCGCCATTGTTTGTAGAAACACTGGGCTCCATGTTTCGCTCTCACCCACCGATTGCCCCCTACACCGTATCAGTAGCCAATCCGGATCACCCTCTAGTGGAGGGCATTACGCCCTTTGAAAGTACCGACGAGCTATACCTAATGAAAACCTACGGTAAGCTCAATGTCTTGCTCGATGCCGAATACGGCGGCAAGGCAGAAGGATTTGAAGAGAATGAGTGGGAGCATGCACGTCACCCCGTCCTTTACACCCACGAAGTCGGCAAAGGCGAAGTGCTTTACTTAACCCTAGGCCACTGCCGCCACCACTACGACATGCAGCCCCTGCTCGACTATTGGCCCACCGTAGAGAAATGCGCATGGGATCTCCCCGTATTCTACACACTGCTACGCAGAGGTATTAAATGGACTATCGAGCCATTCGACGACATTACTCGTCAAGCACAGGCCCAAGCAAAGCAGTCTGCAGAACAATAAAGGAATTGATTAATGAGCATTAGATTAGCAAATAAGGTCATCGTAATTTTAGGCGTATCAGACGAACGCAGCATGGCTGCGACAACGGCTCGCCGTCTTAACGAAGAAGGCGCCAAATTGGTATTGGCTGGCCGCCAAATAGATCGAGTAACCGCAATAGCGAACTCTTTAGACGCCGCCATCCCCATCGCATGTGACATCACCAAAGAGACACAGCTAGAAGCCCTTGCTGCAGCGGCGATTAGCCACTACGGGCAGCTGGATGGCGCCATTAATTTTGCCGGTATCGATGTATCAGCGGCCATCGCAGACACCACCGAGGCCATGCTAAAACAGGCTAGCGACGTTCATTTCACCGGCGCCGCACTATTTATTAAACATATGGCAGCTGTCATGCAAAGTGGCGGCTCCATTGTCACCACATCCACGCAAGCCAGTATCATCCCACCACCAGGCCTTGGCGCCTACGGCGGCAGTAAAGCCGGCGCCGACCAATTGGTGCGTATTGCCGCGGTAGAATACGGACCGCAAAATATCCGTGTAAACTCGCTCGCGCCCGGCTTTACCGCAACCGCAATGACCGCCAACTACTTCCAAGATAACAGCATAGAAAATGCGTTTCTGAAAGAGATTCCACTTGGTCGACTGCCAACCTCCGCCGATCTTGCCAACGCAGCTCTATGGTTACTTTCTGACGAAGCCTTTATCACTGGCCAACTAATCGATATCTCAGGTGGGCAAACTCTGCGTAGAATCCCAACGCCACAAGAAATGGGGTTTTAACAAATCTATCACTGACCGATAGCTCATGCCGATGAGCTATCGGTATATCGAACCCCGCCGCCCACCAATAATCGTCACACCTAACTACGTACAAATCGAGACACGTCGTCTCCAACAGTGAAAAAAACACTACACGGGCATGCTAAGCAGTGGAGCACTTTTGAGAATTATCATTTATCATTTTTATTGCCCAGTCTCTCGTCGCACCGTTTTCTTACGAAGATTTTAGCAAACAGCCTTTAGGTAAAAATTTGCCGACAGACGCCAATAGAAAGCGAAATATTGAAAAAAAGGCGACCTTACGGCCGCCAAAGAGATGTTCGCAAAAGTTTAACCTAGGCGGACTGAGTGCCCTGAATCTACTGTGTATACACCACCGCTCATAAAGCTAGAGGCATCACTAGAGAGCAGCAACAGTTGACCATCTAGCTCTTCCAACTTTCCTAAACGACCTAGGGGTAAGCCAGCAACGTCTTTCTGACCGGCTTCGGTCGCGTAGTAATCTGCCGTGAGATCTGTTAAAAAATAGCCTGGAGCAATGGCATTAACACGCACATTGTGCGGTGCCAATTCCTGAGCCATGGTTCTTGTTAATTGGTCGACTGCTGCCTTTGACGAAGAGTAATGCGATAAACCGGGGAACGTTCTGGTTCCGCAAATTGAGGAGATATTGATAATGCTTCCCGTAATTCCGGCCGCTACCATGCGCTGGGCAACTTCCTGCCCCAGGTTAAACACGCCCTTCACATTCACATCTAGCACGTGATCCCAAACGGCCTCTTCCATTTCTAAGAAAGGCTGACCACCTGTGGCGCCCGCATTGCAAATAACAACAGCAGGCACGCCTGCCAGCTCTTCAGCCATATCTAGTGCACGCTTGACTGAAGCTCTATCGGTGACGTCCATTTCGACGGCGTAGGCCTTGCCGCCGTTGGCTTGTATCTTAGCGGCAAGATTTTCCAGTCGATCCACACGACGGGCCGTGCAGATAACAACCGCGCCGTAGGCGGCAAGCACTTCTGCGAAATGTTCACCAAGACCGCTAGATGCACCGCTTACCAGTGCGACTTTACCTGTTAAATCTAAAATATTTTTTTTCATAATAACGCCTTAAACCGGCACATTAATATTGAATGCGCTTAGTGAATCCACCGTCTACAACAATGTTCGCGCCCGTGGTGAAGCTGGATATTGGGCTTAATAACAGCGCCACATGAACACAGACCTCTTCTACCGCGGCCATACGACCCATCGGGATAGCAGAAACAGTTGCATCATATATCTCTGGCATACTGGCTTTAATCTGATCCCACGCACCGTCTTTTATAAACACAGGGCCAGGGCTTACGCTATTGACGCGGATGCCTTGCGCAGCATGTACATTTGCTAGATTGCCAAAATAATTAAGCATGCCTGCTTTAAACGTGCCAAAAGGTACGGCACCGGCGAACGCCTCTAAGGCGGCGGTAGACGAAATATTAACAATTGATGGCGACGCAGATTTCTCTAAATGCGGTAACACTGCTTGTACAGTTTTCCACACTGACAGCACATCGGTTTCGAAATTCATTCTCCAACCCGACTCTTCCGCATCAGCCCCGCCCGCGCTTACGTTCGATACAAAACCATCAACACCGCCAAGTTCCTTTGCCGAATTTTCGACCCAGGCAGTAAGTGAATCTGTATCTTTCACATCGACGACAGATCCGTAGGCCTTCACGCCCAAAGATTTAATCTCTTTGACTGCGGCGGCTACTTCGTCTGCATTTCTGGCACAAATACTGATATTCGCGCCTTCAGAGGCAAGATATTTACCCACAGCCAAGCCAATGCCCTTAGACGCACCGGTTATCAAAATAACTTTATCTTTTAATTTAAGATCCATGACGTACTCCTTCTGATACTTATTTTTGAGATAGTTGGGCGAAACGAGCCAGATGGAAATCGCGACTTCCGAACTGACTATTTATTGCTGCAATACGTTTAAAGTAATGACCAATTTTTAACTCATCGGTGGTGCCAATACCGCCATGTAACTGAATTGCGTTATGGGCAATGAACTTACCCGCGCTGGCAACCTTGGCTTTTAAGGCGGCTAAAGTGAGTTCCGCATCTGCATCGTTATGGTCGAGCTTCCACGCGGTGGCTAACATGAGCGACCGGCAGAGCTCCAAGGCGATGAACATGTCAGCCATTCGGTGCCTAAGCACCTGAAACTGGGAAATAGAGCGACCAAACTGCTTGCGTTGTTTGGTGTAATCTACAGTGGCATCCACCAATGCCGACATGGCACCGACGGCCTCAGCGCAGAGCGACAAGATGCCGCGATGCACTACCGGCGCAAGTAATTCCATTGCGCTACCCTGTACACCCAATACATTGGCGAGGGGTACATTGACGTTTGAAAAACTGAATTCGGCGGCATTACGACCATCGTAGGTTTTGTAACTGCGGCGAACACAGCCTTCCGCGTCAGCGTCTACCAGTACCAAGCTCAATCCGTCGGACTGACCTCGCTCGCCCGCGGTTCGTAGCAAAACCAGCACAACATCTGCGGCAGCGCCATTTAGCACAACAGTCTTACTGCCATTTACGAGAATGCTATCGCCAGAGACAGAAGCCGCCATCGCGACGTCGCTCATCGCATGGTGATGTTTGGTCTCAGACCAGGCAAAAGCAACTTGGCAGTGCCCACTTATCAGGGCATCTAGGTAACGTGATTTAATCTCGTCACTGGCACCTGCAGAGATAAGCTGACCGCCAAACACCACCGTTTCAAAATACGGCTCAACTACTAAGTTGACACCAAGCTGTTCGCTTAACAGCATGGTTTCTAAAGCCCCGCCACCAAAGCCACCCGCCTCTTCAGCAAAGGTCATTGCCAGCCAACCTAAATCTGCAAAGGTTTGCCACTGGGTGCTACAGTAGTTACTGTCTGACTTGACGATTTTCTGACGCGCTTCAAACTCGTAGTTTTCGTTCAAATATTTTTCAGCGCTCTCTTTGAGCATCCGCTGTTCTTCTGAAAATTCGATATACATTCAATAAATTCCTCAGAGTCCCAGCACGCGCTTAGCAATAATGTCTCGCTGAATTTCAGCCGAGCCACCATAAATGGTCGCTGCACGATTATTTATGTACTCTGGCATGCAGGACAGAGCGTAATCTGCGACGATGAGTTCGCCTTCAAAGTCCGGCTCTAATGCTGCGATCTGGAATGGCAGTGCCTGCGGTCCCAAGATGTCCATACTGATTTCATTAAAGCGTTGGCCAGTTTCAGTGCCGACGATTTTGCAGAGCGAAGACAGCGCGCCGGGATTACCCCCGGCATTTAATGCCCCTTTAATTCTTAGCTCGGTGTACTCCAGCGCCAAGGCATCAACCGCCACTTCGGCAAAGCGAGCATTGAATACCGGGTTATCACGCCACAAATATCCATCGGCGTCGTATTCTTCGGACGCTTGTTTGCGAATTTTGGCCATCTGTTTTTTATGGTCGATTGTGAAGTTATGTCCGCCACGCTCAAACTCTAAGAGGTATTTCGCGACCTCCCAACCTTGGTTTTCTTCACCAACAAGATTAGCGACGGGAACACGAACCCCATCAAAAAACACCTGACATTGCTCCACACGCCCATCTAGGCCCACAATGGGCTCTACGGTAATGCCGTCAGTATCCATGTCGACCAGAATGAAGCTAATACCTGCTTGCGGTGCGCCCTCTTTGGAGGTGCGTACTAGACAAAAAATCTTATTGGAGTGCTGGGCATAGCTAGTCCAAATCTTTGAGCCGTTTATAAGGTAATCGTCACCATCACGCACTGCTGAGGTGCTTAAAGAAGCAAGATCAGACCCCGCACCGGGTTCAGAATAGCCTTGGCACCAAACGTCTTCACCGGAGAGCAAACGTGGCAAGTAGTGCGCTTTTTGCTCGTCGCTGCCGTAGTGAATCAACATAGGCCCCAGCATTTGCAAGCCCATAGGCAACAATGCTGGCGCGTTAGACAACTTGCATTCTTCTTGGAATATATAGCGTTGATTGAGTGTCCAGCCTGTGCCGCCGTAGGCCTCAGGCCAATCTGGCGCAACCCAACCTTTTTGGTACAATTTTCGATGCCACGCCATCGTTGCATCAAAATCGGCAAACACGCTGGTCATAAGCTCACCAGCACGTTTAAGTTCGGGCGTTAACTCTTCTTGAAGAAAGGCCCGAACCTCTGCTCTAAAATTATTATCATTCATATATTTTGCTCGACGTTCGAACATGAATTTACATTAAAACCAATCAAGACCTAATAAAACAATCTGTGTTGTTTTTTATTGTAGGCATTACATCGCAGTAATGCAATCTACTATGTTAAGTTTTTATGATTGGTTTCGTTTTTTGGCCCAAGCGAGTGACTCTGCACTGCCTAGCCACGCTATCGCGTTCGAAAGAATCTTCTGGAAGTGCGGGTTTTCATAAGCCGATGGCCCGTCACCCATTTGGATATAGACTATAGGGCTATTTTTATAGCTCTTAGCCCACGCTAAGTAGTTTGAGCCCTGCGGATGCGGCCAGTCGGCATTTGAGAACATACGCCCTAGACCTGCGTGAGCAGCCGAATAAAAATTATCGCTGATGGGAGGATAATTACCACTAAGAAGCGGAATAACGTCTTGCTCAAAGACCTCATAGAGATAGAGTTCGTCCGTCATCGAGAAAGTGTCTGGCACGCCGTCTGCCAGCGCACCCCAGGAGTGAGTCTTGGCGGTATACGTCACATCGTGACGGTAACCAGAGTCCATACACGGGCGGCCACGCAATTCGCTCGGTACATAGAGAAAACGCCCGCCGACAATCTCCGCGTATTTCGGCCAAGTCGGCCAACTGGCGATAGAGTGATGCAAAAACAAAAGACCATGTCCGAGTTCAAGTAAGTCTTCAAAATCCGATACAAACTTCTCAGGCGGGTCAATGAGGCTGGGTGGCTGAGTGGTAAAATCCAGACCCGGCATATCATAGAGCACATGCACGTCGTAATCCTTGGCAAGGATCGGCGAGAACATGGCCTGGCTAGCAGGCTGCTCAACTATTGTGTAACTAACATCTTCAATGTTTTCGAATAGCTCTGCGAACGCGTTTCTGTCATAGGGGTGCCCTTTAACAGAAATGAGCAACTTCAAATCACTCGTATAATCTATTCTGGACATGGAATTTAGCTCCTACGACTCATTGGAACGATCAGGCAATTTTCGCCAGATGACTGACAACTTCCTTTCGCAAGACATCTTTCTTAATCTTCCCAGATGCAGTTTTAGGCATTTCAAGGCGATACTCTACCCGCTCCGGCCACTTCTGCTTTGCCAGCTTCATTTGCTGAAAAAATGGAATCAGGTCTGAGAGCGTTGGCTCGCTTCCATCGCGGGTTACCAACAGCGCACACACGCCCTCACCCAGACGCTCATGGGGCATAGACACCACCGCAGCCTCTAACACCAAGGGATGCTTATAGAGCACATCTTCTATTTCTCTGGCAGACAAATTTTCACCGCCGCGAATGATAATGTCCTTTTTCCTGTCAGTTATTACAATCGCCCCTTCGGGGGTGATATGCCCGATATCTCCAGTATGGAAGTAGCCGTCGCTATCTACCGATTCTGCGGTTTGCTCAGCCTCGCCGTAGCCCTTCATCATAGCTGGGCCTTTCACAATTATTTCGCCATCACGACCCAGAGCAAGCTCACCGCCCTGCTCGTCGATAATTTTAACGTCCCAGTTGTATATGCTACCGTCGGTATTGGCGGCTAAACTCAACTCGTCATCACCGATAAAGCCCACCGATATGAGTGGTGCTTCGGTACAGCCATAGACACGAAATGCGCGGCAATTTTCTAACACATCTCTTGTTGCCGTAATTAAATTGGGAGGCACCGCTGCGCCACCACAGGCAAAACCGCGCAGGCTCGGAAGGCGCTGCAGGGTACTTTTTGATTTTTCCACTAACTCTTGTAAAAACGGAGTAGCACTAACGCAGAAGGTCGCATTAATGCGAGTGATATAGCTCATCGCATCGTCCACGTTCCAACGCTCCATAAATGCCGCCTTAGCGTTGCTTAGAAATGGGAGCTCGATGCCATTGGCGTAGCCAGTAATATGTGTAACCGGTGACGGCATCAACATGATGTCATCCTCACCAAGATGCCAACCGTCTACACCATTGAAGATAGCATGCGCTAGTGAGTCATGACTGTGATACACCGCCTTAGCTCTACCAGTAGTGCCTGAGGTATACATAATAAGTTTGGTATCACCCGGCAAGATTTCCACTCGTTCGAGTCTGCCCTGCCCAGCAGCATCCTCTACCGAGTGAATGAGAGATGTATAGCTAATAGTATCGCCAAAGTCTTCATCTGCAGCACGAACAAGAATGACATGTTCCAAAAGCGGTAATGACTGCTTCATTTCAGCAATCATTTCTTGGTAGTCAAAATTACGATAACTATCGGGTATGAATATCGCTTTAGCACCACAGTCAGCAAGGATATGCTGCACTTCATTAGCGCGGTAAATTGGCACAATTGGATTCAGCACTACACCCAACCAGCAACAAGCAATATCTATCGCTACGGTTTCCCGCCAATTCGGCAATTGAAAACTAAGAACATCGCCTTTTCCCAAACCCAGCCGGTGCAAGCCCGCGGCCAACGCCATCGCTTCGGAGAATATTGAGCCATAGCGAATTGGCGCGTCGTGCTCTAAGAAAATGGCAATATCGTCACCACATTCCGCAGCCTTTTCTTCGGCTCGAACCGCGAAACTCTTAAAATCCCGAACACTTTTATTCTGCGTTACTGACATTGGCTTACCCATAATATTGACCTAACTTACACTTTTACCAGCTGCTTACCGATATTTTCACCGCGGAATAATCCTTTCAAAGCCAATGGGCATGACGCAATTCCTTCCATACAAGACTCTTGAACTTTAAGATTTCCGTTATCAATCAAGGCACCTATTTCCTCAAGCGCTGCGGGAAACTCCTCAGCGAAATCAAGCACCAAGAAGCCCTGCATAACAGCACGACGAATAACCAGCTGCATATAATTTTGGGGACCAGGGGGTAAATCTACTTTGCCGTAACCACTGGATATACCGCCGCACAAAGTAATGCGTCCACCGACTTTTAAATTAACTAAAACGTCGTCTAAAATCGGGCCGCCAACATTGTCAAAGAAAACATCAATGCTATTCTTACAAAGCCGTGCCAAGCCATCCGCTACTGATTCGTTTTTATAATCAATCGCCGCAGAAAAGCCCAAGTCATCTACCAGCCATTTACACTTTTCTGCGCCACCGGCAATACCGATAACACGTGCACCACGCAGCTTTGCCAACTGCCCAGCAATTGAGCCAGTAGCCCCGCCCGCCCCAGACACCACAACAACATCGCCAGCCTTAACTTGGGCAACACGGAGCATGCCGAAGAAGGCGGTTAAACCGGTTAAACCCAATACATGCAGGGAATAGGAAAGGGGGTAAGACGAGGTCACTTTGCGTACTGGAAATAACTCGCTACCGTTACAGGTAGCGTATGTTTGCCAGCCCACACCGCCTTCAACAACATCGCCCGCACTAAAGCTAGGGTGTTTTGATTCGACCACGTAACCGACACCCGTGGCACGCATTACCTCGCCTATAGCAACAGGAGGCACATAGCTAGGCACGTCGTTCAACCAACCTCTTTGCGACGGATCAACAGACAGGTATTTAACTTCAACGAGAAACTCGCCCTCGGAAATCGAAGGTATATCCTTTTCCTGAAGTGTAAAGTTTTCTTCCTCTACCTCTCCTTCAGGACGGCTGCGTAATATCCACTGAGTGTTCTTCATATCAAACCCTGCTGTTTGTTGATAACTCTTAAAAAAGGGGTGGATGTACCACCCAAAGTGGAGTTTCTAAGACCCATTTATTAGCGAAATCGCTAAGCTCTGGGTCTTTAAGACCGGGTAAACCGATATCACTTAAAAGTTGTAGCTCACCTCTGCCGCAATGGTTCGACGTGCACCATAAGTCGCGAAATTCATGACACCGGGAGCATGAAAACCCGATGCAATATATTTTTCATCTGTTAGGTTTTTTCCTTGAAGGGCTATCGACCATGTTTCGGAGTTATCTGTCCATCGCACACTTGCGTTGTACAAAACCAACTCATCAACATGTCCTACCGGGTGATTGCGGGTATCGGTGTCGCGTTCATCTGTATACGTCGCCACTAAATTAACCGTGCTATATCCTGCGCCGACGTTGAAATCGTACGCCGCACCCACAGAAGCCTGTACCTCAGGCGCGTTTCTAAGCGACAAACCACTGGCATCTTCCTGACCGTTAGATGGATCAGCATCGACATCAAAAAAGAAATCTTGATACTCGGCATCTAGGTAACTGAATGTGGTATTAAACGTAAGACCAGGGAGAGGCACAGCAACTAACTCAAGTTCCACACCCTGTATAACCGCTTCTGCCGCGTTCTCTACACGGGTCACTACATTTGCTCCAACGTAGTTTAGTTGGTCAACCTGTAGGTCTTTATAGTCATTGTAGAAAACTGCCATATTGGCTCTGAGCTTTCCTTCCAGCCAATCGGTCTTGGCACCGACTTCCCAGGTATCAACGATTTCCGGATCGTAGGGGCCAATATCTTCAGGGAAACTAATACGCGCATTGAAACCACCTGACTTAAAGCCGCGCGCTTGATACGCGTATAGCATCGCATCGTCATTTATCTGCCAGTCAAAACCTAAGCGCCAACCTATATTTTCCCAGTGATCTTTCCCCTCAGCTGGTGTCTCAGCAACAATAGCGCCGGACGATCCCGTCTGATTCAAAACATAGAGTTCTTTTTCTTGGTAGGTGTAGCGAAGTCCTAACTGCAAGCGAACGCTGCCGGTTAAATCATAATAGCCCTGCGCAAAAAAGGAGTATGACTCGTCATCTTGGTCTGGATAAATAAACGTCTCATATTCAGGCAAGGCCGCGTCAAACGCAGTGAGATCTGAGAAGGAGTCCAGTTGCCAGTTTTGGAAGAAGTAATAGAATCCCGTTGTTAACTCAAATCGGTCGGTAACATTTGTATTTGCACGTAATTCCTGCGACATCTGACGATTATTCGTTACACGATGAGTGTCGAACAAGGACTCGGGAGAGCCATCCTGGTCAGTCCACTCATCGAGTTCAAAATCACGATAGTTGGTAATAGAGGTTAAAGTCGTGTTTTCGAAGTCCCAGTTCATGGTCAGTGTTACGCCACCAATATCGTAATCAGAGGCATCCTTTACCTGAACAGCAGTTCGATAATCCTCTTTATCAGATAATGATTTAGAGTAATTGGGTACGTACAGCGCCATATCTTGGGTGGCGTAATTCATTACAACAGGCGAGCCATTGCGCCCCCGGCCGTATTCAAACTGTAAATTGGCATCAAAGTTTTCGGCGCCGATATATGACAAGTAGGCGCGCGCAGAAAGAACATCTTGTCCGCCTCGATCAGCACCATTCTGAACATCGGTGTAGAAGCCATCAAACGTCTTTTGCATCACTGCGATTTTACTCAGCAGAACATCGTCTACCAGAGGTATGTTAATTGCTAATGCGGCATCACGACGACCGTAATTCCCGGCACTAATCTTTGCCGTGCCGCCAAACTCAGGCTCTGGCTTTTTTGTAGTGACATTAACAACACCACCGATAGTGTTAGCACCGAATAAGGTACCTTGTGGCCCACGTAATATTTCCAGCTGTTCAATATCGAATAAGTCTAACAACGCCGTAGTATTACTACCCTGATAGACGCCATCTACAACAACACCTACAGAGGGGTCAATAAAACCATCGGCCTCTTGAACACCAATGCCTCGAATACTAATCGCAGCGGTCATCCCCGAGTTCACAACACTCGTTACAACTAAGCTAGGAACGGTGCCGCTTATATCTTTTAAGTCTAAAGCAAACTGACGCTCTAGATTATTACCAGTTAATGCAGTTACTGCGACAGGTGACTCCTGAAGGCTCTCCTCTTTTTTCTGAGCCGTGACCAGAACCTCTTCTATTGTATTTCGAATATTTTCGCTCTGAGCGCTGACATTAGCTGCACACAGTACGACGCTTGCACCTGCAGCATGGCAAACAAGCCGACGAACGGACAAGGTTGAGGATTTCTTCGTAAATTTAAAAAATGTCATTTCCACTCCAAACCACATAAATATTATTAGATTTATAACCCCAAATAAAAAACGAACATACTTGTTTTTTATTTTAGAGTGAGTAAGTATACCCAACAAAGGCCAAAAATAAACAGACTTTTACAAATTTATCTCAATAAGAAAAATTAATGCGCTTTAGCGGAGTTTCCCTTATGACCACTTCAACCTCTAATTCAACAAAGATACTGCGCCCCGGCGAGGCCCGCTGCCCTGGGTCGTCTACACGAGACATTATCCAAAGTGATAAGGATCATGCCGAAAATCATCTAATCGAAGAGTCCTATATATTTTTAGGTGATAAAGACATCCCATTTAGTCGTTACACCGATCCAGCATTTTTTAAACAAGAACAGGATTCTATGTGGATGAAGGTCTGGCAATGGGCCTGTCGTGAGGAAGACATTCCCGAAGTAGGCGACTACACGGTATATGACATTATCGATAAGTCAGTACTTATTGTCCGCACCGCAAACGATGGTATAAGAGCCTATGCTAACGCCTGCCTGCATAGAGGAACGCAATTAAAGCCCTCAGACAGTTGTGGCCGCAGCAAAGAGCTCCGTTGTCCATTTCATGGCTTCACATGGTCTTTGGAAGGTAAAATCACCGACATTCCATGCCAGTGGGATTTCCCACATATAAATGAAGACGAATTTTCCCTACCGCAATTAAAACTTGAATGCTGGAATGGCTTTGTTTTCATCAACTTTGATCAAGATGCGAAGCCGCTATCAGAGTACTTAAACGTGCTGCCGGAGCACTTTCGTAACTGGGATTTTAAAAATAAATTTACCGCCATGTACGTGCGGAAAAGGTTACCCGCTAATTGGAAGGCCTGCATCGAGGCATTCCTAGAGTCGTATCACGTACTAGAAACGCACCCCCAAGGTATTTCTACGGTAGGCGACGCCAATACCCAGTATGACACTTACGGTGACCATGTATCTCGTTTCGTCCATTTAGTGGGCTACCCTAGCCCCCACCTCGAGTCACAACCTGATCAGCAGGGAATACTTGATGCACTTTTTGCAGAATCCGTTGTGGAAGGCGCCCAATCACAGCAACACGACCTTGTCGTAACACCAGGTGATACGGCGCGACGGGTGTTCGCAGAACATATGCAAACGGTACTCGGTGACGCCTACGACCGTGATTTCTCGCACTTAAGCGTAAGTGAAACAATAGATGCTATCGAGTATTCAGTATTTCCGAACACCTGTTTTTTTCCGTCTTTACTGTTCCCCATGGTTTATCGTTTTCGACCTGACGGCAACAATCCTGACAATACAATCTTCGATCTACTCTACCTACAACCACTACCCGACTCTGGTAAGGTTCCCGACCCAGCAGAGCCATTTGAGCTAAACGAGCGCCAGTCATTTCACGAGGTACCTGGCTTCGATCCGGGTTTGGCGACGATCTACGACCAAGACACCGGCAACCTACTCAGTCAGCAAAAGGGTTTTAAATCATCGCTGAAAAAGGGCGAGACCCTAGGAAACTATCAGGAAGTTAGAATTCGCCAACTTCATATGACATTAGACAAATACCTCAGCGGGAGAGAATCATGATTCAGGGTGCCCACCACATCGCCATTTCTACACCGAACCTCGAACGTATTCTTGGTTTTTACCGCGACTTAATGGGGTTCAAACAGGTTTCAGACGCCCAATGGTCACTAGGTACAAAAGTTATCAATGGCGTACTGGATCTACCTGACTGCGCAGCGAGACAGGTTATGCTGCGCGGTAAAAATCTATGTATAGAAATCTTTGAGTTCTCGGAGCCAACGGGCACTGACGAAGTTACCCGGCGACCAGTAAGCAAACCGGGACTGACCCACATGTGCTTTGATGTGACAGAAATAGAAAAAGAATACGCCAGATTAACTGCGGCGGGCATTGAGTTTCATGTACCACCTCAAGACTTCGGCGCAGTAAAGGCAACCTATGGCCGCGACCCGGATGGCAATGTGTTTGAGCTACAAGAAATTATTGATCAAGATGCGCCGGATCGACTATTTAGCTAATGCGTAACGCTGAGTATTACCAACAACACTCAGCGTTATTTTCATGCAAAACTACTACGCCCCCTGCCCAGAAGGGTAAGGTTTCGCTAACACGCCGCCATCAACATACATTTGGTGGCCGGTCATAAAGCTAGACTCATCTGATGCTAAAAACAGACAGGCATTAGCCACTTCATCTACCGTTGCGATGCGATTCAGGGGCTGCATACCCGCGTAAATACGTTCCAATGCCTCTGGATCGTCAGCGCTCTGCAGATACTGTTGCAGCAGCGGCGTATAGGTCGCCGCAGGATGAACAGAGTTACACCGAATATTGTATGCCATCTCTCCACAGTGCAGAGCTACCGTTTTAGTTACCGCGTCTTGTGCGGCCTTGGCCGCACCATAGCAAGTAAATAACGGGCCGGGCCGAATACTTTCGACGGACGAGATATTCACGATCGCACCACCGCCGGACTTTTTCATACTGGCAATAGCGTACTTACAGCCTAGAAACGCGCCCTCTCCGTGCACGCGCATATGCTCGCGCCACTCATCTATATCCACATCCTCAATACTACCGGGACGAGAGATACCTGCACTTTGAATGAGAATATCTAAACCCGACGACGCAGCGTCAATCTTTGCCATGGTGGACAGCCATTGTTCATTATCGCAAACATCAAGATGTACAAAATGGATGTTCGCGTTTTTTGCTGCCAGTGCTTCCCCCTTTACGGTATCAATATCACCGACATAAACCCGCGCGCCCTCTTGGGCTAAACTAAGCACAATACCCGCACCAATTCCGTCGGCACCACCTGTTACTAAGGCCGTTTTATTTGTAAACCGCATTCAAACCTCCCTACTGCGCCGTCCAGCCACCATCTACTGGTAATAGAGTTCCGGTGTTAAATGACGATAAATCTGAGGCAAGAAACATCACCGCATTTGCCACTTCTTCGGGCGTGCCAAGCCGCTTCATTGCATGTAAAGACGCAAGAGAATCAAGATCATCTACGGTGCTCAATACCAGAGGCGTTGCAACATTACCGGGACATACCGCATTGATTCGAATAGGCGTATTTGCATATTCAACCGCTGCTGTTCTCGTCATCCCCGCTACCGCGAATTTGCTTGTCACATAAAACGATGCACAAGGATAAACACGTTGAGACAGAGCCGATGCCATATTCACGATACAACCGCTATTCTGTTTCAGCATCACTTGCAACTCGGCTCGCATACACAACCAGACACCCTTTAGATTGACGCCCATGACACGGTCGTAGTCTTCTTCAAGGGTTTCTGCAACTGGGCGAATCGGCGCAGAAATGCCGGCATTATTTACCGCCACATCGATCCGCCCCCATGTCGCAACGGTTTGATCGATCATTGACTGCACATCTGACGCCTTACTCACATCGCCATGTAGCGCCAAGGTATCCGCACCTAAGGCGGTGAGTTCTGCTATCGCAGAAGCAACGGCCTTCTCAGACAAGTCAGCAACGGCAATCTTCGCTCCAGCCTTTGCAAATCCGATCGCGCAGCCCAAACCTAAACCCGCTCCGGCGCCAGTAATGAACACAATCTTGTTTTTAAAATCGAACATGATCTACCTCACTAACAGGAATTTCCGCCGTCGACCATATAGACGCCACCGGTACAATAACTAGAATCATCACTCGCCAAAAACGACATCATGCCGCTAATTTCATCTGGTCTACCGTAGCGCCCCAGCGGTGTTACTTTCTCGATTTGATCTTTGAATACACCACTATTACCGGGTGCATAACCATCTTCTATTGACCGCATCATTCTGGTATCTAATGCCCCCGGATTAACGGTATTCACACGGATATTAAACGGCGCAAATTCCTTGGCAGCACAGCGCATTAAGCCAATGACGGCGTGCTTGCTGGTATTGTAAGGCATCATATTTTGACTACCCTGAACACCGGCTCCGGAGGACGTGATAATGATGCTACCCCCCTCTTCTTTCATTGCCGACAAAACCGCTTTTAAGCCCAACCATACGCCACTAACATTAATTGACATGACACGCTGAAAATCGTCAAACGAACAACCGTCGATCGAGGATATCTTTCCCTCTATTCCAGCATTGGCAACGAAAACATCTACGCGGCCGAAGCGCTTTAAGGTGGCTTCAACCATATTCAGGTTGTCCTGCTCGGAGCTTACATCAGCCTTTATATACGCAAACTCGCCGGTCAAGGTCTGAGAAAAGGTAGATAAACTATCTACATCCCAGTCTGCCATCATGACCTTCGCGCCTTCTTTTAGAAATCGCTGAACCGCAGCCTTACCTACCTCACCTGCAGCGCCAGTAATTAATACAACTTTATCAATTAATCTCATAAGAACCCCTCCATTCTCGGACCATTATTTATAGATTATTGTGACTAAAAATCAGTCCCTTAAATTTCGCCCGCCGCGACCATTGCATCAAAGATATCAGTCCCCAGCGGGTTTCGGCGCAATGTGAGGCCGCCATTAACCTGCATATTTTGCCCCGTCATAAAACATTCGTCAGACGCCAAGAACACAGCTGCAGCAGCAATATCCTCGCTGGTACCTACGCGGCCAAGCGGATAGCATTTACGGAAGGTTTCTACCAACGCGCCGCTTTGCATAGCATCAGATGTCATCGGCGTATCCGTTAGACCAGGTGATATACTATTGGCGCGGATACCCTTTTCCCCATACTGATTCGCCACGCAGCGTACCACATGATCTATCCCGGCCTTTGTGCCCATATAGGCAGCATGGTCATCGAGCATAATAGTCGCCGTTGCCGATGAAATTTGTATAATAGAACCGCCTGTTGCATCCATGACATGAAGCAATTTTTGTAGCCACAGGAAGGGGCCTTTAAACTGTAAATCAATGATCCGGTCTAAGTCTTCCTCAGAGTTCTCAGTGAAGGGCACCAGCAATCCCCAGCCTGTGCAGTTCAGAGCGATATCAACACGGCCATGACGTTCAACAATGGTATTAAACATCGTATCTATAGATGATTTGTCACACAGATCACAATAGACCCAGTCACCATTGATTTCTTCAGCTAAGGCTTTGAGATTATCTTGGTTACGACCAGACACGACAACTTTTGCACCCTCTTCGGCAAACCGACGAGCAATGACTTGCCCCATATTGTCTATACCGGCGGCACCTATGATAGACGCGATTTTACCCTGCAGTTTACCCATGAGAATAGCTCCAATATTTTTCTACAGATTTCGTAATATAGATATTTATAGTGCGAATTTACTTTTTGGAATGACGATTAGTGAACTTGATTTTTATCGTTCTATTATTGATGACTCTCGCAAAACCCATCTTTACGTATGGTTCGATCAGTTACATTTTAAGAAAAAAAACAGCCTACCCAGAAAATCAGGCAGGCTGTAGAATAATTACCTTCAATCAAACCGGTAGGTCAATTGAAGCGCTATGGTTCTAGGCAAAGATGTGAAACCCATTTGATCTGCATATTCACCACCTGCTGCGGGAGTACTTGGGCCGTCTACAACACCAGAGACAATATGTTCGTCAGTCAAGTTCTTACCCAACAGCTGAACCTCCCACTTACGACCTTCACCGGCGAGGGAAATACTCGTGTTCAAGGTGGTATAGCTATCTCTCATTGCATGTGGGTTAGCAAATCCTGACGCGTTGTAATCATCAGAGTAAATGCCATCTACCGCTATGCCATACTCCCATCCGTTTTGCAGATAGTTACTATAGCTTACGCCGAAGGACGCGGATAACTCTGGCGCCATCGCTGTTGATTCACCGCTAATATCCTGACCAGGTGTTCCGTTAGTGCCTGGAACCGTACTGGTACATCCTTGCGCTGCAGTTTGGCCAGCCCAGCAGGGTGCAATAAAATTAGCGTACTCGGCATTGTTGTACGCCAAGGAGCCGCGCACCGACAAGCCCGGAACAGACATTGGCGCAAACTCCGCGTCTACTTCAATACCTCTGGTTTTCGCGGTACCCGCATTCAGCGTAATAAATGCGAAGGTTGGCGAGTTAAAGAAGTCAACCTGCAGATCATCGTATTCGAAATTGTACACCGCCAAATTCAAGCGCAATTGGTTATCAAGCAATGTTGATTTCAAACCCGCCTCAAAGCCGGCCGCGGTTTCGGGTTCAAAAAGGAAGTCAGATTCCGAACCACCCATAAAGTCGGCGGAGTAAATGCCACTATTAGAGAAACCACCAGACTTATAGGCTGTTTTATACGAAATATATGCTAGGGCATCATCAAGAACCTGCCAGCTAAGCGTCGCTTCTGGAGACAATTCCTCGAAACTCTGATCGCCACGTGCAATTTCGTTTGTACGCCAGATTCCGCCCAAGCCTGCGTTGTTGTAGGGGTGAACAAACTCAGAGTCTTTGGTCTCTTCGGTATAACGTGCGCCTACACTCAACTCAACGCGATCGGTAAATTCATAGTTAACTTGAAAGAACGGTGAAATAGTTTCCCCATCGGTGAAGCTTTTCTTCTGACTACCAACATAAACAAGAGATGGGTCCGAAACGCTACTATCCATCAATCCGCTCAATGAAACGTACTGATCAAATTTGCGCTCGGTTTTTTGATATAAAATACCCAGCATGAAATTAAGCGCGCCATCGAATTCAGATGATAGACGAAGCTCTTCGGAGAATGCTTCCCAAGTATTTTTCTCGGTAGCAAAAGTTGCTGTTGGAATTGACTGGAAATCGCCTGATAAGCCAAAGGTATTTTGATTATCTTGAAAATTTGTTAGTGACGTAAGAGTAAATCGGTCAAAGCTATACTCAACATTCGCTGTTAATGAATATGATTCATATTCATTAAACAGGTCACCATTGCTACGCGCGTAGGGTAAGCTATTAGCCAACACAGATGGCATACGATTCTGAGTAATAACAAAATTATCACCACACTTCAAATCAGGGTTAATTCCACCAACACCACCAGGGCAGTTAAAGGCGGTGTAATTCCATGATGAATTATCAACCTCAGATTTAGTTGTCGACGCAGTAAACATCATTGCCAACTGATCATTGGGATCTACAGCAACAGTCAACCTCGCCAAGGTTTCTTCTTCGCCCGGCGCGTCGCGATTATCTGCAGGTGAGGTGTAAGTAGTTGAACTTCCGTCAGCAACATCAAACGTCGTATATGGCTGCTCTTTAGACTGGTTGCTAAAGTAGCCACCGTCCATTTCACTGTGCCGAATAGAGAAGCGCGCTTTTACGGTATCGCTAATGGGACCGGATACAATACCTTCTAAGCGATATTGTTCAGCTTCAAACTCGTAGCCCGCGCGAACAATCGCCTCAAATTCATCTGTTGGCTTAGCAGAGGTAATCGACACCACACCCGCTGTTGCGTTCTTACCAAAGAATAGCGCTTGTGGGCCTTTCAGTAACTCAATTTGTGCAAGGTCAAACATACCTTCGTTAAGGACACGACCTTGGCCGTAATAAACACCGTCTAGGACAACTGCAACGGATTGCTCAATGCCGATACTCGTTGAACTTGAGCCAATACCACGCAGCGTCATTTGGGCACCCGAACCATTAGATGAGCGCCCCACAAAGAACTGGGGAGATAGCGCCGCGATTCGCTCTAAGCTAGTGACATCGAACTTCTCAATTCTCTCTTGGGAAATCGCACTAACCGCAACAGGAGCGTCTTGTAAAGTCTCCTCTCGTTTACGGGCAGTAACCAGCACTTCCTCTAAGCCACCACGAGCGGCATTTTCCTGAGCATGTGTAAACCCAGGGAGAAGAAGTGTAGTCCCAATTGCGAAGGCAAGTGGCGTAATTAGGAAGTTGTTATTCATAGTCAATCCTCTAATGGCATACTTCTTTATTAATATTAGTTATTCGCGCTGACCCGTTTTTAGCTAGGAGTTAGCATAAGCAAAACGTGATAATTCATAAAATACCACCGAACAACAAAAAAACCAACTTAATTGTTTTTATTAAATTCCACATCTATATGGTAGCAATCATGGTTAGCAAAGCTTAACCAAGCTCTTTCCTAGATTTTTACCGGTCAACATATCGCAGAAGGCCGCAGCAGTGGTCGATATACCATCAGTAACACTAACCGGGGCATTTAATTTACCATCAGCCACCCACTGACTAATCACTTTAGCCGCCTCCTCATAGTCATCCACATAGTCAGAGAACATAAAGCCCTCAGCCCGAGCACGCTTAGTAATAAGCTCCCACATATTTCGCACTCCAGAGTGACTGTCAACGTCGTATTGGGATATAGCACCACACAAGACTATCCGTGCTTTCAATGCCAGATTTTGAAGTACCGTATCTAGCATCTCACCGCCTACATTATCGAAGTAAACATCGACCCCATCCGGAGCAAGCACCTTGAGACTTTGACCTAAGCCGGGAGCGGATTTATAGTTAATAACTTGGTCGTACTGTAATTCTTCGCTCAACCACTGACACTTTTTGTCAGAACTACTAATACCAATTGTTCGGCACCCTAAGATCTTTGCCATTTGCCCAACTAAGCTACCAACACCACCCGCGGCAGCGCTAACAACAACCGTATCTCCTGCTTTTGCTGCGCCGATATCTGTTAAGCCAAAATAGGCGGTCATTCCCGAAGGGCCCAATACACTTAAATGATGCTCAGCGGAAACCCCGTTTTCCACGTCGATAATAGTCATTAGGTCGCTACCGTCAGCGATGCTATAGGTTTCCCAAGCAGTCCTACCTACTACATGGGCACCTACTGGATAGTCAGAATGTCGTGACTCCACAACCTCCCCTAACACAATACTTTGTACCGCTTCACCGAGTGGCATTGCAGACAAATAGTTATCTGACGCGCCTTCGTTCATCCATTGGCGAAACCCCGCATCCAATGATAAGTATCTGTTTTTGATCAGGAATTCCCCCTCACCTACCGAGGGAAAGTCAGACTCAACTAATTGAAAATTATTGGGATTTAAAACACCGTCTGGACGACTAGATAAAACAACTTTTTGAATTTTTTTCATAAAGCGACTCATTATTTATTGTTGATGGTATCGAAAGCAAAGCAGCACTGAAAAATATCGTCACTGGATAGTTGCCAATACATACCTTTTGGCTCAATATAAAACAGTCAGCATTGTTTTTAATTTAGGATACACGATTTGCAGTAAAAATCGACAGCTAAACTCAATTAAACAATTACGTCTATATAAGGCGCTGCATATACCAACCAATAAGCTAATAAGGAATTACGATGACTCGCTTACATAACAAAGTTGCACTAATCACCGGCGCCGCATCAAAACCCGGACTGGGCCGCTCTATAGCCCTCGCCTTTGCTAAAGAAGGCGCCAAACTAGTACTTACCGATATCAATGCCGAAGGCTTAGAGTCAACGTTAGCGGAAGTCAAAGAGCTCGGCGCTGAGGCGATATGCCTAACTCAAAACGTGACATCTGAGCAAGGTTGGATCGACACGATTACAGCTGTTGAGAACAGGTTCGGAAAAATAGATATTCTCGTCAACAATGCCGGCATCGCGGTATTGAGAAATGTTGATGTAATGACCTTAGATGAATACAAGCTTCAAATGGACATCAATATGACCAGCGTGTTTATTGGCTGCCGAGAAGCAATTAAAGCAATGCGCAAGACTGGCGGCGGCTCTATCGTCAATATGTCCTCGATAGCAGGCTTAGTCGGTATGCCTGGCACTGGTGCTTATGGCGTAAGTAAAGGTGGCGTGCGTCTTCTTACTAAAACTGTTGCACTCGAAAATGCTCGCCACAATATTCGCTGCAACTCTGTGCACCCCGGCATGATACTGACAAACATTCAGGAAGATGCCAAACGCGACAATCCGGCGCATTTCGATATTTTGGTAGACACTATTCCAATGGGCAGAATGGGCACACCGGAAGAGGTTGCGAACTGCGTACTTTTCCTCGCCTCAGATGAATCTAGCTACGTTTCCGGCTCAGAATTGGTGGTAGATGGCTGCCTAGTCGCACAGTGATTTTCATTTTTCTTATTTCTCAGCGCGCTGAAAATACTGTTAGGCGCGCGATTCTATATCTCCAATAAAATATAGGTCAATATTATGATCGATACAAATCAACAGATACAAATACGTGAAATCGAAAATATAATATTAGAATATGCCACCGCATTAGATACAAAGGAATATGATTTGTTAGACAACATATTCTCAGCCGAAGCAAAGGTCGAGTATGTTGGTATCGGTGAATGCAAGGGGCCGAAGGAAGTAAAGGAGTTGGTCTGCGGCGTATTGGAGCAGTGCATTGAGACCCAGCACATGCTTAGCAATATCCGCGTAAAGTTAAATGGCTCGACCGCGGCTGCGACCTGCTACCTACAAGCTATTCATCTAGGAAAAGGCGACTATGAAGGACAGCTTTTGACCATTTGGGGTGAGTATACTGACGAACTCGCCTTGTTGGATTCCGGCTGGCGTATTACCAAACGTACACTACGTACCATTTTTAGCCAGGGCGATATTGGCCTGGGTTAAAGAAATACAGCAAGCATAAAAAAGGCCGCAAATGCGGCCTTTTTTATGCTTGCTGTTTAGCTCTACTTGGCAGATTCGTCACCCAATCGAGACTCTATTGATTCGTCATAAATTTCCATCAGAATTAGAGCCAGATAATCGATAACTTTTTTGACTCGGGCATTACGACGTGTAGACATCTGACTCAATGCCATCCCTTTCATAAGAAACTGCACCAAATCATGCGCAGGCTCTAAGGCAGGCAATTTTTGCCAGTGCGGAAATACTGACTTAGCCATTTGTAAGAACTGCTTCTCAAAATCCTTTTCGACCGGCTCCATCACAGCCTTTAACTCAGGGTCGGTGCGCGACGCCCCTAACAGCTCTTGATAAGCGATAAAGGATGGCATATTGACGTAGTTCCACGCCATCTCTACCGAATTGCGAATATCCTTATTGGTTAACTGAGCGTCCGGCATATCTATATCTGCCATCAACTCCAAATACTCTTTCAAACGCAATTCATGAAGGTAGGCTATAACCGCCTTCATTACCGACATTCTGGAGGGGAAATGATGCATCATCGCCCCCCTCGACACCCCTGCATGGTTAGCAATAAGGGCTGTCGTTGTATTCGCATATCCAATTTCTATAAAACATGTCATCGCCGCGTCCAAAATTGCCGTCCGCGTCATGGCACTTTTTTCTGCCTGCCAACCCGCCTCTCTCTTAGGCGCTTTAGCAGCGACCTCCTTGGATGATGTTCTTGCCATTATCTATTCCTTTCACCGCTTACACAAAGTCATGCGAGCCAATAAATTACTTCGACAATTTACAATAACAGACACGCGCTTGTATAGATATTACGACATATTAAACAATCAAACAAACTTGCTTGTTTTTTAAATTATTTGGTGTAAGCTTGAATCAGCCTATAAATAACCAGTAATAAGGGGCAGTTTTATGCCATATGATTCCGCATTTTTACTGCGTGCCTACCGCACGATGAAAACCATTAGAATTTTTGAAGAACGCTGCATTAAAGAGTTCGAAGCCGGAAATGTTCCCGGCTTTGTTCACGCATCAAACGGCCAAGAATCAATCGCAGTCGCATCATGCATAGATCTCAGCGATACCGACATTATCGGCAGTACCCACCGCGGCCACGGGCACTCCATAGCCAAGGGTTGTGACGTCATCGGTATGATGAAAGAAATCATGGGCAAAGCTACAGGCCTCTGCAAAGGCAAAGGCGGCTCCATGCACATAGCCGACTTTGACAAAGGTATGATCGGCGCCAACGCTATTGTTGGCGGTGGCCAGCCGCTGTGTAATGGCGCGGCATTAGCTTCCAAGACCTTGGGCACTAAAGATATCGCCATGTCATTTGGCGGCGACGGCAGCGCCAACCAGGGTACTGTTTTAGAGTCTTTAAACTTCGCGGTTGTCCTAAAACTTCCCCATGTATTTATGTTTGAAAATAACGGCTACGGCGAAGGCACCGGCGCGAACTATGCACTTGGCTGCGATAGTTTAGCCGACCGAAACCGCGCCTTCGGTATGCCATCAGAATATGTCGATGGCACCGATTTCTTTGCAACCTATGAAGTCTGTAAGCGTGCAATAGCCCACGCCCGCGATGGCAAAGGCCCGTTTGCTATCGAAGCGGAAACCGTTCGATTTGACGGTCACTTTATCGGCGATCCACAACTATATCGTGGCAAAGACGAAATCAAACTCGCCAAGAAAAACCGCGACTGCATAAAGATATTCCGAGATCGCGTGATCAAGGAAGGCTGGTTAAAGGCTGAAGAAATGGACGCAATCGATACCGAAGTGATTGCGCTGATTGAAACCGCAGTGAAAGAGGGCCTCGCGGCACCCAACCCTGACCCTGAGACTGATCTCATGGCTGACGTTTACTGCTCTTACTAAGAATTTCAATTAGGAACTAAGCATGACTAATAAGATAAAAGGCCCAAGCTCAATTAAGACCTATCGCGAAGCCATTAACGATGCACTTCGGCAAGAAATGCGCCGCGACCCACGGGTTATTATTCTTGGCGAAGAAGTCTCCGGTGGCGCGGGCTGCGAGGGACAAGACGACGCCTACGGCGGCGTTTTTGGCGTAACAAAAGGCCTAATGCCCGAATTTGGCCGCGAGCGAGTAATCGATACCCCTATCAGCGAATCGGCCATTATTGGCGCCGCTGCAGGCGCGGCAAACAACGGTTTGCGCCCCGTAGCAGAGCTGATGTTTTTTGATTTCATCGGCGTTTGTTTCGACCAAATTTTTAACCAAGCTGCAAAGTTTCGCTATATGTTTGGTGGAAAGTCGCGCACGCCAATGGTTATTCGCGGCACTGTCGGTGCTGGCTGGCGCGCTGGTGCACAGCACTCCAGCATGCTGCACCCCGTAGTGACCCATATTCCCGGCTTAAAGGTAGTTATGCCGAGTAATGCTTACGACGCTAAAGGCCTGTTAATTCAAGCCATTAGGGATGACGATCCGGTTCTATTCCTAGAACACAAGATCATGTATGACCTAAAGTGCGAAGTACCCGACGAGGCCTATGCCATTCCCTTCGGCGAAGCGGCATTCCCACGGGAAGGCACCGACGTCACCATCGTCGCGATTTCTAATATGGTACACCGCGCGATTCAAGCCGCTGACGAACTCGCCAAAGAAGGTATTAGCTGCGATGTTATTGACCCACGCACCGTCTCCCCTCTCGACGAAGAATCTATTTTAGAGAGCGTAGAAATAACCGGCCGCTTAGTGATCGTTGACGAAGCCCATGAGCGCTGCAGTCTTGCTGCTGATATTTCCAGTATTGTGGCTGAGAAAGGCTTTTCGAGCCTGCGTGCCCCGATTCGTAAAGTGACCGCCCCCCATGCACCCGTGCCATTTTCTCCGGTATTGGAAGACGCCTATGTACCGAGTGTTGAGCGCATCATCCGTGCCGTTAAAGACGTCTTGGGAGCCTGATCATGTCAGTAATTACAGCCGTTACCATGCCCAAATGGGGTATGGAAATGTCAGAGGGTGTCATCGGTAATTGGTATTTCGCCGTGGGCGACCAGGTCACCGAAGAAGCCGATTTAGTTGATATTGAAACCAGCAAAATCATCAACACAATCACCGCTGCCAGCAGTGGTGTGTTGCGCGCTATTATTGCTAATACCGGTGATACGTTTAACGTTGGACAATTGCTGGGGGTGATTGCACCCGCCGATGTTAGCGATGAAGACGTTAATGCGTTTATCCAAACTTTGTCAGGACATGTGGCGCCAGAACCCGAGGCCGCCCCGGCAAGTACGCCAGTCACCGCGGGCAAAAGCCCAGCTGAAACCACTTCAGTACAAGCCGCACCCACACCAGCCTCATCATTGGGTGCCCTTTCAGAGGGTGGCGACGATAGCGAAGTCGCAGCAACGGTAATCGCGCGACGGCTAGCCAAACAGTATCAGATAAACCTGAATAATATCTCCCCTAGCGGTAGTCACGACAGGGTAAACAAGGAGGATATTGAAGCCGCAATACGTGCGGCCGGCGGCCAAGTAGAACACCCCGCAACGCGTGTCGACAGCGCCAATATCACCCGCGATGACGGCGCTGTAAAAGCGACATCAGTCGCCCGCCGCCTTGCTACCACCCTGAAAGTAAATTTGCTTGACTGTCGCGCTAGCGGTGACCGAGGCCGCGTATGTAAGGCAGATGTTGAGGCTGTCGCAGCCCGTCGTAATGCGCCCGCGCCTGCGGCCGCCACTCAGGTTATTGACGACACCCCTGAGTTTAGCGAAGTAGCAATGTCTGGTATGCGCAAAGTCATTGCCAAGCGCCTTCAGGAATCAAAACAAACAGCGCCCCACTTCCGAGTAAACATTGACGCTTGTATTGATGAGCTACTGGCAACCCGCGCTCAAATTAATGCGGCCAATAAACACGCCAAGGTCTCTGTTAACGACTTTATCGTCAAGGCTTGTGCCTGCGCCTTGCAAAAAATACCGGCGATGAATATTCAGTTTACTGGCGATACCATTCATCAGTTTTCTCATGCCGACATTTCAGTTGCCGTTGCGATTGATGATGGCCTGATAACGCCTATTGTTAGAGCCGCAGAAACAAAGGGTCTGCTATCGATATCGAGTGAAGTACGCGATCTAGCCACCCGTGCCAAAATTGGTCGTTTAACACCGAACGAGTTCCAAGGTGGCACCTTCTGTGTTTCCAATTTGGGCATGTATGGTATTAAAAGTTTCGATGCCATTATCAACCCACCGCAAGCGGCAATACTCGCGGTTGGTGCAGGCGAACAACGCCCGGTTGTGCGCAATGGTGAACTCGCCGTTGCAACCATGATGTCGCTCTCATTAGCGAGTGATCATCGCGTGATCGATGGTGCCCTAGCAGCCGAGTTTATGCATTGCCTGAAAGGCTTCCTTGAACAACCAGCAACGATGCTGGGATAAGGGGGCACAATGAACGATTTCGATCTTATCGTAATTGGCGGCGGCCCAGGTGGATATGTAGCAGCAATACGTGCTGCACAACTCGGCTTCAAAACAGCTTTAGTTGAAAAAGCCGAGCTTGGCGGCGTGTGCCTAAACTGGGGGTGCATCCCAACCAAAGCGCTGCTTCGCGGCGCTGACATTGCCAACACACTAAAACACGCGGCGCACTTCGGTTTTGAAATCGATACACCCAAATTAGACCTCGCCAAATTGGTTGGCCACAGCCGCAGCACAGCTAAGCGTTTAAGCCAGGGCATTGACTATTTAATGAGTAAAAATGCGGTAACCGTCATTCGCGGCAAAGCGAAAGTTACCGCTCCCTTCACCCTGTGTGTGAGCACTGACAAGGGGGAGCAATCCTATCGGGCAGATCATATTATTTTAGCGACCGGTGCACACGCTCGGGATCTCCCCAATATTAAAGTTGACGGCAAACTGATTTGGGGCGCCCGCGAAGCGATGACACCCACAGCGCTACCAGAACGTTTACTGGTTATTGGTGCTGGCGCCATCGGCGTAGAATTTGCCAGTCTCTACAATGATCTTGGTAGCGAAGTGACATTAGTAGAAGCCGCGAATCAAATCGTTCCAGTAGAAGATAGCGATGTCTCCGCCCAGCTAGCAAAAGGCTTCCGCGAACGCGGCATTCGTATTCATACCGACACCACCGTCAATACTGTTGAGCATCACGCAAACAGTGTTACCGCTGAACTAAAAACCGCCAATGGCAATGAAAAAATCACCGTAGACCGCGTCATTTTAGCCGTGGGCATAAGCGGTAATATTCAAGACCTTGGCTTGGAAGAACTTCACGCTGATATCGATCGCGGCTTTATAAAAACCGATCCTTTTAGCAAAACGAATATCGTTGGCCTATATGCCATCGGCGATGTTGCCGGTCCTCCATGGCTAGCGCACAAAGCCAGCCATGAAGCCGTCATCTGTGTCGAACGTATTGCCGGTATGGCCAATACCAAACCACTTCGCAAAGATCGCGTGCCCGGCTGCACCTATTGCCGCCCGCAAATTGCTAGTGTCGGAATGACTGAAGCAAAGGCAAAAGCCGCCGGACGAAATATTCGCGTTGGTCGGTTTAATTTAAACGCCAACGGCAAAGCGCTCGCCATCGACGAGAGCGTCGGCTTTGTTAAAACCATCTTTGATGCCGAAAGTGGTGAATTGCTGGGCGCGCATATGATTGGCGCGGAAGTCACCGAGCAAATTCAAGGCTTCTGTATTGCACAGCAGCTCGAAGCCACTGAGCACGAACTAGCAAACGCCATCTTCGCCCACCCTACTCTGTCCGAGTCTATGCATGAATCCGTGCTCGATTCCTTGGGCATTGCTATTCATCAGTGAGAGTAGATATGACACAACAGATCGCGATTAAAGAAGGCCTGTTTACATGGCCCGCAGAAAAGCCTGAGTTATTAGGCAGCCGCTGCATACACTGTGGAGAAGCCGCTTTTCCTGCACAAAATGATTGCCGCGCTTGCGGCTCAAGAGAAACCGAGATAACAGCACTGGGCAACCGCGGTACGCTCTGGACATGGACTATTCAAAGCTTTATGCCCAAGTCACCCTATCTTAGTGACGAGACACCCGAAACGTTTAAACCCTACGGCGTAGGTTATGTAGAGATGCCTGGCGGCGTGCGTGTTGAAAGCAGGTTTGAATTAATTGAAGGCCAAGTACCCCATATTGGTATGTCATTGGATCTAGTGATCCTGCCCTTCCGAACTGATGAAAGCGGACAAGAAATTATGATGTTCAGCTTTAAGCCCGCCGAGGAGTAAAACAATGGACGTCGCCATTATTGGAATTGGTCTACACCCCTTTGGTCGCTCACCAACACTCACGGGGCAACAACAAGGCGCCAGCGCTATTCGCACCGCACTGGCAGACGCAGGACTAACGTGGAAAGACATGCAGTTTGCTTACGGCGGCAGTCAAGACGGCGGCAACGCCGACGCGCTAGTAAATGAACTCGGTCTAACCGGGCTGCAATTCACCAATATATGGAATGGTTGCGCCACCGGCGGCAGCTCATTACATGCAGCATATACAGCGATTAAATCGGGTGAATACGATATTGGCGTTGTTGTCGGCTTCGATAAACACGCCCGTGGCGCCTTCAATCCCACGCCCAGCGACTGGGGTCTGGACGATTGGTATGGCGAAAGCGGCATGATGTTAACTACTCAATTTTTTGCCATGAAGTTCCAGCGCTATATGCACGATCACGGCATATCGAACGACTCGCTAATTCGCGTATCGGAA
This sequence comes from Zhongshania aquimaris, assembly GCF_019312595.1. Lineage (GTDB taxonomy): Bacteria > Pseudomonadota > Gammaproteobacteria > Pseudomonadales > Spongiibacteraceae > Spongiibacter > Spongiibacter aquimaris. The sequence goes on along the minus strand of NZ_JAHWDQ010000005.1, from coordinate 135,528 downwards.
AAAGCGTTTCAGAACGGTGCGCTAACGCCAACAGCATGGCGCAGAGAAGCCTTGTCCTATGAGCAAATTGCCAACTCGATGATGGTGAGCAACCCGCTGCGCAAATATATGTTTTGTAGCCCAGCAGAAGGTGGCGCGGCATTGATTTTGTGTAATGCCAATATCGCCGAGCGCTATACAAAGAAACCTATTTATTTGAAAGCTGCTGCAGTGCGCACACGCCACTATGGCAGTTTCGAAGTATTCAGCCCGTCACAGGCAATGAATGTTGCCGACGCACCGACTGTCACCGCGTCTAATGCCGCATTCGAACTCGCCGGATTAGGACCGAAAGATGTCGATGTAATGCAGTTGCAAGATACAGACAGCGGCACCGAAATCATTCACATGGCAGAGAATGGATTTTGCGAACACGGCGAACAGGAAAAGCTATTGCGTGAAGGCGCAACCAAAATTAATGGCTCAATGCCGGTCAACACTGACGGTGGCTGCCTAGCCAACGGCGAGCCTGTAGGCGCATCAGGTTTACGGCAAGTACATGAAATTTGTGTCCAGCTGCGCGGCGAAGGCGGAGCTCGACAAGTCTCAGGATCACCGAAGGTAGGTTACACCCACGTTTATGGTGCACCCGGCCTCAGTGGCGTAAATATTCTTACACGATAACAGCAAATAATATAAAAACTGGGAGTCACACTCTATGACTACAAACAACAAACCACGGCAACAAGGCGGCGATGTTCGCTGCGAAGGAACTTCATTCCAAGATCTTCTTGATTTTGAAGAAGTTGATGTCCCCGCGTACCTACGGGAAAATACCTGCGATTATATGGGCGATGACGACATCGATATGTCACGCTGGATTTCCCGCGAATTTCATGACAAAGAAGCGAAAAAATTATGGCCTAAGGTTTGGCAGATGACCTGCCGAGCAGATGATATTCCTGAGGTAGGTGACCATCACGTCTACGAAGTGATTAACGAATCGGTCATTGTGACACGCACCAGTGAGAACGAGATCAAAGGCTTCATCAATTCATGCCTACATCGCGGCCGTATTTTACGCGACGAAGACGGTCACGTTAAGGAATTCAAATGCCCCTTCCATGGTGCAACCTGGAGTCTAGACGGCGAATTCCAAGGTATTCCCTGCCAATGGGATTTTAAACATTTTGAAGAAAAGGAAATGAACCTTCCCCAGGTTAAAGTCGACACATGGGGCGGATTTGTCTTCATCAACTTCGACGAAAATGCTATTTCTCTTGAAGAGTATTTAGCACCTTTGCCGGACCACTTTAGCCGCTTTCCTCTGCAAGAATATTACAAAGCGGTTCATGTTCAACGCGAAGTACGATGCAACTGGAAGGTAGGCACCGAAGCATTTATGGAGTCATTCCATACTGTAGCAACCCACCGTGAAATCTTAACTTTTACCGGTGATGCAAACTCCCAGTATGACACCTTCGGCGAGAACATCAGCCGATCTGTAACACCAATGGGGACACCGAGCCCACATCTTTCAGGTGTAACTGAAGAAGATGTAATGCGCGATATATTGGAACTGTCCGGTCGCATGGCACTTAGCTCTTCAGAAGGACAGCTGCTACCAGCCGGTGTCACAGCCCGCAAGTATGTTGCGGAAACCAACCGTAAAATATATGAAGAAGCCTCTGGCGAAGACTTATCTGACGCTACCATGGCCGAACTCGAAGATGCGATTTTGTACAGCGCCTTCCCCAACTTCCAAGTATGGGTTGGTTATCATGGCAATATTGTTTATCGCTTTATTCCAAACGGCGACAATCACGATAGCTGCCTATTCGACGTCATGATTCTTCTTCGTCACCCCAAAGGATCGAAAAAACCTGACTCTGTTCCTGTCCATAAACTAGCGGCTGACCAATCGTTCACCGCGGCAGAAGAGCTAGGTGCACTCGGCCCAGTATTTGATCAGGACGATGGCAATATGCCCGCCGTACAAAAAGGCATGATGGCATCTAAAAAGGGAACCGTAAGCCTAGGGTCTTACCAAGAAAGTCGGATTCGCCACCTCCATCAAACGATCGATAAATATCTCAACGCATGATACCCGTAAGCTTGGCCGGAGCCCCCTCCGGTCTTTTTTAAAGCTTTTTTGGGCTATTCTAATACCAAGCATAAAAGTAGTATTTACACTCGACTTTAATTTTGAAATAAAAAGTGAACAAAATGACTAGCTATCACAACACTTTTCCCGCCAGTGACCTTGACGACAACAGCAATAAAGCCATTGTTATCAATGGCAAAAGCATACTGATTTGTAACTCCGGCGGCGACTATTACGCAATAGAAAATATGTGCACTCACCAGCGCGCAGAGCTAGAAGGTGGCAGGATAAGGAATTGCTTTATTTCCTGCCCTTTGCATGGAGTTCGCTTCAATCTAGAAACCGGAAAGCCAATGGGCCAAATGACCAATATTCCCCTGACTACTTATCCTATAAAGGTTTCTGACGACGGTATTATTCAAGTCGAGCTATAGGCAGGCAAAAAAAAGGCGCTGAATACAGCGCCAAAGCAAGACAAACTTTCTACACCTGGATAAGCATTTTTCCGTTATTACTGCCGTCAAATAAACGATTGAAGGCCGTCACACAATTATCAAATCCTTTTACTACATCTTCTTTGAATTCAATCTTTCCTGCGTCAACCCACTCACCGATCGTTAGCGCCGCCTCAGGAAATCTATCTAAATAGTCACTGACAAGAAAGCCTCGTACCTCAGCGCTACGGGCTAAAATCTGCCACCAGTTATAAGGGCCCGGCACGGGCTCCGTTGCGTTATACGACGCAATAGAACCACAGAACAGGACGCGCGCATGGGAGTTTAGATTAAGTAGCGCAGCATCTAAAATCTCACCACCCACATTATCAAAATATACATCCACCCCTTCTGGGCAAGCCTTTTCAATTGCGGCAGTCATATCGGTGGTTTCTTTATAGTTGATAACATCATCAAAGCCGAGATGCTTAACCCAATTACATTTTTCTTCGCTGCCAGCCAAACCTACAACTCGGCAACCCATCAATTTAGCGATTTGGCCACCAATTGATCCGACAGCACCCGCAGCAGCACTCATTAGCAAGGTTTCACCTGGCTTTAAGCCCGAACGATCTGTAATAGCGAAATAGGCCGTTAGGCCCACCGCGCCCATCACACTTAAATAGTAATTTACCGGATAAGGACTATTTTCAGGTATTTTATTCATAAAAAAGCCGTTAGAAACGCTGAAAGTTTCCCAGCCGCTTAGCCCGTAGACCATATCTCCGATCTGATAATCTTGGTGACGGCTCTCTACCACCTTACCGACCGTAGAACTGCGGATAACACTGCCAATTTCGATAGGCGACATATAACTCGGCTCATCGCTCATCCACCCTCGAATGGCGGGATCGATTGAGATGAACTGGTTTTCGATAAGCATCTCGCCGTCTTCTAGGCTCTCTATAATTTGTTCGCGTTGAGTTACGGCTTTATCGGTAACCACTCCGTCGGGGCGCGCCCTTAAATAGAACTGCTTATTTTTATACATCATAAGAATCACCGCTTATTCTAGGTATTTTTTGATTTCGACGATTGCTCGTTTACGATTCGATTCATTGTGCAGCTTACCGACAAGCAAACGCAATCGACAAAATGTCGCCTTACAAATAACTATTTATTCTATATCCAAATCATTAAAAATACAAACACGATTGTTTTATTTATAATAATGTGTATAGTTTATTACTGAGCGCAGTGATCAGAACAAAAAACACTGTATGCGAATATTGTTGGAGACTTTACATGCTGATAGCCGTACCCACCGAGGTCGCTCCCGGCGAGCGCCGTGTGGCACTAATCCCTGATTCAATTAAAAAGCTATGTCACCTGGGCGCAGAAGTCTCTATAGAGACAGGCGCCGGTGTTGGTGCCGGTTTTAGCGACGCAGACTATGTCGACGCAGGCGCAAATATTGCCACTGATCGTCAGTCACTGTTTAGCAGTGCCGATGTTATCGCTCGGATTCACAAACCGAGCATTACCGACATTCAAATGTATAAGAAAGGTGCCATCTCGATAAGCTGGCTTGACCCGTTTAATGAGAAAGATCTTATACAGGCCATGCAAGATTGTCATATCAGCGCAATTTCAATGGAAATGGTACCCCGAACTACCCGCTCCCAGAAAATGGATGCCTTAAGCTCTCAAGCAAACTTAGCGGGCTATGTCATGGTATCTAAAGCCATGGACAAACTAGATCGCATTCTACCCATGATGATGACCCCAGCAGGTACCCTAAAACCCGCCAAGGTATTTATTATCGGGGCCGGTGTCGCAGGTCTTCAGGCGATTGCGACGGCGAAACGACTCGGCGCGAAGGTAACGGCATTTGACACTCGATCCGTTGTCGCAGAGCAAGTGCGCTCACTAGGTGCCAAGTTCCTCAATATTGACTTGGGCGAAACTGGACAGACAAATGATGGCTACGCCGTGCAACTTAGCCCCGAGCAATTACAAAAGCAAAAAGACGGACAAAAGGCCGAGATAGCTGACTCGAGTATCGTAATAACCACAGCGCAGCTATTTGGCCGCAAACCACCACTCATTATTTCTGCAGATGCCGTAGCCGCGATGAAATCCGGCAGTGTCATTGTCGATATGGCGGCCGAAAGCGGCGGCAACGTTGAAGGGTCTGTAGCCGGTGAAAATATTGTTACGGCCAATGGCGTAACCATTATCGGCACAGGTAATTGGGCCAACGAGGTTCCCCGCGACGCCAGCCAAATGTACTCAGCTAATGTGTTCAACCTCATTGATGAGTTCTGGAATACCGACACCAAATCTATGACCTTAAATTTCGAAAATGATCTGATCGGCTGTGTCATTACCCATGACGCGAAAGTGGTCAACTCTGCAATCCGCAAACACTACGCTTTGGAAGACTGACATGGAAATTTATATATTTCTGGCATTCATTTTAATGCTGTCTATTTATCTTGGTTTTGAGCTTATAAACAAGGTGCCGGCCACCTTACATACGCCGCTTATGTCGGCGTCTAATGCTATTTCAGGCATCACCCTATTAGGTGCACTGATTATTGCAGGGCGAACCTCCTCACCGGAGCTAAAGACAATAATCGGTTGCGCCGCCGTTCTGCTAGCCACAATCAATGTCATCGGCGGATACGCGGTTACTGATCGCATGCTCGCCATGTTTAAGAATAAAAAAGAGAGTAAATAATGAATACCACTTTATTCATCGGCATTTGCTATGTAATTAGTGCCGCACTATTTATTTTAGGCCTGAAATTATTAGGCTCACCGGCCACGGCCCGCAAAGGTAACATCATCTCCGCAGGCGCCATGCTGATAGCCGTTCTTGCGACGCTAGTAGATCAACACATTATCGACTATCGCTATATCGCGATTAGCATGGCTGCCGGATCAGTTATCGGTCTATTCATTGCTAAAAAAGTGGCTATGACTGCCATGCCAGAAATGGTCGCCCTATTTAACGGTCTAGGTGGCATGGCCAGCCTACTAGTGGGTGTCGCTGCGATAGACGCAGGTATCAACGCGTTTATTGGCTTCACAATCTTTTTATCTATATTGATTGGCGGCGTTACCTTTACTGGGAGTCTCATCGCGTGGGGCAAGCTTAGCGAAAGGCTCGTGGGCCGCCCCATCATGTTTAAAGGGCAGGCTATCGTGAACTCCGTGACCATTTTATTTATGGTCATCAGCTGCTTTGTTTTCTCAGGCTCACCTGAAAGCACCACTTATCTGTATATTGTTATCGCCCTCGCCTTGATTTTTGGGGTACTTGCGGTCATTCCCATTGGCGGTGCGGATATGCCCGTCGTCATTTCCCTGCTGAATAGCTATTCGGGACTCGCAGCCTGTGCAGCCGGTTTCGCTATCAACAATAATCTGCTTATCGTAGCGGGGTCGCTGGTCGGCGCATCGGGTATTATCCTTACCCAAATTATGTGTAAGGCCATGAATAGATCGTTAAGCAATGTCTTACTTTCTGGCTTCAGTGCCGTTAAAAGCTCGACACTGAGTATCGAGGGTGAGGTAAAAGCAATCAGTGCTCAAGATGCGTATTACGTACTCGAAGCAGCAAACACTATCGCAATCATTCCAGGCTACGGCATGGCAGTTGCGCAAGCTCAGCACGCGGTGAAAGAGCTACAAGAACTGCTTGAGAAAAACGACGCTGAAGTCATTTATGGTATCCATCCGGTTGCAGGTCGAATGCCTGGCCATATGAACGTGTTGCTCGCCGAAGCGGATGTCTCGTATGACCTCCTATTAGAGATGGACCATATCAACCCTCGCATGGAGAATGTTGATGTAGCCATTGTGATCGGCGCAAATGATGTGGTTAACCCCGCAGCAAGAGATATGGAGGGTAGCCCAATCTATGGCATGCCGGTTATCAATGTCGACAAGGCAAGAACTGTGTTTGTAATGAAGCGGTCAATGGCATCCGGTTTTGCTGGCATCGACAACCCGTTATTCTTTAAAGACAACACCCGTATGTTATTCGGCGATGCAAAAGAAACATTAAGCCAGCTGATCCGTGAATTGAGCAACTAAATCAACCCACATTTACGAACAACATAGCTTTAAATCAATACGCTGTTGCACAGCGCTATTACTTACGGCCACAATGAAAATAAGGAGCTATAACATGTCATTTACAGGAAACTTTGAAGATCGTCTGATGATTCGCGAACTTATGGATACCTACGCAGACGGTGTAAACCAGCGCAGCACAGAAATTTGGGGCTCAACGTGGGCAGAAGACTCTGTATGGAATCTAACTGTCGTACCCGGCATGGAAGAAGTCATAGGCAGGGATAATATTGTTAAGGGCTGGGAGCAAAGCATGACTCTTTTCCCCTTCGTATTTATGGCAATGACGATAGGTTATATTCATGTAACTGGCAACACTGCCACCGCACGTAGTTATACCGCAGAGGTTGCAGTGATGCAGGATGGCACCGATCTTCGTCCTCGCGGTCAATACGATGATGAACTGGTAAAAATTGATGGCCAATGGCTATTTAAACGCCGCAAGTTTACTTCATTGCACGGCGAGTAAGGTATTCATCCGACTTATGGCTTAGATGCCAAATGCGGGGGAGTCAAACGCTCCCCCCTATTGTCTGCCTACTAACCACATGCGCAGTTAGACGAAAGAGCATTAACAGCCATATTAAAAACAATCTTCATTGTTTATTTTGAATTATACATCTAAACTAGAATGATAGAGGGCCGGCAGGCTAATAATAAATTAGTAATTTAACAGAGGTTATTACTCATGACCGAGATTTCATCGAGCTCATATACTCTTACACCAGAGTTAGATAGGCCGCTAAAGGTGACTGAAATCGCCCTTCGCAACGACGACACTTGCGCAGATCGCTATACCAGCGAAGCCTATTCCCAGAAGGAATGGCAAAAAGTATGGATGAAGACCTGGAATGTAGCGGGAATGTCTTATCACGTTGCCGAGCCGGGTGAGACCATCACCATGAATCTCGGTAAAGAATCTATTATTTGTGTAAGAGGCGATGACAATGTCCTTCGCGCCTTTTACAACTCATGCCCTCATCGCGGAACACGCATTACAGAAGAGGGTGAGTCTTTTGTAAACCAATTTTCTTGCCCCTACCACGGCTGGCAATTCGACCTTAAGGGCGTAAATATTGTAGCGCCTAATGACGAGGACTTCCCACAGGGCAGCCCGTGTGGAAAAGCTCGTTTAAAAGAAATCCAGTGCCGAGATCTATTTGGCTTCGTTTGGATCAATATGGATCCTGAGGCTAAATCACTAGAAGATTTCTTGGGTAAGGTTATTACAACCGACCTTGAGTCTTATAATATTCCGGCGACGATTCGCGTCTTAAACATGACGGCGGACAGCCCGTGCAACTGGAAAATCATCACCGACAATTTTAACGAAGCCTATCATGTACAAGTGCTTCACCCAGGCTTGATTCCGTATATCGAAGCGAACTATAAAGCCTGCCAATTTGATACCTTACCCGAAGGCCACAACCGCGGATGGTTCCCGTCTCACAACCCCTCAATTTTACAAGAGGGCGAAGAAGTCGCCGAGCATCTCGCCGAGATTATGCGTCAATGGAATCTTGACCCAGATGCATTTTACGGCAAGGAAAACCACACAAAAATACGTCACGCACTCCAACAAGCAAAACGTGAACTAGGCGAAGAAAAAGGCTACAAGCATTACCAAAACTACGCCAGCTACCAGTTTACCGACTACGTTATCTACAATATTTTTCCGAATACGGTCATGTCTATCGGCCCAGATGGTGTGCAGCTCTTGCGTCCTCGCCCCCACCCTTCCGGTGACCCGCAGCGCTGTCTCTTTGATCACTGGTGGATGGTTCATCCAGTAAAAGGCATTAAGACAACACCGTCACCCGCTGGCGGCCCAGACTTACCTGTTAAAGACTGCGAGTATGAACACGTAATGTATGGTGAAAAATCGCTGGGAACGACCGCAGATGAAGATTTAAGTATTGCCAAAATGCAGCAAGAAGGCTTGAACTCCGCCGGATTCCAAGGTTTTTACTTACCTCATCAGGAACGCCGCGTGCAGCATTTCCACGAAGTGCTAAATGACTACATGAACAGTGAATAATCGGCACGCACCGAAAAAATAAGCACCTTAACACCCTACGGCGGTTTAACAATACTGTTTGCCGCCGACCAAGACTGTAATAACAAATTTGTCGTCTCAGAGCGCTTGTATGGCAGCGCACATATCCACCCTTTCCCGATATAGACAACTGTAAATTTTTTATCGCCGTCGGCATACTAATCAACACTACGTCGCGTGCTTTTCATGCACTCAACGGACCAATCCAAGCCCCGCAATATCGCCCTCCTTCAGTGGTCTAAACACATCACACACTATTAACGGCGAGACTAAAACTGATCGTCATAAGACATCATACGCGCAAAGATCTCACTAGAACCGTCCTTCTTCACAAGCACAACGTTGTACGGGGTGAACTGGCTACCCATCTCCATACCAGGACTACCTGCAGGCATGCCGGGCACGGCTAATCCCGCAGAGTCGGCCGGTGGGTTTGCTAAAAATCGTGCCATCACACTAGCGGGTACGTGACCTTCAAAGAAGTAGCCCTCGGCGCTAACCCCGGTATGACACGAACTTAAATTTGGTGGAATACCCAATGCGGCCTTGGTCTCATTCAAATTAGAGGGATGCTGAACCGTCGCAGTAAAGCCATTATCTTCAATGTGCTCAACCCACTTTCCACAGCAGCCGCACGAGGGGCTTTTAAACACGTCTAGTGCAGTTGCGCTTGGCGAGCCCGATTCAGAAAACGCAACGTTAGTACTTAGCAATAAACAGAGAACGAAAATTCTATTAACTATATTCATCAAGACACCCTTAAATCTTATCAACTAGCTCAATTTTAAAAATCTGATTTTAATACACTCATTCTGTACGTTTAGTTCCGCACATCTATGACAGATAACTAAAGCCGAACTACCTCCGCTGATGATAGCAAACCTTGGCTCAGCGGCCTTTTCTTTTACTATTACGAATCAAAAATCATTACCGACCAATTACTCAGCTTATTCGCACAAACTAATAAAATACTGTTATTCGTCGAATTAAAGGTGCTTTTTCAACGACTGTGCCACCCATAAAGTCTACTAAGGTTTGGCTATTTCGATTGATATCCTATCCCGTCCATAAATGTAAGGTAGTGTTTAACGACTCCGCGTGAATCTTCCACCTGAGGATAATGCCCAATTTCCGCCAATACACCGAGGTAGTCCAGCCGGCAGTTGAGCTCTTGATAGCGCGCGACCATATGAGCACCTGACACAGGATCAAGGGAGCCGTTAATTAGTGCCAGCGGAATAGCGGATTGCTGTAAGACGTTCACCCAACGCTCGCGATGCAGTTTACGATCTCGCATATAGGTAATTAAATTGTGAAAGATATGTTTGCCGTCTTTCTCATTAATTATCTGCCAAAATACGGCCAACTCCTCCGCCGTCGGCTTAGTATGCGGCCCGAAAACCGAGCTAAAGTTAGCGCTGAACCGCTTGAATCCAGCTAATTTATTCACCAGCGGCCCCAATGGGCTTAGCAATAATTTTTGCGTTAATAGGGCGTGATGGGTTTCTGGAAATAGACCGCCGTTTAGAAAGCAACACGACAGCCATCGGCCTATTCCAGCGCCACTCTGCTGCCTAGCCAAAAGTTCCTGTGCAACCGTGTCGCCGTAATCGTGAGCCAGCACGTGAAAGCTGTCTAAGGATTTAGCCGCTATAAGCGCTTCGACGATGTCGGCCTGACCGTGAATCGAGTAACTACTCACATTGGGCTTATCAGAGAAACCAAAACCCAGCATGTCGAGAGCGACCAATCGAAAATGGCGCTTTAGCTCATCCCAAACGCCTGACCAATCCCAACTTGAGGTTGGAAAGCCGTGAATCAGCAACAACACCGGCAATTGCCTATCGCCCTCGTCTTTTACAAATATTTGATGGCCACATATATCCAAGCACTCTCCACTCGCCCTCCACGCGGCAAGATCGTTTTGTAAGTTACCCGCATTTTCGAAACTCATCTCGACTCCAGACTTAAACGACGGCTGATAAACCATAAATGTGCGCTTTTCAATTAAAGCCGAACTTGACGTCTAGTTCAAGTTTTGACTATATTGCCAACATCACTACCCAAACTACACCAGCAGAATTCAATATTAGAGCGTCACAATGAAAGCAATTCCTACCCAAGCTAGAGCCAAGCAAAAACGCAGCGCTTTAATTAGCGCAGCGAAAGTGTGCTTTGTTAAGCAGGGTTATGACAACACCACGGCAAAGACAATCGCTAGCAGAGCCAGCGTCGCAACCGGCACCTTTTATCAATATTTCGAAAATAAAGAAGACATTTTGTGCGTTATCGCGCAGCAGCGCATCGAAGATCTTTATCAACAAGTACCGTCGGCAACTGAATTCATGTCGATAAGTGAACAAGCTAATACCACCAAAGACATATTCCACTATGTGCTCACGCTGATTTATGCCTTCCACGAAGCGGAACCAGAATTGCACCAAGTATTAGAACATCGCAAGACTTTGGACCCGAAGCTCGCAGAAATTTTAAAGCACGGTGAAACTCTATTGGACGAGCGCGTATTACATTTCGTGCGTAGCTTTAATATCGAAAATGCCGAGGCCGTTGCGTTTAATTTATTCGCGATGGCCGAAGGATTGGTACACCGCCATGTATTCGGAAAACCAGACCAATCAAAGGAAACGACGCTGGAGCTGGGCGCAAGCATGCTAGCCAGTTATTTCGAGCACTTATAACATAATAGGTAAAATCCATGAGCTCATCACCGCTATTCGATACTCTGATAAAAGGCGCCAAGATTTTTAATAATGGAGAGCCCGCCATTATTGAAGACATCGCCATAGCCGCCGGCAAAATTGTCGCACGAGGTAAAGACTTAGCCGCAGACAGTGCATCGCGCGTTATAGACGGCAAGGGCAAATGGCTAATGCCAGGATTTTTTGACATCCACACCCACTACGACCTGGAGCTGGAATTTTCACCAGGCTTACCCGAATCACTTCGGCATGGCACAACTAGCGTGGTCATTGCGAACTGCAGTTTAGGCCTGGCCTTTGGCAACCAACGGAGCGGTGATATAGACCCGATTGTCGATTGCTTCGCTAGAGTTGAGAATTTACCCAAATCTTTTCTGCGCAGCTGCGCAGAAAGAGTTCATTGGGACTCGCCAAAGACATACTTGGAACACCTGGAAGAGCTTAACCTTGGCCCAAATGTCGTCGCCCTAATGCCCCACTCCATGCTGCGGATTGACGCCATGGGTTTTGACAACAGCATCAGCCGCGATCCCAACGACAGCGAACTAAAGACCATGCAAGCCAAGCTTAGCGACGCACTCAAACTTGGCTACGCGGGTTTTTCAACCGATGCGCTTCCCTTCCATTACCTGGCAAATCAACCTAATTGCGAGAAAACCATACCGACCCAATTTGCCAAATACGGTGAGATTAAAAAGCTTACCCAGGTTGTGCGCGACCACGGCGCGGTATGGCAGGCGACACCCCCGAAGGACAGCGCCATTAACACCATCAAAACCTTTTTACTTACCAGCGGTAGGTTACACAAAAAGCCCTTGCGAACTACCGTCGTTGCGGCCTTAGATGTTGCCAATAACTGGAGATTACTCCGTCTGGCCAAATTATTAGCGAAGATTTTAAATTCCAAATTTATTCAAGGCGACTTTCATTTGCAGGCGCTTGGTGCGCCATTCAAAGTCTGGTCAGATGGCGCAGTCACCCCGCTATCTGAAGAGATTCCGGAGCTAAGGAGACTCAACGAAACGAATTTAGAAGATCGTCAAGCCAGACTTACTATTCTCAACGACCCTGAATATATAAGCGCTTTTCGTTCAATGTGGCTAAAAGGAAAACAAGGCTGGGGCTTGGCAAAGTTAAAACGCAGATTAAATATTGAAGACTATGCCTTTAACCGCAAACTCAGCGATATGACCGTGGAACGCTGCCCCATTGATCACTGGCTTGGCCTAAATATGCAGTATGTACTGGATCGCATACTTGATATTAAACGCGGCAATATCCCCAGTGACATTAGTCAGCAAGAGCTAAGCATCATCAACCAGGACTTCTTTTGGGTCAGTGATGAAGCCGACTTTATGCTGCAACTACTGCGGACCTTTGACCTCGATTTGAGCTGGAGTACGGTCACCGCGAATCGCAACCCTGACACAATTCGCGAACTACTCATGAACCCGCTGCTGATGCCCGGATTTAACGACTGTGGCGCGCACCTTACCAATATGGCGTTTTATGATGTAAATCTGCGCAGCCTAAAGCTAGCATCAAGCGGCGGCGACAAAGATATTAGCTATATCGTAAAACGTTTGACTAAAGACGCCGCTGATTTATTTGGCGTTAAGGCGGGCACGATTAATGAGGGTGATGTCGCTGATTTGATCTTGATAGACCCTAAACAGCTAGCGAATTACGATGGGGAAGCCAATGTTATTCGTCAGCACCGCAATGAATACAATCACGAACAACTAGTTAATCGCTCTGACGGCGTTGTACCACTGGTAATGATTGGCGGGAATATCGCGTGGGAGAACGACGCCTTTAGCACTGAACTTGAAACCAAGCCCATGGGGAGGCTGCTTAGAGCGTCTGCTGCTTAACCCGCGATACTGGGCACTAACTATTGTGAATACACACCGCGTTACCCACACCGCGACACCGAAACCGCGATCGACTTAAATTGCGGCGTATGTGAACGTGGATCTGTTAATCGCGAACTCAATACATTTGCCTCAGGGTAATACGCAGCAATGCAGCCCTGCGGCAGATTAAATAACTTCACCTCAACACCACGCATCTCTCCGTAGTCAGAGCTGATATCGACCGTCGCACCCTCACTCACCCCCAACTCCAGTGCGTCTTGCTGATTCAGCAATACCGTCCAACGATTTGTAACACCGCGATAACTGTCATTCTCTTCGTAGATAATGGAATTAAACTGGCCTTCGCTGCGGATGGTCATCATGGTAAAGGGGCGCTGAGACGACCCCGATTCTACCGCGTTCAGAGGAACCACAAAGCGGGCCTTTCCGTCGTCAGTGTTAAATTCAGGCGTGTGCTTGAGCCGACCGTGTACATAGAATTCACGTTTGGCCACATCAATATCAGCCAACTCTTCCAAACCGGGAACGACCTTAGCGATAGCGTCACGAACATGCTGATGACGCTTAAATTCACTGAAATTAATTTTACTGGCCGGTATCAATTTTGCGGCGATATCCGAAAGAATGGCCACTTCTGAACGAACCGATGCAATACGTTCAATACCACCATCACTCAAACGTACATAGTTAAACATCGATTCTTGCGTCGTTGGTTCTGGCTCTTCGTCCCGCGCGCAAACGGGTAGCACCAGCACCTCGCCGCTGTCGACGCCAGTGATATGGCCTCGGTTGAGGGTCGTGGTCAGGAAAATTTTCAGGCCAATATTATCCAGCGCCTTTGCAGCCCACTTACTGTCTGGCGTGGCTTCGTATAAATTTCCGCCAAGAATAAGAGCCGCATCTATGCCTCCCTCATGAGCCCGCTCCAGCGACTCCAGCGTGTGCATGCCTTTCTTGCTCGGCAAGCTCACCCCAAAGGTTGCTTCGATGCGCTCATAGACTTCACTGGGCAGCACCGGCTTAACACCAATCGTTCCTATGCCTTGCACATTGCTATGCCCGCGCAGTGGCAGCAGGCCGGCATTGGCCTTGCCGACCATGCCACGCAGTAAAGCGAGGTTGCTAATCCATTCAATATTGTCGACGCCATGACGATGGTGAGTCATGCCCATACCCCACGCAAAAATCGCGCTCTGGGAATTGATATACATATCGGCGACCTGCAAAACCTGCTCTTTAGCAATACCGCAGCGATCTAGCAATGCAGCCCAAGACTGAGATTCAACGTGACTTAAAAACTCCGTATAACCGCTGCAGTGCTGCGCAATAAAGGCCTGCGCGCTGCCTCCCTTCTCAATCACTGCCTTGGCAATAGCCGTGAACAAAGCGATATCGCTGCCGATTTTTGGCTGCAAATAAATACTCGCTACTTCGTCCCCGCCCTTGATCATAGAGCTGATCATTTTAGGCGCAGCAAACTGCACCAAGCCCGCCTCTCGCAGCGGATTGATCACGACTACCGCACCACCGCGACGGCGTAAACCGATCAGTTTATGGAGTAGTCGCGGGTGATTAGAGGCAGGGTTTGCGCCGATCAAGAAAAACAAATCACAGTGGGCGATATCATCAAGCTCAACAGTGGCAGTACCGGTGCCAACGGTATTACCCAAGGCTTCGCCGGTCGCTTGATGGCAGTAATAAGAGCAGTTGCTAATATTATTGGTGCCGTAAAGCCGCGCCATCAGCTGCAGAACAAAACCCGCCTCATTTGAAGAGCGGCCTGAGCTATAGAAAAAACTGCGATCGGGATCTACCTTTGCCATGCCCGCGGCGGCGCGATCCAGCGCCCAATCCCAGTCCACTTCGCGATAGTGTTGCTCGCCCGCCGCCTTGTAAATTGGCTTACCCAAGCGCCCCAAATGTTCAAGTTGGAATGCCGACAGAGCCCGAAACTCATCTAGGCTATGTGCAAATATTTCAGGGGGAATGGGTTTTTGAATATCGGTGGATTGCGCTTGAACACTTTTATTACAAACCGAGGGGAATTCGTCCAGCTCATTAATCATACCTCCGCGCTGACCACCCATACCCAAGCCACACGCCTTGCAGGCATTGCTCGAATTTAAGGCTTTAGCCGAACTAAGTAGACCGATCTTATTCGCGGTCTTCAAGGTATAGAGAAGCTTCTTAGGCCCTCCGCCCACAATCGATTTCATTTCTGTCTCCAGCTAGCCGATACCGCACTATAAGGTCCTAGGGTCTATTGCATGACAATCACAATAAATACGACTTCAATTAACCAAGGATACTGCAGGAGGGGCACGGCTAAAATACTTTTCAATCCCAATCAGTGAATCACATAATTCATAGCGTAGCGATTAAGCATGACAAGAGCGAAACTTACCGATTCACCCATAGAATGAGCTTGTTGGTCTATTTAGGGTAAAAACTGAGGCTGGCCACTTTTCGGTATAGGATCTTGTCGAGCGTGCAGACGCAGGCCAGTCTTAGTGGTGGATTCAACAATTGGAAAGCAATTAAATGAGGTTGTTGATACGCGCATATGAGACTGCAGCAGTTCTATTTTTAACACCTAATTTTTCGATAATATTATGCACATGCCATTTGACCGTCGACAGACTGATGTGCAATGTTTCAGCGAGCTCCTTATTTCCTAAGCCAGTACCGATTAACCGTAAAATTTCCAATTGTCGACCAGTTAAAGGTTCGACAAGCCCCAATGGCGATACACTACTTTGCAGTGCAGCCTCAGCAGACTCATCCTCCGCGCCGCCTAACAGTGACGTTAAGCGCCGGACAAACTGATGTTTAGCATGTTTCGCAGTATCGGCGGCAACCCCAATTTGCTTGCTTTGCAGCTGCTTAAGAATTGGCAACAGTCTAGGGCCGACTCGGTACAAGGGATACATTTGCACCTCCGTGGTTGCGGCACTAACGACTTGATCAAGTTCACGTACTGCCTCAGCCTCCCTAAGCAACATCCACAACGCTAATGATTTCATTGTGCGTAATTGCTGTACTAAAGCGAGACGACCGTCGCGCTGCGCCTTGCCCAAAAGATGATTAATGAGCTTTAGCGCTTCTTCAGCGCGCTTTTCTGCTAAATGGATTCGCACCTCAGTCAGATCAATACACTCAACAACGGCGGATTGCTGCCGAGTGTCAATAAGCGCATTTTCGCGATTTAATATATCCGTCCGTCGCGCGGTGCCCCGCGCCCCGGCAACATCACCACAATGTAATTGCAGTTCAACTTCCTCGGCAATAAACGCAAAATACAACCGCGGCATATCTAGGGTAAGTGCGATGTCCTGCCCCTCTTGCAGCACGCGGCAGGCCGCAGCGTACTCCCCAAGCCACAGCCGATAACGGGCTTCACAGCGACGCGCAATTAAAAGGGGTTCCGGTGAATTTGAGATGGTCGAAATTACTCGACCGTCAATCAGCGCCTGTTCTAATTGTTCAAAATTGCAGCGCTGACAGTCGACTTCCGCCTGAGCCAGCGCGGCAAGTGCAGCAGCCTGACCGCCCCCCAAAACCTCGCTTACCGTCTGTTCGGCACGGCTTGCACTCGCCTCTGCCGCCTGCACCCGGCCAAGCTCAACATTGCTCAAACTCGCAACAAAATCACCCCATACGGCGGCATAAGCACTTTCGCCTTTACGACCAAAAACGTAGGCATCGCTTGCTGCGCTAAGCGCTAGATCAAAGTTCTGTTGGAGATAGTGACAATAAGCACTCGCAACCGACGCTGAGGCAACTAACATGAACTCATTCCGAGGTAGCGCTTTCAACACAGCGATAGACGCAGAAACACATGCGTCAACATCTTCAAAACAAGCCAAGGTAATACAGCGGATTACATTACAAAGATGCACAAAAGATTGCATCTCCTCGGCATTTAAGTCCCAAGCACTTGCGCTGGCATCTGCCAAGAGGGATTCAAATTCCTCGCAAATTGCCACAGCAATACCAACACCATCGCGGGTGAAGGCCCGGGACCACGCGTGATGCAATAAGATCTCTGGCCGACGGTATTGGTACTCCTTTGGCAGCTTTTTCATCCACTCAAAGATAATCGAATGATTTCCCTCACCAATGGCCACACTCTTAGCGTGTTCGGCAATCAAGTCAGTGGCTTTTTCAAAATACGCCGCATCCAAACAATACTGTATGGCCTCAAGTACCAAGCCCTCGCCAATACACCAGTCCGCCGCACGCTCGCATATTTCCTGCTTTTGTACCGGCTCGTTGCGTTGTAATTGCGTAAGCAGATATTCAGAAAAAAGGTGATGGTAGCGATACCAATGCCCCTCGCGATCAAGGGGAATAATAAACAGATTGGCGGCTTCTAATTGCGCCAAGCGTTCTTGACCGTCACTCCCCCCGGTAACCACATTGCATAATGCGGCGGAAAAGCGGTTCAGTGGCGCGGTGCGCAGTAGGAAATACCGCGTCGCGTCATCTTGTAAACCGTATACTGCCTCGAACAAGTATTCTTGTAGATCACGATCCCGCGCTGAAAACCCCCGAATAATGTCCTCTTTATTGCGATCTGATTTACTGATCGTCATCCCCGCCAGTTGAAGCCCTACCATCCAACCTTCAGTTCGGTCATGCAGCAGCTGCACCGCATGCATCGGCAGCTCAACATTGTGCTGCTCCTTCATAAACTGCATGGTTTCTTGCACGCTGAGATTCAGGTCACTCTGACTTACTTCAAAAATACCGCCGGCAATTCTGAGACGACTTAAATCCAGCGGCAATTTAGCGCGCGAGGCGATAACAATGCGCAGATTTTCGGGGGCATAACTGATAAATTGCGTCCAAAATTGCAGTATTTCGGAGTTTTTCAATACATGGAAATCGTCGATAAATAAGGCCAAGCGCACGTCGATGGCCGCAACAAACTGAATAATTGAATCAAAAAAAGCTCGTAAATCCGCCGAGGTATTCGACTTTAAGTACTCTAAACTCCGCTCTGCAAAAGACCTGTCTACCACCCGCAGTGCCGAGACAATATAACGAGCAAAACGCACTGGATCGTCATCACCAGGTTCAAGGTTCAGCCAGCTACAAGTGTAACCTTGTAGTCGATAATTCTCATGCAGCTCTACTAATAACGTAGACTTACCTGACCCCGCTGGCGCCACGACGCTCACAAAATGCATCGAATCCACTTCTTGTGCCGTTCGCCTTGCAATAGCACTCCGACTCATCCGCTTTTGCCGGATATAAGGCGGATTTAGCTTGGTCTCGATAATGTCGGTCAATTCAACCTCTACTCACTACAACCCCTTCAGGCCCCTGTGCCAAATACTAACAGACCAGTTTATTCATTTGCTTAGCTCCTTGTCCAGAGCACACGTAATTGCGACTCCCGCCTCACAACCATCCTAAAGGTCGGCTCACAAGCTTAGTCACTCAACTATGCTGAATATTCAAATTGAAGGTATTTGGTGAATGCCTAGTACTGACTACTTATAGGCCTCACTAAACTTAGGCCAGAATAATAACAGAGGAATACGCAATGCGAGCTTACTACTCCAATCGATTAATCAAACACGGCTTAGCAGCGATGCTAGTTGGGCTTTTTGGCGGCTTTTTATTGGGTTTTTCCATGGTAGGTGGCATGTCTTTAAGCCCTGTTCCAGTATTCTTCCAATTCGAACTGCCTGGTACAAGCTCGGGCTGGCGAATCTTACATATTGGTACGCTGATGAACGGGATAATGGCCCTAGCTATTGGCTTGGTGATGCGCACTGTCTATTTATCTGATGCTCGCGCGCGCCGTGTATTCCTCGGCATTGCCATCGCGATTTGGGGCAATTTCTGTTTCTACCTTTTTGGTATGTTCGCGCCAAACCACGGCTTAAGTATTGAAGCAAATCGTTTAGGTGCCGCAAGTTTGGCCGGTGCCATAGCTTATCTTCCAGCCATCTTTGCGGCTGTCACCTCGATTTGGGCAACCGCTGTTTTATTGCTCGCTGAACCCGCATACGAGCCTTCCGAAAAATAATCGCATAAGCAACATTACGCCGATATGAGCAGGGGTACTATGAATAGCGCACAACAAGAAGCTGCCAACACTGTGGCGGCAACCGACTTTGAGTCCATTTTTGAGGCGCAAAAAGCCGCCTATGCAAACTGCCGCTACCCTGAGTATCAGGATCGGCAGTACAAATTGAAGTCCCTTGAAGATCTGCTATTAAGTCATCGCGAAGATATTATTGCGGCCTTAAAAGCGGACTTCGGGCATCGCTGCACCGAGGAAACACGCCTCGCCGAAATTGGGGGCAGCGTTATCCATATTCGCTATGCTCGGAAGCATCTCGCCAAGTGGATGTTAGCCAAACGTCGCGCTACCTCGATTTGGTTTTTGCCTGGCAGCAATCGAATTCAAGCCCAACCCGTTGGGGTTGTAGGCATTATGGCGCCGTGGAATTACCCAATAAATCTTGCCGTAGTGCCACTTGCCTCCGCCTTGGCTGCGGGTAATCGCGTCATGATCAAAATGTCGGAATACACCCCTGAGTCCACAAAGGTGCTTAAAGCAATTCTCGCCAAGGCCTTTGACGAATCCGAAGTTGCCGTCGTCGGCGGTGCTGCCGAAGCGGCTTCGCAATTTGCCGAACTACCTTTTGACCATCTACTGTTCACCGGCTCAAGCAATGTCGGGCGCAAGGTCATGGCCGCAGCTGCGCCGAACTTAACTCCTTTAACTCTTGAGCTAGGTGGCAAAAGCCCCGTGATTATCGCTGCCGACTACCCAATGGAAGTCGCTGCCAGTCGGATAAGCTTTGGTAAATTACTTAACGCAGGGCAAACCTGTGTCGCACCCGACTACGTCTTGCTTCCCAGAGGCAAGATCGATGACTTTGTCACTTGGATGGGCCGCAAATACATAGACATGCTGCCAGCCGGTGCCGGCTCAGATGATTACACTGCGATTATAGATCAACGCAACGCCAATCGCCTTAAGGCCATACTGGATGACGCCGCGGCCAAAGGCGCAACCATCGTCCCACTTGAACAGGCCTGCGAGACAAATAATGCGCGGCGTAAATTCCCACTCACGCTGGTGCTAAATCCCAGTAGTGACAGCCGGATTATGCAAGAAGAGCTATTCGGCCCCTTGCTGCCTGTTATTGAAACCGACGGTTTAGAGGATTGTATTCAGCGCGTCAACGCTGGCGACCGGCCGCTAGCACTTTATTATTTTGGTAACTCACAATTAGAACAAGACTATCTGTTGCGCCAAACTCACTCCGGCGGTGTCACGGTAAACGATGTATTGTTGCAATATTTGCAAGTCTCACAACCTTTTGGCGGCACCGGTAATAGTGGCTTCGGGAGCTATCACGGCTGGGAGGGATTCAGAACATTCTCACATATGAAACCGGTATTCACACAACGAGGCCTTGGTGATTTTACGGGACTAAACTTACTTAGACCCCCATATGGGCCGCTAGCACGACGATTAATCACAATGATGGGGGGCTAAACATACTAGAAAACCTCCCACTATTAATATGTTAAGACAATAAATAAATTTTATATGAGTGAAAATAAAAACTATGACTATTTATGGACGTCCTAAATTATCTTTACCTGTGATTGCAATTGCTATGTTGGCGACAACAAATGTGGCGCTATCAAAGCAGCTTGAGGAGGTTATTGTTACCGCCCAAAAAACCTCTGCCAGCACCCAAGATACCCCAATCGCGATAACCGGCATGACCGCTGACTCCTTAGAAAAATTTGGCTTCCAAAACGCCAATGATATTTCTGCACAAGTCCCCAATATGCAGGTCAGCGGCCCCTATGGTGATGTTCAGCCGATTTTCTCTATTCGCGGCGTAAGTATGTCGGATTACAGTTCAAACCAAGCCAGCCCCATTGGCGTGTACACCGACGAGATGTACATGGGCGCCACTTATACACACGGCATGAATTTCTTTGACGTGGAACGCCTAGAAGTATTGCGCGGACCACAGGGCACACTCTATGGTAAAAACACCACTGGTGGTGCAGTAAATATTATTACCAATACCGCCAATGTCGGTGATGAGTTTGGCTTTAATATGAAAGCGGGGCTCGGTAATTACGGCGCGACTACCGGCGAGTTCGGTATTGAAGACACTCTTATTGATGACGTATTAGCCGTTCGCTTAGGCTACTCCTCGTCGCGAAACGACGGCTACGTTGAAAACGCGCTCGGTGGCCCCAATCTTTCCCAGCTCGACTTTCAGGGTGCCCGCCTCTCCCTCCAATGGCTTCCCACTGAGTCCACTACTGTCACCGTCAAATACACCAACAGCGGCAATGACTCTCGCGCCAACGCCTCACGCAACGAACCGCGCGGAAATACCGATAACGATACGCTCACGTCTACCCTACTCGAAACGGGCGGTGTGGGTGTGTCTAGCCATCCCGACAATGGCTACATCGATAACACAGGCTATTCACGGCCGGCGCAAAACTTAGACCGCCACGAGGTGCAAGACGACTATACTGGCGCGCTTATCGTCGACAATGAACAAGCTATTTTGCGCGTAGACCACGTTACTGAGAATTACACCTTCACTAGCACCACCAGCTATAGCGAAGCCGACTACAGCCAAAAACAAAATACTGACGGCGGCCCCGATGGCTTGCTACATATTCGCTGGGCAGTAGAAACCGACGCCTTCAGTCAAGATCTTCGCGTTGCTGGTGACGTCAGCGACAGAGTTAGTTTTATTACGGGCATTTATTTCGCCACCGAATTTCAAGATATGCACAATATTTATGAAATTTACGAAACGCCACCGGATCTTCGCGTTGCAGTAACCTTCCCCGGCGCTGCTGCGTTCTACCCTTTCTTACTTGATTTTGGAGGTGTCGATCAAAAAATGATCACCGACAAAACCAGCTATGCGGCCTATACCCAATTCCGTTTTGATGCGACTGAGAAGCTCGGCTTCGACGTTGGCCTACGCTACACCGTGGATGAAATTGATCTTGAATACCTTAACGTGTCGCGCTTCAACTATGATGGTGAACCGCTCGGCACATGGGTACCTGGCAATACGTCGGGCTCAGACGAGCCCTTTATCGCACCAAGTGTGGGTGGCCGAGGTCCACTAGAAGTTGCGCAACTAATTGGCGATATTTTAAATGGCAGTGTCAATATCAATGACCTCGTACCATCGGGCCAGATCGCAGGTTATACCCACGGCCCTTATACTACCGATTCCGCGCCACAACAGTCAGCCAAAGAACAAGAAGTAACTGGAAAAATCGGCGTAGATTACGCCGTCAACGAAGACCTTATGATCTACGCGAGCTATAGCAAAGGCTATCGTGCCGGTAACTTTAATGGCGGTGTGTACTACGAGGCCAGAGACTTCGAAAACTCCTATGCCGAACCGGAGTTTATCGACTCTTATGAGCTAGGCTTTAAGTCAGATTTACTCGATGGATCTGCACGTCTTAACGCCGCTTTATTTTTCTATGACTACAGCAACCAGCAATTCATTAACGTGGTAGGCGTGTCCAACTTTTTGGAGAATGCCGGCGGCTCAACAATATTAGGCGCTGAAGCCGAATTTACGATGGCACTCACTGAACGCCTAATTGTGAACCTAGGACTCGGTCTGCTAAAAACGGAATACACAGAACTCGAGCTCTCAGATACCCGCACGCTTAATAATCCCGACGACACCGTCGACTTGTCTGGTAATGAGCTTATTTCTGCACCACAGATCAGCGGCAACATCTCAGTCGATTACGATGTACTAAGACTGAATAGCGGCGATCTGTCTTTAAACATAAACGCCAACTACCAGAGCCGACAGTGGTACAGCGCTTACAACGATGACGCGAGCTACGAGCACATCAAGCAGGATGCCTACGCATTAATTAATACGCGTTTAAGCTGGCGCTCCGCCGACGACATCTACTCGGTATCACTCTGGGCGAAAAACCTTACTGATAAAGAATACGACGGCTATGCCATCAACTTACAAGCAGGCTTTGGATTTGATTACTTCCAGCAAGGGCCGCCAAGAACTTACGGCCTAGAATTTACTTATCGCTATAACTAAGTGGCAGGTAGTGGCGAGCCATTGGTTCGCCACTTATCGGCAATCTCAGCAGGGAGATGTTATGAACAACACCAGCGAAACAGAAACAAACACACATCCCATGGACAATTTTCCAGTACGACGACTGGCGTTCAATTTCGACAATATTCAACTCAAAGATCCTCTATGGAGTCGATCGAGCCGCCAGTTTTCAATGTTCATAAACGCATTAGGCGTGCATGTACCGCACTTTGAGCGATATCTAGTAAAAACCATGTTGGAATCGAAAGATAAAATAAGCGATGAAAAATTAAAGCACGACATGACGGCCATCACAGGCCAAGAAGCTCAACACGCTAAAAATTTTCTGCATTGGAATAAGTGGCTGGCGAAGCGATACCCCAAAATTACTAAGCTAGATGAAGGCGCCCGCGAGTATTTTGACTCGCACAGCAAGACCGACTCGCTCAAACGTAAAGTAGCATATACCGCCGGCTACGAAACCTTTACCTTTCTGTCTGGCCTCATTGTGCTAGAAAACTACGATCACTGGATGAAAGACAGCGACCCCGTCATGAAAGCGCTGTGGGTCTGGCACCAAGTGGAAGAGGTGGAACACGGCGCCGTAGCGTTTGAAGTATACAAAGACCTTTACGGCGACGACGAGTGGTACCGCAAGTGGATGGTACTCGCCGCACTTACTCATATCGCCAGTGAAACGATTAAGTGTTACACCACAATGACGGTAGTCGAAGGCTACTGGCGAAACCCCTTGCGAGGCATAAAAGAAATGGGGTTTTGCGGCTATATGCTAGTTCGCTTTTTAATAAGTGCACTGCCGGTGTTTAAACGAAACTACCACCCTCGCACTCACAAGCTGGTTACCGGCGAAAGAACAGAAATCCAAATAGCTTGGCGTCGCTATGAGCACGCCGGTGGCGATGTACTATCTATCGACCATAACAAAATGGCTGAAATACTCGGTGTAATGAAACCGATTACATAAGATTTATATCATCGAAAATCATAAATGAAGCGATGAAAGACCATATGGCTGGCGACTGTGTAAAAGCGGTACTGCTACCCCGCGCCTAAGCATTGCGCGCAATAGCTTCCGCAATTAAACATTTATCTTTAGTCACTATACGTATTCACAAGGAGACAACATGCAAGGCTTAATGATGGACGCATCTCTGCTGACCTCGACGATTCTTGATCATGCCGAGCGCTGGCATGGCGAACAGAAAATCGTATCCCGTCTGCACAACGGCAACATTCATTCCTATACGTATAGCGATGCGCATACCCGCACAAAGAAAATGGCTGCTGCACTTACCGACCTCGGCGTTGAGCAAGGCGATCGAGTAGGCACCCTAGCGTGGAATAATTTTCGCCATTTTGAACTATATTTTGCGATCTCTGGTATGGGTGCGGTAACGCACACCATCAACCCGCGCCTATTTGAGGAGCAA
Source organism: Zhongshania aquimaris (assembly GCF_019312595.1). Classification (GTDB taxonomy): domain Bacteria; phylum Pseudomonadota; class Gammaproteobacteria; order Pseudomonadales; family Spongiibacteraceae; genus Spongiibacter; species Spongiibacter aquimaris. The sequence goes on along the minus strand of NZ_JAHWDQ010000005.1, from coordinate 110,655 downwards.
GTTAGCTATATCATCAATCACGCCAGTAACAAGCTGTTATTTGTTGACCTAAGTTTTGTCGGCCTCGTTGAAAAAGTCATTGGCAACTGCCCCAAGGTAGAAAAGATCATCGTTCTGTGTGAACAAGACGAAATGCCAACAGATAGCCCAATAGCGAATCTAGTTTGCTATGAGGCACTCATCGCGGCGCAAACTGGCGACTATGTCTGGCCAGAGCTTGAAGAGCGAACCGCCGCCGCACTGTGTTATACCTCCGGCACGACCGGCAACCCCAAGGGCGTTTTATATTCTCACCGCTCCACGGTATTGCAAACCATGGCCACCGTCGCGCCCGACGTGCTCAATATCTCCGCCTGCGACAGCCTGCTGCCTATTGTTCCCATGTACCACGTAAACGCATGGTGCCAGCCATTTGCCGCGGCCTTAGTCGGGGCAAAACTGCTACTTCCCGGTGGCGGTATGGATGCCGCTAGCATTTATGAACTCATGGAAACCGAAGGTGTGACCCTCTCTGCTGGTGTCCCCACCATTTGGCTAATGTTGCTGCGCTATCTCGCAGAGAACAACCGCAAACTCACTACCGTCAACCGCGTTTCCGTCGGCGGCTCCGCCTGCCCACTTAGCATTATTCGCGACTTCGACACCCAGTACGGCGTCAATGTTATTCAAGCTTGGGGCATGACCGAAACCAGCCCCCTCGGCACCGTTGTTGCGCCAAAACCAGAGCACGCCAAGCTCGACGCCGAGACGCGCTACCAAGTGCAATCGACCCAAGGTCGCCCAGTATTTGGTGTAGATATTCGCATTGTTGATGATAACGGCACTGAGCTCGCCAGAGACGGCGTAATGTCTGGCCACCTGCAAGTACGCGGTTATTGGGTATGCAGCGAATATTTCAATGTGGACATGGACAGCCCGCTGGAAAATGGCTGGTTCCCCACCGGCGACATCGCGAGCATCTCGACTAGCGGGTTTTTACGCATAACAGACCGCGCAAAAGACCTGATTAAATCAGGCGGCGAATGGATTAGCTCCATTGAATTGGAAAATGCGGCGACATCCTTAGCTGGCGTCACCGAAGCCGCAGTTATCGGCGTCAGACACCCGCGCTGGGACGAGCGCCCCTTGATGCTCATCATCGCCAATGACAGCACACTAAGCAAACACGATATTCTTGCGCATCTGCAAGACATGTTCGCCAAGTGGTGGTTGCCAGAAGATATACTGTTTGTTGACGACATTCCCCACACCGCAACCGGAAAAATTTCCAAGCTCAATTTACGTCAACAATATCAAGATCACTTTATGCAAAATAACAACGAAGAATCCACATGCACGTAATTGACAAGTTTTTTATAAATGGCGAAGGGGCAACTCCGAATGGCGCAAACACCATTGATGTAATCAACCCTGCCAACCCCAGCGTCTACGACCGTATTCCCCACGGCGCCGCAGCAGATGTAAACAGTGCCGTCGCTGCGGCAAAAGCCGAATTTAATATGCGTGCGCCTTTTGGCGGTTTCAAACAATCGGGCAACGGTCGCGAGCTCGGTTCAGAAGCGCTACGTGAATACTTTGAACTAAAAGCCATACACATGCCGACAACAAGCGCATAATTTTTCCGCCTAGGGTCTGCCTATGCACCTTCCCTGCCAGCGCACACTATCCGCGCTGGCAGGTTTTTTCAACACGCACAACAAAGTTCAGAGCATGAGCTAAAATGCTCTACAGGACGCTAAAATCTCATTCTACCTAACATGGTAGTTAGGGAAATTCGTCAATTCTGGTAGTACTAAGCCAGCACAGTATTTTTATAGTAAGGGCTCAAGAGTCTTTACTGCGCGGAGAGCGCCATGACCACACATAAAAATGAAAAAAGTACATTAGTCGTTAGGCGCATGCCATTTAGTTTTGACAATGATATCAATGTTCACTGGAACGCTGCCCGCCCCGAGTGGAGCTATATGGCTAACGGTGCCTCTTTGGTAATGCCCTATCTTGAGCCCTACTTGATTCGCACCATGAAGCAGGTACTGCCAAAGCTCACAGACCCGGCGCTCATCCAAGAAGTAAAAGACTATATTGGCCAAGAAGCACAGCACTACCAACAGCACCGAAAATTTAACGATATCATCAAGTCGAAGGGATACGATGAAATCAGTGTGCTAGAACAGCAAATGCTCGACGAGTACACCCACTTTGAGAAAACCAAAAGCTTAAAATTTAATCTTGCCTATGCTGCCGGCTTTGAGTCTATGGCCTTAACCGTTGGCCACTGGTTGATCAAAAATCGTGACTACCTCTTTGGCGGCTCCGACTCACGGGTTGCGTCCTTGATACTTTGGCATTTTGTGGAAGAACTCGAACACAAGTGTGCCGCTTACGACGCCTACCAAGCGGCCTACGGCAACTATTGGAGCCGCCTATACGGAACATTGTTCGCCGCATTACATGTTATGAAGTTTAGTCGCCGCGGCTATATTATCATGATGAAAAAAGACGGTGTATGGCGCAACACCCGCAACCGCCTCAATATTATCCAATACAACCTACGGTTTATCACCGGCGTATTACCAAAACTCATCCACTCCCTACTTCCGGGCCATCACCCAACAGATATCGACGACCCGCAGTGGAGTAAAGATTGGGTTGCAGTCCACGAAGAAAATAACGCAGAGCTAGCTCACTTAGACACAAATAACTTATTGACACCTATAGGTGCGGGATTTAAAAAATGAATGAAGAAATGCTAAAACACCAACGCTTTTTGGTTATCAACGGCACAATGATTTTGCTTGCGGCATTTATCCTCGGCTTTGGATTTTTATTCTTTATTACCGGCGAAATAAGTCTTTGGCCCATTCCAGGTAAAATTGAGTATCAAATGCCAGGCACCTACGATGCATGGCGTATGGCGCACATGGAAGGCATCGTCAACGGACTCATGCTCTGGCTGATTGCGGCGCTGCTGCCGGTATTCTCAAGTTTTGTAAAAAATATAAAATGGCTCGTCATCATACCGCCCATCATCTCTTGGTCGATTGTCATCGCCTCTAGCTTTGACCCCCTATTTCCTGAGGCGCGCGGTCTCATCTTTGATGCTAGCACAAACTTGATGAATGATATTTCCTTCTTTATCTTTTATCCTGGCGTTGTGCTTTGCTTTGTCTTTGTAACCGGAATTCTTGTTGCCGCGCGCCGGCATGCTAAGACGGTGTGATGGGTCGCAGCACGATTAGCAAGCCTCACTGACCTTTAAACTAAAGACTGGATCTCTCTGAGGAAGCCAGACAACGAAGTAGTAAGGCCGCTTAAATACGGCGGCCGATAAGAAAGTAAGTAATAATTAGAGATTGGCGCTCACTATGTATTTTATCGTAGCATTTGTAGTGGCGAGTGCCATTCTTTTCTGAGAGCAAGAATAGTAGTTTGGCCGATGCATACACGCTGAAGTAAAAAGTTTTTTTAACCACGGCCATCGCCTCAGTAACATCTCGAATTGAGTGCCCCTGATTCACACCCAGCTTTGCTGCTCCCACTCGAAATTTTGGGCTAAGAGTCGATCTGGTACGATTGCTCATTGACCACCTTGATCGTTATAGAGATGATCATATCACCTCTAATCAGGTGGCCAAATTCACTATGCCACTACAGCCGTAATTGAATATTACGGCTTATTTCGCCTCAATTCGGCGAGACACGAGATTCCCTTTTGAATCTTCTATCCAAACCGCGGCGCGGTCATCAAAGATTTCTCCTCTCACAAAATACTCTACGCCGCGGGCCAGGTTTACGGTGACATCGCCCTCTGCTTTATAACGATCGTTAAACAGGGAGAAAAATGGCACTGTTAAGTAGTTAACTGCTCGAATGCGCAGGGTGTGTTCTCCTGCGGGCACCGCGTGACGTGCGGAACACGCGTTCACACCGACTTGCTCGCTGCCACCGCCGTCGTAATGGCAGTTTGAGCTAGCGTAAACTTCCCTGCCATCTACCATTGCCAACTCGTAGAAATAAATCCGAATGGCCGATTTTTTCCTGCTCGCATCGTTAATATAGGAGACTGGCCCAGCATAGCTCGCCTGTCTATTGGGAAGCTGTGAGCATGCCGTCATTAACAACACAGCAAGTGTGACAAGGATTAATTTACGCATTAGCAGCTTTCCTCTATTAATCTTTTTTGCGCGACTTTATATCAATAATTGCCTGAAAGCCGTCACTATTGTCGTTAATCGATATGCCCGACACGGAATACTTGGCGTCACTAATTATCATTCCAACGCCAGCACGTACTCTAACCCTGCTGGTAATCGGCTTGGCTTGTCTCGCAACATCTTTTGCCTTGATCTCATAATTATCTGAAATATCAATTCCGGTGCTACTGGCCACACCAGACATCACTTCTTCCAGCGCCTCTGAATCTATATAGCGAGATGATAAACTTTTAATCTCGCCGACCGACATCAGGTCTGAGGAGTTAATCTTCTCTGTAATTTCCTCGTTGAGCTCGGTGATCACTTGGGAGTCTTCTATTTTAGACGTGACTCCCTTCAAAATAGATCCGCATATTTTTGCATAGGATTTCGAGCTTGCTCGTGGCGTCACCTTTAAAAAGGTATCCAGCCAGTATTTCGTTTTCTGACCAAGATTGTCGACGACCAAAACACCTGCAGCAGCCGGTAGAATTAACGCGCCTTTTTGAATTTTATTCAGTGAAACACCTGATCGCTCAGATACCTCAAACGTACCGGCGTTTTCATTTATCTCTATGAAATTGTCTTTGTTCTCCATTTTCATCACGGCGAGAACGGTCGACTCAATGCCATTCACCATAACGCCAGAATACAGCAAAAAAAGCAGGTCACCTGACGAGATATTCTGATGGGTAGACACGGCATACAAATGCTTTGCCAGCGCCTGGGTCTGGGCAATAAATTCACCCTCTTCTCTGAACATTTTGCCGGAAATATTGGCTACGGCATTTAGGGAAATATCTGATTCATGAAAGAAGTCATATACGTTTTTCTGCTTTGAGAGCGGCAGTAAATAGTGATCTATAAATAGCTCACCCAATGATTCACTGACCGTAGATTCGCTATCCGCCAAGCTAATTCCTTCGTCATGCGCTTTGCTGCCTACTCTATGTACCGCAACCTTCATTAGTCGCGCAGCACTTACATCTATCATACCCACTCCAATTCTTATAAATATATGAAGCCTATTTACTGCGAGCGTCAAATAGGCCCATTGATAATCTTTGCTTTGCGTAAGGAGGTAGAGACAATCGCGAACTAAGCCTAGCCGGGCTTGCGATGCTCACAAAATGCAAAGCGGGCGCCATTGTGTCACAGCTACAAGCGCGAAAGAAATATAGGCTCGATGAAGAGTTGCAGGCTTATACGCAGCCACAATGCCTTGTGTAAACTCATTGCCCACTGTTTTCACGAACTCATTTCGGGTGCCTCAGTATCTTCACGGACAACACTCTTCAAGCAGAGCGCCAGAAGCAAGGTCGCGATAACACCCGATCCTCCAGCAACAGCGGAGGGTAGAAACGCGTCACGCCCAAACAAGATCAAAATCGCATTGGCGAACATCGCAACAACGCCAACCAACACGGTCAATCCGCCTAACTTCACTTTGACCCCTTATCAAAGGACAAACTTCAGCATGGCTTATAAAATTCAAGGACACTCAATGAGGTGGTGGCTTCGCTATTAGCGATTATCGGAAAATGATGCCTGCCTTCTACTTTTGTCAAGCATTCCTTTCCCCTTATCATATTGCGTTTTTTATAAACTTAAATGAGTTAACTAGCTCGTTCGGTAGATAGTATGTGTAGTCAACACCCTAGCTAGCTCATCACCGTCAGCAACAACCACGCGTTGTATGCCACAAATGACATCAGCAGGATGCCACCCTTAAGCCGATTTAGCTGCCCCACCTTATGTAGGCTAAAGGTCATGACTAGCAGCCCAACGGTCATCAACATCATGGTCGCCCAATCGCGGCTGATGATATCGGCGGGAAATGCACTAACGGGATTTATCAAACCAGCAATGCCAATAACCGCCAATAGGTTAAACATATTTGAGCCCACCACATTGCCAATCGCAATATCGTGTTCGCCGCGACGAACAGCAATGATCGACGCAGCTAGCTCTGGTAGCGACGTACCAAAAGCCACAATCGTCAGACCAATAATTAAATCGCTTACCCCGAGCGCCTGGGCGACAGTGACCGCCCCCCACACCAGAATCCGTGAGCTGATAATCAGTGCAATTAACCCTAGCACCAACCAAAGCAAGGCTTTTTTAATTGGCATTGCATGGGCTGTTAGCAGCTGATCCGTTTCGACTTCTAAATTATCGCCTCGGGCCCGCAGGGCCATAAAAATGGTCCAGCCCACTAGCCCTGCAAATCCGCCAAGCAGTAACAATGATTCAAAGCGACTTAGCGCCCCGTCCCACAGTATAAAGCCGACGGCAGCGCCAATAAGCGTCAGTAATGGCAGCTCTTTGCGGACGATATTCGAGTGGACGCTGATCGGCGCTAGCATGGCGGTAATACCAAGAATAAGGCCGATATTCACTATGTTTGATCCGATCGCGTTGCCGAGCGCGAGGTCCGGATTGCCGTCTAGCGACGCCATGGCGGACACCACCATCTCTGGTGCTGATGTGCCAAAGCCGACAACCACCATACCAATGAGTAAGCTGGGCATACCGAGATGCTTAGCCGTAGCAGCGGCGCCCTCAACAAAACGATCTGCACTCCAAATAAGCAGCACAAATCCACCAATAATGGCCAATAGTGCAAGTGTCATCTTTTTTACTACCTATAAATAATTGCAAAGTCATAGCGAGTTGCTGAATTAGTTCGCCGGCCATTGTTGTCCGACTTATGGGAAGCAAGCCAAATTCGTCGGCAGCATCTCATGTCGTTTGCGTAGAAATCCATCTAAATTTGGAAGCGTATTTGCGCCATTCGCTTCTGAAAACGTTCAATACTAAGGAGTGTGCCGCACCGAATGTATCCGCGCAGCACACGTAGTAACTAAGGAATATGCGCTAAGGATTGACGAACGTCCTCGGCACTAGGCCGCAACTGCTTAAGACCTTTTCGTTCTCGTCCAATACCAAGAAAATACAAGATTGGCGATGCAATAAAAATTGACGAGCTGGTGCCGACGATAATCCCGAACAACATGGGCTTAGCAAAACTGGACACCGCCTCGCCACCCGCTACCGCCATTGGCAGTATCGCCAACAAAGTGGTTGCCGAGGTGAAGAGCGTCCGTGTCAGCGTGGCCGAAATACTATCATTGAGGACGTTTAGGAGAGAGGCATTTGGATCTGCGCGAAGCCCTTCACGCACACGATCAAATACAACGACTTTGTCGTTAATCGAATAGCCTATCAGCGCGAGTAGCGCCGCCACCGCGGTTAAATTGAACTCCAAGCCCGTTAAGGCGAAAAAGCCGATGGTTTTGGTAATATCCAAACCAATGGTGGCGATGGCGGCGGCGGCAAAGTGCGACTCATAGCGAATCCACAGATACGCCAGCATGCCGCCAGCGGCCAAAAGCACAGCGAGTATAGCGGCGTCGGCAAAGCCACCACTGATTTTAGGACCGACCATATCCACCCGTGGAAATGTCGCAGATGGGTCTTCACTGAGAATTGATTTTTTCAACAAATCAATCTCGTTGACGTTTAGCTGCGTGTCACCGTCGTGTGCTGGCAGCCGAACTAAAAACTGTCCCTTGTCACCAAATTCCTGGATCGCCGCGCGATCAAAATCGTGGGCCAGCAAATTGCTGCGCATAGCCTGCACAGACAATTGCTCGGTTTTCACATTCACCAATGTGCCGCCAGTAAAGTCGACCCCATAGTTTAAACCCACCCCAAAAAACAGCGCCACCGAGCTCAGCGACAGTATCGCCGACAGCGCCAAGCCCAAAAAGCGCCCACCCATAAAGTTAGTCTTGCGCTTGCTAAGCCGATCCAAGCTCGCAAATCCAGAGAAGGAAAGGATCTCTCTTTGCCGGTTTCGTATATGCCATTGAATCAATACCCGAGTAACCGCGATAGACGTAAACATGGATGTCAGCAAGCCGATGGCGATCGTCACCGCAAAGCCACGTATTGGCCCATTACCAAACATGAACAGCAAACCCACTGCGATGAGGGTGGTTACGTTGGCGTCGATAATCGTTGCGTAGGCTTTATCAAAGCCCGCGCTAATTGCTGCCATGGCCCGTTTGCCGCGTGCCGACTCCTCTCGGATTCGTTCATTGATTAGGATGTTAGCGTCAACGGCCATACCAATTGTGAGAATAATACCCGCGATACCGGGCAGTGTGAGGGTCGCCTTGAATAAACTTAATAGGCCAAAGATCAAGCCAATATTAATGGTCAAGCTCGAGCAGGCAATTAAACCCCAGCCGCGGTAAATTACGGTCATGAATATCAACACCAAGGCCGCGCCGAACACACCGGTAAACAAGCCCATTTGAATAGCATCGCTACCAAGATCCGGTCCAACAGTGCGCTCCTCAACAACGGTTAAAGGCGCAGGCAACGCACCGGCGCGAAGCAGTAAGGCAAGATTGCTCGCCTCAACGGAGCTAAAGCTCCCAGTGATTTCACCCCTGCCGCCGGCAATGACGCTCTGAATTACCGGCGCGGTAATCACATCATTATCAAGAACGATGGCCAGAGCCCTACCAATATTGGCACGGGTCATTTCGCCAAACTGTTTGGCGCCAACGTCGTCGAGCGAGAATGTGACCACCGGTTCGCCGGTGTTTTGGTGAAAGCCCAAGCTAGCATCGCTGATATGTTCCCCCTTCATGGCGACGCGTTTCTCTAGGGTATAGTTTTGCAGGTCTTTGCTGCTCGGCACCGACACCGTGGGCGTTGCGGCCTGAGGTCTAGCCACCCACTGAAAAGACATCTGTGCCGTCGTGCCAAGCAACTGGCGGATATAAGCGGGGTCGCTCACACCCGGCATTTGAATCAATATGCCATCGTCACCTTGCCTGCTAATACTCGGCTCAACCAAACCACTTTCATTTAGCCGCCTACGAACCACTTCAAGACTGCGGTCTATCGCGTCTTTCTGTATCTGGCTTATATATTCATCCGTGAGTGAGATGCTGAGGGTATTTTCAGTGCTAGACACCTTAAACATTCTCATGCCCTCGGTGGTTCTATTGTTCGTTGCTGCCAGCGCTGCCGCCTGCTCACGCTTGTCTGCGTTGCGCAAGGTAATATGCCAGCTTGCGCCTTCCGTGTTCGGCTTTGCATAGGCAATGTTATTTTCTCGAAGCTGAAGCAATACCTGCTCCGATACACGTTCCAATGCACCATCGATAAGTGGCGCAGTATCTGCGCTCATCAGCAGATGTGAGCCGCCCTGAAGATCTAAACCAAGCTTCAATGTGTTTTGAGTAAACCACGCAGGTAAGTTTGTCTGCGTGTGCCCATTCAAAAAGTTTGGCACCGCGCAGGACAAACCAAGAAGTATAAGCAGCAAGTAAATCACCGCCCGTTTTGAGAAGAGTCGCATGAATAATCCTTTCAAATTAATGAAATAAAAATATCGTTACAGATAAATAAGGTGGATTATTTAAGCGGTGGTGCGCGCAAGGGCGGCCGCAGACGAAACGCAGCCTGCAGCGTAGGAAGCCAGCGACTGGCCGTTTTTAGCAGACCAAGGAGTTGCCAATGACACTTGACGCTGACAAAAGCATTTACTGTTGGCGTATCTAAGAGATGATCACTGTCATCGCGCTCAGTCAGAAGAGCGGAGCTACTGCCACTTGAAAAAACAAAGACTTGCGCCGAATCTGCAGTATTAACATGCTCGCCGCTGTCCAGCACAGCGGCTTGTAAATTAACCCCAGTGGCGAGCATACCAACAAGTGCAAAAAGCCAAACCAGCATCTTCGGCGCCGAGCGCATATCCAGTTTCGTACTTATTGGGGGCTTAAACATGATGGCTATATACAGTGTCTGCAGTTCGCGGATTATTGGGGCGAATCAAGCGTTAATCAAGCACCGTTTCTAGCTATATATTACCAACCTTCAAAATTCACATTCTCGGTGACCTTGCGCGGGGCAACAGGCCTCTGTGACGTTTGGCATTTACAGTCCTAGAATTATCTGATTCCGACTTTTTGACGTATCTATTTAGTCAACGGTTTAGCGTTGCGGCGGCAGCAGAGCTCCCGAACACGCCCAGCTAACCCTATATGCTTATTTATGAGGACGATGTTTGGATGTACAGAGAGCACAATTTTATCGACGAGACGTCGGTCGAACACACGCGTTTTGGTGTCAGTGGCACTGTCGCGACTGTCGCCAACTTAAGCAGCGATAGCCGCGTGGACGCCAATTTAGAGAGCTGCATTGAGAACTTACTCAAGCAGCCGACGTCATTTGTCTATTAACTGAGGGATGTGATGAATATATTAATAACCGGTGGCACTGGCTTAATTGGATCGGCGTTTATTGAAAGCGCTACGGATTGCCAATTCACCGTGCTCACTAGGTCGACTGCAGGAGCAAAATCGACATTGCCCTCCTCGGTTACCTGCATTGAATCCCTATCAGCGCTTCCACATCTCAATGAATTTGATGCGGTAATAAACCTAGCGGGGGAACCCATTGTTGATAAGCGATGGAGTGAGGAGCAAAAGAATATTATCTGTCAGAGTCGCTGGGAGATAACTCAACAATTGGTAGATTTGTTTGCCAAAAGCGCGACGCCACCGTCGGTGTTTTTAAGTGGCTCGGCAATTGGCGTGTATGGCAATCGCGGAGATGAGTCCTTGACGGAAAAATCATCGGTATCCGAACGGGATTTCCCAACACGCCTATGTATACGCTGGGAAAGTATTGCGCGGCAAGCCGAACCGTACACACGGGTAGTGTTATTGAGAACGGGTATTGTTTTAGCTAAGCAGGGTGGCGCATTAGCAAAAATGCTATTGCCATTTAAACTTTGTCTTGGCGGCCCTATAGGCAGCGGCCAGCAATACATGGCGTGGATTCACTACCGTGATCATATTGCTGCGATGCACTTCCTGTTAAAGGACAAAGGCATTTCCGGCCCGGTTAATTTGGTGGCTCCAAACGCGGAGAAAAACAAGGAATTTACTCAGACACTTGCGAAATCCCTGCGCCGTATAGCGATTTTTCCTATGCCACGGTTTGTCTTACACGCTTTGCTCGGTGAGTCATCTAGCTTGTTATTAGATAGCCAGAAAGTAGTGCCGCAGACGTTATTGAATAGAGGGTTTAGCTTTGAGTTTAATAAATTAAAGTCCGCCTTGATCGATTTACTGAATTAAGTACGCATCTAAAACCGTCGGTTATGGACGAACACGGAATTATAAAATTCTAGAGCAATTATTGGAGCGATTATGGGCAGTACGAGTAAGAAATTACCGTGCAGGGGGTGCTTGCAGAGCTGCAAGAATCTGACTATTTGCGAGGGCAAACCTTGGCGGCTAGGCGAAAAGACTGACTCCGATAAAATTGCGAGTATGAAATTGGCGGGGTTGAAAGTCGAAAAATAGCGACTTGTTAAATATTGCGGTCGCCAATGAACAGAAAAATTTTCTCGTCGTTGGTGCTAGCCTTAACCAGCGAAAGGGGGAAAAGGTCCAAGGTAGACTAACTAATCAATTCGGCTGACTTTGTAGTTAATTTACACCAACCGCTGGGCACAGCAAAAGCACAAGGTTGACCACAGGGGAGAATAGAAACGACAAAGTCGCCACACACAAACAGTACTTTGATTTTATTCGGAAATTTATGATTAACCATGACAAATTCGAGCAGTACTCATCTGTCGATCATATTCTAGCTAGCACAACTCTACTAAGAGACCTCACGTTCGGCAAATTGGAAGTGCTACCTATTGCGAGTGAGCTTTGGCGTCAATGGATCACACCAACTTTATCTTATTTGCGAACGCAAGCGTTGCGAAAGTCTAACGGTGTCATACCAGACCAGCGTCGAAAAGATCGTCTAAAATTAGGCGCGTCACTGAAGCCTAACAATACTGATATTTCAGACACGGGTAAGTTCGTGCTTTTAAGATATTCACTTGCAAGTTTATGTCGCACCTCATCCAGCACCTGCTGAAAGCGCCATCCCTCGCGCTTTAGTCGCCTTTGAAGGGTGCTTTGACTCATGTTCAGCGCTTGTGCAACTTCCGCGGCAGTTGGAAATTCCGAACCTGATCGCAATAAGTACTGCTGGACTCGCTCATGAACGCTACCACCGAATTTGCTGCGCAATATTAAGCGATCACATTCCCGCCTAAAGATATCACCCGCTATAGGATTAGCGGTGGTGATGGGCACGTTAAGAGCGGCTTCATCAAAATACAGAGCGCAATTCGATTCATTGAAATTCACATCGGAGCCAAACGTTTTATACCAAATACTTACGTCGCCCTCAGGCCGGTAGTTGAGGTTGAGCCCCACTGCATTCACGCCAGCATCTGCCAACAGAAGATGACCATTAAATACAATCGCGGAAAAAACGAGCTCTATGTAAAACTGAGCTAAGAACCTGGGTATATTTTCCCCTTCGGCCCGTATCGAAGCCCGCCCCCCTGAAATATCGAAGCTAAGACGCAGACTTGGAACAAGTGCGCGACTGTAGCGAATTAACAACTTAATAGAATCATGCGATGTAGCGCTACTCATCAGGGCATACCCAAAAATACCCTGTGAAACAATATTTATACGGCTCCCCAGTATTACACCAAGCTGAGGGTCGTCCGCCAGCTCTATTGCTCGACTAAATACCCTATCAAGAAGCTCGGCTGGCAGCCCGGCTGTCGCCCCAATTGACTCAACCGTCAAGCCAGTTTCCTTGAAAAGCTCAGGCGACTGAATGCCTCGCTCCCGCAAAAGCTCTATCAAAAGTGAAACAAAGTAATGGTGCATTGACTATTTTTGACCCAGCAATTGACTATAAATAACCCCATAAGTGGAAGTATTTAACCCCCAAATCTAAGAAAAGACCAGTAATATGATTACGTACTGACGTAGGAAAAATAAAGGGTAGTCAACATGTTCACTACAAACACCACCGCATCTGCAAGCTCAAAGCCAATAACACCCCGTGATCGCAGTCATGACATTGCCGACCATCTAAAAAGTGACTGGCTAGGCGACAACCCATTCCTAACAGCGTTTTTTAACACCCTGTCGATCACCTTTCCCGCGGGTGAAAAATTCTTTATCGACAGTGTTCGTCATTACCGAGGCGATATAAGTGACCCAAAATTGAGTGCAGATATTCGAGGGTTTTGTGGTCAAGAAGGATTTCATCGCCGCGAACATCAACGATACAACGAAGCGCTAGCTCAAGCGCGTGGCTACGACCTTGATAAATTGGAACGCGTGATGACACGCCGCCTTGCCTGGGCCCAAAGAAAAATGTCTCCGCTTAGCAATCTCGCTGCTACCGTTGCCATTGAGCATCTCACTGCGGTGTTTGCAGAACGATTACTCGACGAGAATTCCATTTTAAACACCGCTGAGCCGGAAATGCGAGAGCTGTGGCGCTGGCACTCAGCGGAGGAAATGGAACATAAAGCTGTCGCGTTTGACGTTTATCTGCAAGTGGGAGGTTCTGAAAAACAAAGACGTCGAGCCATGCGCAGAGTAAGTCTGTTAATTACCCTAGAACTGATGAAAGGGATTTGCTACATGCTAAAAACAGACGGTCATTTATATAATTTCAGCGTTTGGCGTCAAGGCATAAAAGGCTTGTTTGGCAAACAGGGGCTTTTCACTGGAACCTGGGCGCCCTACAGAGAATTTTATACCAAGGGCTTTCATCCTTGGCAGCAAGACACCAGCCACTTACTAGAGGCATGGGAAAGCGAAACAAAAGCCTTAAGCTAAGCGAAGAAGCTGTAAATAACTCTATAAATGTGCCCAGTTAATATAGTTACGAACGCGTTATATCTATTATTAGAACTTCAGAAATTAGATCTCAAAAAGATATTGGCGACTATGTATAGATCGCCAAATGGACTTCCCCGAGTAATCTAGACAACTCAGCGCTATTCTGCATGTTTTTATCTCAAGGACGATAGCTGCTTTTGTCACAGATTTGGCACGGATCTGTCACAGGCACACCAAAACCAAAAAGTAGAGACGAAAAAAAGCGCTGCACATCTGCAACGCTTTGATTTTCTTCGGAATTTGATGGTGGGCCGTGATGGATTCGAACCATCGACCAATTGGTTAAAAGCCAACTGCTCTACCACTGAGCTAACGGCCCCGAAAGAGGCGCTTATAATACGGATTTCCAAATAAAAAACAAGCACCTACGCATAAAAAAAGCAGTTTTATTAGAGCTTGCTATATCGGGTTGGATCGATTACCCCAGCTTGTTCAAACCCTTCACGTCGAAGGTAGCAGCTATCACACCGCCCGCAGGCCTCGCCCTTGTCATTAGCGCTATAGCACGACACGGTTTGCGCATAATCCACCCCTAGGGAAGCTCCCAGCTTTACGATGTCGGCCTTGCTGAGCTTCATCAGTGGCGTGTGGATATGCATGCCATGACCATCTACACCGGCCTTGGTGGCGACATTTGCCATGGTTTCAAAGGCTTCTATAAATGCTGGGCGACAATCGGGGTAGCCTGAATAGTCAACGGCGTTTACTCCGATAAAAATATCATCTGCATTCAGAACTTCTGCCCAACCAAGAGCAATGGATAGGAACACGGTGTTACGTGCAGGGACGTAGGTAACCGGAATGCCTATTGCGCCGGCATCTGGCACCGCTATGTTCATATCGGTAAGCGCGGAACCACCAATACTGCTTAAATCGAGATTGATGATTTTAAACTCGGTGGCGCCACCCGTTTCTGCAACTCGCTTGGCAGCGACCAATTCGGCGCGGTGACGCTGACCGTAATCAAACGCGAGGGCATAGCATTCATAACCCGCCGCCACTGCCTGAGCAAGTACCGTAGCGCTATCTAAGCCACCCGATACAAGAACAACTGCTTTTTTAACCAAAACCATTCCTCTATTGCTATTACTACGTCACTCAAACGCAATAAATTAATGTCCTGCCGCGTCATTCCACAACAATTTATGCAGCTGCATTTGAAAACGCACCGGTAAATTATCTTCGACTATCCAGTCTGCAAGATCAGTGGCGCTTAGTTGACCAAAGCTGGGAGAGAACAGAACTTCGCCAGCCTTATCCGCTAGATTTTGTGAATCTAATTGAAATCTCGCCCAGTCATAATCTTCACGATTACACAGCACAAACTTAATTTGATCGTGACGCCCGATATGCGCAATATTTTCCATAAGATTGCGATGCATCTCGCCCGAGGCTGGTGTTTTCAAGTCCATGACTTTCGACACCCGCGAGTCAACGTGCTCGACACTAAGCGCACCACTGGTTTCGATAGACACCTCATAACCGGCATCGCAGAGCGCAGTAAGCAAGGTATGGCACTCTGGCTGGGCCAAGGGTTCACCTCCCGTCACGCAGACATAGCGAGGCTTGTAAGACGCAACTGTGGCTAGGATATCTTCAATCTGACGGCGTTCGCCGCCGTGGAAGGCATATTCGGTATCGCAATAGACGCAGCGCAGTGGGCAGCCCGTCAGACGAACAAACACCGTAGGCAAGCCTAGCGTGCGGGACTCACCTTGCAGTGAGTAAAAGATTTCAGTAATACGTAGCGTGTTCGCGTTCATTAAGACTGGCAGCCGGATTCAGGTTTATTACCGGAGACCAGCCGCGCAAGCTTTACCCCGCGAAAAATCAAAAATTCTTACGGAGAAATTCTCGTGATTTATTGACGGCTGAGTTACCCGTATTACCGTAGCGGTCAATGACATGGGTTAGCATTTCTTGCGATTTCTGTTTATCACCATTCAGGAAATAAACAGTACCCAGCTTGTACATTGCCGCAGGAACCTTGCCGTGATCCGGGTAATCGGTGAGCAATTGCTGAAATGCTTGTGTTGAAGCCGACAAATTTTGAGGCTTGATGGCAACATATAATTCGCCAAGCCAGTACCAAGCATTAGGCGTGTAACGTCCAGTGGGGTATTTTTCGACATAACTGGTAAATGCAATTATGGCTTCATCGTATGAGGCGCTTTTCACCAAATCATACGCTTTTACGTAATCTGAAGACTCATCACCATCAAGAACAACGGAGGTGGGTGAGGTTTCATTAGTTGCACTTGGTGTGCTTGTGCTGCCCGCTATCACAGCTCCTTCAGCACTAGCCGCAGGGGATGCCTCAGAAGGCGAGCCAACAGCTAAAGAATCTGGCGAATCGGTCATCGCATCAGAAGAGCTGCCGCCAGCAGTTAAACGACGATCGATATCGATGTAACGGTCTAAACTTTGCTGTTTAAGCTGGCGTAACTGATGCCCTTGTTCTTCCACCGTCCCTCGCAACGCCATAACTTCTTGGCGAAGCAATTGAAGTTGTTGGTACATCTCCCCTTCCATTCCTCGATTTGATTGTGCATCAGATCGAGCGGAGCCTACATCAACAACTGGGGCTTGCGCCCAGAGCTGTGCCGACAAACACGCTGCCGGCAGCAGCAGAGACAGTGGTTTTAAAAACTGCATCAGTACGCCTTTTTATTACTTCAGTTCTACGCGACGGTTTTGCGAGTAAGTTGATTCAGACTGACCGAATGCAACTGGACGCTCTTCACCGTAGCTTACGGTTTCTATACGGTAGCGTGGAATACCGTTAATTGCCATGTAATCAGCAACAGAAATCGCACGACGCTCGCCCAGGGCGATGTTGTACTCACGGGTGCCGCGCTCATCAGCATGACCTTCCAAACGCACAGGGCCGGTAGTCTTTTTCAGACGAGCAATTTGCGCGTCCAATGCTTGACGTGCTTTCACAGTCAAAGTTGCTTGGTCGAATTCGAAATAGAATACAGTTTCGAGGTTCGCCATATCGTCAGTGTTGTAAGAATCGTTCATTGAATCAGTAGATTCTGTGTACGTGCTTACGCTGTCTGCACCTTCCTGACCGCTACCATCAGTGTCAGTAGAAGCACAACCAGCCAAAAAGGCGCTGAAGAAGGCTACACCCAAAAACATATTTTTTGCTTGGTATTTCATGGCATTTTCCCGTCAAGTTTTGATTACACATTTCCGATCATACAATATCCATTGTCTGCTCGGTATTTCATTCCCGGCTACTACTTCATTGAAGAAAAGGCGACCAAGCCGGTTCGCGCACATCCCCGAATCGCGACGGCAATCTATACCTCACACCACCGTCTATCGATACTGCCGCCAAGACCCCCTTGCCATCATACTGCGTAGCGTACAATAGCATACTGGCGTTTGGCGCCACACTAGGTGACTCGTCTAAATTAGTCGTAGTGAGAATTTCGACACGGTTACGTTTTAAATCCATGACCGCGATGTGAAAATTACCACTATCTCTGTGTACCATGACTAATCCTAAACCATCTGCCAGTACCCTCGCCCTGGCATTATAGTCACCTTCAAATGTAACTCTTTCTACTGACCCACTGCTGACGTTAACCTTATATATCTGAGGTTTGCCGCCACGATCAGATGTAAACACAATCGACTTCCCGTCCGGCATCCATGCTGGCTCGGTGTCGATAGCAAAGTGGTTAGTTACTCGCTGTAAATCACCACTCGCTAAATCCATTACATAAATGTCGGGGCTGCCGTCCTTTGACAGCACCATCGCCATTTTTGCTCCGTCCGGTGAAAACGCCGGAGCACCATTCAATCCGCGAAACGATGTAAGTTGCGTACGCGCATTAGTCCGCAGATCCTGTATATAAATAGCAGGACGCGTAGACTCAAATGATACGTAGGCAATTTTCTGACCATCGGGCGACCACGTCGGCGCCATAATCGGCTCTCGACTGTCGAACAACACCGATTCATTGGCTCCATCAATATCGCTTTTCAGCAAACGGAAGCGGGTTCGGTTACCCCCTTCGCGAACGGCAGAAACATAAAGCAATTGCGTACGAAAAGCACCACGAATATTTGTGAGTTTTTCATATATTTTGTCGCTGACGGTATGCGCGAGGTAACGAGGCTTATCAATACTTACCGATTCCTTGCCCGTGAGTATTACGCGCTGGGTATTTACGTCTAAAAGCTCATAATTTGCGGTTATCGTTCCGGTCACTTCCTGTGACAGCGTCCCCACGACAACATAGTCAACACCGAGACTTTTCCAGTCACGATAATAAACTTCTGTCGCATTGCGTGGCCGACCCAGCATATCTGAACGACTTAACGGCGCAAACTGCCCACTGCGATGCAGGTCACTCTCGACAATCGACGCAATATCTTCAGCCACTGTCAGCCCTGACTGCCAACCAAATGGCACAATTGCAATGGGGACAGGATCATCTTTACCCTTGTTGACTTGGATCGTAAGCTCGGCCATAGAGAGACTACTGACCGACAAAAATATTAGTGCTGTAATTATTCGTATCAACATTACCGCCTCAAATCCTGGGGTGAGAAACTAATTGTAAAACGCCTAAAATTCTTCTCGTAGGCGCCCATATCTTCGCGAGCCAACTTAGCCAGCTCTTCAATTTTGCCCAAACGCGTTACCGCTCGAGTAACCGATAAATCGAATGCATGATCACCACTGCCTTTAATAATTTGGTGACCTACAATTTCGCCAGTCGGGGTAGTCATAATCTGGATGGTCGCCTGCATGCCATTGCGAGCCGACAGCGGCCGTGTCCAATTGTTTGAGATCAACGCTGTAATCAAATCCGCATACGTCGAGGCCAGCTCGCCCTCTTCCACCAAGTCATCTTCAGACGCTAACGCATCGGCCAGCTCTTTTTGCTGCTGCTTGCGAATCTCTTCTTCCAGCGCTCGTTGTTTAGCGACTTCCTTCGCCTTTTCCTCAGCCTGCTTCTTGCGAATTTCCTCGGGCGTAGGCCCTTTTGGCGCTGGCTTCGGTGCCGGTTTCGGAGCCGGCTTAGGCACTGGCTTTGGCTCAGGATCCGGCTTCTTAACCGGTTCTGGCTTCGGTGCTGGTTTGACCACGGGTTTTGGCGTTGGTTTCGGCGCAGGCTTTGGCTTAGCGGGACGAGTAACCGGCTTTTCCATTACTAATTTCGCCTGAATTGCCAAGGGCTTGGCTTTCAACTCCATCACTTGACTGTCTTTGGGAATACCAAATAACAGGAATGCGATTGCCACGCAGTGCAAGACCGCCGTTACCGCTGCAGGCACCAACTTAATATCATTCATCGCGCTTACTTCGCTCCACTGCGCGACTGTGGCTCCTCGGTGATTAAACCGATAGAGGTAGCTCCAGCGCCCTGCAAAGCGGCCATCGCGGCAACAACGCTAGCGTAATCTACCGCACCATCCCCTTTAACCATGACCGGTGTCTTCGGCTTATTGCGCAATATTTTGCCTAATTTATCACCAATTTCAGCGAGCTCTACCGGCTCTCCTTGTTTGTCAGGATCACCCAAGGTCACATAATATTTACCGGCTTTATCCACCGAGACAACAATCGGGTCGTCATCTGTCGGTGGCACCGGCTCAGTAGACGCCTGTGGTAAATCCACTTGCACACCCTGCACCAGCAGCGGTGCCGTCACCATAAAAACTATCAATAGCACCAACATGACATCGATATACGGTACGACATTGATGTCTGACATGGGCTTACGTTTATTTCGCCGAGACATAGCCAGTACTCCTAATCTCGCGAGTGGATCTGGCGATGCAGAATACTGGAGAACTCCTCAGAGAAGGTATCGTACTTACCGGCAAAGGAATCTACTTTTGAGGAGAATCGGTTATAGGAAACAACCGCCGGAATCGCTGCTATCAAGCCCATGGCTGTCGCCACCAATGCTTCGGAAATACCGGGGGCAACCGTCGCTAGCGTCGCTTGCTGAACCTGACCTAGGCCATGGAATGAGCCCATGATTCCCCATACCGTTCCCAACAAACCAACATAAGGACTGGTCGAACCAACCGTCGCCAAAAATGGTAAACCGTGTTCCATTGCCTCTTCTTCACGAGATAGCGCCACGCGCATGGAGCGCTGACAGGCCTCCATCATGGCATCTGAATCCAGCTTCTTTTTAGCAAGGCGGGTAAACTCCTTGAAGCCAGCGCGGAACACGCTCTCCATACCGATCACACCGCGCTTGTCAGCACCTTCGGTGTATAGGGTATTCAAATCTGTACCAGACCAAAATCGCGACTCGAAACTCGCCATCTCCGCCTGCGCTTGATTGAAATACATGACTCGCTGGGCAATCTGGTACCAAGATACCACCGAGGCAAGCAGCAAAATCAACATAATAAGTTGAACAAACAAACTGGCTTGGCTAACTAAATGCCAAATGGAAAGCTCTTGTCCCACAGTTAACTCCGTTTTTTCGTTGTGATAATGTTTTTAAACGTTCAACACTGCTAACAGCGCCTCGGGCATTCGCTTCGGTTTTAAGCTTTCTTTATCTACACAAGCTAACTTAACCTGCCCTTCGCACAGCACTTCATCGCCACGATATACCAACTGCTCAAAACTTAGCGAGGCTTTTGCCGCCGCTATGACTCTCGCCGTAACAATAAGTTGCTCATCTAGCTTCGCTGGTCGCAAATATTTTGTCGTCAGGCTTGTGACGACAAACATCAATGATTCGTCGATGAACGCGGCCTTGTGAAATCCGAGCTCGCGCATATATTCAGTACGCGCACGCTCCAAGAACTTCAAATAGTTAACATAAAAGACGATACCACCCGCATCCGTGTCCTCCATGTAGACTCGCAAGGGCATTTTGAATTCCATCAGCTATCGCCACCAATGTCGGTAATATCGCCACTTTTGGGCATATCTAAGCCAAAATGGCGATACGCATGACCAGTCACAACACGTCCACGCGGCGTGCGCATAATAAAACCCTGCTGAATAAGATACGGCTCCAGCACATCTTCAATGGTGCCACGCTCTTCGCTAATCGCCGCCGCCAAGCTGTCTACGCCAACAGGCCCACCGTCAAATCGCTCTATCATCGCCAGCAATAAGCGCCGATCTAAATGATCAAATCCGCTGCTGTCTACATTCAGCATATTTAGCGCCTGATCTGCGATGTGCTTACTGACAATACCATCAGATTTCACTTCAGCGTAATCCCGCACCCGACGCAAAAGACGATTGGCGATGCGCGGAGTACCTCTGGACCGCAATGCTATTTCGTGGGCACCGTCGGAATCCAACTGCATACCTAATATTTTGGCTGACCGCGCGACGATCGTCGCTAAGTCATTTACACCATAAAACTCCAAGCGCTGCACGATGCCGAAGCGATCACGCAAAGGCGAGGTCAGCAAGCCAGCACGAGTCGTCGCGCCCACCAGGGTAAAAGGTGGTAAATCCAGTTTTATCGACCGCGCCGCTGGCCCCTCACCAATCATAATATCCAGCTGATAGTCTTCCATGGCCGGATACAGTATTTCTTCTATATTGGGACTGAGTCGATGTATCTCATCTATAAAAAGTACGTCGCCGGCATCCAAATTGGTCATGAGCGCCGCGAGGTCACCCGCTTTTTCCAGCACTGGGCCAGAGGTAGTTTTGAGTGACACCCCCATTTCATTGGCCAAAATATTTGCCAGTGTGGTCTTACCCAAACCCGGAGGACCAAAGATTAAAGTATGGTCTAGTGGTTCATTCCGCATTCGCGCTGCGCTGACGAAAATACTCATCTGTTCGCATACCGCCGGCTGGCCAATATAATCAGCGAGGGATTTTGGCCGTATCGCTCGATCAAAACGCTCCTCTTGTGGCTCGCTGGCATCGGGCGCCACAAGGCGGTCAATTTCTATCATGTCAGTTTAGTTTCTTCACTTGATCATGTTTTTTAAAGCAGCGCGAATCAATTCCTCGCTACTCGCGTCATCCGATTTCAAAGCGCTAATGGCTCTACTCGCCTCTTGGGGCTTATACCCTAAGGCCACCAGAGCGGATTCCGCCTCTGCAACATTTAACTTCGCGCTGGATGCGGGCGACACGACTTTGGCGCCACCTGAACCAGCTACGTCCCAGTCCTTAAGTCGATCACGCATTTCTATAATTAAGCGCTCTGCGGTTTTCTTACCCACCCCCGGCAGTTTAACTAAGGCCGCAGAATTACCTTCTTGCACACAGCGAACAAATTCGTCAGTTTCGACGCCTGACATAATAGTCAGCGCCAACTTTGGACCAACCCCGTTCACCTTAATTAAGTCGCGAAATAAGCGGCGCGACGTCACATCGCTAAATCCAAAAAGCTGTTGAGCATCTTCGCGGACTATAAACTGCGTGTAAAGGGACACCACCTGTCCCAGCGGAGGCAGTCCATAAAACGTGGTCATGGGTAGTAACACCTCGTAACCGATGCCGTTCAAATCTAAAACGATTTCCGGTGCCTGTTTTTCTATTAATACACCACGTAATCGACCAATCATTTAGCTCCCCTTATTTATTTAAGGCGTCCACGCCGTAAACGCAGCGCCGGCTCGGCGGCCATACTTTGTAAACCCTGCCGTGCATTGGCATGACAAATTGCCGCCGCTAAGGCGTCCGCGGCATCTTCCTGCGGTGCAGCCGGTAGCTTGAGTAATATTTTAACCATATGCTGAATTTGCGCTTTATCGGCGGCGCCCGTGCCAACAACTGCTTTCTTTATTTGCCTCGCGGTATATTCCGCCACCGGTAAACCATTACTCACACAAGCCACAACCGCCGCGCCGCGAGCCTGCCCTAGCTTAAGCGCGGAGCCGGCGCTTTTCGCCATAAACACTTCTTCTACTACCGCCTCAAGGGGTGAGTATTCAGAAATAATTGTCGTTAAACTTTTAAAAATGATATCAAGACGCGCAGGCAATGGACCCTGCGGCAAACGAATAACGCCACTGGTGATATAGCGATGGTGATTACCCGTCACCTCAATCACACCGAAACCTGTCTTTTGCGATCCGGGGTCAACCCCCAAAATAATGGTCATAGATCCTAACGCTATCGCTTCTTAATTCTATCAACCGAGGCATCAACCCATTCATTAGTGGCGTGAGCGCACTCATCGCAACAAAAAACCAGCTGCACGTCTATATATTATGAAAATAGGGGCCAGCAAATACGCGCTACTGCGCAGGCCAAACCCGAGGCTATTATGCACAGATTTAAGAGAATAATGACACGCTGCTAATATAAGAGCGCAGCCGAGATCGGAGAAATTTAATTGCGGGCAGCCAATTCCGCGTAGACCTCATCCGCAATATCGGCATTGGTGTACACATTTTGAACATCATCCAAATCTTCCAAGGCATCCACCAGGGCAAGCAGCGATCCGGCGCCGTCAATATCTAATGTGACAGTTGTCGCTGGCAGCATTTGCACATCCGCAAACTCATGCTCAAAGCCCGCGGAGGTCATGGCTTCTTTTACCACCATAAAATCGGGAAATTCGGTTTGCACGTCTATTGCGCCATCGTTGTAAACAATGACGTCCGCCGCCCCAGCTTCTGCAGCCGCCTCTAACAGCACCTCTGCATCCAAGCCTGGTGAATAGTGAAGCAGACCAATACGCGAGAACAAATAAGCTACAGATCCATCAGTACCAAGATTGCCGCCGCGCTTACTAAACGCGTGACGAACATCTGCAACCGTACGGTTTCGGTTATCTGTCATGCACTCAAGCAAAATAGCGACACCGCCGCTGCCATAGCCTTCGTAGCTTATTTCTTCGTAATTATCGGTATCGGTATTGCCAGCGCCGCGCGCAATGGCCTTGTCGATGGTATCGCGCTTCATGTTTGCTGTCAGCGCTTTATCCATAACGGCGCGCAAACGCGGATTATCTTCAGGGGAAGGGCCACCGGCTCTGGCGGAGACGACAATTTCACGAATAAGTTTGGTAAATATTTTACCGCGTTTGGCATCTTGCCCCGCTTTGCGGTGCTTTATATTGGCCCACTTACTGTGACCCGCCATATCAGCCTCTCTACTACGCTTGCGCCACAATTTTAGGCGTCTAATTATTTAAAACCACCCACCGCTAAAATGCCGGTGGGTGTATACACGACTGCCTAGGCCGCTATTTTTCCTCAAGCTTACGCAAGCGAATGTTTAACTCTGTAAGCTGCTTAGCCTCAACAAGGCCAGGCGCATCTGTCATGACGCAGGCGGCACTCTGGGTTTTCGGGAAGGCAATGACATCGCGAATAGACTTGGCGCCGGTCATCAACATGACCAAACGATCAAGACCAAACGCCAAACCACCGTGCGGTGGAGCGCCGTACTTTAACGCGTCAAGCAGGAAGCCAAACTTCTCTTCTGCCTCTTCTGGACCAATACCCAGCACTCGGAAAACGGCTTGCTGCATATCACCACGGTGTATACGAACAGAACCGCCGCCTAACTCCGTTCCATTCAGAACCATATCGTAGGCGATAGACAAGGCTTCACCTGGTGCTTTCTCAAGCTCTTCGGGCGTGCAGGAAGGCGCGGTAAACGGATGGTGCAATGATGTCCAGTTACCACTGCCATCTTGCTCAAACATCGGGAAGTCGACAACCCACAGCGGCGCCCACGCACAGGTATATAGCTTAAGATCTTCACCCAATTTGCAACGCAGAGCTCCTAAGGCCTCATTAACAATTTTAATCGTGTCGGCACCGAAGAAAATAAGGTCACCATTCTCAGCCTCAAGACGCGCCAAAATCGCAGCGCGCACAGGCTCAGGCAAGAATTTAACGATGGGAGACTGCAAGCCATTTTCCAGATCAGACTTATCGTTGACCTTGATATAAGCCAAACCTTTCGCGCCGTAGATACCTACAAACTTGGTGTATTCGTCTATCTGCTTGCGGGTCAGCGCCTCGTTACCACCCGGTACTTTTAATGCGGCTACTCGGCCATCGGCGCTATTAGCAGGACCAGAGAACACTTTAAATTCGACTTCCTGCATGAGGTCGCCAACATCAACCATTTCTAGCGGAATGCGCATATCAGGCTTATCGCTACCAAAACGCGACATTGCCTCTGCGTATTTCATGGTTGGGAAGTCGCCGAGGTCAATATTCATTACCTCTTCAAAGAGGTCGCGAATCATACCTTCTGTCACGGCCATGATCTGCTTATCGTCCATAAAGGACGTTTCAATATCTATCTGGGTAAATTCTGGCTGACGGTCAGCGCGCAGATCTTCGTCGCGAAAACATTTAGCAATTTGGTAGTAGCGATCAAAGCCGGACACCATTAACAGCTGCTTGAACAACTGCGGCGACTGCGGCAAGGCAAAGAATTTACCCGCATGAGTACGGCTGGGCACCAAATAATCGCGCGCACCCTCAGGGGTTGCTCGGGTTAAGATTGGGGTTTCAATATCGAGAAAGTTCTGACTGTCTAAATAGCGGCGCAACACCGATGTTATCTTTGCTCGCAAACGCAATTTGTCAGAAATCTGCGGACGACGCAGATCTAAATAGCGATAACGCAGACGGACGTCTTCACCGACATTGGTGTGATCATCCAACTGAAAGGGCGGGGTTTCTGATTCATTCAGAATTTCTAGCTCTTTGCCCAGCACCTCAATGGCACCGGTTTTCATATTGGCATTAACTGTCGCACCAGCGCGCGCGCGAACACGGCCGCGAATACGCAAGACATATTCGCCACGAACGCGGTCAGCGGTGCGAAAATGCTCTTCAGTATCGGGGTCAAAAACAACCTGTACGATGCCCTCGCGGTCACGCATATCAAGGAATATAACCCCACCATGATCACGGCGACGGTCGACCCAACCACATAGGGTAACGTCTTGATCTATATGTTCACTGCCCAAGCTGCCGCAATAATGACTGCGCATGTGTTCTGTTCTCACTGTATTAATGTATATCTAGCTTATTCCATTGGCGCCCTGTTCTTGGCACCAATCACTTAGTTCGTGCACCCACTAAGGGTATTTACTTCAAAGCCTAGGCATCTGAGGCAGCGGACGAGCCACCACCCGAGCCGTCGCCTGCCAAATTCTTCTTTTTGTCGCCACTTTTAAAATCTGTCTCATACCAGCCGCCGCCTTTCAAACGAAAGCCTGCCGCCGAAATCTTTTTCACCAATGCCGCCGCCCCACACTCCGGGCAATCTGTTAACGCCGGATCGCTCATTTTCTGAAGAGCCTCATGCGCATATTGGCAGGCTTGGCACTGGTATTCGTAAATAGGCATTAAAATTCCCCAAACTCATAACACACAACGATGCCATTTAGAGACAAGCGGCATAAAAGGAGCGGGATTATAACGCAAAGCGGGGCCGGCAATAAATGCAGCTGTGAATTTGGGGGGAAATAAACCGATACAGCGGGGAAATCAGCCTCGAACACATTAATAAATGCCGAGGCTGACCGTAATCAGACTTAAATTGCGAAGTCTTTAAGCTTTTTCAATGGGCGAACCTTAACAGCAACGCTGGCTGGCTTGGCTTTGAACATGGTTTCTGCACCGGTAAATGGGTTAATCCCTTTACGAGCCTTGGTAGCTGGCTTTTTAACGGTGGTGATTTTCATTAGGCCTGGAATGGTGAACTCACCCAACGCGCGTTTTTTAACGCTGCGTTCAATAAGTACTTCCAGCTCTTCGAGCACATCACCAACCTGCTTACGGGTCAAATTAGTGTTTTCAGCAATCTCAGTCAGAATTTGAGTTTTGGTCATTTTCTCTGAAATCACAGTCGTTTTGCGCTTAGGTGCAACAGCTGCAGCAGTCGCGGCAACTTTTGCTTTCGCTGGTGCTTTTTTCGGTGCAGCTTTTTTAGCAACAGCTTTTTTTGGGGCAGCTTTTTTGGGAGCAGCTTTTTTTATCGCCATTAGAATATTCCTGTATCACACGTTAAGTTTTATTGGCCTAAATACGGTTCTAAGCACCAACCAGCAGGTACCGCATGCTAATCACGAATCTGTGCCTGCGACTATCTATAGTAGATTGTGCTATCCAATACAAGATTAAAGCGCTGTTTTTCGCTCAAAACACTGTGAAAAAGGCAATTTTTGTATGACGAGCACAAAAATCGTCTGAAAAGCTGAGCTGTAATATCACTGCAAATGGAAAAACGAAGCTGAGAAGTAGCCGCATAAAAACCGCAGCACCAGTTTTTTCCGGTCAGGCGCGGCCTTATGGCTGGCACCAACAATGGCAAACTAAGCGACTAATTCCATCCCATACGCAGAGTAAGCTGCACGTATTTTAGTTAAGCGAGCAGCCAATGTAGCCGACTCATAGGCTTTAGCAGGGAGAAGCCCCCAAACGGGCTTTGGCCAGGCTGGATCAGCAGCAAATCGCGCAATATGGTGTATATGCAGCTGCGGCACCATGTTACCCAAAGCGGCAACATTTAATTTTTCCGCCGCAAAGGTATTCTGCAATACAGCACAAGTCGCATTTGACTCCACTAGATACAGCTGCTGATCCTCTGCGCTTAAATCACACACCTCACGCACATTCTCCCGGCGCGGCACCAAGATAAGCCAAGGGTACTGACAATCATTCATTAACAGCAGCCGACACAACGGTAAATCGCCCACTACAGCGCAATCTCGCGCTAAAGCATCATGTAATTTG
The DNA here is from genome assembly GCF_019312595.1 of Zhongshania aquimaris. GTDB lineage: Bacteria > Pseudomonadota > Gammaproteobacteria > Pseudomonadales > Spongiibacteraceae > Spongiibacter > Spongiibacter aquimaris. The sequence continues at coordinate 82,973 of NZ_JAHWDQ010000005.1, read as the reverse complement.
AACATCACTCCCCCTGCGGCCTGTACCGCGCTACCGATCAATCGTAAAATGCGCAAACTCTGATAAATAAGGCCAGAATTACACCATGCGCGCTAGCCAATTCCTAATTGCCACCCAAAAAGAAACCCCAGCCGACGCTGAAGTCATTAGCCATCAACTTATGCTGCGAGCAGGCATGATACGCAAGCTCGCCACCGGTCTCTACACATGGCTGCCGATGGGCCTGCGGGTGCTGCGTAAAGTCGAAAATATCGTTCGCGAAGAAATGGATCGGGGCGGCGCAATGGAGGTGATGATGCCAGTTGTGCAGCCCGCAGAACTCTGGGAGGAGTCTGGTCGCTGGGAGCAATACGGCGCCGAATTACTGCGTATTGGCGACCGCCACAACCGTTCGTTTTGCCTCGGCCCCACCCACGAAGAGGTCATAACAGATCTAATCCGCAATGAAATAAAGAGCTACAAGCAGCTCCCGGCAAACTTTTATCAGATTCAAACTAAATTTCGTGACGAAATTCGCCCGCGCTTTGGCGTGATGCGTTCACGCGAATTTATAATGAAAGACGCCTATTCCTTCCACAATGACCAAGAATCACTGCAAGCCACTTACGATGAAATGCACGCGACCTACACTCGCATATTTACCCGCCTGGGCTTGGACTTCCGCCCTGTTATCGCCGACACCGGTTCTATCGGCGGCAGTGGCTCACATGAATTTCACGTGTTAGCGTCATCCGGCGAAGACGATATCGCCTTCTCCGATACCTCTGACTACGCCGCCAACGTCGAAATGGCAGAGGCACTCGCCCCCGCTGGAGCACGCCCTGCACCTAATAGCACGTTAGAGAAAATTGCCACGCCCGGCGCGCACACTATTGATGAGGTCAGCGCCCTGCTGAAGGTAGCCGCTGCACAAATACTTAAAACCTTGATTGTGTACAGCGACGCTGACGAGAACGGCAAGCAGGATTTGATCGCCTTAGTCGTGCGCGGCGATCATAATTTGAATGAAATTAAAGCTGAGAAAATAGCTGGCGTAGCATCGCCACTCACTTTCGCTAGTGAGGAAGATATTCAAGCCAAACTGAATTGCAAACCCGGTTCTATTGGCCCAGTGGGCTTAAGCATCCGTATCATTGCAGATCGCAGCGCTGCGCACAGCGCAGATTTTATTTGCGGCGCCAACGAAGACGGTTTCCACCTCAGTGGCACAAACTGGGATAGAGATACCAGCTTTACTGAAACAGCCGATCTGCGCGACGTAGTTGAAGGTGACCCTAGCCCAGACGGGCAAGGTAGTTTGCTTATTAAGCGCGGTATCGAAGTGGGTCATATCTTCCAATTAGGCTCCAAGTATTCAGAGGCGATGAAAGCCACCGTACTCAACGAAAACGGCAAAGAGCAAACCATGATCATGGGTTGCTACGGCATTGGTGTAACCCGTGTGGTGGCATCGGCCATCGAGCAAAATCACGACGAGAAAGGCATTATTTGGCCAGCCAGCATCGCGCCGTTTGAGGTCGCCATCGTGCCATTGAACATTCAAAAATCTGAACGGGTTCGCGAGCACGCGGAACACCTCTACGCCACCTTGCGTGGATTAGGCTACGACGTCTTACTTGATGATCGCAATGAGCGACCAGGGGTGAAGTTTGCTGACATGGAGCTGATGGGTATACCTCACCGCATCGTGATTGGCGACCGCGGCCTAGACAATGGCATGCTTGAATACAAGAACCGCAGCGCAAGCGACAATGAAGACATTGCGATTGACGATGTCGTCGACTTCATTCAGCAGCAACTGCCACGTTAAATGCCAGACGTCTACACCGTGCAAACTCGTTTCGCAGGACTAGCTTCGCGGCTGGCATTGCTGCTGATGTTGATTAGCTCGCCGCTGAGCATTGCCGGCATCCCAAGCGACGCTGGTAGCGTCGCACTATCAGCCGAACAGCTGGAGCACGAGGAACTGAGAGTATTCCTTAAGCAAGCGGTTGCAGATGCCGGCAGCTTTAAGGATCGCTTCGATGCTGAGGTTTGGTTATTTGATATGTCAGGACGAATGACAAGATATATTAAAGATCCACAGGAGCGGCTCACTTTTTTACGCAGCGTACACAGAGAGGCGAGCGCAGCAGGACTAAGTCCCGAATTGGTGTTGGCGCTCATTGAGGTAGAGAGTTATTTCGACCGTTTTGCAGTGTCACGTGTTGGCGCTCAGGGCTTAATGCAGGTGATGCCGTTTTGGAAAAAAGAAATCGGCCGCCCCGACGACAACCTTACCAATGCAGATACCAATCTGCGCTATGGCTGCCAGATTTTGCAGTTTTACTTACAAAAAGAAAAAGGCAATGTTCACCGCGCCCTCGCTCGCTACAATGGTAGTCTCGGCAAAAGCTGGTATCCCGAACGCGTGTTTGATCGCTGGCGCAGGCATTGGTATAACGGCGAGTTAAAAATGCACTAATACCAGCTACTGCGAAGACCGCTCGCCACTATATTCCGGCTCGCTAGGTCTTGGCTTTTTATTTTTCATCCGACCTAATTCACGGAGCGCAAACTGCAGTCGCTGCTCGGGCGGCAACGTTACCAGTACCGTTGCCAACACCTCATGACTCACCCGTTTTAAATTCGTATCAGCGATCCGAATTTCCTTAAACCCCTCACTGATCTCTGTCTCTGTTGCCGTATCTTGTTTTAATATTGCAACCATGTCTCGGCGCGCTGCACGCAGCTTTCGATACGCTTTGACCATATCTTTGCGATGCATTTCAAGCACTTGACGCATTGGCTCAGCAAGTTCTTGCGGCTCGTCTTTAAGCAGGTGTTTTGCCATACCATGCATAGCGTGGCGCTCCTCACCCATTAGGCGATGACCAGCGTATAAACCAATCAAAACCCCGTTTAACACCAAGGACACGAACAGCGCGATAACAATGCCTTTACGTGTACTCATAAGCCTGTACCTGCTATCCAATCACTCACTTCATAACTCGCTGTTGTTTCAAACACATAATCATCAGGATCGGCATAATCCGCAAAGTAGCCACCCGCGCCCAGCACCACGCCCAATAAGGCCGACGCCATTGCCGCAGCAAAACTTAAACGCCACACGGGTATATAAGGATCACGCGCTGTTTTACTCGGTAGCTCTGCGATGGCTGCTAAGCGAGCCCGTAACGCGGTGCTAGGAGTCAGCTCCGGCAAATCAATTTTATAGAGCGCACGTATAGCACCCTCCTCGACTTGGGCTTCGCGCCACTGCGCAGCGCAGGCATCCAACCGCAGAAACAAGGGTAAAAGCACGCGATATAGAAAGGGCCAATGATCGGCATTAGCGCCATAGCGGGTCAATAAGGCTGAAAATATTTGTTCTGCCGATGTCATTCTCGACCTCCTAATCGTGTTCTTAGCTGCTGCTTAGCCCGGCTTATGAGCGATTCCACTGCTTTAGCAGATAAGCCCATAATCACGGCAATGTCTTTCACTGAAACATCTTGATAAAACCTGAATACCATTACCGCACGCTGGTTATCTGGAAGGGCCTTTAGGGCATCATGCACTGCTAAGTTTTCGTTTTCATTTGGGGGCATAACCGACTCAGCATGCTCGACAAGCAATTCAATCGAACCGTCATCCGACACATGCCGCTGCTGAACTCGCTGCTTGTAATTGAGTGCCAAGTTATTCGCAACCCGATATAGCCATGTCGTTAATTTGGCATCGTCCCGCCAATCCGGTGCTTGTTTCCACAGGCGTTCAAACACTTCTTGGCATAAATCTTCGGCATCGTCTCGGGACAATACAATGCGGTATACAAGGTTTAATACCATTTTACTGTGGCGGTCCAACAACACTGAAAATGCCTGTTGGTCGCCGCCCGCTACTCGCCGCATCAATTCAATGTCAGATAACTGCACGCTGAAACCTATTGAATTGGCGAATGCGGACCCTCAATTACACACCGCTACCTTGACGGTGCTCGCCGCCGTGACGGTCACCACCGTGATCGCGCATCGCCTTAAACATTTCACGGCGGTCGATATTGCCATCACCATTACTGTCCATGCGCTTTGTCATTTTATCGGTGCTGGCGGCAAACTCATCCGCAGATACCTGACCATCGCCATTAGCGTCTGCTTGGTCAAAGCGATCTTTCTTATTCGCTTCGCGCTCAGCCATTCGCTTGGCCTTGTATTCGGCCACTTCTTCGCGGGTCAAATTGCCATCGCTATTTATGTCCATTTTCGAGAACATGGCTTGGCGATGCTGCGCCATTTCCTCTGTACTTACTGTGCCATCACCGTTTAAATCAAATTTCGGGTGCTGCTTAGCACCTTCGCCAGCAATTGCCGACATTGCCGCCATAGAAACAATCACACCAAGTATTTTTTGTGCTGTATTCATAATGGGTTCTCCCAAGAATCATTGTTAAGAATATTACTGCTTTGTTCCGGCCGTTAATGATTAAACACCGCAAGCACAATAATCCTTCGCTCCTAAGCGAAAATTATTCCTGGGACGATCTTCAGTCTTATTATTATGTTGTACTGTACTCATAGCGCCATACGCCATTTTCCAAATAACAGCGATTTCGCGGGCCACCGACATTCGGGTCACAATTACTATAGCCAGCGTCACCACCGTATAGCATGCAGACATTATCGTTGTGCGACGAAATTCTCGGCTCAAAATAGGGAACGTCGCGATCACTGTAGAAGCGCTGCGCATCAACTTGGCTAACGCACGCCGCCAACTCAGTAAGGGTAACCACCGTTGGCGGCATTAAAGCCAGCTCGCCGCTGCGATGCTGCTGCAGGAATTCTTCAGGTGCTCCCCAGCGATAGTCATCCATTTCTTCGCCATCAACAACAATCTCACGGCGATCGCCCTCGGCAAGATAAAACCACGTAGCAAATCGTCGCCCGATCGACGGCGGCGTTGTCCAGTGTGACAATAGCAATAAACTATCAGCAGATAGCTTTAGACCGGCTTCCTCCTGCGTCTCCCTTATAGCGGCAGCTCGCGCCGCCTGTTCGTCAGTTTCCGCACCAATCGCATCTTCAGGATCCACAGTACCACCTGGGAACACCCAGTGGCCACCGCCAACCTTAAGCTGCGTATGCCTGCGTAACAGTAATATTTCTAAGTTCTTGTCGCCGTCGCGAACTATCACTACGGTAGCCGCAGCCCTTATATCTGTCGTCATTGATTCCAACCCACTACGCTACACCCAAGCTTGATCCAGGCTTGATCCAGGCTTGCTATTATTGTTTCTACACTCGGCCGAATACGGAAATTATCCGTTAAATCAACATAAATAATTTTTCCACTTTCATCCGTCACTACTACCGTTGGCAAAACGGTATCGTGTCCATAACCAAGTATACCCAGCGGCACACCGTAGCGGTGAACAATGCCAAGCGTGCGCGCTGCGTTATTGTCTTCATCCATATAGAATGGTATTGAGACGCTAAGTCGCGACTGTTGCTGCGCACTTTTTTCTCTACTTTGCGGGCTGATAAGTGCCAGCTCAATTCCCCGCTCGCGAAGAGTTTCATATTCTTCAGCTAAGTGCGCCAATTGTGACTGGCACATAGGGCACCAATTGCCTCGAAAAAAAACCCACAGTACTTTTTTCCCTAAAAAGCTAGACGTCGAAACCTTCTCCCCTGCTAGGGAGCTCACCGTAAAATCAGCTAAGTACGCACCTTTTTTCAGCAGAACATTGTCGCTTCGATCGAGATAGGTATACCAAAACACATAAACCAATACCCCACCAAGACCAAAAAACAAGGTATAAAATGTAGGCAGAGGTCGCATCTCCACTACCGTTAACAGGGCACCCAGCAAAGCCATTATCACTGGAATTGCGATAAAACGAACAACCCTCGTGTAAGGAAAGGTATACACCAAGCTCATAAAGAGAACTAATGGCCCGACCGCTACCAAAGCGCCTAACCAAGACAAACTAAATCTTGAATCGGTAAATAGCTGGTAAAGGCTTTGAGAAGAAACCGCAATGCATATAAGCAAATAGGGAATTGCGTACCAACGCTTAAGTCGTGATATCAAACCCAAAATCATGAATATCTATCCCTACTGTCCACAAACCCTCTTTGCCATTCACTGTAAAAACGGCTATTTGTGTTCTAGCTTGAAGCTTTACACGATATAAAGACTATTGACCGAAAATTATTGCTATTAAAAAAAACAGCAATAGCCAATAAAAACATTAGGACATAGACTAAAGTTGTATTCAATGACCTAGCTTACGCCCCGGCGTGGCAAAAAACATGACAACGCTAAATATAACAGGTAGTTGTAACTACGAGGTACGGAACGAATGGCAAAACTTTCAGTAATGGATTTAGCTTTTTTTCTAACCGAGACTGACGCGAGCCCCAAACATGTGGGCGGTCTACTTATGTTTCGCAAGCCCGCAAACGCGAGCGAAAGTTATGTTGAACAACTGGTTAATGAATACGCAGGCAATATCGAAGAGATTCGCGCGCCGTTTAATCAAATTATTCAATTTTCTGCCATTAGCGCCCCTCGTTGGCGATGTGATCTAGATTTCGACATTAACAACCATGTCTTTTATCACCGTATTGAGGGCCACGATTTTCGTGAAAGCCTTTACGATTTGATTGGCGATTTACACAGTATTCGCATGGATCGTTCACGACCAATGTGGGAAATGCATGTTATTCAAGGCATTGATGACAAACGCTTTGCCATTTATACCAAACTACATCACGCCTATGCCGACGGCGTTACCATGTCCTCATGGCTTGTGAATAGCTTAAGTAAATCTGCCAGAACGAAATCAGTCACGCCGATATGGTCAGTATTGCCTCAAAAACGCCTACAAAATACGGCGGACAGCATTTCAATCATGAAAGTATTAAGCCAGCTAGGTGGGCGCTCTGGCGACTATATTAAGGCATTAACCGGACTCACCAAGCTCAGTGCACAGCTCGCTCTAGAAACACTCAACCTAACCAAAAATGCGGTCGCTGTGCCATTTAAGGCAAATAGCTCAACACCGCTAACAGGGCAAGTCAGCGCCGGACGCCAAATAGCCACTGCCGCCGTCGACATGGAGCGCGTGCACCGGCTGCGCAAACTGACTCGCTCTACCCTCAACCATATTGCGCTGACCTGTATCGACGGCGCTCTGCACCGCTACTTGCAGGATTGCGGAACTGATATCAACGAACCGATTACCATTCAGATGCCCGTGAATTTGCGCCAAAGTGGCGATGACAGCTTCGGAAATAAAATCGGCATTGTGCTTGTTGAACTAGCCAGCAAGACCACCGACCCCTACGAAAGACTGAGAGAAATCGGCTTTACCCTACGCAACGTACGATACCAGATCGATGGGGTTCCGCCGGCGTCGGTCATGGCGTATACGGTCCTTCTGGGCGGGGTTTCGCTTATTGGTGAGGCATTGAAGCTCGGCGATGTACTGCCACCGCTGGGTAATACCTTAGTTTCCAATGTACCCGGGCCCGCAAAAGCACTGTACTTGAAGGGCGCAAAATTAGAAGAAATGTACCCTATAAGTGCCTTAACGCCGAGCAACCATCTCAATATTACGCTATACAGTTATGATGGCCGCTTGCAGTTTGGCTTGGTTGCTACGACGGCAATGCCGAACCTAGATATTCTCGGCAACTATATACACGATGCGTTTGACGACCTTGAAGAGGCCGTCTCGCCATCAGCACTAGCTAAAACCAAAAAATAACAAAGTAACGAAATTCATAATATTGGAGATACACCATGAGCTATTTTGTCACCGGCGGTACTGGCTTTATAGGCCGTTTTCTCATTGAACGTCTTGCCAAACGCAAAGGTACTATTTATGTATTGGTGCGCAGAGGCTCAAAACAAAAATACAAAGACCTATTAGAAAAAACTGGGCTAAACAGCAACCGCCTAGTAGCAATAAATGGTGATCTATCCAAGCCGTGTTTAGGTATTAGCACCAAGGATATGGCTACGCTGAAAGGCTCGGTTAAGCACTTTTATCACCTTGCCGCCATTTACGACCTGAAAGCTGACGCCGCCAGCCAAGAAATCGCCAATGTAGACGGCACCAAAAATGCTATCGCTGCTGCTGAAGCAATGAGCGCCAAGTGCTTTCATCTAGCCAGCTCAATTGCAGCGGCAGGTTTATACCGAGGTACTTTTCGAGAGGATATGTTCGAAGAGGCAAAAGGTCTCGAGCACGCGTACTTCCGCACCAAGCATGTTTCTGAAGGCCTAGTCCGTAACGAATGTAAAATTCCCTATCGTATCTATCGACCTGCAATGGTTGTCGGTGACTCTAAAACCGGTGAAATTGATAAAATCGACGGCCCTTATTACTTCTTTAAACTACTGCAAAAGCTCCGCAACCGCATCCCTCAGTGGGTACCGTTAATCGGCCTTGAAGGCGGGCAGATGAACATAGTCCCAGTTGACTATGTTGCCGATGCGATGGACTTTTTATCCCATAAGGCTGGGCTAGACGGCCGCTGCTTCCATTTGGTTAATCCTGAATCACAGCAAGTTGGCGAAGTCCTCAATATATTTTCACAAGCCGCCCATGCACCGCGATTTGCACTGCGTATAGATATGCGGATGTTTGCATTTATTCCGGCATCCGTTCTTAATCTTTTAAAAGGTCTGCCGCCGGTTCGCCGCATCATAAATGCGATATTAGCGGACTACCACATTCCACAAGACGCCGTCGGTTTTATGAATATGCCGACTCGATTCGATACACGGGACACCCTCAAAGCCTTGAAAGGTAGTGGCATTTCGCCACCGGCCTTAGAAGATTACGCCCACAAAATATGGGACTACTGGGAGCGCAACCTCGACCCCGATCTATTTAAAGACCGCTCATTGCGTGGAAACGTAAAGGATAAGGTAATTGTTATTACCGGCGCATCTTCGGGGATCGGTAAAGCCGCCGCTATCAAACTTGCCGCTGCCGGTGGCAAGGTCGTTCTCGTGGCGCGCACACTTGAGAAGTTAGAAGAAACTCAAAAAGAAATTGCTGAAAAAGGCGGTACCAGCTACGCCTATAGCTGCGACGTATCAGATTTAGCTTCCTGCGATAAATTAGTCGCAACTTTATTAGAAAATCATGGCCAAGTGGATGTACTGGTCAACAATGCAGGGCGCTCAATTCGCCGCTCGCTGGAATTAACGTTTGATCGCTTCCATGACTTTGAACGCACCATGCAGCTAAACTACTTTGGCGCAATCCGCCTAATTATGGGTTTGGCTCCCTCAATGCTCGAGCGCAAAGCCGGTCACGTCATCAATATTTCATCTATTGCCGTCATCGTCGGAACGTCGCCGCGTTTTTCAGCCTATGCTGCGTCTAAATCTGCACTGGACGCGTTCTCACGCGCGGCTGCAGCGGAGTTCTCTGACCGGAATATTGCCTTTACGACGATTAATATGCCACTGGTCAGAACCCCGATGATAGGGCCAACATCAATCTACAACTCGGTGCCCACTTTGTCGCCAGACGAAGCCGCCGATATGATTTGTAATGCCATTATTCGCAGACCTAAACGTATAGCGACCGGTCTTGGTATATCGATGCAAGTACTAAACGCTATTATGCCCAAGGCGGTAGAAATCATCATGAACACGGTTTTCCGCACCTTCCCAGACTCGTCTGCTGCCAAAGGTGACGGCGACGAGAAAAAAGCCGAGGTGTCTTCTGAGCAAATGGCGCTGGCTGCTGTTCTTAAAGGTATCCACGTCTAATTTCGCAGCCCACTATGTAACAAGGGGCCCTAGGCCTCTTGTTACAAGCCCTTCTCTTAGTCACTACTCACCACTCACTTTCAGCTAAACAATGATAATCAATTGATTTCGAATGGCCGTAACTTGGCTTAGTCGGTTAGGATTATCCACTTCATTGAAAATACGGCCCGCTAAACGTATTTAGGAGCACTTCATGGTCAGTATGATCGGATTAGTCGGCGGCTTACTCCTGCTAACGACTCTAGCGCTGCGAGGCTGGAATCTGTTTATTGCCGCGCCCATATGCGCACTCATCGTCGGTTTGAGCGGCGGCATTCCGGTATTTCCTGACAACGGGCCAAACGCCTTTGTTACCACATACATGAATGGCTTTGCAGGCTTTGTAAGCGCGTGGTTTTTGATGTTCTTACTTGGCAGCTTGTTCGGCAAATTTATGGAGGACACTGGCACTGCCGACAGCCTCGCGCGCTGGATAATCGGCAAAATCGGAATGAAGCACGCGGTTGCTGCGGTTGTGCTCGCCTGCGCGATATTAACTTACGGTGGCGTGAGCGTTTATGTCGTCGCGTTTTCTGTATACCCGATGGCATTAGGTCTATTCAAAGACGCCAATCTGCCACGACGCTTTATTCCAGGCGCTCTCGCCTTCGGCTCAATCACCTTCACAATGACCACCGCCGGCTCACCCGAAATTCAAAACTGGATTCCCGTTAAATTTTTGCACACTAGCCCTTACGCAGCATGGGAAGTGAGTTTTATTGTCGCAATTTTTATGGCGATCTGCGGCTTTTTCTGGATCAACCGAATGATTCGCAAAGCCGTAGCCAACGGCGAGCACTTCGAGCACCGCGCTAGCGACCCAGATATTCCTGAGCGCGATTATCCTCACCCTATTACAGGCTTACTTCCATTGCTGGTTGTGCTTAGCGTGTCTTTTTTATTTCACGACTCACTACAGCAGTACGCGCTAATACTCGCACTACTGGGTGGTTGCATTTGCATCATGCTGATTAATTTTCGGCACTTTCACAATATGAACAAGGCAATAAACGAGGGGACTACAGGCGCACTAATTGCGATCGGCAATACGGCTGCAGTAGTAGGTTTCGGAACGATGGCCAAAGCATCACCCGCCTTTGCGGTAGCAGTAGACGCGATGACGGGCATTCCGGGTAACGAGTTAATTGGTGCCGCCATTGCCGTTACCACTATTGCAGGTCTCACTGGCTCGGCGTCTGGAGGCTTGTCAATCGCACTGCCGGTACTTGGCCCGCACTACACAGACTCGGGTGTAAACCCAGAACAGTTGCACCGCATTTCGTCCATAGCCTCCGGGGCATTGGATTCCCTGCCACACAATGGCTATATCGTCACTACCGTAAGAGCCATTTGTGGCGAAACTCACAAAAGCGCATATTGGCCAATCGCCGCCCTAACTATTGCTATTCCAACAGCAGGTTTGATTCTGGCCGTGACGCTAATGCCGTTTTTCTAGATAAATAGGCGTACAAGCGCGATACCGCTAGGAGCGGCTTCACACTTTAAAAATTGCGGAATGTAACCATTTTACGAAGGAGGAACAAGAATCAGTGAATACCGCTCATCCATGCCAGCAATAAAGCACCTACCGAGATGGTCGACACCATGATCAACAAAATCCCAAGCAACTTTAGCGGCCGATAAGGTTTACGCTCAACATTGTTATAACCCTGCTTCAAGAAAGCATCTACTTTCGCCTGATCTTCTGGGTACAATTTATTGTGTTCGTTTTCCATCATTCCACCACTAGCGATTAGAAAGCCCGTTGCCCACCTTTATTTAGGCAATAAAAAAGGCGGCACTATTATCTCAAGTTGCCGCCTTATTAACCAGTTTTACCGTGCTTATATCAAATTAAGCAAATGCTTCCTCTGGAATATCCATTAAGCTGGCACTGCCATTACGGATTGATTCGCTCAGCCCTTTTGCCTGCGGCAACAGTCTCTGAATAAAGAAACGTGCGGTGTGAAGCTTGGCCTGTCCAAAAGCCTCGCCTTGGTCACTCTCACCGCTCAGCACCGTGCGTGTCATCATCGCCCACATATAGGTATAGAGTGTGAAGCCCATGACATGCAGAAACTCTACCGACGCTGCGCCGATGGCGTTGGCATCGCCCGCCTGCGCCTGCGCCAAAACAAACTCAGACAGCGACTCAAGATTATCAATCGCTTCGTTTAAGGGAAGTAAAAACTCATCCATACCGCTCACTGATGCCGCCGACGTCGCAAATTCCCGCATTTCAGCTATCAGGACGTTAAGATTTTGAGCACCGTTTGCTGCAATTTTACGACCCATTAAATCGAGTGCTTGGATGCCGTTGGTGCCTTCGTAAATCTGGCTAATGCGCACGTCACGCACCAACTGCTCCATGCCCCACTCGCGTATATAACCATGGCCGCCAAAAACCTGTTGGCCCGCTACGGTGCCTTCAAGGCCTTTATCGGTAAGGAAAGCTTTGGCAATTGGCGTCAATAATTCCACCATACCTTCTGCCTTGGCTTTAACGTCACCGCTACCAAATTTCGACTCATCTAATTGCTTGCCCACATAAACGGCAAATGCACGGCCAGCCTCTACATACGCTTTTTGCGTTAATAGCATGCGACGCACATCGGGGTGCACAATAATCGGATCAGCTGCACCAGCACTATTAACTGGCCCCGACGGAGCACGACTTTGCAGACGCTCACGCGCGTATATCGAAGACCACTGGTAAGCGGCTTCAGCGGCGCTCAAGCCCTGAATGCCCACCGACAGACGCTCGTAGTTCATCATGGTAAACATACCCTGCAAACCACGATTGATCTCGCCGACAAGATAACCCTGCGCACCATCGAAATTCATTACGCAGGTTGCCGAGGCATTGATACCCATTTTGTGTTCTATGCTACCGCAGTGAACACCGTTGTTTTCACCGCTGCTACCATCTTCATTGACCTTCATTTTAGGGACAAGGAATAAGGAAATACCCTTGGAGCCGGCAGGTGCATCTGGCAATTTAGCTAACACCAAATGAATAATATTCTCAGTTAAATCCTGATCACCACCAGTAATAAATATTTTGGTACCAGTGATACTGTAACTGCCATCTGCAAGCGGCTCTGCCTTGGTTCGAATCATCCCAAGATCGGTACCCGCATGGCTTTCCGTTAAGCACATGGCGCCAGCCCACTTACCTGAATACATATTCGGCAAGAATTTCGTTTTCAGCTCGTCCGTCGCATGGCTGGAAATAGCCAGGGCCGCGCCAGATGTAAGAGTTAAATACAAGCCCATCGCGATATTCGAGGAATACAACATTTCTTCAAACAGCAACACCAACATCTTGGGCATTGTTTGCCCGCCGTATTCCGGCGCGCCAGACAAGCCGCCCCAACCGCCTTCAGCCAGCTGTCGAAATGCGTCTGGATAACCCTTCGGCGTGGTCACTACCCCATCAGTCCACTTAACACCTTCTTCGTGCCCTGGCTGACTTAAAGGGGCCACTAAGGACTCATTAATTTTTGCGCCTTCTTCGAGAATTGCATCAGCTAATTCACGGTTAACGTCTTCCATAGCAGGCATGGCTTGCCACAAGTTTTCAGCTTTGAAAACTTCGTGTAGAACAAATTGCATATCTCGGAGGGGGGCTTTGTATTCAGGCATAAATGACTCCTTCTAAATAAGCACGACGGCACTAGGCCGTCGCGATTCAATCAAACAAAATTCTTAAAATGCAAAAGCTTCTGCAGGCATCGCCATCACACTATCCGCCCCATTAAGCATGGCAAGTTTGTGAGATTCGGTGCGAGGTAGTAACCGTTGATAGTAAAATTGCGCGGTTTGAATCTTTGCTTTGAGGAAGGCATCATCAGCATCGCCATCTAAAGCAACCGAGGCCATACGCGCCCACATATACGCTAACGACACATAGCCAGAATACATTAGGTAGTCCACCGACGCAGCGCCAACTTCATCGGCATTGCTCAGGGCTTTTTCACCCAATTTAGCGGTGATGTCTCCCCACTCAGCATTTAGCTCAGCCAATTTTTCTACAAATGGCGCCATGCCCGGCTTGTCTTTTTGCTCTTTACAGAACTGATGAATAATCTTAGTAAACACCATCAATTGCTTACCGCCGCTGCCCATCACCTTACGGCCAAGTAGATCTAAAGCCTGGATACCTGTAGTGCCTTCATAGAGGGTAGAAATACGTAAATCGCGGACGATTTGTTCCATCCCCCACTCAGAAATAAAGCCGTGGCCACCAAACACCTGCATACCGTAATTCGCCGACTCCAAACCCGTTTCAGTAACAAATGCTTTCGCAATTGGGGTCAGCAATTCAGATAGTTCTTCCGCATCGCGACGCGCTTGTTCATCGCCAGAGAAATAGAACGTATCAACAAGTTGCGCCACCCAGTATATAAACGCACGACTACCTTCAGCGAAGGCCTTTTGCGTTAATAACATACGGCGAACGTCGGCATGAACAATCAAGGGATCGGCAGGACCGTCAGGGTTCTTTGGACCGCTCAGTGAACGCATTTGGAGACGGTCGCGAGCGTATTCTAAAGCGCCTTGAAACGACGCTTCGCCGGCAGACAAACCCTGTAAAGCCGTACCTAGACGAGCCGAGTTCATCATATGGAACATCGCATTCAAGCCGCGATTTTCTTCGCCAACCAAAAACCCTTTAGCGCTGTCAAAGTTCATTACACAGGTCGCAGAGGCCTTTATACCCATTTTGTGCTCAATGCTGCCGCAGTGAACGCCATTGCGCTCGCCAACTTCACCGTTCTCGTCGGGCAGGAATTTAGGAACAACAAATAGGGAAATACCTTTGGTACCCGATGGCGCACCCTCTACACGAGCCAGCACAAGATGGATAATGTTTTCCATCATGTCATGCTCGCCACCAGAAATAAATATTTTGGTGCCGGTGACGTTGTAGCTGCCATCTGCATTCATTTCGGCTTTTGTTCTTAGAAGACCGAGATCTGAGCCGCAGTGGGACTCCGTCAAGCACATGGTGCCGCCCCATATACCGCTAGTCATTTTTTCAAGGTAGGTTTCTTGCAATTCATCGCTAGCATAAACCTCAAGCAAGCGCGCGGCCGACTGCGATAAACCGGTATACATACCCCAAGCCCAACAGGCAGAACTGACCATTTCAGTTACAACCAAGCCCAAGGAATTAGGCAAACCTTGACCGCCAAATTGGGGATTAGCGGTCATCGACGGCCAACCGCCTTCGGCATATTGCTGATAGGCCTCTTTAAAACCTTCTGGCGTAGTAACCCCTGACTCAGACCAAGTACAACCCTGCTGGTCTCCGACCTGGTTTAAAGGAGAGAGTACATTTTCAGAGAATTTGGCGCCTTCAGAAATAATGGCGTCCATCAAGTCTTCACTAACTTCTTCACGGCTAGCAAGACTGGCAAAGTGTTTGTCGCTGTTAAGTACCTCTTTCAGTACAAAATTAATATCGCGAAGTGGAGCTGTATATTGCGGCATGATAATGACCTCATGAACAAAAATCTGGCAGATTGCTACACACCCACCAATGTTGACAGTGACAACTATAGCGATTTTACTACGTCTTGCAAGCTATTTTGGATTAGGATGCGCTTGAGATATTTGGCTCACTCCCGCCAGCTCAGCTATAAAAACCTTGAAAATCATAACGTTAGGGATTCAACACAAAAAACCTGAGTGACTCGAGTTACTTAGTCAACAATAGCCTTTTAACAGAGGACATTGCTTCGTATACTGCCATAAAATCTGCAAACAGCGACTCACGCGTCCTAAACAAGGTCCTTTTAAGAAGGCCCCTCACCAAGGTATTAATCAATATTTGAAGGTGTTCAGCTGCGCTCGCTCACATCATTGTAGTGACTTCGTCTACCCCACCGCGGTCAGTAATAGCTTTGATCGACTAAGATCAGAGTCACAAAATAGAAACGTCTAAAAACTTGGCGACATTATCGAAACCCCGTTTTTCACCTTTCAAATAGGGCACCACACCAAGGCAGGGTGCGGAAAGCAGGGCTTTTAGCGTTGAGACATTTTCTTCAAAACATGACATATCAGGGTCAATTCGATTTGCCACCCACCCCGCTAAGCGCAAGCCATCCGCCTTTATCGCATCCGCTGTCAGCAGGGCATGACTGATGCAGCCCAATTTCATACCCACCACAAGTACAACCGGAGCTTGCAATTCAACCGCTAAACCAGACAATAACTCGCGACCACTCAATGGCACTCGCCAACCGCCCGCGCCCTCAATCAACACAAAATCTGCGCTCTGCATCAGCGCGCCACGACATAAGCCGGCGAGCTGGGCGACGCTTACCCGCCTCCCCACTTGCTCTGCAGCAATATGCGGCGCTATTGGCTGCTCTAGCAGTACCGGATTAACTTGCTGATAGGACATTTTTTCGGTCATAGCCTCCATTAACATGACCGCATCTTGGTTTCGCAATCCATCTGGAGTGCTTTCTGCGCCCGCAGCGATCGGTTTAACTGCGAGCGTGCGCAAGCCTTTATTTGCAGCAGCCACAAGCAATCCGCAACCAATTAAAGTCTTGCCCACGTCAGTGTCAGTACCTGTAATGAAAAAATGACGACTACTCAACATACTACTTTCCAACCTTGTAAATTTATATCGCTTTGACGTTATTTTGCCCGACCAAATGTTTGCCAAGCTTCACGTAATTTCTCTTGGTTCGCTCGAATATATGCGGGACTCAAACGATCACCGTTAAAATAGCCATTGCGCAAACTAAAGAATTCACTGGGCATAATATTCGGACCAAATACTAAGCGATTACCCTGCTCACCTAAAATTGTAGTTACATCGTATCGCCAACTAGGCGCCCCCGTCAGCTGAACACCCGCAACCCGCCCAAGATCTTTGCGGGGAGTTAGTGGAATAGTAAAACCAATCCCAGCAAAGGCATTACCCTCTGACTTTTTATATATTAGGTGTAAACGGGTATCACCTATGTGCTGAGTAAAGTCCACTTTATAACCAGAGTCTTCGTTATAGAACTCCCCAGCAGTAAGGTTAATTTCACTATTGGTCCGCTGAAAAAAATATCGCCAAGACGCCAAGCGCGCATTCCGCGTGATACTAGGATCGTACTTGTCTTCTAAATCGGAGAGGATCACACGAAAACGATGGCGACCATCACCTGGCTCCCAGCGACTTTCCAGAGTCGCTCCGTCATTAACGGCGAAAAACCGACCATAGGAAATCATAGTGGTAAAGCCGCGCCCCAAGCGAAACGTTTGGCTAATCACGCGATCTTTCACACCAGTTGCAACACGTTGTTCGCGAAAGACGCCACCAAAAACGCCGTCTTTCGTAAAATCCTGACTCTCTAAAAAAGACCAATCCTTAGTAATATTAAATGCTGCACCCTGCCACAACGGCAGAACTAGGTCCGTCCTCACCGCCAAGGAGTAATCAAACACGCCATACTCTGTTCCCAGAGTAGACGACAGCACCGGCCTTAGCATTGCTGTTGGCCGAAACGAGAGATAGTCTTTAACTTGATTCATCGCTGACGCGACAACTCCGCCACCACCACTACGACGACGCAACCTGTTAGTGGGCGCCGCGACCATGATAGATTCCGGAAAACTGCCGCTACCATCCAGAAACTCTCCCCATGCTAATGCTGTTCCACCTAGACCAAATACGGGAATACCGTATTTTTCGAGCTGCAAATAAAACCGATCACCCGCTGGCAAATTAGTCGCAGCGATACCTATCGCAACCGCCAAGGCATCCATTGCATTATTGTTATAACTCAAGTTTTCAAAGGCGATAATCCATTCTCTGCCATAGCGCTGAATACGCACTTTCTCTAAACTCGCCGCTATAAGGTCCCGTTTTAATTGGGCTATTTTGTCGACCGCTGCGTCTTCTGTTACGGAACCCACTTGGGATGGGTGAGGTCTTGTTTCCAATTTTGGATCAAATCCATATTGCTCTTCACGCACCAATCTCGAAACCGACGCAATCTCAGCCCTTGGCTGATCGATCGGCAAGCGACGCTGGTATTTTTGTCCTAAGGGAATTTTAAAATTAATACCGTACCAATCCTGACGATTGTCGACGCCCTCATTAGCTGAAAGCATCCACAACATCGATGCCTTCCATCCCTGTGGCATTACACCATTCGGCACTGACACTCGCACACCACTATTTAGCGAATGACCATCGTCCTCAAGAATAACACTCAGCCAATCACGCGCAGCATATTCAATGCCGCCAAAAATCCCATCTAGGCGTTGGGTTTTACCTGCGCGACCATCGTATTGCCCATACCCTATAGTCGAACGGAGATTACCGTACTGCCAAGTCGTCACCGCGTACTTAGTATCGAACTCATTGACGGATCCACCAACGTCTTGCTCGCCAATCGCAAACGAAAATCCATTCAACAGCTCCCAAGGCAACTGCAGTTTAAAATTGAAAGACAAATCAGAGCCGCCAGCCGTCGACCGGCCAGCAACATCTCGCCCTACAATTTCAATATGAGGGAAAATTCCGGCAGCAAAATTGAAGTCATTTCCCTGATCATTGAGCTTGCGGTCACGGGAAAAACGCCCGTCAACTTGGTTATCCCATGCCGCAGCGGCGGAACCGTATTCAATCACGGAGGCATCAGGGATATTGAGTAAACCACTCATTCCCTGCATGTTCATATTACCTTGGGCCATCACCGTCATCGGCATAGCGCAGCCTACGAAAAGCGCACGAATATTCCCTTTCAATGAACACCTCAATCTAATTTTTGCAGGCAATCAAATTCCATCAATAGTTTGTATTATAGACGCATAAAAAAGGGCAGCTACTTAGCCACCCTTACAATCTAACAAAGCCCACCAAATTTGCAGATAGCAAACGATCAACGTGAGCAGCGATAGCGACAATTACTCACTTTTTTTTACACCGCAAATACCAGACTTGATAAGTTGCTGGCAAATACCCATTTGGCATTCTGAATTCCTCGTAGGCCGAGGTTAATGCCGTAATTCGTCCACGACTTGTTAAACCGCTTGGTCGTCGACTATTTACATTGTGCGCACCGATATTCTTTAGTTCACGGGTTAACTCAGATAAGCGCTGATACTCCATTTGCTCACCTACCTCTCGCCACTCCTCCAATTGCAGCCCAGAATATTGAATAGCTTCATCAAGCTCTGATCGAGTCGCGAATTGATTCACGTGGGTATAGGAATCAACCTGACGCCACGACTCGCGCAGCTCGTGTAGTGTTTCTGGCCCCAGCGTGGCGATAACCGCGGTCCCTCCGGGCGTTAATACACGCTCAATCTCGGCGTAAACGGCGGGTAAATTCTCGCACCACTGCAAGGCTAAACTCGAAAAAATTTGCCCTACACTATTATCGGCTAATGCAAGGTCTTCGGCGTCAGTACACAACCACGTACTTGCCACTCCACCTGCGTGCTCCTTTGCAAAGGCAAGCATACCTGGCGCAAGATCAGTCGCAATTAACTGTCCCTCGCCCACGTATCGACGTAAGGCGGGCAAGCTGTAGCCAGTCCCACAACCTAAATCAACTAATGAAGCACCCGCCGAGACGGGCAAGATGGAGAGCAATCTATCGGCAATACGGCGCTGAAGCAGGGCCGCACCATCGTAACTCGAGGCAGCACGACTAAAGGAGCGACCAACGTCGGATTTATCTAATAGGTAAGGCGTGTGCTGATTTAGCAGCCCCTTGTCATTCACAAAATTTAGGAGGATTTCGACGAACGCCTCCGGCAAAGACAAGAACGGAATATGACCACAATCGCGCATGATCTCACAGTCGTGATTCGGATAGTGCCTCGCAATTAACGCTGCGCATTCAATCGGCACAATCGCATCATTCGAGCCCAGCACATGTAACACCGGAGCTACCACTGACGTTAAAGCCAAGCGATTATCGATATCACTCAAATACTTAAGTCCCTGCAGTAGGCCGGCTGAATTTTGCTGCGGTGCTAGACGACTCACCACTGCTTGCACTGACTCAACCCGCTCGTCGCCGTGGAGTTGTAGCAAAGCAAAACGCCGAAGGCCCTTTGCAATATTTTTTTCAATAGCCGATTTAAAATTTAAAAAATCTTCGCGCGGCATCGCCGCCGGCCAGCTGTCATCTGCGACAAATACAGCATTACTTGCCACTGTGATTAAAGCACTGACGCGCTCTGGATGGGCCGCAGCAATTGCCGTTGCAAACATACCGCCCAGTGACCAACCGCAATAAATAGCCCGCTCAGGAAGCGCTGCCAGAAGCTTCTCAACAATAGACTTCACGTCGGCATCAACTTCACAGATTTCGCTGCGACCAAAGCCCGGCAAATCAATTAACGTTATATGAAAATGCCGACGTAAGGCGGGAACGACACTTCGCCAAATTTCTGAGTCGCTAGCCCAGCCATGCAGCAAAACCAGTTCTGCTGCGCCACTGCGGTAGGCCGTGAGATGCTCACGATAAATCACCGTCATAATGTCGCAACACGCAATCCGGCAGGAACCACACGATGCAAAGCCCCAAGCAATGCATCAACATCCGCATCCGTGTGCGCCGCAGTAATCGTAATACGAAGACGAGATTGGCCCACCGCCACGGTTGGTGGGCGAATGGCAGATACCAAAATACCCTCTGCTTCCAAGTTTGCGCTTATTGCCATGGCGAGGGACTCTTCTCCCACCAACAATGGCTGGATTGCCGTATCCGACGCCATTAAAGGCAGCGCCATTTTAGCGGCGCCACTCTTAAATCTCGTTATCAAATGCTGTAAATGATCCCGGCGCCAAGATTCAGTTGCCAGCAACTCCAAGCTCGCTAGGCTTGCTGCGGCAACCGCCGGCGGCATGGCGGTGGTGTAAATATAGGGGCGGGCAAACTGAATCAAACTTTCAATCAATAACTCGCTACCGGCGATAAAAGCACCATAGCTGCCAATCCCTTTTCCCAAGGTGCCCATCAATATTGGCAACTGCTCTTGATTCAAGCCGAATAACTCACTGCTACCAGCACCGGTCTTACCAAACACCCCAAAACCGTGGGCGTCATCAGCCATCAAGCACGCATTATATTTCTGCGCTAACGCGGCCAAGTCAGACAAAGGTGCCATATCGCCATCCATGCTGAAAACCGCGTCGACAACAATCAGACGCAGGCCCTCGGCGGGTAGCTTTTGCAGGCGGCGTTCGAGATCTGCTAAATCGTTGTGGCGAAAGCGCTGAAATTTGGCACCACTCAATAACCCAGCATCGAGCAAAGAGGCATGATTTAAACGATCTTCTAAAATATGATCGCCTTTACCTACCAAGGCGGTGACCACACCGAGGTTAGCCATATATCCGGTGGAAAATAACAAAGCGCGATCTCTGCCGGCAATCTCAGCAAGTCGCTCTTCTAGACGATGATGAAGCGCAGAGTGACCGCAGACTAAATGTGATGCGCCACCACCGACACCATACTCACTACAGGCAAGCTGCATTGCCGCGATCAATTGCGGATGATTCGCTAAACCGAGGTAATCGTTGCTACAGAACAACAGGAAATCGCGCCCATCAACACGCACCCGCGGGCCCTGCGCCGTTTCCAGCACACGGCGTTTTCGATAACGGGATTGTTGGTGGCGCTCCGCAAGCCGACGCTGCAGAGCTTCAGTCATCATGATTGAATCAACCGCCGACGGTTATGCAGTTGCGTCGTAGAAAAAGCGGTCGTTCTGAACCTGCGCTACCGCACCCAGCAATGCCTCACTTTGTGCGTCGTCGTCACGTTCAACATGGCGCTCTTCGGGCTTTATACCTAAACGACCAAACAGCTCCATGTCTTTATTGGCTTTGGGATTCGGTGTGGTCAATAACTTTTCACCGTAAAAAATGGAGTTGGCACCGGCAAAATACGCCAGGGCATGCATTTCCTCGTTCATTGATTCACGACCCGCAGACAGACGCACATGAGATTGCGGCATCATGATCCGCGCCACCGCGATCGTGCGGATAAAATCGAAGGGGTCTAAATCGGCAACATCCGCCATCGGCGTGCCTTCGACCTTCACCAACATATTAATCGGTACGCTTTCGGGCTGCACTGGCAAGTTCGCTAGCTGCAATAACAAGCCGGCGCGATCTTTGATCGACTCACCCATACCGACAATCCCGCCGCTACAAACCTTAATACCGGCGTCCCGCACATTTGCCAAGGTTCCCAAGCGATCTTGATAGGTTCGGGTGGTAATAATGTCACCGTAAAACTCTGGTGAGGTATCGAGGTTATGGTTGTAATAATCCAAGCCGGCATCGGCAAGCTCCGCCGCCTGATCACCAGTCAACATACCCAGCGTCATACAGGTTTCTAAGCCCATCTCTTTCACACCCTTAACCATCGCGGTTACGTAGGGCATATCTTTCTTCTTCGGCGAACGCCAAGCAGCGCCCATACAGAAACGAGTGGTACCAGAGGCCTTAGCTGCACGAGCCTCAGCCAGCACTTTTTCAACTTCCATGAGCTTTTCTTTCTCAAGCCCCGTGTCATAGCGGTTACTTTGCGGACAGTACTTGCAGTCTTCTGGGCAGGCGCCCGTCTTAATAGAAAGTAGTGTGCTCACTTGCACGGTATTAGGATCAAAATTGGCGCGGTGCACCGACTGCGCCTGAAACAACAAATCGTTAAATGGCTGTGCAAATAAAGCTTGAACCTCTTCACTGGTCCAGTCCGTTCGAATTGTCGTTAATGCGGCGGTAGTCATGTTAAAGTCCAGCAAGAAGGTGGTGTCATTTTAATTGCCTAATGATAAAGGCTTACAGCAAGCTGTCAACCAGCAAGGATGCTTATGGTTAACAGATTTTTAAGTGTCAATTTAAACAAACTGAGCTACTGGGTGGTTTCTGGCCGCTGCATTTTATGCCAAAGCCACAGCCTGCGGGGCCTAGACCTCTGCCAGCACTGCGAAAACGACCTACCTTGGCTAGCGACTTATTGTGCGCGCTGCGCCCTGCCACTGCCTGAAAATTATCGCGATACACAGTGTGGGCGCTGTTTACGGAAACCGCCGGTGTTCACACACTGCTACTGTGCACTGTCATACGGATTCCCCGTTGATCGCCTAATCGCCGGCTTTAAGCATCAAAATCAGCTACACTATGGCGCGATATTAAGTGCACTGTGGCTAAACCATTGCCAAGACCAGCTAGATGCCGTGCCCGATGCTTTGGTTCCGGTACCAATGCACTGGCGGCGAAGAATATTACGGGGGTTCAATCAATCTTTACTCATCGCAAAAGACCTGGGTAGCGCACTTAACATCCCAGTCTATCACGCTGTTAGCCACCCCCGTGCCAACCATTCACAGCAGGGTTTAAGCGCTGCAGCGCGCCGTAAAAATCTACGCCAAGCCTTCTCCTTCAACAGCGCCTACGACATTAAAGGCAAACACCTCGCCGTGATCGACGATGTCGTTACAACAACCGCGACAGCCAATACCATGGCCGCTATACTGGCGCGCAACGGCGCTAAGCAAGTCGACATTTGGTGTCTAGCACGCACGCCGTAACACCATACATCGCCGACGGAGGACACAATATGTTTCGCCCACTACTCCGACGCACTGTGCGAGCATCAACGTGAGCCACAATGATTGGCTAGCGGTCGCCCTCACCCTTAAGCTGGCTGGCGTTACCACTCTAATTTTACTCGTCGTAAGCACACCACTGGCGTGGTGGCTTGCCCACACCCGCATTAGAATTAAGCCGGTATTAGAGGCCATCATTGCCCTACCTTTAGTGCTACCACCGACAGTTCTGGGCTTTTATTTACTAATCGCCTTTGCTCCAGACTCCGCCGTAGGCCAGCTATGGCAACTACTCAGCGGCAACACCCTCGCGTTTAGTTTTAGCGCCTTGGTAATTGCTTCTGTCATTTACTCACTGCCTTTTGTCGTGCAGCCACTACAAAGCGGTTTTCAACAACTCCCCAAACCTTTAATTGAAACCGCAGCTAGTCTAGGCGCTGGGCAAATCGATCGCTTCGTTAGCGTTATTTTGCCCCTCTGCCGCAGTAATTTTTTAGTGGCCAGCACCTTAGGATTTGCTCACACGGTTGGCGAGTTTGGTGTGGTACTCATGATCGGCGGCAATATACCGGGCCAGACCCAAGTCCTGTCTATTGCTCTATACGAACGTGTCGAGTCCCTGCAATACCAAACCGCGCACTGGCTGGCCGGCGGACTTATCGCCTTTTCAGTCATCACCCTAAGTATCGTCTACTTAGCTAACAGCTATCGTGGGCTCACTCCGCTGGCAAAATCTGACGGCGGCACACAATGAGCCTCCTATTATCCCTGCACATGGAACGCGGTGAGTTTTCTCTCAACATAGATACCGCCCTGCCCACCAGCGGTATTACCGCCATTTGCGGTCCCAGTGGCAGCGGTAAAACCACCTTGCTGCGCTGTATTGCTGGGCTAGATATCGCGCCGAATGGCATGGTGCAATTTGCCGGTGACGACTGGCAAACCGAAAGGACTATTCTCAAACCCGAGCAGCGCGGCATTGGTATCGTCTTTCAAGACGCGCAGTTGTTTCCACATCTTAAGGTACGCGGAAATTTAGAGTATGCCTTCAAGCGGCGATTCAGTGAGGCGGGACCGTCAATTGAGGAGCTGTGCGACTGGCTAGAAATCACGCAGTTACTAGATCGCGCCATTGACAATCTTTCTGGCGGCGAACGCAAACGTGTTGCTATCGCGCGCGCACTACTGCGCCACCCCCAGCTTCTACTCATGGATGAACCCCTCACCGGTCTACATGATAGTGCACGGGAACAAATGGTCGTCATCCTGCAGCGGCTAGCCAGACATCTAGCCATCCCCATTTTGTATGTGAGCCACAGCTTTCATGAGATTAGCCGACTCGCTGATCACGTTCTACTGATGGAGTCTGGGCAACTCATCGCCGAGGGCGATCTGATCACCCTGAGCACCCGACTCGACCTACCTCTCAGCAAGCAGCAGGGCGCTGGCGCCGTAATCAACGCACAATTGCATGGGCACGATCCGGAATACCAACTCAGCACGCTCACCATTGATACTCAACACCAACTTACTATCAAACAAGTGAGCGCGGAAAGCGGCCAGCAACTGCGCCTATTCGTCGCGGCGAGGGACGTCAGCATTGCGCTAGAGGCCCCTCAGCAAAGCAGTATTATGAATATTCTACCGTGCAAAATTGACACGATTGAACAAGCAACATCACCCCCTTCGAGTGCGCAAGTCACTATTCGCCTACAACTAAACGAGCAATATTTATTAGCCCACATTACCCGTAAATCCTGTGATCGCCTGCAACTACAGCAAGGTCAGCACGTCTTTGCGCAGATAAAAACTGTCGCCTTAATTAATGAATACGGGACTGCAACATGAGCACACTCGAACAAATCGACTTCACCAATCTTAATCCTGATCGAGTCATTGACGCAGTGGAAAGCCTTGGCTATGTCAGCGATCTACGTGTTTTTGCACTCAATAGTTATGAGAATCGCGTCTATCAATTTGGCCTAGACGATCAAGAACCAATCGTCATCAAGTTCTATCGTCCAGAGCGTTGGAGTGACGAGCAGATTTTAGAAGAGCACCAATTTACACAGCAGTTAGCAAATACCGACATCCCGGTTATACCACCTTGGCAAAACGCCGCCGGCGACAGTTTATTTCGCTTTGAAGGCTACCGCTTCGCCATTTATCCACGCCGCGGCGGACACGCGCCAGCACTCGACGATATGGACAACCTTTTTCAATTAGGGCGCCTTTTCGGGCGCTTACATCTGGTAGGTGCCAGCACACCATATCAATATCGGCCCAAACTGGATGTGGTCAGTTTTGGCGACGACAGTCGTCGCGATATTTTGGCAGATGTAATTCCCGACAGCCTGCAGGAATCTTATGCAACAATTAGCGAAGACCTGCTCCGTCATGTTCGCCAACGAGTCGCTGAAATTAATCCCAGCTATATCCGCACCCACGGCGATGGTCACGTCGGCAATATTTTATCGCGCAGCGACGAAACATGGTTGGTGGATTTTGACGACAGTCGCATGGCGCCGGCCATTCAAGATTTATGGATGTTTCTTTCCGGCGAACAAGATAGTCAACAACGCGCCATCATGGAATTGGTGGAAGGCTATCAAGAATTCT
The DNA here is from genome assembly GCF_019312595.1 of Zhongshania aquimaris. Classification (GTDB taxonomy): domain Bacteria; phylum Pseudomonadota; class Gammaproteobacteria; order Pseudomonadales; family Spongiibacteraceae; genus Spongiibacter; species Spongiibacter aquimaris. The sequence goes on along the minus strand of NZ_JAHWDQ010000005.1, from coordinate 56,945 downwards.
ATGACTTTAACCCCCGTGAACTAGGGCTCATCGAAGCACTGCGCAGTTTAAGAATCATGCATCATGCAGCGTGGTTAGCACGTCGCTGGCAAGACCCAGCCTTTCCCAAGGCTTTCCCGTGGTTCAATACGGAACGTTACTGGGGCGAACACATCCTGCAATTACGCGAGCAGCTTTCCTTGATGCAAGAACCACCATTACGCCTGCCGTATTAGTCGAGTGGCGCACACCGTCGAGACTTGATCCAGCACCAGTGTTTACACGTACAACATCAACTGCTACCTTGCCACAACACAAATAACACGATGCGTTAGAGTGTTAACTTTAGCGTATATACTTAAGGTTACGCGTCAATACATAGGTAACACCGCCCTGCAAAATCAGGAGCTATAGCAAACTAGGACTCAGTCAAGCAACAATAGACAGACACAAAGCTATGTGCTGGGCTCAACACACAATAAAAATTCACCCCTTATTCTGAGGCGGGAGCCAACATGTTTACCATCCGTGTAAACGGTGTAGAACACACCGTCGATGCCAGCGAAGACAAACCCTTACTCTGGGTGCTCAGAGAAAACCTAAAGCTCACGGGAACGAAATACGGCTGCGGCCAAGCCCTCTGTGGTTCATGTACAGTGCACGTCGACGGTCAGCCAACCCGCTCCTGCGTTATGCCCATTAGCGCCGTTGGCAACAAGCAGATTAGGACCATTGAAGATATCAACACTGAGCACATCGGCAGTCTCGTTCAACAAACTTGGCAAACATTAAACGTTCCCCAGTGCGGCTATTGTCAGTCTGGGCAAATTATGGCCGCCACTGCCCTTTTAAAAAATAACGCATCCCCCAGCGATCAAGACATAGACAAAGCGATGTCAGGCAATATTTGTCGATGCGGCACCTACCCCCGCATACGCAAGGCCATTCATAAAATTGCCGCTGAACAATTATAGGGGTTGCTAGAATGACAGAATTAGACAAGATATCGCGCAGAGATTTCATTCGCGTTAGTGTCCTCGCCGGCGGCGGATTACTCGTTGCCTGTGGCGGCGGTGGCTCAAGCTCTCGCAGCAATGCCCCCAGTGGCCCAGGCGATAATGGCGGCGGCACACCAGTAACACCTGCCGACGCGTTTCAAGTCGGCGAATTTATGCGAATTAGCACCGACAATAAAATTACCGTATTGGTCGGCGCGAGTGAAATCGGTCAAGGCGCCCTCACCTCCATACCGATGATTGTCGCAGAAGAGCTTGACGCCGACTGGAGTCAGGTGACCGCAGAAATGTCGCCGGTCGCCGCTAATTTCAACAACCCCTACTTCCAAAACCTATTGCAATTCACCGTCGCCAGCTCTGCGATTCGCGGCTATTTTCAAGGTCAGCGCAGCGTCGGCGCGGCGGTGCGCCAAATGTTAATCAATGCCGCGGCGAAACGCTGGGGGGTAGAGGCAGACACCCTGCGTACCGAGGCAAGCTTCGTTATTGACGATATTGGTGGCCGCCGCGCGAGCTATGGCGAACTGTCGAGCGCCGCAGCAGAAGAGCCCATCCCCAACAATCCACCCCTAAAAGACCCCGCTGCCTATCGTATTATCGGTAGCTCACAGCAGCGCCTGGACGCAGCCGACAAAACCAATGGCAGCTTTCGCTACGGTATGGATGTTGATATTCCCAATATGCTCACCGCCGTTATAGCAAGGCCACCGCGCTTCAATGGCCAAGCCTTAAATGTCGATGACAACGCTGCACTTGCCGTACCCGGCGTCCGCAGTGTTCACACTATCCTTGGCGGGGTTGCGGTTGTCGCCGACGATTTTTGGTCCGCCGACAAGGGGCGCAAGGCACTTATCGTGCAATGGAACGAGCTACTTGCTGGTCGCACCGACTCAGACACACAGCGCAATGCTTACAATCTCCGCTTAAATCTTCCCGGCCTTCCAATTCGAACCGATGGCCTCGTATTGCTTGCACAAACATTAGCCAGCGAAACCATCAGTGCTGACTATTATTTCCCTTTCATGGCCCACGCGGCGATGGAACCCTTAAATGTGGTGGTCGACTACGACGGTAGCAGCGCAGAAATTTGGACCGGCACTCAATCTGCCACCCTAGACAAAATATTTGCGGGTCTAATACTCGGCCTGCTACCTGATCAAATTACCTTTCATATGATGCCCTCGGGCGGCGGCTTTGGTCGCAGAGGCAACCCGCTTGCCGATTTCGTCCGCGACGCCTGCGCGGTCGCCAAAGCGGTGCGCCAACCTGTCAAAGTGATCTGGACCAGAGAGGACGACATGAAAGGCGGCTTCTACCGCCCTGCGGCCGCAGTCAGAGTCTCCGCCTCCATTGACAGTGCGAATAATATCAGTGCGTGGACGCATCGCTCGGTGACCCAAGACGTTACCGCATTGCTGTATGCAGAAAATCTTCTAGACAGTCTGGCAGATTTCACTCTACCGCCACTAAAAGAACTCACCGATTTTGAAACGGGTATGCCCTATAAGATCGACAATGTACTGATGGACGCCCACCTCACCGTCAACCTCGCCATGCCGGCACTGTGGATGCGCTCGGTCAATAAGTTTTCAGACGTGTTTGCGCAGGAAACCTTTATAGACGAGCTAGCTATGAAGGTGGGCAAAAACCCCTATAACTTCCGCCGCGATTTGCTCTCAGAAAAACCTCGCCATCGCGCGGTACTAGACGCTGTTGCAGACGCCGCCGGCTGGGGATTTAGCAGTGGCGGTATTAGTCAGGGCATTGCCGTGATGGGGCACTGGAATAGCTTTGTGGCGCAGGTAGTCGAAGTTTCTGTATCTGCCAACCGCGAACTCACCATTCATCGTGTCGTGAGTGCGGTCGACTGCGGCACCGCTATAAATCCAGACTTAGTGATTGCTCAGGTTGAGTCCGCCGTTATTTTTGCACTTTCAAGTATTCTCTTCGGCGAGATATTGCTCGAGGACGGCGTCGTTCAGCAAAGTAATTTTGACGACTACCCAGTATTGCGCATGTATCAAACACCGGTTATTGAAACCGTTATCGTCAACAGCGGCAATCCAGTAGGCGGGGTTGGTGAACTGGGTGTGCCCTGCGTTGGGCCCGCACTCGCCAATGCCATTTTCGAGGCGACGAATGAACGTATTCGTGAATTGCCACTCACCCGTAGCAATTTTAAAATCGCATAAGCTGGGAGCTGAATATGCCGCCGAATTTTGCCAATACCATCCGCCGTATTGTAAGTAGCTCCCTGCTTATCGCCGCAGGTCTTATCAGCAGCCAAGTGGCCGCACAATCACCGCTATTTCAGCCACTTTTTGAGGTGCTAACCCACCCTAGGTGCCTGAATTGTCACACCAAAACCGACTTTCCTCGCCAGGGAGACGAGCGTCGTCGTCACGCGCAACTCGTGGTCCGCGGCGAAGATAATCACGGCGCTCCAACACTGCAATGCAGCGCCTGTCACCAAGATGAAAATGTCGCCGATGGCGCCGTGCCAGGCGCGCCGCACTGGGCGCTTGCGCCACTAAGTATGGCTTGGGAAGAACTCTCCCCCAGCGAACTTTGCGCAGTATTAAAAGACACTAGCAAAAATGGCAACCGCAACTTAGAGGCCTTATTCAAACACATGAGCGAAGATGAGTTGGTGTTGTGGGGCTGGACACCCGGCGGCGACCGCACCACGCCACCACTAAGCCAGCCGGCGTTTGTGGAAGCATTAAGAGCGTGGGTTGACGCTGGCGGACCGTGTTAGCACGGTGCAAATACGCAGCTGATTAAAATGACAAACAGTGTTTTTAAATTCCGCTCGAAGGTTTTTTCATGGCTTGGTGATGAATTAACTACTTGAGCGGTTTGTCTTTCATATCTCGCAAATTACTGATTACCGACTCTAATGCGCGATCAAACAGGTGATCATCTTCAATAAGCGCAACGGTGTCGTCGAGTAAAGCTGCTTGAAGTTCCTCGCGATTAAGTTCAGCAACCTTAATACCCGAGCGGTTAACAAAAATATACTTGCCAATACCGTTGATAACCGCAGCTAGTCGACAGCGCAGCATTCGCCCATCATCTTGACGAAAATCAACCCAATTGCCGACTCGCAAGGTTTGAATACGGCTATTAAGGGCGTCCTTATCAGGAGCGCTGCTGTCATAATCCTGAGTATGTGTTGTATTGGAATTCAAAGGAACAGAATAGGCCTTTGTCTCCGGCCAGGAACTGTCATCACCAAGGCTTTCAGCTAAGGAGGCGTCTAGATCCGCTAAATTTACTTCCTCAGTACTCTCAGCCTTTTCTGTATGGACAGTATTTGATTCAGCATCGCCAAGATCCTGATGTAAATCAGCAGACGTATTTGCCGGCACCGCAGGAGCCTCAACCACCTCTGGCAGTCGACGAACAGCCGCTGCCTTGCGACTAAGCTTAGCTAGATGCAGGCGTTCTAATTGCTCAAACCAACGATCAGTCTCAAATGAATTTAATGAAACGCGGGTAAAACCCAAACGCAAGGTTTCCACTAAAACCGGCAGTGCGGCAATCAGCTCGTTGCGGTGACCTTCCTCTTCAGAGGGCAGAACACTCCACAACAGGCGATCAATCAGTCCAGCATCTTCACTAAAACGCTCACTATCTTTGCCATGCTGGATATAACTTAGGAACAGTACTTTGCTCCAACCAAGTTGCAGAATCTTAGTAACCACCGGTGGGCAATCAACACCACCCAGCTTGTGCTCCAAAATAGCGGCAATGTACATGCGTGCATTTTCGGCAGCTGCTTTGCCGTCTTCCGCATCAACAGTTCTGCGAGCAACCAACTCCGCACGACGCTTTGCCTTTTCATTAAACGCAGAGAAATCTTGATACGCATCGACAAAGACCTGAGTATCTACGCCAAAATCGTGCAAAATGCGCATGACCACTTCTTCGGTTTTTTTGTACAGAGGGTCTCGGTCTACTCCCGCCACTGGCGACCAGCCAATACCGGCACTAACTAAAGCACTTAATAATTTACGCGCAGGATGTTCATCGTGGCTAAAAAAGCCCTTATCTAACATGGCCATTTTCAGCACGGGGATCTGCAGGCGCGCAATCAGTCCTTTTAAAGACTCTGCCAAGCCATCCCCGTCAAGAATAAATTGGAACAAGGCACCAACGAAATTGATTGTATCTTGGTCGCGCTGATAAGACAGTGCCGACACGTCGGTATGGGCAACCCAATTAACCTGTTGCAAGCGGGCGATTAATTTCTGCGCCATCAAGTGGAAATCAGCTTGTCCATCACTACCAGCTGGGGATGCTACATTGAGCTGAGTAAACTGCTCATGCTGCATTTCTTGCAATGCCACCATAAACGAGGGCTTTGACAGCGCGGTTTTAGCTCCAGCGGCATTATATTCTACCTTGCCAATCAAACTTTCTAAGGCATCAAATAAGCGCGTCACCATCTCTGTGGATTGCGAGTTATGTTGCGATGCGTTTTGCTCGCTGCCAGCTGGTAGCTCGCTGGTTTCTTTTACCGTCTTAGTCGACGGGTTTGCGGATTTTTTCTCAAGCTGCTCTAGCGGCAAACCCTGCGCATCAAGAATCGGCACGAGCAACTGATAGAGCTCACCATAAGCGGCAACGACATGAGTATCAAACAACTTGAAGAGAAGTAACTTAGCCTTTATATCGATTTCTAGCGATTTACAGGCGATACCAAACGCCGCTGCGATTTTCGCCGGCCCCATGGGTAACTCTTTGGCCGCCACTACTGGACCGCTTACTACGTGCTGCCAAGCAGTACATAAAATCCATACTTCATGAAGAAAACGGCGCTCCGCCTTATTTGCCATGCCCTCAAGCGCAACCAGCTCTTCAAGTGCCTCTGACTCCAACAGCTTTAACTTTGCCTGCCCTAGCTCCAGTGATGAGGCAATATGCTCATTCGACACCATGGCCGCAAACGCATTGATAAACGCATCCGAAAAACGCTTTTCAATACCCTCGCGATTGACTCTAATTTCTCGCATAGCATCAAAGTACAAATGCTGCTCGCGAGCATTACTCGCCTCGTCCGCAAGCTCAAATAAGCTATCGTCGACCTCATCTAGAAATACTTCCATCCGCCCTTTTAAGAAGCCACTCGCCTTATCGCGGATAGCCACTAGGGCGTCGGGCAATGGCGCTGCCGATACAAGCGGCTCGCGCCGTGTACTCAGATCCACTACCTTAGAGGAAGAATCAGTCATAATTTCCTGTTGTTCTTATGTTGCATATTATGGGAAACCGGTTGGATATTAGCATAAGTTATCGTAACTTTTGTTCAAGGCCAAGCATCCTATAGTTATACTTTAAAAAGTCTTCCCTCAACCATTGCTAAATCTACTTACGACAACTGCGAAACTGGCACTTAAAGGCGCACATTTCAGCCTGTACTGATAGAATACCGCGCAGATAATTTTATTCACTAATCCGCCTGGAAAACCACCATGCAATTCTCAGACGCATTGCAGCGCGACATCACGGAAACCGTGCGTTTCGCGCTCGCCGAAGACATTGGTAGCGGCGACATTACCGCCCAGTTAATACCCGCTGATCACAGCGCTAGTGCCCGCATAATCACCCGTGAATCGGCGGTCATTTGCGGGGTAAACTGGGTGAACGAAGTTTTTCAGCAAATTGATAACTCCGTCACAATTACGTGGCATATCGCCGACGGTGACTACGTCGCCGCCGATAGTGTTCTATTTGAACTAACTGGTCCAGCTCGCTCACTGCTCACCGGCGAACGCACTGCGCTCAACTTTTTACAACTGCTCTCCGGCACAGCGACAGTCTGCAAACACTACGCCGATTTAGTCGCCCACACCAATGTTCGCCTGCTAGATACCCGCAAAACCATACCAGGCTTGCGTACAGCGCAAAAATACGCCGTGACCTGTGGCGGCTGCCACAATCATCGAATCGGCCTATACGACGCCTTCCTAATAAAAGAGAATCACATTGCCGCCTGCGGCGGTATTGCAGCCGCAATCAACGCTGCGCACGATATCGCGCCTTTAAAACCGGTAGAAGTCGAAGTAGAAAACCTAAGTGAACTCAATACCGCGCTTGAGGCAAACGCAGACATTATCATGCTCGATAATTTTAGCCTTGAGGACATGCGAGAGGGGGTCGCTATCACCGCAGGACGCGCTAAGCTCGAGGCCTCTGGCAACGTCAGCACCCAAACATTGGCTGCAATTGCAGAGACCGGCGTAGACTTTATTTCAATTGGCGCTTTGACCAAACACGCACAGGCCATCGACTTATCGATGCGCTTTATTTAAGGCTTTAGCGCTAACACATGTACTTCCGCTGATTTACAGGCGCGCCGTTACTTAAATTCAGGAGATAGGCTTGCTGAAAAATATACTTACCGATAAGGCGAGCAAACTTTTCATCGTGCTGGGCGGATTTTTCGTCGCCAATGCCATTTTGGCGGAGTTGATCGGTGTAAAGATATTCTCTTTAGAAAATAGCCTTGGCATTGCACCACTGGACCTCAATGTTTTGGGCATTGACGGGCTATCCTTTAACTTAACCACTGGTGTATTACTCTGGCCATTTGTTTTCGTATTAACAGACTTAATTAACGAATACTACGGTAAGCGAGGGGTTCAGTTACTCTCCTACTTAACCGCCGGACTTATTGTGTACGCCTTTGCCATGGTCTTTGTCGGCATACATCTCACCCCGGCAGATTTTTGGCCGCAGTCGCATATCAACCCCGCACTGCCAGTAGACGAGCAAGAGATGCTCCGCAGCCAAGTTGGCAATTACGACGCTGCCTTTCGGCTAGTTTTTGGGCAGGGACTTTGGATTATCATCGGCTCACTCGTTGCATTTTTGGTGGGACAGATTATCGATATAACGGTCTTCCAAAAAGTGAAGCAACTCACCGGCGAGGGCATGATATGGCTCCGTGCAACGGGTTCGACCTTGGTCAGCCAACTCATCGATAGTTTTGTCGTGTTATTCATCGCCTTTTACATTGGCGCAGACTGGAGTTTGCAACTGGTATTAGCGATCGGCGTTGTAAATTATATCTACAAGTTTTCGATGGCAATTTTGATGACGCCACTACTCTACGCAGTGCATTACCTCATCGAGCGCTATTTAGGCGAAGAGCGAGCAGCGACAATGAAACAGGACGCCTTGATTAACTACTAATGTTAACTACTAATGTGTCCCGCTTGTGGCCGCAAAACGATATCTTCAACAACAACATTGCGGTCTAAGCGGTAAATATCTAAAAAAGCGCGAGCGACATCTTCCGCGGGCATTAAGCGGTCTTGACCAACACCCGACCCATGCCACGATGGCGAATAAGTTGGCCCAGGGGAAACACAAGAGACCCGAATACCTTCGCCACGCACCTCCTCACGCAGTGCTTTACTAAACCCACTCACCGCGTGTTTAGCCGCGCAATAGGCGGAAACATTGGCGTAGCCCTCAAGCCCAGCAGTCGATGACATATTAAATATGTCGCCTTTCTTGTTTGCCAACATACCAGGCAACACCATGCGACTCATAAGAAATGTGCTACGCAAATTCACGGCTATCACGCGGTCGAAATCTACCACCGCCATATCCTGTAAAGCTGCGCCATGCCATGATCCTGCGTTATTAATTAAGACGCTAACATCACCCATATCCCGCGCTAGTGCCGTGAACAATTCCTCTACTTGCTGTTCATCGCTAACATCAACGGAATAACTGCGAACCTCGACAGCGGCATGACATTCGGCAGCAACCTTGTCCAAGGCATCTTTATTTCGCGCAACCAAGGCCAAACGAACAGGGAATTCTGCGTTTGCAAAACACCTAGCAATAGCGGCGCCTATGCCTTGAGACGCACCGCTAATTAAGACTAAAGGGGCTTTTTTCACTTCAGGCATGCTACCTCACACTGGGATAGGCTGTAGGCCTAAAACTGGAGCCTTGCTTAACAAAGGTTCAAAGGGCTGCGCTCACGTACTTAAGCAGAACAACCCTCATAATCAAGTAATGGAAGTGATGACTTACATAGATTTGAGCAAGCTTAAATCCACTTGCTTGTCTGCGTGATAGGATGAGCGAACCAGAGGGCCGCTGGCGACACTTTTAAACCCAAGCTCTTTGGCGATGCGACCAAATTCGTCGAATTCTTCTGGCGTCACAAATCGCTCTACCGCTAAATGGTCGCGACTGGGCTGTAAATACTGCCCCATCGTTATCATATCAATATCATGCGCGCGCATGTCTTTCATGACTTGAATAAGCTCCTCAGCGGTCTCTCCCAAGCCCAACATCAAGCCTGATTTGGTCAGCACATCGGGGCGACGCTCTTTGTATTTTTTGAGCAGATCCAAAGACCATTGGTAATCCGAACCTGGGCGAATTTTTTTATACAAACTCGGCACCGACTCAAGATTATGGTTAAACACATCTGGGGCTTCTTTTTCTAAAATATCGAGCGCGACGTCCATTCTACCGCGAAAATCTGGCACTAGAACCTCAATTCGAATCTCCGGGCTACGCGCTCGAGTCTCACGAATACAGTCGGCAAAATGCTGGGCGCCGCCGTCGCGTAAATCATCGCGGTCAACAGAGGTTACCACCACGTACTTCAACTTCATTTCGGCAATAGCTTCTGCCAGCTCGCGCGGCTCATTTTCATCTAATGCATTGGGACGGCCGTGGGCGACATCACAAAATGGGCAGCGACGAGTACAGATTTCACCCATGATCATGAATGTTGCTGTGCCACCACTGAAACACTCACCCAAATTAGGGCAGGCCGCTTCTTCACAAACCGACGCAAGCTTGTGTTTACGAAGTATACTTTTAATACGAGTAACTTCAGGTCCCGTCGACATCTTGACCCGAATCCACGACGGCTTTGCTGGCAACTCAACAGTCGGTATGACTTTAATTGGAATACGCGCTACTTTTTCGGCACCACGTAACTTCTCGCCTTGCACTACTTTTTTAGCTGCGGCTTTAGACATGATGCCAACGGCACCGTCACTTTCAGATTTCATGAAACCCCCAAAGTGTCAGGCAAGCAGTGCTCACTCACTTCCCGACAATGTAAATAGTCCAGTACGCTCGCTAATTCCGCGCTCAGCATACGGGTAAGTTCGTCCTGCGAAGGTAATTCAACATCTCTTTGATGGCGAATATCAGTCACCTCCATACCCTGATGACCGCAGGGATTTATACGCTGGAAAACGCTTAGATCCATATCAATATTCAAGCTCAACCCGTGAAACGTACTGCCACGCCTCACCCTTAGGCCCAATTGCGCTATTTTAGCACCATTTTCAACATACACCCCAGGGGCGTCGGGACGAGGATGAGCTGGAATACCCAATTGCGCCAAAACGGCGACAATACTATTTTCTATCGCCGTCACCAGCTCGCGAATTCCCATACCCAATCGACGCAAATCCACCAAAACATAGCCTACTAATTGCCCAGGGCCGTGATAGGTAACCTGCCCGCCTCGGTCTACTTGAACAACAGGGATATCGCCAGGCATCAGAATATGCTCGGCTTTTCCCGCCTGACCTTGGGTAAACACCGGATCATGCTCTACAAACCACAATTCATCAGGACTTTGTGCGTCGCGAACATCGGTGTAGTGCTGCATTGCACGCCATACCGGCTGATAAGATTGGCGACCCAATTTGCGCAGCCATAGCGTATCTGGTCTGCTCATTAGAGAACCATTTTAACCAAACCAGTCGCTTTTAATTCAGCGAATATGGTATCGAGCTGGGGCTTACCCGTCGCGGTAATGACAACGGTGATCGACAAGAATCGACCTTCACTACTTTCGCGCTCGCTAATCTGAGACTCATCAATATCACCAGCGTTAGCGCGCATTATTTCAATCACGCGCTGTCGCAAATTTTGGCCAGCAACGCCAATGACTTTTATGGGGTATTCACAGGGAAATTCCAATATCGGCTTGCCAGTTTCGGCTTCGCTAGTCTCGGTGACCGTAAATTTATTCATAATACAACTCGCGCGGGGTTAGCCCGCGCTCTATTAACTAATCAGGAAATCAGGTTCACAAAAAACAAAACGATGCTGTCCCAAAGGCGCTTCAAAATACCGCCCTCTTCAACCGCTTGAAGTGCCACAAGTGGAACCCGCAACTTTTCTTCGCCAGCCAAACTAACCACTAATTCGCCGTATTCTTGGTCAGCAGTAATCGGGGCAATTAGCACTTCATCTACATTTAACTGCGCATCGAGCGCGTCGCTTCTGCCACGAGGGATAGTGATAAATACATCTTGCTGTACACCCAAACTCACTTCTTCACTGTCACCCTTCCAGACTTTCGAACGAGTCAGCTCTGTCCCGCCAGCGTAAAGCTGATGAGTTTCGAAATAACGGAAGCCATAAGATAACAATTTCTGCGTTTCGCGCTCGCGGGCTGGGGTACTGCTCGTTCCCATCACCACAGAAATCAGGCGCATGCCCTCGCGCTTTGCAGACGTCACCAAGCAGTACCCTGCCGTTGTGGTGTGGCCGGTTTTTAGACCATCAACAGTGGGATCACTCCACAGCAGACCGTTGCGATTACTCTGGCGAATATTGTTAAAAACAAAGTCATGCTCGCTATAAAGCGCGTATTCATTTTTGTAGGCAATGATTGCCTTGGATAAAATCGCCAAATCGCGAGCTGACATATAGTGCTCTGGATCTGGTAATCCATGTGAATTAACGAAATGACTATTCGTCATTCCCAGTCTCGCCGCGTGCTGGTTCATCATGCTAGCAAACGCATCTTCACTTCCAGCAATATGCTCTGCTACCGCAACGCTGGCGTCATTACCGGAGGAAATGACCACACCTTTGTGCAATTCACCTAGCGGCACTTGTTTACCGACTTCAATCCACATTAAGGATGAGCCATTAAAAATGGGGTTTTGCGCCCACGCATTTTTACTGATGGTCACCATATCGTCATTGCTGACTTGGCCGCGCTCTAACTCGTATGACAAAACATAGCTCGTCATTAACTTAGTCAAACTAGCAGGAGGTATACGCTCATCAGCGTTATGCTCAATTAACACCTCGCCGCTGTTGGCATCCATCAGAAAATAAGCCGATGCGGCCACACTGGGAGGGGCAGGAACCAAATCCGGCTGAGCCAAGGCATTTGTAGACATAACCACTGCCGCCGCTAAGGCCGCAAACACTTGCTTAAACATAAGACCCTTTTTTGTTCTCGTTAACTTCAGGAGTCACCGGCTTCGACCACTAAATGGGAGTCACCGGCCCATTGTTGCTGTAATACTTTTTTTGCCGCCTGCGCAGATGAATAATCTACAAACGGGCCCACTCTGACACGATGCATCGTTGAACCGCTAATACCACTAGTGGCAATCACGACCGGAAACGTCAAACCAGCGCTTAATTGCTTTTGCAAGGCATTGGCCGAGTCCAGTTGAGAAAAGGCGGCCACCTGCAAATAATAGCGCGCCGCCTCTCCACTAGCGACCGCATAGCTATTATCCGTATCAATGACCTCAATTTCCACCCGCGCAGTTCCGCGCTCCGCATAACCCAGTTTTACTGCTGCGGCATAGGACAAATCAATGATGCGATCTGAGTGAAAGGGGCCGCGGTCATTCACTCGCACAACTGCCGTTTTACCATTATCTAAATTCGTCACTTTGACATAAACCGGAATAGGCAGTGTGCGATGGGCCGCACTCATTTCGTAGAGACTGTATGTCTCGCCATTAGACGTGGCATGACCGTGAAACTTAGTGCCATACCACGACGCAATACCGCGCTGTTTAAATCCGCGATATTGTTCAATCAACTGATACTCTTTGCCATTCACAATGTAGGGGCTAATATTCCCCGCCACTCGCAATACTTCATGACGAGGCTGTGCATCTACAATCGTATTGGGATCCAACTTTTGAAGCGGTGCGCCATCCCTCTCAAACTGGTAGCGGGACTTACCGCTGCCACTGGGCGGCACTTTATTACCGCCAGTTACAACCGGCTTTTTCTCGCCTTGTTCAACAGGAGCCAACGGCGCGCACGCAGCCAGCAGCACTAACGCCGCCATCGCTAAAACACGCAACGTCAAGGTGTCGTCACCTTTTGCATGTCAGCAGCAATTAGCTCACTTAGCTGGTACGCCGCCATGGCATACATTGCACTGTGATTGTAGCGAGTGATCACATAAAAATTATGCAAGCCAAGCCAATACTCGTCTCCCTTCTCGCCCTCTAGTTTCATAGCCGTTGCCTTCTGACTAGGCTCGAGCACACGATCACTGCCGATACCGGCCTTATCCAGTTGAGCAAGTGTTTTCTCAGGCTTAAGTCCTGCGTTAAACAAACTTTGATCAACGTCGCCTTTTAACACCGCACTACTCACCACTGGCTGCCCATAACGCCAGCCGTGACGCTTGAAGTAATTTGCGACGCTACCGATGGCATCTACTTTGTTATTTACAATATCAACCTGGCCATCACCGTCGAAATCAACGGCATAAGCGCGGTAGCTACTCGGAATAAACTGGCCGAAGCCCATGGCACCGGCATAGGAGCCCTTCAGGCTAAATGGCTCAAAACCCTGTTCGCGAACCATTAACATGTATTCTTCTAACTGACCGAGAAAGAATGTAGCCCGGCGTGGAAAATCAAAGCCCAAGGTTGCCAATGCATCCACTACGCGGTAGCTACCGGTATTTCGGCCATAGCGGGTTTCAACACCGATAATGCCGACAATCATTGAGGCGGGAACGCCAAATTCCTTTTCAGCGCGAGCCAGTGCCTCGCGATGCTCCGTCCAGAATTCAACCCCCTGAGTGACGCGAGAGTCTTGTATGAAAATATTCCGGTAGCGACCCCAAGTCATAACCGACTCTGCCGGCCGAGACATGGCATCTAATATCGACTGTTTAGGCTCTGCCTGCTTCAAAATGGCCAGCACCCAGTCACGGTCAAAATTATGTTTTTCAACCATGGTTTTAACAAATGCCGCCGCCCCAGGATGACTGCTATAGTCAGCGTGCGCTGCAGTGGAAATTAGAAGCGCAGCAGCCGCGCCACAAAACAACTTTTTAAGGGCGTTTCTTTGCTTATTTTGTATTTTCACGTCATGTCCTATCATTATTGATGCACCAAACGATCATCAGCGCAAATACCCATCAAAATTCCAAACCCCACTAATAATGTTACTAGCGAAGTACCACCTTGGCTAACCAATGGCAGGGGGACACCCACCACAGGGAGTAAACCTGACACCATGCCCATATTTACGAATACATAGACAAAGAAAGTAAGAATAATACTCCCGCCTAATAGACGACCGAAACAATGTTTTGCCTGCGACGCGATCCAAAGTCCTCGACTGATGATCAAGCCATAGAGCAACAATAACAACAATACCCCCCGCAAACCGAATTCTTCAGCTAAAACAGCGATAATGAAATCGGTATGACTTTCCGGCAAAAAATCCAAATGTGACTGGGTTCCTAACATCCAGCCTTTACCGTCAAAACCGCCGGAGCCAATGGCTGTTTTAGACTGAATAATATTCCAACCGGCACCCAATTTATCTAGCTCAGGATTAAGTAGCGTCAAAATTCGTTGGCGCTGGTAATCATGGAGTACGAACTCCCACATCGGATACGCGGCCATGGCAAGCAAGCCCAAACACGACGCAATAAACGTCCAACTGATACCCGCCAAAAACAACACGAAAATACCTGAGGTCGCGATTAGTATTGAGGTGCCCAAATCCGGCTGCATAACAATTAACACCGTGGGCAACAATATCAACAGCAAACTCACCAATGTGTGGCGAATACCTGGCGGCAGGGGATGGATAGACAAATACCATGCAACCGCCATAGGCAAAACTAATTTTGTAATTTCCGATGGCTGAAAGCGAAAGCCGCCCACACCCAGCCAGCGTTGAGCACCTTTAGCACCTACCCCAACAAAGTCCACCGCCAGCAGTAGAATCAAGACCCCGATATAGGCGAAGGGCGCCCAACGCTGCAGTTGATCTGGATGTACCTGTGCAACCAGAATCATGAACACAAAGGCTACCGACAAAAAACGCCCCTGGCGCAACACTGTCGCCATGCTGCCGTCACTCGCACTGTAGAGCACCGTCAAGCCAACGCCACTTAAAATAAGCAATAAAATGAGCAGAGGAATATCAATACGCAAGCGCTGGCTAATACTACGATGGCTAGCCATGCTGCGGCTGTCACCGGGCATTTGCCGCAAAAAATCAGAATTATTCATTTACTTCTGCCCCCGCGACACTATCCAAAACCAGAGCACTACCCTCCGCGCCTGGTACGACGGCCGGCGACGGTCGACCCAATAAATACGCATCTATAACCTTGCGCGCGGCCGGCCCAGCCACGCTGCCGCCATGCTCACCGTTTTCAATAACTACTGCCACCGAAATTTTTGGATCGTCAGCCGGTGCAAAGGCAATAAATAAGGCATGATCACGGTTGCGGGCGTTGATTGCATTTGAATCATATTTTTCGCCCGCGGCGATCCCCACAACTTGAGCTGTTCCACTTTTTGCCGCCATGCGGTAAGTCAATCCCGCCTTTAAACCGCGACCGGTTCCCTGTGAACTATTCACCACCTGCTCCATAGAGCGAGTAATGGCATCCCAGTGCGCACTTGAGACATCTTCAATTTTACCCAAAAGAGGTGCAGCAACAGGCGCATCGCCGACCGACGACAACAGACGGGGTACACGCAACTCCCCTTTCGACGCAAGAACCGACGTCGCAACCGCTAACTGCAGAGGCGTAGTGAGCATAAATCCCTGTCCGATACCGACGTTAACCGTTTCACCAGGATACCAATGCCCACCCCGGCTCGTCTCTTTCCATTGCCGCGAAGGCATCAAACCTGCGCGCTCATTGGTGTTATCGATACCAGTGACATCACCCAGTCCAAAACGAGTGCCAAAGCTGTGCAGGCGATCAATACCCAATTTATAGGCCAGGTCGTAAAAGTACACGTCACATGACTGCACCACAGCTTGTTCTAAATTGACTGAGGCGCCATGCCCCCCGCGTTTCCAGTCGCGATAACGACGGCTGTCGTCGGGCAAGCTAAACCAACCCGGATCGGCAACACGAGTCGCTGGCGTCACAGTCCCGTAATATAAGCCCGCCAAGCCCCATATTGGCTTTATGGTCGACGCAGGAGGATATTGGCCCTGTAAAGCGCGGTTGTAGAGTGGTAAATCAGGATCATTCTGCAATCTATTATAATCTGTCGAACTAATCCCATTCACAAATAGATTGGTATCGTATCCCGGCGCACTTACCATCGCGATGATACCGCCAGTATTAGGCTCCATCGCAACAATCGCGCCGCGCTGCCCCTTTAATGCCTCGTAAGCAACTTCTTGCACATAAGCGTCGACATTTAAGGTGATGTCACCACCCGGCTGCGGGTCATGCCGCTCCAATACCCGGAGAATACGACCATGGGCATTACTTTCCACGTTTTGATAGCCAACGGTGCCGTGCAGCAGTTCTTCATAGTATTTTTCTAGACCGATTTTACCGATGTGGTGAGTACCACTGTAATTTACCGGATCTATAACATCTAATTCACGCTCGCTAATGCGACCAACATAACCCAGCACATGAGCAAACAGCTCCCCCTGCGGATAGTGACGCACCAATTGCGCATCAATCTCCACCCCCGGCACGCGGTGGCGGTTTACTGCGAGCTTGGCGATATCCTCATCACTGACTCGAAATTTCAGAGGCACAGCCTCATAGGGTCGACGGCGACTCAAGCGCTTGCGAAATTGCTCAATATCATCTTCGCTGAGGGGAATAATTTCATTAATAATCGCCAAGGTTTCATCCAGTGACTCCAGACGCTCTTTAACAACCGTCAGGGTATAACTTGGAATATTCTCGGCTAGCAACAAGCCATTGCGATCAAAGATGAGTCCGCGTTTTGGTGCTATGGGTAATAGTTGAATGCGATTGCGATCAGACTGGGTTTTGTAAATAGCGTAGTCTGCAATTTGTAATTGCGAGTAGCGCCAAACCAATACCATCGTCATCGTCATCAAAATTAAAATTGATAAGGTAACCCGGTGACGATAAACGCGACGTTCGTAAAAGGTATTTTTAAGCTGCTGGCGTCGGGGCATATTACTCAGCCATTAGCGATGGTAGGGATGATTATTAAGGATGGTCCACGCCCGATACAATTGCTCGGCAAAAATCACTCGGACCAAGGGGTGCGGCAAGGTCATTGCCGACAGGGACCACTTCTGTCTCGCCAAGCTCAAACAGGTATCACTTAAGCCATCGGGGCCGCCGACTAAAATGCTGACGTTGTCGCCGTCCATTTGCCAATTTCGCAGCGCCTCCGACAAACTTTCCGTGCTGACGGGTTTCCCCAGTACATCAAGGGCGATAACACGATCACCGACGGGAATGGCAGCAACCATGGCCTCACCCTCTTGGGCAATTGCACGGCGAATATCGGTGTTTTTGCCCCGTTTAGGCAGAGGCAATTCCTTAACCTCAAAATTAATTTCCGCCGGAAGGCGCTTGCGATACTCAGCGATCCCCTCTTCAACCCAGGCCGGCATTTTAGTGCCGATACAGATCAGACTAACTCTCATCAGTGCCCAGCACAGGTACTTGCCATAAACGCTCAAGGTCATAGAACAAGCGCGCTTCGGGCAGCATTACATGGACAACCACATCACCAAAATCCACCAGCACCCAATCACCGGTATTTTCACCCTCAATACCCAGCGGCACGATCCCGCGCTTCTTTACTTCAACCCAGACATTATTTGCCAGTGACTTTACGTGGCGGTTAGACGTGCCACTGCACACCACCATAAAGTCGGTAACGCCGCTCATCTCACGCACGTCTAAGGTCACAATATCGCGACCTTTTATTTCTTCAAGCGAGTCAATAACCAGCTTCTTTAGTTGTTCAGCATCCATCAAGCAGGAATTCCTATGTCTTTCACTGTGTGTATAAACCGTGTTCAGCGATATAGTCCGCGACAATGTCGGGAACAAGGTAACGAATCGACCTGCCGGAGGCCAGCCGCTGCCTAATATCTGTTGCCGAAATCGGCAATTGAATTAGACCTAACTCATAAAAACCACCGGCGGTCTTCGCCGTTAAACCACTGGCCTCGACAACCCGTCGCGCCTCAACAAACTCAGTCACTTCTACATTGGCAGCCAAGGGATGCTCTGCGCGGTGCAATAACAGTACATTCGCCAAACTGAACAGGGACTGCCAATCCTGCCAGCGGTGCAACTGGTTAAAAGCATCACTGCCCATCACCACGGTTAATGACACCAGGGAACCTAATTCAAGGCGCAAATCACGCAAGGTATCCACGGTGTAAGATGGCCCATCGCGCAATAATTCTCGGCCGTCTGTTTTCAAGCCAGACACACCGTCTATCGCCGCATCAACCATCGCCAAGCGCTGACGACTTTCTGCGCCGGGCTCACCGCGCAACGGGGGACGATGGCTCGGCAGTAAACGCAATTCGTCGACGCCAAGCGCCTCTTTAATTTCAATCGCCGATCGCAGATGACCATTGTGAATCGGGTCAAACGTGCCGCCAAAAATAGCGACAGATCGCCCTGAGTCAGTGACTTCTATTGCTGGCGTCGACATCTCAATCATTTAGACACGTATATGTCCGTCGCCCAACACTATATATTTCTGCGAAGTTAGGCCCTCTAAGCCCACTGGCCCACGAGCGTGAATTTTGTCGGTCGAAATTCCAATTTCAGCGCCCAGCCCATACTCAAAACCATCGGCAAAGCGGGTTGAGGCATTGATCATCACCGAGCTGGAATCCACCTCTCTAAGAAAGCGACGACCGCTAGTGTAATTCTCAGTGACGATGGACTCAGTGTGCCCAGAACTAAATTGGGCAATATGGTCCATAGCCTGCTCTAAGCCAGACACCACCCGAATCGATAAAATCGGTGCGAGGTATTCTGTTGCCCAATCCTCATCCGTCGCCTCTGCGGCACCCATTAAAATCTGCCGCGTGCGACGACAGCCGCGCAACTCAACGCCCTTTTCAATCATGGCGTCTGCAATTCTAGGTAATAACTCCTCGGCGCGACTCTCAGCCACCAGCAGTGTTTCCATGGTATTGCAGGTGCCGTAGCGATGGGTTTTCGCGTTCAAGGCAATCGCAAATGCCTTTTCAGCGTCAGCGGCGTCGTCGATATACACATGACATATGCCGTCGAGATGTTTAATCACGGTGACAGTAGCATCGCGGGCAATCCGTTCGATAAGCCCTTTACCGCCTCGTGGCACAACCACATCGACATATTCTGGCATGGTAATTAACTCACCCACCGCAGCGCGGTCGGTTGTCTCTAATACCTGAACCGCCGTCTCTGGCAGACCCGCCGCAGCCAAACCTTCGCGAATGCACGCCGCTAGAGCCTGATTAGAATGAATTGCCTCGGAGCCACCGCGCAAAATTGCCGCATTGCCAGACTTCAAACACAGGCTCGCCGCCTCTAAAGTCACATTGGGGCGCGACTCATAAATAATACCGACAACACCGAGTGGCACCCGCATTTTGCCGACTTGGATTCCGCTGGGCCGATAATTCATATCGCTAATGGCGCCAACGGGATCCGCCAACGCGGCCACCTGGGTCAAGCCTTCAATAATGCCATCGATGCCTTTGTCATTTAACGCCAGCCTATCCATCAGCGCAGGCTCCAAACCATTGGCTTCGCCTGCGGCGAGGTCTTTGGCATTAGCGGCTAGAATCGCTTGGCGATGCGCGTCCACCGCAGTTGCCATAGCCAGGAGGGCGCGATTTTTAACTCCGCTATCCGCTGCCGCAACTGCTCGCGATGCCTGTCGAGCTTGACGCCCCAACTGGCTCATATACTGTTTAATGTCCATCGACTCGGTCTTCTCCACACCTTACGTCACTTAACGCAGGGAATTATTCGCCACTGCCGCCTCGGCATGGTGCCAACAAAAACGACAAGCCCAGCACAATGATGTCACTGAGGATAAAAAGACGGCTAGTATAACGGATTGGAAATGGTCTCACTATCGACAATATGCCCTGCTTGGCTTAAGGCTAACTGGCTAAGCCGTCGAGAACGTCGTGAAGTGCGTCTAAACGCAGCAATGGCTCATCAATACTCAACAATTGATAAGACTGTTCTTCTGGCAGCGGCAGCAATTGGGCGAGGCGATTAGCTAGGGCGCCGGCCTCATCGACGTCGATCTCCATACCCAAACGCTGAACATGGGGGTGTTCGCCCAATTGCTTAAGCAGGTCGTGAAGCTCTTCGCTGCGCGGCGGCAATTGCCTATCTTCCAGCTCCGGCAACCATTCGACATCCCCTATATATAAACCGCTAGGAGCTTGCTTCGCATCGTTGATCCGAAACCGGCGGCCGCCCTCAACGACTACGCCCAGCAAGCCATCGGGGAGTTGATCCCAGTCGGCTATCCTTGCCTCAGTGCCAATCAGCGCCAAACTGGCCGGCTTCTCTCCAGGTGACATTACCTCTTTGCCACCTTCTGGCATCCATACGATGCCGAAACTTCCCTGGGCGCGAAGGGTATCGCGCACCAAATCTAAGTAGCGGCGCTCAAAAATTCGCAGCCCCATCCGACCACCGGGAAAGAGCACGGTACGCAACGGGAATAGCGGCAATTCAGTGCCCTTGAGCGCAGCGGCATTCGCCATTAAGCCTTCGCTCCCGCCTCTGGTCCCAGTGGTTTAAGCAGCAAAATGAGTTTTGGCAACAACAACATCGCTCCCAATAATGCTGCAACCATCGCAAGGCCCGTCAGCAATCCAAAATAAATGCTGGGTGTAAAGTTAGACAGAGCCAAGATTGAAAAACCAAACACAATGATAATCGAGGTGTAATACATCGCCTTACCAATACTGGCGTGACTGCGATACATAGCCGCGAGATAATTTTGATCCTGAGCAAACTCTGCCTTAAAACGGTGAACATAGTGAATGGTGTCATCCACACCAATCCCCACCGTAATAGCCGCAATCGTGATCGTCATCATATCCAGCGGAATACCCGCCAAACCCATACCACCCAAAACCGCGCCCGCTGCCAATAAATTGGGCGTCAAGGCAATAAACGCCATACTTAGGGAACGGAATAACACAACGAACATCGCCAGGATGGCAACAAACACGGCACTCAGGGTCATGATCTGTGAGGTAAACAAGCTTTGCAGCATATTGTTATACAGTACCAACATACCGGTGAGGTGAACCTGCTCAGGCTCAAAACCAAGCTCGTCAATTAAGTGGGCGCGAACGTCAGTGAGTAGCTGCTGGCGATGCAAGGTGCGACTGGTTTCTTTCACCCGCACACTGATACGAACCTGATCGACATCAGCGGATAAGTACGGATCAACCAATATCGAGGTAATCGACTCGGGGAGCGAGCGCGCAGCCAAGGCCAATTGCAAATCATCAACATTGCCCATCACAATCTGCATAACCTCGTAGAAGGTAGCTAAGGATAAGACCTTACCGGTCTCAGGCAGACTATCTACATAGTCATGGACGGACTGAATTCGCTGCAAGCCAGCAACCGTAAACCATTCGCTTTGCGGTGCGCCACCGCCACCACCAAAGTCATCGCCGAAATCATCACCAAAGTCGTCACTAAAATCACTACTAAAATCATCCTCAACCGCCGCGGGCTTGGCCGCAACTGGCTTCGCTTTAGGTAAATCTAAGATAATATCCAGTGGAATGGTGCCGCCCAGCTCAGCATCAATCGTCTCCATGCCCTGATAAATTTCAGTGGTGTCATGAAAATAGTCAATAAAACGATTTTCAACTTTTAGCTGCGTGATACCCCATACACTAAGTAGCAGCAAGCCCGCTGAAACGACTAAAATCGTCTTGCCGAAGTGCTCAGTTGCGGCCGCAAAATAGCGGGTAAAGGTTGCTGAATCGTCTTTACTGCCTTGCTCTGCGCGGGGCTTTAACAACATCAACACGCAGGGCAATACAATAAATGTCATTGCTAATGCAGCTAGTACGCCTATTGTCATCATCCAGCCAAAATCAATAACCGGACGAATACCGCTAACCACCAAGGACGCAAACGCCACCAAGGTCGTCAACGAGGTATAGATACATGGGCGCAACATCACCCCCACTGTTTCCGAGACCAATGTGAAGCGGTCTGCATCGGGCTGGGCTATCGCATACTCGCGGAATCGAACCACTAAGTGAATGGTTATGGACAGAGTGAGGATTAACAACAAAGCGACAAAATTGGCAGAGATTACCGTCAGGCGCCAATCTAAAAAGCTCAGCAATCCCAACATAAACACCACAGTTAAAACGCAGGTCGACAGCGGAAGTAACACCCAGCGCCAGCTGCGGAAAATGGCGACCAGTAGCACAACAATAAACAACAGAATGCCGGCGCCAAACACCCGCAAATCGCTTTTAACAAAGTCGATCATATCGACTGCAATCATGGGTACGCCGCCAAGGAAAACCGTCGCATCGCTGCGATAGTCCTTGACGATATCGCGCGCTTGAGCAACTAGCTCCGCCTGCT
The DNA here is from genome assembly GCF_019312595.1 of Zhongshania aquimaris. Classification (GTDB taxonomy): domain Bacteria; phylum Pseudomonadota; class Gammaproteobacteria; order Pseudomonadales; family Spongiibacteraceae; genus Spongiibacter; species Spongiibacter aquimaris. The sequence continues at coordinate 34,304 of NZ_JAHWDQ010000005.1, read as the reverse complement.
GCTCATGCACTTGCGCGGTGTAATCTGCGAAGGTTTCCTCCAGCGTTGCAAGCTCGGCGCGCTCGGCCTCACTTAAGGAGTCGTTTGCCGCTTTCTCCCGCAGCGAATCGCGCTCGTTAAGTAGTGAAAAATAACGCTCATCCCGCTCTAAGTTAACCTGTATTGCCGTGGTACTGCCATCGGTACTGGTTAACAGTGACTTGTATATTGGGCTGTTTGCCAACTCCTGCTTTACAAGCTCGATGTCGATATCCGGCGAGCGCAATGTGGGAATCTCACCTCCGGTAACTTGGTTTATCGACACGCGCGGACTTTGTAAGAGGGGAACATCTAAAATCGAATTCACCGAGGACACATTCGGCAACAGGGCCAAGCGCCCACGCAACTCATCAAGGGTTTTTAACTGCGCTGGCGCAAAGAGATCGCCGTTAGGCTGATAGGTAACAAGTAAAAAATCTTCTGAGCCGTAGCGTTTACTAATCACACGATAGTATTCAAGTGAGGTATCACCCTCTAATACCAAAGCATCCGCCGAGGCGTCCAATTTCATAGATGGAATATATGTCGCCAGCCAAGCAACGCACGCCAGCAACAGCACCATCACCCAGAAAGCATTTTTTAAAACAATGCGTTGATACAATGAAAACAGCACCGCGCCCATGCCAAGCCCTCGATAAACTATATATATTGCCGGATTGGAACTATCCGATTCTTGTGTTAATTAAGTCCGCCACCCTAGCGACGGATAAAACTTGATACTCGATATTATTCACCCCAGCGCGGCACCAACCTTTGCGCCACACCGAGATGATCGAGAATACGTGCCACTACAAAATCTACTAAGTCAGCCACACTTTGCGGCTGCCGATAAAACCCAGGTGACGCCGGCATAATGGTCGCGCCCATCTGGGTAAGACTCAACATGTGCTGCAAATGAATTGCCGACAGCGGCATTTCCCGTGGCACCAGAATGAGCTGGCGACGCTCTTTGAGCGCAACATCCGCCGCGCGTTCAATTAAATTATTGCTTGCACCGCAAGCAATCGCAGACAGTGTACCTGTGCTCGCGGGGCACACCACCATCGACGACGGCGCACCACTGCCAGACGCCACTGGCGCCATCCAATCTTCTGGGCCGTGCACTTTTAGCTGTTCAGGTGTGCAAGAAAAACGTTCGCACAAGTAGCGCTGTAACAGACTGGGACGCGCTGGCAGCGCTTCGTCGGTCTCGGTAGCCACAACCAGTAAGGCGGCTTTCGAGATCATAAAGTGCACTTCGCAGCCAGCAGCAAGTAGACACTCTAGCAAGCGCAAACCATATTGCGCGCCCGACGCACCGGTCATCGCCAGTGTTACGGCCCTCATTCGCCCTGCCCCCAGCGTTGGCGCAAGGCCTTCAAAATCCGCTGGTGTACACCGGAAAACCCACCATTACTCATAATCACCAAATGATCACCAACCTTTAATGACGCGACCAACTCACTCACCGTGCGATCAAGATCCGTGCTTAAACGTGCCGGTGTCGCACTACCTGCTATTACAGAATCTAAGGACCAATCCAAGCCAGGGGGCTGATACCAGATCACCTCGTCGGCACAGCTTGTGGCCGGCGCCAAACGATCTTTATACACTCCCATACGCATAGTATTGGATCGCGGTTCTATCAACGCGACAATCCGCCCCTTAGTCACTCGGCCGCGCAAGCCCTCAAGGGTTGTGGCAATGGCCGTTGGGTGGTGGGCAAAATCATCGTAAACCGCAATACCGGCGACCGTACCTAGCAGCTCCATGCGACGCTTTACCCCGCGAAACTGGCAAAGCGCAGCTATACCGTCTTTTGGCTGCACACCAATATGATGCGCGGCAGCGAGCGCAGCAAGGGCGTTGTTTACATTGTGCTCGCCGGTATGGGACCAGCTAACACGTCCCTGCAAAATCCCGCGATAGAGCACATCGAAACTTGCAAAGTCATCGCTAAGTACGTCGGCCTGCCATTCCGCAAGCTGCCCCACATGGCTACTCACGTGTTCAACTTCGCTCCAACAGCCCATCTTTAATACGGCTTCTAGGGCCGGCTCAGCGGCTGGTACAACAATGCGACCAATGGCCGGTACGGTTCTCACTAAGTGATGAAATTGCCGCTGAATCGCCGCCAAATCGTCAAAGATATCAGCGTGATCAAACTCAAGATTATTGAGAATAGCGGTATAAGGACGATAGTGAACAAACTTTGAACGCTTATCAAAAAAGGCACTGTCGTATTCATCGGCTTCGATGACGAAGAAATCTGAGCCACCCAGGCGGGCAGACAAACCAAAGTCTCCCGGAACGCCACCGATCAAGAAACCCGGCTGAAAACCGCAGTCTTCCAGCACCCACGCCAGCATGCTGCTGGTAGTTGTTTTGCCATGAGTACCCGCGCAAGCCAAAACCCAGCGACTTTGCAAAACATGATCGCTCAACCATTGCGGGCCAGAGGTATAAGGAATCCCGCGGTTGAGCACGTGCTCTACCGCCGGATTGCCCCGCGACATGGCATTACCAATAATGACTAAATCAGGCTCGGGAGACAGGTGCGCTGGATCATAGCCTTCCATCAGGGTGATTCCCTGAGACTCCAGCTGTGTACTCATTGGCGGATAAACATTGGCATCCGAGCCGGTAACGGTGTGACCCAATTCTCGGGCGAGGATCGCCAAGCCGCCCATAAACGTACCGCAAATACCCAAAATATGTAGGTGCATAGAATAAAAACGCCACACAGAAAATTCTGTGTGGCATGGTATCACCGCTATCGCGCCAGCTCTACGCTAACGCAATACGAGCTGCGGGCAATTGCAATTAAGCCATGGTGGCCGCGAGCCGATATAAAATGCACTTCCAATAGCTACCTCACATGCAAAACCGGACGATGTAATGATTACAGCGATACCGGGCTTCACTGCACTATCGAGCCAAAGCCAGTTAAACCAAGTATCTACACGACCTTGCAGCAAATGAGGGCCACATCCCAAAACGCACCGACCGCAATTGCTCTACAACACCCATCCAGATACCATTTAGTGCACAAAAGCCTTAATAGATAACACTGCGTAGTTATTTACGACACAACTAATAACTAGACCTTTATTTACACTTGGAGCGGCCATGAAACCTTTAAATATAATTCTAATTAGCACAATGCTGTCTATCGCAAGCAATGCGCACTCCCAAGCTGGATCAACAGGATTAGTAGGAAGCCTGCTGCCCTCAGTAACCGGTCTTGCCAGTCAATCGCTACTCCCCGCAATTAGCTCTCTTTCGGCTGACAATGAACTTATCGGCAGCGTCACCGCAATGGCAAGTGATGTGCTCAACACCACACTCAATACGGCACTCCCATTCCCTGTACAAGGTTTAGACGTGATAATTACAACATTTGACGGATTAACAGATGATGGACAAGCTCTACAACTCGGCGGCCTGACACCAGTGATTCTTAATCTTGCAGAAACGGCATCCATACCCCTCCTGGGTGGCGCTGTTGAAGGCGGGATTTTTTAACGCTAACAATTACATTGCTGAATTGGCTTATTGCTCGAACTAGTAATGGAGCAGTAAGCCAACTCTATTGAACAAAACCAAATCAATTCAATTGCACGCGTCAGCGCTTCCCAACCCTGCAAGAACGATTAACCCTAGCAGTACATTTCCGCATGTGTTTAGAAGTTAAGGTTGAAAGTCAGCCACAGCTTTTGGGTATCTACCAGCGTTAAACCACCACCATTAAATGGCGTTGAATCACCGGCACTGTAGTTCGCGTAACGCAGCTCTGCAGAATATGCCCCCCAGCTTTTCGCAATAAAACCACCAAACTCCGAACCCAGGTCGCTATCGCCCGACGCATTATCCTGATCAGAACTAAAGTCATGATAAGCAATCTGCCAGCTCATACCATAGGCCACCCCTGATACGGTTAAATACGCATCATTGATCCCTTCACTTATATTACCCAAACCCTTGTTTAGGAAATTGTCGGTCCAACCCTGGAATTTAAACAGCGTTGCCAATGGCGTGATAAAAAATCCCTCGTCATCTGCGCTCAGGGTCTCGTAACCCACACCGATGACAAGCGGCGCAACGCTAATATTGGCCTCAGCTAACATATAGTCGGCAGAGTAGTCCGCGGGATTATCTCCGGCACTATCTTGGCTGGCGTATTCAAGGTTATAAGCGACGATGCCGGTCTTGCCCTGCCAACGCACGCCATAGGTATCGGTATCCATCCGTTTAAAGCCGGCAAAGTTATCATCGGATTCAAGCAAGTAGGCGTAGCCCGTTAAGCTACCCGCCGCAAAGGTGTAGTTAGCGTTGAACAAATGCGTGTCCATTTTTGTATCGCCCACTGGGCTACTTTCACCAAAAATACGATTCACATTCGAAATATGCGCATAGTTAAGTTTAAGTTTATCGACGCTGCTATTGGCAATGGTAAAACCATCATAAGTCTGTTCATTCTGACGCCACGCAACATGGCCAACGAAACGGTGGTTGTCTAAGGTCAAACGCTGACGACCATATTTAAATTCTGTATCCCAATTTTTATATCCCAAAAACACCTGGTTAACTTCGGTGCCAACTGGATCAGCGATCAAAGGCTCAGCAGTTTTGCCATTGACGCTGTCATTAGCACTACCCGTAAAATTACTCACGTCATCCATTTCAACGAAACCATAAAAACCTTGATAGCCATCTGTCTTAAAATTTAAGCGTGATCTAAGCGTTACTGCACTACCGGTATTATCACCAGCGCTTGTATCTTCTGTGACCGACTCATAACGCATACGCAAATTCAAATGCGCCTCGCCCTTAGTAAATGCTTCGCTAATTGATTCCGCTGTAAACGAAGTTTGTGCGGCACAAGCCACACAAGAAGCCAACACAACTGTTGGCAAACTATTGATTTTCAATATACACCTCTTAATAAGTCGGGCTTTGCGCCATAACGCCGCATAATCCTGCCTATATCGTCAGGATATCTTTAACAGCGTTATCGATTCAGCAAGGAGGAAGCCAACATCAAAAATCAATCAAAACAATATTTTATAACCCTTAAAAATCAATAAGTTAAATTAAAATAAAAATCATAAAAACAAGCCCAAACTGAATAACGCACCATAATAGAACGCCTACCAAAAGCTTGCCTGATCTCAAACTGTGCAAAAATGCACCATAAAACAACATTCTCGCCATCCTCAAAAGTTACATATCTCTTGGTTCGTGCACTATGCATGCGCAATCACCAAACACGTAAAAAAGCGAAGGAGCCAACCACCTGTATGGGCGTAACCATATTCTATACAGTGGATGAGAAGGTGCTTGGAACGCTACGTAGATAAATTAAAGTAGGCGCAATTTGGTTCTCGCCGCGACGCGCGACGACAACCGGGGGCGTGCTATCACATCTAAAATGAGGTCAAGGAAAAACGGAGGTAGGACGAGGGCCAAAGCAGAAAACCAACTATAAAATTATTATTATAATCGCAATACAAAAATGCTCAGATAGAGACCATCTACCTGAGCACATAAAACATTCAAACGGCAATCAATTACATCACAATAATCTTTCCCGACATTTTCTCGCCGTGGATGCCGCATATATAGGAATATTCACCCGGCTTATTAAACTCATAGGAAAAACTTGAATCGTGCTTAAGACGCGGACTACGAACATTTCCAAAGACAATAATATGATTAGAGCCATCGTAATTATTCCATGTCACCGTCGTGCCCGCCTTAACAGTGAGCACCGCTGGCGAAAACCGCATAAAATCGACTATGGAAACCACATTTGGCGCCTCCGTAGCGGAATCAGCGTGTGGCACTGGCGTAGGGCCAGGGCCAGCCACCTTTTGAATACCACTAGATGCCGAACTAGCGATAACCGTTGGGACAGCAGGCATCGCTTTTGGACTTGACGGTGCAGGTACTATCAAGCCAGCTGATTTAACAGCCGCAGCATCACTCACATTAACCACACCCTTCATCGATGAATGCAGGCCACACTGATAAGCATATCTCCCCGGTTTGGAAAATACCTGGCGATAATCATCACCCTTTTTAAGCCGCGGACTCTCTTTCCCATCAATCAATACCGTATGCGTGGAACCGTCGAGATTTTTCCACACAACATCTTGACCAACAGCAACAGTCTTCTCACCAGGGTCAAACTTAAAATTTGCTATTTCAATACCGGCAGCGCTTTCGCCTGCCATCACATCAGAGGAAATTGCCGCCCCCAAAATCATCGTTATTACAGCTAGCAAAGTACAGATGCAGTAATATATCTTCATACACACCTCTTAAATCGAGCCCCCAATTAACGGGAGAGCAACACGCAAATCATGAAATTACTTCTTCGACCTAGCATTACGCATACGGCCTGTTCGCCATGTCATCCAAATTCCCGTTATAGAGAGAAACACAGCGGCAATTCCGACAATATTAATAACCGTAGACCCAATCAATCCAAATAATCGGCCGCTGTGCAAATCTATCAGTACCTGCTCAAGCGCTACCGTGGGATGAGCAAAAGGCTCAACATCTGAGATTGCCTCATCCGTTAAATCAACCAAGCGAGACCAAGACACATCATCTGAATTATTAAGCTCATTCCATGTGAGCCCATCTTCTGTGATATAGGTATTTTCACCCTGCAAAGCTAAATGCGACGAACCACCTCGTTCTATTAAACCTAGATTACGAATGTGGCCTACGGGCAGCATAAAACCACTTTGCTCCTCAATCACGACGCCCTCTGGCGACAGCAGAGTTAACTTGTCACTTGTTGCAACATACAAAGTTTCGCCAAATGCATTTTTAATATCAACAAAGCCCAACGGCGACGGAATATGCTGGGCTAGCGCAATATCATCCAACACCGTATTCTCGGTAGTTGTGACCAACCAGTGACTGCCAGAGCGGTATCCATTTTCGGGAACTTGGGTATGAAGACCATAGAGCGACATCAATGCCGTGGAATCGACTCGTATAGCATCTAAGCCAAGACTAACGCTCTGATTTAAGAGAACACCACTAAACCCTAGCCAGCCCATAAAAACAAAAGCGAATAAACCAACTCGCTGATGCCACTTACGCAGCAACATTGACACATTCAACTTTGGCTTAGCCACCGATGACCTCACCGAATTCACAACTGACTTCCGCTTCACTGATGTATCGACAAAAGTGGGTGATTCTTGCGCATCAACTCGCACCGCATTCTGATCACGCATAACAACTCCTTACAAGGTTTTTTCATTTACTGCGCAATGAATCCAAAGTAATCGCGGTGCGGGCCATACGCTTCATCATTTCTACCGACAATGTCGCCCCTGTAATATTGTCCACCGGTTTATCTAAGCCCTTTCCCGCAGCCTTCGAGCCATTTATTTGATTGAGGAATGATGGCTCCGCCACTTGCTCACCGCGAGACTCGCGATAAATTAAGACCTTGGCGGAATCGACAACGCCATTATTGATAACAAAGCCACTGGTGGTCGGCACATAACCCTCTTTACCAATATCATCAAAGATCCAAACGGTTCTATCGCCATCTTCCCAATAGCGAACTCGCTGCTGCGGGAATGAGCGATTAAATACTGATGCGATCTCCCTCTGTGAAGCGCTATTTAGTACCAGCAACTTCGGTGAAGGCACATCATTTTTAAAAACATCAGCCAAAAATACTTCAGGGGTTTGAAATGTTTTGTAAAGCTCAAAGGCCACAACTGTCATAGAGCACATTAAGACAAACGCAAAGAGAGCGATAACAGCAAGGTGTCGATAAGGGGCAAAATCAGCGGCATCAATCGATGCCGCCTCGCCCGCTCTTTCAGATTGATTAAGCATGCGATCTCCAATCATAAATTAACGCGTTACAATGGCGTGCTTGTACGGAGCCAAGCCGGCAATCATTAAATTGCATGCTTCATAGGTCAGCTGAATTCGCTCGCAAGCATTGTACGCCGCTTCCACAACCGCATTGAATTGCGTTAGCGTAATACCCAAGTCCGCGTGCGCTGCAGCCATACTCGCGCCCTGGTACTCAACCTCATTACCGCCTAGAACCAATTGCAGTAATTGCGTATTTAAGTAGATTTGCCTCTCAATATTGCCGAACTCGCGAAACACGTGATTGATTCTGTTATCCAGCATAATGTAGTAAAAGAGACTTTCTACCCAGTTGCGCACTCCCTCTGGACCACCAAACTGCTCAAGCGCATCACTGTCTATAGGCGGGTAGGTTTCGGTTTTACCGGTTTGCGAAAAACTAGGACTCGCGGCTAAACAAAGCACAAAGATCATCGCTATAGTACGAAATATCTGTTTCATAATTCACTCCAGAAATTTAAAAAGTATTATCAATTGAACCTAGAAACTAGCTTGCAGTGACATGTAAAAACCATGCTGATCAGGAGTAATAGTGATGTTACCTAACATCGCATATGCCATGGTGATAGATAGGTTTTTGTTTGGGAAAAACGCAACAAAAACATCATACCAATCACTTTCGTGCTGAGTTAATGTTCCTGACACGTTGCCAAGCCCCAATGCTTCTAAGGTAGGCTGTAAACCAGTTAGATCTAAGCCAGCAATTTCAACACTCTCCCCTTCAAGATTGTCCCCATGCTGAGCCCACTCAATACCAATTACAGTATCCTTGCGAAGTAGATAGGCCAACGATATTTCCGGACGAATCTCTTTATCACTGCCATCTGGCCCACCAAAACCCACCAAGCCGGTTTGGTTAGCGGCGGTGTATCGCGCCGTAATATTGATAAGGGTATTAATTGGGAAAAATATCTTCGTAGCAGATATATAGGCTTCCCAGTCTTTGGCTTTATCAGCTTTCAGTGTTTTTAAGAGATCTTCATTCTTATTATTTTTATAAAATCCACCAATCGCAATCTGCGGAATTAGATTATCGGAATCGTAAATTGCTTCGCCAAAGACACGAACCTTAGCGCCGATGGATTCCATCTCAATCGTTGTATTAAAAGGTTCAATACCGGTATTAATCGGCGTACCCGCGAGCGACCCCGTCACACCACCCAAAGTGTCTGCGACTAGCCCGACGGTGTCAAAGGTCGAACCGGTAGTAAGGGCACTAGACGTGTACGACAACTCAAATCTGTCCCAAAAGCCAACCGCAGCTCCTAACGAGTGTAGTGTGTAGTTAGCTAATGGGGCGTAAGTATAATGAAGATCGCCATTGATCCCCTCTTTTGTACCGTAACCGGTTATCGTTGCCCACGGCGTTATACCCCCGCCACCGGCACCGTCAATCATACTGACGCCCCCGGTTGCCAGCACTTTACCGCTGTCATACCAGCCCGCTTGTGATAACCCACTAGCAAGCATTGCTACGACCAGCGCCGCACCTTTACTTACGGGAAATTTAGCTCTTTTTGCTTCTTCCATTTTGATGCTCCTAATCAATAGACAAACCACAATGCATAAATAAATGCCCCGCGTTCTCGCGGAAATTCTCTGTAATGAAAAATCATTATTTGGAAATAATTGGTGATTCCCAGGAATCAAATCCAAGAACTTTAACAACAATTCAGTACATGAAATCCGTCTTTTTAAGGGTGCATGACACAACTAGCAACAGCTGTGCCATAAACAAAACAAGGGAAAACTACAAGAAATAACAAAGAATGGGTGTATCAAAAAAGAGCATTCATCAAGCAACTAATTCATATTAATGCATCATTATAGAACCATATTTTAGCCATATTATAGACATGGCAATATTATGGACATATAACATATAGATCATGTAAAAATTTAGTGCGACTATTTTTATTTAATAATCAAGTAGAATATTCATTATTAAAGCATCTGCACACTTATGCAGCCGAAATGCCACACCCAAGCAAAGCCAATTTTGCACCATCAGCGCGCATATAGACCAGGTCACACACCATAACAACAACACAAACAAAACTATTTTCTGCGATAATCACCTCGACTAAGTAAAAGGCTTAGTAATTTAATGTATTACCCATCTTTTAAATTATAAAACCATGGGAAACACAAATTTATGGCCGCATATGTAACATTTTTAAAATTACGCACCAACATCTTCCGCTCGAAAACGCACATCTTTACCACACTTGCACAAATCAGATGCATTCATTACTCGGCAACTTTTGTTTTTTCTAAAAATATTCTTCATTTAGTCAAATAAAGACTAAATATGGATACAAAAATAACAAAATTAGACACTCCTAATATGGCACCGTAATTGCTTTTAATTATGAACAAAATACTGTGCATACCAAGAAACGACAAATAGGAGCTGTAATGAAACCACTAAAAGTAATACTACTTGGTGCCGCGATTTCGTTCGCAAGCCAAGCTCATTCTCAAGCAGAACTAACAGGCTTACTTGCTACTGTCCCACTGGGAAGCCTATCATTATCACCGACCGGCGGGGCTGGCTTAACAGCACTACCATCTGGATTGCTGGGGGGCATTGTTCCTAGCATCCTTGATCTCACCAACCAGGCATTGCCCTTAGTAAGTGGCCTATTAAGTAACGACCTAGTTGGCGGTTTAACACCGCTTACCAGCGACTTACTTGGATCATTACTAAGCGGTGGCTTACCACTCACCTTGCAAACCGTTGATGTTGTTCTTCCATTAGTAGATGGACTAACTGCTTCTGGTATTCCGCTACCAACAGCAAGTTTGCTTGGCGGTCTCACGCCCGTCGTTTTAGATCTCACCAACACGGCGGTAATTCCACTACTTGGTGGCGTAGTTGCAGGAGGGATTATTTAACTACCCGTGATTTGCGCATTGCGGGGTTAGCTATCAACAGTTGTTTTATCCCCTGAAGCAGCTAGCTAACTTCGCCTTTTTTACCCAATAATATTTTTTCTATTTTCTCGGTACAAAATGCGCCGCTCTGAAGCAAATCTAGACATACCTGGAATACAATTTTGCATTTCAAAGACACACTATGAAGGGAAATATAGCTTCATTTTTAGGAAAACGAACTTGATATTTTTATTCTCTTGAATCTACACGCCAACAATCTATCTAGGTACGTAGCTAATTGGATAACTATCGTAAGAAAATACAGGAACCCCCTTGCTTTCAAATTTTATCTGCTTGACTCGCTGTATGAGTTTTTCTTTTAACTCAGGATTGAAAAAACTCGATGACACAACAGAGCACTCGCTCACAGTTCCATCAGGCTGAATGGTCAAGGATACTACAACCGTACCGGCGCCAATGGTGGAGTCTGAGCGCGCAGCGCGATTGAATATCGCATAAAATGCACTTTTACTACGATCGAAAGCCAATTGTATCTCTTCTAAACTTCGCGTCTTAGGGCCACCTCCACTTCCTGAGACACCAGCGGCAGCGACCCCACTTTGCGACCCTGCAGTCAAAACCGCTATTTTTTGCGTATTATGCGCAGCAAGCTCCACTTTTTTGCCTTTATCGCTTACATCTTCGCCGCTAGTAATCGCGCCACCTGATCCATGGGTAGTGACACTAAGTAAATTGGACGTCGATGATTCTGTTCTACTTACAACACTACCCCTATCTCTCAGTACTTGCGGAGACACCAAAGTTCTAGCGTTTGTTTCACGCAAGGTCGCGAGCTGTTCGCTGAATGCCATCACGCCACTGGCGGATGCCGCCTTTTTTGCCGCTGCGATATTTCGCTGCGCCGCCTTTTTCTCTGCCGCTGTATCTTCGGCTTTTGCAAGTGTCGACGCCTTTTCTTTAGCTTTGCTTACCGGTTTGTTATCTACCTTTTTGACTTCAACTTTTGGCGGTGCAGGCTTAGGCTTTTCTATCGCAGCCGGAGGTAGGATTTCAAGGTAGAACTCCTGGGGATTTTGCTTTGCAATTTCCCTTAATGGATCTACTTTCCAGAATGGCAAACCAATAAGGACCAAGCCGGTAACAAGCAGAACATTCCGCAAAATCTTGCGAAACCGTCGGTCTGCGTCTTCGTGTATTCCCCAGCAGTCGAAACCCAACACTGAATTGCTCGGAACTGAAGTCATTTAGTACTACCTCGCTCTAGCTCCCTTACCGCTAGCGACACCTTACCGAATTGTGCCCCTACACACGTCGCCAGTACTTTCTTAAGAAGAAGATATGGCGTTTTGTGATCGGCGACGATATTTACATCAAGTATCGATGGCTGACCTTGTGGGTCTAGCGCATTGTCCTCAGAATCTTGTGCCCGAGTGCCTAGCATTTCGGCAAGTAAATCCAGGGTTCCAGCATTCTCTGCTAATGCGGCTTCAATACTCATAACGACATCATTATCCACGAGTATGTCTTTATCACTAATAGCAACTGCCACTGTTCGCTTAGCCTGATCCTTTGAGAGCGAGTCGGGCAATTTTAAATTTTGATATTCAGGGATCACCTCAACAACGAGAGCGTTTACAAGAAGATAGAATACAAGAATCGCAAATATATCGATGAGCGAGACAACATTTATCGAGACCTGACGCTTCGTTTGCTTAAGCTTACGAATAACTCGCCGGTCGCTCGCGGTGTAATTCATTTCCCACCTATCTCGCTATCACTAAGACTCACAGCCGCAATATCGCCCATCGATATGGCCGGAAACAATGGCACGCCCGTCGATCCTTCTGCCGCTGACGGGTACATGCGAATACTGTCCATAACTCGTATAATTTGCTCGTATGCAACGGCGTCATCCACCAATAGACTTACCCTCTCCTCAGCGGGGTAATCTGCCTTAATAGTTCTCAGCAATTCCGCCAAAGATGCCGAGTCAACCGTGCCATTTATATGAGCAAAACTTGTTTCGTTTCCAGTTTGCGATATCACAACTTTGTCTTTATGCAATGCTACGGTTAAGTAAAAGTCCTTCTTAGTCTCGAGTGAGCTATTACTCGCAAGTGGAATTGTCAAATTTAAGGTATGTAATTTACTCGCTGAAATTGAAGAGCCCACCAATAGAAAAAACACCAGCACCGCAAACACATCAATCATGGAGACGATATTAAGCTCGCCATCAGCGCGTCCTTTAAGTTTGCGTTGCAAACGTCGTGAGCGGCGCGAACGCCAACATTCACTGTCGTCGAAATCTGGTTCCGCTTGAAATAGTGATGTCATTACCAACTCCTTACTATTACTGGCAAACTAAAGCCAGCCCCACTTACTTAAGATGTACCGCTCCACCGCTACTAAGCACCGACACAAAACGGACACAGGCAGACTCCAGGGTGTTAACTAGTTCTTCGGCCTGGCTTTGCAAATAGGCATGCGCAAATAAACTGGGAATAGCCACCATTAAACCAAAAGCTGTACAACTCATTGCCTCGGAGATACCTGCTGATAATAGATTCGCCTTTTCAACTGGATCGGCGTTGCCGAGCGCACCGAAGGCGCCAATTAAGCCCAATACCGTACCTAGCAAACCAAGCAAGGTTGCGGCATTTGAAAAAGTGGCTAGATAATGGGTTCTGCGCTCAATAGCTGGCAAAATGGAAACCAAGCTATCTTCCGTCGCCATTTCCAACTCACTACGCCGTCTTGCCGTACCAGCCTGCGCCAAACCTTCACTTAAAATGCGGGCAACTGCGACTTTCGAACCATTGACCATCGCCTGCGCCTCTCCCAAATCGTCGCTTCCCAGCAAGGGAGACACCCGCGCCCACAAGCGTCGATTTTCCCGCAGTGACCTGCCGAGAAAAACAAACCGCTCAATGCTAATAGCCACGGACAGCGCCAAAACCAACGCAATAGGGTACATAAAATGTCCGCCATCATTAAAGAACTCCACAAACTTCGTTATGGCTTCCATATACTGCCCTCACCTAAAATTAAAAAATTAAGATAACTACCAATTATTTCTCTGCAATCGCCAAATTTGGTAGTCACGCCGCGCCTGATCCCACTCCGCCATTTTCCGGAATTCACCGACATCGATCTGTTCAATATTTTCGCTCAGCAAGCGGGGTGGTCGATCGATATCGCTTACTTGCTCGTTACTCCACGGCATCAGATAAAGGCCAACCGCAGCGGCTGCATCGCCGTGAACAGTCATTCCCATGCTGACATTGTTCACTTCTCGGTCGGCGTCACCCGCGGCCAACCCTGAAGTGCATAGCAGCATTAAGCCTGTCAAAGAGATTTTGGCTGTCATTTACTTAACTCGGCATTTGATGCTACATAATTTGAGCTTTCTTCAAGATTACGTATCCACGCGGCAACAAGGGTACTCTCCCCATTGGTGTGCGATTGATATATTCGGTAGTGTTCAAGGGCATCCTTAGGACGCCGCATATTCGCTTCGTAAAGCATTGCAATATTTAGGTGCGCTTCCGCATAACGAGGATCAATTGCAATTGCACGCAAATACCATTTTTCCGCCGACGAATAGTCCTTTCTGACTGCACGCAAATATCCCAGCCAATTCATTGCGATGGTATTATTAGATTGACACCGCAAGGCCTCATTAAAGTATGCTTCGGCCTTTACATAATCCCGCTGCTCCGCGGAGATGATGCCTAAATTTGTCCATGGGCCACTGTAATTTGGCACCTTTTCAGTGAGCGCCTCAAAGGCTGCCTTTGCAGACACCACATCGCCTGACTGCATTGTCGCGACGGCCTTTTTAAAGTCGGTGGAATATCTTGAGCTCGGCCTATCACTGCGCACCACTGAATTTGAGTTTGCGCACGCGAGTAACAACGTAGTTAGGTACACGATACAAATGCACTTAGTATAAGGAATCATAGACCTTCTCAAGTTTTGGCTGCTTACCATATTTCGCCGGTGCCAACTCAGCCAAAGCGATCACGCTTTTTCTAACACCAGGCGTCCACACCCCCTCATCTATCAAATCCATATTGGACTTATATTCAGCTATGGCCTTTTCTTCAAAGGGGTAGGCCTGCTCTTCTAGTAAAATCAGGTACTGCTCACGGACGTCGTCGTCCATTTTCTTGGGTATCTCAGATTCAAGTAGGGCCATCGCAAACTTTCTGTACAATTCACCCAATTCATAGTTCGCCAAGGTCGTGATATCAGAAAATCCAAATGACGACGACTTCACAAGTGACCCAATGGCTTTTTCCATTGCGGCCTGTCTCCGCGGCAGACTTTTCTCAATGGGTAGCGATAAGAAAATTGAATTTGCTAAATCGACATCGGCCATCGCCAGCTTATAACTTGCATCAGCAGCCATTAATTGGGATTTTGAATTTTTCTCTCGGGATGCCGCATCTGCAGCGACAATATCTCGCAACCACTTTGTTTGCGACGTGGAATTAATCGCGTACAACTCTGAAAGGGCAAAGCGTGCACTCTGTGCATCTTCTAAAGGGAGTGGATAGCTGCGCAAGTAGGCGCTCAATACTCTCGCGCCATCATCTCGTTGGCCAGCCGATATATAAAGATTGCCGGCGCTTAACTGCGCCGTGCGCCGCAGTTCTGTAGAGGCAATTGTAATCTTGGATATTCGCTCATAAGTTCGAGCGGCCCTTATGGGATCAGCTGCCTTTTGATAGGCGGCCGCCAACATTTTCTCTGCATCAACCAACATATTGTGGCCGCTAAACTCATCAGAGAAGCGCTCTAACAACGACGCACTTTGCAACCAGTCCTTGGCTTCAAATAGCTGTCCGGCAGCATTAAAGGTGGCCTCCGCCACTAGCCCTTTGTCCGCCGACAAATGTGCCGAGCGCTGGAACAAGTCAGCGGCCAAGCGAGGCTGTCCATTTTGTTTTGCAAGCTCGGCCTGCCGGAAAACAGATATAGTCAGCCTACTCTTAGCAGTACGCTTGCGCTCATTATCCCCGCCATCCATGAGTGGCAGCAAAGCCGCATAGTAATTCTCGGACTGCGCATAATCTTTAATTGCAAAATATGAATCCGCAAGCAGGCCTAAGGCTTTGCTGTGCAATTTTTCATCAGACCAGTTGTTTGCACGGATTAGCGGTAAACAAATCCCAACCACTTCGCTAAAGGCCGCCAACTGATAATGGTCTTCCGCCGCTGCAAGCAACACCGACGACCGCTGCTTGTGATCCGGGAATCGATTGGCAAACTCTGCGATCGCATTAAACACTTTAGATCGGGTATCGCCAAGATCCGACTCACTCGCCTGGCTGTCTTTTAAACTGCGATACCACTGCCGATATGATTTGACTTGGGCCAATGCAGCATCCCCCGCCCGCTCGGGGTTAGCGTATTCGTAGGCTAATTTTCCGTACTGAAGCGCCGCTTCGTCAAAACGTTCGGATTCATACAGGGCATCGGCATAATGCCCGACCACGTCTTCGAGGTTTTCGTCCTCCGGAAATGACGTAATAATTGCGAGATAACGCTCAGCAACATCAGAAAAGCGCTGTTTGAATGGTTCCTCATTTGTCTTAGCAAGCTGCTGCGCCTGCGCATGCCTATACGTGACCACATCTTGCATGTATCGACGAATTAATCGGCGGTGATCACTGGACACGCCATCCGCCTGCCATAGGGCGTTGCCAGGCCCATATGTACCGATATATTGCTCCTGCGCCGTCACCGCAAGTTCATTAAACCCACCGTCCCGATATGAGGCTATACCTCGTTCGCTAAACTGCTGCGCCAAAATATGGTGGGGATTCAACCTAGCAAATGACTCATACACGCTAGCTGCGTCGGTATAGCGCTTTTCACGCGAATATATCTCAGCAAGCTCTCGATAAATGACTGGGGAATAGAATTGATTCTGCTTAGCAGCGAAATAGTCATCAATTTCATCGGCCCTAGCTAGCTTTGAAAATGCTTTACTCATTCCACGAACAGCGTCTCTAACTAACTCCGCCTTGTCGTTTGGGGCAAAAGCCAGTAGACCAGCTAAATCAGTAAGCTCGGACTGAATCTTTAGGGCATCTAGTATCTTGGCGAAGGCAGACACAGAGGCGCTGTAATCGTCCAACTGATAGTAAGTCCACGCTTGCTTATATTGCGCCAGCCACCAATATTGCGCGCTTGACTCCTTCGCGGTGATACGCTGATATTCAACAATCGCTTCTGAATAGCGTTTACGTAAGTAGAGCATTTCCGCGGCCCTAAACGACGATTCATAAACGCGCTTCGATTCTGGGAATTCCCGGCTTAAACGCCTGAGCGTATCGATAGAACTATCTTGCAGCTCACTTAAATCGTAGGCCCTCGCCATTTGATAAAGCACATAATCTGCCGCACTGTAATTTGGATATTCACTTAGCAATTGTGAATACAACGTGATCGCAGTCTTTAGCTCCTGATTTTTGCTGGCATCTCCATTAATCGACGCCCCAGAGTGACTCAACTCGCCGTCGATAAACTCAACTCTTAAATCCGCGGCGCGACGTATCGCCTCAGCGCGTATAGCCGGCGCGGCACTAGCGCCAATAACCCGCTCGTAATGCTCTATCGCAGCTAGCCGTGCTCGCTCTCTCGCTTTCGCTGCATTTGAAATTTGCTGCTTTGGCGTTGTCGTTAAAATGAGACGGTCTGGGTTCTGTGCACTCCTGTCGAGAAGCTCGCCGATCGTCTGCTTGTCACCTTCTATCGCCCAACAAACCTGCCACGCACCGCACAAAGCAAATAGCAGCAGCGGCGTTTTCACCCTGCGCAGCCCTAGCCGGTGCGCCCTTGTCTCAGCGTTAAATATCATGATTCGTTTTCACTCCACATGACACTCGACAAGCTTTGACGCAGGCGCTCATAGTTACGCGCCAAGGCAAATTCCGCTTCCGCAGAGTAAGCTTCCGTGCGATTACGATGCTCCACCACCCGCTTAAGTGCTAACTGCTCAATGACAGATGACCAATGTGAGCGGTGGTGTTCTATTTTGGCTAATAAGGCCCTAGCAGCGGCTCGCTCCTCGCGACGCGCACTAGCCGCTTCGGCGCCGCCAGCTAACACACTCTCCAAGCGCATATGAATGCGATCTAACTGACGAAATTCGTCAAGGGCCTCTCTAAAACCGGGGGTATCTAACAAGATACTTATGTATCCCCCGAGTCTGCTGGCCGTTAAATCACTCAGCCAGATTTCCCAGCCATTATCCTGATTGGCGTCGGCCGCCTGAATACTTTTTATCAAGCCGCCGCTGCGTATATCTTTTTCGATAGTGACTAGATCGGAAGAGGCTCGCTTTAAACGCCCAACTGCAGAAATGTAGTATTGCTCTGATCTAGCTTGCTGACCATCCCAATGAAGCATTAAATAGGGAATAATGAGCATGACCTCTTGCACTGCAGGATCTAAGGGGTCGCGGCTAATCAACTCCATCCAGGGCACCATCGCTGCCCGCAGATCCTTCTCCTTTTCGCCTTTCGCTATGGCCCAGGCACGCCGAAACGGCGCATCGCGGCGCGACCATGCTAGCTCGTCATCTGAACCCGACCACAGATAATCATCCGCCGCGGTATCAGCAGATTTACGCAGCGAATTTTCATTTTTTTCCAGACCGGTATTCGGGCTCAACAAGGCCCAACCCAAACCAACCAAAGCCCTATTAGCGTAGATACTCAAGCGTCTTACTTGGCGAAAATAATTGATTGCTCCGCGCTGATCACCTGTCTCTAATAAATAATATCCAAGTGTTAAATTAGTTCTGTCTTTTAATAATTTCTCATCATTCTCTAGATATTCCCCAGTAGAAATCTCATTAAGTAATTTCACCCCATCTAATGGAGTGCTGGATTGAAGCAAACTCAGTCCATGATTGTATTTCGTATAAATTGGCGATTCTTCACGGTGACCATTTCCAGTCACACGATAGGTAAAGCTGCCCGCCTCCAGCATTTTTGCATCAAGACCTAGCTCAATCACCGCAGTATCAATTGCGGCATTTAAATCCGCTGAGTCGGATAAGCCCGCACCCTGCATTTGCGCGACCGACAGTCCCGCCAACGCCTCAAACGGCCGATGTGTATGCGCATAAAAATAGGATGCTCGCAATCTGGGATCTTGAGAAATTGCCGGCGAATCGTCATCGGCATAAATCGATGGACTAGCGGAAGCAATGGCAAGTGCGATGAAAATAGCTATTTTCATAAGCTAAGCCGCCAATCTCGAACTACAATATCGGCATTGCCCAGCATTTTCTTCATACCTTCGCTGACCAGCTCAAACTCAATATGGGTTTCGTCTTCGACATTTACCTGCTGTTCTATACTAGGGAAAATTCGATCTACATTTGGACCGGCACCACGCGCTAGCGCGACAATTTCTGCTCTAATACGATGGCTGCCAGAAGCTAAATTCGCAGTGGTAATTTCGTGCGCGCCGCCCTCCAACAAAACACTGGATTCTATTTCGCTATAGACGTAGCGAATCGGCGCGTTTTCGTCGATTTGAATTTTAGCCGCTTGAATAATAAAATCGTCGGCGCGATTGCCGACATAAATATGAACACGGTGATGATCTGAAAATGACGCGTCCTCAGACATCTTAAGCGTCGTATAAATATTTAAAGCTTGCGCCTTTATCTTTGGCAACTCGGTGTCGTCAGCATGCAAATATACTGACTTTAAAATCAATACAAGAAAAACTGAAGTTAGTATTTTTTTTAATGAAAAATACGCCATGACTTCGCCACCAGATAATCAAAATATCCATTTTCTATCAAATAAATTCGAAGTAAAAACCAACTGCAAATTAATCATTGCAAGAGGCGCGCCAAAGACTTTGCTTTCCGCCTATTTATCGGCTGAGCAAATATTCCGGCATTTTCATAAAGAAAAAGTGTGAGCTAAACCACAAAATCTGCGTACTGACTAGCACCAGGGAAGGAATAGAATTACAAAATTTGCCCAAATAGCTGGCAAACGCACCACGCTAGGACACATTATTTTAGTAGGCGGAATTAGTAGTGCACCACAAATACACAAAATACGCGCATTGTTACAAACTCATTCAGACTCGACAAACGAGAGGTAACACCACTCAGCGCAGCAAACTCCACAACAGGCACAAAAACAAAAACAGCGATATGCCCTGCCAGGTCCGCAGGGGATTGCGGGTGAGCAAGGGCTTAAATTCATCTTTCATGAACTCGGTGTTTGGGTGTTCTAAATCGTAAACAAACTCAGAGACGTCGTTGTAACGCAGCTCAGGGCTAATACTCAGCGCACGACTCAATGCTGCATCCAGCCAGATCGGAACATGCGGATTGTATCGACACGCCGATACATACTCTATTCGCGAAAATGCCACGGTGGTCGTGCAATGCTGTAAACGACCCTGATACGGCTGTTGCCCCGTTAGCATTTCAAAAACAATGACCGCCAGAGAAAATTGATCGGCCCTGCCGCTCGGTCGCCGGCCCAGGACGTGCTCTGGCGCAGAGTATTGGGCGGTACCCAGAACGATATCGCGCTCGATGGGAACGGCGATTTCTGCCAAACCCGCGACATAACAGGAGCCAAAATCGATGATTTTGATTTTTCCGTCTTCGCCCACCAGAATATTGTCCGGCTTTATATCCTGATGAAACGTGTCTCGACGATGCATAGCCTGCAAACCTTTTGCCACCGGCACAATGATATCCAGCATGGCCTGCGTTGCCGGCTTTGGATTTTTTAACATCCATTGCCCCAGGGTTAATCCCGGTGAATAGTCAGACAAATAATATAGATAGCTAGGTGTTTTTGGCGGCTCAATAACATCGATAACATATTCGCTTTGTATTCGCCGCCCTATCCAGCTCTCTAATATAAAGCGCTCAATATAAGCAGGATCGTCATTAAAGTTTGCAGATGGCGTTTTCATCACGTAGTGACGATTTGCGGTTCCATCAAATACTTTATAAAGCTGACTGCGAGGGCTGGCATGGATCTCCTCTTCGATAACCAATCCATCGACTACCATTCCCGCACTCAATGGTGGCGGAAAAGGCAGCGCCGTTAACTTCCGGTATACGTCGCCAGCATCCTCCAGAGGCAAGGCATCTACCTTAAGCAGCTGACAACTTAAATTGTCGTCACTGCCCGCGGCGAGCGCCTCATCAAGCAAACACTGCCCCGCGCTGTTTAGGTCATCGCCATGCTCGCTGATAATAGCCTGCATACGCGCGCTGCTAAGCACATCGTGAATACCATCTGTACTCAGCAAAAACACATCGCCCACAGCAACATCGGCGGCGCGATAATCCACATCCAGATTAATATCCAAGCCCATAGCACGAGTTAAATAGGACTGCCCACGACCAATAGGCATAGCGTGATCGCGGGTGAGCTGCTCCATACACCCCCCTCTTAAGCGATAGATTCTGCTGTCGCCAACATGAAAAAGATGCGCCGTTTGGGATTTAAAAATGGCGATACTCAAGGTGGATACATAGCCTTTTTCGGCTTGTAAATAATGCTGCCCCTGACCGTAGAGCCAGCGATTTAAGGCATTTAATACCTGTTGCGCAGAGCGCTTTACCGACCAGGAGTCGGGCGTGGAGTAGTAATCGCTTAAAAAGCCCGTGACGCAAGTTTCCGCCGCTTCCTTACCCGCTTCCGCAGCAGAAACGCCGTCGGCAATCACTGCGACGGCGCCCTTGGTCGTAAGCTGATCTTCATCCGGCATGCGAATGCCAAGGCTATCTTCATTCACCGCTTTTTGCCCAGCACTGCTGTACTGGGCAATCGACATTTTTAAACCGCCATTGAAGTGCATAGCAAGGATTCCAGAATCTAAAAGCTAGCTCGTGTCCCGCAACGTAAGTTCGTCAATTTTCAGCGTATAAACTTACGTTATGGAACACTAACACTTTAGCTTACTTCAATCAGCGCAACACTACCGTCATCATTCAACTCGGCAGTATGACCCTGGGGTTCCTCTAAAAATTGCACTGCCACAAACACCACCGCTGCGCAGGCCGCAATAACCATAAAGAAATCGGCATTGCTTACAAACGACAACACCGTTAAGAAGATAACCGCACCAACATTACCGTAAGCACCTGTCATACCTGCAATCTGACCGGTCATGCTGCGCTTGACCAAGGGCACTATCGCAAACACCGCGCCCTCACCCGCCTGAACAAAGAAAGAACAGCACATGGTTGCGACCACGGCCAACCATACCGGCCAAGCCGACTCAATCTGACTCAACACCATATAGCCCACAGCCAAGCCAGCAACCAAAATAGACAATGATTTACGGCGTCCAAATCTATCAGACAAATAACCACCGCCGGGACGCGCCGCTAAATTCATAAATGCAAAGCCAGAAGCCAGCAAACCGGCCTCAACCGCGCTCAAGGTAAAGGTGTCCATAAAGAACAGCGGCAACATGGAGACAACCGCCAGCTCAGACCCAAAGGTCACAAAATACGCAACATTTAGAATGGCGACCTGCTTGAACTTGTACTGCTGCATAGGAGGGATTGCAACATTGTTTAATACGTCGCTATTCACCCGAAGAATTTGGCTCACCTGAACAACAAACAATACTGCCAACACAATATACAAAGCGATTGAGGCGAATTCGCTAAGCAACCCCAAGTTAACCGGCGATAACTTCCAAGTCAGCACCGCCAGAGCCAAATACATCGGCACGCACATCGCGATATAAAATACTAAATCGCGCTTGCTACTCACCACCAAACCGCCAGATTTTTTGGGTTTAAAGTAAGTTGATCCCTTTGGGGTATTCCGCGCGCGCCAGTAAAAAAAGAAACCATATAGAAACGCCAGCACACCGGTCGTTGCTATCGCGTAACGCCAGCCATCGTCTCCACCATAATATAGTGCGAGTGTTGGCAAACTCATTGCCGCGGCAGCTGAACCAAAGTTACCCCAGCCGCCGTACACGCCCTCAGCCAAACCGACCTGACGGGCTGGGAACCACTCCCCCACCAAGCGGATCCCGATCACAAAACCAGCGCCGATAAAGCCCATCAGGAATCGCAGCAACGCGATCATTTCGTAGCTATTTGCCATTGCAAAGGCTATACACACCACGCCGCCAGAAATAAGTAGGGCACTGAAAACAATACGTGGACCGAAGCGGTCCACCAGCATGCCAACAATCACCCGCGCCGGTATTGTTAAAGCCACGTTCAAAATCATGAGCGCTTTAACCTGCTGAGTACTCAGATCAAAAGCTTCTTTAATAGCCGACAGCATCGGCGCAAAGTTAAACCACACAACAAAGGTCAGAAAGAACGCAAACCAACTTAGGTGCAGCAAGCGAATTTTATCTTGCTTGAGATCAAGCACATTTAAGGTTGAAGAAGACATCAACAGCTCCAGATGGGTCACAAAAGTATCTGCAGAGCCAAGAGCAAGCCCTATGCCAAGCCATTTCCAGATACCACCAACCTAACCATAACTCATTGTTTTATATATCTTTATTTTTATACCCAGAGCAACACACAGCAAAAACGCACCAAAATAGAACCAAGATGGGAGCACTCCACCGCATCTTTAGCGCACCATTTAAACGCACAATGCCCCACCACGTCCCGATCACATAACTATCTTGCTGGAAAAACCGCCCCAACAAAGTGCAAAAATAAAATTAAATCCTTATTAATCAGCAAGTTAAATAACAATATATGCCGTGGCATATCTTTTGCTAACAACTCTACAGATTGTATAAACACCTAACACAGCGAAGGCCAATGGCCGAAGCACGCGCAAGTATTGAAGGATGTAAAGATGACTGACAAACAACGTCTGCTTATTGTGGGTAACGGCCCTGTTGGCCACCAATTTATCGAATCCATTGTTGAGAGCGGTCAGTCCGATCAATTCGACATTACGGTCATCGGCGAAGAGCCTCGCCCAGCGTACGATCGAGTTCACCTAACAGCCTGGTTTGAAACCCGCGAAGCCGCCTCACTCAATATGGTCAAAGACGGGTTTTATGGCGACAACAACATCACCGCGATGAGTAATGAAAAAGTCACCGAGATTGATCGCGCCAATAAAATTGCCACCACCGACAAAGGCGAAAAATACGCCTACGACAAACTTATTTTATCTACTGGCTCTTTCCCATTTGTACCGCCGGTACCGGGTCATGACCGCAAAAACTGCTTTGTATACCGCACTATCGAAGATTTAGAAGCGATCACCGCAGCGGCAAAAGATGCCAAAGTCGGCGCTGTCGTCGGCGGCGGTCTGTTGGGGCTAGAAGCCGCTAAAGCGATAAAAGATTTAGGCCTAAAAACCCACGTTATTGAATTTGCACCACGCTTAATGGCCGTACAAGTTGATGAAGGCGGCGGTGCTCTACTGCGCCGAAAAATTGAAGACTTGGGCGTATCAGTCCACACCCAGAAAAACACCCAGCAAATTATTGATGGCGACGACTGCGTCCATAAACTGCAATTTGCCGATGGCGCCGAGTTGGAAACCGATATCCTGGTTTTCTCAGCCGGTATTCGCCCACAAGATGCCCTCGCCCGCCAAAGTGAACTCGACGTCGGCGAGCGCGGCGGCATCGTGATAAACGACAACTGCCAGACGTCAGATCCGGCAATCTATGCTATTGGCGAATGTGCATTGTGGGGCGGTCGTATTTACGGTCTTATCGCGCCAGGCTGGGATATGGCACGGGCGGCCGCTGATCACGTCCTAGGTGGCAGCGAAAAAACCTTCACCGGCGCAGATATGAGCACCAAGCTTAAGTTAATGGGGGTCGATGTCGCCTCGATTGGCGATGCGCATGCCAGCACGCCCGGCGCCAAGTGCTACACATTTATCGATGAAAAAGCCGAAGTGTATAAAAAGATTGTTGTCACCGCAGACGGCCAGCATCTCTTGGGTGCGGTATTGATCGGCGAGGCAAACGACTACGGCACATTGCTGCAATTTGCTCTGAACAAAATTGAGCTACCCGAACACCCTGAAAGCATGATTTTACCTGCGTTAGACGGCAGCGCAGGAGTTGGCCTTGGCGTAGACGCACTACCCGACGTCGCTCAAATCTGTTCTTGCAACAACGTCAGTAAAGGTGATCTTTGTGCCGCGGTGCAAGGCGGCGCAATGACCGTGGGCGACTTAAAAGCCTGCACAAAAGCAGCGACTACCTGCGGCGGCTGTACCGCGCTGGTCGGCCAAGTTCTCAACGCGGAACTCACCAAAATGGGCGTCGAGGTTAACACCGACCTCTGCGAACACTTTCCCTACACCCGCCAAGAAATTTACCATTTGGTCCGTGTTGGCAATATCAAATCCTTCGCCGAACTATTAGAAAAGCACGGCAGCGGCCACGGTTGCGAAATCTGTAAACCAACGGCGGGGTCCATCCTCGCTTCGTGCTGGAATGATTATATTCTGGAGCCGCAACACGCGAGCTTACAAGATACCAATGACCGCTATTTAGCCAATATGCAAAAGAATGGCACCTACTCGGTGGTGCCGCGCATGGCGGGTGGCGAAGTCACCCCCGACGGCTTAATTGCAGTTGGCCAGGTTGCTAAAAAATATAATCTTTACACCAAAATCACTGGTGGTCAGCGGGTCGATTTATTTGGCGCCACCCTCGACCAACTGCCCCGCATTTGGGAAGAATTAATCAGTGCCGGTTTTGAATCGGGCCACGCCTACGGTAAGTCTTTGCGCACCGTTAAGTCCTGCGTCGGATCTACCTGGTGTCGCTACGGTGTGCAAGACAGCGTTGGCAAGGCCATCGATTTAGAAAATCGCTACAAAGGTTTGCGCTCACCCCACAAACTAAAAATGGCGGTGTCGGGCTGTACCCGCGAATGCGCAGAGGCACAGAGTAAAGATGTTGGCGTTATCGCCACCGAAAAAGGCTGGAACCTCTATCTCTGCGGTAACGGCGGCATGAAACCGCGCCACGCCGATCTGTTTGCATCCGATATCGACACCGACACCATGGTGAAATATATCGACCGATTCCTGATGTTTTATGTCCGCACCGCCGACCGCCTGCAGCGCACATCGGTGTGGATGGAAAACTTAGAGGGCGGTTTGGACTATCTCCGCAAAGTCATCATTGATGACTCACTTGGCATTTGCGCAGACCTGGAAGCGGAAATGCAACACGTGGTGAACACTTATCAGTGCGAATGGAAAACCACCGTTGAGAATCCGGAGAAAGTGAAGCAATTCCGCAGTTTTGTGAATGCGGATAAAGGCGACAAAGAAATTGTATTTATTCAGGAGCGCGGCCAAATTCGCCCCGCCACCGACGCCGAGAAAATCACGGGCGACGATTTAATCGCCGTAGCCTAACAGCAATGCATCAAGGCCAGGCGGTCTCTAAAGACCACTGGCCAACAAGATTTTATATGAGGATTAACTAATGTCGTGGACAACCGTTTGCAGTCTCGATGACATCATACCGAACACCGGCGTTGCCGCTTTGATTGATGAAACTCAGGTCGCCATATTCCGCGTAAATGACAGCGTTTACGCGCTGGCCAACAAAGACCCGTTCAGCAATGCCAATGTACTGTCTAGAGGCATTGTGTGCAGCGTACAAGGCACCCTCGCGGTAGCATCACCCATTTACAAACAACACTTTAGCCTTGCAGCAGGAAAATGCCTGGAAGATGACGGCGTATCTATCGCGTGCTACGAAGCCCGCACCGAAGGTGATTCGGTTCAGATACGCATTGCCCAATAAACCCAATACACAAGCTCGACTCTTGTCAGGGTTAACCGTAGTCTCCCCCTCGTCCGGCCACCACTTTTCGTGGTGCCGGCTTTTTTTGAGTTTAGATAAGCACACTGGCTAGCACGCCACTGAAAAATAAAGACGATTCCTAACACTCGATTAAGTTGCCACAGCGCCAAACAAAGGCAGCAAACTTGTCACCAAGCGACCGGGCTGCCCGTTCCGATTCTCTGCCAGCGCAACACGACCGTGCGCCACCAGATTAAAGCCGTTGTGCAACGCCGCCCCCAACACAATAGTCGCTAGGGCGCAGGCATCGCTACCCGGGCCTAACACGCCTTCCCGCTGAAACTGTAGAAAACGCGCCACCACCAAGCCATGTAGCGGATGCCGATCACCAAGTAATTGACCGTCACCCAACCCTTCCCGCCCCCAAAGCGGCGCGGTCAAAGGAATAATGGCAATATAAAATAATTCTGCAGCTTGGTAGACATTTTCTAACCAAACCGCCACATCGTCTTGCAGGTCTGCATCTATCGCAGATTTAACGGCTTGCACTTCGGGCAGGCGCTCACCGATCAATGCATATAGCAAACCGGCCTTGTCGCCAAAATTATTAAATACACTAGCCTCTGTGGTTCCCGCACAGCTGGCTATATGACGGGTTGTTAGTGCAGCAATACCCTCCCTTTGCAGCAAGTCATACGCCGCGTCTAGTAATTGCTCCCTAACTCTTGGTCGTGCCATCCATTTTTCCTCTGTCACACCGCAATGTGCACGGTTTGCCGCACTCGGTGAGAAATTCCATTTATATAAGTTAGTTTATTCATACGACAGATACTAAATCTGCCACCTTCAATTTTGAGACCTATTAAAACTATATTAGTGCAGTGCTCATGGTCGAGCATAAAATAACACGATAAGACACAGGGACTAAGAAAATGCCACAATGATAAAAACGTGGTGCCACTCTTATTTAAATTAACACGGTCGACGACAATGACAGATACACACACAATCAGCATCGTACGACAGCCACCGCTGGTCTGGATCACGATCGAGCGTCCCGGTGCGCGCAATGCGGTCGACGGCGACACCGCCAGATCACTGGCCAAAGCGTTTGTAGATTTTGATGCCGATCCCGAACTGTCAGTCGCTATCTTAAGCGGCGCAGAGCACAATTTTTGTGCTGGTGCCGACTTAAAAGCGGTGGCCAGCGAAGACCCAGGGCGCCGCAATCCACTCGAGACTGACGGTATCGGGCCAATGGGGCCTAGCCGCCTAGCATTAAATAAACCGGTAATTGCCGCTATTGACGGCTACTGTGTTGCCGGCGGCCTAGAGCTCGCCCTCTGGTGCGATATGCGCATCGCCACCGAGCGCGCTGTATTCGGCGTATTCTGTCGTCGTTTTGGGGTTCCGCTTATAGACGGTGGGACGGTACGACTACCCCGTCTAATTGGCATGAGCCGCGCGATGGATATGATTCTCACTGGCCGTGCAGTCAAGGCCCAAGAAGCGCTCAGCATTGGCCTAGCCAACCGCGTTGTGCCGCCAGCGGCGCTTCGCAGCAGCGCCGAAGAACTCGCGCTACAAATTGCTGCATTCCCTCAAGAATGCCTGCGCAATGACCGCCGCAGCGCCTACGATCAGTGGGGAATGGACGAGGCAGCGGCAATTAGCAATGAGTTCAAATGGGGTATGCAAACCCTAAACAGCGGCGAAACGGTCTCTGGCGCCAAGCGTTTTGAGCAAGGAATCGGTCGTCATGGCAACACTGAAAATCCTAACGACTAAAGTTTAAGCCAGAATAGGCTAGGGAACGATTGCGCACTATACCCTTCTAAATGCTGGCGCCGGTATAAAGAATGTGCCGGTACAATAACATAGCAAGGTGAATGGATGCCGTCTAAACACACGTACCATCAACACTCGCCCCACCGCAAAAGCGCAACATCCATATTCGAAGCACTATTGCTAAGTCTATTGCTGTTAACCACTAGCCTGCCCTTCAGCAGCGCGCTAGCAGCCGAGGGCAGCGGCGAAGCCGCGCAACAGACCAGCGCAACAGCAGTCGACTTGAGCGACGACGAAATCACTGTCGTTAGCTATGAAGAAAGTGACTACAACGATCCCTTAATGGCCTTTAATAGGGCGATGTTTGCCTTCAATGACGTTAGCTATCGCTATGTGCTTATTCCCGTTGCGAAGGGCTACAACTACGTCACGCCTGCCGTCGTCAGAACCGGAATTGGCAATGTGTTCGACAATATCAAAGCGCCCATTCACATCATTAACCATCTATTGCAATGGGAACCAGCCAAAGCCGGCGCCACCACCGCCCGCTTTTTACTTAACACCACCATTGGTATCGCGGGCATATTTGACCCCGCAAAAGCATGGTTTGATTTACCCAAACAAGAAACCGGCTTCGCTGACACCTTGGCAGAATATGGCAGCAGCTATGGCACCTATATTGTTTTACCCTTTATTGGGCCGTCAGACTTACGCGGCGGCACCGGTGTGGTAGCTGACTATTTTTTAAATCCCATTCCCTACATTACCGAACAACCAGATACGACTTACATCATGGCTACCGATGCCACCCAAGACTTTGCAGGCCAAGCTGAAAGCTATGAAACATTGCGCGCTAAAAGTGATGACCCCTATATATTCTTTCGCAATATGCACATACAGGGCTTACTGAGAGACCAGCAATTCAAGTCTGACGAATCGCAGAACGCAAGCACACAAAAATAATCAGGACTCCACGCATGCTGGAAGCACTATTTTCACGACACAAAATAATACTTTTCGTCTTCGTCATTCTGGTCGGCTTCTTCGCATGGCACAGCAAAGACTTTGAAACTAATGCCTCTGCCGACACTTTAATTTCTGAAGACAATGAAGAGTTCATAAAGAGCCAAAAAATAAACCAACAGTTCTCACCCGAAGAGTTCCTTATCATTGCCTACCGCCCAAAAAGCGGCGACATCTTCTCTGAAACCAGCCTGCAAAACATAGCGGCCATCAGCGGTAAAATAGAACAACTTCCCCGGGTAAAAGCCGTGCGCTCGGTCATGACCGTGCCGCTACTATCGAAGGCTGGCAAAGAACTTAGCGCCGACATGAAGCCAAACGATTTCACCCAGCAAAAATTACAACTGCCGGCCTCCGAACTTCGCAGTCTCTTTAAAGACCATCCCATTTATGACGGTTTGCTAATAAACCACGAACAAACCGCTAGCGGCATCCAAGTTCTATTTAAGCCCGACATCATTCTACAAAATATAAATGCCGACATTCTGGCCATTCAATCCAAACGCTTAGATGGTGCACTAAGCAAAGACGACAAGACCGAGCTAGCGCACCTAAAGGCCAAAGCCGCACCGCAGGAGAAGGCACTTAGAGAAACCCGCAACAAAGAAATTGAAATTCTTCGCGGCATTATTAAAGACTATAGCGCAGACGCCGACCTCTACCTCGGTGGGGTTCACGTCCTAGGCTACCAACTCATTAACATTATTCAAAATGACCTGAAGGTGTTCGGCAGCGCCATAGCCCTTCTTATATGCCTACTGGTACTTCTAGTATTTCGGCGCTTTAGCTGGGTTATCATCACCGTTGCCTGCTGCGCCAGTAACCTACTCATTACCGTGGGCGCCTTTGGCTTGCTCAATTTAAAAGCCACCGTTATCTCCTCTAACTTTATTTCTCTGCAGCTTATTCTAAGCCTCGCGATTGTGATCCACTTAATTGTTCAGTACCGCGAAGACGCTGAATCACACCCAGACATCAGCCAAAAAGACCTGGTGGTACTGACACTGAAGAATAAAATCGCGCCGTGCTTTTTCGCAGGTTTTACCACATCGCTGGGATTTGCCTCTCTACTGCTAAGTGAAATCCAACCCGTTATCGCGTTCGGATGGATGATGATTGTCGCTATGGCTGTCACTATTCTCTGCACACTACTACTGTTCCCAGCTCTGTTACTGCTTTTCCCTCGCGAAAAACCTAGCTCGAACACCACCTTCCTCGCCAGGCCAGTGAACGCCCTCCACCACATATGTATAAAAAGCGGCGGAGCAATAATACTAGTCAGCATTATCTTTTTCGGTGCCAGCGTGTTTGGCGCACTACAGTTAAATGTAGAAAATAGTTTTATTAATTATTTTGGCGAAAAAACTGAGGTATATAAGGAGCTCAGCTTTATCGACAAAGAGTTTGGCGGATCCACCCCGCTCGACATCATTTACACACCACCGGAAGAACCACGGCCTGACAAAAACTTGGTATTGCGCGCCAAAGATATTCAAAATGTACAGAGAATACAGAAAGCACTAGGCGAATTTGAGGCCATGGGCACCCGCCTATCAGTATTAAATTTTACCCAGCTAGCTAAGCAAATTAATAACGGCAGACCGCTTACTGAATACGAATTAACCGCCATTTACTGGACTTTAGACAAAGGTATTCGGGAAGATCTGCTGGGCAGCTTCTTCTTGGAACCGCCAGCGCAACTGCGCATCAGCGCTCGAATTAAAGACAGCACCGAAGGGCTAGACCGTGGCGCCATGCTAGCGGAGATTCACGGGAAAATTCAGGCCTTGGGAATATCGAAGGACGATTATCAACTCAGCAGTTTATTTGTGCTTTACCAGGCGATGTTAGAGCAGCTGTTCACCTCGCAAATACTGACACTGGGCGCGGTGTTTATCGCCTTAGGCATCGCCTTCTGCCTCATATTTCGCTCGGTTAAAATTGCGTCCATCGCTATCATCCCAAATATTATCTCGGCCATCGCAATACTTGGGATTATGGGCTGGTTGAGAATCCCACTCGACTTTATGACTATGACCATAGCCGCTATCGCCATGGGCATCGCGGTGGATGACACCATTCACTACACCCACCGCTACTTACAAGAACTCAAAAACACCAGCGCAGAAAAAGCCATCGAACGCAGCCACCACAGCGTTGGCTACGCGCTAATCTACACCTCGCTAATTATTGCTATTGGCTTTGCCTTGCTTGGCTTCTCAGATTTTGTGCCAAGCGTACTATTTGGTCTGCTGACAGGCTTGGCAATCATTATTGCGCTTATCGCCGACCTTACCCTGCTGCCGGTGCTGCTACATAAATTTGTGCGCGGCGATATTCACAACAATGCAGTCGCTTCAGATGAAATGGCCAAATAGTTTACTCACGCCCTAGGTCGAAATGTATTCGGAAGATGTTCACACTTTTTAACTAATTGTAGAATTGACGCTGACCGCTTGAGGATCAAAAAATGTTCAGACTGAACAACAGAGGGCTCGTATTGGTAAAAAGCGGACGGACGAAAATACGTATTTTGATGGAGATCGTATGCTTATCCGCGTGCAGCAATTTGTTAGATGCCTTCTTCTAGCGCCTTGATTGCTGCAATGGCCAGCTGCTTATAAGTAACAACCATCTGAACAGGAAAGACAATTTTCATGTGTTTCAATAAAGCGATCGCTAGCGAAGCAAAATATAACCAGTAAAAATCATTTTCTTCTAGCTGAATTTTCCCGAGAGTGGCAGACCAACGGTCGTGAACCGCAGGATGAGTTGCCGTTCCACCTAAGTTATTTGGGGGAGTAGCAACAGCAAGGAAGGCACTCCCAAGCGCTATAGAAATCGACCTTTTCATGCGTACCTGATCTTCTGGGTAGCCACTCTTGGCTGAATAGTCCTGTGTTTTTGAGAGCATCATCTCTGAGGCAAAGGAATCGCACTCAAGTTCTTCACATAATCGATCTTCGGGAGCGTTCCCTTCCGATTCAAAAATGACGTGTTTCAGCTCATGCAGAAACACGTATGCCGTTGCCATGAGTACAAGGTCGAATACAGCAGCTTGCTCTGTATCTTTTGGCCTTCCTTCTTCTGGCTTAGGTATTCCAGCTGGCCAGGTGAAGTCATATTCGCTTTCAGCGGAATTCAGCCCTTTAATGGTCTCTATTATTTTAGAAAAGCGCTTATTTTCCTCTTTCTGCGCCGGCAACCCGTCAATTTCGTCAAGGTCAAGCTTTAAGCCTCGGCACTTTACAAGAAAGATGACGCCAGAGAAGGAGTGAAGTGCGTATAGCCCAGCAAAACCGAACAGCCAAAGCTGCTCCAAGGATCTTTGCGTAAACTGAATTGCTCCATAAGCACCTGCGTCAAGATTGAAGCCACTTTTGTCACCAACCCTACGAAATTGAGCGGAGTGTGTATCAATGAGACCGAGCACCTCATCAAGACGCTCTGGAACCACGCCCTCAAACAATTTTTTTAACTCATGATTCTCGCTCACTTCCGATCCCTTTTATCTAACGCCTGCTTACGGCGTTAGATGACCAACTTACGCAGTTTTTCAACAGCTTTTTCATCTGCATCTGAATCAAAGGACTCCAACATAAGAGAGTGGCTGGATGCTTCATTAAGTTCTAGCACTGCGCGACCTAATTCTTTTACAGATGCTTCCGTTTCTTTCATTTCTTGGAGTATTAGCTCGCCTTCTTTCAGATTGATACTTTTTACTTTATCGGCATAGCATATAAATAGGCCGACCAATGTGGCAGCCAATATCAGCACTATAAGTGAAGGTTCGGATATCACACCGATGTATTTGAGATAGACCGACCCGAAGATACCACCAACAGCAACAAATACAGCGGAAATTACTTTTTGCATTTCAACCTCTTATTGTTCGCCAGCCTAACGAGGCTGTAGGAAAACGTATTTGTAGCTCACGTAATCTTCCAGCCAGATATTTTTAGTTGATTTAATTTTCATACGAATTCTTCATCGTCAGGTCGTTTATTTTTCATATTCCAGCAGACATTCGCCTAATCTACTTCACCTTACCGCGATATTGCCGTAATTCATCAGCTTTTCAATGTTATGTACCATACAGTAGAGCTTCCATTGAGCATCTACTTTCTGCTTCCCACGCAAACTAAATCGATTCAGCCTTTTGTTTGTAGTGATGTTGCCAAATACAGGCTCCACCACGGACATGCGATGACTGTATATTTGTTTGCCCTTGTCGCTGTCGACTCGGTGCTTCATCCAGTCAGTGTAATTCGGTTCTCTCTTATGCTCCAGCAAGAATGAGACTTGCCGACCTGCACCTTTGCGGTGATCTGCCGCAGCAGGGTTTTTCATGCATTTATCTTTTATTCCGCAATTTCTACATTGTAGAAGCTTTCCTTCAAAGTACGCTTTTGGATTGCCGTTCTCGTCGGGTCGCTCACCACGGAAGCTGATCTTGTTGCCCGTAGGACAAATACAAATCATGTTCACTGGATCAAAATTAAATTCGCTTGCCGGAATCACCTTGCGCTTTTGGCTTTCTGGTTTAGTCTGATGTCGCTTGCCATATTTGGTCTTTTGATCTTGGAATTTAGGATCGCGCGAGCGGAACTGATTGTCGGGAATGTAGGCATCCACTTTGTTGCTGTAGAGATATTCCATATTGGCTTCATTGGCAAAGCCGGTGTCTGCGGTGATGATTGGTTTGTAGCGACCTTTGAAGATATTTTTGCGAATGCCTAATTTGTTTAACCGGGACTTCACGGTTTCAAGCACGGGCTGTAGGGTGTGGTGTTCTTGGCCCTCACCAAATGCCTGGGCGTCGATAATGATCTGGTGTTTCTTATCAACAGTGGCCACACCGTTGTAAC
>NZ_JAHWDQ010000004.1 GCF_019312595.1 Zhongshania aquimaris | reverse complement strand
CTCACCCAGCTTTGGGCAGTGGGAGGGCGTGATCCTCTCAGAGGAAAACAAGCGTCAATTTTGGGTGCCGCCGGGCTTTGCCCATGGCTTTGTGGTGCTTAGCGACACAGCTGACTTTGAGTATAAGTGCACAGATTACTACGACCCGACTGACGAAGGTAGTTTGATTTGGAACGATCCCGCTATGGCAATTACGTGGCCGCTAGATAACCCGACATTGTCTGACAAAGACAGCAAAGCCCCCACCTTTGCCGAGTTGTTTCAGTGATGAATAACATGCATCTACTTGTTACCGGTGCCGGCGGCCAGTTGGGGCAATGCCTAGCAGATCAGCTCAAAGCCCAAGGTATTACACATACCTTGCTAAGCCGCCAAGACGCCGACATCAACGATACCGTGGTATTAGAAAAAATCGTTGCCGATAACGGCATTACTGCCATCATTAACGCTGCAGCCTATACCGCTGTAGACAAGGCCGAATCTGAACCTGAATTGGCCAAGCGCATAAATGAAGATGGCCCTGCTGCGCTGGCCAAATTATGCAGTCGCTTTGATATTCCCTTGCTACACGTCTCAACTGACTATGTGTTTGACGGCAATCAAGAAACACCCTATTTGGAAACAGACCAAACCGGCCCGACCGGCGTATACGGCCAAGCCAAACTTGATGGTGAGTTGGCAGTGCAGCGCCATTGCCCCAAACACATTATTCTCCGCACAGCCTGGGTGTTTAGTGAGTACGGCAATAACTTTATGAAAACCATGCTGCGCTTAGCCAAAGAGCGAGACACCTTGGGTGTGGTGGCAGACCAATTTGGCTGCCCGACGTATGCAGGTGATATCGCCAAAGCCCTAGTTCATATTGCAACTCAGTTGCACACGGCAGAGCAAAACAAAAGCGGGACGCAAGCCCACTATGGCGTTTATCATTACGCTGGCAATGAGGCGGTGAGCTGGCATGGCTTTGCCACCGCGATATTTGAAGAAGCCCACAAGCAGGGTGTGCTAAAAAGTGTGCCGACGGTTAATGCCATCAGCACAGCAGATTATCCGACACCGGCAAAGCGCCCAGCGTATTCGGTGTTGAGTAGCAAGAAACTCTTGGCCGCTTATGGCGTGGCGCCAAGTGATTGGCGAGTGGCCTGTCATAAGCTACTTGCAAACTAGCATTAGCGAACTGCGCATGGCAGAAAAATTAATGGTTTGGAGTCATCACTACAGATGCAAGATTTGTTGAGCGAGTTAACCTTAGTTACAGTAACGTTTAATAGTGCTGAGGTGCTTGAAGCGCATATTGCGTCGTTGCGAGAAACTGCCACTGCAGCTATGCCGCGCTGGATTGTGGTCGACAATGCCAGCACCGACGCCACCGACGCAATTGCGGCCGCGAACAGCGATTGTGTCGAAATGCTGAAAAGCGACAAGAATCTCGGCTTTGGTGCCGCCTGTAATCTTGGGATTCATGCAAGCAAAACACGCTATGTCATGGTGCTGAACCCCGATACACAGCTTTCAGAAGCGGCTATCGATCAGTTGCTTGCTGAATTAAAAGCGCGAGGTGCGGCGATTGCCGGTCCCGCTTTAGAGCCGGAAGAAGATAAATCAATTATCGATGCGCCTTGGTTAGTTGGTGCTGTGTTGCTGTTTGATACGCAGCTAATGAATCCGGTCGGCTATTTTGATGAACGGTTTTTTTTATATGAAGAAGACAAGGATGTGTGCAAGTGTGCGAATGATGCGGGCTTAAAAGTTATCCATTGCCGCAATGTGAGTATCCCGCATGTTGGCGGCGCTTCAACGGTTAGAACTAGAACAGTAAATGAGTTTATTCATTTTCATAAGGGCCGATCCTATGTGCTTTATGCTAAAAAGCACGGTTTAGGTAGTGAGAATATTGATCGATATATCCAAAAGAACAAGAAGCGTATGCTGATTGCTTTATTCAGTTTTGGAGTAAATCGGTATGCGAGAGCTAAGGCAAAAATTAAGGGTGTTCGATCTGTGTCGGAAGCTTAAATTGACACAAAGCAGCGTACGTTAATCGCTAGGGAATAAAGTTTTATGTTGGTACCTAGTCGTTCGTGAAAATATACAGTTGTTAATTTGGTATGGCGGGAATGTAGATGCTTGATAAGGACTTTGATATTGTTTACGTCGCAGCGCCTGCAAATCAGGCTTCTGGCGGGCCAGAGTTATTACACCAACTCGTGGCGGCACTTCGGCAAAATGGTGTTAAAGCATATATTTATTATTATCGACGGATTCCCGGTCGTGATCCCATCCATCAAGAGTTCGCGGGCTATGGAAATTTATACGTTGATACCATAGATGACTCGCCAAAAAATATCTTGATAGCCCCAGAAACGCAAACTGATATTCTTGATAATTATACATGGTTGAAAAAAACTATCTGGTGGATGAGTGTTGATTTCTACTATAAATCCCTAGGGTTCTCAATCAAACGGCATAAAATGCTGAAAAATAAATGGTTGAGATATCTATTACTCCTTGGTAAGTCATCGAAGACTAAGCGCTATTTCTTTTTTTCTAAGGATGGTACAGAGAGCTATGTTCATTTTGTGCAATCTGAATATGCGCGAGGCCACTTGTTGGAAAAAGGAATTCATAGCGGGAGTATTTTATTTTTATCAGATTATCTAAATTCAAGTTTTATATCTCTAAGTGTTCAGGCCTTAAAAGTTGAAAAAAAGGACATAGTGGCGTTTAATCCCAAAAAAGGCGCTGAATTTACAAATAAATTGCGTGCTTCGATGCCTGATGTGGAATTTGTGCCAATAGAGAACATGTCACGCGCACAAGTCATTGAATTGCTGAGCACCGCGAAAGTCTATATTGATTTTGGCGAGCATCCTGGTAAGGATCGTATTCCTAGAGAGGCTTGTATCTTGGGGGCTTGTATTTTAACTGGGCGGGATGGATCAGCGGCTTATGATGTCGATGTTCCAATACCATCAGATTACAAATACAAGCGCCATCCCAACTCAATATCTGAGATAGATATAAAAATTCGCCAGTGCTTTGCTGACTATCATCTTCTCTGTAAAGATTTTGATGATTATCGAGAAATGATTCGTAATGAAGAAGCTCGTTTTGTTCGTGATGTGAGACAAATTTTTGTAAATACATAAATTCCTTCATGGCATTTTCTTTAAGTCTTTAAGTGCTGACGCAATTATTTGATGCATGTCGTAGTAGCGATACTCCGCAAGTCGGCCGCCGAAAAATGTATTATTCTCTAGTTTACTTAGTTCGCGATATTGACGATACAGGGCGTCATTTTTTTCATTATTGACTGGGTAGTAAGGTTCTAATCCGTCTTCCCACTCTGCAGGGTATTCCTTCGTGATGACAGAGTTCGGAGTGTCTACGGGGTCAAAATGTTTGTGTTCAATTATACGTGTGTACGGCACTTCCCGTTCAGTGTAATTGACCACCGCGTTGCCTTGCACATTAGGTTTACTGATTATTTCGGTTTCAAATCGTAGACTCCGGTATTCCAGCTTTCCGTAGCAATAATTAAAATAACGATCAATTTGGCCGGAATAGATAACGGTTTTGCTGATTTGATCTAGCTCATCTCGATGTTGGAAATAGTCCGTATTGCAGCGAACGTCAATTCCCGCGAGCATCTTCTCGATTATTTGGGTGTAGCCACCTATCGGAATTCCTTGAAACTTGTCATTAAAATAATTGTTGTCGTAGGTAAATCTCACTGGTAGGCGTTTAATGATAAATGCGGGCAGTTCGGTGGCTGGGCGCCCCCACTGCTTTTCTGTATACCCTTTGACCAGCTTTTCATAGATATCTCGCCCAACTAATCGTATTGCTTGCTCTTCGAGATTGGTCGGCGTCTTTTGACCAAGTTCAGATTGTTGTTCGTCGATTTTGGCCTGCGCTTGCTCAGGGGTAATTACACCCCAAAGCTGATTAAACGTGTTCATATTAAAGGGGAGGTTGTAAATTTTCCCCTTGAAGTTTGCTACTGGGGAGTTGGTATAGCGATTAAATTCTGCAAATTGATTAACGTAGTCCCATATTTCCTTATTATTAGTGTGAAAGATGTGCGCGCCGTACTTGTGCACTTGTATATCACTTATGTTTTCGGTGTATATATTTCCGCCGATGTGCTTGCGTTGTTCAATAACGAGTACGCTCTTACCGCGTTTTTTTAGCTCATAGGCGCAGGTGCTTCCGTATAGTCCACTGCCGACTATTAGGTAGTCATACATTGCTTTTATTTCTCCGAACTGTTTTTTGCTGGATTGACGCACGTGTCGCATCGTTGAGAATAAATCTTAGGTACATAATACCTAGCAATTATAGACAATGCTGTATAATGTTGTCGATTTGCGCTACTTGTAAGCTGGATTGTCAAGTACGTTTTGAAAGTGGTTGAGCCTTACTCGTGCTTTATAATTGATATTCGCTTTGTGCCGTCCGGTGTTCGCGCAATTATCGTCTTTAAAGTAATTATATTATGTCGTTAACTCATTTTTAAGAAACTATAGAGACCTAATGGACAGTAAAGAAAATATTTCGATAGTAGGTTGTGATGGCGGTCTTGTTTCGATAGCGATGTGTACTTTTAACGGTGAGCAGTATCTGGTTGAGCAGTTAGACTCGATTGTTAGCCAAAGTTACACGAATCTTGAAATCGTTATCGTTGATGATTGTTCGTCTGATGGCACCGTAGACATACTGAAAAAATATGCAAAATGCGATAGGCGCATTCGTCTAATATGTAATGATGAAAATCTCGGCTTCGTTAGAAATTTTGAGAAGGCAATTAACGAGTGCCGTGGTGAGTTTATCGCACTGGCTGATCAAGATGATATTTGGTTTGATGAAAAAATTAGTCGTTTGGTAGCGGATATTGGTGAAAATTGGCTGATATATTCGAAAGTAGCGGTTATTGATAGTGGCGGTGTTCGGCAGGATGTAGAATTTCCTACGGTAAATCGCCTAGAGGGGTACTGTGCCCTGTCACTGATTCTTAATAACTGTGTTACTGGGCATGCCTGCTTAATGAGGCGCGAGCTGTTAGAGCTCGCTATGCCTGCCATGTCAAAAATGCCCTACCACGATCAGTGGCTTGCGATTGTAGCTGCCTCGCGTGGAAAGCTGAAGGCTGGCAGTGAAATTTTGTCACTGTATAGAAAGCACAATAGTAATGCGGTTTGGAGCGCAAAATCGAAACGTCGAATTCCTAAGTATGTTCATGTCTCAAATAAAATTCAAAAGACCTGTGATTTTATATCTTTAGTGATTTCAAGCGGTGTTCTAGATTCCGATGAGAGGGGCCTCTTAGAGATACTTTATAGAAAGTACATTCGAAATGACATCGTGTTTTTTAATTACGAGTTGAAAAGGTTTCTTTTGTCGAATCATGATAAATTCCTTGGGTTATTCAAGGAAAAAGAGCGATACGTTAAGAGGCTGTGCCGAGGAAAGTGGTATTTTATTCTTATTCCCTTTGCTTGATGATGGTTTTTAGGTGTTGCGTTGTATTGATGTTGTTAGGTGGATGCTTCGTTGGCTTTGCTTCCATAGGAAGTGGCGGCTAATTTAAATCGTTGTGGGGTTTTTTTGCCCTTGGGATGAGGCCGATGTACACTTTTTATGCCGTAATGTGCGGCTTTTTAAGTGTTGTTATTCCGAAAAGCTATGCCGCTGGTGACGCATGGATCGCGAAAACCTCATCTAAAATACCGCATTGCTTATATAGAGAATGGTTTAGATTATGCTCGTCTGACTTAGGTCGCAGTTGTTAAGTGCGTCCAGCACTTAAAGCAAAGCAGTTTAGTGTCAGTTCATAGGTTTACAGTTATTACCTGAGACCGTTCCTGTTAGGTTCCTAGTTCCAAAATCAGTGGCGGGATTACGATCAGTAGGCAGCCATAATGTGCTAATTCACGGTGCTCCTCTTTACGTGTGTATAATGCGCGCTCTTCTGAGTGTCATTTTGTGTCGAGTTTTATATGTTATTGCTTTCAAAAAAAGAAGATTGGTTAGGAAATATTCGCGGCGATATCCTCGCGGGCTTGGTCGTCGCTCTCGCGCTTATTCCCGAGGCTATCGCCTTTTCTATTATCGCGGGTGTTGACCCAAAGATTGGTCTATATGCCTCGTTTTGTATTGCGGTGGTCACGGCAATTGTGGGTGGGCGTCCGGGGATGATTTCCGCCGCTACTGGGGCGATGGCTCTGCTGATGGTGACATTGGTTAAAGACCATGGCTTGCAGTATTTGCTGGCTGCGACCTTGCTAACTGGGGCGTTGCAGATTGTGGCGGGCTATTTAAAGCTTGGGCAGTTGATGAGTTTTGTGTCGCGTTCGGTTGTTACCGGCTTCGTCAACGCATTAGCTATTTTGATCTTTATGGCGCAGCTGCCAGAGCTAACGAATGTGACGTGGCATGTGTATGCCATGACTGCAGCTGGCTTGGGTGTTATTTATTTGTTTCCGCTGCTGCCGGTTGTCGGCAAGGTCATCCCTTCGCCATTGGTGTGTATTCTCACCATGACGGCGGTGAGTTTGTTGGTGGGGCTTGATATCCGCACCGTTGGCGATATGGGTGAGTTACCCGATACCCTGCCGATTTTCCTGTGGCCAGATGTGCCGCTTAATTTTGAAACCCTGGGTATTATCTTTCCCTACGCTGCGGCGATGGCGGTTGTGGGTTTGCTGGAGTCGCTGATGACAGCAACGATCGTTGACGATTTAACGGACACCGGTAGCGACAAGAATAGGGAGTGTAAGGGGCAGGGTATCGCCAATATTTTTTCTGGACTGCTGGGCGGTATGGCTGGTTGCGCGATGATTGGTCAGTCGGTGATTAATGTGAAGTCTGGTGGACGCGGACGCTTGTCGACCCTCTTTGCTGGCGCAATGTTATTAACAATGGTCGTATTCTTAAGTGATTGGGTGTCGCTGATCCCGATGGCCGCCTTGGTTGCAGTAATGATCATGGTATCTATTGGTACCTTCAACTGGTCTTCGGTAACGGGTTTAAAGTCCAACCCGCTATCGGCAAATATTATTATGTTGGCCACCGTGGCGGTGGTGGTGTGGACGCATAATTTAGCCTACGGCGTGTTTGTGGGTGTGCTGTTGGGCGCGCTGTTCTTCGCCAATAAAGTCAGTCACTTTATGTACATCAGCAAAGCGCTGAGTGAGGACGGGGCCACGCGAACTTATCATGTAGTAGGTCAAGTGTTCTTTAATTCAGCGGAGCGTTTTAACGCGGGCTTCGACTTTAAAGAGGTGGTTGATAAGGTGGTGATCGATTTGAATCGCGCCCACTTCTGGGATATTTCTGCGGTTGGCGCTTTAGATAAGGTCGTTATTAAGTTCAGGCGAGAAGGTGCTGACGTAGAGCTGATTGGTTTGAATGAGGCCAGTGAAACGATTGTTGATCGCTTTGGTGTTCACGACAAACCCGAAGAAATCGAAAAAGTACTAGGAGGCCACTAATGAATAATAATTATGTGTTGGCATGTATAGATGGCGCGAGTTTGACTACGGCGGTGTGTGATTATGCTGCGTGGATGTCGCAAAGAACGGGTGCGCCGTTAAAATTATTGCATAATATTGAGCATCGTCCGCAGGCGGCGGTGGCGGATCTGAGCGGCAGTATTGGCTTGGGAAGCCAAGAGGAGTTACTTGAAGAGCTAACGCGGGTTGAGCAGCAGCGCAACCGTCTGTTAATGCAGAAGGGTAAGTTGATGCTTGAGGCAGCTACGCAGCGAGTTGAGCAAGCTGATGTTGCTAACGTAGAAGCTTGGCAGCAGCACGGCAGTTTGCAAGAGTCTCTGGTTGAGTTAGAGGGTGATATTCGTGTGTTAGTGATGGGGGTGCGTGGCGAAGAGCATCGCGAAGGCCAGCTGGGCGCGCATTTGGAAACCGTTATTCGTGCTTTACATAAACCTGTCTTGGTTGTGAATGCGGCGTTCGCGGTGCCGAAGAAAATAATGCTGGCTTACGATGGCCAGGATGCGTCTCGAAAAGCCTTGGACATGGTTGCCTCTAGCCCAGTGTTTAAAGATATCCCCTGTCATTTGGTCTATGTCGGTGACGAGTCTAAGGCGAACAGTGTGTTGAATGAAGCTGCAGCCGTATTGCAGACCGCCGGGGTTAGTCACGAGCTTGTTAATTTGCCTAAGGGTAAAAGTGATGAGCAGTTGTGCCACTACCAGGCTGAGAATGATATCGACTTAACGGTGATGGGTGCATACAGTCATCATCCTTTGCGCGATATGCTATTGGGTAGTTTAACGGCCAAAATGCTGCATAAAACGAAGCGGCCTTTACTTCTGTTACGTTGATCTAACGGTGTAGGGTTTAGCTGCTTCTGAGTTGTTTTATCGCTGAATAAAAAATGGCGCGCTGAGTTCAGTGCGCCATTTTTTTTAAGCCCTGTTTGTTGTGCCTTGTTTTACCTACTCCGCTAGCACCGCTGCAATTACCGCGACATCGACGATATCTTCGGCGGTGCATCCCCGTGACAAGTCCATCCAGGGTTTTGCCGGCCCCTGCAAAATGGGGCCAATGGCCTTGGCGCCACCGATGCGTTCGGTGATTTTATAGGCGATGTTGCCTGCTTCTAAGCTAGGAAAAACAAATACATTTGCCTGGCCGGCGACAGTCGATTCCGGCGCCTTGCGCTGGCCGATGGCGGGCACAAAAGCGGCGTCGAATTGCAGCTCACCATCTATATCGAGCTCCGGCGCACGCGCTTTGGCTAGGGCTAAGGCCTCAATGACCTTGTCGACGCGGGGGTGGCTGGCTGAGCCTTTGCTCGAAAACGTCAGCATGGCGACCTTGGGCTGTTCTTTGGTCAAGCGCAGATAGCTCGCGGCGCTGCTGATGGCAATGTCCGCTAGCTCGTCGCTATTGGGGTCGGGTATGACGGCGCAGTCGGCATAACTC
Source organism: Zhongshania aquimaris (assembly GCF_019312595.1). GTDB lineage: Bacteria > Pseudomonadota > Gammaproteobacteria > Pseudomonadales > Spongiibacteraceae > Spongiibacter > Spongiibacter aquimaris. The sequence continues at coordinate 338,046 of NZ_JAHWDQ010000004.1, read as the reverse complement.
AGCACTCTGCCGTCGCGTAATTCCATCAGGAAAAAGCTTGAAACCAGTTTGGCGTTGGCGTTTAAACCTAAGCCTTGTATCCCTGCGCGCAAGACGTTGGCCGTGGTGGCGGTAGAGCCGGCAACGCCGGCGTCGGCATAGCCGATTTTAATCAGTACGGCGGCAAGTAATATCGGGTTTTGTAATGCGTCGCGGGCTTTGTCTTCGGTCATACCTTTGGCGGCGCGCGCTTTGGTAAAGGCTGCGATGGCTTTGTTGCGCCAAGATTCTGCGTCCGAACGTTGGTCAAAGATTTCTATATCGGCAGACAGTGGCGTGTTGTCTGGCGCGCTTATTAAGATGGGCGTCGCTAGTTTTCTCTGGACTAGGGTTGATGCTGCGCTTATTACTCTAGGGTCGTAGTGCTCTGGCAGAATAACGCGCTTAGGTGATTGTTTAGCCTGCTGATGTAAGGCGTTTAGTATTCCGCTCATGGCTTTTGCTTTCTTCGGCTTCAGGTGAGTGGGTATTGTGTTTTGCTTTGTCTAATTTGGAAAGCGAAAAAGCATTCAGGCCGGATAACCGGCCTGAATTGTCTTACGCATTTACTACCCGCTGACTAGGCAAGCAGTGCGTCAGGTATATCCATTTCCATATGCAGCAGCGCCAGGCTGTGTACCTTGCCCTGGGCATCCATGATCAGCGTTTCGGTGCCGCCACCACCAAGTGAATCTTCAAGAATGAAGTTCAATACTTGCAGGTTGGGCAATTCGTAACGCTTTACGTCGCCAAAGCAGATTTCCTTGAAGTGCTCTTTCACCACGGCAATGGTTAGGTTCTCACGAAGAAACTCATATAGTTCCGGTGTGCGAGCTTTAATACCCACATTAGAACCGTCACCTTTGTCGCCAGAGCGAGCAATTGCGACATCAAATAATTGTACACGGGCCATCTTACACTTCCTCCACAATGACACTGGTGGTGACTTTGGTTTTATCGATCAAGGCAGGCCAGTAACCTACAATCTCAGTCGGGCGTGGGCGACCAGCTGCAAAGCCGGTAACACCAACGGGGCCGCTAGTAATCAGCGGTGCTAGCTCGCGAGCTAAAATGTTGAGCAGGTTTTTGTCGTGGCTTTTGGCGCCAACACGCAGCAGGACTTCGCTGGGCTCTTGCTCCTGCTTCACAATGCCTTTGTAGCAAACATTGGTGCCAAACAATTCAACAAAGCGATCCGCTTCGGGGATGGGCTTGCCGTACATGCCAACGCGATCAAACAAAATAGCCGCGGCTAGGTTGGCTTTTTCTATGGCGTCTGGACCGGTATAAGTTAGTTGGCCAACAATCTTGTAACCGTCTTCATACGACATAGAGACTTTATACGTTGGTGTTGGTGCCGAGCCTTTCACCCCGCTGACACGCACGCGGTTCTCGCCGTCTTGCTCTAGCTTGATGGTGGTAAAGTCAGAGGTGCAGTCAGGCCCTAGATAGTTGACTGGGTCGCCCAGCTCGTACATCAGTTGTGAGGTTATGGTGTCGATGTTAACCAAGCCGCCGGTGCCTTCGTGTTTAGTAACCACAAAGGTGCCATCCGCTTTGGCTTCAACTACGGGGTAGCCGATGCGGGCGAAGTCAGGCACATTGCGCCAGTCATTATAGTTACCCCCAGTGCACTGCGCGCCACACTCCAGGATGTGACCCATGACAGTGCCTGCAGCCAGCTTGTCAAAATCGTCCATTGACCAGCCAAATTCGTAAATCAGTGGCGCCACAACCAGTGATGGATCGGTCGAGCGGCCCGTCACCACGATGTCAGCGCCTTGAGCTAGTGCGTCAACAATCGGCTTGGCGCCGATATAGACGTTGGCGCTCGACATTCTGTCGAGGATGGAATCCACCGCCTCGCCATTGTCTAGGTTTTTGAACTTCTCGCCAGAGGCGATCAGTTCCGGCAATTGGTCGAGAATATCGTCGCCTTCAACGATGCCAATTTTAATGCCGGTCATGCCCAGTTCTTTAACCACACTTTGAATCGCTTCCAGGCAACCTCTAGGGTTTACACCGCCGGCATTGGCGATCACTTTAATGCCCTTCTTTTGGCAGGTAGGCAAAATTTGGCGCAGCATTTCAACAAAGTCAGTTGCGTAGCCCGCGTTGGGATTGCGCAGCTTTTGCTTTTGCATGATGCTCATGGTGACTTCGGCTAAGTAATCCAAGGTCAGGTAATCCAGTGGGCCTTCTTCAACCAGGCGCAGCGGACCCAGGAGGCTGTCACCCCAAAAGCCTTGGCCGTTGGCGATAAGCACGGTTTTATCTTGGCTCATAATACGTTCCTGTTAGCGTGTTAATCGAGTTAAGTGGGTTCGGCTATAAAGCGATTATTTAATCCAAGCCGGTTTGCGTTTCTCTAGAAAGGCGGTCAGCCCCTCGCGGCCTTCGTCAGAGCCGCGGGTCTCGGCGATGCGCTGGCTGGTGTCGGCAATCATGGTGGCATCTATTTCGCCGTCGGCCACATCCAGTACTAGGCGTTTGGCTTCGCCGACGCTGCGGGGGCCATTGCGTAGCAAATTCTTGGTGATACCGGCAATGCACTCGTCGAGCTCGTTGCTGGCGACAACTTCAGATACCAAGCCCAGATCTAGGGCCTTCTGTGCACTGATTAGCTCGGCAGTGGTGAAATAGCGGCGCGAGGCGCGTTGGCCAATGGCGCGAACTACGTAGGGGCCAATGGTGGCTGGAATCAAACCAACCTTCACTTCGCTCAAGCAAAATACGGCCTCGGGTGAGGCTACTGCCATATCGCAGCAGGCAACTAAGCCGACGCCGCCACCGTAGGCGGCACCCTGTACCCGCGCAATCGTGGGCTTGGGTAAGTAATTCAATGTGCGCAGCATCTCGGCCAGCATATTGGAATCGCGCAAATTCTCTTCAAAGGTGTAGGTCGCCATGCGGCGCATCCAGTTCAGGTCGCCGCCGGCGCAAAAGCTCTTACCGGTAGAGGCCAATACCACAAGCCGTACAGCGGGGTCTTCACCTGCTTGCTTAAAGGCGGTGGTCAGTGCGGCAACCACGGTATCGTCAAAGGCATTGTGAATGTCGGGGCGATTGAGGGTGATGGTGGCAATGCCGCTGTCGCCCACGTGGTATTTGATGATGTTGTCGCTCATGCTGATCCTTAAGCGTGCTGAGTTAAGATCTCGTCTTTCGCTATTGAGGTTTGCTGTGATTATGATGGTCCTTAATATACCTGATTAATGGCGGATATAACAAGGTTGTGGAAAATTTATATTGAGCTGAGCTCAATAGAGGGTGGCTTGGGTGTGTCTGCGTAATAAAAGAATCAAAATGGTCAATCTGTGAATTGGTGTTGTATTGGGTTTTGTTAGTAAGAGTAGGCGTTTATTGGATATACCATAGTTAAGACTGACGCGCGTCATCATAATTTATCGTTTGGCTGTCGATGTCGGTAATGATTTTTGCGTCTGTTTGTTGCCATCATTCGGCCGCCAAGGTAAGGGCTACTTCACATAAATTGCATTATGGGGCTTGTATTTTGGAGGCGGTCGTCATTATGATGTAAACGATTACATAATAATAACTAATGCCCCAACAACGAGTCAGTTGGCGAAGGGGTGGGGAGACAGTCATGGTGTCTAAGATTTTTTGGGTGGCGGCGACTGCAGTACAGTGGTTTATCGTCAGCTCAGCTTTTGCTCAAACCAGTGTGACTCCAGATCGCGCGCCATCTGGCTTGATGATAGAAGAAGTTGTAGTGACGGTTTCTAAGCGTAGCGAGTCGCTGCAGGATGTGCTCGGCTCTGTATCGGCGTTAAGCGGCCAAATGCTGGCAGAGCAGAATATTCAGGATTTTCGCACCATGGCCCAGTTTATGCCGGGAGTGATCGTTCAGGGTGAGGAGGCTGGCAGTGAGCAGGTCGCTATACGCGGAATTAGCCGCACCCGAGACGGCCCATCGCCAGTGGCATTTCACGTGAACGACCTTTTTCTCGACTTGCGCGGAGAGCCCTATTACGACTTGCAGGCTGTGGAAGTGGTGCGTGGCCCATCGGGCACTGCCTACGGACGAAATGCAACAGCCGGGGCGATCAACGCCAAATGGGCTAAGCCAGAGTCTGAGCTGGGGATGGGAGGCAGTTATCGGCAGACGGACTTAAGTTCAAAAGAGCTGCGTGCCTATATTAATGTGCCTCTACTCGGTGCTGGCGATGACCGCTTGTTAGCCCGAGTAGCCGGTTTCGCGCGGGAAAAAGATGGCAACTATGACAATCTGCTGACACCAGATGACGCTGATCCGGGTAATCTGCAAGATCACTTTTTACGCATTTATCTGACGAGCCAGATAAATGATTCGCTGGCACTTGGGCTCCGAGCAATTAAATATCAGTATCGGACCAACGGCACCAATACGGTATTTTCCCCTTCACAGAAGGCGCGCCAAAGTGGTGAGCTGGAAGCATTGGGCGCGACTCCGCTGCCCGATGACCTGAGGCAAGTTCGGTCGCGGGCCCACGAGCGCTTCGGTAATTTCAAAGAAGATTTCACACGGGTATCGGCAGACATCACATGGTCGCTGGAAGAGCTGCCATTGCTGGGTAACATGGATGTGGTCGTTGTGGGTGGTGAAATGCGTCGCGATTGGCGGTCAGTATTTGACCTGGACGGCACCGAAGCGGCCATCACTGATGGGGTGTCGGAGCACCCCAGTGATGTTCGGCGCACAGCAGAACTCCGTTTTGTTTCAGATAACGCGAGTGGTGTGGATTGGTTGCTGGGATTTTTCGCGTATCGCAAAACCGATGACTGGCGGCAGGCTATCGACGTGCGCAGCCATTTGTCGCCATCGACGGTGGGCTTGCCGGATTGGCTGGATGTGATCTCCGGTCCTATCACTGCAGAGGTGCGGATCGATGGTATTCATATCGTCGATGATAGTCGGGCGGTATTTCTCAATACCAATTTGGACTTGGGTGAATTGTTTGATTGGCCAAATATTGAGGTGTCTGCCGGTATTCGCCACAATCGCGACGAATTTACCAATGAGACCGCCAGCTCGGTAAATGCCATTGTGACCCCGCTGGGTAACTTCCCGCTGGTTCAGGAGCAAGATATCAATCAGTACGCCGCCTTCGAAGAGACTACTGGTGAGTTGGGTGTGCGCTGGTTCTATAACGAAAGCGGTATGGCGTATGTGAAGGCAGCGCGGGGTTATAAGCCAGGTTTAGCGCAGCGAATCGAATCTTTAGAAGAGGGCGTGATTCAAAACCCAGTCGATCCTGAGTTTCTCGACTCCCTTGAGTTTGGTTGGAAGGCAAATTTCCTAGGGCAGAGTCTGCAGACCAATATGGCCTTGTATTTTTACGATTATCAGAATTTGCAGGTTAGCCAGATAACCCCAGGCGGAGTGATTACTGAAAATGCTGCCGCCGCATCAATTCACGGTTTCGAAATGGATTTGCGCTGGATGCCTACCGCCAGTCTTAGTGTGATGGGCGGCTTTGCGTGGACGGATGCTTCTTATGACAGCTACTGCGGTAACGATCCGGTGCGGGAGCAGGGTAGTCCAGCGCCGGGCTGTGATGCCAACGATCCTTTCGACTTTTCCGGGGAAACCTTGCCAGCATCGCCGGAGTTTGCGGTGTCGCTGTTGGCCAGCTATGTCGTTGAGTTAAATGACTGGGGGCGGGTGACTACCTCCGTGCAAACCAGCTGGACAGATCAAATTAACCGCCGGGGACTGGGTAACGACGACGATGTCGTGGATGCATACACCAATAGTTCTGTGCGTTTGGGTTGGCAAAACGCCAGCCGTCAGATCAAAGTCACCGCCTTTGTTGAGAACCTCGAAGATAATAGTGATTTGTTTTTCTCGGCGGCACCGCTTTTCCTAGGCAGTGATCGTCCCAGTCAACTTGTATTAATTGGCAATCTACCGCCGCGTGTTTCCGGTATCGAGGTGGAGCTAAACTTTTAAAAAAGGTGATTAGAGATCATGGTTAAACGCGTTGAAATTCGAGTTCCGCGTCTGCTGGCCGGGCTGGGGGTAGCGGTCTACCTCTATGCCTTGCTGGGCGCAACAGCGACGCTTTTTTACGAGCTACACCACCTTACAGGCATTGGCTTTATCTACTATGGCTATAGTGTTTTTAAAGCGGCCTCATTCTATTTTGGCGAATGGCACTACCAATGGTTGGTGTGTCTACTCGCCGGTTTGTCAGTGGCGCTGCCGTGGTGGCGTTATTTGCGGTCAAAGCTGGGAGGCCATTCATGAATCGTAGAGAATTTTTGGAGTGTGCGGCGCTGCTAATTGGCGGTGTTAGCGCTAGCCAGATGGGCATAACATTGACGGTGGAACAACAGCGGCACATGGCGTCGTCGCCCAATTATATCGATCGCAAGATGTCGTATTTTAACGCTGCGCAGCGCGCGACCTTGGCAATGCTAACGGAGACGGTCATACCGCGTACGGAATCACCGGGGGCCATCGATGCCGGCGTGCCGCGCTTCGTAGAGCTCATGGTTTTCGAGTGGCTCAATGAGCAAGAGCGAAACCTGTTCGTCGATGGTTTTGACGCTTTGATGGCACAGGTACAGCGCGACCATCAGCAACCCTTTGAAGCGCTAGCTGAAAAAACGCGAGTTAGTATTTTAGAGGATCTGGAGAGCGCGGCCTCGGATTCTAGTTGGTATTCATTTGGTGAAATACCGGTGTATGTCAGTGATGCCCCGTTTATTTGCCAGCTTAAAGAATTAACGATCTGGGGCTTTTTTACGTCTGAGGTCGGTGGCACGCAAGTACTGCGTTACGAGGCGATGCCGATGAAATTTGACGGTCATCAAAAACTGCGTGACGACGATAGCAGTTGGGTTTCAGTGCTGATTTAAAGGAACGGCTATGTCTGTAACAACACAATATGATTTTGATGCGATAGTTGTTGGCTCTGGAATTACCGGTGGCTGGGCGGCAAAAGAATTGACCGAAAAAGGCTTGAAAGTACTCGTGCTTGAGCGCGGCCGCGAATTGCGTCATGGCGCCGACTACACCGGCGAACATGCGCCGGATTGGAAACTGCCTTTTCAGGGCAAGCCCCCCCGCGAGTTGTATGCAGAAGAGTATCCGGTACAAAGCACGTCTTACGCCTTTGGTGAGGCAACGCGTCACTTCTTCGTTAACGACAAACAAAATCCCTATCAAACGGAAAAGCCGTTTAACTGGATTCGCACTGACGTGGTGGGCGGTCGCTCTCTGGTATGGGGGCGACAGACCTATCGCTGGAGTCAGCAGGACTTTGCGGCCAATCAGCGCGACGGTCACGGCATTCCCTGGCCAATTGGCTACGACGATATCGCGCCGTGGTATAGCTACGTCGAGAAATTTATCGGCGTCAGCGGCGAGAAGTTGGGCTTGGCTGAATTGCCAGATAGCGAATTCTTGCCGCCCATGGGGATGCATAAAATTGAGGAGACTATTCGCGGGCGTTTAAAACGCAAGGCGCCGGACGTGAATCTGACCATTGGTCGGACAGCTGTTCTCACCCAAAATCACAATGGTCGAGCGGCCTGCCATTACTGCGGCCCCTGTCACCGCGGTTGTTCCACTGGCAGTTATTTTAGCTCGCAGAGCGCGACCTTACCGGCGGCCACCGCCACCGGAAATATGACCTTGCGCCCCAACTCTGTGGTGGAGAAATTAGTGCTTGATTCTGAGACCGGCAAGGTGTCAGAAGTGCGCGTGATCGACAGTCAAACGGGTGAGCGCCTGCGCTTTCGGTCGCGCTTGGTGTTCCTGTGTGCATCCACCGTAGGCAGCACGCAGTTGTTGCTAAACTCTGGGTCTGAGGCATTTCCCAATGGTTTGGCAAACCGCAGTGGCGCATTGGGGCGCTACTTGATGGACCATGTTCACGGTATCGCTTCGATGGGAATTTTCCTCGACGACATGGATAGTTATTGGCATGGAAATCGGCCAAACGGTACTTATATTCCGCGGTTCCGCAATCTGCCTGGACAGGAAGACCAGAACGACTTCGTGCGGGGCTACGGTATTCAGGGCAATGTTGTGCGTATGAACTGGAAGGTGAATTATCACCGCAAAGGCTTCGGTGCCAATCTCAAAGACAGCCTTCGAAAGCCAGGTCCATGGGTATGGGCAATGGTCGCTTTTGCCGAATGTTTGCCAGACAAACGCAACCATCTTTATTTACATCCAAATAAACGCGACCGCTTTGGTATTCCTCAAGTGGTATTCGATGCGCAGTGGCGCGAGAACGAATACAAGTTGTGGGAAGATGCAGTCGGTCAAAGCGAGCGCATTTTGCGAGCAGCGGGCGCAGTGCTGAATTTGAAGCAGCATGAAAGTGACAGTCCGGTGGGCGGCGCCGTGCATGAGATGGGCACTGCCCGCATGGGTAATGATCCAACAGAGGCGGTGCTTAATGCCCACAATCAGGCCCACGATGTGCCGAATCTGTTTGTCACGGATGGCGCCTGTATGACGTCAGCGTCTTGCGTCAACCCGTCGCTCACGTATATGGCACTCACCGCCAGAGCCTGTGATTACGCAGTCAAGCAGATGCAGGCGGGGGTGTTGTGATTACCGTCGTGTGCCGCGCTGAGCAGCGAGGAAATAATAAATGAAACAATGGCTAAAGCGCAGTTTGTGGGTGGGCTTGGCAGTGTTACTGATCTTTGTAGCGGTAGCCTATTATCAGGTGCGCTCCATGGGGCTCATCCCACGTTACGACTACGATACTGAAGCGCCAAATCTACCGGCATTTAGTCGACCCGCGGTGCTGGTATTCACCAAGACCAACGGCTTTATTCATAAAGAGGCGATTCCTGTCGCTAAGTCGGTGTTGTCCACATTAATTACTGAACAGGGTTGGCAGGCCTATCTCACTGATAATGCGGCTGTGCATTCTCCGGAGTTGCTCGCTCAGTTCGATCTAATCATTTGGAATAACGTGTCTGGTGACGTACTTACTGAGCTCCAGCGCGACGCATTGCGGCAGTGGTTGGAGGGCGGCGGTGGCTGGTTGGGTATTCACGCCTCCGGGGGAGACCATAGTTACCGCTGGCAATGGTATGTCGACACCTTGGTGGGTGCGCAGTTTATCGGTCATACCATGCATCCACAATTTCAGGATGCTGATGTGCTGGTGGCTGATCCGGCCTCGCCGATAACCCAGCACCTGCCTTCTCCTTGGCTGGTAGCCGACGAAGAATGGTACGCCTTTGCGGCGAATCCCCGCGACAAAGGCTATGAGATTTTGCTGACTGTTGATGAGTCTTCATACCAGGTGAAGGGCGACAATCTGTTCGGCAGCGATCATATGCCGGGCGAGCATCCCATTGCCTGGCGTCATGCGCTGGGCAAGGGGCGGGTGCTGTACAGCGCTATTGGCCATCAGCCTCACACATATAGGCTGGCGGACTATCAGCGGTTTTTGGTAGAGGCAATGCATTGGCTTAGGTCGCCGCAAAAAACTGCGCAGCCGGATCCCGCTAAGGCAGTGCCGACCGTCCGGCGAGAGGGAGAGTTATGACCGCGCGTCGAAAAATCCGTATGGGCATGGTGGGGGGCGGCCCCGGCGCCATGATCGGTCCTATTCATCGTATCGCCGCTCGCTTGGACGGCGAGATTGAACTGGTGTGCGGTGTATTTTCTCGCAACCCTGCGCAGTCGCAGGAGACTGCCGAAAGTTTGTGTCTACCCGCGGAGCGCAGCTACCAAAGCTACACAAGCATGATGACGGCAGAGGCGGCGCTACCTGATGGTGAGCGTATGGACTTTGTCGTGATAGTCACGCCGAACGACAGCCATTTCGCGATTGCAGCGGAGGCGTTAAAGCACGGGTTTCATGTGCTCAGTGACAAACCTGCAACGCGCTCCTTGCATGAGGCGGAGCAGTTGGCGGAGCAGCTGCAGAAGACCGGTTTACTCTATGGGCTGACCCACACCTACGCCGGCTATCCAATGATAAAGCAGGCGCGAAGTCTTGTTGCTAGTGGTGCGCTGGGTGAGGTGCGCAAAGTATTAGTGGAGTATCCGCAAGGTTGGTTGGCACAGTCCGGTGTTGAAGCCGAAAGCAAACAAGCGGCGTGGCGGCTTGATCCTGCGCAGGCGGGAATAAGCAGCTGCGTCGGGGATATTGGTTCGCATGCTGCGCAGCTAAGTGAGTACGTTTGCGGCGAGCCTATCGCAGCGATTTGCGCTGATCTCAATGCGGTGGTTGAAGGTCGAGAAATGGACGATGACGCAACCGTATTACTGCGTTTTGAAAATGGTGCACGCGGTGTGTTAATCGCCAGCCAAATCTGCGCTGGTGAAGAAAATAATCTACGGCTGCGTGTGTATGGCGACAAAGGTGGCTTGGATTGGCAGCAACACGAACCAAATACACTGTGCCTGAAATGGGCTGATCGCCCTGCGCAGATACTGCGTGCAGGTGGGCCGGGGCTGTCACCGCTTGCCCTAGCCAACAGCCGCACACCGGCAGGCCATCCAGAAGGCTATTTAGAGGCATTCGCCAATCACTACCGAAATTTTGCCGGCCAGGTGCGTGCGCGACTGGAGGGCCGAGATGCCACCGAAGTTGAGCGCGATGTGCCCGGTATAGCAGATGCTCTGCGTGGTATGCGGTTTATCGAGGCGACAGTTGCGGCGTCGCAATCCACCCAGAAGTGGCATCACTTGCAAGCCATTGCGGCACTGGAGAATAAATAATGAAAGGTCCAGCTATTTTTCTTGCTCAATTTGCAGGCAGTGAAGCTCCCTTTGATACCTTGGAAGGTCTTTGCGCATGGGCTAAAGAATTGGGTTATGAGGGGGTGCAGCTTCCGAGTTTTGAGAGCAGCTTAATTGATCTGTCAGTGGCGGCGGAAAGCCAAGATTACTGCGATGAACTCAAGGGTCGAATAGCGTCTGCAGGTCTGCAGATTTCTGAACTGTCGACCCACCTTCAGGGCCAGTTAGTGGCTGTGCACCCAGCGTACGACCAATTGATGGACGGATTTGCTCCCGCTGAGTTGCGGGGCAATCCAGTCGCGCGGCAGACGTGGGCGGTAAATCAATTGAAGTTGGCGGCCAAAGCCAGTCAGCGCCTAGGGCTGACTGCTCACGCTACGTTTTCCGGCGCGTTGCTATGGCATACCTTTTATCCGTGGCCCCAACGTCCAGCAGGTTTAGTAGAGGCTGGATTTGCAGAGTTGGGCAAACGCTGGCGTCCGATTCTTGATGCCTTCGACGAGGCGGGGGTGGATTGCTGCTTCGAAATTCATCCCGGTGAAGATTTGCACGACGGCGCAAGTTTTGAGCGTTTTCTCGAAGCCGTCGATCATCATCCGCGGGCAAATATACTCTACGATCCCAGCCATTTACTACTTCAGCAAATGGACTATCTCGCCTTTATCGATTTGTATCACTCGCGGATTAAAGCATTCCATGTGAAAGATGCCGAGTTTCGACCCAATGGTCGCAGTGGTGTTTACGGCGGTTATGACAATTGGGTGGACCGCCCCGGCCGCTTCCGCTCACCCGGCGACGGGCAGATCGACTTCAAGGCGATATTCAGTAAATTCGCCCAATACGGCTATGACGGATGGGCGGTGTTGGAATGGGAGTGTTGTCTGAAGCATCCAGAAGACGGCGCTCGGGAAGGGGCGCCCTTTATTCGCGATCACATGATACGCCTCACTGATCGCGCCTTTGATGATTTCGCGGGCACGGGCGGCGACGACGCATTCAATCGCCAAGTGCTGGGGATCGAACCGAATTAATAAAGCCGCTTTGGCGGCAGCATAATGATAATAAGGGGTTGTTTCTATGGGTGAAGCGTTGGATCGTAAACGGCTTTTTCTGGTCGGTAATTTGTCGATATTTATGATCGGCTTAGGCTTTGCTGTGCGCGCTAGTATCGCGTCTGACATTCAGGCTGATATTTTTAATCAGATGAACTTGGCGCGCTCTGCCGCGCTGGTCGGCGAAGTGTTGGGGGCGACCTTTATCGGTTTTGCACTAACCCTTTTATTTGGTAGCGCGCTGGTCGACAAAGTTGGAATGCGAGCCATGATGCTCTTTTCTGCATTGGGGTATATCGGCGGCAGCCTGGCTGTCGCTATCGCCTCTTTCATGCCGCTTAGCGGAATAACGTATTGGTTAATTTACATAGGGTTTTTATTGACGGGCTTGGGTTGGGGCGCGGTGGAGGCGGCAAGCAATCCGATGATCACTGCGGTGTATCCAGATGAAAAAACCCGACGTTTGAATATACTTCACGCATGGTGGCCTGCGGGCATTGTCGTTGGCGGGCTGGCCGGCTTAGCATTTTCTGCACTCGACTTACCGTGGCAAGTAAATTTACTGATGCTGATAGTGCCCGGATTACTGCTGGCATATCTCACACTCTCTACCATTTTTCCAGAGTCAGAGCGGGTGCAATCGGGGGTTTCCTACGGTGATATGTTTCGCGAATTGTTTCGCGCACCCAGCTACTTCATTTGGTTCTTTGCAATGATGATAACTGCTGCTACCGAACTGGCGCCCGGTCAGTGGGTAGATTTGGCGTTGACCAATATTGTCGGAATGCAGGGCATTTGGGTGTTAATTTACGTCAGTACGCTGATGTTTGTGATGAGGCATTTTGCGGGCGCCATCGCTAAATATGTATCGTCAGTCGGCTTGTTGTTTTGCAGTTGTGTATTGGCGGCTATAGGCCTGTACGCGCTCAGTATCTCTAAGTCCCCGCTGGCCGCTTTTGCCGCAGCGACGGTGTGGGGAATGGGGGTGTGCTTTTTATATCCCACCATGTTGTCTGTTGTCAGCGAGCGATATACGCGTGGCGGCGCTTTATTTTTAGGTTTGACCGGCTTTGCCGGTGGGCTTTCTATTCAATTTTTATTGCCGAAAATGGGCGCAATTTTCGATACCGCAAAAATAGAAGCGGCCGGTGGTGTAGCGCGTTTGGCGAACTTGGAGGGGGCAGAGATGCTTGCCGTGTTGAGGTATGCATCCGTAGAATCATTTCAATCGGTCGCCATCTTGCCCCTGTTGCTCCTACCGGTATTTGGCATGGTTTGGTGGCGCGATCGCCTTACAGCGGCGTACAAAAATGACAGTGCGACATAGCCTGAACGTCGTCACTGAAGGAATCACATGGTAACCATTAAAGACGTCGCCAAACTGGCGGGGGTGTCGATCGCGACGGTATCGCGCTCGCTGGCCGAGCCAGACAAGGTGTCGGAAAAAACCCGAAATAAAGTCATTCAGGCGGTCGAGAAAAGTGGCTATGTTGCAAACACTTTGGCTCAAAATTTTCGCCGGCGCAGAAGTAACACCGTACTCGTGTTAGTGCCAGACATCGCCAATCCGTTCTTTGCCAATATTATTCAAGGTATCGAACGAGTCGCTCGGCAATTTAAGTACCGAGTGCTTTTAGGTGATACTCAGGGCTACGACGAGAATGAGCGTATTTACAGTGATCTAGTTTCTCACAAACAAGCTGATGGCATTATTTGTCTCGGTCGAAATATTCCCTTCCCGTATCGCAAAGGTCGACAGTCGCTCGACCCCGCCTGGCCGCCTTTTGTTATGGCCTGTGAGTACCATCGAGATATTCCCGTTCCGGCAGTGGGTATAGATAATGTCGCTGCGGCGGAGGTGGGGGTTCGCCATTTACTAAGCTTGGGGCATCGTCATATAGCCTATATTGATGGCCCCGAAGACTCTATTCTTTGTGAGGACAGGCTTCAGGGTTACAAAAATGCCCTTAAGTCCAGTCAGCTTCGTTATGAAAAGGGCTTGGTCGTGCAGGGCGACTTTACTTTAGCATCGGGTTATCGTGCTATGACCACGCTGTTGCAAAGGAAGCAGCGTCCGAGTGCGGTGTTTTGTGCGAACGACGAAATGGCGATTGGTGCTATGCAAGCCTGTCGCGACGCCGGATGTGAGTTGCCCGGGGATATCTCCGTTCTGGGTTTCGATGACATCGTTTTTGCTGAGTACACCAGTCCGCGTCTAACGACAATTCATCAGCCCCGCAATGAAATAGGCGAGCGGGCAATGACGCTGCTGCTCGATATTTTGTCTGGCGCAAGCCCAGCTGCCAACCGCGTTATTTTGCCGTTTAGCCTCGAGTTAAGAGATTCTACAAAACGTCTTGAATAAGTTTCAAATAAATTTAAAACGACACTACCCTGAAATTCACCTTAGACCCCTTTAGGTTTGGCTGGGTGTTAGTGCGTGTTGGCATGGATTATTCAGCATGCGAGCCGACTCAGGCGCTATTCAGTGGGGCGACGGTGAGCTGCGTCTTTCGGGGTTGGGTTAAATTTGAGTGCTGTGTGAAAACACTGCAGATAGCGATAACTGTCGGATCTCAGAAATTGCAGAGCGTCACACTGTATAAAATCGAAAGACATAGGTTTCCGTTTGATACTACTGTGACTTCTCTCCCCGCTCGCTGGCCCAAAACACGCCTTTTAATTTCGCGACGCCAGCTTTGCGCGCAGCTATGGCGAGTTTATGTGCCTTTTTCTCGCCGTATTGTTGGAAAGAGAATGTTGCCTTGCCGAAGGTGCCTGGTTTTTCTCCGGGCCAGTGTGCCTCCCAGTACCAGAGCTCTTTAATACAATTATTTTTTAGTTTGTATCTCTTCGCGTAGCTGTAAACCCCAGTAATACCTGACTTATTATTACTGCGCTGGATATTACACATTGCTTGACGCGTAGTGGGTGGATACTTATCTATGATCTCATCGCGGAAGACTTTCGCCGCAGCCAGGGCTTTGCGCTTGCCCTTATAGGTTTTATCGGGGAAATTCTTGACGTGCATCTTGTTCTGTCTACGCAGGCTGACCCGCCACGCATGTGTGCGATGGTAGTCATCATCAATTCGAGTTATGCCGTACATGGCTTTGCTTTTTGGCATGAGGTTCCGTGTTGTGTGCTGAATCAATATCGGCGTGATTATATCAACATGTACAGGATAGGTTTAATACCTTGGGCATATAAATTACCTAAAAAATGGCAAAAGACCCTATTCAGGCACTTGTTGTTTGCGCAAAAGATGGTTTATAGCTCTATACACCACGCTTTATCACGCTGGACTCTATAGTCGTGATTTGTTCATTTGCGACAAGGTCTCGCTTGAGTCAGCGATGTCATTCCATAAACGGCGCCCTGAATAGCATCAAAATCGCGAGCTAAGCTAGTATTCACAATGCAAAATTCAGGATTTCGCTCACAGGTCGTAAGAAGAGATAGGAAGTGCGCGATGGCCTGTGATCGCATAAATCTCAGGGTAAGGGGTAAGGATGTGGCTGATTTTTATTGAACTAAATATAGTTGCTCCGACTTGCACAGAAAGATAGCCATAAAAAAGGTCGCTGTCTGTGCAAGTCAGAGCTATTACAAATGAATAAAAACTTAACTGTGCCGCCCGCGTTTCGACGTTTTCTATTAGAACGCTTATAACCGCGAATTAATTTGCGGCCTCAGCGTTGGCTAATAATGGTGCGCTTTCGGTGGGTGTAGCATAGGATTCTCGCAGTTTTCGCTTCAGTATTTTCCCGCCTGCGTTGCGCGGAATACTATCGATAAAGACAATGAGTTTAGGTACCTTAAATCCGGATAGATACTCGCGAGTGAATTCTGATATCTCTGAGGCATTCACCTGTGATTTTACAACGAGTAGTGCCAGAACAATCTCGCCCCATTTTTCGTGAGGTGCGCCGATGACAGCGGCGTCGGCAACAGCTGGGTGTCGCATGAGGACGGATTCAACCTCCAGGGACGATATATTCTCACCACCTGAAACGATGATGTCCTTCAGTCTGTCGACAACAAAAAGATAGCCTCGCTCGTCGATACGGCCGATGTCGCCAGTGAGCAAATAGCCATTCTGGATAGCTTCATTTGTAGCCTCTGGATTATTCCAGTACCCCTTCATAACCAGGTCAGATTTTACTCTTATTTCGCCTATCGCCCCCTGGGCGACTTCACTGCCATCTGGGGCGCATATTTGAATATGGCTTCCAATGATAGGATGACCCGCCGAGCCAAACAGTGAAGAATCCCTTGAGTCGAAAATTTCTTTGTGAGCTCTCGCGCCAAGCATCGATATAACACTATGGGTTTCAGTCATTCCATAAATCTGTACAAAATCACATGCGAAGTGCTGACGCCCTGCGCGCAGTACCGGCTCACTTATTGGCGAAGCACCATAAATAATACTTTTTAGGCTGCGATAGTCATAATTCTTTCCGTCACCCAATGACGTGCAAGCTTGGATCATTGCGGGAACTAGCGTCGCATGTTCAAGCTCTTCGGAGCTTATCAGTTCACACGCCGCCTGGGGATTAAACTCACTTCTCAATATCAACCTTGCGCCTTTGCTTAGGCACAGCAATGAGATGAAGATGCCACCTACATGAAACAGCGGCAGCGTTTGATACATTTTTTCATTGGGTAGAATAGCGATATCAAAGGTAAGTGAAATTGCTATTAGCTGGGATACACAATTTCCTTCGGTCAGCACTACTCCTTTAGGGAAACCACTGGTGCCGGAGGTATACACTTGAAGGTAGTCCCGCCGGGGTGTAAAGAGCAGCTCATTTTTCTCGACGGACTGTTCCGATAACCAGCGAGCAAAACATAGCCCAATTTCAGGATTACTACTCGATTTATCTTTTAGAATAAATACGTTTTGGCACTCGATGTCGCCCAGCAGGGTAGCGGTTTCTTCGTCCATGATGACGCACTTAGATTGAGCATCATCGATGATCCAGCAAAGTTCGCTGCGGGTAAGCCTGCGGTTGATGGGAACAATAACGGGGCCACCAAGTAATGCCGCCGCTAAGAGAACGAGCGTCTCGTAGCGGTTTTTGCAGATCAGTGAGATACGATCATTCTGAGTTAAACCCAGTGATCTAAACCCGTTTACTGCTTGCCAGGCATTCATTTGTAAGCGTGCAAAACTGTAACTACCATTTTCGTCGGCCACTGCAATGTCATGGGGGCGCGTTTCGCAGTAGAAATTAATTGACGAAAAGGGATGAATACCGGAAGTCATTGTTAGCCTCCCATCAACGAAATTAGCCGACGAGCGATATTTCCATACGGCGGGTAAAGAAGCTTAATACCGGTGAAACGCCCGATTCCGCGCTGTCTGAAGACCGGCTTCATATGAGAAAAAGTGGTGAATCCTTCCTTGCCGTGATATGACCCAAATCCACTGGAGCCAACTCCCCCGAACGGTTGTGCGGCTTGCAGATACTGCATCATCACGTCGTTAATAGTCACTCCTCCGGCGTGGGTAGATTCCAGCACCTGTTCTTGCAGGCGACGTGAATTGGAAAATAAATACAGAGCAAGCGGTCTTTCTCTTTCATTAACAAATGAAATTGCCTCATCGGTTGATGCGACTTCAATGATTGGGAAGATAGGACCGAAAATCTCTTCCTTCATAACGCGACTATTGAGATTCGGGTTGATCACCAGCGTGAGTGGAAACTTGCGGCTTGCGATGTGTGCAGGGGTCGGGTCTTCCATGCGGATAATGGTGGCACCTTCAGCTTCAGCCTCATTGACTAAGGTCGTCAAGCGATCGTAGTTTGCGGTGTTGATTATTGATGTGTAGTCCTTAGAGGAGATACCCTCCGGAAAATGGTTGCGAAAGTGCCTGCTTATCCACACCTTAAAGTTTTCAGTACTTCCCTTTGGGAGCAAGGCGTAATCAGGCGCGATACACGTTTGGCCAGCGTTATAGGTTTTTCCCCAGAGTACCCGCTTTGCAAATTCATCAATAGGGTATTGGTCGTGGACTATGACCGGGCTTTTTCCGCCCAGCTCTAGCGTAACGGGGGTTAGATTTTTAGCGGCGGCCGCCATAACGAAACGTCCAACACGTGTTGAGCCGGTGAACATTAAGTGATCGAATGGCAGTGCCGAAAAGGCGGCTGCGGCATCCGCTTCACCGCCCACGATAGAAATGTGATCGTTGTCGAATACGCTGGAGATAATTTTTCGAAGTACGTTTTCTGAGGCTGGCGTGCATTCAGACATTTTGACTATGCAGCGATTGCCCGCAGCGATAGCAGATGCTAAGCCAGAAACAGCAATGTTTATAGGATAATTCCACGGAACAATAATGCCGACCACGCCGCGCGGTTGAGGGGCGATTTTGTTCTCGCCGGGCAAAAACCAAATACCGGTTCCGCGCGATCGTGTTCGCATCCAGCTCGCCAAATGTCGGCTTGCGTACTCGATATTACCAACACTATTGCTGATCTCAGACAGTCTGGTTTCTTCCGTGCAGCGACTGCCAAAGTCCTTGGATAGTGCGGCAATGATGTCGTCACTGTTGTCCGTTAGCGCCTCTTTAAGTGCTTTAAGCTGGCGCCTTCTCTCGTTTAAAGAGGGAAACTTATTGTTCTCAAACGCGGCTTTCTGTTGATGAAAGGTCGAGATAAAGTCATAGGGCATGTCGGCGCTCGCCGGCCGGTCATTCAAATTTAATATGCTCATACGTTCTCCGTTTCTCAATGGTGAGTAAAATGGCGGTGGTTCTAATTGCTGCCGGAGGTGTTAGTCAGAAGGTTCGGCGCGGAGCATCGAAATAACGGCGTAGAACAGAGTTACTGCGCCAATTAAGGCCGGGAAAAACGCGAGCGCGCCGGCTAAGCTCGCTTCACCGAGGACATTTGACTCAAGCGTCAATCCGCGATTGGGCGCGAACATGCCAAAAAGATAAAACATAAAGTTGGCCCATACAGCTATTATTGTCCCCATAAAAACGCGAAAGCCTTGGGTATCGTTTAGATACACGGCACGCATTGCGCATCCAAGGGCTACCGCCATAATGCCATTCATCATCATCCCGATATGCACGGTGCGCCAGCCAGCGGTGCTACCTGGCACGGTGAACTCGATAAGAACGGGGATGGGGCTGAGGGACGCGCCGCCGAGCATAGAGAAAATAAGTACAAAGCCAGTTACTAAGGAAACCAAGATGGCTGCTAGCCCGTGGCGTATTAAGCTAATTGAATAGTGACGTTGCATTTTGTAGCCCCATTTGATGTCGTATAGACCGAATTCACAATAGCTCTGCGATTAACGGAGCTGCTTGTGTCGTTTGTATTGTTATTACTGAGGCCTATCCTACATAAGTTTCCAGGTTTGCAACCCGATCAAAGTGTCGGGATTGATATATTTTTATTAGTCAATCATAGTTGTACGAATTTTGGGCGCCGCTGCGTGATACGTGGCTTGGGTAGCCGTAATTGGGGATTGTGCCGGCATTGGCGTGGGTGACTCGCCAGCGATTTGGCGGGCGCGCGATGGTAAAACTTTGCTGCGGCGTGTCAGTGAATCAATGCAATGTCAGTGTCGATAGTAAGTTTGATGCGCTGAATCACATTTTTAGTGACTAAAATGTGTTCGGATTGTCAGCGGACGGTTTTTTGGCAAAGCGAATGACTACCACCTGTGCTGTACGGCATAAAAATTCACCTTAGGTGGATTAATAATAAGGATAATATTTTGTGGATGAAGTTGGGTTAACATTTAGTCAGTTTCAAATTCTCGAAACGAAGCTTAAGCCGCCTAGTATAAGAGCAGAGGCGCTTACGAGAGATCAGTTATCTCAGCGCGCAGTGTGTGACACATCAGGCACGGGTTTGCTGACTATTGTGGCTTCCGCTGGCTCGGGTAAGAGCACCTTGATGGCCGAGCTGTTTAGTAACTCCGAAAAGAACAGTAAGTATTGTTGTTGGTTGAGTTTGGATGAGGACGACAATGAGTCATCTATTTTTTATAAGTACCTCATAGCCAGCATATACAATCTAGATCCCAAGAGCGCTACTCGTGAATTGGCCTTTCTTAAGGCAAACCCCTCCAGGAATTACAACGCCCTATTTGACTCGCTGTTAGCCAGAATAATATCGATTAAAAGCAAATTCGTTCTGTTTGTAGATGATTTTCAGTTCATCGATAACCCGGATATCGTTCGATTTTGGAATAAACTGATTACCAATACGCCTGCGAATATGTGCGTGGTGATTGCGAGTCGAAACGCTTTGCCGCTCGATCTAAGTCGTCGCCAGGTTTCGGGGATGATAACGGAAGTAAAACAGGAAAAACTCAATTTAACGGCCAGTGAAATCGTCAAGTATTTACAGAGTATCCATAATATTGAGTGCTCTATTGAGTCGGCGGAAACCCTACATAGATCTACCGAAGGGTGGGTGGCTGGTATTCAGCTAGCTGCCCTGGCTATGTCAAATTCCACTGAATCGGTGACGACATTTATTGAAGGATTTACGGGAAAGGACAAATCACTAACAGAGTACCTGTTAAAGACCGTGCTGGGGGGCTTGCCCTCAGAAGTGCGAGAGTTCCTTTTACTTACCTCCCCCTTAATTCGATTCTCCGCCAGTCTTTGCAACCATGTTAGTCATTTGGCTAATGGCCACGCAATGCTGGATTATCTGGATAAGAATAATCTTTTCATCGTAAGCGAGGATCGCGAAGCGGTTTGGTTTAGATACCATCATTTATTCGCTGATTTTCTGCGATCAGAGCTTAAAAAGGTGAATCCGGCTAAGTATAAAGAGGTCTGCATTAACGCGGCTAAATGGTGCGAAAATGAAGACATGCTTACCGAGGCAATACAGTATTATTTAACATCGAAAAGTTTTGAAAAGGCGGCGGATTTAATAACGACTAGAGCGCCAGATTTTGCCTTACTGCGGGGAGATCACTATACCGTACTCGATTGGATGCGCCGTTTGCCGGCAGAATACCATGCCAATCGTCCAAGACTTTTACTGGTGCATGCATGGTCTAGTGCATTTAGTCGCGATCCTGAAAACGCAGTCGACCTTTGCCGGAAAGTATTGGCCGGATTGGCGGATCCCAGCTTGTTCTTGTGGTCACTAAGTGATGTTGATAAAGACGAGTGTTATTGGCGGGCCAAATCGACAGAGGCGATTGCGACAGTATGCGCGGATGAATTAGTGACTAGCTCCGCACTGTGCGAGAGTGCGCTGAGTGAAATCCCTTCGACGGAATTTTTTAATATCTCATCTATCCATAATTGCTTGGGTTACGCATTGCTCGGCCGGCGAGAATACCTGAAAAGCGTGCATCATGCGGCAGAGGGATACAAGTACAGCATTAAGGCGGGCTCTAATTACGCGTCTTTATGGGCAGAATTCGTAGAAGGTGTCGCAAATATTGAAATGGGTAAGCTGCGGATGGCTTTTGAAAGTGCATCAAAAGCATCTTATAAAGCAGGACCAATAGATGACAATAATATATATCTTTGTGCAATGGCGGATTTCATTCACACCGATATTAATGTGCAAAAATGTAACTTTAATCTCGTTAAGAGAAATTCCTACTATGGTCGCTCCTTTCTCTCTCTTTACGGCCCAGTTGAGCCATTGTTACTGGCATTTCGCAATGAAGCGCGACAGTTGGCGTGGGCTGGAAGTTTAGATCTAGCACGCCAGGTCTTACATCAGGGGCAAGAAACCGCGTTAACGACCAATCAGCCACGCTTGCATTTTGGCTTAGTCGCAGAGGAGATTGAACTTCAGATTTGGGATAATCAGACCGCGGCGGCAAGGGAGACTGCGCTGCGAAATGATTTCTTCAATATTCAGAAAGAGGATGTGCCGGAAGAGCTAATACCCGCTTTTTCGGACACCTCGCAACTACTTCTCGCTCGCTTGTATCTAGCTGAAAATAAGGTCGAAGAGGCCTACAAAATCATTGTGAAGCTCATCAATTTAACCCAGATGAAGTACAGCGAGAGCATGCGCCAGTTGTATACCTTGCGAACAATGAAAGCAGTAGCACTATGGCAACTTGGCAGTAAAAAAGAGAGTGCCAGGGAATTGGATAAAGTCATCACTGCGGCCTGCTTAGAAGATCACGCTTATCCAATTGTTGTGTCTGGGCGCCGAGTTGTGCCTATCTTGGAGGAAATGCAAGCCAAGCGCGCCAATGGAATTTTAAGTGGCGAGCTTAGTGTAAAGCATGAGTTTGTAGACCGGCTGCTCCGTCTTTTAAATGGTGATGCGAGAGATACGGTCGGCGATAGCAAATCTGAGTCGTATGAAGGGGATAGCTGCGAGTTGACTAACCGCGAAGTGGATATACTTAAGTTAGTTGGTGCGGGAATGACTAACAATGATATTGCACGAGAGTTAATGCTATCAATTGCGACGGTTAAATGGCATCTCCATAATGTTTATCAGAAAGTCGAAGTGCGTAGCAGAACTGCAGCGGCAGCCTACGCGAGAAAGATAAATCTTATCTGATTCAAACCGCGCTCTATCTGAGCTAGATAGTCAGTATCTGAGCAAGTTTAGCTTTAGAGGCTAGCGTTTTATCAGCTCGATAGAGGGGGTTTGCCCTCCTTTTTAAGAAAATCACCATATTTATTGCTTATTTTAAGCATAATGGTTGCGAATAAAGTTTGTCGTAACTGATTGATATGTAATGTTTTTGTTGTGTTTATGTGCGTGCTACCCAACCTTTAGGTGTGGGTGTGGTTTTATAAACTTACTAAACCCCATCTATCGGTTTGTCTTGGTTCCATTTGATTGTGTAATCCTAGCAACATAAGAACTAAGGAGAGTAGCCATGAATACACTTTCTTGTGGTCATCCAATGGATGGCTTTCCGGTGCGTCCCCTTCAATTTGATTTGAATAAAGTCGAATTTAACGACCCGTTGTGGAGCCGAACTAAGCCAGAATTCTCATTATTCATTAATTCGCTGGGAGTGCATGTTCCGTATTTTGAGCGCTACCTGGTGAGAGCATTATCTTTGGCTAAAAAGCTTATAAAAGACGAGTCGCTACTGCGCGACGTGTCCGCCATTATCGGTCAAGAAGGTCATCACGCCAAAAATTTTATTTCCGTAAATCAGTGGTTGTCAAAAAGATATCCTGAAATTGAGTACTACGATAAGCGAGCGCGAAAGTACTTTTCGGACCATGCAAAGAATGACGATATGAGGCGCTTACTCGGCTTCACTGCAGGATATGAGACATTCACATTCCTTGGCGGAATCATCATTTTAGACAAGCACGAAGAGTGGTTTAAGGACAGCGACGGCGTGATGAAAGCCTTGTGGATGTGGCACCAGGTTGAAGAAGTTGAGCATGGAGCGGTGGCATTCGACGTCTATAAATATTTGTATGGCGAATTTGAGTGGTATCGAAAATGGATGGTGTTGTCAGCCTTGGTGCATATCGCAAAAGAAACCATTGAATGCTATTGGTCGATGGCAAAAGTAGAGGGTTGGCTAAGAAACCCCTTTGTGGCCACCCAAAAAATGTGTTTCTGCTTTACTACTTTGGGGCGATTCCTTAAGTCAGCACTGCCTGTATTCAAAAGAGATTATCACCCAAGGCTGCACCCAAAAGTGAATACGATCCAAAATCCAATCCAAATTGCCTGGCGCCGATACGAGAAAGGTGGAGGTGATGTGCTTGAGATCGACCGTCAGCGCATGGCCGAAATAATGAACGTGGCGTAACACCAAAAGTAATTCGAATTTAATTCAGTAACTTTAGCTGGGAATGATATTTAGGTGAAAAGTAATTCAGAAAAAGTGGATATTATATTTATAGAAAGTAGTGGTGTGGAAAAAACGGTATCTGCAAGTGTTGGTGTAAGTCTTATGTCGGTTGCTAAAGACAATATGATTGAGGGAATCGACGCTGATTGCGGCGGGTGCTGTGCTTGCGGTACCTGCCGAATATACGCCGAAACTAATATCGATGGGTTATTTCCCGACCCGGATGAAATGGAGTCGGCCATGTTGGAGTTTGCTGCAGACGATGGTTCGGCGCAAAGATTAAGTTGCCAGTTAGAAGTGGGCGCGGCGTTTTCAGGTTTACGTGTGCGCGTGGTGGTCTGATCTAGAGCGCGGCTTGATGATGAGAATAGTAATAATAAAGTATAAAAATATAGGGTCTAACAATGGATAATTATCGATTTCGTATTGCTGCATGGGTGATGCGTAACAGATTGATAGCGGTATTTTGTTTTGTTTGCATTACCGTGTTTTTTGCTGTGGGAATGCGTGGGCTAACCATAAAAACCATATTCTCGGATTTACTACCTAAAGATGATCCCTACGTTCAGGTGTTTAGCGATCATCCTAATTTCGGTAATCCCTTAACTGTAACGGTTATGATTAAGCGCACGACCGGCGATATTTATAATGCCGATACATTGCGTAAAGTATGGGAGTTTACTCGCGCGATAGATCTGGTGCCTGGAATTAACCACGACTCACTTATCTCAATAGCGACTGAGAAAGCGCGTTACGCAGAAGCTACGCCAAATGGCGTAGATATGCGTCCCTTGATGGAAGACACCGTGCCATCTTCGCAGGCTGCACTGGATGATTTTCGTCGCCGAGTTGAGCAAAGCCCCAATGTCCGCACCTTCTACGTTTCAGGTGATGAAACGGCGACCATCATCACGGCTGCATTCTTGGAAAATCTCCTGGATTATGATGTTGTTTTTTCATCAGTACAGGAATTGGCAGCTAAATATCGCGATGATAATCATGAGGTATATGTGGTTGGGCAGCCTATCCTGACGGGTTGGGTTTATAAGCTGCAAGAACAAACATACATGATATTTGGCATTACATTGCTGGCCTTGGTTGTCGCGCTGGCTTTGTACATGCGTAATATTGCCGGTACTTTAACGCCCATTATTTGCAGTTCGGTAGCAGCAGTTTGGGGTTTTGGCTTGGTGGGGTGGATATCCGCGCCGATAGAGCCCTTGTTGATGATTGTTCCACTGCTATTGGTTGCCAGATCCTTCTCACACTGTGTTCAGTTTAGTGAAAGATACTACGAGATTTATGCACATCTAAAGGATAAAAGGAAATCTGCCGAAGTAGCAATGGGCGTCATGATGGCACCCTCAATTCTGGGGGTTATCACCGATGCTTTAGGCATCATATTTATCGCCCTGGCGCCAATACCTGCAATGGAACGATTTGCTTTGTTCTGTGGATTCTGGGCGATTTGTATCATTCCGACCGGGGTCTTCTTAATATCAATTGTACTGTCATACTTGCCGACGCCACGAAATATTGAACGTCTTTCGTCTCAGGATGACACCAGGGGTGTTCAGGCTCTACAGCTTAAAACTCTGCGTATACTAGCAAAATGCACACACGGTAAAGCTGCGCGAGTTACAACCGTTGTCACCGCTTTAGTTGGCGTGGTTGCTATTGTTATTGCAATGAGAATTGAAATCGGAAATCCGGTTGAGGGTTCCAATCTCCTGTGGGAAGACTCTGAATACAATACTGCTATCCGGGCGATCAATAATCACTTTCCGGGTGTGAATACGCTGGAGATAATTCTCGAAGCCAAAACCCGTGATGTCAGTAATCGTGTTGCCAGGACACCGGAAGTAGTGCGAGTTGCCTTGGAAATCCAGTCGCTAGTAGAAAATGATCCGGTATTGTCCCCGCGAGCAACGCTGTCATTTGCCGATTATATGATGGAGGCAAATCGTCTGTTTTCCGGCGGGGATCCGAAATGGCTGCCGCTGGATCCGACGGTTTCAGCTATTCGAGCGGCGGGAACGGCGGTGGTCTTTGGGACTAACCCAGTGAACTTCTCGCATATATCAGATTATGAATTTCAAAACTCAACAATATCACTTTGGTACAAAGACAATAAGCAGGAAACCGTTGATGCCGCGCTGGCTAGTGCGCAGCATGCTGTTGATAAAGTTGGTGCCGATCATCCTGAGTTCACGGTAAGAATGGGCTCCGGAACTATTGCGCTGCAACAAGCTATGAACTCCGTTGTTAGCCGGTATCACTGGGTGATTTTAGCGCTACTGAATCTCGCTATTTTTGGGGTTGTTGCCTTTGCTTATAGATCCTTTGTCGCCGCAGTCATTGTTCTAATCCCGGTAAATTTATCCAACTTCATGCTCTCCGCAACAATGCATATTCTGGGCATTGGCCTGGATATTAACTCCGTGATGGTTGCCGTTCTCGGTGTCGGAGTGGGGATAGATTACGGAATTTATCTTATGTCGAGAATATGTGAGGAATACTCAGAGGACGTGGGTTGGGCGAGCGCAATTACAACGTCCATTACTACTACGGGTAAAGCAATTATGTTTACAGCATCAATCATGCTGCTAGGAATAATGCCTTGGTATCTGCTTTCGGATCTTAAGTTTATGGCAGATATGGGCTTGCTTCTGGTGGCGATAATGTTGATTAACATGATTCTGTCGCTAGTCGTGCTGCCGCTATTGATTTGGCTTATTAAGCCTAGGTTTGCGACACGAGATGATCTTATGGTTGGCGAAAGTATAGATCTAAGTATTTTCACCAGGCAATTAGAAGAAGTAAGCGAAGTTAAGAATAAGGTTTATCCATCAAAAGGTAATGTCGATCTAGTAATTAATTAGTTGCGAAGATAATTATTTCTATAATAAGTGAGAGGATTTGATTAATGATAATTAAAAAATATGACCACAATTATGGCCGTCGTCAACTTCTTAAGAACATGGCGGTTGGTGCGGCCGCTGGTGTGCTTATGCCATTGGATAAGCTTTTCGCCGCAGGTGCGGACCTCGCTAAGGCCTATCCTGACGAAATAATGTCAATAGACATGTATACCAAGGGAAAAATTAACACTGGAGATTACTTAACAGCAGATAACGTAGACATTGTTAAGGAGTTGCTAGATCCCATTGTGTTTGACCAAATTAAAACCATGGGGCGTAGAATAAAGATTAGACCTACGACCACGGATTTCAGTGTCATGTTTCCGGCGGAGTTTCATGCAAAAACCATTGAGAATATGAACAATGGTGTTACGGCAATTTTTGACAAGCAGGGTAATGTAATCACCAAAGACGGTAAAAACTGGACCGGTGGATTGCCCTTCCCAAGTCCAAAAACCGGCGCGGAAATTCAGGCGAATCTTGCGATGAGCTGGGGGCGTGCCGATTACAATCAATACGCTATCAACGATACGGTTTTCAATCCCGACGGCACCAAGGCCTACGATTACGAATTTATCTGGGCTGAACTTCAAGTGCAGGCGAGGTTAGATGGTACCGTATTCAGAAACATGAAAGACCTGCTGCGTTTCCAGACTGTTTATTTTACGTCTACTCAGGATGTTGCCGGCAGTTCATTCCTTTCAACGTGGTATTACGATCAAGCTAAATTCCCGGAACTGTACGGCTACTTGCCACAGTTCCGCAGAGTTAGACAGTTCCCAACCAATCAGCGTTTTGAGCCGCTTATTCCAGGTGTCACCTGGTTCTTGTCTGATCCGTGGGCGGCAGGTGACCCGATGCTGACATGGGGTGATTACAAAGTCATAGAGCGCAAACCGATGCTTGGTGGTTTCAATGCCAAGTGGAATGGCGATGACGAGAACTGGCGTGCGGGAACGCATGGTGGGCCGAACGGAGATACCTTTTGGGACACCGATTATGAACTGTCACCCGAGGTCGCAATTCTCGAATCTAAGCCAGTGGGTTACCCACGTGCGCCAGTAGGGCGACGTCTGGCATACATCGATATGCGCAATAATATGTACTGCGGAAACATACGATTTGATCGTCAAGACAAGCCGTGGGTTAACTTTGAAACTAACTTTGGGCAATACAAACTCGGCGACAAGGTTGTATTGGGACCAGATGGAAAATCCCCGGCGTGGTCGTGGATAAACATTCACTCCTTTGATGCGCAAACTCGTCGTATGAGTCGCGCGGCACACCAGAAGGAAAATAAAGGCGGCCATAAATCGGAGTTCAGCTTCGACCATGATAAGGCATATAGCCGCTTCTTTACCCAGCAAGCACTGCAGCGCCTAGGTCAGGTGTAATTGTTTGGCCGCAGTTAGCGCTGCGGCGTTTTTTAAGGTGCTATAGAAATGATAAGTAAATTGAAGAAGTGCTGGGTACTGTTAATGGTTGTGATTGCGGCCTCCAGTGTTGTCGTCGCCGAGAATATTACCGCGAGCTTGATTGTTGGCGGAACACCGCATCAGGCGCTGTTTGATGTCACGTTAAACGGTCGAGATGGTTTTGCCGTTGGTGCCGGTGGCCAAATTTTTCGAACCGATGACGGCGGCAAAACCTGGCTTCTGGAGCTTAATGATAGTGCGCTTTCGCTATTGGGAGTGAGCTTTAGTGGTGCCAATGCGGTTGCCGTCGGTCAGTTCGGCGTCATTCTAGTCCGCAACAGCGAAGGTCACTGGCACAAGGTTGAAAGTGGCACACAGGAACGAATTTTTAATGTCGATATGAATCGTAAGGGACAGGTCGTGGCCGTCGGTGCATTTGGACTGATCCTTAATTCCTCTGACCGCGGTGAGACCTGGAAAGACGTATCGCCGGATTGGAGTGACAAATTTTATGACCCGGATATGCGTCTTGGCGGACTATTTGAGCCAAATATATACGGTGTTCAGATAAATGAAGAAGGGAAATCCTGGGTCGCCGGGGAGCTGTCCCTGGTAATGGTGTCCGAGGATGCTGGTGAGAACTGGGTTGTTAAGCACGCCGGCGGTAGCTCGGAGAACGGCGTTTCCTCCACTTTGTCCGCCATTACGATTCGCGATGACGGCACAGCGTTCGCGGTTGGCCAAGAGGGCTACGTTCTCAAAAGTCTTAATGACGGCGACACATGGGATGTCGTAAAACCCGCCACGCACCAAAATCTTTTAGGGGTTTCATCCCTTCATTCCGGCTTGGTTGTTGCGCCGGGAATGAGAGAAATATTGCTAAGTTATGACGATGGCGAGAGTTGGACATCCGTAAAGGGCCTGGATGTCAATACAGGTTGGTACGGGGCGGTTGCCATATCGGCTGACACCGAGGATGTGATTGTGGTCGGTAATAACTCAAACATTATAAAAATAAATTATAGAAGATAGTTTTAAAAACGTCTTACACAAAAAAATAATACCATTCAGGAGATATCTCATATGACGTTATTTCGAGTAGTTGGTCGCCCATTGGTTTTACCCCTTGCCTTGTGTGTCGTGCTGAGCGGCCCAGTAATAGCGGATGATGGCTGGTTTGAAGATTTTGATGTGTCTTTTAACGGCTTTGTTCGTGCGGAGATCGCGGGGAGTACCAGCGGCGAGGAAAATCCGAACAATCAAGGCGGAAACCTTCAGAATAATCAGAATGCTTCACGTCAATCATTTCTGCCACCTGCGCTTAATCCTCTTAGTGGCGTTGGCAGTTTGCTGGGCCTGGGTGGCGTGGGGGCATGGGGAACTACACCGCTGCCCTTCGCGGATACGGTAAGGCGCGGTGATTTTGTAAAGTCGACGTCGAACGATTTTAACTATGCTGTAGTTCGTACAGAAATTGAAATGAATATGCAGTTCAATTATGAGTGGAGATTCATTGCCAGGGTAAGAGCAATGTTTGATCCGGAAGTGTATGACGCATTCGATGCGAATGATGTGGCGGGATTTCAAGGTGGGTTAGAATCTGGCCCGCATGCAAACTCAGCGCTGTATGAAGGTACTCCCAGCTACTTTGATTACCTTGCCGACCAGGGTGGTAATCCAAATCCACTGGAGTGGACCGGAAGCAACTATCAAGTCTATTTTCCTACGTTCTTGCTTGAATACGCCTCGGGCGATTTAAGTTTGCGTTTAGGTAATCAGCAAATTGCCTGGGGACAAGCCATCTTCTTTCGAGTCTTTGATACGCCCAATGGTTTAGATTTACGGCGCCATTCCCTGTTAGATAGAGGGCTGGAGGAATTTTCAGACAAGCGTGTTCCCATGTTGTCTCTGCGTGCGACCTATCAGCTGAACAGCGATATCTTACTGGACGCCTATGTTGGTCGCTTTCAGCCTTCGGTATTCGGCAACCCGAATACGCCATACAATATAATCCCGTCTCAATTCACGGTTCACGACACCTATGAATCAGGTGGCTACGACGACAAGATCTCTGGCGGATTCCGTCTTAAAGGTGATTACGGTCAGTTTGGTTGGCAAGCATCTTTTGTAAGCCGATATGCTACGGAGGGAACATTTGCCTGGACCAAGTCCGGCGTAAATAAACCGCTGAGCGGATTAGTTGGAAGTGTAATCAACACCGCGTACAACGCTAAATTACCTGCCAACTCCGTCGCTTGCCCAATCTATAACTCAGCTACCTGCAGACTTTATGGCGATTCCGGTGAGGCGATGGCTAACTCATCGTTTTCGGTCAATCCTGGCGGCGTGTATTCGGCTGACGAGTGGTTCCAATATGCAGCACTGGCAAGGCTGGATGCAATCGGAGGTTTGAATGCCGCAGTTAACGAGTTTGACGGTGCTCGCGATATATATGCTTCTGTTGCAGGAAATGTCAGTGAGTCAGTTGCTGAGCTCAACACCTTCTTCATTGCCGCCGGTGGCAGTTTGCGCGGGCATATAGAGCGCACCTATCATCGCGAGAACGATTTCGCCTTAGGTGCCAGTTATGTAAACGAAAGTGATAACAACTTCCTGAACCAGTTAATTTTTAACCTAGAAATTCAATATACCCCGGAGCGCACATTTACAAACCCGACACTATCGCGACAAGCAATTAAAGAGGATGAATACACAGTGGCGATCGTGGTAGATAAATGGCATCGCTTTTCCGAGAGTCTTCCCGGTACGTATATCGTTTTTCAAGCCTTGACAAAAAATCGAAGTGATCTGGTGGGGCGTCACCTAAGTGGCTACGGCCGTGTTGGTCTCGACAGTTTGTCTCCCGGTGATACAACAACGCTAAAAGATGCCAAGACCGGTAATGCAAGCTACATCGTGTTTGGCTTCCTGCAGCCGACTGCCAATAAGATATTTGAAATTGAGTTGGCGACATTGATTGATCTTGATGGCGGCATACTGTTTCAACCGGGCGTGCGATGGAATCCTGGTAGAGGCTTAACTGTTGAAGCTTTTTATAACCACATCGATGGCAATGTGTGGGGCGACAACCCAAATACCAATATGATTTCATCTCTTGATTTTGCAGATGAACTCTCCTTGCGGGTAACCATGCAGTTTTAATCTGGCTCGATATTTACAATTTCATGGGAGGCTTTGGCCTTTCTTTGGTCGGAAGCAATTGCTTCCGACCCTTTTTTTGTAAGGATTGAGAATGCATTTATTAAAGTGGTCATCGAGATTAAATCGCCGGGAATTCCTGCGCTACGGCTCTGCGTTTGCCGGTGCAGGCGTGTTGGCGCCGCTATGGCCGACTATTGCGTCTGCCGGAGATGTCAGTAAGGCCTATCCTGATGAGCTACTTTCCATTGAGGTGTACACAAAAGGCAAAATCAAGGTTGGTGATTATATTACCGCTGAGAATGTTGAATATGTAAAAGATCTACTAGATCCCGCAAAGTTTAAGCATGTTTCAGAAATGGGCCGCAGGTTAAAGGTTGTTGCAACAACAACTGAATGGATGAATATGGGACCTTGGGAGTATCAGAACGCGACCCTATCAAACCAGGGTTTAGCCAAGTTTGATAAAAGCGGCAATGTCACCATTGCCGATGGTAGCCCCTGGATTGGAGGGCATCCATTTCCTGCAAGCAGTTCGGCACTGGAACTTTTCGCTGGATTGACCTTGTCGTGGGGTCGGCACGATGCAAATCTCTTTGCGATGAAGGAAGTTGATATAAATCCTTTGGGTGAAATAGATTATAAGTATGATTTGGTGTGGGCTGAGCTATCTCCAGTCGGCAGATTGGTATTGGAACCGAAACCCTATTGGCCAGAACATCAAAGTAAGTTGCGATTCAATACCGTTGTTTACACTTCGCCAGAAAGTGAGCGCGGAGCCTCTTACCTTAATGTGTGGCCATATGATCAGAATAAATTTCCCGATTTATACGGCTATGTTCCTTACTTTAGACGAATTCGTCAGTTCCCCACTAACCAAAGGTTTGAGCCACTGGTACCTGGGTCGGCGCTGTATCTGTCTGACGCATGGGCGGCAGGCGATCCCTTGCACACATGGGGGAACTACAAAGTCATTGGTCGTCAGCCGATGTTGGCCGGTGTGTCTGGTGGCTGGAATGCCGAGCATGATAACTGGGAACATGGTGTCCACGGCGGTCCTAAGGGCGATAGCTTTTTTGATAGTGTTGTAGAGATGGTCCCAGAGGCAATTGTCTGCGAAGCGGAGCCGATAGGGTTTCCCCGTGCGCCTATTAGTAAAAAGCGGGTGTGGTTTGATGCCAGAAATCAAATGCCGCTAGCGATGGTGACCTTTGACCGAGCCGGGCTTCCATTTCGCTCATTTGATGGTTGCTACTGTCAATTTATAAACGGTAAGAAAAGCGTAATGAATGGCAAGCACCCTTATTGGTCATGGGCCTACTTTCACGCCTATGAGTTTCAGAGCGGGCGGATTACTAGGGTTGAACACGTAAAGGAATTAAAGGGCGGACATAAAAGCTCGGTTAATGACGCAGATATTTTTCAGCGCTACTTAACGCATTCCGCCCTGTCTAGGCTCGGTCGTGTCTAGCGTGGCGATGTTTCTAAAATTACAGAATTGAGATGGATGCAATGAATTATTACAAGGCAAGGACTGATGATACTGTTCACACGATTCGCTCTTTAATTAGGAGTTGTCAGCTTGGCAGTTTGCCTATCTATCAAGATGTTGATGAGTCTCTAATTACTGAGGTCATCTCAGGTGCGGCGGCTTTTGCTGAAAAATTTGTGGCGCCTATCAATAGGGACGCAGATAGGGATGGGTGCTATATAAATAACAATGAAGTTGTGGTGCCGGCGTGTTTCAACAATCTCTATCAGGATTATATTAAGGCCGGTTGGCCGGCTGTTTCATGTGAGCAAAGTCATGGCGGACATGGTTTGCCAGGTTTGGTTTCCTGTGCGGTGAATGAAATTTTTATGGCGGCTAGTCTGAGTTTCTCTCTCGTATCGCTATTGTCTCAGGGCGCGATATCGGCGATCAAAAAGCACGGCAATGAGTCGCTGAAAGCCCAGTATTTGTCGAAACTTGTATCTGGACAATGGACTGGGACGATGAATTTGACTGAGGCGCAGTCGGGGTCTGATCTCAGTACCGTTCGGGCTGAGGCCTTACCTTGCGGTGATCACTATTTAATTAAAGGTCAGAAGATTTTTATTAGTTGGGGCGATCATGGTATTGCAGAGAATATCGTTCATTTAGTGCTGGCCCGAGTTAAAGGCGCATCTGATGGTGTATCAGGTTTGTCACTTTTCATTGTGCCAAAGTATTTATTAAATAGTGCCGGTGAGCCGGAGCATCGAAACGACGTATTCCCCATATCAGTTGAAGATAAATTAGGTATTCATGGTAGTCCTACCTGTGTTCTGGATTTCGGCGGAAATAGTGGTGCGACTGGATTTCTGGTAGGGGAGGAAGGGCGCGGTCTTAGCTATATGTTTACGATGATGAATCACGCCCGAATTGGTGTGGGGCTCCAGGGTGTCGGTGTGTCGGAGCGGGCTTATCAAGGCGCATTGGCCTACGCAAAAGAGCGAGTCCAGGGCGGACGTGAAATTATTCATTATCCCGATGTGCGCAGGATGCTTATGCAAATGCGTGCCTTAACCGAAGCCGCTCGTGTGATGGCTTACTACGCGTATGCACAACAAGATATTGCCGATGCTGATAGTGATGACGGCTTTGCGGCAGCTCGCATTGCGCTGATAACGCCCTTGGTGAAGGCCTGGTCTACTGAGATCGTAAACGAAGTCACCTCCTTGGGCATTCAAGTGTATGGCGGCGCGGGCTTTATTGAAGAGTTCGGTGCAGCGCAGCTATATCGTGACGCCCGTATCTTGGCAATATATGAGGGTACCAATGGCATACAGGCGCTCGACTTCACAAAACGGAAAGTAATACGCGACGGCGGCAGTGAAGTAAAACGAATGATTCATATGATGCGGACAGATGCATACAAATTTCAGCGCTGCGAAAGCGATATTTCTGATATGGGCATGAATTTAATGGAGGCCGTCATGGTGCTCCAGACCGCTACTGATTGGATCTTGGCAAACAAGGGCGATGATGACTTCATTGAAAGCGTCGCGTTTGATTACTTGATGCTTACCGGCTATGTCTGCGCCGGGTCCCTGGTTTGTGATAAGGCGATGCTATCAAGTGCAATGCCATCTGATAGCAGCGACGTGGATTATCTTTCGGCCAATATTTCGATAGCCGGCTTTTATATCAATAAAATATTGCCACGGGTTCACGCTCATTGGATTGCTATTCGCGCTGGCTCAGAAGATGTTATGGCCTTGTCTATCGCGCAGTTTTAATTACCTGGTTTTTACAATTGCTAGTTAGCCCTTTGCCGGGTAATGCAGGCGGGAAACTTCCTGGGTGATCAAATTAGCTAAACACGAGTTAGGATATTTTTAGGGAAGATATTTTAAAAATGAACAACGAAGCAGAATTCAAAAGTTTTAAATTTAATGTAGAAAACATGGTTGCTCACATTGTATTAAGTAGCCCGGAAAAGAGGAACTGCTTAACACGTGACTTCTGGCGTGAACTGCCATTGGCGGTTAAATACGCCGAATCTCGGGGTGATATTCGATGTATTTTAATTCGGGCCGACGGCGCGATGTTTAGCGCGGGTATTGATCTGGCGTTACTAGATTCTCTAAAGGTGTTGGGAAGTGAGCTAGACGTGTCGCGACGTGCTGATTATCTCCGCCGCACGATTTTGTCGGTGCAGAACTCTATCTCCTGCCTTGAACAGACTCCCATCCCTGTCGTCGCGGCGATTCAGGGCGCCTGTATTGGTGGCGCCCTGGATTTGGTCTGTGCTGCCGACATTCGTCTTGTAGAAATTGGTACGACATTGACACCGCTGGAAATGGATCTTGGCTTTGTTCCCGATTTAGGGACGGTTCAGCGTCTGACCTCGACCTTGCCTTATGGTGTAGTCGCTGATTGGCTAATGGATTGTCGATCCTTAACTGGCAGTGACGCGAATAGTATTGGTTTCGCCTCCCGCATCGCTCAATCTCCGCAAGAGCTGACGGAGCTAGCGAAGAATTTGGCCGAGCGAATAGCGCGACGTTCACCCATTGCGGTTCGCGGTGCAAAAGAAATAATGAAATTTACCAAGGCCTACGGCGTTGAAGCCAGTCTCAGATATACGGCGGCATGGCAGTCCGGTGCATTCCCCGGCGACGATATTAACGAGTGCTTTGATGCAAGACGCGAAAAGCGGGCGCCAACACATGACATGATGGTGGATGATCGAAGTTTATATGGAATAGAAGACAAGGGACGTGGGGATATTACTTGAGGGTTAGAAATTGTAGTATCGCAAGCAAATAATTTTCTTATTGCAGGTTATATGATCATCTCTAATACTGACCAGGTGGCTAGTGAATGTTCACACACGTCTGACTTGTCGCTCAGAATGTAGATCAGGAATAACTCCTCTATTTGTCGAGTGTGGTCTATCAGATTAAGATAGCTAAAAGGCTGGAGAGTCATTATTTTATCCGTAAGCCTTGCTTGTTGAGTTGTTAGTCTAGTAGCGCCGCAGTGTGTAGTGAGAATATTGGCAGTATCTTGGTCGCTAATAATTTTGCCTTGTTGGGCTGTTGTTGACGGGATGCATCGTTAGGTTCAAGCTAAAATCTTTGTGTTATGTCATCATCTAAGCGAAATGCATTACATCGGCTGCGATGAAACTTCGTGACGAAGTATATTTTTTTTGGATGAAATAATATGACCCTATCACGCGCACCGCTTACGCGGGGCTGCCCAGAATTTTCGCGTTTTATTGCTGGCTTTTGGCGACTTAATCACTGGGGTATGTCGCCTCGACAGCTGCTTGCTTTTGTTGAGCAGTGCGTAGAGCTCGGTGTGACCACTATGGATCACGCTTTTGTTTATAGTAGTGAAAAGCCTTTTGGCGATGCTCTTGCTATAAAGTCAGAACTCCGGCGGCAGGTGGAGATTGTCACTAAATGCGGAATCCGGCCGGTGGGCTTTGGCCCGCTCGGTGGCACTGCAGTTAACCACTATGACTCCAGTTCGCAATCAATTATTACCAGTACAGAAAATTCTTTGCGCGAGTTGCGCACCGACTATATCGACCTTTTATTGATACACCGCCCAGACTACCTGATGCATGCTGAGGAAATCGCCTCGGCGTTTGATACATTGCTTTCGTCGGGTAAGGTACGCGCTGTGGGTGTTTCCAATTTTAGCGTGCAGCAGTTCGCTTTGTTGCAGCAGGCTTGTGACCAACGCTTAGTGACAAACCAAGTCGAGTTTTCTCCGTACAACACTGCCGCGTTGGACAGTGGCTTGTTTGAGCAATGTCAGACTGGTGGTATCAGCCCTATGCTTTGGTCTTGTCTGGCAGGGGGGCGCTCATGACACCGTTCGATGACAAGGGGTGGCGTGTTATGTCTGCGGTGCAGGAGGTTCAGGATGAGGTGGGAGCAGAAACGGCGGAGCAGGTGATATATGCTTGGACGCTCGCATTACCTTGTAAACCCTTTCCGCTGCTGGGAACTGGCAAAATTGAACGAGTTAAAATGGCTGCAGGAAGCGAAAATTTCAAGCTCAGCCGCGAGCAGTGGTATCGTATCTGGGAGGCTAGTAATGGCGCTCCAGTGCCTTGATTATTTCTGCTTAGGCAGGCTAAACAAAAAATTGTAGCTAGAATCTGCTTGGCTTAGCGGAGGAGTGTATCAAGGTATTCCTTTTAGGGCCCGTATCTTTGCTAGGAGGTGCAAGGCTCTGCTGCTGCAAGAGTTCGGCGCATTCTTGGGCAAATAATCGCTATTATTGTCGATTAAAAACTGATTGGCCTACGTTTCGCGTTCTATTAATTCTGTTCGAAGCATCTCACTTTCTTGAATTTCACCTTCAATTATTTTCATCAGCTTTGCGACAAGAAGAATGCCCGCAGCGGAAGTGTCTTGCTTAACAGTGGTCAGTGACGGGCTGTGATAAATTGAAATAGGGCTGTCGTCATATCCGCACACGGTGCAGTCAGAGGGGATGCTTAGGCCCTTTGCCTTTAGTGCCGAAAGCACTCCTATCGCCATGGTATCGCTGCCCGCGAAGATTGCATCGGGATGCCAGTCATGTGAATCTAGCCAATGTAGAACGGCATCACGACTGGATTGAAAGGAAATGTCTTTAACTGCCAGCTCTTCCAAAGCACCTTTCCATTCAGAAGAGAAACCTGAAAATCGGAGTTTCATCTCGTCGTGATCGTCTGGCCCAACAAACATGGCAGATGTCCTGCCTAGCTCCGTAAATCTTTTGGCGACTAATTTTCCGCCTCGCTTATTGTTGCTCCCAACTACGCAATATTCTTTCTTTTGCGGCTCTGCTCCCCAAACAACAAACGGAACGCCATTGTTCGCCAGAGAGGTGAGCTCACCTTCCTCGCCACTTTGGCCGAGGAAAATTATACCGTCTACTCCTTTGCTAGAAAGCATTTGTTCGAGAGGTTCGGAGTGGACTGACTGAGTGGAGCAAAGCAGCACGTCTTGACCTTGGTTAGCTAGTTCATTGGAGATATTTCCCAGTAGTTCAAAATGGAATGGATCGGAAATTCGACTCTCTGGAAGGTGCGGAAAGTCAATAACGACAGCGATTACATTGTTTCTTTTGCGCCGGAGATTCTGTGCGCTTCGATTGACAATATAGCCATGGCGTAAGGCAATCTCTCTGATTCGCTCTTTCGTTTCTTCGTTGACTAATGGGCTGCCTTGTAACGCTCGCGAAACGGTGGGGCGGGAGACTCCTGCTAGCCGCGCAATGTCTACCATGCCTATAGGACGCTTTTTGTGTGTCATGGAGTTATTTCATTTCCCAGTGTTTGTTAAGCAGATTTGCGATGGATACGCGATATTTCTATTGTGCTTGCCCAGTACTTATACGCTATCAGTTTCAAGAAAGGTTGTCTGGTGGTTGCTATTTGTAATGCTGCGGTTCCGATTAGCTTGGTAGTTGCTGATAGCTGGGGTGCTTCCCTGTATCTCCGAGCGGTATCGATCAAATGCATCTGCGAACGGGAATTGTATGCTCAAATGCACAGGTTTGCAATTTAGGGGTTTTTTTATGGGGAATGGTTTAATTGTATGGCGGCGTTAAATCTGTTTTTTTTAATAAAATATATGTAAAACAGTTAGTTAATTATAATATTGAGGCTTGTAGTGTACGGGTTATTACGTAATTCCGCCTTATTGCAATCGTGTGCATTAATTGTTAGATTGTGCTCACTGTTATATGGCTGTCGATCATGTGTGGTGTGTGTAGGTGGGTGCGCTTCTTACGTCATCTGTGTGTCGAATAACTATAATTTAAAAGATTGGAGTTCATTGTGCGTTCGATTCTTTCACTTAAAGGCTGGCGTTTACGGGGTTTTATGGCGGTTTCCGAGATACTGGTCGCGCTTCGACTTTTTCCTGGCGGGGCAAAAGTGATGCAAATGCCTTTGGAAAAGCGTGCGGCTATGGGGCCTTCTCCTTGGATGCTCCTTCCGATCCCCGAAGTGACCGTAGAGCGAGGAAGCGTGAACGGTCGGGAGTGCGTAATTCCGGTGAAAAAATTCCTGCCCAAGGTGAGTAGTGATCGAGCTTGCCAAATACTGTTTATTCACGGTGGAGGCTGGTTTGCCGGAAACGAAGATTCGCTGGATTATCTGTGCACTAATTTGTGCGACCGGCTGGGTCTAGACGTGACCTCTGTTGGATATCGCCTAGCTCCCGATTTTCCTTTTCCCGCCGGATTGAATGATTGTGAGGATGTGTTGAAAACTATTGCCGTCGATGGGCGTTCGGTAATTGTTGTTGGCGACAGCGCAGGCGGCAATCTTGCTGCCGCGCTGTGTCTCAAGGCAAGAGGGGAGGTCAAAATTGAGCGACAGGTTCTTATATATCCCTTCCTTGATGGCACCTTGCAATCGGCGTCGATAGACCCTCCGCGTCTTGGTTTGCGGCGTGAAGATATGGTTGATATGGTCAATGTGTATAAGGGTAATGCGAAGGCGAGCAACCCCTATATATCACCGATCTGTTCGACTGACCTTTCGGCACTTCCTCCAGCGTTGATCATAACCGCTGATTGCGATCCTTTAAGAGATGATGGATCTAGGTATGCGGATTGTCTTCGTGAAGCGGGTGTGCCTGTGCGATACGAAAACTATCTGCGGATGCCGCATGGCTTCTTGTCGTTAGCCAGCATATGTTCAGTCGCGCCTGAGGCGATTGATTTGATCGTTGGAGAGTTGCGTTAATGACTCTATCGCAATTACTGGAATTTGAATGGCGCGTTGCTGATAAGGCGACGCTGGGCGTGTCTGGTATCACCGCCATCGAAGCGAGGGTGGCACATGCCACCCGGTTGCGAAAATCTCAGCGTTATCCGGAAATTCCGTCTGTTAATGAACTGCATTTACCCGATTCAGCGCCAGCGAAGACGGTTATTCCCAGTCTAGCTTCTCCCGGCTTGTCAAGCCCATTGGTAGAAGAGGCTCGGATTATAGGGCTGTATGACGACTATAAGCCTATTTCAGATTTTACCATGCGGTCTGTGGATGAAAACTTTACCAAACATTGGGCGCGGAAATTCGCACTAGTGGACTCACGTGGCGCCGAAAGGCGGCGAGATGTGTTAAAGGCCTATATTGACAGTGCGTATGGACCCGAAGAGCCGTTATCCATCGCCCCCAACGGTCTGTTTAAGCAGCGAGTTACGTTGCAACACAGTGACATATTAATTGTAAATGCGTTTGATTATGTTGAAGCGCACTGGTCCAAACTTTGCAAGCTATCGTCTGGCGTCGCTTCGGGCTCCCTGATTCCCACGCCTTACCCTTTTCTAATTCCTGCAGGACGATTCCTAGAGTCATACTATTGGGATACAGGATTCAGCATCGATGGGTTGATCCTCACCGGTAGGTTGGAGTTAGCGCAAATGCAAGCGGAAAATCTGCTTGAACAGATAAGGCATTTTGGATTTGTGCCCAACGGAAATCGCGATTACTACCTAACCCGATCTCAGCCGCCGTTGTCCAGCCGACTGGTTCGTTCAGTGGTTGAGGCTACCCAACGAAAGGCAAAGGAGAGTAATGATAAGTTACTTTCTGAAAAACTAAGGCATTGGGTTTCAGATCGGGCTGTCCCTTTGCTTGCCGGTGAGTTCGATAATTTTTGGTCTGATGAAAACCGACGATTTGATCGCTCTTACGGGCTTCACCGCCACTGGGATGAGCTTGATGTTGAGCGTCCAGAGCGGTATGGGAAAGATGACGAGGCGCTGTTAGGGAAGAGTTTGCGAGATGTTAGAGCTATGGCGGAATCGGGGCTCGATTTCACTGAGATATTTAACGGCGATTCCGCTCGCAACGAAATTACTAATTTTGCGCCAGTACTTCTGAATGCGCTTCTGGCAGGGTTTGCCTCAGATGTTGCTTGGCTGAGCAGATTCTGTGGTCTGGCATATGAATATGAGCGGTTCACGGCGATTGCATCGGCGCGTAGGTCGTCTATTGATAGGCATTTATGGGATGAAAAGGCAGGCTATTATCGCAGTCTGAATCTGTCCAATAAGCAGTTTAGTCCGGGAGTGGATTTTACAACGTTTGCTCCGCTGTACGTTGGGGTCGCGTCAAAAAGACAGGCGCGTTTAGTTGCCATGTCATCCAGTGAGTTATTACGACATGGAGGGCTTGCAAGCAACACTGTACGCCCCACAGTTCATCAATGGGATGGTGGCAATGGTTGGGCGCCAGCTCAAATGATGGCTGTTGCTGGCTTTTTGAATTATGGCTACACCGAGCAAGCAAAAGATATTGCTAATCGATGGACCAGAACATTGGCTGAAATTTTCCATAGGCACGGTGGCTTTTACGAGCGCATCGATGTGGAGCATTGCGATCTGCCTGAAAGTAATCGCCATCAGTATCCTGTGCAGGAAGGCTTCTTGTGGACCAACGCCAGCTTTGTCTGGATGCTGAATAAAGTGCTTGGCTTTGAACTTATCCACGCTAGTGACGAGATCGCCGCGGTGGTCGGATTTGATTGATGAAAATAATAATTGGGAGTTAAAAGTGATGAAATTCCAGATGAAACAGTTCGGTGTCTTGATTGCATTTTTTATTTGCGTGCCATCCGTCTACGCTCAAAAGAAGGTGTCAGATGGGAAGTCACAAGCAAGTAGTACTCGTACTATAGAAGAAATTATAGTTACTGCGACAAAACGAAGCGAAAATCTCAGAGAAATTGCGGCCAGCATTTCCGCATTT
The DNA here is from genome assembly GCF_019312595.1 of Zhongshania aquimaris. Lineage (GTDB taxonomy): Bacteria > Pseudomonadota > Gammaproteobacteria > Pseudomonadales > Spongiibacteraceae > Spongiibacter > Spongiibacter aquimaris. The sequence goes on along the minus strand of NZ_JAHWDQ010000004.1, from coordinate 296,727 downwards.
TCAGGTGAGGATCTCGAGGCGCGAGGGGCGCAAGATGCCGCGGACATCATTAAGCTTGTTCCAGGGGCTAATATGACTTCGACGGGGGACAGTCCAGCGCGAGTCACCATCCGAGGAATCTCGTCAGATATCGGAACGAGTTCCACGACGGGGATTCTCTTTGGCAATGTGTCGTTCTCTGATACTTATGTGCCCTTTGTATCGTTGGATCCTAATCCGTTTGATATGCAGTCAGTTGAGGTGTTGAAAGGGCCTCAGGGAACACTCTATGGTGCTTCTGCCCTTAACGGCGCTGTCCGCTACGTTCCGGAAAGACCAAGCTTTGAAGGGAATGAGTTGAAATGGTTTGCGCAGCAGACTTCGATTAAAGGTGGTGCTAAGGAGCCGACTTACGGCGCTGCGCTGAATGCGCCTATTGTATCGGACAAGCTGGCACTGCGTGCGATGGCGTTTAAACGCACTGCGCCGGGATATGTCGATAATCTACAGCTAGGCCAGAAAGATGTGAATGAAATCGAGCAGGAAGGCGGACGTGTGTTGCTTGCTTTTCAGCCCACTGCCAAGTGGGATACGTTGTTCACTGCTGCGTGGCAAGATACCTTGAAGAAAGACGTGGGAATTGTGGACTCAGACAATGGTGCATTGGTGACCAGAAATCGGCCGCGCAGCAGCCCAGATGATACCGACTACAAATTAGCAAATCTTTCATTGAGCTATACTTGGCATTGGGCAGACTTCGTCTACGACGGTTCTTATGTCGAAAAGACGGGCGACAGGTTTTTTGATGCCTCCTCGCGGGTTTCAGGCAGCGGAGACTTGGCATTGCAAGCACAAGCTTATACTGGTGAATCCGAAACAACAGGTCACGAGTTTCGCATTGTGTCCAACGATGAATTCAACCAGGATTTCAAGTGGACGATTGGCTACTTCGATTGGAAACAGGATATTCAGACTACACTGACCGTACCAGTTGCTGTTGACGCTCCTTTTGTTTTACCTATTTTGGATTTTCTTTCTCCACTGCAATTGCAGAGCAGTGACCTTTTTACCGCGCAAGGTAACCCTATTGTTCTTGGATCGGTTGCAGATGTAGTGGTTGAAGAGCAGGCTATTTTTGGCGAGATTAGCTACCGATTAACCAAGGATATTGAGGTAGCGGTGGGTGGCCGGAAGTACAAAACCACGTCGGGTGGTGACAATAGACAAAATGGTCTATTTGTTTTGACCCAACAAGGTTCTCCCAATTTTACCTTGTCAGGCCGTGTTGAGGAGGACGGATTTAATCCCAAGCTTTCTGTCACATGGAACGTCACTGACGAGATCCTTACTTATGCTTTAGCGTCTAAAGGCTTCCGAGTTGGCGGCGTTCAGTTTGGAGTGACTACGCCACTGTCTCAAAATTCGGCACCAGAAACGTTTGAGTCTGATACGTTGTGGAATTACGAGCTAGGTATTAGAACAGAGTGGTTTGACAACACATTGAGATTAGATCTGACTGCGTACCAGGTCGATTGGGATAAGCCCCAAAGTTTACAGCCGGATGCCTCTGGCTTAGCAGTCTATATCGACAACGTCGGCGGTGTGGAAAGTAAAGGTCTTGACGTGGCAGTACAGTATCTTTTTCCTTGGGCCGGTCTGATGCTGACATCTTCTCTATCCTATGCCGATACAGTCACTACCGCAGAGTTTTCTACCTCTGATGGTACTGCAATACCTTCGGGGTCTCGGTGGCCTCTTGCACCCAAGACACAGTCAGCCACCACACTATCGTTTCAACAGATCTTCGGTAACTGGACCGTTGGAGGGTTTGCAAGCTACACCGCTATTGGATCAACTCAGCCCTTCTTTAATGGCATGGAAATTTATGGCTATCATCAAGTCGACTTGCAGTTAAGCCTGTCGAATGAAAGCTACAAATGGCTCCCAAAAATTTCGCTTATAGCAAATAACGTTACTGATGAACGTGGGATTACCAACGCATTTACCTCTGGGCTTCCAGTGCCTGAGGCTGCGGCCAATGAGTTTTATTATATTACTCCCATGTCATTTAGCGTGCGCCTATCTGGCAGTTTCTAATAGCGATAGAAGTTAGAGGTCAATAATATGAAGTTAAGTAAAAGCTACAGTTGTGGGGATGCAGACCAACCGTTAATTTACGACACAATTGGGAATTATTTCAATCAAGTAGCAGATCGGTTTCCGGATGAAGATGCGTTGATAGTGCGGCACCAGAACGTCCGCTGGAGTTATCGAGAGTACCGATATGAAGTTGATCGCCTTGCGAAAGGTCTATTAGCTCTTGGTATTCAACCCGGCGATCGAGTGGGTATTTGGGGGCCTAATAGTTTTGAATGGTGTGTTACCCAATTCGCGACGGCTAAAATCGGCGCCATCATGGTGTGCGTTAACCCTGCTTATAGGCTTTTCGAACTTGAGTACGCCCTGAATAAAGTAGAGTGTCGTGTGCTTGTCACCGCCGAGAGCTTTAAATCCAGTAACTATCTGGATATGCTCAATGAGCTCGGCCCCGAAATTAAATCAGGTGATGCCTGTGCGCTAAAGATCGAAAAATTGCCGCATCTCGACATGATAATTCGTATGGGGACAGAGCTTACGGACGGTATGCTTAACTTCCCCGCTGTATGTGGGATGGGTGGTGAGGTTGAGTCTCATCGTTTGTTGACGCTGGCGCAAGATTTGCGCCCAGATGATCCAATTAATATTCAGTTTACGAGTGGCACTACTGGGCGGCCAAAGGGAGCCACGCTGACCCATTGCAATATTCTTAACAACGGCAACCTGGTCGGACGTGCCATGTCTCTGAACGAGCATGATCGCTTGTGTATTCCTGTTCCGCTCTATCACTGTTTTGGTATGGTGCTGGGCAATCTCACCTGCGTCACCAGTGGAGCCGCGGCGGTTTTTCCAGAGTTAGCTTTCGATCCGGTATCCACATTAGAAGCGGTGCAGGAAGAGAAGTGCACGGTATTGCACGGCGTCCCTACCATGTTTATTGCCGAGCTAGATCATCCTAGCTTTTCCAGCTTTAACCTCTCAAGTCTGCGTACCGGTGTGATGGCTGGTGCGACATGTCCAGAACAAGTCATGCGGCGGGTGATATCAGATATGAATATGGAAAATATCTTAATTGCTTATGGGCAGACCGAACTCAGTCCAATCAATCTGATCACCAAGCCCGAGGATTCATTGCGCAACCGAATCGAGACTGTTGGGCGGGCCGTTCCACGAATTGAAGTAAAAATAGCTGATGACGACGGTAGGGTAGTAGAGGTTGGGGAAAAGGGCGAGGTATGTACCCGTGGTTATTCGGTGATGCGTGGCTATTGGAATGATGAAGAGAAAACTCGCGAAACCATCGATACTGGCGGTTGGCTGCACTCTGGTGATATCGGTGTTATGGACGAAGATGGCTATGTACGTATTGTCGGACGAACCAAGGACATGGTGATTCGGGGCGGCGAAAATATTTACCCGCGTGAGATCGAAGAGTTTCTTTATACCCATCCGAAAATTCAGGAGGCTCAAGTGTTTGGTATTCCTGATGAGCGAATGGGAGAGGAAGTGTGTGTTTGGGTTAAATTGAAAAATGGAGAGGGCATGGATAGCGAAGAGTTGCGGGCCTGGTGTAAGGGGAAGATCGCCCACTTTAAGGTGCCTCGCTATGTTCAGTTCGTCGACGACTATCCTATGACGGTTACGGGAAAGATGCAGAAATTTAAAATGCGCGAAGCCATGTCTGAAATGCTCGATGAGCAAAGACTTGAAGTTTGATATCACGACTCGTGAAAACCTTTGACGAATATCTATTTAACACCGCGATTGGATTAAAATAATATACGGAGATTTACAGTGATTGATCCCGAAATAGCCCCGTACATTCCACCGAATGTCGATATTGACACTGTTAGCGTAGACGCGCTTCGAAGCTTTAGCATTGAGTACGCGCAATCGCAGCCTAAACTTGAGCTGAGCCGAGTGGAAGATATGTCGGTCGAAGGTTTAGCTGGGCCGATTCCCATTAGAGTCTATTACCCATCCGATGTTGAATCTTTGGGAATGATTGTATTCTTGCATGGCGGAGGCTGGTGTATGGGCAATCTAGATACGCACGATGCGGTTTGCCGTCAACTTTCTCATGTCACCGGGTTTGCGGTCAGTGCTGTTGACTACAGATTAGCTCCGGAGCACAAATTTCCTGCCGGATTGCAGGACGCAGAAGCCGCAACTATTTGGATACTGGACAATGCGGCAAGTTTGGGATGCGATCCCTCTCGAGTGTTGATTATGGGTGAGAGCGCGGGAGGAAATTTGGCGGCTGTTATTGCTCAAAGGCTCCGCGCTAGATTGCGTTACCAAGTACTGGTATTCCCAGTGACAGATTTTTCTATGCCGTTTCCATCGTACCAGCGTCATGCGAAGGCCTTGGGGCTTACTACCGAATCGGCACAGTGGTGCAAAGAGCAATACTTGGCCAATCCCGAGCTGGATCAGCTTAACCCCGATGCTTCTCCATACCTGCGAGTTGATTTAAGCGATTGTCCGCCTGCATTTGTGATGACCGCTGAAATAGATCCTGTTTGCGACGACGGTGAAGCCTATGGAATGCGGCTTGTCGAAGCTGGTGTTCCTGTAACACTGAAGCGTTACTTGGGTATGCCTCACGGGTTTCTCGTGTTGCCATACAGTCTGCGTAAAATAAAAAATATATACGATGACATTGGGCGCATGCTTGAGCGCGATGTTGCGAAAAATAGATAAAAATTTCTAATAACTGCCGTTTGATATAGTGCCAACTGGAGAAAACTTAGTGACCCAAGAACTTACCCCTGGGGCAAGGCTTACTCAACTTGCTAGCCTGCATCCCGACAAAACCGCCCTGATCTTTATTAAGCAGGATGGCAGTCATGACTTACTTACGACTGGCCAGTTGGAGCGTTGGGCTAATAGGGTAGCGCGCCGGTTGTCGGAATATGATGTTGTGCCAGGCAAGTTTGTTGCTATTCATTTCCCGAATTGCCTAGAGCATGTTGTCGCGACGTTGGCGATCTACAAATTGGGTGCTTGTCCAATGCCACTGGCCTATCGTCTTCCGGATTCTGAGAGAGATGCAATGATTCAGCTGGCTAGCCCAGTGGCTATTTTCAGTGATGTCGAGGCACTTTCGGGTATAAGTCGCGATGAAATGCGCCAAATTCAGAATTCTGATCGCTATCTAGATTCATCACTGCCAGATGCGATTCCACAGCCATTTAAGGCGATTGCGTCCGGCGGTTCCACGGGAACGCCTAAATTGATTGTCTCTCCTCTGGCGTTCTATTTTCCGCCAGAAAGCCATCCGTTTGCTTTATTAATGGGTATTGCTAGTGAGGACGTCTTCTATTCTCCGGGGCCGTTATATCACAATCAAGCTTTTTTATTTACGCAAATTGCTTTGTTTGCAGGAGCAACTGCAATCATCAATGAAAAGTTTGATGCTGATCGCTGTTTGAATGCCATTCATGAGTTGGCGCCGACTATTGTCAGCGTGGTACCTACGATGATGCTGAGAATGGCTCGATCTGAATTTTTTCAGAAGTGTAACTTTGCCAGTATCAAGCGTGTTTGGCATATGGCGGCTCCTTGTCCGGAATGGGTTAAGCAGATTTGGCTCGAAAAGATCGGTGCTGAAAAACTTTATGAACTTTGGGCGGCGACGGAGAACACCGGCATCGCGGTGATTACGGGTTCCGAATGGTTGGAGCGCAAAGGTAGTGTGGGCCGGGGATTTAATACTGAAATCAGAATTTTGGATGAGAAACGTCGTCAGCTGCCTTGCAATGAGGTTGGTGAGATATTTACCCGCTTTGCAAAAGGTGGCGCGCAATACTGCTATCTCGGCGCTAAGCCTTTGGAAACTCTTGAGGACGACTTCGCCAGTGTTGGTGACTTGGGTTACGTTGATGATGAGGGCTATCTATTTCTCACAGACCGCAGGACAGACCTCATTATTTCGGGAGGTGCAAATATTTATCCTGCAGAAGTTGAATCAGTTATTTTGCAAATGCCGGGAGTTGCTGATGTCGTTGTTATTGGTTTAAAGGATGATGATCTCGGGCGCCGTGTACACGCGGTAATTCAGACAATTGCGGGTGAGGATGCACCTAGTTTTGAAGAGCTAAGTGTCTATGTGAAGGCTAATTTGTCGCTTTATAAAGCGCCGAAAAGTTACGAAATATTGGAAGCTTTACCTCGGGATGAGGCGGGGAAAATTCGCAGAAGCAAACTTCGCGATGAGCGCGGAGGATAGTTGATTGCTTTGTGGACTCGGCAATACGTAGTTTTTCATAGCTGTAGTGTCGTCGAATTTTCAGAAAGTGAATGACTATTTGTATGAATTGAAGTGTTTTTTTCAAAATTAAACTCAAGTAAGTGATTTCTAATATGTCAGAGCAAATCCGGTTTGATAATCGTGTTGTCATAGTTACCGGCGCTGGAGCGGGCTTGGGCCGCTCCCATGCCCTCGAATTTGCACGTCGTGGCGCAAAGGTTGTGGTCAATGATTTGGGTGGTAGTGGTCACGGTGAAGGCAATTGCGTAAAAGCGGCCGAGCAAGTGGTTGATGAGATTATCGCACTAGGTGGTATTGCTGTTGCCAACTGTGACTCTGTAGAACAAGGCGAAGCCATTGTTCAAACCGCCGTTGAACACTTTGGCCGGGTGGACGTGGTTATCAATAATGCTGGAATTTTGAGGGATACCAGTTTTCAAAAAATGACTGATCAGGACTGGGAACTCATCCATCGAGTTCATACCTTCGGTAGTTACAAAGTTACCCACGCAGCATGGCCGTATATGCGCGAACAGGGCTATGGACGAATTATAAATACCGCGTCTGGGGCAGGTATTTACGGCAATTTCGGTCAAGCAAATTATAGTAGTGCTAAGCTCGGACTGTATGGCTTCACTAGAACCTTGGCCATTGAGGGAGCGCCAAAGAATATTAAGGTCAATTGTATTGCTCCGGTTGCAGCTTCTCGCCTTACCGAAGCTATACTTCCGGCCGAGGTGATTGCAGGCTTGAAGCCGGAGCTTGTAACGCCGCTCGTAGTCAAATTGGCCTCTGAGCAACAGGCGGAAACAGGAGAGTTATTTGAGGTCGGTGCCGGCTGGATTGCTAAATTGCGTTGGGAACGAAGTCGTGGCGTCAAATTTGATCCACAAGCACCGTTAGGTGCAGAGGCTGTAGTCGCAGCTTGGGCCGATATCATTGATTTCACGGACTCCGAGTACCCCCAGACGATCCAAGACACTTTGTTGCCTGTCTTCAATAATCTAGGTATTGAACCTTCGCTATAGTTAGCGGGTACTACGCCACCGAGTGGATACGTTCCTATTGGAATTATTCATTTTTGCGTTAATTGAACATATTTAAGGATTGCATTGTATGCATAGCGTCACTAGTGAAATCGCAGGCGTTACGCAAAGAATTATTCAGCGCAGCGCGTCGTCGCGGCGCGACTACCTGGCGCAGCTGGACGATAACTGCGGTACACGGCCCACACGTCAGCATTTAAGCTGCGGCAATTTGGCCCATGGCTTTGCCGCCTGCGAGCCCACCGACAAGGACCGAATTCGCCTTATGGAGGCGTCTAATATCGGTATCGTCACGTCCTACAATGACATGCTGTCTGCCCATCAGCCCTATGCAGATTACCCTGAACGACTTAAAGCCGCGATCCGTGAAGTGGGTTCCACGGCTCAGGTTGCCGGTGGTGTGCCCGCCATGTGCGATGGGGTGACTCAGGGGCAGGCGGGGATGGAGCTCAGCCTTTTTAGTCGCGACGTGATTGCGCTGAGTACGGCTGTTGCCTTGTCCCATCATATGTTTGACGGTGTGCTCTGCCTTGGGATTTGCGACAAGATTGTGCCGGGGCTTCTTATTGGCGCCTTGCGTTTTGGTCATCTGCCGATGATGTTTGTGCCTGCGGGACCTATGCCGTCGGGCATTCCCAATAAAGAAAAGGCGCGGGTGAGGCAGTTGTTTGCCGAAGGCAAAGCCAGTCGCGCAGAATTGCTGGAAGCCGAGTCCGCGTCGTACCACTCTGCTGGTACCTGCACATTTTATGGCACTGCCAATAGCAATCAAGTGATGATGGAAGCGATGGGCCTGCAGCTTCCCGGCAGTTCCTTTGTGAACCCGAATACCTCGTTGCGAGACGCGTTGACCCGCGAAGCCGCACAACACATCACACGTATTACCCAGCAGACTCCGAGTCCCAGGTCCTTAGGCGAGGTCGTTGATGAGCGCGCCATCGTCAATGCGATAGTCGCGCTGCTCTCCTCCGGCGGTTCGACCAATCACAGCATCCATTTGATCGCCATCGCGCAGGCCGCCGGCATTCTGATCAACTGGGATGACTTTGATGATCTTTCCGCGGTAGTGCCATTGTTAGCCCGCATCTATCCCAATGGTCAGGCAGACATTAATCACTTTCATGCGGCGGGTGGCACGGGTTATTTGTTTTCTACACTGCTAAAAGCCGGATTGATGCATGGTGATGCTGAAGTTATGTGGGGCAAATCGTTTGCTGATTTTACCCTTGAGCCAAAGCTAATCGACGATCAACTCGAGTGGCAGCCTTGCGTTGAGGAAAGCCTGGATACGCAAGTATTGGCGAGTATTCAAACTCCCTTCGACAATGAAGGTGGCTTGCGTTTGCTTAAAGGCAATCTCGGCCGCGGCGTGATTAAAGTATCTGCCGTCGATGCCGCTCATCGCATCGTTGAAGCGCCTGCGGTGGTTGTTGCGAGCCAGCACACTCTTCAGGCTCGCTTCGACGCGGGCGATCTCAATCGGGATTGCGTGGTAGTGGTTCGCTTCCAGGGGCCGGCGGCCAACGGCATGCCGGAACTGCACAAGCTGACTCCCATTCTTGGGGCGTTGCAGGATAAAGGGTATCGCGTTGCCCTGGTTACTGATGGGCGTATGTCGGGCGCGTCTGGCAAAGTGCCGGCGGCGATTCATATCTCACCGGAAGCGTCTACGGGCGGCATGCTGGCCTATGTGCAAGACGGAGACATTATTCGTCTTGACGCGACAACGGGCACACTGGAATGCCTGGTTGATCCCGACGTGCTGAGTAAAAGAACACCAGCGCGTGCGGAGGAAGTCTCAGGCAGGGGCATCGGCCGAGAATTATTCCAGAACTTCAGAACAACGGTATCGACGCCGGAACAAGGCGCGTCAATCTTTTCACTCACAGGGGCTTAATCCATGCCAGATCACACTAGTGTGATAAAACACCTTTTACGTCAGGCGCCGGTCGTTCCCGTCATTGCTATCCATAATCTTGATTCGGCCATCCCTTTAGCGATGGCTTTGCGCGATGGTGGTCTACCGGTGCTGGAAATCACCCTGCGCACGCCTCATGGCCTACCGGCAATCCGTCGGATTAAGGATGAGCTTGAGGGTGTGATTGTTGGCGCTGGCACTGTAACCAATCTGCGTGGTCTTGATGAGGCGATAAAGGCGGGCAGTGAGTTCATCATTACGCCAGGTACAACGCCCCGCTTACTCAGTGAAGGCTGCCAGTCCCCGGTGCCTTTCCTGCCGGGAATTTCAAGCGCGTCGGAACTGATGGTCTGCGCTGAAGCGGGGCTCAAGGTTCTTAAATTTTTTCCGGCGGAATCGTCGGGCGGTGCAAAGTCATTAAAGGCCTTCGGTGGTCCGTTCCCGGATATATCTTTTTGCCCGACAGGCGGTATCGGCTTACACAATATTGCAGACTATCTTGCAGTGCCCTCGGTATTGAGTGTTGGCGGTTCCTGGCTAACCCCCGATGACATGGTCAGAGAGGGAAATTGGACAGCCATCACGGCGCTGGCGCGGGAAGCTTGCCTGCGAGTTGCGGCGATTAGGGAAGGACATAATAAATGAGTATAGAAGCCGGTTCCGACCTGATTATTTTTGGTGCCATGGGCGACTTGTCTGCACGCAAACTTTTTCCCGCGCTATACCATTTGCACCACTGCGACCTTCTGCCGGAAGGTACGCGCATCCTTGGGGTGGCGCGACCGGAGCAGGGTCTCGATGACTTTTTACTTCATCTTAAAGCGCGAGTGCAGCCCGCGATAGGTGCTGACCGCTGGTCGGAAGACACCTGGATGTCGTTCTCAGCGCGCTGTGATTATTTAGTTTTGGATTTTGCAGAGCGCAGGTATTACCAAGCCTTGGCGGATTGGGTTAGCAAAGATCGCACGGCCATTTACTATCTCGCGACACCGCCGGGATTGTTTGATCAGATCTGTACCCACCTTGATAGCAGCCAGTGTCTTTTCCCCAGCAGCCGTATTGTTCTGGAAAAACCGATTGGTCACGACCTTGCAAGCTGTAAGCAGGTTAATGAAATCGTGGCTCAGTACTTCACTGAAGAAAACACCTACCGAATCGATCACTACCTCGGCAAGGAGACGGTGCAAAACCTGCTGGTGCTGCGCTTTGCCAATCGCTTCATCAATACCCAGTGGGATCAAGGCTGTATTGATCACGTTCAGATTACCGTCGCGGAAACCGTGGGGATTGAAGGGCGCTGGTCCTACTATGACCGCTACGGCCAACTGCGCGATATGGTGCAGAACCACCTGATGCAGCTCTTGTGTCTGGTGGCCATGGAGCCGCCGAATGCGATGACCGCAGAGGCGATTCGAGAAGAGAAGGTTAAAATCCTGCGCGCACTGCGCCGGATCGACGATAGCAATGTTGCCCAAAGTGTTGTGCGGGGACAGTACTCGGCAGGTTGGCATCAGGGTAATGCGGTGCCGGGTTACCTGCAGGAAGAAGGTTGCGAGTTAAAGGAAAGTGATACCGAAACCTTTGTGGCCATCAAAGCCCATATCGACAATTGGCGCTGGGCGGGGGTGCCCTTTTACCTGCGTACTGGTAAGCGGATGCCTGAGAAGCTGACGGAAATTGTGATCACTTATAAAAGTCTGCCCCATAATATTTTCTCAGGCAGCGAAGACACACAGAACCGTTTGGTGATTCGCCTTCAGCCCAACGAGGGCATCGAAATGCAAATGGTGTCCAAACAAAATACCTTGAAGAGCAAAATGGCCCTGGTTCGCCAAACCTTAAATTTAGACTTTTTGGGGTCGTCTGATTTAGATCGCATTCCCGACGCATATGAGCGACTGTTCATCGACGTCATTCAGGGTGACCAGTCACTTTTTGTGGGGCGTGAGGAAATCGAAGAATCCTGGGTCTGGTGTGATGTCATCACCCAAGCTTGTGGCAGGCAAAATGTAAAAATAAAACCCTATCACGCAGGCTCCTGGGGCCCGGCCAAAGCAGAATTAATTATAGAGAAAGACGGCAGGGCCTGGAATGTCTAAATTAAGTAAGCAGGAATTTCAGACCCGTGAACAGCTTGATCAGGCTTTAGCTCAACATGTTTCAGAACTATTAATAGAAGCTATTGCGATTCGGGGTAACGCGACACTGGTTGTTTCGGGAGGGACTACGCCCTTAGGTTTTTTTGGATTGCTCTCTAAGCAGCATTTGGATTGGAAACGAGTTCTAGTAACTTTAGCTGATGATCGTTGGCTTAGTGAGCATCATCAAGATAGCAACGCAAGACTTGTTAAAGAACACCTTTTGGTCAATCAGGCAGCTCACGCCAGTTTTCTGTCATTGAAAACAGAGGATCTAGATCCAGACGATGCCATCGAAGGCCTGCAAAATAGCTTTGCTGAAATCGGTGAGATTGATGTTCTGATTTTGGGTATGGGAGCTGACGGTCATACGGCTTCATTATTCCCAAATACTCCGTCGTTACAAGAGGGATTAAATATAAAATCTAGGCAGTCTTTTATTGGGGTGATGCCTTTAGTTGCACCACACCAAAGAATTAGCATGACTCTCGCTAGGTTGTTAAATAGTCGTAAAGTCATTGTTCACATTACTGGTGTGGAAAAACGAGCTGTCTTTGAAACGGCTTGCGATGGATTCTCCCCGCGAAAAATGCCCATTAGTGCACTAATTTACGAAGCGATAAATCCAATAGCTTTGTACTGGGCTGAATAATTACGAGCATCGAGTGTGATAAATAATTTATTTTTAAACATGGCGTATCACAATGGAAACTAAACCTTGGATGCTGGTTGCTGACATCGGCGGCACAAATGCCCGATTTGGCGTTTACGATCAAGCTGAGGAAGAGCTTGCCTTTGTAAAATCATATAGAGTAGTCGAACATCAGAGGTTCGAAGAGGCCTTATCACATTTTGTTGATGATGTGATTGGTCTTGGGTTATGGCACCCTTATCCAATGCATGTCTGTCTCGCAGTGGCGTGTCCTATAGATGGCGATCTATTGAGTTTTACTAACAGTCCCTGGCAGGTTGATCGTTTGTTGGTGTCAAAATTTCTTGGCAATGCGCCAACTAAATTAATCAATGATTTCACAGCGGTAGGCTATGCGGTTTCCAATCTCAAGCTTGAAGATTGGCTTGAAATACACCCTGGAGAAGCATTTAGAGATAAACCGATAGCCATACTTGGTCCCGGTACTGGGCTTGGTGTGAGCACCTTAATTCCTCTTGGTGAGGACTATAAGGTGATTGAAGGTGAAGGTGGTCACGTCGATTTTGCGCCGGTAGATCCGCATGAAATTGCGATTCTTGAAAAGCTTACCGCACAATTTGGGCGCGTATCGGTGGAACGCTTATTGTCGGGTAGCGGCATCGTTAATATCTATCGCTGTCTTGCCGAACTGGCTCATCGCGAAGGACATTGGAAAACACCCGAAGAGATTACACAGGCTGCGCGAGTGGGCACCGATACCTTGGCGGTGCGAACTATGCAGGTGTTCTTCCGGCTTCTGGGTTCGGTAGCGGGAGACCTAGCTCTGACCTTGGGTGCGAAAGGCGGAATCTACATTGCTGGCGGTATCGTTCCGCGTTTTGCTGATCTGCTGGTGGCAAGTGAATTCAACTACCGCTTTGAAGCCAAAGGCCGCTTTAGGGAATATCTAAATACCATTCCTGTGCGCTTGGTAGTGAAAGAAAACCTAGGGCTATATGGTGCAGCTGCGAGTTTGTAGCTGGCCAGTCATTCTCAAAATAGAAGCTTTTCGAGAATAGTTCGAAGTGCTGGCAGAAGTTTAGCTTCGGAGAATGTAGGCTTAAAAGAGCGCTGTTTATCTCGCTACTTATCTTTTGATTATAGGTTTAATTATTTATTGAAGCGAATGTTGAGATTTCGACATTTACGAGAAAAGCTTTGTGTAATTCATCACGGATTCCTTAACTCTGGTAATGCTCAGCTCAGCATATTTATACGACGGACCACGAGGCTTCGCGCCTTAAGGCCGACCATAGTGATCCACTCTAATAATTAAAAAATTGGAACGGTGTCTATGCGAAAATTCTGATAGTTATGTTACTGCTAGTTTTGATATTTACTTTTTGGTGGCATGGAGCATTTAGCTACTTCGCTGACATCAGCCAGCTGCGCGCAGATATTGAGGAGCTCGGGGCGTTCGGTCCGCTTCTTTATTTTATTGCCTTTTTCACTGCTTATTTAATTGGATTTCATCCAGGCCTGGTATGGATTAGCGGCTTTATTTGGCCCTTACCTTTGGCCATTCTCTATGCCAATCTAGCCGGTCTGTTGTCAGGGATGATTGTATTTTGGATCACTCGACGTTTCAGTCAGCGGTGAGCAACTAATCGTTTGCCTGAACGGATAAGGCGTTATGAAGCGAAGCTAGAGAAAAATCCTACTAAGACGCTTTCTGTTTTGCGACTTCTCTTGTGGATTAATATATTGACGGATGTTTTGATCGGCGTATCGAAAATCAGCTCTCGGCAGTATTTCGTAGCATCCTTAATCATTATTTCACCGATTACAACCATCCATATTTTAATAGCGAAATATGGATACTCGGCTTTTAATGGATAATTATTTAATCCTGGCATTTGGTGATGAGTTAATTAAGCGCCATAGCCTTGTAAAGGGTGTGGAGGTAGTCCGCGTCCTGAAAGTGCCGTCGAGTTTGGAATTCAACCGTCGAAGAACCATTAATCATCGCAATCAGGTTTAGCGCGATAATCTCGGGGTCGGAGCGCAGGGTTTGGCCGGGCTCGAGAGCCGAATAAGAAATCATTGTCTTTATGCCCTGCAGGTGAATCTCTGCCAAGTCTCGCAGCTTTTCCTGAATATCGGGGCGCGAAATACCTATCGACTGGACGACATAGAAAATCGACGCACCGTGAGAGTCCTTATTTGCCTGGTCTTGCAATAGGTTCTCTGCGAGCTGGCGCAGGTTTTCGTTTAGTGTCGCTCCTTCTTTACAGCCCTTCAGCAGGATGCCCATTAGTTCAAGAGAGATCTTTTTCCATACATGGAAAAACAGGTTCTGCTTGTCTCCAAACAGCGAATAAATGGGCATTCGGGAATAGCCGGCGTATTCCGCGACTTCGTCGATGGTCAGTGATTCATAGCCCTTCTCGCAAAAAAGTGTCCACGCAGCATTGGTAAGCTCTTCAAATCTTAAGGCTTTTTGCTGTTCTCGGGATATTCGCGGGCGGCGTTCCGGCTTGTTCATTGATCTGCTATCCAAAATGGGCTTGACCACCATGGTAATACGAGATATATAATAATACAAAATGTATTTCTAAACAAAAATAATAGTATTGCCGAAGTATCCCAAAGAAGGTGAATTCATGAGTAATTTTTCTAGGCTGGCGGCCTGCTTTAACCCCCGTAGTCGGTCCCTGGTGTTGCTTGCCTTAGTGGCATTGACCGCATCGATGGCAGAAGCTGACAAAAAGAAGTCTGGCAGTAAGATGGAGGAGATTCTCGTTACGGCTTCCTTTCGAGAGCAAGATGTTCAGGATGTGGTGGGCGGTATTCAGGTGTTCGGCGGCGAACAGCTTGATAAGAATGGCGTGTCCAGCATGGAAGATTATCTCCGTGATGTACCGAGTGTGTCGCTGCAAAAGTCCGGGGTTGGCAAGGCCAATATCGCCATTCGCGGAATATCGAACATGAATACCCTGGATATTGGCTATGCCGATGGTTCTCCTATTGCCGGCGTGTATTTCAATGATGTCGCGATTCAAGGTTCTGGCGTGTTTCCTGATCTGAATATTTTTGATCTGCAGCGCGTAGAAGTTTTAAAAGGCCCGCAGGGTACGCTGTATGGCGAGGGTTCGATGGGGGGCGCGATCAAGATGATCATGATGCCGCCCAATATGCAGGAGCTGGAGTTTAAGGTGGCGACGACGGTGTCAGAAACTGCCGAAGCTAGCGACCTGAACTGGGATGTGCGTGGTGCGATCAATATTCCAATTATCCAGGATAAGCTCGCCGCAAGAATTGTCGCCAGTAGCGGTTTCGATTCGGGTTTTGTGACCTACAGCGAGTTAGGCCTAGAAGATCCTGACGACGAAAATCGGCACTCCTTGCGGGCTATTGTTTTGTTCAAGCCACTGGATTGGCTGGAATTGGAATACATGTATTTGCTCGATTACAGCAATCGTGACCAGCTTCCAGTTGTCGATGAAGGTAGTGAAGATGACCTGGTTAATTCCCGCATTGAGAATCAGTTTGCCGAGACAGAATTTGATGTCCATTCTTTGACGGCGCGAATGGATCTGGGCTTCGCGGGTCTTACTTCGGTGAGCTCCTGGTTTAATACAAATCGGGATTCACAGCGTCGCATTCCCATTTTGCAGGGTATCGTGGATGTCACGGTGTCCGATAATAGTGGCGGTGCGGTTGCGACCGGCCCAAGTGTATTTCCCAATGGTTATACCCATGTATTAACTGAGCTTGAGTCATTCTCACAAGAGTTCCGTCTGGTGTCGAAAGGCGATGAGCGTATTGATTGGGTGGTGGGCGCATTTTATCGCGATCGCGTTCAAAAATTCGATCAGGAGAAGTATGAAGAATTTGCGCCGGATGACCCACTGGGACTTCTCGAATTACTTTTGGGTCCTGATTTCCTCGCACTGTCAGGTTTGCAAGAAGATGGTTACGGTGAAGAACCCTTCAAACAAACCGCGGTATATGGTGAAGTTTCCTGGGAGATCATTGAGGCGAAATTAGAACTGACGGCGGGCTTGCGTTGGTTTGAAGACAGCGTCGCGTTTTTTCAGGACACCTATGTCTATGGTGTAGAGGCGATACTCTTTGCTACCGATCCGGAGAATGTTGATCCTGAAACCGGTGAAGTAAATATCTTTTTCGCTGGCGAGTTAACAACCCGAGACTGGCTGCCAAAACTTTCTCTGGCGTGGTACGTCAATGATGATGCCATGGTGTACGCGACCGTCAGCAAAGGCTTCCGCTCTGGAACCCCAAACTTGTTCGCGGTTTTAGATGCGGGTCCACCGAATGTTCGCCCTGACTTCGTCCTTAATCAGGAGATTGGTGCAAAAACGGCCTGGCTTGATAATCGCTTAATTGCAAACTTCGGGATTTATCAAATCGACTGGGATGATTTCCAAGGCTTGGTCATTGGCGAAGCTCGTTTGGGTGCGGTAGGCGGTGTGCCTTTTGGCTACCTTGGTACCGGCGGCGATGCAGTGGTTAGAGGGGCTGAGTTATCAGTGATGTACAAGCCCGTTGATAGCCTCACGCTGACCTTAGGGGTGGGATACAACTCCGGTGAGGTGGTAAAACCTGAGCCGGCAAACAACGCCAAGAAGGGGTCCGAGCTGCCTAATAAGCCAGAACTTACTTGGAACCTTGGTATTAACTACACCCGCCCATTGTGGAGCGACCTATTGGCTGAAGTCAGTCTCGGTTACACCTTCGTAGATTCGCAGCTCACAGTGTTCCAGACCGAAGACGTGCCGACAGGCATTCCCCTTGATAGCTATGAAATCACCAAGGCAGCTATTGGTATCGAAGGCATGAACTGGCGCGCGCAATTATTTGCTCAGAATCTTTTCGATGACAGAATTGTCGTTGCACGTTCACTACCATTTCCTCAATCCGCGATGATGCGTCCCCGTACTTTGGGAATGCGCTTCAGCTACGACTACTGAGGTATCTTTGATGCGGCAGTTTGAAAATACTTACCAGATTGCAAAGTCATTACCGGGAGTAGTCAGTCGGGATTTGCGGTGCAAGGACACGGGCCGTGACTACACAGTCAGTGTAGCTGTGCCGTCCTGTTACGGAAAAAAGAAACGCAAAAAATACCCGGTGTTATTGGTGTTGGACGCCAGTGCCATTCTCGGAACCGCAATTGAAAGTATCCGCTGCATGGCCGGGACCGGCGAGCTAGCGCCGTGCATTGTGGTTGGCTTGGGTATGCCTGATGGTGTTGACGAGTTGGTGCTTGGCTGGCGTCGACTGTGGGAGTTTTCGCCGCCGGTTACAGACTGGGAACGCGATGATCCCTTCGGTGAGATATTTACAAACATTGCCGACCGCGCCGGAGTGGCCTTGCCAGATGTGCCGGGAAAAATGGGTATGGCAGACAGCCTGCTTCGCTTTGTCAGTGCACAGCTCCTGCCACTGATTCACGAGGGCTACCGTACCAAAGAGAACGACGTTGCATTATTTGGCCACTCCGCAGGCGGAACATTCGCCTTGTACGCGCTTTTGAATAATCTGCCGGGCATACAGCATTTTATCTGCGGTAGTCCGGGGCTGGCGCTTTCGGGTGGCGCTTTAAGTAAGCAACTCGCGGGCATGAGTCGAAGCGATCTAATGCTGCTGACCGGGAAATCCCTATTCCTTTCCCTCGGTGAAGACGAATACGACAATGCATTTAATCGTCTTTGCGGAATTACCGATACCGAGCAATTGTATATGGCGCTTCGTGCCGTCGCGCCGGAAGAGTTCGACATCCAGTATCGTCGGATAAGCGGTGCAGGTCATGCAACGGCAATGTCTGTGGCCTTGATGAACGGCGTACGTGCAGTTTGGGATACTGGTAAAGCCTATGGCGATGAAATGCCGACCTTCGCAAGGCCGGTGGTTTCCAATTGCATATCGATGCTGCGGCCATTCTTTAAACTATTTCATCTGCGTCGCAGCGATGAATCCGACAGCTCCATCTTGGCGTCGACGATTATGGAGCGCGATTTTTCGGTTCAGGTTTCGCTACCGGCGTCATATCAACACGAACCTAGTAAAGCATATCCGGTGCTAATAGCGCTTGATGCTAGCTTGAGTTTTGCGACGGTTGCGGAAGCCGTGTCCATCTTGACGACTACCGGAGAGTTGGAGGAGGCAATTGTTGTCGGCCTGGGTGTGCCGAGGCGCGAGGGTGACTTTGCCTTCGGCCTGCGCCGACTTGAAGAGTTTTCACCACCGAATGAGGTGCTCGCAGGTGACGACGATTTGGGCCGAATATTTAAATCGCTATTCGCCCTCGGTGGGAAATCGGCACACCTTTCCCTGGGGAAAGCAGATCAGTTTCATCGCATGATTTGTGACGAATTGCTGCCCTCATTGAAAGCAGAATTTCGTGTCGACGAGGGGCGTCTCGCTATTCATGGACATTCTGCCGGGGGTACCTATGTCGCCTATGAAGCGGGCACCGAAGACTCACCATTTCAGTCGTATATTTGTAGTAGCCCCGGCTTGGCAATCAGTGATTCCTGTTTGTTGAGTGATAAGAATATCGAGGCGGTTCGCCGGAAAAAAGGGGTGAAAATGCTGCTTGTTACTGGCGAATTTGAGCACAATAACTATTTTAATTGTGTTGCCGGCATTCAGCACACGCCGGACTACGCAAAGTCTTTACAGCGCAATGGTGAAATAGAAATCAGGTATATCGATTTTGAAAACGAGACGCATACCAGTGTGTTACCGCGAATGACTGGGAATACTGTCGCCCAGCTTTGGCCAACCGGCAGGCCCTATGGCGTTGAGTATGGCTACACTGAAGGTGCGCGTGAGCTTGAGCGAACTGACGTTTGAGGTAATGTCTGCGTCTAATGGCGAATATAGGTGTAAGCGACAATATTGAGCGTGGAAAGCAATATTATTGAGCTGCTGGGATATCGTCCCACTTTCGCTAAATGCGATTGTTGCAAAGGAAGGCGAAATTATGAGGAAACATCTGTAAATGCTCCCTTTGAAGAATTGCAATAATATTGGCGATCTTCGCCTTCGTGCCCGCAGCAAACTGCCGTCCCCAATGTTCCATTACATAGATGGTGGTGCTGATGACGAGTGGACGCTGCGTCGCAATACTGAGGCCTTTGACGACTACCAGTTGATGCCTAACTATCTCAACGATATTAGTCATGTTGATCTGTCGACGAATATTCTGGGTTGTGGGCTGACGCTTCCATTTCTGCTGTCGCCGACGGGCATGTCTCGGCTGTTCCACCATCACAAGGAGCTAGGGGTTTCAAAAGCGGCGGCGGAGGCGGGCACACTCTATACCTTGTCAACGATGGCGACGACCAGTCTTGAGGACGTCGCTGCGGCGTCCGACGGTCCAAAAATGTTTCAGATATACATTTTGAAAGATCGTGAGCTCACAAAAGAATTTGTGCAGCGTTGCAAGGCATCTGGCTACAAGGCCTTGTGTTTAACGGTTGATACTGCGCTGGCAGGGAATCGCGAAAGAGATGCCGTTTACGGCATGACCATGCCGCCTAAAATTAATCGAAATAATTTTTTCAGCTACGCCAAAAGTTGGGAGTGGCTGCTTAATATGGCGCTTAACCCGGATTTTAAACTGGCCAACGTGGTTCATCGTGTTGATGCACTCGGTCAGGGGGCTATGGGCCTGATTGAGTATGTGAACAGTCAGTTTGATCGGAGTGTGACCTGGGATGATGTCGCGTGGCTAGCTGAACAGTGGGATGGTCCGTTTGTTATCAAGGGCATGACTACCGTGTCTGATGCAAGGCGAGCGGTGGAGGTCGGCGCTACAGCGGCGATGCTGTCTAATCATGGTGGGCGCCAGCTGGACGGTGTGCCGGCACCTATCGATACCCTGATGCCAATTCGGGACGCGGTCGGTGACAAGCTGGAGCTGATTCTGGACGGTGGCATTCGTCGAGGGACTCATATTGTTAAAGCGCTGGCCATGGGAGCGAATGCATGCTCAATAGGGCGCCCCTATCTCTACGGTCTTGCGGCCGGTGGTCAAGCCGGTGTGGCACGCGCGATTGAGATTCTCAAATCAGAAGTCGAGCGGGACCTCGCATTACTGGGTTGTTCCTCGATTGCAGAGTTACGCTCTGACCATATAAGCCAATTAAATATGAAAATGCGTTGATTTCAGAGCGAGTCATCACGTCTGGGCCTATAAAGGTATTGCCGAATTTAGCCCCCACATTCGCTTTATTGACCTAAGTGCGGGCGAACGCCGCATCAGTCAACTTCATACTTCGTAGTCCCGCGTGCCATTGCTGTATTACAGGTGTCTCTGCAATTGTACCTATTATGTTGACTTTCCGTTACTTTACACATAACCTGTTTTACAGGTTTTAATAGGTTGATCTTAAAATTTACGCTATCAAAAAATGATAAGTAAGGAGCTAAATAGATGAATTACTACCCTTCGAACAAATTATTTCGGGCTGGAGTCGCGGCCGGATGCCTTTGCGCGAGCTTTGCCGCACCCGTCAGTCATGCGCAGAACACGACTCAAGTTGTGCTCGAAGAAGTAATTGTGACGGCTCGAAAAACTGAAGAATCACTTAAAGACGTTCCTTCCGCTGTAAGTGCGATTAATGCCGATTCGATGAAAGGAATGGGGCTGAATACGGTAGCTGACATTGGCAATGTTGTTCCCGGTCTTAGGATTAACTCAGATGGCGATAGTCGTGCGTTTGTGCAAATTCGCGGTATTGGTATTACCTTGCAGACCCCAATTCAGCCCGGCGTTGGCTTCTTTATGGATGGTATTTACGTGCCATACACCTCGGCAGTGAATAACAATTTATTAGACACGGCCCAGGTAGAAGTTATTCGTGGCCCGCAGGGCACGCTATTTGGTAAGAACACATTAGGCGGTGCGATTAACGTTATTAGCAAAGAGCCCACCGAGGAACTGAGTGGTGAAGTAAGCACTCGATGGGCAGAGGCAGATGACTCTGTTGGTCTAAGCGCTCGGGTATCTGGCACCATTATTGATGACAAGTTGCTTGGTTCTGTTGCGGTGGCTCGTGATGAATCTGATGGCTTTTTCAAGCATCTAACCGTTGGTGGTGGCTGGGATGCCCGCGAATCCAGCGCGATAAAAAGCGCCTTTAAATGGTTTGTTGGTGACGACGGCGTACTCCGCTTTAATGCGAGCTATGGTGAATATGAAGGCCCGGGTGTGGCATACACCCCAGTTCCCAATAACGACACCGACGCCTCTAACTTTGACGGGGATTCCAGAAACTCGTTTCAAACTGAATCCCTTGCAAAAATTACACGGATCAACGGCACATACAATGCGCCAATGACAGAGCGTACCGACTTAGCTTTAACGCTTGGCTACGACAAGCGCGATCTGACTGAATCACAAGATAGAGACTTTGTGAACCCGGATATTCTCCGCGGTAACGGTAATATCGATGAGGATTTCCTGCAAAGTGAAATCCGCTTTGAAACTCAGTTTACTGACGATTTCCGCCTTATGTATGCGGCTTTCTATAGTGAGCAGAGCAATGCTGACACTGCCAGAACTGATGTGATACCTGCAGCTATGAGCACTTTCGCAACCCGTGATGTTGACGATAAGACCTACTCTGTCTATGCAAATGCTTTCTGGAGTTTTGCTGAATCCTGGGAGCTATCGGGTGGCTTGCGCTATGACAAAATTGAGCAAGAAGGCACTCTGAGTAGCTCGGCAGGTACACTGGATCGCAGCAATGCAATCACTTACAAGCTGGACGAGAGCCCTGTTTCGCCAATGGTATCCCTGAAAAAATATTGGTCTGACGATCTAATGACTTACGCTACTGTGGCCAAAGGGGTTCGCGCGGGCGGCTTTAATGGTGGTGCAGTGCCGTCAGGATTCGAAACCTTTGATGGCGACGAAGTGAAGAGTTTTGAATTGGGTTTTAAATCTACTCTTGCGGAAGGGCGCGCTACTCTGAATATGGCGGTCTTTTTTGTAGAGCATGAAGATATTATTCTCAACGACTTGGTCCCAGATGAAAATAACCAGCTGGTCGTAGTAAACCGTAACCAGGGCTCTTTGGAAAACTGGGGTGTCGAGGGTGAGTTCAATATTCTGCTAAGTTCATCCTGGCAGCTGGGCGCGGGCCTGAGTTATATCAGCACCGATATTACCGATGATCCTACGGGGACTTTTGCAGCGTTTAACAATGAAGCGCTTCTCTTCCAACCAGAGTGGACGGCAAATTTAACCGCAGCATATAGCAAGGATATTGGGGTTGGACGTTTGGAATCTATGCTCGGTGTATTTTACACCGGCAAACAATACGCTTCTGGAACCGAGGCGCCAAGCTTCACTCGCGCACCTGAACTCGACGCTTCGGTGGTGGGTAATTTGTCGGCGGATTATATAATTGGCAATGTAAGTGTGGGTATTTTTGCCAACAATATTACCGACGAAGATTATTGGAGTTCTTATATAGGTGAGAGCGTGCTTTCAGCAATAGGGTTTGAACAAGCGATTGGTGTTAAGGCTGCGCCGAGAAATATTGGTTTGAGAGCTAGCTATTCGTTCTAATTATATTGCTAGTAGTTAATTACTAAGTGACGACCCTGCTGTTAACAGGCAACTGTTTAACGGCAGCGGTCGCCATATTTAAGTTTGAAGAAAGTAGAGTGCGTTTAAGCTCGCTTATGAATTGCTATGTTCAAAACTCAAGCTGCAGTTTTGAATCCTTTTTAGCAGATTTAAAAATTAAACCCGATCAGTATTTCTATTTCCCATTTTCTTCCTTCCGAAAAAATAATTATCACCTTGCTGGTAAAGAAGCGCTTGCTCACAATGAAGCGGGTACCTGGCAATAGATAGTATATTTTCAGTCTTTTGGATATGCGTTTGCAGCTTGCTCTAAAGACTAATAAATTGCTGCTGAACTACACTTAAGACTGACTCAGAATTTAACTTCAGTTTTAAAAAAATTATGATTCACTTTTCAAGTGGTCTAAGGGAAGTGCGGTACGATATTGGACTGCTTTTAAGGAAAAGCTGCTTTTAATATTGTCGATTCCTTTTACTCTGGTGAGCTTGTCTTCAAGAAATCGTTGATAACTGTTTAGGTCGGAAACAACGACTCTGAGCAGGTAATCAAAATCACCTGTGATGAGGTAGCACTCCATCACTTCGGGCCATTCCGAAATTTGGCCTTCAAACCCCTCTAGTTCATTTTTCACCTGGTGGCTTAGGTTGACCTGGATAAAAACGCTCACCGGCAAATTAATTTTCTCCGGATTTAAGAGGCT
Source organism: Zhongshania aquimaris (assembly GCF_019312595.1). Taxonomy (GTDB): domain Bacteria; phylum Pseudomonadota; class Gammaproteobacteria; order Pseudomonadales; family Spongiibacteraceae; genus Spongiibacter; species Spongiibacter aquimaris. The sequence continues at coordinate 273,335 of NZ_JAHWDQ010000004.1, read as the reverse complement.
GACCCGTCCACGGAAGTAGCCGCCTTCTTCCAATATTCTTACTCGGCGTGCACAGGGTGTCGGCGAAAGGCAGACGCGCTCGGCGAGCTCAATATTGGATAGGGTGGCGTCTTCTTGGAGCGCCTCCAGGATTCTGAGGTCGATGTTGTCCAGGTTCTGGCTGTTCATTGGCGGAAATTACCTCTTGGCTCCAAAAACTACGATTTATATTCGTCTTGGTTATTTGTGTAATTTTATTACGTTTATTGTAGTGAATAAAACTAAATATGGAGCTTTTAGGAGATTTATTTGGTGAGACTCGCTAGCGGGGCTGATGCTAGATTATGTATCTAATTCTAGTGGTCTAAATGTAAGGAATGAATGTGGAAATCAATTATAAAAGCGGTTTTCAGGTACCCGAGCCGAGCAGTCGCCCGGGTGATACGCCCAACTTCAGTTACCTCAGTCTTCCGTCGCCATTAGACAGTGTTCGGCCGGACACTTCGTGTAAGGCGTCCGAAATGCGTGACTTGGCTTACGGCCTGGTTCGTGTGCTTGATGACAGCGGAATGGCGGTCGGCCCGTGGAATCCAAATGTCGATGCGGAATTTCTAGTGCGCGGTCTTCGTGCGATGGAGAAAACGCGACTATTTGATGAGCGCATGATGAGGGCGCAGCGCCAGGGTAAAACCTCCATCTACGTTCAGTGCCGCGGTGAAGAGGCGGTATCTTGTGCGCATCAAATGGCCTTGGAAAAAGGGGATATGTGTTTTCCGACTTATCGCCAGCAGGGCTTGTTGATTGCTCAGGATTTCCCCATCGTCGACATGATGTGCCAAATATTCAGTAACGCCAAAGATAAGCTGGGCGGTCGGTCTTTGCCCTTTTTCTACTCGGAGCGAGACTACGGCTTTTTCTCTATCTCAGGGAATTTAGGTACTCAGTTCATTCAGTCCGTGGGTTGGGCGATGGCATCCGCTATCAAGGGTGACGATCGAATTGCGTCGGGATGGATTGGCGATGGCGCATCGGCAGAAAGTGACTTTCATGCGGCGATGGTATTCGCGTCGGTCTATCAGCCGCCCGCTGTACTCAACGTGGTTAATAATCAATGGGCTATATCTTCTTTCCACGGCATATCCGGCGGCGCTGAGGCTAACTTCGCCTGCCGAGGTCACGGTTTTAATATCGCCTCGCTGCGAGTTGACGGCAATGATTTTCTTGCGGTTTACGCAGCGTCTAGCTGGGCGATCGAGCGCGCCAGAAAAAATTTGGGACCGACACTTATTGAGTGGGTTACCTATCGCGCTGCTGCTCATTCGTCATCTGACGATCCATCGAAATACAGACCCGATAACTCCTTTGATTTATGGCCATTGGGGGATCCGATACTGCGTCTGAAAAATCACATGATTCAGCTTGGTATCTGGAGCGAAGAAAAACATCAGGCGTTAATTGACGAGCTAACGCTGGAAATAAAAGAGGCTGGAAAACAAGCGGAATCGTTTGGGACATTGGGTAAAGGAAGCAAGCCAAGCGTTTCTGAAATGTTTAATCATGTTTACAAAGATATGCCGGCGCATCTTAGACGCCAGCGTCAGAAACTGGGAGTTTAAGATGGCCACGATGAATATGTTGCAGGCGATTCGTGACGCCTTGGATCTGAAAATGGCCGACGACGACAACGTGGTTATCTTCGGCGAAGACGTGGGTTATTTCGGTGGCGTATTTCGCGCAACCGATGGGCTCCAAAAAAAGTACGGCAAAAATCGTGTATTCGACGCGCCAATCAGTGAGCTGGGTATTATCGGCGCTGCAGTGGGAATGGGAGCCTATGGTCTTAGGCCGGTTCCTGAGATTCAGTTTGCCGACTATATTCTTCCTGCGTATGACCAAATTGCCTCTGAGGCAGCTCGGCTCAGGTATCGGTCGTCAGGTGAATTTTTTGCCCCGATTACTATTCGCACGCCCTGCGGCGGCGGTATCTACGGAGGGCAAACCCACAGCCAAAGTCCGGAAGCCTTGTTTACCCACGTGGCGGGCTTGAAGGTCGTAATGCCGTCAAACCCTTATGACGCAAAAGGGTTGTTAATTTCATCAATTGAGGATGACGACCCGGTAATTTTCTTTGAGCCTAAGCGGATCTACAACGGGCCCTTTGATGGTCATCACGATAGACCTGTTGTGCCGTGGTCGAAGCATCCGGCGAGCGAAGTTCCGGAGGGTTTGTATCGAGTACCTATTGGTAAAGCTGCGGTCGCCTTAGAAGGTAGCGAGCTCACTATTTTAGCCTACGGAACAATGGTGCACGTGGCTATTGCGGCGGCGCAAGAGAGTGGAATCAATGCCGAGGTGATCGACCTTCGAACACTGTTGCCGCTAGATGAAGAGACCATTGTGGCGTCGGTGAAGAAGACTGGGCGATGCATTGTGCTACACGAGGCCACGCAAACCAGCGGCTTTGGTGCTGAGCTTGCGACAATTGTTCAAGAGCATTGTTTTTATCATCTTGAGGCGCCAATTCTGCGCGTGGCAGGTTACGACACGCCGTACCCTCACGCTCAAGAGTGGGATTATTTTCCTGGGCCAGCCAGGGTTATCGATGCCATGCGCGAAATTTTGGAGACCGCATAGTGACTACAATCAAGTTTAATTTACCCGATGTGGGCGAAGGTATTGCCGAGGTTGAGATTTCGGAGTGGATGGTTTCGCCCGGCGATACGGTTAGTGAAGATGACATTATATGCTCCGTTTTGACGGACAAGGCGGCGGTCGAAATTCCCTCGCCGTTTGATGGCACGATTGTCGCGATCGGTCCCGAAGCTGGCAGCATCATGGCAGTTGGTTCACTCCTGGTTACCTTCGATGTCGAGGGTGCTGAGGACGAGAGCGACGCCAGTACAGCCTCTGGTGAGCAGCCACCATTAGAAACGACACCCTCTCAGCCGATAGCGGACTCCCCGCCTATAGAAGAATCCGAAGCTCCGTTTGCGCGTGTTGATGTGGTGGAATCTAGCGGCGTACAACGACGCATATTAGCTGCGCCCTCGGTTCGGCAGCGCGCCCGAGATATGAATATCGATATTCAACTGGTGCGTGGAACTGGGCCTGAGGGAAGAGTTGTTCACGCCGACTTAGACAACTTTGGTAGCCCAGGAGCGGCGCATTCACGGGGGCAAGTTAAGCAGCCTGATACAACGGTAACGACGCAAAAAATAACTGGAATACGCCGTAAAATTGGCTCAATTCTGCAGGATACGATGCAGCGTATTCCACACTACAGTTACGTTGAAGAAATTGATGTGACCGAGCTGGAGAAGCTTCGGGCAAAACTAAACCAAAGTCGTAAGCCGGATCAGCCCAAGTTAACTATGCTGCCATTCATTATGAAGGGGCTTGTCCAGGCGCTTAAGGAATTTCCTCAAATGGCATCGCGTTACAACGATGTCGAGCAAGTGCTGGAGCAGCATGCGGGTGCCCATATCGGTATGGCCGCGCAAACCGATGCCGGCTTGCTGGTGCCGGTCATTCGTCATGCGGAGATGCTCGATCTGTGGGGTTTGGCGGGGCAGATCTTGAGTATCTCGGAAAAGGCGAGGAGCGGAAAGGCAACCAGGGATGAGCTAAGTGGCTCGACCATTACGATCTCAAGCCTCGGTCCCTTGGGCGGTATTGTCACCACGCCGGTTATTAATTCTCCTGAAGTCGCGATTATTGGCGTTAATAAAATGGCTACCCGCCCAGTATGGGAAAATGGCGCATTTGTTCCGCGGCAGATAATGAATTTGTCGTCTTCTTTTGATCATCGAATTATTGACGGCTGGGAAGCGACTCAATTTATTCAGTGCATAAAAAATAAACTTGAGTGTCCTGCGATGTTATTTATCGATGGATTGGGAGAAGGCCAGTGAAAACCCTAGTGTGTGATGTTCTTGTTGTCGGTGGTGGCCCGGGTGGATATGTTGCGGCAATTCGCGCCGGTCAGCTTGGTCTGAAAACGATTTTGGTTGAAGGTCAGGATCTTGGTGGTACGTGTCTTAACCGCGGCTGTATTCCGTCAAAGGCGTTGATCTATGCGGCGTCCCAGTACGCATCAATGATGCCGAACAGCGATTTGGATTCCATGGGTATTAAGATCGACAGTACGCCGACCCTAGATTTTCCGCAGATGGTAAAGTGGAAAAATGGCGTGGTTAGCCAGCTTAATAGTGGTGTGAAAGGGCTACTAAAGCGCGCAAAGGTGAATGTGATTACCGGCTGGGCGTCATTTAATGACGCGAAAAATTGCGTCGTAAAGACAGCGGATGAGTCGATAGCGATATCTTCTGAGCACGTCATTCTAGCGACCGGTAGTGTTGCCACAGAATTAGCGGCGCTACCATTTAGTCCTAGCATTATCTCGTCCGCCGAAGCGCTTAACATGGATGCGGTTCCCGACAGTATCGCTATTGTCGGTGGTGGTTATATCGGACTTGAAATGGGTACCGCCTTAACTAAGCTTGGCTGCAAAGTGACCATCGTCGAGGGCCAGGAAAAGTTGTTGGCGCTTTATGATGAGGAGCTTACCAAGCCAGTTTATAACTGGTTAGTGGATCACGGTGTGGGCGTGAAGCTAAACTCAAAAGTAGTTGGCGCTGAAACTAGTCAAACTGGTACTGAGTTACGTTACGTTAACGGCTCAGGAGAACAGCAAAGTTTACTCGTCGATAAAGTGCTAGTGACAGTGGGGCGTCGCCCAAATACCAGCGGTTGGGGTATCGAGAATATGTGTCTTGATATGAACGGTCCCAATGTCAACGTGGATAAAATGTGCCGAACTGCCGTTAAGAATGTATGGGCAATTGGCGATCTTATTGGTGAACCGATGTTGGCTCACAAAGCGTCCGCGCAGGGTGAAATGGTCGCTGAAATTATTGCGGGTAAGCGGCGCAGTTTTGATCCTGTGGCAATTCCTGCGGTGTGTTTCACGGAGCCGGAAATTGTTGCCTGCGGCTTAAGTCCGAGTGAGGCGGAGGCGTTGGGTTACGACGTCATTGTCAGTCGATGTTCTATGCAGTCCATTGGTAAGGCCCATGCTATGGGGGCGGCGAAGACCGGTGGCTTTGTGAGGATTACAGCGCGAAAAGATACTCACGAAATTCTCGGTATTCACGCGGTTGGCAAGTATATTTCGGAATTGAGTGGCGAGTTTGTCCTGGCGCTGGAAATGGGTGCTCGCTTGGAAGATCTGGCGCACACAATCCACATGCATCCGACGCTTGGCGAGGCCACTTTTGAGGCAGCCATCGCGGCGCTTGGGGCCGGTATTCACTGCTAAATGGCAGGCGGTATTTTTCAATGTAAGCGCGCTTAAATCGGGCATATCGTGGCGGTGGGGTATTGGCAGTATGAACGACTTAAGTTGGGATATCGATTACGCGATATTGCCGGTACCGGCAGAGCTCGGCCTAGCTCGTGATGAAGAATATTTTGCGGCCTGCGCGAAAAACGCCACAGCCGTAATGCGGGTGTGGCGTTGTGAGCAAGCGCTCATTGCAAGCTCCAAAGAGCAGCGTGCTACTAATTTTAGCGCGGCCTGCGCTCAGTTGGCGGCGAGAGATTGGCCAGTGCATGTTCGTAGAACGGGTGGCAGTTGCGTGCCGCAAGGGCCTGGTGTCCTCAACTTTTCGATGATCTACCCCGCACCTGTCACTGAGGGTATAGACGGAAGTTACGATCTGCTTTGTAAATTTTTAATCGGACTTTTTAGCCAGCTGGGTATTAACGCCGAAGTGGGTGATGTTCCGGGGTCATTTTGTGATGGTCGATTTAATTTACAAGTAGACGGCCAGAAGATTGTTGGAACCGCGCAGCGGCGTAAACCTATCAAGCAGACGGAAAATGTAGCGGTACTAGCACACGCCTGCATACTCCTTGATCTTGATTTGGATATGGCCACTGGTGGCATTAATCAACTTTATGAACTGATTGGTGATCAAACTCGATTTGAGCTTGGTGCTTGTACGACAGTTAGGCAGTTGATGGGCGAGCGCTATCAGGGTGTTGAGGAGATAGGTGAGCTACTGCGGAGTTATTTTATCAAGAGTTTCAACACGCCATTAGGAGAACAGCCATAGTTTAATTAGCGACGAAGGTGAGAAGAATAGGTTTAGAAAGTGACTTGCTAAAAATTACGTTTACGAATGAGCATTAATAATATGAATAACTCGGTTTATAAAAAACATGTATTACCTACCGCAATACTATTTCTGATTTTGGGCTTGGCGGCTTTGTTCACCACGCCGATACCGGATCCTGGTTTTTTTAACTATTTTCCACTGCCAGTGGAAACCTCAATTATGAATAAGAAAATAGTGATCATTCTTGTGGCGTTAATGATGATTGGTATTTCTGTGGGATTAATTACTAAGAAGTTCTGGTCGTGGATAGCACTTTTCTTTTTTGTGGGTGCATTCCATTTGTACACGGCTTTCTGTGCATTTTATGGTTTTATGGCGATCGAATACATCCCTCTTGGTCTCTCGCCAAATAATTTTGCATCAATTCAAGTCGCCGGAGGCTTTATTGCCTGTCTTTCATTTTATTTCCTTCAAAAACCGGTTTTTGTGAAGGTCTAAAATTTAGCGAGATATTTTCAGAACTTGGCTGCAGGCGTGAATCCATGCCTGCGCACCGATCAGTTGCAGATTAGGACTGCTGGGCGCCAATATACGGTGCGAGATAGTCGACTGAGTAGCGCCACAGTTGCTCCGCCAGTATTTCATCACAGCCAAGTTTGCTTGGCTTGGCCTCGGCATTATCGGAAAAATAGCGGCCGCCAATGCCGTCAAGTGACGGGTGGGTGGCAACAAAGCAACTCGTTGAGGCGCCTTGTGGTATGGACTTGCCAATGGAGATATCGAGCAGTTTCTTAACTGGCGCAGTTTTCATTGCCATGCCTATGAAGCCACCAACGTCGCGGGCGAGATTGGTGTTAATCACGCCAGGGTGAACTGCGTTGGCTGTGACCCCAGCGTCGACAAGACGTCTATTAAAGGCAGTCGCCGTTAGTAGATTGGCGAGCTTCGCCTGCCCATAAAATTGCCATGCATTATAGCGCTTGCTACCGTCGAGATTGTCAAAGTCGATGCCGTGTTTACTCGCGGCCATATGTCCGGCGCTCGATAGCATAACGACCCGAGCTTTGTCGGCCGCTTTTAGCTGTTCTTGCAGTAAATAGACGAGCAGGAAGTGGCCCATGTGATTGGTTAAAAACTGCAATTCCAGGCCATCTTTTACCTGCAGCTTGGGTAGCGCCATAATGCCTGCATTGCAGATAATGATATCGATGGGCGTGTTTAGCGCTTGAATAGTCTCTGCGCAATGTTTCACCGATGCCATGTCGCTCAGCTCACACACCGCCGGCGTAGTCTTGCCCGCGATGCTGTCGCAGGCTTGTTGGGCTTTTTCAATACTGCGAGCACAGGCAATGATATGGGCACCACACAGTGCCAGCACCCGCATCGTTTCATAGCCAATCCCTGAGTTAATACCGGTAATGACAATAGTCTTTCCGCTTAGATCCATGCCGTCGGTGACGGCTTCGGCGGTCGCTTTTTTTGAAAACGTAATTGCGGTCATAATGGTGCTCTTTATTATTACGGAGGGTTGGGGCGCTAAGTGGGAGTGTAAGGGTTTCCAGGTAAAGCTAAACGAATAATTGGTCTGGAAGCTTAAAGAGCGCGACTTTAATTGACCCGCGGATTATGTCGGCGAACCGATGCTGGCCGATAATTCGAAATGACTATACATAGCATTGCCCGCTGCAACTGCATCGCCATCACAAATGTGGTTCACAATATTTTCATGGGCATCAATGATGCGGGAAATATCGCTTAGGGTGCGCTGACTGCCAAGGTCTACTAGTAAGGATTCCATCAAGGGGTTTTGCAGCGCATCTAACAATAGTCGATTTACGGGGTTGTGGGACGCTTCGGCCAGCTCCTGGTGCAAGGCAAGATCTGCAGAGACCCGGCGCTGATGATCGTCCATAGCGTCGCGCATTGCCGCTATGTGTGACTTTAGTGATAGCTTTTGTTCGTCGGTAGCCCGGATTGCCGCTAGTTGTGCGGTTTGAACTTCAATACTGCGCCGAGTTTCCATTACCTGACGGTAGCTAATTTGCGTAGTTTGCAAGGCATAGCCGAATACTTGCGCCAGCACGCTTGAGTTCATCGACATCAATCTTGGCCGCCGACCATTACCTATCTCAAGTATGCCTACTGCGGCTAGTGAGCGATAAGCCTCGCGTACCGTGGTTCGGCTAATGCCTAAATCCCGACCGATTTGCATTTCGCTGAGTACGTCATCCCCTGGGCGCAGTTTTTCTCGTGAAATGTACTCCCAGAGATATTGGCTTACTTGTGAGGATAGCGATGTGGCTTGGTTTAAATCTGAGTCTGGCATTTGCGGGTCATCATAATTCTTTGTTTTAAGAAGATAGCATCTTAGGCTGCCAAGCGCTAGGTAGCCTCGCGTGTCAGGAAGTCAACCTGTGTACAGGTTATGCTTTAAAAGGGTATATTAATTTGACTATTCTTGATATAACTGTAATCCTGTATTACAGCTGTGCGGTTTATGTCATTGCCAATGTTTAGAGATGCTAAATAATAAATGCTGTGAAGCTGGATGTAAGCCATGAGTTTATCTTTAGTTTAGTTAGATACGTTTTCGGGTGGCTTTGAGGTCATTGCCGCTGGAATATAAAAAGGAGCAGTTGCTAGTGAAAACAGTCAAACAAATATTCGTCGCGGCGATAGTGCTCGCTCTCGCAATACCGTGTTTTGCTGAATTGCCTTCGGATGTGTTGCTCGCTAAGTATAAAGAAAAGATTAAGAACACACCTAAGGAGCGATTCGAACACGCATTGAGTGAGCCAATGGATCCAGTGCATATTATCGGTGGTATTTATTATATAGGTTCTACCACTGTTTCTTCTTTCGTTATTAATACTGGAGAAGGGCTGGTGTTGGTGGATGCCGGCACGCCGATGATGTTTGACGCCATCAAGCATAATATCGAATCTTTGGGTTTCCAGCTCAGCGATATTAAATACATTATTTCTAGTCATGCCCATTGGGACCACGTTGGCGGCTTGGCTAATATGCAAAAGCAAACTGCTGCCAAAGTAGTTGCCCTCGGACTTGATGCTGAATCAATTGCCAGCGGCAAAGATACGTCGGCGGTGTCTTTTTTGGGCTTGAATTGGGATCCAGTGCCAATTGACCGCGTGATTAAAGATCGTGACAGTTTTACCCTGGGTGACGTGACTATTCATGCCTACGATACGCCAGGGCACACCAAAGGCTGTACGACTTGGACGACCACGATTCGAGAAGGAGAAAAAGACTATAAGGTGGCCTTTCTCGGCGGTACATCAGTGAATGCCGGTGTGAAGTTGCTTAATAACCCGCTTTACCCAAATATTGCAGAAGACTATAAAAAGACCTTTGCTGTATTGGCCTCCTTGTCTCCGGACGTCTATCTTGCGCAACACCCATTCTTCTTTAATTTGTCTGGCAAGCTGGAGCAGCGTAAGGCTAACCCTGCGGTAAACCCCTTTGTCGATCCTGACGAATGGACAATGTTTATTCAGAACGATGAGCTTAAATTTCTTCGACAATTAGATGATGAATGGCGAGCCCTGTCAGCGTCTAAAGCAGTATCAAAATAAGGTGAGTACGATGACTGATATAAAGCAGCCAGAAAATTTATTGAGCCAGTTAGAGCTGTTGTTGGGTAAAGACTGTGTGTTGAGCGGTGACGCCCTGCGGGAGAGGGCGAGTAGTTACTGGGACAGTTCGCCAATGCAAGGCATAGCCCTATTAAAACCACATAATACTGAACAGCTCAGCGCAGCGATGAAATTATGTCATCAGTTTGGTCAAACTGTTGTCACCCATGGTGGGCTCACCGGCTGTGTAGAAGGAACTACGGTAAATAATCAAGATGTCATTATCTCGCTGGAAAAGATGAACTCAATTGAAGAGATTGATGCGGTTGGTTCTACAGTAATAGTTGAGGCGGGCGTGACTTTGCAGTATCTGCAAGAGGCTGTGAGTGAGCAGGGTCTGTATTTTCCATTAGATTTGGGTGCAAGGGGTAGTTGCACGATCGGTGGAAACGTTGCTACCAATGCGGGCGGCATCAATGTTATTAGATACGGCATGATGCGTGATCAGGTGCTTGGCTTGGAAGTAGTGCTTGCCGACGGGACAATCATGTCATCGATGAACCGCATGCTAAAAAACAATGCGGGATATGACTTAAAACAATTATTTATCGGCACTGAAGGTACGCTTGGTATTGTTACTCGCGTGTCGTTGAAACTGCAGCAGCAGACGCGCAGCCGCAATACGTGCTTGGTGGCAGTTGATGATTTCGCCTCAGTGACTAAATTGCTGAGCCGCTTGCAGGGTGATCTAGGTGCGGCGCTGAATGCATACGAAGTGATGTGGGGAGATTACTTTCACGCAGTGACTGAGCCAGGTTGGCATCGGGCTCCAATGGGGCGAGATTACGCCTTCTACGTGTTGTTAGAAGCTGCTGGTGCAGACGCTGAAGGTGACGGTCCACGCTTTATTGCGGCGATGGAGTCTGCCATGGAAGCTGGCCTGGTTGTTGATGCCATTATTCCTAAATCCGAGTCAGAGCGCCGAGCGTTGTGGGATATTCGCGAAGATTTCGACGCGATCGTTAAGCCGCAGCCAACTTTTCTTTACGATGTAAGTTTACCGATTAAGTATATGGAGGACTATGTGGCGGCGGTTAAACAGGGCCTGGATAAGCTGTGGCCGCAAAGTAAGTGTTATATCATGGGCCATATGGGCGACGGGAATCTCCATTTATTTATAACACCCAATTCGGCAGGCGAAGATTTACACGGGCAGTCTGACGAGCAAGTTTACAAACCGCTGGAGAAATATGCGGGTTCTATTTCTGCAGAACATGGCATCGGGACGGAGAAAAAAAGTTGGTTGCTTAAGAATCGCAGTATCGAAGAGCTGGATTTGATGAAAGTGCTTAAGCGTGCGCTTGATCCTCTGAACATCCTCAATAGAGGAAAAATATTTGATGTATAGAATGCTATTTGCTGGCGCGGTTTGGGGATATTTATGCTGTTAATATTATTCCCTATTCTCGCGCCAATAGCTGCGCTTATAGGTTATTTAAACCCCGAATTAATTGCTCCTTTAAAAGACGCAATTGTGCCGCTGTTAGTTGTGGTTATGAGCTGCATGGGAATTACGTTAAAACCCGAGGATTTTATTAAAATTCGGGCTTATCGAGGCGCGATGGTTTTAGGCATTGTTTTGCAGTTTACGGTCATGCCCATTGTGGCGCTATTGGTAGCTGCACTACTGAAGTTAGACCAGGAATATACTACTGGCCTGGTGCTAGTGGGGTCTGTTGCTGGAGGAACCTCTTCCAATGTAATGGCGTATCTGGCGAAGGGCAATGTGGCATTATCAGTATCAATGACGGCAATCTCGACCGTAATGAGCGTGTTGATGACGCCGTTTATCATGTCTGTTGCTTTAGGTGAGACTGTGCCTGTTCCCGCCAAAGATATGATTATGAGCTTGGTTCAGATTATCTTGCTCCCAGTAAGCTTTGGCGTTTTATTAAATCATTATGCTGGTCATTATTTGCGCCCGCTTCAAGCTTACTTGGCACCAATAGCGACAGCTATTATTCTTGTGATTATCGCTATTGTCGTGTCTTTAAATGCTGACAGTCTTGGTATTGCTATTTTGACGGTGGGCGCGGCGACCTTGTTACATAATGTTAGCGGACTGGCGTTAGGTTATTTGGGGCCTAGATTGCTTGGTTTTGATCGTGTTGTTAGTCGCACGATTGCAATCGAAGTAGGGATGCAAAATTCCGGTTTGGCGACTGCCCTGGCATTGAAGCTATTCACCCCCGCAGTGGCTTTGCCTGGTGCCATATTCAGCGTTTGGTTGAACATAACCGGGTCACTGTTTGCTTCTTTTTCTATTTGGTTGGAGTCTGGAAAAAAGCCTTAGATATAAAGTTCAGATTCGGGATTTACTGAGCCGACTGTTGCCTTTACTCAGCGCTGGCGTTAATGACGATTAGCAAATCTTAGCTATAAAAAACGGGCTCCTAGGAGCCCGTTTCTCGTTTAGCCTTAAGCGAAGTGCTTAGCTAAACGCTTTAATAATATTACCCAGCATTTCTTTCGCATCACCGAACAGCATCCGCGTGTTCTCTTTAAAGAACAGCGGGTTGTCGATACCGGCAAAGCCTGATGCCATTGAGCGCTTCATCACAAACACATTGCGCGCCATGTCGACGTTAATGACCGGCATACCGTAAATCGGGCTGCCCTCCATCTCGCGAGCGGCAGGGTTAACCACGTCGTTGGCGCCGATAACAATCGCCACGTCGAAGGTGTCCATGCGCGGGTTGATTGCATCCATTTCCAGTAGCAGGTCATAAGACACGTCAGCTTCTGCAAGCAGAACGTTCATGTGACCTGGCATACGGCCAGCAACAGGGTGAATAGCGTAAACTACTTCGGCGCCATTCTTTTCCAGTAACTCTTGTAGCTCTTTGACCACGTGCTGAGCTTGGGCAACCGCCATACCGTAACCGGGCACGATAACAACGCTGGCAGCCGCTTCGAGCACGTAGTAGGCGTCTTCAGCTGTCATGGCCTTGGCTTCACCTTCGATCTTCGCTGCCGCGCCACCTGCAGACACGGCGCTGAAGCCGCTGAACAAGACATTGCTCAGCGAGCGGTTCATTGCCTTACACATGATTTGCGTCAGGATAATACCGCTGGCACCAACCAGTGCACCGGCTACGATCAGGATGATGTTGTTGATCGCGATACCCGCCGCACAGGCCGCTAAGCCTGAGTAGCTGTTTAGCAGAGAGATAACCACTGGCATATCGGCACCGCCGATAGGGATAACCAGCATGATACCCAGTAGCAACGACAGGCCAATCACCACATACAGATATATGGAGGTGGCGGGGCCCGTGCTAATGGTAAACATCACAGACGCGGCGATGATGGCGATAATCAGCAAAATGTTAAAAATACGCTGACCACTAAAGACCATTGCTTTACCAGAGATACGCTCGCTGAGCTTGCCCCAGGCAACCATACTGCCCGAGAACGTCACGCCGCCGATCAGAATCGACAGAACGATGGTGATCAGTTCAAAGGTCGTTGCTTCAAAGCCGTAAAGTGCCGCCCAGCCCACGAACAAGCTGGCAACACCACCAAAGCCATTGAACAGCGCCACCATTTCCGGCATGCCGGTCATTTCGACGCGGCGCGCAACGAGGGCGCCAATGAGACCGCCGACTACAACACCGGCGATAATCCATTTGTAGTCAATAATGCTTTGATCAAGCAGAGTGATAACAACCGCGATAAACATACCCAGCGCAGAGACCAGGTTGCCTTTGCGCGCAGTCGCTGGTGACCCCAGCATTTTAAGACCAAAAATAAACAGCACGGCCGCTGCCACATAGGACAGGTTAACCAGTAATTCGATACCCATTACTTAGCGCTCCCTTTTTTCTTGAACATAGCCAGCATGCGGTCAGTTACCATATAGCCGCCGATCACGTTAATGGTGGCCATTGTCACCGCAATGGTGCCAAGAATAGTGGACAGTACCGCGTGTTCAGCGCCGGCCGAGGTCAGTGCGCCGACGAGGGTAATACCCGAGATCGCGTTTGAACCTGACATCAGTGGTGTGTGCAGGGTGGCAGGGACTTTATTGATCAGCTCAAAGCCTAAAAATATAGACAGCATTAAGATGAAAGCGAGAAATACAATTTCCATCATCTTCTCCTAGTTAATCAGGTTTTTAATGGTTTCGTTAACGATCTCGCCGCCGTGGGTAATCACACAGCCCTGCAGAATATCGTTTTCCATGTCGATAACCATTTTCTTGTCATCGCCGTTCCAGCCTTCATCAACGAGGTTGAAGAGGTTGGACGAATACATTTGGCTGGCATCGCGGCTAACAAAGTTAGACCAGTTGCCGTCGCCGATAATTGTCACACCGTCAACCACCACGGTCTGGCCTGCTACCGAGCCTTCAACGTTGCCGCCGCTTTCCGCTGCCATATCGACAATCACAGAACCGGGCTTCATACCCTTGATCATGTCGCTGGTGATAAGCACAGGGGGTTTGCGACCAAACAGTTGGGCGGTGGTGATGACAATGTCAGATTCCGCAATTTGCTTCTTTTGGCCTTCAAGCTGCAGCTTCATTTGCTCTTCGGTGAGGGCAACCGCGTAGCCGTCTTTGGTCTGGCCGGTTTCGCCTAGATCGATATCGAGGAATTTGCCGCCCAGTGAGCGGACCTGCTCGGCAACAACCGAGCGGGTGTCAAACGCAACCACTTTGGCGCCGAGGCGTTTTGCGGTTGCAATGGCTTGCAGACCGGCGACGCCAGCACCGATGATGAAGACGGTAGAGGGCTTTAAGGTACCCGCGGGTGTCATCATCATAGGCAGAATGCGGGGCAATCTTGTGGTGGCAAGCAATACCATCACGTAACCCGCCAAACTTGCTTGCGAACTCAGTGCGTCCATCTTTTGTGAGCGCGTAGAGCGTGGAATCATTTCCATGCTGATGGCGCTAACGCCGCGATCACGAAACGCTTTAATTAAGCTGTGTTCGTTAAATGGATCCAGATAGCTGACGTGGATGCAGCCGGATTTCATTTGTCCGATTTCATCGAGCGTTGGCTTGCTGATACGTAAAATAATATCGGAGCTGGACAGCACGGTATTGCGGTCAGCGGTAACAGTGGCGCCAGCGTCGGTGTATTCCTCGTCGCTAAAACCGCTGCCTAAGCCCAAGCCCGCTTCGATTTGAATCGTTGCACCGGCCCTGATTAGCTTTTTGGCATCTGTCGGAATGATCGCAACGCGGTTTTCGCCGCTCGCGAGTTCTTTTGGGATTCCTATGCGCATTTATAAAATTCCTTAAATAACAAATTCATATCTAGTGCTGAAGGCGATGTTCATTAAATGTGGTGAAATTCGTTCGTTTAGTATCGGTGTTATGCGATCCCCCTATGTGGGGAAGTGAGATAAACCGCAGCTTCTCCAAGGCCCAACTGAATGCCTTTTGTTGCAAACCGAGCTGTTGATAGATGGTGAACTTCATTTGGACCGTCGGCAAAACCCAAGGTGTACCGCCAGCTAGATAAGAGCAGCTTGGCGAAGAGTAAGATACGAGGTGTCATTTTAAAGTGACTGCCTCGTGTGGTTTTGCATTGCTGGATGCCAGATATAAGAAGGAAATGACGAAAAATAGAATATGTATTTTGAATGAGATGTCATAGCTTCCTGTTTGGTCAAAAAGGAAGCCAGATAGTATGGGGGATCCAAAATTAAGAGGCAGTACAAGGATTGACGCTAATCCAATAGCTGTCCCGAAAGAGGGTGTGCCAAATTTACTCGCAATTAATGAGTAAAAGGCGGGTAGAGCACCTCCACCTGAGAGTCCAATTCCCAGTACGATTAGCGATAACAGTTCAAATGGAGGCCGTAGCGTTAGTGAAGCCCAGAGAATTACCTGAATAAATGCCGCTAGCGCAAGTGAGTAATTCGGCTTAAATTTATCGGCAAGCCAACCGAAAAGGATCGCACCGACCATGCCGGAGATGCCGTTAATAGAAAGCAATAATGACGCCTGGGATTCAGAGATACCGTAGTCTGTGCTGAATGGAATGATGTGAGTTATAAACACAATTCCGCCTGAGGTTATCAGTCCAAAGGCAATAATATGCAGCCAATACGAGGGAATTCTTATCAGATCTTTTTTTGTTAAATAAGTGGAGATAGTTGATGTTGCCGCGGTGTCGTGGTTTTCTGGCGATGCACCGTAAGGTAGTTGGTTGACATCACTTGGGCGACTGACAATGCGTGTGAGAAGCGGTATAAGTAAAAGGAATAGCATTCCAATACATATAAAAGTAACTCTCCATCCGTATTGAATTATGAGCATCGCCACGAGAATTGGCATACAAACATTGAATAGGGGAACATTAACTAGTCCAATAACAAGGCCACGCTTATGATCGAACCAGTTGCTGGTTAGTGTCGCCACAGAAAGTGGGCCCGCCATGGTTAAGCCCGGCGCTATCAAAAGGGCGTATACAGCTAAAAATACGTAAACGGATTGGGATTGGGACGCAGTTATAAATCCGACTCCAAGCAATGTAGCGCCAATCAGCATTATCTTTCGTATTGAAAATCGATCAAGAAGCCCGCCTACGAGTGGCGACATTAGCCCCATGATTAATGTCAGTATGGCGATACCGGATGATATGACGGATCGTGACGCTGAAAACTCATTCATTAATGGGATAAAAAAGAGGCTGTATACTCCGAAAGTCGCACTAATACTGAGGTTTTGGCTGAAAAAGCCAATGCCTGCCATTCTCCAACCTAGAAATGATCCTTTGGAGTCATTCACCGGTGTTGCTGACTTCATTTTATTACCTAATTTTGAGAGGTGGCTTCACCTGGATTTATTATCATCCCGTGTCCGGGGAAGTGCTGGGCGCCGTATTTTCTAGTGGACTGCTAAGCTAAGTAACGTAGCGTTTATAATGAAGGCTAGCGCTGTCAATTACATCATACTAACGAATGAATCGAATCAAATTTAAGGTCAAATGCTCTGGCTCATCTCTTGTCTTTTGTTTAATAAGTATTCGGGCTGACGATGGCATTTCACTTTTTGATTTTTATACTAATCCGGATTCGCTAGTACGCGGTTGAATGCATTTGCTTGAAGTTGAAGTGCGTGCTCAGATATCTCTCCGCAGCCCATAAGATCAAAGCCATGAACCGTTTCGGGAATGACATGAAGCTCTGTTGATATATTGTTTGCGAGTAAACGCATTGCGTAAAGTATGCCTTCGTCTCTAAGCGGATCGTGTTCGGCAACCATAATATAAGTAGTAGGCAGATTACGTAGATCTTGCGCATGAGATGGCGAGGCATACGGCGAGATATTGGCGCCTTTGTCTTCATGTGACAGGTAGAAATCCCATGCGTGCTTTGTTTTCTCACTATCCCATATGGGCAGCTCGCTACCATTGATCATTGATTGGGTTTGCATTTGATAATCAAGGACGGGATACAGTAGCATTTGGAACGAAATTTTCGGGCCATCGCGATCTCTAGCCATAAGGGATACGCCGGCGGCAAGGTTGCCACCTGCGCTTCCGCCTGTAACCGCAATGCGTTCAGGGTCAATGCTAAGCTCAGATGAATTGTTAGCGGTCCAAACTAGCGCGGAGTAACAGTCCTCAATTCCAATAGGAAACGGATATTCGGGTGCGAGGCGGTAGTCAACGTTCACGACCACTGCAGATGAATCAAGCGCGAGTTTCATGCAGCGCACATGCTCACTATTAAGATCGCCAAATACCCACGCTCCCCCGTGAAAAAGCACGCAGCCCGGGGCGGGGGATTTACTCTCTTTCGGCTTGTAGAGTCTAATTTTAATCTGATAGTCATCAATAAGGCTTGGGCAGGCCAGTTCGTAGACATCCAGGCGTGGATCGATTTCAGTTCGATTAGGAATAGAGGTAAGTATTCCGTTTGCTATCATTAACTCTGTGCCCGCCAACATATTCTCTCGGGCAGTAGCTATATCCTGCATTGAAAAATCTGGCATTGAGTTAAGAATGTTGGTGATTCCGCTGTCAATTTTCAATGTGGTAACCTCGTTAAAAATGATTTTCTTACTGACTACTTGGCCAGGAGTCCGAAAAGTTTCGTTACTTCTATGGCAGACATTTGCTTGTTTTCGCTGAGAGAGCGACCGACAGTCTCCAGTATGTCTGCGGTGGTAGCTGATGCGTGTTTTTCATCTGAATCGTCATCATTTTTGATAAACTGATTGTCAGATGGCAATCCGACGATTAGACGCATTAAATGAGCCCTGAGCTCAAATGGAAACGCGCCCCTTAATTTCTCAAAAATAATGGCGTCTTCACCTATTTGACTGCGAAATGGATGGTCATGGTCTTCTACCGCATTGAGAATCGGTGCAGTGGCATGATGGGAATCGCGTCCCCACGAGTCGAGATTTGAAATGCCGGGTAGCGCGGATTCTATCCACTGTTTGTATTCACTATCATCGGGAAATAGCGAAACAACATTTTCAGCAAAGGGTGTTCTATGTGCGCCGGGTTGAACGACTACAACACTTAATCCAAAGGGGGAAACCTCCATTTGTAATGCCTCAGCCCACCCTTCAAGTGCCCATTTAGATGCTGCATACATCGAAAGCAAGGGGTGAGGTGTATTCAGCGCATTACTTGATACGATGACAATTCTGCCGCGTTTCATCTTCCGCATTCCAGGAAGCACCGCTTTAGTTACGTTTAGCGTTCCAAAGAAGTTTGTTTCCATTTGCTTGCGGATATGAGCATCGCTAAGATCTTCAAACGCTCCCATGACGGAATAGCCGGCATTATTGACGACTGCGTCGATTTGGTCGTTGGTAATAGCAGCTATTTCATTTATCGCATTGTCAACGGAAGAGACATCGGTGACGTCCATTGTTATTACATTTATTCTCTCACTAACACCTCGTTCTTTCGCTATTTTAAGTAATGTGTCAGCACTTGCTAAGTTTCGAACGGATGAAAATACATTCCACCCATTTTCGGCTAAAGCGATTGATGTATTTAGACCAAATCCACTAGATGAACCAGTTACAATAATATTCTTCATGGAAAAACTCAAACCTATAGCTAAACGTTATATTCGTACTTGCCATGACTGCTAAGATCGCCGAAAAGATCGTTGATAATGTAGCGCTCTGCAAATCGCCATGAGTTTCCCGCTTTCTCAAATTTATCGTGGTATTCACCGGTGATTATTGGCTGCAAGGGAAAGTCATCGGTTTGCTGAAACACGGTAACGTAAGACTTTGCTGTCCAGTAATTTTTCTCTATTGGCTCTATAATCAAGTTCGAAATGACGTGTTTTGTTCGCGGTGTTCCATTTGGGTATATCTTTAGGAATGCCCTAAATAGTTCTTCTATTTCGGTCGGAGATGAATCAATGATCTTCCCGTCTTCGAAATGTACAGTCGCGCGGGAGAATAGTTGTGACATGCCTTCGATATCGCCGTGATCGATATAGTAGGCATAGCGCATAATTAAATTTCTTACTTGATTGTAGTCACTGTAGTCCATCGAATAATTCCTTTTTCACTATGGTAGTTGATTCAGCTTAAGACAAAATTACAATGCAATCGCAGTTGTGAAGCCACTGTGAATCGCACCTTCTATGTAATCTACGCTTTTGCAGTCGCCGACAAGTCGCACATCAAAGCCGATACTTTCTAGTGAATCAGCTAGAGACAAATTAGGAACAACCCCCGAGGTCAATATAATGCTGTCGGCTGAAATTTCGCGGTCTTGCCCGCCTTCATTGGTATACACAAGACTGGAGTTTGCGATGGACTTCAGAGTGCTATTCGGAATTAGAGTAACGCCTAGCTGCTTTATATCGGCGAGATTTCTCCATCGGCGAACTAAGGGTGTTTCGGAGGCAAAGACATTGCCTTCATGGAGTATTGTCACCTCCCTTTTGCGTTCCGCAAAGAACTCGGCGAGTTCAACCGCAACTAAGCCCCCGCCAACCATGACTATCTTCCGGCCTATGGGCATCCAAATTTTGCTCATTGTGCGCATAAGCTCGGTGTTGCCAGTAATGCCGGTGCTAGATCCAAGTGTCAGCATCATATTTGTCGTTGCGGATATCTTTCCGGATAGTTCGTCGGCGTTTTCACCCGTTATCATGTTCCTTATATCATCACCACCAAATACGTGAGGAAGATCGATTCCCGGAACATTGGGTGTCTCTCTCGCGGCACCTACAGCGACGATGACGACATCAGGCTTTAAGTGCTTAACGAGTTCTGGCGTAGCAATGGTATTTAACCTGACGTCTACCTTTAATTTACTTAACTGGTGTGAAAGATACTTAACCAGCTTTCCATTAGGAGGGTAAGAAACGCCGGAAAAGAAAACCGATCCGCCTAATCGACATGATTTCTCAACTAAAGTGACTTTGTGTCCTCTCTCGGAGGCCACTCTGGCTGCTTCCATTCCTCCTGGCCCGCCGCCTATAACCAGCACGTTCTTATGACTTACTGAGGCAATTATGTTTCGTTCGCCTTCGTATCCAGTTCTTGCGTTGACTGCGCAGCGAATATGCTGAGACTTAAAAATACTGCTTATACAGGTGTAGCAGTAAATACAGGGACGAATCTCCTTCATCCTGTTTTCCACAATCTTAATCGGTAGTTCCGGGTCAGCCAGTAACTTTCTACCCATTGTGACGAAGTCTATTTTGCCGTCCTTGATTAACGCATCACCAACTTCGGGCTCAATTCGTCCGGGACAAATGACGGGAACCTTAACCGCCTTTTTGACATTGTGTGCAAACGGGACAAAGCCAGCTGGAGTATGGGTAGAATGACCTTCTGAGTAACAGGTCCCTTTGTTGTGGTCTCCGTCAGCGCTGCAGTGAACCGCATCGGCGCCTGCCGAGGAGGCGAGTATGGCGGTACTAACGGCATCTTCGTTTGTAATGCCATCCTTGGTGAAATGGACTGAATCGAAGCGGAACCATACGGGAAAGTCGTCACCATTAATTTCCTTGATTGCGCGAATGACTTCAATGAGTAGCCTGGAGCGATTTTCAATAGACCCGCCGTATTCATCAGTTCTTCTATTTACCGCAGGATTTAAAAATGAAGAAATGATGTAGCCATGGCCGGCGTGAATCTCAACCCCATCAAAGCCACAGGTTTTAGCGCGCTGAGCAGCTTCGGCATACTTATTGATAAGCCAGTTTATGTCGCTCTTGCTTGCTTCCTGGTAGTGAACTGCAAATGATGGCTCGCGCGCCGGCGCCGAAATTGAATCTAACTCCTCTGGTGTCATATACGGTGTCAGCTCATCTGCGCTGCTACCTACGGGGGCAGAAGGGCATAGAATGGCATCACCTCTCGCCGAGTCATTGATTGCCATGAACCCGCCATGATGTAGCTGCGCTGCGATTAAACAGCCATTCTGATGAACTGTTTTAACTGTGTTCGATAGCCCAGGTATATATTTATCATCAGAAATTGCTATGTGCCTCCAGTTCGCTGAACCCTGGGGCCAGGCAATACTAACTGACCCCATGATAATCATCGCGCAACCACCTTTGGCACGGGCTTCGTAATAATTTTTAGTTTTATCTCCACAAAAGCCATCGTCATCCGCCGTATTTGAACCCATTGGCGTCATAATAATACGGTTCTTCAAAACCAGTTTGCCGATTTGGCCCTGGGATGTTATGTGTCTCAGTGGAGATGACATGACTAAATTCCTAAAATTAAAGTGTTGACTGGCCGCCATCGATAACGACATTTTCACCATTCATAAATCGTGCTTCATCTGATGCGACATAGGCTACTAGCGCCGCAATTTCTTCCGGTTGGGCTAATGGTACATTCGGAAGTGGCAGCATGCGTTTTACAAGCTCATCGTTTACGTTTTCAGGGAAAGTGAAATTATCGAAGATTGATGTCATTACGCCACCAGGTGAAACCGTGTTTACGCGAACACCGTCGGAGCCGAATTCAGCAGCAATTGATCTAGAGAAGCCATTCACTGCAGCCTTAACTGCACAGTATGCGGAGTTATAGGGGAGCCCGTGTAATGATGCGACTGACGACATGTTGACAATGTTTCCCTTCGTTTTAATAAGGAATGGGATTGCCTCTTGGCAAATGACAAAAATGCTATCCATATTAATGGCGAACATCTTCCGCCATTTGTCTTCTGTTGTTTCTGTCAACTTCCAGGCGCCAGCGATTCCCGCAATGTTACAAACGACATCGATTCGTCCAAATGAACTCACGGTTTTATGGACTATTTCACGACACGATTTGCTATCGGTAGCGTCAAAAATTGCTGTATCAACGGTGTTGTCGTGTAGCTGATCTCTTAGCTGATACAACTTCTCTTCATCAATATCAGCAAGCATGAGCGTTGCGCCTTCACTTGCAAGTCGCAAGGCGGTAGCTTTTCCGATGCCAGAAGCGGCCCCTGTTACTAAAGCAACTTTTCCAGTAAATCTTTTAATACTCATAGTAAAAACCTTCTCTAATCTATTATTGAATAACCACCGTCGACGACGAGGGTTTGACCGGTAATAAAGCTCGCTGAAGAACTTGATAGGAATAGAACCGCTGATGAAATGTCATCGGGTGAACCCCAGCGGTACAAGGGTGTTTTATTGACGACGAGGTCATATACAGCTTGATCATTCACATAGCTTTCTGTCATGCGGGTTGCTATGGAGCCTGCAGCGACGGAATTTACCCGAACATTATTCCTGCCCCACATTGCGCCATAGGTTTTTGTCATCTGCACAATGCCGGCTTTTGCGGCGCCATAACCAGGGAAGTACGGGCTACCAAAGTACGACATCATTGATGCAAGATTGATGATGCTTCCGCCGCCTTCAAGCTGACTTTTGGATATTGCGTTAAAGCACGCAGTCGTCAGTTTCTGCACGGCAGTCAAATTGATCAAAAGTTCTTTTTCAAATTCATCAAGCCCGCACGTTCTGCCAGCGTTGTTCACAAGTATGTCGAGCTTTGTAAGAGATTCCCCGTATGCGGTGACATCATCCAGATTTTCTAAAACTAATTGACGGTAATGCATACCATCTAACGATTCGGTGTAGTCCAGTTTGGATTCCCGCGTTCCTGTTACCGTGACATTGGCGCCGGCGGCCTGGAATCTCCTGGCAATTGATAGACCGATACCGCTGGTGCCGCCAGTGACAAGAATATCTGCACCAGTAAAGTTGAAATCTAGGCTGTTATGTATTGAAGATGTCATCGTCATAAACCGTATAGTTATTTATTTAAATAGGATGAAGTTACTTTTAGTCTGTGATTTCGAACATATCCCTAAGCTCGCGCTTTAAAATTTTACCGGCTGGATTTGTAGGTAGCTGATCAAGATATTTATAGGACTTGGGAATCTTATGAGGGGCGAGCGTTACTTTAAGAAAGTTGTTCAAGCTTAATTCATCAATATGTTTTGCGTCTTTTGTAACGATAACGGCACATATTTTCTCTATCCACTTAGTGTCAGATAAGCCAATAACCGCTACCTGGTGAACATTCTCGTGATGATAGATTGCTTCCTCGACTTCCCTGCTGGATACCACAACACCACCGGTGTTGATGACATCTTTTTTCCTGTCAACAATGTAAAGATATCCTTCACTATCAAATCGACCGATGTCGCCTGAATGAAACCAGTCGCCTTCAAATGCTTTAGATGTTTCAAGATCATTATTCCAATAGCCTTCGAGTAACTGTGGCGAGCGGTGCACAATTTCACCCTCACAGCCTACCTCGACGTCCTTTAGGTCGTCCGTCATTAGCTTGGTTTCAACATTAAAAACAGGTTTTCCAACTGAGCTTGGTCTTAACTCGTGCTCCTCTGGTCTCAGAACGGTAGCTAAGGGGGCGATTTCTGTTTGGCCATAGCAATTGTAGAAGCCGACTTTTGGCAGTAGCTGAGTTATTTTGCTCAGCACCTCTTGGGGCATAATTGATGCGCCATAGTAGGCCTTGACGAGTGTGGTAAGCCTACTAAACTGTTGGTCGTATTCCTTTAGGAAAGTAGTCCACACTGAGGGCGGAAAGAAAAGCGACGTGATTCCGTGTTGCTCAACAGTGTCAAAACATAGGCTAACAACTGGTGTGCGCAGAATGTAATTTGTGCCTCCCATGAGTAGGCACGGCATACTAAAATTATGAAGTTGCGCGCAGTGATACAGCGGCAGAGCGGCAAGCATTTTGTCGTTTGGCTTAATATCTAATTCAATGATAGTGCTAATATACTGCGACATGAGGGATCGATGTGTGTGCATTACCCCTTTTGGATCTGCCGTTGTACCCGATGTGTATATAATTTGCGCTAGGGTATTTTCATTTGACTCGACTTCGTCGAAGTACTCGTTGCTATACGCCTTAGCAACGTTGATCAAGCTTTGGCTGTCCTGAGACCGTGAGTTTAATAGCCCATAGTATTTAAGAGCTACTTTCCCGGCTATGGAAGATATTTTTTCTAGGTATTCTTCATCGCAGAAGATTCCGCACGCGCCGGAATTATCTATAATGAAGCGCAACTCTTTTTCGGTTAGTGAGTAATTGACCGGTATGTGAATGCAGCCCATTTTTACGCATGCTAACCAAAACATGATGTAAGTATCTGAATTCTTTCCGAATGAAATTATTCGGTCACCTTTATTGAAACCCTTGTCTGACAGGTAGTTGCAGATTCGTCCAATTCCTAATTCCAGAGATTGGAATGTCCAGTCTCGCCCTTCGAAACTAATGGCAAGCTTCGACTTATTCTTCGACACTGCGCGTCGAAATGAAGAATAAATAGAGTTTGATTGAGTAATCATTGTGTGAAGTAGCCTTCTTATATACTTTTCATCGATTCTAGCTCGATGCTTTTTAAGAAGATTCATTCATTAAGGTGAGGTTTTCGCCGCTATTCGCTGTGATGACGCGATGGTAAGCGCTACAGGGGCATTGTACACAATAACTTCGCGCATTTTTACATCGGTTTGTACCTTTGATCGCGCCGCACATAAACAGCTGGTCTGCTCCTCGATGTACTTTTCGCCTCGTCAAGAGGGCTTTTGGTAGATCATTTTCTCAATTCTTCATCTCATCGAATGAGTTATTAACATCTTCGGCTTGATATGGTTGTGAGCATACTTTTTGGGCGCCTCGGTAAGAGGGCGTGCTATCGATAATAATTATGTGGGGATTATGCCGCTATGCTTCTCAAGAATAAAACAGTTGTGATATCCGGGGTTGGTCCTGGCTTAGGCTGTAAGTTGGTTACCTTGAGTTTAGTTGAAGGCGCAAATGTTGTTCTCGCATCAAGAACACAAGAAAAGCTCGATGTGTTGAAATCGGACTTGGTTGCTCAGGGTGTAGATGGTGAGAGAATACTTTGCGTGGCCACCGATATAGCGGATAGAGAGTCATGCAGGTCATTGGCTGACCGCGCCTATCAAAAATTCGGACGTATCGATGTACTTATCAATAGTGCATATGACCCCGGTACATTTTCAACAATCGATAGCGCAAATTTAAACGATTGGCGAAAGCCGATGGACGTCAATTTCTTCGGTACATTGAATTTAACCCAAGAGGTGGTTCCTCATATGAGGCGCGGAGGCGGTGGCAGTATTGTTATGGTGAATACCATGGCGGCGCGCACGCCGATGTTTTCGAATGGTGGATACGCTTCGACAAAGGCTGCCCTGTCATGCGCTTCATCGCATCTGGCAATGGAGCTGGGTGCAGACAATATTCGCGTAAATTCTGTTTATATGGGCTGGATGTGGGGTCCAAGTGTTGAGAATTACATGATCGCCTCGGCCAAGGAGCGAAGTTTGGCGCTCGAAGAAGTGATCGGTGAGGTTACCAGGAATATACCGCTTGGGCGTATCCCGAGTGATGAGGAGTGCGGGAAGTCTGTCCTGTTCTTTGCGTCTGACTATGCCAGCGCGGTTACCGGTGCAACGCTTGACGTTAATGGTGGCGGGTTTATTCCTCACTAGTAAATTGCACGGCTGATCGCGTGCGTGGTAAGAATTTTAAATAGCACATTACATACAATAAATACTGGGAACTCTAATTATGAAAGTGTCGCAAACTATTGGTAGTCGAATAGCTGATTTACTAATCCACGAGGGTGTAGATAAACTTTTTACACTTCCAGAGGTTACATTTGGCGATATCCACAATCGTTTTGTAGAGCGTGAAGGTCGTATTATTGCGGGCCACCATGAAACAGCCTGTGCTTATATGGCTGAGTCATATGCGCAAAGTACTGGAAATATTGCGGTTACCGGTGGTAACTGCGGACCGGGCGCCAGCAACCTTTTGCCTGCGGTTGTTCACTCCGATGCGGAGGGCCTGCCGGTATTGTATTTGGGCTCGGAGCGGGGCCTCATGGCTAGAAGCTCTGTCAGGTCGCCTAAGTTTCAGTGCCCTAACTTGGTAGATATGGTAAAGCCGGTAACGAAATTCGCCGCTATTCTTGAGCATCCTGAGCAAGTGGATGAGCTATTTTATGAGGCGTTCAGGCAAATGCGTTACGGTCGTCCAGGCCCAGTATATCTTGGCTTGCCGTTCGATATGTTGCGTGAAGAATATGAGTTTGAGGCGTTACCGGCAAAAAATCTTTATCGGCCAGCTAGAATAATGCCGCCATCTGAGGACATAAAGCGGGTCGCTGACATTTTAGAAAGTGCAGAGCTACCGGTACTGATGCCTGGTGCCGGTGTTCGTATTTCAAAAACCCATGAGTTACTTCAGCAGTTAGCAGAGATTCTCAAATGCCCGGTTGTTAGAACCTATGGTGGTAGAGGAACCTTTCCCGATACCCATTCTCAAGTTCTGGATTTTGGGTTTGGGCCTGGCTTGGAGGCCACGCAGCAAGCCGATGTCATATTGGTTGTCGGCTCATCAATAGGCGAAAAATTGATGTTTGGAGATAATCTGTATTTCTCTGAGCAAGAAGGATTTGGCGATTTCTTCGGCAGTGATCAAACGTGGATTCAGGTTGAAAAGGATCCGCAGGTAGCCGGTAGAAATCGACTCATTGATATTGCCTTGGTCGGAAACATAGAAGACATCATTCCAGAGTTAATATCAGAGCTTAAACTTAGGCAAGTAAGAGGATGCAGTGAGAAATTGGCTGTATGGCAAGAGCAGAGAAGAGATATTTTCCAAGGTTACATTGAGGCCGCTAAAGATATAACGCCGGTTCATCCGGGCCGCCTAATACTGGAGGCGCAAAAATCGATTCCAGACGACGCCATTATCGTTAGTGATGGCGGATCCATTTTTCTGTGGCAACAACGCTATTTAAATAACAAGCATAGTAATTTTCTCGCTACGTTGAAGATGGGCATGCTTGGTGTTGGACTTCCTTACGCTATTGGGGCTCAGCTTGCAGAGCCTGGTAAGCGGGTTTGCCTGGTAACGGGAGACGGCGCTATAGGTTTCTACATGATGGAGTTTGAAACGGCAGTTCGTTATCAGCTGCCGGTAGTGATTGTTGTTGCTTATGATCAAGGTTGGGCACTAGAGGTTCCTTACTACGAATATCGCTTTGGTAAGACCTTTGAAGTAGATAATGAATTCGTGAGAATGGACCGCCTGGCTATGGAAATGGGAGGGCATGGAGAGTTTTGTCAGACAACAGATGAAATTCAGCCTGCAATGGATCGGGCGTTCGCTTCCGGTAAGCCGGCAATTGTACAGATCGTAATGGATAGACGAATTTCGGCCTATGAGGCGCCAGAGGCTGATCTTATATACAAATGGCATGCAGACAAAGTTGCTTATATTTAATTACTCCGCCTTGGTATGTGTCGCGTTTCGAGCAACTAGTGAATTAATAATTTAATAAGAGGTAACCATATGAAGGCCGGTGTATTCAAAGATCCTTATGACCTTGTCGCGGAAGATGGAATTGAAGTTCCTGAGATTGAGGCGAATGAAGTTTTAATAGAGGTTAGAGCCTGTGGTATTTGCGGTTCTGATTTGCATATGTATCGCCACAATAGTCACCGGGGCGTGCTTAATAGGGTTTCGAAATCAGGAAAGGAAATACCGGGTCACGAGTTCAGCGGGGTTATTCGCAAGGTCGGGGCAGACGTTGAAGGCTTTGCTGAGGGCGAGCGAGTCGTGGGAGTAGGTATGGGGGGCTTTGCGGAATTCGTACCTGTTCCGTGCAACCCGTTCCAGCTAGTGAAGATACCAGACGGCGTTAGCTTTCAGGAGGCGGCAACAACGGAGCCTATGGCAGATGCATTGCAAATGGTTCGTAAAGCGCAATTGAAAGACAATGAAAATGTCGTTGTATACGGTGTAGGTATTATTGGCCTAAGTGTCATTCAAGCGCTTCTTTCACAAGATAAGGCGATTGGAAAAATTGTCGCTATAGATATTTCAGCGGTACGGCTGAAGAAGGCAAAAGAGCTGGGTGTTTATTGTGTTAACCCCTTAGACGGCGACGTTGTTGAGCAAGTTAGAGAAATTTGTGGAACGACGCCGGTATCGTTCCCGCCTTCCAATCCACCGTCAGTAGATGTGGTGATCGATTGTGCTGGTTATATAAAAAGTATGAAGTCGGAATCGCCACTACAAACAGCGCTTTATATGGTAAAGGGTGACGCGATAGGTCGCATAGTTTGCTTTGGCGCGTATGAAAGTGATCTTGCGATTAACTTTATGCCGGTCATTGATAAGCAAATTAGCATTATTGGTTCTCAGGGCTATGCGAGTGAAGACCTTGTGATCGCGCTTGAGATGATGAGGTCTGGAAAAGTAAATCGCAATGATTTGATAACGCATCAGTATCCTCTTGCAGACATAGACAAGGCGTTTTCTGCGCAGATGAGTCCTGAAGCTATCAAGGTCATGGTGTTGCCTACTGAGGCGTAGAAGTGGCTGTGCTATTGGAAATTTTCGGGAGCGATTAATGCAAGATACAACAATAAATCCCCACGCAAATGATAGAAGTTTGTGGGTATCATTTTGCGAGCGCTTGAAGGATGCACAAGCAACCCTGGATTGCAGTAGCTCACCTAAAACAGCGTTTGATCAGGCAGAGGGTACTCGCTATTTAAGTCGACTTGTCAGGCTGGGCCTGGAGATATATTTAGAGGGTGGTGATCCGGATTTCCCTTGTTTTGTGTTGCCTAGTCACGCCACAGCAAAATTAGGTGGCGATAATCCTGATAATTTATATCTGTCTGCAACAATAGCGGGAGATAGAGAATATCGGATTCATGGCAATGTCGGGACTGTTACCTATTTAAGTGTTGGCTCAAAGGCAAATAACTATTCTATTGATGGGACGATGGCGTCTACTGGTGAACTGTCTGGTCACGAATTTCTTGCTGATGAAAGTGGAAATTTCGAGATAGTTGCAAGTCAACACAAGCCAGAAAATGGTA
The DNA here is from genome assembly GCF_019312595.1 of Zhongshania aquimaris. Taxonomy (GTDB): domain Bacteria; phylum Pseudomonadota; class Gammaproteobacteria; order Pseudomonadales; family Spongiibacteraceae; genus Spongiibacter; species Spongiibacter aquimaris. The sequence goes on along the minus strand of NZ_JAHWDQ010000004.1, from coordinate 244,219 downwards.
AGGCCTGGCTTCCGCTGGAGGACGGCTCCAGTGTCATTCAGCTTAGGCAGACATTTCTCGATAGAGATAACGAAACGCCAGCTAGTATCAGCATTGAGAGAATAAGCGCCGGGCCAAGTGTACCGCCTCCCCTTGATCCTGATGTTTTAGCTAAGAAGTTAATGTCTGCAGCCGAATTTGTTGTGGGAAGCTCTAATCTGTTCGCGTCTTGGGCTACAAAATTTATGTCTCGTCCTAATCAAATGTGTGATTGGGGGCAGGAGATGTTCATTCGAGCTGGGGGCGATCCCAATATATTTTACATCCATGGCTTCTGGCATCTTGGTGAGAAAGAGTTGCTAGAAATAACGGTACCGGTACCAGACTGCCAGCACTGGAATATTCAGATCAATAATTGGTGGATGGAATCCCTGGATTACCGATATCTTCCAGTTTGTATAAACAAGCATAACGCGGTGCTTAACGATAACGAAACGGTAACAATTACGGTTTCGCACGAAGAGCTAGGTTCTGATAATTACTTGTCGACAGCGGGTCATCATCAGGGATTTTTGCTACTTCGTTGGGTCGGCGCAGAAACGCACCCTATTCCACAATGCACAGTTAAAAAGATCAACTAAGGCGCAATACGATGAGTAATACAGTTCAGAAATGGGATCATGAAGTCGACGTGCTGGTTGTTGGTAGTGGTGCTGGTTCATTAGTTGCTGCCGTAACAGCGTCAGAAAAAAGTGCAAGTACCTTAATTGTGGAAAAGGGGAGTAAGTGGGGTGGAACATCTGCCACTTGCGGTGGCGGAATATGGATTCCTGCAAGCCATTCTGCAATAGCGCAGGGGCAAGAAGATTCCCCCGAAGAAGCATTTTTGTATATAAAGTCGCTCACCAGCGGGACTGTCTCTGATAGTAAAATTAAATCTTACACCGTCAATGCCCGAGTTATGGCGAAGTATATAGAGGGTGTTACTGCGCTGCGCTTTAATGCCATTCCATATACCGATTACCACGCAGAATTGCCGGGTGGAAAACACGGGTATAGAACTCATGAAACAAATACATTGCATGCGTCGCTTTTAGAAAAAGAAGAGTTTGATTCACTGCTGCCTGGTCATCCAAGTACTGCTTTGTTTGGGTATATACCCTGGACAACCATGGAGGCTGCGCCAATGGTTACCCGTGGGCCTGGTTGGGTGCAGACCATGATAAAGATCTTGTGGCGATACTACTCAGACTTGCCGCAGCGAGTTAAGTCGAAGAGAAGTCGGTTTATGGTTTTTGGCAATGCCATTGCCGGCCATCTAAAGATCGCTCTTAATCACTTTGGTGGAACGCTATGGCTTAATAGCGCATTAAAGGAGCTTATAAGAGACGACAGCGGCAGGGTCGTTGGCGCTTTGGTGCTTAAGGACGGGGTTCTAACGGCAATTAAGGCAAACAAAGGCGTTATTCTCGGCGCTGGCGGGTTTGAGCACAACCAGAAGATGAGAGACAAATATTTACCAGGCGATACTCGCTGTGAGTGGTCTGGTGGGCAGCTTAATAATACTGGCGATGCGATACAGGCAGGCGTCGCAATCGGTGCTGCGACTGACTTAATGGAGCACGCTTGGTGGGCGCCAACAGTGAAAGTACCGAGCGAAAGCCGCGGTCGTCCCTTGTTTTATGAAAGAGCCTTGCCTGGCTGCATAATTGTCAGCCAAGGTGGTGAGCGGTATATGAACGAAGCTCGAAGTTATGATGTTGCCTCCAAGGCAATGATTGACGCCGATAGGCCGGATTGCCGAACGACGCCGTCGTGGTTGATTTTTGATGCTACATTCCGGAAAAAATACCCAATGGGACCATTGATGCCAGTGATACCCGATTGGCTTCACAGCAAAGAAGTTAGGTCGATGATTAAGAAATCGTCTAGCATCAAGGGGCTGGCGAAGTTAACTAATATGTCCAGTGATGCCCTGGAAAAAACCATTGAAAAATTTAATGGATACGCACACGACGGGGTAGATAAGGATTTTGATCGCGGTGGAGCCGCTTATGATCGCTATTATGGTGACCAGAATGTCACTCCTAATCCAAACCTTGCCGCTATAGAGAGTGGTCCATTCTATGCAATGCCTGTTTATCCTGGTGATATTGGCACAAAAGGCGGGTTGGCGACTGATGACACAGGGCGAGTCCTTGATCAAAACGGCAGCCAGATTGAGGGTCTCTATGCTATCGGGAATAATGCGGCTTCGGTAATGGGGCCGTCGTATCCGGGGGCTGGCTCAACACTTGGTCCTGCGATGACTTTTGGGTATTTAGCCGCGCTGGATGCGGTGAGCGCAAAGTGAATTGCTGTTGGCGCTTCCCTATCTCTACGTAGGATTTGTAGAGGGGATGTTGCCAATATTTATATTTAAATTCTTTGCGTATATTGGCTGCTATCATTGACGACACTGAGAGGAAATACGGCAAATTGCTCCAGGCTTTGAACGTCATCAGCCTGGAGCAATTACGCGTTTAATTGGCGGGCCCTATGAAATTCTCATAGTATGAAAACTGCTCTCTTATGGTATCTAATGTCATATCATAATCAGAAATATCATAAACGTGTTTTGGTCGGTTATCTCGCGTGTTCTGAGATAGATGATCTTTAAAGGCTGACAAATCACCCTCTTCGATAGGCCACCCAATTTTATCAAATATCTTTAAGCATGAATCAACGGGGTTCTTTAAAAGATCCAGGTAGTGTAAGTCTAAGAATCGATCGTCAGCAGAATCTCTCATTTGTAAGAATGATTGTAAGTTTAGGTCCAGGCGTTGTGTCCAGTGTTTTGCCTGTGCCTGAGTGAGCTTATCCGCCGTTGTGTTAGCCATAGTCAGGGAGCCAACCATACTGTACCAGGAGGGCAGGACATCCGTGATATTTCTATGTGTCATAATTATTAAGGCGTTCGGGAATGCCTTTAGGACAGTGGGCAGAGCGGTAAGGTGATGAGGGCTTTTTAGAACCCATTTTTGCTTGCGTCTAGCCGGTTTTTGCCACTGCAAAATCTTTAAATATTCGATAAGCTCATTGTACGCGTGAGATTGGTCGGCCTCTAATAGCCACTTTCCGTATGTGGGTACATACATCATGGACTCCGGCATATTACTCATAAATGAGTGCTCTATTAAAGTTAGCTCCTCATCATAGGCCGTTGCATTTAATGGGTGGATAGAGTCAAAGTCTTTGGCATCTTCGAGAATAGTTTTTACGAGATCCTCGGCCATTTGAATACGCGTGCCGCTGTCAGTTGCCTTGTCATCGCTGACTGGCATAGGAAAAATCGTTTCCCACCATCGCGTTGCTGTCAAATTGGGTGATGATGCCAGGAGCCTCTGCAGCATGGTGCTTCCGGTTCGCGGCAACCCAACAATAACGGCGCCTACATCAATTTCTTCATCAAGTACTTCGGGGTAGCGCTTTAAGAACTCGACTTTGCGCAAGCGATTCATTAGCGAGTTTACTAATCTGGCGGATTGGCTGGCGATACCTGCAGGAGAAAGGCATGCTTCACTATTCATTGAATCCACAAGAACATTCAATGGTGCTAAAAAGCGTTCGTTTCCAAAGTCAGTTAGTCCACATTCTTTACATGCAGACTCAAGTAGTTTCTCGGTGCTAATATTTGAGTGCGACGAGATTTCGGTTCTAGTATCAGGCATTTAGAATCCTCTGGTGGTTATTTAATTCTAAATGAGTATTTAGAATGTCGGATTGATGATTACATTAATTATAGTAGTTATGGTCTGTACTTAGCTTATGAAATTAGTATCACGCGGAAAATATTTTAATTCTTCACCTAATAGAATGATGAATGGGGTTGATCCTTCATCTAACATCTGATCCGTAGATCAAAATAAGTATATTTTAATAATATAAACGTACAAGACACCGTGTAGGACTAACTATATGAAAAAAGAAATGAAAATGGGCGTTAAGTCAGCATTAACGTGCGCGTCTAGTTTTGCCGTAATGCTACAGTGCTCGCCAGTGCTTGCAGCCGATGGTGGAGTTAAACAGCTAGAGGAGGTCGTAGTTAGCGCGCGACGCGTTAGTGAGAGTCTGCAGGATGTGCCTACCGCGGTTTCCGCAATGCCTCGGGAAGAGTTGGAAGGCTTGCGAATTGATGGCTTTCAAACCGTTGCTCAGAGTGTCCCCAACGTATATATCCAAAAGCAAGGCGGCACCCCTTCAGCGCCGCAAATGCAAATACGTGGTATTTCTAATGGTTCGCTCAATATGCAAGTTGACTCTGGCATAGGACTTTATATTGATGGAGTTTATCTGGGAAGAGCCGGCGGGGCCGCATTTGACTTGGCGGACTTGGAGCGTGTTGAAGTTCTCCGTGGTCCTCAAGGTACTCTGTTTGGTCGTAACTCAACAGGCGGCGCGATTAACTTAATTACTGGGCAACCCTCCGGTGAGTTTAACGCGAAGATCGTGACTGGAGTTGGCAACTTTGGCCAGAAAACGCTTAAAGGTATGATTGAGCTGCCTGTGTGGAACGGCATTTCGACAAAACTTAATCTAGGGCACACTGAAAGAGAGGGTGATGTTAGAAATACAGCGCAAAAACGCACTTTTAATTTCCCAGCGCCTTTTGGAAGCATTACCACTAATGAGCGTGGCGGTGATGATGAGAGCGATAACATATTTTTCGCGGCAAGTTATGACGGTATCGACAATCTGTTCGTGACGTATAAATTCGATCGGACCGAGTGGGACGGCACACTAAATTACCGTCAGATTGGTAGCCTCGACCCATCTGCTGCCGGTACGCTCGGATTGCTCACGGAGGTTACGCCTTTTAATGAATCTTTTGCCTACTCGGATAGACTGGCGGTCCCTCTGGAGTCGCAGGCGTCACTGGAAGTAGAGGGTCACTCGATAACTGTTGAGTATGATTTGAGCGACGAAGTCCAGATTAAGTATATCGGTGCTAAACGTAAATTTGATCAGTTCTCAGGAGGCAACCAGGTTTGGGGTGCATCAGAATATATTGATACATCAGGCAATTTTGGACCAGCTGGTGGCGTATTCGCGCCATTGTTCACTATGCGAATAGATGAACAAAATCAAGTTTCACATGAGTTTCAATTAATCGGTGCAACTGAGGGTGTAAGCTGGATACTTGGTGCTTTCTACTTTAACGAAGAAGGGGCGGTTAACGCGCCAATTTTCCTCTTCCGAAGTATTGGCGATACAAGCGTCATTGCTGAGAATTCCATCGGTGCAGGTGAATACTTTGTCGGTCAAAACTACAGTGTAGATAATAAATCGATAGCCTACTACGCGCATGCAACCTATAGCTTTGAGCGATTTGATGTAAGTGGTGGCGCTCGATACAGTGAAGACGATCGACGTGAAAATGTCATTATGGCGGGTGTGATCGCAAATCAGAACTTCAAGACGACAGGCTATAACGGAGATTACGATATCTCGCTTACCTATAATATTGACGATGATATTAACTTCTATGGTAAATATGCGACAGGCTATGTGTCCGGCGGAACGCTCGGCGGTAGTGCTTTTGACAAAGAAACGGTTCAGAGCTTTGAGCTTGGTGTAAAATCTGATTTGATGGATAGACGTCTTCGCCTTAATGCGGCCGTTTTCACAATGAATCGAAAGGACACCCAGATCGAAGGGTTTACGGGAGTAGGCTACTTTATGGGTAAGGGGGATGAGATGGATTCATCCGGACTTGAGCTGGAGGTAAACTATCTTTACTCAAATAACTTTTCTGTAAATGCGTCTTATGGCTATACAGATGTTGACGGTCCCGGCGAGCTTCGGACATTCCAGCCTGAGCAAACTGCATATCTTGGCCTGAAGTACGAATTACCGATTTTTTACGGTATGAGCCAACGGGTGCGTGTCGATACCAGCTGGAGAAGCGATGTGCATCGTCTGGCTTGTAGGGCTGGGCAGGATCAAGTTGCTGCATCTGATACTTGTACCGGTACAGCGAACTATGAACTGGATGGTCAAGCTGAACTTGGTTCTACGACAATGGTGGGCGCTTCATACGTACTCGATGAAATTACAATCGGCGGCAGCGTTGCGCGAGTAACTCTTTGGGGCAAAAATTTACTTGACGAAGACGCTCCTGAGTATTCATTTACACTTGGCGGTTCGACTATTGCATCAACATTTGTTAGACCGCGTACGTTCGGTGTGGACTTCCAGGTAGAGTTTTAATCGACGTTTGTCATCCCTTTAGGCGGGCCTCGTGCCCGTCTCCTTTTTCTTCATTTTAGTGTTCTTCGCTGATCTAATTCGGTGATAGCAAAAGTAAAACTAATCCGAAGGTACAGTATATGAATTACAAGCTGCTCATTAACGGTGAATCAGTAGATTCAACTACTAAGTTAGAAGTCATCAATCCTGCCACCGGCGAGGTTTTTGATTCTTGTCCCTCGGCGGATGGTGCTCTACTTAATGAAGCCGTCGCGGCCGCCAAAGTTGCTCAGTTGACGTGGAAAAAATCATTACTATCGGAGCGGCAGCGTGTTCTAAAAGAAATCGCAACGTCTATTGCAAATAATAGAGAGGAGCTTGCGAGAATTATTACGTGTGAACAAGGGAAAACCCTGGATTTTTCTCTGTTTGAAGTTGACGCGGCGCAAAAATTTTGTGAGTGGTTTTCGAATCAGGAAATACCTGGCAAGAAAGTAATAGAGGAAAGCGAGTTGCTGCGAGTTGAGCAGACCCGGGTTCCTTTGGGCGTAGTCGGTTGTATTACTCCGTGGAATTTCCCACTTCTTCAAGCTGTTTACAAAATTGCACCGGCTTTATTGACTGGTAATGCCGTTGTTGTTAAACCAGCGCCAACGACCCCATTGTCTACTCTTTTTCTGGGTCAGATTATTAAAGGCATAGTTCCCGCCGGGTTGGTGAATATTGTTTCCGGGGGTAACGAGCTGGGCGCGCTACTGTCAGCGCATCCGGATGTGGCGAAAATTTCATTGACAGGATCTATAGAAACTGGAAAAAAGGTAGTTTCTTCTTCTGCTGGAAATCTTAAGAAAGTTACTTTGGAATTAGGTGGGAATGACGCCGCAATATTATTAAGTGATATTGATATCGCCAAAGTTATTCCCGCGGTGTTTGCAACGTCATTTATTAATAGTGGTCAAGTTTGTATCGCTATTAAGCGCTTGTATGTTCCAGATGAAATCTATGACGACGTTTGTGACGCCCTCAGCGAGCTGGTTAAGAGCGCAGTAGTTGGCGATGGCCTGAATCCGGAAAGTCAGTTTGGCCCATTACAGAATGCCGCCCAATTAAGTAAGTTCCATCATTATCTTGATTTAGCTAAACGAGATGGAAATATCATTGCCACCAGTGAGTGTCCCGATAGTCAAGGCTACTTTGCACCTCTGATATTAGTAAGAGATATTTTAGATGGCACGCCATTGGTCGATGAAGAGCCGTTTTGCCCGATTCTGCCTGTTATCAGATATTCGTCATTAGATGATGTGATTTACAAAGCAAACTCCATGAGTTTTGGGCTCGGTGGTTCAGTCTGGTCATCTGATTTAGATAAGGCTCAAGCTGTTGCCGAGCGATTGGAATGCGGAACGGCATGGGTTAACCAGCACTGTGCATTTGCCCCTAATATTCCTTTTGGCGGAATTAAGCAATCAGGTATTGGGATTGAGTTTGGTGATGAAGGCATACTTGAATTCACCGATATGAAAATCACGAGCATTTCCAAGGCGTAACTAAGTAATAGCATTTATAGATTACTTACCATTTAGGTTGATAATTAAGATGTCGGAACATTGCAGAAGCGATAACAAAAGATACGTAATCATTGGCGCTGGAATGTCCGGTATGCTTGCAGGTATAAAGCTATTATCGCAGGGTAATAGCAATTTCTCGATATATGAGAAAGCTGAGAAAATTGGTGGTACTTGGCGGGAGAATACATACCCGGGTTTAACCTGTGATGTGCCGGCTCACTCATATACATATTCATTTGCTCCCAACCCGGAATGGTCAAGAGTTCTGGCCGGTGGTGATGAGATTCAAGCGTACTTCGAATCTGTAGAGAAGATGTATAAGCTAACTCCATACATCCGTTTTAATGAAGAAATTGAGTCCTGCGTATATCAAGACGGTAAGTATGTGATTACCAGTAAAAATGGTACTACGGACGTAGCGGACTTTGTTATTGCGGCAACCGGCGTCCTGCATCACCCGAATATACCAAGAATTGCGGGAATGGATACTTTCCAGGGTGATATATTTCATTCGGCGAGATGGGATCACAGCGTAGCCCTGGATAATAAGCGTGTTGCCGTTATCGGTACCGGGTCTACGGGTGTGCAAATAGTGTCAGCGTTATCGAAGCGTTCTGCACGCGTCGCCCATTTCCAGCGTTCACCGCAGTGGATACGGATTGTAGAGAATAGGGCGTTCACAGAAGAAGAGAAGGCGGCGTTTCGAAATAATCCCAAACTATTGAAAGATATTCAGAACGACAAAGAGCTTCAAGAGAACATCGAGAAATTTTCGCAAGCGATAACGGATCCAGATTCACCCGCTATGCTGGAAATAGATCAAGAGGTTCACGAAAACCTGAGCCTGATCAAGGATGTTTCGCTGCGTGAGAAAGTCACGCCAAATTATCGGCCGGCTTGTAAGCGAATTATCTATTCGCCTGATTTTTACGACGTTATTCAGCGTGAAAATGTTGATGTATTTGTTGGTGGCGGATTTGAAGTAGTTCCAAATGGAATTAAGACGGAAGATGGAAGAGTTCATGAGTTTGATGTCATTGTCTTGGCAACTGGATTCCAGACTGACAAATTTGTAAGACCAATTAATGTTGTTGGCGAAAACGGTATTAGTCTTGACGAGGTTTGGAACGAGGGTCCTACCGCTTACTTGGCGGTTGCGGTGCCCGGATTCCCCAACTTTTTTATGTTAAATGGGCCGAGTGGACCGGTTGGAAACTTCTCATTGATTGAAATAGCGGAACACCAGTGGAGTTATATTGAAAAGCTCATAGAAAGATTGAACTCGGCTGGCAAGAGTAATATCTCTGTAAAAACGTCTGCCTACCAGGAGTTTGAGGCAAAGAGGGTAAAGGCTGCTAAAAACACCATATTTGCGACAGGTTGTCAGAGCTGGTACCTGGATAAAAATGGGGTGCCCGCAACGTGGCCATGGACCAGATCAAGATTTTTTGAAGAAATGTCCGCTCCGAATTTTGAAAATTTTACCATTGCGTAGTTATATTCATTCCCGTCTCTTTGGGACGTTTATTGGGAGGAGTTTCCTCCCTTTTTTTCAGCTTCCACTGATGTAATTACGCTTCATACTGTAAGAACGATAAGCCTTTCTATTGCGCGTGATTGTCCGCCTTATTGATTATTTCTTTAGGCGCCTTTAAAAGGCCTATTCAAGAGTGTTCTGTGGGGCTAGTTCTGTATCAGCTACGGTATTATCCCTAATAATGATTGATGTTTTACCTGTTTAATACAGTGTGACGGGTTGGTACTTTCGACCCCTGGAATGCTAATGACTTTCTCATGCAAAATATGAGCGAGCGCGTCTAGCTCGGTTACGTGTATACAACAAATTACATCGTTCCTGCCAAGTGCGGTGCAGACAAAGCTGATCTCATCCAACCTGGACAGTGCTCGGCAGACCGAGCGAGCCATTCCACCCTTAACGTTCAAGCCGATAAATGCGTCGTTCACGGATCCTTGCGGCAGTTGATAAGGTGTCGCTAAGCTGAGCTGGCGGTTACTTTGCATACGCTTTATACGGCTGCGCACTGAGCTTTCGGAAACCTCAAGTTCAACAGCGATCGCGCGATTACTCGTGCGAACATTTTGGTTTAAACATTGGACAATCTGTATGTCGAGCGCGTCAAGATGCTGCCGTTTTAATGGTAGGTCATTGGGTGACTCGCTCATGCGTCCGCGCTGGTACTTCCATACTTCGAGGGCCATGGCAGAATCAATATGGGCAACGCCGTCTATTGTCGCTAAAGTCTCCATTAGCAGCGCGCTCAGCGCCTCACGGGACTTTACCGCAGCAACAATTTCTATGTCGCTAACGCCCATGACTACATTTACTGTTAGGGCTTCTTCCAGTAAGGCAATATCTTCAGCCACTTTCAATGGTGAACGCCCGTCAACTTTAATGCCTATAATCAGTAAATATTCAAAGCCCGCTGCGTGTAAATCTAACATCGGGCCGAGATGCACAAGCTCATTACTACGAAGCCGGTCGATACGCCGCTTAACGGTTGGAGCGGAGATTCCAAGCTCGTCAGCTATTTCCCGGCTCGATCGGCGGATATTTCCGTCTAGCGCGCCAAGCAGCAATTTGTCAATTTCGTCCACTTAAAACTCTCGTAGTTTGTCCATCATACTGTTCGGATTTAAAAGCGATATTTTGCACTTAATAAATAAGTTGCCGGTCTGGTGTAGCTGCCTTCGACAAAGCCGAAGAATCCACTTCCGTCAAAGCCCGCATTTAATACTCTCTTATCGCTCAAATTAATACCTCGTAGTGACACTTCCCACTGCTGATTGAGTGGTTCGTACGTAATACTTGCGTTAAACGTAGTGTGCCCATCGACAACAAGCTGTTCGGTATTGACCGCATTGAGATAATAGCCAGAAGTGTACTTCATATCTGCACGGGCCAAAATGGTGCCATTGCTTCCGAGATCAATACGGTAATCGGTCGCAAAATTAACAGTCCAGTCAGGGGTTTGCTTCAACTCAGTGTCGGTAAAGTCGCCGGTTGAATCTATCCATCCCTCGGAATCATCTTTTAGATAGCCCAGGCCAGCTTGAAATTGCCACGCATCTGATGGCAACCAGGTGGCTTCTAACTCTACGCCAGAAATGGTGGCTTTAGACGCGTTCTCTGTAGCAACTGAGCCAGCTCGGGTAATCAGCAGCTGAATATCTTCGTAATCATTGCGGAATATCGCCGCGTTCAAACGCAAGCTACGATTTAACAACTCAGCTTTAAGTCCAGCCTCATAGCCGGTTAATGTTTCAGGTTCGTACTCTTGTAAGTCGGCCGCACTACCAAATGCGCGTCCGTTATAGCCGCCGCTGCGAAAGCCACGACTTACATGCGCATACGCCATCATGTCGTCGTTGAATTGGTAGCTAAGCCCCAGTTTTGGTGAGGTATTTGACCATTCCTGCGAGCAATCAAACGCGGTTTGAGTTATATCGTAGCTGCAGCTGTCTACCGGCATACCGGGAATCGGAAATGCATAAGGCGTTCCGAAGTCATATGAGCTAATTTGTTGCTGAAAATTCTTTTCTTCTACGGTATGTCGCAGGCCGCCGTAAATATTTAGGGAGTCGGTTAGCATGTAATTAATGTTTGCGTAGGCCGCGTAACTGGTCGATTCCTGCTTATTGTCATAACGTGTCGAGAATCCGGCACCCTCAATAATAATCAGATCCGTTAAGTCTAGGCTCTTCTCCTCAAAGTAATACACGCCGGCAACCCAGTCAAAGAGCGAGTTTTGCCCGGTGAGCTGTATTTCCTGGCTAAATTGTTCATGTTCCAGATCATGCAGGTCGCCCGTGTAGTTCTGCCGGCTATTGTCACCGTCACGACCAAAAAGCGCATCAGTTTCGCGGTAGCCCGTAATAGATTTCAGTTCTACTTCGCCCAATTGCCACGTATTTGTCCAGTTCAGCCCCAAACCGTTAACATCATCATTGGGCAGCGGTCCTTCTGCTTGTGATTTGTCGATATCACTGTTTGGTGTACAGCACGGAGAAGTTGGATTCAGGGCATTCCAGGTATCGCCATAGAATGACCCGTCTTGGAAGGAAAGCATGACGTTTGGGTATCCCGTCTGTTCTTGGTCACTCCAGTCGAGGGAGAATGTTGACTCGAAGTTGTCACTTGGCATCCAATTTATAATAAAGCGTGCGGTAGCCTGGTCTATGTTCCCGGCATCTGTACCTGGACGAGACTGCCAGCCGTCCGCCTTATTTTGTAAATAAGAAAAACTCGCCGACACGTCATCACTAAGCGGTGTTTGGCCATAAAATGATACGCCATGATGATTGCGCGACCCGACGGTAAACTCGAGTTCTGCTTCCGAACTGCCATCAGGCTTGCGTGATACCACATTGATTGCACCACCAATACTATTTTTGCCAAACAGTGTGCCCTGTGGGCCGCGCAATACCTCGACACGATCCACATCTTTTAATTCCATGTTTGCACCAAATGTACGGGCGATATACACGCCATCCATATACAGGCCCACAGTAGGATCGGTAGTGATAATAAAGTCGGTTTCACCCACTCCGCGAATAAATGCGTTTACCGTAGAGCCACCGCCTCCGGTGCCCACGGTGAATGTCAAATTGGGCGCCTGTCGATCTATGGCGGTTAGTTTACTAATGCCCGCTCTAGCTAATGCGTCGCCATTTAAAGCAGTAACCGCGATAGGTGTCTGTTGCAAATTTTCTTCACGCTTTCTTGCGGTTACCAACACCTCTTCAAGCGTCGCTGCTTCAGTGTGCGGTATACTGGCTGAGAAAGTAATGACAGGAAATACAGCTGCAACTAATGCGGGCCGGCAAATGATTGAAAAATATGACGTTCTCATAGGTCTACTCCTGAGGCATATTGCCTTATATATTTATATGCGTAATAAAATTTAGTCGGCTGCTAAATGTGGCATTTTATTTCCGGCGTATGTCACTACAGTTTGATTACTTGAAAAGTCTTGCATCTCAACCAGGGTGACAGTGAAACGAGATGCGCTGATCAGCCAGTGCCCGTCGACTCGTCGGTATTCATCGCTGTAGTAGCCGCCAATCTGTACTCGTGTTTTATCTTTGGTGTTGATGCTTAGGAAGCGCAAGGGAATTTTTGCGCTAGCGCGATCTGAATCTAATACCTTTACCGCAGGATTTTGAGCGTGATGCATATCGACAATGTGGTCGTGGTTCGCTAGTGCTTTATACACATCGACAAAATCTTCACGGCTGCTGAACTGACCAATATGACCAAAATCAATATTGATTTTACCGGGAAGAAAGCAGGCCAAAATTTGGTCAGGACATTTTTCATCACAGGCGTTTAAATATCGATATTTAAGCGATTTTATGGCACTTTCCGCTTCCAGGCGCTCTACTCGTAATGCTAAGTCACTCATCGTCATTCCCCGTCAAAAATTACAGTTACCAAGTTTTTCCGATCAGGGGCATACCACCATCAATTGGGTACGCTGCACCGGTTATAAAAGAGGAGGCCTCACTGGCGAGAAAGCAAACCAGCTGTGCAACCTCGTGAGCTTCACCAACCCGTCTTAGCATTGTGGTTTGGGCAAGCTCCGAAGAATTGACCTGCTCAAGTGAGCCAGACGACTGCATCATGTCGGTATAGATTGGGCCCGGGCACACGGCGTTCACACGAATTGATCTAGGTCCGAATTCTGCCGCCGCTGCCTTTACCAGCCCAACGACTCCATGCTTACTGGCAACATAAGATGGCATCCCCGAGTTTCCTTCGCGTCCAGCAAACGAAGCCGTCACAATGACTGAACCGCCGCTACTCGGCATCGTTGGAATCATGTATTTAAGGCCGAGGAATACTGAGCTGAGATTGACGCGCAGTACTTTTTCCCACTCATCCAGACTGCAGTCCAATATGGAGGTCTGGCGCAAAATCCCTGCGTTGAGATGTATGATCTGCGGCGGCCCTAACTCTGCGCTTACCCGACGTGCCAGCGCCTTATTGTCGCTCTCCAAGCTAACATCAATCCCCATGGCGACCGCCTCGCCGCCTTTTTGGCGTATACCCTCGGCAACAGATTTTGCGTTCTCAATATTAATATCCGCGACGCAAACACGGGCCCCGCCGTCAGCTAGCAACTCTGCACTAGCACGGCCAATACCGCTCGCGGCACCTGTTACGACCGCCACGGGGCGGGTTAAATGGGGGGGCATTACATGGCTCCATTTGTCATTATTCGTTTTTATTCGTAGATATTAGACGCAAAAATAGCATTTATCAATGAATCATGTATATTTACCGCGAAACGAGTACATTGCGTATTCGCAATGGCGTAGGATCTTCATCGCGTCAACGGTAAGATCAAAAGTAGTAATAATGGCGTATAGAGGTATTGGGGCGTTTTGGAGGATCACGGACTGCTAATTGGTGGGGCGTTGCTGGCCGAAATAACCAATAGCAGTTTGCTTAACTTGAGGCTACGGTAAAGAAGGTCTTATTTCTGCTTCTGCTCAGTAGACGCGGCGGAGTTTGTGTAATCTTTCCCGTAGACATTAAGAATGGGCAGGGGATTGACGTACTCCTTCCAGAAAATAATGCTCTCACCGTCAAACTTAAGGATGCCAAGGTAGCGATTGCCGTATGGGAGTTGAGTTTTTAGATGCACCGAATTGCTGTGATATTCAACTATTAAACAGTTGGGGTCTAGTTGGTCATAAAACATGTCAATTTTATGGTTATAAGGCGAGCATTCAGCCATGCCAACCTTTGAAGCCTCGATAAACGCCGCTCCACCAATTAGGTGGTCGGGAAAGTCTTCAAGCGGTGGATAAGGCCATTCAAAGCGAGTGTTTGCTGTTAGATATTGCTCAACGGTCTCAAAATCTTGTGAGCCGTAAGCGGTAATAACCTTAGTGAAAATTGCTCTAAGTTGCGCGCGCCGAGTATCTAGGCTAAGTTCGGTCATAATGTGTGCCTTCATAATATTTAGTATGGAGTATTAGTAACTATCGCAATATGGAGATGTATTATCTTCAACTAAAAGGGTGAGATTATTAATAAATTTGTAAAGCCAGAAGGTGAATGTAGTTGGTTTAAGCCATTAATGCGTTGCCTGGATAAAAATTATAATTGCTTGGTTTAAATGTATAGGATTAAGTATGGGCGATCTTTCAATTTCCTTGGCTGAGTATGACAACCTTGTACATCTTGTATACGCCGGTATACGAGAGGAGATGCCGTGGAACACATTCCTCTGTGAGTTGGCAAGGCTGACGAAGTCGCGTGATTCTTCCCTGGTATTTAATATCTATAAACCGGAACAAAATTATTACTTGTTGACTAGTGACACAGGGCTATATGATCGAAAGTCACAGTCGACTATTCGCCATCTACTGTCAATGAGTGAGATGCTTGATACCTTTCATAGCGAGCCGCTTACCTTGGCCGAGACCTATGATTTGGATCAGTTTTTCTCTAGTGAGTTATATTTAACACATTTAAAGCCAATCGATATCAGATACATCCTGTCACAGGATATGTCTTGGGACGATAGCGTTCGAGTAAAGCTAAGTGCTGAGCGCACAAGTTGCGAGTCTGAGTATACTCAAGAAGATAAGAACTTATTCAGTCTCCTTACTCCGCACCTAATGAAGGCCATCGATTTTCGGAAAGACCTTTTGGTTAGCAATCAGATGTCAGATCTTTCGGGGAGTGTTTTGAGTAAGGTTTCTGTCGGCTCAATATTGTTAGACGGTGACGGAAAAATAATATCGATGAACCAATTGGCGAAGAAGATACTAGCTTCAAATCGTGGCCTTTTGAGTGCTAATGAGAGGCTCAAGGCGAACAATCCGGCTAAGAATTCTGAGCTCAAAAAGGCGATAAGCCAAGCGGTTGTTGCTTCGGAAAGTATGGAAGCGAAGCAAAGTGGTATAGCGTTTAAAATTGAGGATATAACGTGTGGTTCAATTTTGGATTTGGTCATAAAACCTATAACTAGAGATAGTTATGTTGGTTCGAGTTCTAATCAGGCAGTAGCCGTATACTTGCATGATAGTAAAAATGATCACGTAGCATTAAACACAGATACCTTGCGAACAATATACGGTATGACGCCGAGTGAGGCGCAAATTAGTGCCTTGATAGTTGAAGGGAAGACTCAGACAGAAATCTCTGACATTTTAGGGGTGAGTATCAATACCGTAAAAACTCATGTGAGAGGCATATACGATAAGCTGGGAGTCAGAAACCAGGCCCATGTAGTCGCAATATTAAATCGTTGTAGCGCGCGGATTTTTTAACGGCGTATTAATTATTCAGAGTGGATAGGTAGCAGGGTTTTAGGTTTAAAGACGTTGGTCGAAGTTTGAAATAGTTAGCATATGGGTGAATGGCGTGTTTAGTTAAGCATGGCCACGCTTTTAAGTATTAGGCTAACAAGCATGGATTGCTGAGTGACGCCGGTTTTTAGGAATATTGATCGCAGGTGGGTTCTTGCGGTGTTCTTGGAGATGTGCAGTTTTTCGGCGCTTTCAGTAAGGTTGCTTCCTATAATGAGGTGCTTGGTTAATTCTGCTTCTTTCTCAGTAAATGGAAACAGGGACATCAGTACTTTGGTGTCTAGTTGCGTTCTTTTTTCTGGGGCGCTTATAAATACAATGATATGCGGGGTTTTGGTCGATGCTACTACCTTGTCAATGGCTAAGGGCTTTATGAGTATTTCGTAATCAGTATTTCCCGAGCTACGTTGGGTCGGCATCGCGTAAACTTCGGGAATGCTTCCCTCTTTCGTGGCAGTTATAATTTTATTGATATAGCCGTAAAGTTTGCTGTTTGAATCGGGGTCATCCAGTTTAATTTGGTGGTTTTCTATTTCCAGTCCGTCACTGTCAGAAATCATCTCCTCGGCGGCCTGGTTTCTATGTAACAGCTTTCCCTGCTCATCGAGAATGAAAGTGCCGATAGACTGCCCGGTTACGGTATTTGCAAATAGCTTTCTTTCAGTTTCGATTTGAATCAATTGCATGGCTTTGGATATAGCTCTTTGGATGTGCGAGCCAATCAGCTCGAAAAAATCCTTCTCTTCCTGATTGAAGTTATCGCTACTTTTGGGTCGACAGACTCTAACTGAAAACCTTTCGCCATTGTAGTTTCTTAAATCTAGACCGGCCATGTGGTAAATATTTATGGGTTCCATGCACATTTTGTATATATCAGAGGTCTCGAAGCTATCACAAGTCACACACTCATCAAGTGTAGTCACTTTTCCCATCGATAAATTGGTCATCAAATTTGATGTGTAGTATCTGGCTGTGTATGGGTTGTCGCTTGAATCAGCGTAGGTTTTCTGCAGGGAGTCGCATGATATAAATAGTAAGCCGCCGTTGGTCTCAATTGGTTCGCGCAAGGTAATCGAGGCAAAATTAAGTTCAAGAATTTCACGTAGTCCGGATAAGAAATTACAGTAGGGATCGTCGCCGTAATGACCGTCATAGAGGTCGATTAGCAATTTACTGTATTCAGATACGGAGATGTCTTTCATTTAGTTTTCGTCGGTAAGTTTATCGTAATGTAAATAAACCATTGAGAAAATTCGCACGTCAAGCTGTGCGTCCGCGCTTAAGGCTTTCGGCGTTAAGCGCGGTTAGATTATTATTCCTTAGGCGGGATGCCTTGCTTAAGTGAATCGATAATTTGCTTCTTCATTGGTTTAACCCACTCTTCTTCCAGACGCGGATCTAGAAGGCCGACTTCTTTAAGCTCATCGCAAAGCTTCATTTGGTGACCAATATCAAAGAGGTCGTACTGAGATGAAAATTTGCCGTCTCCGCCGTACTTTATGAAACTAACACCTTCAGTTTCGTAAAAACTGCCGTCGGGACGCTTTCCTGGGCCACGATTTACCCACCGGGTTGTAATCTGGTCGCCTTCAACAAAAATATGCGTAATAGGAAAGCTCCAGCCAGTCCAGCCTGAGCCTACATCCATATCTCTGCCGTAATGTGTGGCACGGATTTCTTCCATGTTTTTAGCAAAAACGGGTGACGCACCGCCATACGGGCAGTAGTAGGTTGCATCGGCATGATAGAATTTATCTGCAATCCATGACCATGTGTTTCTTGCTTCTGCTTCCACAAAAGCTTCACGTAGGCCCTCGGCGGCCGCTAAAACTTCTTCTCTAGAATAGCTCATTATAATCTCCGGTTTCGAACTACAACGTTACTGATAAGGGTCTCTTGATGGGCTTGAATTTCACGCCAGTTTACTTAATGGATCAGGCCTATTATTTGGGGTGGGGCGTCGTATATAGGCGATGAATAGGACTAGTGAGAATATCAACCCTAGCATCATGAATGCTGAGTCAATATTAGACATACTCTTGAAGAAGTTCATGATTAGCGGGTTTATGAACTGCCCGGCATTGAGTGCACTAACGACCAGGCCCATAGCTAATCCATGGATGTGAATCTTCGTTCTATCGAGGAGGATTGATGCGATTGACGGCTCGGACAAGCCGGCGCCAATTCCGATAATCGCGCAAGCTAAACCGAGTGAATATGTGTCGGTGGCTATTGACAGCAGGATGAAGCCGCTTGCCATGGTGAATAAGTCAATTAGCAAGATTGTATATGAACTAAAGTAACGTCTGAAATAGCCGAACAGCGCAGAGGAGAACACTGCGCATATTGAGGTTAGGCTAAGGATTAGCCCCTTTTCCGATGCGCTATGTATGCCTTTCATTTCTAGCGAAAAGGGGCCTTGGATAGATGGCGAGAACATTCCAATCGTGAATAGAATAAGTACGGCATAGAACGGCCATAGTGGTATTAGTGCCTTGTGGCTATACGAGTTGGCATTCGACTTTTTCGCAGTTTTAGCTTTAGCTATTGGTGGTGTGCTTTTTACGCAAAACCAAGCAATGATCATTACTGGCGCAGCTATGAGATAAAGCATGAAAGATGATCGCCATCCGAGGGTATCCACCATGTTTCCGCCGAAAATCAGAGCAAGCGCTGCAAATATAGATGCCAACGAGGTGGCTAAGCCGAGCAGTAGTTCTCGATGATGGCCGGAAAATGAGCTTCCGATTAGAATTAGCGAATTTGTCAAAACTGCGCCGCCAGCTAAGCCGAGTAACAATCTACTAATGATCAGTAATGTGGCGTCAGAAATAAAGTATCCGCTGAATCCGAATACAATATACAGAAATAGTCCAGTAAGTAAGTTTAGTCGTACTCCATATCGTTCGCTAAGTATTCCCGATATGGGAGCGAAGACAATAATCATTATTGCGGGGGTGGTCATCACCATTTGGGCAAATAGGTCGCTGCTGTCAACGTCTTGAAAGTATAAAGCCATCGCTGGTAAGGCTGGTGCAACCGCCATGGGTACTAGGGCAACTAAGGCAGGGCCTAGCATGCAAACTAAGGCTAAAAGGTAGTTGAGCTTTGGCTGGCAGTCGTTATTCTTCAAAACACTGGTCATCTATGTTGCCTCACGATGATATTGCTTACATCATTCGAGTAATTGTTCTGATTGATCTTACGTTTAATGATTATTTTTATGTCGGTGGCGATGTGGTGATGCCAGCTCAATTTACTAAAACGCTCTCTGAGATTATTGTAAATCGTCTTGGCGAGTTGTATTTTTCTTACTTTGATACCTGTATTGACCCTAATTATAAGACTGCTTGGATACGGGTGAATCACCTAATTAGATGAAGAAAACCAGAAGATTTGTCGCCAGTATAGGTCAAAATTGATAACCATAAAGATTGGATCGCGATGATTTTCCAAGGTACAACGGCCGTTATTACTGGTGCAGCAAGCGGGATCGGAAGGGGGATCGCCCTGGAGGCGGCTTCTCGCGATATGAACTTGGTGCTGGCTGATGTCGATGGCGCCGCGTTGAGTAGATTGAAAGCAGATCTTGATCTGAGTGATAGTCAAGTAATTTTCCAGGAAGTTGATGTTACCAATTTAGCTGATCTTGAATTGTTGGCTAGTAAAACCAGCAGTAAATTCGGCTGCTGTGATTTCCTGTTTAATAATGCCGGGATCATGATTACCGGGAATTTTACAGAAGTCACCCCGGCGAATTATTCAAAAGTAGTTGGCGTTAATCTCTTGGGGGCAATGCATTGCCTTCATGCCTTCCTTCCCCAGATGCTAGAAAGTCGCAACTATGCACATGTTGTGAATACATCCTCGCTTGGTGGGCTGCTAAGCTGGAAGCAGATGAGCTCTTATGCAGCAACAAAAGCTGCAGTCGTTGCGCTAACTGAAGCCATTCACTATGAGCATGAATTTGATGATGGAATCGGATTCTCTGTCCTTTGCCCTGGCACTGTTCAGAGTAATATTGTGTCGAGCTCCCTGGACAATAGCGGCGTAGGTGAAGAGGGCAGCTTACTTGCCAGGCAAATCCAGTCTAATTTGAATGAGTTTGGTATGGAGCCACAAAGCCTGGCAAAAATTGTATTCGGTGCTATATCTGAGCGTCGCTATTGGATATTTCCGCACCCAGAGTTTAAACCAGAACTTAATCGCCGTATTTCCGCCTTAATGCAGGAGATAACACCTGACTCATCACTCTCATTATTCGGCGTTAAATGAGTGCCTTGAAACGTATTTGCTATTATTACGATAAGTGAAAAACCATCGATAATAACGCCCATCCAAGCTAATTACTGGAGATAGAAAATGGCTGCTAATAAGAGTCTTGAAGAAAGAATTCAATGTATAGAAGACATGGAAGACATTAAAAAACTAAAAGCTCGCTGGTGGTTTGCCTGCGATGTACGAGATACCGACGGAATGCGGAATTGTTATAACGAGTCCGACTTTGAGATTGATTTCGGGTTTATCGGTACGTATACGAATATGGATGAATTCATCGGTGTATTCGAGGATCTTGCGTGTAATCCATCACATATCGATATGCATCACGGTATGGCTCCCGATATTACTATTACCGGGCCAAATACCGCAGAGGGGCGCTGGCGTATGAGGTTCCAGCTGCTGGAAACTGAGAAGAAAATGATCCAGATGATGCACGGCTATTACGATGATAAATACATCAAGCTTGATAGCGGTGAATGGAAGATGAGTAGAACAAAATACACGATTCAATCAAATCTGCTAATGCAGGTTTCGGACGATAATAAAGTGGAGCTTCTTCAAATGGGAGCGAACCCTGGCTTGATTACGGAGTAATATTATGAATGTTGTAGATGGTTTGTACCCTGAAGGTGTTGCGCTGGTTTTTGGTGGTAGTGGTGGGGTGGGCAGTGCTATCTGTTCCGAGCTTGCCAGTAAGGGGGTTAACGTTGTTTCGACTTACAATTCTAATGTTAGTCGCGCAACTGAAATGGCGGAAGAAATTCGCGCTAGTGGCGGAAGTATCGGTATTGCCAAGTTGTCTATGGATGACCTGTCAGGTATGCAGAAATTGGTAGCTGATCTCGCCGAGCAATATGGAAGAATCCATTCGGTTTTCATTGCGACAGGTTTTGATATTCCTCAAATCAATGTGCGGGATGTGTCACCTGATCAGTGGCAGCGAGTGCTTCGAGCAGATGTTGAGGGTGTGTTTAATATAGTTTATACAACGCTTCCTTATTTGAAAAAAGGCGGTGGTGGTAGCTATGTGCATATAAGCTCCGCGGCGCTTCAACGCTTTGCTGAACTAGACATCCTTTCCGTAGCGCCCAAGGCAGCTATTGAGGAGTTGATTAAGGGTATTGCTAAGGAAGAAGGGAAGTACAACGTTAGAGCAAACAGTATTGCTATTGGTGTCATCGAAACCGGTATTTTCCTACGTTTAGAGAAAGATGGTGTCTTTAATGACGCGTGGAAATCGGAGGTATTAAAAATGCTGCCGATGAATCGCTTTGGCAAGCCCGAAGAAGTGGCAAATATGGCGCTGTTCCTGGGCTCCAGTCTAGCCTCATATACCACCGGTCAGTTAATACCTGTTGATGGCGGTTTCGGTATTTAGTGTCTAGCTAATAGATGCTTCTACTGTTTTATAAAAAAGAATTCTGGAGTTGATACATAATGATCGTCGATAAGAATACTGTGGCCTTAGTAACGGGCGCTAGCCGTGGTGTCGGAAAGGGAATTGCGTTAGCCCTGGCAGATGCTGGTGCCACTATCTATATCACTGGTCGCAGTGTGTCGGATGGTCAGAGTAGTTTACCTGGCACTATTTTTAAAACAGTAGAAGAGATCAATGCTCGTGGCGGAAAAGGTGTTGCGATGGCCTGTGATCATCGCAGTGACGAGCAGGTTCAGGCAGTTTTTGACAAAATTGAAACTGACCATGGAAAGTTAGATATTTTGGTAAATAATGTCTTCGTCGTGCCAGATGACCTTATGGAATATGCACCATTTTGGGAAAAGAAAACGAGTTATTGGGACGATATGATTGATGTCGGGCTGCGAGCACATTATATATCTTCTGTCTTCGCGGCAAAGATGATGGTGAAGGCCAAGAGCGGCTTGATTGTGAACATCTCTTCCTTCGGTTCACGCTGTTATATCCACACCCCCGTTTATGGCGTTAGTAAAGCCGGTGTGGATAAGATGGCGCATGATATGGCGAAGGATTTAAAGGAATATAACGTAGCTTGCGTTTCGCTATGGCTGGGGATAGTGAAAACTGAGCGTACGACTACTGCTATGGATAAGGATCCAGCAACGTACGAGTACCTGAAACCTGGCATAGAAAGCCCAGAATATCCCGGTCGTATTATTATCGCATTGTTAAAAGCCGGACAAATTATGGAAAAAACCGGCAAAACCTATGTGACTGCAGAGTTGGGTGAAGAGTTAAATGTGTTGGATGTAGATGGAAAAATACCCACGTCTTACGCTCCAATGATGGGCAGCCCAGCACAGCCATCGGATGTGATGGTTACCTAGATTTCGTTGCGGATGCGCGAGTGGAAAATTCGGGTTGCTGTTAATTTGTAGTAGCTCCGATGCAGTAGCTCAGACTTGAACTGACAGTTACCTGTAGTAGCTCAGACTTGATCTGACAGTTACCCGTTTTTTACCGGTGTCTGCCAGTTTAGATCTGAGCTAAATTCATCTCTGCCCCAATCGTTTTGTCATCAAGTAACGTTGCCATTGGTGCGGTATCCGCAGCACCTTTCCCTGATGAGTTCCCTCATTGTGGTGATACTCGATCTACTCGTCATGATTTTTCTTGATCAGGATGGTATCCGCCTAGAGTTTGTTGCGGAAGCATGTATGGTAGAAATTATGTAAGGTGTTTTTGTGGAGGTGCTTCACAGATGCCCTTTGTCGGTACATCGTTCTCGGGATCTCGCAAGTACCGCGCGTCCGATACTTCGATGCCATGGAGCTGAGTTTCCAATGTAATTAGGTGTCGTTACTGATACGGTGCACACCGCTTAGCTTTTCAATTTTTATCTCAGAATTACCTTCATCTAATATGTTGATGAGCTTGGCTTATGTAAAATTCGACGTTTTCATAGCGCCCCCTGAGGATGGTTACCGCAAAAGGTAACTAAGGCTATTTCAGTTTAGGCTAGGATGACACGTCTAGTCATATTTCTTGTGCAACCTTGATCCTCATTCCATTCATATAGTCGCTAACGACTATCTGGCAAGATAGTCGCGAGGTGGGATCTACTGTAACCTCGGTTTGAATTGCGTCTAACATGGCCGCCTCATCGTCAATCTGCGGAGTTAATTGAGTCATCAGGCTGGGATCAACATATATATGGCACGAGCCGCACGAAACCGCCCCGCCACAAGTCCCCTCAACTCCAAAGCCTTGATCACGAAGTACCTCCATCATATTGTCTCCGCAGCAGGCTTCTACCTTGCGTATGCGTCCGTGTCGATCTTCGACATTGATGATTACTGTATTCATTATTGCTACACGCCTTCTTTTTCAAGAAACTGATTTGAATAACGACGAAAGCGCAGTATTGGACCATCGCCATCGCATAGTCGCGGTTTCGTCAAATGTTTCTTGAAATTAAGCACCTCCATGTCCTGATCGACTTCCATTACAAAACGATCTACAAATTCCTTGCCTATGTTTTCCATCACTTCAGGTGACACATTATTAAGTAAATAGAGGTGAGTTCTTTGCACAAAATATTCGTGATCAATAGGTGTAAACGAAAAGACAAAAAGCGCCTCCGTTCCCACAAACTCATAATGCTGCACTAGTAGCGTAATGCCAGATATGTGGCAGGTGAGGGATTTCATTGGTTGATCGGATTTATCCGGATCCATTATGTAGTCGACTTTTAATCCATAGTCTAACTCTTCTATGTTACCCAGCTTTGGCGTTTCATGGGCATGATGCAGCATTAGTATATGGGCGGTATCAAACAGGTTTTCCAAAATGTCGCAGAATGGCGCAGAGCTTGTCCATGAGCGGCTATCAAATAATACCCACTCCCTTTCCTTCAGCAGGTCGCTTTGATATGGTTCGCGGTCGGGTGCAAGACCTTCGGGATGATACCAAATTACAATTTGCTCATTGACTTCACGAACTTCATAGAAGGTCAATGATACTGGAGGAATCACTTTGGCATACGGGATATCTGTACACTTACCTGTTGAGGTATCAAACCCCCAATGGTGGAAAGGGCAGATAACCCGACCCTCTTTGATGCAGCCGTCATGAGAGGCCAGATGTGCTCCTAAGTGAGGACAATAGGCGTCGGCTACTTTGGCAAGGCCTTGGGTATCACGAAAAACCACGTAGTCACGCCCTAGCCATGAGACCGGCAAGAGTTTTTCAACTTTGACCTCCTTGCTGTCTGCAACACAATACCACCCTTTAGGAAATTCCCTGGAGGGGGCGCGAAGTGACATAGGGCTTGGTTTCATTTGATTTACCTTTTAAGAGTGTACAGTTTCTGTTTTTATAGATTTAAGTTAGAAAAAGCCGTGGCAGAATCGCAACCGAAAATATCAGCGTCCGAGCGGATGACATCCCACATATTCTTGGGGAATTTACCGGCATCCTTTGAAAGTAAATCACACTCCTGCCCGACCCATGATTCAGGCACGCTGTTGTCGTCAACCTGCATACTATTTGATATTGCCATTTGTACACGGGAGGCGACTCCTCCCCCAATTGCAAATGTTTCGCCAGATATACTGGTGTCTTTATGGGCAAGCCATACGACAAAAGCTGCAACCGATTCAGGTGAATAGTGTTGGCATAAATAGTCACAAACTTTAGGGTCAGGTAGCATAGCCGTTAACCGCGTATAGGCAGAAGGCATTATGGTGTTCAATCTGATACCGGAAGATCGAGCCTCTTCGGCGAGCGATCGAGTCAGCCCAAAAATAAATGCTTTAGAGCCAACATAAGGTGACGTTCCGACAGATCCGAATATCGAAGCAGATGACGTATTGATCACCCGGCCACAATTGGATGATGCTAGTGGCTTCCATGCCGCACGAAGAACTCCCAAGGTGCCGTTAATGTGGACATTGAGCACCTGATTAAACTCAGATAACGGAATATCAGGGAAATGCCCGCCACCGGCTATTCCAGCGTTATTGATAACGATATCCAGGCGACCATAGGCATCCAGTGCTTGCGCTACAATGTTTTCTGGCGATTCATCGACACGATCATGATTGGCAACAGCCAATCCGCCGGCAGAGATGATGTTGGTAACTACATCATCAGCGGGTGATTGATCAGTTTTAGCTCCGCAAAAACTTACTCCGGGATCATTGACTATTACGCGAGCACCGCGGCTGGCGAGTAATTCAGCGTAACTGCGACCGAGCCCTTGACCTGCACCAGTCACAAGAACAACTTCTCCATCAAAGCGTAGTGTTTTAGCTTTGTTCAGTTGCATGAGATTTTTCCCTTTATTTCCAAGTGATGAAAATTAATATCACTCAAATATATAAGCAGCGGGTGTTTCGCCATTCATTATATTTTTAGAGCTCATTCTTAATAGTTCATTATTGTGTATTATCTTACTACCCTATATTCACTGTTACTTCATCTGAAGGAATGAAGTGAAGCTCGTAGCAAGATGTTATTTATTAAGAACTAGTGTGCCAGTGCTTGACATGGCGTTATGTTAACGTGTGTATGCCACTCCGGTTTTAAATATTGGCTACCTGTGATGAATTCTCTGCGTTCAGGTTTTCAATTGGGTATCCTTATGCTATTCCGCGCTCACATCCAGCTGGTCACTAATAGCTGTTTTGGTCTGAACTTGACGGCCGTGATATAGGCACCGATTCTTGTGAAAAAGTGAATTCATGCCAAGCATCAAGAGCCTGCTCCATTTTTTTGATATCGGTCATTGAGCCTACGGTATATCTGCGGCTTTTAATGTTAACGATTAATAGCGTGCCGCCGAACAGGAAAAAAAATCATACGATTAGATGAATTTTTGGGGTGACTATACGGGTATTATCCAGTGCTAATACTCTAATAATATTGCCGAAAAGGAAGCCTCATCATGCTGTATCAATCCCCACTCACCCCTGTCGTGGTAACAGGAGCGGCACAGGGTATTGGGCGCGCTTGTGCGGAAGCTCTGGCTGAAGCAGGGCGAGCAATTGCTATCTGGGATTTAAATGAGTCCGGTGCCAGGAGCGCAGCTGAAGACTTGAAAAAAGAATATGGTGTCGCTACTTTTTCTCTTGCGCTGGATACTACGGACACCGCGGCACTGGGCTCTGCGGTGGAAGCCACCAAGAGAGCGCTGGGTTCTATTGGCGGCTTAGTTCATGCCGCAGGGATATCGATTGAGGAATCATTAGGTGACTTAACTGAAGAGAACTGGGACAAAGTTCAATCCGTTAATCTGCGATCCTACCCTTTCATTGTGAAAGCTCTAATGGAAGAGTTTAGCCATAACGCCGGGTCCTCTGTAGTAGGCATTGCCTCCATTAATACTGACTTTGGGAATGGTAATACTCCTGCCTACAGCGTATCGAAAGCGGGGATTATCTCCTTAACGAAATCATTGGCACATACCCTTGGAGAAAAGGCGATACGGATAAACGCGGTCTCCCCCGGGTATATTCAAACCGCAATGTCAGATCAGGCTTTTGAGCGATTTCCTGAGCTAAAGGAAAAGCTGGTAGGCAGCACTTTTTTGCATCGCATGGGGCGTCCCTCCGAAATAGCGTCGACCGTCAGATTTTTATTGTCAAATGAGGCCAGCTATATTACTGGCCAGACCATCGTGATTGATGGCGGTGCCACTTTGTCTCAGTTTTAGCGGTTATTTTTAAACTATAATATTAGCCGTCGAATATTGAAGTTTCTCTTCGGATTCTGTCGCACAAAACAGAAGCTACATCTTATTTGCTAGAATCTAATTTCTAAGCTATCCACATGACCCATGTATGATCACTTTCAAAGGTCGGCATACTCCTAAACCTATTATTCTCCAATGCTTCCGATGGTGCTGTGCTTATTCACTAAGTCACCGTAACATTGAGGAGATGATGACTGAGAGTGGTATTGAAGTCGGCCATAGTACATTGAATCGATGGGTTGTTTGCTATGCATCAAAGTAGGAAAAGACCTTTCATCAAGAGAAGAAGCGACCAGGCAGCCGCTGGCGACTTGACGAAACATATATCAAGGTAAAAGGCGAGTGGAAATATTATTATCGCGCGGTTGATAAGCAGGGGAATACGGTTGATTTTCTCCTCACCGCAAAGCGTGATACCAAAGCTGCGGCATGTTGTTCTTAACAAATCCATCAGCCGTAATGGTCAGGCTAGCATGATCAATATAGATAAAAGTGGAGCTAGTAAAGCTGGAATCAATAGGTACAATCAAGAAAATCATCGACGAGTAAAAATCCGCCAATGCAAATATCTTAACAATGTTGTAGAGCAGGTGTTGCGGCAATCCGAACATCGACGTGTAAAGCGAATAGCACAATCATTGCGAGGTTTTAAAGTTTTCACTGCGCCCAAAGCACTTTGGCGGGAATTGAGTTAGTTGCTATGTTGAAGAATGGTCAAATGAAGAAAAATTTGGCGGGTGCATTGATACCTACCGAACAATTTTACGATTTAGTTGCGTAAGTCGAAAACTCATAGTCGATATTCGACGACAAATACAATTCTTTCGACACAATCATTGGTTTTCGGCTTGCTAAGCTAAAATGAAATATCGCTAGAATATGCTGCATAAAAAACATTAGCACAACTCTGTGCGTAATTTTGTATGTCATTAATTGATTGGCTGTTTGGGATGTTGAGTAAAGCTTGAAATTGAGCTTGTCCATTAATCATGGATATTAGTTGGCTGCAAGCATAGTCAGTGTTCTCAATTTTTAAAATACCTAGCTGATTTTGTTCATCTAGGTAACTCTTTAAATGAGCGCGAACTTTTTCGGGGCCAGCGTGCCAGAATAGCTCTCCTACCTCTGAATGTTTTGCTTCAGTGATACATACCCTGAATATTTCAATTGAATCAGTGCTTGTTAGAATTGTCGCAAGATGTGAGCAAACATGACTTAAATAGTCTCGACAGCTTAAGTTGGGCTTTATTTTATCAAGTGCGAGTTCAAGTTCATCACATTTACAATCTATAGCAGCCGTAAAAAGATTCTGTTTACTTTTGAAGTGACTGTATACAGTTTGCTTCGATACGCCCGCCGTTTTCGCGATATGATCCATGTTTACATTGACATAACCGTGCAGTGTAAAAAGAGTGCCTGCTGACTCAATAATACTTTCCCGCTTTGTTAGGGAGGATTTTTTTATACTTTTATTTTCCAATTTTAATACCAATTCGTAACATGGCGAAGTATTTTTATACGGCATCTTGTTTGGCAATACTTAGCATCCGTTCTTTGGATGTGATTTTAACTCGTGGTCTTTTTTGCGTAATACCAGTGTGCTTCTCAAAGTGATCAATTTTTCTCCAATCTGACAAGTCGGTCGGTTTAAGACCTTGCTTACGGAGATGAGAAATAAGTTGCTTTTGAGTTGAGTGTGGGTGATTTAATTTATTGTCAGTCCAGTCTTTCAGTAAGTTGTTGATGGTTTCTGCAGAGCAGAATTTATTACTACCGATAACGCCATTGGAACCTCGTTTAAGCCAGCCAGCAACATAGGTCCCTTCTAATATTTGATGATTTCCGTCAATAACGCGGCCGTCAATGTTTGGAACAAGGCATTTATGTTCGTCATACGGTAGGTCTGGGATCCGCGTTCCCTTATACCCCACTGCCTGTATCACCAGTCCTGTCTTAATAATGTTGTACCCGGCGGATGGTGAGACAGGCGAATCTCTAATAGCGTCGTCAATCATATAATTCTTCATTGTACTAATTGAATCTACGCAATCGACACCATTGATTTGAATGGGTGATGTTAAGAACCGGAATATCAATTTTTTCGGTCGCTCGGTTTGCGCTCTTCCTGCGTAGTTTTGCATGGCATTAGCTCGCATAGATTGTGTCAAAGTTAATTTATGCGATGTGCTTGAGAAGTCTGCATTTTCGAAAATAATATCAATATCATCTAGCTGATCAAGTTCGAGTATCTCTGGTAGTGTGAATCCAGCTTGATTTGGTCCACGTCGACCCAGTATCACTACTTCTTTAATCGTACTATCGGAAATGCTTCTCAAAGCGTGATCAGCAATATCAGTGCTTTTAAGTCGTTGTTCACCCAGTAATATCATGCGCGCTATATCCAGTGCGACGTTGCCATTTCCAATCACGACAGCTCTATGTGTTTTTAGATTAAAATCGCAATCCGAGTAATCGGTGTGACCGTTGTACCAACTAATGAACTCGCTCGCGGTGTGGCTACCTTTTAATTTCTCGCCAGCTATACCCAACTGTCGGCTTTCTGCTGCACCGCATGCATATATAATAGCGTGGTGGTGATGTTGCAGGGTTTCATGTGTAAGGTCTTTTCCAACCTCTAGATTGCCGTGGAAAAAGTACCTTCCTGATGAGATTGCCAGGTTTTCACATGCTTCGGATATTAGTCGTCGTTGAGAATGGTCTGGTGAAACGCCAAAGCGAACTAGTCCGCCTGGAGTAAGTAACCTGTCATAGATATGGACTACTGCGGTTCGCTCGCGCCTTAACAACTCTACTGCAGCGTATAAACCGGCGGGACCGCTGCCTATAATAGCAACATTAAGTTCGCTCGTGCTCATTTTAACCTCGCAATAGAATATTCGGCATTGATTGCTTGATAGTGCCGAAAATGTTTGGGAAGTTTGTGCGCCGGCATCACGGCATCTATGGGGCAAGCTTCTGCGCATGCATTGCAGTCGATACAAAATTTTGGATCGATAAATAGCATGTCAGCTGTTTTAAATCCGATTTCATTTGGCGCTGGATGAATACAGTCCACCGGGCATACATCGACGCAAGCAGTATCGTTAATACAATTCCCAACAATTACGTAGGTCATAGATAATCCTTATCCTTGTTCCATTGCTGAGTGTGCTGCGGCTTCAATTTTTACGGGTACGCCACTGAGCGATGGAACTTGTGAAAATTGATCTAGCTGGTGCCGATCGACTAATCGATTACGATTCGTGCCGTAACCTTGCGATATAGTTCCTTTGACCGGGTCATAGATAGACGAACCCCAGCCGTGAGCCATTGAAATTACGCCGCGCCGACCGCCATCGACGATATTTATGGGGGCCTCCATGCTGCTTACTTTTGAAGAAATTGTCACAATTTGTCCTTGATGCAAATTAAGTGCTTGTGCATCGTCTGGGTGTATATCTAATGGGCTATTGCGTTCCGTGTTGTTCATTCCCGGGAGGTCGTTCATCCATGAGTTCATTGATTCACGCCCGCGCTTATTAACCATAATCATTGGAAATTCCGTATCTTCTTTTTCATTCTCGATTAGTAGGTTTTTCAGCGCACTAATGAATTCGGGTGGGGATACCTGAACGGCGTTATCTTTCGTTCGTAAAGTGGTGCGTAAGTCGCCATATCGTTTCTTGGAATAGATCCATCCGTGGGGGTGCTTTAGAATGTCTTTATACTTTATGCGTCTTCCGGTGGTAACCAGTAACCACTCAATCCAGCGAGGGTTAAATGCCAGATGACTTTTCCCTGTAATTCTTGCAAGTAATTTAGTGAATTTAATAAACGAATTAACCCCTTTTTTTCCGAGGTATGGGCGTTTCATTGCTATTGCCAAGTTCATAAAAAACTCCCATTCGTACTGGACTCCGGGAGGCGGATTAACTGCTTTATTAGCATACTGCACAAATGGCTTATCCATCATTCCAGACACTAGGCAATGCAAGCCCTCTCGTTCAAGAAAGTGAGTGCCAGGAATTAGCCAGTCCGCGTGGCGATGACTATCGCGCTGGATAATATCTACAGCGACAAGTAAATCTAGCCCTTTCAGCGCTTCATCCAAGCTGTCGCCATCAGGACCCGAAATTACAGGATTTCCTGATACGATCATCATGGCTTTAATCTGGTTTTCCCCGGGCGTAGTAATTTCGTCGGCGAGTTCGGCTAGAGCGTGATATCCGGCGATAGCTGGTAAATTCTTCAGTCTCGTTCTGTGGGTGCTGGGGGGAGCAAAGCTAGAGAATATTTTAACGATATCCATGTATCCTCGCTCTAGACGTCTTCCGCCCGGAGTATCTAGCCTATTGGTGACAGCATTCAACACCGTCACTAGCCATTCTCCGATCGTGCCATTTGCGTGATGTGAAATACCCGTGTGGGCTACGGCCATCGCTCTATCTGCCTTGGCGAAGCGGCGTGCGACATCCTGTATTAATTCCTCTGCAATGCCGCAGCGCGAAGATAGGTCGGTAAGGCTGGCGTTAAGTGCAATTTCACGAATTGGATCGATATTGCTTAAGGGTGTAGCTGAAGGCTGATCTAGATTTTCAGTGAAGATAATGTGAAGCATTCCAAGAACAAATGCCCAGTCCTGGCCCGGTAGTATGGATAGATAGGTGTCTGCACATTTAGCAGTGTCGGAAAATCTTGGGTCCACAACGACAACTTGTGCTCCTTGCTGTTGTCTTTTAAGAACTCTGTTCCATCCGTCAGGTATTACTTCTAACCATCCAAATTTACTTTGTACTGGGTCCATTCCCAAAAGTAAGAAGAAATTACATTCGTCTATATCTGCGGGGAGTGAAAGAAGTTCTGAGCCAAACATAGTGTCTTGCACAACGTGGGCGTTATTCTGGTCGATTGACCCAACCCAGAATCTGTTGCCGGTTCCGATTGCATCTAAGAGGCCATTGAAGAAAATAGAACCTGCAAAATCAAAACCTAGGGGGTTTCCAGAATACGAACCAACAGCATCAACACCATGCTCCACTATAATTTTGTTTAATTTTGTGGCAATGTCCAGGTAAGCCTCTTCGTAGGTTGATTCTTCATATCTGTCACCCACTCTTTTCATAGGTTTAAGTATTCTGGCAGGATGGGATACCATTTCGTCCGCAGATTTCCCTTTGCGACAAAAATCTCGCCACGACATTGGATTCTCACGGTCAGGCTCGATAGATACAATTTTATTGCCATCGACTGTGATCTTAGTACCACATAAACTTACACAGTAATGGCAATGACTATAGACTACTTTTCTACTTGAGGATGATTCCATCGTAATTCTCCGACTCTAGTTCCGGTCTTATTTTTATAAGATATATTATGATTTCAGATAGAAAAGACGGTTAATAAACTCGGTCGCAAATTTCCCATAAGGTGGCGATAGGAATCGGTTAACAAAACTGAATTTTGGTTGATAAAATATAGGGCGCATTTTTGAGCAACTTTGAAATCCGTCTTTCCCATGGTAGTGTCCCATCCCGCTAGCGCCGATACCGCCGAACGGAAGATCATGCTGTATTACATGAAGAAGGGCGTTATTTACAGTAACTCCGCCGGATATGATATTGGTAGTATAGTTATTAATTAATTTTTTATTATTGGAAAATGGGTATATTGCGAGCGGCTTGTCTCGGCTGTTAATGTACTCTATAACTTCGTGATCATTGTTATAAGTTAATACCATTAGGATCGGACCGAATGTTTCCTGATTTGAGACAGTCATTTCACTGGTAGTGTTAGTAATAATATATAAGGGCATTTTTCTGTTTGTATAGTCGATAGACTGCCCTTTGTTCAAATTAATTACTAATGCACCTTTATCGGTCGCGTCCTGGAGAGTGCGTTCTAATCTTCTCAACGAGCGATCATCGATTATCGATGTGTAGTCACTGCTAGCTATATCCGGTACGTGAGTATTAACCCAGTCGATAGCTTTCTTAATAAATAAATCTATTTGAGAAGTGTGTACAAATACATAGTCAACAGTAGTGCAAATCTGACCAGCGTTGAATTGTTTCGTATACATGATTCTATCGACAGCGGTATCGAGTGGGTAATTCGGATCTACAATGGCCGGTGATTTTCCGCCAAGCTCCAAAATCACCGGTGTTAAATTCTTAGCTGCGGCTGACATAACGGAGCGTCCAGTAGCTCCAGACCCCGTAAATATCAATAAGTCAAAATGAAGCTGTGTAAAAGTGGCGCCAAGACCGCTCGATTCTTTGGCAAAGTAAACTTTATCTTCAGGGAAATAATCTCCGCTAATGTTACAGAGAAGGTTGCTCAAGTTTGATGAATTGCTAGATATCTTTATCATCGCGGTGTTACCCGCGGATAATGCACTGGTAAGTGGTCCTAATGAAAGAAATATCGGGAAATTCCAAGGAACAATAATTCCTACTACGCCAATTGGCTGAGGTACTACTGTATTTTTTCCTCCAAAGAACATGGAGTGATCTACCTGCCGCTTTTGCTTTTTCATCCAGCCCTTCAAATGCTTAATCGCGTGGTTGATCCCATCGATGGTAGTTATCAACTCGGCAAATAGTGTTTCGTTCGAGGAGCGGTTCAAATAGTCTCGATTTATTGCGGCTGTTATAGGTCCCTTATTTTCAGTAAGTAGTCTTTTAAGCTGCTTTAAGTCAGCTATTCTTTCTTTATAGCTGGGTACTTGATTTGATAAGTAATGCCCGCGCTGGGATGCAAATACTTTGTTAAGTTCATCTAAGGTGGTTGTCATTATAGTTATTTCCAATTGGCGGCTGCATGGTGGTAGTTTCTATGGCCAAGTTTATTGAAAATACCGATTGATGTTGACGCTGTCAAGTTAATGTGGAGCCTACATGGCCAGAATCCTAGTGACCATAAGTAGTTTAATTACAGTAAACTTGACACTGTCAAAATCAATGCTTATTATCCTAATCATGTCTTTGAGAAGATTGTGTTCGTGGCTATTTGGTCAAGGGTCATTTTGTATGACGTGTTGGCTTACTATTTGCCCGGATAGAGCTCTTGGTCGATTTCTTTAGGGGTTAATAATAATGGATAGAAAATTAGAAGTTGAATTAACTGAGAAAGCCTTGCGATGGGTTGATAACCACTTGGGGGACTATGCATCAGACGTGTTCGAGAATCCCATCAAAAATTATACTGATGTAGAAATTCACAATCGTGAGACCGACGAGATATTCCGGAAATTGCCTCAGGTCGCTGCGTATTCTTGTGAGTTACCAAATGCAAACGATTTTAAAACTATTGAGATGGCCGGTATTTCTATATTGCTTACTCGTGATAACGATGGGCAGGCGCATGCATACATCAATGTTTGTCGGCATCGCGGTGCCAAACTCGTGGCTGATTATACGGGTAGCTCAAAGCGCATGATTTGTCCCTATCATGGGTGGGCATATGATGCGCATGGGAAGTTGTGCGGTGTTAATGGTGCAGATGTTGCCTTTGAAGGTATGTGTCGCGTGGAAAAGGCACTGACCCCTGTTCCGATAGTTGAACGTCATGGGATTATTTGGGTAATACCGAGTGCGGGTGAGTCATCTATAGATATAGATACGGTTGTATCTCCCGAGCTTGGAGCTGAACTTGATTCGTGGAACTTGAGCGATTGTGTGGTTGTTAGTAGAAGACCAGTCCCCGCTAATGCTAATTGGAAGTTGGCAGTCGAAACATTTATGGAGAACTATCATCTTAAAAAGCTGCATGAAGACACTTTAGCGCCGTACATGACATGGTATGGAACTTGTCAGCAAGCATTTGGAGATAATCAACGGATTGTCTATCCAGGTCATTCCTTGGAAGCTTGCAAGGGGGTTCCTCAGGAGGAGTGGAAGGCGTTTTCAACTTGGGGGATTTCAGTCTTATATCATCTCTTTCCGAGTACTATTATGCTATTCCTTGGCGATCATTATCAAATGTTTCAGATATTTCCAGGTCGCGAGCCAGGTACGTCGTTCACGATGCAGACGATATTTGCACCCAATGCGCGCCATGCTGAAGAGTGCAAAGAGGCATTGCAAGCGCAGTCAGAAAGGATTTCAATGGTGCTGGATACTGAGGATTACTATCAGATACAGCTAACCGAATCAGGGCTCAGATCTAAAGGAAATGAAAGTTTTGTATTTGGTCGTAACGAGTTGCCAGCACATTTCTTTCATAAAAAATTATCAGAAAAATTATTCAAGTGATTGTTATTAAATAATAATAAACAGGAGTTTTTATGGGAACTAAATTTGGGAATGAAACCACGAGAGAGCAATGGTTCATGGGACTGGCCGAACCATTGAAAGAAGAGGTGACATGTTTTGATCTTCCGGTTATTGGTCGTCTACCGGTGGAGTTAAGCGGACGGTTTTTAAGAATTGGGCCGAACCCCATCAAAGGTTTAACAGATAACTTCCAACACTATTTCTTGGGCGAAGGAATGGTTCACGGTGTGAGAATTAATGCTGGTAAGGCCGAGTGGTATAGGGCGCGCTGGGTAAGGGGTGGGCAGGTTGCTTCGCATTTTGGTGAGCCCGAGCTTCCTGGTCCAAACTTTGAAAGGTCTTTTTCCGCCAATACGCATGTAACGTCATTTAATCACGAAACATTGGCGTTGACGGAGGGCGGAGTTCCTCCCGTCGTATTGGATTATGAGCTTAATAGTTTGCGACGCACCGATTTTAACGGCGGTCTTCCTGGCGCACTTTCGGGGCATCCCAAAATTGATCCCATTACGGGTGAGTTGCATGCAGTTTGCTATTGGTATCCCGATAAGGCTGACTGCGTACAGTACGTAGTAATTGATGCTGATGGTAGGGTAATACGCGCCGATGATGTGCCGGTACAGAATATGCCAAATATACACGATATGGCATTAACGAAAACTTACGCGGTTGTTTTGGACCTTGCCGTAGATATTGATATAGAAGTAGCTATGACAGGTCATCCACTAGCATTCTTTTTTAATGAGGAGCACGGATCTCGGCTTGGGTTTATTGAACGGACCGGAAGCGTAGACGATATTGTCTGGATTGAGATTAATCCGTGTTATGCATTTCATGTTGTCAATTCATTCGATGCTCCTAATGGTGATGTCGTTATTGATGTTTGTAGGTACGACCGTTTGTTTGAAAAGGGCTGTACTGGACCGGATAATTTATCTACGTATTATCGATGGACGGTAAACCCTAAGTTGGGATCAATTCTTGAAGAGGAAGTTGATTCAAGACCGCAAGATTTCCCTCGCGTGGCACCGGAGTATGTATCTTTGCCAAATCGGTATGCCTATTGCGCCTCCCTTGAAAAGGGGTGGTCGTTCGGGCGATACACCTATCGACATGATCTTAAGCTAGGGGCAAGTGTTGACCATGATCATGGAGAAGGGCGCACAGGCTCGGAGCCGGTACCAGTAAGTAGGGGAGAGGATGATGAGGGGGGGGAGTACGTATTTATGTATGTTCATGACTCCACTACAAATAAAAGTGAATTAGTCCTGCTGGATGGGAGAAATTTTAGTGCCGAACCGTTGGCGCGTGTTTTACTGCCTAATCGTGTTCCGTCTGGATTTCACGGAGATTGGATTCCGGATTCATTGGTTCCGCCGAAGTAGTTTTCGGCGGACAAGTGTTCTAGATAAAGAGGCGATATTTAAAATGTAAGTTACTAAGAGTTTGACGGCGATAGTTTCTTGGCATCTATTACTTCGGGTTAAGCTGTGCCCAAAACAAATTAATAATACTTGCACACATTTCGTCTGCAGATTCAGGGGTATATATGCGGTCAACTAAAAAACGGCTCATGCCGTGTAACGTTGCCCAACTGGTTTCCGCGTACTGAAGTGGGCTAATTGTAATTGGGATTTTACCTTGACGATGGTATTCGGCTATTTGTCCGGCATAGTTTTTAAAGGCTTGGTGCGCTTCCTTTTTAAGAGATTCGGTAGATGATTGAGATGCCCATAATTCTTGCCCAAACATAAGCTCATAATATTCAGCGTGATCTATTGCGAAATAAATATAGTTAGTTACAAACTCAGTTACACGCTTTTTTGTCAGTTTTATATTATTGTCATTTGTTGTAAGTCGTAGGCGTTTAGTAAATATTTTAAATCCTTCTTCAGCAATAGCCGATAATAAGGTTTTTTTATCTTTGAAGTGGTAAGTGTAGGCATTGCGAGATACCCCAACATTAAGAGCTAGCTTTCGCATTGAAAGCGCATTTACCCCGTCTTCTCGAATAATGAGAATGGCTTCTTTGATTAGTTCTTTTCTAAGATCGCCATGATGGTAGTTTGCTTTTGAATTTAAGGTAGGTGATGCCATGTTGAGTTGCCAAGTTTAGTTGAGCTAAATAAACCATTAGTTCCATGCTGTTATCGAGATTTGTTTAGATATGTCTCTCTAAAGAATGGCGCTATTTTGGGCTAAATTAATGTTGGGATTAAAGTGTTCGAGATTTAATAGTATAAGGTGGGAAAGATAATGGGAGCAACAATAGTTGATTTATTTAGAAAAAATGTTGAAGAAAGTCCGGATCGTGTGTGGCTCAGAAACTGCAGTAGCGTCACTGAGGGGTGTTGGAGTTGGCGTCAAGCTTCCGAGGAAATTAATTCGGTCAGCGCATGGGTCGAGCGGCAAGTTGGAAGTGAGGGGGCTGCAATCGGATTGTTGGCTAGTAATTGTGCTCATTGGGCAATGGCAGATTTGGCAATTATTTCGTCCGGAAATGTTACTGTGCCATTGTTTACATCTTCGCCTAAAGAAACTGTTGAATACGTTATAGAATTTTCTGGTGTTAAGGTTTTGTTCGTAGGGAGAGCTGATAACTGGGCTGATGTTAGTCAGGTGATTGATGAGTCGGTGATTGTCGTTACGCTACCGGGTGTTGATATAACTGCGGATTTAGACGCTTCTATAGCTCATATCAAGTGGGAAGAGATTGTGAGAGCCATGAGTGGCGCTCGACCAAAACATTCCGGGGAAGCGTCTGATGTGGTATCTATAGTATTTACGTCGGGAACTACTGGTCTTCCCAAGGGGGTTGTTCAATCTCATGAATCGATGATATTGCCTATGCTGCGGCATAGTGAGGTTTATGCATCTAGACCAAATCCAAGGTTCCTTTCGTACCTTCCATTGGCACATATTGCGGAGCGCCAGTTAGTGTTGGTGCAAAGTTTGGTTCAGTGTGCGGAGATTAGTTTTAATGAATCATTAATTCACTTGAAAAGAGATATGTCGACATGTAGACCAAACTTCTTCTTTGGTGCACCGAGGGTTTGGGAGCAATTGCGAGAGGGCATTCTGGCTCTTTTTGGTTCTCAAGAATTGCTTAACTTGGCACTTGAGCGTGATGGCGAAGGGCTTAAGACGGTGATTAAGGCCTCTCTCGGTTTGCAGGACGCAGATTTACTGGCCGTTGGTTCTGCTCCTGCTCCGCGTGAATTGATTCAGTGGTTTGACGTATTAGGTATGCAGGTTCTTGAGGGCTACGGCCAGACTGAGGCGATGAGTATCGCTGCTAATACTGCAAATGAATCTCGAGCTGGATCAATTGGAAAGCCATATCCAGGAGTGGAATTATTGGTATCCGACTCTGGTGAGCTCCTATGTAAAGCGGAAGGGGTGGCAGTGGGGTACTACAAGTCATTCGAGGATACCGCAAAAACATTTGTCAATGGTTGGGTTCATACGGGAGATACAGCAAGAATTGACGAGGACGGGTTCGTTTATCTGGTTGGTCGAGTTAAAGACTATTTTAAAACCATACAGGGGAAGTTTGTTTCGCCATACCCTATAGAGAGTGCGTTTCAAGGCAGTGATTTGGTTGATCAGGTATGTTTGTTGGGGCGAGGATACTCAAAAACGATCATAGTTTGTGTGCTAAGCGAAAAATCTAAGGGAATGAGTCGCGACATTATAGAGTCTGAATTAAGGAGTGTTATCGAGAAAATTAACTTGGATCTTGAGAGGCATGCTAGAGTTGGTGCTGCTTTAATCGACGGTGAAAAGTGGACTATTAATAACACTGTGCTAACGCCTACACTTAAAATTCGACGGGAGAAGATTGAGGAATTATATGGGGATCGAGCTGAAAAATTATCAAGGGAATCCGCCGAAAGAAAAGCAACTCTAATAGAGTGGTGTTAGTGTAAAAATCTCATGTATTAAAATAACAAAGGTTGATTGTTATGAATAGCAAATCTCTTATGCATAAATCATTATTTGGCTTTATTGCAGCGACATCTATTGCTGTCAATGCGGCTGAGTTACCCATTTCATTTATCACGGATTCGGGGCTTATTACCGGGTTAACAGGAAATGAGATAACCATCGAAGTTCTGTCATTTGCATTTGATCAAGGATTGCCTCTCGCCATAGGGTTGCTGTCAGATAGCCCGTTAACGCCGCTCGTTGAGTCAGGGGCGCCATTGCTCATAGATTCATTGGAGCCAGTGCTTAGTGCGCCATATAACCTTCATTTAGTCAGTGATTCTCTTGATGGGGTAGTGTTGCCTGGGCTATAGCGGTCACTGTTGGTTTTTATTTACTTACTCGCCGGAATAGTAATCCTATTAGGAAGGCATGTGGCTTAGGGCTTGAATGCCTTCGTCCTATTTACTTTCGGAGAGATTGGGGTAGTTCCACCCCTGGCTAGATAGAAACTAACCTTAAACATTTTTGAGATTATAATGAATTTATAGGTAATGTTTTATATTTCACCCCAATCTTGACAGTGTCAATATTGGGGTGTATCTTCATAATAGACTTAGTGGAATAAGTATTTTATAAGTTACAAAGAACGATAATAATGTGGAGTTTTGGAATATGAGTAGAGCAAGCTTGGGGTTAGTCGCCTTGTCTATTTTTGCGATTTCTGGCCAGATATACGCGGACACTCAGGCGGTAGAGACTGATCGAGCTTCCCGCTCTAAGAGTCGTATACTTGAAGAGGTTGTTGTTACAGCTCAAAAGCGAGAAGAGTCGCAGCAAGAAGTTCCGATAGCTATTCAAGCGTTTGGCGGTGGAGCTTTGTCAGCATTTGGAATAGAGGATACCACTCAGTTAGGACGAATAGTTCCATCGCTACAATTTACCGAAGTGATAGGGTACACGCTAATTTACTTGCGAGGTGTTGGCACAGATGCATTTGTTCCGTCTTCGGATCCAAGTGTTGCTACATATATAGACGGTGTGTATATGCCGTCTTTACTTGGGGTGTTTCAGTCCTTTGGCGGAATAGAGCGTGTTGAAGTTTTAAAGGGGCCGCAAGGTAGTTTGTTTGGGCGCAATTCAACGGGCGGAGCTATAAGTGTTATTACTAAAAAGCCCAATCCAACAGATGTGGAAGTGGAGCTTAGTGCGGAAGTATCAAACTTTAATAGCCGCAGATATAAAGCATACGTAAGCGCGCCGGTAACGGATTGGTTGTCTGTTAGCGTGTCAGGTATATCGCATCGCGCGGATGAATATTACGAACAGGTGAATCGCGAATTGCCCGAGAACAAAACAGATGCAGGTCGAGTAAAAGTTAGTTTTAGGCCATCTGAAGAGATCGAGATGGAGCTGGCCTATTTTAAATCTCAGCAAGTGGCTACGTCATCGATACTTTCCGAAAACAACTCTCCTAGTACTTTGGGCAGTTTGTTGTTAATTCAGCCTACGGAAGATGATTACTTTACCGAGACTGACTTTCCGGCAGGGATGCGCAGTGAGCAGGAAGTTTTTTATGGTTCTTTATTCTGGGGCTTACCTTGGTTTGACGTAAAGGTAATAGGTAGCGACCTCAGTTCTGTTACAACGGATACGGGATTCGATTTCGACGGCTCCGCCATGCCGATTGCTGCATTCACTACCGATA
Source organism: Zhongshania aquimaris (assembly GCF_019312595.1). Lineage (GTDB taxonomy): Bacteria > Pseudomonadota > Gammaproteobacteria > Pseudomonadales > Spongiibacteraceae > Spongiibacter > Spongiibacter aquimaris. The sequence continues at coordinate 203,241 of NZ_JAHWDQ010000004.1, read as the reverse complement.
ATCAAGTCATTGATTACCAAACGGTTGAGCTACAGTTTTTGTCTAATGACGTCGACGAGAAATGGTTTAATTGGATTGCCGGTTTATATTATATGGAGAGCGAGGTGGGTTATGAGCCGGGTCATTTATTCCTTGCTCCTAATCTTGTTAATGGACTGTTGGGCGGTGTATTAGGGTTGTCGCCCGCAATAACTGATCCTATACGCTCATTGTTAAGCCTTCTTCCTTTGGATTCCACTCCTCTTGGAGAGCGCGGAGTTGTTATTGATATAAATGGACTTTTGGGAACAAAGAGTCAATCGGTTTTCGCGCAAACAACCATTCATGCAACGCAGTGGCTTGATGTAACTCTCGGTGGACGCTATCAAGAAGAAGAGCGTTTTATGGTTAGGTCCGATTCTGCTTTGTCGCAACTGGATGGAAATGGAACAATTGAATTGTTTAAATTTCCTTTGAGAAGAAATACGGTTACAAATTTCTCACCTAAAGTGGTGTTTTCTGCGTTCCCTATTGAGGACGTTATGGTCTATGCATCGTGGTCAAAAGGATTTAAGAGCGCGACTTATAACCTTGTAAGTATTTATGAAGAGCCAGATTATGTCGAACCTGAGGAAGTAACCCAGTATGAGTTAGGGCTAAAGTCAGAATGGTTTGATGGCGGTTTACGATTTAATGCTGCTGTATTTCAGACAACGATTGATAGTTTGCAATCCGGTTTTGTGTCGCTGTTAGCAGGTGGTGCTGTGACTTTAGAAAATGCTGGCCAGGCACGCATTGAGGGAATGGAATTTGATGCAACGATTGTTCCTTTTTTGAACTGGAATCCCGGTTTCGTAGTGAACATGAATATGGGGTATCTTGACGCGAAATATATAGATTTTAGTGACGGTGCTGGTTACGACGAAACGACGGGCCTGTTTACCAATAATCTAGACTTTACAGGTAATGACATAGTGCGAACCCCGGAAATGACAGGTGGTATTTCAATTACCCAGGCAATTTCTCTAGGTTCTGATCATGAGTTCGAGATTGGCGCAGACTATTATTACAACTCAGGATTTTCTTACACTCCCCAAAATACGATTAAGGAGCCTGATTACACGTTAACGAATGGCCGTGTTAGCTATTTATATATTCCGTTAGGCTTGCGAGTAACGGCTTTTGGAAAAAATTTGGAGAATACAAAATACCACTATTCAAAATTCCAAACTGATTTTGGAGTTAACCAAACATTGTCTGCCCCTCGTCAATACGGTGTTCGTTTGGAGTTAGAGTATTAATTCTATCTGAATAAGTGAAGTGTGTATTAATTAGAATTTGGATTTTTGTAAATGACAACGTATGCCGCACCATTAAAAGATGTATTTTTTTCTCTTTATGATGTTAATAATTATGACGAACACTATAAAGGGTATGAGCTAACAAAAGACCTAGTAACTGCCATCGTAGAGCAAGCTGCAAAATTTTCAGAGCGTGAGTTATTTCCTTTAAATGCGAGTGGTGATGCTGAAGGTGTTCGGCTTGTTGATGGCGAAGTGAAGGTTCCTGGTGGATTTAAACAGGCATTTCAGCGTTATATTGATGGAGGTTGGCCGACATTGTCACAGCCGCTAGAGTTTGGTGGTCAGGGTTTACCGCATTCGGTCGCTACAATAGTGACCGAGTTTTGGCAGTCAGCCAATCAAGCGTGGAGTATGTATCCATTTTTGGGTGAGGGCGCTTGTGAAACATTGCTAGCATATGGTGGCAGTAAGTTAAAAAGCACTTTCTTACCTAACTTAGTTAGCGGGAAGTGGACAGGAACCATGTGTTTGACTGAGCCGCAAGCAGGGTCGGATCTGGGTTTGTTGAGAACCAAGGCTGTACCTATTGGCGGTGATAGTGATAAATACAGTATCACTGGAAGTAAAATATTTATATCTTCCGGTGATCATGATATTTCTGAGAATATTATACATTTGGTACTTGCTAGACTGCCAAATTCACCCGCAGGGAGCCGGGGTATTTCTCTGTTTATTGTGCCGAAATTTAAGGTTAGTGAAGACGGGGGGATAGCTGAAAGAAACTCCGTTGTTTGTGGCTCAATCGAACACAAGATGGGGTTGAATGGTAGTGCTACATGCCAGATGAATTTCGATAATGCTGAGGGCTACCTGATCGGACCGGTTAATAAGGGCCTATCTTGTATGTTTACTTTTATTAATAAATCTCGACTTGGTACGGCTGTTCAAGGTCAGGCTCAAACGGAAGGGGCATATCAAATGTCCGTTAATTACGCCCAAGACCGATTGCAAGGGAGGTGCTCAGGAAGCGGCGAGGTGGTAGATCCAATAGTAAATCACCCAGATGTTAAGCGAATGTTGTTAACTCAGCGTGCCTTTTCGGAGGGCGGTCGCACGCTTACTCATTATTGCGCGAAGTTAGTAGATTGTGGTAGTTCTAGTGATATTAATGTTTCAAATAAATCCAAAACAAGGTTGTCATTGCTAATTCCAATTGCTAAGGGATGTTTGACTGAGTGGGGCTTTGAAGCAGCTGATCTAGGAATACAGATTTTCGGGGGACATGGATACATCCGCGAATCCGGCATAGAGCAACGATTAAGAGATGTTCGTGTTTCTCGTTTGTATGAGGGTACGACAGGGATTCAGGCGCAAGACTTTATCATGAGAAAGGTTGTTGCGGATGGTGGTGTTGCGCTGGATGAATATATCAATGAAGTTATGAGCTTTCTTTCTGCTAATGACGGGGTTGATGGGTTTTCAGAGTGTAGGGATAAGTTAAAGGCCTGCGTATCAGACTGGCAGAACGTGAGCCATGATTTAATTGCAATAGTAGATAATGCGAATAGTATTTATGAGGAAGTCGCGTTTGATTATTTAATGTATTCTGGGTATGTGGTTTTAGCGTATCAATGGGCGCAAATTTGCGTTGCTTCTCTGTATTATCTTAATCATAAGGACTGTCGTGATAGAGAATACTATATGGATAAACTAGAAACGAAAACTTTTTTCTTTCACAGAATATTACCTCGTTCTTTAGCTAATTTGGCGTGCATTAATGCAGTGATAGAAGGCAATGCGATTGTCAAGCGTAATTAAATTTTAAGAGGGTAGGCTGTAGAAGACTCACCTTACTTTCGAAGGTGTATTCGCTTTGTGACGCAGAGGTTGTGTCGCAAATATAGTATTCTTCGGCGAAAATCGACTATCAGTTTTCAGCTTACGCAGCTAAAGCGTAAAATTGGGCGGTGGGTGTCAATGCGCCCGCCAAATTTTTCTTCATTTGACCTTTCTTCAACATAGCAACTAGCTCAATTCCAGCCAAAGTACTTTGGGCGCAGTGAAAGCTTTTAAAACCTAGCATCGATCGTGTTATTCGCTTTATACGACGATGATCGGATTGCCGCACCACCTGCGCTACAACATTGTTAAGATATTTGCATTGACGGATTTTTACTCGTCGATGATTTTCTTGATTAAATCTATTGATTCCAGCTTTATTAGCTCCACTTTTATCTATGTTGATCATGCTAGGCTGACCATTACGACTGATGAATTTGTTAAGGAAACGCGCCGCTGCTTTGGTATCACGCTTGGCGGTGAGGAGAAAATCAACCGTATTCCCCTGCCTATCAACCGTGCGATTATAATATCTCCACTCACCCCTTACCTTGATGTATGTTTCGTCAAGTCGCCAGCGGCTGCCTGGTCGCTTCTTCTTTTGATGAAAGGTTTTTTCCAACTTTGATGCATAGTAAACAACCCATCGATTCAATGTACTATGGTCAACTTTCATGCCGCGCTCAGCCATCATCTCCTCAATGTTCCGGTAAATTAGTGAATAGGCGCAGTACCATCGGACGCACTGGAGGATAATGCATTTGGGAGCGTGCCGACCTTTGAAAGTGATCATACATGGCTCATATGGATATTTTGGAAATTCAATTCTAGCAAATAAGATATGGCTTCTGTTTTATGCGACAGAACCAAACGTCTTATTAATCGAAAGTGCTTGGAGGGCGGGATAAACTTAATTAAATTCACATATTTCTTAAGTAACACAGTTTATATCAGCTAAAGTCGAACGGCGACTTAGCGATCATTTAGTTATGTCATGGAGCAGGTGTTAACAAGTGTAAATCAAAGTACTCTTGAATAAGCCCGTAGCTGGCTTTCATTATTTCGGAGACATCATCCTACTCCGAATGGGGTAGAGCCTGGCCCCAAAAGTGCTGTCATAACTGCCACAATTGACAATCCTGCCATTATTGGTTCACGATAAAGTCTAAGCCAATGTAAAGCGCGATCATAATAATAAAACTCGGCGAGCCGTATTAACGATGTCCGAAAAGACTGTTCTACCCAAAGAGTTACTCGAACCAGTTGATGAGCTCAATGCTGATCTCGCTGGCATGGGTGACTTTGTGGAGCGTCTTTATAAAAAGCATTGGAAGGATCTTTGCCATTGGTTGCGCTGGCGCTACGGCGCTGGCCCACCAGACCCCGAAGATATCGCGCAAACGGCGTTTGTTAAGATTGCTGCAATGGACGACCACAGTAACATACTGAACCCCAAGGCGTTTTTATTTACAGTTGCGTCCAATACGGCGCTAAAGGGAATTCAGTGGCTAGCCCGCACCCAGCGCTATGTTGAAAATGAGTTGCACGAAGTTGGTCAAAATGTGGAAGATATTTCGCCCGACAGAGTCTATTCATCAAGGGAGCGATTTAACGCAGTGACAGAACAGATGGCACTGCTGAGCGATAAGCAGCAAGATTTGATATATCGGAGCCGAATTCTAGGCCAAAAGTACGACCAAATCAGCGCCGAAACCGGTTGGAGCATGGCAGATATTTCCCGTCAGCTAAAAGCGGCGTTAAGTACCATGCACACCGCCTTGGGCGAATACGAAAATGAGGGCAAGTAATGTACTTCAGTGTGGACGGCCATCATCAGCGGTACCAATCTTTAAGCGTAGAGTTTTTTAATAAACCATGAATACCGACCAGCAAATACTACAAGTGCCAAAACCGGGTGACGGATCTTGCGAAGATCAGGCAGACGCGTGGCTGGTATATTTGTATTCAGGTAAGAGCACAGCCGCCGCAGAAAAAGACTTCTCGGTATGGCTCAAATCGCCTGACAACGCCGCCGCGTACGCACGAGCTGAACAGCTGTGGCGGGATCTCGGTTTTGCCTTCCATCAAGATGATACCCAACTGAAGGTGCCAGAGCTGCGTGCGGCTGCCCCGGTTGTCGCGTTACCGACCCCGAAGCGTAAACCGTCAGCCGGCCCCATCATTGCGTGGGCAACGGCGGCAATGCTGCTCTTGGCTGTGGGTTTGTGGTGGTTACCAGCGACGCAAGCCCCAGTAGAATCACAGTATTACGCCACCAATATTGGCGAGGTCAAAGCATTAACATTGGCAGATGAATCCGTTATTACTTTAAGCGGTGACAGCCGCATTAGTGTCACCTTGGCTGCTCAAGAGCGCCGTATTGAGTTAATTCGTGGCCGTGCGTACTTCGATATTAGCTCTGACGCCACGCGACCTTTTACAGTGGAAGTGGCAAAAACAGACGTGCGCGTCGTTGGTACCGAATTCGATATTAGTAAAGGTCAAGCTGGGGTGCTCGTGTCAGTAACAGAAGGTGTGGTTAGTGTGCGTGATCGTAATGCCCCAATAGACGTAAGCGGACAGCAAGTGCAGCAGCAGTTGGTGGCGGGGCAGCGTGTAATAGCGGCGCTTGATGGCGTGCTTGGTGCGCCTGAGGAATTTAATCCACAAGATGTCATGGCGTGGCAGAGTGGGCAATTACGCTTTGTTGATGTTCCCTTGCGAGAGGTCGTAGAAGAAGTTAATCGCTACCGCAGTGACGATAAGAAGATTCGCTTAATGGGCGATGAGCTAGGTGAGTACCGCATAACGGCCAGCTTTAAGTCTGATAAAACTGACCAACTACTGTCTGGCTTAAAGGCCAGTTACACGCTGAATATTGCCAGCAGCCCGGTTGGCGTTATAGTGAAACCAGCCGCCAATAAAAATAACAAGTAGCCTCGCAATCCACTCTCCCAATGGTGCGCGGCCAATGTGCGCGTCAGCCTTATTCTAGAAATATTAAAGTAGAAAATATTAATAATCAGTTCGACGCCCCAGTCAAGTTGTCATCTAATTTTGATGGACGGTCGCCGGCAGATTTAATGTTTTTCATATTAATCGTAAAAAATGTTAACTTTTCTGGAAAAAATAGCAGGCTAAAGCATCTAGTTATTAGAAGTGCGTAATTTACAAGCACACTTCAAACAAGTATGCGCCTGCCCAACAACCACAATAAACAGGCAGGGGATCTGAGTAAGATAATAATAGAGAACGTTGCACGAGCGGGAATTTTGCTTGCTGACGAGGAAAGGGCGGACAGAGTGAGGGAGTTTATGTTTATAAATGACCGATTGAGTAGAGCCTGCCCCGCGAGCGGAGCGAGTGCTTTGGGTACGCTTTTGACGAAGCCACAGAGCAAAATAACTATTGTGCGAAGGTCTCTAATAACAGGAAACCAGCTCTTATGAAATTGATAAAGCCTGATCTAATTAACCGTTGGCAATGGGGTAGAAAGCCCCGTCTGGGTGCGTGCTCCATGCTCGCTGCCGCCAGCGTTCTTAGCGCCGCAAGTACCTTCGCCCAAGTAGAAAAATTCGATATCGATCTAAATTATCGCTTGCTAGAGAACGCACTTATCGAGCTCTCAAGGCAAACAGGCGCCGGGGTATTTGCAGCAGGTGAAAAGGTAAAAGCCATTCAAGTTACCCCGCTTAGCGGCAATATGAGCGTAGAAGAAGCCCTGGAAAAATTACTGCAAGGAACAGGTTTAAAATATGATAAAAATGACGACGGAAGTTATATAATTCAGGAATCACCCGAATCGTCATCGCCATCATCAAAGGAACAAACGCGTCGCGGTGTAGAGGAAGTTATTGTTACAGCACGTAAGCGCGAAGAATCCGTTCAAGATATTCCGATAGCTATAAGTGCTTTTTCGGCAGAAGATTTGCGAAACGCGGGTATCCGAAACCTTTCAGATATGGAGGGTATAGTGCCCGGCCTGAATATGGGAGGCGGTGGCAACGGCGTAAAGAAAGACAGTAATCCGTTTATTCGTGGCGTAGGGCAGCGTGAGACGAAAGTTACGCTGGATCCTGCGGTTGGAACCTATATTGACGGGATATATTTGGCCCGCACGCAAGGATCGCTGATTGATACTGTTGGGGTGGAAAGTGTGGAAGTGCTTCGAGGGCCACAGGGTACGCTTTTTGGTAAGAATACTACCGGTGGAGCTATAAACATTACGACAAAGAAGCCTCATCAGGATTTTGGCGCTAGCGTTGATGTTACTGTTGGTAACTATGGACGAAGTGATGCCGTGGTAATGATAAACGGCCCTTTGGTTGAGGAACAGTTGCTGGGAAGGTTGACGATTGGCGCTAAAAATAGCGATGGCTACTTCACAAATGTCGTTGACAATACTAAGTGGGGTGATGATAACCGCATTACTGCGATTGGTCAGCTTCGCTGGTATGCCAATAATGATCTAATGTTTGATTTCCTCGCTGAGCGTACAAAAGTACGTGAAACGCCGAGACCTCAAAAGTGTAAGTTCGCAAGAGATGATGGATTTTATTCTCAAATTGTCGAGAGCACCGACTTTAGGCGAATGGCGAACGGAAACCCTACATTTGGCGAGCTTTGTGCTGAATCTGAATCATTGCCAGATAATAAGTTTTCCAGTGATTTTTCGAAAAATAGTGAGGGTATTGGGAAGCAGGGGCGATATTGGGTAGATACAGCTACCTTAGGATTAACAGGAACTTGGGATATCGGTGATTTAGGAGCTGTAAACAACGCCCAGATTAAAAGCATTTCATCATGGCGAAAAGTCGATTTAATAGCCGATGAAGACTTGGATGGCGTCGGTGCTGAATATCTTCTACGAGTGCAGCCGAGCTTTACTGAGACCACTCAGATGTCTCAGGAATTTCAATTCACGGGTTCAACGCTAGATGACAGATTGTTTTTCAGCACGGGATTATATTATTTCGAAGAAGAAACACCTAAAGACGATATTATAAGGGCAGCAGGTTATGCGTGGGCGCCAAATCAGAATGGTAATGATTTTATAGTTTCCGCTAATGAACCCACGCTAGAGAGGTTGGAGACAGATAATTCCTCATTAGCATGGTACGGACAACTTGATTTCAATATAACAGAACAGCTAAAACTTACAGCTGGTTTACGTTATACAGAAGAGAAGCGATCAAGTACCTACAGTAAGGCCTATGCTAAACAGTCATCTTTGGGGTATGGAAATCGAACTGTTTCTTTACCGTATTTCTATGAATTTGATGGCTGCCCAACTGCATGTAATTTCAGGAATGATATGCCCGGTATGACATCTGTGTTTGATTGGGATTTTATTTCATTCGCTAGTGATTCGCTTTCAACTAATGATCGTGCATGGACTCCCTTGTTAAGTTTGCAGTATGTATTGGGGGATCTCAGTGAGCAGTTTGGTCTCGACGATGCAATGGCTTATATAACATATAGTGAAGGATTTCATGCCGGTGGAGTTACTGCGGGGGCTGTCGATGACGAGGCTGAGGATGTTACGTTTGAATTCGGTTCTGATGGCAGTGTAACCCTGGCTAGGACAAGTCCAGGTGCCGGCGCGGAAGATCCAATAACGTTTGATCCAGAAAAAGTAAAAAACTACGAAGTCGGTTTGAAGTTGCAAGCGATAGATAAGCGTGTGCAAGCTAATATGGCAGTCTTCTATATGGATTATACTGACATGCAGGTAACTAGTACTGCTAATCGTGCGGGTCTGCCGATACCATTTGTAGAGAATGTTGGTAGCTCTGTGATTTCTGGTTTTGAAGGGGAATTCATATTTCTGCCAACAAATAACTGGCGAATACTCGCTAATGCATCTTATACAAATGCAGATATGAAGGAATGGGAAGCGCAGAAGTTGATACTAAATGCATTTGACGGCTCAGTGAGTGAAATAGCCTCTGAGACTCGTGATGATGAGCCATTGCCTCGTGTGCCTCGTTGGCAAGCATATTTTATGAGCGATTACACTATACCTTTTAGTGATGGCTCTCTTATTACACCTTCTGTGTCAGCGCGGTATGTATCTGAAGTATATCATGGATTTGATCGCGGAAGCTTCCTCTACGGTAAAGATACGGTAACTTCTGATCCAGTGACGATGGTTGATGCAAGAGTGACCTATCTGTCACCCGACCAGCGTTTTGAAATTGCGCTTTGGGGTAAAAACCTCACCAATAAAACCGATTACCTAGTCGGTGGTATTCCGCTAGTAGATGTTACCGGCGCGATGGGGCAGGTCTACGCTAACCCCCGAACCTTCGGTCTCGAAATGACCTACCGCTTCGGCGCTGAGTAAACCCAATCAGAGTGACTTATGTTAGAGGTGGCATCGTGCCGGCGATGCCCTCCTCGTGACTCACCTAGGGTCATGCACCGTCACTCACCGAGCACTCCGGTGCACATAATCTCCCTTTGGTGCTTAAGTCCCTCCGCTTGAGCACCTTTTTTAAAAGGAGTCGTGCATGCAAATAATAAAAAGGTTTTGCTTACCTAGATAAAGCTGTCTATCGGACCATTAACAAAACTAACGTCGTACCGTACGAATGCCAAAATCACGACAAGCAAAGCGTCTTAAAAAAGCCAAGAACCGACGTTTGATAATGGAGTACTGGACAGACAAACCTATCCGTCAGTTCTGTCGCCATTTGTACCCGCGTTCGCTTCAGTGGATAGCCAAAGTGATTAGCGAGACGCCCAGTGGTGCAGTTGATGAATACACTTTTGTGCCCGACAAGGAGATGTTCTTGAATGAATTTCTCGGTTTTATAAACGATGAGCTTATCAATATTATAGAAGACGACGCCGTGAACTGCGGGATACGAGTTTACGTTAAAACAAAATAATAAAATGGCAGTTATTAGTTTAAAGCACAGGAAAAATAAACATGTCTGAATTTATTTTAAACAGAAATAGGCAAGATAATGGTGATTACGAAGTACACAATACCACGGCGGGGTGCTTGTACATGCCGTTTGAGCAAAACCAAATACCCTTGGGCTCGCACTTAACCTGTAGCGGCGCCATCACCCGAGCGAAAAACAACTATCCAAATCATCGAATTAATGGCTGTTACTACTGCTGCAACGCTTGCCATACGCGATGAAGTCGGAAGTCGGAGTGAATGCCTTTCGTCAGACCCTCGACGCAAGACCTCAGATGCCCTGTAGCGAATGCCTTTGCGTTGGACGTCAGCCCGAGACTTATAGATCCTCAATCAAGTTGAGGATGACGAGTGGAAGTTGAGGGTGATGGTAGTGCTCGTTGGGGGTGACGATGTGGTGAGTTGAGAAAGGCGTGGTTGTTAAGAATGACCGCCGTGGCCGTTGAGAGCGACGGACTCCCCCCAATCCGTCATGCCCGACCCCGATCGGGCATCCATATGAGCGAATGCGAATGCCTTTGCGTCCGCCGTCCGGCTCGACACGTGTTCCTCTATCGAACTGTGAAAGACCAATAAATAAAGTCTAAATAAAGCGAGAATAAATATGAAAAAAATGGCTACTTCCCTTATGTTGACTGCGCTGTTCAGTCACTCTGTGTGGGCGGTGGATTACACGGTTGATTATGACGTAGTGACCGACTTAGAAAAGATCCGCCCGCTTATTGAGCAGTGTTCAGACGTTACGGTATTAACACCCTATCGAGGTATGTTAAGCGGGGTTGAGGATTTGGAGTCCTTGCGCGGAATGCTGGAGCGGATTGATCTCGGCCGGTTTAATGGTTGCCCAGATGGCGTAATCGCAAATGGAATTGAGCGGCAGTCCGAATAAGCGAAAGGAGAGGAGGATTTGTTATAACATACGTCGGCAAAGAAGTTGTCGGCATGCCAAGAAAACGCAAGCGCAATTGCTCCCAATATGCCGCACCATTGTTGATTTGCACTGAAGTTTGAGCCAAATATCGCAATAATTTGCAGGGTGAGGTGACCTATTTCAAGAGTCAAAAATGGCAGTGCGTTCAATGAGCTATGGTTGGAATGGTGGGCCATCATTTCGTGCAACTGGTGGGACAATATAGGATGCAAATCTACAGCTATAAAAGAGATTTACCGTTCATCCAGTAACCCAGGGCCGGGCTTCATACTTGTTATTGTTGGGACGCTACCGCTTGAGCAAAGTATAAGTATTTCATGGTGCAATGATGCTGTGGTGCAGCTACCACTTTAGGTTGTGGCCCATCAACAGGGAGCTTTTCTCCTCGCGACCGAAGGTCATGCAGGCAGGAGTAGATTTATACTGAGGTGGCGCTTTGGGCACAGGGTGGGCACAGGGTGGGCACAGAGGTCCAAAACCAACAGACGAAAAAAAACGGCAAGCCAGTAAGTAACTGATTTGCCGTTCTTTTATTTGGTAGCGGGGGCAGGATTCGAACCTACGACCTTCGGGTTATGAGCCCGACGAGCTACCAGACTGCTCCACCCCGCAACTGATCTTTTGTCTTTTTCTCTAAGACAGGGCGCGCATTATAGGGAGGGAAATTCGCTATTGCAACCGCTTCTCGAAGATAAAACTAAAAAAGCCGACATTTATTGTTTTGCTTTGAAAAACAACAGCTTTAGATTCTCTTTCAACGTCCCGTCCCGTTTGTTGCTCGGTTTGGGGGTTCCCAAAATGCGCCACTTTTGGTGTTGCTTATTTCAGTGCGTCAGCTTCGCTGACCACGGGGCGGTCGGTTTTGGTGCCGCGCATGATGTTGCCTTCTGGCGGTGTGTTGCCATCCCAGTGGGCCAGCATAACGTGGTCATCGTGTACTTCCACTAATACGCCGACAAAGGGCATGTCCATCATGCTGCCTTCAACGCGGTAGCTAACAAGGTCGCCAGCTTTAAAGGTGTCGGGTTCAAAATTTAGGTCAAACGGGCATTTTTCGTCGCTTGAGCTACCCATATTCATCATGGTGTGTGGCCTCTTTCTTGTGGGTGGCAATAGTTGTTAGACGGAGGATTATAGCAATTATTGAGTATGTAGCTAGCGAAGCGCGGTGTTTCTCCGTAGTTCGTTGCCCTTCGCCAGTGCTATATATTTAGAGCTTATCAAGCTAGTCTGTGTCTTTCGACTTAGCTGATGAGAGTAAACAGCAATGAAAGTCCTGCGTTTTATTATCTATGTTGTGATTGTATTGATGGCAACACCATTTTTGCTGGTGCATTACGGCCCGCCCGGTGTGGCGACGACGTCAAAGGTCGCTTTACATGCCTTGGTGGGTTACGGCGGCGATGAGCCGGATGGCAATATTGTTCGTCGGCAATTGAGTGTCGCTGACGGCTATCGCTTAGATTTGTATGCGACGGGTCTTGGTAAGATTCGCTTTATGCATGTCACCGATGCGGGGGATATTTTGCTCACTCGCCCACGTAGCGGCGAGGTGCTGATTTTAAAAGCCGATACCAGTGGCGACGGATCGCCAGATGACATCCGGGTATTGCTAAGCGGTCTGACTCGTCCCCACGGCCTAGATTATGCCGATGGCTGGTTATATATCGCCGAATCCAATGGCGTTGCTAAAGTCGCGTTTGATGTTGAGTCTGGTGACATCAGAGGCGACATTTCGAGGGTGGTGACGGGGCTCGGCGATAAGGGCGGTCATTGGACTAAGACATTGCGCATTGGTACTGATGGCTGGTTGTATTTGAGTTCGGGCTCAACCTGTAATGTTTGCGAGGAGACGGATCCTCAGCGCGCAACGATTATGCGGTTTAAGCCAGATGGAAGTGAGCTTGAGGTGCATGCAAGTGGTTTGCGCAACAGTGTTGGTATGGACTGGTCGCCATGGAGCAATGAGTTGTTTGCAACAGACAACGGTCGAGATTTGCTCGGGGATGATTTTCCACCGTGTGAGTTAAATAATATTGTGGCGGGTGGGTTTTACGGCTGGCCCTATGTCAACGCATCTACCCCTGATCCCGATTTGGGTGACAAGCTGCCCAGTGATTTGCCGGCGAACCGGCCGCCAGCTCATGAATTTAGAGCTCACAACGCGCCTCTGGGCATTCGTTTTATACGGCATAGCAAGCTGGCGGGATTTGAGCGCAGCGCGCTAGTCGCCTTGCATGGCTCATGGAATCGCAGCATACCCGATGGTTATAAAGTTGTTTCCCTGCAATGGCAGCCCGATGGCACGATTGTCGAAAGCGATTTTGTCACTGGATTTTTGCAAGACGGAAAATTACTGGGGCGCCCGGTAGACGTTGCTGAAGCTCGCGATGGCAGTATTTTTATTTCTGATGATTACTCTGGCTCTATTTATCGCGTGGTTCCTGCCGACGGCGCTGAGTCGTCATTTAGCCTGACCTCAACGGTGAAAGCACCGGACGCGAATGTCGGGGTGTTGGATGCTTACGACGCAACCCAGCGAGCAGCCTTAGTCTCGCAGGGGGAGGCGCTTTATCAGCAATTTAATTGTGTGGGCTGTCATGTTCCGCAGACGGCAAATGCGCTGATCGCTCTGCATAAGCGTTACAATGCGGCGAGTCTGACGGATTTCTTTAGCGCGCCAACACCGCCCATGCCCGCTTTTCCCTTGAGCGCGGAGCAGCGAGAGGCTTTGGCGGTGTACTTGTTTGATCGTGAATTAACGTCGGCGAAATAAGTCTTGCTTAGCGGTCTTGTGTGTCGTTTTCTGTCCGTCGGACAATGGCTTGCAAGTCGCTGCGGCGATCAAACATGCGGTCTGTATACATATTGAGCAGACCGCGTAAGGCCGCAAAGGGCGCCCAGCGTTTTGGCACAATAATGCGTGGCGCACGTTTAGCTAATCCTTGCGTAACTGCCAATGCAACCACCTCGGGCGTGATCAACTGCCGGAGCGGGGCGGGAAATACCTTTTCAATTAATTCAGACGCGTGGGGGTTGGCGCCGAAGGCAACACGGGTCATCGGCGTTTTTATCCACCCTGGGTAAAGTACGGTGGCGGTGGCGCCTGTGCCAGCCAGCTCTGCGCGCAGGGCGCGACCAAAGCTTTCCACTCCGGCTTTAGACATGGCATAGGGCGCATTGATGACGCCATTGCCAAAGGCATAAACGGAGGACGTGACTAGCACTTGTCCCTTGGCCTTCATGATTTCTGGCAGTGCCGCGCGGACTGTTCGCCAAACGCCTAGCAGGTCAATTTCGATAATGCGTTCAAATTCGATTTCATCTGCGCTGGCAATGGTTTTGGGGGTTTGCCAAGCTACACCGGCATTGGCAAAGACGATATCGAGGCGATTAAACTTTTCAACCGCCTTGGCGACCAGCACTTTGCTTGCTTCTAGGTCAGTTACATCTAGGGTGTGCCACATGACGCGACTGGCGTCGAATTCGGCGGCGAGCTTTTCTAGTGCATCGGAGCCAAGGTCGGTCAGCACCAGACTGGCTCCCTGACGATAAAATTCGCGCGCGCTGGCAGCGCCAATACCGCCTGTTGCGCCGGTAATAAAAATAACTTTTTTATTAAAATCGTAATTAGCCATGATGGTATTCCGTCGCCGTTATTGCTTACTAGTAGGGGTATTTTGATTAATGAGTAAAAGAAATTAATTTGTGTCAGTAAACGCTGTGGCCCTGCGCACGCTGGCATCTTTAAAGCCGATGCGTTCAATAAATTTACGAAATAGCCCAGGGGCATTGGCAATGAGTCGGTTGACCCGTGGCACAGTGGTTATCTCTGCGCGGGTCTCTATGGCAAGCACGGCGGCGCTAACAACGTCGTCTAGACTGACGGTTTTAAAAGGGAATTTTTGATGGCTCCCCCACAGTGCCGTGCCAGCATCATTGTCAGAGATGGTGTCTAGTAGCGGCGTTTTGAAAAATGTGGGGTGCAAAGTGCCGACGGCCACCTCGTGTTGGCGAAGCTCTAGACGCACACTATTGCAGAGCGCCCACACGCCGGCTTTGCTTGCGGTATACGAGGCTTGTAGCGGAGAGTGTACAAAAGCCGCCATAGATGAAATGGCGAGTAAATAGCCGCGACTTGCTTTTACATGACTTAGCGATGCACGAAAGGTGCGCCATACACCGTTAAGATTGATATCAATGACGCGCTCAAAATGATCGCTGCCCTCAGCGCTGAGGGGTTCAATTAAATCGATACCCGCATTGGCAATCACCACATCTATGCGGCCAAAAAATGCGGCCGCTGAATCTATTGCGTGCCGCATGCTATCCACATCACAGACATTGGCGTGCCAGGTTTTTGCACGCAGTGGGTCGGGGTAGTTTGCGAGCTGGCGGGCTAAGGCAGCGTCATCTATATCGAGCAGTGCGAGCTTTGCTCCGCGCTCATACAGCGTCTTGCATAACGCGGCGCCAAAACCGCCGCTGGCGCCGGTAATGGCGATGACTTTGTCGTGCAGGGCATTCTTGCTCACAGTTTCATTCCCCGCGCGTTGTGCAGGGCGTCGTGGTAGAAGGCCAGTTGGTCAGCAATGCCAATATCGAAGTCCTTGCCAGTATAAATGTCAAAGTGGCCGATATCATATTGTTTAAGCGTGGCAGTGTTAGGCATGAGTTTGGCCATTTTGATCGCCGCTTTAGCGGGCGCGACGGTGTCTTTATTGCAGACTTGAATTAGCGCAGGGCAGCGAATCTTTTTCGCTTTGCTAATCGGGCGATACAAGGACAACACTAATACGGTGCGGGCGCTCATTTCATTGCGCCAGCCGGGGTTGGTGATGGCGTGATAGCCGCTGAGCGCGTCGTGACTAGTCATGGCGGCGAGTGCGCCGGGCTCGGCAATGAGGGGAATATAAAGAGGGCTCATGCCGAGTGTTGCACGGGCCTGATCAATTAAGCCGCAGCTGCTTAGTTTGCTTAAGTGAACTGGACCGGCGTATTTTAAAATTTCTAAGCTGGCGGCGCGGCCGTCGACCATTGGGCCCTGGGCCGAGACAGCTAATAGGCGCTGATCTTCTGCCGCAATACTGAGTACATGACCGCCTGAGAATGACGTTCCCCACAATATGATCTGCTCGGCATTCACGCCTTTCAGCTGACGGGCAAAGTCGATGGCGGCACGCCAGTCCTTGAGCTGATCGCTGACTTTTAGCAGTTGGCGGGGTTCGCCGTCGCTATCGCCAAAATAGCGATAATCAAAAACAAGGACGTGATAACCCTCGGCCGAAAAGCGCTCGGCGTAGGGGGCGAGGCCACATTCGCGGGTGCCACCCAAGCCGTGGGCCATTACTATGCAGGCGCTGTTTTCCTGGTCTGACTGGCTAGGGTAGTGCCAGGCGCTGCAGCGTGTTCCCTCGCTATCAAATTCCACATTAAAACGTGTGGGATTGGTGTGTGTCGTCATGAGTCACTCCCAAGCTGATTATTGTTTTTGCCCAGCATGCTTACCTTGCGATACCGCACTGCATGCGGCTCCTTAAAATGCAATGGTGTGTCGGCTGCCTTGCCTATAATGCACTTATTTGTCGGAATATCCCGCACTCTGTTTAGGTTTTATATAGCGAGGGGTTGTTACTCCCTGAGCGGCGCAAGTTTCTTGTAATGTTTTTTCAATCCATCCGGCGTCCATAATGTTGAGGAAATTACCCTCGCCATCAAAATTGATATTCGCGCCGGAAACCACCATAAAGCCGTCTGCGCCACCGCCATCCTCTGGACAGTGGAAGGTGTGTATAGAACCGCCGGGCTCATACAAATAACTGCCTGCTGTTTGCTTTTGGTCGGGGTATTCCACGTAGTGCCAGCAGCCAGACAAGGTGTAAAAGTGCACCGTACCGGTATGGAAATGCATAGGCAGTGTGACACCGGGGGCGAATTTAACCCGCAGCACCCAGAGGCCGTTTTCAGTATCTAGAAATAAGGGGTTAATAGTCAGTCCCGGAATCGCATCGCTTACTGGGGGCTGCTTGTTGGTGTCGATGGTTAGCAGTGTGTCTTGATGGTTAACAACATCTGGCAGGCTCATAGGGCGCTCCGAATTATTATGTGGCCAAGTGATGGCTACAATATAGAAGGTGATTGCGCCACTCGCTTGACTTATTGCGAACAATAGTTGATTTTTTACGAACCTTCTTCTGTGGAATGTTTTGCTATGTCGTTGATTCGCAGTGGCGCTATTGCCGGCTTTTCTGCTTTGGTAAGCCGCTATGAAGTAAATCCCGTGGACTTGTTGACGCGGGTGGGCTTGAGCAGTGCGCAGCTTCGGGATCCAAATAATTATATTGCCTACAGCCAAGTGGCTCGTTTATTAGAGTTAGCGGCGGAGTCATGTGGTCAAATGTTATTTGGGCTGCTGCTGGCGCAGCGTCAAACCTCTACGGTATTGGGCGATATTGCTCTGGGTTGGTCACAGCAACCAACCATGCAGGCGGCAATTGATAAAGCTAGTCAGCAACTCTATTTGCATGTACGAGGTTTGGAACTGCAGCAACGCATTGAGGGCGATATGCTGCGATTCGAGTTTGCCTTTATGGTGGGCAGCCATCGCGGTATTCAGCAGCTTATTCAGCTGAGTTACGGGCATCTGTGCAATTTTATTGACGAGTTGGTGGGGGCAGAAAGCAGGGAGTTGCAGCTGTCGCTGCACCAATCTGCCGGTGAGCAAGACCTTGTGTCGCTGCTGCCGCGCTACGCATCGCGGCTGTTGTTCGGGGCAGCAGACAATTTTATTAAGGTACCGTTGCGGTGGGGAGCACGTAAACCCCATGTTGATACGGCGTTGTTGGCAGAGCATTTTCGTCTTTATGTCAGCAACCTTGAACAAAGTTATCCAGACAGTGTGAGCGATAGAATTAAAAGCGTTCTTGGTCGGTTGCTGCGCAGTGGAGATTGTAGCGTGACGAGGGTGGCTGCAGTATTAGATTTACAGCCTAGGGTATTGCAAAAGCGTCTAGCGGCGCAGGGGATGACTTATTCAAGTTTGCTGCGTGAAACACGCCAGCAAATAGCAGAACAATATCTGGCTAATAATGCCATGTCCGTGACGGAATTGGCGCTCAACCTAGGCTACGCAGAGGTGGCGGTGTTCAGTCGCCACTTCAAACAGTGGACAGGGTTGTCACCGCGACAGTGGCAGCGTCAGCGGCAGAAGAATACTAGCTACAACCGATAGCTGTATAACATGTGCAGTTCCGCGGGCGTTGACTCTCTAGTTGGTAAAAAGGATAGTGAGTCGCAGTCCAATAATTGGCCTGCAATGTGCAGGTTTATGCCAATGTGTTTTGTATAAATTCTATGGAGTGGGTGATGAAGTCGGTATTTCTATTCGTGGTAACTGCATTTTTAATTGCCTGTGCGGGCAATGAGACGGTGGTCTATTCCAATGGCTTCAGTTTTTCGAAATATGAATACGTGGTGATTGAAGGCGATGACAATAGTGCGGCCTATGGCTTGGACGTCGCGTTTGGCAATATTATTTCCGACTACCATTTAGCGGTGGTGGGGTCTAAGGAATACGACAACCTTCCCTATGCAGAAAAGAAACGCGTATTGGGCGCGCGAGTGTCGGTCAATGGGGATAGTGACCGTATTGTGATGGGTATTGCATTTCAAGACTATATTACTGGCCGCACAGTAGCCAGTATGGGCTCGTCGGAAAAAGGCGATGTGTTCGATAAAGGCGATAGAGAGGAAGTTTTCCAGTTAGTGATGAGATCGGTTACCACCGCTATTAATGCTGATCGGGAGCAGGCATTAGCGACTAGTTCTTCAGCCGTCGCTGCGCCTGCACCGGCGCCCGCCGCAGAGGTGCCGCCAAGCACAGTTAATGATCAAGAGCCTGAATACAAGCCCTATACATTGACGCCGGATTTTTCTGAATAGCGGAATTGTGTCCAGAATAAAAATAGTTTTTAACACATTTTAATAAGAACAATTAGGTTCTTTATATGAAGATTCACCAGGTCAAAACGCGCTTATCAAATAGCTATGTAATTGAAGAAATACATCATGGTGAGCCGGTATTATTCGTCGTTGATGTGGCGGTCGCCTGTCATCGCTACGTTCTTGGATTTATCGAATCAGACTTAAAGTATCCGATCAATAGCGTTAAAGCAGTTGCCTTCACCCATGATGATCCAGATCACTTTGGCGGTGTACTGGCGCTGTCTGCGCTCTGTGGTGCCGCTGTTTTTTCGCCGTATGCCTCGCGTCGCAGCATGCACAAATTCTTCAATGATCCCGCTGGGGTGCTAACGCGTATCGGCACCAGCACTCGTGAACTCTTTAGAGCGCGCTCGCGGGCGATGTATTTAAATCGCTCTCGAGATAAGGCCGCTCGTGAAGCACCTAAATTTATTGGCGGCTCATCTAGCGGTATCGATAACGTTGCTGAGATACGTAGATTGAAAAATAATGACAGCGTGCCAGGCTTTGCTGAATGGACACTGTTACATACCCCCGGCCATTCTTGGGATTCCTGCTGTTTCTACCACTCTTCTAGTAAAAGCATTATCACTGGAGACACCCTGCTTGGTAGCGGGCCACAACAGCGAGTGGTTGTGCCCGCTATTTATGCTAATCGTAAACAAATGCAGGGGACGCTAGGACGTTTGGCCGCACTCGACATTGAGCATATTTACCCCGGTCACGGCAGTGTTATTTCTAACTCGATGGCTATCGCAAATGAGGCGCGTGCTTTCTCTGCAGGGGTATAGCTCACCCCTCTCAGAAGATTTACTCAACGGCTGTTTATACGGTTCGCAATAATTTCACGCGTTTTGTGGCCATGCGCCGCTCT
This sequence comes from Zhongshania aquimaris, assembly GCF_019312595.1. Lineage (GTDB taxonomy): Bacteria > Pseudomonadota > Gammaproteobacteria > Pseudomonadales > Spongiibacteraceae > Spongiibacter > Spongiibacter aquimaris. Next base: position 183,400 of record NZ_JAHWDQ010000004.1, on the reverse strand, counting down.
GCCAGCATGTGTTTAAGCATGACCCGTAATAAACCCGTATGGGTATTAGGTTCACGACCTTCGGCCAAATCAATTATCTGACGGTAGTACCATTGGGTGGCGGCGCCAAAATTGAGGGTGCGGATTGTTTGATTGCTGCTTTTGGGGCCGAACCAGCCGGCCCCAAGTCGCAGTTCCTTCTCCCAATTTGGGAGGCTGGGGCTTTGGCCGTCGAGCAGCGGTTTGATGTCAGGCTGGCTGCACAGCGGGCGACCAATACCAACGACGTCCAAGGCGCCGCTGTCGAGTGCTTGCTGCATGGCGGCGTGGCTGCGAAAACCGCCAGTGATGGCTAGCGGTATACGGGTGACCTTGCGAATACCTTCGGCGTACTTGAGAAAATACGCTTCGCGGTGTTGGCTTGAGCCGGCAGCCGTGTCGTCAGTGTCGTCGCCCATTAGCGCTAGCTTTTCGTAGGTGCCACCTGAAATTTCTAATAAATCGATGCCCGCATCAGATAGCCACTCGGCAACTTGCAAGCTGTCTTCGTGACTAAATCCACCTTTGGAGAAGTCGGCGGAATTTAATTTTACGGAGATCGCAAAACTCGGACCGACGGCATCGCGCACAGCGGCTACGGTGTCTAATAGAAAGCGCGCTCGATTTTCCAGTGAGCCACCCCATTGGTCGCCGCGGGTATTTGCCAGTGGCGATAAAAACTGGCTGATCAAATAGCCGTGGGCGGCGTGTATTTGCACCCCGGTAAATCCGGTGGCCTTAGCTGTGGCGGCTACTTTGGCGTAACGATTTATGGTCTGCTTGATGTCGATCTCGGTCATGGGTTTGGGGCGACCGAACATGCCAATTAGATCTATGCCGACATCTGAGGGGGCAAGTGGTTGGGCAGATACTTGGCGTTGGCACTGTCGCCCCGGATGATTTATCTGCATCCACAATTGATTATTTGCCGAGGTGCCGGCTTTCGCCCAGTCCTGTAGGGCGGCTTCGCCACCGTTGCCATCAATCACCACATTGCCAGGGCGCTCAAGAAAGCGGCGGTCTACCATGACGTTGCCGGTGACCAATGTTCCCGTGCCGCCTTCGGCCCAGCGCGCGTATAGCGCCGATAAGCGCGGTGTCGCTTGGTCATTGAGGTTGGCCAGGCCTTCGGTCATGGCTGATTTTAAAAGGCGATTGGGCAGCGTCACGCCACAGGGTAGTTGCAGTGGCTCGTTTAGGCTTGGCATGGGCTTGTCCTGAGAGTTGTTATTGTTTTTGCCGTAATTTAAGAGGCAAGGTATTTATACACATTAATGTGTGTCGCCAACTTATTCTTGCCCCACTGCGCCATAATTTGCGTATGCTGCCGATATATACCCCGTTTTGACTCAGGAGAAATGCAGGCGATGTTTGATTTACTCAGTTCAGTAATGGCGAGTTCGGCACGCGGTTGGCGCGGATCGGCGGCGTTTAATGGTGATAAAACCCGCCAACCAGAGAAAATGCTAGTGCTCTACGATATTGAGGCCTGTCCCTACTGTCGCGTGGTGAGAGAAGTACTGAGTGAGTTAGATGTTGATGTGCTGATTTATCCCTGCCCGGTGGGCGGTATGCGCTTTCGGCCAGATGCCTTGGATATAAGCGGTGTAAGTCAGTTTCCGCTGTTGCTCGATCCCAATACCGGCGATGAGATTCTAGAATCGGCGGAGATCATTGATCACCTCTATAAACATTACGGCAATGCGAGACGTGTATCGCCGCGAGGGTTGCGCAGGCAATTATCGATTTCGAGCTCGATGGCGGCCACCGCAGTGCGCTCCATTGGCCGTGCTCGGGGTATGAATGCCAAGCCCTCAGTTGCGCCTGAGCAAGTGTTAGAGCTGTACAGTTTTGAATCCAGTCCCTATTCGCGGCCGGTACGCGAGCTGCTCACCGAATTAGAAATACCCTATATATTGCGCAATTTTGCTAAATCCCGCTGGCAGGAAATGGGGCCGCCGCTGGTGCGTTCGCGCTGGTTTCCGGATGCGCCCATTACCAGTGCCAATCGCCTTCGGTTACGCGAGCTAACCGGCCGCTCTCAAGTGCCTTATTTAATTGACCCCAACACGGGGGTGGCGATGTTTGAGTCCAAAGACATCATGGCCTACCTAAACACGCAATACGGCCGCTAGATGCTTTGGCCCTGCTGCATAAGCAGGGTTTTCGCTCTGTAGCGGCTAATCCTTGAAGTTACTGGCAAAATAGCGATAATTGACCGCAAAATTAGCTCCGTCACCGCAGTTTTGGCGAAACTTTTTTGGCGGTCACCACTCCCGCTAATCAGAATATCTCGTCTGGCAGTGCAAGGGGTCGCGTCGATCTACTCTAGCGCTGCGCTAGCCGCACGGTTGTGTTTTCATTAAGGATGTTATGAACCCAATTCCGGTAACAAGCTCCCGGCTTCAGCGCGTCTTCATTGATTTGGCCGTGGTCAATGCTGAGTTCAGCAGCAAGCAGTTTGCAGATAAGCTCGGCGAGTTAATTAGCTTGTCCGACGCGATCGTACTGGCTGAGTCCCTGCGGAGCTTGAAAAAAAAGCCCTTTGTGGCGGCGCCTAGCACGGAGCAGCCCACTGAGTTATTTATGCAGGCGCGCGCGGGGATGCTGGCATTTATAATTAATAGTTTTGTGTTGGAAGGCGACGAAGCGCCGGGTGAAAGCGCGTCGGCGTTTATACTGCCGCGCCCCAACCGCGACACATTAGATGACCCGGACGCAGGGTTTGTCGCCTATCAGCGGTTTTATTCACTGCACCAAAGTGAAATGGACCATCGCGTGGCGACGCTGCGACGGCAGTTACAGAAGATCATGCAGGGTACGTCGCCAGAGCTCGCCCAGTTAGCAAGCCTAGACGGCAGCATGGCAGACACCATGGCCGATTTTAGCCGGCGAGTTTTTGCGGGTGTTCCGCACTTATTGGCAAAGCGTTTTTATTTTTTGAATCAGCAGTACCGTCAAGCGCGGGCGGAAAATAGCCAATTCAATGAGGCGGTTTCGAACTCGGTCCAAGACGAAACCGCACGTTGGTTGCAAAAAGGCGGGTGGTTAGATCGCTTTATTCGCGAGATGCAGGCGGTACTGCTAGCTGAGTTAGAGCTGCGGCTCATGCCGGTTCTCGGCTTGATAGAAGCGTTAGAATTTGAAGTAGAGACGACACAATGACAAGAATGATTTCGGTGGCCGCGTTTGCCATAGGCGCAACGGTAGTGCTGTGGATGGGGGCGGCTTTTGTTGCTGGCAATATGCTCGCGCTGGGCGTCACGGTATTGATCGCCGTGGCCTATACAGTGGGGTTTGTTGAGCTTCTGCGTTATCAGCAGGCGAGCACAGCGTTGAGCGCGGCGATCGCAAACGTGGACGACTCGCTGCAGGATATAGAGAACTGGTTGGCTGAGCTGCCTAGCAGCCTGCGCAACGCCGTGCGCCAGCGTGTGCAGGGCGAATATATCGGTTTACCCGCGCCGGTGTTGAGCCCCTATATCATTGGTTTGCTAGTGATGCTCGGCCTGCTCGGCACCTTCATCGGCATGGTCGCCACGCTAAAGGGCGCGGTGGTAGCGCTAGAGGGTACGAATGAATTAGAGGCGGTGCGAGCGGGCTTGGCCGAACCAATTAAGGGCTTGGGCTTGGCCTTTGCGACCTCGGTGGCGGGGGTGTGTGCCTCGGCGATGCTAGGCTTGATTTCAACCTTAAGTCGCCGCGAGCGGCTATTAGTGTCTCGTCAGCTCGACACTAGTATGAGCACGGTATTCAAACCTTTTTCATTGAGCCAGCAGCGTCGCCAAAGTTATCAGGCTATGCAGTCGCAGGCCGAGGCACTGCCTGTGGTTGCGCAACAGCTCACATTACTGGCTGATCGTTTAGGGCGTATGGGCGACGACATGGCGGCGACCCTTATGCGTAACCAGGAGCAGTTTCACGCTGCGGCGCAAGGTCAATTTCAAGCGCTGGCTGAATCCGTGGACGCGTCTTTAAAGCAAAGCTTGGCCGACAGCGGCCGTATTGCCGGCGAGAATATAACGCCGGTCATTTCCCGTTTTGTCAGCGATATACGCGATGATATGAAAGCCAGTCAGCAACAATTACACAGCGCGGCAGCGGCGCATTTGCAGAGTTTAGACGAGCGCTACGCCAGCACATCAGACGATTTTACCCGCGCTTGGCAAGGTGCAGTGACTGCGCAACAAGCGGGCAGTGAGTCATTACTATCAACAATGGATAAGCGCTTCAGCGAGCTACTTGCGCAATTCGCCAATAGTTCACAGGCTATGGTCGGCAGTTTTAATTCTCTCAGCGACGATTGGTTAGAGAAGCAGCAGTCCGCCGAGCAGGCGCGTCTTGCTAATTGGTCTACCGTGTTTGAACAAAGTGCGGATTTGCTGCAAAGCAATGCCGAGGCCTTAACGAGTAATGCTCGCGCCGGTAGCCAAGAGCTGATAGCAGAGTTCAGCAAATTAGTGGTGGCCTCTGAGGAGTTGGTTGCGGCCCGCGCGCAAAGCGAAAGTAGTTGGCTAGATAGTTATCAGGCGCGCATGAGCGAGATGACGGCGGCCATAAAATCAGAATTGCAAAGCCTATATACCTTGGAAGAACAGCGCGGCGACGCGGCGGTAAACCGTTTGAATGAATTACAGGCTGCGGTTGCCGAACACTTGGCCAGTTTGGCACATGCGATTGAAGAGCCGATGGGGCGCCTTATCGAGTCGGCCTCTGAAACTCCGCGCATTGCCGCTGAAATCATGACCAAATTACGCGCCGAGATGAATGAAAATATCGAGCGTGACAATAGCCTGCTCGACGAGCGTCGCGAGTTGATGAGCCAGTTAAATGCCTTGTCGGAATCTTTGCAGGTGTCGGCGGCAGGGCAACGCGAGGCGGTAGAAAGTATCCTCGGCAATTCTTCAGAATTGCTTGCGACTATCAGTCAAGGGTTTGCTGACAGCGTCAATACTGAATCTAGCAAGCTGTCTGATATCGTTGCCCATTTCGAGGGAAGTAGCGCAGAGCTGGCGAGTTTGGGTGATGCCTTTGCGACAGCCGTTAGTCAGTTCAGCGAGGCAAACGGCAGTTTGATCGAGACCTTGCTCAAAGTGGATTCGGACTTGCAGGGCAGTGGTGAGCGCAGCGACGAGCAAATGGCGTATTACGTTGCGCAGGCGCGGGAAATTATTGACCACAATATGCTGTCTCATCAGGAAATCATGAACCAACTGCAGAGTCTGGCTAAAGGCGTTGTGGCTTCTCGTGAGGAAGCGTCGGCATGAGTGTGTCGGAACTGGATAATGGCTTAGATCAAGAACCGCCAATTTGGGCGATTTTCGGCGACCTAATGACCGGGCTGGTCGGCGTGTTTGTTTTGCTACTGGTGTGGGCGCTGGGTTTTCAACTTGAGTTATCGCAGACCCTAGAGAAAGAAATTCAAAAACGAGAAGTCGCTGAGCAACGCCGTTTGGCCCTGGAGCAGGCCTTGGCTGACCCTCTTGCTGCCGGCCGAGTCACCCTGCGCGATGGCAAAATTGGTATCAGTGGCAACGTTTTGTTTTCTTTAAATTCCGCCGAATTGCAGGACGAAGGCCGAGAACTTTTGCATACCCTGCGAGCGCCCCTGCAAGTGTATCTTGGTGACAATGAGCAATTGCTTATGGTCAGCGGTTTCACCGATGATCTCCCCATTCAAAAAGGCAATTTACATTTTCGCGATAATTGGGAGTTGTCTGCTCAGCGGGCGCTTACCGTCACCCGCGCACTTATCGAAGAGGGCATGCCCGCAGATATGGTGTTTGCCGCCGCCTTTGGCGCGCAGCAGCCGGTGGTGGAAAATAATGATGCTGATAGCCGCTCGCAAAATCGCCGCGTAGAAATGGCGCCAGTGCCTCGGGCGCAAGCGGCAGCAGAAAAGGCACCCTAAGCTATGCTGGCAGAGTTACAGCAGGATATAGCGCTATTGCGTGAAGAGATGGGCCATCTCTACGATTCCGCGCGTTTCCGCTTTATTGAATCAATGTCTGAGCGGGCGGCTGATTTGCGCGCACCTGCACAAGAGATTCTGCAAACAAAAATTGCCGATGCCTTAGCGCGCTATCGAATTGATCAAGAGGCTAAGGCCCAGCGCATAGCGACGTCACTGGCCGAGCTTGGTGAAAGTGACCGCGCATTGGCCGAGGCGCTGTTAAACAATGGCGATGAGTTCGCTTTTAAAAAATTACTTCTCACTCATCAAAACAATACGCGCCCAAGCGATAAAGCTATTGCCAAAGTAATGGCCCTGCGGGAATTGCTGGATGAGAAGCCAGTGAGCAGTGATGCGTCGGCGTCTGCCTTAGAGCGGCAATTGCGGGAACAAGAACGTCAAAGCTTGAGCGGTGCAGCCTACACCGCCGATATAGCGCTTAGCCAAGGTGATGCCGAGCCGATGCCGGATCAGCGGCCCTTGCAGGCCAGCCAGAAAATGCAGGTTTTTCAGCAGCGCAGCGCAATCGCCAAGCGGGTCGAAATCGCCATACAGCAAGGGCCTGAAAGCCCAGGGCCACTGAACCCACAGATGCTCGCGCTGAAAGCCTTAACGGCCATGCGGGATTTGTCTCCTCAATATTTACATCGCTATGTGAATTATCTGGATGCGCTGTTCTGGATTGATCACGTTACCGAGCGACCAGAACCGACAAAGCCCGCTAAAAAAACGCGAAAAACCACTCGGAAAAAATAGAGTACGATTTTTTATAAGCTGTGAAAGTGTCTGAGAAAGTTTGCGTGTTTGAGGGAGTAGTCGCAATAGTGGTCAGCTGCCAAACTTGTATTCGACAGCACTGCGCTCACTAATTCTGAGGGAATTCACTTAAGTAATTGATTTTTCTTAATAAGCGATTATGCTCATAGCTAAGGGGTTCCACATCGAATGCAGGATGCACACAAATGGAAAATCATTTCAGACTTACTATCCTCCTGATTTAAATAGAACTATCCTGCTTAATCACCTCAAACCTTCGTTTCGCCGTGTACACGAGTTATAAAGCGTAATGCATTTGAATTTGTTGTTAGTTCTAAATAGAAATTGGATATAAAAATGGGAATAAGGGAAAATCAGAAAATAGGTAGCATCAAAACATTTATTGAGCGGCTTGAAAAGCTTGAACTCGATACCCCATCTGATTCTGTATATTATTTTCGCGGACATTCAGATTATGAAGGCTTTAAGCTGACCCCTTCTATCTATAGAGAAACGGAATGGATAAATAACGAACACCGAATGTATCGTGAAATCATAATGAAATGCCCCAATGATTTCAGTCAAATAAAAACTGCCTTTGAAAAACTAGTAAAAATGCAACACTATTCTTTACCAACTCGTTTATTGGATTTAACCGCTAACCCACTTGCAGCATTGTTTTTTGCGGTAAATGAAAACCTAGATAAGGATGCAGAAGTGCTAATTTTTAAAGTACCCAAGAAAGAGGTTAAATATTACGATAGTGACACTGTAAGTATTCTTACTAACCTTGCCAAAAGGCCAGAAGATTTTGAAATTCAAAGTATCAAAGGACAAGATAAAGAAAAATTTAATAAGGAAAAACAAATTACTTATCTACTACATGAGATAAAGGAAGAGAAGCCTTATTTCTCTCCTGTTATAGTTGAAAGTGATCTTGAGTCAGTTGTTTGCGTCAAGCCAAAGTTAGATAATCCGAGAATTATTAGGCAGGATGGAGCCTTTTTTGTTTTCGGCATTAATGGAAATAAAACTAAACCTGCCAGAGTCCCTGACTCGTATCGATTCTCAACTGACAATATAAACTCTCTTAATTATAGTTCAGAACCATATCGTCTAATTATTAACAAATCAGGTAAAAATAAAATTCTTGGTCAGTTAGCCACTCTCGGAATAAATGTGGCTACAATGTTCCCAGAAATTGACTCAGTATCAAAATATATCAAAGAGTCATTAAAGAAAAAAGAGTTAACAAAAGCATCCAGCGGGCGCGCCAAAGGTGCGCGCCGCTGATGCTAAGCGCTATTGGTATACACATGAATAAAGATTACGAAGAGAACGGATATGTAGTTTTTAAAAGCTTTGTCAGAGAGAACGATCTTAAGAAACTACGTGAAACGGCCACTCAATTTCATCAGTCGTGGAAGCGAAAAAATGCACAGTTCTACGCAGAAAAAGCTGTGAACTCTGCGTATTTGACGGCAAAAGAGCATTTAAAAAATGATGAGAGAGAGTCATTTTTCAAATTCATAGGTTCCGCCAAGTTCATGGATGTTGTTACTTCTATCATGGGTGATCGTCCAACCTTCATGAACACCCAGCTGTTTTTTGACCCTGTAAATGAAAGTCAAAAAAACTACTGGCACAGAGATCCTCAGTACCATATGTCTATTGATGAGCAAAAACAGGCTTTACTAGGACCAAACGTTGTTCACTTTCGCATTCCTTTGAGCGATGAGCCCGGGATAGAGCTAATTCCAGGAACCCATAGGCGCTGGGATAAAGACGATGAACTCGATGTGCGCTTGGAGCGCAATGGCCGCAAGAATCATGAAAACCTGTCGACGGGTAAAGCAGTAGAACTAGATGCTGGCGATCTACTGATATTTAGTGCAAATATGATTCATCGAGGAATATACGGAATGGATCGTATGTCTCTAGACATATTGTTTTGCGATCCTGTTCCTGAGTTGGTGAAATTCGTCGATAGTAATTGCTTGCCCGATTCGGACATTATGGAAAGACTCGAAAACGCTGATGCATTTAAGAGTGCGATCGAGATAAAAACCAATAACAAAGCTATGCACGCGACAAGCACGTGATAGCGGCGTTGAGATTGTAAAAACCACCAACGTCCATCCGTCGGTTTTAACCAGACTCTGTTTAAGGTGGTCTAGGCGGCACTAAATGAAAACAAGGCGGTTACGAAAGTACTCTGCTATGTTTTACTTACTATTTTGTTGGTATCCGTATGACAAAGCGCGCTGCGTGTGCAGATTGTGAACGACCTCTAAAAACCTGCCTCTGCGATGTACTTGTCAGCATGGCTTGTCCTTATCGTGTCGTCATTTTGCAAGATGAAAAGGAAGCTAGGCATGCCCTTTCTTCTGCGCCAATTCTAGAGAAGTCTATCGTCGGCGCGGTGCGACTGGTTGGTGAGTATTTCGATCCACTGTCGATACTCGGGCCTGATTGGCGAGCGGAGACTGTGCTGGTGTTTCCCGCAGAAAATGCCGTTACTGCCGATCAGCTAGAGCGCAAAAATATTAAAAATATTATTCTATTAGACGGCACGTGGAGAAAGGTTGCACGGCTAATGTATTTAAATTCTTGGCTGGCTGAATTGCCTTGTGTAGCGATTCAAGCGACGAAGACATCGCAATATAAAATCAGAAAATCGCCACGACAAGACGGCCTGTCAACTATTGAGGCGGCGGTCGCAGCGCTTAATGGTTTGGTGCCAGAATCAGATTACTCTGCCATTTTGCCGGCGTTTTATAAAATGATTGATCTACAGATCGAGGCGATGGGGGCCGAGACCTATCAAAAAAACTATCCCTCCTGAAGCCCCCATTTTCAAGGCCTATTAGTAAATCGTCGCGGTACTCAATTAATTCTCGTGAGTATCTGCGCAAATTCGCCTGTCACAACTAACATGGATGCTCGTTGAGCTGCGAGTTAATGGCGAACAGGAGGAAGGCGAAAATGCAAATTGAAACAATTGGCAATGTGGTTGCATGGTCAGGTGAGTTCCACCGTAATTTCGCTACTTTTATCGAGTCTAGTGTTGCGGCGTCTGACGATGAACGCACAAAAATGCTTAGCGGCTATATAGCCGATCATGAGCGCCAGCTTGCTAAGACGGTGTCTACATTTGACCATGTTGAAAGTGATAATGCTCTTGGGACGTGGTGCACTGAGTTTTTGAATAAACAGCCTTTGCCAGATACGTCGACTAAGGACGAAGAGTGGGCGACACTCTCGGCTAATCAACTTATGGATCGGGTTAGGGATATTCACGAGCAGTTGATAGCGCTTTTTAGTCATTTACTTAGCCGCTATGGGACGACGCCCGCTGCTGACATGCTGGAACAGTTGCTTGATGTGGAAGAGCATCAACTGATGTTGATGACGCACTCAGCGAATCGCTTAGAGGATCTATAACCGCGTTTGAAAGACTGTTCTGTAAGCGTTTTGAGTAGTAGGGCCTAGATTGCTAATCGTGATGTTGACTCTGACCTTGTCTATTTGTGCCAATATTACGATTAAGAAAAGCTTGCGTAGATATATGCTCTTCTCCTATAGTCGAGGGGTTTTCACCTATTTAAAACGGAAAGTCAAAAATCATGTATTCACTTTGTCCTGTCATGTTTGCTGCAGCCAAACGCAATCTCGCATTGCGCTGGGTGGTGTGGCGTGCGGCAGAAAAATGATGCATTGATGTAAAACGCAAAATTTCTCAAAGGCCGCAGACACTCTCTGCGGCCTTTTTCGTTTCTGGCCACAGATAAATGACTCGGCAAGTATTCAGGTAGACGATCATGCTTGTAAGATTGACCTATGTATTGGTCATATTTATTTGGGCCACAACGCCGCTAGCAATAAAGCTAGGCGGTGATTCCCTGCAGCCAATTGCGGGTCTAACCATGCGAATTGCATTGGCCTTTGGCGTGGGCAGCATTATTTGTACCATTGGCGGCTTTGCGGGGCTAGCGATTCGTCGCCACTGGAAATTGTATTTTGCGGCGTCAATCAGTCTTTTTCCCAATATGGCATTGGTGTATTTCGCTGCCGAGTATCTGCCGTCTGGCCTTATTGCCTTGCTATTTGGTTTGACGCTATTTTTTACCGCCGTACTTGCGGGGCCTATTTTGGGTGAAAATCTATTGCAGCCGCGCAAGGTATTTGCGATTGTTTTGGCCGGCTTGGGCCTGCTGTGCATTGTATTTGACGATGTGAGCGTGACGGGAGATAGCTATATCGGCATTGGGCTTATGTTGCTGTCGAATGTGCTGTTTTCGGCAAGTGCATTGTGGGTGAAAAAGCTAAACGCAGAAATGGCGGTTGAACCCATTGAACAAGCACTTGGCGCAATGGCATTTGCCTTGCCGGGAATGGCACTGAGCTGGGTGTTTGTCTTTGGTGTTGAGCCTATTTATATTAGCTCGCAGTCCCTAGGGTCGTTATTGTATTTGTCGCTGTTTGGCTCATTGGTGGGCTTTGTCGCCTACTATTCAATACTGAAACACATGGCTGTTGAGACAGTGTCTCTGATTCCGTTTATTACGCCGGTACTTGCAATCGTATTGGGCGTGCTGGTGGCGAATGAGACCGTGACTGTGGCGATTTTGCTGGGGGCGGGTTTGATTTTTCTCGCGCTGGCAATTCATCAGGGCTTTTGGCGTCGAGCCAAAGTGGCGCAGGAGGCGTCAGTGGCGTCGCCTAGTCATTGATCTTTGGTGATGCGGAGAAAACTCCCTGCAGATTGGATGTTGTGTGGCGTCGCCCTAGGTTTCGCACGTGCGGTAATCTATTGATAGAGTGAACGAACACGGCGATCGATTTAAGTAACAAGATTGATTTTTGATATTTAGCGGGAGAATCTTCCAATGGCAGACTTTAATACCTACACGCCACCGGCGGTGTGGAAATGGGACAATCAAAGCGGCGGCAAATTCAGCAATATCAACCGGCCAATATCTGGCGCTACCCACGAGAAAGCATTGCCGGTAGGTGAGCACGATCTGCAACTGCATTCACTGGCTACCCCCAATGGGGTGAAAGTGACAGTGATGTTAGAGGAGTTGTTAGAGCTCGGTATTAATGCGGCAGAGTACGACGCCTACACGATCAATATCGGCGAGGGGGAACAGTTTGGCAGCGGCTTTGTGGAAATAAATCCCAACTCCAAAATCCCCGCCTTGCTTGATCGAGGTGTAAGCCCGCCGATAAGAGTCTTCGAGTCGGCGGCCATTCTGCTCTATCTAGCTGAAAAATTTGATGCTTATTACCCCAAAGATCCTGCTGAGCGAGCTGCTTGTCAGTCGTGGTTAATGTGGCAGCAGGGTAGCGCTCCCTTTCTCGGCGGTGGATTTGGACATTTTTACGCCTACGCGCCAGAAAAGTATCAATACCCCATTGATCGCTACACGATGGAGGTAAAGCGACAGCTAGATGTGTTGGATAAGCACCTGTCGCAAAACACCTATTTATGTGGTGACAACTATACTATTGCAGATATGGCGACTTTCCCTTGGTACGGTGCGCTGGCGCAAGGTCGTCTATACGATGCCGCTGAATTTCTTGATGTTGCCTCGTACCGTCACGTTGTACGGTGGGCAGAGTTGATCGCTGAGCGACCAGCGGTGCGGCGTGGGCTTCGTGTGAACCGTCCCTGGGGCGATGAGAAGACCCAGGTAGTTGAGCGGCACAGTGCGGCTGATTTCAAATAGTGCTGCTCAGCGCAGGAGGGTGATGTGTGGCTAGGAATGACGCTTGCGAGTTGCTTCGCCACTGGCTTGCCGCCATAATTTGCAGAAATGGGCCAGTGGTTGTAGTTTTGCTTTAGCTTGTGGCGCGATGATTTACAGGTGAAGTGCGCTAATAAGGGATATTTAGCTTAGGATGTTTAAGTTCAAGAGTTTTAACATACTTTCATTGGTAGACTCATTTCACTCTAAAACAGGTGGCGGCAATGCAAGATTGTATCGTCATCGTTTTGTCGCCAGTTTAATCCTTAGCGTCCTGTTTTATGTCTCGCTTATCATTTTTGTTGCCACGTATTTTCTTCCTTTGGGGGAGCACAGCGTACATATAATAAGGCTGTTCTTCATCTTCATTGGTGTTGGCGCACTGCTGTCGATCTATATTTTGCGAACATTGAATCAGCGTGTTTTCGCAGTGAATACTCTTATTACTTTTCTTGGCTTGGCCTTGATCTATCTCGCCATGATGACTGGCGGGATTGAATCTCCTGCGGCGATTTGTCTGATTATTTTCCCTGCCGTTGCTGCGCTCAGTATCGATTTTAAGGCGGGAATAATTTGGGGTCTTCTAGCGGCGCTATCGTGGTCGCTGCTGTTCGCAGCGCCTTACTTAGGTATTCCGATACAAAATGCGATGCCCGACGTTGATGATGGCCTTGCCTTTTTTGTCAGCATTTTTACAACCCACTTTTTCATTGCCTTTGTTGCGCTTTATTACAATAAAACCTCTAAAAGCTTGCGCGAAAAGTTATTGAAAGAGCGGCGTGAATATCATTACTTAGCCAATCATGATGCACACACCGGGGCCATCAATCGGCGTCATTTTCTGGAATTATTAAAAATGGAGATTTCTCGCTGTGAACAGAGTGGAAGTACATTCTGCTTATTCTTCATTGATTTAAACGATTTTAAAAAGGCTAATGATCAATATGGTCATCATTTTGGCGACGAGATATTAGAAGTGTTTAGTCGCCGTTTGCGGCATCGAGTGCGGGAAATTGATACGGTGGCGCGTATTGGTGGTGATGAGTTCTGCATTATTAGCCGCGACATGGGAAATGAGGAGGATGCGAAGCGGGGCGAGCGACGGATTGAGGAGATCCTGCAAGAACCGCTTTCACTCAAGGAAGGGAAATACACGCTGAAGGCGAGTATCGGCTGGTCTATCTACCCGCAGCACGCCACAGACTACGAATCCTTGCTCAAATACGCAGATCAGCACATGTACAAGGTGAAACGCTTAAGTAAGACCGCGCGAAAATAATCGCCGCGGCGTTTTACGCTGACTTAGTTTTTGAATTACCTTTATTGATTAGAGCTTGCGAAGCGAGTTATTAGCCAAAAGTTAGGTGCGGGAAATTCGGCTCAATACGGCTTTTAAATAGCGCGTTTCAGGTATTGCCGAGTGAACTGGATGGTCGGCTCCCTGCATACCCTCCGCAAGAATTTGGGCGTGGCGATCGATATGTCGCGCAGAGGCGCGGACTAAATCTAGCATTTCCTCCCGAGGCATGTGCATTGAGCAAGAGCCTGAGATAAGAAAGCCGTCGTGGTTTAGCAAGCGCATGGCCATCTCGTTGATACGGCGGTAGGCTAGAATGCCTTCTTTCTGATCTTTCTTACGTTTGATGAACGCCGGTGGGTCTACGATGATGACATCGAAGCGTTCGTCAGCTTCTTTCAATGATTTTAGCGTTGTGAAAGCATCGCCTTGTACGGTGCTGAGTTTATCGGCAACGCCATTGAGCTCAGCGTTTTTGTGCACCATATCAAGCGCGGATTCGGAGATGTCAGCGCACCAAACATCGCTTGCGCCAAAGACAGCAGCTTGCACACCAAAGCTGCCCACATAGCTAAATACATCTAGCACACGCTTGCCGGGGGCTAAGGTGCGCAGCCACTCGCGGTTGGGGCGCTGGTCGTAGAACCAGCCGGTTTTTTGACCCGCAGCCAGTGGCGCGAGAAAACGCACACCGTTTTCAATCAGTTCTACTTCATCTGGAACCTCGCCATAGGCAGTGACAACCTCTAGCTCCAGCCCTTCAAGTTTACGAACTGCGGCATCGTTGCGTAACAGAATTGACTGCGGCTGCAGCATGCGCACAAGCGCTTCAATGATAATGTCGCGCATTGCATCCATGCCTGCAGTGTTGAGCTGTACTGAGAGGTGGTCGCCGAAACGGTCGACAACTAAGCCCGGTAGTAAATCACTCTCACCATAGATAAGTCGGTAGCAGGGGTGTTCATACAGGGTTTCGCGCAGCGCGAGGGCGGATTTGATCCGCTTTTTTAAAAAGTTCACATCGATAGGCCGCTCATCGTGACTCATGAGTCGAGCGCAGATTAGAGACTGGGGGTTAACATAGGCAACCCCCAAGCTCTTGCCCTGTTGGTTTTCCACAATAACGTGTTCGCCCGCCGAGAAATTGCGCAGTGGTGTCGCGCTGGCGTCTATCTCATTACTATAAATCCATAAATGACCGCTGCGCAGACGTTTGTCTTCGTTCTTGGCGAGGCGGAGGCGTTGAAGTGTCATTACTGGATTCCTGAGGATGGTCGCGGGAAAAGCTGGCATTATCCCCGATTGCTGCCTAGTGTGAAACACCGCAGCGATGAGCGGCGTTGGATTACCTTAGTTGCCTTTATATTGCTGCGCGTTTTACGGCTTGAACAAGCAGGTTTCGTGGCGTGAGTGAGCTGGGGCAGAACTCACTGAGCGTGCAGTCATAATGCTGTTCTTGTAGATATAAAATACTGTCGAGTACGCAGCGCAGCTCTATCGCCCGTCGAAATGCCATGCGAATAAGGTCGAGTCGTTCCGCTTTGCGCAGACCTTGTGCACCCGCGACTTCATACTGAGCGATATTGGTCGGAATGGTGACGGCGATTGATTTGCGGCTGAGTATTTCATTTACCCAATCCCGAAAACGCACCTTGCTCCAGTGCTGAGGGCTTGAGGGTAGAGCTGTGTCAGTGGCGAAACCCTGTTCAGCAAGTAAAATTCTAAGTCCTATATAGCGGGCTTGGAGCCGTCGCCTAGCGGCGGTTTCGCCCGCCCCTGCAGTGCAGGTTTGTCGCACGGCGGTACGCAGATCGCTATTGGATAATGACAGTGCGCTAGCCTTCATTGAGCTGGAAAGCGCTTGATATTCGCCGTGATTAAAGCGGTGGTAGCAGCACGGCGAAAAACTGATACGCGGGCTGTGCGCTGTCGCGCTAACGCTTAAAAGGCGTTGATGGAGTCCGCCGCAGGCGTGTAGCGCTAGGATCTGTGTTGATGAATTGACGAAGTTAAATACACCCTCACTGAGCACGTCGCATTTCACAATTTGGTATGTTCGCCCCGCGCTTTTTCCAGCTCGCTTATTTCCCGAGTCCACTAGGCTTGCGTCAATTTCAAGACCAACAGAGTCTAGTGCATAGCGAGAGAATAATGCTTCACTTAAATAGCCCTTACCACTGCACCATTCAATGGCGGGTGTATTGTTGAGGAGCGCTGGGTTTTGGTTTGCCTGGGTTTCGCCTATTTTAGTTGGGTGGGCATCGATAAACGCCTGGATTTGCTGCCATTTATTGCCGGGAATACCGACGGGTGGTTCGCGGTGGGAGGCTGCAGGTGCTGATGTGATCGTGATTAGCTCAAGCAATTCGACGGCGGGCGGAAAGTAGGGAATTAAGCGTGTGAGCAGTTGCTGGTCATTGCGTTGTAGTTGCGCAAATTCATCGTCATTAAGCGCAAGTAGAAAATCTCCAAGAACGGCATTGTCGTCAATTGGTGACGCTGTGAAGTTGCTGTAGGCATTGTGACGCCATAAAGATTGATTCTGGATCAATACCGTATTTAGTCGCTGAGCCCAAAGTTCGAAATTCATGATTGATAAATGCCGCCAAGTTGACCGCAGTATAAGCGCTAAGCCGTGGAAGCCCTAAGCCGAGTCTTGGCAAATTTTAAATTTGATCAGTTTAATGCGGTGCTGGTCGCTGCAGTGTGTTTTGGCGTTAAATAGCTTTTGAAGCAGTTCCTGAGGTTTTCACTTTGTTGTTTGAAGTCATTGTAGAGCTGGTCGACGTCTGTGCTGTTTTGATCTTTCGCGGCGCGCTCAAGTTTAGCGGCGCACTCTTGCAATTTTATGCCGTGCAATTGTGCTGCACTACCTTTAACGGCATGGGCGATGGACGCCATCTCGTTGTGGTTTGACTCAGTATAGGCGGAGTCCAATTCCTTGAGTTGGGCACTAATTTGTTCGCAGAATAAAGTCAGTAATTTCTTAAGCACCTCTTGACGCCCCATAGCACTTTCTAGTGCCCTTTCTTTAATCCAAATTGCCCCTTCGTCGCAGCTGCTATTTGCGGGGTCTACGTGTGGTAGCGAAGTCGGTAAAGCGGGGCTTGGCGTTAAGGTCTCTGTAGGTAACCAGCGTTGCAGCTTTTCAATTAGATTGCTCGGGGTAAAGGGCTTGGGTAGATAGTCATTCATTCCCGCACTAATGCACTTCTCTTTATCACCAGACATCGCATTTGCAGTGAGCGCGATGATGGGGATAGAGCGATAATCATCGCCTGCGCTACCGTTGCGTATATGCTTGCAAACTTGGTAGCCGTCCATTTCCGGCATTTGGCAGTCAAGCAATATCAGTGCATAAGGCATGTCGTTCGGAGTGGCATTTAACATTTGCAGTGCTACTTGGCCGTTGGCCGCGACATCGGTGTCAAATCCCATTTCCGTCAAGGTGCAGCGTCCTACTTCTTGGTTAACCGGATTGTCTTCAACCAATAGCACCTTGTGTTGGCTGAACGCGTCCTGTTTTTGATGAGTGCGCGAAATGGCAACGGTATCGCTTGCGTCTAAGTTGCTTAATTTTCCTTTTGCCGCTTTTGTTGGGAATGCCTTTTCATGTGGCTTGAGCTTAAGGATTGATGTGAGATCACTGTATGAAATCGGCTTGAGATAAAAGCCATTGGCACCGGCGAGTGAAAGTTGTTCGCCGTCAGCAATATCGGTATACGCTACTATCACAATTGTTGCGCAGTCAAAGTGAGGGTTTTGGCGAAGTTTGGTGCACAGTGCGACCGTATCGCTTTGGTGTTCGTCAGTCATACCGATGATGACGAGTTTTTCTGCGTCGTCTTTGGCCTCGGATTCCACTTGTAAGATTAAATCATTGGCACTTTCTGGAGCGCTAACGTCGACTTTCCATTTTTTAAGTTGATTGCAAATAGAACTTGCGAACGCCTTATTGTCGTCAAGGATAAATACGGCACGATTACGTGTTGTATCTAGATTGAATTGATCTGCGGTGTCGCGGTCGCTGCAATCTTTTAGGCAAACTGTAAATGTAAAGGTGCTGCCTTCGTGATAGGCGCTGGCGACGGAAATGCTACCACCCATTAGCTCGCATAAATTCTTACAGATAGATAAGCCTAGTCCAGATCCACCAAATTTGCGGGTTGTGCTGGCATCGATCTGTGTAAACGGTGAGAAAAGTCGTTTTATTTCGCTATTGGGGATGCCAATGCCAGTGTCGGTAATGGCGCAGCTTAGAATCAAGTTGCCATTTTTGGAGCGCAATCCGGCGCGTAGAATAATGTTGCCCTGCGCGGTGAACTTAATGGCATTGGCTAATAAATTGGTAATAATTTGACGTAGGCGAGCTGGGTCACCAGATACCCAACTCTGATTAATCGCGCTTTGATCAATGATTAATTCTAGCCCTTTTTCATGGGCGTTTAAGGCTTGACTCGCACCGATGTCGTCAAACAGTTTTCTGATATTGAAAACAATGTTTTCTAATTGCAGCTTGCCGGCGTCGACTTTAGAAAAATCGAGAATATCGTTTATCAAGTTTAATAGGGATTGCGCGCTTGTTTTCGCGACATTGATTTTACGTTCTTGGTCTTTATTTAGCGGAGAGTTTTCTAATAGATTTAGCATGCCTAGCACGCCATTCATTGGTGTGCGTATTTCATGGCTCATAACGGCTAAGAATTCGCTTTTGGCGTGTACGGCGGCTTCTGCTTTTTCTTTGGCGTCGATAAGTTCATCTCGTACTTTTCTGCGACTATCGATGTCTTGCACTGAACCATAGACACGAATACAGCTCTGGTCGTGGAATTCGGCTTGACCGGTAATGTGAACCCAGGTTTCGCGCCCGTTCGCCGCGCGTATTTTTATCTCTTCGCTGAAGGGGACGCCGTCTTCCATTGCTTCTTTTATTGCTTTGTTAATTCGTAACAGCGAATCTCTGGTGTGATAGAACTGATTATTATTTTGGTAGCTTGGAGTGAAATCGTCGGCTACTTTGAATATTTTTCTGGTCATTTCCGACCAGTACATTTTGTCGGCTTTGACGATATATTCCCAGGCGCCAACGCGGGCTTGTGCGCCCATTGAGCGCATTAGCGATTGCTGGCGTTGCATGATCTCGGCCGTTTTCTTTTGTGCAGAAATATCTTCGATTATCGACCAGACAAAGGCTTTTCCGGAGTCGTCATGAATTAATAAGCCGCTCAGCCGCACCGGGAATTCACTGCCATCTTTGCGGATATAGTTGCGTTCATAAGGGCCGTAGCGACCGGTTTTTTGTAGCGCTCGTATTTGATATTGCTCGGCTTCTTCGGCATTTTTTGCACTTAGCTGCCAATCGTTTAGGGCTATAAACTCTTCGCGGCTATACCCTGTGCTGGCGAGCAGGGTATCGTTAACTTGCAAAAAATCACCGCTTTCAAAGTCGCTAAGTGCAATGCCGTTGGGTGATAAATCAAAAAGACTATGCAATAAAAAATTGTGTCGTTGACGGCGTACAACCAATTGCAGAATGGCCGCGATCATTGAAAAGATGGCTAGACCTGCAATAACGAGATAAGTCCTCAGTGCACTGGCATTATTAGCTAGTGTCGGCCAGCCGCTTTTGGGTATGGCAGCGAGCTGCCATTTCTCTCCTGAGGGCATGGATATTTCGGCGGTAACGGGACGAGCATCTTCGACAAAGGAGCTGGTGTTGCCGAAAAACACTGCTGAGGAATCCGACCCTAGCTTGCGTATTGCGATATTCAACTCTGAATTTATTGCCAGCAGGCCGCTGGCCTCATACAAGCGCTGTAGGTCGATGACAGCGGACACGGTGCCCCATACGCTTGCCGACTGATCTTCCGCATTCGTTATAACGACTGGTATTCGGGCGATAAGTCCCTGCCCACCCTGGATAAGTTCAAACGGGCCAGAGATGATGGTTTGTTGCGTGTCGCGTGCGCGAAGCAAGTCTTTGAGTTGATCTGGGCGTTTATTGTAGTCGAAACCGATTGCGCTCTCGTTGCCCTCTACAGGGTACATATACTGCAGCGTTAGGTTACGTGTGGCGCTAATATTGCGGAGCTGCGCGCTGCCATCGAATAAGGGTTTTGCAAATTTAGCGAAGCCTTCTTGATCGATATTTGGGTTAGAATAAATTGCTGACAGCATGGCTTTAGAGGTTTGTAGATTGCCTAGTATATTGCCTTCTAGTCTCGCGGCGATAATTTGGAGCTCTTTGTCTGCTTGGTCGCGAGAGCTTATTTTATAGGTGTGATTATTGACTTTGTCGATGTAAGCGCCAATGGTAATAATTGAGATGACGCTGACTATCCATACTAGTAAATGCAGGCATTTCATTTTGTCGTAGTAAAGGCGATAACGGGCATTGGGCTGTGTTTTTCCCGTTTCAGTGTGGTGATTTATTTTTAAGCCTGTAAATAGGTCTTTCATGCAATAGAGCTCTGCATCGTTCGGCTCTCTTGGTTTTCCGCGACCTCGTCATGCTACGGTAGCTATAACAAGGTCGGTATTCGTACTTTCCCTAGGGCTGCTTATCGGCCTGTGTTTGATTCCGGTGCTGAAATTGTCGAGTACAGGTGTTTTGTTAACTGAAAAATGAGGTGGTCGTGACGATTTGGGTGGACGCGGACGCATGTCCAGTGGTGGTAAGGGAAATCTTGTTTAAGGCGGCGGTGCGAACCAAAATTATGTTGACCTTGATCGCGAATCAATCGGTGCGGGTGCCGCCATCACCCTATATTTCAGCTGTGCAGGTAAGTAGTGGCTTTGATGTGGCGGACAATGAAATAGTGCGCCGCGCGCAGGCGGGCGACTTGGTGATTACCAGTGATATTCCCTTGGCTGCCGAAGTAATAGAAAAGGGCGCTTTGGCGCTGAGCCCACGAGGCGAATTGTTAACGGCAGACAATGTCCGAAGTCGCTTAAACATGCGTGACTTTATGGACACCATGCGATCCTCAGGGGTACACAGCGGCGGTGCGCCCGCCTACAGTTCGGCAGACAAGCAAGCCTTCGCCAACCAGCTCGATCGCTATCTGGCGCGGCAAGCGTAATATGCTATTTCAACACTTCAATAAAGCAGCCGTATTCTTTATCGAGTTCGACGCTGAAACGAAAGTGCTCTGCGCCAGCGTTGATAATGTAGCGCTGAAAGCCGGGTAGTAAATGAATTGAGTTAATCACGCTGTCTACGGGCAGCGGGATATCTAGAGTGGTATCGAGCAGGCGATTGTATTTGCGCGCCTTTACGGTGCCGGCTTGCAATCCGGCGCTGAAGCAGTCAAGTGCGCGCAGGTAGTTTTCGGTAAACTTCGCATTTTTATCGCTATCACCTGCGGCAGAGTCCGTATCGATGGTGGTACCCTGATATTTGATGCGCCTGCCTTCACTGGCCTTGCAGCTAACGTCGTCTGCGGCTCGGCCCTGGTCACAGCTGACCATGCGGTAGTAGGTGAAGTTGTCGTCTTGCTCGTGGGCCGCCAATTTGATCTGGCGTTTTGATCCCGGCCCGCTTTCACAGCGGGAGATAGCCTGCTTGCTAGCTGACTCGCCGTAGTTCTGAACGAGTTGAGTGATGGCGCGAGTGAGTAACTCCCCGGTAAAGATCTCTCTGTCCTCGCAGTCCGCCGCGAAGCTGATAGTTGGTGAGGAGAGGAGAAGAGCAAAACAGATACGAAGTAGCATAGATGACTCTTTTTCGTGCCTTTTCGGTGATTGAAGTGTCACGCAATTGTATTGCGCGCTAGATGGCAGATTGGCCGTGCCGTCTAGTAAGTAGCAATATTATCAATATTAAGTAGCTGCCCCCAACCGCTATTGGAAATAAAAGAGTCGCTAATGATAGGGACGTTACTCAGCGTCTTTCCGCGCGCCTGAAGATTGAAATAAACAGCAGCGACGTAAGCCATAAGCTACCGTCGCTGCTTTGCAGAAGATGAGTTAATCATCACTGCGAGTTTTATGGCTAAGCCTAATTTACTGGGCTCGGTCAGAGAGACTAAACCCGATCAGGCAGCGTGATGTTGAGCTCCAGCACGGAGCAATTGCCGTTATTATCCAGCTGTACTTCAACCTGATCTTGATCGACATCGACGTATTTCCGAATCACCTCTAGCAACTCTTGTTGCAGCTTAGGCAGATAGTCGGGCTTATTTCGCTGATTGCGTTCGTGGGCGACAATGATTTGCAGGCGCTCTTTGGCAATAGATGCCGTATCTTTCTTCGCGCTGCGGAAATAATCAAATATGCTCATGCGCTCCTCCGAAACAAACGTTTGAAGAGTCCCTTCTGCTCTACACTCATGAAGCGGTGTTCGACTTCTTCGCCGAGTAGGCGGCTTACCGCGTCTGAGTACGCTTGGCCTGCGGGGCTTTCTATATCATGGATGACGGGAATACCTTGGTTCGAGGCTTTGAGAACGGTCTCGGATTCAGGGATAACGCCGAGTAGTTTGGTGGCGAGAATTTCTTCTACATCCTGTACGCCGAGCATTTCACCTTTGGCAACGCGCTCGGGGTTGTAGCGGGTTAGCAATAAGCACTCTTCAACGCGTTCGCCATTTTCTGCGCGCCGCGATTTGCTTTGCAGTATGCCTAAAATGCGGTCTGAGTCGCGCACCGACGATACTTCTGGGTTGGCAACGACAATGGCCATATCAGCGAAATACATCGCCATAAACGCGCCGTGTTCAATGCCGGCAGGTGAATCGCAAATAATGTACTCAAAGCCGTCGGCGGCCAATTCGTTCAGAATGCGCTCTACGCCTTCGACGGTCAGCGCGTCTTTGTCACGGGTTTGCGAGGCGGGCAATATATAGAGGTTTTCCGCCCGCTTGTCTTTAATCAAAGCTTGGCGAAGATTGGCTTCACCATTGATGACATTGACGAAGTCGTACACGACGCGGCGTTCGCAGTTCATGATGATGTCAAGGTTGCGCAAACCGATATCAAAATCGATAACCACGGTTTTATGGCCGCGCATGGCGATACCACTACTTATCGCGGCGCTGGTGGTGGTTTTACCCACACCGCCTTTTCCTGAGGTAACTACAATAATTTTGGCCAAGGCTTTAATCCTTCTGTGCTGGTGTTGCGTGGTAAAAATAGGTGAAGTTCAGGCAAGGCTATACGAGTGGGGTAATACAAAGTGTCTGCTCGTCCAGGCTGGCGTGAACCGCGCTTTTCCAATGATCTTTGCGAAGATCTTCATCTACTTTAAAGTTGCCGGCGATAGAGACCAGTTCGGCTTCTAAACTTTGGCAAAAAATACGTGCCGAGGTGTCGCCGCGCACACCGGCTAGTGCGCGGCCGCGCAAGGCACCATATATATGAATATTGCCGTCGGCTAAGACTTCAGCGCCAGCAGATACCGATGCCATGATAATGAGGTCGCCGCCGGGCGCGTAAACCTGTTGGCCGGAGCGAATAGGCGTGGTGACTATTTTGCTGGGGCTTGAATTGGGGTTGATCTCGCCAATATGCTCCGCTGCTGGCGCGGCGCTGGCGTCTTCGGTGGCTGTTGGCGCGGTGTCGCTTGCGGTCTTGTCCGCATTGGGTTTGACGCGTCCGACGGGCATAATCGCCAACGAGATTTGTTTTGCTTCGTCCTGTAGTGCTGCATTGCTGTTGCGCAATGCCACCGGTAGGAGCCCGTGTGTCTTACAAATTTCAACTAGCTCGCTCAGTGGCAAGGTGCTTAATTCGCCGTCAAATTCTTCAAAGCTGAGTACAACCGGCGTTTGTTTAAAGAAGATGGGGGCTTCTGCGGCTTTGTCTTGTAGCTGTTGCTCAAACTCAGTGCGGTCGTAGTGAGATATTTCTAGCAGGGTCAGGGGGAATAAGCCCCCTTTCAGACGAAAGGCGGCGGATGATTCCGTATTTTTACCTGTTAATGATTTTAAAAGTGGCAATCTACTTTCCTGAATTTTTTTACTGATGGAGCCGTGCGTGGTGGTGTTTCGTCCTGCGCGACAAGGTAGCAAAATTATTGGGGCTTAGAGTAAGGCATCGCCGCGATTGTTCAACTGTTTTTCACTTTGTTGGCCTTTAGTTTGGCTATATCTGCGATTTGTTCGTTATTTCTTACTCGGGTCGTGTCTTTACGGACTACTTTTGCACGGTGCGCAGCATTAAACAGGTCAATATCCTTTGCTTGGTGATTTGGTAGCGAAGATGCAAAAGGTTGCGCTCATTGTGCAAAATCCATAAGGCTGGATCAAAGCGAAATGCGAGGCTGCAACTATCGGCGTCAATGCTGTGCAGTTTTGCGGCATTGAAGCCGAAATACTGCTGAATCCGCGGATAAAGGGCTTTGTAGATGGCTTCTTTTGCCGAAAAGCACAGGCTCAGTCCAAGCCCGGCTGACAGGCTACTTTGGGCGATAATTCGTGATTCGGCGCTGTCGATAATTCGCGACTGCAGGCGCTCGGCACGCTCGTCATCGAGAATATCTTGGGCGTCGATGCCTATCGCTGAAACCTCGGATTTTTCAGCGACAATGCAGGCGGCGTAATCGTCGGTATGGGTAATGCTTCCCACTAAGCTGCTAGGCCACTGCGGGCATCGCTTGGCGTCGGCGATGAGTTTAAATTCGCTTATTCCTAAACTGGTCATAGCCTCGTTGGCTAAAAACCGCCCGGCAAAATACTCAGCTTGGCGTTTGCGGCTAGCGCGGATCAGCGTGGGTGGGCAATAAATCGACGACTGCTGGTATTTTGCCAGTTCAAAGCTATTTTGGTCGAAGTGGCTGCTAACGAGTATGGCGGGCGGGTAAGTTTCGGTGTCGTGGACAGGTTGAATAAAGGCCTTGTTCGCTGCACTGGAGTTGTCCATGTTTTGTCCGCTGGGTGGTATGGCCTGCCTTGTTGGCGCTAAGTGTGCCTGATGGTAATACCCTGCGCAATGTATGGCCTTGTTCACACTTTGGGCTTCATGTGTTTGACCGTCACTTTTTACTGCAACAGAATGCGAACACTTGTATACCAAACAATGAAAATAATAATGAGAATAGCAAAGTGAATCGCAAAGCGGCGCTGATTGGCGAAAATGGGCAGCCGGCATTTGGCGTATTTGAGCAGGGCGTAGAGCGCATTAACTTTCAAGATTATGATTTGCGTTCGCCTATGGACCGCAAATTGGGGCGCTGTGCCAAGCATTTCAAATTTAATCAATTTCAATTTATTGCCTTGGTGAGCCCGCAGTTGATCGTCGGTGTGGCAATCGTGGACTTAAAATTGCTCAGCAATGCCTTTGTATACTTATACGATCCGCAGACCCAGGCATTTGACGAGTTTAGTTTTGTTCAGCCACTGGCTCGATACACCCATATTGATACGCAGCCAGAGAGCGGTTCGGCGTCTTTTCGCAGCGGTAAGAATAAAATTTCAATCGAGGTTAAAAACGGGCGGCGGCAGCTTCGCGCCACCCTCAAAAGCGGTGTCACTATTAGTGCAGATATTGATGAGACCGACGCGGCATCGCTGGCGATGTGCAGTCGCGCCGGTTATCAGGGCTGGGTGTTTACTCGTAAGAATGCGGCTTTGGTTTGTGATGGCAGCGTTGTCTGGGCTGGTAAACATATCAATTTAGCTGAGGCGAAGGCCTTGGCTTCGGTCGACTGGACCGCTGGCTATATGCGGGGTGAAACTTTCTGGAATTGGGGGAGTATGTCGGCAACCCTGCGTGATGGTCGTAGGCTGGGGATGAATCTCGCTGCGGGGGTGAATGAAACCGGATTTACAGAAAACGCACTATGGCTGGACGGCAAGCTGATAAAGGTAGATGCGGTGGATTTTCAATTTGACCGCTATCTTCCCAATAGTCCGTGGCGCATGCGCTCAGCGGACGGCATAGTCGACTTAGTATTTACGCCATTGGGGCGGCGCAAAGAAAAAATTAATGCGGTTTTTATTGCGTCTAACTTTACCCAGCATTTTGGTGTGTTTGAGGGAGAGCTGCGCATAGGCAATGAGCTAATAAGCATTAATGATTGTTTGGGCTTTGCTGAGGATCACTACGCGCGCTGGTAGTTGGCTCCCCCGCATTTACCGTGGGCTGAGTCCGGTTAGATAGCTACTGGGCTGAGCGGTTTCCCTTATATTGGCAAATCTCGTATGAGGTTCTAATAATAAGTTGGAATGGGATTTACGAATTTACTTGAGCTTATGAATAATAAAATAACGAAGGGTGGTTGATATATGAGGTTAATTATACGTGGGCGAGTGCTGCTTAGCGGCGTTGTTTTAGCGTTTTTGTCGGCGTGTGGCGGCGGCAGCGGTGGCGGTGTCGATGTTGCAGAGCTTAGCAATACGGTAGAAGAGCAGGCGACCGTATTTGAAACGTCGGTGTCCGATGCACTTAGCGCCGGTGAGCCGATCGACGGCCAATATATAGTCTTATTGAATAAATTAGACCAGCCGATTTTATCCGCTCTGCCCCTCGGGGATTTGATCGGTGACTTGCTGGGCGGCGTTAACGGCGTATTGCTGGGAAGTTTTGAAAATGTTGTTCGCGGGTTTGTCGCGCAACTTAGCCCAGAGGCGGCAGAGCTATTGGCCCAAAACCCATTGGTTAAACTGGTTGAGCAGGATCGCACCGTGACAATTGCGGCGAGCCAAGCCAATGCGACGTGGGGCTTAGACCGAATTGACCAGCCCAACTTACCTTTAGACGGTGTCTATACTTATAACGGCAGCGGCAATGGCGTGCATATTTATATCGTCGATACCGGCTTGCGCACTAGCCATCAAGAATTTACCGGTCGAGTGGGTGTCGGTCGTAATTTTGTTTCTAGTGGTTTTCTTTTTGCTAGTACTGACCCCGCAAATATCGAAGATTGTAACGGCCACGGTACCCATGTTGCCGGTACGGCGGCGGGTACTACATGGGGTGTAGCTAAGGACGCGACGGTGCATCCGGTGCGTGTCTTGGGTTGTAATGGCTCGGGTAGTAATGCCGGTGTTATCGCCGGTATTGATTGGTTGGCAGCTAACCATGTTAAACCTGCCGTTGCCAATATGAGTTTGGGCGGTAGTAGCAGCGAAGCCCTCGATCAGGCAGTGCGGGCGGCGATTGCGACCGGTGTTACCTTTGTGGTCGCAGCGGGTAATGACAATATTGATGCCTGTAACGGTTCGCCAAACCGTGTGGATGAGGCGATTACCGTCGGCTCCACCAGTTCAAATGATGCGCGGTCATCGTTTTCAAACAAAGGTGCGTGTGTCGATATCTTTGCGCCGGGTTCGTCTATTACCTCGGCGTGGTATCAAGGCAATACCGACACCAATACAATCAGCGGCACCTCAATGGCATCACCCCATGTGGCGGGTGTGGCAGCCGTGATTTTGGGGCAACAGCCTTCTGCTAGTCCAGCGACCGTGTTTGCCCAGATTGTTGGCGAAGGTGCGGCTGGTAAGCTCAGCAGTATCGGTACGGGTTCCCCGAATCTCTTGCTGCAAGTCTCGGCGGCCGGCAATGGTACGCCAACGGATTTTCCACCAAACGCCTCGTTTACTTATAGTTGTGCTGACCTGAGCTGTACCTTTAGTGGCGCCAGCTCTAGCGACGATAACGGTATTAACAGCTATCAGTGGAATTTCGGCGATGGTGGTTCGGCGAGTGGTGTGGCGCCATCGCATGATTTTTCTGCTGCGGGAAGCTACACGGTGGCATTGACGGTTAGTGATACCGCTAATCAGCAAAACACAGGTGTGCAAAGTGTGGTGGTGAGCTTGCCGGGCAGCGGTCCCTGCCCAGAGTGCGCCCAAACCAGCGGCACCCTTAGCGGTACCAATGCCCAGGCTTATAGCCCGAGTAGTAGTGGGTTCAGCAGCGGTGGTGGTCAGTTCCGCGGGTTCTTAGTGGGCCCTGCGACCGCTGATTTCGATTTATATCTAGAGAGGCTGGGCGGTTTTATTTTCCAAAGCTGGTCAGTGGTGGCTGCAGGTGAGACAAATAGCTCTGATGAAGCGGTAACTTATAATGGCAATGCGGGTACTTATCGCTGGCGTGTAAAATCGTTTAATGGCGGTGGTGATTATATTTTATACACCGATAATCCTTAAATTTGTTGTTAGTCATTTAGCTTAAGGAAAACGGCACATTTGTAGTGCCGTTTTTTTTGCCTGAGTTTTGGGGCTAGGCTTAGATGACTATTTTGTTTAGCGCAATATCGATGAGTGGCAATGGCTTTGCGGGGGAGTTGTCGCTCGGGGTGGTGAAAAAATTGCACAAACCTGGTTTGATCGGTGTTGTCATTGACAACATATTAAATTCACTATTCAATCGCCTAATGTCACTTTAAGTGAAGTTTGTATCTCAGTGCCAATTGAGTCAAACAACAATAAAAATGAAGACAAAATTCGCTAAATGTAGATAACGTGTTGGTTCAAGTATATTGCCTTGGCTAGGTTTGTTCGGTAAGTTACGGGTAGATAACTTTCGAGCAAAGACGCCTTTCGGCATCTATACTGGGTGTTGTCGCCGATATGACCTCGTGATTTTCTCTAGTGAGCTTGATTAACCAGAACAGAAAAGGATCGTCAGAATGAAACGATTGGTGTTATTGCTAAGTGTGTTCTTAGTGGCTTGTAGTAATGACAATACTCCTGACGTGAGTAGCGATAAGGCTGCGGCTGAAGCAGTGCAGGCTCTGCAGCAATCTGGCTCTGTTGATGGTAAAGCGCTTTATGCCGCGTGCGCTGCCTGTCATGGCGCGCAGGGTGAGGGGAATCCAGGTTTACATGCGCCATCGTTGGCGAATCAGCAGGATTGGTATCTCGAACGGCAGCTTCTGGGTTTTAGGAGTGGCGTGCGCGGCAGCCATCCTGAAGACGGCTACGGTGCGCAAATGCAGGCAATCGCTAAAACCCTAGCAGATGACGCGGCAGTTAAAGCGGTCGTCGCCTACATTGCAGACTTCAAGGCCAAACCTGCTGCGAAAACCCTAGAGGGTAATATTAAGCGCGGCGCGGATTACTATTCTAATTTGTGCGGCTCCTGTCACGGTCCTGCGGCGGAAGGGAATGAAAAACTCCAATCGCCGGCGCTGGCGGGTGTTGATGATTGGTATTTATTGAAGCAGTTCAATCATTTTCGCGACGGAATTCGCGGTGCGGATCAGACCGATCGCTACGGCTATCAAATGGGCATGATGGGTAAAACCCTGCCTAACGCTGAGATAGCAAACGACGTCATTGCCTATATTCAGTCGCTGGCGGATTAATAATGCGGGGAAGGATGCGCCTGCTGATTATATGGCTATGTGGTGCTTCTGCGTCGGTGCCACTGGCGGCGAGCGAGTGGACCTTAAGCGATGTATGCCCCGCTGGCTTTCATCAGCGCAATGATGCTTGTTATTTGCAAAGCTTTTACAACGACTACGGGTCGCTGCAAGAGTCGGGAGTGGGCGGCTTAAAGACGGGGCTGCCGCCGCTGCGAGAAGGCTTTAGTGCCCAGCAAATAGATCTTGGCCGATTATTGTTTTTCGATCCCTTATTGTCGGTGGATGGTGATATGGCGTGTTCCTCCTGCCATCAGCCGGCGAGAGGTTTTTCAGATGGATTGGCTGGCAGTGCGGGGCGACACGGTCAGGCGATGACCCGTTCTGCGCCCACGCTTTGGAATGTGGGATTTTTGCGTGAATTGTTTTGGGATGCGCGGGCGAGCTCACTAGAAGAGCAAATGCAGGGGCCGTTATTTGCCCAAGAAGAAATGGCGAATACGCCGGCGCAGCTGCTAAAGAGTTTGCAAGACAATGCCAATTATCGCGAATTATTCAAGCAAGCTTTTAATGGCGAGCCATTGAGATTAGAGCAGGTTTACACTGCGTTGACCGCGTTCCAGTCCTCGCTGGTGTCCTTGAGTAGTCGCTATGATTTATATGCTAACGGCTTTCATGAGGTGTTAACGCAGCCGGAAATAGACGGCATGAATGTGTTTCGATCTTTTGTGGCGCGTTGTGCGGAATGCCATACGCCGCCATTGTTTACCAATCAGCAGATCGCGGTGATTGGCTCGCCGGAGCCTGACGGTGTGGCATTGGATATTGGCGTTGCGGCGATTACGGGTGATGAGTCGCAGCGCGGTGGGTTTCGAGTACCGACATTGCGCAATATTGAATTAACCGCACCGTATATGCATTCGGGTCGTTTTAACACCTTGCGCGACGCGGTGGCGTTTTATACCGGTGGGCGTGGACATGCCGTCCCGAAAGGCGAGCACCTGAGTTTGCACTGGCATATTTGGGAGCCCAATCTTGCTGACCACGAACTTGATTTATTGGTGGCATTTTTAAAGACCTTAACCGATCAAAGTTTCATGCCGGTATTACCGCAAAAAGTACCTTCGGGCTTGGCGCCGGTGGCGACCCAAATTCTGACGCATTAATTATCCAGACTCTGGAAATAGAGGAGCACAACAATGAAGAAAATAATTCCACAGGGGCTGTTGTGGCTTAGTCTAATACTGCCGGCACCAAGCTTGATGGCGGCTGACATTTTGGTCAAAGACGGCGAGTCTATTCAGGGCGCGGTGAATAAGGCGAGCACCGGTGATGTTATTTTAGTTCATCCTGGTACGTATAAAGAAAGCGTTTATGTCGACAAAGACGGCATCACTATTCGCGGTGTTGTAATAGACGGCGAGTGGCCGGTGATGGAGGGCGAAGGGGTTCGCAATGACGCCATTTTGTATTCCGGGAATGATTTTACCGTTGAGTGGCTAACGATTACCCATTACAAAGGCAATGCCATTATGGGGCAGGCCGGTAATAATTTTGTGATTCGCTACAACCGCGTTATCGATACTGGGGTGTACGGTATTTTCCCTCAGTTTGGCAAGAATGGCTTAATTGAATACAACGTCCTGAGTGGAATTGAGGACGCCGCCATTTACGTGGGCATGTGCGACAACGTCGATGTTCGCCACAACGAAGTCTTTGATAATGTGGCCGGCATAGAAATTGAAAATACCCGCCACGCCCTAGTCGAGAATAACTACGCCCACGACAATACAGCTGGCCTATTAGTATTTATTACCCCCGGGCTGCCGATTAAAACCACCTACGATGTTGTTTTGCGCAACAATTTTGTTGTTAACAATAATACCGCTAATTTTGGCGCACCGGGTTCGATTGTGTCTAAAGTGCCGGCGGGAATCGGTATTGTCGTCATGGCGGCCGACGACGTTATTGTTGAGGGAAATATTATTTCCGGCAATAAAACCGCGGGTATGGTTGTTACTGACTTGGCATTTATTACCGATATTTCCAGTGACCCCGATTCAGAGCCCAATCCAGATCGCATGGTGTTTCTCGATAACCTGATGTTTGATAACGGCGCTGATCCTGTGGCGGACGTTAAAGCATTAATGCTGACCCAATTCAGTCGCAGTGGTCCGGATATCCTGGCTAATTTAGGTTCAGCCCAAGAGCCTGATAATTGCATTATCAATCGTGAACGCTACACCAGCTTTGGTATAAAGAAGTGGAGTGAGTGCGAGCGCAAAGACACCAAAGACATCGTGAGTATGCTGATTCCCGGCGGGGCGCCAAGTGAGGTGGTGACTACCGAGGGCCGCACAAAGCTCCTTTATCAAGGTATTTGCGCTGGCTGCCACGCCTATAACCTTCGCATGATTGGCCCGCCAACCTTAACTGTGCAGGCTTTATATTTAAATGATCCCCAGGGTATCGCCGACTACATTGCTGCGCCCCATAAAGTACGGACAGATTACCCCACTATGCCGCCACAGGGTCATTTGTCGCCCGAGTTACGGCGTGATGTTGCAGAGTATATGTTGAGCGTTACTAAATAATGTTGAGCTAGATGATTTTTTGCGAGGGCATATTATGAAATCCATGAGTAGAAGTCGTTTGGCCTGCGCTGTTGGCCTTGCAGTACTGGGGACGTCATCGGCATATGCAGCCAAAAATCTCGCTTTAGAGGAGGTGGTGGTTACGGCCCAGAAGCGCGAGCAGAGTGCAATGACGGTGCCGGTCACGGTAGACACCTTTACTAATCAAGATTTGGAAAATACCGGCGCGCTGAATATGGAAGATATTCAAGCCTATATTCCCGGCTTAAAAGTGGGTGATGGGGTGCGCGGCGGCGGTACTACTCAGTCTTCATTTGTGATTCGCGGCATAGATAGTTCCAATATCAGTACGGGTGGCGACCCCTCTGTCGCCACCTTTTTAGATGGTGTTTATTTACCGCGTGCAGCTATTACCGTGCCATTTTCTGATATGGAGCGGGTGGAAGTGTTGAAGGGGCCGCAGGGCACATTGTTCGGTCGTAATGCCGCGGCGGGGGTGGTGAGCTTTATTCCCAATGCGCCGAGCCTAGAAGAAAGCGAAGGCTTTGTGATGGCAAAGTTGGGTAGTTACAATTTATTCCGCGTAGAGGGTATGGGCAATATGCCGCTAAGCGATAGCTTGGCACTGCGGGTTAACTTGCTACACAACCAGCGCGATGAGGTGACTGAAAATAAAGGCCCAGCATCACCTAATCCCGGAGAACAAGATAATCAGTTTGCGCGTTTCGCTCTGCGCTGGGAGGCAAATGATAGGCTGAGCATGCAGTTTGCCTATGATATTGATCGTGTCGATAACGGCCCGCAGGCGCGAATCAGTATTAGCGAAGAGTTTTCTAATTTTCCTGACCCCACTGATCGTAAATTAGAGACGGATGCGATCGGCGGTGGCGAAACTAGAGATATGGAGGGCTTTACCGGTAAGCTTTGGTATGAGCTAAACGACGTTAGCAGCATGACCTTAATTGGCAGTTACCGCGCATTTGAAACCTATAATTTGCAAGATGAAGACGCCACCAGTGATGAGTCGGTGTATGTTGATACCAATAATATTGAAGACTCTGATATCGCCTACTTTGAAATGCAGTTCAATGTTGCACTCGAATGGGTAGACGCGGTATTCGGTGCCAACTACAGCAAGGAAGATACCTATCAGCAAACCGCTCTCACGTTTAGCTATGGTGCAGTATTGGAGCTGGCATCCGGCATGGCAAGTATTCCTCAGGGGCTTTTAAACTCCCTAATAGGTGATGTGGTAGAGGGTAATTTTGTTACCGAACGAATGACCAATGAGGGGGATTTCGAAAGCTACGGTTTATTTATGGACTTAGATTTCCCAATTACGGACAGGCTGAATGTTATTACCGGTCTGCGCTATAGTAACGATAAAAAGTCATTTAGTTGGGATGCGCCACTAACGGACTTTGTCGTGTCGCAATTGCTACAAGAAAATTTCTTTTTTAATTCTGATGGCGTAGAAACTGCCTCTGAAAGCTGGGATAAAATTACCGGTCGCGTGGTTGCTAATTTTCAAATCACCGACGGAGCGATGACTTTTGCAAGCTACTCCACTGGGTATAAGTCTGGTGGTTATGATTCCTTGAATACTGGTACTCGAGAAGCACCATTAGCCCCCGAAGTTGTTAGCAATATAGAGCTGGGTGTGAAGGGCGATTTCTTTGACACCCAAGTGCGTACCCAGATTGCTCTGTTTAAAATGATTATTGATGATCGTCAAGAAGCCATTGAATCGAGATCACCTGACAGTAACGGCGCGGTGCCTACAGTCATCAATACCGATGAAGATATTCAGGGTATCGAATTGACTGCAGATTGGCTGGCGACCGAAAATTTGCGCTTTGGACTGGTTTATACTTACCGCGAGCAAGAGTCTAGTCGTGAAGCGTACTTCAACGCACAGGGTGAATTTGAGGTGGCCGATCAGTTGAATGTTAGCTCGCCGCAGGAATATACCCTGACAATGGATTGGTCTCCGGAGTTTAATTACGGATTGCTTTTGTTCCACGTTGACTACATCTACGAAGAAAATACTGAGCCCAGCAATGAAGATCATCAGCCTTTCTTTAATACCGTTAGTGGCTACGGCGACGATACCCAGCTATTAAACGCGCGGGTGGCGTGGAGCACGCCGAGCGGCGGCTATGAGATGGCCTTATGGGGTAAAAATTTACTGGGCAATGAGCGCGTGTCACAGCCCGGAGGTTTAACTGGCACTGATATTGGCACCTTCCATGTCGGTATCGTTGATCCTTTAACTTACGGGGTGGATTTTAAAGTTATCTTTTAAGGTGCTTGCTTGGGTTTTGGTTGCTAGGTAGTAGCCAATAAAAAGGTAAAGCGAGCCCTGTGGCTACGGGCACCTTAATGCGAAGGCGTGTTGAAGAGTCCTCTAATCAGACGCCCGTTCGCGCTCACTAATGTTGCTCTCGGTGAGCGGTAGTCATCGAGCAGCCATTGCATCGCAGACTGGCTTATTGCACCAACCAACGCTATGCCTGTTATGCGCGTTTCCTCTTCGCCAAGCGGCCAATTTGACATCATGGATTTGCCAAGTCGCAGCAATAATTCGGCAAACTCCTGTATGCGGCTGATGTATAGCGTGTCAATACGCGGGCTGACGCCGAGGACTTCTAACCAACACACTCTAGCCACTCGCGAGTTTTCAAATGCACTAAAAAACGCCTCAAGGCCAAGTTCAATGTGCTTGGCTGTAATTGGCTCGCTGCCAGTGGCATTGATTGCTGCCAGAACCTGAGTTTGGATTTGGTCTAAGGATTCGGTATAGACCGCAGCTAATAAATCTTCAGTATCAGTGAAGGTTTTGTAGAAATAGCGATCGATTAATCCAGCTTCTTTGCACAACATTCTGACGGTTGTCGCTCGGTAGCCAACCGTGCCAAATAGCTCTAGTCCTGCGTCCATAAAGGTTTGGCGCTGACGCGCCAGTCTTTCGGCCGCACTTTCACCGCCGTAGGTTCGCCCCGATTGACTGTTTTTTTCAATTTTGTTCATGCTGTTATTTGACGACAAGCGTCATCAGAAGTAAAGTGATGTCGTTCGTCATCACATGAAATTTGCTAGAGCCCTCGCGGGGAGAATAAATGCAAGCAAAGCAGTGTTATCGGGTTGTTATCATTGGCAGCGGTTTTGGTGGTCAGTGTGCTGCAATCCGCCTACAGGAGCGGGGCATCACCGATATTCGACTTCTTGAGCGCCGCGATTTTATGGGCGGGACGTGGTGCCAGAATAGCTATCCCGGCGCGGCGGTCGATGTGCAGTCACCGCTGTATTCCATTTCGTCGGAGCCTTACGTGTGGTCGCAAATGTTTGTAGAGCAAGAGGAGTTGCGGCAATACACCAATGCGGTGATTGATAAGCACGGCCTCCGCGACAAAACCACACTAAATGCCAATGTGGCGCAGGTCCGCTGGAATGAGGATGATAAGCGCTGGATTATAGAGACTGACGCGGCGGGTACGTTTGAGGCGCAAATTCTGATTAATGCCTCGGGGCCGCTGAGTACACCGGTGATTCCAGATTTTCCTGGTCGTGATACCTTCAAAGGTAAAAGTTTTCATACTAATGGCTGGGATCACTCCTATGACTACCGAGGCAAGCGTGTTGCTATTGTTGGGAGCGGTGCGAGTGCAGCACAGGTAATTCCGGCTATTGCAGGGGATGTAGCTGAGCTACACGTTTTTCAGCGCAGTCCGCATTGGGTGTTGCCAAGGCCAGATCGTAAATTTTCATCGTTCCAACAAAAATTGTTAGGCATTAAACCGCTTTATAAAGCACTGCGCTGGTGGATTTATTGGTGTCTTGAAACTCGTGTGATTGGCTTTAAGTATTCCAAGCTGATGCTGGATTTAGTTGCGGGGCGGGCCGCGTTGAAATTACTCAAAAAGCAAGTGCCCGATCCGGTGCTTCGTGAAAAACTCACTCCGGATTTTGTTATCGGCTGTAAGCGAGTCATATTATCAAGCACCTTGTATCCGGCTTTGTCGCGGTCAAATGTCAGTCTACATGATAAGCAAGATGGCATCGCAGCAATTACCGAAAATGGCATTCTCACCCAAAAAGGCCAACAAGTTGATGTTGATCTTATTATCTGGTCTACCGGCTACGATGCGACTGATGGTGTGATCTCATACCCCGTCATTGGCAAGGACAATAGGCGTTTAGCGAGTGCTTGGGAAGAGTTTCCTCGGGCCTACCTCGGCACTGCCATTCCAGGTTTCCCTAATCTCTTTGTGGTTACTGGGCCCAATACCGGCATTGGCCACACCTCCGCAATATTCGTAATTGAATCACAGATGAAATACATCATTGGCAGCATTCGGCAGCTGGAGAAATCTGGTAAACAGGCCATAGAAGTCAGCGCCGACGCCGAGGATCAATACACCCAGATGGTTCACTCTGAAATGGAAAAAACCGTTTGGAAGTCGGGCGGTTGTACCAGCTGGTACCAGAGCAAGAGTGGCCATGTTATTGCCATGTTTCCCGGCTTCAGTTTTACCTTTAACAGGCTAGCCAGCCGGTTTAAGACCAAGCACCATTTGTTTAGATGAGATCATCAATATGAAGGATTTTAATAATAAAATAGTCGCTATAACTGGTGCAGGATCGGGTATGGGTCGTGCGTACGCCCTAGAATTTGCAAAGCTAGGTGCAAGGCTGGCGCTCAATGATTACGACGAAAAGGGCTTAGCTAAAACAGTTGAAATGGTAAATAACACCGCTGAGACCAAGGTGTTCAGTGCAGTGTTTGATGTTGCTGATCGTTCTGCCATGGAGGCATTTGCTGCTAATGTAAAATCCTCACTGGGCAACGCTCATGTCATTATAAATAACGCCGGTGTGTCGGGTGATGGGAAGCCGGTGTGGGCAACGCCGCTGTCTTCAATCGAGCGTGTAATGGGTATTAACTTTTACGGTGTAGTGCATGGTACCCAAGTTTTTTTGCCACAGCTGATCGAAAATGGCGAGGGTGCTGTGGTGAACGTATCTAGTATTTTTGGCCTGATTGGGCCACCCAATAACAGTGATTACAGTGCGGCGAAATTCGCCGTGCGCGGCTTTACTGAAGCGTTAATGGTTGAGTTGCACGATAGTCCAATCAGTGTGCACCTTGTCCATCCCGGTGGAATCGCTACCAATATTGCCAGCGCCCCTCAGCACCAAGCCTTCTCGGACAAGTACTTATCAACACCGCCGGAGGCAATTGTGCGCCGCGTGATTCGAGGTATATATCGCGGTACGCCGAAGATTGTTTATGGCAAAGATTCATTTAAAACTTGGTTGGGCGCCAACCTAGTGCCCTTGCGTTTGCTCAATAAACTTATTTGGTGGGATATGCGCGACGTAATCGACCGCAGCGACTATCCGCTGAAACCGGTTACTAAGCCAATTGCTACGCTGATTAATACTAGGAAAGCAGGATGAAAAAGCCCTTAATATTTGCTGTTATTGCTCTGCTTGCGAGTTTTGCTCTCTGGGCTACGGTGACCTACCCGCGAATTGGCGGTGGCTTGCTGCACATGGCTAGCGGCATTGAAACGCGCCTTTATGGTTTGCACCGGGCCAAAATCGATATTAGCGATAGCCAGATGATGAGCTGGCAAGGTGGACCGCAAGATGCCCAAGAAACCGTGATAATGATTCATGGTTATAGCTCAGAAAAAACTGTGTGGATGCGCTTTGCCAGCCATTTTACCGATAAGTATCAGGTCTTAATTTTAGACCTGCCGGGCCACGGTGAAACCGCCTTTGATCCGTCCTTAAAATACGACACCGTGAGTCAGGCGCAACGGGTGGTAGAAGCGATGGACGCGCTAGGTATTAAGCGCGCCCATATTGTAGGCAATTCCATGGGTGGTTTTATTGCCGCTCAGTTAGCGCTGCGCCATGCAAACCGCGTGCAGAGCGCAGTATTGGTTGATGCCGCCGGTGTTGTTGCGCCACAAGAAAGTGACATGGCTAAAATGCTCGCGACGGGCCGCAACCCGTTTGAGATTCATAATCGCGATGAGTTTATCGAATTCTACGCGATGACCATGTCTCAGCCACCGTGGCTGCCAAGAATGATTTTAGATTATATGGCGGATGACTACATTATTCGTCGCGAGTCGCTTATCCGTATATTCCAGGACTTTCATAACACTGGTCTTTTGGATAAGCACCTAAGCGACATTAACGTGCCCATACTCATTCTGTGGGGTGAGCGTGATCGCCTGCTGCATATTAGTTCCGCAGCGATTTGGCAGAGCGGTATACCGAATGCCGAACTCATTACTTACCCAGAACTTGGTCATATGCCCATGCTAGAAGCACCGCGTAAGAGCGCAGAAGATGTGCTCGCCTTTTTCGCCAAGCATCGTTAAGGCTAGCCGTAATCACACAAGGGATCAGATATGAAAACATTTATAGACAAGGTTGCCATTGTGACTGGCGGCGGTGGCAGTGGCATCGGTCATCATTTAGTGATGGAGCTTGCGCGACGCGGCGCGAAAGTTGCGTTTTGCGATATTGCGAAGCTCGACGCTACCGAAGAGCAGCTCACCGCAATGCACGCAGACTATTACAGTGAGAAAGTCGATATGGGTGATAAGTGCGCCATCAATCTTTTCGTCGACAATGTCCTTGCGCACTTTGGTCATATAGATCTTCTCATAAATAATGCGGGTATTGCTTCCGGCG
Source organism: Zhongshania aquimaris (assembly GCF_019312595.1). Classification (GTDB taxonomy): domain Bacteria; phylum Pseudomonadota; class Gammaproteobacteria; order Pseudomonadales; family Spongiibacteraceae; genus Spongiibacter; species Spongiibacter aquimaris. Next base: position 145,072 of record NZ_JAHWDQ010000004.1, on the reverse strand, counting down.
ACCTCACCTTCGGCGAAGCCAGCGAGCAAGACTTTGAAAAAATTACCAATATTAATTATTGGGGAGTGATTCATACGACTCAGCGCTGTTATCAACATTTGCTCAGTCGGCCGGAGGCTGCCATCGTTAATCTATCAAGCTCGCAAGGTATTCTTGCCTTGCCGTATCTCGTACCGTATTGCACCACAAAATTCGCGGTGCGCGGTTTTACTGACAGTTTGCGCGCAGAGCATCGTATCCGAGGTATCAACAACGTAACGTTGCATACCGTGCATCCCGGTGCAGTGGCGACCAACATTACAATCAATGCTGATCATCACAATAGCAGCACAAAGCATTTTCACGAACTGCTTCAAAAAGGTACTCAGCCGTCGGAAGCTGCGAATATCATTCTTCGTGGCGTGCAGAAAAATATCGGCCGTATCTTTATTAGCGACGGCCGCGTGCAGGACATATTGGCGAGACTTATGCCTTCAGCATATATTGCTGTTGTACGCTTAGTAATGAAGTTACAGGGCGTTGCGGTGCGATAATTGTAGGGTGAGCTGCGCCCTAGTGGCGCAGCCTTTAATGCTGGAGCGGATTATTTTTCCAGTGCAGTTCGTATTTGTAGTCGTTTGGCATCGGCCATTGATGCTAAAAAGCGAACATTGGCGGAAATTTCGCGCAGCTCTTCCAGCCAGCGCTGACGCCCGGCAACCGCCTCGTCCCCCGCCTTGAGTAGCTCTTGGTTTTCTGCGATTTTAATCGCATTTTCAAAGTAGCTACCCGACACGGACTCTTCACAATGTATTCGCTTCTGCAGCACCCGCTGTTTACCCAGCGTGAGAGCGTGGTTGATGAGATGCTTTTGATCGCTGATTTCGCCCACCGGCTGCATCCGTAACGCTCTTGCCAAGACAAGATAGGCTTCGATAAATGGGCGAAGCGTGCCGTGACCTAGAATAGGGGTTATGCCTGCGAGGAGTTTGCGGGTTGCTTTAGCACCTTGTTTAACGCTGTCTCGCCAGTTGGGGGCACGCTGCTCAAGTTCATGTTCGAGCAGCACAATAAACGCACTTGAGCCCTCGAAGAAAAACTCGTACTTAAACATGTCCCGTAAACGCAGCGCTTCATTGTGAAACTGGCTAAGCGCTTCATCGCCTGTTGCGCTAACGGCAAGCAGTGCTAGATCGGCGATGGCACTGGTGATGAAGAAGTGAATCAGACCGTTGCGGTAGTAGGCTGCGGTGCGACCAGCGTCGCTCGGCAGCATATATACCGATTCGATGCCGTCGTTAAATATATTAATGACACCGGTTGTACCCAGGTCTTTTAAGCATTTCTGAATTCTGGCCTCATTGAGGTTTTGTACGTCGTTGGTGGTCGCAAAACCGAGTTTATTAATTAATTGCAGAAGTTCTTGAATGTCAGTGTTGAGCTCGTTGAATGTGATGGCCTTGTGGCCGTGCTCAAGAATGACATAGCAAATTAATGAGTTGACCGTAATCGGCGTGGCATTGTTTGCGTCGACAGCGAGTTCAAAGGCGATCTTTTGAATGTCTCTGGTTTGCGGTGCTGGGCTACTTAGGTCCAGGTGTTCGCTAATGGTAACGCCTTCACCAAATCGCACATGAATTTTACCGTGGGGATTTTTAAGGCCGCTGATATATTCCATAAACCAAGATGTGGATTCAGGGCGCTTTTTACCGCCGGCTTGCAGTGCGTCGTAATCAGCCACTTCGGGCACTTGGTCGTACGTAATCGATACTGGCATTAATATTAAGTCGGGAGCGTCGTCGCGCATATGCGCGCTTACCACATAGTTAATTAAGCCGAAACGAGGCGGCATTAACTTGCCGGTGCGGGAGCGGGTTCCCTCTAGTGCCCACATCAAGGGGAAGCGTTTTTCTCCCAAGTAATCGATGTAGTTTTTGAATACAACTTTGTAGACCGGGTCATTCTGGAAGCTGCGTCGAATAAAGATTGCGCCAGACCGGCGCAGAATCGGTCCGATTCCTGGCATATTCATATTGATGCCACCGAATAAATGCAATGGCGTCAGATTTTGATCGTGAAAGATGGTCATCAGCAGGAAGCCATCAATATGTGATTTGTGGGTGAACAAAAAGGCGACGGGTTTTTCAGTGAGAAGTTTGCGAATGCGTTCAATATCGCCGTCGACATAGTCAATATCTTTGTCAAAACCGCGGGTATACATGAAGCGGCCTAAGGCGGCGGCGAGGTCGGTACCGAGGGCGCTTGGTTTTGCAGACATTTCGTCCAGGCACAGTTTTGCTTCTTTAATCAAACTATCCATCGAGCGACCAGTAGATTCGCTGATTTTGCTCAGGGCATTAATCACTGATGGTTTGCGAATGACTTCGTCTGAAAGAAGCTGAGGTATCTTATATCGAGCGCCTTTTACTTGGCGTTCGACTTTTTCGAGCGCTAAAAAAGCAGAGCGATCAATAAATTTAATAAGGTCTTCAGTTCCGCCATGTTTTTGGGTGTGGTGAGCGCAGCTGTCTTTGAGTTGCTCCAGGCTGGCGCCGTTGCCAACGGTGATACTGTAGCCGCTGCTGTCTTTGCGCAGTCGCAACTGCTGTTGAAACCAGCCTGGGTATTCGCGGTTGCCGGTAATTAAATCTCTCAGTGATACACCTTGCATGTCTCTCGGCGTGCGTGTTTGCCAGCAAATACGCACGGGAACAAAGTAAGGGTTGTCGTTTGACTTGGCTAGCTCTAGTAATTGGGTGGTGGAGCGCTGGCGGCGGGTCTGCATATTTCTTAGGTGGCGGTGGACAACATGATACCTTGAGCCGGCAGGTTGATGTTTGCGTATAGCATCTTCTAAAAGCTTTTTTTCGGTCCGATTAACGCTGTCGATAATGAAAACAACAGGGCAGGTGGTGGCTTCGGGCCAAGGGTTGCTGCGAGTTTGATCCATATTGCTGTTCCTTTGCTTCTATATCGCGAGAGTGCCACTAATTAAATCGTGTTACCTATTTTTGGAACCCTAAATAGTTAACTAGTAAATGTTGTGACCGTCTCTATAACTTTTTTTCCATCCAATCATATATCTCTGCGTAGATGGAATATTTTTCCGGCTCTAGAAAAATTTCATGATAGAGGCCAGGGTAAATTTTTAAGGTCTTATCGCTGGACGAGATGCCTGCGTACAATTTCTCTGAGCCTGTTGGAGAGGCCATTTTGTCGTCGCCGCCATGCAATATAAGCATCGGCAAGCTAATGCTTGCCGCATTGCGAATGACCATGTCGGCGGTGCGTAAAATTTCGCTTATTAGTCGAACGCGAATCTTGCCTGTGAATACTCTGGGGTCGTTGCGGTATGCCTCCACAACAGCGGGATCATGACAGACGTCATTTGCTTCTAATTGCAGAATAGGGAGTTTAGGTAAAATTTTCGATAAGCAGTGGACCACAAATTTTTGTAAGGGGCTGATAACGTCCCCCGTTGCGAGAGCGGCGCCAGACAGAATGCAGCCAGCAAGTTTCTGCTGATACTTTAATAGATAGGCAGTCGAAATTACGCCGCCCATGCTATGTCCGACCAAGAAGAGTTTGGCGTTAGGGTGGAGCCCGGTTATCTCGTTACAGTATTGATCAAGGGTGGTGATGAAATCATCAAAGCGGTTTATATAGCCGCGCAGCCCCTGTGAGTGGCCGTGCCCCTCATGGTCTAGCGCATACACTGCATAGCCTTGTTCGGTGAAATAGTTGGCGATATCGATATAGCGATTGCTGTGTTCTGCAAGACCGTGCACCAGAATGATCACCGCCTTTGGTGTGCCGACGGGTTGCCAATTTTGGGTGTAGATTCGGCAGCCGGATTGGCTGCTTAGGGTGCCTTGCTGGTGTGTCATTAGTGTGCTTCCACTGCAATGTCAGGTTTAGATTTTCGGGAGTCGGCTCTTAGACTGAGCGGCATGTCTAGTAATATACGATCAAGTGCATGACGGATGCTAGTTTGTAGTCGAATCCTTTTAATATAAGGCCAGTAAGCATGCGTGCAGTCGCTACTCCTATTCAGAATTAGGTCGACTGCGCGCCGAGAGTAAACTAATAGTGCCGTGATGCTGCCGATACCGCAAAATGCCAATGTCGCGAGTATAAGTTTGCGGTGTGGGCTCGGGCTTAAGTTAGACGTTGTCTAGCTCCAGTTGGATTAGGAGGTGTTGGACTTAAATTTGGCGTTTTACTGGCTGCGTATAATTGAAATTATCAGGTATATGAGTGTTTGTGCGACGTGCGCGTTGCGCTGAAAATAGCGAGTTTGCTGCTTACTAATGGTCTCTGGCAGATGACGACTGCCATTGAATCCTTTATTGTACGCCCCTTTATATCGTTGAGAGCACAAAATGATGGATGACTTCGCTGAGATCCGGCCATACCACGACGACGAAGTTGTGCCGGTTTTAGCCAAGTTACTGGGCGATGCCGAGTTGCTGAATGTGGTCGCAAACCTGCGCATCCCCAAACTCAATCGCTACCTACCTTGGTTAGTGCGCCCGCTTGTGGCGTGGTATCTGCGTCGCGAGCTGAACGGGGTTGCCGATGTGGTGGGCTTCCAGCGAGTTATCAAGCAGTATATGGATACCATGATTGAGGACCATACCTGCAGCTTTAATGTATCAGGCTTAGACGCTTTGGCGCCAAATTCCGCGTATTTATTCATTAGTAATCACCGCGACATTGCCCTGGATCCCGCCTTTGTCAATTATGCCCTCTATCACCACGGGCGCGACACGGTGCGCATTGCGATTGGCGATAATCTGCTTTCCAAGCCCTTTGCCGCTGATTTGATGCGTCTTAATAAGAGCTTTATTGTTCGGCGCTCAGCCAAAGGCCCGCGCCAGATGCTCGCCGCATTTAGGCAATTGGCGAGCTATATTCGTTTCTCTCTGCTGGAAGAGCGCAGTTCTATTTGGATCGCTCAGCGTGAAGGGCGCGCCAAAGATGGCAATGATGCAACCGAGGCGGCGGTCATTAAGATGATTGGTATGGCCCAGCAAAAGCCGGAAGAGAGCTTTTCTGATTATATTAACAAGCTGAATATCGTGCCGGTGTCGATCTCCTATGAATGGGACCCGCTGGATGCCGCCAAGGCTCAGGAGTTAGTTCACGTCGAGCGCGACGGTGCCTATTTAAAAGCGGAGCACGAAGATTTAAAAAGCATCGCCATTGGCGTGTTAGGCAACAAAGGCGATGTTCATGTCAGTTTTGGCGCGCCCTTAAAAGGCGAATTCGCCGACGCGGCGAGGGTAGCTGCGGTGTTAGACGAGGCAATAATTGATCAGTATCGCCTCCATGCCAGCAATGTGCTGGCGTATATGCGGATTTACAATGACGAAAGTTGGCGCGAGCTGCGGGTGCCGGAAATAACGGATCGCGATGTCGCAGATTTCGAGCAGCGTTTTGCAAAAATTCCTGACGCCTTTCGTTTAAAGGCGATGGAGATCTACGCCAACCCGGTTTGCAATCAATTGCGTAGTCGAGATTTACGGGCAATCGAGAAGGCGGTATAGGTGCTCACCGATGCACTTAAAAAGACAATTCAGGATGCGTACCGGCAATTTCTGGATGTAAAAGATTTGAAGCCACGTTATGGGCAGCGGTTGATGATCGCCCATATCGCGAGAGTCTTGGGTGGCGTAAAGCGCAATCAAGAGTTTCAGCGCGGGGGCGGTGATCATCTCTGCGTGGTGGAGGCCGGCACTGGCACCGGCAAGACCCTGGCCTATGCGGTGGCTGCAATCCCGATCGCACAAGAGAGCAATAAAACACTCGTTATTTCCACCGCGACGGTTGCGCTTCAAGAGCAAATTATCTACCGCGATTTACCTGATATTCTCACCAAAAGCGGCCTGCAATTTAGCGTTAGCTTGTCTAAGGGGCGTCGTCGTTACATCTGTCTGTCCAAACTAGATCAATTGTTGTCAGGGGCCGATGCAAAGGTATTACCCCTGTACATTGACGAGCACATGGCCGCGCCGGACGCCGAAAGCCTGTCTTTGTACACGGATTTCGCGCAGAAAATGGCAACCGGGAAATGGGCGGGTGATCGCGATGACTGGGATACTGTGATTGCCGATGATAAGTGGGCGCGGGTGACAACCGATCACGCCCAATGCACCGGTCGCCGCTGCAGTCACGTTAAGCAATGTAGTTTTTTTAAAGCTCGCGAGTCGCTCACTCAGGCAGATGTTATTGTCGCCAATCACGATCTTGTGCTGGCGGATTTAGCCTTAGGCGGCGGCGCCATACTTCCGCCTCCGGAAGAATGCATTTATATCTTCGACGAAGCGCATCACCTGCCCGACAAAGTGATTAACCATTTCAGCGCCAATTTTCGAATGGCTGCGACTGAGCGCTGGCTAGAGCAAATTGAACGCGCTTTGACAGCGATGATTGCCGTACCCGCTATGGACGTTACCGCCCGTGGCCAGCTAGAGAGCTTGCTTACCCAACTTATTGCCGTGCGGCGCGGTTTGGCGCCACTGCGGCCGCTATTGGAAGAGCTGCTAGAGAGCGCAGAAGAGCGGCAGGGAAGCAAGAGTGTGCGCTTTCCCGACGGTATCGTGCCCGACAATCTCGCCGCCCACGCCAAAAATATGGTCGAGGGGTTTAGCGGCGTGATCCATCAAGCGGAAAGGATTATCGATACCTTTCAAGACAGCTTAGATGGCAATCAATTGATGGCGAGCCGAGAAGTGACGGAACAATGGTTGGCGACGGTGTCTGCTGCGCGTTTTCGCGCGGAAAGTGCCTGTGCGCTCTGGCGCTCTTACGCCAGTGATGCCAGCAAAGAAAAGCCACCCAATGCGCGGTGGATGGCGTTAGTTGAAACGGGGCAGGGCCTGTTTGATATAGAGTTGAACGCCAGTCCCATACTGGCCGCCAATGCCCTTAAATCAGCGCTGTGGTCACGTTGTTATGCCGCGGTGCTAACCTCGGCAACACTAACCGCCCTGGGCAGTTTCAACCGCTTTAGTATGCGCGCCGGTTTAGATAGCGATGCCAGTTTTGAGGTGGTTCCCAGCCCTTTTGCACACGCCGATGCGGGCGAGCTGCACATACCGGCAATGAATTGTGATGCAGGCAATGCCGAGGCGCATACGGCGGCGCTAATCGATATGCTGCCAAACTTAATGGCGCCGGATGCCGGAAATTTAGTGCTGTTTTCCTCCCGCAAGCAATTGCGCGCGGTGCGCGAGGGTATGCCGGCGGATTGGCAAGGACGGATATTGGCGCAGGATGATTTGCCGAAGCACGAGATTCTGACCCGCCACCGCGAGGCTTTAGACAAGGGGAATGGCAGTGTTATATTCGGTTTGGCAAGTTTTGCCGAGGGTGTCGACCTGCCCGGTAAATATTGCTCCCACGTATTGATCGCCAAAATTCCCTTTGCGGTGCCGGAAGATCCGGTTGAAGAAGCGTTGGCCGAGTGGATTAGTCGCAATAATGGCAATCCGTTTATGGATATTACGGTGCCAGATGCGGCGGTGAAATTGATACAAGCCAGTGGCCGGTTACTGCGCAGTGAATCAGACGTTGGCCGTATCACCATTCTGGATAGGCGTATTGTCACGCGGCATTACGGTCGTAAAATGCTGGCGTCGATGCCACCGTATCGACAGATAATTGAGTAGATTTTGGCGGGCTGAGATATGAGCAAGTATCATGAAGTCGCTGCGGTTTTAATGGATATTGAGGCCGAGTTACGCCAGATTGGCCACTGGGATGCCGAGCCGCCACCGCCGGAGGCATTGCGCAGCGAGCAGCCATTCGCCATCGATACGCTCAATTTCGCGCAGTGGTTACAGTTTGTTTTTATTCCAAGAATGCGGTTTTTAATTGAACAAAGGCAAGAATTGCCTCGGGCCAGCGGAATCGCGCCTATGGCGGAGGAGTATTTTCGGGCGAGCTTGTTGCCAGTAGGGGGCTTAATGACGGCCCTGCAGACAGTGGATGCGCTGCTGGGCAGTCAAGGTATTAGTGTAAGCAAGCCCTAGCTATTGCTGGACTCTTCGGCTGCCATCACCATGCGTACCAAATGGGCTAGTGAGCGAACGCCCATTTTTTCCATAACGCGTGCGCGGTGAATTTCGACGGTGCGCTGGCTAATATCCAAGTCGTAGGCGATAACCTTATTCGCCTTGCCCTCGATCATCAGCTCCATAACCTGACTTTCGCGCGGCGTAAGGTCGCTCAATTTGGCCCGAATTTTGTGTTTTTCTTCGAGGTCGGCGCGATTCTCAGCGTCGGCAGCAATAGCCTGTTGGATTTTGCCTAGTAGCTCTTCTTCACGATAGGGCTTTTGCACAAAGTCCACCGCGCCGCGCTGCATAGCGTCGACGGCCATTGGCACATCGCCGTGACCGGTTACAAATATAATCGGTAATATAGAGTTGCGAGTGTTGAGTTGCCGCTGCAGCTCCATGCCGTTCATGCCCGGCATGCGTATGTCTAACACCATGCAACCGGCCATATCGATGGAGTAATCCTCCAAAAACGTATCGGCTCGTGAATAGCTCACTACTTTGTGGCCAACTGATTCCAATACCATTTGTAGTGAGTCTCGTACGGCTTCGTCATCCTCTACGAGGTACACCGTCGCTTCTGTAGTCATTATTAGGTCCTTGCGGTTACCGTTTTATATGGGATAAGGCTATCATGAAATTATTAACTTTGGGCATGCTTAATCGGTGAAATAGTCGATTGATACTGGCGGGAAGCGTCAAGACTGGATAAGCTTCCGCCTTATAATCCGCATTGCAACGAAGCAAATGCCATAAAACAACAAGGGTTGCGCATGCGAACTAAGCGCAGTTTAGTACAAATTTATCTTCTTAGCCTAGTCGCACTGTCTGCGATCCCTTTGGCTATTTTCGGCTACATCTGGATTGCCAAAGAATACGAGCGCTATACGCAGCAAAGTGAAGCGTGGCGAGATACCTATGTAGAGTCCCGTCGGGAGTTGTTGCGCAGGGAAGTTGGCAAGGCGGTTGAGTATCTAGATTTTAAACACACGCAGCTAAATCAGCAGTTATACAACGATTTGCGCCAGCAAGTTGCCGTGGGTATTTCTCTGGTTGAAGACACCCGCAAAGAATTTGTTGGCGAAAGTAAGTCGCAGCAGTTAAACCGCTTGCGAACGACAATGGGATCGCTGCGGTTTTTAAATAATAAGGGCTTCTTTTTCTTATTTGATGGCGACGGCAAGGCTTTGCTGCCGCCGATGAACCCCCTTACCGATGAGCGAATGTCAGACAGTACGACGATTAATGCTTTCTCTCGTCAGATTAAAAGCGCTTTGTCAGACAAGAAATACGAGTTTCTAGAATACCGTTTCACCGATCCTAATAGCCAAGTCGCGACCGAGCGCAATTTTAGCTTTGTGTACTATTACAAGCCGCTAAATATTTATATGGGTGCCAGTATTTATCTGCGCGACGAGCTTAATCGCTTGAAGCGCGAAGTAATCGAGCGAATTGCCGCGGTACCTATTGATCCAGATAACTCTATTTTATTTGTCGTCGATAAAGATGGACGGCAATTGGTAAACGCCTACGATCCCAGCAATGTCGGTTTGCTCATGCCCGATATCGTAAACGTAAGTGCAAGGGTGGGCGGCGAAGAGCACAGTTTGTTTACCGAGCTAAGCTGGCTTGACCGAGATGGTATGAAAAAGCCGGTAATCTCCTATATTCGCCGTTTTGAACCTTGGGGTTGGGTGTTGGGTTCTGGCGTATTTTTGGACGAGCTCAATGTTAAATTAAGCGATGAGCGCGCCGCACTGCAGGAGCGGGTAAAAGAGCATATTCGCTTTATTGTGATTATAGCCTTTGCCTTGATGGTGTTTTCAACCTTCGCTGCGCGCTGGTTGGCGCGCCGAAGTGCTGCAGGCTTTACGATTTTCCAACAATTTTTTGCTGACGCAAGCAAGCGGTCTACCACCATAGATGTAAATCACCTGCCTTTTGCGGAATTTCAGCGCTTGGCTGAAGACGCAAATTTCATGGTTGAAAAGCGCACCGAAACCGAGCGCGCCTTAAAACTCAGTGAACGTCGTTTCCAATTAGCCTTGGACGCTGCCCAAAACCACCTCTGGGATCTAGATTTGCAGACGGGCTTAGTTACGGTGGGAGAGAGTTTCTTTCGTATGCTGGGCTATAAAGCCCCCGCTACGCCGTATCCGGTTGGTGCCTTCAAAAACATTGCCTGCGATGACGATGTGCAAATTATCGCCTCTGCGGTCGACAGCTGGCTTGGTATGGCGACGGGCAATAGCGTTGAGTTTAGAGTTAAGGATCGCGCGGGTAATTTCCGCTGGATCTATAGCCGTGGCGATGTTGTTGAAAATGATCAAAATGACAAGCCGATGCGCGCCATGGGGATCATGACGGATGTCACCGACCGCAAACGTATTGAGCAAGAACTGGTCAACGCGCGAATAGCCGCCGAAGATGCGCTACACGCTAAAAGTCAGTTTTTATCTAGTGTCAGCCACGAGCTGAGAACCCCATTAAATGGGGTGCTAGGTTATGCGCAGCTGCTTCAGCGCGACACGGGAATTCCATCCGGCAGTCAGGAATATTTGCGCGCGATAGAAAGCTGCGGCAAGCACCTGCTCACTCTTATAAACGATGTATTAGATCTGGCCAAAATTGAGAGCGGTAATATCGATATTGTTTGTCGACCGAACAAGCTCGACGACATTGTGGCCAATGTCAGCGATATCGTAGCGCACAGGGCGAAGTCGAAAGGTCTGGATTTTATTGTCGATCGTTCGCCGAATTTGCCGGAGAAAGTGCAAGTTGATGAGGTGAAGCTGCGGCAGGTTCTTGTTAACTTACTTGATAACGCCGTAAAATTTACCAGCGCTGGCAAGGTGGTTCTAAAACTACACGCTGATCAGGAAACCAAGCAGTTGATGTTTTCGGTGACCGACAGCGGAATGGGCATACCTAAAGAAAAGCTCCGCGATGTTTTTGAACCCTTCCGCCAGGTTAATCCACAGGATGGCAAGGGCACTGGTTTGGGGCTGTCTATCTGTCGCCGCTTGGTTGAGGCAATGGGTGGCAATTTAAATGTTAGCAGTGAGTTTGGTCACGGCAGTTGTTTCTATTTCGACGTACCGCTGTTGGAAATTCATGAAAGTGAGTTCGACGATGAATCGCTGGTAAATACGATTGATCCTGTTACAGAGCTTTTATCTACCGTTGGCGAAAACCCCGCGATTATTATTGCCGACGACGTGGCGGTAAATCGTCACGTGCTTCTCGGTATGTTGGAGGATGTGTCGACAGATATCAGAGAAGCCGCCAATGGTTTAGAGGTTATTGCGCACTTAAAAGAGCGCACGGCAAAATTGGTACTGATGGATTTGCGTATGCCCGAAATGGATGGCATGGAAGCGACCCGCGTGATTAAACAGGATATGGGGATGGTCGATGTTGCGATCATTATGGCGTCAGCGACAACAGATGAAGAGATGATGGATGAAGCTGTGCAGGTAGGGTGCGATGGCTTTTTACCTAAGCCAATTGGTATCGGCGATTTACTCAAGGTTGTTGCTGCCACTTGCGGTGTTGAAGCGCAAAAACAGCAGCCTATGCCTAGCCCAGTTGTGAGCAACCCACTGCCCTTACGTGATTTTGTATTACCTAAAGAAGATGATTTGCAGAATTTGAGTGAGGCGGTCGACTTAGGCGACGTCACGCGACTGCGAGAATTATTACAGCAGCTGCGCAGACGTTGCCCTGAGTGCGACCCCTTTCTTGACGAGGCAGAGTTATACCTCGCTGAATTTGACTTTGATAAGCTCGCCCACTTATTAGTACAAGCGACGCGCGAGACCACTATCGATGACGCCTGATAGCGGTAGTGAACAAATTTTATTGGTTGATGATAACCCCACAAATTTGCAGGTTTTGTTTAAAACCTTAGAGGGGAGTGGCTACCGGCTATTGGCGGCTAGAGATGGTGAGGCCGCACTATATACCGCTAAACGCGCTCGGCCAGCGTTGATATTGCTCGATGTTATGATGCCGGGTATGGACGGCTTTGAAGTTTGCGAACGCCTAAAAGCTGATCCAGAAACGGCGGATATCGCCGTGATATTTTTGTCGGCCCTAACCGATAGTCAATCGAAGGTGCACGGTTTAGCGATTGGTGGCGTCGATTATATTGCCAAGCCTTTCCAGACTGATGAAGTCTTGGCCAGGGTGCGTACTCATATAAAAATTCAGCGTCTTGAGCGCGCTTTGGCGCGACGCAACACCGAGTTGGAAGATGAAAATCAGCAAATATTAAATGCAGTCGAAGAGGGAATATTGGGCTTGGATGTCACTGGTCGTGTTACATCCATGAACGCTCAAGCAGCGGCAATTACAGGGTGGCCCGCCTCCGATTGCATTGGTGAGTTATTCTCTCAGCTACAGTTGTTCTCCGGTGACGAGGCCCTTAACCAGTCCTTGGGCTTGCTGTGCGCGGGAGGGGTTAGTTTGCGTAAAGACCACGTCAGCATTAATACTCGCACCGGCAGTATTGCGCCGGTTGCGCTCAGTGGTTCGCCGCGTAGTGAGGGCGGTGCAGTATTGGTGCTGCGGGATATTAGCGAGTGGTTGCAGAGTCAATTTGCCCTTGAGCAAGCTCGCGAAGAAATGGATAGCCAGCGTCAGCATTTGGCGCATATCGAGCGCTTAAGTACGGGCGGTGAAATGGCTGCCGGTATCGCCCACGAGGTGAATCAGCCGCTCACGGCGGTGACCAATTACGCGCGAGTTGCCCAGCGGTTGGTGGCAGATTTGCCAGAGGAGCGCCGCCAGAAAATGGATGAGGTGCTGGCTAAAATTACCATTCAGGCGGAGCGCGCAGCGGCGGTTATTCAGCGTATGCGCAGCTATGTTAAAAAGCCCTCGGGTGGTCGGGTCGTGTTGGCATTAAACGCGGTGCTCGAGGATGTGTTGGCGCTTGCGGAAGTGGATTCGAGGGTAAACGCAATTCCAGTTCGTTTGATTGCAGCGCCAAATTTGCCCGCAATTTTTGCAGACGAAGTTCAGTTACAGCAGGTGGCCTTAAATTTAATTCGCAATGCCATGGAGTCGACTGCGAATGCGGGGCAGAGTAATGCCGTGGAAGTAAGCACTTACCTAGAACAAGGTCTGGTGTGTTTCCGAGTAAAAGATTTTGGCGCAGGTTTGGCGCCGGAAATAGAGGCGCAGTTGTTCAGCCCCTTTGTGACGTCGAAGGAAGGCGGCATGGGTATTGGTCTGTCGGTCTCAAAATCCATTATGCAGGCGCACGGTGGTGATATTCGCTACCAGGCCAACCCTGACGGTGGCGCTATTTTCAGTTGTGAATTTCCGGTGCATCAGTAGGGCTCATCTTCCATGAACTGTATCTTGCACTCCTGCGCCTCTGCAAATTTTCTGACTAGCGGGCGACGATCGTGTTAAGAGCGCTTAAATCGAAGCGGGTTACCGAGCTGCGCAGTCAGCAACAGCTGCGGTACTCAGATCAAACTATTGTGATTACCATTATTCGCAGTCGGCGCCGGCGTCGCAAACTCAGTTTGCAGGTGGGCCGTTCTGGTGTGGTATTGCGAGCGCCATTTTCGACCTTGCAGGCCGATATCGATGAGATGCTCATCCGCAATAGAGATTGGATCTGCCAGCGTCAGCAAGTGGTATTTCTTCAGCAAGGCGACGTGCTTCGCTTCCAGTCGGGTGAGCTTCACGATTATTTAGGTGCGCCGCTGGCGCTTAGGATTGTGGCCGGTGCGCGGCGGGCAAAGGTGTTAGCCGGCGATGGTGAGCTGTGTGTTCACGGTGTAAATGACGATTCGGAGCAGGTGCGTCGCGTTTTGCAGCAATGGTATTTACGGCAAGCCCAGCAGTTGTTCGCTGAACGCTTAGCCTTGTGGGCTAGCCGTCTTCCCTGGCTTAGCGGCGTCCCGGAACTTCGGCTCAGGCGTATGCGCTCGCGCTGGGGTAGCTGTTCTGCAGAGGGGCGTATTTGTTTGAATACCCATTTGATTAAGGCAGATTTGCGCTGTATTGACTACGTTATCGTCCACGAGCTCTGCCATATCCAAGAGTTTAATCACAGCCCGAGATTTTATGCATTAATGACCGAGGCTATGCCCGAGTGGCGGCAGTGCAAGGCGGAATTGGAGGCGGTTGGCGCTAGAATCGTTCGCGAATAGTAAACTGCTATTGCGGTTTTGCAGCACTGTAATTGGTAGCCGCAACGAATAAAAATAAACTACTCTCAATGACGCTGTCCACGGGCTCACGGTAATTTGTGAGCGCCCAGCGGCGAGCGATTTGCAAGACTGCGCCGACCAAACCGGCGTACACCATGCCCTGATCAGGTATGTCAGAAATATCTGCCAATCCCAAGGATTCAGTCAGCGCTCGAATCAAGACCGCAAACTCTTCCATCGCTTCATAGTAGAGTTCGTCAATCGTGTCACTGACCCCCAGTATCTCGAAAAGCAGTAGTCGAGCGATATCAGGATTTTGAGAGAGTGTGTCGAAAAAAGCCTGTAAACCAGCGCGGGAAAAGGCGGCGGTGTTGCGCTCTGACGCTTCAAAGGCAGCCAGCATCCGGCTTTTTAGATAACGGGTTTGAGTCTTGTATACCTCTGCTAGCAGAGCTTCGCGATTGGCGAAGGACTCGTAAAAATAGCGTTCAGTTAATCCGGCCTCACTGCAAATACTCCGCACGCTTGCGGCGGCGTAACCTTGGTTGCCGATAACACTCAAACCGGCGTTGAGTAATTGCTCGTAGCGTTCGCTGCGGCGCTGGTCGCCACTGCTACCTCGGTAGCGGCGTGACTTTTGGGGCATTTGGGCGGCGTCTTTGTTGGATTTTGCGATTGTTTTTGGCATCTTGAAATTTTGACATGGGTTGATGTCAGATGTAAAGTGACATGAACTATTGTCAAATTGTGCCGCGCTGCTCGGCTGCGGTGAAAAAAGGTGTTTTGCGTGGAATACGATGTCGATTACTTAATTGTCGGGTCTGGCTTTGGCGGCTCGGTGTCTGCTTATCGCTTGAGCGAGAAGGGCTATAGCGTTGCCGTTATGGAGATGGGAAAGCGCTGGAGTGCTGAAACGTATCCCCCATCCAATTGGTATTTTCACCGCTGGCTGTGGCGGCCAATGCTGGGCTTGAAGGGCTTTTTCAATATTAAGTGGTTTAAGCATGTCCTGGTTTTACATGGCAATGCCGTGGGCGGTGGCTCAATTACGTATGCAAATACCTTATTAGTGCCGAAGCCAATTATTTGGCAGCAGGGCAGTTGGGCGGGTTTAAAAGACTGGGCAACCGATATGCCCGCGCATTACGCCACAGCTCAAAAAATGCTCGGGGTCACTGAAAACCGCATCCTTGGGCCGGCGGATATAATTCTAAAGGAGTCTGCTGAAGATTGGGGCTGTGGTGATAGTTTTTACAAAACCCAAGTTGGGGTGTTTTTTGGTGACGAGGGCGAGGCGCCGGGTAAATCGTATGCCGATCCTTATTTTGGCGGTGAAGGTCCTGATCGTAATAGTTGCATCGCCTGCGGTGGCTGCATGGTCGGTTGCCGCTACAACGCCAAGAATAGCCTCGACAAAAACTATCTCTATTTGGCGGAAAAGCAGGGCGCGCAGGTTTTCTCTGAAACCCGAGTCATTGACGTTGTGCCATTAAATGGAAAAGCAGATGGCGAAGACGGCTACGAGGTGACCACCGTCAGCAGCACGTCTTTACTGTTTCGCAATAAACGCCGCTGGCGTGCAAAGGCTGTGGTGTTTGCGGGTTCGTCGCTAGGTACTCAGGATCTGCTTTTTAAATTGCGAGACAAAAAGTCGCTCCCCAATATATCGACGCAACTTGGCCGTCGCGTTAGAACAAATGCGGAGTCGTTGATTGGTGTGCGCTTACCCAATGTGGACAATATGGATTCTGGTATCGCTATTGGTTCCGGCATTTACCTTGACGAAAAAACCCATATTGAAGCTACCCGTTATCCGCGAGGCTCTGATGCAATGGGGCTATTGGTGACCGCGATGATACGTGGGAAGACAGATTGGCGGCGATTGTTTAATTGGATTTACACCTTGATTCGACTTTTAGTGCGCAATCCTAGGCAGGCGATCGGATCGCTTATCCCTTTTGGCTTAGCAAAACAGACCATCATATTATTGTGTATGCAAACCTTGGACGGCCACATTGATATGCTCTATAAGCGTCGCTGGTATTGGCCTTTTAGTAAGCACATGGTCAGCTTTGGGCCCAAAATTCCCGCCCATATTCCCGAGGCTAGCGAGTTCGCCCTGAAGGCTGCACGGCGTTTGGGTGGCATGGCTGGAAGTCTGATCACCGAAGTTCTGTTTAATATTCCTGCGACAGCCCATTGCATGGGAGGTGTTGGAATGGGGCGCTCCGCCGCCGACGGCGTGGTTGACGTGCAGAGCAGAGTGTTCGGTTATAAAAATATGTTAGTTTGTGATGGGTCTACCTTGTCGTCTAACCTGGGGGTTAACCCATCGCTGACGATTACCGCGCTGACGGAGCACGCCATGGCGTATATTCCTGCTAAGCAATCTCTAGGCGCTGAGTCGCCAACGGTTACAGAGGCAGTTGCAGGCTAGCGCCACCGCCAAATTCGCGGGGCCCAGCATAGCTAAATTGGGCCTCGATTCTGAGTAATTCACCGAGGCGATAATGCAAGCCTACCGTCGGTAAATTCGAATCATTGCCGCTGTGTAGCCAAGTATAGCCTAGTAGTAACTGCAGCTTGTCACTAACAGGGAGTAGGCCGCTAAGCGCGTATGCTCTGCGGGACGACAATTCGCCAAACCCTTTTTGTGGGCTAAGGTCGGCGTCTAAGCGCAAACTTGCCCAGTTTGCGCTGTAGTTGATATTGCCACTGATATGCGTCCGCTGCTGGTAGCGAGTCCCCTCGGGTCCTTCAATTTCTTGCTGATAAATATCGTTTAATTCTAAGCCGAATAACCAATTGTCGATTTGGTGCTCAATTCCGAGGTCGGCATTGGCTTGGATGCTATTTTCAACGTCTCTGCCGCGGTCGAATAGCTTGTCTTCGTCGTAGTCTTCTATTGAAATTTTACGCTCGATAACACTGATGTTTTGAAGTTTTGCGGTAATGCCAATTCGGGTATTGGGCATGCTTTCCAAGCTGAAGCGATAGTTTAGGCCTAAGTAATTTTTCCAAAGTGCAGATACGTTAACGCTAGATTGCAGATCACCAAGCGAGAACAAGCCGAGAATTGTGGCAAAGCGCAGTCGATTGGCATCGCCTTCGTCGTAAATAAATCGACCACTGCCATTAAATTCAGAGCCCCCGACTACCACCCAATTTTTATCTTGTGTCAGCAGAGCGAAGTGACCGCCAGCGGCAAAACTGGTTATGTCATTATCGGCATTCTCTAATTGTTCGACCAGCTCGGTTTCGTCGCCGGGAATAACCAGAATGCCTCTTGATCGACCATCTAAAGCGACCCCCTCATCGTAAATGTTTTTCAAGTTGTCGAGCAGACTGTCAGCGTCGTTAACAAAACCGTAGCCATCTCCCTGCAGCGCTGGCTCAGAATGTGAATTAATTGCAGGGAATGAGGCGGAGCGAGTGTGTAAATTGCTTAACCGCTGGTCGCTAGCGCTATCGGCGGTCACATGTGTCGATATTAATGCGATGCAGATCAGCAATATTTGCCTTAAGCGGAGTTCGGAAAATATGGGCAAGAGTGTATTCATCCTATTGACGATATTATTCTTAAACGGCTTGGGCCGTCTTTACTAGGTGAGTCGGCAGAATAGTGGAGCGAGTACAAAGCGGCAAGCGCATTGGGCTTGTTTTGTGTAATATCTGCTAATCGTCGATATAGCCCAAGGCTTTGCTGAGCACAAATTACGTCGTTCTGAGGCCCTGGATCGATACAATAATAAAGCTGGTGAATGCATTAAATGGCGATGTCTCAAGGCAAAACGATTAGCAGTTATCCTCTGTTACTTAAAATTATTCGCGCTCTGGTAGGTGGTTTATTTGCCCTAAGGGGCTGGCGATTTACCAGCGAACAGCCTGTCGCTCGCAAGTACGTCATGATTGTTGCGCCGCACACCAGCAATTGGGATTTTTTTCTCATGGTCGTGCTTGCCGCTGGCTTGGGTCGCCAGGTGCGTTTTATGGGCAAGCACAGCTTGTTTACGGGTTTGCAGGGGCGCTTCTTGGTCTGGCTTGGTGGTGTTGCCGTCGAGCGAAGTAGTCATCATGATTTTGTCAGCCAAATGGTGGTGTTATTTAAAGAGACCGATGACATGGTCTTGATCATTGCCCCAGAGGGCACGCGTAGCAAAGTTCAGGCGTGGAAGGGCGGTTTTTACCATATTGCGTCAGGTGCGGATCTGCCGGTGTTGGCCGCTCAGCTAGATTATGCAAAAAAATATGTTGGTATTGCACCGGAATATAGGCTGAGCGGCAATTACGCTTATGATATTGAGCGGATCCAAGCGTTTTATCGCGACGTAACCGCAAAGTACCCCGAGCAAGATAGTAGCTGCGTAAAATCACTATAAATTAGGATAGTTACTGTTTGTAGGTCTATATTTAGTGCTGGGTGAGCTGATTTTGGCGTTCTGCTTTTGTCGAATTAGACGTTTTTAGCGTGACATCTAGTCTTGGGTTTGGGTACTGCAGTCCCACTAGCTTGCGGAGTTTTGTTGCCTGCTAGGTGAAATACACAGTGTTGTGCTTGAATTTAGCTTGCTATAAAGATGAACGACATTATGAAAGTGTATACAGTGACATTATTCTGCTGCGCATTGGAAGATGGTAGGCAGCATGCAAATTATGGATTGGTGAAATGTCCGACTTAATGAATTTTTTGCTAGGCCCAGAAATGCCACCCCACGGGCATTGTTATTTATGGAATGAAGACTTGGTGCTTTTACACGTCACAAGCGACGTGTTGATCACTCTATCCTACTTCACTATTCCCATTGCTTTGGTCTATCTAGTTCGCAAGCGTGACGACTTAAAATTCAACTTTATATTCGTCATGTTTGCGGTCTTTATCTTCGCCTGCGGCGCGACCCATCTCATTAATATATTCAATGTCTGGTACGGCGCTTATTGGCTTAGCGGTATTGTGAAACTGATCACCGCCATTGCTTCTGTTGGTACGGCCATTATTGTGTGGCCATTAATTCCCAAGGCCTTGGCGCTGCCCAGCAATAAGCAGCTGCTAGATTTGAATCAACAGTTGCGTGACGAAGTTGCCGAAAATGTTAAACAGCGTGCAGAGGTGGAGCGTTTGTCGCGGGATTTGCACCAGTTGGTGGATGAGCGCACTGAAGAGCTTGCCGAAACACGCGTGATGAAAACCCTGCTTGAGCAAAATCAGGTTTCCTTGGAGCGTTCGAATGTGGCACTTGAGCGCTACGCGACAGTAACGTCGCGTGATATCAAAGAGCCGCTGCGTTCGATTGCCGTATTTGGTGAGTTATTGTCGGATCGTTTGACCGATCGCTTGGCAGAGGACGAAGCCAAATGGTTGACGATGATGGTTAAGTCGGCCAAACACACAACGTCCATGATTGATGATTTACACGAGTATTCGAGTCTGAATACCGTCAGTGAATTTGAGCCTTCCTCGCTCAATGACGCTTTAGAAAAGGCGCTCTCAATGAATGCAGCAGAGATGAAAAAGTACGGGGTGGTATTGCAGCGCGAAGCACTCGATACAGTTGCTTTGCCCATGGAGGCATTAACGACCTTGGTTTCAAAATTATTGAATAATGCGATTAAGTTTAGTCGAGATAAGGAGCCCCCGACGATAGAAATTGGCCCGCTGAAAGATGGAGAAAGTGGCGAGCTTGGGTTTTATATTCGAGACAATGGTGTTGGGATTGCGCCGCAGTACAGTAAAAGGATTTTTGGCGTTTTCGAACGACTACACGCTGAGCAAGAGTATGAGGGTAATGGCATTGGCTTGGCAATCTGTCGACGGATTCTCGATGAATATGAAGGGCGAATAACACTTCATAGCGAAGAGGGACAAGGTGCTGAATTTAGAGTTTATTTACCCGCCGCGTAGTGGCGGGTTTAGAGCAGTGATGGGTGCGGTGTGAAGAAAGTGCGGGCGATGATGTGTCTTATTTTCCTGAATTTGACGGGTTAATTCGCGAAAATATCATATCCGCCATGGCGTCGTCGCCGCGCCATAACTGTTGTGCCAGAGCCGCACCAGTTTGGCGGCTGCGATCGAGGTGGCGGCGAAAACGTCGACAGTGGCGACAAATCATCAGGTGCGCGCGAATTTCAAGCCGTTTCCAGCCAGTGTGCTGGAGATCGATATCGTCGCTGGCGAGATCGGTAAATTGCCTGCAGTTTAGCATTCTCCAGTCTCCTGATAATGATTGATGGTTTTCATAAGTTGTAATCTCGCCCGGTGCAAAATCACTCTAACATTTGCTTCACTAAGAGATAGTTGCTCGGCTATCGTCTCCAAACTATGTTGCTCCACATCGCGAAGTAAAAACACGGCCTTCTGGTTTTCTGGCAATATTGTTAATGTGTGTTCTATGCAATGTCGTAACTGATCCTCTTGAAGCATGAGCTCTGGTGTATTGATGTCCCAGTGCGATGGGGGATTCACCCAGTGCCCCCCGCCATTAAAGCTATTCGCGTCAAGCTCGGGGCGCACTTCGTCGATATCCCCAAAACTACTGTGACGCTTTTCCCGGCGCAGCCTCGATTTAGCTTCGTTGCTCACAATCTGAATCATCCACGTCGACAGGCTGGACCGCCCCTCAAATTTAGCGATTGCCTTGTAAATAGAGCTCCAGGCTTCTTGGGTGACGTCTTCCGCAAAAACATCGCCGACAATGGCCCTGGCAACGATAAGTAATTTCGGGTGATAGCTGCTGATAAGCTGCTTAAACGCATTGTTATCACCCATTTTAAGGCGGCGAATAAGTTCTTGATCGTCGGCGGGCAAAGACACAGGCGTTTCCAATAAAAGATTAAGCCCCTAGTGTCCCTGATCCTCCTGCTTTCAGGCAACTGTTCACTGCTATGTATTCCACTTTATTTTGTCACTGTTAGCGCACGATCTAGCCAGTAATCAGCGCTAACAAAGCGACCGCCACCCATTACCATTAGGGCGAGCAACATAACAAGGTAGGTGACCGCAAATTCGATACCGTTGTTCAGTACCACGAAATTGCCACTTGATGTCAGCCAGTCATAATTTCCGTGGGTTTCAAGTAGCGAGCGTGCTGCGGTAAGTTTCTCTACCGAGTCAAGTACGCGATCATTGGCAAACGGCGCACTGGCGTCGGCGATTGCCTGCCAGCCATTGTGCCAGTGCACGGTGGTGGCGGCCACGATCATCGTCGCGGCTAAAGGTATAGAAATCCAGCGTGTCGCAAATCCGAGCAATAGCAATAGTGCTCCGCCCACCTCTGCGGCGGTTGCTAAAAAGGCCATTACGTAGGGAAAGGGTAATCCCAAGCCCCAGTCACTGTTGCCAAACCAGTCGACAGTGGCTGAGAAATGCATCATCTTGCTGCTGCCAGCCATCCAAAATACGGGTACCAGATAAAGGCGCAGCGCCAGTGCGGGAAGGCCATCCAGCGGTGTCACCATTTTCGCGATAGCAGTCTGCAGGTTGCGAATTTTGTTTATAAAATCTAGCATTGAGTTTACTCCGTATAGTTACCAGCATTGCGCTATAGTCGTTTGTCGACGGAAACCACAGTGTCGGTTTATGCGATTAAGACGTGCGGCGACAAGTCTTGTTACAGCCGGCGGGAAGAAATTTATTTTCACGACGGTGTAACAGATGGTTTTTAACTGTCTCTAATAAGTAGAGTCGCAATGCTGCGGCCAAATAGATCTTTTAACTGATTACAAAGGTGATGACATAATGAAAAATACTGCGATGACGGCACTAGGTGCAGCCATGTTAGCTTCTTCAATGGCCTCGGTTGCCGTTGCAGATACCAACCCATTTGCGGCTAAAGTAATGAGTAGCGGTTATCAGCTTGCTGATTACGCTAAAGATGCAGAAGGTAAATGCGGCGAAGCAAAATGCGGTGCCGAGAAAAAAGACGGTGAAGCGAAATGTGGTGAAGCCAAATGCGGTGCAGATAAAGCAGCTAAAGAAGGCAAGTGCGGCGAAGCCAAATGCGGCGCGGATAAAGCAGCTAAAGAAGGCAAGTGTGGCGAAGCGAAATGTGGCGCTGACAAGAAGTAATTGTTAAATCCCAAGCTCTTCCTTCGACGAGGAGCTTGGGTCTACTCACTATCCCCTCCTATTTCTAGCACTTGACTAGCAAACGTCTACTCGGCTCATTATAGTATTGCTGCATTCTGCCGGCACAGTCGGTCATTTCGCCTGCGATTAATATAAGAGAGCTTTGCTTGTTAACCCTCAGCCTTGAACGAAAACAATTACTCAGTGGTTTATTGTTGTCGCTGGTGACCGTCTTTTTTTCAAGCACTGTTGCGGCGGTGGGTAAGCATGTGTCGCAGGAGGTGCATGTCTCCGCCATTGTGCTTGTGCAGTACGGCATTAGCTTTTTATTCGCGCTACCTGCAGTGCTGCGAGCTGGCCGCTCCGGTGTGGTAACAAGTCGTCCCGGCTTGCATATTGTAAGAGGGGTAAGCGGCTGTGCGTGTTTCTATTTGTACTATATTGCGCTCAGTAAAATATCACTGGTTGAGGCAACCTTGCTGCGATCGTCTGCGCCGTTAATGGTGCCATTGGTGATCTACCTGTGGTTTAGTGAACGGCTTCGCAAGGAAACCTGGCCGCCTTTGGTGGTGGGCTTTGTCGGCGTGGTCCTTGTGCTTAAGCCAGGTTTTACCGGCTTAAGTTTGTGGCATTTGTTGGCGCTGCTATCAGGCTTGGGTCTGGCGGTATCGATGGTTAGTACCCGAGTGTTGGCTCAGCATGAGCCGCAGAACCGTATTTTATTTTATTACTTTAGTATCTCCTTGTTGGTCAGTCTGCCGTTTTTCATTTGGAACTATCAGCCTATTCCCCTATCTGCTTGGCCGGGATTATTGTATATGGGTGTCGCTATTTACCTGAGTTTTGTCATGTACACCTTGGCATATCGCTATGTATCTGCGGCCGCCTTAGCACCAATAAGCTATTTCGGGGTTGTGTTTAGCGGCCTATTGGACTGGTTAATTTGGGATCATATTCCCGATGTGCTAACTCTCTTCGGTATCGCTTTTGTGGTCTCAGGTGGGGTGTTGGTTCTTAGGTATAAAGTGACACCTGCGCCAGCTTAGACGCAGAGTATCGGCTTTTCAGTGACGCTTAGCTTTTATATAGCGGGGAAAGTGCTGGTTCAGCTAGGTGTGCGGCTGGCTTGCTGCGCGCCTTTTTGACTGCGTTTATGATGGTACTAGGGTCTATGGTGATCGCCTGCCCAGAAAATAAATGGGCGTCGAGTTGTCGGCATGGCTCTTCAAGTTCAGGTATGGCTTTCGCTATCTCGCTCAATGTCATCACGCGCTTAAAGTGGCAGCTTGCCCAGTGTGTTAGGGCATTGCGTAACTCTTTGTGCTCAGCCTTAATTTTTAGGCAGCGCTCCAGTGATTTGAAAGCTTTGCTCTCGTTTTGAGTGCTACTTTCCGGCGCGCTAATCGGGCTGGCAGGGCGATGCCGTCCACGCCACCACGCTGCCGCAAAAGCGATATTGCTGAGTAACAACATGGCGATAACAGTCCATAGTAGCGAGGAGTTATACGCTTGTGTGCTGTCGACGACATTCGCTTTAGCAGTGTCGTTATCGGCAGTGGGATTATTGACTTTATCGGTGGCATTGTTCGAGGCAATTTCGCCAATCGAGGCCGTGCCGTCGCTGGTATTTGCCAGCGCGGGCGCTACTGTGAATCGACGCTCAGGAAGTACGGCAAATTCCGCGCTGTCTGTATCGGTATTCCACCATGCGAGACGAACCTCTGGAAGCACAAAATCGCCAGCGCGGGTGGGAATGATAGCAAGGGATTCGCTGCGAATTCCGGTCCAGTGCGATTGCTCGTCACCTTTTTCAATTTTGGCTTGGTCTGGATAGAGTTTGGCATTCTGTAAATCTATAATAGGTAGCGCAGGCAGTTGTGAGCCCAGCAGGCCGTCAGCGTTGATATTGATAGTGCGGGTAACAGAGTCACCGACTTTAAGTTTGTCGGGATCCTTACTCCAGCTTTCTTCTATTTCAACTTCTTTGGCTGGCAACCACACCGAACCAGTAAATTCCGCGGGTGGAGGTGAGACTTTTACCCGGTGTTGGCCGCTGCGTTTTACCACCAATCTGCCCGGGTCGAGCATCGAGGGTCGGTAGCCTTCAACCCGCGCTTGCAAGGTAAGGCTGGGAATGGAGAGCGTGCCGCTAACTTGTGGGTATATGCTGTAGCGCCGTTCGATAACTTGAAAGTAGCGACCGTTGATTAGAGTTTGATAGCGTTGCTCGCCATTGGCCTCAACCACTGCATTGTCGACCTCGGGCGCGTCTAGCGAAGCGTCGAGTATATTCACCGAGGTAAATATTTTTACGGTGTACTGCAGCTCCTGCTGCACGTAAGCATTGCGAGGGGTGATGTCAGATTCAAGATAGATGCTATCGCTATTGGCTTGTTGAGATTTTGCGGCCTTGCTTACCGATATTGTGATGGGGCGGGTTTTGTACTTTCCCATCGGGAGAGCGGGTATTGTCAGGGTGCCTTCGCGTTTTGCGACCAGGGTATAGTCCCATTGTCGGCTACTATTCACCTTGCCATTGATAATATTGGTGCGGCTGCTCTGCTGTTTATTAATAATGTGAAAGTCTGCATCTAGCGCACTGACATCTGGTTCGCCGGAAAACAAAATGCTGTCTGCCACAAGCGATAGGGTGAAGGTTTCTTCGCTGGAAACTTGATTGCGATCAACGCTGGCGCGCACATTGGTTTCTGCGTAAGCGTTGTTCATCTGGCACAGGAGTAGTAGCAATACCGCCAATATTGGGCGAGTAAGAATATTTAGGAGGCTGTTTGGCATAAACGCTTTCCTGCGATGCGCATGGTCTGTTGTCGAATTAATAGGGTGCATAGTCTTCATTACCGCCTTGCTGTTCGCCGCGCTGCTGACGTTCTAAATGTTGGTAGCGAAATTTATTGCGCAATAAATTCCCCGGGTTGTCAGGGATTTTTCGCAGCCATTGCTCACGAGCCTGCTCCTCTTCGGTAAGCGGCTCGTCGCTCTCCATGGCAGCTTGCGCAGTTTGTTTGTCGGCAGCTTGGCCCTGTGTCTTGTTGTCTTGATTGGCTTGTAATGCGTTTTGAACGGCTTCGTTTTGTTCGGCCGCCTGCTTAGCATAGTCTTCTGCTAACTGTTCTTGGCGCTCCCGCGCTTGATCTTCTTCGGCCTTAGCCTGTTCACTTTGTTGCTCTGCCGATGCTTGTTCACCATCATCTTGCTCGCGGTCGTTTTCCTGTTGATCAGACGATGAATTATTTTCCTGATTCGCCTCTTGCTCAGAATTTTGATTGTCTTTGTTCTGCGAATCACCCTGTTGATTTTGTGACGGCGAGTCTTGCGAATTATTTTCATTAGAATCTGAGCTTTCAGATTCAGAGCTCTCTGAGTCAGAACTTTCGCTATCTTGATTCTGATTATTCTCACCTTGGCTTTCTTGGTTCTGCTTCTGCTGATCTTGCTTGTCGTTTTGGTCTTGATTCTGGTCTTTTGATTGCTGCTGATTTTGTTCTTGTTGTTTCTTCAGCTCTTCTACTATTTTTTTATTCGTTTGAGCGTCGATAAGATCCGGATTTTTTTCCAGTGCGGCCTGGTAGGCGGCAATGGCCTCATCGAGTTTGCCGGCCTTGGCAAGCGCGTTCCCGCGGTTGTAGTGGCCGTCTGCGTTGTCAAACTGGGAGTAGCTTTGTGCGGCGGCCTCAAAGTCGCCGGCGCGATACTGCGCGGCGGCTTTCCATTCCGGGTTTTCAAATTTTTCAGCGGCGGCTTGCGGCTCAGTTGCTAGTATTTTTGCCGCTTGCTGATCTGGGGTCTGCCACAGATCAGTAAACTCAAAGGCATTGGCCTTGCTGGGTTGAAGGATAAGCAGAGCCGGAAGCAGCAGGGGTAAAAAGCTGGCCAGCCAGCTTTTACGAAAACCGAGCAGCGCAAAGGGCAGTAGCAATAATACCAGCCAGGGGCCGGCGTCTTTCCATTGATCGTAATTGCGTTCAGTGCGGCTATCCGCTTCGGCGCTCAGACTTGTAGCGGTATCGACGGAGAGCGCTTTTATATCGCTGTCGTCTAAACTGAGTTCTCGGTAATCACCGCCACCCGCCGATGCAAGGCTTTGTAATTCGCCTGCGCTCAGTGCCGGGACAATAATGTTGCCGTCCTTGTCCCGTGCAAAGCCACCGCCTGGTAGGGGAATGGGCGCGCCATCCTCGGTGCCAACAGCGAGTACTGAAAGAGGGTAGTCGCTGTTGCCAAGGAAGGATTCTATGCCATCAAGTTGTCGGCCATTAATGCCGTCGCTAATGAGTAATATCCGGCCATTCGCGCCACTGCGATCCAGCAGGTCTTTGGCGAGGCTAATTCCTGCGAGAGGGTTGCTGCCGGGCAGTGGCATCATGCCGGGATTAAGGCCGGGAATCAGTGTGAGCAGCGTGTTTACATCGTCGGTGAGTGGCGCCACAACAAAAGCGTCGCCGGCAAATACCACCAAACCGGTTTGGCCGTCGCGCCGTAAATGCAAGATGTCGCGCAACTTAAAGCGCGCCTGACCCATGCGTGAAGGTTGTATATCTTCGGCCAGCATCGATGGCGATAAATCCAACACTACCACCAGGCCGTCGGTATTTTTATGGAGGGGCGAGGGGGCTTTCTCCCAGGCCGGACCTAGCAGAGCCAACCACGTCAGCACGGCGGCGATAAGTAAAATAAGCGCAGATCGGCGGGGCTTGCCACTCGGTTTGCCGTCGAGCAAAAAGGGCAATAGAGCAGGGTCAATATGCTTTTGCCAACTGCGTTGTTGAAATTGCTGGCGGCTGAGGAGTAGGGCGCAGATTAGCAGTGGGATCGCTGTCCACACTAGTTCTGGTCGAATCCAGTGTAATTCCAGGCCGGCGATGTTCATGCAGCCCCCTCACTTTGTCCGCGTGTATTAAACGGCCAGTTGCGGCTCAGTGCTAACAACAGCATGGCGGCAGCCGCAAAAAATAGTGGCCAGTGCAGCAGTGATTTTTCCGGGCGCAGCATTTCCTGTTCTTGTTCAACGGGTTCTAGTGCGGCAATTGCATCGTAGGCCGCTTGGAGTTCGGCGGGGTTGCGAGCGCGAAAATATTCGCCGCCGGTTTTGCTGGCAATGGTTTGCAGCGTGTCTTCGTCTAAATCGGCAGAGGGGTTTACGGTGCGCGCGCCAAAACTGCTGCCAAAGATGCCTGGCACTTTCATTTCAGTGGCGCCAACGCCAATGGTGTAAATCTTAATTTTTTCGGCGGCGGCGAGCTCGGCGGCTTTTAGTGGTTTTAAGGTACTGGCGGTATCTGCACCGTCGGTGAGTAAGATTAATACACGGCTGTTTTCCGGCCGTTGACGCAGCCGTTTTATGGCAAAGCCGATAGCGTCACCAATGGCTGTCTGCTTGCCTGCAAAGCCCACTTGGGCTTCATTCATCAAGGTGCTGAGGGTTTCTAAATCGAAGGACAGCGGCGACTGAATATAGGGATTGGAGCCAAACAAAATCAGTCCTAATTTATCCCCTTGGCGCTGTCGAACAAACTCATTCACAACCGCTTTGACCACGGCAATCCGCGGCAAGCCCTGGTCTTTAATAATCATGTCTTCCTGGCTCATTGAGCCAGAGATGTCGACTGCCAGCATCAGATCTCGGCCAGTGGTAGGCATGGCGACGGGTTCGCCAATCCAGATTGGTCGTGCTGCGCCGGCGAGCAGGGCTAGCCATACCAGGCTGAGCAAAATGAGGTTTCCATAATTGCCGCTGCGAATCGGGCCGCTGTCCTCGCTGCCCAAGCTGCGCAGCTGCGCAAAAAAAGGTACCCGCAATGCGGCCGCCGTATTTTGGCTATGTGGTTTTGACAGCCACCTCACCAGCAGAGGTAGGGGAATTAATAAAAAGACCAGCGGCCACTGAAATTCAAACATGGTGGCTCCGGTGACGTTTTATCCACACCGTACTTTCTGCAATAAGAACGTCGCGGGGGAGTGATTGGGCCGCAGACTGATAAGCCGCGTTTAGCATCGCCTCCATGGCGGTATCGGTGAACGCGGGTTTGTCACCGCAACTTCGATATAGAAAATCAGTCCATTTATCACCGCTTAAGCCGGCGATATTTTTATTTGCGTAGCTATGCAGTGCGACACGGCGCAGTAGTTGATTGAGTTGCTGTGCAAATTCCTGATTATTTTCTACGGCCTTAAGCGCAAATAATTCAGCGAGCGCTGCGCGCCGGAATGCATTTTTACGGCGGTAGTGACGAAGGTAAAGCACCGCTGCCAAGGTGACAAAGATGATTGCAGCGATCACTAGCCACCAGCCTGGTGCCCAGGGAAAGCTGGCCACGGGTGGCGGTAAATGAATATCAGCGAGCTGATCCAATGGCGATGATTGGCCTGCAGTAGGATTTAGTGCGGCTAGATTATTTGCGTTCATCCCCGCCCCAGTCCGCGCTGAAGTGTTTGAAAGTATGCGGCGTCGGTTGAAAGCGCAATATGGTGAATACCGCCTCTTTTCAGGCTGGCTTGTAATTCGTGACTTTCTTGCCGATGCCGATTGAGGAATTGTTCGCGCAGGCTATTTGTCAGGCGCATTTGTAAGCGTTCGCGACCGTTGCTGACAGGGTAGTTGCCGTTGGCGGGTAAGCTTTCTTCCATTGGATCGCTGATGGATATAGCGATCACGTCGTTGTGGCGGGCCATTAAATGCAATTGGCGTTCGGCTTGCCTTTGATAACCAGCGAAATCACTGACGACATAGACCGTGGAGCCGGGGCGAGTAATACGCCGCATTTCTTCAAAGGCAGTGGCCAAGCTCTGGTCGCTGGCGATATCAGGCGCGGCGCTTGCGTGGCTGAGGGTTTGGTTATATTCGGCCGCGGTGTGGATAAAATTGAGCACTGCGCGATGGCTGCGACGCGGCCGCACTTCGCGGTGGTGTTCATCGGCAAATACCAGGCCACCAACCCGGTCATTGTTTTCTAGTCCCGCCCACGCGAGGGTGGCGGCAACGTGACAGGCCAGTACCGATTTAAAGCAATGGCGACTGCCAAAAAACATGCTGGCGCGCTGATCCAAACATAGCACAACCGGCCGTTCTTTTTCTTCTTCAAAAATCTTGGTGTGCGCCTTTGCCGTGCGGGCTGTCACCCGCCAATCGATGTGGCGAATTTCATCGCCACCTTGATATTCGCGCACGTGGTGAAATGCCAAGCCGCGGCCCTTAAATGGCGAAGCGTGATTGCCGCCCTGTTTGGCAAAGTGGCGCCGGCGCGGTGTCGCCTTTAGTTTTGTGGCGCCAAAGCGGGTGTGAATCAGCGCCTGCTGATCGACGATTGCGCCTTTCACCGGTGCGCTAAAATCACTGCGCAGGGGGCTGTTCATGCCACTGGCACCACCTGCAGAAGGCGGTCAATAATGTCGTCTTTGCGGATGCCGTCGGCCTCGGCTTCAAAGCTCAGAATCAGGCGGTGACGGAGCACATCGTGTGCGATCGCTTGGACATCGTCAGGGCTGACGTAGTCGCGACCATTTAGCCAAGCATGGGCGCGGGAGCAGCGATCCAATGCAATCGTCGCGCGAGGGCTGGCGCCAACTTCTATCCAGTTACCGAGGTCGGCGTCTAGGGTTTTCGCGTCTCGGCTGGCTACTACCAGCTGAACCATATACTCCTCGACGGCGTCTGCCATATGCAGATCTAGGACCTGCTTGCGGGCAGCGAGCAGGGTTTCTTGGCTGAGCGGGTTGGGAGTGTCAATTTCGCCCTTGGCTTCTGCGCGCACCCTGCGGAGAATTTCCAATTCCGCTGCAGCATTGGGGTAGGCCACATTCACGTGCATTAAAAAGCGGTCAAGCTGGGCTTCCGGGAGTGGGTAAGTGCCCTCTTGCTCAAGGGGGTTTTGGGTGGCCATTACCAGGAATAGTGCCGGTAGGGGCAAGGTCTTACTGCCAACACTGACCTGTCGTTCGGCCATTGCTTCTAATAAAGCTGACTGCACCTTGGCGGGAGCTCTGTTGATTTCGTCGGCCAGCACCAAATTGTGAAAAATTGGCCCCGGTTGAAATTCAAATACACCGGTTTCGGGGCGGTATATATCACTACCGGTCACGTCGCCAGGCAGCAGGTCAGGGGTAAACTGAATGCGTTGGAAGCTTGCATCAATCCCGTCCGACAAGGTTTTAATCGCCTTGGTTTTTGCTAAGCCGGGCGCACCTTCAACCAGTAGATGGCCGTCTGCCAGCAGGGCAATTAGCAGGCGGTCGACCAGGCTTTGTTGGCCAATAATCTGAGAAGTCAGCCAGTTGCGTAATTGGCCGATGGATTGTTTTTCCGTCATTGGGGGTTTCCCTTGCCGAGCGAGTGTCATTATCTTTTCTTGTGACATTAAAAATGGGGTTTTGCTCGCGCATTTCAAGGGAAAATTTAGTTTTGCTTTAATTTAATGCCCAATCCCTTAAATTTGCTGGTTTAAGCCCGCTTAGCTAGCGGGCTGTGGCTGCTACTTGCCGCTCGACTAACCGCTTCATCTAGAGCTTCATAAGATTCCTGTAGGCAGCGCCGATATATCTCGGGCTCGGTCAATGAACTGGGGCTGCTCAGCACCGACAGGGTCATTACCCCGTTGTAGCTGGTGGCCACATGAAACAGGCCCAAGTGGTCGATAATGAGCCCCAGGCACATCATATCTACCATTTTGGCATCGTTAAAATACAGCGGAACGGGAGGCCCAGGCACGTTGCTGACAATCGTGCAGGCGGGTGCGGCAATGCCGCCGGGCCAGTAGGCGAGAGAAGACAGCGTGCGCAGTGTTGCGGCGCCGAGGCTATTGGGCATTTCCCGCACCAGCGACGTAATGGCTGTGCGGCCAATGGATTTAGAAAAATCTTTGGCGTTGTTGGCCGCGTCTCGAACCGCTTGCAGGCGTTGCAGCGGACATTCGATGTCGGTGCGTAAATTGGCGAGCAACATACTGATTGCATTGCCGGCGACATTGCTGTCGCGATTGCGCACATTTACTGGGACCATCGATGCCAACGGGTTTTCCGGCAGACTATTCAGCGCAATCAGATAGCGCCGCAAGGCGCCGCCAACAATGCTGAGCATGACGTGATTAACCGTGGTGTGGGGATAGTGACGCCGAATTTGGCGCAGCCGACAGAAATCAAAACGCAGCAGCAAGATATTTCGCTCTGCATCGATACGGGTATTGAAAGGCGATTTTTGCCAGCTTACCTTGGGCGTGTGATCGCTAATTTTGAGGCTGGCGGCCTTTTTAAACGAGGGAATCAGCGTGCGTGCCTGCCGTGTCAGATTGATAGGTTTGCGAAGATTATTGATACAGGCTTGGCGGCCTAGCGCCCACTGGCTTGGCATCGTATCAGGCTGCCAGTCATCCGTTTGCTCGCTCGGCGAAAAAGGCTGGGGGGCTAAATTGTGTAGGCCCGCTAAAATTTCCGTACCGGAAACCCCGTCCATTGCCGCGTGATGTACTTTTAAGTATAAGCCGAAGGTACCTTTGTCATAGCCTTTTAAGGTGCCGAGACCATGTATGACGTGTACCTCCCAAAGTGGCCGAGTCATGTTCATGGCTTGGGCGTGTAGGTTCGCTAACAGGGATTCCAAGTCGCCGTCGTGGTCTTTAATCGAATGGCTGAATATATGGTGCTTGAGGTCAAAATTCTGATCTTCAATCCAGTAGGGGTGATCCATACCATACGATACGTTAAACAAGCGGCGTCTAAAAATCGGGGAAGTCGATAGTCGCTCTTGGAAACTC
Organism: Zhongshania aquimaris; assembly: GCF_019312595.1. Classification (GTDB taxonomy): domain Bacteria; phylum Pseudomonadota; class Gammaproteobacteria; order Pseudomonadales; family Spongiibacteraceae; genus Spongiibacter; species Spongiibacter aquimaris. The sequence goes on along the minus strand of NZ_JAHWDQ010000004.1, from coordinate 113,034 downwards.
TGGTGTATTTCCTGCTGTAAAAAGTTTTTATGTTTGGTTGTGCTGGGTTTATAAACTGAAAAAGCAGCAATATGCATGGGCGCGTGTTGACGTTCGTTCAAGGCAAAAAAGGCATCTAGGCCGTCTAATTGTTGCATAGTGCTGTGCTTCCTTATTCTGATTTAGCTACCGAAACTAGAGTAAGAACATTTTATGGCGGCGATGTGTCAGTCAGTGACTGATTTAAAATAGGTGTGAATTCGCTATCTGATTGTGACTAGTCATCGCGATAAAAATTCAGCAATAACTGCGCCATATTTGTGAAGGGTTTGAATGCAGAGCAAATTTAATGTCTTCGTAGAGTTTGAGGGGGCTCGTTACCGTCGCAAGGTGATTTCCGAGGAGGCCGATATTAATACGCGATGAGTTTCATCTGCGTCATTTAATAGCTTGGGGTTTTGCGTTGGTCGGGGGGAGGGTGGTAGAGCGGATATTTATAAAGTGAGATGTCGTCCGGTAAAGCGTCGATGTGGCTAAGGCCACGTTCATGAGGTTTAGGGGCTGTTCACACTGCCAATTGAGTGTGAGCAGACCCTAGTAGTCCTTCAATATCACGTTGAAGGACTACTAGAGTGCTTAAAGTAATAAGCGATACTTAGAATGACAAGGTGACATCTACCCCGTAGCTGCGTGGCTCACCAAATATGGTGGTCACAAAGCCACTCTCCGCCCAGTCGATTTCGTGCGCGGCGTAGGTTTTGTTTTCCAAGTTTCTTCCCCAAAGTTGCACGCTAAGTTCGCTGTCGCCGATCGCGATATTACTCACGCCGAGGGTGGCGCTTAACAGGCCAACGTCGTCTTTGCGGGCAATGCCTTGGGTGCTGAAATAGTACTCGTCTTCCCAGCTGTAATTGACCGTGGCGCTGAGCTCGCCAATGGACACTGGGCGGGTGTAGTCAAGGCTCACGTTGTAGCTGTGTTGTGGCGCTGAGGGGACGTTCTTAGATTGAGATACTTCCTGTCCGTACTGAATGAAGGACTGATAGCTGGCGTCGAGATAACCGTAACTCACATTTAGTTGCAGGTCCCGGGTTAGCACGGCAGTTAAGTCCATTTCTGCACCGGACATTTCCGCTTCACCGGCGTTAAATGTGTCGGTCGCAATAATGTTGACTGGATCGCTTTGGTCTACCTGCAGATCGGTGTATTCATACCAGAATGCGGCAAGGTTGAGACGGATACGGCGATTGAGCAGCTCCGCCTTGCTGCCAATTTCGTAGGCCAATAGTTCTTCTGGCTCGAAACCGCCGGCAAAACGTGCCTCTGTGCCGCGAGTATTAAAACCGCCAGCGCGATAGGCCGTGGCGATTTTGGCGTAGGCATTGATGTCATCGCTAATATCGTAGGCTGCGGTGAAGCTGGGGGTAAATTTACTGGAGGTCTGGTCACCGCCCACAGTGGCGCCGTTTTGGTTGTTGTATAAATTGTCGTACTTGGTCGCTTCGCGTTTGTCACTGGTATAGCGCAAACCAAGGGTGAGATGCAGGCGTTGCTCTAGGATGTCAGGGGTGTATTCAAGTTGAGAAAACGCCGCGAGAGATTCTGCGCTGGCATCAATTTCGTAATACTCTTCGGCAATTTGCGGAAAGCCGCCCAGTGCGAGGAGGTTGAGGGAGGCCAGTTGGTCTTCGCTACCCTCTTCTTTGAAGTAATAGAGTCCGCCAACGTAGTCAATTTTTCCGTCGGCCATCGTGCCAAGGAATTGAATCTCTTGCGAGATCTGGTCTTGCACTTTGTCAGTGCGGGTATCGAGAATTTCTGCGCCGCTCGCAACCAGCGATGGGAACATGCCACCACTGAAGTGGTGCGCGCTGGCTGAATAATCTTGATAGGCAAACTCATCGAGATCTCGGTAGGCGGTAATTGATTTTACGGTGAGGTCGTCATTCACAAACCAGGTGGTCACTAAGCTGTGGCCGCTGACGTCATCTGAGCTGCTTTCTAAATTATTTACCGACAGGCTTGATTGGCGAGATTCGCGAGCGAAGGGTGCAAATCCAGCGCCATTGGCATTGGTAGTGCGGCTTAATTGGTAGGCGAGTTGGCCGCCTTCAATTTCTGACTGGTCATAGGCGTAGTCGATGCTCACCGCATCATTCACTAGCCAGCGAATGGCAATGCGTGCCGCCAGTTTTTGCTGTTCGCCAAAATCTTTACCGGCTCCGGTGTTTTCTACCCAGCCGTCTTCTGCGCTGCGACTGAATGCAGCGCGCATCATTAGGGTATCGCTAAGGGGAATATTGGCTTGGGTAAGCGAGCGCCAGTAACCGCGATTACCTTTGCTGAGCTTTTGTTTCAAGCTAAATTCTTCGTCTGGCTGTGCGCTGCGAATTGATATCGCACCGCCAGTGGTGTTGCGGCCGTAGAGAGTGCCCTGTGGTCCACGTAGTACTTCGATGGCTTGTACGTCGGCAATATCAGCGGTCAGGCCCGCCGAGCGTCCTAAATAAACACCGTCAAGATAAACTCCCACAGCGGGGTCTTTGGTAATTTGTAAGTCTGCATTACCCACGCCGCGTATAAAGGCAGTCAAGGAGTTGCGATTTGACGGGTGTGGAGCGGTCGACAAATTAGGAACGGCGCCCTGGATATCGCCAACATCGCTCACGCCTAGCTTTTCTAACTTTTCACTATCGAAGGCAAGTAGCGAAATTGGCGCGTCTTGCAGTGATTCAGATTTTTTCTGAGCAGTTACCACCACCTCTTCTAGTGTAAGGCCGTTGTCAGATTGCTGGGCATAGCTGCTGTTGACGCTTGCTACGACTGCAATTAGAGCGCCGGCCGATATGGCATAGGGTCGAAATGAAAACATATTTTACTCCGGATGAACCGTTATTATTTAAAATCTCAACTGAGAAAATGCAGCTATGACCTGCTTGGGTCAGGCAGCATTTTTCATAGCACTATTTATGTCATGGCAAAGCGCATTGGACATCGTTGACTTGGACTATTTGATGGTCGGAATCGTCTGAGCGAATTAGCGAGAAAAAGAGGCTGCCGCGAACGGCAGCCAAGACCACTCACCTGGGATGCGGAGCGAATTTGCGACCGATACTGAAACCACCATCAACTGCGATGGTTTGGCCGTTTACGAATGAAGCGGCACTTGAGGCGAGAAAAGCAATCACACTGGCGACTTCCTCTGCGCGACCAGCTCGACCTTGCAAATGCCAACTCACAAATTTTTCATGCAGTTGCGGGTCGAGGGCGATGTCCTTGGTCATCGCCGTTTCGATGAGTCCCGGCGCCACACTATTGCATCTAATACCTTGGCTGGCATAGTCAGCGGTGATGCTGCGGGTTAACTGAATAACACCGCCTTTAGACACATTGTAGGCAACGTTGTTATCGCAAGCCTCCAGTCCAAAAATACTGGCAACATTGATAATGCTGCCGCTGCCCTGGGCCAGCATTACCGGTAGAACGTATTTGCACATCAGCATGGTGCCGCTCAGGTTTATATTGAGTACTTTTTGCCACTGGGCCATATCTACTTCGGCTAAGCCACCCCAGCCGCTAATCCCAGCGCAGTTAACAAGGGTATCAATTCCGGCGAATTCGTCGGCAAGTTGATTAACGGTACTGCGAATCGCGCTCTCTAGCTCAACATTTAAACTGATGAAATGAATATTGTTAGACCGCCATTTTTCTGCAGTAGCCTCTGATGGTGGGTTAATATCGCAGGCGATAGCAGTAGCGCCACTTGCAGCTAAAATATCTACGCTAGCTAGGCCAATGCCTGAGCAGGCTCCGGTGATAAGAGCGACGTTTCTCATTTTTTCTTCTCGCTTTTTATATTTTGTTGAATGAATTAATCAGCGTTACCCGAGGCAATAGGCTGCAAAATCAGGTTTTTGCATAGCTTCTTTAAACTGAGATCGCGTCCACGGCCAAGTGGCTGGAATCCCCTGAGCGTCTAAATACCAGCTTTGGCAACCGGAACCAAAAATCGATTTTTTAGCGGCGGCGATACGTGCTTCATCAAATTTGCTTAAGGCGGATTGCGACGCACTGACTTTGCGACATTCGCCATTTTCTACCAGAGCCATGAGTTGACTAATGTAGTGCCACTGATGCTCGGCTATTTCGATAAGCGAGAAATTGCCGACCGGGCCGCTGGGCCCATTCAACATAAAGAAGTTGGGGAAGTCAGGGATAGATACTGACATATAGGCGCTTGGCCGCTCCGACCAAGCCTGCTCCAGCGTGACACCATTCTCGCCGGTGATTGTCATTGGGCGCATAAAGCGGTCTGCTTCAAAACCGGTGGCTAGGACAATCACATCAAACTCTCTTAGCGTACCGTCGGCGCTGCGAATACCGTTTTCTTCTATTTTATTCACGCCCTCGAGCAAGATGTCGACATTGGACTTTTGCGCGGCAACGTAAAAGTTTTCTGAATAAATAAGTCGTTTACAGGCGGCGCGATACTGGGGGCGCAGCTTCTCTCGCAACTCTGGATCGCTAATTGATTGTTCCAAATTCTGGGTCACTATATTTTCAATTTCGTGCATGGCGGCGGAGTCTGGTTCTGTTATAGCCACCGAGAAGCGCTCTATATTAGCTTCCAGTTCAGGATCGTTTTGAATGCCTTTCAAGGCGACGGGATCGTTACGAAATAGCGCCTTTTCCTCTTCACTAAACACGCCATTCACGACCGGCATAATCCATTGGGGCGTGCGTTGGTAGTGACAGAGATTGGCGGCGCGATCTGCTAAGGCCGTCACTATCTGCACACCGGTTGAGCCGGTGCCGACAACGGCGATCCGTTTGTTGTCTAGTGCTACTGAATGATCCCAGCGAGCGCTGTGAAAAATATCGCCTTTAAACGTCTCCATTCCTTCAATACGGGGTATGCGTGGATGGTGCAACACGCCGGTGGCGGCAATAACAAAGTCTGCGCAGTCGCTATTCCCGCGAGATGTTTTTATACGCCATTGATCGTCAGAAAATTCGCACTGGGTTATTTCCTCGTTAAAGGAAATAATGTCTTCAAGATTATATTTGGCGACCACCGATTCAAAATAGGCCTGAACCTCCGCGCCTGGTGGTAGATGCCGGCTCCACTCGGGGTTGGGGGCAAAAGAATAGGTGTAAGAGTGCGATGGCACATCGCAGGTCAAACCTGGATAGGTGTTTTCGCGCCAAGTGCCACCGATACGGTCAGCTTTTTCGTAAACACGGATATTGTGTTTGCCTGCTTCACGAAGCTTTATTGCAGCGAGAATGCCCGCCATACCGGCGCCGATAATGACGTAGCGATGTTGTCTATTGGCGTTATTGTTAGTCATTTAAGTGCTACCCTTTATAAGCAAAACTAGTGAACTAGTTTCATCCTATTCCGCTTTGGGTGGCGAGAAATCGTCCAGATCAACTATTTAGCATGACAATGTTCGATTTATTTATTCGCCGTAAATGCCGCAACACTTTTTAATAAAAGACTCACTAGCATGGTTTGCTGGGTGACACCGGTTTTGGCAAATATGGCGCGCAGATGAGCGCGCGCGGTATTGCGACTGATATGCAGGGTATTGCTCGCGTCTTCTAAACTTTGACCATCTGCCAATGCCATCGCTAGCCTCGACTCTGCAGGTGTTAAGCCGTAAAGCTGTCCGAGCATTTCAGCCGAGGTTTGCGATTTGTATTCAGGGTCGCTAATAAAAATGGCGACAGCAGCCACGGTTTGTCCGTCCACCTGACTCACTTGAGGCATGGAGCGCACCACAATATTTAAGGGCAGCCGCCCAGCGGCGCGGCTAATGGCCATTGCTTGCACAATATGCGGCTTATTTTGTTTGTGCGCGTCGATGGCGTTATTTAGCAATTGCCGAAAATGGCTTGCCTCGCTGCCGTGAGTAACAAGTACTTGTCGGTCTTTGCTGCAAATCCCGTCTTTTTCAGTAAGGATACGATCCGCGACCGCGTTGCAGTGGAGCACATGGCGGTTGTCATCAAGGATGACGGTGCCAAGGGAAAGCTGTGACACAGTGCGGTCTAGCAGCGAGCGCTCTGATTCCATCTGCTGGAGTCTGGCGTAGAGCGGAATTGCCTGGTGTAAATGCGGAATCAGTAGCGCTATTTTGTCTTTATCCTGCGCAGTAAAGCGGGGTGAATTGACACCGCGGGTTATTCGCAGGCTCACTCGGAGGCCCTCGGCCAGCTGAATGTCGACGCCAAGAATGTGCAGCAAATCAAAGGGCTTCATACAGCGCAAATAGAACTCGCTGCGCAAAAGCTGCTCGGTAGGCACAAATTCTTCAAGCGTGGTGACTTGCCCCGTAGGCAGGTTTGAAAAAGGATCTGTAGCATATAGCCCATCACTGTAGACATTATTTGGGCTGCCAGATAAGTGTGGTGGTAGGCCGTCATTCAGTAATAAACCCAGGTCGCCGGGGTTGGGGTTCCGTAGGATGAGAAAGCAGATATTGGCATTCATTTCTTCGCGCAATTTGCATAGAAAGGTCTGCCAAAGTGGACTCTCGTCTAATCCTTTGTAAATACTCTCTAAAAGACTACTGAAGGTGTTTAAGTCGTACGCAGCGCTATCGTTTGTGGCCATGTCGATGGGCTCGCTTATTATGTTCACCATTGTTTACGGGGATATTGTTTATTGGTATTGCTTGCTGGGATTGTAGTGTAAAAACGTAGCATAGCCCTAAAGTGGAGGTTTGTAATAGTCCATCTCGACGATGAATGTTTTGCTTGAGAACGGCACATTGCTACTTTGCACAATAATGTTTAATAGACAGGTAGGACGGAGATCTATGCTTATAGATGGACAACAGGTCGCGGTGATTACCGGCGCGGCGAGTGGAATTGGATTGGGTTTAGTCAATATTTGCGCGGCCAGAAATATACGTATTGTCGCTGCCGATATTAGTCAGGCGAGGCTTGAGTCATTGAGTCAAGATTTGCAGGAGCGCAAGATTGATCATCAAATTATGGTGTGCGACGTCTCTGATTCCAGTCAAATTAAGGCCCTAGCGGACCTCGCCTACTCTCATTATGGCCAAGTTAATTTACTCTTCAATAACGCCGGTATCATGATCAATGGCTTGAGTTGGGAGTGCGGCATCGCGGAGTGGCAGAAGACAATAAATATCAATCTCATGGGTGCTGTTTATGGCATCCACGAATTTGTACCCCGAATGCTGATGCAGGCGTCGCCCGCCCATATTGTGAATACCTCATCCTTGGCTGGCTTGCTAAGTTCGCCGATGATGGCGCCCTATAGTGCGAGTAAGCACGCTTTGGTGTCGCTGTCAGAGAGTTTGCTATATGACCTGCAAAGCCAGGGTTCGGAAATCGGCGTGTCGGTGCTTTGCCCCGCGCAGGTTGACAGCAACATTATGGATTCGATCGATATTGGTGGGGCGCAGCACGGCACTGCTAAACAATTAAATGATTTTTTGCGCAGCGGTATTCGAGCGGGAATGTCGGCAGATGAGGTAGCAGAACAGGTGTTTGACGCGATCGAGCGCGGGGCATTTTGGATATTCACACATCCAGATTTTAAGCCAGCATACCTTGCCAAGGCAGATGCCTTGGCGAATGAGCAAAACCCCATTTTTGAGCAAGTGATCTGCGATTAAATATCGTGCTTAATTTAGAAATAGATGTAAATAGAATAATAGAGGAGTGCAAATGTTAGCCCCGGAAGTAAAAGCATTATTGGAATATATGCGCACTCAGCCTAGCGTGGCGCTAGCTGATCTCACTCCCGAGATGATGCGCGCACAGACCCTGCCATTGTCAGAAAATAGTGAGGCAGTGTTGAAGGTAGTGAATACCCTGATTCCTCTACCTGCGAAAGACAATGAAGCGGGTAGTAAAGATCCCATCGCTGTTCGCCTATATTATCCAGCCAGTTCGGCCGATGTTATCGGCGCGCTGCCAGCGCTATTATTTTTTCACGGCGGCGGTTTTGTCGGCTGCGATCTGGATACCCACGACGGCATGTGCAGAACGCTCTGCAACGCCAGCGGCGCGGTGGTGGTGTCGGTCGACTACCGCTTGGCACCAGAAGCGCGTTTCCCTGCTGCACCGGAAGATGCTTACCGCGCGCTGTTATGGCTGTCACAAGAGGCCGAGACATTGGGTGTTGATGCCTCGGCGATATCGGTATGCGGCGATAGCGCGGGCGGCAATTTAGCGGCGCTATTGTGTTTGCTTAGCCGCGACCGCCAAGGCCCTGCGATACAAAAACAAATTCTGCTGTATCCGGTAACATCGCCTCATTGTGATACTGACTCACACCATAAATTTGCTGAAGGCTATTTTTTAACTCGAGAACAAATGCAGTGGTTCTGGCAGCATTACCTTGGCGGCACCGCAAATGTCCTAAGTCCCTATGTTGATTTGTTGGCGGCTGATCTTGAGAACTTGCCGCCGGCGGTTATTGTGACTGCTGAGTACGATCCCCTCTGCGATGAAGGCAAGTTGTACGCGGATAGATTGGCTGCGGCAGGTAATCATGTCGATTATCAAAGCGTGGCTGGACAGATACACGGCTTCTGCAGTTTTGCAGATTTTATTCCCAAGGGAAGAGAGGTGCTTGTGGGGTTGTTTGGGGCTTAGCCATTCTACAGGCTAGCCTCTCTATTGAGCGCCTCTGATGCCCATTGATTTATGCTTTGCCCGCTCAATTCAGCCGCGGTAGCAATTGCCGCGTGAATTTCAGGGCGAAGCCGAAGCATTAATTTTCCTGAATAGGGCTTTTGAGGCTCCTTACCCACTCTATTACAGGTCTCCAAATAGTCATTAACGGCTTCTTCAAATGCAGCTTTGAGCTCAGAAACACTTTCGCCATGAAAGCCGACAACGTCTTTTATGCCGGCAATATGACCAATAAAACATTCATCTTCTGAACTAAATTCAATACGAGCAGCATAACCTTCATAGACCAAGGATTTGCTCATGGCTCTACTCCTAGTTGTTTAAGAAAAGTTCGTGCGTCTTTGACTTGATATGGTTTTGCTTCCTTTTTGGGGTGTGGTCTGTGAAAGGAGGCAATGTGCCCGTCTTTATGAAACCTGACACGTGAACCGCTTCCCTCAATGACATCTACAGAAAGAGAGATAAAAAGGGATTCGATATCCTTCCATGCCAAAGTGGATGATACCGGATCACTAAATATCGCAGTCAAAGTACGCTTTTGCTTTGAGTTCATGGGATGCATGATATCATTAAATGATATCGCGTCAATATTTGAAGGCGGGTATTCTCATTCGGCTTTATATCTTGAGTGACAGCTTTGCTGCGTAGTGTGTTTTGTTCTAAATGAGACGGATACTTAATATGCTAGCAGCGCATCGATATCCAAATGCGCTTCTAGGCAATCCGCAAGGCGCTCAATATTGCTTTCAATAATGCCGGCGTAATCGAGGTCTTCGATCTCTTTTGCACCAGCCCAGCTCAGTAACTCATTGCGGGTTTCGCTTTCATCAAAGAGGCCGTGCAAATAACTGCCGATGATGTGACCGTCGGCGCTGCGGCAGCCGTCTTGATGGCTAATTAAATCTGCGAAGGCATTGTTTAGGGCCGGACCGGAGCTGATACCGGCGTGAATTTCGTAGCCACTGATTTTTGCGCCACTGCCGATCAGTTGACCGCTTACTCTGCGCAGGGTTTTCTCGCTGCCGAGGGTGGTTTCCATGTCGAGAAAGCCTAGTCCCTCACTGGAACCGGCATCGCCTTCTATACCGTCGGGGTCGTGGAGGGCTTTACCTAACATTTGAAATCCGCCGCAAATGCCGAGTACTTTGCCGCCATAACGCAGGTGTTTATTGATATCGACGTCCCAGTTATTGCTGCGCAAATAGTCGAGGTCGCGGCGGGTGCTTTTACTGCCTGGAAGTATGATTAGATCGCAGGGCGGAATGGCTTCGCCTTTGCCGACAAAGCATAGGTCGACTTGAGGGTGTAGCCGCAGCACGTCGAAGTCGGTGTGGTTGCTGATGCGGGTGAGTACTGGCACAACCACTTTAATGGCATTGTTAGACACTTGCTGGCGCTTGTCGATGGCGTCTTCAGCTTCTAAGTGCAGGTCGTGAATATAAGGGACCACGCCAATGACTTTTTTGCCAGTGCGTTCTTCTAGCCAGTCGAGCCCCGATTGGAGAAGGGCAATATCGCCGCGAAAGCGATTTATGATAAAGCCTTTTACCCGTGCCTGTTCTGTTTCGGAAAGTAAATCCAGCGTGCCGACAAGGTGAGCGAATACCCCACCGCGATCAATGTCGGCAACGATAACAACGGGGCAGCCCACCGCTTCGGCAAAGCCCATATTGGCAATGTCGTTGGCGCGTAAGTTAATTTCGGCAGGGCTACCTGCGCCCTCAACGACAATCACGTCGTACTGTTTACTCAGGCGTTGGTGTGACTCTAATACCGCGCTCATGGCGCGCTTTTTATAGTCGTGATAGTCCTGCGCTTCCATATTGCTCAGCGCTTTGCCGTGGATGATGACTTGGGCGCCGGTGTCGCTATTGGGTTTCAGTAAGACCGGATTCATATCGGTGTGGGGGAGTAGGCCGCAAGCTTGGGCTTGCACGGCTTGGGCGCGACCAATTTCGCCACCTTCTGGCGTGACCGCACTGTTTAAAGCCATGTTTTGTGGCTTGAAAGGTGCCACACTCAAACCACGCCGTTTAAATACCCGGCACAGTCCCGCGACGGTGACACTTTTGCCGGCGTCTGAGGTAGTGCCTTGAATCATTAATGTTAAGGTCATGGTTGTATCACTTTGTTTAATTCGTCGGATGTCTGGTGTCGGAAGTCGGACGAGCGAACTAGCGTTCTTCGCCTAGCGTCTCCCGTGTTCTGAGAATGCTTTACGCTAGATGGGAGACGGTAAACGCTAAGAAGGTAGGTCGGAGGTCGGGTGTCTGACGTAAGTGGATAGGCCGCGATATATTGCCACTCCTCAACCTAGCTTCGAACAGTATTTTAAGCGTTTACCGTCTCCCGTCCAGCGTTCTGCAGCCACCACTTCCGACATCAGACCTCCGGCGCCCAACCTAATCCCGCCAGCCGTCTTGCATAATCAGTTCATCAATATTTTTGCGCGCCGCCCATTGTTCTGTTTCTAACATGGGGCGCGGATAAAATTCATCCACTGGGCCGAGGCATAGCACGGCAATGGCGCGACTGCCTTCGGGCATATTGAGCAAACTTTGTAATGAATCTGGATCGAATAGCGATACCCAGCCCATACCAAGACCTTCAGCGCGGGCAGCCAGCCACAGATTTTGAATGGCGCAAGACGCGGAGGCTAAGTCCATTTCGGGTAAGGTGCGGCGGCCAAAGATATGTTTTTCGCGGCCATCCATTAAGCAGACCACTAGCAGTTCGGCGCAGTCTCGCACGCCCTCGACTTTTAAGCGCATGAACTCGTCTTCACGTTCATCAAGGGCCTGCGCGGTTTTAATTCTTTCGTCTTGAACTAGTTGATAAATACTTTCGCGCAATTCAGCTTTGCTAATTCGAATAAATCGCCAGGGCTGCATAAAGCCAACACTGGGGGCGAGGTGAGCGGCCGCGAGTAATTTCTTTAAGGTAGCTGAGTCTACCTGCCCGCCGCTGAAGTGGCGCATGTCGCGGCGTTCGGCCATGACGCGATACACGGTGTCGCGATCCTGGTCGTTATAGCGCAATGTGTTTTCTGGCTCCGTCACTGTGCTATGTCCTACTGCTAATGGGCATGAAATACGTTTGGCCTTCACTGCTGATCATGCTGAGTTTTTGGTCGTAGAGGCGCTCTAGTGCGGGAACTGTCAGCATGGCATTGGCGTCGCCCCAACAGGCTTCGCCGTTGGGATAAAGCAGCAGTATTTTGTCGCACCAATGCGCGGCGAGATTCAAATCGTGCAGGCAGAGAATAACACCGCATCCCGTATCTGCTTGCTCGGCAAGTAGCCCCATAATCTGCACTTGGTGTTTTAAATCAAGGTGGTTGCTGGGTTCATCGGCTAACCACAGTTTGGGACTTTGGCTAAGTGCTGTGGCGATGGCGAGACGCTGGCGTTCGCCGCCGGACAAGGTGCTGACGAGGCGTGATTCTAAATTGCTCAGTTCTAATTTCTGCAAGGCTTGGCGCGCGATGGCAAGGTCGTCTGCGGTTTCAATATCCCACGGCGCAATAAAGGGGTGGCGCCCAATCATGGCGGTTTCTAATACGGTGGCCGGAAAGCCTTCGCCGTTATTTTGAAACACCACCGCTAATTGCTGGGCGACCTGCTTGCGGCGCAAATCTTGAATATTGTGATTGTTCAAATTAACGCTGCCCGCCCGCGGCTTTTTCAGCCCCGCTAGGGTGTGCAGCAAGGTGGTTTTGCCAGCGCCGTTGGGGCCGAGTATGCCCCAAATTTCACCGGCTTTAACGTCAAATGAAAGCGGTGTTCCACTCTTGCGTTCCGGAATATCAATGACAAGATCAGTCGCGGCCAACATGTTCAGCGACTCCGGTGCAGTAAATACAAGAAACTGGGTACGCCAATCAGCGCGGTAATGACACCAGCGGGTAACTGCTCTGGTGCAATCAGGGTCCGCGCCAAGGTGTCTGCCAGTGTGAGCAGGGCGCCGCCAGCCAACGCTGCTGCGGGCAATATTAAGCGTTGGTCATTTCCTAACACCAGTCGCAACATATGGGGAACGATCAAGCCGACAAAGCCAATGCTACCTGCCGTCGTCACGGCAAACGCGGTAAGCAAACTGGCGGAAATATAAATCGTCCATTCCAGCGGCCGAACCGAGACGCCCAAGGCGGATGCCTGCATTTGGCCCCGAGCTAACACATTTAAGCTTCGGCCCAAGGGCAACATAACGACAGAAATAATCGCTAATACGGTTAATGCCATCCACGGGGAGCGCGCATAGGCGAGGTCGCCCATCAACCAGTAAAGCATGCCCGGCAGTTGATCGCTGGGGCTGACCGCCAACATAAAGGTAATAGCTGCGCCCCAACCAGAGGCGATAACCACGCCGGTGAGTAATAAGCGGGTGGGTGTCCAGCTGCCGGTGCCGTGGGCGAGACCAAAGACGGTAACGGCCGAGATCATGGCGCCGATAAAGGCCGAGCCTGACACGGCGGCAGCGCTTAACCCACTGAGCATGGCGACTAAGGCGCCGACGGCGGCACCACCAGACAGGCCGAGCACGTAGGGGTCGGCTAGTGGATTGCGCAATAAAACCTGCATTAAGGCGCCGGCAACGGCGAGCAAGCCGCCAGCGGCAAAGGCAGATAGTGCGCGAGGCAGACGCAGTTCGAAAACGAGAGTGCGATGCAGCGGTTCTCCTCCGCCATGTAAAACTTGCCACAGCTCTTGATTAGAAATGTGTACGCTGCCGGTGGTGATGGCCAGCGTTAAAGCACCGAGTGTGAAAACAAACAGGACCAATAGCGGCGTAAAAAAACGCGGCAGTGATGCAGTGTTATTGTTACTTTTAGCGCCGGCCACGTGCGGTGTCCAAGTGTTCGCAGAGCAGAGTGGTGCCTTGCAATAGACGCGGCGTAGGTCGTTGCAGCGTGGAGGGGGGAATAAAAAATAAATTATCTTTTCTCACCGCAGTTAAGCCGCTAAAGCGCCGCCAGTCTTTCAGCCAGTCGTGATTTTCTTCCCCCATGCCGCCGGCGATAATTGCCTCTGGGTTGGCGGCAAGCACCGCTTCATTGTCGATGCGTGCGGTCAAATTTGGCAGATCGCCAAACACATTTACGCCGCCGCAAATGCGGGTCGCCTCGCTGATGATGTGTTCATTGTTGACGGTCATCAGGGGGTTTATCCAAATTTGCTGGAACACACTTACTTCTGATGCCTTGGCGTAGCGCTCGCGCAATTTTTTGATGCCGTAGCGAAAATCGGCGGCAGCAGTATTTGCTGTTTTTGTGGTGCCAGCTAATATTCCAAAGCGTTCAAGCGAGTTGGCAACGTCTTCAAAGGAGCGCAGTTCACTGTAGTAAATTGGCATTCCCAAGGTCTGTAGTTGTGATAGTTGCTCGCGGGGATTACCGCTGAGCCAGCCAATTAATAAATCGGGTTTAAGGGCGAGAATGGCTTCTTGGTCAAAGCGGTTGTAGCTGCCGACACGGGGTAATTTCTTTGCCGCGTCGGGGTAGTCGCTAAAGCTAACCGCAGCGACTAATTTGTCGCCAGCGCCAGCGGCGTAAACTAATTCGGTAGCACCGGGCGAAAGCGCGATTATTCGCTGCGCTGTTTTGGGCAGGCAAAGTTGGGCGCCGCTGTCGTCTGTGACACAGATTTCCGCATGAGCCTGCGCCGAGAGCAGCACGATGCCAAGCAGCAGTGTGCAGACTAGTGTTAAGGAGCGACCCATTACCACTCCACGCCTTTGCGGGCCTTAATGCCGCCGCGGAAGGCGTGCTTTTTGTCGTCGATCATCGACACTGTGTCGGCCAATTCTTTGAGGGGTACTGGGGCGCCGCGACCGGTGATGATCACACTTTGCTCGCGGGGGCGATTGCGCAGTGCCTCGTATACTTCGTCGGCATCGATATAGCCGTATTTTAAAATATAGGTAAGTTCATCTAGCAGAACGAGATGGATGGATTCATCTTGTAATAAAACTTTGGTTTGCTGCCAGGCTTGCTGGGCTGCTTCGCGGTCCTGTTCTTTGTTTTGGGTTTCCCAAGTAAAGCCAGAACCCATAACGATAAAAGGGACTTCGGGGCAGCGCTGCTGAATAAAGTTGCGCTCGCCGCAGTCCCACGTACCTTTGATAAATTGCACAATTGCGGTTTTATAGCCGTGACCGATGGCGCGAATAATCGTGCCAAAACCGGAGCTGGATTTACCTTTGCCTGGGCCGCTTAATACGATTAACACGCCGCGTTCTTCAGTGGCCTTGGCGACTTTTTCGTCGATCATGGCTTTTTTAATCTGCATTCGCTTTTGGTGCTTTTCTTCGTCATTAAGCGTCATGATGGCTCCTGATTGCTGAGTCAAATCTGCGCCGTGTTACAGCGCAGATTGTGTGAGCGGTGAATGATACCTTTATTTTGGTGTGTAAGTGATGCTTAACATCGCTTCACGGCCGATTGAAAGGTAGTCGCCAAAGCTAAAACTGCGTGCGCTGACGTATTCTTTGTCGAAGATGTTTTTCAGTGCCAGTTGCAGTTTTACTTCTTCGTTTACACGGTAAGACACCGAGCTGTCGACTAAGCCGTAGCCACCGAGCTCGTCGGTGTTGGCGGTGTCTTCAAAGCGGCTGCTCACCAGTCGTAAACTGCCATTGATACTCCAATTCTGCCACTCACGGCCAACGTCAAGGTTGGCTTGCTTGTCGGCGCGGCGGCGCAGATCCAAACCGGAATTTGCATCGATGGCGTCGAGTAAGCTGATATTGGCTTTGACGCTCCAGTCCAAGATTTCGCTCGCAACACTGAATTCCCAGCCTTTTATTTCAGCACCTTCGATTTGGTCCGGGCCAAAGGTGGCAGGGTTGTATTGAATCAGGTTGTCGACTTTGTTTTCAAAGCGAGCGACACCCCAGTCACCCCACTGATGATTGCCGCGTAATTCCAGCTCGATATTCTTTGATGTCTCTGGGTTTAAGGTATCGACACCGTAGAAGGGGTAATACAAGTCGTTAAACGTTGGCGCATTGTAACCTTCGCCGTAAGAGCCAATAAGTTTGATCTCGTCGACTAAGTCGTATCCCACTGACACATTTTTGGTTTCGTTCTTGCCGAACTGGTCATTGTCGTCTTTGCGGAAACCGATCAGCGCGTCAAGGGCGCCAAAATCACCTTGCCACTGTGCGTAAACGCCTTTATTGCCGCGGTCCACTTCGCCGTAGCTAAGGTTGCTTTCGACGTGATCCAGCGAGCGCTCGGCACCGACGGTAAGGACATGATGTTCGCCAATCATGACATCGTTCTGCAGGCTGTAAATGCGGCGTGTGGTGTCAAACGTGTCGCCACTGACGCCAATGGCAGCGGGGTCAACGTAGCGATAGTTGATAGTCGATTGATCTTTGGATTCGCCGGCTGACAAGGTCAGGAGCCAGCTATCTAGCGGGCGGAATTTGCCGCGAATATTGGCGATGCTGACTTCAGCTTCGGTGTACGGCGAGCACGCATAGGTCACGCCGCCAGCCCGACAGTTATTGTCATAGTCGCTTTCGGTTTTACTGTTTTGATAGAGCGCAAATAATTCTGCGGCATCGTTGATTTTATGACTGAAGGTGGCGTTGATAGCGGTTTGCTCAAAGGCGTCTTTGTCGCCACTGACGCCGGCTTTGCTGGCAGTATTGTCAACACCGTCGGTTTCTTCACGCAGGACGCTGATATTTGCTTGGGTTTGCTCATTGCCGCCGCTCACGGCGACGAGTGCCTTGCGGCTGCCTTGGGTGCCCACCCCGAGTTGAATCATTGGTTTGAGCCCGTCGGTGTCGTGGTATTTGCGGGTAATGATATTGATTACGCCACCAATGGCTTCTGAACCGTATAGGCTGGAGCGAGAGCCGCGCACAATCTCTACGCGCTCTATCAATTCCGGCGGAATATTGGTGAGGGCGGGTGCACCGTTGGTGGCCGAGCCGATGCGTACACCGTCGATCATTAAGAGAGTATGGTTGCTTTGATTACCGCGCAAAAACAGGCTGGTGCTAGCGCCGCGCCCGCCGTTGCGAACAAAGCTGACGCCAACAGCGCGGGACAGCAACTCTTGCAGGTCGTTGGGCTGAATGCGTTCGATATCAGCGCGCTCAAAGACCGTGACCGGCGCCAGAATATCCGCCACCGATTGCTCGGTGCGCGTTGCCGTGACGATGGTAGTTTCTATATGGGATTCATCAGCCGCAAAAAGCGGTGATGTGGCAAGGGTAAAAATACTGCTAACAGCAGCAAGGGTGGTTTTGTTCATTGTGTAAACCTCAAAGCTATAAAAGGAAGCAATGAGGGAGGGGTAGGGGCTATATACAAGTATACGACCGCTGATGGAGCCCTCCGCTTCATCGGGTGAATCAGTAAAGGCCGGTTCCGGGCTCGCACTTCAGAAAACTGAAAATGCTTACCGTTGCGGGGGCAGCGTCGGCATTGCGGAGACTCGTGAGAGTTCGCGCACCTGACTTCCCGTTTAACTCATTGACCCTGTAGAAGGGGCGCAGAGCACCTGTTACTTGGCGCGCACTCTAAGACTGCGCTGAGGGTTTGTCAAATTAGCGTGGCTGATGTTTTCAGCACCGAGTGACTTTAGGGAGGCGTTTAATGTCGTCTAGTAGTTGTTTATTCATGGGCGCTGGCGTGTTGTGCTGCTCAGCGAGCTGGCAGACGTAGCCGGTGATGGCGTCAATTTCGGTATCGCGGCCAGCTTCCACATCCTGCAGCATCGACGAGCGATTGGCGGCGGTGGTGGTGGCAACCTCGGTGACGAGTTCATACAGGTTTGCCACCCACTCGCTGCGACCCAGGACTGAACTGAGCGCCAGTATTTCATTGACGATTTGCTGAATCTGAGCGCGACGCTCCGAGCTATTTAACAGTTCACCATTGCGGCAACGGTGAATGACGGTTAGCGGGTTGATGACACAGTTGATGGCAAGCTTGCGCCATAGCACCGCGTCAATATTGTCGCTGACACTAAGCTGTAAAGGCGGAAAAGAAAGGGATTCGGCGAGTTCTAAAAGCACCGTGCGCTGGTCATTTTCGGTACTGCCAATAAAAGTATGGCCGCGACCGGCATGCACATATTCAAAGCGATTTTGCTGATAGCAAGCTTCGGTGGTTGAGCCTTGCAGTACGGTGGCACGTGGAAACTCTCGTCGAATTTGCTCGACAATCCCCAGGCCGTTTTGAAGTAAAACCATGACGGCTTGCGTTGCGATATGGGATTTTATGCAGCGCAGTGCGTCCAGCGTTTGCTGAGCCTTGGTAGTGATTAATAGATGTTGAATTGGCGTCGATATACTTTCGGGGCAATCCGCTGGTATAGGGCAAAGCCACGTTTGATTTGCGCTGATTAGGCGAATGCCGCCGTGTTGGCGGTAGTGACCAAGCGTATTTTGATCGCGAAGAATAAGGCGAATATCCGCACCCGCCTGGTAGCCATATGCTGCCCACAGACTGCCGATCGCTCCCGCCCCTAAAATATAAAGAGTGCGTTCTGATGCTGGCGATAGACTGGCTTTTACCATAAGACGGCCTTTATGACGCAGTGAGACGTTTTGTCGCTTATCTGGGGATGCTAAACTGCCGACCGCAACATAACAAAGGAAACTAGGCTATGCCAGCGTTTGATATTGTCTCAGAAGTGGATCTCCACGTTTTTACCAATGCCGTTGATCAGGCAGGACGGGTCATAGAGACGCGTTTTGATTTTAAAGGTGTGGATGCGCGCTTTGAGCGCGATGCACTGACCGTGACTATGTTCGCCGAGGCGGAGTTTCAGTTGCAGCAAATGGAAGATCTATTGCGCGCGGCCCTAGTTAAGGTGAAGATCGACCCGCTGGCGATGGAGCTGGGTGATGTAAAAGGTGCGGGCAAGCAGGTAAAGCAGCTGGTTACTATGCAAAGCGGTCTGACCTCGGACGTTGCACGTAAAATTGTAAAATTGATTAAAGAAAGCAAAATTAAAGTACAGAGCCAAATTCAAGATGAGCAAGTGCGAGTGACCGGCAAAAAGCGCGACGACCTTCAGCAAGTGATGGCCTTGTTGCGTGCTGAGGAGTTAGATCAGCCTTTGCAGTACACAAACTTTAGAGATTGATAGCCCGTTGCTGGAGAGCTTAATGCGCCTTACGGTGAGTATTGCAGTGGTAGTAAGCTCGTGAGTCATCAGGAAGAGCTAGTCGATCTGGTCTGGTGGCGACAAAAACCCGTCTGGATTATGGTGTTTCTCGGCTTCTCAGCGGGGGTTCCCCTGCTGCTGATTTTTTCCAGCTTGTCGCTATGGTTGCGGGAAGCCGGGGTTAGTCGGGCTGAAGTTACCTACTTTAGCTGGGCAGCGCTGGGGTTTTCATTCAAGTTTGTCTGGGCACCGCTGGTCGATAAATTGCCGCTGCCATTGCTGAGTGCGGCGATGGGCCGACGGCGCAGCTGGCTGTTATTGGCCCAGCTGGGGGTAATTGCGGCTATTTGCCTGATGGCCTTAACCGATCCTCAGCAGCAATTGCAGATGATGGCAGTTGCCGCCGTGCTGCTGGGCTTTTCCGCGGCGACACAGGATGTGGTGATCGATGCTTTTCGAATTGAATCTGCCGATGTGCGCTTACAGGCGCTGCTTTCTTCGACGTATATCGCCGGCTACCGGATTGGCATGATTGCCGCCGGCGCGGGTGCACTATATATGGCCCAGTTTTTTGGCAGTACCAGCGATGTGTATCACTACGACGCGTGGCGCAACACGTATTTGTGTATGGCGGCGGTGATGGGCGTGGGGGTGCTTACCACCTTATTAATTGCCGAGCCGGAGTCGGGTCGGAGCCCATACCATTATCCTACTGGCGATTACCTGCGGTTTTTTATTGGTTTTGCCCTCTCTGTGGCGGCCTTTGTTGCGGTGTTGTTTATCGTGCCGCCGTCGCCCCAGTGGCTTGAGGGTCCTAGCCAGTATTTGCTGAGTTTTGTCTACGGGGCATTGAGTTTGATCTTGGCGGCAGCTGCTGCCCTGGTGGTGTTTCGCGTGATGACAGGCTTCGGCTTTGTGAATCGCAGCTTGGTGTCTGAAAGTTATACCCAGCCGATAAATGATTTCATTAAGCGCTATGGCAGTCTGGCGGTATGGGTATTGCTGCTGATCGGCTTCTATCGTGTTTCCGATATTGTGTTAGGCGTTATCGCCAATGTGTTTTATCAGGACATGGGTTATAGCAAAGATGAAATTGCCAGTGTCACCAAAATATTCGGTGTGCTGATGACGATTGTAGGTAGCTTTTTTGGCGGTTTTCTCACCCTTAAGTATGGCGTGATGCGGGTGCTAATGCTGGGAGCGATTTTGGTCTCGCTAACCAATTTAATGTTTATGTGGCTGGCGGGCATTGAGGCCAATATTATCGCATTAACACTGGTCATCGCCGCCGATAATTTAAGTGGTGGTGTCGCTGTTGCAGCGTTCGTCGCGTGGTTATCTAGCCTAACTAATATCTCGTTTACCGCTACTCAATACGCGATGTTTAGTTCGATTATGACCCTGTTTCCCAAGTTGTTGGGTGGTTACTCAGGGACGGTGGTTGAGTCGGTGGGGTACTCGTCGTTCTTCTTGATTGCGGGTGCGATGGGGCTGCCAGTTATTGTGCTGATTTGGTATTTGAATCGGCGGATTGAGACGTCGGCTTAGGCTTGTCAACTTCCTACGAGGCTGCCGTATAGCTCTGGGCTTTTATTGAAGTAGCGGCGAGAACATAATTCTACTTATTGCGTTCTGTCATTATTCTTTATGGGGTGCCAATTTGTTGAAGGGAAAAATAATAAATAGTCATTCCCGTTTTGGCGGCTTTCGTTTTTGGCCGACGGCGCTGGTGATAGTTGTTTTTGTAGCGCTGTATATTTGCCATTCGTATGTTGATTTATCTTACCGGCGTGATTTAGTCGCTTCCGGTCAATGGTGGCGTCTATTCAGCGGACAGTTTGTTCACAATAATAATTCGCATCTATTTTCGAATATGGCGGCGCTGCTGCTGTGTAGAGTCTTATTGTCGATTGTCTATGGCGAGCGTGATTTCACCCTCAGCTTGTTGAGCTGTGCGTTTATCACTGGCGTGTTAATTCATTTTTTGTTGCCGTCATATGAGTATTATTTAGGCGTGTCGGCGGCGCTATATGGGGTGTTGATTGCAGGTGCTTTGGCTATGTGGCGCGGACGCCCCTATGCGGGCGCGTCCTTATTTGTGCTCATTATCGCTAAATTATCATTAGATTATCTTGTACCTGATTCCGTTGATGGTGTGTCGGAGCGCATTGGTGTTCCGGTGGCGGTCGAGGCGCATTTTATTGGTGTGTTTGCCGGTGTGCTGGTTGGCGTTGGTGAGGCTGCGCTGGGTTTAATCAGGCCAGCGGCATTGCCGCCAGAATAGCTTGCCGGATTCGTCGGCACTGGATTCTTCAATTAAGTATGTCAGCTGACGTCGATAGCTCTCGCTATTTGGTGGCAGGCTAATTTTGCCTTGGCTATTCACAATCCTAAACCAGGGGAGGCGCGTGTCTTTGGGAAGATGGCTTAGCAGGCGGCCAACGTAGCGAGCGTGACCGGGTAAGCCGGCAAGTTCAGCAACTTTGCCGTAGCTGCACAGGCGCCCCGCTGGGACGCCGTGAATCACCGCGTAGATTTGTTGAATGGCTTCGTCGTTCACTGCTGCCCTCTATGCAATCGCGCGAGGGGCGAATTATTCCGCTTCGAGGTTGCGCGTGCGCTCCCAATAATCTTCGTAAAAGAAATCCACTTCGCCAGTTTCCAGGGAGTATTCAGCGCCGACTACCATCAGCTTGCCTTCGCTAATTAATTTTTCCAGTGTGGGGGAGCCGCTGCTCAGGTGTTCTACTGAGCTTCTCACATTGGCGCGCACAGACTGCTCAATTAAAGCTTTGTGATCGTGACGCAACTCAGTGCAAAGCAGAGTTTCAACCGCAGGGCGAATACGTTTAACAATCGAGTGCAGGTTTTGCGACGGAATTTTGCTATTACCGGTGAGCACGTCAACGGTGGCTGAGATGGCGCCGCAGCTCGAGTGACCCAAGACGACAACCAGCGGTGTACCAAAGCTAAGCGCTGCAAACTCGACGCTGCCAATGCCTGATGGCGCTACGACATTGCCAGCAACGCGGATAACAAATAGGTCGCCAAGGCCCTGGTCAAAAACTAATTCGGCGGGCACACGGGCATCTGAACAGCCTAGTACGATGGCCATAGGTGCTTGAATTTCGACAAGTTCTGGGCGTTTGTTGTGAATGATCGTGGCGAAGTCGCTGTTTACATTTTTGACAAAGCGGGCATTGCCTTCTTTTAGGCGCGCGAGTGCTTCTTGAGCTGTAATCATGAGTAGATTCCCGTTGTGTGAGGTTTGCTTATAGCCAGTCGCTGATCAGTACGCCAATACCGAAGCTTTCGATGGCGTTATTGTATTCAATCAGGCTCTCTCCGTAGCCATTAAAGTACTTAACATAGGCCTTGACCCTCGAGCTAATCGGAAAGCTCCAGCCTAATTCGATTGCGCCTTTGTTCTCGCTGCGCAAATTATTGCGCAGCATGAGGCTAAGGGTTCTATTGTGCCATTGATATATGCCCATCCACTCGAAATGGCCAAGGTATTTTTCGATGTCGGGGTTGTCATCGTCTTTAGATGATTCCGGTAGTCGATACCAGGGCTTGAACGTCATGGCAAAGCGATCCCGCTCAAAGACCATGTTAAGCATAATACGATTCCAGCTCCGCGATAAAGGTTCACCGCGACCATTGGATTGATGATTAAAAATTAATTGGTTGGCAACGTTGCGAATCCCCATCCACTCCCAGGAGTTCGTTAGGGTGAACATCAATTCGGGCTCGTGATTTGTTTCGCGAAACGGGGCTGACGCGGCGCTGTTATAAGCCTGCCAGAATGAGCGATTGGTATAGCCGACGCTCAGATAGCCATTGTCTTCAAATATTTCTTGCCAAACAGTGAGTTTAATACTGAGCTGAAATTCAAGCTCGACGCGGTCAGCGTCGGCGCTGTTATTGGGAAGAAGGCTGCTGTTGTCAGAAATGTCATCGCGGTATGACGCCGCTAAAATGTAATTACTGCGATGCGGTGTGAGCACGAAGGGATTGTCGACCGTGAATTGCTCTAGGGCAAATCGCTCTTCTACGACGCCACTGTGTCGAATTCCGGTTTGCTCATTTTCTTGGCTTGGTTCGGTATCTGATTCTAGGGCAGAGGTATTACAAAAATGACGAAGCTCGCCTACCGTAGTGGACTCAGCTGCGGATTGCGCGGCCAGCTGTAGGCATTCGGCTTCTTCGCGGGTGCTTTGTGCCTGAACCTGATGTACGCCCAACAGGCTCACGGTGAAGAGTATCGGCGCGAAGTACTTGCCAAGTCGCATGGTGTGCGTAGTCCCCTTGTTACATTTACTAAGTCGGGGCCGATTGTAAACCAAAGTGGCTTTTCGTGACCGGATTTTTACACGCTATGACACACCGCCTTCCTGACTTTGGCGCGGGTGCTTGAATTTACTGCTAACACCCCAACATCTTTAGAAAGCCTGAGCTGAGTGATCCTCTGATGCGATTGTTATTCCTATTGTTTATTGGCCTACCGATTATTGAAATGTGGCTGTTAATAGAAGTTGGCGCTGTGATTGGTGCGCTGCCAACGATTGCCATGGTGGTGACGACAGCATTTATTGGCGCAGCGCTGCTTAAGCAACAGGGCTTAGAGACCTTAACTCGAGCTCAGCAGCGGTTAAATTCGGGACAGGTACCCGCTACCGAAATACTAGAGGGCTTGATGCTGGCGGTAGGCGGCGCCCTATTGCTAACCCCTGGTTTTGTGACCGATGCAATTGGTTTTGTGTGTCTCATTGCACCATTGCGCCGGATGCTGATTGCGGGGCTGATCAAGCGCGGTGTCATGCAGGTACAGATGAATCAGTTTCACACCGGTGCCAGCCCCTTTAGTGCCGACCCTCAGGGTTTCAGTGGCGGTCCCAATGCTGGCGTTCATCGCGAGCCTAGTGACGGGCAATCTCAGGATTCGGTAATTATCGAGGGTGAATACAAAAAAGAAGAATAATTTTTGTCCGTGCTCTTGAAATGCTTTCCGTGAACCCCATTTACAGCACAGCCCACGGTGACTTGGTGATTGCACTTGGTTTTCCCAGTCGGAACAAATAAGTCTGTTCTGATCCGTATGAAAGGGGTTTAAGTCAAAATGCTTACGGGCGAAGAGTCTTAGGTGTTTGGGCTGATGCCGGTTTAGCCGGTTTATAAATTCTAAATCATTGATTTAATGGAGATTGATAAAAATGAAAATTCGTCCGTTATACGATCGCGTTGTAGTCCGTCGTAAGGAAGAAGAAAAAACCAGCGCTGGCGGTATTGTGTTGCCAGGTTCTGCAAAAGAAAAGCCGAACCAAGGTGAAGTATTGGCGGTTGGTGAAGGTAAATTGCTTGAGAGTGGTGAATTGCGTCCGGTTGGCGTTAAAACAGGCGATTTGGTTATTTTTGGTCAGTATTCCGGTAGCACGGTAAAAATCGACGGCGAAGAGCTGATCGTTCTGAATGAATCAGAAATCTTTGGTGTGGTAGAAGCTTAAGTCCGACACAAGATTTCTTTTGAATCAACGAATTAGTTAATAAAAGGGTTATAAGATCATGGCAGCAAAAGACGTAGTATTTGGCAATGAAGCGCGTCAGCGTATGGTGGCTGGTGTCAATATTCTGGCTAACGCAGTAAAAGTTACTTTGGGGCCAAAGGGCCGCAACGTGGTACTTGAGAAGTCTTACGGTGCACCAACCATCACAAAAGATGGTGTGTCTGTGGCGAAAGAAATCGAGCTAGAAGACAAGCTTGAAAATATGGGCGCACAGATGGTTAAAGAAGTTGCTTCACGCGCTTCTGACGACGCTGGTGACGGCACTACCACTGCGACCGTATTGGCGCAGGCGATTGTGAACGAAGGTTTGAAATCTGTTGCTGCTGGCATGAATCCAATGGATATCAAGCGCGGTATCGACAAGGCGATTGCAGCTGCTGTTGCTGAAGTTAAAAAACTGTCTAGCCCATGTGCTGATACTAAGGCGATTGCTCAGGTAGGTACTATCTCCGCAAACAGCGATTCAAATATTGGCGATATCATTGCTGAAGCAATGGAAAAAGTCGGCAAAGAAGGCGTTATCACAGTTGAAGAAGGTCAGGGTCTGGACAACGAATTAGACGTTGTTGAAGGTATGCAGTTTGACCGCGGCTACTTGTCTCCTTATTTCGTAAACAACACTGAGAACATGAGTGTTGAGCACGACAGCCCATACATCCTGTTGGCTGACAAGAAAATCTCTAATATCCGCGAAATGCTGCCGTTACTGGAGCAAGTTGCTAAGTCTAGCCGTCCGCTGATCATTGTTGCAGAAGACGTTGAAGGCGAAGCCCTGGCAACGCTAGTGGTTAACACCATGCGCGGTATCGTTAAAGTCGCTGCTTGTAAGGCACCTGGTTTCGGCGATCGTCGTAAAGCCATGCTGCAAGATCTGGCTATTCTGACTGGCGGTACTGTTATCTCTGAAGAAGTAGGCTTGGATCTTGAGCAAGCAACGCTTGAGCACCTTGGTACGGCTAAGCGCGTCACCATGGATAAAGAAAACACTGTGATCGTTGACGGTGCTGGTGAAGCTGCTGCAATTCAGGCTCGCGTTGGCGAGATTCGCACTCAGATCGAAAACACCAGCTCTGACTACGACCGTGAAAAACTGCAAGAGCGCGTAGCTAAATTGGCTGGCGGCGTTGCGGTTATCAAGGTTGGCGCGGCGACTGAAATGGAAATGAAAGAAAAGAAAGCCCGCGTTGAAGATGCGCTACATGCAACTCGCGCTGCGGTTGAAGAAGGCGTGGTTCCTGGCGGTGGCGTTGCTCTGGTTCGCGCTATTGCGAACATCGGCAAAATCGAAGGTGACAACCTAGATCAAACAGCGGGTATAAATGCTGCATTGCGCGCACTTGAAGCTCCTCTGCGTCAAATCGTGACCAACGCAGGTGATGAAGCCTCTGTTGTGCTAGACAAAGTTCGCAACGGTACTGGTAACTTCGGTTACAACGCAGGTACTGGCGAATACGGCGATATGATGGAAATGGGTATTCTTGACCCTGCCAAAGTAACGCGTACTGCTCTGCAAGCAGCGGGTTCAGTTGCCGGTCTGATCATCACCACCGAGTGCATGATTGCTGATGCGCCAAAGCATGAAGCCGGCGGCGGCATGCCTGATATGGGCGGCATGGGTGGTATGGGCGGTATGGGTGGCATGGGCGGCATGATGTAAGCTTCCCACCTCGCGCTATCTAAAACCCCGCTTCGGCGGGGTTTTTTTTGCCTAAATTTTGACCTCGTTGCCAAGCCCGTCTTTAATCTAACAATATATCTTAGTTTTGCCTTGTGTGGTCGCTGCTAACATGTGTAGTATTGACATATATTTGAAATAATGTGCAGTAGCGAGGGCTTGATTGGCTTGTCTCGCTGCCCGACTCAAATCATAAAAATAATTGTGCAGGTGTTTGTCATGAGTCTCAGTCGTTACCTTTGTATTCTGTTCACTGCCGCCGCTTTGTCAGCCTGTGGCGGCAGTTCTGGGTCGGACTCTCGTTCTGCGGCGCCGCCTAACAATGGCGGAGGCGGTGGTAACCAGCTTCAAGATGCCGATTCCGATGGCATTGCCGACGACGTCGACAATTGCCCCATGAATAGTAATGCAGGTCAGGCCGACGCTGATCTTGATGGATTAGGTGATACATGTGATATCGACGCCGACAACGACGGTGTCGCCAATGCCAGTGACAACTGCCCCTCGGTGGCAAACGCCAATCAACTTGATAGCGATGGCGATCTCATTGGCGACGCCTGTGACCCGGAAGATAACAGTGACGACGGCGGGAATAATGGTGGCGGCGAGCCAACGGATACCGACGAGGACGGTATTGCTGACGCCGACGATAATTGTCCAGCGGTCTCGAATGCAGGGCAAGCTGACGCCGATAGTGACGGTCTGGGTGATGCCTGTGACAACGACGCAGATAACGATGGTATCAACAACGGTCTAGACAATTGCCCAGCGGACGCCAATGCTAATCAGCAGGATGTTGATGGCGATGGCATAGGTGATGTATGTGATCCACAGGATGATCGCGATACCGATGGCGACGGTGTAATAGACTCAGTTGATAATTGCCCGATGACGGCCAACGCAGATCAGCAAGACCTTGATGCTGACACGGTCGGTGATGCTTGTGATCCTGAGGACAATCGCGATAGCGACAGCGATGGCCTGAGTAATGAGCTAGACCTCTGCGCAGATACGCCTGCCGGTGCGAATATTGATGGTAGCGGATGTGCTGCCACGCAGACCAATGCGTCCTGTGGAGATAGCTTCGCCTCCGTTAGCGCCAATCGTCACTATCAGGTGATATTGCCATCAGCGAGTGGCGAAAACATTAGTTTTGAAGTGTTTGAGCCCGCAGAAATTAATTGCGGGCAGCTTGCACTGGGTGCGCACCCCTTGGTATTACATAGCCATGGTTTTGGCGGCGCAAGGGTGAGCGATACCGGTGGTGAATATACTGGCAACGCGATTGACCGTTTGGTGGCAGGTGGTTATCCCGTGATTAGTATTGATTTACGTGGCTTTGGAGATAGCGGCGGCACGGTGCGGGTATTAGATCCAGATTTTGAAGGCTTGGATCTGTTGCAGATTTTAGATTGGGCAGAAGCTAATTTAGATTATTTGGCTTGGCGCGACGAAAGCACCGGTGAGTTTGCCGTCCGCCCAGAGACCGCGGTGAGCGTCGCTGGAGGCGTTAACTTGCTGACTGGCTCGGTAGGGTCTAGCTACGGCGGTGGTTACCAAATGTTGATTCACGGCGTTGATGAAAAACAGCGCTTGGATGCCATGGTGCCAGATATTACTTGGCATAATTTACCCTACAGTCTTAATCAGGGCGACGTCGTTAAGTCGGCTTGGTCCTTGTTGTTGGTAGCGGGTGGATCGGCAGGTAGTTATCAGCCTGGCCTGGAAAATCAGGAGTCCCCTTTAGCAAGAGGTCTTGATCCCTTTGTGCTTGAAACCTTGGTGCGGGGTTTGGCGACGAATGAGTTTCCTCGCGATGCGTTAGATTGGTTTAGCTATCATAGTCCGCGCTATTGGTGTGGCCTGAATGGTCAGGCGACTATGCCGTATAGCGTAGCGGCGAGCGACCTAAATAATAATATTACTAGTGAGTTTAACGAGGCGCCGGGTAGCAATACTTACAGTGGCCAACCTGGTGTTGATATATTGCTAACTCAAGGTATTCGCGACACCTTGTTTAATTTCAATGAGGCATGGTGGAACTTTCAGTGCTTGAGTGAGCGCGCAGAAAATACCGGCCACGAAGTGCGCATGATGACCCATGAGAGCGGGCATATTATTTCCAGCTTTATTGGTGAAACCCCAGAGCCGCTTTATTTACAAGCGCCCGGTGGCAAGTTCGCCTGCGGTGAGATCGATCAGCGTGATGCGACTATTGCGTGGTTTGATGAAAAGTTGCGCAGATTGCCTGCGGCTGAGTATTTGAGTGGTGAAAACGCCATTTGCACCTCATTGGCTGATGATGATGCGGTGATGATTCCGGTGGCAGAGTTTAAAGCTCGACGCTCTGCTAATGATGACACCGCCATTACCTTTAGTGAGTTTAACGACCTGACGGCCAGCAATGTGTTAAATGGTGTGGCTGCGCAAGCGGCGCATTTACTCGCTCAGGATGTGGTGGTTGTGCCAGTGCTTAGCGTTGCTGACAGCAATGGTTTAATCATTGCGGGTATTCCTCAGCTCGATATTACCGTGACCACACCTCAGCTAATTAACGATGCGGTGTGTGCCATGGGTAGCGTGCCGACCCTGCGCACGGGTTGCGATAGTATCTTGTTCGCGGGTGTGGCAATTCGCAGCGCCGGTGGCGAGTGGCGATTATTAGATGATCAGATTGCGCCAGTGCGGGGCTTGGGCGAGCGCTCGGAAGTTGATTTGGTGGGTATCGCCGAGCGCCTTGAGCAGGGCGATGAGCTAGGTTTGTGGTTGAGCGGTTACCACCCGCAGTATTTGGAAGCCTTTTCTCGCGACGTGACTATTGTTGCAGTAAATGTTGCTGCCAATCTCCGTCTGCCTCTGTTTGCCGTTAAAGCAGATGGCCAGCCAGATTTTGAACGCAGTGTCGCTGAGTCGCTCGCGGCACCTACAGCAGATAGCGGATCAGGGTTGGGTGGGCTTCCAGATCTGACTGACTTGGGTGGTGGGCTACCAGCCCCCTAAGTTAAGGTGAGGGTGATGGGAAGGCGGCTTTAGGGTCGCCTTTTTGCATTTTGGCCGTAAATTTTCCGGGTAAACTGTAAACAGTTTGTGCTGCGACCACTGCGATCTCTATACTTGCTTTGCGGTGGGGCGAATTTAGTTCGCTATGGTTTTCTGACCACCTGGCCGCTAAGCTGACTTTAATAGCGAGGATGTTTTGGAGCTGTCATCCATTGTTCCATGGGGGCGATCATACGGCGAATACTGCCGTATGTTTTCACTGTCAGAGCGAGATCTAGAAGGGCATATACTGGGTTGCGGCGACGGCCCAGCTAGCTTTAATGCTGAGCTGACGCAGCGCGGCGGTCGCATCTTGTCGTTTGATCCCGTCTATCAATTTTCAGCTGATGAAATTCACGGTCGCATTCAACGGGTTTATCCTGGAATGATCGCTGAGCTGGCGCGCAATGCCGCGCAATATTACTGGACTAGTTTTAAAGATCCTGGCCATTTAGGTTCTGTTCGAATGTCGGCAATGAACCGTTTTCTCGATGATTTTGAAAAGGGCTTAGATGAGGGGCGATATATCGAGGCTAGCCTACCCGAGCTACCTTTCTTTGATGGCGAGTTTGATCTGGCGCTGTGCTCCCATCTGCTATTTTTGTATAGCGAACAAATTGATGCTGCTCAGCATATCGAAGCGCTGACAGAAATGTGTCGAGTCGCCAATGAGGTGCGAGTATATCCTTTGCTAAGTTTAGATGGCCGCCTTTCGCAACATGTGCCAGGGGTGTTGCGCTACTTTAATGAGCGCGACTATGTAGCGGAGTTAAAGCCGGTTGCCTATCAGTTTCAAAAAGGCGCCAATGACATGCTGTTCTTGCGAAGACCAGGTGTATAGCCAGTTGATTGAACAGTTAAACAACAAGGAAAAATTAAATTGGACGCTGATACTGCTGCGATCATAGATGTACTCGAATTACAAAATGCCCAAATATATTTGCGTCCTGCGAGTGCGGTATTTACTCGGCAAGACGGCTTTTCAGAATCAAATTCAGATTTGCCGATGCTGGAGTGTGTCAGTGCAAAGTGCCGTGCCATTATTTCTTTGCAAGGCGCTCAGGTTTTGTCTTTTTGCCCTGCGGGTAAAAGTGATCTTCTATGGCTGAGTTCGCGGTCAAACTTTCAGTCGGGTCAGGCTATACGTGGTGGAATTCCTGTGTGCTTGCCGTGGTTTGGTGTTAATCGTCGCCAAGCTGATCTGCCAAAACACGGTTTAGCTAGAACCCAATTATGGGCCTTGGACGATGTTCATCAGGGTGAGGATGAGGTCATTAAATTATGTTTTACTTTTCGTCCAGCAAGTGATGATTTTGCGTTATTTCCCTATTCATTTCTTGCCGAGCTGACAGTAGAGCTTGGTGATAAGTTGCGTCTTGGCTTACGTGTTACCAACGAGGGGCAGGAGACGATGCCGCTGAGCTTTGCCTTGCACAGCTATTTTTCCGTTGGTGAAGTGCAATCGGTAAGTATTGATGGCATTGATGGTCGGGAGTATCTGGATAATTGCAAAGGCTTAGCTCGGTTTGTGCAGCATGATAGTATGTTTTTTGATCGGGAAATCGATCGAGTCTATGAATCAGCCGCTGGCAAGCAGACAATTATTGACGGGGATCGCAAAATTACAGTTGAGGGTCAAGGCTGCGATACGGTGGTGATCTGGAATCCGGGAGCTGAGCTTGCTGAAACGATGAGCGATGTCGGTTCGCAATATTATCGCTATGTTTGTGTTGAGCGCGGTATGGCCTTTGCTGATGAGTTAGAGTTGGCCGCGGGTGAAATGGTAGCTGCCGAGATGCAGCTTTCCTCCGGTTAATCTATAGGCACCTCTGATTAATTCGGTGAAATCTCAAGCTTAGCCAAAAGCGGCTCAACAAGGCGCCGACATGAAGGAATGCTGGTTGCCTTTCAAGTGGTGGCAACGCAGTGGAGCCGCTTTTGGCTAAGCCCCGAGGGGCGGGTCGCTGGCGCACACTGGACTGCGTTGCCATGCCGAAACGTCGGACCGTCATCAAGGACAACCAGCCTTAATCTTCGCATCGCGCCTTGCCAGTGCGCGCCAGAGACTCCGTTGAAACATTACCGAATTAATCAGAGGTGCCTATATGTTTATTATTCTCTGTCTAATTAACATCTTTGTGATTTCGCTAGTGGTATTGATTCACCACGAAGTGCTGTTTAACTTGTCTAAATTTTTACCTCGCTTAGCGACGCCTCGCCATCAGGTTTTGGTCGGCTTAATTGGTGTGTTGGTCGCTCATGCGGTTGAGATTTGGTTGTTTGCGTTGGCTTTTTATCAGCTCAATGCGGATGGTCGCTTTGGAAGCTTAAGCGGCAATTTCAGCGCTACAATGCTCGATTGTGCGTATTTTTCCTTTACGGTCTATACGTCGCTGGGGTTTGGCGATATCGTCCCGATTGGCGATTTACGTTTTTTGTGTGGCTTAGAGTCTCTTATTGGCTTAGTGATGATCGCGTGGTCGGCGTCGTTTATGTACATGGAAATGCGGAAAAATTGGTGATATTTTCGACCGTGATTAGCGGCGACGTATTTGGTTAAGTTTCAGTTCAGCTCCAGTGGCGTAGTATGACCCTACATTAAAAGTTAGACGGCAAGTGTAGATAAGCACTGCCGCGATTAACAAAAATATCTAAGGGGAATTTTATGCGTTTACAGTTGATTTTTGCCGTTATGTTGTCAGGACTTGTTGTGGGCTGTAGCAGCACAGGGACAACGTACCAACCGGCTGACGAGCGCGGTGCTTACGGTTATACAGAAACAGAATTAGGTAGTGATCGTTACCGAGTGACATTTACCGGCAATAGTCGCACAGATAAAGAAACAGTAAATGACTACGCGATGCTGCGCGCGGCTGAGCTGACTTTGCAGAATGGATATAACTGGTTTCACTTGGTAAACCGCGATACCGAAAGCAAGAGTCGTAGCAGTACCAGTATCTCTGGTGTAAATGACTTTGGTGGGCACACCGCTGTTTATCAGCGCTGTGGTCTAGTGAGCTGCAACACGGTAGTGACCCAGACCCCGTCGCGCTTAAGTGGAGGTGTTTCGTCGACTACAACGCGCACGAATTACCAAGCGTCATTAGAAATTAAAATGGGTAAAAACCCGATGCCAGATGACGCCGAGGCCTATAATGCGCAAGAGCTTGCCTCCACCCTGCGTCG
This sequence comes from Zhongshania aquimaris, assembly GCF_019312595.1. Classification (GTDB taxonomy): domain Bacteria; phylum Pseudomonadota; class Gammaproteobacteria; order Pseudomonadales; family Spongiibacteraceae; genus Spongiibacter; species Spongiibacter aquimaris. The sequence continues at coordinate 80,785 of NZ_JAHWDQ010000004.1, read as the reverse complement.
CTGGATGGGCAAAAGCGAGAAGTAGTTTGCTCTTTTTTTGATTTGCACCGGGCGCTTGTCGCCCGGTTTTGGTATGTGTGGAGTATTTAATGACTGAAACGGTGGTGGTGTTAGGTGCAAGCCCGAAATCGGAGCGGTATTCCTTTAAAGCGGTGCAGCTACTGAGTGAATATGGCCATCGAGTCTTACCGGTAAATCCGTATCACGCAGAGGTAAGTGGGGTGTCGTGCATTGCGTCGATGGCTGAGGTGTGTGAAAAGGTCGATACCGTTACCGTCTATGTTCGCGCAGAATTACTAAAAAATGATCTTGCACAGATTATTGAGTTGGCGCCCCGACGAGTCATTTTTAATCCGGGCACCGAGTCCGCCGAGATGGCAGAGAGCTTGGAACGTGCGGGAATTGCAGCGGAGGAAGCCTGTACTTTGGTACTGCTGCGAACCGGCCAGTATTAAGTTTGGAGCTAAATAAAAAAGGGAGCCAAATTGGCTCCCTTTTTGTGTTTAAAACTTTCTTAAACGAATTGTAGCAAGGCGACCATGGCCACTGTTAAGGCAATGCTGCAGTGCACAACGCCTTTCACTGTTGTCATTGGGCCGGTTTTACCGAAGATAGCATTCAGTTCAAGTACTACAATTAAACCGATACAAATCCACAAGCCTAAGCTGATGGAAGTGCCTGCTTTGCTGACAGCGGCGGCACCTGCAGCGCCAGCGCCGTGGAAGGAACCAAGCATACCGATTAGCATGGGTGCAGAGAACAGGGTGTTAGTGCGCGAGGCTAAGCCTGCCTTCGGGGCGGCTTTCGCAGCGTCACCAGGGACGATTCCGCAGACGATTTTCTGGTTTGGCCAAATAATCAGCCACACGTTCAAGAACATTAAGGTGCCCATCAGTGCACCGATAATGATGTAGCCGTTTAAGCCGCGCGCCATAGTAAAGTGCAGCAGTCCGAGGCCCGTTAGGAAGGTAAACATCGCGCCCCAGCGAAACCACCAGAGTGCTCTAGGAGCTAGTTTTTTGACAGCATCTGCTTTTGCAGCCGCTTCAGCTTCTTTGAAGTATTCCGTTTGCACGAAGTTGAAATAGTAAAGTAGCCCAATCCAGGTGATGCCGAATAGGACGTGAAGCCAGCGGAGTAGCAGGTCTGGTGAAATAAATGCATCCATTAAATTACCCTCATTTTGCGTGTTGGTGTCGTGAATTTTTATTGTTGTTCCTTTACTCAATATCGCACAAGGTGCGGCTTGAGCATAATGCGCAACACTAAAACCGCTAAAGTATAGCAAAGCCTATGAACTTGGGTAGCGAATAACACTCAAATCAGCCGGTAGGTGCTTTAACCCCTGACATGCCGGTGTCATAATGCCTCCACTTCTACCTCTTTCAAATACAGTGAGTTTATAACCGTGAGTACGGACAGACAGGAACCAAAAATTTCACTCTCAATTGATGATGAGGATATTATTCCGCCCGCGGCACCTAAGAAGCCCTCCCAGGCATCGATGCCACAAGGTGAACCCGCTAAGGCTGGCGGTGGCGGTTTTGTTATGTTCATGCTGACAGTATTGGTTTTGCTGCTGTCAGGGGTTGCTTACTATTTGTACGACCAATTAAGCGCAACCCAAACGCAGCTTTTGGCGAGTCAAGATCGACTCGACGCCTTGGAAATGCGTTTGTCCTCTGCGGATGAGAGCATTAGCGAAAGCACCGTGACCACCTCTGTTAAGCTTAATGAGCTGGATCAAGAGGTGCGTAAGCTTTGGGATAATGTGTGGAAAAAGCAGAAGGATGAGCTAGCTCAGCACGAAGCGACCTTAGCTAAGCAGCAGTCCGAAATGGATAAATCGCTTAAACGCATTGTGGCTTTAGAGGCCAAGCTGAAAACCAGCGATGAGCAGCTAAATAAAATTGCGAAGTCATATAATAGCGATCGCGAATCTTTTACTTCAATGTCGGGTAAATTGGACAGAGTTATTGCTCAGGCTGAAGTAAATAAAAAAGAGTTGCTGAATATGGGTAAGCAGGTTGCGTCGGGTGGCGGCTTGGATGCGCGAGTTAAAGATGTTGAGCGTCGCATTACACAAAATGAAGAGTGGTTGGATTCGGTGAATGCCTTCCGCAAGCAAGTTAATCGCGATATTGAATCGATGCGTCAGACCATGACACAGTACCATTCAGGTAGTCCCGCGCCGCGTTAATTTGTGTCGGTATGCGGTGGTGTGGCCCTTTGCGCTACACTACCGCCCTCCTGCTGGTGTATACTCTGCCGCCTTTCTGGGCGCTGTCGCCAACCATTTAGCCGGAGTCTTCCAATGACCGTAATTCGTCAAGATGACCTTATTCAAAGTGTGGCCGACGCGCTGCAATACATCTCTTACTACCATCCCGTCGACTTCATCCGTGCCATGGATGAAGCCTATCAGCGCGAGCAGAATCCCGCTGCCAAAGATGCGATGGCGCAAATTTTAATTAACTCCCGTATGTGCGCTGAAGGTAAGCGTCCCATTTGCCAAGATACCGGCATCGTTACTGTGTTCTTAACTGTCGGTATGGATGTGCAGTGGCAGGGCGATATGGGTGTTAGCGACATGGTGAATGAAGGCGTTCGCCGCGCTTACAACCTGCCTGATAACGTGCTGCGTGCCTCCATTTTGGCCGACCCAGACGGTGCTCGCGCCAACACCAAAGACAATACGCCAGCTGTTATCCACTATGAGATTGTTCCTGGCAATACGGTTGATGTTCACGTCGCTGCTAAGGGTGGCGGTTCTGAGGCAAAATCCAAGTTCGCCATGTTGAACCCCTCTGACTCGGTGGTGGATTGGGTCTTAAAAATGGTGCCCACCATGGGTGCCGGTTGGTGTCCGCCGGGTATGCTTGGTATTGGTATCGGCGGCACGGCAGAAAAGGCTATGATTATTGCTAAAGAAGCTTTGCTCGATCCTATCGATATCCATGATTTGCAAAAGCGGGGTGCGAGTAATCGCGCTGAAGAGCTGCGCCTTGAGCTGTTTGAAAAAGTAAACAAGCTCGGTATTGGCGCTCAGGGTTTGGGTGGTTTAACCACGGTCCTAGATGTAAAAGTAAAAGACTTCCCGACCCATGCTGCGAACAAAGCGGTTGCGATGATTCCGAATTGTGCAGCGACTCGTCACGCCCACTTTACTCTTGATGGCAGCGGCCCAGCGGCGCTGACACCGCCGTCGTTAGATGAGTGGCCAGAAGTGACACGTGAAGCCGGTGGCGATGTAAAACGTGTCAACCTAGACACCGTTACTCAAGAAGAAATGGCAACGTGGAAGCCCGGCGACACGGTATTGTTGAGCGGTAAAATGCTGACCGGTCGCGATGCCGCCCACAAGAAAATGGTCGATATGTTGGCCAAAGGCGAAAAATTACCCGTCGATTTGAAAGGCCGCTTTATTTATTACGTTGGCCCAGTAGACCCGGTACGCGACGAAGTGGTTGGCCCGGCTGGCCCAACTACCGCAACCCGAATGGATAAATTTACCCGCACAATGTTGGCTGAAACTGGCTTAATGGGCATGATTGGTAAATCTGAGCGCGGTGATGTTGCTATCGAGGCGATTAAAGAGTTTGGTGCAACCTACCTAATGGCAGTTGGCGGTGCGGCTTATTTAGTGGCGCAGGCTATTAAAAAGTCTGAAGTGGTTGGTTTTCCAGAGTTAGGCATGGAAGCTATCTATGAGTTCACTATTGAAGATATGCCGGTCACAGTGGCAGTAGATGTTCGCGGCGAATCGGTACATAAAATTGGGCCTCAGATTTGGAAGGCTAAAATCGAAGAGCAGGCGATAGAAGTCGTCTGACGTCGAGCGTCTGGCGTCTGACGAAGAACGGGAGATGTCTGGTTGCGCGTCCGACGCCAGACATCCGACGTCAGACGAGTAAGCGTTTTTCGCGTATAGGGGTAAACTTTGGCCAATCAAACCTTCTACTGGCACGATTACGAAACCTGGGGGGCTAATCCCGCCCGCGACCGGCCGGTGCAGTTTGCCGGTGTGCGAACCGACGCTGATTTAAATATTATCGGCGAGCCATTGATGGTTTACAGTCGTCCCAGTCCCGATTACCTCCCTCATCCAGAAGCCTGTTTGATTACCGGAATTACGCCCCAGCATGCCTTGCAAGAGGGTGTGCCCGAGTCAGAATTTATTGCTACCGTGCACGCGGAGTTATCGCAGCCGGGCACCTGCGGCGTCGGTTACAACAGTATTCGATTCGACGATGAAGTGACTCGTTATACCTTGTACCGCAATTTTTATGACCCCTATGCGCGGGAGTGGCAGAACGGCAATTCGCGCTGGGACCTTATTGATGTCGCTCGCCTGTGCCGCGCTCTACGGCCAGAAGGCATAGAGTGGCCGCTGCGTGAAGACGGTACTCCCAGTTTTAAACTCGAAGAATTGAGCGCGGCTAATGGTCTCAGTCACGAGTCTGCTCATGACGCCTTGTCCGATGTCTACGCGACTATCGATCTGGCAAAATTGCTGAAGCAGCGTCAGCCAAAACTGTTTGATTATGCTTTAAGCTTGCGCGACAAGCGCACAGTCGCCGCGATGTTAGATGTGGTGACGCAAGTGCCGGTGTTGCATGTCTCAGGCCGTCTGCCGGCGGCCAAGTTTTGCTCAGCACTGATGATGCCGCTCGCATTGCATCCCGACAATAAAAACAGCATTATTGTCTATGATCTCAGCGTCGATCCCACGCCTTTAATTGACTTGTCGGCCGAGGAAATTGCAGCGCGGGTATTCAGCGCAGCTGCAGATTTACCAGAGGGCACCGAGCGAATTCCCTTAAAAGAAATTCATATAAATCGTGCGCCTATCATCGCCACCGCAAAACTCGTTGACGAGACGGTGAGCCAGCGCCTGCAGATTGATATGGCTCAATGTCGACGTCATTGGGCGCAGCTCCACAAGGCCAGCGGTGTAGCTGAGAAATTGCAGGCTATATTCGGCGCGCGAGAGTTTGCGCAGAGCAATGATCCGGACGTCATGCTTTATGGCGGCGGATTTTTTAGCGGCGACGATAAAAAAATGATGGATGAAGTTCGCCGCGCCACGCCGGATATTCTCGCTATGCAAAACTATCACTTTAGCGATGCGCGTTTGCCGGAATTGCTGTGGCGCTATCGTGCGCGTAATTTTCCCATGAGCTTGTCGGATTCAGAGCGCGAGCATTGGCGCAGTTTCTGCCGTCGCTGTTTGCGTGAGCCAGAGCAGGGGCAGCTGGGTTTGGCTGCTTTTCGTCAGCGTTTAGCAGAGCTTGCACAAGAGCGGACATCTAGTACTGACGCAATGATATTGAGTGAATTAAATGACTACGCCGATGCCTTGGAGCAAGAAGGTTTGTGAGTTCGGCTTGGTGGGTATATATGGTGCGCAGCCGCAGCGGCAAGCTGTATACCGGAATCACCACAGACCCTGAGCGTCGATTTAGAGAGCACTGCGGCGAAGGTGGTCGCGGTGCGCGGTTTTTCCGAACAGATCCCGCCGATGCCATCGTCTATCGCGAGCCCGCTGAAAATCGCTCCACCGCGTCGCAGCGCGAAGCTGCAATCAAAAAGATGCGCAGAAGTGAAAAAGAATCTCTCATCATTGAATCCAAGGGGTAATTTACCTGAATAGCAAAAGCCCGCAAACGCCGCTTTCCCGCGTTGGATATAAAAGCGATAATGCGCGGCTAAGCAGGGGAGAGTTATGACGGATACCGGTTCAGAGCGCGAAAAAAGCACGAACGTCGGCGTACTCAAAGCGATGATGGCATTTTTACAGCCCTATCGCTGGCAGATGGTCGGCGCCAGTATTGCCTTGATTTGCACGGCGGGCATTACCTTGTCCATCGGTCAAGGCTTGCGTATGTTGGTTGATCAGGGTTTCTCCAGCAACGCCTCGGAAGCAGCGTTGAATCAGGCCTTGCTCCTGTTCATGGTAATGATTTTGCTGCTGGCTACCGGCACCTTTGTGCGTTTTTATCTGGTGTCGTGGATTGGCGAGCGGGTGAGCGCAGATTTGCGTAAAGCGGTTTTTGCCCACGTTATTCATCTCCATCCCGGCTATTTTGAAACCAATCTCAGCGGCGAAATTCAGTCTCGGATCACCACCGACACCACTTTGCTGCAAACCGTAATTGGGTCATCGGTATCGATTGCGCTGCGTAATTTCTTAATGTTCGTCGGCGGTCTTATTTTATTGTTTATCACCAACCCCAAATTAACGGGTCTAGTGATGCTGAGCGTGCCACTGGTGGTGGTGCCGATTATTGTTTTTGGGCGTCGCGTTCGCACGCTGTCGCGCACCAGTCAAGATCGTATTGCCGGCGTCGGTAGTTTTGTTGGCGAAGCCGTTAAAAATATAAAAATGGTTCAAGCCTTTAACCATCAGAAGCTGGATAAGCAAGCATTTGACGGCCATGTGGAATCTGCCTTCACTGTGGCAATTGGGCGAATAAATCAGCGTGCATGGCTTTCGACCACCGTGATTACCTTGGTTTTGGGTGCGGTAACTGCGATGTTGTGGGTCGGCGGTTTAGATGTGCTAGCGGGCAAAATCAGTGGTGGTGAGTTAGCGGCGTTTATTTTTTACGCGGTAATGGTCGCGGCATCGGTCGGCGCTATTTCAGAAGTCTATGGCGATTTGCAGCGCGCGGCGGGTGCCACTGAGCGCCTACTTGAATTGCTGGCAGCTGAAAATTTGGTGCCGACACCGGATCAACCACTGCCATTGCCGGTGGCTCCTCAGGGGCATTTGCAGTTTGAAAATGTGGGTTTTAGTTATCCGTCCCGACCTGAACAGCGCGCCATAGATAATTTAAATTTGAATATTTCCCCTGGCAGTAGCGTGGCTTTAGTTGGCAGTTCAGGCGCTGGTAAATCGACCTTAGTGGATTTGATTCTACGCTTTTATGATGTTCAGCAAGGTGCTATTCGCTTTGACGGTATCGATATTCGTGAATTGAGCCTTGACGATCTTCGCAGCCAAATTGCCATGGTTCCCCAGCAACCGGTGTTATTTACCGGCACCGTGGCTGACAATATTCGCTACGGCAAACCGGACGCCAGTGCGGAAGAAATTGAGGCGGCGGCGCGCTCGGCCTACGCACACGAGTTTATTGAGCGTCTATCCGAGGGCTACGACAGTTTTGTGGGCGAGGGTGGTATTCGCCTGTCCGGTGGTCAGCGTCAACGTATCGCCATTGCGCGAGCGATATTGGCCGACCCGACTTTACTATTGCTGGATGAGGCGACCAGTGCGCTGGACGCCGAAAGCGAATACCAAGTTCAACGGGCGCTAGAGCTATTGATGAAGGGGCGCACTACCATCGTGATTGCCCACCGTTTAGCCACGGTGGTGAATGTTGATATTATTGCGGTGCTGGATCATGGCAAGTTGGTTGCGACCGGTAGTCATACCGAACTTTTACAGAGCTCGCCGCTCTATGCACGTTGGGCGAGTTTGCAATTTGATGAAGGTGTTAATGCACCCGACGTGGTAGCGACGGTTTAATTTTTTGGAGAGGTAGAAGTGAAATTTTCTGGCAGTCATATTCTCTCTATCAGTCAGTTTGATCGCAATGATATTGAACGGGTGTTCGAGGTAGCAGATCGCATGGTGCCCTACGCTCATCGCGAACGCGTTACCAAGGTGCTCGACGGTGCCATTTTAGGCAATATGTTTTTTGAGCCCTCTACCCGAACTCGTGTGAGTTTTGGTTGTGCATTTAATCTCTTGGGTGGCGAGGTGCGTGAGACCACCGGTTTTGAAACCTCGGCCATCGCCAAAGGTGAGTCGCTCTATGATACAGCGCGGGTATTAAGCGGTTATAGCGATGTGATTGTGATGCGACATCCCGTGTCGGGCTCAGTTGCTGAGTTTGCGGCGGCGAGTCGAGTGCCGGTGATGAATGGTGGGGATGGTGCGAATGAGCATCCGAGCCAAGCCTTATTAGATTTATATACTATTCGTAAAGAACTGCAGCATCAGGGGCGCAGCGATCTCGACGGCCTGCGTATCGCCATGATTGGCGATTTAAAATACGGCCGCACGGTGCACTCCCTTTGTAAATTACTGTGCTTATATAAAAATATAACTGTGGTACTTATTTCTCCGGATGAATTGAAAATGCCGGAAGCGATTGTTGAGCAGTTGCGGGAAGCTGGTCACACGGTGCAAGAATCTGACGTGATGGAGGGCAGTATTTCAAAGGTGGATATCGCCTATTCGACACGGATACAGGAAGAGCGCTTTGCCAGTCCCGCTGAGGCGGATTTATACCGCGGCCGCTACCGATTAAATCAATCGATATACACCCGCTACTGTGAGCCCAATACCGTCATCATGCATCCTTTGCCGCGGGATTCTCGCACCGAGGCCAATGAGCTGGATAATGACCTGAACGACAACCCGAATTTGGCAATATTTAGGCAGGCTGACAATGGTGTCTTGGTGCGCATGGCCTTGTTTGCGCTTACCCTCGACGTTGCCGATCAGGTCGACAAAGCCGCTAGGGACGTGAATTGGTATACCGAAAGACGTTTTTAATATTCGTTTTTGACTCGGCGACAGCGGATTTTTTGAATGGCAGATTTTGAGCGTAAGGATGTAGAAATTGATGAAGACCGCGCTGCATGGCGCGGTTTTTTTCAGGTGCGGGCATTGCGTTTACGTCATCGTTTGTTTGGTGGCGGCTGGGGAAACTGGCTGAGCCGAGAGCTGTTTATGCGCGGCCCGGCAGTGGGGCTGCTACCTTACGATCCGGTCAATGACTGTATTTTAAAGGTGGAGCAATTTCGGGTTGGGGCATTACACCGCGCCAAAAGTCCGTGGTTGCTGGAGCTGGTCGCCGGGATTGTTGATACCGATGAGAGCCCTGCCGAAGTAGCGCGCCGCGAAGCCAAGGAAGAAGCGGGTATAGACATTGGCGAAATGGAGGCGATAGCTGAGTACTACTCGTCGCCGGGTGGCAGTGACGAATACTTTTATTTGTTTTGCGGTCGTGCAGACCTAAGTGCGGCGGGTGGCTATTTCGGACTTGCCTATGAGGGCGAGGATATTCACGCCCAAGTTATTCCCTTTGCGGATGCGATGACCATGCTCGATACCGGCAAAATAAATAATGCCCACAGTATCATCGCCATGCAGTGGCTGCGTCAGCATCGAGATACATTGCGTCAGCGGTGGGGAGCATGAGTGAGCCGGCGACAGTAAAACCAGCCAAGCAACGCGGCTTGCTGCGGTCTAGCTTACTGGTCAGCGTGATGACCCTGATGTCGCGAGTCTTGGGGCTTGTTCGCGATGTCGTCATCGCAATTTTCCTGGGCGCCAGCAGTAATGCGGATTGCTTTTTTGTCGCCTTTAAAATTCCCAATTTCCTGCGGCGTTTGTTTGCCGAAGGCGCGTTCTCGCAAGCTTTTGTGCCCGTGCTTTCTGAATATCATGAAAAAGGCAGCAAAGAGTCGGTTAAGCTGCTTATCGACCGCACCGCTGGTGCGCTGGGCGGTGTGCTGCTATTGGTAACCTGTGTCGCGGTTATAGCCTCGCCCTTGGTCGCGACAATATTTGCTCCCGGCTTTCGCGATGACCCAGCCAAGTTTGCACTGACCTCTGACATGATTCGGATTACGTTTCCGTATTTGTTTTTGATCTCGATGACCGGTTTTGCTGGCGGCATATTAAACACCTTTGGCCGCTACGCCGTGCCGGCCTTTACCCCAGTGCTATTAAATGTGTGTTTGATTGTCTCCGCGCTTTATATGTCCTCGTACTTTGCCGAGCCGGCGATGGCCTTGGCGTGGGGGGTGTTGATGGCCGGTGCGGTGCAGTTGGTATTTCAGCTGCCCTTTTTACAGCAGATTCAAATGCTGCCGCGGCCGCGCTGGGACTGGCACAACGAAGGCGTGCAAAAGATCGTCACTCTAATGATCCCAGCTTTGTTTGGGGTGTCGGTCAGCCAGATTAATTTGCTGCTAGACACAATTTTGGCGTCATTTTTACCCACGGGCAGTATCTCTTGGCTTTATTACTCTGATCGCTTGGTAGAGTTGCCACTGGGCGTCTTCGCCATCGCCATTGCCACCGTGGTATTGCCAAACCTGTCCCGCCAGCGTGCTGGCGGCAATGACGTCGCGTATTCCGCGACCTTAGATTGGGGCTTGCGCAGTGTATTGCTCATGGCCGTTCCTGCAGCGGTGGCGTTGATGCTATTAGCGGAGCCAATTTTAATTACCCTGTTTCAGTACGGCGAGCTGCAAATGCGCGACGTGGAAATGTCGAGCTTGAGTTTGCGTGCCTACACCCTCGGCCTCATTCCCTTTATGTTAATCAAGATACTGGCGCCGGGGTTTTATGCGCGTCAGGACACCAGGACGCCGGTGCGCATAGGTATTATCGCGATGGTGTCAAATATGGTGATGAATATCGCTTTTGTTGTTCCGCTGCATCACTACTGGCAGATCGGTCACGCGGGCTTGGCGCTGGCGACGGCGGGCTCGGCTTGGCTTAATGCGGGGCTGTTGTATCGGGGTTTGCGTCGCAATGCGGGCTTTGCGCCGCTGGCTGGCTGGGGGCGTTACTATCTGCAGTTGCTCTGCGGCGTGGCGGCGATGAGCGCATGCTTGTACTTTGGCTTGCAGTGGTTTAATGACTGGGAGGTTTGGAGTGTGTGGCAGCGCTCTTTACATTTGTTGGCGCTTTGTCTAGCCGGCGGTGGTGCCTACATTCTTGTTATGTTGTTAGGTGGTTTACGGCTGCGAGACATCAAGGGAACTGCTGCACACTAGTGATCGCTAGCCTGTTTTTACTGTCATGATCTGTTTCCGGCCGGCGGGAGTGGCAAGACTAGCGAACACTAGCGTTTTAGTCAGGCCTACTCCTAGGCTATAATCCCTCGCTTTGTTGGATAACAAGACGGCTGCCATGGAGTTAATCCGCGGATTTCAACATTTTCGACCTCGTCATCGTGGCTGCGTAGCCACGATTGGGGCATTTGACGGTGTGCATTTAGGACACCAGGCCGTGTTGCGCCAGTTAATTGCCAAGGGTCGTGAAATGGGCCTGCCGACTACGGTGGTCTTGTTTGAACCGCTGCCACGGGAGTTTTTTTCCCCCGACGAAGCGCCTGCGCGCTTAATGAGCTTTAAAGAGAAATTTATTGCGCTGCGCGACCTGGGCATAGATCGCGTTGTGCGAATTAGCTTCACGCCAGATTTTCGCGACATGACCGCCAATGTGTTTATCCATAAGTTGTTCGTTGTCGGACTGGGTGTGAAGTACATCGTGGTTGGTGACGATTTGCGTTTTGGCCGCAATCGCAGTGGCGATTTTGATCTGCTGCGTAAGGCCGGCAGGATCGACGGCTTTGAGGTTGTCGATACCTCAACGCTTGAAGTGACCGGCGAGCGCGTTAGTAGCACGCGAATCCGCGAGGTATTGGGTAACGCTGATTTTGATTTGGCGGAGCGCTTGCTGGGCCGCCCCTACAGTATTTCTGGGCGGGTTATTGTCGGCCAGCAGTTGGGGCGAACTATTGGTACACCCACGGCAAATATGGAGTTGCATCGCTTGCGTTCGCCCTTGTCGGGTGTATTTGCGGTGGAAGTGCATGGCGCAGACAGTTTCGTGCGGCCCGGAGTTGCCAATGTCGGGGTGCGACCAACAGTGGGTGATTTGTCCAAGGCTATTTTAGAAGTGCATATTCTCGACTTTAAACAGAGTATTTACGGTCGCAATATCACGGTTGTGTTTCGCAAAAAACTGCGGGAAGAGCACAAATTCAATGGGCTTGATGCGCTTAAGGCGCAAATAGCACGAGATGTAGAGCAAGCGAAAAATTATTTCGATATTTAGTTTAGCTAAGCTGCGGCTATAATTAACAGTACTGATTACTTTGGAATATACAGAACACCAATATGAGTGAATATAAGCACACCCTGAATTTACCCGAGACGAGCTTCGCGATGAAGGCGAATTTGTCGCAACGCGAACCCGGCATGCTAAAGCGCTGGCAGGACGAGGGTGTGTATCAGCAAATTCGCGATGCGCGCGAGGGCCGCGAGAAATTTATTCTCCACGATGGTCCTCCGTATGCGAATGGCGATATTCACATCGGTCATGCGGTAAACAAAATCCTCAAGGACATGATTGTTAAATCAAAAACACTCAGTGGTTTTGATGCGCCCTATGTGCCGGGGTGGGACTGTCACGGTCTGCCAATAGAGTTAAACGTTGAAAAGAAAGTCGGCAAGGCCGGCCACAAAGTCGATGCCGCGACCTTCCGCGAGAAGTGTCGTGAATACGCCTATAAGCAAGTTGATGGTCAGCGCGAAGACTTCAAGCGCTTGGGGGTGTTTGGCGATTGGGATAAACCCTATCTGACCATGGACTTCCATTTCGAGGCGAATATCATCCGCGCCTTGGGTAAAATTGTTGAAAATGGCCATATGCATAAGGGGTTTAAGCCCGTGCATTGGTGTATGGATTGCGGCTCAGCGTTGGCCGAAGCGGAAGTTGAATACAAAGACAAGACCTCGCCCGCTATCGACGTGGCGTTTGCGGTAGTGGATCGCGACGCTGCGATCGCAAAAACCGGTTTGCCGGCTGATATTGACGGCGAGCTGAATCTGGCGATTTGGACCACCACACCGTGGACGCTGCCAGCTAATATGGCGGTGTGCTTGCACCCAGAGCTTGATTACGTTTGGGTGAGTTTCACCGGTGAGAGCGGCGCCAAGATGGTGTTGCTACTAGCAGAAGCGCTACACGAATCTACTCTGGCGCGCTACGCAGTAGAGTCATTTGAGCTTGTCGGTCGCTGCAAAGGTGCGGCGCTAGAAAACCTGCTGTTACAACATCCGTTTTACAGCCGTCAGGTTCCCGTTATTTTAGGCGATCATGTGACTACCGATGCCGGTACCGGCGCTGTTCACACGGCGCCAGCGCACGGTCAAGACGACTTTGTGGTGGGCAAGCAATACGGTTTAGAAGTTTATAATCCGGTCGCGGCCAACGGTACGTTTTTAGAAGGCACTGAATTATTTGAGGGTCAGCACGTTTTCAAGGCCAACGACAACGTCATTACCACCCTGACTGAGCGCGGCCGCTTGTTGCACTGCAAGCATTTTGAACACAGCTATCCGCACTGCTGGCGTCATAAAAGCCCAATTATTTTCCGCGCCACACCGCAGTGGTTTGTGAGCATGAAGCAAAATGGCCTGCTTGATATGGCGATGGCGGCCGTCGATACGGTGAATTGGACGCCGGGCTGGGGACGTGCACGCATCGAATCTATGATGCAAGAGCGGCCAGACTGGTGTATTTCTCGTCAGCGTACCTGGGGTGCGCCGATTGCCTTATTTGCCCACAACGAAACCGCAGAATTACATCCCCGCACGGCTGAGTTGATTGAGCAAGTTGCCAAGCTTGTTGACGCGGGCGGTATTCAAGCTTGGTTTGATTTGGATGCGGCGGAACTATTAGGTGACGATGCTGAGCAATACAGCAAGGTAACGGATACCTTGGATGTGTGGTTCGACTCTGGTGTGACTCACTTTGCGGTATTGTCGCAGCTAGAGAGCTTACAGTTTCCTGCCGATCTGTATTTAGAGGGCTCTGATCAGCATCGCGGCTGGTTCCAGTCGTCATTGCTGACTTCAATCGCGACCCGTGGTGTGGCGCCGTACAAGGGTGTGTTGACCCACGGTTTCACCGTCGATGCGCAGGGTCGCAAAATGTCCAAGTCGGTAGGCAATGTGGTTGCGCCGCAGAAAATCATGAATACCTTGGGCGCTGATATCCTGCGTCTTTGGGTGGCGGCCACCGATTACCGCAATGAAATGACGGTATCAGATGAGATCTTCAAGCGCACCGCCGATTCCTATCGTCGCATTCGTAATACCGCGCGTTTCCTACTGGCGAATATGGCGGGCTTTGAGCCGGCCGAACATGCGGTTGAGCCTTCGGAGATGCTGGCTTTAGATCGTTGGATTATGCATCGTGCCGCGGTGTTACAAGACGAAATTGTGGCGGCCTACGACGCCTATCAATTCCATTTGGTGTATCAAAAGTTGCATAACTTCTGTGTCTTGGAGTTGGGTGGTTTTTATCTGGATATTATCAAGGATCGTCAATACACCACCAAGGCGAATAGTTTACCGCGCCGCTCTGCGCAGACCGCGCTCTACCATATTGCAGAAGCACTCACGCGTTGGATTTCGCCCATCTTGAGCTTTACGGCAGACGAATTGTGGGAGCATTTACCAGGCCAGCGGTCAGGTACCGTGTTTGCCGCAGAATGGTATTTGGGACTGGATAAAATGCCTGCCGATAGCAATATGGGCGATGGCTTCTGGGACACCGTTCAAGATGTTAAGTCGGCGGTGAACAAGGTGCTTGAAGGCGCTAAAAAAGACGGTTTTGTCGGCGGCAGTTTAGCAGCCGAGGTGACCTTGTTCTGTGATGAATCATTAATGAACACCTTAAATGCCCTGGGTGACGAGCTGCGCTTTGTATTGATTACTTCGGCGGCACGCCTAGCGCCTCTGTCTGCTGTTAATGAAGCAATTGAAACAGATGTAGAGGGTTTGCAGGTGCGCGTCGCGGCTAGTGATGGCACCAAATGCACACGCTGCTGGCATCACCGCGAGGATGTCGGGCAGTCCCTTACGCACCCTGAGTTGTGTTTCCGTTGCATCGACAACGTTGATGGCGACGGGGAAGTGCGTCTGTATGCATGATGCTGGTATAGATAGCGAAACTGCAGCACAGCGCCGCAGTCGCGTGTTTTGGTTGCTGATAGCCGTCGCGGTAATTGTGCTGGATCAAATTAGTAAATATTTTGCTGACAGCAATTTGGACTATGCCAGTCCAATAGAAATTCTGCCGGTGTTGGACATTACACTGCACTATAACCGCGGTGCTGCGTTTAGTTTTTTGAGTGATGCGGGTGGTTGGCAGCGCTGGTTTTTTTCGGTGATCGCCTTGGCGGTCAGTGCGTATATTTGTGTGTGGTTGATGCGCTTGCAACGTCAGCAATGGTTGCTGTCGCTGGCCTTGGCGTTGGTGTTAGGGGGCGCGGTAGGTAACTTGTGGGACCGTATGTATTACGGCCATGTTATTGATTTTATTTCAGTACACTGGGGCACAAGCTATTTTCCAACCTTTAATATTGCCGACGCGGGTATCAGTGTGGGCGCCTGTCTTCTATTACTCGATATGGTTCTGAACCCCGAGCCGAAAAAATCAGCCTAAAGGCTGACTGGAACTGAATACATCATGACGAATATTGGCATAGCACCAGGCACTGAAATTTGCCTGCATTTCTCTTTAAGTATAATTGACGGCGATGAAGTGGATTCTAACTTCGGCGGCAAGCCGGCAAGCTTTGTATTTGGCGATGGTAATTTGTTGCCGAGCGTCGAAGCTAAACTGCTGGGATTAAAGGCGGGTGCAAAGGAGACCTTTACTCTGGCGCCTGAAGACGGCTTTGGCCAGCGCAACCCCGCCAATATACAGCGCTTCCCGCGCAGCCAGTTTGGCGCCGACATGGTATTGGAAGAAGGCTTGGTGATTTCCTTCGCCGATGCAGCCCGTGCCGAATTGCCAGGTGTCGTAAGCGAAGTAGATGATGACTTTGTCATGGTGGATTTTAACCATCCGCTGGCGGGGCGAATGCTAAATTTTCGAGTTGAAATTTTAAGCGTCAGCGCGCAGGCTGATACAAAGTAATAGCGGTTTTTGCGAAGCAGCAATCTGGGTGTGATGAAGTAATGAGCGACGCTGGCGACAAAATGCAAATTAAAATGGCGAACCCCCGTGGTTTTTGCGCTGGTGTTGATCGCGCGATTGAAATCGTTAATCGCGCCCTAGATGTGTTTGGCGCCCCTATCTACGTTCGTCATGAAGTCGTGCACAATAAATTTGTGGTTGAAAATTTGCGGCAGCGCGGCGCGAGATTTGTCGACGAGTTAGACGAAGTGCCAGACGACAAAATCGTTATATTTAGTGCCCACGGAGTATCGCAAGCGGTGCGCGCGGAGGCTGATCGTCGTGGCCTAAAAGTATTTGATGCCACCTGCCCGCTGGTGACCAAAGTCCATATGGAAGTGGTCAATTTTAGTGGTGCTGGGCGCGAGTGTGTTTTGATTGGGCATAAGGGCCATCCCGAAGTAGAAGGCACAATGGGCCAGTACGACGCCTCCCAAGGTGGCGAAATATATCTAGTTGAAGATGTCGAGCAGGCACTGGCCCTTGAGGTTAAAGATCCCAGCCACCTCTCGTATGTGACTCAAACCACCTTATCGATGGACGATACCGCTGCGGTGATTAAAGCGCTGCGCAGCAAATTTCCAAATATAGAAGGTCCGCGCAAAGATGATATCTGCTATGCCACCCAAAACCGGCAAGACGCAGTTAAGACCTTGGCGCAGCAGGTAGATCTTGTGTTGGTGGTAGGTTCACCGAATAGCTCAAATTCAAATCGCTTGCGTGAATTAGCAGAACGCATTGGCTGCCGGGCCTATTTAATCGACAGCGAAGAAGATATTCGCCCCGAATGGCTTGAAGGTAAGCCCAAAATTGGGATTACCGCAGGCGCTTCTGCCCCTGAAGTACTGGTTAGTTCTGTGATAGATCGGCTATGCGAACTGGGGGCTTCCTTGCCCGTGGAGCTAGACGGCCGCCCAGAAAATATCACCTTCTCGCTACCTAAAGAGCTGCGCTTAGTCGACGTTTCTTAGGCCAGTCAGCATTCTTCGATCTCGGTATTGATCATTCGTACTCGACCACCGATGCTAATAATTAACTGATATGCCTCGTTATATCCGGCCTGGCAGACGGTAATTGTGCCGACCTGAAAGGCACCGCTAGTGGTTTGAGCGCTGCCGTCGGGCGCAAACATGACATAATCCGCAACCCAGCGGTTTCCTTGTATTTGCACATTTCCTTGATTTCCCAAGCGTAGCAAAACGGCTTCGCCGTTGTCCTGTGCTCCATTGCCATTGTCGTCCTCGAACAGTGTCGCGCCCGTAGACCAATCGCCATCGCTATTTTCTGCGGTGATTTGTTTGCTACGCATTACTGCGGTCGCTCTCGCGCTGGTGAGAAAATGGAACAATTGCTGACCTGCGGAGCGCAGACGATATTGTTGCAGAAGGTTGTAAAAGGCTGGAACGGCGCTGAAGCTGAGTATGGCTGTTATGGCGAGAGCCGCGATGAGTTCAAATAAAGTAAAGCCTCGGTTTTCCATTATGGACTCCTTTCCATATTGGGTTACACTCAGGAGTGGTTCTCATTTCGATTTTTCAGCTTCCATGCTGATTTTAGGTTTAATCGAATACACCCCTCGTTTAATCTAGGGCTATGGAAAGAAAAGTCAAGCTTAAAACGGATACGCAAAATGCGGCTTAAGAGCGGAAACAATGGATTTACATTAATCGAGCTGATAGTGACGGTCTCGATTGCCGCTATTTTGGCAGCCATAGCGGCGCCAAGCTTTACAAAGTTTATGGATGAATCCCGTGATCGCGCTGTAGTTCAGCAGCTTGTGAGGTCGCTTATGGCCGCGCGCTCAGAGGCGGTGGTGCGCGGGACGACCGTGACGGTAAGCGCAATCAACGGGAGTTGGGCAAATGGCTGGCGGAGCTGGGTTGATGCCGACAGCAGTGGCAGTTATGACGATGGCGAAGCCATCCAGACAAATACCGCAGGCAGTGGGGGCGCGGTAATCACCGGCGATCGCGGTGGCACGGCAATTACCAATGTCGCTTTTACCCGCGATGGCTTCCTTAATGATACTGCTGCGATCGCGATTTCATATCGCACATCCCCCGAGTATTGTTCTCGTGATCGCAATATTACTATTGGTCTCACCGGCCAAGTGAGTCTCAGCGAAAGGAGCTGCCCGTAATGAGAAGTCGACAGCGAGGCGCAACCTTAATTGAAGTGCTTGTCGCCGTATTAATAACTGCGACAGGTGTGCTCGGCGCGGCCGCAATGCAGCTAAATGCGGTTAAGTTTAATCAGGCTTCCACCTCCCGCTCTACTGCTGTTTTCTTGGCGAATGATATGTCTGACCGAATGCGTGCCAATCGATCCGACGCTCTTGCGGGGCGTTATGATTTGGCGATCGATGACGATGCGCCTGCCGGTGCCGCTATATATCAAATTGATATTCAAGAATGGCTGCAGGAAATCGCGCTGCGACTGCCTTCCGGCGACGCATCTGTGGCTCGCGATGACAATAATTTCACTATCACTATTCAGTGGGACGAAAGCCGGCTGTCGAAGACGAGAGAAGCGAATGCCGGTGACAACCAGACCTTCGTTTTTCAAACCAGGCTGTGAGGGAGGGTTTATGAAGGGATCACAGCGTGGGTTTGGTTTAGTTGAGTTAATGATTGCGATCACCTTGGGCTTGTTTTTAAGTGCAGCGGTGATTCAGGTATTCCTAGCAACTAATGCGAGCTCAAAGGTTCAGGATTCACTGGCCCAAATTCAGGAAAACGCGCGGTTTGCGATGCGTTTTCTTGGTAAAGAGATCCGTATGGCCGGCTATATGGGCTGCAGTTCTATTGGCAATATCAGTGTGAACGTGATTGCCGTTCCTGCCAATGTGGTTAATTTTAGTTTAGCCACCGCACTAGTTGGTGAAGACAATGTAGTGGCCGGTAACGCTTTATCGGCGGTGGTGGGCAGCGATGTATTGCACATAAAAAAAGCGTCGGAAAGCGATGTTAATGTCACGGGTAATATGGCGAGTAATAATGCCAATTTACAGATAGAAAATAACAGCCTTGGTTTCGCAGCAGGTGACTATGTCATGGTTAGCGATTGTTTAAATGCAGATGTATTTCGTATTGTTAATAACCCTGGCAATAACGGAAACGGCAATGCCGCAACAACCTTAGCGCATTCTGTCGGGCAGGGACTTAATTCTAGCAATAATCTGAGCAAACTTTATCAAACGGATGCTGAGGTATTTGGGTTTGAAAGTGTTGATTATTTTATACGTGATACCGGTCGAGATACGGCTAGCGGTCGGCCTATAAATGCACTTTATATGCAGAGATTGGTTGCGGGTTCAGGTGGTGTGATGGCAGCTGCGGTTGAGTTGGTTGAAGGTGTCGAGGATATGCAAATCTCTTACGGCGTCGATACCAATGATGATCGCGCTGTAGATGAGTATCGCAGTGGTGCAGCAGTTACGGATTGGGAAGATGTTTTGAGTGTGCGTATATCACTGCTAATGGTGGCATCGGAAGAGAATATCGTTGGTAAGAGCGGATCGGAAAATGCCCAATCCATTATTGATACCAATGGAAATGTTGTTGCAAATACCGATGGGCGTTTTAGACAAATATTTACCAATGTATTTGCGATTAGGAATAAATTGCCATGATATATGTTCTGCGGGGCAGCAATATTAGCCGACAGCGCGGTGCCGTTTTGATTGTTAGCCTGGTATTCATGTTAATACTGACCATTATTGCCGCGGCGTCTATGCAGTCTTCAACAATGCAAGAACGTATGGCGGGTAATGCAAAGGATACCAACTTGGCCTTTCAGTCTGCAGAGGCGGGTTTGCGTGAAGCCGAGGCTGTCTTGTCGCAAATTAATGTGGGCCCTTTTGACGGTACTAACGGCCTATATTTGCAGTGCGCAGACCCTGCGAATACAGCAACTGCCTGTGTTGAGCCGAACTGGTCCAATCATACGTCAGTCGGTTGGCAAGTGATGGCTGCCGATGTTATTCCGTATTCGGCAAAGCCACCAGAGTACATTATTGAGGAGTTGGTGAGCATCGGAAGCGAAAATGCTGTTTTAGATGCTGACAACCCTATTGCGCCATTAATATTTTATCGTGTAACAGCTAGAGGTTACGGTGCGAGTAGTCGCAGCATGGTGGTGCTGAGCACAACATTTAAGCGCAGCAATTAAGTCTATGAATATTCTACTGAGAAAAATTATGAATAAAAGTAAGGTTTTTAATTTGCGTAAAAGCTTATTTCTAATGCTATCTGCTTCGATTTTTTTCAGTGTTGGGTTCGCGCCTACTGTTTATGCCGCAGATAGTTGCATCGTCGAGCGAAGTACGAATAAATCTATAGGTAAGAAAAAGTCAAATGAGAGCGTCACCTTTTCGGATTTAAGTAAGATTACGGAAATAGTCGATATTGACGTTGATAAAAATAAGCAGTGCCCGAGTAGAAAATATGGCTTTAATGACAATAAATTGACTGTTTATAACAGTAAGTTTGATAACACAAAGTGTAAGGCTAAATTTACAGTTAAAGGGGAAAAGAAAGATTGCGACTCTGATGAGCCCGTAAACGATGATATAGCCCAAAAGCCGCTATTCTTGACTCAGGCTGCAGAGCCGAATGTCATGTATATATTGGACGACTCAGGTTCAATGCAGTTTGAGTTAATGCCAGACAGTATTATTTACAGCGACGCAAGATATATATTTCCACGTGCTGACGGTGTTTACAAAGGCAGTGATTATAATAATTATGTGCCTACTGTTGAGAAAGATGTTGGGTTTAATGCCCGCTCCCGCTCTCCCCAAGTCAATGCCGTTTACTACAATCCAGGCACAACTTACTATCCTTGGATTAAGGCTGATGGAAGTTACTATCCTAATTCAAACCCATCGTGTGCATTGCATAATCCAGATCGAACTACAAACAGCTATGATGCGAAATTTTGTCGAAAATTAAATGTCGAAGCCAATGATAATTACAATAGCGTCAGGTGGTATAAGTGCAGTAGCGACGGTTCATGTAGTTATGAAACATCGGCAAAAAAATATTGGCCTGCGAAGTATTTTTGGTACAAAGGTACTGGCAGTAATTGGGTATGGAGTAATTTTAAAGAAGTTGAGATTCGCTCGGGTCAAACATACACCGGGGATGGCCGCGAGAATCGAGACGATTGTAATGATGAAGACCCAGTAAGCTGCACATATGAGCAGGAAATGCAGAATTTCGCTAACTGGTATACCTATTATCGCTCACGAATTCTGACAGCCCGCGGCGGCAGTGGCTATGCATTTGCTGAGCAGGGTGCTGGGATAAGGGTTGGTTTTGGTAGCATTAACCAGGGCGAAACGACAATTGATGGCGAGAAAACCAAGGTTATTGTGAACGGTGTGCGTGCCTTTGACGGGGCGGCAAGGACGGAATTTTATAAGTCTTTATATGAGCGTGAAATTCCCAATGCAGGAACACCATTGCGTTTGGCAATTGATTACGCCGGTAAATACTTTTCGCGTAAGGACAATAAGGGCCCCTGGGGAGCTGATCCCGGAACCGATGATGACTCTGACCAGTTGCAGTGCAGAAGAAACTATACGGTATTAATGACGGATGGCTACTGGTCGGGAAACGCAACAAGCGGTGGTCCAAACAATAATAATGACGGTACCGAAGGGCCAACCCTAACCGGCCCAACTGGGGCAAGTTATACCTATAAAAAGGTCTCGCCTTTCACCGATGGTGAGTCCAGTACCTTGGCTGATGTTGCCATGTATTATTGGAAAAATGATTTGCGTACTGATATGGCGAATGTCGTGTCTGTGTCGAAAACTTCGCCGGCATTTTGGCAACATATGACCACGTTTGGTGTGGGTTTGGGTGTCTTCGGTACTATCGATCCTGACACCGCTTTTAATGCAATTTCGTCTGGTGCTTCTATTACCTGGCCTAAGCCAACTTCTAGTGAAGTTAATAAAATAGATGACTTGTTGCATGCGGCGGTAAACTCAAGAGGCGGATTTTTTAGTGCGTCGGAACCGGAGGTTTTTGCCAATAAGCTTGGCAATATATTGCAAACAATTGCCAATGAAAGTAAATCGTCAGCTTCATCAGTTGCTGCTAATTCAACGCGATTAGATTCTGGAACTTTAATTTATCAGGCAAGCTTTAATAGTTTGGAGTGGTCGGGCCGGATTATAGCTTACTCACTAAATGGCGATGGCAGTCTCAATAATGTTGTTTGGGACACCAATAAGGGCGGTATTCCAGCACCGGGCTCGCGGAATATTATTACGGGGGTGGGAGAGCAAGGCTCCAAGGTGACTAAGGCGGTAGCGTTTACCCTTGCCAACTGGAATGAATTGGCAACTAGTCAGCAAAATAGTCTTCGCGCAGGGCAAGCGGCTGACGAAGGGAAGGATCGCTTATCATGGCTGCGTGGTGATAAGTCTAATGAAGGAAGCAAGTTCCGAGAGCGAACAGCCATTCTTGGCGATATTATTAATTCAGATCCTTTCTTTGTCGGCACTAACGAAAATTTTGGTTATAACAAACTGCCCGGTCTTGAAGGTTCAAGCTATGCGGCCTTTTTGAGCAGCAAGGCGTCACGAACAGCAATGATTTATGTTGGGGCTAATGACGGTATGTTGCATGGTTTTGATGCGGCGACCGGCGTTGAGAAGTTCGCCTATATTCCGGTGTCAGCGTATCCGAAATTAGCTGAATTGACCGAGAGTGAATATGAGCATTCGTATATTGTAGATGGTTCGCCGCGTGTACTCGATGCGTATATTGACAATACTTGGAAATCCATATTAGTAAGTTCAACAGCAGCGGGCGGTAAATCTGTATTTGCGATTGATGTAACTAATCCAACAGGCATGGGGGCAGCAAACTTCCTGTGGGAGTTTTCAACAGCGAGTAATGCGACAGATAAGTTGGGTGTAGCAATGAGTCAGCCTGCCATAGCTAGGGTTGCGGCGGGGGCAAATAAGTGGGTTGCAGTCTTTGGGAATGGCTACAATTCTGGCGATACGGTAAAGCTCTTTGTGGTGGACTTAAAGACGGGCACTTTAATCAAAGCGATCAATACCGGTGTTAGTGGTGTTGATAATGGTTTGGCAACGCCAGTACCAGTGGATGTAAATAATGATCGCATCACTGATTTTGTTTACGCTGGCGATCTAAAAGGCAATCTTTGGAAGTTTGATTTAACAGGTGCCAATACAAACCAGTGGGATGTAGCCTATAAAAATGGCAGTGTACCAACGCCGCTATATAAAGTTGTAGATATAGATGGAAATCCGCAGCCGATTACCTCCAGGCCGACTGTTGGTGTTCACCCTAAAGGCGGCTATATGGTTTATTTTGGTACCGGCAAGTACTTTGAGAACAGCGATAGTATATTGCCTGCTACGCCTCCTGTGCAGGACTTTTACGGTATTCGAGATAACGGTGCAAGCTTTGTCGGGAGAGATAAATTGCTCTCTCAAAGCATTGATTTTGAGGGCGAAGCGACAACGGCTAATGGCTTGACTTCGACGAATAAAATTAGAATCGTATCAAATAATAGTGTGGGCACACCCCCTACCTATGGTTGGCATTTGCCATTATACCCACCGTCTAAAACGCGGACAGGCGAGCGAGTGGTTTCGCAGCCCATACTTCGCAATGGCAGAATCATTTTCGCGACAATAATACCATCTGAAAGTGTGTGTGGGTTTGGTGGGAATAGTTGGTTGATGGAGTTAGATGCAGATACAGGTGGCCGTATTGGTGATCCTGTATTGGATATCAATGGCGATGGCAAAGTGAATGCTTTAGATGTAGCGCTTTATCAGGGTGATTATTATCCGGCGAGCGGTATTGGTAGCCCGGAAATGATAAAAACCCCCGGTATTATCGGCGCTGGTGAGCTTGAGTATAAATACACTTCGGGAACTAGCGGTACGATTGGTGTTATTACTGAAACCGGTGGCGGAAGCGATGTTTCTGGCAGGCAGTCATGGAGGCAATTGCAGTGATACGGTTTTCAAAATCGGCGGGCTTCAGTTTAATGGAGCTAATGATAACGGTCGCGATTATCGGGATTCTCGCCTCTATCGCTTATCCCTCTTATCAAGCGCAGATAGCGAAATCTCGGCGCGCCGAAGCAAGTGGCGCGCTGCTCTCTGCTGCGCAGGCACTAGAGCGCTATTATACGGCGAATGGGCGGTATACCACGACGGCTGCAGGATCGACATTGCCGTCGGTATTTTTGACCAAGGTGCCAGAGAATGGCGCTGCCTACTACAACATTGCCTCTAGTTCTGCTTCTGCCAATGCCTTTACGCTAAGGGCCAGCCGTGCGGGGGCGATGGTCGGTGATGACTGTGGCGATCTTACCGTAGATGAAACAGGACAGCTTGGCTTGACTAGCAAGCCGAGTGGTTCGAGCAAGACTGTCTCTGATTGCTGGCGACGCTAGTTCCCAGCATCTCTCGTTATTTTGCCGCTCGTCGGCAAAACCTACCGTTTGTCAGCGTGCTGCTGACTTCTTCACAATATCGTCTAGTCTAAGCTGAGGTTAAAGCTCTAGGCCAAGACGGTACTTGCATGAATCAAAATGGTTTCACCTTAATCGAAGTAATGATCACGGCGGCGATTATTGCCATTCTTGCGATGGTGGCGTTGCCTTCCTATCGCGATTATACCGTTCGGGCTAACCGTTCGGCGGCGGCTAGCTATGTGATGGAAGTGGCAAATATGCAAGAGCGCAACTTTCTTGATGAGCGCAGCTACGCGACGAGTATGGCGGATTTGGGTGCAACGACGCCTACCCAGGTAAGCAGCAATTTTACGATTAGCACCACGGCGAATAACGCGGCGACACCGCCAACCTACACAGTGTCAGCGGTACCCAAAAGCGGACAAGCTAGTGATGATAGCTGTGGCACGCTCACCCTGAATAGTCAGGGGCAAAAGGGACATGCAGCGGGGGGCGCAAGATGTTGGGATTAGGTCGGCAGCGTGGCTATACCCTGCTTGAGTTAATGGTAACTCTTGGCATCGTCGCGATACTGGCTGGTGTTGCGGTGCCGTCATTTAATGACTTTATTCGTACCCAGCGTTTGCGCAGTGTCGCCAGTGATTTAAACGCAACATTCCAGCTTGCCCGCAGCGAAGCAGTTAAACGAAATGCCGATGTCACAATTAGCCGTGTGGGTAGTGGCTGGGTAGAGGGTTGGACAGTAATCTCAGCTGGCAATACCTTGCGCTCGCAAGACGCGGTTTCTGGCGTGAATATTACCGGCAGCGCAGACAGCTTTGCATTCAGAAGTAATGGTCGTATCGATAGCTCAGTCACCTTCAGCTTAGTTAGTTCCGCTAGCAGCAGTGTCGCTAAATGTGTTCGCGTGTCTTTAAGCGGTAGTACCATCACCGATGATGGGAGCTGCTAATGGCAATACGTCATCGTTCTACAAACACAGGTTTTACATTAATAGAAATATTAGTGGCCTTGGTTGTATTGCTCGTCGGCTTGATGGGCGCGGCCGGTTTAATGGTGCGTACTGTGCAGCAGGAAGCGGAATCCTATCAGCGCCTACAAGCGTTGAATGTATTGCAAGATATGGTTGATAGAATTAATGCTAATCGCGCAGTAGCGGATTGTTACTCTTATGGTGCGGCGGGATCAACGATGGGCTATAACGTGAGCGCCTTGACGTCGTGCTCGCTCGGCGATGCTTCTCAGCAGGCTATCGCAAATGCAGATCTTACCGAGTGGAATAATTTACTGCAGGGTGCAGCTGAACAAATTGGCAGTGCCAAAGTCGGGGCAATGGTCGGAGCGAGAGGCTGCGTTCAGCAAATAAGTGCCGCAGATCAAACATATCGAATTACCGTCGCCTGGCAAGGTTTAAGCGAAACCGTCACTGCGACAGAGAATAATACCTGTGGTAAGGATCAATACGGCGACGAGAAATTGCGGCGCATTGTGAGTGCCATTATTCGTATTGGAGACCTGTCATGATTAGGCGTGCGTATCATGTCGAGGCTTCTCAGCGAGGACTGTCTTTAATAGAGCTTCTCATTGCCATGGGGCTCGGCGCATTTATGTTGCTAGGTATCATTAGTCTTGTTGCCTCTGTGAGTACCACGAGAACGGAACTGGCAAACACCTCGGATCAAATTGAAAACGGGCGTTATGCGCTGCAGGTTTTTAATGAAGACGTTGCATTAGGTGGCTTTTTTGGCAAGTACCACCCTGGTATCGGTGCGGTCACTTATACTTCGCCAAGCCCCTGTGAAACAACGGCGGCCAATTTGGGGTTTGATAGCACATTGACGCCGGTGCAGATGCCCTTAGCTGTGAATGCCTTTCCCTATGATAGCGCAAGCTCGGCGCCGGGCCTGACTATACCTAGCTGCTTCAGTGCTGAGGTGCGGGATAAATCTGAAATTCTCATTGTTCGTCATGTTGACCCAAACTCGGTAGCAGTAACTGCGGCGAATATTCCCACCGGAAATACCACGCCGTATCTTCAGATATCAGGCTGTGATTTAGATTCGCTCAGTTTCAGAATAAGTACTGATCGAGCAGATTTAACCCTCCGCGAAAATGGCTGTACAGGTGCACTGTCGACCTTGGCTGAAGCGTGGCCCTACACGGTGAATGCGTATTTTATTTCGCCTTGCAATGATTGCTCTGGCGCGGGTGATGGCATTGCGAGCCTTAAGAGTTATGAGTTTAGGGCTGGCAGTGGTGGTATTCGCACCCTAGTTGAGGGAGTAGAAGATATTCATTTTGACTATGGCCTCGATCTTGACGGAGATGGCGGACCAGATTGCTACGTTGTCAACCCAACGGTAGATACCAAGCCTGCAGCATGCCCAGTGGGTGTTACCTATGAGTGGGAGGCAACTGACAACTTAAATTGGCAGAACGTGGTGTCTATTCAAATTAAGATGTTGGTGCGTGGTAGTCGATCGAGCAGCAATGTCAGCAATACTAAAACATACAATATTGGGCGAGAAATACTAGGCCCATACAGTGACAACGTTAAGCGCCAAGTGTATTCAACAGTCGTTATGTTGCCAAACGTCGCTGGGGTGAGAGAGTGATGCGTGTGAATTTAGAAAAACAACAGCGTGGTGTTGTGCTAATTGTTGTACTGATTATGCTGGGTGTTTTCAGTGTTATCGTGGCCAGCATGCTTACCAGCAGCAATGTTAATTTTAAAATCGCGGGTAATCAGCAGTACCGTGTTGAAGCTAAATTAGCGGCGAGTAATGCTCTGGAAACCTATATTTCCAACCCAGCCAATTTTTCGCTGCCGCTGCCAACAACTAATTCAAATATTCAAAGTGATTTTGATGGCAACGGTGTTGCCGATATGGTCGCCGTTGTGCCGCCGCCGAGCTGTTTACGCATTGCGCCGGTATTGCGCTCTGAGCTTAGTTATCCAAAAGATAAAGATTGTATTCGAACCGCCCAAGATATTGATGCCAATATTTTTCGCGATGAAGAAGGTGTTGCCACGGTAACAAATTCGGGTTGCGTCAAAATGACTTGGGATGTGCAAGCTAACGTCACTGATACTGTAACCGGCACAAATTTAGAGATGCATCAAGGTGTTTATCTTCGTGCGGCTTTGGGAACAACGTGCCTTTAAGGGCGCATTTAAGAAATTAAAAATGGTGAGGCAGTAATGAACGCATTCAATCACACGATGAGAACTTTAATCTCGGCCGTCACATTTTTGTTTGTATCTGGCGGTATAGCGATCGCCGAAGACATCGATTTGTTTGTGGGGAATACGCCATCGTCAGAGGCGCAGACGGTTCTTCTAGCCTGGCATACCAGTGGTAATGTCAATGCCAATGCCGTCCACGGTTGTGTGTATAGTGACAACGCGGGTATTCCAGCGCTTGGCGCAACTACCGTTGGCGGTATGGAGCAGTGCGCGATGGTGAATGCAGTGCTCTCGCTTAAAGCTGATATCGATACATTAGGTGCGCTTAAAGTGGGTTTGATGGTGTTTAATAAAAACAACCTCGACACTAGATTTCCAAATGGTACAAATTTGGGAAATGGCAACAACGGTTGTGGGTATTTGATTATTCCTCCAACTTTGTTAACGTCTGCAGGTATTGATGCTTTTGTTGCAAAGTTAAAAGCAATTGATAGTGGCGTCACTGCAAATGCCTCTGAGATGGGAGATATGATCTCCGAAAGTTGGGCGGCGTTAAACGGTCTCGGCGCATCGGCGTCTTGTTCGGGGGTAAATTACAGTTCACTGGCAACAGCTGGTGGTTTATGTAAAGACTCCGTTTTAGTCTATATTGGCAATGCAACTGCAGCGAATGCCAGTGTGAAAGACGGCAACAATAACCCAAGTGGTGTTCTATTTAATCAGCTTAGTTCGGCGTTTGGTTATGCCAGTGGGTCTGCAAAATATACCAATTACTCGACCATTCGTAATATAACAGGCTTCAATAAAAACCCCGCCAATGATTATTGGGGGGATGAGTGGGCTTACTTCATGCACAACGTGGATGTGGATGACAGTGCCCAATCTGATCGCAATGTTACGACCTATTCAATAGCAGTATACGACCCCGCTGTTGAATCTCAGGTTGCAGAGGAATTAGTTTTCCTGCGTGAGATCGCCACGGTGGGTGGTGGTAAACCTTATCAAGTTACGTCGACAAGCCATGCAGATTTAGCTGCAATATTTCGTGAAATTTTTAATGAAGTATTGGATGTAAACAGTGTTTTCTCTTCCGCAACGCTCCCGGTGAGTGCAAACACCCAAGGTACATTCGAAAACCAAATTTATATTGCCATGTTCCGGCCAAATCCATCTGGCGGTCCCCGCTGGCTGGGTAACGTAAAGCAATTCCAATTTGGCGTTGATATCAGCGGCGGTATCGTACTGACCGATGCAACTAACCCTACCGTCAATTCCCAGTCAATAGTGAACCCGGTTACCGGTGGTTTGGTGGACGGAGCGCAAAGCTTTTGGACAACGAATACGCCTAGCAATCAAGCGCAATGGCCACTTGATGGGTTCTGGAAAAATAGCCCGGAAGGCGATGGCTTTACTTTTGATGCGCCGGATGGTGACTTAGTGCAAAAAGGCGGTGTTGCGCAAATGCTGCGGGTTGACAACCTCGTTAATCAGGATGCGCGACGTGTTTATACCTGCCCAATTGCAGGTTGTGTGAATAACGCTGCGCTAAACGAATTTAAGTCTAGCAATTCGGATTTAGTTAGCGGTCTAAATGCCATTATTTCTTCAGCGGTAAGCACGGTAGATTCGACGATTACCGCTGGTAAGCAGGCGCAGATATCAGGTATCTCAAATTGCACTGGTGGTGGGAATAATTTCAGTTGCACGTATACGTATGCTGTAGGTTCGCCAACGTTTAACTTTGCTACAGGAACTGATCGCGTTGTTCTGGGCAGTGGTATTGCGGGAAGCGCGAAATGTACTAGCGCGGTGCCATGTCAAATTGACTCTGCATCTGCAACGCAATTTGTAATCAAAATGGGTAGAAACAGTGGAGTAGCTTCCGGCACGGCGACGTTTGCTAATGCGAACGTTACGCGGTTGTCTAGTAAGATTAATGTAAATAGACTTAACCACGGTTTGACGTCGGCTCAGGCATTACAGTCTTGTTCCGTCACCGGAACTAATTCCGCGGCAACGTTATTAAACTCTTCGTTGATTACTGGCGCCTCTGTTGCGACTAGTAGCTTTATCAATGTTGATGCCAATAATTACACTGTTAGCTTGGGGGCGGGTAAATATGTTTATGCGAGTTCCTCTGCCGCAGTGAAGTGTACCGGGTCGACCAACTCGCTAAACCCTTCTAGTATCATCAGCTGGGTGCGGGGTGAAGACAATGCAGCAAACGAGCAAATGCCGGGGCCGTGTTCCGATGGTAGTTGTTCGTTAAATGTGCGCGGCTCAATACATGGTGATGTATTGCACTCGCGCCCAGCGGTGGTTAATTACGGTGGTAGCATAGGCGTCGTTGTTTACTACGGTGCGAATGATGGCCTGTACCGGGCAGTCAATGGCAATCGCAGCGCGAATATTAGCAACAGTGGAAACACCGTGACAGTTAGACCAGGCGGTGAATTGTGGAGTTTTATTGCCCCTGAGTTTGTCAGTCAGCTACCGCGCCAATTTAATGACAATCCGGCTATTCGATTCCCTAATACCCCCGCATCGTCTAATGCCCAACTTCGCGATTATTTCTTTGATGGAACAACAACATTTTTCCAAGATACCCGTACTACTGGCGCCACGGCAGGTCATAAATATCTTTACATGTCTGCTCGTCGCGGTGGTCGCTTACTCTATGCTATGAATGTGACCGATCCTATGGCGCCGACAGTAATGTGGCGTTTAACGACCACTCAGCTCCCCGAGTTAGGCTATACCTGGTCGCAACCTAAGGTGACAAAAATTGGTGGGCGCTCGAGACCGGTATTGATTTTCGGTGCAGGCAATTCCCCTGGGCAAGATGCTGACCCGGTTGTCGCGGCAGATACGATGGGGCGCGGTATTGTTATTTTAGATGGCATTACTGGGAAAATAATTTGGGCCGCGCTGAATAATTGTGCGGCGGTCCCCGCTGCGAGTTTCAGTACCTCTGGGACAGAGGGCGTTGTGGGTGTTTGTGTCACTAATAGCGCGCTGACTAGTGCATTTCCAGCGGATATAACCTTGCTGGATAGAGATGGCGATGGCTTCACAGATCGCCTATATGCGGCTGATGTTGCCTCTAATATTTGGCGTGTCGACCTTGACCCATCGGATTCCACTAATATCTATGTGAATCCAGTTACCACAACGCCGGCATCGGAGATCATTCTTACCAAGTTTGCGACCTTGGGTGGCAGCGGTAATAACGCGAGAAAAATGCTCTATCCGCCCGATGTTGTGCCGACGGAGGGGTTCGATCTTGTGGTAGCGTCAACTGGCGATCGTGAGCATCCTCTTTTTAATGGTTCCGCGACCGCTGGTACTGCGCATAATGTGCAGAATCGGTTTTATATGCTCATTGATCCAAACGAGGGGGCATCGGCCGCTGGATTTACAGCCATTGTTGATTCTGATCTGTTAAATCAAACGACCCTAACCTGTTTTAATAGTAGTGATTTAACGGGGAATAGCGTTAGTTGTGATTCTAGCAATGATAAAACCTATGTCTTCGATGGCAGTACCTCGCCCTACCTTGGCTACTATTTGAATTATTCAGCGTCGGAAAAAGGCGTTAACGCGCCGTTGACCGAAACAGGGACGGTGTACTTTGCAACTAATAAGCCGGACTCACCTACTCCTGGTACGTGTAGCAATGGGCTTGGCCGCGCGTTTGCGTACAAAGTTGATATCTTGTCTGGTGAAGTGGTGAAATCGGAATTTGCTGGTGGAGGTTTACCGCCAACAGCGATATCAGGATTGGTATTATTAAATGGCGACGTGCGTTACTTCTTACTGGGTGGGGACGGGGATTCGATCTTTAAACCAAGTGAAGGTAAGCCTATTACCAGTGGTCGCAAGCGTATGTTTTGGTATTACAAATAAGCTGTAGTGCGGAATAGACAGGGCGCCATTGGCGCCCTTGTTTAATCCAGTTGATATTTTTTTAACTTGTAGCGAAACTGCCTAAAGGTCACTCCGAGCATCTTCGCAGATTCAGTTTTATTCCAGCGATTAAGTTCCAGGGCTTCGTTGATGATTTGTTGCTCTATGCCCGCTAAGTAGCCTTCTAAATCACCGCTTGCCGAGTGTAAATGGGCAGCGGAGCTATTTTCAGTGTGACCTGCGTGGCCCACATGTTTTTCCGGAAGTTGGAGGTCTTGTACTTTTATTATATTTTTTTCGCAGAGAGTGGCTGCGCGTTCAATAATATTTTCTAGTTCTCTGACATTGCCGGGAAAGGAATAGGCTTGCAAGGAGGCGAGTGCTTTGTCGTCGAGTATCGGTTTAGAAATTTCCCAGTCCCGCGCAATTTGGCCTAGCATGAACTCAGCTAATAACGGTATGTCGCTGGCGCGCTCACGCAGACTGGGGACTTTAACTTCAATGACGTTGATGCGGTAGAACAGGTCGTTGCGGAAATGCCCTTGGCTGACCTCTTTGGCTAGGTCTCGGTGAGTGGCGCTTAATATGCGAACATCGACGGGTATTTCTTGATTGGAGCCAATTCGGCGAACAGCTTTTTCCTGGATGGCCCGCAGTAGTTTGACCTGCATGTTTAGTGGCAGGTCGGCGACTTCATCTAAAAACAGCGTGCCGCCATTGGCAGCCTCAAACAGGCCTTCCTTGTGATCGTAGGCACCAGTAAAACTGCCTTTAGCGTGACCGAAAAATTCACTTTCTACTAATTCGCTGGGAATGGCGCCGCAGTTGACCGGCACGAAGGGGGCGTCGCTGCGTGGGCCATTTGCATGCACAAGTCGCGCGACAACTTCCTTGCCGCTGCCGGATTCTCCGCTGATGTAGACCGGTGCTTGGCTGCGTGCAAGTTTGATAATTTGTTCTCGAAGGGTGACGATACTGTTGGTTTCACCGAGTAGGCGAGTATTGCTACTGCCATCAAATTGGGTGTCTCTGCGTCCGAGTTTTAGCGCGGTTTTCACTAAATTGCGAAGTTGTTCGACGGAAACTGGTTTGTTAATAAAGTCGAAGGCGCCGGCTTTTAATGCATCGACCGCAATTTCGGTACTGCCGTAGGCTGTCAATACGGCGACTGCG
This sequence comes from Zhongshania aquimaris, assembly GCF_019312595.1. Classification (GTDB taxonomy): domain Bacteria; phylum Pseudomonadota; class Gammaproteobacteria; order Pseudomonadales; family Spongiibacteraceae; genus Spongiibacter; species Spongiibacter aquimaris. Next base: position 48,260 of record NZ_JAHWDQ010000004.1, on the reverse strand, counting down.
GTGCAGGGGGCTGACGATTGGATATGGCGGACGATTTCCAGACCTGAGCCGTCTGGTAACTTAATGTCGGTTAAACAAAGATTGATTGCGGGGTTAGATTGCAGTGCCTGCAGCGCATCCTTGACTGTGCCGACGGCGATAGTGCTTAAGCCCATCCTACTAATGGTAATGTCTAGCAGTTCGCGAATATCGGGTTCGTCATCGATAATTAGCACAGTCTGTTGCATTGTTATGGGCTCTTTTAATATTCGTTTTTATTCGGCAAGCGTACCGCGATCGGGGTGTGAGAATTGCAGCCGAAAGCAACTTTCCCCTAACTCGGTTCGACGATAGTAAATATGTATTTGATTTGCTAAACACAATTCTCGACAAAGATAGAGGCCTAGGCCGTTTCCTTGCTCTTGGGTTGTGAAAAAGGGCTCAAATATTTTGTCTTCGTCTTCCGAGTTTATGCCGGGACCGTTGTCTATGATATCAAGACTTACCGCACCGGAACTCGGATTTTTCAGGCAGCGAAAAGTAAGCACGGCTTTGTCATTGGTTTGCGCACCGTGGCGAGCGCCGTTTTCTGCGATATTAGAAATAATTTGCATCAGCTGGCTGCGATCGACGTTCACATCATCATTTTCCAACGCCTTATCAAACTCTATATCCAGTGGCGTGTGGCTCACAGGTTGCCAGTCATCTAGGAACTTCTCTAGCCAAGTGCTCAAGCTAAAACGCATTGGCTCAGGGCTGCGGCCGCGCGACATTTCCAATATATTTTTAATGATATCGTTCATGCGCATAGCGTGATTTTGAATAATAGCGGCGAAGCGTTGGTCCGCTGCTTGTAGATCGGGGCTCTCTGCCAGTAGCTGGGCTGCGTGGCTAATAGCACTGAGTGGATTGCGGATTTCGTGGGCAATGCTGGCAGTAAATCTACCCAGTGATGCTAACTTTAAATTCTGTGCTCGCTGGGTAATTTTGCTGATATTTTCGATATAAAGTAGGCGATCGCTGTCTTTGCTTTGTTCAAGCACGCTCATGTTGACGTGCACATCTAGATGTCGAGACCCAATAGAAATGACCTTTGCGCAGTTCTCTGCGCTTCCGGCCATGTCGATAAGAATGGCCGGTACATAGTGATTATTGTTTACTACTGGTGTTGGGATATCGAGTAACTCAGTAGCGGCGGCGTTGATGAGTTTGATTTGTCCACTTCGGGACATGACCACAATCCCTGTTTGCATTCTTTGAACAATACGCTGGTTGATTCGCGATAGTTGTTCGATATCGGCGCGGCGTAGTTCGGCCAACTGCTGGGCTTTTACGATACGAGCGCTTAGATAGCGAATTGCGATAGCGGCGGAGAAGTAGGCCGTGCCCGTCATTCCAGCGACGATAAAGCGTTGGGCTGATACCCGCTCGCTTAAAGTGTGCGCCGCAACTTCGCTGATGGTGGATATGGTGGCAAGGGCGGCGATGGCCAAGCTGAGCTGGCTAGGCATGATAATGCTAGCCGCACTGATGGTGACGATGAGTAGCAGTGGTAGACCAGAGTCTGCGCTACCAGAGCAATAGCTCATTACCATAATGACGCCGATATCAACAAAGAACTCGAAAAATAGTTGAGTCTGGGAATAGCGCTGGCTAAATAAGGTATGAATAAATAAGGCAAGCAGGGCAAAAAGAACGTAGCCAATAACGGCGATGGCAAACCATTTTGGTGCAGTGATGCCAAGGGTGGAGTTTGCGGGCCCGAAAATCAGGGCGATAAGAATCATTGCGGCGAGTACAAAGCGGTAGGCGCTGTACACTCGCATGATGGCCCGTTGCTGGGAGAATTCTTGCGCAAACGACATAATATGCCCTGATGTTAGTCAAAGCGTAGTTTATACGTCCATAGTGGGGGATGCACTCCCGCTTATTTGCTAGAATATGCAGCTGTATTCATGTGCTTTGCTCGGGACGACTGGGCGAGGCCTCGTTTTTATAGATGGAATTGCATTAATGACCTCCCTGCGTATCGTAATGGCTCAGATAAATCCCGTCGTCGGAGATATCGAGGGCAATACCAATAAGATTATTGCCACAATCGAAACAGCGGTGTCGCGCCATGATCCCCAGTTGATTTTATTTCCTGAGCTAGTGGTGACGGGTTATCCGCCGGAAGATCTTTTGCTGCGCTCCAGTCTTACCCACCGGATAGAGCGGGCTTTGCAGCGTATTGCAAGTCATGCGCCCAAATGCTACGTGGTTGTAGGGTATCCGCGATCTATCGATGGCGATTTGTTCAATGCAGCCGGCGTGTTTTTTGGCGGTAAGTTGGTCAATGAATATCACAAACAATGTCTGCCCAATTACCGCGTATTTGACGAGAAACGCTATTTCAAAGAAGGGCGCGATACGCTGGTGATGGATATTTTTGGTGTGCCCACGGCGATTAGTATCTGTGAAGATGTTTGGGAAGATGCGCCAACGGCTGGCGCGAAGGCTGAGGGCGCGCAGTTAATGCTAAATCTGAGCGCCTCACCATTCCATGCGGGCAAACAAATAGAGCGTGAGGCGCTGCTGGCGCAACGCGCTTGGCAGGGTGGTATGCCGGTGGTGTATTGCAACCTTGTGGGCGGGCAGGATGAGTTAGTTTTCGATGGTGCCTCAATGGTGGTGTCTGCTGAGGGCGAGTTAATTGCGCGGAGTCCCGCCTATGTGGAATATCTCAACTGTGTGAATGCTCGCTGGGATGGCCGGCGTTTGCGCTTCGACGATGGTGAAGTCAGCGACTTGCGCCCAGTCCTAGAAGATATCTATGAGACGCTAGTTTTGGGTGTTCGTGACTACGTTAACAAAAACGGCTTTAACGGCGTTGTACTGGGCCTTTCTGGCGGTATCGACTCGGCCTTGACCTTGGCGATAGCGGTTGATGCACTGGGTGCTGATCGAGTTGAGGCGGTGATGATGCCCTTCCGCTACACCGCATCTATGAGTATGGAAGACGCACAATCCCAAGCCAATGTGCAGGGTGTGAGCTATAAAGTGATGTCGATTGAAGCAATGTACGATAGCTTTATGGCGGCCTTAAGTGATGAGTTTGCTGGCATGGCCGCCGACAAAACGGAAGAGAATCTGCAGGCACGTTGTCGTGGCGTGTTGCTAATGGCGATTTCCAACAAGAAAGGGTATTTGGTTCTCACAACCGGTAATAAGAGCGAAGTGGCAGTTGGCTACTCTACTCTGTATGGCGACATGGCCGGTGGCTTTGATGTATTAAAAGATGTGGTCAAAACCCGAGTGTTCGAGTTGGCAAGGTACCGCAATACTGTGTCACCGGTTATTCCTCAGCGGGTTATTGATCGGCCGCCCTCGGCGGAGTTGGCACCGGACCAGAAAGACCAAGATAGCTTGCCGCCTTACGATATTCTAGATCAGGTTCTTGAGCGCTATATCGAGCAAGATGAAAGTGCCGAAGCGATCATTGCCGAGGGCTATGATCGGGAAATGGTTTATCGCATATTGCGCCTCGTGGACCTGAACGAGTACAAACGACGCCAGGCACCTATCGGCACGCGGATTACCGAGCGTGGCTTTGGTCGAGATCGTCGCTATCCGATTACTCAAAAGTGGGTGATCGGCGACTGAGTTCTTTGTACGCAATGAGCTTGCAATGTTTTTTATAGTGCGCTGCTGATATAGGCTAATCCGGCGAGAGGCTGGCACCGTATCGCTATTCTCCACAGTGCTCTAAAGTACTTTTGAGAACATTGGTTTTCAGATTAAAGTGCGGGTCTAGAGTCGCAGTATTGATTTGAACCATCTTGCTGGAGTCAGAAAGCACCTCAGTAGTCACAGTCAAATTTGATTGAACTGATCCTCTAACCCTTTGGCTTAACGTCAGGATTGTAATGGAATTACGGGCAAGTAACGTCAGTAAACTACGCGATGGCTATTTCGACGTACTTATTTTAGGTGGCGGTATTAACGGTGCTGTTTCGGCTGCCTCCCTGGCTGCCAAGGGCGTAAAAGTGGCGCTGGTTGATAAAGGTGACTTTGCTGGTTTAACCAGCTCTAACTCCTCAAACCTGGCCTGGGGTGGCATTAAGTATTTAGAAAATCACGAATACTTTTTAGTTGATAAGCTTTGCCGCAGTCGCAATCATTTGATGCGCAGCTATCCGTCAACGGTGAAAGAAATCCGTTTTCTCACCACCATTCAAAAAGGTTTTCGCTTTCCCGCATTTTTGGTCTATCTCGGCACTATCGTCTACTGGGTTTTTGGTCGCTTCGTGACCCGTGCGCCAAAGTATTTAAGTGCTGCTGGCTTGAGTAAGCGCGAAGGTGTTATTAACACGTCACAGGCCGCTGGCGGCTTTGAATATTCCGATTGTTACCTTTACGACAATGACGCGCGCTTTGTTTTTAACTTTATACGCAGCAGCTTAAATTATGGCTGTATTGCTGCGAATTACGTGGAATCCTTGGGATCTGAGCGTAAAGGGGGCTTGTGGCGTACGCGTCTGAAAGACAATCTCAGCGGCGAGACATTTACAGTGCGCAGTCGCGTGTTAATTAACGCCTGCGGACCCTACGTCGACACGCATAATCAGCTCACCGGGCAGCACACAGAACACCGTCACTTGTTTTCTAAAGGCGTTCATCTCATTGTTGACCGCGTATCTGATACTCAGCGAATTCTTACCTTCTTCGCCAGTGATGGGCGTCTATTTTTTGTGATTCCAATGGGACCAAAAACCTGTATTGGCACCACCGATACCCAAGAGGCCAGCCCCGAAGTAGAGATGACGGCGGCGGATCGTCAGTTTGTGTTAGACAACGTTAACGCCCTGCTAAATCTAGAGCGACCGCTAACGGTGGACGATGTGATAGCCGAGCGCTGCGGAGTGCGCCCTCTCGCGCTAAAAGGCCAGGACGGGGTTGCGGATTGGGTCAAACTGTCGCGCAAGCACGCCATCGATATAAGCCACAAAGACCAACACCTGAGTATTTTTGGCGGCAAGCTGACCGACTGCCTGAATGTTGGCGATGAGGTGTCTGATGTTGTTGCCAAGCTGGGTGTTGCGGTGCCATACCCGGAAAAGTGCTGGTATGGCGAGCCCAGCAACAGCGTTAAAGAAGAATTTATGCATCAGGCTAAGTTAATGGGGCTGGATGAGATGACCGATCCGTCCTCGTCCGAGCCGCTAACCCAGCGCCTGTGGCGGCGCTATGGTCGCAGCGCGATAGAAATGTTGGAAATGATTCGCGAAGATCCCAGCTGTGCTGAGCTGTTGATTGAAAACGCCGAGTATCTGCGCTGTGAGATTGAGCATGCCGCTCGGCGTGAAATGATTAGCAAATTGGATGACTTTTTACGTCGCCGCTCCAAGATTTCACTGGTGGTGCGTCGCGAGGAAATTATCAAGGCCCCAGGTTTAAAAGAAGCCTGCGAGATCCTGTTTGGCGATGAGGCAGAGGCTAAATTGCAGGAGTATATTGAGGAGACTGCTGGACGTCGGGAGTCGGATGTCTGACGAACGGCCGGTAGCTCAACCGGCGCAGCTATTCCGAGAGCCTTACTGATCTATAAAAAAGCCCGAGATTATTAATACAACTCGGGCTTTGCGGTTTTACATGCCAGACTCCAGTCCTCCGACATCTAGCCGAGAGATACTGCTGCGGAGACAGTCGGACGTCGGGGGTCTGAAGCCTGATGCAAGGTCAAAAGCAAATGAGCAGGCTGGAAGTTTGGTGTCTGATGAAAAGCTCGCAGTTCAGGCTGCGGGGTTGTTCTTGGTTTCTTTCTGAGTCAATAAAAAAGCCCGAGATTATTAATACACCTCGGGCTTTGTGGTTTTACGTCAGACGCCAGACGTCAGTCCTCCGGCGTATAGCAAGGTCTCAATCTTCTTCTCTGTTATCAAATTTCGGTGGCTCGTAACGGTCAAACAAGCCCAGCGTGGCCTTGTTCACAAACGACCCTTCCTGCTCAATACCAACTTGGCTGATAAAGTTACCCTTTTTGTCTAGTGAAGGGTGATCAGGGAAATTCTTGCGCAGCACAGATAAAGACTGATCCGCTAAATCGTTCATACCCAGTAACAAGTAAGCCTGTACCATTACCGCGAGTGCGTCTGGTATTGCGGGGGTTTGCGGTAGGTTTTCAATGACATAGCGACCGCGGTTAGCTGCTGCTAGGTAAGCTTTGCGTTTGAAGTAGTAGTTGGCCACGTTGATTTCATAACGGGCAAGGCGGTTGCGCAATTGAATCATGCGCGCTTTGGCGTCATCTGCGTATTCGCTGTCTGGGAAGCGTTGCAGCAACTGGCGGAAGTCATCAAAGGATTGAATGGTTGATCCTGGGTCGCGCTGGGTCATATCGGTGGGGATAAAACGCTCTAGAAAGCCCTCGCCATCGGTGTAGTTTGCCAAGCCGCGCATATAATAGGCGTAGTCCACTTTTTGATGCTGTGGGTGCAGGCGTATAAAGCGGTCTGCGGCGGCCACGGCGGCCTCATTATCGCCACGGCGGTAATGGGCGTAGATGATTTCGAGTTGTGCTTGTTCAGCGTAGGGCCCAAATGGGTAGCGGCTTTCCAGCAGCTGTAAATTATCGACAGCCAATGCAAAGTTCTTGCTTTTCAGGTAGCCTTGCGCCGTTTCATAGATTTCCCGTTCGGACAAATCTGGGCGGTCTTGTTCGCCAGCGCAGGCTGCGATCAAAACGGTAATAAATAGTAGTGCAACGACTTTTACGACAGCTTTCATGTAATTTTTCCAAATAGCGGAAGATCCCCGACGACCCCTTGCCATGGCGAGGGCCTGCTATTTAAACACAGCCGGATGATGGTATAAAGAATCACATATGACCGAGATAATTGATCGACAGGAAATCGTCCCCGACGCCCACAATGGTGAGCGTTTCGACCAAGTGGCGGCGCAGTTGTTCCCAGAGTATTCGCGCTCGCGGCTGCAAACCTGGATAAAAAGCGGTGAGTTAACCGTAGATGGCGATGTTCGCCGCACCCGCGACAAGGTGCTGGAGGGCGATACGCTGGTATTGAAGGCGGAGCTGCAGGTTGAGGTTCGCTCGGTAGCGGAGCCTATCGACCTTAATATTGTGTATGAAGATGATCATGTTCTGGTGATTAACAAGCCCGCGGGCTTAGTTGTCCACCCCGGTGCCGGCAATCCTGACGGCACCCTGCTCAATGCGCTGCTCAATCATTTCCCGGAAATCGATAAAGTCCCCCGTGCCGGTATTGTCCACCGCCTCGATCGCGACACCACCGGACTGATGATTGCCGCTAAAACCCTGGAAGCGCACACCAGCTTGGTTGCGCAGCTGCAGGCGAGGGAAGTACACCGCGAATACGACGCGGTGGTGTTTGGCACCATGACGGGTGGTGGCACGGTTGACGAACCCATGGGTCGGCATCCCCGTCAGCGTACCAAAATGGCGGTGTCACAAGTGGGTGGAAAGGAAGCCGTTACCCACTATCGGGTGACGCGTCGCTTTTTAAATCACACCCATATCCGCTGTTTTCTAGAAACAGGGCGCACCCATCAAATCCGCGTCCACATGGCTCATATTAAGTACCCTTTATTGGGTGATCCGCTTTATGCGGGGCGTCCACGCCTGCCCAAGGGCGCAACCGATTTGCTGATTACCACGCTGCGTGGTTTTGGCCGGCAGGCGCTGCATGCGCGTAAATTGGAGTTAGAACACCCAATCAGTGGCGATACCATGTCGTGGGAAGTGCCTTTGCCCGAAGATATGAAAGCCCTGTTGGCGGTATTAGCAACGGAAGATGTCCGCTAGATTCTCTCAGCGTTAGGGTTCTGGCGCGTTCAATTTGAGCCGAGTAGAAAAGTGATCATAGACGACTTCATAAAGCCCGATTGGCCGGCACCCGCAAATATTGTCGCCTTGGCAACGACACGGCTAGCGCCAGCAGGTCTTGTTGGTGCTAGCGGTGGGGCCTACGCGAGCTTCAATTTGGGCGATCATGTTGATGACGATGCCGCTAGCGTACAGCAAAATCGTGCCGGACTGCTCGACGTTTGCGACGGACTGCAATCCATTGTCTGGTTGCAACAAGTGCACGGCGTTGACGTACATTGTGCCAGCGGCGCGAGCCCGGCTCCCATTATTGCTGATGCCTCGATTACAGCGCAGTCCGGACTCGCATGCGGAATCATGACGGCAGATTGTGTGCCGGTTTTATTTTGTCGCCTAGATGGTGGTCAGGTGGCCGCTGCACACGCCGGTTGGCGAGGCTTGTGTGCAGGTGTGTTGGCAAATACGGTGAAGTCCTTCGATTGCCCGCCGCAAGAACTTATGGCGTGGATTGGGCCCGCGATTTCTGCCGTGCACTTTGAAGTTGGCGCTGAGGTGTATCAGGCATTTATTGATAATTTTGGCGCAGTGTCAGCGGAGCAAATTACCCAAGCATTTACGCCGTCGGTGCAAAGAGCGGGACATTTTTACGCCGATCTTAATGCGCTTGCTAGCGCTCAACTCCAAAAATTAGGTGTAGCCTGGGTCGGTAGCAGCAATATGTGTACCTTTGCAGATGCCAATCGTTTTTATTCCTTTCGTCGCGATGGTCAAACTGGTCGTCAGCTTAGTTTGATCTATATCAAATAGTCCCGTAGTTAATTCCCCTTATTCTATCTAGCCTTGAATTTCATTTGTTAACGCCCCATTTATAGTTCAGGGAGGGCGAAGTATCACTTCGTCGTTTCATCGATTTTTTGGAGAACCTGACATGCGTGCTGATCGTTTCACTAATTCATTGCAAACCGCGCTGGCCGACGCGCAATCGCTCGCGCTGGGGAAAGATCATCAATATATAGAGGCCGTACATTTATTGTCTGCCCTGATAAAACAGCAGGGTGGTAGCACGCGGCCATTACTTGGGCAGTCGGGCGCAAATTTGCCAGCGCTAGAGCAGAAAGTCGCCGCTGAGTTAGACCGTTTGCCCACAGTGCAGGGCGCCAGCGGTGATGTCCACGTGTCACAAACCTTGGCAAGAGTATTTAATGTTTGCGATAAGCTGTCGCAGCAGCGCCAAGACAGTTATATATCAAGTGAATTGGTTTTGTTGGCCATGCTGGAGGTCGGCGGCGAGACGGCAAAATTACTCACTGACAACGGCGTTGTTAAACCTGCGCTAGTTGCCGCCATAGATAAAGTGCGCGGCGGTCAGCCGGTGAACGACGCCTCGGCAGAAGAGTCTCGGCAGGCATTAGATAAGTATACGATTGATCTCACCGAGCGTGCCGCATCGGGCAAACTCGATCCTGTGATCGGGCGCGATGATGAAATTCGCCGCACCATTCAAGTTTTGCAGCGCAGAACCAAAAATAACCCAGTATTGATTGGGGAGCCGGGGGTGGGTAAAACCGCCATTGTTGAAGGCTTGGCGCAGCGTATTATTAATGGTGAAGTTCCAGAAGGCTTAAAGGGCAAGCGCGTACTGTCGTTGGATTTGGCAGCGCTGTTGGCAGGCGCCAAGTTTCGCGGTGATTTTGAAGAGCGTTTAAAGGCGGTTTTAAATGAACTCGGCAAAGAAGAAGGTCGGGTCATTTTATTTATTGATGAGTTGCATACCATGGTTGGCGCCGGTAAGGCGGAGGGGGCCATGGACGCCGGTAATATGCTCAAGCCCGCGCTCGCACGTGGTGAGTTACATTGCGTTGGCGCCACAACTTTAAATGAATATCGCCAGTCTATTGAAAAAGACTCGGCACTTGAGCGACGGTTCCAGAAGGTCTTGGTAGAAGAACCCTCTGAGGAAGATACCATCGCTATTTTGCGCGGATTAAAAGAACGCTATGAAGTGCATCACAGTGTCGATATTACCGATTCGGCGATCATTGCCGCGACGAAATTATCCCAGCGCTACATCACCGATCGTCAGCTGCCGGACAAAGCCATCGATTTAATCGATGAAGCGGCGAGCCGTATTCGCATGGAAATTGATTCAAAACCAGAGGTGATGGATAGGCTTGAGCGACGCTTAATTCAATTGAAAATTCAGCGCGAGGCAGTCAAAAAAGAAGACGATGATTCGGCTCGTAAGCAATTAGAAAAATTAAATATTGATATCGAAAAGGTTGGCAAAGAATTCGCTGATTTAGAAGAAATTTGGAAGGCAGAAAAGGCGGCCTTGCAAGGTTCTGCGCAAATTAAAGTGGATCTAGAAAAAGCCAAGATGGATATGGATAACGCTCGCCGTGCTGGCGATCTAACGCGCATGTCAGAATTGCAGTACGGCGTTATTCCCGGTTTAGAAAAACAGCTACTTGATGCCGATAAGGAAGATCACGGTGACATGCAGCTATTGCGAAACAAGGTCACCGAAGAAGAGGTGGCAGAGGTGGTGTCGCGCTGGACAGGCATTCCCATTAGCAAGATGCTGGAAGGGGAGCGAGACAAATTATTGCGTATGGAAGACGAATTGCATCGCCGCGTGATTGGGCAAACTGAAGCGGTCGATGCGGTCTCTAATGCAGTGCGGCGGTCGCGGGCAGGTTTGAGTGATCCGAATCGCCCCAACGGCTCCTTTATGTTCTTAGGGCCAACCGGTGTCGGTAAAACGGAACTGTGCAAAGCCCTGGCGATGTTTCTTTACGATAGTGAAGACGCGATGGTGCGCATCGATATGTCTGAATTTATGGAGAAGCACTCAGTCGCTCGTTTAATCGGTGCGCCTCCAGGTTACGTTGGCTATGAGGAGGGTGGCTATTTGACCGAGGCTGTGCGCAGGCGCCCCTATTCATTGTTGCTATTGGATGAGGTCGAAAAGGCCCATCCCGATGTGTTTAATATTTTATTGCAGGTTCTAGATGACGGCCGCTTAACCGATGGTCAAGGCCGGACGGTGGATTTTCGAAATACCGTGATAGTGATGACCTCAAACCTTGGCTCAGATGTGATTCAGGAAATGACATTGGCTGCGAGTGGTTACGATAAAATGAGAGAGGCCGTTTTAAATGTGGTTTCCGGGCATTTCCGTCCGGAGTTCATAAACCGAGTCGACGAGCTAGTGGTATTTGAGCCCCTGGACAGAACCCAGGTGCAAGCGATTGCCGGTATTCAATTAGAGATTTTGAATAAGCGGCTTGCTGAGCGCGAGTTGCGTCTAGAGGTGAGCGATGAGGCCATGAGCCGACTTGCCGATGTCGGTTTTGATCCGGTGTACGGCGCGAGGCCCTTGAAGCGGGCTATTCAGCAGCGCTTTGAAAACCCCCTCGCGCAGCGGATATTAAAAGGCGAGTTTACTCCGGGGCAAGTTATTACGGCGACGGTGGAAGACGAAAATATTGTATTTAAGGTGCCGCGCTTGCAGTAGGTTTTGTCGGGTGAGCTGACTGTCGCCGCGAGGATATTTTTATTTTAGTGATCTGTGTTGTGTGGGGCCGCGTACAAATGGCGGTCAATACATAATAACCGGGGTGTAAAAATGAAAATATCTAAACGGCGGCAGGTTTTCGCACTGTCATTACTCAGCGCAAGTATCATCAGTTCATTTGCCCTAGCATCCAGTCACCGAGAGGCGCCGTTTATTGCGGGATCGCCCAAGGTTGATGGCACCGATTTCTATATGTTCCGCAGCTATGAAGCGGATCGTGGCGACTTTGTGACCTTGATCGCCAACTACCAACCGCTACAAGATTCTTACGGCGGGCCCAACTATTTCACCATGGATCCCACTGCGCTTTACGAGATTCATATCGATAACGACGGTGATGCCGTTGAAGACCTCACCTTCCAATTTAAATTCAATAACGCCTACGGCCAAGCCAATGCGACTGGATTAATCCGCGATGGCGGTATTGATACCGGCGCAGGCAGTGATGTACAAGTGCCCTTGGCCGCAGTCGCGCCTGCCAGTGCAGTTGGCGGTATGACTGGTCTACTTAACGTGGTGGAAACTTACACGGTCAATGTGGTGAGTGGTGACCGTCGCACCGGCAGTAGCAGTGTTATAAGCGAAGCGGGCGGTAGCAATGCAAGCTTTACCAAGCCCGTCGATAATATCGGTGCTTTAACGATCCCCGATTACGAAACCTACGCCAATCAGTTTATTTACGATGTGACCATACCGGGTTGTTCCACCCCGGGGCGTTTGTTTGTAGGTCAACGTCAAGAAGGCTTTGTGGTAAACCTCGGCGAAATTTTCGACCAAGTTAACCTCAATCCGCTGGGTGCGCGTGACTCTCGCAGTAATACCATTGCTGATAAGAACGTAACCTCTTTAGCGCTGGAAGTGGCGTCCGACTGCTTAACAAGCGGCAGCGATACCGTAATCGGCGCGTGGACGACTGCGAGTAAGCGTCAAGGCCGTGTGCTCAACCCATCACCTACTGGCCCAACTGATACTGCATCGGGTAAAGGTCCGTCAGTCGAGCTTGGTGCGTGGACACAGGTTTCGCGTCTGGGCAGCCCCTTGGTAAACGAGGTTGTCATTGGTATCACTGATAAAGACAAATTCAATGCCAGTGAGCCGAAGGATGATGTGGAAAATTTTGGTGCCTATGTCTTGTTTCCGACTTTGCCGACATTAATTGAAGTATTGTTCGGTGTGCCAGCGCCAAAACCAGAAGGTGGTCGTGCAGATTTATTGGCTGCCTTTGTAACGGGTGTTACAACCGGTCCGAATGACACGCCTGCAAACTTTAAGTTTACTGCCCCTGCGAATTTGACGACTCCCGGCGAAATGTTACGTATGAACGTAGCCATTGCTCCAGTTGTGCCTGGTGCTGTGGGCTATAGTGACCTTGGCTTCCTGGGCTGCGATTTAGCGGGCTTTCCAAATGGTCGTCGGGTGACTGACGATGTTGTGGATATCGCTTTGACGGTTGCCGAGGGTGCGTTGTTAGGTGTGAACGGTCTGCAAACCTGTGATCTTAGTGGTGCTTCGCCAGCTGTCGCTAATCCTGGCGCAGTGGTGAATGACGGTGCCTTGCCTTCAACTACAGATTACCTAACGGTATTCCCATACCTAAACACACCGATTCCTGGTGTGGCCACAGCTAACAGATAAGGAGGCGCTTATGAAAACCATCATTAAATGTAGCCTGTTTGTGTGCTTGGGTCTTGGTCTGGTCGCGTGTAACAGTGACAGCAAGTACGACGGAAAAGGCGCTGGCGCGAATGCGCCAATAAGCGGCGAGCAGCTAATCGCATCTGTGGCTTTGCAGGGCGAGAATGGCGAGCCTGTATCAGTGAACGACAAAAATATTACAGACAGTTTCGACCCGATTGATGTCGATAGTTTGTAATCCCACTGGCCATAGTTTGGCTCAGGGAATAGCGCGGCGATGGTTTCATCGTCGCGTTATTTTTTTTGGCGCTGCAACGTGGTTTGTCATATCAATGTTGTCTGGGCCTGTGTTTGCAGGATCAGTTGACGGCCCGGCAATTCATCGTCCCAGTGACGACAGCACCATAATACTGAATCTTAATGCGTCTTCGACCGTGGTGAGTTCACTCTCTGCGAGTAGTCCGCAGGAGCATCTCGATGCAGCGAAGCGTGCTTTAATTCAATTTAGGCGCACTGCAAATCCCCGCTATTTAGGCGATGTTGAACGCGAACTAGCCGCTATTCCCGATAGTGATCGCAGTGGTCAATTCTATTTTTATCGCGCATCTCTCAAGCAGAGCCTGCATTTATTTGACGAAGCTCTAGCCGATTTAAGTACTCTTTCTCAGCAAGGTGGTGACAGTCTCGAATCCTTGATGATGCATTTTTCCATCAGCTTCGTCTCCGGCGAATACCAAGATGCAGAGAAAGCCTGCACTGCCTTAAAGAATTATGAAAACAGCTTGTATGCGGCGAGTTGTAGTCAGCAACTGCACGCTGCTACAGGAGATGCTGAAAAGGCCTATCACGATTTGAAGTTAGCGATGGCGAAATCGGGTTTGTTGGCTGATCGTCAGGCCTTGGCGTGGGCAACCGGAACCTTGGCGGATATCGCGGAGCGCGCTGGTCGTCATGATAGCGTGGCAATTTGGCAGTTAGCACTGCAGCTTCAACCAGATGATTTATATACCCGAGCGCGCTTGGCGGGTGAGCAGTTAAGGCTGGCCAATTATCAAGACGTCATTGCCGTAAGTAAGGATTACTTGGCGGTTGACGCCTTGGCGGTCAGTGCTGCAATTGCGCAAAAGCAGCTTGGCGAGGGCGAACAGTTAATCGCCATGCTAAGAACGCGTTTTGCCGAAGCGCTGTGGCGCGGCGAGATTTTACACAAGCGCGCTTACGCGCAGTTCCTATTAGATATCGAGCAGGATGCGCAAGCTGCTTTGGTCATGGCTGAAGAGAATTGGGCTCATCAGCGGGAGTGGCCGGATGAGGTCATTCTTGCCCGCGCTCGTGCCGCCAGTCGCGGCGGAGCAGAACCATTATGAGGCGTTCAATCTCCAGTCTTGTCACAGCCCTAGTGATGGTTGTTTTTGCGCTGCCCGCTTTGGCTCATAAAGCCAGTGATAGCTTTATGTATATTACTGCCGAGCATATCCGCTTGGATATTGCCGTACAGGATATGGCGCGTATTCAGACTCTGGATGCTAATGCCGATGCTGCCGTTAGCTGGGGGGAGTTGCGGGCCGTCGAGGCTGAGTTTTCAGAACTATTGCGTCGGCAAATTTCACTGAGTCAGAACACTGAGCCCTGTGCCTTACTCATTAGTCTGGAGGGTATTAGTGAGCACAGTGACGGCAATTACGCTGTTTGGCAGCTCGCCTCAGAATGCTTGTCGAAGCCGGGCGTGAAACTGGACTATTCTCTGTTATTTGATATTGATCCCCTCCATCGCGCCTTGATAGTAAGCGATCTCAGTGGTGAAAAGCAGATCAGTGTTTTGTCACCAGCTTCCCCTTCGCTTGCGTTGGGGGAGGCAATCTCGGCATTGGACACCGCAGAGGTCTTTATATGGCAGGGGGTTATTCATTTACTGCTTGGCTATGACCATATGCTGTTTTTACTAGCGCTGCTCTTGCCGGCAACACGTCGCAAGCACGCAGGGGGAGCTACGCAATCTTTGCGCGCCGTGTTCACGGACGTTGCTGTAATCGTTACGATGTTTACCCTTGCCCATAGCTTTACCCTGATTGCGGCCAGTTTGGGTTGGTTTAGCTTGCCCTCGCAACCCGTTGAGATAGCGATTGCGCTTTCAATTAGCTTGGCGGCGGTGTTGGCTTTGCTGGATGTCGATGTTCGTTTTCAGAGGGGGCTGGCAATGGGGGTTGGACTGATTCATGGCTTTGGTTTTGCGGGAGTGCTGTCAGACTTACTTGCCGCAAGCCCCTTAAAATTACTGGCGCTTGGCAGCTTTAATGTGGGTATTGAGCTGGCGCAGTTGGCCTTGGTGATTATAGTGTTGCCACTTCTGTATCGGTATAGCTTCCATCCTTGGTATCAGAAAAAGGCATTTCCACTGGCGGCTATCGCTTTGGCCGCCAGCGGTTTGTATATGGCATTGCAGCGAATCTAATTAAGTCATCAACCGCAGTTTTGGTTAATGACCTGCTGCGCTCGATACTCCTGTTCTTTAATTTCTTCGGCATTAAGCATCCGGCTGCTACCGTCGGCATTGGTAATGCGTATCCTTGCGCCATTGGCCTTTAATGACTGCATATTTCCCTTGGCTTTTTCGCACAGCTCTGGATCCTTGGGGGGGATGATTTCCATTTTCACTGGTGCATCGTTATTGCTATTAGCGTCTGCTACCGAATCGCTGTCGGTCTCACTTGCCTCGTCACCGTATTCCTCGCTCTGCATGGTTGCGCCGCCACGGGTTTCTACAAAGAAGTATTTGCGACCCAGTGGTGGTTGTTGGGTGAAATGCTGCTTGCCGTCATCGTCAGCCCAGCGGTAATAGCCGGTTTTGTCGGCGTAGGCAGAAAAATGGGTAGCCAATAAGCCAGCGCAAAGTGCAATTGTGAGGGCCGTAGTTTTCATAATTAATAATAACCGTGACGTATCGTTACTTAGATTATGGCAGATAAATTGCGGCGTGGAAAAACCGCGTTCAAAACAAGGCTAAGTGTTAGTTATTTCCTAGGCTATCGGCAAATCACCTGAATTAAGTCTTTGTTTGGTATTGACATAGAAGGCCATAGGTTAAAAAATACGCGGTCTATCTTTTTGATAGCAAATGGCTGTTATCCGCGCCGCTTACCTGCGGCCTAAATACAGAGTATGGCTCATCGTGTCGTACTGCTACCTACGAGTAGTTCCATTCACTCTGCAGACACATGACCTGTGTTGCGAGATTGCCCGCACCGCGTTATCCCGCGATGCATATAAACGCTGCTTGGCAGCATTTTGGCGTTTCGCCCGGAAATCAGCCGTGTCGGCTGAGAACCGGTGGTAATGTGTTTCGACATCTTTGTTCTTGTTTCATACCTTTTGCTGAGGATTTGCCTCGGCGATGCTATTAACAAGATTTTTGCGTATTCAAACTGAATCGAGGATATTTCAGTGGAGTTGTTATCTGGCGGCGAAATGATCGCGCGTGCCATGGAAGACGAGGGTGTTGAATTCATCTTCGGCTATCCCGGTGGTGCAGTACTGCATATATACGATGCTTTGTTTAAGAGCTGCAAAGTACCCCATATTTTAGTCCGCCATGAGCAGGCAGCTACTCACGCTGCCGATGGTTATGCGCGGGCGACGGGTAAACCTGGCGTGGTCTTGGTCACCTCTGGTCCCGGCGCAACCAATGCCATTACCGGTATTGCGACCGCGTACATGGATTCAATTCCAATGGTCGTTTTGTCAGGCCAGGTCATGAGCCATCTGATTGGTGAAGACGCCTTCCAGGAAACCGATATGCTGGGTATTTCTCGTCCCATCGTAAAGCACAGCTTCCAGGTTTCTCGCACCGAAGATATCCCTGAGATTATTAAAAAGGCGTTTTATATCGCGTCTAGCGGTCGTCCTGGTCCGGTGGTTATCGATTTGCCAAAAGACCTAACCAACCCCCATGACAAGTATGAGTACAACTACCCTAAAAAGGTGAAGTTGCGCTCTTACACACCAGCGGCGCGTGGTCACTCTGGACAAATTAAGAAAGCGGCAAGCTTGCTGCTTGGCGCTAAGCGCCCAGTTATTTATGCCGGTGGCGGCGTGGTTCAGGGTAATGCCTCTGAGCAATTGCGGGTTTTGGCGCGCGAGCTGAATTTTCCGGTAACGCACACCCTGATGGGCTTGGGGGCCTACCCTGCCAGTGATCGGCAGTTTCTGGGTATGTTAGGTATGCATGGTTTTTATGAAGCCAACAACGCCATGCATCACAGCGATGTGATTTTAGCGGTGGGCGCGCGTTTCGATGACCGTGTGACCAACACCTGCAGCAAGTTCTGCCCAGGTGCAAAAATTGTTCATATCGACATCGATCCTGCCGCCATTTCTAAAACAATTGCTGCTGATGTACCGATTGTTGGGCCGGTGGATTCTGTGCTGACAGATTTGTTAGCGGTAATTCGCGAAATGCGCCAGGCCGACAGCAGTTTGCCAGATGCCTCGTCACTCAAACATTGGTGGAGCCAAATTGATGAATGGCGCGATGCGCATGGCTTGTGGGTTAAGCCACGCTATGACATCTCTACGCCATATATCAAGCCGCAACAGGTTATTGAAACTCTGTGCAAAGTAACCCACGGCAAAGCCTATGTGAGTTCTGACGTTGGCCAGCATCAAATGTTTGCTGCCCAGTACTACAAGTTTGATGAGCCGCGCCGTTGGTTAAACTCCGGTGGTCTTGGCACCATGGGCTTTGGTTTGCCAGCCGCGATGGGGGCCAAGTTGGCATTCCCGGATGCGGATGTTGCCTGCGTCACCGGCGAAGGCAGTATCCAGATGAATATTCAGGAGCTGTCTACCTGCGCCCAGTACAATATTCCGGTCAAAATTATCAGCTTGTACAACGGCTATCTCGGCATGGTTAAGCAGTGGCAAGACATGCAGTATGAAGGCCGTTATTCAGAAAGCGTTTACGAAAATTCACTGCCAGATTTTGTCAAACTGACCGAAGCCTATGGTCATGTTGGCATTAAAGTGACTCAGTTAAGTGATTTGGAAGAGGCAATGAAAGAAGCCTTTGCCCGTAAAAATGACTTGGTATTTATGGATATTCACGTTGATCCGCACGAGCATGTTTACCCTATGCATATAGCGCCTAACGGATCGATGCGCGATATGTGGTTGAGCAAGACGGAGCGTACATAATGCGACATATTATTTCGGTATTGATGGAAAATGAGCCGGGTGCTTTGTCGCGTGTTGTCGGACTGTTTTCACAGCGCGGATACAACATCGAGACACTCAACGTGGCACCTACAGAAGATCCAACCCTGTCGCGTTTGACCCTGACGACAATTGGCGATGATCACAAAATTGAGCAAATCACCAAGCATCTCAATCGCTTGATCGATGTAGTGAAGCTGGTTGATCTGTCAGAGGGCTCGCATATCGAGCGCGAACTGATGTTGGTTAAAGTGCGTGCTACCGGTGCGCAAAGGGCTGAAATCAAACGCTGCACCGATATCTTTCGCGGTCAAATCGTAGACGTTGGCCCTAGCGTGTACACCATTCAGGTCACTGGCGCGGCTGACAAGCTAGATTCATTTCTAGAGGCAGTTGGCGAAGCGGCGATTATGGAAGTGGTTCGCAGCGGTGTTTCTGGCATTGCTCGCGGCGAAAAAGTACTGAGTTTGTAAGCTTTGTTTAGCGAAGTGATAAGGCGCCTATTGGGCGCCTTTTTTGTTTCCAAAATTTATAGTTTTAGTATGACTTGATTGCTACTGCTCATCAGTAAAACTTGGCCGTCATCAGAAAGTACTAGCCGGCTTTTTGCTGCAATTTTAGCGAAGGACGAAGCCTTGAAAACCGGCTTTTTGTACTTGTCGAGGAATGTCAGGTTGCCATCAGCGGGCAGAGTAATGAGAAGGATTTGCTTGTAATCCAGCCCCTTAATTGATTCCAATCCGCTGACGCGTTTACCCGAAGCGGTGAATACCGCTAAGTTGCCGTCACTCTGAAATACAACAAAGTATTTTTTGTTAGGTGAATAAAATTTTTGGCCTTTATTCAAGTTAGTGCCGGGGGCAATAATTTGTGTAGAGGCGACATTGAAATCTTTTGTGCTGCTGGTCGGAGTGCTAGTACTAGTAGTAATGT
Source organism: Zhongshania aquimaris (assembly GCF_019312595.1). Taxonomy (GTDB): domain Bacteria; phylum Pseudomonadota; class Gammaproteobacteria; order Pseudomonadales; family Spongiibacteraceae; genus Spongiibacter; species Spongiibacter aquimaris. Next base: position 29,088 of record NZ_JAHWDQ010000004.1, on the reverse strand, counting down.
TTGAACTCGAACTGCTCGTTATTAGCCCAGAAGTATCGCTGCTACTTGTTGTAAGATCCGAGTTGGTAGGGGTAGAAGTAGGGGCGGGGCTTGCGGCAGGCGCAGTAATTATTTGTGTGCTGAATGACGGCACGGCGGCAACCTGGTTTACCACAGGAAATACGTGTTGTTCGAATTGACCAATAAAGTTGCCAGGTTGCCGATATCGGCATACAAGGAAGATCATGCCGCTAGAGTCAGATAGGTGTGATTGGCTAAAAACTGACGCACCGCAGCCCAATTGTGTGGAGGTGTCCCAGACTACTTGTGAAAAGTGGCCGATGTCATTTGCTACATTGCTTTCAGGGTTGGCAAAGTCATATCGTTCAAGCTCAGCGTACCATGCCGCGACAGCTTGAGCTGTAAGCTGATCGATACTGGTAGAACTTCCGGTTCTGAAAAAAAGGTTTTCGCCGACGAGTCCACGATTCGTGTCATGGATAACAGGATTAATTCGGTCTCCCGCGCTATCAGTCCAAGCCTGTGCTTCGGCGGCAAGTTGTGTATCCCATACCATCGCAGGCGCATTATGCGCGGCACGTTTAGCGTTGTGATGAGCGAGTATGGCTTGACCGAACAGGTCTAGCTGACTAATGGGCGCTGCCAGAGTGGCTTCGCTCATAAGCGAAAGGCAGAAAATGGAAAAGAAGCTAAAGCACCGTGTTTTCATAGAAAAGCTCTCTGCCTGCATGATTGAAATTATAATTTTCAAAAATATAGTCTTAGCGGGAGATTGAGTCGAGATATTTTTCGCGTGGTGGCAGTTGCTGGATTGGCACGTGGACGATTGAGCAGGTTTATTGTATCCCCGACCTTAACCTTGACCCCGACTCGATCGGGAATCGATCGAAACCACCGTCATCCCCGGCCCCGGCCCCAACCCCGATCGGGGATCCAGATGAGCGTAGCGAATGCATCCGTGTTTTACAGTAAGAACTCAATTTCAGGTCAGCGAATACTTATAGACTTTAATTGGGTGTAAAGTAAGTCGAAGTCTAGGAAAACCGTGTCCCCCCCATCAAGGTTCGGATGACGGTACGGTAGTGCGTGTAGCGCTATATTTAAACGTCGATGGGTGGGTAAATGGCTATTCAGAAAAAAACACTCGATCAGGTGCTCGCTGAGCAGCGAGAATACAATGCGAAGCGCGCAACGGGTTATAGAGAGCGGGCCTTGAAATTATATCCCTGGACCTGCGGTCGCTGTGCGCGGGATTTTGAGCGCAAGAATTTGTCAGAGTTGACGGTTCATCACGTAGATCACAATCATGATAATAATCCCGCTGATGGCAGTAATTGGGAATTACTGTGTATTTACTGTCACGATGAAGAGCACACAAAGTATGAAAATTTGGTGCGGTATGGCAGTACATCTGAGAAACAAGTAAAAGCTGCCACCTTTAATCCCTTTGCGGACCTAAAGGCGAAAATGGAAGGCAAGGATAGTTGATTGAGCGCAATGAATTCGTCGGCGTATTATCGCTCCACATTATTTCTATGTATTTTTAAATCGAGAGTTTATATGTTCAAACTTAAGATGATTGGTCTTATTTGGTGTATTTTTTTAACGCAAGCAACTACTTCACAAGCGGAAGAGAGTAAGCCAACCCTCGTTTATGATGCTGAGCTGAGTGCGTATGATTATGATTTTACAGTGAACTACTTTGCTGTTAAATCGCAACAACAATCCTTAAAGATGGCCTTTATCTATTTGAAAGGCGATGCAGATAAGCCGGTTGTAACCCTATTGCACGGTAAAAACTTTAATGCCGATTACTGGAGCGAAACAGCACTATTTTTGCAGGGCATGGGTTATGGCGTTGTTATCCCCGATCAGATTGGCTTTGGTAAATCATCTAAACCCGTTAACTACCAATATTCCTTTGCGGCAATGGCTCAGCAGACGCATTCATTGTTGAGCTTTCTGGAAATTGAAAAATCGATTGTGATTGGGCATTCCATGGGCGGGATGTTGGCAAGCCGCTTTGCTTTAATGTATCCACAAGTGACGCAGCAGCTGGTTTTACTTAACCCCATCGGATTGGAGAATTATTTGCAGTATGTGGAGTACAAGGACACAGATTTCTTTTACAAGGGTGAGCTTGCTAAGACCGAAGAAGGCATTAAAAACTACCAGCGTAAAAATTATTACGACGGCAAATGGAATGATCAATATGCGGCGCTAACAGACTTTATGATCGGCCAGCTTAACGGTCCGGATAAGGATTTAATGGCTTGGGTCAATGCTAAAACCTACGATATGATTTTCACCCAGCCCGTGGTGGCCGAGTTCAAGGATTTATCTGTGCCGGTTAGTTTGATTATAGGTAGCCGTGATCGAACGGGGCCTGGGCGGAACTGGATGCGGGGCAATGTCGATTATGAGCTTGGTCGCTATGATCGTTTAGGCAAAAAAGTTGCCAAAATAATTCCGAATGCCAGCTTGTTTGAGTTGCCGGGTTTGGGGCATTTGCCGCATATTGAAGATTTTGAGCAATTTAAAAAGGTGCTACTTAAGGCTTTTAAATCAGGGCAGTAAATTTTGGCTGCGCCGCGTACCTGTAGGTCCGATTAGTGTGCGCTAAACGCCTGCACGCAATAGCCCTTCGCTAAGGCTTCGGTAATTTGTGGATCTTTCGCAAAAGCTGGGTTTTTAGGTATTTGGGCATTGTCGATCATCTTGCGTTTGATGATGGTAACGTCTTTGAAACCCTCGGCCATGACAAAAAGCTGAGCCAGCTTTTCTGCCCCGAACATGTCTTTAAAATCGATGTAGACAATAAATGGCGCGCTTTCGCCCTCGGTGAATTCGCCCTGGGTTTTCTTGGCCGTGGCGTTTACAGAAAATAGATACATGCTTTTCTCCGGCCAGTTTTCTGCTGGGCAAATTATTGACTAACGATGGCCAGCCGCAGTGCTGACATATTTAATTGCAGTGATGTTAGCGCGCTTAAGCCGAGTTCGGTTTCGTGGTCGAAGGTCGCCAACTCCTTTGGATCTACGTGGGGGTTGCGGCTCATTAACGATTGCAAACGCTCACGTTCGTTGCTGCGATCCAGTTGGTAGGCTTGGGTCGCGGTGGCTACCCATTCTTTACTCGTTTCTTCTGCAAGTTTCTCTATGTGTGGAATCATGGCGGTAATACTGGCGCGCACTTCGCGAAGCAGTACCGGCATTAAGGTCTTTTTGACGCCTTGGGCAATCTGATTCAATTTGCTATGCGCAACCGCATTAGACAGGTTGCGATTTTGCTGGTCAGTTACAAGGCGGAAACTTTGCGCGGGTAAATAGCTTTGTAACTGCAACCAAGCCGGTGCTTGTAGCGCGGGGCTGAAAAATGACTCAAGTAATAGTGTGCCGGGTTTGAGGGCTTTTACCGCAATAGTACAAATGCTGGCGCTGCCGAAGTCGCTGGACATCACCATATCCATTCCGCTAGTGATTAGCGGGTGTTCCCAGCTGAAGTAAGCCATGTCTTCGCGACTGAGTGCGCGGTCGCGATCAAAGGTGCCGGTAATACCGTCCTCCGGCAAATGCGGGAATGCTTCGGTGATCATGTGATCGCCGGGCCGTAATATAATGGCGTTGTCGCTATGATCTTCGTGGTCTAGACCAAACTGTTCAGCGAGCATTTCAACATACTCCGCTAGTGCGTCACTGCGTTGTTCTGTTTCTAGTGAGGTAATTAATTCTGCGGCGCGCTTTGGTTGGCACGAGTTTAGTTCTAGCAGGCGGTTGCGGCCTTTGCGCAAATTTTCCTGCATTACTATGGCTTTATCGGCGGCGCGTTCGATAACGGTATTGATCTCGCTCGCGCTGTCATTGACCAGTGCTGTGCGGAGCTCGTCGCCAAACTCCAGCATCAAGGCATTGCCGACGGTGCAGGGCTGTTTGAAAATACTGACCGCGTCGCGATACCAGTGCAGTAATTTTTCTTGCGCGCTGCCTTTGTAGTAGGGCACGTGTAAATTGACATCGCCGAGCTGGCCGATGCGATCAAGACGACCAATGCGCTGCTCTAGTAGGTCTGGATTTAAAGGCAAGTCAAATAAAATCAGGTGCTGCGAAAACTGGAAGTTGCGACCTTCGCTGCCAATCTCTGAGCAAATTAATAGTTGGGCGCCGTCCTCTGGGTCAGCAAAATAAGCCGCCGCGCGATCGCGCTCGATCAGGCTGAGTTCTTCGTGGAAAACTGCGCTTGCAATGCCGCGACGCAGCCGCAGATGGAGTTCCAGGTCTCGGGCCGCGTTTGCGTCCGCGGCAATGAGCAAGACTTTCTCGTCTGGGTTTTGCAATAAGAACTTCTCTACCCACGCGACTCGGGTGTCTGCTTTTAACCACGCAGCGCCGAGCAATTGCTCTGGGTGCAGCGACTCTTCCAAGCTAGCTGTTGTGCAAGCTTGCTCGTACCCCGCCGGTACATCAAGCGGGTGGGCGTGTAATACTCGCTGGGGGAAGCCGCCAACTGAGGCGCGGGTGTTGCGGAACAGCATGCGGCCTGTCCCGAAACGGTCGAGTAGATCGCGGATGGTTTTGTCGAGCTGTTCAACGCTAGGGCTTTTTCCTAGCGCACAGAATGCGTCTTTACCTAATAAGGTCTCTAAACGCAGACAAAACTCGGTATCACCAAGCGAGGTCTCCGGTGAGTCACTCAGGCCTTGAATGAGTTCACTGATGTCTTCGTAGTGACTTTGCTCTTCAAGGAAGGCGGCCAAATCCGGGTAGCGGGCCGGATCGAGTAGGCGAAGACGAGCAAAATGGCCGTCTATGCCAGCATTTTCTGGCGTGGCGGTTAATAACAGTACCGAGGCAATTTCTGCGCTTAGACGCTCGACCAGTTTGTATTCGGCAGAGCTGCTGCCGTCTTCGTGCCAGTGCAGATGATGAGCTTCGTCTACCACTAGCATATCCCAGCCGGCGTCGCATAATTGCTGCTGACGGCGATCGTGGCTGCTTATCCAGCTGAGTGGGCAGATGACGAGCTGTGCATCTTCAAAGGGATTTTCTTCGTTTTCTTTCGATTCTTCTTCGTCAAAGAAAATACTGCTCGGCTCGTCTTCGTATTCGTCTATTTGGCGGCAGCGCGCCTCGTTAAAAATACTGAATTTGAGATTGAAGCGGCGCAGCATTTCTACCAGCCACTGGTGAACTAAACTGTCTGGTACCACGATCAGTACACGTTTTGCGCGCTCAAGTAGTAGCAGTTGATGAATGATTAAACCGGCTTCAATGGTTTTGCCTAGTCCCACCTCGTCGGCAAGCAACACGCGGGGTGAGGGCCGACTTGCCACTTCTGCGGCGATATACATTTGGTGGGGTAGTAACTGAACTCTCGGCCCCAACAAACCGCGGGTGCTAGCGGCTTGGCTGGTGTTTTGCTGTTCTAGGGTTGCGGCTCTTAGTGCGAAGCGGCGGTGGTGTTCTACTTGACCGGCCAATAGACGCTCTTTGGCATTGCTGAGCTTGATATTGGCGCTCAGGATTTGCTCAGGCACCGGGTGCACGTCACCGTTTTCGTCTTCAGCAAAGTAGACGATGCAGCCATTGTGTTCTTGCTGCTCTTTTACTATCAGCGGGCCCTGGTTGGGGACATCGATATTATCGCCAACTTGAAATAGTACTCTCGATAGCGGTGCGGCTGCAGCGGCGTAAGTGCGCTCTTCTTCTGCTGCCGGAAAGGCAATGACCACACGACGGTTTTCGGCTTCAAGAATAATACCCAAGCCCAGGTCGGGTTCTGGGTTGCTGATCCAGCGTTGGCCGGCGATAAAAATAGTAGACATAGGGTATGAGTATAGCTCGATGTATTGACTAAGTTCAGTGCTGAGGCAGCCTGATTTCTGGAGTGCGAATGTTACGCATCGCTGGCGCCAAGGGAAAGTCTTAATACCGTAAATCTGCCCAAGGGCGACTTTAAATGGTGACAGAGACCATAGTGACCGCTGCAATGTAGACTATTGTCGAGTAGCGATGTGCTCGCGCTGCGCTAGACTGTAAGCATTCGCAAGATGATTGCCAAAGACAGGCGTGATGAGGCTAAGAGTTGGAAAGTCAGTGGCTGGTATTGTTGGCGTTTATATACGTCGCGTGTTTATTTCTAATAGCTTGGTGGGCCGATCGGCATACCCAGCGGCCGCCGGTCGTGCGCGCCTTAGTTTACAGCCTATCGCTGGCTGTTTATTGCAGTTCTTGGACGTTTTTTGGGGCTATTGGTCAGGCCGTTAACGACGGCTGGTCTTTCGTTCCAATTTACCTTGGCCCTATTCTTTTGTTTGTATTGGCGTGGCCGTTTATCCGTCGCTTATCGGTTGTGAGCACGCGTAACCGAGTGACTTCAATAGCGGATTTTATTGGTTCTCGCTATGGGAAGCATCAATTCCTTGCAGCATTGGTCACCTTGATCGCCGTCGCTGGCAGTCTTCCTTATATTGCTTTGCAATTAAAAGCTGTTACACAGGCGTGGTTGACCGCGCAGCATATGTGGCAACCAAACTTGGCTACAAGTCATAGCAGCACTAGTTTCATAGCAGCGCTAATTTTAGTTGTCTTTACGGTAGCCTTTGGCACCCGGGTGGTTGATAAACGACATCGTCATCGTGGCTTAATGGCGGCAATTGCGGTGGAATCCCTTGTAAAGTTGACCGCGTTTGTGGCGGTGGGCGTGTTTGCGCTAAGTATTTTGTTTAGTGCGGGGAGTAATGGGCTTGAAATCGAATACGGGAAACTGGCGAATTTGCCTGCCCCGGTCAATTTCATTACTCAGCTTGTCTTGGCAGCGGCCGCGATAGTCTGCCTGCCTCGGCAGTTTCACGTTATGGTGGTAGAGAATCACAGCCGTCGAGATATGCGCGCCGCGCGTTGGATATTTCCAATCTACCTAGCGTTGTTCTGTGCGCTTATTGCACCAGTTGCGATTTTGGGGCAGTCCCTTCTCGGGAGTGGCGCGCCACTTAGTCCAGATATGTTGGTGGTGTCTGCACCTATGGCGGCTGGCAGTAATACCTTAGCGGTAGTGGCTTTGCTCGGTGGTTTATCGGCGGCTACCGGTATGGTTATTGTTGCCTGTGTGACCTTGTCGGTGATGGTCTGCAACGAGTGGATGGTGCCACTCTGGCAGTTTTTTAATCGTGCTCACAGTATTAATGCCCGCTGGTTGCAGCAGGTCAGACGTGGCGCGATAGCGGCGTTACTGCTGGCCGCCTGGTTATTGGAGCAGCAGTTAAGTGGTCGCGGTGGTTTGGCGTCTCTGGGCTTGCTGTCTTTTGCTGCGGCTGCGCAATTAATGCCATCAATTATCGCGGCCTTGTATTGGCCTAGAGCGCACTCTCGTGGCGTTATTGCCGGCCTGTTTGCTGGTGGTGCAATTTGGTTTTACTGCCTATTACTACCTGCTTTGCTGGGCCCTGGGCATCCCTTGCTCAGCGATGGTCCGTTTGGCTTGTTGTGGTTGCAGCCAGAGGCACTGCTCGGTTTTCAATTTCCAGATCCCTTAAGCCATGGGGTGTTTTGGAGTCTATTGCTGAATTGTGCGAGCTTAGTGTTGGTGTCTGCAATGAGTCGGTTTAAGGCGATTGAATTACGCCAAGCGCGCGCCTTTACCCAGCTGCGTTTAGTGAGGGGATATCAAAAAGCCGATTTTGAACTCACCAAGATTGAAAGCTGGCAGTTGCAGAGAATGTTGACGCCACTCTTGGGCGCAGATAGAAGTAGGCAACTCTGGCAGCGTTTCGAACAAAGGATTGGTCAGCGCTTACTGGCTAACGATAGAGTGCCACGATTTGTTGTAAAGGATGTAGAAGCGGCATTGGCTGCTATTGTCGGTGCGGTTTCAGCGCATCGCACTTTAGATTTACTACAGCGCAAAAAGCCATTGCAGCTTGATGAGTTTGTGCTGTTGATCGGCGACACATCTAAGCAGTTGCAGTTTGGTCAGGATTTATTGCAAATCACCTTAGAGACCATACCTCAGGGTGTGAGTGTTGTAGATGCCAATTTGGATCTGGTGGCGTGGAACAGCCGCTATATCGAGTTATTTGGTTTTCCCGAGCGGCTGTTGTATATCGGTTGTCCTATTGCCAAGGTCTACCAGTTCAATGCAGAGCGAGGATATTTGCAAAATGCGGATACTGACGTGGACGGGGCTATTGCGCGCCGTCTGGCTTTATTAAGCGGCGGAAAACCCTACCGTATAGAGCGGTCGCTACCTAATGGCTTGGTTGTCGAAATTTGTGGTACGCCAGTGGCGCGGGGCGGCTACGTGACTACCTATACCGATATCAGCGAATACCGGCGTATGTTCAATGAATTAGATGGCGTGAAAAACCAGTTGGAGCGGCGCGTTATTGAGCGGACCTCGGCGCTGGAAGCGGCGAATGCATCACTGGCGACTGAGAACCAGGCACGGGCAAAAATCGAGCGTGAGCTAAATACCGTTTACGCTAGTAAAAGTCGATTTTTGGCGGCGGCCAGTCATGACTTGTTACAACCAATAAGCGCGGCACGTTTATTTACCGCCGCACTTTCGCATCGCACCCAAGGCAGTGATTTTGCCGCCGAGGTTGGACATATTGATGCCTCGTTAAGTAGTGCGGAAAATTTGATTACCTCCTTGCGAGAAATTGCTCGTTTGGACTCGGGGAATATTCAGCTCGATCGCCGAGACTTCTGTCTAGCAGATTTACTAGAGCCCTTGACGCGAGAGTGTGCTCTACTTGCGGAACAAAATGCCCTTAACTTGACGGTTCGCCCCGGCGATTTTTGGGTGTATAGCGATCAGCAGTTATTGCGACGGGTGATACAAAACTTCCTTTCTAATGCCCTGCGTTACACTCGAACAGGCGGTGTTTTACTGGCCTGCCGACGTCGAGCTGATAATATTCTGATTCAAGTTTGGGACACCGGCCCCGGTATTTCCCCGCGAGACCAACAGCGGGTGTTCGACGAGTTCGAGCGCGCCCACAGCAGTGTTAACAACGACTCCGAAAAGGGCTTGGGTTTGGGTTTGTCGATAGTTCAGCGAATCAGCGGAATACTCGGCCATGAGATAACACTTCGGTCAGAAGAGGGGCGCGGCAGTGTGTTCGCAATTCAAGTGCCAGCAGGACATGTCGTTGCGAGTCGAGTTGAACAACAAGCTCCTAGCTTACAATCTGAACTGGCCGGGATAAGCGTTTTGTGCATAGATAATGAGCTCGGTATTCGTGCAGGTATGCAGGCGTTACTTAGTCAGTGGGGATGCCGAGTGTTTACTGGCGCAAACCTTGGCGAGGTTTTAGGGCAGTGGCGATTGGACTCTGCGCCGGATATTGTACTTGCTGATTTTCACTTAGATAACGGCGAAACGGGGCTGGAGGTACTGCAAGCCTTAAATTACCGCTGGCATACTCAGTTGCCGGCGGTGGTGATTAGCGCAGATAACAGCGCAGAGGTGCGTGGTCAGGTAGAAGGTGCGGGCTATCGATTCTTAGCCAAACCCGTAAAGCCAGCGGCATTGCGGGGCCTGATGCGGCAATTGGTATTGCGCGGATAAAACCAATCAAAGCTGGGGTGGGTTTACCTCTAGCTGGGAAAACAGCAGTGCGGCTTGGGTGCGGGAGTGCACGCCGAGCTTTCGAAAGATTTCGGTGATATGGGCTTTAACCGTCGCTTCGCTAACATTGAGTTCGTAGGCGATTTGTTTGTTTAGCAGGCCTTGCACTAACAGAGTTACCACGCGAAATTGTTGGGGCGTTAGGCTGGCGATGTCTTTGGCTATTTTTTGCTCTTTGCTGTCTTGTCCTATTTGATAGCGCACTCCCTCGGGTAGCCATCGCGCGCCGTCGAGTACCGCATTGATTGCAATTGTTATGGTGCTTGCCGGACTGCTTTTTGGTAGAAATCCAGCTGCGCCGTGCTCGATGGCACGGCACATCACTTCAGGGCTTTCGCTGCCGGAGATAATAATTACTGGAATGTCTGGATGCTGGGCTTGCAGATGTATCAAACTACTAAAACCCTGGGCGTCGGGCATATGCAAATCGAGTAGGATGAGATCGCAATCTGGCGCGGATGCGAGAAGGCTTTGCAAATCTTTAAGAGACTCTGCTTCGTCAACCACACAGTTTGTAAAGCTCTGATCGAGGCTTGTTTTAAGTGCAGTTCGAAACAAGGGATGGTCGTCGGCAATAATAAATCGCTGTGAGTCCATCTGAGGCCCTTTTTATTAGTGTATTTTGGCTACAGTGTATAGAAAAAGACCCGTTGGTGCAGGGTATGACTGTTAATTTCGAGTTCTTGATATTGAATTGAATGGTACTCGCACCCTGGCGTGCAAGATGCTAAACGGGAGATAGAAAACACTGAGATAAAGATTCAGGTTTGTGTCTCTCGTCAAGCATCCATTAATAGATGGGCGTACCAACAATTATAGTTCGACCTCCGGTATTGGGTTCAAGCGATATTTGTATTGCTCAACTTGTGGTTTTCGATCAGTTTCGCAACAACGGCGGGATCGGCAAGAGTCGATAAATCACCAAGGTTTTCGGTATCGTCAGCGGCAATTTTGCGCAGTATGCGGCGCATGATTTTTCCGGAACGGGTTTTTGGCAAATCGTCGGTCCACTGGATGATGTCCGCGACTGCAATTGGGCCAATTTCTTTGCGTAACCACTGCTTTAATTCATTGCGCAGCGTTTCGCTCTCGGCGCTTTTGTCGGTCAGGGTTATATAGGCGTATATGCCTTCGCCCTTGATGGTGTGCGGGTAGCCCACAACGGCGGCCTCGGCAACTAAAGGATGGGCGGCGAGGGCGCTTTCGAGCTCAGCGGTTCCCAAGCGATGACCAGATACATTAAGTACGTCATCGACTCGCCCAGTAATCCAGTAATAGCCGTCTTCGTCGCGACGAGCGCCGTCACTACTGAAATAGTAGCCTTCAAAGGTCGAGAAGTAGGTTTCGATAAAGCGCTGGTGGTCGCCGAAAATCGTGCGCATTTGTCCCGGCCAGCTATCGCAAATCACGAGGTTACCTTCCGCTTCGCCAGATAAAAGCTGGCCTTCGTTATCGACTAGTGCGGCATGTACGCCAAAGAACGGTAGGGTTGCCGAACCGGGTTTTAGACCGATAGCACCGGGCAGAGGGGTGATCATCACACCGCCGGTTTCTGTTTGCCACCAAGTATCTAATATTGGGCATTGGCTGCGGCCAAATTGTTCGTAAAACCACGTCCATGCTTCGGGGTTGATGGGTTCGCCTGCTGTGCCTAGCAAACGCAGCGAGCTGCGGTCAGTATTGGCCAAGGCCTCGGTGCTGTGCGCCATGAGTGCCCGTATAACTGTGGGCGCGGTATAGAGAATATTGACTTGATGTTTGTCGATAATCCGGGCCAATCGACCCGCGTCCGGGAAGTTGGGAATGCCTTCGTACATGACTATAGTGGCGCCGTTACTTAGCGGGCCATACACGGCGTAGCTGTGGCCGGTGATCCAGCCGATGTCGGCCATACACCAATATATTTCACCGGGTTTGTAATCAAAAACTAGCTGGTGACTGAGTGAGGTGTAAACCAAATAGCCGCCAGTGGTATGGACCGCGCCCTTGGGTTTACCTGTTGAGCCTGAGGTGTAAAGGATGAACAGCGGATCTTCCGCGTTCATGATCTCTGGCGCGCAGTCGCTAGCCTGATCATTTACGAGCGCGTGGTAGTCAACGTCTCGAGATTCCTGCCAGTTAATCTTGTCGCCACAGTGGTTAACCACCAAGACTTTTTCGACTAGTGACGCGGGGCAGAGCGCAATGGCGTCATCGACATTTTGTTTTAGGCTGACTTGTCGGCCACCGCGATTTCCGGCGTCGGCGGTAATGACTAATTTCGACTGGCCGTCTTGTATACGGCCAGACAGCGCTTCGGGTGAGAAGCCACCGAAAACGACGGAATGTACAGCCCCAATTCGCGCGCAGGCCAACATTGCGATGGTCGCTTCTGGAATCATGGGCATATAGAGCGTTACCACATCCCCTTTCGCCACGCCTAAGCTTTTTAGGCCGTTGGCGAGTTTGCTGACTTCTGCGTGTAGTTCCCGATAAGTGTATTTGCGAACGGGATCGGTCTCGCTGTCGGGCTCCCAAATCATCGCCAATTGATCGGCCTGCTGAACTAAATGACGATCTAAGCAATTCACACTGGCATTCAGTTGGCCGTCTTCAAACCAGCGAATGGACAGATTGTGTTTTGCAAAGCTGCAATTCTTAATGGTGTTTGGTGAGATGACCCAGTCTAGGCGCTTTGCTTGTTCCGCCCAGAACTCTTCTGGACTGTCGAGGGATTGTTGATATAGCGAGGTATGAGTTTCACGGTCTATGTACGCTGCAATTTTTGCGTTGGCAGAAACGGGATAGTGGCCTGCATAAGGCGTTGAAGTGGTCATGACCGCAGTCTCCATTTTAAATTTATTGTGTTCTACTATCCTCGCGCTGTGATGTAAATAGAATTAGACCTTGGTCTAGTCCCCTTTTTTGTTGTGTCTTCTCGGTTGCTTTGCAACATAGACTTTGGTCTATACGTGACTAATGGCTAATATCCTTGGTGGTGTGGTGGGATTATAAATTTCGTGTCATTTACGATTCGAGAGAGCCCACTATGATAAATAATAAGAAATTGACTCCGGCGGTGCCGGCTAATATTCAGTTGAGATCAAGCGTACTTGCTGGCCTGGTTTTCGCTGCGTTCCCCTTGTCGGCGGTCGCTGAAACATTAGAGCAACGAGTGGAACGACTGGAGCGCGCACTTGCAGAAAAGGAGGCGCCAAGCCAGGTTCAGCAGTTAGAAGGTAGTACTGAGTACTCATTTGGCGGTTATATAAAGTTAGATGCCATCGCTAGCCAATACAGCGACGGGGAGCGTGCGCTGGCAGGTGTGGGCGATGATTTTCTGGTCGCCTCGGTCATACCTGTTGGAGGGGAGTCCGGCGATACAAATCTCGATATGCATGCGAAGCATTCTCGTATTTGGTTTAAAACCAATACCGCAACCGATGTTGGTGCTATTGGCACCTATATCGAAATGGATTTTGGTGTGAATCAAATTGGCGATGAGCGTATTAGTAACTCTGCTGCCTCGCGAATCCGTCATGCCTACTTGAGCTGGCAATTCGACGCCGATAGTTCGGTGCTGGCCGGTCAGACCTGGAGCACCTTTTTTAATGTGGCTAGTCTGCCAGATACCTTGGATTTTGTTGGTCCTGTTGGCACTCTGTTCGAACGGCAGGCGCAAGTGCGCTGGACTCACGGCTTAGGTAATGCGCGCTCGCTGATGTTTGCGCTAGAGAATCCGTCTAGCGGTTTATATGGTCAAAGCGGGTCGGATGCCGGCGCGAGTGCTTATGATAATAATGCGCTGCCTGACATGGTGGTGCGCTTCAACGGCAAATCCGGAGATTTTAGCTATAGTTTTTCCGGTTTGCTGCGAGAGCTTGCCTACAAACAAAACTTTACAAACAGTCAGGCGCAGGCTGTTCGCGGCGACGACAGTGTCTACGGTTATGGTGTGAGTTTTGCGGGTGTTTGGCAGATAGGTGCCGATGATGTTCGCGTGCAACTTAATGCCGGTAATGCTTTGGGGCGCTACCTGGGTTTGCAAACATACCGAGATGGTGTGATTGAGGATGGCGGTGATATCGAGTTAATTGACTCTGTCGGAGGCTACGTCGCGTATCGACATTTTTGGGCGCCTAAATGGCGTAGTAGTTTGGTGTTGTCGGCGAGCTCTGCTGATAACCCCGATTCGGTTGCCGATACTACAGCGGCGTCTTATCAAAGTGTTCATGCGAATTTAGTTTACGCGCCGATTACGGCTTTGAATTTTGGTGTCGAATATATTCACGCCAGCAAAACCATTGAGAGACCAGTAGGTGGAGATGATAGCGGCGATTTAGATCGTCTGCAGTTCAGCGCGAAATACACGTTTTAATATTAAGGCAGCTCTTAAATGGCGCCAATCGACTAAGGTCGAATGGTGAGATAGCGACTTAACTGTAATGCTAGGTTTATAAGACGGGAAAAGTCGAAAATAACAGGAGAATAACAATGGCGTTTCATTCAAAAGAACTGGCGAAAGCCTACTGGCGAGAAAATGTGAAGCTCTTACTTAGCTTACTTTTCATCTGGGCCTTAGTGTCCTTTGGCTTCGGGATCCTCTTGGTTGATGTGTTAAATCAAATCCAATTTTTTGGTTTTAAATTGGGTTTTTGGTTTGCTCAGCAAGGGGCAATTTACACGTTTGTGGTGCTGATTTTTGTGTACGTATACAAAATGAATCGGCTCGACGAAAAATACGACGTCCAAGAAGACTAGGGGTGCATTATGGATATTAGAACGTGGACATTCCTAATTGTCGGCTTGAGCTTTGTTTTGTATATCGGCATTGCTATCTATTGTCGCGCGGGCTCTACCAAAGAGTTTTATGTTGCAGGGGGAGGTGTTCACCCTGTTGTTAACGGTATGGCGACGGCGGCGGACTGGATGAGTGCCGCCTCGTTTATTTCGATGGCCGGTCTCATTTCCTTTATGGGATACGACGGCGCCGTCTATTTAATGGGATGGACTGGGGGCTATGTGTTATTGGCGCTCTGTCTTGCTCCGTATCTTCGTAAGTTTGGTAAGTTTACTGTGCCTGACTTTATCGGTGACCGCTATTATTCCCAGACAGCGCGAACGGTGGCGGTCATATGCGCGATTTTTGTCTCCTTTACCTATGTGGCGGGACAGATGCGCGGAGTCGGTGTGGTGTTTAGTCGATTCCTCGAAGTCGATATAACTACCGGTGTGCTACTTGGTATGGCGATTGTGTTCTTCTACGCCGTGTTAGGTGGGATGAAAGGCATAACCTATACCCAGGTTGCGCAGTACTGTGTGTTGATGATGGCCTATTTGGTACCGGCGATATTTATTTCGATCATGGTGACTGGTCACGTTATTCCCCAGTTTGGTTTTGGCGCGACCTTGGCGGATGGGTCGGGGATACATCTACTCGACAAGCTTGATGGGCTGTCTGCGGAGTTGGGCTTCACTGCCTATACCAGCGGGACAAAGTCGACAATCGATGTGCTGTTTATCACTGCAGCACTGATGGTGGGTACCGCAGGATTACCCCACGTAATAGTGCGGTTCTTTACCGTACCTAAGGTAAAAGATGCGCGTAAATCTGCAGGTTGGGCCTTAATTTTTATTGCGGTCTTATATACTACTGCACCCGCGGTTGCCGGTTTCGCTCGCTTGAACATGATCAATACCATCAACGGTGCGGATAGCCAGGGCACGGAATACAGTAAGGCGCCGGCATGGGTGACCAACTGGGAAAAAACCGGTTTGATCGGTTGGGAAGATAAAAACAGCGATGGCCGTATGTTCTACGCCGGTGATGATCGTAACGAGATGCACATCGACCGCGACATCATGGTACTCGCTAACCCTGAAATTGCTAACCTTCCAGCCTGGGTGATTGCCTTGGTGGCGGCGGGTGGTGTCGCGGCAGCCTTGTCTACCTCAGCAGGTTTGCTCTTGGTTATATCCACATCTATTTCCCACGATTTGCTGAAACGAAATCTGATGCCGAATATTTCGGATAAAATGGAGCTGCGTTATGCGCGTGGTGCGGCGGCGGTGGCCGTATGTATCGCGGGATATCTAGGGATTAATCCGCCTGGCTTTGTCGCACAGGTCGTCGCCTTCGCATTTGGTTTGGCGGCCTCTAGCTTCTTCCCGGCGATTATCCTCGGCATATTCTACAAGCGTATGAATAAATACGGCGCGATCTCGGGTATGGTAAGCGGCTTGTTGTTTACCGCCTCATATATCGTGTACTTCAAATTCATCAATCCTGCGGCGAGTACACCTGAGAATTGGTGGTTTGGTGTGTCGCCAGAAGGGATTGGTACGCTAGGTATGTTGGTAAACTTTGCTATTGCTGGTTTGGTTTGTCGCTTTACGCCAGCACCACCGCAGGATGTTCAGGATATGGTTGAAAGTATCCGTTATCCGCAGGGCGCAGGAGAGGCTCAAGTACACTAGAAATACCTGCTATTAATGACCCGTAGGCCGCTGCTGTTTTCAGTAGCGGCTTTTTCTGTATGTGGATTTTGATTAAAAATTAACTGACCACAATAATCTAATGTTTGCTTTGTAAGTACTGCTTTGGCGTCATATTAAACCAGCGTTTAAATGCTCTGTTGAATGAACTTTGCTCGTTGTAGCCTAATAAGCCCGCGATTTGAGACATGGGTATGGTCTCGTTCGAGAGGAGTTTTTTGGCTTCGGTAATTCGGACCTCGTCGACTAGCGCTTCAAAGGTATAGCCCTCAGCTTGCAGTTTGCGATGAAGTGCGCGTTCGTGAAGTTTCATATTTTCTGCAATGACCGGTCGTGAAAGCTCACCAGTGGGGAGTAACTTCCCAATTAAATGTCGGGCTTGCTTGCTTGTGGGGGTATTTGGCTTACTTGTAGAGCTGGAGTCTATCTCTACCATCGAAAAGTAATTGGACACCAGGTCGTGTAACTGAGGGTTGTGGGAACTCAGCTCAAGATCTAAAAAATTGCTATCGAGTTCAATGGCGTCGTGTTCTTGTTTAAATAGGGTTGGGCAGTTGAATGCGTTTTGATACGGCTTGTCTGGCGACATTTTCCCGTGGCGGAACTGCACTGAGCGAGCCTTAAATTTTCCTTCCGTCATCAGGTGGATGATGTGAAGTGTGCAGGCCACAGCGTGTTCTACGGCTTGTCGGCTGTCGTTGTTGTTTGTATTCAGGAGTTCTAAACATACGTAGCTGGATTGGCCCTCACCTTCTTTTAAACGGAGAGAAATGGCCGGTGTGAAGTGGTATAGAAATTTGCTTACGCTGATCAATGCTGACCTAACGTCGTGCGCGGATAGCGCTAAAAAAGCGACCGGTCCCAATATAGTCTGATCTTGTCGCATTGCCAGTCGTAAGCCAAAATCAAGAAGCTTTAGATCTTGGGCACACAATTCTAGCAAGTCGATAAAACATTGGTATGGGAAAAAATAGTTGTCGTCATCCCGTTGGCTGTAATCTATACCGGCTCTGACGAATAAATCTTTTGGGTTTCCCTGCAGCTCTTCAATTAGAAGTACGAAGTTGTTTAAACAGCTTGCTCTTACCGGTGCAGTCATTCTGCTTCTCAGATATCTTGTCATTAGTGTTATTTCGCTAATTATAACAAGTCTCTTATGAATGTCCCTGTCTAGCTTGGCCTTAGGGTATAAGTTTATGCGTAGTGGCGTGTCGCCCGGCTAGGCGGGCGCTATTGCTGATCTTTAGAATTGAGAGTTAATGAGGCCGCTGATCGGTAGCGGCAGCTCTCCGAGTTCTGTGCTGTGAATGGTTTGGCGTACTAGCGTGCCGCTGGGAATCCCGTCGAGAATGCCGTTTATGATAAGCGTTCCCTGTAGTAGGTCACCAACGATAATCGCTTCTGCCGGGCCGGCGAGCAAAATACTGTATGTTGTTATCAGCGGATTAGTTGGAAGGATATTAAACAAAGGAGAGGAGTTTAATCCGATGGCCTCTGTACTTGATTGCAGCGGTGATACTAGCGTGTCGAGGGTACTAAGGGGGCTTATATGGGCATTGTTGGCCGCTCCACCCGCGAATAAATTGCTAAGTGGTGCCCCAAGCGCTTGAAGTGCGCTCAGGTTTTGCGCGCTGGATAATGACGAGGCACTAAGCATTGCCGCTGTGAACATAAATTTACCTATTGATTTATTCATTATTATCTCCGGTATGGGTGGTGTCGTTATTGGATGGTTACCCCTGCCAGTCGCCATCTTTGCGAAGCGACTTGTTAATAAGCATGGCGCAATGTCTTTATTCGCGTTCGCGGTGCTATCGATTCGATTATTGATCTTTGCTAGGGGGGGAGTCTTGGCATTTTAGGACGAATTTTTATCATTTGCGCTCTTTTGTGGCTTGTCCTAATTTGTCAAAAACTTGTCCGTATCGGAAAAGACGGGAAGGTCATTTTTATAGAATATATGCGCTATTCGTTCACTAGGATAATAATTATATGCGCGTATTTCACCGTCGAGTAAGAAAGTTCGCCTTCGGCACCTCGCTGTTAGGTCTAAGTTCCATGCCGATGTTTGCCATTGCGGCGCCAATGCTGGAAGAGGTTATTGTTACGGGGCAGAAGCGTTCAGAAAGTACGCAGGACACCCCTGTTGCTATCACTGGTATGACCGCCGATTCTCTTGAGAAGTTTGGCTTTGCCAGCGCAAATGATATTTCTGCGCAAGTGCCTAATATGCAGGTCAGCGGTCCATTTGGTGAGGTGCAGCCGATCTTTGCGATACGCGGTGTCAGTATGTCGGACTACAGTTCTAACCAAGCGAGCCCCATTGGTGTGTATTCCGACGAGTCGTATATGGGGGCGGTATACACGCACGGTATGAATTTCTTCGACGTTGAGCGCCTAGAGGTTTTGCGAGGACCACAGGGAACACTGTACGGAAAAAACACGACTGGTGGTGCAATCAATATCATTACTAAAACGCCACTGCTCAACGATGGCTTTCATGTGAATGCCAAATTAGGTGCAGGTAACTACGATTCGCGAGTCGGCGATTTAGGTGTTGAAGGCACCTTAGTCGAAGACGCTTTAGCTGCACGGCTCGCCTACTCTTTTTCTCGCAATAGTGGATATATAGAGAACCGCTCGGGTGGACCCAATTTATCGTCTATCGATTTTCAGGCTTTGCGTTTAACGCTAAATTGGCAGATAACTGAAAATATTAGCAACGTGCTTAAGTTAACGCACGGCCAGAATGATTCTTTAGCTAACGCCTCCAGAAATGAGCCGCGAGGAAATCTCAGCGGCGGAGACGGTGTGCTCGGTGTCGGCGGTATTGCTACTGGTGGTTTGGCGCAAGGTGATGACAGCAGCGGTTTTATCGACAATACTGGCTATTCGGCCTCATCACAAAACCTAGGTCACCATGAAGTGGAAGATAACTTTACTGGTCCGCTGGTCGTTAATTCCGATATGTTGGTCAACAAATTGGAGTTTGTTGGCGACAGTCATACTTTTACCAGTATTACCTCCATCAGTATTTCAGACTACGCTCAGAAGCAGAATACCGACGGATCACCTGAAGGCTTGCTTGAAATACGCTGGGCAGTAGATACCGATGCCTATAGCCAGGATTTGCGCATTTCTAGCAACTATGACGGCATGTTTAATTTCATCGGCGGCATATATTACGCCGTAGAAGAAATGGATATGCACAATGAGTATGCCATTTATGAGACACCCCCTGATCTTCGGGTTGCGGTAACGTATCCAGGCGCGACCGGCTTCTATCCTTATTTGCTTGATTTTGGCCAAATTGATCAGAAAATGATTACTGATAAGACGAGTTATGCGGCCTATACCCAGCTTCGCTTCGATGTCACTGCCAATTTCGGCATCGATTTTGGTATTCGCTACACCGTCGATGAAATCGATCTCACCTATTTGAATATCTCTAGAGAAGGCTACGACGGCAGTCCGCGCGGCACTTATGTGCCAGGCAATACCACTCAATTTGACGAGCCCTTTGTACCTCTTAATCTTGCGGGTAACGCGGGGATTGTCGAGGTGGATGTGCTTCTCGAAAATTTTCTCAGTGGGCAGGTAACGCTAGAGGATCTTCTCGCTACTGGGCAAGTGGGGTATACCCACGGACCTTATACCACTGAATCGTCTAAACCATTGTCGGCAAAGGAGCAGGAATTCACCGGCAAGCTCGGCTTTGATTATCGCTTCAGTGATGACTTTATGATGTATCTGAGTTACAGCAAGGGCTTTCGCTCAGGAAACTTTAACGGCGGCGTGTATTATCGCGAACGCGATTTTGAAGATGCCTACGCGAGACCTGAATATATAGATGCCTATGAAATCGGCTTTAAATCAGATTTCTATGATCAGAGAGCCAGGGTGAATGCCGCTGCGTTTTTATACGACTATAAAGACCAGCAGTTTATCAACGTCGTTGGCGTGTCTAATTTCTTAGAGAATGCAGGTGGTTCAACGATCGCCGGTTTAGAAGCTGAAATCATGTTTGCGGCAACTGAAAAGTTAATGTTGATGATGGGGATTGGCTACCTTGAAACAGAGTATACCGAGCTCGAATTGTCGGATACGCAAACGCTTAATAACCCCAATGATACGGTCGACCTCTCGGGCAATGAGCTTATCTCTGCGCCGAAAATCAGCGGCAATATCTCTGTCGACTACGAAGTCTATAGCGGTGATCGCGGCTATCTAAGTTGGAACGTGAATGCCAATTATCAGGATAAGCAGTGGTATAGCGCATATAACGATATTGGTGGCTATGAAAATATTAAGCAAGATGCGTATGCGCTAGTAAATACACGACTAACTTGGCGCGGCGTCAATGAGGATTATTCTGTTTCCCTATGGGCTAAGAACTTAGCGCAGGAAGAATATGACGGCTATGCTATTAATTTGCAGGCAGGATTTGGCTTCGATTATTTCCAGGCTGGTCCGCCACGCACCTTTGGTATGGATGCGACGTATAAGTTTTAAAGTTTAATCTTAAATAATATTTTGAACGTGAAATGACTTAGTTGAATGATGTCGTATTCAGTTTTATGGCGATCAGTCGCTGAGTCGATCAATCGGCTTCACCGAGGAAGAAAGCGATGGGCAGTATTACCTTTATCGAACATGATGGCACACAACACACTGTTGATCTGGAGCCGGGAAAATCCTTGATGCAAATTGCCTTGGATAACGATGTTCCGGGTATTGATGCGGACTGCGGTGGGGAGTGTGCCTGCGGTACCTGCCATGTCATTATTGAAAGTCATTGCCCGAGTATTATCGGCGGCGCGACCGGCGATGAGCTACAGATGTTAGATTTAACGCCGGAACGCAGCGACACCTCGCGGCTAGCGTGTCAGATTATAACTACTGACGCGATGGATGGTCTGGTTGCACGCCTGCCAGAATTTCAGATGTAAGGTTTACTGGCCAAAAATACTATTCAACGCATAACTATAAGGCTTGGAAGGTCTATGAAAATTTTTAATGATCTAGTTGGAAAAAGTACCGCTAGCGTACCAATGCACCTACAAATAAAAGGTGCGCACTGGCTATATACCGCCAAGACCAAGTTGGGTGTATACGCTAAAGCTCGGGAGTTTGTTGAAGCGCCGATCCCTGATGTCGAAAGCTTAGCAATAGAAGATATTGATGTCAGTAATCCGTTTTTGTTTAAGCAGAATCGTTGGGAGTCGTATTTTAAACGACTGCGCGATGAATGCCCTGTCCACTTTCAAAAAAGTAGCGCATTTGGTCCCTTCTGGTCGGTGACGCGCTATGAAGACATTGTGTTTGTTGACAAACATCACGATTTGTTTTCTGCAGAGCCATTTATTGTTATTGGTGGTGCGCCTAAGGAGCTGGCACTTGAGATGTTCATTGCTATGGATCCGCCGAAGCACGATCTACAGCGACAGGCTGTACAGGGCGTTGTGGCACCGAAAAATCTCAAAGAGATGGAAGGACTGATTCGCAGTCGAACCCAAGAAGTTCTCGATCAACTGCCATTGGATACGCCTTTTGACTGGGTTGAGGATGTCTCGATAGAGCTAACGGCGAGAATGCTGGCGACACTGCTCGATTTCCCCTATGAGCAGCGTAGAAAGCTGGTGTATTGGTCTGACTTGGCTGGTGGTGGCGCTGAAACCACTGGGGGGGTAAGTGATACCGATGAATTGTTCACTGGTATGCAAGAAATGGCTAAGCATTTTTCTCAGCTTTGGCGAGAAAAAGAAACGAAGCTCGCCGCTGGTGAGGACGCGGGTTTTGATCTGATTAGCATGCTGCAGAGCAATAAGGATACCAAGGATTTAATAAATAGACCGCTGGAGTTCTTGGGTAATTTGGCTCTGTTGATTGTCGGTGGCAATGACACTACGCGCAACTCCATGACCGGCGGAGTTCTTGCCCTTAGCCGCTTTCCAGCAGAATTTGCGAAGCTTAAGAGCGATCCCAGTGTTATTCCTAATATGGTATCTGAAATTATTCGCTGGCAAACACCGCTTGCGTATATGCGTCGTGTCGCAAAACAAGATGTTGAGTTGAGCGGTAAAGAAATTAAAAAGGGCGATAAGGTTGTAATGTGGTATGCCTCTGGCAACCGTGATGAGCGCGCTATTGATCAGCCAGATGAATTTATTATTGACCGCAAAGGCGCGCGGAATCATTTGTCTTTTGGTTTTGGTGTTCATCGGTGTATGGGTAATCGTCTGGCTGAGCTGCAGCTGCGTATTCTTTGGGAGGAACTGCTGGCGCGCTTCGATGAGATAGCAGTGGTTGCTGAACCAGAGTATGTGCAATCCAATTTTGTAAAAGGCTATTCGAAGATGATGGTTAAATTAACAGCTAAAAAATAGCTGGTTTTTTAATAGTAGTTTGATTTTGTCGCTCTGATTCTATGGGGGTGACCGCAGTGAGTGTCCAAGTTAAAACGCAAAGCGGCTTTGTGTCGGTGTAGCTATGGTATTGCTCAGTAAAGTCGAATGCTCAGAGGTGAAAAGGTAGTCATTATGGATGCAGAGCTTAATAAAAAAGCCCTTGGTATTGCCAGGAATTATATAGGTAGCGTAGCATGGCCAACTGTTGTGCTGACACTGCTGGTTTGTAGTTTGTTTATTATTTGTTTGGTGTTATTCGCTACTGGGTATCTATCGGTGTGGTTGGCAACGCCACTAATTAGCGTATTGACCTATATGTCTTATACGACCTTGCATGAGGCTGTGCACGGCAATATACATGGTAGCAATCCTAATTTGAGATGGGTTAACGATCTGTGTGGCTATCTAGTTGGCCCGATAATCTCCGTGCCCTATAACTCACATAAGCATGAGCATTTTGCCCATCATCGCTATACCAATATTGCCGGCAAAGATCCTGATTTTATTATTAGCGGAATGCGCACTGGTCTTTTCGCTGCGCTATTAACAACGCTTAAGTTCTTCTATGTTCAGAATACCTTTTTCTATAAACAGCATTGGCGATCGGCTAAATTGAAAGAGCGGTTTACTTATTGCCTCGAAATACAGGTTTCTATTGGCTGGCGCGTGCTAACGATTGCGCTGGTGGAGCAGCCCGGTATTGCGGTTGTGGTGTTGCTCGGCTATTTCACGGGTGGTTTTTTTACGGCGTATTGGTTTGCCTATCGTCCCCACTTTCCTTATGACAATAGCGAGCGTTATCAAAACACCAGCAGCTTAATTATGCCGATGTGGATGAAACCTATTGAGTGGCTTTGGCTAGGGCAAAATATTCATTCTATTCACCATTTATTCCCCCGCGTGCCGTTCTATCATTATCGAGCACTTCATCGAGATATAGAGCCAGTACTCCGTGCGCAAGGAACACCAATTATTGGTATTTGGAGTAGGAAGCCTATTACAGTGCAGGAATGAATGCGGCCTTTATATTCGTTTTCTTATGCAGAGTTTATTGCGGCTAATATGTTTGATGAGCTTGTAACGTAAAAAGGGCGACTCCATATGGAGTCGCCCTTTTTCGCTTAAGCTTAGATACTAGGTTTAAACAATTTTCTTCATCGCCGTCATGTAACCGCGCAGTCTGCGGCCAACCACTTCTACGGGATGGTTGCGAATTGCAGCGTTAACGGTGATCAGCTCAGCATTGTCTACGCCAAGATCTTTGATGTTTAAGCCCTTGCCGATAATATCGGTAGAAACTTTGCTCATAAAGTCTTTGAGTAGTGGGCGGCAAGCGTGATCGAACAGGTAGCAGCCGTATTCCGCTGTGTCTGAAATGACCACGTTCATTTCGTAGAGTTTACGACGTGCGATCGTGTTGGCGATCAGTGGTGTTTCGTGCAGTGATTCGTAGTAAGCAGACTCTGGCTCCATGCCGGCAGCAACCATGCACTCGAACGCAAGTTCTACCCCAGCTTTACACATGGCGATAAGTAAAATGCCGTGATCGTAGTATTCTTGCTCACTGATTTCTACATCGCCTGCAGGCGTTTTTTCAAAGGCAGTTTCTGCCGTTGCTGCGCGCCACGCGTGCAGGTTTTTATCGTCGTTTGCCCAGTCTTCCATCATGGTCTTAGAGAAGTGACCGCTGATGATGTCGTCCTGGTGCTTTTCGTACAGCGGACGCATGATGTCTTTTAGTTCGTCTGCAAGATCAAAGGCTTTGATTTTGGCGGGGTTAGAAAGGCGATCCATCATATTGGTGATGCCGCCGTACTTCAGGCCTTCGGTAACTGTTTCCCAGCCGTACTGAATCAACTTGGAGGCGTAGCCAGCATCGATGCCTTGCTCAACCATTTTGTCGAAGCACAGGATGGCGCCAGTTTGCAGCATGCCGCAAAGAATTGTTTGCTCGCCCATCAGGTCAGATTTAACTTCTGCGATTGGTGATGATTCCAGCACGCCGGCACGGTCGCCGCCGGTGCCTGAAGCCAATGCCTTGGCGATGGCCATGCCTTCGCCTTTAGGATCGTTTTCACGGTGAACAGCGATCAAGGTTGGAACACCAAAGCCACGCTTATATTCTTCGCGAACTTCGGTGCCTGGGCATTTAGGGCACATCATCACAACGGTGATGTCTTTACGGATTTGCATACCTTCTTCAACTAAGTTGAAGCCGTGTGCGTAATCCAGGCAAGCGCCTTCTTTCATCAACGGCATAACCGCGTTAACAACGGGTGTATGTTGCTTGTCTGGCGTTAGGTTCATGACAACGTCAGCGACAGGGATCAATTCTTCATAGGTGCCAACTGCAAAACCATTTTCAGTCGCGTTTTTCCAGCTTTGACGTTTTTCAGCAATTGCTTCAGCGCGGAGTGTGTATGACACGTCTAAACCAGAGTCGCGAAGGTTAAGGCCTTGGTTTAAGCCTTGTGAGCCACAGCCGATAATGACGATTTTTTTGCCTTTTAAGTATTCGCAGCCGTCTGCGAATTCACTGCGATCCATAAAACGGCATTTGCCAAGCTCTTGCAGCTGAAGACGTAGCGGCAGGCTATTGAAATAATTCTGACCCATGGGGTTCTCCTAAGTGTGATGTCTATAAACTTGGTCGCGGGGGGTATTTCGTCACCTATCCCACAATGGCGGCCACTTTAGCATCGCTTGTTTGTTGCGTAAAATGATATATAGTTGACGCTATGTTGCTTAATACGCATTACGCTTGATGGGAGACGGGAGATGCTAGGGCTGCGAATATATAGTGAAATTTCGGTCGAGCGGCGCGCGTTACGCGCCCAGTCCGAATCTGGGGTGCAGGCCTGTCCGCTATCTTTTGCGTTTTCCGTCTCCCGTCCAGCGTCTCCCGTGCAATGAACCTCAAAGAGCTCCAAACCTTTATCCATCTCAGTCAGTCCTTGCATTTTGGTCACACTGGCGACGCCATGCATTTAAGCGCCTCGGCGGTCAGTCGTTCGATTATGCGTTTAGAAGAGCAGGTGGGGGTGGCACTGTTTGAGCGCGATAACCGCCGGGTTCAGCTCACTGCTGCGGGTCGAGAATTCCTCCGCTATGCTGAGCAGGCGGTGGTGAATTGGCAGTCGGTACTGCAGCGTTTGCATATCCAGGGAGAGGCACTTCAGGGCGAGCTGGGTGTGTTTTGCTCAGTTACTGCTTCTTATAGTGTGCTTAGTAATATTCTTGAGGTGTTTAGGCAGCGATATCCTGCTATAGAATTGAAGTTGCACACGGGAGATCAGGCTGACGCCATCGAGCGTATCGTCGAAGGTGGTGAGGATTTGGGGATTACCGCTAAGCCCAAGCAGTTGTCGTCGCGTTTGTTATATCAAGAGTTAACGCGCTCCCCCCTGCGTTTACTGGTGCCGAACATTCCCTGCGCGGTAAATGAACAAATCGCGGCTGTGGGCGAGGTGTTGTCGCCAGAGGTGCTGGCGAGTTTGCCGTTTATTCTGCCTGAGCGTGGTGTGGCGAGGACGTTAATAGAGCAGTGGTTTCGCCAGCAGCAGATTAAGCCCAGTGTGTATGCGCAGGTTAGTGGCCACGAAGCGATTGTGAGTACGGTAGCGCTTGGTTTGGGTATTGGTGTGGTGCCCGAGTTGGTGTTGGCAACCAGTTTTTTGCGTGAGCGGGTGAGGGTGATTCCGGTCGAGCCGACCCTGCCAAGTATGGAGGTGGGAATGGTGGTACTACAGCAACGATTGTCGAACCCCTTGGTTAAAGCGTTCTGGGATTGTGCTAGGTCATCGTACAGTTCCGTGAATTAATTTATGATGGCGTCTATTTTGAACGTATTAACGAGTCGAGTATTTTATGACAGAGCAGCGGGACAGCGAGAAATCGAAATTAAGCTTTGATAAAGAAGCCTTATTGCTGATCGACGATCATGAAGAAGAAGTATCGGTAGATGGCAAGACTGTGCGCAAGCGTGGCATTTATCTGTTACCGAACTTGTTTACTACGGCGGCCTTATTCTCGGGTTTCTTCGCCATTATTTCGGGCATGCACGGTAATTTTGAAAATGCCGCCATCGCGATTTTTGCCGCAATGGTGTTTGACGGCCTAGATGGTCGCGTCGCTCGGCTCATGAACGCCCAGAGTAAATTTGGCGCGGAGTACGATAGTTTGGCCGATATGGTCTCCTTCGGTGTGGCGCCGGCCTTGGTGGTCTTTAGTTGGGCGTTGGTAGATCTCGGTAAATTTGGTTGGGCGGTCTCCTTTATATATGTAGCGTGTGCCGCACTCCGGTTGGCGCGCTTTAATACCCAAATAGATACTGCTGATAAAAATTACTTCACTGGTTTAGCCAGTCCTGCGGCCGCCGCGGTGATGGCGGGTTTGGTCTGGGTTAGTGCTGAAGAAGGCTGGGTGGAGCAGGGTATTCATTTCGAAATTGAAGTTTTTGCCGGTCTGTTGATGGCGGTGTGCGGCATGTTGATGATTCTCAATGTGAGGTACAGCAGCTTCAAGGGAATAGATTTTCGCGGCCGAGTCCCTTTTGTTGTAATGATAGCTGTCGTCTTTGTTTTTGGCTTGGTTTCGGTTGATCCGGCGCGCGTCCTGTTGGCGGCGGCGATGATCTATGCCTTGTCTGGCCCCGTACAGGCAATATACCGTCGATTTAAATGAGTCTCGTTTTGTAACAATAGTAAGCGTGGCGCATCTAAATAGAAGTGAGTAAATTTTTTAGGGAGCCACGCCATGCTTATTCGTACGCCATCAGATATTCCCAGCAGTGAAATTACGCCAGAGAGTGTGTATCTAAAGCGCCGTCAGTTTATGCAAGGTGTTGGCGCCGCGGCGCTGGGCTTAGGATTGCCCTCGGCTGGATTTGCCGCCAGCGAAGATCCACGTAAAAGTCTTGATTTTAGTCCGGTTGTCAAAAAAGACGGCAATCCTTTTTATACTGATGAAAAAACACCGAGTTTTGCTGAGGCCAGCAGCTACAATAATTTCTACGAATTTGGCACCGATAAAACAGATCCTGCCAGAAATGCTCATACCCTGACTACTGATCCTTGGTCTGTAAAAGTAGAGGGGCATGTCGCAAAGCCCGGTAATTATCCGCTCGAAGATATTATCAAATTGATGACGCTTGAAGAGCGAATCTATCGCCTGCGCTGCGTTGAGGCATGGTCAATGGTCATTCCCTGGGTGGGTTTTTCCCTCGCCGACTTCATAAAAATGTTTGAACCCACCTCCGATGCTAAATATGTTGAGTTCACGACTCTGTATCGTCGCGATGAGATGAAAGGCCAGCGCTCATCTTTTAGTACCATCCATTGGCCTTATACAGAGGGGCTGCGTATGGATGAGGCAATGAATCCCCTCGCATTTATGAGTGTAGGTATGTACGGGAAAGCCTTGCCCAATCAAAATGGTGCGCCAATTCGCTTGGTTGTGCCCTGGAAGTATGGTTTTAAAAGCATTAAGTCTATTGTCAAAATGCGCTTCACCTCAATACGTCCCAAAACCAGTTGGGAGAGTATTGCTCCCAGTGAGTATGGCTTTTATGCCAATGTGAATCCTAAAGTCAGTCATCCGCGTTGGAGTCAGGCCTACGAGCGCCGGTTGCCAAGTAGTTTGTTAAGCCCGAGCCGGATTAAAACGGAAATGTTCAATGGCTATGGCGAACAGGTAGCTGGCTTGTATAAAGACATGAATTTGCGTCGCAACTATTAATGGCTGCATTGACTTCTAAGCAGATCAGTATTGCCAAAGCGCTTGTCTTTGTTCTTTGTCTATTGCCTTTGGCATACATTGTTTACGCGGCACTTACCGAAAACCTTGGCACCGATCCTGTTAAATCGCTTATTCATCTCACTGGTGAGTGGGCGATACGTCTATTTTTGCTCACCATGGCGATTAGCCCAATGCGGGCTTGGTTGGGGTTGAATTCAGCACTTCGCTTTCGTCGAATGCTGGGTTTGTACACTTGGTTTTACGCCAGTTTACATCTGTTGGTCGTGGTCACTTATCTCTTTGGCTGGGATTGGTCTATCGCTAAAGAAGAGTTGGCTGAGCGCCCGTATATATTTGTCGGATTCGCAGCGTGGGTATTAATGGTGCCGCTGGGCCTTACCTCCAATAACAGAGCGGTGCGCGCGCTGCGCAAAAACTGGGTCCGCTTGCACATGCTGGTATACCCTGCGGTAATCCTTGCGTGGGTGCATATTGCTTTACAGATTCGCTCTAGTTACTTTGATGCAGCCTTATATGCTGTGTTGATAATCTGCCTACTTTTTCAACGATTTCAAAAACTTCAAAAAAGATCATAGAAAGAAGTTGACTCCCATCGTCGTATCTCTATAATGCGCCTCCTCAACTGCTGACGCGGACTTCACTGAGGTGAGGGAGGCGGATTTAGAAGGCGGTTGAGGTAGTAAGAAAGTTTAAAAAACTACTTGCTACTGAGGATGAAGTATATATAATACGCCTCCTCGCTTAAGGGCAACAACTTAAGCAAAATCAAAACCCTGGCGGTTTTGAGTTATTTAAAAACAAGAGATTAGATAATTCGTGTGGG
>NZ_JAHWDQ010000003.1 GCF_019312595.1 Zhongshania aquimaris | reverse complement strand
GTTACAACGGTGTGGCCACTGTTGATAAGAAACACCAGATCATTATCGACGCCCAGGCATTTGGTGAGGGCCAAGAACACCACACCCTACAGCCCGTGCTTGAAACCGTGAAGTCCCGGTTAACCAAATTAGGCATTCGCAAAAATATCTTCAAAGGTCGCTACAAACCAATCATCACCGCAGACACCGGCTTTGCCAATGAAGCCAATATGGAATATCTCCACAGCAACAAAGTGGATGCTTACATTCCCGACAACCAGTTCCGCTCGCGCGACCCTAAATTCCAAGACCAAAAAACCAAATACGGCAAACGTCATCAGAGCAAACCAGAAGGTCAAAAGCGCAAGGTGATTCCGGCAAGCGAATTCAATTTTGATCCAGTGAACATGATTTGTATTTGTCCTACGGGCAATAAGATCAGCTTCCGTGGTGAGCGACCCGACGAGAACGGCAATCCAAAAGCGTACTTTGAAGGAAAGCTTCTACAATGTAGAAATTGCGGAATAAAAGATAAATGCATGCAAAACCCTGCTGCGGCAGATCACCGCAAAGGTGCAGGTCGGCAAGTCTCTTTCTTGCAGGAGCATAAGAGAGAACCGAATTACACTGACTGGATGAAGCACCGAGTCGACAGCGACAAGGGCAAACAAATATACAGTCATCGCATGTCCGTGGTGGAGCCTGTATTTGGCAACATCACTACAAACAAAAAGCTGAATCGATTTAGTTTGCGTGGGAAGCAGAAAGTAGATGCTCAATGGAAACTGTTCTGTATGGTACATAACATCGAAAAGCTAATGAATTATGGCAATATCGCGGTAAGGTGAAGTAGATTAGATGAATTTCTGTGGGAATATGAAAAAACAAACGACCTGACGATGAAGAATTCGTATGCAAATTAAATCAAATAAAAATATCTGGCTGGAAGATTACGTGAGCTGCAAATACGTTTTCCGACAGCCTCGTTAGGGGTCAAGCCTGTGAATAAAATTCGAGCATGTAGGTGTATAGAGATGATAAGGGCATAAATTAATGACCAAGGTTAGCTTTTTTGATCGAAGAGTAGTTGAGTACTTTCTCAAAGCCACTGCTTTCATAAGTACTGCTTTGTCATTGATTGTAATTTTCGTTGATATACCAAAAGAGTGTAAGGAAGTATATGGAGGGATTTTCTTAATAAGCTTGTTGCTGGTCTATTTTGGGATATGGGTCTGGTCAAATAAACTTACAAAGATCAATGTCACTATAGAAGGAAGTGATGTGACAATTAAAGTAGGTGATATTTTTCAAGAGCCTGATTTTAAGGTCATTGCTTTCAATGAGTACTTCGATACACAGGTAGATAATAAAATAATTTCAGAAGGCTCGTTGAATGGAGTGTTTATTAAAGAGCATCTTGATATTGCTGTTGCCGATCTGGATGAATACATAGCTACTTATGATTTTGATGAAGCTGAAATATTGGATTCTAATGAGAATAGAAAGCAAGGCAAGAAACTTCGGCATCAAATTGGCTCTATTTGTATTTACAAAGACTATCTGCTGACGGCTTTTTCCAAGTTTGATGATTCAAACAAAGCATTAATTACAATGCCAGAGTATTTGGAGTTTTTGATTAACTTTTGGGACCGGGTAAATAGGGTTTATGCACAAAAAAATGTATCAACACCTATATTCGGCTCAGGCATAACACGAATTCAGGGGCATAAAAATATAAGTGATGAAGACCTTCTTAAAATCATGCTCTGGACCTTTAGGATTAGTGAAATGCGTTTTAAATATCCAGCCAGACTTACCATTATTGTCCACAAGGACAAGATTGATAAAATTAATCTTCTGGACATAAAGTCGGCTAGAAACGGCATTTAAATTTAGTGAGTAGAAGCTTTATAAGATTAGATTGAGCGTATTATTTGGAGCTAAAAATGGCATATCGTAACGGAACATATGTGGCCTTTCACGCAGGCGGAACCACTGACCCAACTAAGTCAGATATAAAGTATTACAATACAATGAAGATGTGGGATGCTAGCAAGCATATAGAATTTAGCCTATGTAATAGCCATGAAAAAACTTCATCAGTACGGGACTCGTCAAAAAAAGAAACCCTGAAAAGAAGCTTGATTACAAGGCTTAGAAATTCTAAGCAATTTCTATTGATACTCACAAAAACCACAAAAAATGATACAGATTGGGTTCCTTTCGAGATCGCCTATGCAGTCGACACTTGTGAGTTGCCATTAATACTTGCATATCCTGATTACGATTCAATCATGGCACCGGCGGAATTATCCGACTATTGGTCTCCGGCGCTAAAAACCAGAATCGAGAACGGCTCAGCAAGAGCTATTCATATACCTTTTAGAAAAGCAGCCGTTTTAGATGCCTTGAGTCAATTCGATATAACCAACAAAAATTATCCTACAAATGGGTATGGTTACTACACTCGCGAAGCTCATCAAGAATGGGGGCTGGTATAGCCCTAACAAGCGCATTTTGCCGGACAGTGATCTTGTCCCAATTTAACGGACACCAAAAACGCTGTGAACAACTGTCGTTGTTAAGCCTAGTTGGCATCGCGTTATTGTACTGAGTCTTCAGTATTATTATTCGGATGAAATCTTTGTCGGCACCGATTACCTCGGCGCAGACTATGACAATTTGGACGTGCCTGTCTAATAATCTGCTTGGGCAGATGTTGTTCTGGGGCGAGGGCTGGGTCGCTGCGGGAAATCATCGGTCAAGTTTTTCTAGTTAGGATGAATAGGCCTTAGCCCTTTTAAACTTCTACCGACGCCGCCGGAATTGGCGGCGATTATTTAGAGCGCGACCTCACGCTGACTTAAAACCGGAATCCCACTTCCAGCTCAAAGGTGGCCGCGGGGTAGGCGCCGCCAAAGTGAGTGCCCCGAAAGGCAGGCGCATCTTGGGCTCCGGCGAGATATTCTCGGTCGCTGACATTGTCGCCAAATAACATTACATGCCAGCGATCGTTCAGTGACTTGATCCCTAATTGAATACCAATCGTTGTGCCCGCTTCTCGTATATCGAGGGGGTCGAGGTCAGTCGCCAGTGCGACCTCAGTATTGTAGGTCGCGTTTATCCCTGCTGTTGTAATGAAGGGCAGGTCGAGGAGCTGGCCTTGATAGCCTGCGGTAATAGTCGTTTTAAAATCTGGAGCCAGACGCAGCGGTTTGCCGCTGAGGTCACAGGGTGGTTTGGTGGCGACTTCTGCGGCACAGGGCGCGCTTTTAAATTCATCGTATACGGCGTCTGTCAGTGCGCCATTGGCACTGAGTAGAATGCCGTGGCGCGTAATCAGCATGGCGTCAAACTCTAGGCCTTTGATGGTGGCTGCTGCGGCGTTGCCGACCACATAGCTTACGCCGTTGAAGGTCGCGACTTGCAGGCCATCGAAATCAGTCAAAAACGCGGACACATTCAGTCTAGCGGCGCCGCCCAGCCATTCAGATTTAAGGCCCAGTTCGTAGGTAAGCGCGTCTTCGTCGTCGAACTCCAGTTGTTGGTCGTTCACGGGCTGCGCGTTGTAACCGCCGGATTTAAAGCCTCGGGCAATGGTGAGGTAGCTCATGCTGTCATCGGAAAAGCTGTATTGCACAGACGCTTTAGGAATGATGCTGATATTGTCCCGTTCGCGGCGCGCCTCAAATGGGCTGTCACCGGCGATAATAAACGGGAAAATAATTGAGCCGCCGGGGGTGTCGCCAAGGCCGTAACCTAGAATAGGCAACCCAGCGATTCCGCTAGCCGTGCCAGCGCCTTCGATGCCCGTGCGATTATTAATCAGGCGATGGCTGACCTTTAGGGATTTTTCTTCGTAGTTCACTCGGCCACCGAGGGTCAGAGTCCAATCCTCCTCGAATTGCCAGCTGACTTGACCAAACAAGGCGCCGCTTCTGGTAAGTTGATCAAAACGGGTCAGCGAGGTTTCAACCGGGTTGGCATTACCTTCAAGGGTGATTCGAGTGCGGATTAACTGACCCGCTACCAAACCGGCGGTGGCATTATCCAGCGCGCTATCTTGGCAGGCTTTTGGATCGGGGCTGGCGTTTATGCAAGCAATGCGTTCACCTTCTCCGGTAACTGTGAGTATTTCCGTCAGCTCTAGGTAGTCAACAATGTCGTAGGTGGCAAAAAGATCGGTCTGCAGAAAGTAGGCACCGGCGACATATTCAAGTGTGCCTGGTGCCGAGGTGAAACGCAGTTCTTGGCTGAATTGGCGCAGGTCTTCGTCATTGTTTAAAACAAGAAAAGGTATTGGTGAGAAGTCCGCATCGAAGCTTAGGTCTTCATCCAGCCAGGAGTAGTTACTGATACTGGTGACGACACCGCCATTGTTCAGAGTCCAGTCTACTTTAACCGTAGTATCCCAGCTTTCGCGGCTGGAACTCGCGGCGTGGTCGAGTGACGTTTTTCCGTCGTAGACGTCATCGCTAACCTGCGGATCAAACACTTCCATGGCGGCGAGGTGGCGGGCTCTTGCGACAAAAAGTTGGGTGCCGCCGCCTTGCTGTTCGCCGACGCCACCATTGAGAGTGAAGCCAATGGAAAGGTCTGCACTTACATCCCACTGCAGGCGCAATCTGGCGGCTTGGTTGTCGCGGTCTTCTTCGTGAATGCCGGTAGTGGTGTTGTAAACGCCGCCGTCACGGGTTTCCTTCATCAAGGCAATCCGCCACGCGAGGCTGTTGTCGAGCAGAGGACCTGTTGCCGCGAAGCGGTAACGCTGTAGATTGAATTCCCCGAGCAATACATCGCCGTTCGTGCCGAAATCATACTCCGGGGCGGCGGTGCGGAAATGGATGGCCCCCGCCGAGGAGTTTTTGCCGAACAGGGTTCCCTGCGGCCCGCGTAAGACTTCTATCGCGCTCAGGTCCAGCAGACCTTGATTAATATATGAGGCGCGGCCGTAAAAGACTTCGTCTATCAATAGGGCTACGGATTGCTCAAAGCCGCGGTTATAGCTTGAGCCCAAACCGCGCATATAAATACTGGGAAAAGTGGGAACGGCGAGAATGTCGAGGTTGGGTACATAGTTGGAGACTTCGTTCATATCCCCCATGTTCTTGTCGACGATGTCATCGCCACTGAGAGCGGTGATCGAAAGCGGCACCGATTGCGCGTCTTCCTCGCGCTTCTGGGCCGTCACCACGATCTCCTCGAGTGTGCGCTTCGCCTTTGGTGTTTTGTCTTGCTCGGCCTCGTCGGCGAAGCCGATTGAGGAGGCGAGGAGGAGGCCTGCCATCAGGGCGTGGCCTTGCTTGCAAATTATAGGGTGTTTTAATTTTTTACGCATAATACCTGCCGGCGAATTATTATTATTTGTCGGACCGTCAATCCGGCCCGAATGGGTCTGTCGATTTAGGAAAACAGACCGTGAACATTATTGATTGTAGGCGAACGCTGAACTTCGTGGGGCTCTGGCGACGTTCCCAATACGGTGTCGGCCAACCCCATAGAAACTCCCCACCACATTTGCTCATGACGGAAGTGATGCAGTCTGTGTTGGCGTTGGCGGCGGCGATAGTACTCTAGCGGTGGTTGCCAATTCACGTGGGCTAAATAGTGGCTCCACTCGTAGTTGAAGGCGAGGGTGAAAAACGTCGCCAGCGCGCCTACGGCCAACTCGGGGCTGGGGTAAATCAGAAAATTCAGCGCAAATAACACCGGCACAACGATGGGGTAGACCTGCCACTTAATGGTGATGTCGCTAAGATCGTTGGGCGTTTTATGGTGCTGACGGTGTTTGTTCGCCAGCGGAAAATCCCGCACTTTGCCGAATATCTTGCGCGGTTTGTAATGCAGCAGGTGTACGTGGATTAGCCATTCCTGAAAAGGCCAGAAGCACAAAATAAGCAGCGGCCCGATCAAGTCGGCAGACGTCCAGTTACCCATAATAATTCGGGTAACGATAAGGCCTACTGCGAGACTGGCAAGTATTACCGTGCTGGCGTGGCTAAAAAGCCCGCGCAGGGTTTCACCGAGAGTGGTAGGGATCGGAATAGGGGTGTAGCTAAAGTCGCTGTCGATGGACATATTGCCCTCCGGTATTCGCATTGAATGCGTGTTGTCATTATTGTGTTTTTATCTAACTCAGGTACTGCCTTGCTCGTAGGCGTCGAGAAAGCAATAAATTGCTTCGCTGCTGGCATCGATATACGTTTTTGCGCAATCGAACGCTGCTTCGGTTTCACCACGACGAATGTGCCCGGCCAAGGCCTGAAACGCGCTAACATCCTGTACACTTTTCTCCAGAATAAATGTCATCAATTGCAGTACCGGCTGATAAGCTTTGCGCAGGGAATTCATCGCCAGTCGGTAGGCGATATTGCCAGTGCCATCGACAAGGCGTTCCCAGAATTCAAAGGTGAGGTATTGCAGGTGAACGGTTTCTTGGGTGTGTTGCATTTGCTCTACCAGCGCGTCGAGCTTGTCTGCCAATTCACTGCTTTGCCGAATGGCGGCATCCGCGGCAATCGCTGGCGACAGAACTTGGCGCATCCGCACGATGTCTCTGGCAACGGCAATCTGCACTTGGCCGTCTTGGCCTAGCAGCAGGTTGGCGAGTAGCTCCGGCCCTGCCTCGGCCTGAAAGTCCAATACCGTAGTGGCGCCACCATGCCGTACTTGTACCAGTCCAGCCTGCTGCAGGCGTTTCATGCCCTCCCGCACGGCACCGCGATTTACCTTCAGTAGCTCGCAAAGCACCCGCTCCGAAGGCAGCTCATCTCCGGCTTTGAGTTCTTGGCTGACAATGCGCTCACGCAACTGGCTGAACACTTCTTCCGACAGGGATTGTTTTTTAACGGCTTCAAACATAATGGCGCCACTTGATCTGGTCAACTGATCATACCAGTTGAATTTGCGTGGTCAAGCCCCCGGCCATAGGCGGCTTCAATTGGCGACTAAGCGGTCTCTTTTGAGAGTGTGACAAGCGTAATCAGTCGGAAAATTTACTCGCTAGCACTCCTAAATTCCCGCTGTTGCGGGCGTTAAATCTTCTGCACACTGACACTTGCACAATTTATTGTACAAGTTATACTTGCACGATATTCTGTACAAGTAGGTGTAACCCCAATGAAAGTAGTAAATTTCTCAGATGCTCGGAGCCGCCTGAAAAGCATTCTAGATCAAGTGGTTAGCGATGCAGATTACACAATAATCGCCCGGCGGGACGCCGATGATGCTGTTGTTATGTCTCTCGACCAATTCAATGGTCTCATGGAAACCGTCCATTTGCTTAAAAGCCCAGCAAACGCCGCTCATCTCAATAAGTCCATCAAACAGTATCGAGCGGGCAAAGTCCAAAAGCATAGTCTGACCGATGATTGAGCTATTAACTTGGACCAAGGAAGCTTGGTCAGATTATGTGTATTGGCAAAGCCAAGACAAAAAGACTCTCAAGCGCATAAACAAGCTAATAATCGACACCCAACGAAGTCCGTTTGAAGGTATTGGTAAACCTGAACCATTAAAAGAAAACCTTGCAGGTTTTTGGTCCCGCAGGATCGATGATACAAACCGGCTAGTTTACGTTATTGATAATAAGCAACTAACTATAATTTCCTGTCGGTATCACTATGAAAAATGATTTAACAAATCAAAGCAGCTGATGCAAAAAACGCACAGCTGTTTGAGGCGTTGAGGCAGTGAAAAAAATCCACCAACCTCCATCCGATTCGAGATTTCTGTTCGCCTGCCAATTACCTTAGCTGCAGTAGCCATCCCGTATTTTTACTATCAGTTTGTCAAAGCAAACTATTGATGGGCAAGTCGACACTCATCGTAACCTCAGCATTGCTTGGATAACTATGTCAGTGACGCTGTTGTGATATTGAGGAGTTCTAAAGTTTTTGGTTAATGCCTCGTAACGCGATACGATAGTTTAACGATAATAATAAACTGCGCAGTGAGGAAGAGTTATGGTCTCGAAGTCCCGTTTTGTCTACTACGGTATGTCGGTGTTGTCAGCGTTTGCTTTAGCGCCCCTAGCCAATGCGCAGGCGCTGAATGGCAAGCCAAAGGCCGTACTCGAGGAGGTGGTGGTCACGGCCCGGCGCAGGGAAGAGGGTTTGCAGGAGACTCCCTTGGCGATTACCGCCTTAAGTGCTGACTATCTCGATGCTATGGGGGTGAGTTCTATCGCCGACGTTGAGACCCTCAGCCCTAGTTTGCAGTTTTCTCAAACTAACTATAAAGCGCCAGCTATATTTATTCGCGGCATTGGTCAGCGTTCGGGTAACCCGGTTTTAGATCCCGGCGTTGGGGTGTATTTAAATGGGGTTTATGTCCCTCGCTCCGATGCGCAGTTGCTCGATGCGGTGGATGTGGCGAATATTCAGGTATTGAGGGGGCCGCAGGGCACCTTGTT
Organism: Zhongshania aquimaris; assembly: GCF_019312595.1. Classification (GTDB taxonomy): domain Bacteria; phylum Pseudomonadota; class Gammaproteobacteria; order Pseudomonadales; family Spongiibacteraceae; genus Spongiibacter; species Spongiibacter aquimaris. The sequence continues at coordinate 612,521 of NZ_JAHWDQ010000003.1, read as the reverse complement.
TGGTAAGAACAATATTGGCGGCGCTTTATTGGTGGATTCTAAGCGGCCGAATGCCGATGCCGTGGAAGTTGAGTTGCGTGTCACCGCCGGAAGCTACGGGCGTAAAGACGGTAAATTAACTGCAAATATTCCCTGGGCGAATGACGCGATAAGCACGCGCTTTGCTGTGAACTCTAAACGCAGTGATGGCTATATCGATAATGTGAACTCCAGTCATAATTTATTCGACGAAGACAGACTGGCGCTGTCTCAGCGCACCATTTGGTACGCCACTGACACTATCGAAGTTGATGTGTTTAGTTTTCTAAGCCGGATCGATGAGCGCGGCACACCCTATAGTTGCCGCTTCCAAAACAGCGGTGCGATTTTAACCCAGGGGGTTTATCGGGGTAGCGGTGGCGAAAATCTACAGCAAGCCTGCGACGATAGCACGGCGCTGGCCGACCACTTTAAAGTGAGTCAAAACGATCAAGATGCGGTTTATGCAATAGATAATCAGATGCATGCATTAACGCTTCGTATGCCTGTGTTTGGCTTTGATATGGAGAGTGTGACGAGTATCGCCTTCCAAGATAATATCCGTATCAGTGGTGACTCTGACGGCTCCTCGGTTGAGGGTGTTGGGGTGGGTTCTAATGCGGGGAATTTTGTATTTCAGGCGGGCGGTATAAGTGCGCCGAGTGCAGATCGAAACCAGTTTACGCAAGAACTCAAGTTTAACGGTAGTTTGTTGGATGACACCCTTAATCTTACCTTTGGTGTTTTTTACGCCCGCGAAGAACTGAACAATACCCTTGATGGCACCGACGTGGGGGATAAGGGCTTGGTCGGTATTCCCGGCGGCGCTGCACTAGGTTTGCCGTTGCCGATTCCACCGGAGTTATTGCTGCCGGTGCAGGCGAATACTGCGTCGTTGGCAGATTATGAAAATGAAACGCGGGCCATTTTTGCCCAGGCTTCGTGGGATGTTAATCACTGGCTACAACTGACGTTGGGGCTGCGCTATACGGAAGAAGAGCGCAGCGCCGTTCACACCATGATCGTGCCTGATTACGATGAATATGCAAATCGCCTAAATGCGCAAATTGGGTCTAATCCGGCAATTTTGCTGCCAGTGGTACATTTAATGGACGGCATATATAGTCCTGTGAGTAGGGGGCAGTATTTCGCCTATGAGGCGCCAGATGTTCCCTTGGTGTTTTTGCCATCGATTAAAGGAAACACGACTTTCTCTGAGTTTACGCCGCTGTTTACCGCTAACTTTATAGCCCCGGAATCGCTTGCCGATACCCTTAATTTTGATAGCTTAATTGCTTACTTTACGTTGAGCGACGGCTTTAAATCCGGCGGGCTTGATGTGCGTTCTACGCAAACGGGCTCGGTGCTTCAACAGTTTGATCCCGAGCAAGTTCGCAACACTGAGTTTGGTATAAAAATAGACGCGCTTGATCAGCGTTTACGATTCAATGTGGCTGTGTATCAATTAGATTACACCGATTTGCAGGTCGCGCTTTATGAGCGTGGTAGTACTAATACAGAAGTTGTGCAATTTACCGGTAATGCGGGTAAGGCCGTGGTAGACGGTTTTGAAATTGAGCTTACTGCTTTGCTTGGCAATTGGACGATTAATGCCAATGCCGGTTATACCGATGGTGATTTTATCGAGTATGACTTGGGCACCAATACGGCAGACGGCTTTGCCGTGGTTGACCGAAGCGGCGAGGCATTTCCGCAAGTACCGCAAAACGTTAGGGGTATGGTGGTGCAATACGATTGGCAGAGTCCCATCGGCAGAATTGTACCCAGTCTTCAGTATTATTATTCGGATGAAATTTTTATTGGCACCGATTACCTCAGCGCTGACTACGACAGTTCGTTTATCGCTCAGTACGAAACCTTTAATGCGCGGGTTCTATGGGATGTCAGCGAGCAGCTGAGCTTTTCAGGCTATGTTAATAATCTTAAAGATGCATCTTACTTTGTTGGTGGTATTGCGGTGACCAGTGTTATCGGTGTGGCTAATCGTGTGCCGGGTTCTCCGCGACAGTTTGGTGTTGAAATGAACTACCGCTTTCAATAAGGCGTGATGAAATGAAGAAGTTATTTGCTAGTGTCGTCCTTGTGATCATTGCTGTGGTGGTGATTCGCGGTCTGTTGTTTGGTGTGGAGCAGCCCAACGTAGATGCGCTTGCGCCTATTACCTGGGATGAAGCTAGGGCGATGGAAAGTCTTGCTGGGGCGATACGGATACCGACAATATCAGAGGGCGATGGTCGCCCACTTAATACCGACGCATTTACCGCCTTTCATCAGTACTTGGCGACGCGTTATCCTCGTGTGTTTAGCGAGTTAGACGTAGAAGTTATAGCTGGACACTCTTTGTTGTTGCGCTGGGCTGGCACGGGTAGTCAATCACCTATTTTGTTTTTGGCGCACCAAGATGTGGTGCCAGTAATTCCTGGAAGTGAGTCGTCTTGGCGCTATCCGCCCTTTGCTGGCACGGTGGCCGACGGCTTTATTTGGGGGCGCGGTGCACTTGATGATAAGGGCAGCTTAATTAGCATCTTGGAGTCTGCCGAACGTTTGCTGTCGGAGGGTTTTGTCCCAGCGCGAACGATTTATTTAGCCTTTGGTCACGACGAGGAAATTGGCGGTGAGGGGGCAAAAGAGATTGCCGCCGCGCTGGCGCAACGCAATGAGCGTCTTGGCTTTTTATTAGACGAGGGGGGCTTTGTTACCAAGGGGTTAATGCCCGGTGTTGAAGGCCGTGTCGCGCTTGTCGGCCCCGCTGAAAAAGGCTATGTCAGTTTAAAAATCAGTGCGCAGGGAGAGGGCGGTCACGCCTCTATGCCCCCCACTCACACGGCCTTGGGGCGAGTGGCGAAAGCCATTGCTCGCCTTGAGGAGAACCCTTTTCCGGCGGATCTCAGTTTTACCCGCGACACCTTGCAGGCCTTGGGATCAAAAGCCCCTTTTATTCAGCGCCTCGTGTTTGCAAACCTCTGGCTCTTAGAACCTTTGGCAGAAAATATGATGTCGCAAATTCCGGCGGCCAATGCGGGGATCCGTACTACCACCGCTGCAACGATGATGAGCGCGAGTGTAAAAGACAATGTCTTGCCGCTCAGCGCTACCGCCGTGGTTAATTTTAGGATTTTACCCGGTGACACCGTCGAGTCGGTCACGGCCTATGTAAATCGCGTTATTGATGACCCGCAAATTACGGTGTCGCCGTACAGTGATTTTGCTAACAATCCGTCAAAGGTTGCGCCAGTGGATTCCGGTGGCTATCGCGTTTTGAGTGAAGTCATTCGCCAGCGACGCCCCGACACGGCGGTGGCACCTCGTTTAGTTGTAGGTGCAACTGACGCGCGTCATTTTGAAGCAATTGCGGATGCGAGTTACCGCTTTCTTGGTTTAGAAGTGGGGCCGGAGGAATTGGCGGGTATGCATGGCAGCAATGAGCGGGTTTCGGTGGAAAGCTTTATGGATGCGGTTCATATTTATTATCGTTTAATGCAGCGCGCAGAGGAGCTTTAAACCGTATTCAATGAAAGTCGTGAGACGCGCTGTTGATACTCATAAGGTGGTCGTAGCTTTCAATGCTAAATGCCACGATATGAATAACGGGGCTGGCATTGCCCGCCACTGCTTTTTGCACGCAGCCTTTAACCATAATAATACGGCCTTGCAGCAGCGCCTTTTTACAGCGCTCTTGCACTGCCGGCCACACAATAATATTGCTGTTGCCGGTTTCGTCTTCTAGGGTAAGAAACATCACGCCGGAGGCTGTGCCGGGTCGCTGCCGGCAACTCACCAAACCGTAAAGCCGAATAAATCTGCCGTCATCAATCTGTTTTAATTGATCTGCGGGAACACAGTTTTTAAATGCCTTATGCGCGCGTAGTAAGGCGGCGGGGTGGCGTCGCAGACTGAGACCAGTATGGCGATAATCACTGAGCACTTCTTCGGTTTCGACCGGCGCTGCGAGTTGAATATGGTCACTGTGCGCTGGCTGTAAATCACCCAGAGGAGTAGCGGTTTGCCATGCACTGATTTCCCAGAGACTTTGGTAGCGATGTAAATCAAAGCAGTGAAACGCATCAGCCTGCACTAATTGTTGCCAGTATTGTTTTGCCATATTGAGGCGGCTGCAGAAGTCGTCGATGCTATGAAATAAGGCCTTTTGTCGGGCTTGGCAGAGTTGATCGGCGCTGTGTTGGCTAAAGCCTTTAACTAGGCGCAAGCCAAGACGTAAGGCTGGGCTAGCGGGGTCGCCCTCAAGTGTGTGGTCCCAGTCGCTGTGGTTAATGCAGATGGGGCGCACATCTATACTGTGACGGCGGGCATCTTGTATGAGTTGCGAGGGGGCATAAAACCCCATGGGCTGGCTGTTTAATAAGCCACAGTAAAAGGCGGCGGGGTGATGGCATTTAAGCCAGGCCGAGGCGTAGGCAAGTAAGGCAAAGCTGGCGGAGTGGGATTCTGGAAACCCATAGGCACCAAAGCCCTTCATTTGGCTGAATAGGCGCTCGGCAAAGTCTTCGCTATAGCCCCGTTTACGCATACCGTTAACTAATTTATCGCGAAATTTTATTAAGTCGCCATTCTTACCCCAGCTTGCCATAGCGCGTCGCAGTTGATCGGCTTCGCCACCGCTAAAATCGGCGGCGACCATGGCCAGTTGAATCACTTGCTCTTGAAATACCGGTACGCCGAGGGTGCGTTTTAATACTCTTGCTATCGCGTCGTTTTCGTATTCCACGTTTTCTAAACCTTGCCGCCGCTGTAAAAAGGGGTGCACCATGCCGCCTTGGATTGGGCCGGGTCTGACAATAGCAATTTGTATCACTAGATCGTAAAAGGTGCGGGGCTGTAAGCGCGGCAGCATTGTCATCTGGGCGCGGGATTCAATTTGAAATACACCCACGCTGTCGGCGGTGCACAGCATTTGATAGGTGGCGGCATCTTCGGCGGGAATATCGCTGAGTTGCTTAACTGGCGATCCCGCCGCACGGAGATAGCCAAGACTTTTTCGCAAGGCGCTGAGCATACCCAGTGCCAGCACATCAATTTTCATTAAGCCCATGGCTTCTAAATCTTCTTTGTCCCATTGAATAATAGTGCGCTCGGGCATGGCGGCATTTTCTAAGGGCACTAAGCTGGCGATGGGGTCGCGGGTAATAACAAAGCCGCCAACGTGCTGGGATAGGTGACGGGGAAAACCCAGAATGTCATTGAGCAAACTCATAAATTGCTGAATGGCTATACTGCTAGTGTCGAACTGGGTTTCTTGCAAGCGCTGGGTGAAGCTGCTGCTGTCATCCCACCAGGCCATATTGCGAGAGAGCTTTTGCAGCAAGTAATCGTCGATACCCAGTGCTTTGCCAACATCGCGTACCGCGCTGCGTCGGCGGTAACTAATAATGGTGGCGGCGAGGGCGGCGTGTTGGCGGCCGTATTTTTTATAAATATATTGGATAACTTCTTCGCGGCGCTCGTGTTCAAAATCGACATCAATATCGGGTGGCTCGTCCCGCTCTCTAGAGATAAAGCGCTCAAATAATAATTGTCCACGGGAAGGGTCTACCTCGGTAATGAACAGACAGTAGCAGACGGCGGAATTGGCTGCCGAGCCTCGGCCCTGGCAGAGAATGCCGCGATTGCGGGCGAACTGAACAATATCGTAAACCGTTAAAAAATAATGCTCGTAGCTCAACTCGGCAATGAGGGTGAGTTCTTTTTCGAGCAAGCTTTTAACCAGTTCGGGTACACCGGTGGGCCAGCGCCGCTTGGCGCCATGCAAGGTGATTTCCCGCAGGAATTTGCTGGCGCTTTTATGCTTGGGGACAACTTCATTGGGATACTGATAGCACAGCTCGTCTAAGTTAAAGGTACAGCGCTCGGCAATGGCGACGCTTTCTTTGAGTAAGTCTGCGGGATAGTCCCGCTGCAATAGCGAAAGCGGTTTAAGGTAGCGCTCGCTGTTAATGTCTACTTGGCTGCCAAGATTTTGTAGCGGCGTGTTAAGACGAATAGCGCTGAGTACATCTTGCAGTGGTTTGCGCTGCCGGCAATGCATATGGATATTGCCGCAGGCAACCATGCTGATTTGATGGCGATTGGCTAATTGATACTGTTTAAAATAGTAAGACTCGGCTTGCTGTTGTTTGTGTAAGCTAATGGCCAGCCAAAGTCGATCAGTAAAATAGTGTTTGAGTTTGCTGACATGCTGCTCGGTTTCGCTGGGGTTAATCCAAATAGCTAAGCAGTACTGACTGTAGCGCCGTACATCATCCAGGTTTAATTGATAACTTCCCTTTTCGCTGTGCAGGCGGGCTCGACTGATGAGTGAGCAAAGTTCGGTATAGGCTTGCCTGCTAGGCGCGAGTAAGACTAGATGAATACCTTCGTCGAGGAAAAACTCTGCGCCGCAAATTAATTTAATGCCGTATTCTTTGCTGGCGCGATGGGCGCGCACAATGCCAGATAGCGAGCATTCATCGGTGATGGCAATAGCTTGGTAAGCTAATTCGGCTGCTTTTTGAACCAGTTCTTGAGGGTGAGATGCGCCGCGTAAAAAACTAAAATTACTTAGGCAGTGAAGCTCGGCATAAGACGCCGCTGTGGATTCTTTAGGCATCATAGCGCTAGCCAAAAAAGCCGTGTAAATACCAGCGCCGGTTCAGGCAGTCTTTAAATATCCAGCACAGTGCGCCGTGTTGATGACGAGCAATATAGTAGTCGCGGGTTTGGCGCTGCTGCCACCACTGACCATCAAAGCGCTCTGGGCCTTGTAGTAACTGCAATTCTCCCTGCCAATATAGTCCTGCGCTGGTTTCCTTAATCACTTCTGGTGGATGGCATAGCCAGTTGGGTCTAAGTAATTTGCTGTGCGTGCTTTCTCCATTTTCTTTTGCTGTATTTAAATTTGGTCTTTTTTGCTTGGGCGCGTAGGCGTCGCGGAGTACCCAGCTTAATTCGGGAAGGTGGGCGTCTTGCAAGCTAAATTGGTGGCAGCGATGGGGGCCTAATCTAAGCCGAAGTTTATCTAGGACATGGGCGGCTTTTTCTTGTTGTTTGCTGTTGCTGGCGGTGTCGAATAATTGTTCGTTTGCCTGCTCGTTGCTTATAAATTGCTCGCAGCAGAGGCTGAGAGTTTCTACTGCGCCTTGCAGGCTAAGGCGTTCAAGTCGCAGCATAACGAGTTCTATAAGACTGCGGCGATCAAAGTGGCGGTGGCTAAGATCTAAAGACCAGGGTTCTCTACTGCCGTCTAAATAATGAAATTCCCAGCCTAGGTCTCGATTCAAACACTGTCGTAAACGTAAATAGTGTTCTAGCTCGCTGAGTAGGGCAGAGATCGGAAAACGCAGTTGTTGTTTGCTGTGTAGACCACCGTCAAAGTGGCGCTGGGCGTGAAAGGTTTCGGGAGGAATAAACTTGGGCCGAATATCTGTCTGTTCGCCCTCTAGCTTAGCGAGCACGCTGCTAATGTCTTTGCCAAATCTGCGCTCAAGACCAGCGCGGGGAAGGGCTTTAATACTGCCGAGGGTGTGTAAGCCCATTTCTTGTAATGTGCTTAGGGTTTTTGCTGCTAGGGGTAATAGCGGGGTGGGCAAGCTGTGCAGTGCCTGTTGCAATGTGTCTTGCTGTAGCTGACCGGCGCCATTGACTAATTTAGCTGGGCTTAGATTTTGGTGGCTGAGTAATTCTGCGGCTAAGGGTGTGTGGGCAATACCCAGTTGCACATTGAAGCCTCGGCGGCGAAAAGCGCTTATAAATCGGCGATACAGTCGCGCCAGATTTTTAAACAAACGCAGCGACGCGCTGAGCTCTAGCAATATGGCATTGGGTGGGCAGAGGCAGACATCGCCGCTAAAGCGATAGGCCCAGAGCGCGATATTTTCTAATTGGCGTCGTTCACACTCCATATCGCGGCAGCGCAGTTCTAGCGTGCTGCATAAGCTCATTGCAGTGGCGACTGACATGTCGGTGGCAAGTCCTGCGTCTCGAGCTGCGGTATTTGCCATGACAATACGATTGTTGTGAGTCAGTGCCAGTGGCCCCGCGGCCTGGTTTTCCCCGATAGCATTTAACGGCAGCTCCGGTAGCCTTAAACATAACCACAACATTAGTGCGCCTGCTCTTTGCTGACGCTATCAAGCTGCTTGGCTGGCCGAGCTGGGGTATTAAGTATGGACGCGTTGAGCAAACTAATTTTGCCCTTAAGCTGGCGCTGAACCGGTAAATTAGAGGCGGGAGCGGTGGTATACACCGGCCAGTTACTTGCGGGACTCTGCTGCAAATACAGTGCGGCGGGGCGTGCTAATTGCAATTGCTGACCCGCATGGCCGCCTTGCTGCTTCATAATCTGAATGTCTAGCGCTTGTTTGGCGGTATGGAGCTGTAGGCGTAGCGGCGCAGGCGATATTTGCTGGGCCAGTGCCGCTGGCCGAAAATGAAGATGCCAACACTCTCCCTCCAGCGCGGCTATATGCAGACGCCGCAGCTGTCGGTCATTGAGATTAGTCTTGGCAAACCACGTTAATACCGCGGCATAAGCCCCGCTGCGCAGTAACTCCTCGGCGGCCCACAGTTGGTCATTCACGTTTTTGGGGCGAACTAAAAGTTGTCTGTTTGCGGCGATACCCTGTTGCGCTAAGGCTGGGGGGTATGGCAAATAGGGTGGGTTTAGCCAGCAGATTGGCCGCGCCGCACTGCGTTCACGTAAAGTTGGCATCAGCAGCCATAGCTCGCCAATACCATATTCTCCCAAGAGTTCAGTTGAGCCACTCCGCGGCCAGCCGCCGCTGTGCAGCGCTGCATCTAGGGCCTTAAAACCCGTACAGCAGCTATCACTCGCCGCCATTCTGGGGCGGAGTTGCTGGCCTCGCCAGAGCTTGCGCTCATCGAGTAATTGATTGAGGGAGTGGTTTTTCATATTGCCGTGTAAAATTGCTCAGCAGAATATTGCTGTATGTATATACAGTATATTAAGTGGTGAGAATGTCAATGTTGAAATTTGAGGAAGCACTAGATAGCGCCGTGCGTATGTGTCCGGTGTGCGGGATGCTGGCTAGTTATAAGGGCGCGTGAGTAGGGGGAGAGCCGGAATAGCAAGCTCGCTAAGGGTGGCGGCGAAAATGTCTTCCGAAGCTAAGCCCTGTTTAGCGTGCTGTGTAATAACTGCCTTATGGTCAGAAGAACGTATTAAGCAGTTAATATTATGAAAAATAATATTCTCTGATTACGATATAAAATATACCGCAATCACGTCAGCTGTATAATTTTGAAACTTAAAAAAATAATATTTTCCTGCCAAAAGTAATAGACCTCGGATTTTGACAGGAAAGCACCTTTAGCTGGGGTTGGCGGCTTTATAGGCGTGCAGAGCGTTGTTGAATTTCTTCGCTACTTGTTCTTCGTTGCTGACAGCTTGGTTGTAAGATTCTGTCCAGCGCTGATGGTTGGCCTTGGCTTCGTTTACGCTTTTCTCGTCGCTAGCAGATTTTACTGCATCTACCGCCTGGGCGATTTTCTCGCTCACGCAATCGCGGTATGTGGCATTTTCCCTCTGATAGTCCGTAATGGCAGATTTTCCCTTTAGCATCTCTTCCATGCTGGCTTTGTCACCGTCGGGCATGTTGGGCTGTGTTGGTGGATTACAGTCGGCCGCCCAGCTGGAAGATGAAGCAATGGTTAGATTAAAAAGTAATGTTATTAATAGTTGTTTCATGATCTTCTCCTGCGGAGTTGCGACAAAAACGCCGAGAGTAACAGCTCAGTATTTAGCTGCCAAGTCGCTTAATATTATGAGTAAAAAAGTAAATTGTTATTTTTTAGGTAGAAAAATGACGATTATCGCAAGTTATCGCGTGCAGCCTGTGTGTTGTTTCGTAGGGCGAGAAAAGCAAAGGAATTTGCTGCGCTTGGTCGTGGCCGAGTGCGGCGCTGGTTTTATTTGGGCGGTATGCGCGCTCTTAGCTGAGTCGATGGTGCGGGTTCCCGTTGTTGTTATCCTCGACCCCCGATCGCAGGGGAATGCCTTTAGGGTCTGATGCCAGACGTCTGACGTAATCCTCGCGCATTGTGAAGTATTACAAAGCCCGAGGTTTATGGATCCTCAATCGAGTTGAGGATGACGGTGGAGGAGTTGAGGATGACGGTGGGGCGTTGATAGGGGCTAACCGGGGGCATATTTGGGGCGGTGCTGCCTTGGGAGCCGTCGCGGCCTCAGGCATGTCGATGGTTGCCAATGCTCTGGTGAAGGACGTGACTTATATGCTGGTCTGCGATATTTCAATTAGAGAGCGGGTGGCTGATGGTGTTTATGTTCGACGCGATACACAACTTGGGGCCCAGGTCTCTGACGGTGGTTCTAGCCAGTCGCGGGTATCCGAAGTCACTGATCGCAAAGATTACCGAACTCGGGTTGTGACGACAGCCAATAAGGCTAATCTCGAATTGCCAGAGGCTCAGGATGCTATGTTCCAGAAAACAGCCTACGCGATGGCGGGCTTTTTCTAGAAAGTTGCTCGATTATTGTTTCTTGGTTCTTAGGCGGCGGAAAGGCTTTGTTGTCCGCCGCAGATTAGCTCAGGCAAGTGTTGGTCAGAATGTGTTGGCGAATTTGCCTGCGCGTATTTTGACCTCTATCCTAGGGTCTGTTGACGTTTCATTATTACCCCTGCTGGAGGCCATTTTTTCGAAATTATTCTTGCAATGCTCGCGCTAAACCGACATTTTTATGCGCCTGTGCACTGATGTTGGAGAGCATATGCAAGAACTGGAATTATATGGCACCTCGGCTTGTCATCTCTGCGAATTGGCCGAGGCGATGCTGGCAGAGATATTGGTAGACGAGACTGATTGGCAGATTGAGTTAATTGATATCGCGGATAACGACGATACCCTCGAACGCTATGCCTTAAAAATTCCCTTATTGAAATGCGTAGTCGATGGCCGGGAGTTATCTTGGCCCTTTGATAAATTACGTATTCGCCAATTTGTTGGAGAGGGGCAATAAAATGTCGCTTCACGTCTCATCGCTTTGGCAGTATCCGGTTAAATCCATGGCAGGTGTTTCGCTGTCGCAGATGAGGGTAAATAGCTGGGGACCAGATTTGGACCGGCGCTGGATGGTGGTCGATAGTAATAAACGCTTTCTCACCCAGCGGCAGTTGCCGAGCATGTGTCTGCTTGCCGCATCACATACCGCAAACGGTGTGCGTATCCAGTCTTTGAACGACAAAGCGATATCGATTGAGGTCGCTGAACCTGTCGCAGAAGCCACTTACCCTGTTTCGGTGTGGTCTGATGTGTGTGAGGCGACGGACGCGGGTGATCAGGCCGCGGCGTTTTTGAGCGAGATTCTCGGCCAGTCGGTGCGTTTGTGTTTTATGAGCGAAAACACTCATCGCCAAGTGGATCGCCAGTTTGCGGCCACAGGTACTCGGGTGAGCTTTGCCGATGGATTCCCTTTCTTACTGTGCAATGAATCCTCTTTGGCGGCGCTGGGTACGGCACTGGGCCGCAGCTTGGATATGCGGCGCTTCAGGCCCAATATTGTTGTATCTGGCGCTGAGGCATTCGCTGAGGACGCTTGGCGGCGTATTCGTATTGGCGCGCTTGAGTTTGAGTTAGTGAAGCCCTGTGCGCGCTGTGCCATTCCAACGATTAATCTGGCAAGTGCAGCGCGGGAAGCTGATGTTTTTAAAATGTTGCGGGCTGAGCGCAGTAAAAATGGAGAGGTGTATTTTGGTCAGAACCTCATACATCACGGCGAGGGTGAGATAGGTCTTGGGCAGACGGTAGCGCTTTTAGAATTTTAAGGTCTCAAGGCATTGGTCTTTGGGTGATGGCTCAGGGGCGCGTTGCCCCCGAGCTATTCACCTTAGTTTTTCTGCGCAGTCACCGCGTTGGCGGCGCTAATTTTGCGCTCGTGACTGGCCAGCAAAGGGCGATCTAGTTTTAGCTTTTCAGCATAAATAACGCTAAATGCCAGCACGTTCTTTATGTATTCGCGGGTTTCGCCATAGGGAAGATTTTCAATCCATATATCGGCGGGCAGCTCCTCAGTTTGGCGCAGCAACACCCGCTCTACACGCGTAGGGCCAGCATTATAGGCTGCGGTTGCGAGTATTCGGTTGCCGCCAAATTGCTCTAAAAGCTGGCCTAGATAAAACCCGCCCATCGCAATGTTCTTTTCAGGTGTGACTAAATCTTCAGTACGTGGCTGCGATATGCCCATTTGACGGGCAACAAGGCGTGCGGTGCCGGGCATTAATTGCATAATACCCCGCGCGCCAACGGGTGAGTTGGCGCTGGGTGCAAAGGCACTTTCTTGGCGGGCAATCGCGTAAAGCCATTTCAGTTCAATATTCTCGCGTTTGGCGATTGTCTTGAAGGTGGATTTATAAGGCGTGGGAAAGCGCAGGGTTAGGTCATTCCATTCACCCGCGCGTATCGCCGTCATAATGGATTGGTGCGACCAGCCCCAGTTTAGGGCGAGTTGTGCGGCAGCTACTTGCTCAGGTTTGTTGAGACTGCGCATGCCGTAATTCCACTCTAAGCTGGCAGTAAAATTCTCTCCTAGTAAATAGAGTTCGCGAGCGCGATTGATCGCCTCGTGCTGCTCAATTTCGCCTATGAGCGCTGGGTCTAAGGTTCGTACCGCTGTTAATTGGTATTCTTCGTTGAGAATGTCTGCCGCTAAAAAGCTGTAATAGCCGCGCTCTGCCGCAATTTGTTGAAGAATAAGCTGGGTGCTAACACTCAGCTCACCTTTTAACTCGATATCAGCTCTTGCCCACCAATAGCGCCAGTCGGCTTTTTCGCGCATTTCTGCCGGTAAAAATTGAACGGTTCTTTGTACTTCAGGCCAGTCCAGATCTTTTAAAGCGAGGCGAATACGCCACTCTGTTAGGTACGGGTCTTCGTAATTGGGGTCGTTTGCCGTTATCCAGTCGCGGGTATAGTCTGCATCACTGGCAATAATTTGCCGCGCCATACTATCGCGCAGTGCGTAATTCTGAGTTGCGCTAAAATTGAGGTGACGATCAAGTTGATGCCACAGGGTATTGGTGCGCTCAAAGTCGCCACGTGCAAGTTGTTTTAGTGCGTGAACAGCTACTTCGCGGCTATGTTCATTAACGGGCAGCTTCATACCTAGCTGGTAGAGGCGTTCTGGACGTTGAAGTAAGTCGACATAGGGTTCTGAGTTGGCAATTTTGCCCAGTAAATAGCGGGCCATATCGGTTTGCCCTTTTCTGAGCGCGAGTTCGGCGCGCAGCCAATATTGATCTTCTTTTTCACTGGTATTGAGGCGGGCCATCCACTGTTTAATGGGGGTGTCGCACTCCTTTGGCAGCGATGAGGGTGTTAACCATAACTCCGCAATGGCCTTGTCAGCTTTGTAATGATCGCCAATTTGCCGCAGGGCGTAGGCGTAATAGCAACTCGTGGCGACCGATGAGTTCCTTTGGTAGTAGCTAACAAACTGTGCCCAATCGCGGCTGCGCAGTAATTTATTGAGCCACGAGATACGAATTCGCTGCCCGACAATGGTATCGCCGTATTGTTGGAGATAGACGTCGATGGTTTGCGGCGAAATCTCATTGATCTGTGCTTTGATCAATTCCAGTTCAAGATAAGGTAGCAGTGGATAATTATTTAGCTTTGGAACCAGCTTTTCCGCATTGATAAGCCTCCCGCGGCTGATTTCGTTGAGGGCTTCGCGGTATAATCGCCGGCTTTCGTCTAGGCTAGGCTCGGCAAACACCTGAACTGCTGACGTTGTTAATAGTAAAACCAGTAATAAGAGGCGATTCATTTCCCTACAGCCTTGCAAAACATCGTGAATTTCCTAAGAAGTTAGCCAACATTGAGATTAACCAGCTTAAAGCTGGTTACACATTGGATCAAATATATGCCTTTGTTACGCGCCACACAATTACAGCACAGTATTGGACAACAGATTGTCTTGGATAATGCAGAATTACAATTAGAAGCTGGCGATCGTGTTTGTTTACTGGGGCGTAATGGCTGCGGAAAGTCGACCTTGCTGCGCATTGTCGACGGCAATACCACGGTAGACTCCGGGGACATTTGGCGCCAACCGGGAGTGAAAATTGCAAGGATGGAGCAAACCTTGGATTTTGCGTCGCCGGAAGAAACGATTTATGACGTCGTGGCGGATGGTTTGGCGGGGTTAGGCAAAATACTACGTCGCTATCATGAGCTGATTATCGGCGAAATGGGCGACGATGAATTAATTGAACTTGAAAAATTACAGCGTGAGATTGAGGTAAACGACGGTTGGCTATTTCAACAGCGCATCGAAAATATCCTCTCTCGACTTGAGTTAGATGCCGACGCGACGGTTTGCAGTCTGTCGGGTGGCTGGCGTCGCCGCGTTGCACTGGCGCGGGCGCTGGTTTGTGAGCCCGATATATTGCTGTTGGACGAACCTACCAACCATTTGGATTTAGACGGCATTTTGTGGCTGGAACAGTGCGTTATGTCGTTTCAGGGCTGTGTGTTGTTTGTGACTCACGACCGGGCGCTGATTGAAAAACTGGCGACCCGCATTATTGAATTAGATCGCGGCATTCTGACTAATTACGATACCAATTACGTCCGTTACTTGGAGCTGAGGGAGCACGCCTTAGAGGTTGAGGCCGAGCAAAATGCGCTGTTCGACAAGCGTTTGGCGCAGGAAGAGGTATGGATTCGGCAGGGAATTAAAGCGCGCCGCACCCGCAATGAGGGCCGTGTTCGCGCGCTGGAAAAGATGCGCAATGAGCGGTCGCAGCGCCGTAACCTCACCGGTTCGGCTAGTCTGAGCGTGAATCAGGGTGATAAAACCGGCAAGGTTGTCGCTGAGCTCACTGATGTTCGCTTTGAAGTACCGGGTAAATTACTGGTCGACAATCTTTCACTATTGATTTGTCGCGGTGACAAATTAGCACTTATCGGCCCAAACGGTGCTGGTAAAACAACCTTGCTGCGTTTGATTCTTGGCGAGCTCGAGCCCCAGAGCGGTACGGTGAAAGCGGGAACCAAGCTGCAAGTCGCTTACTTTGATCAGCTTCGCGATCGCTTGGACGAAGATAAACGGGTGGTGGATATTGTTGGCCAGGGCCGCGATGCGGTCACTATTAACGGCAAAGATCGCCATATCATGAGCTACCTTGGTGATTTCTTGTTCACTCCCGAGCGCGCCCGCAGTCATTTCGGGGTTTTGTCGGGGGGAGAGCGTGCGCGGGTGCAGCTGGCGTGCTTGTTTAGTCAGCCCGCGAACGTATTGGTAATGGATGAGCCAACCAACGACCTCGATATGGAAACCCTTGAACTACTAGAGAGTTTATTAGTTGAGTTCAGTGGCACGGTATTGCTGGTCAGTCACGATCGATCCTTTGTAGATAGTGTTGCCAGTAGTTGTTTGCTGTTTGAAGGTAACGGTCAAATCAGTGAGCACGTGGGGGGCTATACCGAGGTCTCGAATTACGTGGCGCGCAGCGCAGCTCAACAGAAAGCGGCGGCAGCCAGTAAAAATACGGCAGCGGCAGCAGCGGTGACTGAATCAAAGCCCGCCGCCAAAGTGAAAAAGCTCAGCTATAAGGATCAACGGGAGTTAGATGGGCTGCCCGCCAAGATTGAAACCTTAGAGGCAAAAATTGCTGACTTGGGTGAAATAACAGGTGATCCTGCTTTTTATCAACAGGATGCGGCAAAAGTCACCCAAGTTCTCGATCAATTAAGTCGTGTTCAGCTGGAGCTCGATGAGTGTATGGAGCGGTGGATGGAGTTGGCAGAGTAATTAGCCAACTCGCACCGCCAGCACATCGCATTTGGCGCCGTGTAATACGCCGTTGGCGGTTGAGCCAAGTAATAGCGCTAGACCTTTGCGGCCGTGACTGCCAACGATAATGAGATCCGCGTTCAAGCTATCGCAAAGTTCATGGACTTGGGAATCGGGTCGGCCACTTAAGAGGTGACATCGATTAGTGGGAATGTTGGCTCGCTTGGCGTATTGGTGGAGTGACTCCTCTGCTTGGGTTTGCAGTTGCTCCTGTACGCTGGAAAAATCCATGGGAATATCGCCGCCGTAGGCGAGGTTCAATGGTTCTACCACATGAACGAGGTGTAGTTCAGCGCCGTCGCTAGTCGCCATGGCTTTAGCGCGCGTCAACACTGCGTTGGTTTCATCTGATAAATCAATCGCTGCAAGGATGCGCTGATAATTTGGCATAGCATTCTCCTTTTGTGGTCGCAATGTACCTCGCTATTAAGGTATAAAGCCTGCCATCTGTCCAGTGAAGTCTCGGGAGCCGCCTAATGGCGTGGTTAATAGCAGTTGTGGTTATTGGGTTCATGCTGGCGCCTATCATGTGGATTCTGCCGTCTCGGCGCCAGACCCAGCAGGCGGAAATACGCGCGAGTGCTCGTACCTTGGGCTTGTCAGTAAAAGTAGTGGCAATGCCTAAGACGCGGCGCGCTAAAGTTCGTCGTGAGGAGGATGTGTTTGGCGTCTGTTACACCCGCTTTTTACACACTAAAAAGCCGCTAACGCCTTGGAAGTACTGGTTAATCGATGTGCCTGAGGGCGACGACGACCCGGTTTCTCTAGACCCCGCAATGCTAGCGTTGATTGAAAAACATAGTCCGTTACTGCCAAGAGATGCCAGCATGCTTGAATTAACGCCACTTGGTCTCAATATTTATTGGCGTGAAAACCATGCAGACTTAAATGTAGTGAAAAATATAGCGCAGGTGCTCAACGCCATTGTCGAAGAGGCGCATCTCGAAACCGGAGTGAGTTCAGAATGACTAGGCCAGATCAACAAAGTGTCTCGCCAGGCCGCTACCGACACTATAAAGGTGGCGAATATTATGTCTACGAGGTGGCTACCCACAGTGAGACGGAAGAATTAGTTGTCGTTTATCGACCTTTATATGGCGAGGCTGCACTTTGGGTTAGACCCCTCGCTATGTTCACTGAAGTTATTGAATTTGAAGGAAAACTGCAGCGTAGATTTGAGTTTCTTAGCCCCGCTGATGGATCGATTTTATAGCTTGATGGCAGGGCTGATGATGTTACGCCGCCCTTGACCCTGACGAAATGAACACTTATATATGTCGCCTCTCGCCGTTAAGGCGTCACACGTTTACGTAAATTGCAGAAGGATAATATGGGCAAATCTTTAGTTATTGTGGAGTCGCCGGCAAAAGCGAAGACCATTAACAAGTATTTGGGCAACGATTACATCGTGAAGTCCAGTATTGGCCATATCCGCGATTTACCAACTAGCGGCAGCAGCAAGGCGAGCCCGGTCGATGCCAAGCAGCGTGCCAAGGCGGCGGCGTTGACACGCAAAATGTCACCAGAAGAGAAAGAGATTCATAAGAAGACCAAGGCTCGTGAGCAATTGGTTGGACGTATGGGCATTGACCCTGATAACGATTGGAAGGCGCGCTACGAAATATTACCGGGCAAGGAAAAGGTTGTTAATGAACTGAAAAAATTGGCCGAGAATGCCGACACTATCTATCTCGCAACGGATTTGGATCGCGAGGGAGAGGCAATTGCGTGGCATTTACGCGAGTCAATTGGTGGCGATGATAGTCGCTACAAACGGGTGGTCTTTAACGAGATTACCAAGAAGGCGATTCAGGCCGCGTTTGAAAAACCAACCGAACTTGATATTGATCGTGTTAATGCGCAGCAGGCTAGGCGCTTCCTAGACCGCGTTGTTGGCTATATGGTGTCGCCATTGCTGTGGGCAAAAATTGCACGCGGCCTGTCTGCTGGTCGTGTTCAGTCAGTTGCGGTGCGCTTAATTGTGGATCGTGAAAAGGAAATCCGCGCGTTTATTCCGGATGAGTTTTGGCAGATTCACACTGACAACGCCGCGCCAGCGGGTAAATTGCGTCTGGAAGTTAAAAAACAGGCTGGTGAAGCGTTTAGACCAGACAATGAAACCGATGCCATGGCCGCAGCGGCGGCGCTAAAAAATGTTGAGTACAAGGTTAGCGCCCGCGAGGACAAACCAACCAAGAGCCACCCCGGCGCCCCATACATAACGTCGACGCTACAACAGGCTGCAAGTACCCGCCTGGGCTTCGGGGTTAAGAAGACCATGATGATGGCACAGCGTCTCTATGAGGCTGGTTACATCACCTATATGCGTACCGACTCGACCAATTTAAGTGCGGATGCCGTAACGGCGTGTCGCGATTATATTTCGTCCAATTTTGCTAAAGCGTATTTACCTGACGCGCCGCGGTCGTATTCTAGTAAAGAAGGTGCGCAGGAAGCGCATGAGGCGATTCGTCCGTCGGACGTTAACGTTGAACCGACCCAATTGGCGGGGATGGAACGTGATGCTGAACGCCTATACACCCTAATTTGGCGCCAGTTTGTGGCGTGCCAGATGGCTTCAGCCGACTTTACGAGCACGTCGATCACCGTGGCTGCTGGCGATTTTGAGCTTCGCACCCGCGGCCGAGTAGTGCGTTTTGACGGTTTTATGAAGGTGCAGCCGCCGGGCGTTGCAAAAAAAGAAGATGATCAAGAGTTGCCCGATGTGAAAGTGGGTGAAAAGCTCGAGCTTCTGAAGGTCGATCCGACGCAACACTTCACCAAGCCATCGCCGCGCTACTCTGAGGCTGCGCTGGTAAAAGAATTGGAAAAACGCGGCATCGGTCGCCCATCCACCTATGCGTCTATCATTTCGACTATCCAAGATCGCGGTTACGTAAAAGTTGAAAATCGGCGTTTTTATGCGGAAAAAATGGGTGATATCGTCACCGACCGCTTAGTCGAAAGCTTTAGTAATCTTCTCGATTACAGCTTCACTGCGCGTATGGAAGAGTTGCTGGATGCGGTAGCTTCTGGCGATAAGAACTGGAAATTGCTGCTCAATGAATTCTACGTCGATTTTCGCAAGACGCTTGAAGCCGCTGAGGCCAGTGACGCGGGAATGCGTCAAAACACGCCGACTGGCACTGATATTCCGTGCCCGAATTGCGGTCGCGATATGCAAATTCGCACCGCGAGTACCGGTGTGTTCTTAGGTTGTTCAGGTTATGCACTGCCCCCGAAGGAGCGATGCAAACAGACTATAAACTTAGTGTCTGGCGATGATTTTGTCAGTATCGACAACGATGACGACGAAGCGGAATCTAAATTACTGCGCAGTAAAAAACGCTGTAAATTGTGTAATACCGCGATGGATAGCTATGTCATTGACGCCTCGCGCAAGCTGCATATTTGCGGTAATAACCCCGATTGTTCAGGCCACGAAATTGAAGAGGGAAGCTTTAAAGTTAAGGGCTATGAGGGACCGCTGATCGAGTGCGATAAGTGCGGTGCCGATATGCAATTAAAAACCGGGCGCTTTGGGAAATATTTTGGCTGTACCGGCGAGGAGTGCAAAAACACGCGTAAATTGCTGCGCAGTGGCGAAGCAGCGCCACCGAAAATGGACCCTGTACCGATGCCGGACCTGAAGTGTGAGAAGGTTGACGACCACTATATTTTGCGCGATGGCGCGTCCGGTCTATTTCTTGCCGCCAGTGGTTTCCCGCGCAATCGTGAAACCCGTGCGCCGCTGGTAAAAGAGATTTTACCGGTTCGTGATCTTGTCGATGAGAAATACGCATTTCTTTTCGATGCGCCGGTGAAAGACAAACAAGGGAACGACACGGTTATTCGCTACAGCCGCAAAACTAAAGAGCAGTATGTGCAGACCGAAGTGGATGGCAAGCCATCTGGTTGGGCCGCTTTCTATGAAAATGGTAAGTGGGTTGTGCGTGAAAAAGCAGCTAAAAAAGCCAAGGCCGCTAAATAAAATGTTAGCGGCGATGCTTGGGCTCAACGGGCTGGAGTAATAATGAAAGAAAGTTTTCGCGGGCAGAGTAATCTACATATTTATTTTGCCGAACAATATCTCACGCAACTAGAGACGACAGACAAGTCAGAGTGGGGCGGCCATTTTCATCGCGCCACTGCTGAATCACTGATTTGGCAGCTTTTATTGGCCTACCAGTGCCACTTGGCGGACCTCCTTGAGCAACAGCCTAAGTTTGGCTTGCGCGTGCCAGCGGGGCATTTTAACGCTAGGTCATTTACTTTAGCGGAGCTTCCCCCAGAGATTTTGGAATTGGCTGATCGCGAAGTTCATTCCCCTTGGCTAAAGTCATTAGTCGATTATCCGTTCTTGCAAACCGTAGGTTCGTCACCATCGGGACTTATTGCCAGCGATGCAACTCGCTTGGAGCGCATTGAGTTAGATTTTGCAGAGTGCCTTGCTGAATTGAAATCGGTGATCGCACGGCACCGTGCCACCTTAATGGAATATTGATGCGGTTGGCGTCAGGCTGGGCGGATTTGCTACAATAGAGTGAACAAAAGCGCCGCGTTGGCGTGGTAATATCAAGGATATTTTAGTGCTGTCATATTTAGAACTCGTCGAGCTTGCCAATGGAGATATTGTCTTACAGCGATCAGAAGGTGATGAAAACCCCTTGGTGACGATCAAATTCTCAAAAGAGACCCGCGAGCATATTGTGGGCTCGGTGCTAGATGTTGCGCGCGCTATGGTACAAGCAGGCATCGAAGCTGCCGCGATGTCAGCGGGTGACGACGGCTTTGTGGACGAGGATGATATTGATGATGAAGACGATCTACAGTCAGATACTAAGATCGTCCATTAAAGGTTTCAGCAAAGGTCTCGGCTCTTAAGACTGCATAAAGATAACAAGGCACTCCGCAGATCCGGCGAGGGCAGCCGCTTCTAAGGCCTGTCTTTCATCATCTCTCAGCGGTCTCTCAAGCATAATGGCGACGGTGTGACTTTTACCGCGCTCCAGCGCTCTAACCCCAATTTCGCTTAAATCACGCTTGCTATTAGACACCACCTGTAGAATTTTTTGACCCTGTAGATGGCTGTCTGCGTTTAGCAGTGGCTTTAAAGGTCGGTCTGCAACCCAGCACAACCAGCGCTGATCAGCATTACTGCTTAATTCAATCATCATGGCCGCAAGCATGGGGCGAGATAAGTGTGCGTCGCTGCGCATAGTGATCTCGGTAACTTGGCCGCCGCTAGTTTCGGTAGCGGGGGTGTAATGTAGAGGCATTTGTTCTAGACAAGTCATAGTATTAACTCCCGCGCCGCAAAACACCGACACTTAAACCTTCGATCGCAAATTCCTGCTCTCGTAAATCTACGTCAATCGGTGCGTAATCTGGGTTTTCAGCAATCAGTGATATGTGGAACTTACTTTTTTGCTGTTGAAAGCGTTTAACTGTGACTTCGTCGCCAATCCGCGCAACCACGATTTGACCATTGCGCACATTCGTTGTGCGATGCACCGCGAGTAGGTCGTCGTCAAAGATGCCTGCATTGATCATGCTGTCGCCTTTTACACGGAGAAAGTAATCCGCACTGGGCGAGAAAATAGAGCCGGGCATGTCGCAGTAATCTTCAATATGGGCTTCGGCGAGAATGGGATTACCTGCTGCAACTCGGCCAATGATGGGCAAGCCTAAACTTTCTGGCAGGCGAATACCGCGCGAAGCACCGGCGATGATCTCTATTGCGCCCTTGCGTGCCAGCGCTTTGAGATGTTCTTCCGCAGCATTGGGTGACTTGAAACCAAGTTCTCTGGCGATGTCTGCCCGAGTCGGCGGGTAGCCAGTTTCGCCAATATGATCTTTAATCAATTGCAGAACTTCACTTTGTCTGGCGGTCAGCTTTTCCATAAATTTGGCATCTGGTTACTTATACAGTAACTGTCATTATATACAGTATTGTTTGGATGGCAATAGCTTTTGTGGAATTAGCAAATAGGAGGGTAGTTATAAGAAAAAAACCTGCAGCAGCAGGTTAAAAAAGGAGGATGTAAGCTGGAGGCATGGTCTGCGACGATCCCGGCGATACTAGTATTCGTCGGTGATGCCGTTAACGATATCTGATTCGATCTCAGACAAGGGATTCCAACTTTCCGGTACCATGGTGTCATCTAGAAAACGGTAATCATCGTCGCTTAGTTCAAAGGCGTTTCGCCAATCTTCCGGTTCTTCGACGATATCTAAATTGAGTTGATCCCAGCTGTCCAAATCGTATTGGCATAGTTCACCATCGATTAGTTGGGCTTCCACTGAGTCGCTATCGTCGTCGACAGCGACGACTTCAAATAATTGGCCGGACTCAATATCCTTGTACCAATAACCAACTTGGGGTCTTATAGTCGCCATGATTTTTGCCTCCGTTGATATACGATTCCCAAACTAACACTTAACAAATCGCTGTCTAGTAGGTATTTTTCACGGCTAGTTTGGTGTCGCGCTGGGGTTCTTTCTCAGTCTTCAATATAATTAGCTTTAGATTCAGGCGCATAGCTGAATTTTCTGATGCAATTTTGCAGTTTCTTATTTGATTTTTATGGTTCATTTGTCTAAGCGCGTGTTGTTTAGAAATGAAATTGTATAGCAGCGTAGTGAGGATGCCCCAATGCTGGAGCAGTGGTGGACAAGTTTTCAGCCAGAAGAATACCCCTGGCTGGGCGAAGTGTTTGTGCTGGTACTTATTTTATTGGCCCTAAACTTGATTTTGGGGCGATTAGTTGCGCATCTCGCTAAGAAGTTTGAAAAAACTCATAATCTTTGGGATGACGCTTTGCTAGAGGCCTCCAGGCGTCCTGCACTTCTTATGATCTGGGCTGTGGGCGGTAGCCACGTGCTGGAGGTCATTGGCGAATCCACTGACGCCGAGGTGTTTTCGGCCTTGGATTCCCTGCGTGCGGTGGGTGTCGTGGTGATTCTGGCGTGGTTCTTGGTGTCTTTGGTTAGACAGGTTGAGAGACGGTTGCTGTCTGATGAGTACACTACAAAGGACGAGCCGATCGATCAAACGACGGTAATGGCACTGGGTAAGCTGGTGCGATCTGCGGTTATTATTGTGGCGTCACTAATGGTGTTACAAAACCTCGGATATAGTATTTCCGGTGTGCTTGCGTTTGGTGGGATAGGCGGCATCGCGGTTGGTTTTGCTGCAAAAGATTTGCTGGCGAATTTTTTTGGCGGATTGATGGTGTATTTAGATCGCCCTTTTTCTGTGGGAGACTGGGTGCGTTCACCAGATAAGAATATAGAGGGCACGGTTGAGAATATCGGTTGGCGGCAAACGCGTATTCGTACCTTTGATCAGCGCCCGCTCTATGTGCCAAATGCTACCTTTTCGCAAATTTCAGTAGAAAACCCCTCGCGAATGTTGAATCGTCGAATTCATGAAACGATCGGCGTGCGCTATCAAGATGCGGCAGTGCTACCTGAAATTATTACCCAGGTGCGAGCCATGCTCGAGGATCACGCGGACATTGATTTAGGCCGGACGCTGATTGTTAATTTTAACCAATACAATGCCTCGTCTTTGGATTTCTTTATTTACACCTTTACCAAAACGACAAAATGGGTTGAATATCACGAGATCAAGCAAGATGTCTTGCTGAAGATTCTCGATATCATCCACGGTGTGGGTGCTGATGTGGCATTCCCAACGACCACCGTGAAGCTCGATCCTATTTCCATTGAACGCGCGCAAGAGCGCAACACGGAGCAAGTTAATGAGTAAAACAATTGCGGTAATCGGTGGCACAGGTTTGTGTGATTGGCCGGGTGCCGAAGTGCTTGACGAAACAGCGGTGGAGACGGAGTACGGCGCTCCTAGCGCTTTGCTGCAGCGTATTCGTTACGAGGGGGCGGAGTTTTTGTTTTTGGCTCGCCACGGCAAGGGTCACCAAATTCCACCGCACGCGATTAATTATCGTGCAAATATAGCGGCCTTAAAGCAAGCAGGAGTTGATGCCTTGGTATCAGTGAATGCAGTGGGTGGTATTAGCGAGCGATTCGTAACGGGAGTTATTGCCATTCCCAATCAAATCAATGATTACACATGGGGACGTGAGCACACCTTTTTCGACGGCAGTAATGGCAAGGTAGAGCACATCGATTTCAGTTATCCCTATAGTCAGGATTTGCGCTCGCGATTGGCCAACGCCGCAGTGGATGCGGATATCGCATTTGAAGATTATGGTGTGTACGCCGTGACCCAAGGGCCGCGTTTAGAGACCGCTGCCGAGATCAGTCGTTTGGCGCGCGATGGTAACGACATTGTGGGTATGACGGCGATGCCTGAGGCAAGTTTGGCGCGAGAGGCGGGCATCGAGTACGCTTCTGTGGCGCTGGTGGTAAATCCAGGTGCTGGCTTGAGCGATAACATCATTACCATGGAAGATATTCAGACTGTCATTGATACCGGCATGCTGCAGGTAAAATCCATTCTAGCGCATTGTATCGCGGCCTATTGAGCCGCGTTTTCCTCACCGCTAGCTTGCTCAGTACTTATCTTAGAGACTTTAATAATGACGCCAAAGCGCGGGTGATCGATAAAATGCAGCTCGTTGCTGCGCATCCGCCTTTCTTGCTTCATCACCACAATGCGGTCGATTGGCGAGTCGCCACTCTGGGCTTGCGTTTGACTCCTTTGTGGCGAGTAACCGGGATTCTGTTTTAAAAATTCCGCGTACTCAGGGCTCGATTCAAAACTTTCATCGACAAATCCGGACTCTTCTTCAGGTTCATCAAAGCTCAAGGGCTGGCGGGGTAGGTAATAGTTTCCTCCGCGATTGCCAAAGCTGCTCAGCCACAAGTTGGTATCCAGGTGTAGATAGCGTTCAACTGCGACGCGAATATAGCCCTCAAGCTCGTAGTGATTGCCGCTTTGTTTGCCGCCGTGGATGAGTATCGCAGGTGATTTTTTACGTGCGGTCAAATCTTGCTGCCAGCTTGTTTGCAGTAGCAGCTTGTAGCGGGAAGAGAGACGCAGCGACCGCAGAGTTTGGGCAAACTCTGGATCCATATAGTCGACTTTTTGCGGAGAGCTTGCGCTGCTGGAGATACGAGTCCAGTTGCGCGGGTAACGCAGGTGGAGATTGTCTGGCCAGTCTTCTTCGTAAAGGCTAGCTTGTTCATTATTGGCAAATACGACGAGGTCGATGTGGAAGCGATTGTCATTTTGACTTAGTGCGACGCCACTGAAGGTGAGCACAAAAACGGCCAGTAATGCGCGCAAAGGGCGGCAGTCAATGTGGCGTCGAGAAGGTGTGGTCATAATCGCAATGTCTCTGTTTTCTTGTCACTCGGTGACGATCTACTTTTTCAGGGAAGACTATCTCAGTTCTAGCGACTTGGTGCCAGTTTTGCCAATAAGGTTTCGATAAAATCGAAACGTTGCTGGGGCTCTTCCATAGCGTGTTTAAATTTAAGGGCGGTTGCGCCGTCGAGCTGATATGTCGCTGGTGCTGACTGTACCATTTTAACCAAACTTAGCGGTTCTACGCGGGTGTTTTCGGCAAACTCTATACGACCGCCACCGGCGGATGCTTCTATTTTACTTAGGCCTAGCTCAACCGCCTGCAGTCGCAGTTCGCCGCAGCGGAATAAGTTTTTCACCTGATTGGGCAGCAGGCCAAAACGGTCTATCATTTCTACTTGCAGCTCTCTAAGGGCGTTACTGCTGGTCGCGCCGGCAATACGTTTATACAGCATGAGTCGGCTTTGCACATCTGGCAGATAGTCGTCGGGTATCAGTGCGGGTAGTCGCAAGTTAACTTCTATATGGTCTTCGTCGCTATTTTCTAAGTTAATTTTCTTGCCGACTTTAATGGCTCGCACTGCGCGGTCGAGCATGTCCATGTATAAGGTAAAGCCAATGGTGTGTATCTGCCCGCTTTGGCCTTCACCCAGTAGCTCGCCGGCACCGCGGATTTCCATGTCTTGGGTGGCAAGTGTAAAGCCCGCACCAAGATCATCGGCTTCGCTAATTGCCGTTAAGCGCTTCTCGGCATCGCCAGTTAATTGTTTGGCGGGCGGGGTTAATAAGTAGGCATAGGCTTGGTGGTGAGAGCGACCGACTCGCCCGCGCAATTGATGCAGCTGTGCTAAGCCAAATTTGTCAGCGCGATCAATAATAATGGTGTTGGCATTGGGTACGTCGATGCCGGTTTCTATAATAGTCGAGCACACCAATACATTGTGGCGTTTGTGGTAAAAGTCGCTCATGACTTGTTCGAGTTCGCGCTCTCGCATTTGGCCGTG
This sequence comes from Zhongshania aquimaris, assembly GCF_019312595.1. GTDB lineage: Bacteria > Pseudomonadota > Gammaproteobacteria > Pseudomonadales > Spongiibacteraceae > Spongiibacter > Spongiibacter aquimaris. The sequence goes on along the minus strand of NZ_JAHWDQ010000003.1, from coordinate 586,357 downwards.
GCCAATGCCGATGCGTAGCTCGGGAATCATTTCTTGTAATTCCCGTGCGACTTTCTCAATGGTTTTGACTTCATTGTGCAGGTAATACACCTGACCGCCGCGCAATATTTCCCGCAGGATAGATTCCTTGATAAGGGCCGGATCTGACTCTCGCACAAAGGTTTTTACCGACAGCCGGCGTGCCGGTGGTGTGGCAATAATCGATAAGTCGCGAATGCCCGCCATCGACATATTCAGGGTGCGGGGAATGGGGGTGGCAGTGAGGGTAAGTACATCGACTTCTGCGCGAATATTTTTGAGCGCTTCTTTCTGACGAACACCAAAGCGATGTTCTTCATCGATGATCACTAGGCCGAGATTTTTGTAGACAATATCGTTGCCGAGCAACTTGTGGGTGCCAATCAATATATCGACTTTGCCTGCCGCAAGGTCGGCGATAACCGCTTTCTGTTCTGCGGCACTGCGAAACCGCGATAGCACTTCGATATTTACGGGCAGTTCGGCGAAGCGATCGCGGAATGATTCAAAGTGCTGCTGGGCCAGGAGGGTGGTAGGAACCAGAATGGCAACCTGGGTATTATTTTGCACGGCGACAAAGGCGGCCCGCACGGCGACTTCGGTTTTACCAAAGCCCACGTCGCCACACACCAATCTGTCCATGGGTTTGATCGATTTTAAATCAGCGATAACGGCTTCGATGGCGGTTTGTTGATCCGGCGTTTCTTCAAAGGGGAAGGCGTTGGCAAATTCGTAGTAGTCCTCGTCGCTCAGCTCGAACGAGCGCCCTTGGCGGGCCTCTCGGCGCGCGTAAATATCGAGCAGTTCGGCGGCCACGTCTCTAATTTTCTCGGCAGCTTTGCGCTTTGCTTTGCTCCATTGGTCGGTGCCTAAGCGATGTAGCGGGGCGAGCTCGTCATCAGCGCCGCTATAGCGACTAATCAGCTGTAGTGATGTCACTGGCACATATAATTTGGCGCCATCGGCGTATTCAAGGCTTAAAAACTCATTGGCTTGATTGTCGATATTTAAAGTTTGCAGGCCCAAATAGCGACCGACACCGTGGTCGGCGTGAACAACCGGTGCGCCAACTCGCAATTCCGCCAGATTTTTAACCACATTTTCTGCAGTGTTACTGGCCTTTTTGCGACGCCGACTTTGCGATACTCGCTTGCCGAATAGCTGGGATTCGGCAATCAGCGCAAAGGGGTTGGTGGCGCTGCCCGAAATGCCTTCGTCAAGTGGCGCGACAGTGATATTAATGCTGTCGCTACCCGTCGTAAATTCACGCCAACCGCTGACCGGCTTAGGTTTGAGCTTATGTCTGGTCAATAAGTCGATCAGTGCTTCGCGCCGGCCGGCTGATTCTGCGCAAAATAGAACGCGGCGGTCGCGGCAGTATTCTCTTAGCGCGGCGATTGGGTCGTCTTGTTTGCTGTCGATGTTGAGTGGCGGCGAGGAGTCGATGGCAAAATTATAGCTGCCTGCGGAATCCGGCAGTGTTGCCTCGCTAATGGTCACGCGTGGATAGTCTTTTAGTCTTGAAAAAATTTCAGGCACAGTTTGGAATACGGTGGCGGGTGGCAGTACCGGTCGCCGTATATCGCCTATGCGCTGCTCGTAGCGCTGCTGTATGTCTTGCCAATAATGTTCGGCAGCGCCTTCTATGCCCGCGCTGCTAAGCAGCCAGCTATTGGCGGGGAGATAGTCGAAGAGGGTGCCGGTTTGCTCAAAAAACAAGGGCAGGTAGTACTCGATGCCAGCTGGAGCAATACCGTCGCTGACATCTTGGTAGATAGGGCATTTGCGGTGGTCAACATTAAAACGCTCGTGCCAATTGCGGCGAAAGAGGGTGATGCCGTCTTCATCTAGTGGTAATTCTTTGCCTGGCAACAAGTTGATGTGCTTGACCGACTCAATGCCGCGTTGTGTTTCAGGGTCGAAGCTGCGCAGACTGTCGATTTCGTCGTCGAGCAAGTCTATGCGGTAAGGTGATTCGCTACCCATCGGGAAAATATCGATAATCGCACCGCGACTGGCGTACTCCCCGTGTTGGTAGACGGTGTCGACGTGGCGGTAGCCGCTTTTTTCTAATTGTTGGCGGAAGTTGTCAATGTCGAGGGTTTGACCGACATTGAGAATCAAGCTGTGCTTGCTGACGTAGTCCGGTGGAGCAATGCGTTGCATTAATGTGCTGATCGGCGCCACCAAAATGCCGCGTCGCATGGTAGTAAGTTCGCTTAGAGTCCGCAGGCGTTCCGAAACAATGTCTTCATGGGGAGAAAAATTATCGTAGGGCAGCGTTTCCCAGTCGGGCAGCAATTTTACCGGCAGCCCCTCTGCGAAAAATTGCATGTTTTGTTCTAGCTGGTAAGCCGAGGCGGTATCTGCTGTGAGTAGTAAAACCGGCGCATCGAGCGAGCTTGCTAGCTCTGCGGCCAGTAAGCCGTGGCTGGCAATGGGGATTTGGCCCCAGTGAAGGGCGCCACCTTTGGGTGGTTTTACGATGGATGGTAATTCGATCACAGGCAAAATTCGACTTCTTCAGCGGGTCAGCAGGGCATTGTAACCTGCAAATGGTAGTTATTACATTGCTTCGCGGCGCTTCGGCAGTTGAACTCAGGGGCAGTAATAAAGATAATACGCGCTCAATTTCTCCCCCCGTAAGCAAAGGGTATCTGCCGTGACTGAAAGAAGACGTGAGCGTCCTGATGATTACTTCGCCGACTGGAAAGAACGTGAAGCATTAGCAGAGGGGATGATTCCCCTGATTGGTAAGTTGTACCGCACCAATAACGTTAAGACCTACATCTATGGAAAGAATCTGGTTAACCTTTCGGTTCTAGATATTATGCAAGCGCACCGCTTTGTGCGTCAGGTAGAGCAAAACGAACTATCTGAATTTGAAACCTTTCCTGTCATTCAGGCATTGGCTACCTTGGACTTGGGTACAGCGCATATCGACGCTGGCCGTATCGCGGTTGCTTACGAAGAAACCGGTAAGCCAGCAGGTCAATCTGTAGAAGAGTTTGTTCGCAGCCAAGTCGCAGGCTTGATTGGCGGCGCTAAGGAGCCTGTTCGCCCGGCTCGCGATGTTGTCTTGTATGGTTTCGGTCGTATTGGTCGCCTAGTGGCGCGCCTCTTAATAGAGAAAGCGGGCGGTGGTGAAAACCTGCGCCTTAAGGCGGTTGTTGTTCGTCACGGTGGTGCTGAAAACGATCTAGTTAAGCGCGTTAGCTTGCTGCGCCGCGATTCGGTGCACGGCCCATTTAACGGGACTATTCGTGTTGACGAAGATCGTCAGTCGTTTGTTGCTAATGGTGTTGAGGTTAAGGTTATTTACTCTAACTCCCCGTCTGAGGTGGATTACACCCAATATGGCATCAACGATGCCATTCTCGTTGATAATACGGGTAAGTGGCGTGACTCAGAGGGTTTGTCAGTACACTTGGCCTGTCCTGGTATTTCAAAAGTTATTTTGACTGCGCCGGGTAAAGGTGATATGAAAAATATCGTTCACGGCGTAAATAGCCACGAGATACTTCCGACAGACACCATTATTTCTGCCGCGAGCTGCACAACTAACGCGATCGCGCCGCCGCTCAAAGTGTTGGATGATAAATTCGGTGTTGAGGGTGGTCATGTAGAGACCGTGCACTCTTATACCAACGACCAAAACTTGATCGACAATTACCACAAGGGTGATCGTCGTGGTCGGAGTGCACCATTGAATATGGTTATCTCTGAAACTGGTGCAGCGAAAGCAGTGGGTAAAGTGCTTCCGCAATTATTGGGCAAGCTCAGCGGTAATGCCATTCGCGTACCGACACCCAATGTTTCATTAGCTATTTTAAAACTGAACTTGAAAACTGAGACCACAACTGAAGAGTTGAACGAGTTTATGCGTCGTGTGGCACTGCATTCGCCGCTGCGTAAGCAAATTGATTACTCTAATTCTCCAGAAGTTGTATCTAGTGATTTTGTCGGTTCTCGCCATGCCTGCGTATTTGACAGTGAGGCGACGATCGTAAACGGCAAAAGCGCAGTGTTGTACTGCTGGTATGACAATGAGTTTGGTTACAGCTGTCAGGTACATCGAATTCTAGAGCAGATGGCCGGTGTGGAATACGCGGTATATCCTCAGGATTAACCGATACCATGCCAGTCTAAGCGAAAGCTCAAGCTGGCATGGCTGCAAATGTTTGCTAAGTTGGCCTTTATCGTAGGTCTCCCTGTAGCAAGCAGATCGGCGAGTCTTTATACTTGCGACAGTTTTTTAATGCGTTGCTAAAAATAGTATCCGCATATTTTCCAGAGCGCTTTCGCGCTCCGTTTACGCAAATTTGCAATTTCGCGTTTAACCATAAGAGTGTTAGGCAACCTTATGATCAAAATTACCAGGGGTCTTGATTTGCCCATATCGGGACTGCCCGATCAGCGTATTGAGCCTGGCTCAAAAGTGCGTTCTGTCGCGGTGGTTGGCTTCGATTACGTTGGTATGAAACCAACGATGGCGGTTAAAACCGGCGATCGAGTTAAAACCGGTCAGGTTTTATTTACTGACAAGAAAAACGAGGGCGTGCGATACACTTCGCCGGCAACAGGACTTGTTTCTGCAATTAATCGCGGCGAAAAAAGGGTGTTGCAGTCTGTTGTGATTGATGTGGAGGACGATGAGTACGAGAGTTTTGCCAAGTACGACACGTCAGCATTGCCCACGCTAACTGCTGAGCAGGTTACCGAGAATCTTGTTGAATCTGGTCTTTGGACCGCTTTCCGCACACGTCCGTTTAGTCGAATTCCGGCCATTGGTAGCAGTCCAGCAGCTATTTTTGTCACGGCCATCGATACTCATCCCCTAGCGGCAGACCCGGCGCCTATTATCGCGCAGTCGGAAGAAGCCTTTACTAATGGCCTTGAGCTTTTGTGCCGCCTAACCAGTGGCAAAGTCCATTTGTGTGTGGCACCAAACAGCAATATACCAAGCTTGGATAACGATCAGCTGCACGTGGCGGAATTTGGTGGCGTTCACCCCGCAGGTTTGGCTGGCACCCATATTCATTTCTTAGAGGGTGCTAGCGCGACTAAGATCGTTTGGTCTATTGGCTATCAAGATGTTATTGCTATCGGCAAATTATTTACTACTGGCAAATTAAACACCGATCGCGTGGTGTCACTGGCGGGACCACAAGTTGAAAAGCCGCGTTTGATTGCAACTCGTTTGGGGGTCAGTCTCGATGAGCTTTGTGCTGGCCAAATAGCGCCTGGCAATAATCGTGTTATCTCTGGCTCGGTACTTGGTGGTCGAACAGCGCGCGGCGCAACAGCGTTTTTGGGCCGCTACCACAACCAAGTAACGGTATTGGCAGAGGGCAACCAACGCGAATTCATGGGCTGGTTGTCACCTGGCGCGAATAAGCATTCATCTTTGCGGATTTACTTGTCTCAGTTTTTCAAAAAACGTATCCCTTATACGACCAATACCAATGGTAGTGAGCGGGCCATGGTGCCGATCGGGGTGTACGAGAGAGTAATGCCGTTGGATATATTGCCAACGCAGTTGCTGCGATCACTAATTGTTGGTGACACCCAAGCGTCGCAAACCTTGGGTTGTTTGGAATTGGACGAGGAAGACCTCGCGCTATGCACCTATGTTTGCCCCGGCAAATATGAGTTCGGGCCGATCCTTCGCGACAATTTAAGCCGCATAGAGAAAGAGGGTTAAATCATGGGGCTGAGAAAATTTCTCGATGATATCGAGCCGAATTTTGAGAAAGGCGGTCGTTTCGAAAAGTGGTATGCGCTCTACGAAGCAGCGGATACTATTTTTTATTCTCCATCGTCGGTAACTAAAACAAACGCCCATGTTCGTGACGGCGTTGATCTTAAGCGCGTTATGATCACCGTTTGGTTTTGCGCGTTTCCGGCTATGTTCTACGGAATGTGGAATATCGGCTTTCAAGCTAACCAAATCATGCTCGACATGGGGCTTTCAGCAGGGGAAGGCTGGCGCCATGTAATGATCTCTATGATGGCGGGTTACGACCCGACCAATATTTGGGACAACTTCTGGCATGGCTTCTGGTATTTCATCCCTGTTTACGCCGTCACATTTGTTGTTGGTGGCTTCTGGGAAGTTTTATTTGCAATGAAGCGTGGACACGAAGTCAACGAAGGTTTCTTTGTTACTTCTATATTGTTCGCGCTGATATGTCCGCCTAGCATTCCACTGTGGCAAGTCGCACTGGGTATTAGCTTTGGTGTCGTTATCGGCAAAGAAGTATTTGGCGGGACGGGCAAAAACTTCTTGAACCCCGCACTGGCCGGCCGCGCATTCTTATTCTTTGCCTACCCTGCAAGTATGTCTGGCGATGCGGTTTGGACAGCGGTTGACGGCTTTACCGGCGCGACGCCATTGTCGGTTGTTGCCAGCGATGGCTTAGCTGTGCTGGAACAGCAAATGTCTTGGATGGACGCGTTCATAGGTAATATGCACGGCTCAATGGGTGAGGTGTCTACCTTAGCGATCTTGATTGGTGGCGCAGTCTTACTTTGGACGCGTATCGCTTCATGGCGCATTGTGGCAGGCGTATTAATTGGTATGTTTGCACTGACGACGCTGTTTAATTCAATGGATGGCGGTAACAACCTGATGATGGCTATGCCGTGGCATTGGCACCTCGTCTTGGGTGGTTTTGCCTTCGGTATGATGTTTATGGCAACCGACCCTGTGTCGGCCTCGATGACGAATACCGGCAAGTGGGTTTATGGTGCGCTTATTGGCTCGATGGTGGTGTTGATTCGCGTTGTGAATCCGGCCTTCCCAGAAGGCATGATGCTGGCAATATTGTTTGCCAATTTATTCGCACCGTTAATTGATCATTTTGTGGTGCAGGCGAATATTAAGCGGAGGTTGGCACGTGGCTAATAACGACAGTACACAGAGAACGCTGCTGGTTGCCGTAGTCCTCTGTATTGTATGCGCGCTGGTGGTTGCCAGTGCTGCAGTAATGCTAAAACCTGCTCAGGTGGCGAACAAAGCGCTAGACCGTAAAGCTAATATTTTGGCGGCGGCTGGCTTGTTGGTGCCTGGCGAGAGTATTGAAGCTCAGTTTGAGCAAGTCACCACTAAAATCGTAGATTTACGTACCGGCAAATTCACCGATGAGCTTGCGCTTAAAGGCTTTGAACAAGCTAAAGTAGCTAAAGATACTGAAACATCAATTGCGCTAGGTGATGATGATTTGGCTAAGATACGGCGTCGTGAAAATTTTGCGATGGTATATCTGATCGGTAAAGACGGTAATTACGACAAGGTGATACTACCTGTGCGTGGTTACGGCCTGTGGTCGACACTGTACGGCTTTCTCGCTTTGGAGAATGACTTTAATACTGTCGCTGGTTTAGGTTTTTACGAGCACGGCGAAACCCCAGGTTTGGGCGGTGAAGTAGATAATCCTAAATGGAAAGCATTGTGGCCCGGTAAAGAAATTTACGACGACGGCGACGTAGCTATCCAATTGGTAAAGGGCAATGTTGATTCGTCTACACCTGGCGCTGCTAATAAAGTAGATGCTCTGTCAGGTGCAACATTAACCAGTCGCGGTGTCAGCAACCTATTGCAGTTTTGGATGGGTGAGCTGGGTTACCAAAAATTCTTAAGCAATTTGCGCTCAGGGGAGGCATAAGCCATGTCGACAATGAGAGAAGCTTTAACTAAGCCGATTATTCAAAATAACCCCATCGCATTGCAAATACTGGGTATCTGTTCAGCGCTGGCGGTGACGTCTAGCCTTAAAGTAACGCTAGTAATGTGTATCTCGGTGACCTTGGTTACCGCGTTTTCTAGCTTTGCAGTCTCGCTGATTCGTAATCAGATTCCGGGCAGCATCCGCATTATCGTGCAGATGGTTATCATTGCCTCGCTGGTAATAGTGGTAGATCAGCTACTAAAAGCTTATGCATTTGCAATCAGTAAGCAGCTGTCGGTGTTTGTTGGTTTGATTATTACCAACTGTATCGTGATGGGACGCGCCGAAGGTTTTGCGATGAAGAACCCGCCGCTGGCGAGCTTTGTCGATGGTATCGGTAATGGTTTGGGCTACAGCGTTGTACTGTTCAGTATTGCAGTGGTTCGTGAGCTGTTTGGTTCCGGTAAATTATTTGGCTATGAAATTCTTCCGGTCGTCACTGATGGCGGTTGGTATGTGCCTAATGGTTTACTGCTATTGCCACCGAGCGCATTCTTCCTGATTGGTATTTTCATCTGGGTTGTTCGCTCGGTGAAAAAGGAACAGGTTGAGAAGGCCGAATTCAAAATCACCAAGAATACCCGCAGTGTTAAGGAGGCCTTTTAATGGAACATTATATTAGCCTGTTCGTGCGTTCGGTATTTCTTGAAAATATGGCGCTGAGCTTCTTTCTCGGTATGTGTACGTTCATGGCCATCTCCAAAAAAATCCAAGCCGCTATCGGTTTGGGTATTGCGGTGATTGTGGTTATGGCCTTAACCGTGCCAGTAAACAGCCTTATTTATAACCACTTGTTGCGCGAAGGTGCCTTGGCATGGGCAGGTTTTCCGGATGTGGATTTAAGCTTCCTGGGCTTGTTGAGCTATATCGGTGTTATCGCGGCCATCGTTCAGATCATGGAAATGGTGTTAGATAAATACGTGCCTGCGTTGTACAACGCGCTGGGCGTATTCTTACCATTGATCACGGTAAACTGCGCGATCATGGGTGGCTCTCTCTTCATGGTAGAGCGCGATTACAATTTCTCTGAGTCGGTGGTGTATGGCGCCGGCGCGGGTACTGGCTGGGCGCTGGCGATTATGGCGCTGGCAGGTATTCGCGAAAAGTTAAAATACAGTGATGTACCCGAAGGCTTGCGTGGCCTGGGTATTACTTTTATTACTGTGGGTTTGATGTCCTTAGGCTTTATGTCCTTTGGCGGCATTGATCTTTAACCGAGACGAACTGGAGACCTTGTAATGAATACAGTAGTTATTCTCGGTGTGGGGATGTTTACGGCAATTGTATTATCGCTGGTGTGCATCATCTTATTTGCGCGCTCACGTTTAGTGAGCAGCGGCAATGTCACTATTGAGATCAATGGCGAGAAAACCATTACCGTACCAGCGGGCGATAAGCTGCTTAATACCCTGTCTGCTCAGGGCGTATTTTTAGCTTCTGCCTGTGGCGGCGGCGGCAGCTGCGCGCAGTGTAAATGTATTGTTAATGATGGTGGCGGCTCCATGCTCGCCACTGAAGAGGCACATTTTAGTCCTCGTGAAGCTCGTGAAGGCTGGCGTTTGTCTTGCCAGACACCGGTTAAGCAGGACATGAAAATTGAAGTGCCTGAAGACGTATTTGGCGTTAAACAGTGGGAGTGTACGGTTGAGTCTAATCCCAATGTGGCAACGTTTATCAAAGAATTAACGCTGAAGTTGCCGGAGGGAGAGAATGTTAACTTCCGCGCAGGTGGTTATGTTCAGTTAGAGTGTCCGCCACATCACGTGAAGTATTCTGACTTTGATATTCCAGCGGAATACAAAGGTGACTGGGAGCGTTTTGGCTTCTTGAACGTGGAGTCTAAAGTGGAAGAGACAGTAATCCGCGCTTATTCCATGGCCAACTACCCAGAAGAGCGCGGTATTGTTAAATTCAATATTCGTGCCGCGACGCCGCCACCAAACAATTTGTCGCTACCGGCTGGGCAAATGTCATCTTGGGTGTTCAGCCTTAAGCCCGGCGATAAAGTTAAAGTATATGGTCCTTTCGGTGAGTTTTTTGCCAAAGAAACCGATGCGGAAATGGTGTTTGTTGGCGGTGGCGCCGGTATGGCACCAATGCGTTCACACATTTTTGATCAGCTTAAGCGTCTTAGCTCCAAGCGTAAAATTAGCTTTTGGTACGGTGCACGTTCCATGCGCGAAGCGTTTTACGTTGAAGAGTACGACAAGCTGGCCGCTGAAAACGACAATTTTGAATGGCATTTGGCCTTGTCTGATCCGCAGCCGGAAGATAACTGGACTGGTAAAACGGGCTTCATCCATCAGGTACTTTATGAAAATTACTTGAAGGATCATGACGCGCCAGAAGACTGCGAGTTCTATATGTGCGGGCCGCCAATGATGAACTCAGCGGTGATTAAGATGCTGGAAGATTTGGGTGTTGAAGCTGACAATATTTTGCTCGATGATTTCGGTGGTTAATTTTACCCCGCGCCTAATAAAAGCAGCCCTCGTGCTGCTTTTATTCATTCTGAGCGCCTGTTCTCCGGCACCGCCTGAATACATGCGCCTCAGCGGCATGACCATGGGTACGAGCTACCATATCACCCTGCGCAACCCCGGTGACTGGACGGCCCAGTCTTTACAGCAAGCACTGGATGAGCGCCTAGCGGCATTTAATCAAATTGCCTCTACCTACATTCCAGATTCTGAACTTAGTCACCTAAATGCGATGCCTGCGGGCGAGTGGCGTACATTGACGCCAATGCTATTCGATATTTTAGTGGTGTCGATTGAAGTCAGTTGGTTGAGTAACGGTGCGTTTGATGTGACGGTGGGGCCGTTAGTCGATCTTTGGGGATTTGGGCCAGAGAAGCACGAGGGCACCCCAGACGATGTCGCGATTACAAAAGCACTTGCAGAGGTGGGCTTTGACCGTATTGAATTAGATATGGCCGAGCATAAGCTTAAGAAGAACGCAGAGCTGCGTATAGACCTTTCGGCTGTTGCGAAGGGCTACGGGGTTGATGCGGTCGCGCTGTGGCTAGAGTCTCTGGGAAGCATAGATTACTTGGTTGAGATCGGCGGAGAAATGCGGTCCGCAGGTTTAAGCCCGCGCGGTGATCAATGGCGTATAGGGGTTGAAAGCCCTGATTTAGAAGCCGATAAAACCACGCCAATTTTGCTCGGTAATATTGGTGTCGCCACCTCGGGTGATTATCGCAATTACTTTGAAGAGAATGGAGTGCGCTACTCGCACACCATAGACCCTCGCACAGGTAGGCCGATCACCCATAATTTGGCATCGGTAACAGTTCTCGATCCGTCCTGCGCCTTTGCCGACGCAATGGCGACGGCGTTTTCCGTACTTGGCGGCGATAAAACAATGGAATTGGCGGAACAATTAGGCATTGCCGTTTACCTAATAGAGAAGACTGAGAACGGCTTTAGCAGTCGCTATAGTTCGTCTTTTGCACCGTATTTGGAACAGGAGAAGTAATATGGCCACTATTTTTGCAGCGATTGTGGTGATGCTCTTAATTGTTGGGGCCATGTCGATTGGCGTATTGATGGGTCGCAAGCCCATTGCCGGTTCCTGCGGCGGAGTTGGTGCAGCGCTTAGCGACCCTGATTATGTTTGCGATCTCTGCGGCAATGATCCAAATAAGTGTGCGGAAGAAAACGACAAGTCTAAGCAGGTTGCGGCTAAAACGGAGTTTTACGACGCAGGTTAAACCGCTGGATGCTTGACGGGAGATGGTAGACGCAAAACTGAACTAAACTGTCTGTTACTTGCACGTTTTGGTTAAGTGAGCGGGTAACGCGAATAAAAGCATCTCTCGTCTCCCGTCAAGCGTTCTGCCACGCCGCCACTCGCGCCAAGTAGGCTTTCCTCGCTATCTCCATATCCTTCAAAAACACATCCAGCTCATTGAGCGTAAGCGCCTGTGGTCCATCGACCAATGCTTTTTCCGGCGCGGGATGAAAATCAACTAATACCATATTTGCGCCCGCCATGACGCCTTGTGCAGTTGCGTGGCAGAGTTCGAGTACGCCATCGGGCGCCACATCGCGACTGCCCACCGAGTGAGACGGATCTATACAAACCGGCATTCTGGTTAGGCGTTTTACAGTGGGAACTTGGGCGAAATCGACCATATTGCGGTGGGGGGCGCCGAACTCGCTTTTCATGCCGCGCAGGCAAAAAATGACTTGGCTATTTCCTTCGCTGGCGAGGTATTCCGCCGCGTTTAACGATTCACTTAGACTAATGCCAAAGCCGCGCTTGAGCAGGGCAGGGTATTCACTTTGTTTGCCAATGGCTTTAAGCAACTCGAAATTTTGGGTGTTTCGGGTGCCAATTTGCATAATTACGCCGCAGGGATTGCCCGCATCCTGCAAGGCCTGGTCAATCTCCGCCATATGACTTTCGTGAGTGACTTCCATGGCGATCACTTTGATGCCGTATTTTCCTGCTAAATCGAACACCCAAGGCAGGCAACTTTTACCGTGTCCTTGAAAGGCATAGGGATTGGTGCGAGGTTTGTAGGCGCCCATCCGCGTGCAGTCTAGACCGTTTGCCTTTAGCGCAATCATCATCTCTTCAACATGCTTGGGATTGTCTACAGCGCAGAGTCCCGCAAAGATATGAAGGGAGTCTTGGTCAAAATTAAGGCCTTTATAGTGGAAGCCGGTTTTGCGTTGCAAATCTTTGTGACGGCCTAGAATACGGTACTCTTCAGAGATTCTAATGACTTTTTCGACCGCGGGGAGGGTTTCAATCTCTTCGCTACTGAGTGCAAGCGTATTGCCGATTAGATAGATTTCATGGAGTTGCTGCTCCTGACCGCTAACTTGATGGTGTTTTATCGTCACACCAGATAATTGCTGGAGATGGGCGAGCGTTTTAATGTAGGCGGGGTCAGTATCTTTAGTATTAGGGTGGAGAATCAAAAGCATGTCACCGTCCTCTCAAAAATTGATGCTGTTCGGGCGCGCAGTTGCAGCTTAATAATTGTGATGGTCACTGCGCAATACCTTAGTACCTAGTGATAGTATAGGCGCAGTTTGCTAACTTGGAATTTCGTAATTACTACTATGGCCGTTCCGCTATTTTTACGCATTGGTCTTCGCTATTTTCATCGCGCCTCCGGCAGTGATCGATTTTTATCGTTGGTGTCTTGGTTTTCTCTATTGGGGATGTTGATCGGCACCGTGTCATTGATTGTGGTGATGTCGGTCATGAATGGTTTTGAGCGCGAGTTACAGCAGCGCGTGCTGTCTGTGGTTCCCCACGGCTATATCGAAGGTCCCCAGCAACGTCTCGCAGGCTGGCGCCAGTATATTCAGGAGATCAGCGCTAGCGAGGGCGTGAGTGGCGTCGCTCCTTATGTTGGCGGCAAAGCGATGCTGTCGGAGTCGAATCGACTGCGCGGAGTTGCCCTCTATGGCATAGAGCCTAGCCAGGAGCGGGCAGTGTCGGCGGTTGCCGAGCATATGGTGGCGGGGCAGTACCTCGCCGATGCTAGCGGCGAGTACAACATTATCCTTGGTGATATTTTGGCTCGCCAGCTCGGCGTGACGGTCGGTGATGATCTGACGGTTATTTTGCCCAAGGTGACGGTGACCCCGTTTGGTTTATTTCCCCGTGAAAAGCAGTTTCGGGTAAGCGGCGTCTTCAGCGTCGGTGCGCAGCTGGATGCAAGCAGTGCTTTTATTCACATTGCAGACGCACAGCGACTGTATCAACTGGGGGGTGACGTCGAAGGCTTGCGAATTCAGCTGACTGATATGTTTGCCGCGCCGACCATATTACCTAAGCTCGCTGCAAAACTACCTGAGGGCAGTGTGGCGGTGAGCTGGGGCGATAGTCAGGGCAGTCTTTTTCATGCGGTAAAGATGGAAAAGCAAATGGTGCGTTTACTGTTGTTATTCATAGTCCTGATTGCGGCGTTTAATATTGTTTCTATTCTGAGTATGGCGGTGTCCGGCAAGCGCGGTTCAATCGCGGTGCTTCGTACCATGGGTGCGACACCGGCGACGATCATGGCAACATTTGTGGTTTATGGTATGGCGACGGGTATTATCGGCTTGTGCTTGGGCTTGATTATTGGGGTGCCTTTAGCGATGAGCGTCGGTGATGTCGTGGCGTGGCTGGAAGGACTCAGCGGCATGCAAATTTTTAATCCTGATGTTTATTTTATTACGCATTTACCCTCGTATTTGCAGTGGTCCGATGTGGCTATTGTGAGCGGTTTTGCCTTGTTATTAAGTCTTTTGGCAACCTTGTATCCGGCGTGGCAGGCTTCCCGCGTGCAACCGGCCGAGGCTTTGCGATATGAATAAAGAGAGTGGTTTTATGTCTAATCCTGATGCGGCAGCTGAGCTGTCTGCCAGTGATGTTATTCCGGAAAACTCGGTGCTGGCGTGCCGGAATTTGCGTAAGTTTTATATCCAAGGTTCAGAAACTCTTACCATTTTGCACGATGTTAATTTGGATATTGGCAGTGGTGAGCGTATTTCGATTGTTGGCCCATCAGGTGCGGGGAAAACGACCCTGTTACATATGCTGGGTGGTTTGGACGTGCCGTCTCAGGGCCAGGTGCTTGTGCGCGGTCGTGATATTGCGGCGATGAACGATCGCGATCGCAGTCGTTTGCGAAATCGTGAATTAGGATTTGTGTATCAATTTCACCATTTGCTCAATGAGTTTTCCGCCCTTGAAAATACAGCGATGCCACTGCTGATTGCAGGAGAGAAAAAACTTAAAGCCTTTGAGCGCGCCGCGGCCTTATTAGATCGCGTGGGCTTGGGTCACCGTTTAAAACACCGCCCAGCGCAACTTTCCGGTGGCGAGCGTCAGCGCGTGGCGATAGCTCGCGCACTGGTTAACGAGCCAGCCTGTGTGTTGCTCGATGAACCAACCGGCAATTTAGATGGCGACAACGCCGAAGCGGTTCAAGCACTGTTACTGGAATTAAATAAAGAGTTGGCGATTAGTTTGGTCATCGTGACCCACGACTTAAGTTTAGCGGGACGTATGGACAGAGTGCTGAATTTACACGACGGCAATCTGCACGAGGCGACTGCCTAATGCGTTCATTGGCGACATATATTGGCTTTCGCTACAGTGCTGATCGCTCGGGAAATCAGCTGGTTTCGTTTTTATCCCGTCTATCGATGTTTGGCTTAATTCTCGGTGTGGCTTTGCTGGTTGTGGTGCTGTCGGTCATGAATGGATTTGACCGCGAGATGCGCAATCGTATTTTGGCGCTTGTTCCACATATTACCTTGCAGCCATGGTCTAGCGAAGAAATGGATTGGCAGCAATTGCAGCAGGATGTCGAGCGCCATCCTGAGGTAGTGGCGACTGCACCTTTTGTGCAGGGCAATGCCATGCTAATTAAGGGCGGAGAGGTTGAGCCTAGTCTGTTTTTTGGGATTGACCCAAGTGCAGAAAAAGCGGTTTCCCGTATTCACGAATACGTCGATTTGGATATGTTAAGGGCGGATTCAAAAGACCTGATTCTCGGTAAAGCCCTCGCTGAGCGCCTTGGCCTTAGCGCCGGCGACCGCGCCACATTAGGCGTACCGCAAACCGATGGTCGCCAAAATGTACGTTTTGTGCAGATGAACGTGGCGGCATTAGTGGCAACGGGTACGGAGTTAGATCAACAGCTTATGTTGATGCATATTGATGTCGGGCGTTCCTTATTTGCCAAGGCGCCGCCAATATCACTTAGGGTGTCGGTAGACGACGTATTTGCCTCGCCGCAAATCGCCTGGGAGTTGGCATCCGTGCACGGTCGAGACTATATGATGCGAGACTGGAGCCAGCAATTTGGCAATATGTATCACGCGATACAAATGTCTCGCAAGCTAGTCGTCATTATGTTGTTGGCAGTGGTTGCGGTGGCGGTATTCAACGTGGTTTCCACCCTTGTTATGGTCGTCAATGACAAGCGAGCAGATATCGGTATATTGCGAAGTCAGGGTGCCAGCCAAGGCGATATATTACGGATATTCTTAACCTATGGTGCCGTTATCGGTGCAGTGGGAGCCTCCGCCGGCGGTATTATCGGGGTGTTGATGGCGCTGGGGGTGAGCGATTTAGTCGCTGCAATAGAAAATTTGTTTGGCCTGAAATTATTACAGAGCGACGTATACCCCATAAACTATTTGCCGTCGGACGTGCGAATACCCGATGTTGTTATGGTCTGCGCGACGGCATATGTGATGAGTTTATTGGCAACAATTTATCCCGCGTGGCGGGCGTCGAGAATGGCACCGGCCGAGGCCTTGCGAAGTAGTTAAACGATTGCTTTACTGCTTTTTGAGACGGGATTCTTGGCGTTTTCGCCAGCGCCTTACAACGTTTACGCGCCAAAGAATGTGAATACTGGCAGCGCCTAGCAAGCCGGCAAGTAGTCCGGTGAGAAAACAGCCCAATACTAATGGCCGCCAGAGGTAGGTAAATTCTTCGGCCAACCACGCCCACGACAATTCAAAATGGAATGTATTGGGTGGAATCCCCATCGCTACTGCACCTAATTTGTAGGTGAAGTAAAATATGGCCGGCATCGTAATTGGGTTGGTAATCCAAACCAGCATGACAGATATGGGTAGATTTGCGCGAAAGACAATGGCCGCTAAAGCCGCGAGTAGCATTTGGGTTGGAATTGGCACAAAAGCGATAAACAGGCCAAGGAAAAACGCCACGGTGACCGAGCGTCTATTGAGGTGCCAGAGATTGGGGTCGTGCAGCAGACTGCCAAAAACACGAACCGAGCGGTGCTCGCGCATTTTTTCGGGCGTAGGAAGCCAGCGTTTAAAAAGTTTACGAGCCATCCGCTCAATTCTAATCTACGATTGTGACAGATAAAAACTACCGAGCCGCAGACCGGTAATATACGGGCGGCGCCATTATGCACGGTTCTACCGGGGTACTCCAGTATGTTGTCATGGATGACAGCAGCGATAGTCGGCTTTATAGCAATTGCCTTTGCGCCTGAGCTACCCAGCTACGCTGTGATTGCGACCACCGTATCGCTTATTGTAGGTCTTCATTTACGGCTGCGATCAGGTGTTAGTTTAGCGCTGCTGGCATTCACTTTAGCGGTGGCTTATGCCAGTAGCTATGGTCATTGGCGAATCGCTCAAATACCTGCCAGTGGCGAGGTTGGCGCGGTCATTCAAGTTGATTCAATGCCTGAGCGTCGTCTTGGATTTGCTCCCTATTACCGGTTTGATGCGCGTTTAGTTACCCTGACTTGCAGTGATCTGGAGGTACATAAAAAATGTGCCGCAACCGGGTCGTTTGCCAAGCCCTTTGTGCAGTTGAATTGGTATGCAGAGTCACCACCGCAGCTTGGCGATCTTATCAAAGCCGATGTGCTGTTACGGCAAGCCCACGGGTATCAATCGCCTGGGGCCTTTGATTATGGGCGGTGGATGTTCGCCAATGGCTATTCGGCAACGGGCTATATTCGCAAGCCTGAATCGGTGGAGTTCTTGGCGAAGCGAGGGGAGTTTAGCTATAGCACGTTGCGGCAGCGGCTCCTCGTCGCAGTGGCTGTATATTTAGATAAGTATCGGCATGGCAATATTATGAAAGCCCTGCTATTTGCAGACCGCAGCGATATTGATCGTGAGCAGTGGCAGATATTCTCCCGCACCGGCACTAGCCACCTTATGGCTATTTCCGGAATGCATATTGGCCTCGTGTTGGCGTGGGGGTTTTTCATAGGTCGCGGGCTGGGCGTTTTTCTGCCGCGTAGCAATTCACTCATATTCGGCGCGGGTATTGCCCTGTGCTTTGCGGCAAGCTACGCCGCCTTAGCGGGGTTTTCGGTACCCACTCAGCGCGCCTTGATTATGTCTGTGGTTGCCCTGTTGGCGCTGTGTTGGCGACGCAATATGTCGCTATGGCAGGGCTATTTGACTGCCATGTTGCTGGTGCTCATTCTCGATCCGCTCGCCCCGCATCGCGCTGGCTTTGGTTTGTCGTTTGCTGCGGTGGGGGTGTTATTGTTTGCCTTTCAGGGGCAGCGTCATCGCCGGCATCACCTTGTATTGAGTCTTGTGCGCTCTCAGTGGGTGGTTTTACTCGGCTTAATTCCATTGCTGATGATGTGGGGTTACGGCATAAATCCGGTCAGCTTTCCTGTCAATCTTTTCGCCATTCCTCTGCTTACACTATTGATTATGCCGCTGCTATTTTTAGGGCTAATTTCATTAAGTTTGTCGCCGTCGCTGGCGGATAAGAGTTGGCAGCTTGCTGATTATTTACTCGATGTTTTATTGCGCGGCCTCGCCTGGGCGGCGGAGCTTATTCCGCAGGTGAACATTGCGATTACACCGTTAAGTGGGGTGCTTTTAACCATCGCGGTTCTCGTACTATTGCTTCCGCGAGGTATGCCGGCGCGATGGCTTGCCATACTCCCATTGTTAATGAGTTTTTTAACACCGGCGCCGCGCCCCGCAATTGGCTCGGCGTGGGTAACGGTATTAGATGTGGGGCAGGGCTTGTCGGTGCTTGTGCAGACGGCTTCAAAAACAATGTTGTATGACCTGGGGCCGATGTTTAGCAGCGGTTTTAACACAGTAGATGCGGTGGTAGTGCCGGCTCTCTACCGTTTTGGCATAGACGAGGTAGATCTACTGGTGTTGAGTCATGCAGATAATGACCATGCCGGCGCGGCCCCGGCTCTACTCGATACAATGGACGTGAAAGACATGTATCTCGGTGAGCCGATTGACGGTCTTACCCAAGCAGTGTTGCGCTGCGGTGCATGGCAGCGTTGGCAGTGGGATGATGTGAATTTTGAATTTCTTAAGCACAGTGCGGGTAAAACACGGACTGGCAATAATGCCTCCTGTGTACTTCGTATCGATGCGGCTGGAGCTTCGCTGCTGCTTACTGGCGATATAGAGAAAGACCTTGAGCGTGAACTGCTTGGCAGTGGGCAGACGCTATCGGCCGATTTACTCATCGCTCCTCACCACGGCAGCAATACGTCTTCCAGTAATGAATTTATTCGCGCCGTATCGCCAGTCGAGGTGGTGTTTTCCGCGGGGCGTAATAATCATTACGGCCATCCAACCGCGGCGGTTACGCAGCGTTATCAGCGATTCGGCGCGCGCTGCTGGTCTACGGCCTATCACGGCAGTATGCGATTTAAATTGGCAAACAGTGCGGCGGCAATTGATCAGATTTGGGGTGGCAGTCGCTATTATTGGCAAGCGGCGCCGAATTCAACTGCTTCAATGGCGGAAATGTGCAGCAATTTGCAATCCGAGCGCTGATTCACTTCTTACGATGGCCTTCACTACGTATAATGCCTCGACATAAAAATTGAAGGGATTGAATGTGCTGGAATTGGTGAAAGCCGGCGGCTGGCTAATGCTGCCCATTATCGTGTCCTCTATTATTGCGATGGCAATCTGCGTAGATCGCTTTCTTAAATTGAATCCAGACAAAGTAGCGCCCCGTACCTTGCTAAATCAGGTGTGGGCTTGGCTGCAGAATAAGCAGCTGGATGCCGATAAATTGCGAGAGTTGCGGCGCGGTTCCCCATTGGCGCGGATTTTGGCGTCGGGGCTGGCGAATGCCAAACACGGCCGCGAAATCATGAAGGAAAGTATCGAAGACACCGCGTCGCATATTATTCATGACCTAGAGCGCTATTTGAATGCGCTAGGCACCATCGCTGCCGTTGCGCCACTGTTAGGCTTGTTAGGCACAGTATTGGGGATGATTCGGGTGTTTACCGAAATCATGGTTCAGGGTACCGGCAATGCTGGCGTACTTGCCGGCGGTATATCTGAGGCTCTTATTACGACTGCGTCGGGCTTGTGTGTTGCCATTCCCGCCTTAGTGATGCATCGCTATTTCCTGCGTCGTATAGACGAGATTGTGGTCACCATGGAGCAAGATGCGATTAAGCTAATCAATGCTATGCACGGTGAAGTGCAAATAAAAGATAGCTCGGCAGGTAAGTCGTCGTGAAATTTAAACGTCAGCGTACGGATGATGGCGGCGTAAATTTAACGCCGCTGATTGACGTCGTATTCCTGCTTTTAATATTTTTTATGGTGTCGACAACGTTTACTAAAGAAAGCCGTCTCAACCTCGAGCTGCCAAGTGCCAAGGGTGAGCCAGCGATTCACGACGACGTAGTCTTGGAGGTCGTGGTCGATGTGAGCGGGCAATACCGTGTCAATGAGCGCAGCTTGGCAGTGCATACGGTAGAGGCATTGATGGCGGCTATGCGCGATGCCGCAGCGGATAATAGCGATATTCCCGTTATCATTACGGCAGATGCTAAAAGCCCACACCAGTCAGTGATTACAGCAATGGATGCGGCCGGTAGACTCGGCTTTGCTAAACTTAGTCTCAGTACCCAAGATCCAGAAACAAATTCTGTTGATCAGTAATTACAAGTATTAGGAAACGCCTAGCACTATGAGCAAAGATCAATCAGATCTCGTCATTTACAGCCGCCTAATAAAATATATATTGCCAATGTGGGCGATGTTTTTATTGAGTGTATTGGGCTTCTCGCTTTTCTCCGGCGTGCAGGTATTACTCGCTGACATGATGCAGCTTATTGTCGATTATATCGGCGGCAATATGACACCTGGCGAAGGTGGTTTATCTGCCAAATTTATGTGGATGCTAGGCGGTGAAAACTTTGTGCTTACCGATGCGCGACTCTGGATCGTGTTGATGATGGTCGTGCTCGGGGTTGTTCGCGGACTAGGCTATTTTGCCGGGAACTACTTTATCTCAATTGTTTCGCACAGTTTAGTCCACAATTTGCGCTGTCAGCTTTTTCAAAAAATGCTTTATATGCCGAGTTCCTATTACGACCATAACTCCACCGGCATGATGATTTCTAAAATCACCTTTAACGTCGAGCAGGTCACCGGCGCCGCCGTGAACGCGACTAAGGTGGTGTTGCGCGAAGGGACTTTTGCTATCGGTCTTATCATGTTTTTGCTGTACAGCAATTGGAAACTCACCATGGTGTTTTTCCTTGCCATGCCAATCATTGCGGTGATTGTTTACTGGGTGGGAAAACGTTTTCGCAAGATCAGTAAAAGTATTCAAAACGCGATGGGTGACGTCAACCAAGTAACCAATGAGTCAATTGGTGCCTACCGTGAAATACGTTTATATGATGGTGTGAAATACGAACAGAAACGCTTCGAAGAAGCCAGCTCCCGCAACCGATC
Source organism: Zhongshania aquimaris (assembly GCF_019312595.1). Taxonomy (GTDB): domain Bacteria; phylum Pseudomonadota; class Gammaproteobacteria; order Pseudomonadales; family Spongiibacteraceae; genus Spongiibacter; species Spongiibacter aquimaris. The sequence goes on along the minus strand of NZ_JAHWDQ010000003.1, from coordinate 565,392 downwards.
GCAAAATATTAAAATGGCGTACTACAATGCCATTAGCCCTTCAGTGATTCAGTTTCCTGTGGTACTGGCAACGGGCGTATTGGTATGGATTGCTTTGGGGCTCGGCGGCGAGATGTCGCCGGGGGCATTTGTAGCCTATTTATCTGCGGCACTTTTCTTACCAAAACCCATGCGTCAGTTGGCGGACGTTAGCAGTACCATTCAAAAAGGTTTGGCGGCGGCGCAGGATATTTTTGAATTCATCGATGCCGATCAAGAAAAAGATACCGGCACGTATGTGACCGATACCACAAATGGCAATATTGAAATTAAAGATTTGAGTTTTGCTTACGCCGAGGGCAGCGATAAAGTACTGCGCAATGTGAGTCTTAATGTAGGAGCTGGACAATCTTTGGCACTGGTGGGTTTGTCCGGTTCGGGTAAATCGACTTTGGTTAGCCTTATTTCACGGTTCTACGACCACAGCGAAGGCGAGATTTTGTTAGACGGCGTGGACGTTCGCGAATACACCTTAGAAAATTTGCGCGATAAAATGGCCCTGGTTACCCAGCAGGTCACGCTGTTTAACGACACCATATTTAATAATATTGCCTACGGAAAAATGGCGGGAGCGTCGCGGGAAAAAGTGCGCGCCGCAGCCGAAGCAGCACATGCGATAGAGTTCATTGACCAGTTGCCCAATGGTTTAGATACCATGATAGGCGAAGACGGCGTGATGTTGTCTGGTGGTCAACGCCAGCGTTTGGCGATTGCCAGAGCCTTTCTGAAAGATGCGCCGATATTGATTTTAGATGAGGCGACCTCTGCGCTGGATAATCGCGCAGAAAATCATATTCAGCAAGCCATGGAAGAGGTGATGAAAGGCCGCACAACCATAGTGATTGCCCATCGCCTTTCGACCATTGAAAGTGCCGATAAAATTGTTGTGATGGAAGCGGGACAAGTTATGGAGCAGGGCAGTCACGCCGAGTTAATCGCCCTCAATAAACGCTATGCCCAGCTGTACAATAAGAATTTTGAGGAGCAGTAATGTCCTTAGAACAGCGGATTAACGCCGCTTGGTATGGGCGTCCAGGTTGGCTGTTACTGCTACTACCCCTGACGTTTTTGTTTCGCTTCGTCGCGGCACTGCGTCGCAAACTGATTACGCCACAATCCTGCGGCGCGCCGGTGATTGTGGTCGGGAATATCAGTGTCGGCGGCAGTGGTAAAACGCCGGTGGTGTTGGCCTTGGCGAACTTTTGCCGCGATCGTGCTTATCGCGTTGGTATTGTTAGTCGTGGCTACGGCGGTCGCGCGCCGCATTACCCTTTTAAATTAGAGTCAAATACCGAGCCCGGTATTGCCGGCGACGAGCCGTGTTTGATTGCGCGCCGCAGTGGTTTGCCGGTGGTGGTAGCGCCTGATCGGGTTGCGGCGGCAAAATTATTGGTTGAACAGTACAACTGCAATTTAATTATTAGCGACGACGGCTTGCAGCATTATCGATTGGCGCGCGATATCGAAGTGCTATTGGTAGATGGCCAACGTGGTTTTGGCAATGGATACTGCCTCCCCGTTGGCCCTTTGCGAGAACCAGTCAGTAGAGCGAGCAGCGTTGATCTGACGGTAGTAAATGGCGGCAGTGCGTCGCTCTCCGGTCACACTATGTTGTTGGCGGGTGATACCGCGGTTAACATAAGTAGCGGTGAAAACAGCGGTGAATCTCGCTGCTTGACTGATTGGCCGCAGACCTCGCGCCGAGTTCACGCGGTGGCCGGTATTGGCAACCCCTCGCGTTTTTTTGACGCCCTGCGCAGCAAGGGCTTTGATGTTATCGAACATCCCTTTGCGGACCACCATATTTATAGCGAGTCGGACCTGCAATTCGCCGATGACTTTGCGGTGATCATGACCGAGAAGGACGCGGTAAAATGCGCGCGATTTACGCTGAAAAATACCTGGATGCTGCCGGTAGACGCTGATATTGACGACGCTTTTTACCTGGCGTTTTCTAGCTTGCTTGAGCGACTGCCTCGCTCATAATGAAAGCCAATGCTCTATAATTCTGCCTGTAATACCTTGTACCCTTAATAAATAGCACCCTGATTCCTTCGGAGTTTGTATGTCCTACACCGTCATTATTCCCGCTCGCTTTGCATCTAGCCGCTTACCTGGCAAGCCCTTAATGGATATTGCCGGTAAACCGATGATTCAACACGTTTGGGAGCGGGCGAGAGAGAGCGACGCTGCTCGGGTAGTGATAGCCACGGAAGATCAGCGCGTGTTTGATGCCTGCCAGGCTTTTGGTGCGGACGTGGTCATGACCTTGGCGAGCCATGAATCTGGCACCGATAGGCTGCAGGAAGTGGTGGCCAAGCTTGGCCTTGCAGACGATGAAATTGTCGTCAATGTGCAGGGTGATGAGCCGTTAATTCCCCGCGAGGCTATTGCGCAAGTGGCAAATAACCTCGCGCTAAATTCACAGGCGGGTATCGCCACGCTCGCCGAAGCCATTCACGATAAAGCCACAGTATTTAATCCCAATGCGGTGAAAGCAGTTAGCGATTTAGCCGGATTCGCGCTGTATTTTAGTCGTGCCCCCATGCCCTGGTGTCGCGATGAGTGGGCCAGTGCCGGTTTATTTCAGGAGGGCGAGCTGCCAGCGGGTGCGCCGTTCTTGCGCCACATTGGTATTTACGCCTATCGGGTAGGCTTTCTGCATCAATTTGTGACCTGGCCAATGGGGGTTTTGGAGCGAGTTGAAAAGCTAGAGCAATTGCGGGCGATGGAAAACGGCGTGCGCATTCATATCGAACTAGCCTGTGTAGATATTCCCGGCGGCGTCGATACCGAGGCAGACCTAAATGCGGTGCGTGCATTTTTAATGGGTAAAGGCGCATGACAGTAAAGGTTTTATTTGTATGCCTTGGCAATATATGTCGCTCGCCAACCGCCCATGGTGTATTTCAAAAGTTAGTGGCAGACGCCGGCCTGCAAGAGCAAATACAAATAGACTCCGCGGGCACCGGCGACTGGCATATTGGTCGCGGACCGGATGAACGCACCCAGCGCGCAGCGCAGTCACGGGGCTATGATTTATCGAGTTTGCGAGCGCGTCAGGTCACTAGTGCGGACTTTGACGATTTTGACTACGTCTTGGCTATGGATAAAAGTAATTTAAAAGACCTGCGCGCAATGGCGGGGGATAAAACCAACTGTCATGTATCGCTGTTTCTCGATTTTGCGGAATCCTCTTGGCAGCGGGAAGTGCCTGACCCGTATTACGGAGAGCAAGATGGTTTTGAAACCGTGTTAGAACTGGTTGAAGATGGTGCGCGGGGCTTGCTCGCGACAATCCGCGCGACCGGAGAGTTTAGTCAGTGAATATAATGCAGAATGTCGATCTCGCAGGTTTTAATACCTTGGCGGTGCCGGCGAGAGCAGCTTACTTTGTTGAAGTCACAACACTTGATGAGCTGCAGGAGGCCTTGGCGTTTTCCCGTCAGCGCAATAAGGCACCGGTGGTGTTGGGTGGTGGTAGCAATGTCGTGTTGACCGGCGATATTGATGGCTTAGTAGTCCGCTTGGCATTGCGCGGTGTCGAGTGCAGTGAGCGTGGTGACGAACGGCTAGTGACGGCCGCGGCGGGCGAAAACTGGCATGAATTGGTTTGCTATTGTATTGCGCAGGGCTACTACGGCCTAGAAAACCTGATTGCCATTCCGGGTTCTGTCGGCGCCGCGCCAATCCAGAACATTGGCGCCTACGGTGTTGAGTTGTCCAAGGTACTTGAGTCGGTCACGGGCTGGGATTGCGAACAATCGCAGCTGCGCACCTTGAGCGCCGAGCAATGCCAGCTCAGTTACCGCGACAGTATTTTTAAACACGAGCTTAAAGATCTTTTTATTATTACGTCGGTGTGCCTGCGCTTGAGCGCAATAGCGCATCCAGAGGTGTCGTACCCCGCGCTTCGCGCTGAGTTGAGCGATCCTGAACAAGTGTCTCCTCAGCAAATTGCTGAACACGTGGCTGCGATCCGCGCTGCAAAGTTGCCGGATTATCGACGCGAGCCCAATGCCGGAAGTTTTTTTAAAAACCCGCTTATCTCTGCAGAAAAAGCGACTGAGCTGCTTGGACAGTACCCAGGCTTGGCGCACTGGCCCATGTCTAACGGACAGGTCAAGCTTGCTGCCGCATGGTTGGTAGATCAGTCAGGATGGAAGGGGCGGCGCGAGGGCGGCGTGGGTATTCACCCTAAGCAGGCGATTGTTGTCGTCAATTACGACGCCTGCAGTGGCCGCGATATCCTCGGGTTTGCCGCCCGGATTCAAGCCGATGTGTTGCGTAAATACGGTGTGACACTGGACATTGAACCTCGGGTTTATTGAGGCGCAGCGGGAATGTTCACCGGCCTACAACATATTCCTTTGGTGGGCGGTGGTTTGGATTATTACGCCAACTACCTGTCTGACCCCCAGGGGCTTTTTCTTGAGTTGTGTGAACAGATTCCCTGGCAACAGCCCCTCGTAAAAGTCTATGGACGGGAGCACCTGACCCCGCGATTGGTGTATTTCGTGGGAGACCCCGGACTACGTTATCAATACAGCGGCGTGAGTCATGCGACGTCGCCGTGGCCGGCATCACTAAAAATAGTGCGAGATCAATTGCGCGTTGATACCGGTTTTGAATTCAATTGCGCTCTGCTTAATTACTATCGCGATGGCAACGACAGTATGGGCTATCACAGCGACGACGAAGTTGAGCTGGGGGAATCTCCGTGTATCGCGTCAATAAGTCTCGGTGCGGAGCGCGACTTTTGTTTAAAGCCCAAGGTCGGGCAGAGCAAAGTACAAAAGCTTTGCTTGGCCGACGGCTCTCTTTTACTGATGTTGCCGCCAACCCAGCAGCATTGGCAGCACGCGTTGCCGGTGCGCAAGGGCGTTCGCGGCGGCCGTATTAATTTAACGTTTCGAAAGCTTTTAAAATAAGCCACGGCAGGCTGGTTCGGCCTAGTTCAGAATGGTATCGTTTGCTCATTCTATGTGGGGAAGTACATGATCACAGTGTTAGTCGCCGATGACCACGCCATGGTGCGCACCGGAATAGTCCGTATGTTAGATGATGCCGAGGGTATTTCGGTTATCGCACAGGCGGCCAGTGGAGAAGAAGTGATTAGTAGCTGCCGCATCCTGAATCCCGATATTGTGTTAATGGATGTGCGCATGCCAGGTATTGGTGGTTTGGAAGCAACGCGCAAATTAAAACTTCTTTGCCCTGACACCCGGGTCATTGCGCTCAGTGCCTATGATCAAGAACCCATGCCCAGCTTGCTCCTCAAGGCGGGTGCGTCGGCTTATGTCACCAAGGGTGCCTCTGAAGAGGAGATGGTCTTGGCGGTGCGGCAAGTTGCCAGGGGCCAGCGTTATTTGAGCCCCGGCGTCGCCCAGACTATGGCATTTAAGCAATTGAACGGTGATGACGCCTCGCCCTTTGAATCTTTATCTGAGCGAGAAATGCAGATTAGTCTAATGATTGCCACCTGTCATAAGGTTCAAGACATCGCTGATAATTTGCATATCTCCGCTAAAACCGTAAATAGCTACCGTTACCGAGTATTCGAGAAACTCGATATTAGCGGCGATGTAGAGTTGACCTTATTGGCCATGCGCCACGGTCTGATCGACTCACCAGACGCGTAGCGGGCAGTTTGCAATTATTATGAGTAGTGAAAGTAAGACAGGTATGGGAGCTGACTCCGCGGCGCCAGCCGTCGCCGAGTTTGATTCCAAAACCTTCTTGAAAAACGTCACCGTTAAAGCCGGTGTTTACGTCATGCTCAATGCAGCGGCGGACGTGCTTTATGTGGGCAAAGCCAAAAATCTGCGCAATCGCCTGAGTAGTTATTTTCGGGCCAGCGGCCTCACCTCTAAAACTGTGGCCTTGGTGTCGCGAATTCATGAGATTGAGGTGACGGTCACCGCCAGTGAACGCGAGGCCTTGCTGCTTGAGCAAAACCTCATTAAACAGTACAAACCGCCTTACAATATTCTGCTGCGGGACGATAAGTCTTATCCCTATATTTATTTAAGTACCGACCACAAACACCCGCGTTTAAGTATCCATCGTGGCAGCAAGAAAGGTAAGGGCATGTATTTTGGTCCCTATCCCAGTGCCTCAGCGGTTCGTGAAAGCCTAAGCTGGTTGCAGAAAGTATTCCGCGTTCGGCAGTGCGAAGACAGTTATTATCGCGGCCGGAGTAGGCCCTGTCTGCAGTATCAAATTGGCCGCTGCTCAGCCCCCTGTGTTAGCGCAGTAAGCGACGAAGAATACGCCATTGATGTCAATCACACGCAAATGTTTTTGCAGGGCAAGAGCAGTGAGGTTAGTAGAGCCTTAGCAGATGACATGGAACGCCATGCCAGTGCTTTAGAGTTTGAGAAAGCGGCCGATCTGCGGGACCGGATTGCCTACTTGCAACAGGTTCAAGCGACCCAGTGTATTGAAGGCGAAACCGGTGATATCGATATTGTTGCCGGTGTGATGGATGCGGGAACGGTGTGTATACAGTTGCTTTGCGTTCGCGCTGGGCGGGTATTGGGTAGCCGCAGCTATTTTCCAAAAAGCCAGTTGGAAGAACCCTTGGTGTCGCAGCTAGAGGCCTTTGTTGCACAACATTATTTAATTGGCACCGGTGGCGCCGATATGCCACGCGAGATAATTACCAATATTGCCCTCGATGATGCAGCGCTGTTGGCGGGTGGCCTAAGCGAGCAGGCAGGGCGGCAGGTCAGTATCAGCCACAGCGTGCGCAGCCATCGCGCCAAGTGGTTGGGTTTAGCCTTGACCGCCGCAGAGCAAAATCTGGTTAATCGCCTCGCCTCGTCGGCGAGCACCTTGAAGCGCTTTAAAGCGCTGCAGGCGGTGTTGGAATTAGATGATAAGCCCGAGCGCATGGAATGTTTCGATATCAGTCACAGCAGCGGTGAGGCGACGGTGGCGTCCTGCGTCGTGTTCGACGGCAACGGCCCGCTTAAATCGGACTATCGCAAAATGAATATTGACGGTGTTGCCGCCGGAGACGATTACGCGGCAATGCATCAGGCTTTAAGTCGGCGCTACAAACGGATAAAAGCGGGAGAGATCGTCAAGCCCGATATTTTGTTTATTGACGGTGGTAAGGGGCAGCTAACGCAGGCCAAACAGGTCATGGCCGAACTGGGCATAGATGACCTGTTTATGGTTGGCGTCGCTAAGGGTTCAGATCGCCGCGCAGGGCTGGAAGTTCTTATCCGCGGTGACAATGGCCGCGAGATCAATTTGCCAGACAATAGCCCGGCACTGCATCTCATACAACATATTCGCGACGAGTCGCACCGCTTCGCGATTACCGGGCATAAAGCACGGCGCGATAAAGCCCGCAGGCAATCGACGCTGGAATCCATTCCCGGAGTTGGCGCAAAGCGCCGCCGCGACTTGCTGCGACATTTTGGCGGTCTGCAGGGCGTGCGGCAGGCGAGTGTTGAAGATTTGCGACGGGTGTCGGGTATTAGCGAGAAAATCGCTCAGCAGATACATGAAGGCCTGCGCAGCGCCTAGAAAACGAATAGAATAGGCGCTACGCCAGCGAATGAGAGCAATATGAATATACCCAACTCCCTAACCTTGTTCCGGATCGTACTGATTCCGGTTCTTGTGGCGTTGTTCTATTGGCCCGAAGCGCACACCTATTTTTTAACTGCGGCGGTGTTTGCGGTGGCGGCGGCGACTGATTGGCTAGACGGTTATTTGGCGAGAAAGCTTGGCCAAAGTACGCCGCTGGGCGCATTTCTCGATCCGGTTGCCGATAAGCTGATGGTTGCGGTTGCCTTGGCACTGCTTATTGAGCGCTACGAGGCCGCTTGGTTTACCGTTCCCGCTGTTATTATTATTGGTCGCGAGATAGTTATTTCGGCGCTGCGGGAGTGGATGGCAGAACTTGGTAAGCGCACCAGCGTAGCGGTATCGTATTTAGGTAAGGTAAAAACCTCTGCGCAGATGGTGGCAATATTTGGTTGGCTTCTGGTCTCACCTGACAGCGACGGCTATTTGTATTACGCCAATATAATTACCTTGTATACAGCCGCTGTGCTCACATTGTGGTCGATGGTGATTTATCTTCATGCCGCTTGGCCAGATTTGCGCGATACGGCCGGCAATTAGAAAAAAAACACGTTAAATCAGCGACTTTCCTTGACAGGAAATTATCTCTGACTAGAATAGGCGCCTTCCTGAAGCACAGCTCAATGTTGTAAATCGGGCTTGAGGGATCAAGCAAAAAATCCAGATATAGTGCGACGCGGGAATAGCTCAGTTGGTAGAGCGCAACCTTGCCAAGGTTGAGGTCGGGAGTTCGAGCCTCCTTTCCCGCTCCAATATATCGTTGCAAAGCAACATGTTTGCATTGCAAATTGGCTCAGTGGCAGAGTGGTCTTGTTGAGACAGTAACTCCAGCGCTTGCGGCGAAAAAAGAGGGCCGGTATCGACCGGCGTACACGGTAAAAGTGTAGAAAAAAACGATTTTAGGCGCGGTGGCAGAGTGGTCATGCAGCGGACTGCAACTCCGTGTACGCCGGTTCGATTCCGACCCGCGCCTCCATTTACACAGTTTTCTCCCTTCTGTATTCAGCTTATCTTCTCTCTCGTATCGTATTTCGGCCGTTGCGATATACATTCTAAAATCAAAGCAATTACTTCTCTAAGCTAAAACCGCCTTGTTGGCATTGCCAAAAGCTGATGCTGTATGCCGCAATACAACCGTTGAATTTACGCGCGGGGAAATCCTCTAGCAACACTGCTCCGCCTTTAAAGCGCAATTTCTTGCCGTTTAATTTAACTCGGCGGCTGATCAGGCTTTTGGCCGTGAGTTCGTAGCCATTGACTATCGAGGCGAGCAATCCCGGTTCTAGCGTGACCTCCACTGGCGTCGCCATTAAGTTGATCAGTAACAGTGTTTTTGAATCCTCGCCCTTGCCTGAGTGCAGATAGCAGCGCAAGTGGGGCGACTCGCTGCCGATGGCGAACACGGTGGTGCCCATTAGTTGCCCCCAGAGCCAGCTTACCCAAAAATCGGGACGGGGCTTTAGAGTGAGTCGCGCGATCATGCCGTAGTCGCCGCCTATTAGTGACTGGCGGACCATAAGCTTTTGTCCTAGCCTGGCTCCCATACCCAATTGATCAGCCCACCAGAAGCTGGATACCCACCGGTCAGAAAGATCAGGTTGGCCACCACACTGTGCCGATCCCGTCTCGCCGGTCCAGAGAGCGGCTTGTGGTTGATGAAAATCGCGGAGAATGCGCAGGCGATTACTGTACTTGCGGTAATACTCAAAAGACTTGGGATCTAGAAGGTGTTCAATGCGTGCTTTGCGGGTGCGAACAGGGCTGCGATCACTTTGAAAGGGATAATAGTGCCAATCCACAATGTCGAGCTTAACGTTTAATTCAGACAAGAACTTGGGCGTGATATTGCTGATGGGACGAATGGTTTCGCCTAGTTTTGGCCAAAACGCACTACCGGGGCCAGATATCAGCGCCGTGGGGAATTTTTCCCGCACGACTTGGTAAAACTTTTCGTAGTCGCGGGCTAGATGTATGGCCCGAGGCTGAGATAAGGGGCCGTGAAAAGCCCAATAAGCATTGAGTTCATTGCCCAGTTCGAAAACCTCAATAGAGTATTGTTGTTCTGCGCTGTAATCCAATAATGCCTGTAATTCCGCGCCCTGCCAGCGGCCGTGATCCTTGCGTTTAAAGAGTCCGTATTTGCAGGTGAAAATCAGTTTCAAGTCATTGCGCTGCAAAAAACCGTGTAGGTCATCCCATTGCGATTTTGTCAGAATCAAGGCGTCGGGTTCGCTATCAGGCTGTGTGAAGTAATGAACCTTGTCCGCCTCCGAACCCCCAATACGGAGGTAGGCCGGCCCCAACAGTTTTACTAAGCGATCGAGCTTGGGCGAATTTAGTTTTAAAGGTGGCACCCGCAATGTGCCCAGCCCGCGCCGCACATCCAGGGTGCCTTCCCACCAAAACCCTCCAGCTAATAATGAAATGTCTATTGAAAACGAGAGATAGCGCTTTTCGGTTTCGGCGACGGGGTCAGCGCCCTGCAGGGTGATAGCGACGCTTGTGTTGGCCTGCTGGCGGGACTTAAAAAATGGAAAGCGGATGTTGTGCTCCAGAAGATTTACAGCTCAAGACGGTCATGGGGCGTCAAATAACGTTTCCGCGCTGCCTTCTCTCATTAGACGCGCAATTGGTTACAAGTCGATGACTGCGGTCGAGGTATTGTTCCCGGTTATCGCGTTGCAGAGGGCGTTAGGGTCGGTTTTTTCTCCGATCCATCTTTGGTGGCAATAACTCAGTAAATGCTAATAAAATCATTGCCTTATGTGTGGTTCTTGTCATTTTTTTTTGCTATCCATGTGCGTTGCTACGTAAAGCCACTAGGTAAATCCCTTAGTTTGTTACTGCCCATTAGTCGTTAAGCTGGCAATAGGGTTGTATACGCCTATTCGATTACGAGGTGATATGAGCAGACTTAGGAGATATGTGATTGCGGTGGTAGATATTGCGCTGATTGCTGTTGCTTTCGGTGGGCTGCTATTTTCCTGTAGTAACCAAGAATCTGATCGCCAAGCTGGTCTGCAAAAGTCCGCAATGATTCAGCGTGCCATATTTCAAGCCCCCTTGGATGGATTCTTAAGTCTCGACGAGGGTTTGTGGCAGCAGCTTCTGCAAACTCCGAGTTATTATAGTGACGGTGCGAACGGGCTTTTAGTCGATGTTCGCTATTGGGAGGAAACCGCCGACGTCTTTGTCGAAAAAATCCTCAAAGCAGGCTATACCGTAGACTATGTAAACCCAGCTAACGAGCGTGTCTTTATTTGGGTGAAAAGCGCAGACCAGTTGGCTGGTTTAGCTACAATTCGCGGTGTGAGTGCAGTTTCGGTGAGTCGCACCCCGCCTAAAATGGACATGGCCATAAAGGTTTTTGATGATCTTCAAAAATAAGTTAGCAGTGTTTGTGTGTTCTACCGTGGTTTTCAGTTTTGCCAATCTAGGGTTGGCGTCAGAAAATATCAAACAATCGGCAAGGGCGGCCGGCGGAGCTGCTGCAAAATTAGATAGTCGTCTTCAACTGCTTCTCGCCGGAGATAAGAGGGCGAGCACTTCTGACGTGATGCAAACCCGCTTAAAAAGCAGCATTGCTGGCGCTGGTGTTCCCATTGAGTTATTTCTCAACAGCAGTGAAGGCTTGCGTCGATTCCTGGACGAAGTGGGTATTCCCCTTCGGTTTCTTTCTAAAGATGGCAGTCGTGCCACGGTATTGCTGCGCAATGAGCAGGACTTAATTCTTCTCTCAGCGCAGACGAATATTCGGGAAATACATTATTTGCTGCCGCCGGTGATGAGGGGCGGGGCGGTGACGAGTCGCGCTGGCAGGGCAATGCGCGCGGATATAGCGGCAAGTTCCTTAGGCGTGACGGGTAGCGGCCAAACCATTGGTATTGTGTCAGACAGCTTTGCGCAAACCTCTGCCGTTCGCGATGGCAATACTACGCCGGCTCGGTTCGCTGCAGGGCAGTTGCAGGGCAGCCGCCAGCAAGACAACGGTGACTTACCTAATACAGTGACCATATTGCGAGACGATGTTGCCGACGGCACCGATGAGGGCGCCGCGATGGCGGAGCTAATTCACGACGTGGCGCCAGGCGCACCACTCATGTTTCACGCTGCGGGGCAAAGCCGTGCCGAAATGGCCGAGGCGATTAGGCAATTATGTGCCCCAGGTCGGGCTGACATTGTGGTCGACGATATTCTGTTTCTTAATGAGAGCGTCTACCAAGACGATGTGCCGGCGATAGCCGCATCGGAGTGTGTTAGCGCCGGCAAACCGTTCTTATCTGCAGCGGGCAATGACGGTGATCAGGCCTATCGCTATGTCTATAAAGATCTGGTGACCGCGATTGATGAGCCGGGAATCAGCGCATTCCCCACTGGAAACGATCTGCATAATTGGAGCGCTAATGGAAACGATGCATTTTTGGCGGTGACAATCCCCGCAAACGCCACTGTCTTTGTGGTTTTAAGCTGGAATCAACCCTATAGCTCGGTAAACCCTAGCGCAGGGGCGCAAATCGATTTAGACCTCTACGCTACCACTGCAGCGACGTTGATGTCCCTCAATCCCGCGTCGGCCGATTTTTATGCGCGGGGTGCCAATCAGCAGGGGGTGACGGGAAGTCCGTTTGGAGACGCATCAGAAGTTGTGACATTGGAAACGGGCGCATTTGAACAGACATTTTATCTCGCCATTGAACATTTTGACGGCAGCCAGGCAGATATTCCGCAGCAGGCGGGGGTGCCATTGGAGTTCAGAATATTGCTAACAGGCGCTCAAGTTAGCAGCGCTGAATATGCGTATAACGCGCCGGTTGTCTGGGGGCATTCAATGGCGGCTGGTATTGCTGGCGTGGCGGCGGTGGCGTGGTGGGAGTCGCCAGAATTTAGACCAGAGGGCTACGACAGCATAGAGATTGATCCCGAAGGATTTACTTCGCGTGGTGGCCAGCAAATTCTGCAGTTTGATAGCAATGGCGAGTATTCGCCGCAGACCCGTAACTCTCCGCAATTTGCGGCGGTAGACGGCAATAACAACACGGTATTGGGCTCGCCAGTGGCGGCGCGGGAAGATGGCGAGCCAGATGATTTTCTAAATTTTTATGGCACGTCTGCAGCTGCACCAAATGCTGCCGCCGTATTTGCGCTTTTGAAGGAAGCCTATCCCAGCGCGAGCCCCGCGCAATTAATTAGCGCAGTGCAAAGCTCGGCTATTGACGTGAAAGGACTCCGTGCGAGTATAGGAGCCGATACAGTCACGGGTAGCGGACTTATCAATGCAGATGCCGCCGCCACAGCCTTGGCAACGGCGCTGGGTGAAGAGCCCGCAGCGCCGCCGCCAGCAGCATCGCGCTCAGGTGGCGGGGGTGGTGGAGCCTGCTTTATCGCCACTGCAGCCTATGGAAGCTACCTTGCCCCTGACGTAAAAATACTGCGAGATTTTCGAGACAAAGTTCTGCTTCCCTATAAATGGGGGCAGACTATTGTGGCCACGTATTACCGCTACTCACCACCTATTGCCGACCACATTGCCCAGTCTGAATCCCTGCGCTTAGTGACACGAGTCGCCCTAAGCCCCTTGGTCTATGGATTAAAATACCCCTTTGTCGCCTTGCTAATGCTGGTAGCTGCTCAGCTCGTTTTGCTGCGCAGACGTCATTTGCAGAACAGGGCTGTTACTGTGGTGCCAAGTTAAACTGCAATTAACTGCTCTAAGCCGTTGATTTTTTTGGGTAGTATAAGTAGACTGCGAACGCTTTTTTAGCACTACCGCATAAGCTGGATCGGAAAATAATTTCCTTTCTCGCCTATCACATTGGCTCACGCCAAACCCCTTAGCCCGGGTGGTGAAATCGGTAGACACAGGAGACTTAAAATCTCCCGACAGCAATGTCGTGCCGGTTCAAGTCCGGCCCCGGGCACCAATAAAAATCAATGACTTACGGTGTTTTAGTCATTTGAGTTCAAGTTCAAAATATTCCGATAGTAGACGTATAGTAGACAGCAGCTCTTCGAATGCCCGCTGCCGATTAATGGCGGAATACGCTAAGTTACCTAACGATCAACAGCTCATATTAATTAGAAAATTAACCATGCTGATGTTTGAATAGCGCAGGGAGCTATACGCACCAGTGAAAGTGCCAAAGTGTATCTGGCACTACTGGATAAAAAGTGGTTGAGTACATTGTACTTAGCCCACTCCTTCTCCGGAAATTAATTCGAATTTATCCTTAGTTAATCATTTCATTGGGGGGAAGCATAAAGATCGAGTCAATCTTGATTCTCATGCGGCGGGGAGGAGTCTGGCTCAATGTGTTGCTTAGTCTTTGGCCTGCGTACCAAAGGAAGTGCGGTCAGCAATGAGACCATCTTTATAGAAAACGACATTTCTTTGGGGGCACTTTGAAACAAGATTGAGAGCCTTTGGAGCATTTTATCCTTAAGTAGATCCATAAGTTTGAAGTGGAAGCTTAGGAGATACTCACTTGGTATCGAATGTGTACTTAGTTGGATGTGATCAGTCGAACGCACGTTATTTATAGTGGTTGAACTTGTCGACATACCAACAACGTCACCTTCGTTCATTGAAGGTAGATTTATATACATTGGGATTGTAAAAATTTGAAAATGCTTAAATTTTGCGCTGTAGGTTGTTAAGCCGTTTAGTGAAGTAATGTTGACGTCAAAATCACAATTAGAAACGAACACACTATAGACGAGGTTCGCTTTGGCAAACTCGTAATCTCCTATGAAAATCACTTTATCTCCAGATCGTCTCGACAGCTTGCGTGAATTTTCTAGGAGAATTGGGACGCGACGTGCATAAATCGGCCAGAGTAAATGCTTTTTGGTGTTTGGAATAAACGAGACATTCGAATGTGACATGCCATCAGCGAGTTTTGTTTTCTGAGTTATTGTGGTGTCGATACCGCCGTTACTTATATGAATTGAGTAGTGCTGTTCGGTGAATCTTACTATTGAGCTGTCAGAGTTTTCCCAAAAAATTGGATAAGCAGAAACTAGGAGCAGGCTATTGTCCGGTCTTTCCTTAATTGAGAATAATTCGCGTTCGACTCCATCAATTCGCGCTGCGAAGCGAACTTTTGATTTACGCGACATGATTTCCTACTGTGGAATATTCAAATACTGTATGCGAGCGTATATGCTTTGGGGCGTCGAACATCATATTTAGATCCATACGATTCGTTATATTAGTTACATAGATACCACGCGGGAAGTATCGAATAAAAAGAATAAATCCTAGGTGTGGTGAAATATACAGTAAGTGGGATAAATCTGTCTTTTTTCTGAGCATTAATGTATGAGCCTTATTGGTTCAATAATGTATTCTCTTTTTATTTGTTTTTTTTGAAATTCATTTGAAGATAGCCAAAAGTCGTTAATCGGGTGAGAAGTAAAAAGACAAATGTAACAGTCAGCTATGCCGACAATGATTGCCGGCAAAACTTAAGTGCCTAAATAACCTCGGCATCAAACCAAGAGAGCTTTTCCTCGTCCTCATTTGATTCGTGAGTACCTAGAACTTCCGCAATCAGCGAACTCGCATACTGGCCGATGGTTTCGGCATCGCGGTATCGCATTGGGTGACAACATTCGATAACAGTGTCATGGCCCCGCAGCTGTCGCAGAATGCTATCCTGTAAAGCCGTTAAACAAAGCAGTTTGAATGTGCTTTTTTGGGCTTTCTCTCGACTCAGGCCCATTAGGAAGCTTTTCGGTGCGAGGGCATTTCCCAGTGCTTCAATTTGAAATCTATTTTCATAATAGCTGTTGAGTAGCTCTTCGACCTGGCTATCGTCTAATTCGGCGGAGATATGGAACCCGTCGCGCATCCGAATAGTATCAACGGTATTTGAGGTTTCTGTGGGCGAGGCTTCCTCAGGACTCCAGCCCTGATCCTGATAGTAGTCGTTCAAGGCGTTAAGCCAGCGATCCTCAAGAATCATTTTTCCACTTTCAAATTGAGATAGGTATGCTCGGCTAAGGCCGATATCTTTGGCTACTTTTGCCTGTGACAAACTTAAGGCGGAGCGCGCAGCCACGGCCTGTGTGTTACTTAGAATATTCATAATAAATCCTCATTGGTTTAAGTCCCATCAGTGACCGGTATTGGTCTCTGACTTCGATCTGATTGGGGCTATGCCCAAGTTCAAATTCGTCATTGTTTGGATCTCGTGTCTCTGTCCGTACAGTTATTGACACAAGTCCAAGTCGCGCCGTCAGGGGGCGCTCTAAAATCAAGTTCGGTGTTGTCTTCGGTTTCGTCGGTGAGGCGCTGAATCTTCCAGCTGTGAATGCGGGTGATAAGGTGGCCAGCTCCTCGCATGATCACGCCCATTAGCTGCGTACACAGCTCGCCATACTGGTTCTCGGCCTTTTGGTGATCGGCGGGGTGTAAATGGAGTGGCCGAACCTTGACGTTTTCTCGATCTACTAACGGCCCGCCCATAAGATCCACAAACAAGGCCCAGTCTCCGGCGTCACACGCTTTCCGTATTTGCTCAAGATCTTCTAGGCTTTTGTTTTCTAGCGGTTCCCGGATACGGCGCAATTCCCGCCATACCGTTACGGAAGCCGTACCAATCTGTTGAAACTGTCTAATTCCCCAAGTAGAAGCCCACGCCTCAACGCGCTGGGCCGTTTGGTGTGTGAATTTTCCGGTCTCGTCGTCGATGGCGCTTTCCATTCCATAGCCATCAATATTCTTGCTGACATATTTGGCGATGTAGCCGGAAGCGGTTCCTTTCGCGGGATCTATAGGGATTATTTCGCATCGATACTTCATTGCACCGGGTTCGTGGGTGTCTTGCTTTAAGGCATATTCACGGAATATGTCGCCCGCTTGCTCGGCGATATCAGGTGCAAAAAAAAGCAACAAATGCCAGTGCGGTGTACCGTCGTGATGGGGTTCGGCAATGCGAAATCCAAAGCAACGAATACCCTGACGCTGCCACTTTGCTCTAATTCTTGCCCACAGCTCGCATAAATACGCTTGGGCCTCAGTTGGTGTTGCACCGGCATATTTCGGATTTTTAACACCACTGTGTAAAGTCGCGTGATAGGAGCTTGGGCAGGTGAGGGTAAAAAAGCGCGCCGTAAAACCAATGGCGGTAGCGCATTCCTCAAAGCCGCGCATTCTCACCATTAGCTCATTTCTTCGATTAACAGGATTTGATACCGTTTTTTCGCTGATCTCAGCGAGACTTGCTTTGTAGCCGGTATCGCAGTTCTCAGCCTCAAGGCTTTCTAAAAGCATAGTATTTCGGCGCTTCTGGTCATATCTGCGACGAAGTGTGTAGTCCGAAACATACGGTGCCTTAGTTTTAGAGACCATGCCTAGCTCTCGGCATACCTGTTCTAGCTCGCGCGCGGCAATGACCCTTAATTGTCGGCGCCACCATGTGGGGTTACATACACGCGCAAGCGCAGCGATAGCCTCGTCACAGGTGTAATCCGTTGTGGTATCTAAAGGAAATGTTAGGCCTACTCGCTGAACCTCATTAACAGCGTGTTTGATAACTTTTTTGTAGTGTCCCGGCCCGTATGTGGCAGAGTAACCAGCAACTAATCCGTGTATTTTTTTGGGCTTTAAATCGCTGTAAGTCACGATTTCCGAGTCGTGACAGTCGACAAACAGACCTGTTCTACCAAGCTTTAGTCGTTGTTCAATGCTTGTTAACCACCGATTAGCGGGAACATGATTGCTTTCTGAATCGGCAATACGGCGATATTCATTTGCCATTGCACGTGAAAACCAAGGATGACGCGCAAATATCTGAGTGCGCCACTTGCTACACTGAAAAGTACCGATCCCCTCAACGATAGAAACTGGGGTCTTTTGCTGTGTTGGTAGGTTAGTAATAGCCTGAAACGCCGTCATGATCTGTGCTCCCAATTTTTTTGGGAGGTTTCAGGTGTGGTGCCTGCTTTTGGGCTGGGCTGCATGCTGTAAAACCCTTGTTTTACAGGGTTTAAGATGCGTTTCTCAGTGTGTAACAACCCGTTGGTATTCCAGTTTTTCGGGTGATTAACATCTGTTCGCCTCGGTTTCTTAGCGGTTTTATGCGGTATTACGCATTGTTGTAAGCGCGGCATTTCGCTATTATTCCTATGTTGATTGAAAGCAATACCAAAAGGCCCGCAGAGCTATCCCCATAGCTGCGGGCCTTTTTTATGCGCCCACTGCGTGAGGCATTTGGTAACTTGATGTTGAATGGTGAATTCTGGATGTAACGAAGTTATCCAGATCTTCTTGGCGGTAGCGGATAGCTCGTTTACCTAGGCGAACGAACGGAACACGCGCACCGGCCCAGCGATCACGCTCAAGATAGGCGGCACTTACGCCTAGGTGGTTGGCGGCTTCTTTGGTTGTCAGTAATTTGGGGGTCATCTCATGCTCCTTCACTCTTGCGATGGCTCAAGACTGACACTCAAAATGAGGAGCAAATAGACGCATGCACTGCATACGTAATACAGAAGGCTGCATTCGTACTACATATGCGTCGCATACGTAGTACGCCAATGGGGCTAATATTTAAGCGGGTGGTGCAGTTTTGCGGGTTCGTGCAAGATAGCTGAGGAGATTTCTTTCTGGGTTCGCACCAAGTAATTTCAGTTCTTTAGGTTGTAGTTCGTCAAGAAAACGCTTTGCCCATTGAGCCTGACTAGGATGACGCTGCGGATTATTGTTATAAGCACTTACAAACTGTTTTTTTATTTTTGTTGATGGCTCCCACCTGGCTCTGGCGCTTTTCCTTCCCCGCATAGACCCCTCAAGCTTTGTAAGGGTACTTGCTAATGTGTAATCTGGAGAATTTGGCATATATGAAAGCGTCATGTTGATTTCACAGCATGCTACGGCGTATTCCCCCATATATTCGCCTTTATCATAGTAGTATCCAGATTTGGTTTCGTCTTCACTAAATAATAGTGAATTGTCAAAATGATTGTCGTCGTGAACGGCAAATATTATGTGGCCTATCAATGCTGCTGCTAGTGTTTCCTCCCAGCTTGCCTCTTTCAAATAGGCGCCAAATATTATGGACGGTGATTCCTTGGCCTTGATTAGGCGCGCTATTAAAATTAAATGGAATCGGCATGGATGAATTTCTTTTGAATACTTATCTAGCGCAATATCAGGTGTTAATACTTCCCCGTTATATCCGACCATTTCTCCTGAGTGCTCTATAACATACTTGTCCAGCAACCAAACCATCGTCATTATTTCATCGTCGCTACGGTTTTTAAGAGTGTCATAGCAGTTGTCGGCATACCCATGAAAGTCAGGCTCAAAATGGCCCGGTAACTCGTGTTCTTGTATTGGGCATTTATCAAAAATATACATATGTTAGGATCTCGAATTTTTAATGATAAACAATGATATTTGGCTCATAGGCCCTCGGAGTCGATTTACATCAGCGACTATATAGCCCGCCGTCACATCATTTGGGTTTCGGTGGTTAAGTAGCTGTTTAAGGGCGTAAGCCGGTATGTCCAAGCTCTCAGCAATAGTGATAAACGTTCGTCGTAGATCATGAAAAGTGACGTGTTTGCCCATCCCTTCACCGACTTGTGCCATTGCTTGTTTTGGGTCTCTAAGTGGGCCTTCGAGCATCGGACTAGGGAAAACCCATACAGAGTCGCTGCCCTCGTCTTTTCTTTGCTTTAGTAAGTCAAATAGGTAATTTGATAAGGGGAGGGTGTGCGGTTCTCGGTTCTTGGTGTCCGGGATAGTAAAGGTGCGATCTTCTAGGCTTACATTTGACCATTTTAGGCTGGCACCCTCAGATTTCCGTAGCCCGGTAAATAATAAAAAGTGGATGTAGTCTCGTGTTACATCATAGGCGAGTTCTTGTGTAGCTTTGAAGAATGCGGGCAGCTCATGCGGTTTTATCAGTGTTCGGCGGCGCTCTATTGGATACCACGCCCGTGTGCGGCTGATTCGCTCCACTGGGTTAATGGTTATTACCGGTTTTCCCGCGGCGTCTTCATATTTTGCAAGCGCGTGATTAAAAACGGCGCGCAGTACTCGCATTGTGTTATTGGCGCGGGCAGGTGCTGTTTTGCCAATATCTGAATGGCGTTTTTGCACCATATCCTTGGTGATGTCGATTAGGCGGATTTGCAGCCAGTCAGACAGACACCCATCAACACATTTGCGATAATTTTTAATAGTGCCCGGTTTTAAATCCTTTCGAGTCACTAGGTAGTCTTCAAAAGCGGCGCCTAACGTAGTTGCCTTTGCTGCCACAGCTTGCTTCTCAGCTGAGGGGTCATTACCTAGTACGATCGAGCCTAAAAGTTCCTGTGCCTTAATTCTTGCTTGAACAGGGGTGAGGTGTCCATATTTGCCGATACTTACCCGGCGAACCTTGCCACTTATTCGAGTTTCTACAAAAAATGACTTGGTACCGCCACTACCTACCAATAAACCGAAACCGGGTAGGGCGCCATCCCTATAAATTGATTGGCATGGCTTCCCATTTGAACCCACTTTGGGGAGTGGTAGTCGATCAATATATGATTTTGTGAGCTTGCTCAATTGTTGCCCTTTCTGCTGTTATACAACTTGGTAGACGCTAGATTTTGCACTCACATGATGACTGCAAAAAATCTCCCGCCTCGAAATAGTAGACGTATAGTAGACAGAATTATTCGAAATAAGGCAAACTTAGGTTGGCTTTTTCAAAGGGTGGATAGCTAAATAGTGGTTTAACTTACTGAAAATATGGAGTATTTCATGATTATTCAAAAACCTTCAAAGAACCTAGGAAAAGACTTAAAATCTCCCGACAGCAATGTCGTGCCGGTTCAAGTCCGGCCCCGGGCACCACTTATACTTCGTAGTCAATACCGCTGCCATCCCCAAATTAGAACATTGAGCTCGCCGGGAACTTGAACCGGAAAGGTTCACAAATTGCGTATGCAATTTGAACGAGGAGTGAAGCGACTAAGCCCCGAAGGGGTCAAATACAGCCCAAAGGCTGTATTTGATTAACCCGGCCCCGGGCACCACTTATACTTCGTAGTCAATACCGCTGCCATTCCCAAATTAGAACATTGAGCTCGCCGGGGACTTGAACCGGAAAGATGGCGGATGCTAAAGAGCGGGGATTAACCCTGCTTGAAGGCGGGGCGGTGCCAGAAAAGGGGTACTTCTTGCCACTGACGCTGGTAGATAATCCGGCTGATAGCGAGCGATTTGTTGTGGAGGAGGCGTTTGGGCCAATTTTACCTCTGCTGCGTTATAGTGATTTAGACGAGGTGATAGCGCGGGCCAATGACAGTGAGTACGGCTTAGCCGGCGCGGTGTGGTCTAAGGATATCGAGAAAGCCCTGGACGTCGCAAAACGCCTAGAAACTGGGACTGTTTGGATAAATCAGAATCTACAAACCACACCTAATACTCCAATGGATGGCCATAAACATTCCGGTATTGGTGTGGAGAATGGCCTTGATGGCTTAATAGAATTTACCCAGGCCAAAACTATTTTCATTCCTAAATCGAAACCTGCGGCCTGATCTGCTGGAGTAGGTGATCGCAATGCAGCCTGAGATTCGGCCGTTTCTCGGCACCGAATCTCACGCTCTTTCAGTTTCTCTGGCAGCTTTGCCCTGGATAGTTACTTTACCCAAATCTGCTTGGTGTTCACGAATTCCTTAATGCCGTGGGGGCCAAGCTCACGACCGTAACCGGAGCCTTTCACCCCGCCGCTGGGTAGGCGTGAGTCGGTTTTTACGATGCCGTTAATTGCCACTTGGCCGGTTTCCAGGCGATTGGCAATACTGGTGGCCAACTCCGCATTTTTGGTCCAGACAGCGGCGCCCAAACCGTAGGGTGTTTCGTTAGCCAACTGTACGGCTTCTTCGACATCGGCCGCTCGAATAACCACCATCACCGGGCCGAAAGTTTCCTCTTTAAACGCGCACATATTTTCTGTGACATCGATCAATAAGGTGGGCGGGTAAAAGAAGCCCAGACCATCAGTTAACTCGCCGCCCAATAAGCATTTGGCACCCGCGTTGATGGTGTCTGTCACTTGGCGATGCAGGTTTTGACGCAGGTCTTCACGGGCGATTGGGCCAACGTCGGTATCGGCAAGTAGCGGGTCGCCGGATTTAAATTTGGCCATGCGGCTCTGCAATTTTTCTACAAAGGTATCGTATACCGTGTCTTCCACAATAATGCGTTTTGCGGCGATACAGGATTGTCCAGCGTTTATCATGCGGGACAGGGTTGCGACATCTGCAGCGGTCTCTAATTCGGCGTCGGCAAGAACAATACAGGGGTCTGAGCCGCCCAACTCGAGTACGGTGGGCTTGATTTCTGAACCGGCAATGGCGGCAACAATTCGACCGGCATTACCTGAGCCGGTAAAGGATACGGCGGCGATACGTGGATCGCGGATCGCGGTTTCAATAGCGTCATTGTCGATGCCGAGGTTTACCACAATGTTGGCAGGCGCGCCGGCGTCGGCAAAAATTTTAGCAATGGCGATCGCGCAGGCAGGGACATTGGGATCGTGTTTCATCACACAGGTGTTGCCAGCCATTAGCGCGGGGGCAAGATAGCGAAACGCTAACCAAAGCGGCGCATTCCAAGGCAGTATGCCAAGTAAGGTGCCAAGGGGCGGGTGGCAAACATAGCTAATACTGGCGTCTGAGGGCAGGGTTTGTGGTGCCAAATGTTCTGCGGCATGGTCTGCATAATATTCCGCGCAGCCTGCGGCTTTTTCTACTTCGGGGCCACCTTCTTTGACGGGTTTTCCCATTTCCAGCGCCATTAACTCGGCTAGGTAATTCTTTTGTTTGCGCAGTTCGGCTGCCACTGCCCGTAAGGTTGTTGCGCGCTCATCATAGCTGCAGGCCTGCCATTGATCGGCGGCGCGGAAAGCGTCGCCGATGCGCTCGTGTAGCTCGCTGTTATTTAGGCTAGGGTATTCGGCAATAATTTTACCGCTACAAGGGTTCGTCGCTATTAGCATGGTTACCTCGTTGATGTCGGTGTTGTCAGAAGCGTCTTAAGCAAGGTTATTCATTACTCGCTGCTTTTTGCTTTGGCCTTCTCATCGTTTGTGTTGGCTTCGGCTTTTTCCCGCTTGTTTTTACGTGCTTCATCAAATTCTAAAAGTGCCGGTTCCGCCTGTTCTGGTTTGACGGTGAAGTCTCTGTTCATGCTGAAAAATGATTCACAGCCGGTGTCAGTGATATAAATTGTGTCTGAAATGCCACAGGTTTTATCGCCGTCTACTCCCCACATCCATGGAATAATATGGAAGGTCATGCCGGGCTGTAGCACGGTGGATTCCCCTTGCTTAAGGCTGACGATATAACCTTCGTCCCAGCTGGGTGGAAAGGCAATGCCGATTGAGTAGCCTGAGCGGGTAATCAGTCGCGCGCCAACGTCGTTTTCAGAAATAATATTTCGCACCAGATTATCGGCGTCAGAGACGGTCATGCCGGGTTGTACTTTTTCGTGAACGGCGTGCAAGGCATGCTTCATTCGCTCTTGGGCGTGATACATGGAGTCGCTGAGTTTGCCGAGTACAACGGTGCGCATCATCGCGGTGTGGTAGCGGCGGAAGCAGCCGCCAACTTCCAAGAATACATGTTCGCCGGGTAATACCGATCGCCCCTCCCAGGTGGCGTGACCAATCATGGTTCGGGGTCCAGACGTTACGTATGGCATTACTGCGGGCGGTTCACCGCCAGCACGGAACATGGCGGCACTAATGGCGGCGCCAATTTCATTTTCGGTGACACCGGCTTTGCACGCATCTATGCCCGCTTGCATACCTGCTTCGGTGGCCAGCGCGGCTTTGCGCATAAGTTGTATTTCAGCTGGCGATTTGCAAATTCGGCCTTGCTCAACAATACCGAAGCAGTCGAGTAACTTAGCGTCGGTCAGTGTGGTGTGGATGCGATCTTGTTGGTAGGCAGGGAAAAAATAGCTGTTTCGCTCGTAGCCAATACGTTTATTGGCCAGCCCAAATTCTCGCAGCGCATCGACCAGCATCTGGATGGCATCGCCGGTGTCGGGGTAGGGGCGGGTACGCTCTACCCAGGTGCGGGCGATGATATTGGATTCTTCTAGTGCGCGGGTAATCATAAAGGGCTCGTCGTCTACGGGCACCACTAGCGCTTGGAAGAAGGAGTAACCGGTGGTTTGGTAATCGGTCAGATACATGATGTTTTCTGGATCAGAAATCACCACTGCATCTAAGCGCCTATCTGCAATACGCAGTCGCAACTCACTAAGGCGACGCTGGTATTCTTCAAAGGGGAAGGTCATATCATCGCGTTCAATCATGCGACACCCTCCATCACTTTAGTGGTGTTGCGTACCAGCACGTCTAGCCCCTGTTGCAGGTCGTCGTCGGGGATAGTGAGGGGCGGAATTAATTTAACAACGCGCCCGCCTGTGCCGCAGCTGGCAATGAGCAAGCCATCGGCAAAACAGCTGTCGACGATGGCTTTGGCATGCTCGCCACCGCCCACATCCAAGCCCAGAATCATGCCTTTGCCGCGTACAGTTACGGCTTTAAAATTTTTCTCCAGTGGTGCTAGTGCCCGCGCCATGACCTCGGCTTTACCGCCGACCTCAGTCATCAGTTCATCATCTTCGAAATAACTTAGTGCTTCAGAACCCGCCACAAAACTCAGCGACTGGCCGCGAAAGGTGCCGGTGTGTTCGCCGGGCGACCAGTGTTTGTCGATCTCGGGTTTGACGAGGTTGAGTGCCATGGGCGTACCCATGCCGCCAACGCCTTTGGCAAGGCAAACAACGTCGGGGTCGAGATCCATATTGTCAAAGCTAAAGTAGCTTCCGGTGCGGCCGCAGCCGACTTGGATGTCATCAACAATAAATAGCGCGCCCACATCTTTGGCGAGTTTCGCTAGGCCTTGCAACCATTCCTTGCTGGCGACGTTAACACCACCTTCCGCTTGTATGGTTTCGACTAAAAATGCAGCGGGCGGTGTAATGCCGCTAGAGGCGTCCGCGTAATAGCTGGCTAGCTGATCAAGGTATTCCATACAGCCAAATTTATGATGCGAAACGTGGTTGAGCGGCACGCCCGCGGCGCCGCGGAAATAGGCGTTGGCGGTGCAGGCGAGTGACCCTAAGGTCATGCCGTGAAAGCCGTGGGTAAAGGCGGCTATTTCCTGTCTGCCGGTTGCGCGTCTGGAAATTTTTAATGCAGCTTCAACGGCATTGGTGCCGGTGGGGCCCATAAACTGCATTTTGTGATCCATATTGCGGGGTTCAAGTATGGTTTTTACAAAGCGTTCCATAAATGCTCGCTTGGCGGTGGAATGCATGTCTAGGGTATGGGTAACGCCGTCTGATTCTAAATACTGAATCATGGCTTTTTTCATGCGCGGGTTGTTGTGACCAAAATTCAATACGCCGGCGCCGGCAAAAAAGTCGATGTACTGCTTACCGTTTTCGTCGGTTTGGCGCGCATTGCTGGCCTTGTCGAACACCACAGGGTAAACACGGCAATAGGCGCGGATGTCAGATTCACGTTGCTCAAAAATACTCATGCGAACTCCTTCATGTAAATAAAGTCCGTCGATATGCCGACGGGATGCTATTTTCAGATGGTTTGTTGTGCAGGTTTTTCTGGCGTCGTCACGCCGCAAAGGCGAGAGAACAAAGTGCTTACTAGCGGAATTAAGTTGTCGTTAAAGTCGTAATGTGGGCTGTGGCAGGGCACTTGATGATGCGCGTCACCGTCGTTGGCGCCAATGAGAGCAAATGCGCCCGGGATCTCCCGCAGGTAATAACTAAAATCTTCAGATGCCATAATCGGCGTGCGGGTATTCAAATCAATTGAATCGACACCGTAGCTGGCTTGCCATAGTTGGCGAACGTGTTGTGCCTGTGCGGCATGGTTGATAGTGGGGTTATAACGCGGTGTTATTTCCACTTGGCATTCCACCCCATAACTGTGCGCGGTCTGCTGGCTAACGTCAGTAATAAGGGCGTTAATTTGTTCGCGGGTGGCGTCATCGGGAACGCGAATGCTTCCTCCCAGTACCGCTTGCTGCGGAATAATAGTGGGGCCGCTGTCGGCCATAAAGGAGGTGATGCTAATCACCGCTGCTTGCTGTGGCGCCAGGCGACGACTCACAATTTGTTGTAGAGCTAGGGTAATCGCACTGGCCGCAAGCACAGGGTCGCGGCAGAGTTCGGGTTGGCTGGCGTGCCCGCCCTTGCCAGTCACTGTAATGCTAAATGTACCGTTACCACACATAATAATATCGTCGGGGCAGACAAGCTTGCCGAAGGGTATTGCTGGCCAGTTGTGCCAGCCATAAATTTCGTCGATATCGTCTATTGCGCCTTCGTTAATCATTTCGCGCGCGCCGTGTCCGCCTTCTTCTGCCGGTTGGAATAATAGTGTGACCGGCCCAGACAAGCTTTGTTCATTGTGTTTTAGCCATTGCGCGCTGGCCAATAGCGTTGCGGTGTGGCCGTCGTGGCCACAGGCGTGCATACAACCCGATTTGGTAGATGACCACGCTTTGCCGGTTTGCTCAACGATGGGGAGGGCGTCTATATCACCACGCAGAGCGATATGTTTAGCGCCGTCTCGTGGGGTTGCCGGCTGTAATGTGGCAATGGTGCCTGTGCCGGCGCATTTGCGCCACGGTATAGCCAATTTATCGAGGGTATTACGCACGGTTTCAGCGGTGCGAACCTCTTGCCAGCCAGGCTCGGGGTGGGCGTGCAGGTCGCGGCGCAGGGTTTGCGCGGCGGCCATTGTGGTCAGCCAGAAATCAGTCATTGCGTTTTTACTGTGGCACAGCTTTTGCGTTGGGGCAAACTAACTTTCAATAAATTCTAACATTCTTAAGCGTGGTCGACTTTGGTGCGCTTTTTCATTTGTTAATGCACTGAGATTTTTAAAAATGCGAATATTATATTTTTTGATAAAAATTCGATTTTCTTAAAATTCGTCGAGAAGCGCGTGTGCTGGCATTTTTAGCGGTATTTTCAGTATTTAATGATTTTTGGTCGGCACAAAATCTGCATGATTTCGTTTGCACAATTCTTATGCAGCTAAAATTATTTAGATATATATGTGGTGGCGCTGTGTAGTATGTTGGTGTTATGAATTTTTATAACAGCACCCGGAGTCTGGTGGGAGCTGGGCTCTGCGTTCAAACGCAGGTATTAAAATGCTATTAGCAACAGATTTAGACGGCACATTTCTCGCGGGCGATAACGATCAGCGCCTTAAGCTCTATCAATTGATTGTGGCGCACCCCGAAATCAAATTGGCCTTTGTCACTGGCCGCGGGCTAGAGTCGGTGCTGCCTTTACTGGCTGATCCGACAATTCCCGAACCCGATTACATTATTTGCGATGTGGGCTGTACCGTCGTTGATGGACATACTCAACAAGCCATTCAACCACTGCAGGGCGATATTGATAAGCGCTGGCCTGGCGAGCATGTGGTCGAGCAGACGGTGGCACATATTCCTGATTTACAGCGTCAAGATGTGCCTCAGGAGCGGCGTTTCTCTTTCTTCTGCGGCGCCGACGCTATCAGTGCTGAGCTTGAAGATGCGGTGCGAGATTTGGATTGCGATCTATTGTACTCGGCTGGCTTGTATCTCGATATTCTGCCGAAAGGTGTCAATAAAGGATCAACCCTACGGGGTTTGGTGGAGTTACTTGGCATAAGCGACGAAGAGGTGCTGGTCGCAGGTGATACCCTCAATGATCTGTCTATGTACGAGCATGGCTTTATCGGTGTTTGCGTGGGCGAGTCGGAGTCGGCTTTGTTGCAGGGAACCGAAAACCGCGCACGGGTGTATCACGCTGACGAGCCAGGTTGTGGCGGTATATTGCAAGCCTTTGCGCATTTTGGATTTTTAGGTGCGGCGGGAATGGAGGCAGAGCAGCGCGATGTGGCGGTGCCGGGAAAGTCTGATCTGGTGATCGTGTATCACCGGCTTCCCTATGAAGAATTTCGTGAAAATGGCCAGACTATTCGCCGTAAACCCACCTCGCCCAATGGCATTATCCCGACTTTAATGAGCTTTTTTGCCGATGGGCGCGCGGGCTCGTGGGTGGCGTGGTCTGTTCACGAGCCTAGCGATGGCAAGTTTGAAACGCATACCGAGGTGGATACCGAGCAGTATCCCAATCTTGTTGCGTCGCGGGTGGCCCTGAGTAAAAGCGATGTTGATGTGTTTTATAAAAAATTCTCGAAAGAAGCCTTTTGGCCTACCTTGCATACCTTCTGGGAGCGCGCAACGTTTAGAGAGGATCACTGGCAGGTCTTTCTCGATGTGAATCGCCGCTTTGCAGAGGCAGCGGCAGCAGAGGCGGCTGAAGGCGCCACCATATGGATACATGATTATAATTTATGGATGGTACCGGCGTTTTTGCGGGAATTGCGCCCAGACGTTGTTATCGCCTTTTTTCATCATACTTATTTTCCTTCCGCAGACGTGTTTAACGTTATCCCATGGCGCCGGGATATTATCGGCAGCCTGCTGCAGTGTGACTATATCGGCTTTCATATTCCCCGCCAGTCTGAGAATTTTGTCGACGTGGCGCGGGGGGTAACTCCCTTGGAGGTGACCGAAAAAGTGAATTGCGCGCCGCGCTTTTTCACCTATGGCTGCGCCGTTGGGCTAGACGAAATGAGTACCGAGATTAAGGTTAATGATCGCCGAATTCGTTTGGGCGCTCATCCTGTCGGCTTGGACTTAAAGCGGGTAGAAAACGCGCTGAAAGAGGTCAAAGTTCAGCAGCGAATGGAGGAGCTACGACACGAGCTACAGGGTACCCGGATGATTTTGTCGGTGGGAAGATTAGACTACACCAAAGGCATAATTGAACAGTTAGAAGCGTATGAGCGTTTACTTGATGAGTACCCCGACCTGCACGACAAAGTGACGCTGATGATGGTCTGTGTGCCGGCTGCTAGCGAAATGACAATATATCGCGACTTACAAAGTCAGATAGAACAAGCCGTGGGACGCATTAATGGCCGCTTTGCCAAAGTAGGTTGGACTCCCCTGCAGTTCTTCTTCCGCAGTTTGCCGTTTGCGGAATTAGTCGCGTATTACAGCATGGCGGATGTCATGTGGATTACCCCGCTGCGGGATGGCCTGAATTTGGTGGCCAAGGAATATATCGCCACCCAAGGGATGACGGACGGCTCGGGTGTGTTGGTATTGTCGGAATTTGCAGGCGCCGCGGCGGAGCTGAGAGGTCCCATATTGGCAAACCCCCATGACCGAACTGAATTGGTGAAAACCTGTTATTTAGCGCTCACTTTAAAACGCGATGAGGCTCGCAGCCGAATGCGTGAGGCTTATGATGTGGTTAAGCACAACGATATAACCGTGTGGGGCGATGAATTTATGAGCGCGGTGGACGCCTGTCGCGATAGTGGTAAGTCACCCTTAAATACGCTGGCTTGCAAAGTCGCATAGTAAATCGCCGCTTGATAAATGCCGGTCTCGTGCGATCGGCGTTACCGGCCTTGCTGAACGATTCGCTCTAAATAGGCGATCATCGCAACGGCGCATTCCTGTCGATAGGCTGGCGTGATTTCGCCATGCAGAAAATACGATAGTCGCAAGCACGCGGTGCCCAGTTCTACCACGAGCGCTTTGGCGTCGGGGTTTTCACTCGGTAATATCACGCCTATCGCTCGCATCAGAGTATCTACATGACGACCAATGTGCGAAATCGTCAGGTGCAGTGCCTGGTGGCTTTCGTGGCTGGCGACGCTGCCTAGAATGAGTATACGGGCGGCATGGTGCTGGTTGTAATAATCGGCCACGATATCGGCGACCTCGGTAATCACCTCCTGCCACGCTTTTCCTTCAATGGTATAGCTCAACTTTTCTACTTTTTCTTCCAGTGTCATTAAGTGACGTCGCGTTAGCTCATTGAGAATGGCGTAGGGCGTTGGGAAAAAGTGATAGATGCTGGTTCGTGTGCATTTCAGTGACGAGGCTAATTCTGGGATTGAGAAATCACTTAAGCCGCGCTGTATGAGTTGCTCCTCAGCAGCTTCTAGTATCCGCTCAAAACGCTGGTGACCGCGGGCTTGTTGCGGTGACCTAGCGGCAGGGACAGCGGCTGGAGTGGCGTAATTGTTAGCAGTATTTTCAGTCATGGTCGAATCATAGCACTTGACATAAATAACATACAAATGTACAAATTGTTAAAACATACAAAAGTACAGTAATGCTGTTTATGCAAAGATAACAATAAAAATGTGTGAGGCAGACTAGAAATGCAAAAATTGCTATTCGTTGTAACGACGTGTTCTGTGTTGTTGCTGAGCGCATGTGGTGGCTCATCGAGCAACCCCTCGTCGCAGCCCGTGACCGATGGCGGCGGTAGTGAAGGTGGCGGCACAGGTGGCGCGGATTCTGGTTCAAACCCCGCCTCGCAAGAGCTGCTGGTGAGTCGCCGCGGCGGTCATTACTGGCATGATTACTGTGAAGGTAAACCTGATAGCACAGTGGTTCCCGCTGATCCTCGCGAAATGGTCGTACCGGGCGTAAACGAAAATAAAGCCGTGTTAATGAATGCGTGGTGGCAAACCTGTCAAGACGATAATCAGCCCGCAAATTGCGGCGAACTTCGCCAGCGTCGAGAGCATGGTTTGGCCTTGGTTGCTGCAGAAGGCCGACCCGGTGCGGCGAGTTTCTTTGCTGGTGATGCCAGTGAGTCCAGTTACTCTTTTCCCGCAGGTGCCTATGCAGAGATGTGGAAGTCTGTTTGGGGCTTGAGTGAGCGCCCCGCGCAATATGACGAGTTAGTGGCTCAGCGCTGGGGTATGCCGCTGTCGGTGGTGCGCAACCCTTATCCTTTACCGGGCGAAGATCCAAATGCCAATGGCGGCGGCAGCGGTCAGCTGCCAATGGGAATTACCCAGCTTCGTGAGGCGGATGGCACGTGGACGGGTCAGCTCAATGTGACCTGCAGTATCTGTCATGGTGGCGCGGTAGGCCTGGCTGATGAGGCCGAGGGGATGGGGCCGAGGTATGGTACCAATAGTCTTAGTGATATCACCGTCATGTTTTCGGAGCTTGCGCGTTTGGCCCCTCAGCAAGCTGCCTTGGCAATCATTTCTCAAAACAAGGTACGTGGGACTGGCAATATAACGAACTTCCAGCTCTTTGGTGTGCTGACGATTGCCGATTACGAGACGATTCCATCTTACCTAACAATACAAGCTGAACCGTCAACCGGAACCGAAGATCCGCCGGTGTGGTGGAATGTGGGAAGTCGCAGCGCCAAATTTTATGACGGCGGCCAAGTTACCGACGCCAAGCGTATAGAGTTGTCATTCCATTTCCCCGATTTCTTCAACGATATTGAAGCGGCAAAGCAGTGGGTGTTGGATAATCAACAAGATAGTGATGCGTGGATAAGCTCATTAAAAGCACCGGTATGGCCTGAATCCGCGCTGGGCGAGATAGATGAAAACCTAGCAGAGGCGGGAGCAATATTGTTTCACGCCAAAGATCTTTGGGCGCCAAGTTTGAATAATCCGGTAGCGCGCCCCGAGGGTGGCAATGGTTCTTGTGCTAGTTGCCACGGTGCGTATTCACCGCGTTATGTAAACGACAAGACCTATCTTGATTCACCACTACTGGACGGTATTGCCGCGTACATTACGCCTATCGATATTATCAATACCGATCCTGCGCGCTTAAACGGTAACTCTCAGCGGGTAGCAGATTATTCGAGAAACAATTGGTTTGCCTATTCAGATGGTCCATTTAATGACGATGGCGTATCACTATGTGGAGACTGGGCCGATGAGTCGCTGCGTGGCGATCGAGAATTGGGTTATTTAGCGCCGCCGCTCTACGGTGTGTGGGCAACTGCGCCGTATTTCCATAATGGCTCGGTGCCTGATATTGACGGTGTGTTAAATCCTGATGCGCGGCCTGCTATCTGGCGTCGCCGTTCAATTGACGCCCCGACGGATTTAGCTGACAAGGTTGTGATGGGTTTTGACTACAGTTTTAAGACGGGATACGACGCTGAAAAAATTGGCTGGCGTTACGACAAAATAGAATGCGGATCAGGGCTACCCATACCCCTTATTGGTGTGGTTACGCCTGGGGTGGATTGCAATCCGCTGGATCCAAATGGCGCCAGTCTACAAGACGCGCTATCGCTGTTGTGGGGCAATGGTGGCTTGGCATGGAATTTAATCAATGTGCCAATATTAACTCCGCAGCAGATTGAAGAGCGGAAAATATACAATACTAAGCTTTATAGCCAAGGTAATGGTGGTCACGAATTTACCAGCGTGTTGACCGTCACCGAGCGGCGCGCGATAAAAGAATATTTAAAAACACTTTAAGTGTTGGGTGAAATACCGCTGCAAAATTAAGTACTGGTATTTATATTAACTCTAAGAGACCGACGCAGGTTTGTGCTAGTCGTAGCTAATATTGCTTGGGTCTCGCTCAGTTTGGGGAAATAAAAAATGTCTAATCTCAGTGATTCAATTCTCAGCGACGCCATGTCGTATACACGGCCTGCAGACATTAGCGCCAAACTGGCAGAGTTGAGAGAGCACAGGCCAATCTGCTTAATTGAACCGGATGATATTAGGCCCTACTGGGCGGTCACTCGTTATGAGGATATTCGCTATATTGAGTCTACGCCGGAGTTATTCAGTGCCGAGCCCCGTGCTGTTTTAATTTTACAAGCATTGGAAGAAATGAATCAGGCCCGATTCGGCGACATTATGGGTGTTAAAACCCTTGTTCACATGGATGGTGAACAGCACATGGCGCTGCGTAAAATCACCCGAGATTGGTTTATGCCAGCCAATATCGTCAAAATGCGCGGCCATGTTGCGGAGCTCGCAGAGAGCTTTATTGCGCGCATGAAAGACAAGGGCGGTGAGTGCGATTTTGCCAGTGATATCGCATTTTGGTATCCATTGCGGGTGATCTTGCAGTTGATTGGTATACCGGAAAAAGACGAAGCGAATATACTGACCTTAACCCAGCAGTTGTTTGCGCCAGAAGGCTTTGCTACTGAAGAAAAGGACGCGATGACGGTCTTTATGGAATGCGTGCAGGCGATGGCAGAATATTTTACGGCCTTGGCTGAGGATCGCAGGGCTGCACCCAAAGATGATATAGCGAGCGTATTAGCGAATGCGAAACTCAATGGCGAGCCGATTGATCCTTTCACCCTCACTTCGTATTTTGTGCTGCTTGCAACCGCAGGTCACGACACCACGAGCGCCAGTATTGCCGGCGGCTTACAAGCGCTCATTCAACATCCTGAACAGCGCCAAGCATTGCTTGATGATCCAAGCCTTTACAGCAAGGCGGCGGACGAATGTATTCGCTGGGTCACGCCGGTAAAACATTTTGCCCGCACTGTGTTGGCTGATACCGAATTAAGCGGAGTGAGTCTTAAAAAGGGCGATACCGTGACGATGTTTTTTGAATCTGCCAATCGTGATGCCTCGGCAATTGATCGACCAGAGAACTTTGATGTATCTCGCAAGGGCAGCAAACATTTGGCCTTTGGTCATGGGCGCCACAATTGCTTGGGTATGCACTTGGCGAGAATGGAAATCGAAACGTTTTTGCGTCTGTTATTGCCACAGTTGGAAAGCCTCGAATTTAACGGCGAGCCGACTTATATCCCCAGCCACTTTGTGAGTGGTTTAAATTCCTTGCCGATTAGATATAAGTTTATAAATCCTTAATGGGTGGTTTTTTCAGAGCACTTTTTGAGGAGCTTGGCTGAATTTAGTATTTATGAAGGTAAATGTTAATGATCCAGTGCCGCAACTTCTAAAGTAGTTCGGATGTTTACAATCTCCCGCCAAGGGTCCCCGGCTTCGTAACCGGAAATTCTTAGCCAGCGGTAGTGTGGTAACAATGTGTTGGCGACCACGTCATTTTGGCGCAAATCCAGAATCCAGCCCTGGACCTCTACAACCAAGTGGCCGCTGCTTCCTAGCTCGCAGTAGACGAGCCTGCTGGGAATATCCATATTTCTTAGCAGTGCGCGGCAGGCCAAACAGAAGCCATCACAATCGTCTCGCAACCACTGGTGGCCGGTGTAGCCGTCTGGTGGCATGTCCCAGCGTTCTCCGATGTCGCTGTTTTGCACGAAGTGCTCGCTCACGATGCGGTGGATATATTGCAATTCTCTCTTTAGTTCGCTCATGTCAGCAGTCCCCACGTTTGTCTCGGGCTAATAGTTCTTGGCAGCCCAACGGTGCTTTAACAACCCGGCCTATCTGGAATGGCTCTGGCGTTATGGTGCTGCATCCGCTCAGGCTCAACGCTGTGCCTGTTAGCCCTATCCCAAGGTGGATTAAGAAGCGTCTTCTCGTTTGTGTTTTCACTTTTGAATCCTCCTGTTGTTTTATGTGGCAAGTTTAGGGCGGCGTCTAGTTCATCAAAAGTGTCTTATATGACATTAAAAGTGCTATATACGCCAAAATCTGAATATTGGCTTGATCTAGTCGCTTTTTAAGGTATTGTTGGCGTATATGGCATTTAACAAGTTAAATAAGTCGATTGGTGGCGGGTATGAGTAGGCGGATCTTTATTCTTGCGGTTGACGGCGCGATGGCGAGCAGTTTGGTAGGTAACCGGGACTTGTTTATGGTTGCGAACATGATTGCCAAGAATACGGCGAAGAGTGCGGCCGCCTTATTTGATGTGCACTTCGTGTCGATGGATGGCCGCTCGGTTGAGTGCGTGAATGGATGCCGGATGGACGTGGATGGCAGTATTGATGATATTCGTGCCGGCGATACCTTGTTTAGTCCTGCGTTTATGATTCCTAATCCGGCCAGCGTGGTCGATAACCTGCCGCAGTGGCAAGATCTGATTGAGTGGTTGCGTGAGCATGGCGCGGGTTTAGACCTCATTGCCACCAATTGCAGCGGTAGCTATGCCTTGGCAGAGGCCGGTTTGTTAGATGGTGGTCGTGTAACCACTGCGTGGTGGTTGCAGAGCGAAATGCAGCGTCGCTATCCCGCTATTCAGGTCGATAGAGACGCAATATGTGTTTATTCGGGCAATCTGCTGACTGGCGCTGGGTCTAGCTCGTATTTAGATGTTGGTTTGAGTGTAATAGAGAAGTACGCCGGCAAGCCGTTCGCTCGCTTGCTGGCAAAATATATGATGCTAGATAGTCAGCGAATTACCCAGGCGCCGTATGCGATTTTGTCTTTGTTCGACAGCAGCGACGAGGTGGTGAATAAATCTGAACAGTGGATTAGGGCAAATTTGGCCCGCGATTTTAAAATTGAAGACTTAGCGGCGAATGTGGCAGTAAGCCCGCGCACCCTAATTCGTCGTTTTAATAACGCGATTGGCGAGTCACCCCAAGGCTTAACGCAAAAGCTGAGAATTGAGCGCAGTAAGATATTGCTGGAAACCACCCAGCTAAGATTTTCGGAAATAGTTCAGCGCTGCGGCTACCAAGATGAGAGTGCATTTCGGCGCTTGTTTAAACGCTATTGTCAGATGACGCCTCGGGAATATCGGCAGCGTTTTGTGCGAGAGCCTGCGCTAAACATTGAAAATGAAGTGCGACATTGATCACGGTGGTATTACCTTGCCAGTGATTTTAAGCAGAGTTGCGCTGGCTAATTTGCAGGAGTTTGTGACTTAAGGCAGAAAATATCACTTAATCACACGTCATTCGGCCTATCTGTTTGCATGCTTGCTAAGCAGTGTTTATGGTTAAGCATCACTCACAGACCGGAGCCGTCGAATGGCCTTGCGCAATGCTGTGCAGATGATTTGTTATCCCAATCGTCTTGGTAACAACCTCAAAGATTTACACACCGTCATCGAACGGCATTTTTCGGATGCTATTGGCGGCGTGCACATACTGCCGTTTTTTCCATCTAATGCCGACGCAGGCTTTTCGCCTTTGACTCACAAAGAAGTCGATCCTGAATACGGCGACTGGGATGATATTGAGCGTATCTCGTCGAAATACGATCTGTGTTGTGACGTCACGGTAAACCATATTTCCGACGAGTCTGCCGAGTTTTTAGATTTCGTCGCAAAAGGTTACGAGTCTGAATACGCCGACCTGTTTGTCCACGTCGATCAATTTGGTGATATCACACCAGATGATTTAGCCAAAATTCATATCCGTAAAGAGAAGGAGCCGTTTCGGCGGGTGGACTTTGCCGATGGCAGCACAGGGCGGGTTTGGTGCACATTTACCGAGCATCAAATTGATTTAAATTATGAGTCTGAGCTGACCTACCAGCTGATGGAGAATTACATCGGCTTTTTAGCCCAGCGCGGCGTAAAGCTATTCCGCTTAGACGCCTTTGGTTACACGACCAAACGCATTGGCACTAGCTGTTTTTTAGTTGAGCCCGATGTATATCGCAACTTGGATTGGATCAACGGCGTGGCGCACATACATGGCGCCGAGGTCTTGCCTGAAGTGCATGACCATAGCAGCTATCAGTACGCCATTAGTCGGCGCAATATGCATCCCTATGGTTTTGCATTGCCGCCGCTATTGTTGTTTTCGCTGTTAGATGCCAATAGCGTGTACTTGAAAAACTGGCTGCGGATGTGCCCGCGCAACATGGTGACAGTACTGGATACCCATGACGGCATATGCATTCCCGATGTGGAAGGGGTACTGCCTGAAGAAAAGATTCGCGCTCTTATCGACAATATTTCCAGCCGCAGTGCCGATCCAATTTTGCGCCGCTCGGCTGCCAATATTCACAGCGTCGGCGCAATATACCAATTAACCTGTACTTTTTATGACGCATTAATGCGTAACGACGACGCCTATCTGGCGGCGCGGGCTATTCAGTTCTTTTCACCGGGTATCCCCCAGGTTTATTACGTGGGCTTGTTGGCCGGCTGCAATGACAATGAGTTAATGGAGGCCACTGGCGAGTTGCGAGATATCAATCGTCATTACTACAGTTTGGAAGAAATTGATGAGGCGGTAGAGCAGCCCGTTGTGAAGCGTTTGCTGGCTTTAATGCGCTTTCGGAGCAATTATCCTGCCTTTGATGGCCACTTTGAGCTGGGTTATTCCAACGACTCCAGTGTGGCAATGGCGTGGCGCCACGGTGATTATTACTGCCACCTTTTTGTCGATCTTAATTTTAATACAGCCACGATAACTTACTTAGACGAAGAGTCATTGGCGGAATGTCGTCTGCAGTGTTAATGCCCATGTCCAAATTCCTGCGTAAGTCCGTTATTTATAAGCGTATTCCGCAGGGATTTGGTAGTGTTAAGGGGTAGACAAGCACGTAAATGTCTATATACTCATGGCAGCTAGAAAGTTCGACCTATATTTATGTACACCATTTCGAAGTCCTGTCTGTAGTTTTCGTCCTGTACTTCATAAGTAATAGAATCACTTCCAGCCTAACCGATCTGATTTCAGATCAAAATTACCTTTGAAATATTTCAGGATTAAAATTATGTCTACTACTACTGGCACAGTAAAATGGTTCAACGAATCTAAAGGCTTTGGCTTCATCGAGCAAGAATCTGGCCCAGACGTTTTCGCTCACTTCAGCGCTATCTCTGGTTCAGGCTTCAAAACTTTGGTTGAAGGCCAGCGCGTACAGTTCACTGTTACTCAAGGACAAAAAGGTCCTCAAGCAGAGAACATCGTAGCACTGTAATTTGCTATGGGCTGGGCCTTCGGGTTCCAGCCAGCTTCAAACCCTTGTGGATTGAATGCTAAAAGGGGCAGGACCTACGGGTCTTGCCCTTTTTTTCTTTTCAGCATTACTATTTATCTCTGCGTACATTGCGCCACCGCCGCGTATTTATTCTGGCGGTACTACAGGAAAAACACCGTGAGTCAGCTAGAATTTTCTACCCTTCCCTTAAATCCGGCTTTATTAGATAACCTGAATTCATTGGGTTACACCGAAATGACCGCGATTCAGGCCAAGGCCTTGCCGCACACCTTGCACGGCAAAGACGTGATTGCGCAGGGTAAAACCGGCTCCGGCAAAACCGCGGTATTTGGTTTAACGCAGTTGCAAAAACTCGATGTTAAACGCTTCTGTGTTCAGTCTTTGGTGCTGTGCCCGACACGGGAGTTGGCGGATCAAGTCGCTAAGGAGTTACGCAAACTAGCGCGTACCATCCACAATATTAAAGTTTTAACCTTGTGTGGCGGCATGCCGTTTGGTCCGCAAATTGGCTCGCTGGAACACGGCGCGCACATTGTGGTGGGTACGCCGGGACGTATTGAAGAACATGTGCGCAAAGGTACTTTAAAGTTAGAGAATGTGAATACCTTGGTATTAGATGAAGCCGATCGTATGTTGGAGATGGGTTTCCAAGATTCGCTGGACACCATTATTGGCTATATTCCGAATGAGCGACAAAGTCTGCTTTTTAGTGCCACGTATCCCGACGAGATTCAGGATATTGCCACCCGCATTATGCAGCGCCCCTTGCTGGTGAAAGTGGAATCTACCCACGACAACGACAGCATCGCCCAGCACTTTTTTAAAGTCGCCGATAATACTCAGCGCATCGTTGCGGTGAAGTTGTTGTTACTCAGATAC
This sequence comes from Zhongshania aquimaris, assembly GCF_019312595.1. Lineage (GTDB taxonomy): Bacteria > Pseudomonadota > Gammaproteobacteria > Pseudomonadales > Spongiibacteraceae > Spongiibacter > Spongiibacter aquimaris. The sequence goes on along the minus strand of NZ_JAHWDQ010000003.1, from coordinate 527,161 downwards.
CGACCAGACTCGACGGTTATCTTTTGTAATACCCGTCATGAAACTCAGCAGGTTTGTGATGACTTGCGCGAGGCCGGTTTTAGCGTTCAAGCATTGCACGGCGATCTCGATCAAAAAATGCGTGACCAGACCTTGGTGCGTTTTGCCAATAAAAGCGTCTCGGTTTTGGTGGCCACTGACGTGGCCGCTCGAGGCTTGGATATCGACGCCTTAGATGCGGTGATTAATTACCATATTGCCCGCGACGCAGAAGTGCATATTCACCGTATTGGCCGTACCGGCCGTGCCGGTGGCAAGGGTATTGCCTGCAGTCTGTATACCGATCGCGAGAGCGCTAAAATTGCCCGTATTGAAGAAATGCGCGGTAATAAGGTGGTTCCAGAGGCCTTGCCGGATATTAATCACCTCGACAAACCAACTTTCAAACCACCAATGGCTTGCTTGCAAATCGACGGTGGTAAAAAGCAGAAAATTCGCCCTGGCGATATTGTTGGTGCGCTTACTGGCGAAGACGGTATCGCGGGAACTGATGTCGGTAAAATCCACGTTTTTGACAATACCGCCTATGTAGCGGTGCGAAATGATGTGGCGGCAGATGGTTTACGCAAGCTTACCGAAGGTAAATTGAAGGGGCGTAACTTTCGCGTTCGACGGATTCGCGGCTAAGCTTTTGATTGAATTGAGGGCTAGACACTAGGAGGGGTTGTTGGATATGCCTTGCCCGCTGATATTAATTTTTGGCAACTCAGGATCGGGTAAGTCGACTCTGGCGAAGGCATTAGCTATTCGCCACGATCTCGATCATTTAGACCTTGATACGCTGGCCTGGCGGCCGACTGAGCCGCCGCAGCGGTCTGAACTATCTCAGGTTAACGCCTTGCTGGATGCATTTGTTGAGCGCAACGCAGAGCAAAATCGCGGCTGGGTAATTGAGGGTTGTTATACCGATTTACTAGAATTACTTAGCGATAAAGCAGAGCATATAGTATTCATGAATCTGGCTGTTACGGCGTGTATTGCTAACGCAAAGGCCAGACCTTGGGAGCCGCACAAATATGCGTCTAAGGCTGCCCAGGATGCAAATGTCGAGATGCTACTTGAGTGGATAGGCCAGTATTCCAGTCGCGAAGACGAGTTTTCTTATGCTGCGCATCTTGGGTTTTACGACCGATTTCAAGGTCGTAAAACCATCCTGACAGCAAATACCGACGTCGCAGACGTTGTAATTTAAATCTATTATGACTTAATCGTGCCGGGTGAGTTTGTCTAACATGCCCATTGCAAAAGCCGATACCACAAAGGTCAGATGGATGATGACATACCACATCAATTTTCCCTCATCGATGTTATCTGTGTTCATAAATACTTTTAGTAAGTGAATAGAGGATATCGCTACAATCGAGGCAGCTACCTTATTTTTAAGGCTTCCGGTATCGAGTTTTCCCAACCAATTAAGTTTGTGATCGCCATCCTCTAAGTCTATTTGTGAGACGAAGTTTTCGTAGCCGGAAAACATCACCATCACCAGCAGGCCGCCGACCAGTGATATGTCGATAAGCGACAATACCACCAATACCAGATCCATTTCGCTAGTTTCGAAGATATGCGGTAAGACGTGAAAAATTTCTTGAAAGAATTTAATCGCCAGCGCTAAAAGCGCGAAACTTAGGCCAAGATAAATGGGGGCAAGCACCCAGCGGGCCGAATACAAAATACGTTCAAAAACTTTTTCAAGCATGTGAATCACCTTAATTGGCAGCGTAATGATTTCCTGCTCGGCATTTTAGTGGTGCTGACAGGGAAGGCAATGTATTTGAGTGATTTTTCTATGTGGTCGAATTACAGCGTTCTGTTTGAGCCGAGAAAGTAATAGCGCGCGAGTAATACAAGTGAACCCGCGCTAGAGTTTAGATTAGGCTTTCGGTGCACTGCGCCCAGTATTGCCACTTCGGTTGCCATTCGGGCGGCTGCTTCTGCTGCTTCTATTGGCGGGGTTGCCTGCGGGGCGCTGGCCGTCGCGGTGCTCACTGCGGTTTTTGGGTCTCGGTTTGCGGGCAGGGCGCTGGTTTAGACGCGAATCCGGCAAGGCGTGGCTTGGCTCAAAGCCCACTAAAATCTCACGCGGTAGTACTTCTTGGATCAGGCGTTCAATGTCAGCTAATAACTTGAAATCGTCCGAACACACCAGCGATACGGCGTTGCCTGTCGCGCCAGCGCGACCGGTACGGCCAATACGGTGTACATAGTCTTCCGGCACATTTGGCAGGTCAAAATTGACAACCTGGGGAAGTTGGTCAATATCCAAGCCGCGGGCAGCAATATCGGTCGCAACTAAAGCGCGTACCGAACCACTTTTAAAATCAGCTAGCGCCTTGGTTCGTGCGCCCTGGCTTTTATTGCCGTGAATGGCTGCGGCACCAATGCCTGCCTTTTCCAAGTGAGCGGCTAGACGGTTCGCACCGTGCTTGGTTTTAGAGAAGATAAGCACTTGCTGCCAGTCGTTGCTGTGAATCAAATGTGTTAACAAGCCAGGCTTCTGGCTTTTGTCTACGGGATAGATGCACTGGGTGACGCTTTTGGCTGTGGTGTTTTCGGGGCTAACAGAAATTTCTACCGGGTTATTTACAATGCCTTTTGCCAGCTCGCGAATATCGCCAGAAAAAGTCGCCGAAAACATCAGGTTTTGGCGCTGCTTGGGGAGTACCGCCAGAATTTTGCGGATATCGTGAATAAAGCCCATATCCAACATGCGGTCGGCTTCGTCCAGTACCAAAATTTCTAACTGCTTAAATTTCACCGCATTTTGATTATACAAATCTAACAAGCGGCCCGGCGTGGCAACGAGTACATCGACACCACGGCGAAGCTTAATCATTTGCGGGTTAATTTTTACACCACCAAACACCACAGCCGAGCGAAGCGGCAGGTGCTTGCCATAGGTCGCTACACTTTCGCCAACCTGGGCGGCTAATTCACGGGTGGGGGTAAGAATCAATACGCGGGCCTGGTTCGCTTGCGCGCGTTCGCCGCGGGATAGTAATTCCAGGATCGGCAGGGTAAAGCCGGCTGTTTTGCCGGTGCCAGTTTGGGCGGCGGCCATAACGTCGCGGCCTTCTAATACTGCGGGTATGGCCTGCGCTTGAATGGGGGATGGGGTGTCGTAACCTTGCTCGGCAACGGCCGCCAAAATCGGGGCAGATAAGCCCAGGGAGGTAAAACTCATAAATAGATCTTCTCAAAAAATGTCGCGTGTCGCGGCGTGATGGTCGCAGCCAAGGTGACAGCGGCGTGCAGCTTACTGGAAAAGCCGGTTTTTCGCTATAGCACTTACCGTTAGTGCGACGGAATACCGGAGTTGATAGCTGGCATAGGAATAGTAAAGTTAATGGCCGTACCCGATGTGATATTCATAAAATCACCATGCTCGTGCACGACTATTTCCGTAATGGGCTAGTTTCAGAAAAACTGGCTTAGGTCGCTGGCGCCACTGCGGCTCGTGTACAACATAAATTTATTATCCCCAAGCGTAAGGATACGGCCAATTCCAGAACTCTTTTTGTCTAGCGGTAGGGCAGGGACTTGCTCTTCGCTAAGCACTACAAATTCAGTGTGTTCACAATAGACAGGGGTGTTGTTGACATTTTTCACATTTGTCACTGATGAAAAGCCGCTTTTACCGTTGAAGGCGACGAAGAGTCTTGTTTCCACGCAGAACGACCGGAAAATGCCGGTACTGCCTTTGTCTAAAACACTTGCCGGTATTGCGAAGTGCGTTTCCACTTGAGCTTGAGCGCTTAAAGAAATTAGCAAAGCGAGCAATGTATGTTTTGGCTTCATAAATATATTCATCCTATTTTGGTTACCAATACCATCCGAGTCCAATTTCTGATTCATAGGCTATGTTCTTTCGGAATTCAGTCCGAAATTCTATATTTTTATCAATTTGGTAGCGAGCACTTATCGCGTAGACTTGTTCTGATTTGAGTTGATTGTTGTGATGTAACCTTTGTTCAAATGCTATTCTGGCTGAAAATCTATTAAGAATTAGCGTGTCAGTTATGCTCGCGCGAACAAACGAGTGGCCTTGTCCATTCTTATTTTCATGGATCGCCCCGCCGATATACCCGTTTATAAAATGATAGCTATTTATTTTGTAGCTTTGTCCGATATCTCCTTGAGCTCTAGCGACGCTGCAATTATCACATGTAAAGTTTTGCCGTTCGGAGCCTGCCTTTAATTTCCAAGAAAGCCCACCATCTCCTGGTAGGTTTGTTTCTGTTTCGACGTTACTTTCGATAGAGAATAAATCAATGGAGTTCAAAATTAGCCGATTTTTAGTAAGTCTTGCATTGATTTCGAGCATACTGAGGCCACCGTTTTGACGATGACCTGTGTCAGCATCTAACGTGTCATAGTAGGCTGGGCGTATGTTCATTCCTAATCCATCGAAATTAACTGAAGATGATACTGCGCTAATTCTGATAGAACTTGGTTTGCGACCGGATTCTGGCCCAAGCTTGCCCCTCGGATCGTCAGTCGCAGTTACTGGGGGCTCATTTAGGCTAGCTGCAAGAGCGTCATAGTAAACAGTAGGTAAAGTCGTATTGTGATTTTTTAATTTCAGAAATTGGTAATAATTAATCGTCGTATCAATTAAGTTGCGACGTTCATCCGTGTTGAGTTGAGAGTATGTAAAGCTTCCTAGTGTATCTGGATTCGCACTAGATTTCTTTAGTAATAGTTTTTCCTTGGTGCTGAGTTTGCTGTATGTGCTATAGAATCTTGACTGTCGTGATGGGTGATATTTGACTTTTTGTACAAGACCAAGTTCGTTTAATTTTTGGGGCAATACTTGGGGTATGGCATAAATAGAGTATAGAGCAGGGATTTCTACCTTATCCGATAGTGTCAATAGATCAGCCATTTGGTATGCACAGTTTTTATTTATAAAATAGTACTGGAAGTTAATTCCTAGTAATTCCCATGCGTGTGCTGAAATCAGTTTCACATCCTTTTGCGGAAGTTTAAGTTCGTACTCCCAGAGATCACGAAGTTCATTTTCTCCATATTGGTGATTATGGAAATAATATTGAATATTGGTGAAGCTTCCTTGAAAACCGCCAAATAGACCTTTTAATACATAGGGTATTGGCGTGATTTTTCTCGGTAACACTGCACCATAGTTAATGGATTGCTCAATAAGGCTGTTCTGTGAGCTATCCTCATTCGTGTTTAGTTTTATTAGAAGGTGGCCATAGTATGAGGCCGGATTTCCGAGATACCCTGTAGCAAGTATTAAGCTAAGAGACTTTATGCCTTCGTTGCTTGTAAATTTTAAATAATCTGAGCAGTGTATTTTTGGTTCACTATTGAGATTGTATTTGTTTTTCAGCCATAAATACCGTGCTCTAAATCGACATTGCGCGTGCAAGTTTGGATTGTCATCTGCGGGCAAGTAGATCGCCTGTAATGTGGCTAATAGCTCATCTTTTGGGCTAACCCTACCTTTCTCCGATAAGAAAAACTGTGTTGAGGTGATTGTGCTTTTATATTCATCAGCCATTCCAGCATGGCGTTGGTAGTGAAGTAGCTTTAACCATGTTTTGTCGTTAAATATGCTTTCTGATGAAGTTTCAATGGGTGTTGCCGTGGTTCCAAGACTAAATGAAGGCAGCCAAAGCAATACAAAGGCAATTGCAAATGCCAAGTTAGAATTCATAGCTCAGGCTTTTTTGGTTGTAGAGCCAGTCACTAGTTACAGCAGTACCTAGTGACTGATTTCGTGATGTGTTTTTAGTATTTGTATTTAGCTGCTGCAGTTTGCTGTCACGGCGCTATTCATCGCGTCGTAGTATGCTGAAGATTTCTCTTGCGCGGTTTTTAATTGGTAATTTGGATTTGTGATTTCAGTGGATAACTTGATACGAATATCACTGGTTGCAGCTGCATGGCTGCTATTTTCGCATCCCATCATGTTTAACATCGCGGTTAGGTGTGAGCCGTTTCCACGTGCCGTCTCTTCGAGTAATTCACCGTATGTTCTGTGAATTAATTGAGCCGTTTCTATAGTCTTACCGCTACACGTCTCTGGGCTAGCTGTTGCTGAAGTAACTGCCGTAGTTCCTATATCCCAGATGATGTTAGAGCTCACTGCAGCCCATTTGGTCTTGGTAAAAAGAGCGGCACCAATACCACAATCAGAAAATGGATTTGGGCCAGAACCAGCTACTTTGTCTTGAGCGACTGTGAGTGAGGACGAAATTAGTAAGATAGATGTTAGTGCAGAGCTTAGGATAGTCTTATTCACGTTGTTCCCTTATGTTTTGATTTTTTAGTTAATTCCGTTTTACCTGATGGATTAAAGCGTAATATTTTATCGGTGGTCAAGCATTTATTCGCTAAAGTTGATGTGTTAGACGCCGCTAATTCTTCCAAATCGAATCAGTGCAATAGTGGTGTTGTGGGGCTCCAATTTTTTTATTGTTCAATAATGAGGGGTAGATATCACTCTCTTTTTAAGCTTGGCGCCGGCCGTATGACATGGCTATTTTGATGATGCTTCCAGTCATTTATCAGTGAATACTAGCGCTTTGAGGTGTTCAAATGTTGATTATTGATTTTCGGCTGTATTTACTCGCTTTCCACCGTACGGTAGTGCAAGCACCGCCCAACTCCTTTAAACTCACGCCTCGTATAGTTGCGGCCATCTTGTTGCTGCATAAATTAGCTCAGTTAGAAGACCCACATCAATGTCTATTTCGCCTCTAAAGCAGGAAATCGCCAAGCGCAGAACCTTTGCGATTATCTCCCACCCCGACGCGGGTAAAACCACGATTACTGAGAAGTTGATTCTGCTGGGGCAGTTGATTCAGGTGGCGGGTACGGTGAAAGGGAAGAAAAACGACCGCGCGGCGACGTCTGACTGGATGAGCTTGGAGAAAGAGCGCGGTATCTCTGTCACGTCGTCGGTGATGCAGTTTCCCTACAAAGACCGGATAGTTAATCTGCTGGATACGCCGGGTCACGAAGATTTCTCGGAAGATACCTACCGAACGTTGACGGCGGTGGATTCGGCTTTAATGATTATCGACGGTGCCAAGGGTGTCGAAGACCGCACAATTAAGTTAATGAACGTGTGCCGTTTGCGCGATACGCCGATTTTAACCTTTGTGAATAAAATGGATCGTGATATCCGCGACCCCATCGAATTGCTCGATGAAGTAGAGAGTGTGTTGGGCATTGCCGGTGCACCAATCAATTGGCCAATTGGGATGGGGCGTGATTTTAAGGGTGTCTATAATTTGTACACCGATGTGATTCATGTATTCCAATGGGGCAAAGGCTCGGTGGTTGCCGAAGATATTCAGATTCAAGGTTTAGAGAGCGACGAAGCGAAAGCCTTGCTGGATGATGAGTACGATAGCTATTTAGAAGAGATAGAGTTGGTGCGTGGCGCCAGCCATGAATTTAATCTTGAGGACTATCTGAACGGCAAGATGACTCCTGTCTATTTTGGCACGGCACTCTCTAATTTCGGTGTTCGGGAAATGTTGGATGGCTTTGTTGAGTGGGCGCCGGCGCCGTTAAATAGAGCGACAGATCAGCGCGAAGTGGATGCCAGGGAAGACGCGTTTGCGGGCTTCATCTTTAAGATTCAAGCCAATATGGACCCCAAGCACCGCGACCGAATTGCGTTTATGCGGGTGTGTTCAGGCACCTATCGCAAGGGCATGAAAATGCGCCACGTGCGTATTGGTAAGGATATTAAAATTGCCGATGCGGTGAGTTTTCTTGCCGGTGATCGCGAGCTATTAGACGAGGCGGTATCTGGCGACATTATTGGATTACATAACCACGGTACCATCCAGATTGGGGATACCTTTACCGAGGGCGAAGATCTTAAGTTCACTGGTATTCCGCATTTTGCGCCGGAGCTGTTTCGTCGGATTCGTTTGCGCGACCCATTAAAATCTAAACAATTGCAAAAGGGCTTGCAGCAGTTGTCTGAAGAGGGGTCGACACAGGTATTTATGCCGCAGCGCAATAGCGACCTTATTGTGGGTGCGGTGGGAACCCTGCAGTTTGATGTGGTTGCCTATCGATTAAAGGATGAATACAAGGTAGAAGCTCTGTATGAGCCGATTAATGTATACACAGCGCGCTGGGTAGATTGTGATGACCCTAAGAAGTTTGAAGAATTCAAGCGCAAGTGCGCTGAGAATTTGGCCTTGGATGGTGGTGGACATTTAACCTATCTGGCGCCTACTAGGGTAAATTTGGCATTAACCGAAGAGCGTCACCCCGAGGTGCGCTTTAGAGCGACAAGAGAACACTAGGGATAAAAGCTGACTCCGAGCTGAACGCGGCTGTTATATTTTAAAAAAGTTGCGGTGAAAATTACGTCAATGAGTGCTTGTCACAGAAGAATGCTTCCCTAGAATGGATAGCACATAACAAGCACGACAAATCAAACGGGGAAGAAACTAGTATGAAAATGAAAGATATCGTAATTGCAGCGACATTAGTGGGTCTAAGCGGCAGTGTTATGGCTGCTGAAGGCAGCTTTTTAAGCCGTATCGGTTTGGGCGGCGGCGACTCTAAGTCAGAAGCAAAGGCCGAAGCTAATGTGAGTGTCGATACCAATATCGACGAGAAAGCAGCGGAAGCCAAAGCCAATGCAGAAGCCAAGAGCGCTGCAATGAAGGCAGAAGCTGAGCAGAAGAAAGCGGAAGCTAAAGCTAAGCGCGACGAGATGAAAGCGAAAGCAGAAGCTGAAAAGGCGGAGCGCGAAGCCGCTAAAGCAGAGCGTGATGCTCAGGCTAAAGCCGATGCAGAGGCTCGTGCTGAAGAGCGTGCAGCTGCCAAGGCAGAAGCAAAGGCTAAGATTGATGAGAAAAAAGCTGCATTGCGTAGCTTGACCAACGTCAAGGTAAACGCAAATGTTGAAGCGAGTGCTGACGCTCAGTAAACCGAATACCGAGCTTGGTATTACAAAGGGCCTTTATGGCCCTTTTTTATTGTCTGCTTGAAGCGATTGAGTTGTTCCCCGACAATACCGGCATTATGTAAGAGTGCTCTGATTTGTGACTATCTCCAGTAAGCCGATACGATTGGATCGATATTTAGCCAGCGTGACCGATTATTCCCGCAACGACGCCAAAAAACTGATTAAGTTAGGCGATATATACGTGGATGGTCGTGTGGTCTGTGATCCAAAACAGCTTATAGCGGCTGATGCAGACGTGACATTAATGGGTAATCCGCTGCGGCCACTTGGCCCACGTTACTTAATGTTGAATAAGCCCCAGGGTATCATTTGTGCTGCTCGTGACCGGCGGCATTCAACGGTACTTGATCTTTTAGATGAAGATAATCCTGAGCGATTACATGTGGTGGGGCGGTTGGACATCGACACCACTGGGCTTGTGTTGTTGACCGACGACGGGGGCTGGTCACATGCCATTACCTCTCCCCAGCGCAGGTGTTGGAAAACCTATTACGTCGAAACGGCGGAAGTGATTCCTGAACGGTGCATTGAACATTTTGCCCGCGGCGTGTTTCTGAAAGACGACAAAGCGCGGACTTTACCCGCCGAGCTCACGATAATTGAAGATCGTAGTGCGAGATTGAAAATCTGTGAGGGGCGCTATCATCAAGTAAAACGTATGTTTGGTGCCGAGGGTAATGCTGTCACCCGTTTACATCGCGAGGCCATCGGATATATCCACTTAGATACAGATTTGGCAGAGGGTGAATATCGAGCTCTATCAACAGATGAGGTCGCCAGTGTATTTGAATAATAGTCTCGCGGTGCTTGCCCGTAAGCACTGGGCATAAGGAATAAATGGAATATGGCTAAATTGCGTCATACTGCCTCCGGGCATGAGGTACAAACCGATACCGCATTGGCTGCGCTATATCAGCAGTTTCCCGCCTTTGAGACACCCGTGTGGTGGTTTGCAGATGAGCATATTGCCGATATGCCCGTGCCGGCTGCACTGCCAAACTGGCAGTGCTTTACTAATCGCTGCGATATTGCTGATCAGTTGCGTGCTGGGAACTATCAAACAGACCTGGGCGATTTTGATATCGCTGCGGATTTCGACCAAGTGCAAACAGTGTGCTATCGCGTCTCGAAGGAAAAGGCACTCGTACACTACCTAATTAACCAAGCTCTTAGTCGATTGCCCATTGCCGGTAAGTTAGTGCTGAGTGGGCATAAAAATGATGGCTTACATAGCTATGCAAAAAAGGCAGCGAGCGTAGTAGGCGCACAGGCACATATTAAAAAGTGGGACGGAGGAGCCTATCTAGCGACTGTCGTGAAATTACAGGAGCCTACTGAGTCGTTGGATGATAGCCAGTACCCGGTAATTCGAGAAATTGCGTCTGCGCCCCAATTATTTAGTAAGCCGGGGGTATTTGGTTGGCAGAAGCAGGATCGCGGTAGTGCATTGCTTATAGAGCATCTGCCCGCATTTTTGAGCTTGTTTAGCACGCCACCCAAGCGAGTTGCCGATATTGGCTGTGGTTATGGCTATATCTCAGTGCGGGCGGCTGAGTTGCTGACGGATGTCGAGTGGCTGTTAACGGATAATAACGCCAGCGCCATCTTGGCTGCGCGGAAAAATTGCGAAGTGCATCAGCTAAAACACGAGCTGGTGCTGGCCGATTGTGCGATGGGCATTTACGGCCCTGTTGACATGGTGCTATGTAATCCTCCTTTTCACCAGGGCTTTGCGGTCGCGGGGTCGTTAACAGATCGCTTTTTGGCTGCGGCTCATCGCTTGCTCGCAAGTCGGGGGAGAGCAATGTTTGTGGTAAACCAGTTTATCCCCCTTGAGCGTAAAGCCCTCGGCTTATTTCGAGAGGCCACCGTACTTGTAGAACAAGATGGTTTTAAACTGGTGGCCTTGCAAAAATAGGCTGGTGGAAATTTAATTTGTCGCAGCTTGAGTTTGTGCGCCACCCTGCTGTGCGCCTTGGGGTTGACTGTCCACGGGTGGCGCTACCGGATTTAGTATTTCTTCAGGTAACTCTTCTACAGTCGGAATTTCATCGATATTACCGTCGCAGGCGCTGCCAGAGTAGATGGCGCGTTTTATCAAACCCTGCGCCAACATAGACAAGCCCCCAGTGTAGATCGCTGCGCCGGTAGATAAGCCAGAGGTAAACATTCCCGCTGGATCGGCAACAATTTTCGGTTTGCTAAAGGTGCCACCTAGGCGCACTAGGCTGGCGGCGGCGCCGACATTAATGCCAACCCCGGTGCGAGCAATGGGCGAAACCCCGAGTAAAAACTCTTCATTGCCGATATCAATGTTGCCGGTGCCGATTATTTTCGTTTGTTTGGTTTCTAAGGCAATACCGTCGTCGCTGATAAATTTGCCATTGCTACCTTTAAAGTGAACGGCAATGCATTCTATTGCCGTGCTGGTTTTCTTTTCGGAAAAGGGATTCAGTTTGTCGATTGTCTCACTTAGCACATCAGAGCCGATGAGGTTCAGAGCATTGCCTTGGGCGACTAGATCAGTGATTTTTATATCTAATTTTGCGTTCATATTGGCGGCTAATTGATGAGGCGTGCTGCCTTTGCTGTCGGCGTCTAAACGAATGCGACCGTTGCCTTGGTTGATACCTGCCGCTTTATCCAGTCCCAGTTTGCCGTAGTCTTCGGCATCGACACTGAGCCGCATATCCAGCTCGGGGATGGTTTTACTGGCATCAAGATTGAGTGCGATTTTCGCCTCACCGCCTTCAAAATTGACGGTAGTGTTTTTTAATTTTAGTAGGCCACCCTGCAGCGTGGGTTTAAGCGTTGCCTTGTTGATAAAATTGTAACCGGTGTCGATGTTTTCGAGTTTAATTTGCAGTTTGGCATTGATAGATTTCAGAGCATCGAGGGGAATTGTGTCGTCATTGATAAGTTTTTTACTCGATGATTTCTTTTGTGGCACGGCATCAGCACTAATTTCGCTTGCGGGTGGGCTTAGAAAGGCAAGATCGATTTTATGCAATGACAGGGTGCCGTTTAGTGAGGGTATGTCTTCTGCTGTGGCAGCCGGTGTAAAACTAAGATCGAGCTCAGTGCTTTGTTCACCTAGTTGACTTGTTCCTTTAACAGCATAGCTGTCTTCGCCGGCGTTAATATTGGCTTTTACCACCAGTTTACCGGCGCCTTGCCAGGGAAGTTGGGCTAGTGTCCAAACGTCCTTGCTGTTATCGGCTTTGGCATTTACTTGTAGCTCAGTTCCCGCTACACCATTTAAATTAAGCTTGCCGGTGGCGTCCGCCTCGATACCTTGTTGCTTGGCTTTTAAGGACAGCTTAACGTCGGCCCCGCTCGTGTTTTTAGATAAAGGCTCTAGGCTGATATCGGCAGAAAAGTCATTTATATCGCGCTGGGTCGCAAGCTCGGATATCTGCGCTGCACTGACGGTGGCCTTTATCGATGATTTAATTTGCACATCAGATTTCAGTTTATTTACTTGCCAACCCATTGCGCTGAGTTTTTCGATATTGAGTTTAAGAGCGACATCTAAGCCCTCGATCCAGGCCCAGTCTATCGCCGCTTCATCATCTTCAGCTGAAATGCTCGGTGCCGTATTGCCCGTGGCGGTATTTTTTTTCTCGATCGTGTCGGCAGAGGGGGGGAGTAAACTATCTATATCTAACGCCGCCGATTGGATACTCGCATTAATTGCAGTGGTTTCGGAATTGATGGTGACCTTGCCTTTGATTTCATTGTCGTTGAGCTGGAGAAGAATATCGCTAAATTCATAGTTTGGTGTCACCGCGATATTTGTCGAAAGTTTGGTCTTTGGTAATTTAGGAATGTCGGTATTTGCTAGTTTCGATAGGGCGCTGGCGCTGCGCAAATCAAGATCAAGCGACAGCGTGCTGCCGTTTAATGTAGGGTTGAGAAACAATTTGCCTTTACTCTTGATATCGATGTCTTGGTGATGAACTGATAAATCGTAGCCGAGTATGCCTTTTTGAGGATCGAATAGTGTAATAGCGCTGTTTAGCTCTACATGTTGATCGAGATAATCAAGACCAATATAGAAGTCACCGTTGCCTGCCTCGATGCGTTCACCACGTACTTCAGGCAAGTAAATTGTATTTTCACCGCCGCGACGATTTCGCCAGGTCAGGGAAACCTCGCTGATTGCGATGCGATTGAAATTGAAATCACCGGGCAGCAGTGGGCCTGTATCGATTTCTTCCGGAGTCGGAACCTCGGGTTCGGCTTTTAATTTACTGCTTATCCAATTAATTTCACCGGCATCATTTTGTTCTACATTGACGTGTAATTTTTGGGCGCTCAGTTCCCAAAATGCCTTATGACTGAATGGACTCTCGGTGAGTGCAATAGTGATGTCACCTAAGGAAAGTAATTCCGAGCGTGGCCATTCTGGATTGCTGATGCGCAAACCGCTGATTTCAAAACGAAGGGGCTTAATATGAGATTGAATGTCTGAAATTTCAACCTCAAGCCCAGCGAAACGTTGCGCGCTACTGCCAATTAGGCCTCGTAAAAGCTGCGGTTGAATTAAGGCTATACTCACCGTGAGTAGGATAAGGACGAGCAGTAGGCCTAGGCCAAGTAAAAATTTCTTAATCACAATAAATACTCTGTTACGGTGTCAATCTGCCGCGACGCTGAAAAGCAGGTTTGCGGCTGGTGCAGAATTTTCGGCGGAAATTCGCTGATTTCCGATGTAGTAGCGCGAATGGCAGTGGGTCTTACATTAACATCGCTGCGCTTTGGATGGTACCTGCACAACTTTGCCGGCTGTGCCTTGGTGGTGTTAAGTCACCTTCGCGTGGCGTATTTGCATGACGAATGTCGCTGCGCCCGTATTATTAATAGAATAGCAATCCAGTGGAGGTTTTGTTGAAGTGGTCTGAAAAGCTGGTGCGCGGTCGTCTGCTTAAACGATATAAGCGTTTTTTGGCTGATGTAGTTCTAGATAGCGGCGAGCACGTTACAGTACATTGCCCAAATACTGGTGCTATGACGGGATGCGCATTAGCCGGTAGTCGAGTTTTTCTGCTCGATAGTCACAATCCCAAGCGGAAATACGCCTATACATGGGAGCTTGTCGAAAGCGAATTCGGCGGTATGATTTGTATTCATTCGGCTAGAGCGAATGGCTTACTTGCGGAGGCTCTGCAGCGGGGGAATATTGAACCCTTGTCCAGCTATTCTCATATACAGCGTGAAAAGACATTGGCATCCGGAAGTCGTATTGATTTCTTTTTGTCGTCTGATGATGTCGAACTGTCTGACTGCTACGTTGAGGTGAAGTCGGTGACTCTTCATTGTGGGGGTGGCATAGGCGCGTTTCCCGACGCAGTCAGTGCGCGAGCCGTGCGCCATATTGAGGAATTGCTTCGCCTGCGGCAAGCGGGCGCGAGGGTGGTATTACTCTTTGCCGTCTTACATGAAGATATTCACAGTGTTAGACCCGCGGAGGAAATCGACCCGCATTACGCTCGAGTTCTCAGTGATGCGGTGCAGCAAGGTCTTGAGGTGCTAGCGTACAAAGCGCGAATAAACGAGGACGAGATCTACTTGGCTGATGCGCTTCCGGTAATTTTATAGTGATACTAGTGTCCTGGTATCGCGGAATTGCCAGTTTGCCCTCTAAGTAAAGTCGTCGTTCAGAACGACATAGCCGTCTTCAACACAACTGGCGACGGCCTCCAGTTTCTTGCCGTGACAGGGTCCCGCGATGCACTCCCCGGATTCAATAATAAACAGTGCACCGTGGGTGGAGCATTGAATTAGTGAATCGTCGAAATCTAGAAATTGATCCTCTTGCCAATTTAGTTCGATCCCAATATGGGGGCAGCGGTTTTGATAGACAAAGACCTCTCCGCGCTGGCGAACCGCAAAAAGTGATTTATCCGAAAATTTAAACCCCTTGGAACCGGGGTCAGCAATCTCGTTTAGTCGGCATAGTTTGAGCATAGTGTATTAAACAATTATTGGGTGACATTGTTGGGTACGGAGCTTCGACGGGTTGGCGGAACCCTGCTTACAATCCAGTTTCTAGCATGCGATCGTCGCCTTCACTTTTGAATGCGTGACGGATGGCGGGTAGCATGCGATCAACAGCATCGCGACCTTCTACGATGGCCTCAGCCGCGCTGCTAAATTCCAGTAGACCAATATGCCCCAGTCTCGGCCAGAGCATTATATCGGCGGGTTCACCCGCGAGCCTGCTGCGTGTGATTCTATCCTGCATAATATTGATTGCACTCATCATTACGCTCATCGTGCCGGGTGGTTCGGCTCTTTTGGGGGTGTCGTTGCTGCGGAAGTTGCTGGCGGCTTCTCGTACGGAGCTTGCAAATCGGCTGAATGCGGCACCTAGGAATGGATCATCCTCCGCTGAATCTTCGGGAAGTAATTCCTCGTCTTCTGACTCTTCCTCTTCTATTGTTTCTTCGTTGGCGGGTGCTTTTGCATCGGTAAGTATTTTTTGGCGGCCAACTAAGTCGCTGTTGAGGTCTACACCAATGATAATATGTGCCCCGAGGGCCCGGCAAACAGACACCGGTACGGGGTTTACTAAGCCACCGTCAACGAGCCACGAATTGCCAAACTTCACCGGCGTTAGGATTCCTGGTATCGCCATGGATGCGCGCACCGCATCCCAAAGAGGCCCCCGTTGTAGCCATACTTCGCGGCCGCGCATTAGGTCGGTTGCGACTGCGGCGAAGGGGATGTTTAAATCTTCAATGTTGGGGGTGCCATACTCGTTTATAAAAAATTCAATTAGGCGGGTTGCGTGGGCTACGCCGCCGGTTGCTGTCAGGCTCACGCTCATATAATGGAGCACTTGTGTGGTGCTTAGGGATTGGATCCAATCCGTAAAGTGGTCTAATTTGCCGGTAAGGTAGCAAGCGGCGATGACGGAGCCAATCGATGTCCCACAGATAATGTCGGGCTGTATTCCGAGTTCACCTAGACGTTGAATAACGCCAATGTGGGCCATGCCCCGAGCCGAACCGCTGCCCAGTGCCAGGGCGACTTTCTTATTGCCTAATGAAACATCTTCCACGACGCTTACTCCGGAATTTCAACAACGATCAATTACCGGTAGTATGATGCCAGGCTTAGTGTTTACTCAACTGCACGGACAATTTGTACCTAAATTATGTCAAATCAGAACCGCCAAAATATTGGAGAAGCTTTATTGCTTGGCTGTGATGAGTCAGCGATGACATTGGTGGACGGAATTCCTGTTCATCAAGATATCATTGCGCCGCTCAGCGCTCTTAAAGCTGACGCCGCCAAGGCAGGTTTCGATCTGCGGGTGTTAAGTGGATTTCGTAGTTTCGACCGGCAACTGGCAATTTGGAATGCCAAAGCGGCGGGCCAGCGAGCGCTGTTAAACGACGCTGGGCAAGTGTTGGATTGGGCATCTTTGTCGGAGTCCGAGTTGATCGCGGCAATTTTGCGGTGGTCAGCCTTACCTGGCGCGTCACGGCATCATTGGGGAAGCGATATTGATGTATACGACGCAGCGGCAGTGCCCGCGGATTATCGAGTACAATTAACACCTGCCGAAGTGGCCGATAATGGCGTATTTGGGCCCTTTCATATGTGGCTTGATGGTGAGTTTGCCGCCGGTCGCGGCCGTGATTTTTTTAGGCCCTATAATGAGGACCGCGGTGGTATTGCCCCAGAGCGCTGGCATTTAAGTTACGCGCCATTGGCGGTGGACTGTGATTGGGCTTTGCGGAGTGAGGTAATTCAAGAGGCCTTAGCCAAGCGGGAAGATTTGTGTTTGAAAGACGCTATTTTAAGAGAGCTACCGACTATATATCGGCGTTATGTTGCGGTGCCAGCGAGTTGCTACCCACCGGTATTTGCGCAAGCCCTGCTGGGTGAGGAAGTCTTATGAGTTTGACTGTCACTGAACTTTGGTCTGCGATGATCGCTGAGGCCCGACAGTATGGTAAAAATGAGCCGGTTTTGGCGAGCTTTTATCATGCGAGTATCCTAAATCACGCCAGTTTCGCCAATGCCTTGAGTTTTCATATCGCAGCTAAGCTAGATTGTGATTCAGTACCGGCAATGCTGATTCGAGACGTGTTTAATGAAGCGTTTGAAAATGATAAAGGTATTGTAGAAGCAGCTGCCTTGGATATTTGCGCGCATTTTGAACGTGATCCCGCGTGTGATCATTACGGAATGCCGTTTTTGTATTTCAAAGGCTTTCAGGCAATTCAAGCTTATCGGATTGCGCATTGGCTTTGGCAGCAGGGGCGTGTGTCATTAGCCTTATTTTTACAAAACCGTATTGCCAGCGTATTCGACGTAGATATACATCCCGCTGCAGTTATTGGTCACGGCATCATGATTGATCACGCAACGGGTTTGGTGATTGGTGAAACCTCGGTGGTTGGTAACAATGTGTCGATGCTGCATTCGGTGACCTTGGGTGGCTGCGGCAGTGGGCCAGGGCCTCGTCATCCGCGAATTTCAGATGGTGTATTGGTAAGTGCTGGAGCAAAGTTGTTAGGCCCGATACTGGTTGGTGAGGGTGCAAAAATTGCCGCCGGAAGCGTGGTCTTGAGTGATGTTGCTGCGCACTCTACCGTAGCTGGTGTACCCGCGAAGCAGGTTGGTGCGTTATCTGCGGAACTTCCTGCCTTAAATATGGATCAATACATCAGCGAAGATATTTAGCGCGGCTAGATGGTTGCGTCAGATTTATTAAATTACATGTGCTATATTTTGGGCTATAGTGGCGAAATATAGAAGAGCGAGGTTAATGTGAGCGTTAAACTACTGGATAACAAAGCATTCTATGGCTACAGAGTGCGTCGAACCGTGGCGGGTAAGTTGTATCAGGAGTATTTCTCGCTGAAAACTGGAGGCGCTCGCCTCGAAGGTAAGCAAAAGCTTGAGACCGAGAAGCAGGCGCTAGCCCGCGATGCGGTGTTGGAAGCTGAGCAGCAACGCTATTTGAACGAGACCAAAGAGGATCGTTGCTTCAAGAGTGACGGTACCGTCCGTGGCATCAGCTATTTGCTTAAGACTGAGAAAAGTGGCAATTTAACGCCGATTTTTCAGGTTGGCGTGGCGTCTAAAGTGGAAAATAAAACCGTCTGTACGAGTTTTTCACTAAATGCCCACGGCAGTGATGATGCTTGGCACCGCGCGGTTGATGCCTATGCAAAACATAAATCGATCCGCAAGAATACCAAGTTATATCAACGTTTGTTGAAGGCGATGCCGAAAGTTTCTTAATAAAGAAGCTTAACTTTGTCGGATAGCGTTAGCAGTCATATCTATTTTGGCTGCTAGCCCGGGCTGTCACCGCCTAATTGCTGTGACTTAGCTTCGTTAGTGTGTACTCCAATTCCAGTTGATCAATTTGTAGTTATCTGCGGGTAGTTATTTATTGGTGGGGCCTGGGTCGCTGGAAGTAGTAGCTTTTTCAAATTACCTATTCCTCGGCTGAATGTGCCGCAATTCCGATCAATTTTTCCAAGGCCCGTATTTGCCTTGATGGCCGCCGCGATGACGGTGCATGCTTAAGCGTCATCCGCACTTGGCGAGATGTATTCACAGCTTGGTGTTTAGCTTGTTGAGTTTGCTTAGGTGGTGATATTTATTACTCATCAAGCACTTAAGCTAGCATCCATTGGCTAGGGATCGTATCATTGTGACGCCGCACCTATGTGCTTAAATGGCGACATCGGAACTCTCCGAATGATGCTCAAATAACCACTCTCACGGAAGATATATGTTCAAATCGCGTTTTCGTCACTGCCTAGCCGTATTTTTTCTATTAGCACCGTCATTGAACTACGCAGCGCCGTGGATACAAGCTACCGATATTGCAGCTCGGCAGCATATCGAGTTTCTTGCTAGTGCTGGAATCATTCGCGCGCCAATAAGCCAATGGCCGCTAATGTGGGGCGGCATCTTGCCTGATCTTCGCCAGTCGCAGTACCGCAAACTTACCACACCACAAAAACACGCTGTCGATAGCTTGTTAGCTCAATTCGAGGAAGATAGTGCACCAACTCGTGTGGAGGTAAATGCTGGCTGGGCAGATCAAGATACGACTGTTTTTGGTGGGTTTGGTAGTCGCAACGATGCGCCGCAATTTGCTGGTGTATCGGCGAGCTTTGTTGGTCAACGCTGGGCTGGGGAGTTAAATATTTCCTATGATATCCCTGACCGGCCGAGAGAGCACCGCAAGTTAGATCAGAGTTATTTGGCCGGGGCCTTTGGCAACTGGGGAGTCACAATTGGCGCGGTAGATCGTTGGTGGGGGCCAGGTTGGCAATCTAGCGCTATCTTGTCGAATAATGCTCGACCTGTTCCCGGTCTGTCCCTGCAGCGCAACAAGGCAATCCCTTTCGAAACTCCCTTATTGTCGTGGCTCGGCCCATGGCAATTACAAGCGTTTATGGGGCAGTTAGAATCAGAGCGTTTTATTCCAGATGCCAAACTTTTAGGCCTTCGCTTTGCGGTCAAGCCCTGGCATTGGCTGGAATTAGCGGCCAGCCGCACAGCCCAATGGGGCGGTGATGGTAGACCGGAAGACTTTAGTACCTTCTCAGATTTGATTTTGGGTAAAGACAATCGCGGCGACAGTGGCATAACGCAAGAAAACGAACCCGGCAATCAGCTGGGTGGCGTCGATATGAAAATCCTTTTCGCGGTGCCCTGGGGTAGCCAAGGTGCTTATGCACAATTTATTGGTGAGGATGAAAGTGGTTATGTTCCCTCACGATATATTTACACCGCGGGTTTAGATGGTGTGGTATCGCTTAGTGACAATAAAAGAATTCACTGGTTTGTTGAGCGTAGCGATACTCGGGCAGGTACATTAAGCGAAAAGCGGTTTAATTATGCCTATGAGCATGGGACTTACAAAACGGGCTATCGTCATAAGGGCCGTGTAATGGGGGTGAGTGTCGATAGCGACAGCACCATTGACACCCTGGGTCTGAGTTTGGTGTTGCCCTCGCAGAGCCAGCTAGCATTCAAATGGTCTGCAGTGGACCTCAACACAGATGGCATGAGTAGAGGAGGTGTGAGACCAACAGGCTTTAGTGGTAGTGGCGATATTTTAGAACTCAGTTATCGTTTTGCCTGGTTGCAAAATAATACCACGGTAGGTTATCGCTGGATTGACGACGGCATAGACGTGCGCGGTCTAGACGATGGTACCGAGACTTTGTTTATCGAAACGGCGTGGCGATGGTAGGGTGGTCGCCGCCTCGTATTTCGGATAAAAACTACAAGGTATTTTTGCCCGTGATTGGTGTCTTTTCTTGTGAGAGTACAGGCACTATCGCTATCTTCCCGCAGCTGTGAACGGTTGAACGAACACAGCTCGCTCTTGTTTTCCTTTCAGAATAATCCTTGGTTATTTGTGCACGAAAAATGCCGTTTAACGATATCTGTATTGCTTTGTTAGTCACAGATACTTGGCGATTGGTATATTCGAGATTTTGCTGCAGCGGTGTTTGAGTCAGAAAAGTAAGCGATGTGCTTTGAGGGGATTGAAGGGGGAGGCGAAACTGCGATAGTGCAGCTTCGCCCTTGGCACTTAGCCTTTGTAGGCCGCTGCCGCTTTCATGATTTCAGCTTTGGCTTCTTCGCTGCCAGCCCAACCATCAACTTTAACCCATTTGCCTTTTTCCAGATCTTTGTAGTTTTCAAAGAAATGTTCAATTTGCTTGATTAGTAATTCAGGCAGGTCAGATGGCTCTTTCACGTTTTGGTAAAGAACAGTTAGCTTGTCGTGGGGAACGGCTAACAATTTAGCATCTTTACCCGCTTCGTCGCTCATGTTCAGAATACCGATGGGACGAGCACGGATAACAGAGCCTGGAACGACAGGGTATGGCGTAACAACCAATACATCTAATGCATCGCCGTCTTCAGATAGTGTGTTTGGAATGTAGCCGTAGTTTGCTGGGTAAAACATCGGCGTTGCCATAAAGCGATCGACCATCAGCGCGTCAAATTCTTTTTCAATTTCGTATTTGATCGGGCTGCTATTTGCCGGGATTTCGATAGCGACGTAGATGTCATTTGGCAGGTCTTTGCCAGCTGGAATTTGGTTGTAGCTCATTGTAGGCTTCCATTTCAGATTGCGTTTGGGGTTGATAAATCTGCGCAGATTATAAACTGTGTGGGGGCGGATTGCCAAAGTGCTGTGGCGTTTGCTTTCGGGTGAGGCGGGGGGGCGGATAGGGCTAGAAGGCCCTATCCGCAATCGCTAATCAGTACTGCGACTTAGGCATGGCGATGATGATACCGTCCATTTCATCTGTAATCACAATTTGGCAGCTTAAGCGGCTAGTGTCCTGAGGGTCTAATACGCAGTCGAGCATGTCTTTTTCTGTGCTGTCAGGCTCGCCCGCTTTAGCAACCCAAGCGGGGTCCACGTAGCAGTGACAGGTCGCGCAGCTGCAGCAGCCGCCACATTCCCCCAAGATACCGTCGATGCCGTTATCAACCGCGGCCTGCATAATACTGGTGCCAACTTCCGCGTGAACTTCCTGCGTGTTGCCATCGTGAGATTTGTAAATAATTAAAGGCATTGTCTATATTCTCGTACTTGAAATTAGTTAAAGACGTCTTTGATTTCGATAGACTCGTCGGCGAGCTTCAGCGGATCAGCGGTTTGACCTGATGTTAAGGCGCGCTTGCTCATCATGAATTCTTTAGGCCGGTTAATCGCGTCGACGGCAATAAATCGGCCTTTACTGAAATAAAATGCGGCGAAACTGCGGCCTTGCTCGCTATTGCCGCGGATGATTACCTGGTCAAAGCCCTGTGACAGTCCGGCAATTTGTAGTTTAAGGTCGTATTGATCTGACCAAAACCAAGGTAGGGCGTTATATGCCTCCGGTTTACCACATATACTTTTGGCCGCAATTTTAGCTTGATCGGTTGCATTCTGTACCGATTCTAGGCGTAGTTTGCGGTCATAAATGGGGTTGTAGTGGTTGGTACAGTCACCTGCGGCAACGATGTCGGGGTCATTGGTAGTGGCAAACTCGTTTACCGCAATGCCATTGTCAATGGTAAGTCCCGCTTCTTTAGCTAGTTCAATATTGGGGATTACACCAACGCCAATAATGACCAGATCGGCAGGCACTGTAGTGCCGTCGGCAAGGCGGACGCCTGTTACATGTTTTTCGCCAACGATGGCGTCAACGCCCGCTTGAGTGCGAATATCGACGCCTTCTTCAGTGTGTACGCGGGTGTAAAATGCAGAAACTTCGGGGGCGGTAACACGCTGTAAAACACGTTCCATCGCTTCTATTACGATAACGTTCATGCCAATCTTACGCAGCGACGCTGCCGTTTCGAGCCCTATATAGCCGCCGCCAATAATGACTGCAGATTTGCCGGGACCGGTAAATTTATGGGTCTGTTTAACGTCATTAAGATCGCGCATATAGAAAACACCGGCAAGTTCGCAGCCAGTGAAGGGGATTTTGCGAACCCGGGCGCCCGTCGTGAGGGCAAGCTTGGTATAGGCGATTTCGGCGCCGTCTTCCAGGGTGATTTTCTTGGCGTCGCGATCAATTTTTGTTACTCGCGAACCCAGCAGCAAATCGACATTATTTTTGTCGTAAAAATCAGCGGCGCGAATTAGTAGCTCATCCTCTGTTTTTTCGCCGACAAAAAAGGCTTTTGACAAGGGCGGGCGGTGGTAGGGTAGATTTGGTTCATCGCCAATTAAGGAAATTTTACCTTCCCAGCCCTCTTGGCGGAGGCTGGATACTAACTGGGCAGCCGCGTGACTGGCCCCAATAATAATGCAGTGTTCACTCATAACTAATTTTCCAGGAGGCTCGTGTTCAGTTTCATGCTGTCTTGCGGGCTGCCGTAAGATTCATGGATTATATTTTATAGGTACATAGCTTTTAGGTACTTAATTTAAAGGTACTAAATTAAAAGTACTTAGGCTCGTCCCACCACGGGTAAAAATCGGGCATGTCTTTCGACACTTGATTCTTAAACTCCGGTGGACGTTTTTCTATGAATGATACAACACCTTCGGCGGCATCGCTGCTGCGTCCTCGGCTGAGTATTACCCTGCTATCTAGCTTGTGGGCATCCATAGGATGGTGCATATCCAGTCCGCGCCACAGCATTTGTCTACTCAGGGCTACGGAAACCGGTGCAGTATTGTCTACGATTTCACGTGCAATTGCATAGGCTTCGACAAGTAATTCTTGCTCAGAGCACACTTTTCTGATCAATCCACTGTCCCTAATCTCTGAAATTGGGTAAACGCGCCCGCTAAAGCACCATTCCAGTGCGCGTGAAATGCCCACAATGCGGGGAAGAAAGAAGGATGATGCGGCTTCCGGGGCAATGCCACGGCGAGTAAAAACAAAACCGACTTTGGCGTTTTCGCTGGCAAGGCGGATGTCCATGGCTAATGTCATGGTTATGCCGACCCCGACTGCGGGGCCATTGATAGCGGCAATAACAGGTTTTAGGCAGCGATAAAGTCGCAGGGTGATAAGGCCGCCAATATCTCGCACCGATTCATCGCACCGATTCATCGCTGTAATCAAGAGTATTGCCTGCGCGAACTGCAGATTCGCCGTTACCTTCGCCATTAAAGGTGTCTTTGCCAGATGATAGGTCGGCGCCGGCGCAAAATGCACGACCTGCGCCAGTAATCACTACGGCCTTGACCTTGTCGTCTTCGTCGATGTGATCTAGCACGGCGATTAGCTCATCGGCCATGGTTGGGGTGAAGGCATTGAGCTTATCGGGGCGGTTAAAGGTAATCGTCGCAATGCCGTCTTCAAGTTTATAAAGTAGAAACTGGAGGTTCATCAAGGGCGTCCTGACAAGATAGTGAGCTATTGGCCAGTAAAATTGGCTGCACGTTTTTCAACAAAGGCCGTAACTCCTTCGTCAAAATCAGCGGTTTGACCGGCTATTTTTTGCATTTCGCGTTCAGTTTCCAGGCTGGCTTCCCAATTTGAATCGACGGCTGCCCATACTGCCTTTCGGATCAGACTTAGTGCGACGGTCGGGCCCCTGGCAAGTGACAGGGCGGTATTGAAGGCCTCTTCTTCCAGGCTCTCGTCTGCAACAACACGATTAATTAGTGCCCACTCTAAGGCTTTTTCGGCACTTAGGCGGTCGCCCGTTAACATTAATTCCATGGTGCGGGCGCGGCCAATTGTGCGGCTGAGCAAGTGGGTGGCGCCACCGTCGGGAACAAGTCCGATTTTTGAAAAAATTTGAATAAACGTCGCATTTTCACTGGCGACGATCATGTCGCCTGCAAGTGCTAGTGAGGCACCGAACCCCGCGGCGCTGCCACGAACCGCGCTGATCCACGGGATTGGCAGGTTCTTGAGTTTGAGCATAATGGGGTTGAGGTATTTCTCAAGAATTAAGCCGATATCGCGTTGGCTTCGATCAGCAGGTAAAGGGGTGAGGGGGTTGCTGGGGTTAAGGGACGCACCTGAGCAAAACCCGCGCCCAGCTCCGCAGAGGATCATTGCACGGGCATTTTTGGCTAGGTAATCAATGGCTTCATCAATCTCTTTGACCATGACCGGCGTAAGCGCATTTAGGGTAGATGGTGCGTTCAGGGTAAGAATGCCGACGGAATCGCGGATCTCTACTTTGATTTCCTGGAAGTTCATTTTTTAATCCTTTGCTCGTTGCGTCGAGACCTGCTGTGGTCGCTTAGTAGCGGTAACACGCCTTAGGTTTTATTATAAGATCGCTGCCAAGGGCTTTTACCTGCGGGCCTTATGGTGACCCAATCAATCTTGATTTGGTACTCCTTGTTAATGTTAATCCAGCTTGCGAGATAAAAATCGCTAGAACGGTAATCGTCAGATATGGGGAGTAAGTCTAAATTTGAGTGGTAGCTTAATCGCATGAATCATCGTGGACGCAGACGTTAGTTCGGAAATCTCTCTCATTCCTTGTTATTCTTCGTCGCCGCAGAAATAAGGACATTCACACTGTCGCCATGAAATCGCTATCCATTTGCCTATGCTAACTGACGAACAAATTCTGGTTACCCGCCACACCCGTGGTCATGCTCGGGTGACTGCAGTTGCCGGCGCCGGTAAAACCACCACAATGGTGCAATACCTACTCGAACAGCTGCGAGCGGGTATGGATCCTCGCTTAGTTAGAGTCGTTATGTTTAATAAGGCCGCGCAGGAAGATTTCAGTCGGAAACTGCTGCTGGCCTCCGCTTCCTCAGTCAGTTTGCCGCCGGTGCGTACCTTTCATGCGATGGGGCGGAACCTTGCCATAGCATTGGCAAAGGAGGGCCATTTAGCGCCGTTTGACCCTGCACCATTGAGTGAAGCACAGCTTCGAATTGAAATGCTGCGAGCATTGCAAATATCGGCGGGTACGTCGGCTCAGCGGGCGGCAATTGCCGATGAACAGCAGCAATGGTTAGATGCCTTCGCGGGCTTCGTCGATTTGGCAAAGTCTAATTTACAAACACCAGAAACGACCTTTTTCGCCGCGGCTTATCCTGATCAATACCAATTATTCATAGAGGCTTTCGCTCGCTTTGAACAGTGGCGCAAAGCAGCTGCTAGGGTGACTTTCGCCGATTATCTTTACGATCCCTGTTGCGCACTGCTTGCAGATCCCAAATTGGGTGAGTTTCTTGCGAATCGTGTCGACTTGTTTGTTGTCGACGAGTTTCAGGATATCAACGACATCCAGTTCTTTCTGTTGAAAACGCTCGCAGGTGATCGCGCGCGCCTGCAAGTGGTTGGCGATGCCGATCAATGTATTTACGAATTTAGGGGCGCGCGACCCGATTATATGCTCAAGCATTTTGGCGATAGTTATCCCCATAGCAGCTATCAAATGTCGCGCACATTTCGCTACGGTCATCAGTTAGCTCTAGCCGCAGCACATCTTATTGCCAATAACCAACGACGGGAGCCGGTACTGTGTATCAGCGCTGATACTGCGCCTGCCACTAAAATTGAA
The DNA here is from genome assembly GCF_019312595.1 of Zhongshania aquimaris. GTDB lineage: Bacteria > Pseudomonadota > Gammaproteobacteria > Pseudomonadales > Spongiibacteraceae > Spongiibacter > Spongiibacter aquimaris. The sequence continues at coordinate 501,156 of NZ_JAHWDQ010000003.1, read as the reverse complement.
CTTTGCCTGCAAACAGATGATGGCGACACATTGGCGGAAGTGTGTTTGAGCGAACATGCCAATGGTCGGCCATTTAAAGATATGGTGTTTCTCTGTCGCACATGGGCGCAGGCCGCGCCGGTTGAATTGGTGTTATTGCAGCGGGGAATTCCCAATCGTATAAGTGGCGGTAGCCGGGTGCTAGAGCGGCAAGAAATTAAAGTGTTGCTGATTTTGCTGCGTATCATGGCGGGGCGATTTTACGAGCAAAATCCGGCGGATTGCGAGCAACAGCTTTTCGACTGTTTGCGTTTCTGCGAGTTAAAAATTAAGCACGATGTGTTACGGCGTTATGTCCAAAAGGCATTGCGAGATGGTCAGGGCTTCAGCGCCTTAAATTTATCTGACGACGATTTATCAATTTATCAAGAGCAGCGACTTCAGCGCTTAGCCGCGGCGCTAGTGAAGCTGGAAAGATCATCTAGTGCGAGTGTTGGTCTGAATGAATTTTTAGCACGACTGGATTTACTGAAACTGATTCGCGACAACGCGCTCAGCAAGGAAGAGGGCGAGAATAGAGCGGCAACAATCAGCGCTTTTGTCAGTTTTATTACCATGCAAACCGATCAAGCTCCTGTGGCGATCGTAAATTTGATTCAGGGAATGGGCATGGCGGGGGGCGCGCCGAGTGATCGCGACGCCTTGGTCGATGCCGTTACCATCACAACGATGCACCGTAGCAAAGGCTTGGAGTGGCCAGTGGTTATTTTGCCGGGCTTAAGTGCGCATTATATGCCGTATCAGGCCGGTAACCGTCGGCGTCCTGATGCGGATCAACAAGAGTCAGAGCGGCGCTTGATGTATGTTGCCATGACACGAGCCATTGATGCCTTGTATCTCTTTGCCCCCGGTATTGACTGCCGCAATGGCTGGCTTGGCGGCCTGCGGCCAGAGCTGAATTTACTGCCAAGTCCTTTTTTGCAGGAAATGAATATACCGTTGGCAAAGGCGATTGGCGCTGCGCTTGATACCAGGGAGACACCTTTCGCGGCGTCAAGCCTAGAGAACACTGCTATTGGCGCGGCATATCTGGAAGCACTGGGTCTAGGGATTAAATTTACACTTGGGGCGTCCGGCGCCAAATTTGACTATGGCGTTTGTGTGCGTCATAGCGAGCATGGAGATGGTCGTATTACCGCAATCGATGAGCACGGGCTGACGGCTCATTTTGCAAACCAACAGGTGTATTTTTCGTCGTTGCTTGTTGAACATGTGCTGCAAGTTATTGATACCACAAACGAGATAGGGCCTGAAATAGAAAATGCCGCAGAATTCACTAGCGGCGATGTATTGGCTCATTCCAAGTTTGGTCGCGGTGTCGTGTCGTCGATTGACGCCCGCTTTATTCACGTGCAGTTTCGAGAGGGGGCCAAAACCTTCCGTCGTGATCTATTCCGTGCAACCCGCGTCAGTTCGCGCAGTTAAGCGTTTCGCTAGCGGCCAAGCAGAACCTTATCGCCGGCAAAGTGTCAGACACAGAATAAGGCGGTTTTCCGCACTTATTTCTCCCGAGGTGGATATGAACATAACAAGCTTAAAAGTCGGTCTGACGATATTCTTGAGTTTTTCTTTACTAGCCTGCGGTGGTGTTAAAGACGAGCAGATGGGTTTGGATGAACGCATCGCGGAGTATGGCTATCGTCCCGGTGAGAATATTGATCAAATTCAAGCGTATAGGATCAGCGATTGGACGTATTTAGACGATCATCATTTGATGTTTAGCAATGGGCTGTCGGATCACTATCTTATCAGTCTGAAAAACGCCTGCAGCGAATTGCGCAGTTCTGAAACGCTGGCGTTTAAAACTCGGACGAGCACATTAACGAAATTTGACGTAGTGATCGTGCCCCAGTCCGGCGTCAATAAGCGTTGCAGTATCGAGTCAATATCGAGGTTGACCCCGACCGACTAAATGGGCTTATTGCGGTACTTGAATATCGGCAAAATTGCTGACGCACTGGTGTTGTGGGTGCGTCGCAACGTTTTCTGACTCGCGTTGAACCCACGCGGTTTGCATACCTGCTTCGGCGGCTGCATTTACCTCCTCAACAATATCCGACAAAAAGAGAATTTCAGAGGCGGGCAGGTTTATCTGCTGCTGTATCCGCCGGTAAGATTCCCAGTCTCGCTTTGCCCCGCTTGTGGTGTCGAAGTAGTTTTTAAATAAATATCGTAAATCCCCGCCTTCGTTAAAGCCGAAGAATAATTTTTGTGCGTGAATGGAGCCGGAAGAATACACATACAACTCCATTCCCTGTTTATGCCATGCAATGAGTTTTTCAAGCGCGTCTGGATAGATGTGTGCCTGGAAGTCGCCGTTGCGATAACCGTACTCCCAAATCATTCCCTGTAATGATTTTAGGGTGGTAATTTTCTTGTCTTCCGCTATCCAGTCGAGCAGTTGAGCAATTAAGGCTTCGGTGTCTGCGATATCGATTTTCGCGTCAGTCGCAACATCGCGTAAGGCGACTTCGACCGCATCTTCACCGCGTTGCTGGCGCATAAAATCAGCTAGGTTTTGAGCGGCGTAGGGAAACAGCACTTGGTGTACAAACTGAATTGAACTGGTAGTGCCTTCTATATCGGTAACAATAGCCTTGATCACAAAAAATTCCTTTTAACGGCGCTATGCGTCAAGTCGTGAATAGCGACTGGCGATGTCTTCGCCGGTGTAATTGGCGACCCAGCCATCGGGATTGTTAAAAAAGCGAATGGCAACCAGGTTTGGCTCAGGGCCGAGATCAAACCAGTGTTTGGTATTGGCCGGTACACTCAATAGATCACCTTTTTCACACAAGACTTCATAGATTTTGTTGTCGATGTGGAGTGCAAATAAACCTTGGCCCTCAACAAAGAAACGCACCTCGTCTTCACTGTGGGTGTGCTCGTCTAAAAACTTTAAGCGCAGCGCGTCTTTCTGCGGATTACTGCTGGCGATGCTAATGACATCGACGCTTTGATAACCCTGCTCGCTGACGAGTCGTTTGACGTCGCTATGGTAGGCGGACAAAACGGATTCTTGATTGTCACCGGCTGCGATATCGTCGCGGGTTTGCCATTGTTCAAAGCGCACACCGACGCTGTGAAGCTGTTGGTGAATGTGTTCGGGTGTGCGTGTCGTCGATAGCGATTGGCTGGCATCGGTGTCGAGGAAGATAGTTAATTGGCTCATCGTCGCTCCCTAGCGCGCAAGGCGCAGCAGTTCTAATTCACAGTGCAACAGAAAGTCTAAAGCCTCCAGATTGCGCATGCAGCTATTGAGATCTTTACCCCAGCAGTACACGCCGTGACCGCGTATTAGATAGCCGGGACAATGTGCTTGTGCCGTTAAATAGCGATCACTTTCAGCGGCGAGGGCGGTGATGTCCTGGGTGTTTTCAAAGATCGGAATATCAAGGCTGCTGGCGTGGGTGTCGAAGCCATCGAAGGCTTTTATCAATTCATAATCCGCGAGGGTAATTGCCTGAGCTTGTGGCAGTGCCTTCGAGATGACGGTCACGACCGGCGAGTGGCAGTGCAATACCGCACCAATCTCAGGGAAGCGCTGATATAACCGGGTGTGTAGTTCGGTTTCTGCCGACGGCTTGCCGTCGCTAATAGGCTTGCCCGTCAGATCGACGGCAATAAAATCTGTCGGGCTAAGCTGGCCCTTGTGTTTCCCCGATGCGGTAACAATTGCAGAGTTGGCGTTTAGGCGGGCAGAGAAATTCCCGCTGGTGGCAGGAACCCAGCCGCGCTGGTAAATATCTTCGCCGACCGCGGCAAGTGCAATCGCTTGCTGATAAAAGAACTTACTATCGATCATAAGCCTATCTGCTATTTCCGTTTATTCGAGTTTAGGTGCGCTATTACCTTGGCGCGATCAGGTTGGTGAATAATCCCGTACTCGGTAACGATAGCATCGATCAATTGCGCGGGGGTAACGTCAAAAGCAGGGTTGTTGGTAAGGACATTTTCTGGCGCCACGCGCTGGCCGAAACTGTGGGTTATTTCGTCTGCCGGCCGCTGTTCGATTGGGATTTGTGGGCCGTCGAGTAATGCATCAAAGGTGCTGGTTGGTGCGGCAACCATGACTTTGACGCCGTGGTGTTTGGCGATAATGGCAAGATTGTAGGTGCCGATTTTATTGGCGGCATCGCCATTTGCCGCAACGCGGTCAGCGCCGACAATCACCCAGCTGGGTTTGTGTTCTCGCATTAAGTGGGCAGCTGCACCCTCTATTGCCAAGGTTACCGGAATGTCGTCTTGCATTAACTCCCAGCTTGTTAGGCGCGCGCCCTGCAGCCACGGCCGTGTTTCGCCGGCAAAGACCCCACGGATTTTTCCGTCGCGATGAGCAGAGCGGATAACGCCCAAGGCGGTGCCATAGCCCCCGGTAGCCAGCGCGCCAGCATTGCAGTGGGTGTAAACAATGCTGTCAGCCGGAATTAAGCTGGCGCCAAAGTCACCAATGCGTTGATTGATTTCAATGTCTTCAGCGTGGATATGCACCGCTAATTTAGTAAGCGCTGGAATTAGCGCGTCGCCATTGCCGTGTTCGGCAATGACCTGGTCACAGCGCTCCAATGCCCAGAATAAATTTACTGCTGTGGGCCGTGAATTGGCTAGTGCGTCACGTGCTGGGCGCAGTGCGTTTTGCCAGGCATCCGCGCTGGTGGGCGAGGTAGTGAGCTTTTGCGCCGCCAGTAATATTCCGTATGCAGCGGTAATGCCTATCGCGGGCGCGCCGCGAACGACCATCGCGCGAATTGCATCTGCGACGGCGAAGGGATCGTCATACTGGCGGTATTCGCAGCGTGTAGGTAAAACACGCTGATCCAGTAATTGCAGTTGATTATTTGACCAGATGATAGCGCTGGGAGTAGACACTGATTACCTCCACGTTTCGGGGCCCGAATTATAAGGCAGTGAGGGCTCGGCTACACTACCCGAGGGATGCTTTTCTCTTGCGGTATTTAAAAACCGTCGACAACAGGGCTTAATTGCGGGCTTATTCGCTGTAAACTGCTTTGCTATTTGATGCTCAAGATTGTCGATGGTGATCCAATAACTCGATGGTTTTATGATGCTTACGTGGAGTTTGGGAGTTCGATATGTCTGATTACTGGGTCTGGCTATCTGTTGGCGCACTCATTGTGGCGGTGCTAGCGGTGATTGCCGGTCGCTTGATGTGGCGTTTGCAGCGCCAAACTCGCGCTGAAAACATGGGCTTGCAGCGCGCGCAACAGGAGGCAATGGCAGAACAAGCTGAAGCGCAAGGCGGTATTAATATTCTGGCACGCTGTTATTTGGGCGGCCAACTCGGCGGCAGCGAGCTCGCACTTCGTATTGCGGTGTTGGCGGAGACCGCAAACCTAGACTCGAATTACAATAAGGATACGCTGGTCTTTACTGAGATGGCGGCGGCTCTGGCTCATATACCGACCCATCAAGATTGGAAGCGGTTAAGTGCTGAACAGCGCGCTAAATACGGCGCGGAGATGGCGTTGTTAGAGGGAAAATACAGCGAACAACTGCGAGCCGCCGCGCAAGCGCTTGTGAATTAGTAAGCTTCTCAGCGCCGGAGTCGCACTCACTTTTGGGGGGCCTGGCGCTGCACTAAACTACTTAAGCCATCGACCATATCTTGTTGAAATTGTAGCTGCGCTTCGAGCTGGTCTGGATGCAATGGATCGACACCAAATATGGCTTTATGAAGCGGTGCTAAAGTCACGTAGCCCAGAATCATGCAGTGGAAGGCCATGGCGGTGGGCACGTTGATCCACTCTTTATCAGGATTACTTGCTGGGTCGCTAATGGTGGAAAAGAACTTTCGATACCAGCGGTCACTTAACAGGTCTAGTGTTTCATCCCTCGCAAGGGTTGCGTGCTGGACGATTCGCGCGGTGTTTGGCTTGTTGGCAAGTAGCGACATAACCTGATGAATTTGTTGGCGGGTATCAGCGAAGTCAGCATCGGCTGCCAGTCCGCGAGTCGCGTCCGCAAGTGGCGCAAATAGACGCTGGCAAACCTGCTCATAAATATCGAGTTTATTGTTGAAATGCTTGTAAATACCAGGACTACTAATGCCCACCTGAAGGGCAATTTCGCTGACCGACGTAGCGCCAAAACCCTGTTGGGCAAATAGATCTTCCGCGATATCGAGAATGCGTTCTTTGGTATTGCGGCGGCTAGCCATAATGTTGTCCTATTCTTACTTTTTAGTATGCGTTCTATTGTTGCACAATCAGCCAAGCCAATGCGGTGGCGCTGCCCAAGCTGACTAGCAGCATGCCGACGGCTTGCCAGCGATAGCGTTTGCTCAGCGATTCTGGCTCCGAACTCGCAATGATATAGGGTTGTCGGCGGCTGGGCGAATAGCTAATGGTATGAACCGGGTTTAGTGGTGCCTGTTTGCTGACGTTGCGTTCCGCTTTACGCAGGGCTTCTGCTCTCGCTAATTCCCACTCTTGCAGATCAATTTCCCCGTCACCATTACGATCAAAACGGGCAGTTAGTTTATCGTAATCTTGTTTCCATTCATTAAGAACCTTTGCCATTTCGGCATCGCGGGCGGCGTTTGGATTAGGTGGGTGGCGGGTTTCGAACAGGCCGATGATATATAAAAGGTCGTCAGCGCACAGCATTTCTTCGGTGTAGCGGTAGCGTTTTCCGAATAGGTTCATCCCGCTCGTTCGGCTGGGGTGACGTGAATTGCCATGCCAAGTTCTTTTGCGCTGAGTGCTCACGTCGGCGCGGCTGGGCATGACATAACAGTCGCCGCTGCCGTCGTTCAAAGTGAAGGCCTGTGTGCTGGTGTGTTTCTCAATGCTGCGCCAGCTACTGTTTTTGCCAGAGGATTCATAGCGTTCGATATTGTAGCGAAACCACAGGCAGGGTGTTTTGCTAAGACCACTTAATAGCAGCGGCTCTGGACCTATCTTTGCAAAGCCAATCAGCTCAACATAGCCCTGGTGGGCCGAGCGAATTTTAGAGGTGGGGGTATCTTCAATAATTCTGGCAGCCATTAGGCTTTTGATACTGGCGATGGCACTGACGAGAGCGATAATCCCGCAAATCGTCAGTGCTAAATAGTCTATTTCCATCTTGAGCGCGTCTAAGGCTAGCTAAATAAAGATTTTACATCGACATCGCTTAATTCTTCTTTTCTAAATTGCAGCAAGTCAAAGGCGCCAAAGCGAAACCAGCGGGCAACAATCACATCGGGAAATTGCTCAATACGGACGTTGTTGTTATTTACAGCCTCATTATAAACCTCACGACGATCAGCGATGGCATTTTCCAGCGCAGAGATCCGGTTTTGCAAGGCGGTGAAAGTACTGTCCGCTTTTAGTTCTGGATAATTTTCTGCCAGTGCAAATAATTGCCCCATCGACGTGCGCAATCCGGTTTCGGCTTGCCCTAGGGCCTTTATGTCATGGCTGGACTGGGCGTCAGCTACTTGCTGTCTGGCGGCAATGACCTTGGTGAGGGTGTCCTGCTCGTGGCGCATATACTGTTTGCAGGTTTCGATCAGTTTGGGTAATTCGTCGTGGCGCTGTTTAAGGAGTACATCGATATTCGCCAGATGCTTGGCAACATTGTGTTTGAGGTTGACTAGGCCATTATACAGCGTGACCAAATACACAATGCCAAATCCGAGTATGCAGAGGAAGACTATAAATCCGATTTCCATGTCGCGATTCCTTATTAGTGTGTGGTACTGAGTAATCAGCCATTGATCTTAGTACAAAGTTAATTTCAGGTATCAAAGCGGATACGCATGTTTTTGATACCGTTAACGAAATAGGAGCGAATATAGGCAATTTCGCCCTGCAAGCTTGGGTTGCGCAGTCTGGTGATAATTTCTTCGAACATAACCTGCAGTTCAAGTCTCGCCAGATGGGAGCCGATACAAAAGTGCTGGCCGATACCGAAAGAGCGCAGTTGCTGGCCAAGTTTTGGCATGCGCTCGCTGCGGCGGACATCGAAGCGCATGGCATCCTCACCGAAAACCGCTTCGGAGTGATTCACCGCGTGATAGTGAAGAATGACCTTGTCGCCAGCGCGGAGCTGCTGGCCACCAAGCTCAATGTCTTCGGTTGCGGTTCGGCGCATTTGAATAAAGGCCGTGTTGTAACGCAGTATCTCATCGATGGCATCGACTATTTTGTCAGGGTTTTGAACAAGGAATTCTAACTGGTCGGGGTGCTCCATTAACAAGCGCATCCCCTGTGATATTACTGTGCGGGTCGATTCATTGCCGCCGACAAGAATAAGTATGAACATCCACGCGAAATCTTCTTCGGTAATCGGCTCGCCATCTACATTGCCGTCGAGTAGTGCACCGGTAATATTGTTCATGGGTTGTTGACGGTGTTGGGCTGCCAGCGCGAGTGCGTAATTAATACATTCGCCGGCGGCGATTTGGCCATCTTCAATGCTGGTTGCCATGTCAGGATCGTCGGCAAACATCATGGTATTTGTCCACTCGAAGAATTGATTGCGGTCTTCTAGGGGAACGCCGAGTAATTCTAAGATGGCGATCAGGGGAAGTTCGGCGGCAACTTCTTCGACAAACTCACATTCACCGCGGAGCACAATGCGGTCAATAATCTGCTTTGCGTGTGCTCTAAATGCCGGTTCGTAGGAGTTTACCCGCTTTGGTGTGAACGCTTCACGCACGATACGTCGCACTTTCTGATGACGCGGCGGATCCATATTAATGATGGTGTGACAGTGAATAAAATCAACTTCGTCCTGGGGGATCTCCATGGGGAAAGCAGTTCGCTTCGCGGAGGAGAAGAGTGCGGGATTTTTACTGACAAAATCTAATTCTTGCTGACCGACTACCGCCCAGTAGGGAACGTCGGTCAGCGGGTCCTCTATTTTCACAACCGGGCCGTGTTGGCGTATGTCCTTAAGGCTCTTATAGGGCATACCTTGTGCGTACGTGTCTGGGTTTAACAAGTTAGCAAAGGGACATTGCGACATAGAATAGATAGCTCTTTGACAATAGGGAGTGTCGTTTAGCTGCTGTAACCGCAGCCTTGCGGGTGTCTAATTTCGCATCCAGTCGGGCGCTGGCAGCCCCATATTTTCTAGAAAAACGGGATTGAATAATTTGCTTTTATAGCGGTCACCATAATCGCAAAGGATCGTCACTATGGTGTGGCCGGGACCAAGCTTGCGCGCAAGTTTTACCGCTCCGGCGATATTGATTGCCGATGAGCCGCCTAGGCAGAGCCCTTCGTGGCGGAGCATATCGAAAATATATGGCAGCGCTTCTGCATCACTAATTTCAAATGCCTCGTCGACTGATGCTCGTCGCAGATTGTCGGTGACCAAGCTGATACCTATGCCTTCGGCTATGGAGCGGCCTTCGCTGCGGAGTTCACCATTGGTAAAGTAGTTGTATAGCGACGAACCCATTGGGTCGGCAATGCCGATAGTGACGTCAGGCTTGTGTGCTTTCAGGGCTCGGCTGACACCGGCAAGTGTGCCGCCGGTGCCTACCGCGCATATAAAACCGTCAATTTGGCCGCCGGTTTGCTCCCAAATTTCTTGGCCGGTGGTGGTCTCGTGAATGTCACAATTCGCGATATTGTCAAATTGACGAGCCCACACCGCGCCGTGGGGTTCGGTCTCATTTAAGCTTTCGGCAAGACGTCGCGCCGTGTGAATATAGTGATTGGGGTCGCTGTAACTGGTGGCTGCAACGAGACGCAGGTCGGCGCCGTATAAGTCGAGTAATTCTATTTTCTCGCGGCTTTGGCTATGGGGCATAACCACCACGCTGCGATAGCCCAGGGCGTTGGCAATTAAGCTTAGGCCGATGCCAGTGTTGCCGGCTGTTCCTTCCACAATGGTTCCGCCGGGGCGCAATGTGCCTTTTTTTTCTGCATCGCGGATAATGCCCAGCGCGGTGCGGTCTTTCACGGAACCGCCGGGGTTGAGAAATTCTGCTTTACCTAGAATGGTACAGCCGGTGAGTTCAGACACTTGTTTCAGATGCAGCAAGGGGGTGTTGCCGATGAGGTCGGGCATTGATTTAGCGCTAGGCAAAAGCATGTTTTTCTCCGTATTTTTCAACCCTAATGGTATAGCTGGTAGCGGATGGCAGCAATGCTAATTATCTGTCTGACTGTGCTAATCTTGTTCGCGCGTGACGATAATGACAATTGCACGGGTTTTCTTAGTGAAAGTCTCTGAGTAATCGTCGTTAGCGAATGCTCGGGGCGCGGTTAGGGGTTGTTTATGTTAAAAATAATAATTCGGGGTTTAGTTTGCGCGGTGTTTTCTTTCGGCGGCGTGGCACATTTTGTCTTTGCAGAAGATTTTGCGGGTATTGTGCCTCCCTTGTTGCCGTGGCCCTTAGCAATTGTTTGGGCAACAGGTATTATGGAGTTCGGCTTGGTACTCGGTATTTTAATGCCCAAATTGCGGGTATTAACGGGTAAATTAGCCGCCATTTATTGCTTGTTAGTGCTGCCAGCTAATATTTATCAAGCGATGAACGACGTGCCAATATTTGGAGCACACGTCACGCCGGAACTACTTTTTTTGCGTATTCCACTGCAATTTGTATTGATAGCCGCGATCTTATGGTCTACCAATGATAGTGATAGAAGAGTGATCCAAAAGTCTACCGGGGCCGTATAGGCGCCGAATTAAGGGGTTTTCAATGGCAGAGATTGCCACCGAGCAGGAACGCAGTGGCGAGTTTTGGGCCGATTGTATGGCTCGCATTGCAGAAAGTCGTGATAAAGACAGTTTTATGTTGTTGTTTGACCATTTCTCGCCCCGAGTGAATGCGTATTTATTGGGGCAGGGGGCGGCGGCGTCGATAGCGGAAGATCTCGCGCAGGAGGCGATGCTGGCGCTATGGAATAAGGCTCACCTTTACCATAGAGACAAGGCAGCAGTTAGCACCTGGTTATTTAGGGTGGCCAGAAATCTATGGATCGACAAATTACGTAAGCAGAGAGGCATAGCTTATGAGTCCGACGATAACTTAGAGGAGACTGTTGATGCCGATGTTCGCTTGAATGCGGACGGTGAACGCCTGAAAGCGGTGCTAGATACCTTGCCAGTCAATCAGGCTCAGGTAGTTTATAAATCGTATTATGAAGGCAAAAGTCACAGTGAAATTGCGGAAGAAACAGGAATGCCTCTAGGTAGTGTGAAGTCGAGTTTACGGCTGGCGATTAAAGCTTTCCGTCAGTATTTTGGAGAAAATGGCGTATGAGCCAGATAGAACACCACCCTCAAGATGATACTTTGTTTAGTTACGCCGCAGGTTCCCTGCCGGCGGCGCTAGCCTTGGTAGTAGGGTGCCATTTACAGGTTTGTTCGACGTGTCGGTCGCAAGTGCGCTCAGGCGAAAGCTTGGGTGGTGAGTTAATGACAGCGCTTGCACCTAAAACGCTGTCTGATCGTGCTAGAGCGAATGTTTTGCAACGTTTAGATATGCAGCAATCTCAGTCTGATTGCGAGAAGGTGAGTGTTGGATCGGAAGCTATTGTTAGTCCGATCGCGCCAGTTACAGGTGCTATGCCGTCATTGCTACAGAAAATTTTGAAAGAGCAGGATTTTGACGCCTTACCTTGGAAGAAAACGATTGCGCCTGGCTTAAAACAAATTGTTATCGATTGCGGCGAAGGGCAGGCACGCCTCTTGCGAATTACCGCCGGTCAAAAAATGCCGGTGCATAGCCATCGTGGTAGTGAACTGACACTGATTCTCAGTGGTGGCTACAGCGATACGCTCGGTCAATTTAATGCCGGTGACGTAGCTGACCTGGACGGCAGTATTGAGCATCAGCCTTTGGCAGACGACGATATGGATTGTATCTGCCTAGCTGGGATGGATGCACCACTGCTATTTAAAGGTTGGCTGGCGAAGTTAATTCAGCCGTTTGTCGGTATGTAATAGCGGGCATGTATTCGGTGCTTTAAACGCGAGAAAGACGTTAAAAACAAAAAAGGCAGCCTAAGCTGCCTTTTTTATTGTCCCGCGCTTAGTACTGATAAATAACATCAACACCATAACTTCTTGGGTCGCCCCAAATAACGGTTCTGTCGCTGTGGGGGAGGTTGTCAACGGCGGTAATTTCAAACTCCTCGTCAGCTAGGTTTTTACCCCATAGACCGACATAAAGCGTGCCGTATTTACTGACTGGGATTTCGCTGAAGCTAATACGGCCATTGATTAAGCCGTAGTCGCCGATATAGGTGTTTACCGCATTGCTGCTTCTTACACCGCCGCGGCGCCTATCCATGAAATTGTAACTTAGATTGACGGCTAATTGCCCCCAATCGTACTGGCCGACCGTATAGTCTGCTGCAGCGGTATACGAATTTCCCGGGGAAGAATAAAAGCCGAAAGAATCGGTAACGTCGTTGCCGAACTCGTCTATCGCTTTTGTCACTTCCGCGTCTAGGAATGCGTAATTGAGCATCAGCATCAGGTTTTCGGTAGCGAGGAAGGTGATATCGGTTTCCAGGCCGCGCATTTCTGCTTCGCCGGCGTTGGTGACTTTGGTGTCCGCCACGGTGCCGCCTAGAATAAAGTTGAGCTGAATATCCGTGTATTCACTGAAGAATATATTGGCGTTTATCCGCAGGCGACGATCCATTAATTCGCTTTTAATACCGGCTTCTAAAGAGGCAACGCGCTCCTCGTCAAATCCGTCGGCAAAGCCGAAACCATAGACATTGCCATCACCCGCAGCGACGGCAGTGTCATCACCTTTGCCAGGTGTGCCTGGCGCAAAACCGGTACTACCGCGCTGTGGATCACGGGTGTTAAAGCCGCCAGATTTATATGCCTGAACAAATTTACCGTAGATGTTAACGTCGTCAGTCAGGTCAAACTCACCAATAAAACTGAATGAGGTATCGTCAAAGTCTTTTTGGCCAAGCACATTATCAAAACTGCGATCGCCTGGGAGTAAAAATCCGGCTTGAGCAAGTACGGGCGACAGTGGACCGAGGTCTTCGGTGTCAATGGCAAGATCTAGGCTCCGGACTTCAATATAGGTTTTGTCAGTTTGATTTTTCAGCGCTTCGCGTGAGTCTTCCGAGTAGCGCGCACCTAGTGTTAAGTGCATGCGTTTATCAAATATATCTGGAGTCCAAGTAAATTGACCGAAGATCGCCTTGGCTTCATTTTTGATATCGTAGCGCTGGGACAGCATATTCATTAAATGCACGTCCCCAGCACCGATAAGGACGCCACCCAAAATCTCGCCCAAAACTGGAATTGGTATAATACCGTCGCTGATTTTTGCGCTAAATTGATGGTGAAGCGGTGAGTTGTTCTCGGTAGCCTCTTCTTCGAAATAATAAGCGCCAACAATGTAGTCTAAGCTATTGTCAAATAGTGAACCGCTGAGCTGAAATTCGTGGGAAAACTGCTCCTGGGTAATAACGGGGATTACCAAAGGTAGGCAGTCGGAACCGGTTTCCGCCGCTACTGATGGACCACAGTATTCATGTGAATCAACGCGATAATCTTCTGAGCCAAGACCGCCGCCCAAATCGGCGTAGGAGGCGTCTCGTAGCTCTCGGTAGGCGCCAATATACTTGAACTGCGTATTTTCAAAGTCTTTGGTCAGAATAAATGAGTGGCCTTCAATTTCAGTGGTGGATGCCTCAAAATTTCTCGCTGTGGCCATACTGCTGAATCTATCGGGACTGTGTTTAGATTCACTTACTGCGAACTCGCGAATCGGCTCTGCTTGACCTTTGTTCTGTATCGCCGGATTAATCGACTGATACATATAGTTGTAATATTCAAAGTCTGAATTGTCGTAGGCGTAGTCGAGGGACATGCTACTGCTGATATCCCAGCGCAGATCTATTCGGTAGCCAGACACTTCTTTGTCGCCAAAGTCACCGCCTGGGCCGGTGTTTTCGATAAAACCATCTGACTGGGTGGTGAGATATGCCACTTTGGCTGCGAGGGTATCGCCTAGCGGGATATTGGCCGAGGTTTTAGAGGTAAATAGGCCGCGATTACCCACAGTGAATTTTTGCTTGAATTCAAAGGCATCGGTAGTGGGGCGCTTGGTAATTAAGTTGATGGCACCGCCAGTGGTGTTGCGCCCGTACAGGGTTCCTTGTGGTCCCCGCAATACTTCTATTCGCTGTAGTTCGGCAACGTCTAGCGCGGTGCCGGTAGAGCGAGCGATATAAACACCGTCGACATAAATGCCCACTGGTGGATCTTGGGTGACCTGTACATCGGCAATACCAATACCCCGGATAAATATACGCAAGGTGGCATTGTTAATGGGGAAGGGTTCGATCGTTAAGCTTGGTACTTTCGAACCGATATCGCCAAGGTTGCTGATACCGTCGATTTCGAGTCGCTCTTCACCAAAAGCGGTAAGCGATATGGGGGTATCCTGTAGTGATTCTGCTTTCTTTTGGGCGGTAACAATCACTTCCTCTAGGGCGTAACCCGATTTTTTTACCTCGGTTTGGGAAAAAGCTGGGCTACTCATTGAGACGGTGAATGCACACAGTCCTGATACTATCGGCGTTAATTTTTTCACGTAAGAGCTCCGTTTCGGGTCTTTATTGTTATTAATGCAGTGCATTAGTTAAAGCATATTAACCATTAAATCGCAACGCAGGCATAATCCGCTTGAAGTAGTTTTTCTTCGATACTATCCGCGGTAGCAGTTGGCACGGCGTCTGCGTTCTGAAAATGAGACTATTAACGTTTGTTAATGTTTGGGCTGCGTTATTATTACTGTTAAACATTACGCATAATTGAATGATTATTGCCCTTGATTCACTTTATGCAATTTATAGGCGGTAGGGTGTTGTGCTGATCACGACTACGCCTTGCTACAGTATAGCTCCGGTTTTGCTAAAATTTCGGCGACAACGCGATAAACTTTGGGATTGATAGCAAAGCCGATATGGCTTGATTGAACCGCAATATTGCAGGTGTTTGCAGCGCTTAATTTCGCTATTTGGGGCGAGACAATGCCATCGACCGGGCTGTAAATAGCGGTTGTGGGTACCTCGCGGCTTCCGTTGCTACTTGTTGACCACGCGTCTGTATCTTGCGACTCGTCAGATTTTGTGCCGCGATTTAAGCGCTTTAATACATTCCAGGCTGCGGTGCCGCGAGGATCTCCATAGGGAGTGCCCAGGGTAATCACTTGTCTTATTAGGTTTGGATGTTTCTGGGCGAGCAAGTTTGCGTAATTGCCACCTAGGCTCCACCCGACCAAACTGACCTTTTGGCCGGTCGCATTGTGTACGTTGCAGATTTTGTCGTGCAGGCGCTCGAGTATTTCTGTTTGAAAGTTGTTCATTTCCTCCAAGCTGGTGATACGTGTCGGCGGTATGTTTCTACCCAGTCCCCAGCCGTAGGTGGCGTATCCTCGACTTTGTAGAAAATATCGCAGTGGTGCCATGCAGCCGTCGGCGCCACCATAGCCGGGAAGGGTCAAGACGGGATGGCCGTCGCCTTTTGGGGTGTTTTTCAGTGAGGTGCCGCCGAGGGCGAGCATTGAAAGCTCGGCACTGGCGCGCCAGAGCTCACTGAGTGAAAGTAAAAGTGGGGGTGGGGCTATTGTGTCCACGGTGCCGTTTTCCGCTGTAATTTTTTATTTTACGTGTTTTATCATTTACGGATGTTGAGTGGCGCTATTATTAAGGCGAATTAATCTGAGCTTACTATCCGGTTTCGCCCGGTTTGTTTAGCGGTATATAGTGCTTTATCCGCTCGTTCAAAGAACGCACTCTGATTCGCATCGCGATTGCGATCAAATTCCGCAATACCGATACTCACCGTTAAATCTATTTTTCTGTCGTCGCCGAGAATCGTTGGCTGGAACTGGATTGCCGATCGAATTCGCTCGGCGACACCCCAGGCTTCATTTTGGTCGGTGGCGGGTAGGAGTACCACAAACTCTTCGCCACCGTAGCGACCGACTTGATCGTACTCTCTAAGATTGATGTTTAAAATATTGACCACATGCTTTAGAGCGTTATCCCCTGCGGCGTGACCGTAGGTATCATTGACGGCTTTGAAATGGTCTATATCTATTACCATTAGTGAAAATATGCTGTGCTTTCGTGTTGATTCGGCAATGCTGTTGGCAAATAGCTCGTCGATCATGCGCCGGTTCCAGCACTGGGTGAGTGCGTCCCGCGATGCCAGCTGGTTGAGGGTTTGTTCTAGGCGAACAATACGGCTGCCTGCGGCGATCCGTACTTTTAAAACGCGGTGATCAAAAGGCTTGCTCAGGAAGTCGTCTGCCCCGGCCTCCATGGCTTCAATAATCGCCTCGTTGCCTTCTTTGCCGGTCAGCATAAGGATGTAAAAAAATTGGCCGTCTTCTCGCTCGCGGATGTGCTTACATAAATCTGGGCCACTCATCCCGGGCATTGACCAGTCGATGATGAGTAAGTGAGGTGTGGTTTCGGTGGCAAGTTTTTCTAGAGCCTGATCGGCGTTTTCTGCAACAACAGGTATAAAGCCCCATTCCTCTAAGGCAGAGCAGAGCGCAAAGCGGGTTACTGCGTCATCGTCGACAATTAATACATCCATGGATTGTCTATATTCCTGCCATCTCTTTAAGGTCTACAACCAGTGTTTCTAAATCTAATTTAGCCTTCTCCCACTGACTCAGCCATTCGTTTAGGTGGATTACAGGGGCGGTCATGCCGCTGGCTGAGGCTTCAAGTTGCGAAAACTCTTTGTAGTACTCGCTGTTCACGAAGTTTCCCAAGGCGCTTTTTAAGCGATGTATCGCCTTTGCTATGCTTTGCCGATCGTTTTGCTGGTACGCAGTGTCAACTGCTTTGATCATATCAGGAAGTTCGTTGAGAAACAGTTGTGATATTGATTTAAGTAATTTGCTGTTGTTTCGAGTAATCTCGTTCACCCGATGGTGGTCGATTATCATATCATCCTCATGTTCGCTGCTTCGCTCATGCATCAATCGCGGTCAAGCAGACTTTCTGCCTAGCTGTAGCGCGATAATACACGTTTTGCTGCGCATGATTACTAGGATGAGATGGTTTTTTACTTTTGATAAACCGAAAGGGCCATGCCGAAGCCCAAGTGCAATTTACAGCTGCCATGGGCTTGATGCAGCGCTGAGCTTAGTTGCTTAGCGCGGTAGCGCTGAGTATTAAGGCAATGACGAGTGCAATAGCCGGTAATGTGCCCATGCTAAGTTGACTTGCTGCACCGGAGGCGCCAATTAGAACGACATTGGCAGCGACCGGAATGCCTATGCTGATTGCCTTAGAATTTGTCATTGTGACCTCCTTTTATTAGATAAAGAGAAGTATTATTACGTGTTAGAAAATGACTAAATGATAGGTGGTAGTATAGACAAGCCATTTTGAGTTTCGATGCGAAGTTGTACTTATCTGGATGCGTGTTATGCATATTTGTACGGTATTCTGCGCCATTGGATCTTAGCTGTACTGGCGAGCTATCACTGAGTTTTAGTTCAACGGAGTTGGCAGGTGTTTGAGTTAAATTCAGGCTATGCTGTAAGCCCCATCTTTGCGGCCATGCTAGTGTTTGTAGGACTTATTGCCGGAATTATCAACACCCTTGCCGGAGGTGGGTCTAATTTAACATTGCCAGCCTTGATGCTGATGGGCTTGCCGGCGGACGTCGCCAATGCAACAAATCGCCTAGGCGTGCTCGCTCAATCGGTAACAGGTGCCAAGGACTTTGATCGGCATGGCCAGCTCGTACGTCACGACCTTCTAGGTATTTTAAAGCCAACCCTGTTGGGGTCCTTGCTAGGTGCTGTTGTCGCTGCTTTCGCACCCAGCGAATGGTTAAAGCCGGCATTGCTATTTGCGATGGTATCGATGGCGTTGGTCATTTTAATTCGTCCGAATGTAGTTGCTCCACCGCTAGGTACCCCGGCTTTATCGATGGCGGATTCGCCTAATGCCAAATGGACACTCTTCTTTGCCGGAGTTTACGGCGGCTTTGTTCAAGCAGGGGTAGGTTTTATTCTTATCGCCGCGCTTGCCGGTAGCTTGCGTTATGACCTTGTTAAAACCAACGCTATAAAAATGGTCTGCACTGCGGCGTTAACGGTTGCTGCGCTGGCGGTTTTTATCTGGCAAGGGTTGGTGGCGTGGCTTCCTGGCCTGATACTCGCTTTGGGTACCGTGGTGGGCGCAAAAATAGGTGTCCGTATAGCAATTAAGGCGAGTCCCAAAGGCCTTAAATGGTTTTTATTCATCATGACGCTTGTCGCTAGTGCCGCAGCTTTGCTGAAGGATTGACCGCAACGGTCAGTACAATTACGAATATCTAGTCGAGCACTGAATTAGTCTACTGCGATCATAAGATCTGTCTGTCATGCGGCCTTTGCAAACACCGGCTGCTTAGCGTGATTGCAATTTAAGCCCAACAGAATAAGAGGGTGTGACTTATTTATGGCCAGCATACTTGCGGTTGACGATTCTCCATCCATGCGCCAATTGGTGTCAATGACGCTGCGTAAGGCGGGCCATGATGTCCATTCAGCTGAAGACGGCACCGATGCTTTGTCCTTTGCTAAGGAACATGGGGTAGATGTTGTTCTAACCGATGTCCATATGCCCAAAATGGATGGTATTACCCTGACAGCTGAGTTACGGCGCCTGCCATCATACCGCTTTACACCAATTCTGGTGCTGACAACCGAATCTGCGCAGGAAATGAAAATGCGTGGTAAAGACGCGGGGGCGACCGGCTGGATTGTGAAGCCGTTTGATGCTGAAGCACTGCTGCGCATCCTTGATCGTGTCCTAGAACCGAAAAGGAACTGATATGTCCCTCGACCTTGATATGGCGGAAATTCATGCGATTTTCTTTGAGGAAAGCGCAGAGGGTGTTGATGTAATGGAGTCGGGTTTACTAAATCTGACACCTGAAAATACCGACATAGAAACCATTAATAATATATTTCGAGCCGCTCACTCAATGAAGGGCGGTGCAGCCACTTTCGGCTTCCTCAATATTTCAAGTTTTACTCATGGTGTAGAGACTATTCTCGATGAGATGCGCTCGGGGCAGCGCGATGCGACTGAAGAGGTTATCGAGGTTTTACTGGCATCCGTTGATTGTATTCGCGATATGCTCGCGGCGAGTCAAAACCAGACTGAGGCGGATCAAGGGAATATCGATTCTGTTCAGCAAAAGATCGATGCATTATTAAATAATAAGGCGCCGGCCGGGATTAAATCTCAGCCTGTTAAAAAGCCTGTGTCTGCCTCGTCTGCAGTGCCTTCGCGGGGTTGGAAAATTCACTACGCGCCAGAGTCAAATATATTTAAAACCGGCAATGAGCCTAAACGTTTGCTGCGGGAATTAGCCGCCATGGGAGATATGTCAATTGTGTCTTCCCTAGGCGATGACGCTGATTTTGATAGCATGGATCCGGAATCGTGCTACACCAGCTGGGACATAGAGCTGCGTGGCGATATAGAAAAGGCGGCTGTCGTAGATGTCTTTGAGTGGGTTAGCAATCAAAGTGAAATTCGCATTGAGGCTTTACAGAAAGAAGACGCGGACGTGCCCGAAAATAAGTTGGCGGAATCCACTGAGCAAACCGATGCGCCGAGCGCACAAGTTGTTGCGGCGCCGAAGCAAGCCGCTACTCAGTCAGCTCCTAAAGACAGTGGGTCGATTCGAGTTAGCATCGATAAAATAGACATGTTACTTAATCTCGTCGGCGAACTTGTGATCACTCAGTCGATGCTTGCTCGTTTTGGCGATAAAGAAAATGCTGGCGGCGACGCGCAGGGCTTACGCGATGGTTTGCTGGTGCTTGAACGCCACACCCGTGAGTTACAAGAAAGTGCAATGCAAATTCGAATGCTGCCTATTGGTGCCAGCTTTAGCCGTTTTAAGCGCTTGGTGCGTGATATGAGTACTAAGCTAGGCAAAAAAGTAGAGTTGAAGTTGTCGGGTGAGAACACCGAGCTTGATAAAACCGTATTAGAAAAAATGAGTGATCCACTAGTGCATTTAGTGCGAAATTCCCTTGATCATGGCATTGAAATGCCAGCTGATAGAATCGCGGCGGGTAAGCCAGAAACAGGCGTCTTACACCTAAGTGCCTACCATGAAGGCGGTAATATCGTCATTAAAGTAAGTGACGATGGCGCGGGGTTGAATCGCAGTAAAATTCTGCAAAAAGCGATCGAGCGCGGGATTGTCGCGGCTGGTGAAGTGCTAAGCGATGATCAAATTAATAACCTGATATTTCAACCTGGCTTTTCGACCGCGGATCAGGTCAGCGACTTGTCTGGGCGTGGTGTCGGTATGGATGTGGTGCGCCGTAATATTTTAGATTTAGGCGGCCGAATAGATTTGCAATCAACACTGGGGCAGGGCTCTACGCTAAAGATTCGACTGCCGTTGACCCTGGCGATTTTGGATGGGCAATTGGTGCGGGTAGGCGACCAAGTTTACATCTTCTCGCTGCTATCGATAGTTGAGACCGTACTCGTTTCAAAGGGGCAAATCAGCAAGGTTGTGGGTACTGGCAATGTCTACCGTTTGCGAGACGATTATATTCCCGTCATCAGGCTGCATGAAGCATTCAATATGTCATCTGAAACCCTCTTTAGTGATTCCGAAGAGAAAAAGGGCGAGTTGCTCGTTGTAGTCGAGAGCGATGGCAAGAAAATGGGCTTGTTCGTTGATGAGCTAATGGAACAGCAGCAGGTAGTGATTAAAAGTTTAGAAGAAAATTATTTGCCTGTAAAAGGCCTTGCCGGAGCCACTATTCTCGGTGATGGCAATGTTGCGCTAATTATTGATGTGCCGGGTTTAGTGCACAGCATAGATATGCGCCAGCTAGAGAATGCACCGCAATCAAGTGCGGCTTGATGACAAGCGAGGAAATGTAAATGAGTACTGAGAACTTACAGCTATCTCCTGCAGACATGCTTCACGCAGACACAAACCAATATCTTACGTTTATGCTAAATGGTGAAGAATACGGTGTGGAAATTCTTCGCGTACAGGGTATTCAAGGGTGGGATACCGTCACTCCCATACCGAGTTCGCCTAGCTATGTGCTCGGCGTGATGAATTTGCGTGGCGCGATCGTGCCAATTATTGACCTGCGTAAACGTTTTGCAATGCAATCAATTGAGTTTGGCCCTACCACAGTGATTATTGTCGTCCGTGTAGAGAATGCGGATAAGGCGCGCACCATTGGCATGGTCGTCGATGCGGTGTCAGAAGTTTATCGCGTTGACGAGCAAACCGTTCAGGCGATGCCGGACTTCGGTGGAAATGTGCGCGCAGATTTTATCAAGGGCTTATCGACGGTAGATGACAAGATGCTGATTTTGTTGGATATCGACAAACTCCTGACAATAAAGGATGTCACCGTCGCTGCAGCGTAGTTTGATTTTCTAAACGCGCGTGTTGGCATCGAATGTATTAAAGGGGATGTATGACAGACTCTGCTGAATTTGTAATTTTGCTTGATGAACCGAACTCGGAGAAAGTCAGTCCGAAATCAAATGAATTTGTTTATTTGCTTGATAACGAAGCGGTCGCAGACGACGGTGCGGAGCTTGAAAAAGCCAGCTCTCACTTAGCTTTGCCCACATTTTCTACCGTAGACGGCGTAGTGGCGTTATATCAAGACTTGGCAGAATTGGCTGCGAGTAGTGAATCTTCGATTGTCGTAGATGCATCGGCGGTAACGGATGCAGATACTGCCGTGTTGCAATTGCTGGCGGTATTTGTTGCTAATTCCGAACGCAGCGGTAGATCGGTAACGTGGTATAAGCCGTCTTCCTATTTTTGTGAGCTAGCTGAACAGTTGGACTACGCGAAATACTTAAAATTAGACTCTGCGGTCGCATCCCTTTAGGGGGAATCTATGAGAGTCGTCAAGCTAAATAATCGCGATACGTCGCCAAAACCTTTACTCGGAGTTCTTTCCCTGCAAGTAGAGGCCGCTGTTGTCGAGGCCAGCGTCGATATAGACGGCATGATGGCCAAGTTTGGCGACTTAAATGCGCAGTTAAATTCCCTTGTGAGTGCAGGTCAGCTTGACGATGATGCCGGAGCAAAGCTGGAAAATACGCTTGGTGAGATGGTCGTTCACATGCAGTGCTTTGATCTGCTTGCCCAGAAATTGTCCCATGTTCAGCAAGCGTTGGCATTGCTAGAGGCGGAAATACCCTCAGATGTTTGCAGAGACCTAAGTCGCAAGCTAGATGAAAAAGTGAAAGGTTTGTACTCCTGCGCAGATGAATTAAAAATTCATGTCGGTGCTGACGTTGAAGCATCGTGCGCCTCGCCCGAGCTGTTTTAGGGGTGAGTCTGTGCCGCATACCATAACCGCAGTAAACGCCAAATACCCTGACATTCAACGGCATTGGGATGGTACTCACAGTGTTTATGCGGCGAGGGTGTTACCTGGGCAATACTACGTGTCCGACAGTGAAGATGAAATGATCACCACCGTTTTAGGCTCATGTATTTCGGCGTGTATACGGGAGCGAGTTCTTAAGCTAGGCGGCATGAATCATTTTATGCTTCCCGAAGGTGATTCGAAAATGGACGGTATGGCTGCCCGTTATGGCGCTTATGCTATGGAACACTTGATCAACGATATCCTTAAAGTAGGCGGGCGACGGGAAAATCTCGAAGTCAAAATCTTCGGTGGTGGCCGAATGATGCGAGGTTTAAGTGATGTTGGCGGAAAGAATATTGCCTTCGTTCGCGCCTTTCTTGAGTTGGAAGGAATTGCAATCGTGGCGGAAGATGTTGGTCTGGAGTTCTCGAGAAAAATTAACTACTTTCCGACTACCGGCAGGGTGCTTGTTAAACGTTTGCGTTCACTACACGCCAATATGGTTATTCATGAAGAAGAAGTATACGGGCGTAAACTGCATGACAAGCCAGTATCGAATGATATTGAGCTATTCGATTGATCGGAAATAGTGTAAGTGCTGCAACGTCTCAAGCGAGATGACGAGGTAGCTAAGATAAATTCAATGACTAGTAAATATATTGAGCAAGTCGCTAACTTCTTCGTTGATTCCGTCTAATAACGCGGGAATATGATCGCTGTTGAGTTTTAATTGCGTCCACGCGCTTGCTTCAATGTCTGGCGCATCGTCAAGGCTGCTGCTTTTAAGCTCAGCGAGTACCGCTAGACTGTTTGCAATGTGAACGATCATCACAAGATCAGGGGTAGGTTGGATCTTGTTGGGCTCGTGATGCGCAAATAGACATTGCTGAAGCGATAACGGCAGCTTCCAGCGCATTGCTAATTCTAGGCCGACATTGCTGTGATCGTAGCCGAGCACCTGCTTCTCACTGATGTAAGTGCTTAGTCCATCGAAGTCGGAAATGGATTTAGAGAGAAATTCCTCCGATTCTTCGGCTAAACGGCTAAAAATAATAAGTTGGCCAATGTCGTGCAGTAATCCGGCAGTGAATGCAGCACCTGCATCGACTCCCTTGCACAGTTTTGCAATACGTTTGGCAATCGACGCGCAATATAGCGAATGCTGCCAAAAGTCTTCAATTGTGATTAGGTCATTGCTAAGACCATTGAAGGATCTGGCAACCTCGATACCTAGCACAAGTTCGTTTATTTGGCGGTAGCCTAGGCGCGAAACAGCGCGAGACACCGTGTTTATCTCCACGCCAGTATTCATGGCCGCACTATTTGATATGCGCAGTACCGCGGCGGTTAAGGCGGGGTCGCGCTCAATAATTTCAGTGACGGTTTTACTTGAGTTGTCACCATTGCTCAGTGCGCTATT
This sequence comes from Zhongshania aquimaris, assembly GCF_019312595.1. GTDB lineage: Bacteria > Pseudomonadota > Gammaproteobacteria > Pseudomonadales > Spongiibacteraceae > Spongiibacter > Spongiibacter aquimaris. The sequence goes on along the minus strand of NZ_JAHWDQ010000003.1, from coordinate 477,346 downwards.
TAGAGCGATAGCAACATCGGGGAATGATATTAATGAGGTGGTTTTAGCCACCAATTCGTGCGCATTGGACATGATAATTTTGCTCAGTATTTAAATGTCATATAGCGGCCATCTTTATACAACTATTTATTCATATAGATTCGGCTTACTTGAATCGTTACTCAATAAGTATCATCACTAATAGGGGAGTTGTAATACTTGTGATGAACTACTCACAATTCTCGTAATCTGCTTAAAAGGAAAATGGAAATATGAATATTATGGTTGTTGATGACAGCGCTGCGATGCGTAACATGATCATACGCACATTACGGCAAGCAGGGTTTGGCGGCAACGATATTTCTCAAGCAGAGGATGGCCTTGTGGCACTCGAGTCAATTAAGAAGAGCGTACCTGATTTGGTGCTGGCTGATTGGAATATGCCAAATATGACGGGAATTGAATTGTTAGAGGCTATGAACGAAGAAGGAATTAAAACGAAGTTCGGTTTTATAACAACAGAAGCAACAGCTGATATGCGAGCAAAAGCGTCAGCGGGTGGAGCAAAATTCCTTATCTCCAAGCCTTTCTCAGTGGAATCCTTTGAGAAGGTTCTTAGCGCTATTATGTAATCGGAAATAATAATATGACTAAAAGATTCGTCGTACCAAGCACTGAAAGTGTCGCTGATATGTTGTCGATGTTATATGGCAATGATGTAGAGGCAACAGAGGTGCCAGATAAAACTATTTCCGGTGCATTTGCGGCTAGCTTTGTTTGCGATGACGGCGATCTTGTCGCCGTATGCGTCTGTGACCCGGCTTTTGTTGCGTACTCAGGAGCGGCGCTATCGATGATGCCGGTTGGCGGTGCTGAAGATATGCTGGAGAGTGGCGAATTTACTAAAACGTCTGTCGATAACTTTTATGAAGTTATCAACGTGTGCTCTCGTTTACTTATGTCAGATTCCTCTGCCCACTTGAAGCTGGATAAGGTTTATAGGCCCGAGGATGCGGCCGCAGTTGTAGGTGGGTTTAGCGCCAGGGTAACTGTCGGATTTAAACTAAAAATACCACGATACGGTGTTGGTAAAATGATATTCAGTATTGTTTAAGTAATTAACAACATCAATACATTTGGATTATGCCGTATGAGGATGTACACGCTACTGGGGTTTGCATTTATTACGCTGGGCGCAGTTGGCGCTGTATTGCCTTTGCTGCCAACGACACCTTTTATACTGCTGGCGGCGGCTTGTTTTTCACGGTCTTCCGAGAGATGGCATAACTGGCTGCTAGGTAATAAGTTCTTTGGTCCTTGTATACATCGTTGGGAGAGCCAGCGCTGCGTTAACTGTAAGACCAAGATTTTTTCCCTAGTTTCGATGGCCATAATGGGTGGCGCTTCTCTGGGCTTTGCGAACCACGGAATTGTTTTTAAAAGCGCCGCTGCAGCGCTTATGCTGGTTGGTGCGTTGTGCATTATTAGAATTAATACCTGTGTGACCTCAACAGAGTTTTCTAAATCAAACAAAAATGCAGTTGTGTAGCGGAAGATTTAGTGATGCAAATTACGAGTTATGCCTTATGAACTTTTATGGGTGGGATAATAATTGAATGTTGGTGTAGAAGTTGTAGACCAAAGATTCGAATTTCCTTTTCAAAATGAGCATTTTGAAAAGCTGCGCGGTCTCGTCTTTGAGCATACCGGTATTACACTTGGGAATGAGAAAAAGCAGTTAACTTACAGTCGGTATTCTAAACGACTGCGAGCTTTAGGTATCACGGATTTTAATGATTACATCGATATTATTCGTTCCGGCGATGAATCTGAAATCCCAATGTTCGTGAGCGCAATTACCACAAACTTCACCAGTTTTTTCCGCGAGAATCATCATTTTGAATTTTTGGTAGAAGAAGTGGCCCGCTTGCTAAAGACAAAACAGTCAATTCGAATATGGTCGGCAGGCTGCTCAAGCGGTGAAGAACCCTATTCAATGGCTATGTCACTGCTTCATGCAATACCTGGGGTAGAAACAGCCGATGTTAGGATATTAGCCACGGATCTGGACACTGAGATACTGGCGAAAGCTGCTCGTGGCGTCTACACCGATGAGCGTTTTGATGGCGCGGATAAACAAATAATAAGCCCTTGGATTAAGCGCGGCCGCGGCGACAACACCGGCTTAGTGTTGATGCATCCGGCGGTGCGAAAGATGATTACTTACCGACAGCTTAATCTTTTGGGGCCTTGGCCGATGAAGTCTCCATTCGACATAATTTTTTGTCGCAACGTAGTTATTTATTTCAGTAAAGATGTTCAGAAGACCTTATTCAACCGGTTTTCGGCAAATCAACAAAAAGGCGCAAAGCTGATGATTGGTCATTCCGAGAATTTGGCGGGTGTCTGTGATTCTTACCGCCTAATTGGCAGGACCATCTACGAAAAAATGTAGATAGATGTAAATTTTTTGGGACGCGAGCGCGAAAGCGAAAGCGGCCAGTACCGGAGATTGGCAATGGAAACAAAAATAAAGGCAACTACCAAGGGGCGGAATTCAGCAGTAGCGACTAAGCCGGCTGTGAAGGCGCGTGTTCAGCGCAAGGCGCCCGCAAAGGCCAAGGTTGTTGCTAAGGCACCGGCGGCAAAATCTGGGCTGGCGTTGCAAAAGCAGCTTAATCAGTGGTTGGCACTGATAGGCGGTATAAACACCGCAATAATGCTAGTTGATAAAGATTTTGTTGTTACATTCGCGAATAAAGCGGCCGTTAATCTGATGGCAACGCATGCCGATGAAATCCAGTCTGTGTATGTTCGCTTCAATTCTGAAAGCCTCACAGGGCTCTCTGTCAACAGCTTGCTTTCTAATGACCCGAGCTACCAAACCGAAAATTTGAGTGATAATTCCAGTGAAGCGCAGTTACTGGACGTTGCCATTGGTGCCTTGATTTTCAGTATTCGCTCAAGCGCACTATGCGATGACGCAGGGAATCAGGTTGGCAGCGTTTTAGAGTGGTCTAATGTGACCGAACAGCGCGTGAAAGATGAATGTGTTGTGCGCTTGCAGACTTCCATTGATAGGGCAATGACCGCGATTATGATGATCGATCGCGATCTAGTCGTTACCTATGTCAACGATGCCACTCGGAAGCTGCTGGCGGGATATAGCGATGAGCTTCGCGCCGAGTACCCAGGGTTTGATGTCGAAAATATTATTGGCACCTGTATTGATATATTTCATAAAGATCCGGCGCATCAGCGCGGTTTATTAAGCGATCCAGCCAATCTGCCGCATTCAGCAGATATCAAGGTGGGGCGTTTGATTTTTAATATTAATGTGACTTCACAAATAGGCACCGACGGCACTTATATAGGCAATACCTTAGAGTGGCTGGATGTGACTGAGACCCGCGCGAAGGAAACTGAGGTAGCGAGGTTACAAACCGCCGTTGGCAGCGCAATGACCGCAATTATGATGGTAGATCGAGATTTGACGGTAACCTATGTCAATGAATCGACGAAGTCTCTGTTGGGGCGTCATCGCGATGCCATGGCCGCTGTCTATCCCGGATTTGATGTCGATAATATCGTGGGCACGTGCATCGATATTTTCCATAAAAATTCCGCCCACCAGCGTGGTATGTTGAGCGATCCGTCTAATCTGCCACATTCGGTAGATATCAATGTCGGTAAACTGATTTTTAATATTAATGTGACCGCGCAAGTTGATACCCGCGGTACTTATATTGGTAATACGCTTGAGTGGCTCGACGTGACAGAGCAGCGTGCCAAAGAGATTGAAATAGCGTGTCTGCAGTCGGCGGTTAACGGCGCGGAAGCTAATTTAATGATGTGTGATGCGGATTTGAATATCACTTACGCTAATCCAGCGGTTATTCAAATGTTGAGGAATCGAGAAGATGTTTTACGAGCGCGATTCCCCAGTTTTTCAGTTGATAACCTCGTCGGTCAATCGATAGATCAGTTCCACAAACATCCTGGCCATCAACGCGGTCTTCTTGCCAATGTTAGCGATTTACCCGCTCGCGCAGAAATTAAAATTGCCGATCTTGAGTTTGAGGTAAATGCCACTGCCATTCTCGGCGCCAACGGCGAGTATATGGGGAATATGGTCGAGTGGAAGGACATTACCGAGCAGAAAGACGCCGAGCGCCAAATAGCGTCACTGATAGAAGCTGCCTCACAAGGCGAACTTGACAAGCGTCTATCTGCCGAGCGCTATCAAGGTTTTATGCGTCGTTTGAGTGTGTCGGTAAATGGCCTAATGGATGCCATCGTCAGCGAGCAAAGCAACGCAGAGAAGCAAATCAATGAGCTGTTGGACAGCGCTATTGCCGGCAAGCTTGATAGCCGAATTAACGACAAAGAGACAGTCGGGTTTTTGCAGCGCTTGGCGATCAGCTTGAATCGTTTGATGGATGCTGTTGCCGCGCCGCTTGATGAAAGTGCCAGAGTGATGGCGGCCTTGTCAGAGGGCGATTTAGTTCAAGTAATGAACGGTGAGTACCATGGCCAATTTGCAGAGATGCAAGACGCCTTGAATCTGTCGGTCACTAATTTGCGAGATATGGTGACACAAATTCGCGAGGCGGCAACAGGGATCCAAAGTTCAGCATCAGAAATTGCCCAAGGCAACTTAGATCTGTCAAATAGAACAGAGGCGCAAGCGGCTTCTTTGGAAGAAACCGCATCAAGTGTGGAAGAGTTTACCGCGACCGTTAAACAAAACGCGGAGAACGCGTCACAGGCGAATAATCTCGCGGCGAGTGCCCGTGGTCAGGCAGAAAAAGGCGGCGAGGTGGTTGGTCGTGCCGTGAGCGCAATGCGCGAGATTAATTCTTCGTCCAAACGCATATCTGACATCATTGGTGTGATCGACGAAATCGCCTTCCAGACCAACTTGCTCGCTTTAAACGCAGCAGTAGAAGCGGCACGGGCTGGGGAGCAGGGCAGAGGCTTTGCGGTTGTCGCGTCTGAAGTACGAAATTTGGCACAGCGCAGTGCGCAAGCGGCTAAAGAGATAAAAACCCTGATTAAAGATAGCGTTGAGAAAGTTGATGAGGGTACCAAGCTTATCGATGAGTCGGGTTCTACCCTTGGCGAGATCGTGAGCAGTGTTAAAAAAGTGTCGGATATCATTGCCGAGATTGCGCTTGCGAGCCAAGAGCAATCTTCAGGTATCGAGCAGGTGAACAAAGCGATTGCAGAGATGGACAAAGTGACGCAGGAAAATGCGGCACTCGTTGAGCAGGCGGCGGCGGCTAGCCAATCGATGGACACCTTGTCGCGCGGTCTGGCAGATCAAATGACATACTTTAAAACGTCTGACAACGATGTTTCGCCGGTGATTTCAAAGTCTGCGCTAGCAAGCAAGCCTGTCGAAAGTCGCGGCGGTGATGTACATCGGATGGTGCCACGGACTAAGCCTGCACCAGCCAAATTGCCACCAGTTCGTAAAATGGCAAGCAATGACCATAGTGATGATTGGGAAGAATTTTAAGTACTAGTCAGTAGCAGCGTAGCCAGACAAAGTGGGGTCGCTGCTGCCTTTGTGCTCCCGTTATTGAATGCGCATTTTCGAACGTAATTGACTCAGATTCGTTTTTTGGTCTCTCAGATACGTAGGCTGTGTGTTCTGGAGGATCTATGTTGAGCTCAGTTACGCCAAGTGACGGCGAAAAGCCGCGTATTAAAGTCTTAGTGATCGACGACTCGGCGCTAATGCGTCATGTCTTGTCAGAGATTCTAAGTTCCGACCCTGAAATTGAGGTCGTCGGCGTTGCGTCTGACCCCTATATCGCACGTGAAAAAATTAAGCTTCTCAACCCTGATGTGCTCACCTTAGACGTTGAAATGCCAAAGATGGACGGCCTGCAGTTTTTGCGTAATTTAATGCGCTTACGGCCGATGCCGGTCGTGATGGTGTCGTCGCTTACGCAAAAAAATGCCTCGGTTACATTAGAGGCACTGGAGTTAGGTGCGGTCGACTTTGTTAGTAAACCCGAAATTGATATAGCGAGTAAATTAAAGGAATACGCCAGCGAAATTATCGAGAAAGTTAAGGTCGCTCGCTTTGCCACGGTCACTAAATTGGTGGATAGCAAAGCAAGGCGCTGCAGCGAAACCTTTATTTCGCCTGTGGGCGCACCGAATATTGCAAGTAACTTACATTTTAAAACCACCGATCAGATCATTGCGATAGGCGCATCAACCGGCGGCACCGAAGCTATTCGTGAAGTATTGGAACGTCTGCCAATTGACACACCCGGTACGGTAATTGTTCAACATATTCCCGGCATGTTTAGCGGCCCGTTTGCAGAGCGGATGAATAAGTGTAGCGCGATGACCGTCTGCGAGGCCCAAGATGGACAGCGGGTATTGCATGGCCACGCCTATATTGCACCGGGTGATTTTCACTTAAGTCTTCGCCGAGATGGCGCGCGTTATTACTGTGTTTTGAGTGATCACGATCCGGTAAACCGCCACCGTCCTTCGGTAGACGTGCTATTTCACTCAGTAGCCAAGTATGTTGGTAAAAATGCGGTAGGTGTAATTCTCACTGGGATGGGGAAGGATGGCGCAGAGGGAATGCGAGCGATGCACGAAGCCGGTGCGAGCACGCTGGTACAAGATGAAGCGTCTTCTGTGGTATGGGGGATGCCGGGAGCTGCTGTTGCTGTGGGCGCTGTTGATGAGGTGCTCACCTTACCCAAAATCGCCGCGCGAATCATTAGTCTTTATGAGCCGCATCGTTGAGCACACGCTTTTTTTGTGGCTGTTGTGATTGCTTATAAGCAATTGTGATACCGCACTTTAGGAAGTTTAGGTTGATTTCCGCTAACGATACTCTGTCTTAGCCGAAATACGATTGAATAAACCTGGGAAAAACCGCTTTATAGTCGGCGCGAGCCCACTGAAACCTTTACCAATAACGACTTCGTCACGTTCATTGATCATTGCCTTGATAATGTCTCGCACACATTCTTCTACGGCCATGCCATTGATAATGGAATCATCATTTTTATTCTGTGCATCGCCACTGGCATTGAGGGCGTTAATGGCGATATTGGTTTGAATGGAGCCTGGGCAGATTGTCAGGCAGTGAACACCGTGTTCCGCCGTTTCGGCCCGCAGGCAATCCATAAATCCTACCACTGCGAACTTAGCACCTGAATAGCCACTGCGTAACTTTGTGCCGACTTTGCCGGCCACGCTGCTTATACTGACAATCATGCCATTTTGCCGAGATAGCATGCTCGGCAGTAAGGCCTTTGTCATGGCAACCGATCCCATATAGTTCACTTCCATCAGTTTCCGATACACCGATAAGTCGGTATCAATAAATAGTGAACGCTGGGAGATACCGCCATTATTGATCAGTATATGGACCGGCCCGATCTCGGCTAATTGGCCTTGCACAAATGTGACAAGAGTGTCATCAGCGACCGCTAAATCCAGGGGCACAACCCAGTGCCGGGTTAAGCCGCCCGGCAGAGATTTTGCAATTTCAACGAGAGTATCTTTGCGCCTTGCAGATAAAACAATCCGCGCGCCTTTTGCCGCTAGCTGTCGGCAGAGCTCAAGGCCAATCCCCGAACTTGCGCCAGTAATCCAAACGGTTTTATTGTCTATTTCCATTTCAATTCCCTGCGGTAATTCCTGATTCTAGGTTTTTCGCGAATTAGTAAATTTCATGTTGCGTCTGCAGTGAGGTTAGAAACTAAGTTTAGCGCGCCTATTCTTTAATGTATTGCAGCAAATCGAGAGCGATTCGTTAACAGTTCAATGGGCATTAATGCGGAACGTACCGCATGCGGATGCTTGGACTATGTTTTGGTAGCCCTTATAAATCACTGCCTAGCCGTGTCTTGACGTATATTAAGCTGGCTGCGTATCGTGCAGCAAACACTCAGCGCTAAGGAGCTTGAATGTCTCAGTCGAGAGCCGAACTTAATATGGTCGAAATCGACCATTGTGTTGAGCAAATTATTGCTCGATTAGGGAATGATCTGCGCGTTGCTATGCCTTTGGGTCTGGGAAAGCCGGTAGAGCTGATAGATGCGCTATATCGGCGGGCGTGCGCTGAGCCGAGTATTTCCTTAACAATTTTAACTGCTCTTAGTTTAGAGCGGCCTAGCGAGGCGGATGCCATTCGGGGCCGTTTACTCAACCCTGTGTTCGACCGCCTATATGCGAATTATCGTGAGCCTCTGTATTTGCAAGCTGAGCGCAGCGGAGAAACACCAGCCAACATAAAGGTCTGTGAATTCTATTTTAAGGCAGGCAGCCGCTTAGGGCATCTCTCGGCGCAGCGACATTATATAAGCTCTAACTACACTCATGCCGCAAGAGATGTCGTGGCGCGTGGCTGTAATGTGGTTATTCAAATGTTGGCGCAGGAGGGTGATGCGCTGAGTATGAGCTGTAATCCAGATACCTCTGCAGAAGTTGTTTCTCGACTTAAAAAAGAGGAGCGGCCCTATATCGCAATTGGTGTTGTGCACCCCGACTTGCCTTTCATGTATGGCGATGCGGAAGTGAATGCGTCGCAGTTTGATTTTCTTGCGATAACAAACAGCGAGTGCCACGGCCTGTTTCAGGTGCCGCGATTACCACCTATCCCGGACACCGACTATGCCATTGGTTTGCGCGCCAGCGCCCTGATTGCCGACGGCGGAACGCTGCAGTTGGGTATCGGTGCGATGGGTGACGCGATTGTGCAGTCGGCGCTGCTAAGGCATCAGCAAAATGCCAGTTATCTCGAATTGCTGCAACGATTTGGTGTCGATGAATACAGCGCAGATCTGGTGGATGCCATTGGTGGTCGTGAACCATTTGAAGAAGGCTTGTACGGTGCCACAGAAATGTTTGTAGAGGGCTTTCTTCACCTTTTCGAAGCCGGTGTATTGAAGCGACCTGTCTATGACTTTTGGGCCTTGCAACAGCTTATTAATATTGGCGGCTGCGACCCGTTAGCACTGAGTTCTGAGTGTTTGCCCGCCTTGGCGGAGCTGGGCGTAAGAGAGTTGCGGGGCAAGGATTTCGATACACTGCAATACCATGGTTTCTTCAACGAGAGTTGCCGATACAGCGAAGGTAAGCTGTATACGCCACAGGGTGATCATTGTTCTGCCAATATGGCCAATCCTGACAGCCAGCAGTTTATGGCGAGATACTGCATAGGGACGCATTTGCGCAATGGCAAAGTGATGCACGGTGGCTTCTTTCTTGGCAGTGGTGACTTTTATCGTAGCTTGCGCGATATGCCTGAAACGGAACGTCGCAAACTAGCGATGTGCGGCGTCGAAAAGATTAATCAATTAGATCAAAACCCGCGTTTATATAAAGCACAACGACAGTCAGCACGCTTTATTAACACCGGTTTAAATGTCAGCCTTAATGGTGCGGTCGCGTCGGACACACTTGAAAACGGCCAGGTGTTATCTGGTGTCGGAGGACAATACAATTTTGTGGCGATGGCGCACCAACTGGATAATGGACGATCAGTGCTGATGATTCGCGCGAGCCGCTCACAGGGTGGTAAGGCGGTATCAAATATTGTTAGCCACTATGGAGCGTGTACCATTCCCCGCCATTTGCGCGATATTGTCGTTACCGAATACGGCATTGCCGACCTGCGTTCTAAAACTGATGAGGAAGTTTGCATCGCTCTAATTAATATCGCCGACTCGCGGTTTCAAGCTGAATTAGTTGCCGAGGCAAAGGCGGCGGGTAAATTGTCGGCTAGCTTTGACGTGCCCACTGTATTTCGCCAAAACTTCCCCCATGTAATTCGTGCCAATGTTGCGTGGGCGCGTGTAAAGGGGATGATGCCCGCATATCCATTTGGCTGTGACTTTAGCGAAGATGAATTAACGGCGGCGAAGACCTTAAAATCATTGGCGCAGTTGTCCACAATGCAGAAAATGCGCACCTTACTGCGCGGCGGCAAAAATACAGACTCTGTAAATCGTGTTTTAGAGGTGCTGGGTTTGAGCGGCTCCTTAAGTGGCAAAGACCGTGTATTAAAACGTTTGATACAAGGCTCAATGAATAAAAAGTAGAGTGTTCCACCTCTAACGGTTTAGATTAATTGCGATGGGCGTCACAAATCTAAACCTTTGTTAGAGCTGAAAATACGCTATTAAATAAGCGTAAGCTTTTGATTTTTATAAAAATAAATAGAATGTCAATGTGTGCTTAGTGGCTTATACGCACTCCCAATTGGGCTCAAGATTAACTATTGTACATGTCAGGATCTTTGTTATTACCGCTTAGGGAATATTTCGAAAGAAAATTTGAGCATAAGTTAGGTAGTAACGTTTTAAGCCCAGTAGGTGTTTATCGTGAATAATAAATTAGCAAGCTATGTACTCTGCTCATTTTTCAGTGTGTCGGCTATGTCGGTATTTGCCGAACCAGAAAGTTGTTTAGATTGGAATGTGCAGGAGTTTCCGGCGACATCCGAACAATCGAGTTGTTCCTATTTTAATCATCACAAAGTCTCTACGCGTTTCACTGTTCACAATGTGTGTGACACTAAAGTGAGTGGCGTTTTTAGTTATTATAAAGAAGACCTAAACAATAAATCGGTGATGAGTGTGCAATCTTTTGTGGTCAGCCCCGGAGCAAGTCAGGAGATAGCTAATCCCTGTGGGATGCAAAGCAGTGCCGCTTACCAGGTGTCGCAAGTGACCTTTTAAACGTTCAAAATGAAATGCCGGCCTACAAAAAAGCCCTGATAGCGATATCAGGGCTTTTTTGCATTAAGTGATTAACCTTTGTGGCCCCACAGCTTTGCCTGCAAGCAAAGAGTGGGGGGATTAGGTCATGCGCCTCAGCGTGTAGTGAAGCGGTCTAATGTCATAGCCATGACACTGTCGGTGCTGCTGTTCATGCAGCCAGCGTGACCTTTGGCGCGGGGTAGTAGGCGTGAGAAATAAAACTCTGCCGTTTCCAGCTTTGCTTCATAAAATGCCTTGTCGTCACCGCCTTCGGCTAATTTACTAGCTGCAACTTCGGCCATCATTGCCCAGTAGTAAGCCATTGACAAGTAACCGCTATACATCAAAAAGTCGTAAGACGCTGCACCTACTGCATCTCTGTTTCTAGATGCACGGGCAACCATTTTAATGGTGTGCCAGTTCCATGACAGGGTATAGCCGATAAGCTTTGCCGAGTAGCAGCGGCGTTTACCGCTAATTAAATTTTTGAAACCAAATTTATATAATTTCTTGCAGAATCCGCCGTAAAGTTTAAAGCCGTCGAGTACAACTTTTCTGCCGATAAGGTCCATGGCTTGAATGCCGGTGGTGCCTTCATACATGGTCGCAATGCGGGCGTCGCGATAAATTTGCTCCATACCGTGTTCTTTAATAAAACCGTGGCCGCCAAATACCTGCATGGCATTGCTGGCAGATTCCAAACCGGTTTCCGTTAAAAATGCTTTCAATATCGGTGTTAAAAAGCCCAGCTCATTTTCAGCTTCGTCGCGATCTGCCTGCGTTTCTGCCTGTACCATTCGGTCAGAGTATTTTGCCGCGTCGTAAATCATGGCGCGACCACCTTCCGCAAAGGCTCTTGCGGTTAGCAACATGCGGCGCACATCGGGGTGGTGAATAATCGCATCGCCCGCTTTGTCAGGATTTTTAACGCCGGACAAAGAGCGCATTGAATAGCGGTCTAGGGCGTAAGGTAGTGCATTTTGGTAAGCCAGCTCAGATGCGGCTAAACCTTGAATAGCAGTGCCTATCCGGGCGGTATTCATAAAGGTGAACATGGCATTCAGACCTTCGTTCTCTTGGCCCAGCATATAGCCGGTGGCGGAGTCGAAGTTAATAACGCAGGTGGCGTTGCCGTGGATACCCATTTTATGCTCGATGCTGCCACACCTCACGCCGTTGCGATCAGTGATGGTGCCATCTTCAGTGGTATTAAATTTAGGCACGATGAAGAGCGAAATACCTTTAGTGCCTTCTGGTGCGCCAGGTGTGCGCGCCAACACAATGTGAATGATATTTTCTGCAAAGTCGTGTTCACCCGCAGAGATAAAAATTTTAGTGCCAGTAATGCGATAGCTGCCGTCTTCCTGTGGCTCTGCTTTGCTGCGCATTTGACCGAGGTCCGAACCACAATGAGCTTCAGTCAAGCACATGGTGCCTGTCCAAGTGCCTTCGCACAGCTTGCTCAAATACAGTTGCTTTTGCTCTTCGGTACCGTGCACGTAGAGTGTATTCATTGCTCCCAGGCTTAATCCGGGATACATGCCCCAGGACCAGTTTGCTGTGCCTACTAACTCGGATTTAATCAGTCCCATCGACATGGGTAGGCCTTGACCGCCGTACTCCACCGGGTGGGACAGGCCTTGCCAGCCACCTTCAACCCACAGTTTATAAGCTTCTTTGAATCCTTCTGGTGTAGTTACTTCGCCATCGTTCCATTGACAACCTTGCTCGTCACCAATTTGATTCAGCGGAGAGAGCACTTCTTCTGCGAATTTCGCCGCCTCGTTGGTGATGGCTTCTACCATGTCTGGGGTTGCTTCTGCGCCAGCTGGAATAGTTTGGTAGTGGGCGTTGAAGTCCAGTAATTCATTGATTACGAAATTGATGTCGCGTACTGGCGCTTTATAAACGGTCATATTTTGCCTCTTCTGTTCCCAGGGGTGGGGGATCATTAACGGAGTGGAGCATAGCCGATGGAGCAAGGGGGGAAATTGGCCGCTTTCTGCTAGCAAGATGACGCTTGGGTCAATGCCAGTATCCCCGATAATACAGGGTTAAAGCCCCGTTGGAAGTACGACGTTAGCAGTGATCATAGCAAGGGCTTGAGACGTTAGGCATATGACGCGATACTTGATCAATTCCGCAAGGAGAGATGTAAATGCAAGTTGAATACTCGGTGTGTTTTGAACGTCACCCATTACCGGCGGGTGGTTATCTGGCGCAACTTACACTCAATGCCCCGGCGCGATTAAACGCATTGACGCCGGAAATGGTGACATTGCTTCATAAGTTACTTCTCGAAATACGCGACGATCAAGAAGCAGTCGCCGTGTTCTTAGATGGCGCTGGGGAGCGCGCTTTCTGTGTAGGTGCCGATACCTTGCGAATTCGTGAGTCAGCTCTAGCTAATCCCGGCGGCACGGCCGTTGAAGCCGATGCGTTTTTTAGTTGCGAATACGCGGCGGCACATTTAATACACCGTTTTCCCAAACCGGTTATTTGCTGGGGAAGTGGCATCGTTATGGGGGCGGGGCTCGGCTTGATGGTAGGCGGTAGTCATCGAATAGTGACTAATAAGAGCACGCTGGCAATGCCGGAGATCAGCATAGGTCTTTTTCCCAATGTGGGAGCCAGCTGGTTCTTGGGGCAAATGCCTGGAGCCACCGGGCTATTTACTGCTCTAACCAGCGCTTATTTGTCGCCAGCAGATGCCCTGTACGCCGGATTAGCAGATTATTGTTTACACGATAAAAATAAAACGGATGTTTTGCGCAAAATTATTAATCTCGATTGGTGCGATGATTCGGAATGGAACGCTGAGCAGTTAACTGAGTGTCTTACCGATATCGAGGCGGAGCAGGGCGTAGTCTTGCAGCAATCGTCGCTAAAAGATCATCGCGGATGGATTGATGATGTTTGCGCGCTGCCAAGCCCCGCTGCAGTCGAAATGAGGATTTGTGGATATACCGGCAATAGCGAGTGGCTGCAGTTGGCCGCACAGGGTTTAGCGCGCGGCGCATCGAGCACGGCAAAGTTGATCTTTCAACAGCTGCAGACGGGGCGTAACTTGAGTTTAGCAGACGTGTTCAAAATGGAATTAGTATTGTCGTCTAACCGCGTGCGCGATCCTGAATTCGCCGAGGGCGTGCGTGCGCGTTTAATTGACCGTGACCGCGATCCACGCTGGTGTTACAAGTCCATCGCGGAGGTGCCAGACTCCGAAATTGATGCCTTGTTTGAATCACCGTGGCCGATCAATCCGCTGAATAAATTGTTTGCGCTTTAGTGTGTTTGGCTGGCGCTAATGTCCAGTGCCTGCAATTGAGCTTGATGCGTTCGACTGAGTAACAGCAAAGCGAGAATTGCGCCGATCATTGCCATCGCCATATCTGATTGGGTATCCCATACATAGCCTTGAGTGCCCAAAAATGCCTCGGCAGATTCCCCAGTTAATTCCGCAACCCACCACTCGATGAGTTCATAAAGCGCACTTATACCCAGACAAATTAATACAATGATCACAGCTAACCAGCGCGGCTTTTCAATCACGTGATGCCGAATAAGCAGTTCTCGAGCGGCGATGGCGGGTACAAAGCCTTGCGCTAAATGGCCGAGTTTGTCGTAGTGATTTCTGTGCCAGTTAAATAGTTCTGCGAGGGTGTCAAAGGCAGGTACTTCAGCGTAAGTGTAGTGGCCGCCTATCATCAGAATGATGCTGTGTATCAAAATAAGTGCGTAGAGCAGCGATGTAAGAGGAAAGCGTTTCTGTGTTATCGCTAAGATCGCTAATACTATCAGCGCGGGGGCGACCTCAAGAAACCACGTGAAGCTATCTTTGGGATGAATGCCGGACCACAGTAAGATCGAAAAGAAGAGTACTAGCCAAAGTGTCTTTTGCATTGTTGATAGGCCTTAGATTCCTTGTTCGCGCATGTTTTGTTCGCGAGATTCAACATCTCTTTGGAGTATTTCTTCCATGTGTTTGGCGTTGTTCAGTGTGCGCTGCTGACTGTCAGAAATCACGGTTTGAGGTTTCTCAGAATCTGATATCGGGCTGGGCTCTTTGTTGCAGGCGCAAAGAATAGCGCTTAGTGCAATGACCATCAACGTAGAGGGGCTAAAAAGCTTGGGCATGAGAGGCTCCGCATTGCTATGTTGTTGCTTGGGCCAACGCAACAATGCGGTGGGTTTACAAGAGTTCGTCTAAGAATATATCAAGTTTAGGGTGTTCGTGCTGTACCCGAGCGACACCGCTTGCCAAGATTTTATCCGCACGTACGGGGCCAATATTCTCGCAGAGTAGCACGTAATATTGATTTAACAGTTTTTGCAGTAGTGCAGGCGGCGCATTGCCAAGTGTTAGTGCTTGGCGATTACCCAGCCAGCGCTGAAGCGCTTCAAGCGTGGCGTGCGGTAATTGCCGTTGGCGCAGTGCTGCGAACAATTCAATCCGTAGTTTATGCTGTAACTGATCGTCGAGCTGTCCCATCATTGCCAGCATTAATTCTGCAAAGGCTTGACTAGCTGAGACGGGGTTTTCGATTTGGTCTTCGGTGCCGTCGCCGCGGGGGTCTGCCAGCAGTTTGTTGCTGTCCTGTCCCATTGCCTGAATCAAGCTCCGTAGTATGGCGGAGCGCTGTTCTTTCAGCTCAGGCGTTTGGCAAATGTCGGCAACAAATCGTTGCAAGGCCAAGCTCGGCTGGTCGATATAACGATTTTCCCAATGGGCAACCGCTTTCAGCACCGCGGCTTCATCCATGAAATTCTGCAAACCGGTGTAAATGGCACGTCGACGATCACTGACGCTGCGCTTACTCATCGCTGCAGATCCATATTACCGGCGCGGTCAGCGGTATAGGCTATACTGCCGGTATTGAATTCCGGGTAGCCAATCTCAGCGTGTTCACTCAAGTCTAAGCCGCGTTGTTCATGCTGGGCAGGGGCGCGCAATCCCATCAGTATATCGATAGCAAAGTACATAATAATGGCGCAGCAGAAGGTCCAAACGAAGCAAGCTGCAATGCCAATCAGTTGAACGGTAATAATTTTGGCATCAAACATACTGTCGGCGTAAAAGATTCCAGCGGCTAAAGTCCCCCATGCGCCGGCAAAGCCGTGCACGGAGACCGCACCGACAACGTCGTCAAGGTGCATTTTTAGCATCAACTGTCCGCCTAGTACGCAGACAACACCGCCGATTGCCCCTGTCAGCACAGCGTAGGCAGGCAACATTGATGCGCAGCCTGCAGTAATGGCAACTAAACCCGCGAGACTGCCATTGACGGTGTCGGTGAGTAATATTGGCTTGCGCAGTGCAACCGCCAGAAGCATGCTTGCACTTGCGCCTGCTGCCGCAGCTAATTGAGTATTTAGATTGATTAGACCGATGTCAGCCGAGGCGCTTAGGGTGGAGCCGCCGTTAAAACCGAACCAGCCAAACCATAAAATAAAACCGCCCAAAGCCACCAGAGTAAGGTTGTGGCCACGCAATTCACGGGGCTTGCCACTCTTGTCGAATCGACCCAGTCGCGGACCAAGAATAATCACACCTGCAAGAGCACACCATGCGCCCACCGAGTGCACGACGGTTGAGCCTGCAAAATCGATGAAGCCCATTTTGGCTAGCCAGCCGTTGGCGTTCCATACCCAGCTCCCAAAGATGGGGTAGATGATGGCAGTAATAATGACTGCGCCCACTAAATAAGCATCAAAGCGCGTTCGTTCGGCCATGGCGCCACTGGCAATGGTGACTGCCGTCGCTGCGAACATCGTTTGGAACAGCAAGACACCGTAGCTTGTTGGATCGCTGTCGTTTATTAAAAACAGATCGCTACCCATAAAGCCGCTAGGGTTATTACCGAACATTAAGCCATAGCCCAGCGCCCAAAATATCAGGGTGCCGATACACACATCCATATAGTTTTTCATAACGACATTGAGTGAGTTTTTACTCCGCGACATGCCGGATTCCAGTAAAGCGAAGCCCGCTTGCATGAGGAATACCAAGGCACTTGCCGTCACCAGCCACACCATATTGGTGGCGCCTGTTAAATCCGCAATATCGTCAGCAAAGGCTAATGAGGAAAAGAGTAATGTTGAGAGCGTTAGGGTGATTTGCGCTTTTTTCATTAGAGCCCTTAGTCATCTGGTGGTGGCGCACTGAATCGGCGCGCCCCTGAAATCTTGTGTGCAACTGCTGTGCCAAAAGTAGAATGAAAGGGCGTTAGGGCTTAGGCGGCGTAGCGTGGTTTTAGCGGCTTGTGGCACAGCCGAAAGATAATGAGCACTTGTTTGGTTCGTTGCACGAATTCATGTGCTTTTGTGGTGCGCATCTAGAGGCGTGATTTGGTCTATATCGATAGCTTAAGCGTATCTATACCCAATAAATTATTAATTATATTAATTTATCGATAATCATTACTATTTGACTTGTGGCTAGCGGGGCGATGTTGCGTAGGCCAGATTCTGTACCTTAACAATGACCGAGGAGGCCATTATGAAAAAGACCATCAGTTTCGCCATGATGCATTTCAGCGTGGCTTTTTCGGTCGCCTACATTCTGACTGGCAGTGCCGTGGTCGGTGGCATGTTGGCGCTAATAGAGCCGGCGGTGAACACCGTGGTGTTTTACTTTCACGAGAAGGCATGGAAGCGCATTGATGCAGGAGCACCGTTATTAACAGGTCTTGTACATTGACGCGTTAATAGGCGTGCACCATATGATGGTGCACATCCTAGATATATGGGTCATAATCCCTTAGTGACATTGTTATTTGTTATGAGCTGGCTCAGATAAACCGGAAGACCAATAATACCGCAAGCAAGGTCACCACCCACGCAACCATGCTACTAATTGAGATGGTGCGAGAGAAAATACCACCGCTGCTGTGAAGATTGGCTAAACGATCTTCAAATGCGTGACCGAGTTTGAGAATGCTGTTGCGCGCAGTCTGATCAATGTAGAGGCAGCCTCTTCCGCAAGCATTTAACAGCCGAGGGAGCGGTCGTCGGTACAGCCAATCGACATCGAGATTGGTCGAGGGCAGTTCCGGTGGGTACATACCTTTCAAGTTTAGCCATACAAAAGCCAATGCTGAGAAAAATAGCAGCTGTGTTTGGGTGAGAATATGGCTCACGTCATAGGCACTGTAGTCAGTGGCGAAGGGCAGATGTTGGTAGAGCAGCTGTGGGAATATACCAATTGTTAGACACAGAGCGGCGGCTATAGACATTGCCAGTAGCATATTCCACGGCGCTTCTTTGCAGCGAATACCCGAGTCGTGGGCGAAAAAAGCGAAATAAGGAATTTTGATGCCCGCGTGATGGAATACCCCTGCCGAGGCAAATAACAGTAGCAGCCAGACCACGTCAAAGTTGTCCTTGAGTGCCGCCGACATAATCATCGACTTGCTGACAAAGCCACTGAATAAGGGGAAGGCTGATATCGATGCCGCGCCGATAATACAAAGTACGGCGGTCTTGGGCATGGATTTATATAGCCCACCAAGTTCGGAGCCGTTAATTCGGCCGGTACGGTAGAGCACCGCGCCCATCGACATAAACAATAAGCCTTTAAAAATAACATCATTAAAGGCGTGAGCGACGGCACCATTGATACCCAGCTCAGTGCCAATACCAATCCCCACCATCATAAAACCGATCTGGTTGATCAAGCTGTAGGCGAGAACCCGGCGCAGGTCATTTTCAATTACCGCAAAGAAGATGGGGAAGCACGCCATCGTCGCGCCGATATACACCAACATCTCAGTGCCAGGGAAGCCCCGGGCCATGGCGTATACGGCAACTTTGGTGGTGAAAGCACTCAAGAAGACTGTGCCAGTAGGTGTTGCTTCGGGATAGGCGTCGGTCAGCCAGTTATGGAAAAATGGGAATGCGCACTTAATGCCAAATGCGATAAAAATAAACCAGCTTGCGACCGAGTCTAGCCCGATTTTGCTAAACATCAGGTTGCCCTGATGTTGGTAATACAAAATGACGCCCACTAACAGCAGCATTCCTGATATCACTTGCGCGATCAGATAACGCATCCCCGCGCTGTAGGCTTTGTCGCTGCGCCCAGCCCAAATTAAAAAGACTGAGGTGACTGCCAGCATTTCCCAAAATACAAACAAGGTCAGTAAATCACCGGCAAAGACGGCGCCCAAGGCACTACCAGCATAAAGCATGGCTGCGACTTGCTGCATCTTATCCTTGACGTGGAGGGAGTAGATTACGCTGATGAACGCGGCAATATGAAATAAATAGCCGAACAATAGGCTCAGTCGGTCTATGTGGATTGGCTTTAATTCCATTCCCATTAACTGGGTTTCGAGGCCGTAAAATGCCGGTAGCTGCCACAGGTTTAGCGCGCTTAATATAATGACCACGATCATTGCTGGGCCGCGCCAAGTGGCGCCGCCGAGTAGGGCAATGACTGCTCCTAGATAAAAGAGCAGGAACGGCGGCAGTTCAATCCCCACCATGGGTATTCTCCGTCTTAGATTCGCGAGTTTGTTGGTAGTAGTCTTCCTCGCGCATTAAACCTTTGCGCATCCACTTAGCAACCAGTACTAAAATCACACAGCCGATAAATCCGTAAATAGGATAAAAGCCATACAGGCCCTCCCAAGGGTGTTCGGTGTGTCGATGGATCACAAAATCCAAGCCAACTAGCAGCGCGCAAATGACGTAAAGACTGTTGAGAATAAGGCGCAGTGTTGCGGGGCGATCAAAAAAATCTTGGGACTGGCTCATGGCGTTCCCTCGCTAAAAATCTGTGATACCAGCTCAAATAGCGGGTTGGGAAAGAAAAATAACAAAACGCACGCCAATGCCGTAGAGCATAGCGCGATGAGCGCGGCAGGTGGCGCTTCATGAATAGCGACGGGGCCTGAAACTGCCTGCTTCCCTGGAAAGAAAGCGCGCAAAGGAATTGGCAGTAAATAGGCGATATTTAGTAGCGAGCTGAGTATCAGCACCCCCATTAGAATTAAATGATCGGTCTCTAAGGTAGCTGTCAGTAACCACCATTTGCTCCACGTTCCCGCTGTGGGTGGCAGACCGATAATACTGAGAGAGGCGATGAAAAAAGCGGTCATGGTGATTGGCATACTTCGGCCTAGCCCCACCATCGAGCTGATTTCGCTTTTGTGACTAGCCACCAGTATGGCGCCAGCGCAGAAGAACAGGGTGATTTTTCCTAGGGCATGGGTAGCAATATGCATTGCGCTGCCCATTACGCCGCTCTCAACCGCCAGTAAGACCCCAACGGTGATATAACCTAGTTGGCTAATGGTTGAATAGGCGAGTCGGGCTTTCAGGTTGTCTTGACGCATCGCTATTAGCGAAGCCAGCACGACACCGGCACCAGCTAGGTAGAGAAGATAATCGCTTACCGGTATTTGTTGGAGTGTATCTAGGCCGAAGATAAAGACCAAAATTTTGATTAGGCTGAATACGCCAGCCTTGACCACCGCAACGGCGTGGAGCAGGGCGCTAACCGGAGTAGGAGCCACCATTGCCGCCGGAAGCCAGCGGTGAAAAGGCATGACCGCTGCCTTGGCGACACCAAAAACAAATAGGACTAGTAATAGTGACAGCAACGCGATTGGAGTTTGCTCGGGGAAAATGCCGCCTTGTTGAAAGTCTAGAGTGCCTGCCACCAGCCACGTGATGATAATAGCAGGGAGAAAAAAGGCGATAGAGGTACCCATTAATATGCCCAGGTAAACCCTGCCGCCTTTTTTGGCTTTTTCGGTACCTGCATGTGTTACCAGAGGGTAGGTGCACAGCGAAAGTACTTCATAAAAAATGAACAGCGTGAATAAGTTTTCTGCGTAGGCAATGGCCATTACCGCTGCGATGGCAATAGCAAAACACGCGTAGAAACGTGTTTGGTGGTCTTCGTTGTGGCCGCGCATATAGCCAATCGCGTACAAGGTGGTTATTGGCCATAGCAGACTGGCGACTAGCCCAAACAGGAGCCCCAGGGCATCGACTCTGAAACTTAAATTTAGACCAGGCAGTATTTCTAGCCACTGGCGTGAGAGCACTTCACCGTGATTAAAACTGGAGTACAGTTTCAAATTGATCGCTAAGAGAGTCACGCCGGCGATAAGGGATATGGCTTCGCGCAGATTTGGTTTCTTGCTGAACGCCAGTATTCCTACTACCGCAATAATGGGCGTGAGAATGGCGACGTCAATTAGCATGGCTGTTGTATCCATTATGGACGCCCCTCTACCAGTGCGGCGGCTGCTTCATAGCTGATCGATACCGGTAAGCGGGTGTCGATACCAAAATAGACATTGCCTAGAATTAGCAGCCATAGCGCAATAAGCATAGTGAGTGGGGCTTCTTTTACTGGAGAGTTATCTGCTGCTGACTTGAAGTAGAGCGCCTCTACCACTCGCCATATATAGATGATGGCGAGCAGTGAACCCAATAGAATTAAAAACACTAATGGCCAGCGGCCCGCCAGTGCAGCGGCAGATACCAAATACCATTTGCTGATAAAACCAGCGGTAAGGGGAACACCAATTAAGCTGAGACCGCCGGCAACAAAACCAAAGCTCGTCCAAGGCATTTTTCTCCCCAGTCCCTGCATCGAGGTAAGGGTCGTGGCGCCAATGCGAACCGCAATCCCAGCCAGGGCCATAAATAATGTGGCTTTCATCAACGCGTGGTTGAAAACATGAATCAAGGTCGCCTGCAGCCCCAGCACACCGCCGATCCCCAAACCGATGACCATATAGCCAATTTGGGCGATACTGGAATAGGCGATCGCGCGCTTTATCTCCTCTTGATATATCGCAGCAATCGACGCGCTGAATACCGCCACGATGCCTAGAGCGACGAAGATATCTGCTAGCGGAATAATGAACTGGCTAAACTCGCTCGGGAATATGGTGTAGGTGAAGCGTATTAAAAGATAAAGGGCTACCTTGGTGGCGCTGGCGGCGAGAAAGGTAGTGACAATTGATGGCGCTTGACTATACGCGTTAGGCAGCCACAGATGCAGTGGGAATAGAGCGAGCTTTAAGCTAATACCCACCAAAATAAATGCGTAAGCGGCAAATACGGTAGGCGACTCACTCGCCGATGGCAGGCGTTCCGCAAGATCGGCCATATTGAGCGTGCCGGTCATGATATACATGAAACCGATACCGATGAGGATAAAGGTCGCGCCAATGGTGCCCATGATCAGGTAGCGAAACGCGGCCCACAGGCTTTGTCTATTGGGTCCTAAGGATATTAGGGTGTAGGTAGACAGCGATGAAATTTCTAAAAAGACAAAGACGTTGAATGCATCACCGGTCGCTAAAATACCCAGCAAGCCCGCGAGGCACAGCAGCCACGCCACATAAAATAAGCCCTGTTTGTCTAGGGCAATTTCGCTACTAATGCTGCTCTGTGCTGCTAGTAGAGAAATTGTACTGCTGCCAGAAACTATCACTAGCAACCACGCATTGAGAAG
Organism: Zhongshania aquimaris; assembly: GCF_019312595.1. Taxonomy (GTDB): domain Bacteria; phylum Pseudomonadota; class Gammaproteobacteria; order Pseudomonadales; family Spongiibacteraceae; genus Spongiibacter; species Spongiibacter aquimaris. The sequence goes on along the minus strand of NZ_JAHWDQ010000003.1, from coordinate 455,146 downwards.
ATCAATTCGGTACTCAATACCCCAGGGTGCTTGCCAACCACCCAAGGCATAACTAATTACACCGTGGTGGTATACCGTATACAGCAGCGTGGCGGCGATACAAAAGCTAAGGGTGCTGACTAGCAGGGCGAATAGCCAGGCCAGTTTACCTCGACCTAAAATAAGGCAGGCAGGCGCCCCAAGCAGTGGCAGAATAACTTGCAGAATAGGTAAATGGCTTAACACGTATGGTCTCGCTGCTGAATTTCGGACTCTTCAATAGTGCCGTAGGCCTTCTTGATTCTTATGACTAGCGCTAGTCCCAGTGCGGTGGTGGCAATACCGACAACAATCGCGGTGAGAATCAGCACGTGGGGCAGGGGGTTGGAGTAGACCGTAATCCCTTCTTGCAGGATAGGGGCCGTGCCACCTGTAATTTTTCCCGAGCTGATATAGAGAATAAAAACTGAAGTCTGAAAAATGTTGAGTCCGATCAATTTCTTGACCAGATTGCCCTGGGCTATCACGATGAAAAAGCCGGCCATCATTAAGACCACTACAATCCAATAATTGTAATGGGTAAATAATTGTGTCATTGACCTGCCTCCCCTGTGTCGTTCACTTGGCCAGCGAAGCAGTAAAAGATCATTACCATGATAGCCGCAACGGTGATTCCCACGCCTAGCTCAATGACAATGATGCCGATGTGTTGACCTGTAATCGGGTTCTCGGCTAATGCAGAGTAGTCGAGGAAGTCGCCACCGTTGAGCATAGATACCAAGCCTACCGATCCGTACAGCAACACACCGAAGGCTGCCAACACACGGAGCACGGCAAAACTGACCACCTGCTGTGCGATATCAACACCGAAAAACATGGTGTACAAAATAATCGCGGCGGCAAAAATAACCCCAGCTTGGAATCCGCCACCTGGTCCGTAGTCCCCGTGGAACTGCACATATAGTGCAAATAAGAGGATAGGGGGGATTAAAATTTTACTGACGATACGCAGAACTTTGTGTTTATGCGCGCTGGTAACTACGGGTTTTTGGACCGTGCTGGATTTCAACATGAGCAGTGACAGCACACCGATGCCTGCGGTGAAAACTACCGCCACTTCGCCGAAAGTATCGAAACCTCGATAGCTAGCTAGCACCGAGGTAACAATGTTTGGAATACCGATTTCGCTTCCAGATTTCTCGATATAGTGCGGCCCTACATGGGTTTGAGCCGGTGCAGTGGCAGAGCCAAACTCGGGCATACTAAGTGTGCCGATGATAAGAAGCGCACCGGTAATTGTAACCAGCACCAAGGCGGGAATACTTTTGCCGGACTCATGCTTTTCATTGCGCCCTACCAGGGCCACCGTAAGCAGCATGAGCAGCGGTGAAATTCCGGAACCCACCGCTGCCTCAGTAAATGCGACATCAACAGCGTCCATCAAAACGAAAAAGCTCGCGGATAAAAAGCCATAAATGCCGCTGAGCATAATTACCGCAAGTAGATCGCGACTCAGAATAATTCCTAATGTCGTAACTAACAGCAGACTAAGCAGGCTGATATTGATAAAGAATTCTATGGCGTCATCCTCCGCGCAGTATTTTTTCTGCGCTCGCGCTTAGCTGTCATGGGGTTGCTCCCCATGTGATTTGTGTTGCTGGTCGCGCCAAACGGCTTTTGCCAATGCATGGCTGGCCGTTGGGCTGGTGAATAATATGAACAACAAAATCATGATCAATTTTAGAAGAACCAGACTCCAGCCGGCTAGCAGCATTAGTCCCATTAGCAATGAGGTGGTGGCAAGTGTTTCTGTCACGCCCGCAGCGTGCATGCGACTATAAGTGTCGGGAAATCGCAATACCCCAAGTGCGCCGGTGAATATCAAGCCACTGCCAATGAGCAATAGAATGCCGCTAATGACTTCCAGTAAATCAGTCATTGGCTGAGCTCCCCTTCTCTGTTTTCTGGGTGTGCTCAAAATATCTAAGAAGTGCGATCACGCCGATAAAATTCATTAGTGCGTAGATCAGTGCTATATCTAAAAACTCCGGTCTACCAAATAAGAAACCGAGTACGGCAATAAGCAGTACGGTCTTGGTTCCAAATAAATTGGCAGCTAACACGCGGTCAAATATGGTGGGGCCAGCAAAGCCCCTGACCAAAGCCATGGCCATGACAATCAGTAATGTAACGGTAGTAACAGCGAGCATCATTGTTCCAATTTATCCACGCGACGGCTCATTTCACCTGTGTCGAGATCATCGAGATTGGTTTGAGTGAGGCCATGTACAAGTACCTCGTTGTCTGAAAGGGTTACCGAGATAGTGCCGGGGGTGAGGTTAATAGAATTGGCATAGATAACCCGACCGATATCGGTTTTCTGGTTGATCTTAAAGCGCCGCATTCCAGGGCTAATAGCGCTGTTACCTGACCAAACTCGTTTGACAACATCAATGTTGCTAGCGACGATCTGCACCGCTAACCAGGCATAATATCGGGGAAGATGACGTGTTAGATGGATGGGTTGAGATTCGTGATCAACTACGTCCATCCGGTGACAAATCCATACAACCAGTGCAACTGAAACTGCGCCAAACGAAAGGAGCAGGCCAGTATAGTGCCCTGAATTGGCTAGCCAAATTGTGGCTAAAAGGGCGGAAATACTAAAAGTGTGCTTCATATGTTTCTCAGCTAGCTTCCGAGTCGTCAATTGTGAGTATACCGCTAAAATTGCCCGCACAGATTGTATCAGGGAAAAATGCTGTTAGCAGGGGTAGTGAATTCTCAATACTCGCTTCATCTTATTTTCTCGGCTAGCTCTTCTACACCTTGTAGATAAGCATTGCACATTATGCTGTCTTTACTTTCGGCAGCGCTAATATATTTGATACAACTACATTGTGGTTCTTTGCTATTTAGCGTTTCGGCTGCAAGAGCGGAGGACGCGCTAACTTATCTGCAGAAGACAACAAGAGCAAGCGTATAGTATCGACTACAAACCCGCGCTGGGCGTCTTCATTCACCTCTTTTCACTACCATCGCTTTCGCATCTAAAGTGAGAAAGTTGTTATTGGAAGTGCAGTGAAATAGGGCTGTTACGTCTCTGCTTTAACATGCATTTCACTCATCCCCGCTAATCTAACACATTACAGCTGGGACATAAAAGCTGCCGCTGTTAACGACAGACTGACGAGGAATACATCGCTGTGGTGGTGGGAAGTCGCCCCTGTTTAAGGGGCACTTCGAGCGGCTTGGAGTGCAGCTTTACTCGGCGCCATACACAAGAAAATGATGGCGATAGCGACAAGACTTATATTAACCGCTAAAGGAATAAGCTGGAGAGCATGACTATTGAATTGCACCCCGTAGGCAATAACGAGCCCAATCAAGGCGGCGGCATTGAGCTTTAATAACAATGCCTTTACCAGCAGCTCATCGTTAATGAATTGCGCAAGGGATGAGCAGGCAAGCAGGCAAAACCAAAACAAGGCAATCGAATGAAAGTGGAATACCAGTTGGCTAATGGCAGTAGCACTTAACGCCAGGGGCGCACCCCATACGAAACCCAGCCATAAATTATTCAGCGCGTCTCGACTTTTGCGTCTAGCGAACCAGATGTTAATCCCACTAACCGATACTACCGTCAGGGCAAGGCCAAATATGCCGTAAAGGACTTTGATGAAAAACCCGCCGTAGTGACCAAAATGCAGACGATAGACCGAGAAAATAGCTTGTCGCCCAGCTTCGCCGTCGGAGAATCCGATTTTATTGAGATAGTTACCCATGCCATCGAATTGATATTGCTCCGCATAAATGAGGCGGTCGTGATGTTGAGCGCCGACGATAATATATTGCTCGGCGCTACCGACGTCTTCCACCGTGATGTAAAACGGGGTGGCCTCTGGTGCAATAGTGGGCATTTGGGCAAGAGCCTTAGCGACTTCGGCGGTGTGCGGAGCTTGATCTAATGTCGGTTCTGCACCAAATACGGTGGGGATGATGTCATCCGTTTTCCCGTCAAAAAAGGCGGGTGCGACAACAAGGCTTAACAGCAGTGCAAGACCGAAATAGGCGCCGGTGATGGCAATCATTAAATAAAATGGGCTACCCCATACGCTCAGGCGATTGTGGATATCGGCTTGCTCAAGGTGCTTTGAGCCTTTTAAACGCAGCGTGAACGCGTCGCGAAAGAGTCGAGGGTGAGCTAAAAATCCTGAAATGATAAGGCCGCAGAGCATTGCGCCGAGAATACTAACAACAATGACACCGAAATTTTCTGGCAAATGTAGAAATATGTGTAGCTCTGTTAAAAGGTGAGTCCATTCATGGCTCACCCTTTCACCTAGAGAGCCATCACTGTTCAAAAACCAGCCACCGTCATCATTGGAAATCGATGCCCTTGGCATGGTGGCTGATGGTAGCGAGACATACATGTGATGAGTTTCGCCGCTTTGCGCTAACACAGTACGGTAGGCGTTTTGTAACTCCTCGCTGGGCAGCGTTTTAAACTCTTCTATAGTCGGTTGTTCCCAGCGCTCAAACTCCTGATAAAACACCGCTAACGTGCCGGATAGGCAGACTAAATACATCATGATACCGACGAGCAAGCCAAGCCAAGAATGGCTGGAAAGCGAATTTTTGACGAGTGCGGGGGAGAGGAGTTGTTTCATGAGCATGCTCAGTTTTTAAAATTTATTTTTGCAGCGACATCGCAATCACGTCGCGCACTAGTGTGAAATGCTGTGTTTTTAATTTACGTGCAAAAGTTTTATTGGCTGTAAACAATGGCCGCGCTAATTAGGCCAGCGGCGCTAATCCACAGCGTTGGGCGATAGCGGTTTGGATCTGCACAGGCCCACCAAGAAGCAAGCCCCCATACCAGCGGAGCAATAAGCACAATCAGTACTACCGCATTGACGGTGGACCACGGCAGTAGTAACGCCAAGGCAACGCTCACATAGGCAGATGCGGTGCCTGCGAGGGGAACAACAATAAAAAATAGCGCGATATGCCGTAAAATTGTTCGGGTTGCGGGCACCACGAAGTTGACGGTTTCATTGCTGCGGATATGTTTGCGCTTAATTTCTAAATTATAAAGTACAGCAAACCACGCCATTAGCGGCACGATCATAAAAACATAGGCAACACCGAACTCGGCGCCACTACTGAGAATAAAAAATAGCCCAGATAGTATCGCAACTAGCCAGCCCGCAGGCATGAGCCAGCGCTGAAGAGGGAAGCGTTTTTGCCAGGAAAGGTAAAGACAGATGATGCTGGCAGCGGCAGCAACAACACCAATGAGTCCATAAGTCATGTAAGCGAATCCAAAAATAATGTGTCAGAGGCGGCGTTTAAAAAGCCACCGATGCTGAGAAAACCAGGTTGCGCGGTGAGCCTAGGACCAAATAATTAGAGCCGGGGAAGCCCCCAACGGAAGCCCAGTAATTGCGATTAGTCAGGTTTTCTACTCGCCCGCGCAATGTCACCTCTTTGCCTGCCATGGTGGTATTGAATCGCGCACCGGCATCCAGACGAGTCCAGCTGCTAATTTCTTTGGAATTCGCCGCATCAGTATATTGCTTCGATGTGTATACCGCGCGGGCGTCTAAAGTAAGGCCAGTTGCGTTGGGAACATCCCATTCGACGTTGATATTGCTTTGCAGTTTAGGTACGCCAACGAATTCTTTGCCATTTGTTGCGCCGGTTGCGGTATTAACCTGTTCGCTGTCGATTAGCGTTAAACCGCCGAGTAAACGGAGGTTCTCGGCGGCTTGACCGAAGACGGTGAGTTCAAGTCCTTGATTGCGCTGTTCGCCATTGTCAGAGAAGGTGTTGTTCTGGGTGATACCACTGGGTTTTTCAACGGTAAAAATACTCACGCTGCCGCCGATGTTGCCGCCATCGTACTTCAGCCCTGTTTCGATCTGGCTTGACCGGTAGGGGTCTAGAGCTTCACCGGGGTTATTGAGGGCAGTGGCCGGGGCAATTTCACCAGGTAGTAGCGCTTCGCTGTAATTGCCGTATAGGGACAGAGATTCTGACGCTTTGTAGACAATACCAAGCACGGGTGTGATGGCGTTTTCACTGTACTTACCGTCCGAGTTTAAGGCGCCGGTATTGTAATTGTAGTTGCTGTTTTCAATTTTTTGATAGCGCGCACCAACCGTGATTAATAAGCGGTCAGCCATAAACGACATCATATCGGCGATAGCGATACTGGACGTGTCGGTTTCTTGTGTGACTTTGGGGCTATTTAGCTCTCCGCCTACAAAGGCGTCGGCAACGGGTGGCGAGACCGTAGTGGGGGTATAAATACTGCCCGCAAAGCCGCCAAAATTAGAAAATGCATAGGCGTTTTTTGATTCCAGGGTATATGCCGAAGCCGACAAAATGAGACGGTGGCCGATATCGCCAGTATTAAATTCCGTGCGCATGCCTATTTCGGTGGAGTAAATACTATCTTCGCGAGTATTGTCGAAGCGGTAGGCGCTTGTGAGGCCACTATCGTCAACTGCGTCGGGGTTGCTGAGGATATTGTCTTCCTCACCTTGTCGAGTCCCCAGGGCGGCCCACAATTCGGTACTGGCGCTGAGTGAGTACTCCGCACGTGCAACAGCAAACAATTGCTTCTCGTCGGTATAGGTCCAAGGCTGGGCAAAATTAGTATCTGACTCAGGGGCTTTTGGAATATCGCCTAGTGGTGTAACGCTCGGCCGCGGTGAATCAATACGATGATCTTGGAAGCCCATATCTGCAGACACACGCAGATTTTCACCTTCGTGGTCAAAGCCCACAGCCAAAACACTTAAATCCCGATCTTGGTCTCTGATGCCAGATTCGCCGTCGCGTTTTACGATATTTAATCGCAGGCCGTTTTCTTGGTTCTCTCCAAAACGGCGAGCAATGTCAGCGGCAAGATACGCTTCGCCGCCTACTGTGAAGCCAGTGGTAAGCAGATTAAGGTCTTCTTCTTGAGCGCGCTTGGGGACTAAATTCACCAAACCGCCGACACCACTGCCACCGGGGCTGGCGCCATTCAGAAACGTATTCGCGCCGCGAAAAACCTCAACGCGCTCTAATAATTCCGCTGCCACAAACTGACGGGGTAAAATTCCGTACAAACCGTTGTAAGTCATGTCGTCGGAATAAATCGGAAAGCCGCGGATAATATACACTTCTTGAAAATTGCCAAAGCCCTTGGCAACCCGCACAACGGGGTCGTTTTGCAAAACGTCGGCAACGCTGCTTGCCTGTTGATCTCTGATTAAGGCATTGGTGAAATTGCTGCTGGTGAAGGGCGCGTCCATCATATCAAGGTTGCCCAAAATACCGGCGCGACCGCCACGTGCCACCTGTCCACCGGGGTAGGCTTCCAATAGCAAAACCTGAGATCCGTCAGCACTGACCAAAACTTCCTCTACGGCTTTTTCATCGCCTTTTTGCTCACTTTGAGCGTAGCTAAGCAGCGGTGAAATTCCGGCTGAAAGCAGCAATACCGAAAGTGCATGTTTTGTTATTCGGTGGCCAGATAAATGTGCGGGCATGGGTATACCTTGTGGAGTGAGCTTTGCGAAAACTGCGGAGTAGGTCATACATTATGAAAACGTGAATACTAATGAGAGTGATTCGTAAAAGCAAGTATGGGTGTTATAGCAGAGCTCGGGGCGATAGTTCAGTCGAGATCGAAGGACAGTAACTGGGAGTCTAGCGGAAGCACTATCATTCGCCGGCCCTGTGCTGAGTGCCCTCGCCGGGGGTGATGAATAGGACTTTTGCCAATGTGTTGGTGCGGGCGGTATGCCATGTGTTTCGCGGAATCACGACATAGTCGCCGGCTGAGCTCAACTTCTGGCACTGCTCGCCGAAAGGCGTTTCAAGCACTACGGTGATTTCGCCTTCTAGCAGCATTACCATTTCTTCGCCGTGGGGGTGAATCTCCCACCTTTGCCAGTCGCTGTCAAAATGGTGCAGAGCAACTAGGTTGTGCTGTTTGAAGTCGTTAAAACGAAGGTCTAAATCTTGGTATAGCGATGGACTCACGCTCACGGGAGTGGCGGACTGATCTGGGCCGAGCACTAAACATTCTGTTGCTATTTGATGTTTTGTCATCATGAAGCCTACTCGGAGAGAAGTGGAATTTAAGACATAAAGGATTTAAACAGTGCCAGAACTAAGGAAAGGCCGACGAGAGGTAAAATCCAGCGTCTAATATTGGCCTGCTGTTCAGGCGAGGGATGGGGGGCGAATTTCTCTATTAGGGGTACTAACACGATCAGTGCGATAAAGAGAATCGCTAGTATAGTCAGTAAGTTTGTCATCAGGCTGTGCTCCTAGAGTAAGGTTTTAGCCGCCGAGATCTGTGTGAGTGTGCACATAGAAAAGAGGGGCTGATGAGCATCAACCCCATATTAACAATTAATAGCTTAGAAGGCGCTGTACAACTTGCTACTACTCCGCCGGATCATATGAGGTGCACCGGCCTTCTAGAGCGAATGGCGCTGGTCATCCCCGCCCTCAAAACTCCGTCATCCCCGACCCTCAAAACTCCGTCATCCCCGACCCCGATCGGGGATCCTGATGAGCGGGCTTTGAGCCGTCCTGTACTCGTAAAAAAACGATTAGATTTGACGGACATAGGTAGTCAGACGTCTGACGCTAAAGGCATTTGCTTCGCTCACCGGGCACCGGGATACTCGGTCGTGGCCGAGTATGACGATGTAGGGGAGTGACCATAATGCAATTTTGGCGTTAAGTCAGTGAGAGCTACCTTTTGAGGATCACGGAAGAGCCATGTCCAAATAAGCCCTGGTTGGCGGTAATACCAACTTTGGGGTTGGCTATCTGCCGCTCGCCCGCTTGACCGCGCAGCTGCCACGTTAACTCGCACACCTGTGCTATTGCCTGCGCCGGTACAGCTTCACCAAAGCAGGCTAAGCCGCCAGATGTATTTACCGGTAGGCGTCCACCCAGTTTAGTGGCGCCTTCGCGAACTAACTGAGCCGCTTCGCCGCGCGGGCACAGCATCAGATCTTCGTACCAATCTAGCTCCAGAGCCGACGACAAGTCGTACACCTCAGCTAGGCTGACATCTTCCGGCCCAATGCCCGCTTGTTCGTAGGCCTTTTTCGGCAGTGCCGCTCGGAAGCTGTGAGCTTCAACACCAGCAGCGGCGGCTGAATCAGTGGCAATGTCGGGCATTTCAACCACGGCACTGGCAAAACTTGGTGTGACGGTAGACACCGCGGCAACTTTAACTGCGTTGGCTTTACCGATGCGCTTTGCGTATTCCATGCTGGATACAATCATTGCCGCGCCGCCATCAGAGGTTGCGCAAATTTGTAGCAAGCGCAGCGGGTCGGCGACCATGGCGGAGTTTTTAATCTCCTCCATGGTGAACTTCTTTTTATACCGCGCATTGGGGTTGGTGAAACCGTTTTCGCTATTTTTAATTTTTACCAGTCCAAAGTCTTCCTCGGTGTCGCCGTATAAGTCCATGCGACGACGGGCGTACAGAGCAAAATAACTTGGGTTGGTAATACCTAAATAGAAACGCAGCCAATCTGGATCCTCCGGGCGATAGCCCTTGGCCGGTGCCAAAAAGCCCTTTGGCGTGGTGTCGGCACCAACCACTAAAGCAACCTCACATTCGCCAGCGAGAATCTTTGCTCGCGCAGCCGCCAATGCTTGTGAACCGGAGGCGCAGGCGGCATACGAGGTATTCACCTGAGCGCCTTGCCAGCCTAAAGCTTGGGCGATGGTGGCGCCCGCCACGTAACCGGGGTAGCCGCAGCGCATGGTCGCAGCGCCCGATACAAACTGAACGTCTTGCCAGGGGATGCCGGCGTCTTTTAGTGCTTCACGCGCTGCGTAAACGCCGTATTCGCTAAAGTTGCGCCCCCATTTACCCCAGGGGTGCATGCCGACGCCCAATACTGCAATATCTTGACTCATTACTACTTCTCCTTGGGCGGTGTTTAGCGCTGTGGCTGCCATTTCCAGGTTACTTTGATGGCGTCGTCATCTTCGTGCAGGGTTTCGAGCACCAGTTCTGCGGTCTGTCCGACTTTCATTTGATCAACATCTACGCCTTTGACTACTTGCCCGAGAATGATCATTTTCTCTTTCTCTAATTCCACCGCCGCGATGGCATACGGAACAAAGGGCTCTTCGGCAACAAACGGCTCCGGTGGCTTGTAGCAGGCATTGGTGTAAGACCAAATTTTGCCAGTACGGCTAAGCTCCACTTCATTGAATGTGGTGCTGTCGCACGCGGGGTTCTTACAAAAGCTCAGCGTTTTAGGAAAGTAGTAAGTCCCGCATTTATCGCAGCAAGCGCCAATAAGATGAGGGGTATCCGTGTCGAGTGTGAACCAGCCCTCTATGGCGGCCTGCACGGGTTTGTTGGTCATTTTAAGTCTCCACCGAATGGACGGGTGATGCCGCAAGTAGGGGTTAGTTAGGCCTGCGAATCTGTCTCATATTAACAGGCAAATCATCGCAAGATCAGTGACTTGGCGCTATCGTCTGAATGGCTGATTACGGCCTGCTAAACACCTGACTGCAATTGTCACTGGGGTGAGTGAATTTGCAATTGTGGTAACTGGGCCAAGGCCTATGATTGGTCTGTAAAGATAAACGGTCAATAGTAGGGGACGGAAATGAAAGTTGAGTTTACCGCAGCGCAAGACGCTTTGCGCAAAGAGTTGCGGGCCTATTTTGAAAATTTGATGACCCCAGACTTAAAAGCTGAGTGCGATGAAGCAATGGGCGAGGGTGGCGGACCGCTGTGGCGAGAAGCACTCCAAAAGATGGGTAAAGACGGTTGGATAGGGGTGGGCTGGCCTAAAGAGCTAGGTGGCCGAGGAATGAGCCCTATCGAGCAGTTCATTTTTGTTGAAGAAGTGATGCGGGCGGGCTACCCGTTCCCCTTTCTCACCACGGAATCTGTTGGGCCGCAGCTTGCTGAACATGGTAATGAGCGTCAGAAGCGCGAGATTGTGCCCAAAATCTTAGCGGGTGAGTGTCTTATTGCGATTGGTTATTCAGAGCCGGGTGCTGGCACCGATCTCGCGAGCCTGAAAACGACCGCGGTGAAAGATGGCGACGGTTGGCTTATCAACGGCCAGAAAATGTGGACAAGCCTTGCGCATTTCTGTGACTACGTGTGGTTGGCATGTCGCACTGACCCAGATGCAGCTAAACCCCATAAAGGCATTTCCATGTTTATGGTGCCGACCAGCGATCCGGGTTGGAGCTGCAGCCCCGTTCACACCCTAGGCGAAGTGCGAACCAACGCGACCTTCTATGACAATATTCGAGTTGCTGACGACGCCATGGTTGGCGAGTTGCACGGTGGCTGGAAGCTCGTGACCAGCCAGTTAAACCGTGAGCGTTTGAGTTTGGTCAACTTTGGTCCAACCGCAGAAATGTTCAACAATATCGTGCGTTGGGCTCAGCAATTGGATTTGCCCACTGGCGGTAAGCTTATAGACGAACCCTGGGTGCAAATCAATCTTGCCAAGGTGCGGGCGGGTGTAGAGGCCTTAAAACTGGTTTGTTACAAGCAAGCTTGGGCGATGACCGAAGGCAATCTTGAAATGGCAGATGCCTCGGCGGCCAAAGTATATGGCTCGGAATTTTTCATCGAAGTGTATCGTCTCTTGGGCGAGGTGATTGGTGAAGCCTCTCTAATTAGTCGCAGAACCGACGGCGCGAATCCTATTGCGTCCCGCATAGAGCGTTTGTATCGCACCGCCTCGATCATCACCTTTGGTGGTGGTACCAATGAAATACAGCGCGACATTATTTCTGCCGCAGGCCTGTGGATGCCGCGTGCATCGCGTTAATTCTGCGAATTACGATATTGAGGATTAGATCATGGATTTCGGATTTTCTGAGCAGCAGCGCGACGTACAGAATTTGGCGCGCCAGATATTGAGTGAGAATGTAAGTGCTGAGAAATTAAGTCAGTACGACGATTATAAAGCAGAGCGCTTTGATCGTGAGTTGTGGCAGAAGCTTGCTGAAGCCGGCTTGCTCGGCGTGGCCGTCAGTGAAGAATACGGCGGCATGGGCTTTGGCTTTTTCGAGCTGGGATTATTAGTAGAAGAGGCGGGCCGTACCATTGCGCCACTGCCGTTAGTTTCGCACCTGATTTCAGCTGCATTACCCATTCAGCAGTTTGGCAGCACGGCGCAAAAGCAGCAGTGGTTGCCAGGGGTGGCTAGTGGTGAGCTGATGCTTACGGCGGCATTGTGCGAAGCTCATAACGACGACCCTGCACAGCCCTATTTGACGACGGCCAGTGCTGACGGTGATGGTTTGCTCCTTAATGGCGAGAAGACCAATGTGCCGTTTGCGCATATCGCCAATAGAATACTGTTGGCTGCCAGAACCAATGACGGTATCGCTGTTGTATTACTAGACCCCAAAGCAGCGGGTGTAAGTCTTACCGCGCAGCAAGTGACAAGCTATGAGCCGCAATACGTGCTGCACTTAGATAATGTCCGTATTGGCGCGGGCGATATATTAGCAGCGGGTAGCGACGGTAGCGCGGCAATGCAGTGGATCGCAGAGCGCAGCACCGTGGCATTATGTGCACATCAGCTGGGTGCGAGCGACAAAGCCATGCGCATGTCTGCGTCTTACACCGCCGAGCGTAAACAATTTGGTGTATTAATTTCTACCTTTCAGGCGGTGGGTCACCGGGCCGCAAACTGTTTCATAGATGTTGAGTGTCTGCGCTTAAACACATATCAGGCGATTAGTCGCTTAGACGGCGGCTTGGACGCGACAAACGAAGTACAAATCGCCAAAATCTGGGCTGGCGATGTCGGTCACCGCGTCAGCTATGCTGCCCAGCATTTACATGGCGGCACTGGCATTGATAGGGATTACCCGCTTTGGCGTTACTGCACGTGGTTGCGCCACAATGAAATGGCGCTGGGAAGTTCTGCAAAAACCTTAGCAAAGCTAGGTAAGCGTATAGCGGCAGGAGAGGCATTCTGTAGTTAGTAGATTAGCCTCTCGCTATTCAGCCGCCTACGGGCGGCTTTTTTGTAGCTGCAATTTAGTGACAGCAGGTCAAAGCTATCTATACTGAGTGCAATAGACTGGGTTTTATTTAACGGTCATGGACAATGGGTGTTAGCATCAGGCTCATAGCGTCACTCGAACTCTCTTGAAATCAATAGGATATTATAATGAATCAGCTCCGAATTATCGCCGCATGCCTTTTATTCGGTGCTACTTGCTGTACGGCGAATGCCGCTGAAACAGGAGATATTAAAGGGGAAGTTGGTTTTGTAGACGAGAAAACGGGGGTGACGGTTGAGGCTGTGGAGCAAGGTGAAAAGTCGGGGGAATACCGTGTGTTGATCTCGGTGCCGCGCAAAGGTGACTCGCCGGCAATGGAGATCGAGGAAATTCTGGTTACCGCGCCGGAGCTAAAACCAGATGACGACGCCGCAGTTCCGCCACGCTATGAGTTTGTAAAAGATTACAGTGAAGATCGTTATGGTTTTTATGTCTACATTGGTAAAAGTCGCGATTGGCCCTTTCGTATTTACTTCAAAGACCACGACAGCGACGTGCTCCACAATCGCTAAATTGCCCGCAAAACTCCCTAAAAGCGGTACCAGCAATGTAATATATTCTTAGTGGCCTTTCAGGCAGCTATGGCTGTTATTACAGCTCTCATCATTAGGGGATGTTTGGTATGGAGTGGACGCGCAGCCGCATTGCCGTAAGCGAAGGCATTGAAATGGCCTACGAAGAAATCGGCGCGCCAGATGCCCCCGTCATTTTGCTCATTATGGGTTATGCGAGTCAGTTAATTGTGTGGCCGGAATCCTTCTGCCACCGCTTGGCGGATGGTGGCTATCGCGTTATTCGTTTTGATAATCGCGACGTTGGATTATCGACCAAATTGAATGACGCAGCGGTTCCGAATGTTATTGCCCTGCGGCTGCGCCAGCAGATTAAACTGCCTCTCAAGGTCGCCTACACCTTAGATGATATGACAGCCGATACGGTTGCCTTGCTAGATGCCTTAAGTATTTCCAGCGCTCATATTGTTGGCGCGTCGATGGGCGGTATGATCGCCCAATTGCTCGCTGTAAATTATCCGGAGCGCGTCAACTCCTTGGTGTCATTAATGTCGAGTTCCAGCTACGGGGGAATGAAACCTAAAATACTCTGGCATATATTGAATAAAGCCGCCCCAGATCGCGATGCGCAAATAGCCCACTCTTTAAAAACATGGCAATTAATTTCTAGTCCCAAATTCGGTGATCCAGTGCAGCAATTGCGCGTAAGAATTGAAGCGGCTTACGAGCGCGCTCATTATCCTGCGGGAAAAGCCCGGCATATGGCGGCTATTATGGCGAGCGGTAGTCGTAGAAAAAAACTCCGCAACATCAAAGTGCCAACACTAGTGATACATGGAGACAAAGATCCAATGCTGCCGCTGAGAGGGGCGAAAGATACCGCCCGTCGAATTCCTAATGCGCGCCTGGAATTGGTTGCGGGAATGGGGCACGACTTGCCCGAGGCGCTTTTAGAAAAGCTGGTGGGCTTAATATTGGGGCATGTGCAGCGTGCATCTACTGCACAGTAAATCTAATTTTGGCTGTTGAATTGCGAATGCGGCCAGTTAAATATATTGAATTAAATTCGCCATGAGCTCGCGCTGGCTATTGAAATTGGTTTTTCGATAGACCGCCATCAACTGTGATTTTACTGTGTTAAACGAAACGTGCGCGTGAGCTGCAATGCCGTGCAAATCCATGCCGCTGTAAAGAAGTTTTACCGTCCTTAATTCTTTAGGTGTTAAATCCAAATCCTGACTTACTCGTGACCAATCAGGTTGTTTGCTGGTTGTTATTTCTATAACACAGCACATATCAGTGTAATTATTAAAATCACTTTCGGCGTGCACCGGGTATGCTGTAAGGCGCAGGGCGTCTTCGTCATCTCTTAATTGAATTGATAAGGGGTCAGGTGCTTTGGCTTGTATCCATGCCATTGTCGCGCCGACAAACTCCTTTACTTGATTAAAGTGCGATGCATTCTTGCAGTTTAGTTTACCGTTTCTTTCCAATAAAATACTTTGATTTTGTAACAGGTGACTAGCTGCATTATTGGTGATTTTTAGATTTAATTTATCGTCCAACAATATAAGTGCGTTTGGGTTTTTCTCTAGAATTGCCTGATATAGCGAAATCTGCTGTTGCTGGCGTAAAAGTAGATTGTGTAAATGAAAGGCGCGATTTATGTGTGGTGTCATCATTTCCATAAGGCGAACATCCTCGACGGAGTAGTCCTCTTTAAACTTATGCCTGTTCATCACGGTGAATGAGTTTAAGTCGTTGTCTCTTACAGGAATGGTGGCCAGTACATGTTCACAGCCTGCTTGCTCAAACAGTGGATATAAACTGTAGCTGGGCAATTTTTCTGTAGAGACTATATCAGAACCTCGAAAACAGGCTGATTCGGTTTGATCGAGCGAGTGAACATAGAAGGGGTCTTCGGCGATTCTGGGCATGTATTGATTTAAAAAAAGATCGTGGTCGAAGCCGTCTTCGGTCGAAATAAATTCTGAGAAAAAAGGGCTTGAGCTGTGCTGGTCTGTCATGACCAGCCAGCCGATATTTGATTGGGTTGCTGTCATTAGTTCATTTAAGAATGAGTGCCAATCGCTATTGAGTGCCGCTTGGTAAACCAGGTTTGTTAATTTGTTCAGGGTTTCCACTACGTCTCACTTCTACCGCAATATCAGCCGGCGCCCGGAGCCGGCTATTGAAATGTATATTCCATCCAGATAGATGAAAGGCCTGAGTGTTATAACTCAATACTTAAGCCGAAGTAAATTAAAAATCTATTTATAACAAATGCTTAATTGTCTTTATAGTTTGTGTGCTCTGCTGGCAGATGTGGCTTTCTGTGCAAAAAACATACAGTTAATCGCGGTGTTTTCTTCTGATATTACAACGCATAGCCATTTTCATCTTTTTGGATGAAACACATATTCTAACGACTCTTATAATTGCTGCCCACATGTCTGGGGTCTTCGTATTCTGACAGTACGATAAAATATCGAGATGTAGATCATGAATATTAAGTTGTTAAGCGCAATGAATCTGATGCTGCTAATTACCGCGTGTGGCGGTGGTTCCTCGGGAGGCGGCGCTTCACCTCCATCAGTTCCCGATCCAGAACCAAACCCGATTCCGGATATTGAAACGCCATTAAGCGGCTTTTTTATTGATAGTTCAGTGTCAGGGCTTACCTATAAAACCGCATCCACATCAGGCACTACAGATGCCGATGGTAAGTTCACCTATTTGCAAGGCCAGGAAATAAGCTTTTATATTGGCGAATCGTTCATCGGCAAGTCGGAAGGTGGCGAATTAATCACGCCACTTGAATTATTCGGCACGACAGACCTGTCCGATACCGCCGTTATCAACCTCGCACGTCTTTTGCAAACGCTGGACAATGACGCGGATCCAGTCAACGGTATTGAAGTTTCAAGCGAAACTGCTGATGTCTTGACTAGTGTCGCTGCCGACGGTCTCGATTTCAGCGATGCGAATTTCGCTGCTCATGAAGATGTGCTCGCGCTACTGGCTTCCTTGAGCATTGATGAGCTTGTGCCAGCTGCAGATGCGTTCGAGCATTTAAGCCAGTCAATTAATAGTGAGTATGCAAAAGCGCAGCGAGGCCTGCCAATACCGGCCTTTAATGCGCATATCGGCGGCAGGACCTATTATTCAAATGTGTACGATGCGGAAGACGATAATGCCGAGGCAGTGACCATTGATACCTTGGCAGATGGTCAATCACTGCCACGGTATGACTTGCCCTATGGCGCGCAGCCTTTCTTTGATTTTACGGCGTCAGATACTAGCCAGAGCGGTATCGGCATAGCCCAATCCTATATCTGGGTAGATGATGTTCTCAGCGATAATCCGCAACTGAAAATAAACTTGTTTGGTTTAGATCGAGCGAAGCTGCTAGACGAGAGCCTGGGGCTTGCCTACCGCATTACCGGCACCTCGTCAGACGGCAGTGAATACACGGTCACCACATTAGTCGATCCCGATGAGTGGCGAGGCACGATACTTGTGAATAACGCCGTAGTGTGGGACGAAGTAGGTGTGCTGGGGGCGTTTTATAGTGACGCGAATAGAACCAGTCTTTGGCTGCCACTACAGGCTTTAGATCTGAATTATTCAAATCTCACCGCGTGGAAAAAAGTAGAAGTTAAGTTCTTTATATTCAATTTAGCGAATGTTTCTGTTACTAACCCGAGTATCGTGCATAGTTTTCCTGCTATTTCGTCGAGCTTTGAAGAAGCTAAAGTCTTGCCCGCACAAAAAGTGCATCTTACCTTTACCGCATATAATCAGCGCAGCGAATACCCTCCCATTGAATCTAGCGCGGGCTGCAATTACCAATCAGAAGTAAGTTTTGTTGGCGACATCACCTGGGAAGAGCGGCGTGGTGAAACGGGGTTGTGGCGCGGACATGAGGCGACATTGATCGGTGTGCAAAATGATAAGCGAACGCCTGATATTACTAACTTTGATGGCACTCAAGTACCCTGTGATGACGATTATGAGTACGCCGCTGCTAGCGGATTTACATTGCTACAGGATCAGCAACAAATAACGCTTCGGGATATGATGCGTTTATTTACACCGAAGTATAACGAAACCTTGTACGACAATGCCGGGTTTTTAGTGCCGCAAGACGTTGTCGAAGATCCTAATGCCAGGATCGATACGTATACAGTCGACCCCATTACTCAGCAAATTACCATTTCAGGTCAATCGCCGTGCTCAGAAATTTTGATCTGTGTCGGTGGGGATTTTGATGAAGATGTGTTTGATTGGACTCTAAGTTTGACGCCGGTCGAGAACGCAGCGGCGCCTTGAGTGTAATACGTCTTTTAAAAGAGTTTAGTGAGGCTCCCGAGCCTGACTGAACGTCACGCCAGGGAAGGTGTGACATTTTAATTCGCGCTACAGACATAAGATCTAGTAGCCACTAATCTGCTGTCCGACGATGGTGGGCGCATGTTGTCGCGGCCAGGATAGAAGAGCAATTACCTGTCTAGATGTTAATAGATAAATATTAGCGTTCCGATTCTGACTTGCGTAAAATCGGAGGGATTATTTTACGCTAAATCCCCTTACTTAATTGGCATCCATCTTCATGGCCAGTGATCAAGCACTTATCGTTTCCGACGTCAATGAGGCGCCGGAAATTCTTCGCAGCCGGTTTCAGGAGTGGGGTTATCTCTATTTCAAACAATATGCGGCCGCCTCAAAATGTGAAGCCTTGCTAGGCGATATCCTCTCTCGCTTATCGCCTCACGTCGCGCTGGATGAATCCCGGCAATTGCCCGTGCTTACCGGTGACGCCTTTGTAGAAACCGATGGGATTTGGGACGAGGTATATCCTAAAATCCAAGCCTTGGAATCTTTTCATGGTTTCTTCCACGATCCTCATCTTCTGCAGCTGATGCGCACCGTCAGTAACAGTGAGGTATTTGTATACCCCATGAAAATGGCGCGAATATCAACGCCCAAAAAGGTCGGTTACGAAACGCCGCCCCATCAGGATGCCCGCTCTCATGTTGCGCCGAGCACCATGGCGGGTATCTGGGTTGCTCTGCATGATATTTCAACTGAAATGGGCCGCCTCAAAATACTGCCTGCTTCGCATAAACGCGGTATGCGGGAAGTCGTAAAATCTCCTGGTGTCGGCAATGTTCAGTGCGAGATTTACCCGGACGAAAATACGTGGCATGTGTCTGATGTGAGTCAAGGCGACGTCATTATATTCAACGCGTTTACCGTGCACGCCGCGCAGCCCAACATTAGCGACGCGGTTGTGCGAATGAGTGTCGACACTCGCTTTTGTGACTACGGCGCACCGGTATTCTCCAGTAATTTGGAGCCGCATCACGGCTGGCGCATCGATGGCTTAAGTTGGCCGCAAATTTATGCAAACTGGCAGAATGCCAACCTGCAATACTACTGGGCTGACTACCCGAATTTCACATAGGGTAGGGATAATGGCTGATAATAATCAGATTCAGGCGAACGGCGCCGCGCAGCTCGTTGAACTTAATATATCGGGTTTGGGTAAGCGGCTGACAATGAATGTTCACGGCGCAAACGACACCATCATTTCTGAAAAGCTGCGTAATGAGCAGTGCTGGGAACCCTACGAAACCCATCTCGTCGTCACCCACTTTCGCCCCAGTGGGGTCTTTCTCGATATCGGTGCCAATATCGGTTATTACACTTTATTGGCCAGCTCGATTGCAGGGCAAGAAGGCCAAGTTATAGCTTACGAGCCGGACGTCGAGAACTTTGCCTTGTTACAGGAAAACGTCAGCCTGAATCAGTTGGACAACGTGGTGCTTCATCCTTTAGCACTAAGTGACCGCAACGAAGACGGCAAGTTGTTTCTGTCGTCTGATAACTTTGGTGACCATCGTATTTATTCGGACGGCGGTGAACGCCATAGCCGTTCTATTCGGTTGGTGCACGGCGATCAACACCTTGAACCCCAAACCCAACATATAGATTTTTTAAAAATAGATACTCAGGGCGCCGAGTATTTTGTGGTAAATGGACTGCGGAATCTCATTGCTGCCAATAGCGAGCACCTCTGTATTATTTTGGAATTTTGCCCTTACGGGATTCGCCATTCGGGAGCTGATGGCCATCAGCTTATCGAATTGCTAGAGAGTTTTGGAATGCAGTACCACATTATCGATCACATCGAACATCGATTGATTCCCGCGCAAGCCAAGCACTTGAGTGACTGGGTTGAGGAGCTGGCGCAAGAGCCAAGCAACGAGGGTTTTATTAACTTACTCGTGACTCCGCGTGGTTATGCTGCCGTTTAGGCGACCTGTACCGAAGTTCTAATTTAATTCCCGCTGGTATTTATTTTAACGCTAAGAATTTGCTCCCCATCACCGTCATTTTGCGAGAGTGCTTGGCCGCATGCCTGACAACTACTACAGCCACTGCTGCCGCAGCTACCCGCTTTGAGTTGGTTTAGGCGCAGCCGTTTGCCGGCGAAATGAAATACGGCGGCGCGTTGCGGCTGCAGTAACAGATTGGCGAGTTTGTCGAGATACAAGCCTGTTAGCTGCGGGAAGAGATGGCGCAGGCTGATAGCCAAGCTGACTAGCAGAATGGAAGAGAGTATGAAATATTGAATCGTGTCTTGGAACATCTTCGCCTCGTCAGTTAAGTAGCGCGGTGCTGAGTTGGAAAACCAAAAATGACGCTATGTACGCCAGTGCAAAGAGATAAAAAACGGCAAAGCCCATCACCCGCCAAGAGTTGGTTTCACGGCGAATAACCGCCAGCGTCGAAATGCATTGCGGTGCAAAAACAAACCAGGCCAATAGCGATAAGGCGGTGGGTAATGACCATTGTTGGGCGATTAATTCGCCAAGTTTCTGGCTGATCATATCGTCACTGCCGGACATGGCGTAAACGGTGCCGAGAGCTGACACCGCCACTTCACGCGCCGCCAAGCCCGGAATTAACGCGATACATATTTGCCAGTTAAAGCCGATGGGTTCAAATACCACAGAGATCATTTGCCCCAGGCGACCGGCAATACTGTAGTCGATCGCCGTGCCGACATAGTCGCTTGGCGCACTGGGAAAGGTGCAGAACGCCCATAGCAAAACGGTGAGCGCAAAAATAATACCGCCCACGCGGCGCAGAAAAATCTTGGCCCTTTGCATTAAACCCATGGCGACGTCGCGTGGGTTGGGTATGCGATAGGCGGGCAGCTCCATTAGAAGAGCGTGCTCGCTTTTATCGCGACGCAGCCATTTCATAATATAGGCCACCAACAAGGCGCTTAAAATGCCGGCAAAGTAGAGCGCAAATAGCACCAAGCCCTGAAGATTGAACAGCCCAGCAACCTGTTGTCTTGGAATAAACGCCGCGATCAGCAGGGTGTAGACGGGTAGCCGCGCGGAACAGGTCATCAGCGGTGCCACCAGTATTGTTGTCATTCGGTCGCGCGGGTCTTGAATGCTGCGAGTTGCCATTATTCCGGGGATGGCGCAGGCAAAGCTAGACAACAAGGGGATAAACGCGCGGCCGGTCAGGCCCGCATTGAACATAATTTTGTCTAGCAAATAGGCGGCGCGGGGGAGGTAGCCAGACTCCTCCAGCAAGAGAATAAAAAGGAAAAGGATTAATATCTGCGGCAGAAAAACTAAGACATTGCCCAGGCCCGCAATAATTCCCTCGTTAATCAAGCTGTAGAGCGCAGAGCCCGGTGTGATAGGTGCAGTGACAAATGTGCCGATCTGCTCGATGCCGCTGGTAATGCCGTCCATCAAGGGCGCGGCCCAAGAGAACACCGCTTGGAACATAAAAAATAAGATTGCTGCGAGAATGAATAGACCGCTGACGGGATTGAGCAGTAGGGCGTCGAGGTGATCATCGATGCTGGAATTTCGCTCTTCTCCGCAACGTGATACATAGTTCTCTAACATGCCTTTAACGCGCTCATGGCGCGCGTCCAGATCTCGGTCTTCTATCTGTGTTGGTATTCGCCAATGCTGCTTTGAGAGCTGATCTAGCAGTGGTTTGGCGCCGTTTCTTTGGACAGCAACGGTTTCTACAACGGGTATTCCCAGCTCATCGGCAAGTCCGTCGGTGTCGATGTTGATGCCTTGCCGGCGGGCACTGTCCATCATGTTCAGCGCGATGATCATTGGTTGACCCAGTGCGGTCAGTTCAAGTGCAAAGCGCAGGTGCAGGCCAAGATTAGTGGCATCCATCACACAGACAATGAGTTCTGGTTGCGCTTCGCCGTGATACTTGCCGCCCAGCACATCTCGGGTAACCGCTTCGTCTGGGCTCGTTGCGGTTAAGCTGTAGGCACCGGGTAAATCCAAAATTTGAAGGCTGAACTCGTCGTTGACACGACAAAGCCCCTCTTTGCGTTCAACGGTGACACCGGCGTAATTGGCGACTTTTTGTTTACTGCCGGTTAGCAAATTAAAAAGCGCTGTCTTGCCGCAATTGGGGTTGCCCACCAAGGCAATGCGGTGGTTTGCAGGTACTGCTAGACTCATAAACTTGTCACGACTTGAATGCGTTGCGCTTCCTTTTTGCGCAGTGCGAAGCGTGTGTTACCAACGCGCACAACTAGCGGATTCCCACCTAAAAACCCCTTTGCGAGAATCTTTACAGAGGCGCCGACCACAAAGCCCAGCTCGCGGAGGCGGTGGGCAATGGCATCGTGTGCGCAGTCATCGATGACGCTTAATACGGTTGCTTGGCCACCTTTAGGCAGCTGAGATAGGTTCATAACAGGATTTTTCATGCAGCAAATGGTAATGAGTCTCATTGTACTCTTAGCTGTGATGAATCTCCATGACCAAATTGGGGAAGAGGAATCTTACACTGATGTTAGCGGCTTTGGTTTAGCGCTAGAGCAATCCTTTCTCAACCTGGCGTTTAATCCATTTTGCCGAGTTGGCGCTGGTGTTGGTGCGAGTTTGTGCGGCTACTAAATCTGCGGCTGTAATGAGCTTGCCTAAATCGATACCGGTGTCGAAGCCCATTTGATTGAGCATTAACACCACGTCTTCGGTGGCAACATTGCCGGAGGCGCCCGGTGCGAAAGGACAGCCGCCTAGGCCGCCAATCGATGAGTCGAACTTGCGAATGCCGCATTCCACCGCCGCGTACAAATTGGCAACACCCATGGCGCGGGTGTCGTGAAAATGGCAGGACAGACGGTGCGCGCCGAACTCACTCACCAGTTTCGTCATAAGAGACCTCACCTGCCCCGGTGAGGCTGCGCCAATGGTGTCGGCGAGCACGACTTCCTGTGCGCCAGCCGCGAACAGTTCGGCGCATAAGTCGATGACGGTATTTTCTGGTATCAGGCCTTCAAACGGGCACTCCCACGCCGTGGCAATGCAGGCGAGGGTAATTAACTCATCGGTATGACTTCTGCCCAGCACATCTTTTGCAAAGCTCATGACCTGGCTATTGCTCATGCGGATATTCTTTTCGTTCATAGTATTGCTGGCGGCAATCACAAGGCTAACCGTATCGATACCAGAGGCTTTGGCTAACTCATACCCTTTTAGGTTTGGAATCAATGCCGAGAAGTGAAAATCCCCTTTAGGCAAAGCGGCAATGACGTCCGCGGTACCGCTCATGGCGGGCACGGCAGCAGGGGACACGAAAGAACCCACTTCAATATGTTTTACACCCGCGGCGATGAGGGCATGAATCAGTGCAACACGCTGCTGAGGCTCAAGAATGACGGCTTGGTTTTGCAAACCATCGCGGGGGCCAACGTCATTGATGATGATTTTTTCTGCCATCGGGGAGTCCGTATGCTTCTATTTGTGAGGCGAGTTATCAGGCAATGATAC
Organism: Zhongshania aquimaris; assembly: GCF_019312595.1. Lineage (GTDB taxonomy): Bacteria > Pseudomonadota > Gammaproteobacteria > Pseudomonadales > Spongiibacteraceae > Spongiibacter > Spongiibacter aquimaris. The sequence continues at coordinate 431,715 of NZ_JAHWDQ010000003.1, read as the reverse complement.
CAGCGGCCTTCAGGTTTGCGGTATCCGCAGTGCTGTAATTCGCTAATTCTGCCATGATTTCGTCGGTATTCTGCCCGAGCAGTGGCGCCGCCGAGAAGGACTCTTCACCGCTTCGCGAAAGTTTGATGGGGTTGCCGGGGCCTTTTGTACTTTTGCCCGCAGGGTGTTTTAACTCAACCAGCATATTGCGGTGCTGTATCTGCGGGTCGCTTAAGGCCTGGGCAAAGTTATTGACCGGCGCTACCGGAATGCGCGCCGCGTTTAATTTTGTTAACCAGTTGGCGCTGGTGTCTAGCCGGAAAATATCGGCTAACGTTTTATCGATAAATTCCTTGTCGGCTAGTCGACCGGGTTGGTCGTCGTATTCTGGTTTATCTAATTCCGCGCAGTTCACCAAGATTTTTAGATTTTGCCAAAAATTGTCGGTAAGCACGCAAATCACAATATGCCCATCAGCCGTTGGATAGCAATTGTAGGGAACATGTACAAAGTGGCTGTTGCCAATGGGGTGGGGGGTCTCGCCGGATAAACAGTGCATGGTGGCCATATAATTTAAGAGCGAGACTTGCACGTCTAACATTGAGATATCAACGTGCTGGCCCAGGCCAGAGCTATACCGTTCGATAATGGCGCTCATCACCCCCATAATGCCGAACATGCCGCCGCCTAAATCGCCGATGGGAATACCCGCGCGCATAGGCTGGTTAGCATCGGTGCCGGTAATCGACATGCCGCCGCCGTAGGCCTGAGCGACTTGGTCAAAAGCGGGGCGGTTTGCACCCGGCCCGCTTTCCCCAAAGCCGGTGATAGAGCAGGTGATGATGCGGGGATTCACTACAGATAAATGCGCGTAATCAATTTTGAGTTTAGCGGGTACGCCTGCGGCGTAATTATTAATAACAACATCTGCCGTTTTAACCAAATCATAAAAAATGCGCAGACCGTCTTCGCATTTTAAGTCGATGGCGATGCTGCGTTTATTGCGGTTTAAGGTAATGAAATACGCGCCCATGCCGTCGATCGAATTTTTGGGATCGCTGGCAAGCAATTTACGTGTGCCTTCTCCGCCAATCGGTTCGACTTTAATTAAATCTGCACCTAAGTCTGCCAGCGTCATTGTGCAAAAGGGGCCAGACAGCATGTGGGTCAAATCTAAAACACGAATATTGTTGAGGGGTTTATTCATAGCCGACTCTAATTTTATTTTTGATTCGCGGCGGTTTAGCCAGCGCTAATAACTGAGCCGCCGTCTATTACCAGAAGCCCCCCGGTCATATAAGACGAGGCTCTAGAGCATAAATAAATCACGGTGCCGGCGGCATCTTCCAGCTTGCCCATGCGGTTCATGGGGATGTTGTTGTTTAAGGCCTCTTCGTCTTCCATCAAATACGCAGTCATATTGCTGGGGAATAAACCCGGCGCGATGGCATTCACATTGATATGTTCTTTAACCAAACTGGCCGCTAGTTGTTGCGTGAGCTGAACCACGGCTGCTTTGCTGGCCGAGTATGAGAAAGTAGGCTGCTGTGAATAGCGCAAGGCATAAACAGATGCCAAATTTACAATGCGGGCGGGGTCGTCTTTGCTTGCGCTGGCGCGCAGTAAAGGAAGTAATTTTTGAGTCAGGAAAAACACCGATTTAACGTTGAGGTCCATCACTTTGTCCCAGCCACTCTCTGGGAATTCGTCGATGGGTGCGCCCCATGTTGCGCCAGCGTTATTGATGAGAATGTCGAGCTTGGTCTCCCTTGCACTGATCTCTTTCGCCAGCTTGCTGATGCCGTCGAGTTGCGATAAATCAGAGGGGATCGCGATACACTCGCCCAGCTCGGCAAGTCGTGCGCGAGTGGTTTCCAGTTCTTCAGCTTTGCGCGAGGTGATATAGACCTTGGCGCCAGCGCGAAGGAAGCCCTCGGCGATCATCGCGCCAATGCCGCGGGAACCGCCGGTCACCAATGCCGTTTTGCCAGCAATAGAAAATAAGTCCTGCATGGGAGCTCCTCGGTAGCAATGTAATTAGCGTTGGCGATATTGTTCTTCGCCAAAGGAATAAGACCACGTCTTTTCATCTAATTCCATTTTGAAATTCGGCGGCAGCTTATAAACCCAGCCGTGGATTAAATCTTTACCACGCTCTACCGCAGGGCGCTGCTCTATGCGTGTAAACCAGTCGTGCAGTTGGGGAAAGTCTTTGTCTAAGTGAATATCGATCAAGGGCAGGGCGCGCAGCCACGGCCAGCAGGCAATATCGGCAATCGAATAATCGCCAGCTAGATAGTCCTGGTTTTGAAGCTGACCTTCCAGTACACGGCATTGACGCATGCTTTCATTCACGTAGCGTTCGCGGGCGTAATCCTGCTGCACACGGGCGTAGCGAATAAAATGGTGGGCTTGACCCTGCATTGGGCCAACGCCCGCTACCTGGAACATCAGCCACTGTAATTGCTGAAAGCGTGTGACCGGGTCCTTTGCCATCAACTTGCCGGTCTTTTCCGCCAGATAGATCAGTATGGCGCCAGTTTCAAAGATCACCATGGGCTCGTCACTGCCAGATATGGGGTCGTGGTCTACTAGCACCGGTAGTTTGTTGTTGGGATTCAGCGCGAGCAACTCAGGCTTAAATTGATCGCCTACACTGATGTCGTAGGGAATCACATTGTATTCAAGACCTAACTCTTCGAGCGCGATAGAAATTTTATGGCCATTGGGCGTAGGAACGGTATGCAGGTCGATCACGGTGCGACTCTCCTTATTTAATTGTCAATTATGTTGACATTGTGGGCCGGTGATTGTCCAGCGGAATTTGTTTGTTTAACACCGCGCTCGAACTGAGTGGTGAGCACTTGACGGCGGCTTGCTGACACGTTAATAATGTAAACATAATTGACAATGTTGGCGCTTCACAGCGCTGGCGATACATAATAATAAATAAAGGCTAATAACGATGTTGACGGTTAATACGGTGCGTTGGTGTGCCCTCGGTTTAGCGAGTTGTGTGGCGCAAACAAGCTTGGCCGCAGATGCGGTGTCCGGCCACAATGCCGAGTCCTCCGGGCGCCGTATGCTGGAAGAGGTGGTGGTCAGCGCCCAAAAAGTGGAGCAGTCTTCACAAGATGTACCCATTTCGCTAACGGCGGTCAGCGGTGATTTTATGCGCGAAGTTGGCGCAACCGGCCTGCAAGACATCGCCCCGTATATTCCCAATGTGCGGTTCTCATCAGACACCGACCCCGCCCTGGCGCAAATTAATATCCGCGGCTTTGGCTCCAACCCGCTGAACTCTGCGTTTGATAGTTCGGTTGGTTTTGTGCAAGACGAGGTGTTTTTTAACCGACCCTCATATTACAACGAAGGTATGTTCGATATCGCGAGGGTAGAGGTCTTGCGCGGCCCGCAGGGCACGCTGTTTGGAAAAAACACCATCGCGGGTGTATTTAACGTCACTACAAAAGGTCCGACGGAAGAATTTTCAGCCGATTTTCGTGTTAATAAGACCGATCCCGATGAAGTCAGTTATGAAGGCGGTATTGGCGGAATGGTCACTGACTGGTTCGGTGTTCGTGTTGCCGCTCAAGATATAAGTCGCGACGGCCAGCTACACAACCAGTTTTTGAATCGCCAAGATGACGAGCACGAACAAAACGCCCAGCGACTCAAATTACTATTTCTACCTTCGGAAAATGTCTCCGTGGAGCTAATGGCTGTTACCTCGGAAACCTCAGCCAACTATTGGGGCCTCCAGTTAATGAATCTGGACGAGGGCACAACTGATTTTCTGAAAAATTATGATCCCAATATTGAGGACGATCCCTACAACTTTACTAGCTCCTACGACCAAGATGGATTTTTAGATAAAACCTCAGACACACTTAGTCTTAAAACCGATTGGGATATTGGTCCGGTTGGCGCCCTAAATAATCTCAATATGGTTTTGGTATTGGCGGATACTGAATTAACCATAGACAGTTTGGTTGATTTAGATACCTCGCCCGCGAATCTCGCTATTTTAGAAGTGGTGTCCGACTACGAGCAGCAATCTGCCGAACTGCGTTTTAGTGGTACGGCAGACAATTTGTTTGGTATTGGTTCCGGTGTTGAATTTGTTGTTGGCGCCTACTTCTTTGACTCCCGCTTTAGCCAGCAAACGCAAATTACCGCTGGCAGTGACTTTGGTGCCTATTTGTTAACCGACGACGCGCTGCAGTTGGTGTCAGGTCAAACGAGTGTATCAAGCGGTGGTTTGTTGGGCGGCTTAAACCTTGCTGGTATTGGCTTGATTAGCGACATTACCGGCGCCGCCATTGGTGACGATTATCTGCAACTAGATTATCTATTGAACGTTGATGCGCAGGCTATTTTTGCGCAAATGACCTGGGCCTTAACCGATCAGTTTATTATTACTCCTGGTATTCGTTTTAGTCGCGAGCAAAAAGTGGCGGACGCCAGTGGCGCGGGTTTTTGCCAAACCGCTGCCTTGGGGACGCCCTGTTTGATGGAGCTGGCCTTGAGCGCAGAGGATTACGACGAGCGTGGACTCAGTCGTAAGGAAACCGATGTGTCGCCCAAGCTGTCGTTTCAATATTATTTGAATAGTGACAGCAATGTCTTTTTGACCTATTCCAGAGGCTATAAAAGCGGTGGCTTCAATGCCTCCTCGTTTGGCGGTGAAGATTTGGGCTTCGATCCCGAAGAAGCGGCGACAATAGAAGCCGGTTTTAAGGGCGAGTTCTTCGACAATACCCTGCGTTTAAATGCGGGGGTTTACCAAACTCAGTTTGATAATTTGCAGGTGCTGGCATTTAACGGCGCCTTCTTTGACGTGACTAATGCGGCGTCAGCCATTTCTCGCGGTTTAGAAATGGACTTCGTGTGGCTAACCCCCTTTGAGCCACTGACCATTGCGGGTTCTTTGGGCTTACTTGATGCCAAGTATGACAGCTACCCAAATGCGCCGGCACCAGTAACCAGTGGCTTAAATTCTAATCAGGATTTGAGCGGTAAGCGTATTGCTTTCGCGCCGGAACAAAGCGCCAGTTTTACACCCACGTTGACATTGCCAGTCTTTGGCTTAGCGATGCGAGCTAGTGTGGATTATTTATATCAGGGTAATCAATTCACTGACGGTGATTTAGATCCCAATAGCTATCTGGAAGGCTTCTCGCAAATATCAGCACGCATTAGCATTGGTGCGTGGGATCAGCGCTGGGCGCTAACATTGGGCGGTAGTAATTTGACCGATGAGAAAGTCTTGAATCAGGTCTTAGATACCGTGTTTTTCCCTGGCTCATATAACGCGCGGCAAAAGTCTGGCCGTAAAGTCTTCGCGTCTTTGTCCTTTGCTTGGTAGTTAGCTTCGTTCATTGAGCTTGGTCGGAACATATTGCTCAGGCTGGCGGTCAAGTATTTTAGTCTTACCGCTTGCGCTAGTGTAGTAGTACGCGAATTACGATTTGCGAACTGATAAAGCAAAAAAGAAAGAAGATAATGGCGGCAAAAACCCCGGACAAAATTAATGGCTTGGGGTTTGATTCAGCAAGGTCTAGTAGTTTTTTCCGGCCAGAATGATTTTGCAGTGCAAAAATGAGTGAGAAAGCTTGTGAGATAGCGTCAAAAAAGCCGAAGGGCTTCTTAGCGTGTTTCGACGTGGTACTTTTTTCTGCCTGTTCCATGATGTCTACTCCGCTGATTGTTCAGCGTTTGGTGATGATCTAGCCAATTTGTCTTGTTCGACAATAAAGTCACTCTAGCTGATTTGGGTTTGCAAAAGCAGGTGCAGTTAGCCATAAAAAGACCATATCAGATTTGCTCATATACCAAACTGCCGAGTTTCTTTACGGCCTTGTCCATGTCGGGCGTCCACGGGCTGCAAGCGAAGTTTAGTCGTATGTAGTTTCGATACTGTTTGCTGGCCGAGAAAATGGGGCCGGGGGCAATACTGATATTTCTGCGTAACGCTGAATTAAGAAGATCTAACGAGTTTACAGATTTTGGCAATTCCAGCCACAGGAAATAGCCGCCTGAAATTGGCGTGATTAAGGTGCTGGCGGGGAAGTATGTAACTACCGCTGCACGCATGAGATCGTATTGCTGTTGCAGAGTGATCCGCAGTTTTCGCAAGTGTCTTTCGTAGCCACCGAATTGCAGATAGTCTGCGATTGCGACTTGCGCAGGCATCGATGTCGATAGCGTCGTCATTAATTTAAGTCGTTCTACCTGTTGGTGGAATCGCCCTGCGGCAGCCCAGCCTACTCGGTAGCCCGGGGCGAGACTTTTTGAAAATGACTTGCAGTGCATTACCCAGCCTTCGCGATCGAAGGCTTTGGCTGGTTTTGGCTGCTGATCGTTGTAGTAGAGCTCCCCGTAAACATCATCTTCTATCAGTGGTATTTGGTGTTCAGTTAACATTTCAACGAGCGTCTGTGTTTTGTTGTCAGATGTGCTGATACCACTCGGGTTTTGGAAGTTCGTCATAAACCAGCATGCTTTTATCGGGTGCTCTTTGAGGGCGGCGGACAAAAATGCTAGATCAATTCCGTCCTCGGTGCAGGGTATTTCTACCGCATTTAGTTGTAGTCTCTCTACCGCTTGAAGACAGGCATAAAACGCTGGAGATTCAACGGCGATGAGATCTCCCGGTTTTGTTACTGCTTGCAGACAATGATTTAAAGCCTCAAGAGCGCCGTCGGTAATGATCACTTCCTCAAGGGGGATTTGGATCTGATTTGCGGCGTAACGTTGAATAATTTGGCGTCGCAGTGCGAGATTCCCCTGCGGCAGATGTGCAACGACATCGTTCATGTCGATATCTTTGGTGGCCTTTGCTAGGGACTTAGATAATCGTCTCAAAGGAAAAAATTCTGGGCTCGGAAACGCTGAGCCAAGTGGAAAAATCTTGGGGTCGCGAAGTGATTTTAGTACAGAGAATACCAAATCGCTGATCTCAATTGTGCTTGTCTTCGGCACAAGCGTCGTCTGATTTTTGACTGGTAGGGTGTGGTCTGGCTGTGTGCAGACAAAGAAGCCGGATCTAGGTTTCGAATAGATTAGACCGCGATTTTCAAGTAAGAAATACGCTTGATATACCGTAGACACGCTGGCTTTATAGGTTTTACTAATGTGGCGAACAGACGGGATGCGCTCATCAGATTTTAGTACGCCACTTTCAATCATATTGGCGATTTCCATGGCCAGCTTTTCGTACAGCTTCATTGGGTATCAAAGACTCCGCTTATTATTGTGTTGCGTTTCTTTATCGCGTGGTCAATAGCTCATAGGCGATAGTTAATATCAGTGAGTGTTAGAAAGTAAAAATGCCGGCTGTTCGATCACATCTGCCAACTGTTGCAAGCCGTCCTCCCAGTTGTCTCGGCTGATAGGGCCGCCATAGCAGATACGCAGAGCGTCGGGGGGATTGTTGTCGGTACTAAATGCGGCGCTGGCAACTGCGCTAACACCGAGTGAGCGCAGGTGAACCGCGAGTTCCGACGGATTCCAATTGGATGCCTTGGGTAATTTAAGCCACAGGTGGAAAGCTCCCGCGGCCCCCGAAATATGATTCCTTCCTAAATAGTGTTCGGCTAGTTTTAGGCGAGCGCTGCCTTCGGTGCGCACCGCTTTTAGCATGGCGTCTGCGGTGCCATCCGCAATCCACGTGCTGACCAACGCATCGGTTAGTGGCGAGGACATGACTGAAAGCGCGCGCATCGCACCGGAAATACGCTGTGTTTGCCGTTTGCCGGGGGCGTGTAAAAACGCTGAGCGCAATCCGGGGCCAAAACATTTTGCGGTGCCGGTGATGTAGTAGCTTAGCTCTGGGGCTAGGTCTGCAAAGGGTGTTACCGGATCGTCGCACAGCATGGTGTAAGCGTCGTCTTCAATAATGGGAATGCTGTAGCGCAGTGCGATGTCAGCTAAGCCTTGGCGTCGACTTAGCGGAATGGTGGTGGTGGTCGGATTGTGAATGGTCGGATTTAAATACAAGACGGCCACACGGCCTTCTTTACACACCTCCTCAAAGGCTTTAGGCAGCGGGCCGTGCATGTCTCTTTCAAGGGAGTGGAGGGTGAGCCCGAGCTGTGCGGCAATTGCTTTCATACCGGGATAGATAAGGCTTTCTACACACACCAATTGGCCGGGTGATACTAGCTGCGTCATTAGACCGACAAGCGCGCTATGAATACCGGGACAGATGAGTATGTTTTCCAGACGCGCATTCCCTAGGCGGCGATCTAGCCACATTAATGCGGTTTCTCGTTCGCGCTGCCCGCCGCCAAAAGATTGATAGCGAAACAGCGAGTAAAGGTCATGCTGTGCCAGCACTGCAATGGCACTGTCACGAACCTTCTCAATAAGTGTGGGAATGGCTGGTTCGATCAGCAAGTTCATTGTCATCTCGTAGCCGCCTTTGGCGGGGCCGAGGGATACGGCCTTGCCCTTAACAAAGCTACCAGAGCCGGGGTGCGACTCGATAAGTCCGCGACGTTTAGCCTCGTTATAGGCGCGGGCGGCGGTGGTGTAGTTTATGTCTACGGCTGCGGCTAGGTCTCTTAAGGTGGGGAGTCGATCTCTTGCCTGTAGGCGTCCGGATTCCACATCTTCTGCGATGAGATCGGCAATGAGTAAGTAGGCGGGGCGTCCCTTTTCTTTCGTTAGGGTTTTGGCCCAGCGTTGAAGTTCTGTCAAATTCATGTAAATCCTGCCTAGCCCATCAAAGCTGATATTGAAATTGATCGTATCAGGTTTTTAAATTGATTGCATTTCGCGTAATCGGCAAATTTGCGGTGCGCTCTAAGCGCGCATTTACCAAAAAATGGCACATAGATAGTGCAATTACTGCTGCGCGCGACAATTTGTAATTTCTTTATGGGGGCTTTAAAAAAATAATTTATCGTGATTTTGATTTAGTGTTTTGGGTTTGATTGCATATTGATCGCATTAAATGGGAAATTGATTGGCACCTTGATTGCTATGTCTTGATTGCATCATTAGGCGGTCCGCCGGTGATCATTTTTTTTAAGAATCAATTTATGGAGAGACCCAGTCATGCCAAAAGTAACTCAAGCAATGCACAAGGCCGGTGATTATTTTGTGGACTACGAGGAAAAAGTATTTGAAGACGTAAAAGCAGAGGCTGGTCAAAAAGCCTTGGTCACCTTTCACACTGTCGCGTTCGAGGGCTCCATCGGTTTCGTCAATATGCTGCAGGCCACACGCTTGCTTCGCAAAGGGTTTGAAACATCAATTTTGCTCTATGGCCCTGGCGTTACTCTTGGTCTTCAGCGGGGTTTCCCCACTATTGGCGATGAGGCGTTTCCGGGGCATCTGAACTTTAATAATCAGCTCAGTAAATTCATGGCCGAAGGCGGCAAGGTATTCGCTTGCCGATTTGCCTTGCAAGCACTTTATGGGCATGGCGAGCCTTCGCTGATTGAGGGCATTCGCCCGATTAATCCTCTTGATGTTCTCGACCTGAAGCTTCTTCACATCCGTGACAACGCGGTGATTATTGATACTTGGACTGTGTAAGGAATGTATATCATGGCGCAGAACAAAACGATTCGCGCCGCTGCTGTTCAGCTCTCTCCAGATTTGGAGAGCGCTGAAGGTACGCTGGCTAAAGTTCTCGACACCATCGACAAAGCGGCCGCCAAGGGCGTTGAACTCATCGTGTTTCCAGAGACCTTCGTTCCGTACTATCCCTATTTTTCCTTTGTTTACCCACCGGTCGCGTCAGGGCCTGAGCATCTTCGTCTTTATGACGAGGCCGTTGTTGTGCCTGGCCCAATGACCAATGCTATTGCAGAACGCGCCCGTGCGAGAGAGATGGTGGTGGTGCTCGGTGTTAATGAGCGAGACAACGGCAGTCTGTACAACACGCAGCTGATTTTCGATGCAGATGGTGAGCTTTTATTAAAACGTCGTAAGTTAACCCCTACGTTTCACGAGCGTATGATTTGGGGGCAGGGCGATGCTTCTGGTTTAAAAGTAGCGGAAACCCGTGTCGGCCGAGTTGGCGCCTTGGCGTGTTGGGAGCATTACAATCCCTTGGCGCGTTACGCGCTAATGACACAGCACGAGGAAATTCATTGCAGTCAATTTCCTGGCTCCTTGGTTGGCCCCATATTCGCCGACCAGATTGAGGCCACTATTCGCCACCACGCTTTAGAGGCGGGCTGCTTTGTGGTGAATTCTACCGGCTGGCTAACTGACACCCAGATTCAATCTATTACTTCCGATCCTAAACTCCAGCGCGGGCTTCGCGGTGGATGTAACACCGCTATTGTTTCGCCTGAGGGCGTGCATTTGGCGACGCCGTTGTTGGAAGGAGAAGGCCTTGTTATTGCCGATTTGGATATGAGGTTAATCACCAAGCGCAAACGGATGATGGATTCTGTGGGCCACTATGCCCGTCCAGAGCTGCTCAGTTTGGCAATTAATGATCATGCGAGCAGCTATAGCCGGCCGATGTTTGCCGAGCAGTCCGCTTCCCAGTCAGGCGCTAATTCAGGCGCCACTACCGTAAGTGCCATAGGAGAAGTCAGCGATGAAGGCGAAATCAACGCAGCAAATCGTCAGCGCGTCACAGCGGCTCATAACTGAACTACAAACCCAAGGTTTGCGACTTGCCGGTGGGCAGGGCGGCGCGCTTCGCCGCAAAGGCGGCGCAGGACCGAGCGATCATCAGGCGGTAACGATTGCCGATACCACGGTGATGGTGCCTATTTATAGTGATGCCGCTTGGGACTCGTCTTTTTCCGTGGGTGATAACGACGGCAGAAGTACCTTGAATCACGACGGTATTCCCTTGGCGGACATTACCTTCGTCAATAATCCGCGCTTTTACGATCTTCACACCGCGGACGGTATACCGTATTCCCAAATTGCTACTTTACACAGTCGTGACGTGCTTGCGACGACGGTATTGCAAACGTGTATCCGTTACGAAAGCCGTCGTAAGGCCTGCAAGTTTTGCTCAATTGGTCAGTCGCTGAGAGCTGGTCGAACGATCGCCCACAAAACGCCAGAGCAGTTGGCAGAAGTTGCTAAGGCGGCGGTCGAGCTTGATGGTATTCAGCACATGGTTATGACCACCGGTACTCCGGCGACAGCGGATCGGGGTGCAGCGGTTCTCTGTGACAGTGCGCGCGCCGTCAAAGCGGCAGTGGCGCTGCCAATCCAAGGTCAGTGTGAACCCCCTCGGGATCCAATCTGGTATCAGCGAATGAAAGACGCGGGCATTGATGCGCTGGGCATGCACTTAGAAGTGGTGACGCCAGCGCTGAGAGATGAGCTGATGCCCGGCAAGGCTGAGCTGACGCTAGAGGTTTATATGCAAGCCTTTGCCGACGCGGTAGAGGTATTCGGACGAGGACAGGTAAGCACCTATATTTTGGCAGGTCTTGGCGACAGCGAGCAGGCAATTTTAGATTGCTGTGAGCAGTTAATTGACTTGGGGGTGTACCCGTTTGTGGTGCCTTTTGTTCCTATTCGCGGCACACCGCTGGAGGATCATCCCACGCCATCGGCGGAATTTATGGAGTCGGTATTGCAAGGCGTGGCCTCGCAATTATCCCGCGCCGGTTTGCGCTCCGCAGATATTAAAGCGGGCTGTGGGCGTTGTGGTGCGTGTTCTACCTTGTCTAAGTATGAGCATTGAGGGATTCATCATGGAAAGCCTTCATAGTAAGTTGGCCCAGCCGCATTCAGTTGATAGCCCGCGCGGACTGCATGCATTGCCGTATAGCGGTTATACGATTAAATGGGCGAGTCTCGCGTGGGAGATTTCCGAGGCACAGGCACTTCGGCGTCGCGTGTTTTGCGAAGAACAGCAGCTGTTTGAGTCCGACGATCTCGATGTGCTCGACCACGTAAATACCAAACAGAGGGCGATTAATTTAGTCGCACTGGGCAGTCTTTGCGGTTGGCACGAAGAAGTCGTGGCCACGGTGCGAATTCACCAAGAGGCACCGGGAGTTTGGTATGGTTCGCGCTTAGCGGTAGATAAGAAATTTAGACGCCAAGGGCAGCTCGGCGCAAGCTTGATTAAGCTTGCGGTATCCAGTGCCCATGCGCTCGGCTGCAACTTATTTTTAGCCAATGTGCAGTTACAAAATGAAAGCCTGTTCACGCGTCTTCATTGGCAGCGAATTGGCACGAATGTGTTGCGCGGCCAAGAGCACGCATTGATGCGTGCCGATTTAGATTTTTATCCACCGTGTCGTACCCCTTACAGCGGCTTTATGGTGCGCGGACGCGGTGCTCGAACGTCAACTGCAGAACTTGCTCCCAGTTTGTTATCAATTTCTGCGCCAAAAAATCCACGTTTCTGCGCTGAAGGGGCGTCATTATGAGCCTTCGTCAATTATTAGATCAGGTTTATCGGCACGCCGGAATTGCTCATAAACGTGATATCAGTGTTTTGACGCCTTATATGCCAGCGCTACCTACTGGGCTGCATCCCAATGGTGATGACACCGCGGCATTGCCTCACCCCTACGGCCATACCCTTTTTGCCATAGAGGGGTTTATTGAAGAGTTTGTCGAACACGATCCTTGGTTTGCTGGCTGGTGTGGGGTAATGGTTAACGTTAGTGATATTGCAGCGATGGGCGGTCGACCCAACGCTATCGTGAATGCCATTTGGGACAAGGGCGGAAGCAAGGCTGAATTACTCATGCAAGGCATGCGTGATGCTGCCAACGCATTTGGTGTGTCGATTGTTGGTGGGCACACCAATCTGCGCGCTAATCAAACTCAATTGGCAGTGGCAATTCTTGGTCATGCGAACAATGTGTTAAGTAGCTTTGCTGCACGTCCGGGGCAGGCATTGGTCGCGGCAATTGATCTGCGCGGTAAATACCGTCCGCCGTTTCTAAATTGGGACGCCGCAACATCTGCGCCGCCTGAGCGACTGCGCGGCGATATCAGCCTGTTGTCGGAGATTGCGGACAAACAACTGGCTAGCGCCGCCAAGGATATAAGTCAGGCAGGTTTACTTGGCACCACGGTCATGCTGCTCGAATGTTCGGGTGTTGGCGCTGAAATTAATCTCAATACTATCCCTCGTCCAGACGGTGTGGCTTGGTCAGATTGGTTGTGTAGTTTCCCCAGCTTTGGTTATTTGCTTGCCACTGATCACGCTAACGTGCCCGAGCTATTGGCTACGTTTAGCGGCCGAGGTATTTGCGCCGCGGAAATTGGCCGGATTGTTCGCGAGCCCATGCTAAATCTAAGAGACGGCGATGAATACGAAACCTTTTGGAATTTGAATTCGTCATTGTTGATGGGTTTGGGTCGAGGCGCTTATCGCGTTGACGAAACTAAAAAATCCCTTACTAAGCAGGAGGACTATCCATGCCCGCTTTGAATTTTAAGGTTCGCTGGCCGGACGGCAGTATTGATGTTTGTTACTCACCTTCCACCGTCTTGCACGAGTACCTAAAAGAAACACAGTGTTACAGCGTGAGTGACTTCTTAACACGAGCGCGGAGCGCGCTGAATGAAGCCAGTGCGCGAGTTGAGCGCAAATACGGCTACCAATGTAGCAGCGCCATGGATCAACTCAGCCGCATAAACATGAAGGCCGCGACGTTTAATCAAGACGACGATGGCCGCGTCGAAATTATTAGCATTACGCCGTAATACCTTAAGCAAATTATTTACATAGCGATTCTTACATTTTAGAGGCACAGACATGGGTACTTCAGCGACGTCTATTAAACACATCCCCGTCATTATCGTTGGTGGTGGGCAGGCGGGTTTGTCCGTCAGTCATTACTTGCAGGAACATAAAATTGAGCACATTGTGTTTGAGCGTAAGTCCCTAATGCATAGCTGGAAGAGCCAGCGCTGGGACTCGTTTACACTAGTAACGCCAAACTGGCAGTGCGATTTGCCGGGTCACCCTTATGATGGTGATGATCCGCTAGGTTTTATGAAACGGGACGAGATTGTTGACTACTTGCAGCGCTTTGCCGACAAAGTAAAACCGCCGGTCCGTGAAGGTGTGACCGTTGATCGAATATCCGTGAATGCCGACGGTGTTTACGATGTAGCGACAAGTGTCGGCAACTACCAGTGTGATCATGTAGTGATAGCTTCTGGTGGCTATCAAGCTCCGATTATCCCGCGCATGGCAGAAAAACTTCCCGAGACACTGTTTCAAATGCACTCCGTACAATATAAAAATCCTGAGCAGCTACCCGATGGCGTAGTACTTGTGGTTGGATCAGGGCAGTCGGGTGCGCAAATCGCGGAAGATCTTCATTTAGCCGGACGTAAAGTAATTCTCGCCACCGGTAATGCGCCACGAGTGGCCCGTCAGTATCGAGGTAAAGATGTGGTGGAATGGCTACATGAAATGGGGTACTACGATGTATCTGTTGAGCAGCACCCGCTAAGAGAGGGGGTGCGCGACAACACGAACCACTACGTTACAGGGCGAGATGGTGGGCGCGAAATCGATCTGCGTCGCTTCGCTAAGGAGGGTATGGAACTCTATGGTTTGATGACGGGTTTTGACGGAGAAAACCTTATATTTAAAAAAAATCTCGCTGCAAATCTTGATAATGCCGACAACACCTATCGCAATATCAACAGTCGTATTGATACTTGGATAGAAGAGCAGGGCATTGAGACACCCACGGTAGAACCCTATCAGCCAGTATGGCAGCCGGCATTCGAGCGCGACAAGTTAGATCTAGCAGAAGCCGGTATCGGCAGTGTGATTTGGTGTATTGGTTACCGGCCAGATTTTGGGTGGTTAGATGCGCCGGTCTTTAACGGCATGGGGCATCCTGTCCATAAGCGTGGAGTGAGTTCGCAAGCTGGATTGTACTTTATTGGTTTGCCTTGGCTTCATACTTGGGGGTCGGGACGGTTCTCTGGCGTAGCGAGAGATGCTGAATTCCTAGTGCGATGCATTAAGGAGAAAGTAAGGGTTAACAGCGACTGTGAGGAATCAGTTGAGATAGTGAGCTGACGCTGAGACATTTCGGTGTGTAGAAATAGTTAAAAACGGAGCTGGGGAGTACTCTTTCAGACATTGAAAATGTCCGTTGCTAACGAGTACTCCTCTTCGGTTGTGAATCGCTAGTTAAGCGCTTTTAATAAGCCGAATAATGTAAATTAAAATAATAGCGCCGGCGGTGGAGGTGGCGATGGAGCCGATCAAGCCGCCAGCTGCAATGCCGAAAAAGCTAAATACATAGCCGCCGACAACCGCGCCGACCACACCGACAATAATATTGCCGATCAGGCCAAAGCCACCGCCTTTCATGATTTTGCCGGCTAACCAACCGGCTAGGGCGCCAATCGCTAAGAAAATAATCAATCCCTGTGCATCCATTGTGTCACCTCTATTTTTAGAATCGCTAAACGTTACACAGTGTTAGGTGTGTAAATGGTGTTTTTGTTCAACAGCCACAATAGCACCTTATACTACTAAGTCATGCTGTGTTTTTTGATATGGCTGATTAGCTCTTTTTTATTCTTGTCGGTTCAGTCATTCAAGCCCTTATTCTGCTGCGCAGTGGCTGCATTTTGCCCACTCTTCTTGAACGACTTTTTCCAGTAAATTTCGCAGCCAAATTAAGCCTAAATCTCGATCTAGACGGGTGTGCCATACCAGGTACACGGGGCTAGCTTCAATATCCAGAGGTGGTTCGGTAATCCAAAGGTCTGAATTGAATGGCGGGCCACCGGCCACCATCTGTGGCACCACCGCGATTAAATCGCTGTTGAGTAACAGTTTGGGTACCGCGGAAAAATGGTTGACGGTCATCGCCACTCGCCGACGTTTTTCCAAGCGCTGCAGGGCTTGGTCGACATTGCCGCGCGGGTCGCCAGATTGCGATACCAGTAGATGTTTGGCCGCTAAGAAATCGTCAATGGTGATGGCTTTGCCTGCCAGTGGATGGTCTTTACGCATCACTAGCTTGTAGGTGTTTTGGTATAGCGGAATTGAGCGCAGGCTGCGGTCGTGCTGACTGAGTGGCCCAAGGCCAATATCTATGCGTGCCTCGCGCAGTTGTTCAATGACGCCCATGCGAGTGTAGGGCACCGCATAAAGATCAACATCCGGCGCAAGCGCGGCAACCTGACAGCTAAACGGTAACCAGTATAAATCGACGGATAAATCCGCGATGGCAATGCGAAACTGGCGGTGCGACTGAGCGGGATCAAAACCCCGTGATTCAAGCGCCGACGACAGTTGTTGAATCGGGTCGCGCACCTGCGCCCACAAACTTTGCGCAAAGGCGGTGGGTTCAATCTGACGGCCCTTTTTAACAAACACGGGGTCCTTCCAAATATCCCGCATACGGGCAATGGCATTCGACACCGCTGGCTGCGACATCGCTAAACGCTGACCGGCGCGGGTTACCGAGCCTTCGGTCATGATGGCGTCGAAGACTTGCAGCAGGGTGAGTTCTTGGCTCTTCATCGTTTCTGCGCTCGGTATGAAAATGTGTATGTTAATTCATCATAATTTATGATGATTGCTATATCTACGAACAATTTTTAATCATGTCAGCTGGCGCTCATAGTGACTCCCGTAAACGAATGACTTAAAACGAACAGGAGAAGTGATATGTCGTTAATTCAGAAACTTCAGGAACAGAACTTTAACGAGGCGATCAGCAGTGGCCCTGTGTTGGTAGACTTTTGGGCGGAGTGGTGCGGCCCATGTAAGATGATGAACCCGGTGCTTGAGAATTTGGCGGGGGAATTGGATGGCGCGGTTGCTATCGCCAAGCTCAACGTCGATGACAGCCCAGAGATTGCCCAGCGCTACAATGTGCGCGGTATTCCGACCTTGCTGTTGTTTAACAACGGTGAGCTCGTAGCTCAACGGACTGGTGCCGCATCGCAGCAGCAGGTGAAAGCGTTTATAGAGCAATCCCTGTAAACGTGTTTTTGCAGAAGACCGCAGCTCAGTGGCAAACGAGCTGCGGTTTTTTATTCTCCAATTAAAATTAATTTGCCTGTCTCTGGGTCGCGATAGACCTGTCCTAGTGCTTCGTAGCCGTCGCCGTTTTGAAGTTTGTCTTGCACGGTTTTTGGCACTGTCGGCAGCTCTTTGCCGAGGCTAATATCTTTATTAATTTTTTCCGTACTGAAATGCTGCTGTAAGTCTGGGCTAAACGATACCAGCGCGGCAATCAAACCACAGGCAAACACCAAAATAATATCGACCAAATTGGCCATGGGGCCGAGGGGGTCTTCGTCGGATTCTAAAAACTCACTGTCTCGCCACTTATCCATGTCGAACCGCCTCCGTGCTATTCAGTTGATGAATCGCTTGGTCGTACCAACGGCGGCGTAGCCGACCCAATACAAAGCCAATCATACCTGCCAGCAAGCCGATAACCGTGGTGTCAAAGGCCACGGTCATCGCGGTGGTTAATATTCGCAATTCGCCTTCGCCCAAGGCGGCTAAGCCAGGGCCGAGGGGGATCAGCGTTCCCATCAGGCCCAACATGGGCGCTAAGCGGGTGAGAAAGTCGGCCCGTTCAATGCGGCGTTTACCTGCTTGCATCAAGGCCTCGCGATTGCCGGTGTCGCGCAGGCGAGTAATACCGCCAAAGCGCTCACTGATGCTAATACCTATTTCATAAATGGCGAGGCCAACAAAAAATAGCAGGGCCCAAATCACCGGCGTTAAAAGTAGCGAGGTGATCTGGTGCATGATGCCCAGAGAAATACCTGAAAACATGAATTACTCTCCGTTCTCGTTACTTATTACCAGTGTGGCGACCACGCCATAAACCACCGAGCAAAATCAGTACGCCAAGTCCGATTAGCCAGGGCAGATAGTTTGATACGTCTGTCTGTCTGGAATTTTCACTGCTGTCAGCATCACTACTTTCGGCTGAACTGTTTTGCGATGCAGCTTGCTCGGCTGCGTCAGCGGCTAGCGAAATTTCTTGTATATGAGTTGGCGACACATCGCTACTGTTCGTGGCATTGATGTCTGCGTCGGCCATGCGGCTTTTCGCTAACACGGACTCTAGTTGCGCGGCTTTCTCGGCAGAGAGTTGGGATTTCACCAAGTCATACATTGGGTGGCGAGCGTGGGTGTGACCGCTGCCTGGGTTGCCGTGCTCGATAATATTATTGGCAAATTGCTCCGCCAATTGCTTGGTGGTGTCGGCGTCGGCGTTCCAAAATCCTTTGTCGATGGCAACCAACATCACCGCTAAAATATTGCTTTGCACATAGCGGTTATTGTCGTTGGCTAAAAACTCATTCAGCCCAAGGTCTTGGGCGTCGTCTATGTAAACCGCTTTTACTTCTTCCCACACGCGGTCATTGATAATCTCTGGGCTTGTCACCTGCCAACCCCACAAATATTCAATAAACTCGCTGCCCATGGTGCGTGCGCCGGAATAGCCTTCGTTCATCAGCGGTTTAATCCATTGCGGATTAAAGAAGCGGCCGCGCAGCTCTGAGAGCAGGGCGTCGTGGAGCGCGTCTATTTGCAGATTGCGATTATCGGCGTGATTGATGACGGCGCTGGCGGGAATCTTACTGCTCACGGTTTCTACCGCCAAATTAAAGCCGCCCAAATAGTCGAAGGCATCGTTATTGTCGATCAAGCCGTAGAGGTTGCTGGCCCGACCCAAGAAGGTTTGCGATACGCCTTTGAGCTGGCGTTCAAACACGTCTTGGGCGGATTCGCCCTGCATGCCCGCACCGTAGGCGTGACCCATACGTTTAATAAATACCTCAGCCAATTCGCTGCGATCTTGCCACGCGCCACTGCGCTCTACTAAGCGGTTAATACCCGCACCGTAGGCGCCGGGAGCAATACCAAATACCCGCAAGCTGGCTTGGCGACCAAGTTCTTTGGCCTCTATGGTGGGGTTGGCCGCCAATAATTCGCGGGCTTCGTTTACCCAATTGTTGGCAAATTGGTTTTGCTCTAGCGGCTCTTTACCGCCCTGTTCATCGGTGCCGAGTGGGGCGAGGGCCTCACGTAGGGCAAGGCTTAGCGCGGGGTAGTCGTGGTTGATAAGGTCGCGGCTGGCATCCAGTGCCATTAAGCCCGCTTTATCGAGCAGTAATAAATGTTCACCGTAGAGGTCTCTGAATAGACCAGAGGTCGTGAATAACACATCTAGGCGTGCGGGCTGATCTGGGCCAAGCGGTATGCGCTCTAATCCTTTAATTATGCCGCGACTATTCCATATCGGTTTTACACCCAGCAGTTTCATACCAAAGGCAATCATAGCGCCTTCGTCGCGCACCGCGTCAGAGGCCCATAAAATAATGCCCTGTTTATTATTGCTGGTGTCGACATTGGCGATGGCAACCCCAGATTCGCCGCTCAGTATTTTGGCGGCCAGCGCATTGCCCACATCAAAGCCGACGCGGGTCGGCAACAAGCTGCCATCTAGCGCATAAAAATTACGACCGGTGGGGAGAGACTCCGGTGTGCGAATGGGGTCATTGCCCTTGCCTGGTGCCACAAAGCGGCCATTCAGGCCGTTGAGCAGAGCGCTCATTTCGGCAGCAGGAGAGACGATTAATTTTTTGCGCCAGTCGGCTTCACGTTGGTTACTCTCTTGGGTGTTGCCGTTGTTGTCGCCCTGTAGCATCGACGCAATCATGGTGTCGACCGCTTCACGTTGCCAGTCGCGACCAAACACGTGCAGCCCCAGCGGCATAAAGCTCTCTTGCAGTTTGGTTAGGTAGTGGCCAACTTCATGTAGCAGAAACGCGTCGTCGGTCTCTTCAAAACCAATACCGCGTACTTGCAGTTCTTCGTCCATGCTGGCGATGAGTTCGTCGCGCAAATTGGTTTCGTCTATTTTTTCACGTAGGGCTTTTACGGCGCGGGCGCGGGTCTCGGCGTCGCTCGCCGCTTCGGCGCTTTCAATTAGCTGACGTATTTCCAGTAGCGCGTCGTACAACTCGGTGGCGGCCAATGGCGGGGTAAGGTGATCGACCATGACCGCAAGGCCGCGCCTTTTGGCTTGTATGCCTTCGCCCACGCCATCGACGATATACGGGTAAACGCTGGGTAAATCGCCAACCGCAATGCTGGGGTAGTCGTTTTCGCTTAGACCCACACTGCGTTTTGGCAGAAATTCATAGGTGGAATGACGACCCACGTGCACCAGTGCATCGGCTTTGAATATATCTTTTAAATAATGATAAAAGCCCAGATATTGATGCGGCGGCGGAAAGGATAAATTGGCGTGCAGCAATTCTTCATTAATTTCCCAGCCCCGCGGCGGTTGCGGGCCTAAAAACACATTGCCGAATTGCACGCCGGGAATCAGCATTTTATCCTGCCATACCATCACTCGGCCCGGCGCGTCGCCCCAACCGCGAATACCTTCAATGCCCATATTGATTGACGCCTTCACCAGGGCTTGGCTGGCTCGCCAGTCTGGGCTGCCACCTTCTGTGCTGGCACGGCTAATGACGGCTTTATATTCGGCTTCGGTTTGCGCCAGCAGGTCTAAGGCTCTTGCACGGCCTGCGTCGCGGACCCCGTCGAGGGCGTGCTGTAAATCGCTGATGGTGTTGCTCATGCGGGCGCTGATTAAGGCCAAGCGCGACTGGCGCTCGGTCACCGACCCTAAGGCGGATGCGGCGTCAACTTGTTCTTGCAACCACACTTGCAGTTCGCCCAGCGGGCCGTTCACCATTTCAGCTTGAACAACCTTTGGCAGAGTAGCGAACCAGATCTGATAATCCTTGGCGCTAATGGTATTGATTTGCTCAGCCATGGCCGACAGCGCAGCGCGGTCATCGGGCAGGTTCACGCCCTTTGCTTGCAATAGGTCTAATAAGCCCTCGGCGTCTTTGGGTAGTGGGCCGGTTTTATAGCCTGCCGCTTTTAGAGCGCGCAGCATCTCTAATAAGCTGTCTGGCACATTGAGATTGTCGGCACCAATATTGTGGCGACCCGGTGGGTGGTTGTAATACACCACGCCAATGCGTTTGTCGGCATTGGCTTTTTCTTGCAAACTCATCCAGCGCGCCAAGCGCTGGGTTTGGCGTTTTACTTCATTAGCTAGGGGTTTACTGCGATACACACTGCCACCCGTTAGCGGGTCGATTCCTGTGGGTTCCGCCAGTGCTAACACTTGGGGTTGCGACACGCCCTGCAGTTCGGGCATGGCCACGCGGTAGTGCACAGAATCCCGGGGAATACCCTCTGGCGATAAGTCCCACTCGGCCTCTGACCATTCGCTGAGGCGAATGGCTTTTAATACCGGCAGGTTTAATTCGCTGAGTAATTGGGTGACGGTCTCGCGCCCCTCACCGCCACCAATCACAAAATCTTGTATGGTGACAATCGCCGCCGGCGTGCCCGCTAAGGGGCCGCGCATAATGCGGTGAATCGTTTTAACGGCATTCACACTTGGCTCACCCCAGCCGGCTAAAATCGACACGCACTGCCAGTGCTTGGTCTGGCAGAGTTGCTCGTGTAAATCCCAGTCGCCAGAAATGTCGCCACCGTCGTGGTCGAGAATCCATAGGGTACGGCGCATCGGTTTTAAGGTCTTGCTGAGTTCGTCAGCGCTCAGCCAATTAGCGGCATCGTTTTTATAAGTCGCAAATCGAAGGGGCGCAACCTCAGTAGCGGGCTCGGCTTGCCTGCCTGCACTGAGTATAAAATTAAATAATTTAGCGGTGTTGTCTACCGAGCGGTTAACCCAATAAGAGCGGGCCTGCAGCCAGTCCGCATAGCGCGGTGCTGCTTTTTGTTTGGCGGCGAGAGCATCGCCGGTGGTGACACTATCGCGGTCGCCGACGATCTCTTCCGGCATCTCTTTGGCAAAAATATCCCCGTGGCGATCCCGTTGCAGCGCCATCAATTTGCGGTCGCTATGTAATACCGTGCGCAGCTGAGTAGTGGGGAAGCGTTGGTTTAGTAGTCGATCTACCGATTCGCCAAATACCGCAATCATCAACAAGGTTTGGCTGCTGGCGATGAGGTTCTGTAGTTCCTCGTCTTCCATCGCAATCACTTGGCTAACTGTGCGGATGCGGATCTGAATATTGTTATTGTGTTGAATGACTTGATGGGCACCGGCGATAAGCGTTGGCGCAGATCGATCAGACACTATGGCCGTTAAGGTGGTGGCTGTTGCTGCATGGCTATTGCCCGCGCAGATAAAACTGAGTAGTGCTATCAGCAAAAAAATGAAAGAAGATGAAATGGTTTTTCTATTCCCGTGGCTGCGGAAATGAGTGGCCGATAAAATACTAGACATTAAAATGCTTCCCGCCGTAGCTCGCCCGCATACGACTAATAAGGTGATTAACTGATAAGCGCGGGAATAGCAGGCGTCAGCCACGGCTGAAGCAAGCGTCGACACCCCGTCGCGCATTATCCTGTTATTTCAGGCCGGTCTCCGGACTCACAAAGTGCTGACACATCAGCGCGATCATTTCGCCTTCCCACGTAAAACGCAGTGGCTGCCAGCTTGTGTGAAAGCCAGCGGAAAGATCTTCTCTGCTTACCGTTGCGGGGGCAGTACAGGCATTGCAATGCTGTTTAGCAGCGCGCACCTGTTTCCCGTTTCACCTCTGTGTGCAGAAACACACGCGGGCACCTGAAACATCGGCGCAAAGCATACCTTGTGGCGGCGGGGAGTCAAGTTACGCATTAACCTTGTGTTGGGCGTTGCCGTCGTCAACAGCAATTTTTTGCAGCATAAAACGACAATTAATCACGCCTTGTATTTGACGGGTATTATAAAAAACGGTAGATTCCGCCGCGTTGCTAAAGTCTGATAGTAGATTATGAACAACGGGTTCCCGCAACCTTTCTGGTTCGGGATTAATCGGGAAGTTGGTGCGTATTCTGTTTTGCAGATGCCAAGCCAACACTGCCCCCGCAACGGTAAATGAGCGAGTCACGTATTTTGTGGCTCTAATACAAAACCATTTAGCCACTGTGCTGATTTCAGCATGGGAAGGCGGTTTTGTTAATGCCTCATGAGTCCGGAGACCGGCCCGCTGTTAAGCAAAAAAACCACGGAGGGTGGTTGTGCTGGTGCTGGTCGTGCGGATGCCCGACTCTGTCCTGCCTATTTATCCTTTGTGGAATGTTATTGATGCGCTAAACGCCAAAAATATTTTTGGCGGATTCACCGCGCCTCTTATTTCCATATGCCCGGGGTTGGGCTTTTGAGGATTGCCAATGAAATATCTCCTTATTATTCCTGCAATATGTTCTGTGTTACCCGCTTTTGCCGCGGATGAACTATCGTCCAATGAAAAATATCAGCTTACCGAACACATACTCGTTACTGGTAATCGATATCAAACATCGCTTGCACTAGACAAGGCCGCTGAAACCGGCTCGCGACTTAACATACCTCTGCGTGAACTACCTGCTAGTGTGTCGGTGATAAGTCAAGAGATGATCCAAAAGCTCGGTGCTCGCACCACGATGGAGGCGGTAGAATCAGCTGTCGGCATGATGGGTGGCACGGGTGTTGGATCAATTCCCGGCTATTCCACGCGCGGATTTACCAGCAACGACATCACTATTTTGCGCGACGGCGTACGTCAAAATACAAACTCTCAATCAGCTCGCCCACTCGATAGTTTTATGTTTGATCGAGTTGAGGTGCTTAAAGGTCCGGCCTCGCTGTTGCATGGCGAAGGGGCCGTCGGTGGCGCAATTAACTACGTGAGCAAAATGCCGACCGAGACCTTTAGTGGTGAAGCACTCATTAGCGCTGGTTCTTGGGATAGCTACCGCACAGCGATTGGCGTTGGCGGTCCTTCAGCGGTTGAGAATCTTTACTATCGCGCTGATGTCTCTCGCAATAGCAGTGGTGGTTATGTGCACGGCAGTGATTCTAGCTACGACGCCTATGGCGCAAGTCTTTTGTGGGCGCCCATGGAAGCAGTTCGATTCACGCTAAGCGGCAGCTATTTTGAAGACGATGTGGAAAGCTACTACGGCACACCGGTAATTTATGACGCGGTAGTGAATGAGAATGGAGTCACAGAGGTGCGGCCTGCAAATACCGGCACCGACCGTTTAGTTAATGCGCGAGTACCAAAGGGAATTCAACGTAATAACTACAATAATCTCGATAATTTCGCCCGTGCCGAAAACGGCTATGGCCGCTTGATCAGCGAAATCACGCTGAGCGATAACTGGGAACTTCGCAATGAAATGTATCTGGCCACCCAAAAATTGGATTGGCGAAATACTGAAAAAACGGTTTGGAATCCCGTCACAGAAATGATCGACAGAAGCAGCTTTTTTCTTATTTATCGTGACGACACGCAAGTCGGTAATCGACTCGACTTCCGCTGGAACGGAGAGTGGTTGGGGCGCGAAAACCAATTCGTTATTGGTACTTTGTATGACCACAATAACCAAAATCGAAATAGCGGACAGAGCTATACCAACTCACCCGATCCAGCCAGTGTGCCGCTCTACAATTTTGATCGCGGTTATGGCCCCGATGTCTCACCGCAAAGAACGACCAAAATTATTACTCAAACTAGCGCATTTTATATTGAAGATATCCTGGACCTTAGCGAAAAAATTAAGTTGATCGGTGGTTTGCGTTACGACGCCATTGAGCTTGAGCGAAAGTCTTATGTCGGCATCGACAAATACAAGAAAACCTATTATCCGCTAACTGGACGTATTGGCTCGGTATATAGCCTAAGTCCTGATGTGAATCTTTACGCTAGCTATAGTCGTGCAGCGCAACCGGTATCACAATTAGTTAGTTTGAGCGCCAGTAACGATGAATTCAGTTTACAAAAAGGCGAGCAATTTGAAGTCGGCGCCAAGGCAAGTCTACAAGGCGGTAATTTGGATGTGACGCTGGCATTCTTCGACATCGAAAAAAATGACATTCTCACCTCTGACATCGTTGATGGTGTGCGGCTTAATTCGCAAATCGGATCGCAGGTTTCGCAGGGCGTTGAATTAGCGAGTTCCTGGAAACTGCCTTCAGCATGGCGTATAGACGCTAATTTAGCATGGAACTGGAAAGCTGAGTACGACGAGTTTAACGAAAATAGAGGTGATACGGTGGTGTCGCGAAGCGGCAATACACCGCCAAATGTCGCGGAGTGGGTTGCGGGCTTATATGTTAACAAACAACAAGGAAACTGGCAGTTTAATAGTGGTGTGCGCTATGTCGGTGAGCGCGAAGCCAACAACAATAATGGTATTCAGTTAGATGCCTATATAACGATTGACGCTGGCCTTAGTTACTACTGGAACCAATATACCGTAACGCTTCGTGGCCGTAATATAAGTGATGAAGTCTACGCGCCGTGGGCATCAGCTGGCGGGCTAACGCAACGCTTCGCTGATCCTCGCAGTGTGGAACTCAGCGTGCATTATCGGTTTGCAGACCGATGAGTGTTAAGCGCACACGCCGGATGGGACCGTTGCAGTGGAAGTGGTGGAAGCGCCAAATATTTCTGCTGCACCGCTGGCTGGGTATTGTTTTATGTTTATTTTTTGCAGCCTGGTTTGTCAGCGGTATATTCATGATGTACGTAGAATATCCGCAGCTAGACAAGCAAGAGCGCTTGTCTGGCGCTCAAGCTCTCAATTTTTCTACCGCCGGTATTAATGCTGCTGAGGCCGTAGCAAAGCTTAGCGCTGCAGATTATGAGTGTAACGCGACTCTGCGGGAAATCCTGTGTTCACCTAGCGCCAGCCCAGCGGTGCCGATTATTGCTGAGCGTGTACGATTAGCGATGTTACTGGGGCGCCCAGTGTACTATGTAAAAGCGCTTGGCACTGCACGGTCACGCGGTGTCTTTGCCGACAATGGCGAGATTCTCGAAATTGCCAATAGCACGTTAGGCGAACGAGTATCACAAAATTTCTATTCGCGATTGCATGGCAATAGCATTTCTCCTCAAGTACATTTTTTGGGGATGGTGCAAACTGATCAATGGACCTTGTCATCGAGTTTGAATGCCCATCGACCATTGCTGCATTTTGCCCTTGAGGACGATAAACGTACGGAATTGTATGTTTCTTCTACCACCGCTGAAGTTGTTAGAGACAGCAGTAAAAACGAACGTGTATTGAATTATTTTGCCGCAGTAACGCATTGGTTATATCCCACCGTATTACGCAAATTTCCAAACGCGTGGGCCTGGGTAGTGGATATAGTAGCTTCTCTAGGTGTGCTGTTATCGATTACTGGCTTGTGGATAGGATGGTTGCGTTGGAAGCGCAAACCTAAACCCGGTAAACCTGCGATTCCATATAAAGGGATAATGCGCTGGCACTATATTACTGGCGTCTTGTTTGGCGTAGTCACACTGACGTGGGTGTTCAGCGGTTTACTGTCGATAAATCCAGGAAAATATAACCCTTCGCGGTCACCAAACTCCGAGCAGCGACAATTGTTCACGGGCACTGAACAACCGGTATTAGTTGATGCCTTTCCTTTACTCTCGCCACGTTTCCCAAAAACAGCGATTTCGGCGGAGCTTGTTCATTTCAATGGTCGCGCCTTATACCGCATTGTGAACAGAAATGGCCGACAGCAACAACTAGACGCGTTGACCGGGGAAGAGTTTATAGCGGATGTCGATGTGCTAAAGAGACTTGCACGCAAACTCCTGCCTGAAGAAGACATTATCAATATTGATCTTATGAAGAACTACGATAATTACTACTTCAGTCGTCACCCAGAGCGCGGCGGAAAACCACTGCCAATATTGCGCGTGATCTTTGGCGACGACGACAACACGTGGTTTCACATTGATAGTACAAGCGGCGAGTTGCTCGAGAAAAGTACGTCGGTAAACCGTGTATACCGTTGGTTGTATAACGGCTTGCACTCCTGGGATATTCTTTGGTTGTGGGAGCGTCGACCACTTTGGGATATTGCAGTAATCTGCTTCTCCTTGGGCGGTTTCAGCCTGTCCTTACTGGGAGTTGTGGTGGGCTGGCGTCGGCTTAGGCAAAGCGTTTGAGCCTAGGTGGGGGGGTATTGACCCCGCCTAGACAGGTAATTTTTTAATCTGGCGGAACTGTAACGACCCTTCTAGATTTGGACAGAATTAAAATCATCGAAGTATGGCTCAATGAATATGTTAAGTAACGAAGATGGAAATGCCACAGATGTTTATGCCGCTTCACTCACATCTTGGTGGGACTTCCAGTCGTTGGGCTTCGTGCGGGTTATATAGGTTTCTGTATTTGCTGTAATTAATTGCCTGTTGGCGACTATTGCTACATTTAAATATGGCCCGCTTGTTTTAAAGCACGGAGATTGATTTTTGTACTTCTAGCAAAAAGCTTGGCCAAGTATATTTCTGGTCAATTCCCTCACTTCAATTCAAACCCATCTGCATCCAAATGCGCCGGAAACGTTTCCCTAAAGGCCTGCAAATCAGCCAGTGATATTTCTGCGCTGAGTATGGCGGGCGTGTTGGCGGCGGCGTGTGCCACTGGCTGGCCTAAATAATCTAAGATGACGCTGTCGCCGCTGTAGTGTATACCATTGCCGTCTTCGCCTACGCGGTTTACCCCAATAACGTAGCTTTGGTTTTCAATCGCTCTTGCGGTGAGGAGTGACGACCAGGCGTGGCGGCGGGCCTCTGGCCAGTTGGCGACAAAGATCAGTAAGTCGTAGTCGTTGCGGTTGCGGCAGTACACGGGAAAGCGCAGGTCGTAGCAGACTTGCAGGCAGATTCTAACACCTTGGTATTCGACAATTTTGCGCTCCATGCCCGCCGCGTAGTGTTTGTGTTCTCCGGCCATGCGGAATAGATGGTGTTTGTCGTAGTGGCTTTCGCCTTCTGGGCTTACCCAGTAAAAGCGGTTGAAGTACTTGTTATTTTCTTGAACGGCGACGGAGCCGCAAATGGCTATGTGGTGTTGCTGAGCCATGTCGCGCAGCCAGTGCAACGTCGGGCCATCGGCGGGTTCGGCAATGTGTTCCGGTGCCATAGAAAAGCCGGTGGTAAACATTTCGGGTAAGACCACGACGTCAGCAGCGCCAATATTTTTTATCAGGTCACTGAAGTAGGCGAGGTTGGCGTCTCGGTCTTGCCAAAAGAGTGTGGATTGTAGCGCGGCTATTTTCATCGTAGTGGGACTTCTTAAAAAGGTGTAATTACAGGACGCAGAGTTTAGCGGCGGCATCTAACAGCGTTTGTTCGCGCTTGGCAAAACAGAAGCGGATGATGCGGCTATTTGGTGGCGTTTTATAAAATACCGACAGCGGGATAGCGGCAACGCCGTGTTTGCGGGTTAGCTCTTCGCAAAAGTCGACGTCGTTTTTATCGCTGATCGCACTGTATTCGGCTAGCGCAAAATAAGTGCCTGCGCTGGGCAGCATAGTAAAGCGTGACCGCTGCATTGCATTCACAAAGCAGTCGCGCTTGTCGCGATAAAAATCCCCTAGGCCGTGAACCTGGTCGCTGTGTTCGTTAAGCATATCCGCCACCGCGTATTGCGCCGGTGTGAAACTGGTGAAGGTCACGAACTGGTGAATTTTACGAAACTCGGTACTAAGCATTGGAGGGGCAATGCAGTAGCCTAGCTTCCAGCCGGTGGCGTGAAAGGTTTTGCCAAAGGATGAAATTACAAAAGTGCGGTCGCGCAGGGCTGGGTAGCAGTGAGCGCTGTTGCGGTTTTGGTCGAAGACGATGTGCTCATAGACTTCGTCACTGATCACGTACAGATCGTGTTTTGCAGCCAAACTCGCGAGTGCCTGCCAATCACCGTCGCTGAATACCGTGGCGGTGGGGTTGTGGGGGCTGTTGACGATGATCAGCCGAGTCTTGGGTGACACGGCGGCTTCTATTTGCTGCCAGTCGGCTTGGTAGTTCGGTGGCAGCAGCGCGATGTGCTTGCAGTGGCCGCCTGCCAGGGTTACCGCCGGTGCGTAACTATCGTAGGCAGGGTCGAGCAGAATCACTTCGTCGCCGGGGTTCACGACTGCTTGAATGGCGACGAATAGGGCCTCGGTGGCGCCAGAGGCGAGGGTGATTTCGGTGTCTGGGTGTATCGCTCTGCCGTAGCATTCCTGGGTGAGGGTGGCGATGGCCTGCCGCAACTCGGGTATGCCGTTCATGGGCGCATATTGGTTTTTGCCGCTGTGGGCGTGAAAGCTAAGCTGGTCTAGCAGGTATTCACTGGGGGTAAAGTCGGGAAAGCCCTGCGACAGATTGATGGCCTTGCACTCATTGGCCATGGCCGACATAAGGGAAAATATGGTGGTGCCAACATGGGGAAGCTTACTTTTCAATTTGGGGTCCTTGGTGTTGGGTATGTGGGCGTTTGTTGCTGAGTTTACTACAGTTTGCTCAGTGGGTAGAAAGGGGGGTAGGCAGAGAAATTATTCGCGAATGATGAGCGGTGACGATGACTGATTGTTTCTGACTCTCGCTATTCGCCCGATAGCGAGAGTTTTAAAAACTGAATTTTTATTAGAATAATTTTTAAAAAATGATTTAAATGTCTGCTTGTTAGCACATTTTTAAATTAAATGTGCAGATAAAAAGTTAATTTTGGCTAGTCAATAATCGATGAATATCATCTTTTTCTAAGTTGTTTTCTGTAATAACGTAAACTATGTGTCGTTTTATTCCCTGCCCAAATACTGGCGAGATTCGATGATTTTGTCGAGAAATAGACATTTTTTGTCGCCATTGCCGCTAGCTAATTTGTTTCATTTAGCTCTTAAGGTTGATCTATGCGTCTATAGATGCTTCACTTTTGTCATGCGTAGTATCAATTGCGGTAGGGGCGATTTTGTCCAAATTGGCATAACGGGAAATAATAATGAATAAAAATTTGCTCGCATCGTTGGTCGCCGCCACGGTAATTTCTAACCCGATATATGCGCAAACCGTTGATATGTCGGCATCTGAACTCGCTAAACTCCAGCAGCAAATTTCTGAACTTCAAAGCAAACTAACCGAGTTGCAACAGCAAGTAGACGCGGCAACGGCGGATGTGGCATCAAACTCGGAAGCCATAGGCGAGGAGGCAGGATATGTCGACGAGCCGGTGCAGGCTAAGTCTGAAGATGGCATTACCGTAGGCGGGGCGGTTCGTACTAATTTCAGTTATACGTCTTACAATGAGGGCAATAAAGATCGGAGTGGGGATTTTGACTTCGACATCTTTAGAGTGAATTTCACCGGTGTCGTCGGCGATGTTTCTTTAAATGGTGAAATTCGTTTCTTCGACTACATGACCGCGATTAAATACGCCTATGTAGGATATCAATTTAGCAAAAACTGGCAAGTGCAGGCCGGGGTTGCAAAGGTGCCGTTTGGAAATAGCCCTTACAATTCGCATAATTACTTTTTCAGCGCCAATTACTACCTAGGTTTGGAAGACGATTTTGACCTGGGTGTCGTGTTTAAACGCAGTGTTGCTGATAACTGGCAACTGGATTTAGCCTTCTTTAAAAATGATGAGCTGGGCGGGGTGGACGGTTACGTAGACAATCGCTCCGACCGCTATTCCTACGATATTGTTGGCGCTCGGGCGGCAGGCGAGGGGATTTACGATGACCCGACTCAGCCTTTAGGTGAATACAACACCTTTAGTGGTCGTTTTGCCTATCATTTCAGTCAGGGCGGTTTTGATACCGAAGTCGGGGTATCTGCCCTGAGTGGCGGTTTGCACGACGGTAACAGCAGAGCGGGTGATTACCAAGCGTGGGCACTGCATGCGAGTAGCCGATATGAAAACTGGCATGCACAGTTCCAGCACAGCAATTACCACTATGATATTGATCAGGTCGATCGGATTGCGGTTGGGGCCTATTCATTTTATGACTCTATCGCCGCCGAGGCGACGTCAAGCACCTTTAATCTCGCCTACGATCTCGCGGTGAACTTTGGGGCGGTGACAGCCCTTCAGTTCTATAACAACTACGGTGTTGTTTACGATAAATCTGACAACACGGCGAATACCGTGATGAATATCACCGGTGTGTCGGTCGCCGCTGGTGGTTTGTTCACCTATTTTGACTGGGTGTACGCAAAGAACCAGCCTTTTGTAGGTGGCAGTGCAGCAGGTGATAGCAGCGATTTTGAACATCGATTTAATATCAATATTGGCTATTACTTTTAAGCCAGCTCAGCGCGCCGCGCTGTAAAAAATACACTCACCAAGGAGGTCTAATGACAGACATAAAGGATCCTATGATCCCCGACGGCCAGGTCACGCCAATAGATACCGATTATCAAGTAGGCCAAGATAATGTCTTGATAAATGTTGGGCCGTTTGGCTTGGATATTCACAACAGGGTATTTGCGATCTCCGCATTTGCGGTTATTGCGTTTGTTGCACTTACGCTCACTTTTCAGGCGCAAGCCGAGCCCTTGTTTAGCGGGGTTCGTGGCTGGTTAACAACAAATCTGGACTGGTTTTTCATTAGTGCCGCGAATATTTTTGTGCTGATTTGTATTGGGCTTGTGATTTCTCCCTTGGGCAGAGTACGTCTCGGCGGTACCGAGGCAACGCCGGACTACAGCTATTTGGGCTGGTTTTCGATGTTGTTTGCCGCAGGTATGGGCATTGGCTTAATGTTTTATGGTGTGTCTGAGCCGCTTACACATTTTTCTACGTCCTTCGCAGGAACAGTCTCGGAGAATGGTGTGCGCACTGACTGGGCACCATTGGGTGGTGCGGTGGGTGATGCTGAGGCCTCGCGGCGTTTAGGGATGGCAGCGACTATTTATCACTGGGGGATGCACCCTTGGGCTATATACGCGCTGATGGCCTTAGGGCTGGCGTTATTCTCGTTTAATAAAGGTTTGCCGCTGACGATACGCTCGGTGTTTTATCCCCTTTTAGGTGAGCGCGTGTGGGGCTGGCCCGGACATATCATCGATATTTTAGCGGTACTGGCTACGCTGTTTGGTTTGGCGACATCCCTCGGTTTGGGGGCGTCGCAAGCCGCCGCGGGCCTGCACTACTTGTTTGGAGTTCCCCTAGGTGGAACCACCGAGATTCTGCTGGTTATCGGGATCACCTCGCTGGCGCTGATTTCGGTAGTGAAGGGCTTGGATGCCGGTGTTAAAAGATTATCTGAAATAAATATGGTGCTGGCACTGCTGCTATTGGTTTTTGTGGTGATTGTGGGGCCGACCTTATTAATTGTTACTGGCTTTTTTGAAAATCTTGCTGCGTATCTGAGCTATTTGCCTGCGCTAGCTAATCCAGTAGGGCGCGAAGACAGTAATTTTGCCTCCGGTTGGACGGCGTTTTATTGGGCTTGGTGGATATCTTGGAGTCCGTTTGTTGGGATGTTCATTGCGCGCGTCTCGCGCGGTCGCACAGTGCGGGAGTTTATTATTTCGGTACTGTTGATTCCGTCTTTTGCCTGCGTGTTTTGGATGACCGCATTTGGCGGTACAGCCATTAAGCAAGTTGTGGTGGATGGCTATCAGCAAGTTGTCGAGGCGGAATTGCCACTACAATTATTCAGCATGCTTGATGCGCTACCCTTGTCTGGCATCACCTCCTTTATCGCTATTGTGTTGGTGATTGTGTTCTTTGTTACCTCGTCTGATTCGGGGTCCTTGGTGATTGATGTTATTTCAGCCGGTGGCAAGGTAGATGCTCCTACCCCTCAGCGGGTATTCTGGTGCTTATTTGAAGGTTTGGTTGCAATATCACTTATAGTGGGCGGTGGTTTGGTGGCGTTGCAAGCCATGGCGGTGTCGACAGGCTTCCCGTTTACCCTTGTGCTGTTGGTGGCAGCGTTTTCCACGGTAAAAGGCCTAATGTCTGAGCCTAGATAAAAGCCGAGCTGCTTGACGTTTGTTTTTGGCTAATAGAGTTGGTGGAAGACAGCGTCGCTTAGTACATCACGGAGCAGGACAATGCAGGCAGAGCAATCGGAAGTTCTGGATTTTTTCAGGCGTCACTCGCCCTTCTCTGATTTGTCAGAAGAGGTGCTGACTAATGTTGCGAACAATGTCGAGATCGCTTATTTTCGCGCGCAGTCGACTATTTTGCCGCTAGGGCAAGACAATCATCATTGGTATGTGATTCGCAGTGGTGTGGTAGAAGTGTTTCGCCGTGACGGGAAGCTCTATAACCGGCTCGGTGAGGGCGACTTTTTTGGTGAGCAAAGTTTGATGCTCAGTCGCCCAATTCGTTTTCCTGTTACCGCGTTGGAAGACACGCTGGTTTACCTGATAGGCGAGGAAACATTTAATTATTTATTCGATAATTTTGAGCATTTTGCCGATTATGTCGAAGTGGAAGATCTAACCCGTTTACGTCAGTTCACCACCAAGAGAGAAGATGGCGACAGCTTGTTAACCGCTAAGGTCGCGACCTTAATTACCAGTTTGCCTGTGTCTGTTTCCTGTACAACAACGGTGCAACGTGCGGCAATTCGTATGACTGAAGAAAACGTATCGTCACTGCTGGTCATTGATTCAGAAAAAGGTCAGGACGTGTCGTCCGGCAGCGTGGTCGGTATTGTGACGGATTTAGATATCCGCAGCCGCCTGGTTGCAAAGGGCTTGAGTACGGATATTGCGGTTGCCGACATCATGAGCACCGACTTGATTTATGTGCAGAGCAACCACTTTGTGTTTGATGCCATGATGCTTATGCTCAAGCATAACGTGCAGCATCTGCCGGTCCTAAAAAAGGAGCAGCATATTGGTCTGATTAGTCACCTCGATATCCTCCGCTACGAATCGCAAAACAGTTTGTTTGTAGTTAGAAGTATTTCAAATGCCCAAAACGTCGATGAGTTGGCCGCCCTTAAACAGGAGGTGGAGGGGAGCTTTACGCGAATGGTTTATCAGGACGCCAATTCAAAAATGATTGGCAGTGCGATGGCCGCGATAGGTCGCAGTTTTAAACAACGCTTGTGTGAGCTTGCCGAGGCCGAGTTGGGGGCGCCACCGGTTCCGTATTGTTTTCTCGCCTTGGGATCAATGGCACGAGGCGAGCAATTGATTGTCACCGACCAAGACAATGCGCTCATACTCGATAATAGCTTTGAGCCCAAATTACACGATGACTATTTCAAAGCACTGGCGACTTTTGTCAGTGACGGTTTGGCGCGCTGTGGTTATAGCTACTGCACCGGAAATATCATGGCGAGCAATATTCACTGGCGGCAACCACTGGCCGTTTGGCGGCAATACTTTACTGAGTGGATTCAGAAACCCAGCGCGGAGTCCTTATTGCACAGCGGTATTTTCTTTGACTTGGAAGGCGTTTGGGGACAAATCAACTGGGCAAAAGAGCTGAATCAGCTGATACGGCAAACGGCGACTAAAAACTCTCGGTTTTTGGCATGCATGTCTCGTAATGCTTTGCTGAGAACACCGCCACTGGGTTTTTTCAAAGATTTTGTCATGGAGACAGATGGCCGTCAGAGCAATTCCATTAATATGAAACGGCGGGGGACTGCCCCGATTGCCGACCTTGTGCGTGTACATGCCCTCGCTGTCGGTTCACAGGCCCGTAACACCTTTGAACGACTGGAAGATATTATTGAGGCGGGGATTCTGCCGCCAGGCAGGGGGCTCGATTTACGCGACGCGCTTGAGTTCATCGCGATGGTCAGGATTCGGAATCAAGTCTCTGATATCGAGCTAAAACGGGAACCAGACAATAATATTGAGCCGGAGTATTTGTCCGATTTTGAACGTAAAAATCTTAAAGAAGCGTTTCAAATATTGAGTAGTGCCCAGCGTTATATGAAATTCAGGTATCAACCTGGCAGAGTGAACTGAGGGGCGTGTGTGTTTTACATTGGTAAAAACCAACTTGCACGCCAGGGGCAAACGCTGGCAAAGACCAAACAATTGGATTGGTCTGGCCGTTTCGCATCCCTAGCCAAAACCAGTAAATACCCGTCATTAAAAGCGTTTTATCAACAGGGCGTTATTTCCGCGTCAACGCCATTGCTTGACGTGCCGATGGTGGCCTTGGATTTTGAAACCACAGGTTTGGACCCGAGTCGCGACAGCATTGTGAGTATTGGCTTGGTGCCGATGAGTATCAGTCGTATACGTTGTGGCGAGTCTAAACACTGGATTGTAAAACCAAAGACTAACTTACATTCAGCATCGGTTGTGGTGCATGGGATTACCCATTCGGCTGTTGCTGATGCCCCGGATTTTTCGAATGTAATTGATACGTTACTAGGGTGTTTGCGGGGCAAGATTGTTGTAGCGCACCACGCGCCGATTGAACGACGTTTTCTGCATGCTGCATTGATGCGGCATCTTCAGGAGGGAATCGAATTTCCGGTTATCGATACGATGGCGATAGAGGCGCAGTTCAGTCGCCGCAAGTCGCAAGAAATTTGGCGCAGTTTATTAGGGCGTCAGCGGACGTCTATACGACTCTCCGATAGTCGCACTCGCTATCATTTGCCCTACTATCGACAGCATAATGCCCTGACTGATGCGATAGCCTGCGCCGAATTACTTCAGGCCCAGTGTGTCACTCATTTATCGCTTGATACGCCGGTAAGCGCTATTTGGAGTTGAATGTTGGGGGGGGAGGCGTTAAGTTTAGCGTGAGAGTATCTCGCAGCTTAAGCCAATTTGCTCACCCAAACCCCCACGTCTAAGGTCGATTTCGGCTCGCCAATAAATGACCCTGCTATGGGCGGTACTGATTTAGACAGCCGTGCAACCGCAACGGGAATATGATCCGTGCCGGCCATGGCGCCGATGGTAGGGTCAAAGCCTTTCCAGCCTGCACCGGGCAAATAGACTTCTGCCCATGCGTGGGTTGCGCCTGCGGCATCTAGTCCTGGTGCGTGTAAATAGCCAGTGACAAACCGCGCTGCCAGTCCCATGCACTTTGCGGCGTCCATAAATAATTGGGCGAAGTCTCGGCAAGAACCTGTGTTGCAGGCCAGCGTTTCTTTGGCGGTTTGTACGCCGGGTTCTTCGCGTAATTTATAGGTGAAGTTTTTGAATATGTGGCTGGCGATGCGTTGCAGCGCGGTGTAAGTCTGAATTTTTTCGCCTGCTTGCCACAGCTGCTGGGTCCACTGTTTGATCTGTTGTTGGGTGTCTTGATCTGGCAACTGCATATAGGGGCTGAGCAAGACTTGATCGTCTTGGGTGTAGTTGAACGGGTAGTGAACCGCGTAATCGGCAACCATAAAATTGAGCGGCGCTTCATTGTATTGCTGAATGATGAGTTCGCTTTCAAATACCAGTTGTTGAGTGGCGAGGTCGAATGTGGCGGTGGCGACCGAGTTGCCCTCGGCATCGCGATGCCAGAGTAGGGTGGCACTCGGTGTGATGTTGAGGGAAAACGATTCTAAGCGTAGCTCGTAATCTTCTCTGGGACGCAGGCGCAGGAAGTGCGGCCCAAGGGTTACCGCGGACGAAAAGTTATAATAGGTGCGATGGAGAATTTTGTAGCGCTGCATAGTGCTTCCAGTGTTGAAACGGGTGTCCGCTAATTTACAACGGTGCTTTCGTTAATTTGCTCTACGCTAATTACTTGGCTGGAAGGGTAAACCCCCGGCCCAAATTGATTGTAAACGGCGACGTCGGCGGCATCGCGGCCATAGCCAATAGATACATACCCGCCTCTCAGAACCGGCTGGGTTGCATCGAAGGTGTACCAGCGGTCGCCCACATAGGCTTCAAACCACGCGTGTAGATCCATTGGCTGTAAGCCATACAAATAACCCACCACCATGCGCGCGGGAATACTTAAGCTTCGGCACAGGGCGATGCCGAGGTGGGCCATGTCACGGCAGACCCCCCATTGTCTGGCGTTAATTTCTATGGCTGTTACTTGCACGTCGTTGGCGCCTGGGATGTAGCTAATGTTGTCGCGCAGCCAGTTTTCGATAGCGGCCACTTGGTCGTAACCTAAAAATTGCCCGTAGGTGATTTCTAGGGCCATTTGGCCAAAGCGATCAGATTCGCAGTAGCGACTGGGTAGTAAAAAGCTCAGTACAGAGTCAGGCAGGTTTTGAATCTCTACAAAAGGCGCGCCCGGTGCGCGGTCTAACACGTCGGCGGTTTTGGCCTCGGCGCGGGTGTGGACCGAGAAATTGCCCGGTTGCGCGACTAAGCGTTGGCAGAGATTGCCGTAGCCGTCGGTGAATTCAAATGCGGGTACGCTGGGAACCAGTTTGTATTGCTCGCTGGCTATCCATTGCTGTGCGCCACTGCGGGGCCTGAGCATAAGGACAAAGGGAGTGGGTACTTCAATATTAAACGACAGATCACAGCTGGTTTTTAACCACATGTCTTGACTCCTTTTGGGGTGAAGCAAGCTTGGATTCGCGGGTATTGGATTACTTGGACAGCGATATCGTTAAAATTCGCAGTGCTTGTCACTCCGCTTGCGACGTACTTGGCGAAAAGATGTCAATCACTGCCAAGGTATATCACATATACAGCGCGATTGTGACGCTTCGCGAAAATACGCTTGAATTAGACAGCGGTGACAGTCTGCGTAGTGCTCGGAATAGAGGCGGAGCTTAGGGTGTTGGGTGTTACGACCAGAACGGGGCTGGCAGGGAAATATCTAATTCAGTATTGCTAGTGGGGTGTGTAAATCGCAATCGTGATGCGTGCAGCAGCAATCGGTCGGCGGCCGCCTTCGCAGCGGGGTGGGCATAAAATTCACAGCCCAATATGGGGTGGCCGATGCTGGCGGTGTGAACCCGGAGCTGGTGGGAGCGACCGGTGACCGGAATTAAGCGCAATTTGCTGTGACCCTCTTGGTTCACGCCGCAATGTTCAAAGTGGGTTTGGGCGCGTTTGCCATAGTTGAAATTGAGTTCCTGGCGGGGGCGATTGGGCCAGTCACAGGCGAGGGGCAGGTCGATAAAGCCTTCCATACTCGCGACTTTGCCGTATACGACGGCCTGGTATTCTTTATAAATTTTGCGGTCCTGAAATAAACGGCTCAGGGCGCGGTGGCTATCTGGGTGGCAGGCAATAATCATCAGGCCGGAAGTGGCCATGTCCAGGCGATGAACAATGCTGGCCTTGGGGTAGTCCTGGTTGATTCGGCTAATGAGACAGTCTTTATTGTCTGGATGGCGGCCGGGGACTGACAGCAGTCCAGCGGGTTTACTGACAATGAGCAGGTCGTCGTCGGTGTGCAGGTACGCAATGGCCTCATCGCAATACGGCACAATAAAGTCGGCCTTGCCGCCGGGCTGTTCTGGGTTTGAGCTGTCGGGCATAAGGTGCTAATGGCTTGCGGCATGTGGAGTGCGCAAGTATACCGGATAATGACAGCTTAATTTTTAGTTCTTAGCGAGCTGGGAATGAGCGCAAAGAAGGATTCATTGCGGTCATTTTCATAGTACCAGCCGAGCTGATCGGCGCAGTGTTCACAGTGCGCATATTGCCAGCGGTAGCCCTGAAACCAGCAGTAT
Organism: Zhongshania aquimaris; assembly: GCF_019312595.1. Lineage (GTDB taxonomy): Bacteria > Pseudomonadota > Gammaproteobacteria > Pseudomonadales > Spongiibacteraceae > Spongiibacter > Spongiibacter aquimaris. Next base: position 393,370 of record NZ_JAHWDQ010000003.1, on the reverse strand, counting down.
TGTGTCATGGCCTCGCCATTGATAATGGTGCCGGGGGCGGCATTGAAACAGCAGACATCATAGATAATGCCGTCGGGGTTAACAAAGCGGTGGTGGTGTTGGTCGTGAATACGGGTGCGGTAATTGTTCGCCGTTATTGCCTGGCGGCAATTGAGGCAAGAGATTAGCTGAGCGGGCTCGCAGTCTTGCAGTTGAAATAATACATCGTGCACCAGCTGCTTTATGGGCAAATTACTCATAGGCTTCTCCGATTGTTTTCGTTGCGCTTAAAGCGCGCGCCGAAAATTCCGGTAAAATGCTTACCTTGGGTATTAACATATAAGGGTTCTGACTTTGCAGCAAGTGCTTTCATCAATAGATATGGTTCATTCCTTAGCTGAGTTGTTACTGGAGTTCCTGCCCGCCGCACAGGTGGTGGAAACAGCCTTGCCCTTAGTGCCAGAAATGCCCTTGTATTTGTTAAGCGCCGATTTTCCCCAGCACGATCTGAGCCCAGAGCAAACCCAGCGAATTATGAACTATCCGGCATACTGGTGCTTTTGCTGGGCCAGCGGTCAGGTAATGGCGCGCTATATTTTTGATAATCCCGACTTGGTGTACGGTAGAAAGGTCTTGGATTTTGGTTGCGGCTCTGGGGTGGCGGCCATTGCCGCCAAGTTGGCGGGCGCGAGTGAAGTTATTGCCTGTGATCTTGATGAAGATGCTATTAAAGCTAGTCGTGCTAATGCCGCGCTTAACGAGACAGAGCTTAGTTATAGCGACGATTTTTTCGCCAACGACGATGATTACGATCTGATTTTAGTGGCCGATGTTTTGTATGATCGCGCCAATTTACCCCTGTTAGATGCATTTCTAAAGCGCGCGCCGACGGTGTTGGTTGCCGATTCGCGGGTTAAGGACTTTCAAGTGGATGGCTACCAGTGGCTCGCCTTGCAGCGCGCCACTACGGTGCCAGATTTGGCGGAATCAGAAGAGTTTTCCCGCGTTAATCTTTATCTTGGTCAGCGTTAGCGAGCTTGTCGCTAATCGGTTTAGGCGGCAGTAGTGCCAAGAAATTATCCCGCGCGAGTTTCTGTGCGGTTTCTTTACTTAAAGCAGAAAGGAAGGGTGTATATTCCTTTAGGCTTGCCGCAATTTTGTCGTAGCTGCCGAGCGCATCGGAACCGATCATAAATCGTGTCGGGTACTGTTCTACTAGCTTAACCCAGCCGGCAGCGGCGTCCTGGCTTTTGTCGAGTAGATAGGGCTCTAAAACGGTCCACGATAAATCGATGTAGAGGTTGTCGTGGTCAGCCAGCAATTTTTCTAATTCTGTTAACAAGAAATCCAGTTTGTCTTGATAGCGGTGCAGTGTTGCGCTGGTGCCAGCGTGCGCCCAAATAAAGTTGACGTCTGGGTGGGCGGCAAGGGCGTCTTTAATTTCGCTGACATACAACGGGTTGCGCTCGCGCTTTGAGGTGATGTTGCTATGAAGTAGTACCGGTAGTTCAAACTCTGCTGCAACGCGGTAAACACGGTACATGGCCTCGTTGTTTGCCCGAGGGGTGTCGTCCTGGGTGAGGGCGGTGAGGTCGTCGTGGCGGGTGAGTACTTCGCCAATGCCCTGCCAAACATTGGGGTAGGTTTCCAGCATTTGGCGCAGATGTTTGTCGGCGTTTTTGTCGGTGGGGTTAAAGCCGCATAAGAAGGGGTGCAGTCTTTCACGCTGTTCTTTGGGAAGCTTGCGATAAGCTTCGGCTACGTAGCTGTCGGTGGCGCTATACCAGTACATGCCGGCGTCATCACCGGCGTAGTAGCGTGGTCGTTTTGGCTCGTTCTCATGCCATTTTTTCATGAGTGGAATACCGCTAATCATGGCGTGGTCAATCCCGCCTTTGTCCATCGCGCGAATGAGATCGGGTAGGGGGTCACCCTCTTGAAAGAAATCAACTATGTGGAGATGGGCGTCGCTATAAGAATACTTAGTAGTGGCGGATTTGGCTGTGTCGGCAAAGTTGCTGGGGGATGCCAGGGTGAGTAATAGGGCGACTAGGGTGTATATGTGAGCGGCAAATTGGCCTTGTCGTAATGTTGGCATTGTGTCCTCAGCGAAGGGGGTGCGAGCATTCAGACAGGTGCTTGGCTATCGGGTTCATTGTTTCGTCGCAGTGAATCGTGGCGCTCCGGTGCAAGTGTGTGGTCGGCTGGTGAGCGGGAGGTGCTAGCGTGGGGGCTTACGCGTCGAAATTCGCCAGCCGTGGGTCTAGCGGTGTGATGGCTTGCGCGGTGTTATCACCCGAATTAGCCCCACTCTGCTGTTCGGCGCGGCGCTGAATATGGTCAATACGTTGGCGTAAGTCGGGATGGCTAGTAAATAAGGCCTGCCAGCGCGCCTGTCCATGTTGTGCCAGTACCTTGCTAAAAAACTCTTCGGCGCCGGCTAAGTGGCCGTAGTAATTTTCTAACGTAGTGAGGGCGGCGTCATCGGCCTTGCTTTCCATTTGGCGACTAAACCCGAGCATGGTGAGTAGCCCCGCCTGCTGAGTGGTATTTTGAAGTGCGGTGGCGTTTTGCCCGCCTGTGATAATGCTTAAAAATAGCTGAACCAGCAGGCCGCCGCTTAAAGACTGGGCGGGGTGTCGAAATTTAATATGGGCAATTTCATGAGCCAGCACCATGGCCAGTGCATTTTCAGACGAAACCTCTTTCAGCAGGCCAGTGGTAACAAAGATATGACCGCCAAGGGTGGCAAAGGCGTTGGGCGTTTCTGCTTGATCTAGAAGATGGAAATGTACGCTGATGTCTGAGCCCAGATCAGCTTGCGCAGCGAGCTGCTGACCAAGATCTTGCACGGCGGCTTCGGCCTCCTGAAGGGCGAGGCTGGATTCGGTTTTCGACTTGGACCACTCACCGTATTTGTTCGTCAATTGCTGTTCATAATGAAACGGGATGTGGGGTGCGAAGGTGTTTGCAAGCAGCAGCAGAAGGGCGACGCTTACGCCAAGTACTAAGAGCACACCCGCAAGTAAAATAAAGAATTCCTTGAGGGGGTTATCCGCAGAGGTATTTATGCCCTCGGGGATTTTCGGGTTTTGCTTGGCGAAGCTCACAGTGTAAAGGTGCTTGCTTCTAAAGCCTTAGGTGATAAGGCGGTGCCATAAGCCAGGACTTCGATAGAACCAATGCCTTTATTGTTATTGCCAGATACGCGGCTGGTTTCAAATTTGGTGTTGATGATAGCCTCGGCGCCAGCTATGCGAGCTTGTTCCTGCATGCGCAGCAAGGCTTCGCGACGGGCGCGGTCTAGCAATGTCTCATAGCTGCGAATACGGCCACCGACGAGCGCTCGCAGTCCAGCTGATACCCGCTTGAAGTAATCTACTGAAATGACCACATTGCCGCTAACGAGTGCGGCGTTGTGATTCATAAACTCTTTCGGGGGAAAACGGTCGGTCGACACCACAATTTGGCGCAGTTCGTCTTCGCGGGCGAAGATGCTTTGGTAGTGTTTTGCTTCGGCTCGGCGACCAAAGAAAAAACCAAACCCCAGTAGTGTTGCAAATATGCCTAACTGGATAAGGGCATCCATGGCTATCTTTCCTCGAGGAAAACAGCGGTGCCATACGCTAATATTTCAGATGCGCCGGCGGCGATAGAGGACGTAGAGTAGCGCACATTGATCACGGCGTTGGCGCCGATTACCTTAGCTTGCTCAGTCATTCGGTCGGTTGCTTCCTGGCGCGCTTCAGACAGTAACTCGGTGTAACCGCCGAGTTCGCCGCCAAAGATGTTCTTTAGTCCCGCCATGATGTCTTTACCCGCGTGCTTAGCGCGAACTGTGCTGCCTAGCACTAAGCCAAGGTGTTGGCTCACGCGTTTGCCAGGGATGATTTCTATATTGCTGAGTAGGATGGTGGTCATTACCTGTTCCTTTGGTATTTATAGTTACAGTGCTTACCTGCAAGATGCTGCGACTTGGATGTGTAGTTAGGGTCTATCAAACCGTGTTTTTGTAGATGTGTCTATATTGGATTTCTAAAAGCGGAGTCTGCACTTCTTGCCGGCCACAGGCGGGCGGCTAGGGGCCCTTTAGCGATCGATGTGGGCTATGCCTTGCTGGTGGCTGGCACTGAGAGCTTGTTACCTCCGGTTTGTAGCAACTCATAAAAGGCCTTGGTCAATGGGTTTAGGTGTTTACCTTTTGGATATACCGCGCACCAGGATCGGCGAATAGGAAACCCGTCCACGGCAAGTGCATGTAGTTTGCCCGTACTGATGTCTTCCGCGACCAGCGCCGCCGGCAGCACGGCGCAGCCATCACCATTCAGCAGGCATTGCCGAATAGCTAGGTTGCTCCCCATTTGGCGCACGTACTGAATTACACAGCTTTGTTGGCGGCAGAATGATTCGAATATTTGGCGGCTTCCGGAACCCGGTTCGCGCAGCAGCAGGGGATGTTCAAGCAACTGGATAAGGCTGATGCCGTGGATTTCGTTTTGCTGTGTTAGTGGGTGGTTCGGCGAGGCCACGACTAATAATTGGTGTTCTGCGAAGGGCGTGTAGCTGAGGGCCCGGCCTTCAGGTACTTGGGTCATTATGGCTAAATCGTCGAGGTTATCTGCAAGTCGCTCCAGCAAACGTTGATGGTTAACTACGTGTAGGCTGATATTGACGTCCGGGTGCTGGAGGCAAAATTGATTGATATAACTAGGTAGCAGCTGTTCGGCGCTGGATTCTATGGCGATATTGAGACTGCCCTGTAAACGACCATGAAGTTCAGTTAACTCTATTTCCAGGTGCACCAGACGCTGCTTGAGATCGCGGGCAGCGCGTTGCATGAGCTCGCCGGCGGAGGTTAAGAATAGCTGCTTGCCCAAGTAGTCAAACAGCGCTTGGCCGACGACATCTTCCAAACTGCGTATTTGCGAGCTGACCGCAGGCTGGGTTAGGGCCAGTTGCTGCGCTGCTTTGGAGTAGCTGCGGTGCTGGCAAACGGCCAGGAATACGTCCAGCTGGCGGAGGGTTAGGCGGTTTAGGTAGCTGACTTCCACGGGATACTGAGCTCTCAAATTTTGCGCAAGTTCGCACCACTATAAGTAATTACTTATTAATATCAAAACAATTATTAATTTTTTATTTAGAAGGTTTTTCGGTACGGTGGCTGCATGTAATTTTAGGTGTATTGATTTGTGCGCCGGTGAAGTTGTTTTGCAATGGCTATTTAGCGATTGCCACAGCGATGGACTGGGCCATTCTTCCCAATAGGGAGTTCAGCTATGTTGAAAAAAATCCTGATCGCCAACCGCGGTGAAATTGCGGTGCGAATTGTGCGGGCCTGTGCCGAGATGGGCATACGGTCGGCGGCGGTGTATACCGAGCCCGACCGTTTCTCCCTGCATGTTAAGCGCGCCGACGAGGCCTATAACGTGGGAGCCGACCCGCTGGAGGGGTATTTAAATCCCCGTAAATTAGTGGCCTTGGCGGTGGAGACCGGCTGTGACGGCCTGCATCCGGGTTATGGATTTTTGTCAGAGAACGCCGAGTTGGCAGAGATATGCGCCCAGCGTGGGGTGACCTTTATCGGCCCCAGCGCAGAGGTGATTCGCCGCATGGGCGATAAAACCGAAGCTCGCCGAGCCATGACGGCAGCCGGTGTGCCGGTCACGCCGGGTACAGAAGAGAATTTAAAAGGCGTTGAAGACGCGGTGACTGTGGCCGCCGGAATTGGCTACCCAGTGATGCTAAAAGCAACCTCTGGCGGCGGTGGCCGTGGCATTCGGCGCTGCGACAGCGAGGCAGATTTGCGGCGTCAGTTCGACCGCGTGGTGTCGGAGGCAACCAAGGCCTTTGGCCGCGCTGATGTTTTTCTTGAGAAATGCATCGTGAATCCGCGCCACATTGAGGCGCAAATTTTGGCAGACAGCCACGGCAATGTGATACACCTCTTTGAGCGCGACTGCTCAATCCAGCGTCGCAACCAAAAACTCATAGAGATTGCGCCGTCGCCCCAGCTTACACCTGAACAACGCGCTTATATCGGTGAGATGTCGGTGCGTGCCGCCGAGGCAGTTGGCTATGAAAACGCCGGCACGGTGGAGTTTTTGCTCGCCGATAATCAAATTTACTTTATGGAAATGAATACCCGTGTTCAGGTCGAGCACACCATCACCGAGCAGATCACCGGGGTGGATATTGTCCGCGAACAAATTCGTATCGCCTCTGGTTTGCCTCTGGGCTATCGCCAGCAAGATATTTCCTATCGCGGTTTTGCCATGCAGTTTCGGGTTAATGCAGAAGATCCTAAAAACGATTTTCTGCCCAGTTTTGGCAAAATCAGTCGCTACTATGCGCCCGGTGGTCCGGGGGTTCGGGTCGATACCGCGATTTACACCGGTTATACCATTCCGCCGTATTTCGACTCCATGTGTCTCAAGTTGATTGTCTGGGGTTTGACCTGGGAAGACGTCCTGGATAGGGGCGTACGAGCGCTAAACGATATGCGCTTGCAGGGTGTGAAAACCACTGCGACCTATTATCAGCAAATTTTAAAACACCCGGATTTTCGCTCCGGTCATTTCGATACCAGTTTTGTAGAAAGCCACCCCGAACTGACACAGTACTCGGATAAAAGCCGTCCTGAAGATATTGCGCTTGCGGTGGCTGCTGCCATTGCTGCCCACGCTGGCCTGTAAAAAATAGGAGTTGACGATGAGCCAAGATAAAGCTGTTCTGATTACTGATGTTGCGCTGCGCGATGGTCACCAGTCGCTGATTGCAACCCGTTTGCGTACCGAAGATATGTTGCCGGTGTGCGCCCAGCTGGACGCTATTGGGTTTTGGTCTTTAGAAGTCTGGGGCGGTGCAACCTTTGACGCCTGCGTGCGTTTTCTAAAAGAAGATCCGTGGGAGCGTCTGCGTAAACTGCGCGAGGCACTGCCAAATACCAAATTGCAAATGCTGGTGCGGGGCCAAAATCTCTTGGGTTATCGCCATTATGCTGACGACGTGGTAGAGGCTTTCATTCAAAAGTCTGCCGATAACGGCATGGATATTTTCCGTGTCTTTGATGCCATGAATGACGTGCGGAATTTACAGACTGCGATTGCGGCGGTAAAGAAGTCTGGCAAGCACGCGCAGGGCACGCTCTGCTATACCACTAGTCCGGTGCATACCACGGCTAAATTTGTTCAGCAGGCTAAGGACATGGTGGCACTGGGTGTCGACTCCATCGCCATTAAAGACATGGCCGGTTTGTTAACCCCAATGGCGACCTCCGAATTGGTCGGTGCGCTCAAAGACACGGTTGATGTGCCATTGGCATTGCACTCCCATATGACCTCTGGGCTTGCCGGTTTGTGCCAGCTGAAAGCGATTGAGGCGGGTATCGATATTATCGATACCACCATGTCGGCCTTCGCCAATGGTACCAGCCACCCAGCCACAGAAACGATGGTGGCGGCACTAAAAGGCACGCCGCGGGATTCCGGTTTAGATTTGCCAGCGCTGCAAGACATTGCCAGCCAGCTTTGGGAGGTGCGCAAAAAATACCACCAGTTCGAAAGCGAATTTACCCGCGAAGACGTGAGTGTGCAGATCAACCAAGTACCCGGCGGGATGATGTCTAACCTCGCCAACCAGCTCAAAGAGCAGGGCGCCTTGAACCGCATTGGTGATGTGTTTGCAGAAATACCGGCGGTGCGCAAAGACCTCGGTTATCCGCCACTGGTCACGCCAACCTCGCAAATCGTCGGCACTCAGGCGGTAATGAATATTCTGGCCGACAAGCGCTACACGACAATCACCAATGAAGTGAAACGGTACTTGCAAGGGCATTACGGTGCGGCGCCGGCTGAGGTCGATAAAGATCTGCGTGCCCGCGCGATTGGCTCTGAAGATGTGATTGACGTGCGCCCTGCAGATTTACTATCACCAGAACTGGCGAAGCTCCGCAAGGAAGTGGGCGAGTTGGCCAAATCAGAAGAAGATGTGCTGACCTATGCGATGTTCCCAGATTTGGGCCGCGCATTTTTAAGCGAGCGCGAAGCTGGCACCTTGGTTCCCGAAGTTCTCGAACCTATCGGCCAATCCACTCGCCCTGTCAGTGAAGGAGGTGTTCCCACTGAGTTTGTAATCGACGTGCACGGTGAAAGTTACCAAGTGGCGATTACCGGCGTCGGTATAAAAGGCGCGGGCAAACGTCATATCTATATGACACTTGATGGCATGCCCGAAGAGGTTGTTTTCGAAGCGCTAAATGAATACAAGGCTGAGGGCGCCAGCAGCCGTAAATCTGCCAGTAAACCCGGCCATGTTAGTACCAATATGCCGGGCAATATTGTCGAAGTATTGGTGGCCATGGGCGATACCGTTAAGGTCGGGCAGGCCGTGCTCGTTACCGAAGCCATGAAAATGGAAGCGGAAGTACAGGCGCCAATCGCCGGTAAAGTCATCGAGATTTTTGTTAAGAAAGGTGACCGAGTGACACCGGGTGAGGTCTTGATAGAGATAGAGGCTGTTTAATTTACTAGTTCGCGTGGAAGGGCTTGATATTATAAATGATAACCATTATCATTTATTTCAAGTCAGGGCTGTGCTCAATGTGAGCCCCCATTTACACAGTGCACTCTGATTCTCTCCAATTTGCCCCGCTTCACTATTGAATGCGGGGTTTTTTATTTTTATCAAATAGTTAGTTAGCTATATTGATGTGACTTCTATTCTTTGAAGTGCTGCTAATTTATCGTAACGGCAAGCCAGACGGCGCGCCAACGACGTAGTTTTTCTTCGCTGTTCAATTGTTTGGGTGAAACATCGACCGCTGGTTTTAGCTGTTCTTGACTTGTAATCAGGGTGCTGTTGATAGCCCCTTTAAGTCCGGTGGGAAAAGGACAGGTGGCGGCGATCAATGTTTGGCAGTGAGCGCAACTTAGAAAAACAGCTTGCTCTGAGCCCTGCCTGCTCTTTGCTAATGGGGTCGAAGAATGAATATCTAGCTGTCCGTCAGGGTCTGATAAATAAGACACATTGCGCTGCATACAGAAGTCGCAATCACATTTTCGAGCCTGATAGCTTTCCAGAGTGAGTGGCAGCAGAAGTGAGAAGTGCACGTTCTGGCAAGGGCATGATCCGGTGTATGTTTGCTTCACTCCAATGCCTCCGGTGGATGATCTATTGAGCATTGAGCATTGAGCATTGAGCATTGAGTTTGCTAGCGAAGAGCAGACTGCGCTCCTCGCTAGGCGTCACCACTAATGGAGTATTAGTTGCGGTAAATGGTTTGGATTAGGTGGTAGCCAAACTGGGTTTTCACGGGGCCGTGAACTTCTAAAACCGCTTCTTTAAATACTACGTCGTCAAAGGGCTTTACCATTTGGCCGGGACGGAATTCTCCTAAGTCACCACCTTTTTTTCCTGACGGACAGTCTGAGAATTTCTTTGCCAGCTCACCAAAATCAGCGCCTTTGGCTATTTGGCTTTTTAAATCTTGGGCTTGGTCTTGTGTTTTTACCAGGATGTGGCGTGCGCTAGCGACGGTCATGGATGAGTCCTTGTTGGATGATTTTGGCAATTATAGCAGGCGAAGCCGTGGCGAACAGGTATCGATTTACGAAATCGCCACGGCTTTTTTATGGTCGCTTAAGGTGACGTCTCGTGGTGCCGAGACGCCGGAAGGGTAGGCTGAATTAGAATTTATAGCCCATTGAGAGTCGAATTGTGCGCGGCTCAATGACGTGATAGTGGATATCGTCGGTAGCTACGCCTGCCGGTTCACTCGCCAGGCGCGAGGCATAAAAATAATCGATATCGTGATCGTCACTGTCGCTAAGATTGAGAACATCGGCCTTGAAGACCCAGTTGCTCATGCGGTAACCGGCGCGCAGATTCCAAATTGTGCTGTCGTCAGATTTGACGGAGCCGTCTTCTAACAAGGGTCTTTCGCCGAAGTGACGCACACGCAGACTGCCGAACCAACCACTGCTGAAATCAGCATTTAAGCCAGCCTGAAAAACATTCTTAATGGCGCCGGGAATTTTATTTCCTTCTGGCGCGGATTCAGTAAATTTTGAATTCGTGTAGGCGTACTCGATATCCAGGCTTATCTGGTCGGTAAAGTGGTAGTAGCCTGTGATTTCAATGCCGTTTCTTTCTGACGCGCGACTTGGCTCGGTATTGCCAGCGTCGCCGACAAATAGCAGTTCGCTATCTAGTTCTAAGGTCCACAGTGAGATGGACGTGTTGATACGATCGCTAATGAAACCACGCGTACCGACCTCGTATCCCAGTGAGCGCACCAGGGGGTCTACGCTATCGATGACACTGCCGTCAGTTGGATCTAGCCGAATCGTTGTGCCGCGTGCGTCATTTGAGTGGAAGCCTTGCCCAGCGGAAATATAGCCTTCCCATTCGTCATTAAAGGTATAAATCAGGCTGGCTTTTACCGAGCTAATGCTGTCGTCCGACGTGCCGCCGTTGTTGCTCAGGTCGATACTATTAATATTAATGCCGGTTTTGTCGTCGACATCAAAATCATAGTAATCGTATCGCGCTCCCAGCACGCTGCGCAGCGAATCAGTCCATGTGATGCGATTTTCCCAGTACAAGCCGATGCTCGATTCTGTTACTTGGTCGCTGCGAATCGCCCCCAGTCGTTGACGCGCTTGGCTGCGATAAAGTCCAACTTCATTGATATCATCGACCCGCAGGTCGCCACCGAATTTATTGCTCATGGTGCGGCCAGCTAATGCGCCCTCTAACAGGTAGGCAAGCTGGCCACCATAGATGGTGCGGTTGTCGACTTGCTCGAACTGGTCGCCATTGGTTTCATCGTCGAGAAAGTAGGTGAAGTTGGACCACAAATTGAGATCGTAGTCGATGACATACGCTGAGCCTACCCAGTCGCCAAGCTCCAAATTGGCGTTCAGGCTGTAGCGACTTGATTCGCCGCCGACGGTTTTGTCGATGGAGCCTAATTCGTCAATAATTCCCTGTTCTACCGCGCGTGAGGGAATTTGATCTGCGCTATTCCAGCTGTTGTCATAGGCCATGACGGTGAAACTAAGCTGGCCGTCTTCAAGCGGTATGGCGTGTTTTAGGAAGACGTTTATCTTGTCCAGGTCTTCTTCGATATCAGACCAAGGACCGTCATAGCGATTGCCTTCAACCGCGACGGTGGTGGTTCCGCCTCCGATTTGTAGGCTGTTCATTGCCAGCACGCGGTAAAAGTTGTCTTCACCCAAGGTGAGTTCGAGCAAACCTTGCTCTAGCGACCTGGTGGTGCTAATTTGTGCGCCGCCGGCACCACTGAAATCACCGACATCAGCGTAGTAAGCGCCTTTTTTATAGGCTAGTTGGGACACGACTTCGGGAATGAGAAAATTGAGATCAGAATAGCCCTGACCGTGACCATGGGTGCGCATATTGACGGGCATACCGTCTACCGACGTGGCAAAGTCAGTCCCGTGATCCAGATTGAATCCGCGCAGAAAATACTGGTTGGCTTTGCCGGTGCCGCTGTGTTGGGTGACGACCATGCCTGGCACCAGTTCCAGTACTTCGCCGGTGCGCAGTAGTGGCCGAAGCGAAATTTCCTGCTGGCCGACAATACCCTCTGATGCAGATACGGCTTCGCCGACGAGATTAATACGTCGTCCCTCGACCTCAACTGTTTCTATTTTTTGTTCAGCGGCAATAACTTGATTGCCACATAGTATTAATAAAACCCAAGCCAGCCTTTTCATCGTATGTTCTCATATCTATTATTGACGGCGTACGGAATATGCCATCGGCAGTTACACGCTTTGTCGAATACGCTATTCTCCGCCACACCGTTAAAACCTATATGGGGTCGGTTTTTGTGAAATCCTTTACCGCAGAAATGGGACGCTTATTGCGTCACCGCCGAGACAATCGGCAAGCGCCAACCTTGGGTGCGCGGGAATTGGAGGTCATGAAGATACTGTGGCGGGGTGATGTGCTGTCGGCACAGGACGTGTTGCAGGCAATAAGCGATAGCAGCTTAAGTCTGAGCACCATGCAAAGTACCTTGGAGCGTCTTTATAGAAAGGAACTGGTGTCTCGGGAAAAGACTGGTCGCTACTATCTTTATCGCGCAGCCATTAGCCGGAATGCGGTTATTACCCAGCTGCTGGGGGAAATTGCTGATCAAGTCGGTGATGGTGATATGGCACCGATGATTTCCGGATTTATGTCGTTTATCGATCAGGAGACATCCGAGCCGCTCTCCTCTGAGATGCGTGATGCTATTCAGCGCCTACCTTCAGAACGCGATGACTGATACGCTCACCGTTATCGGGAATTATCTTTTCGGTTGGACTGTTATAAGCTTGGCGGTTTCTTGGTGCTTGGCACTTGTTTACCCGCTAATGCTGCGCTCTATGGCTGAGTCTTCAGCTGAGCATGCATCGTTTTATACTCTGATATACAGTTTGTTGGCGCCGCTTTCAGCGGTCTTCGCGCTGATTATTTTGTCGCTACCAGAGTTGGCGTTTCCCTTTATTAGCGAGCATTGCCACGACACGATTTGTTCGCCACACACTCTTCATATGACCACTGATACCGTTGAAGGTGTTCTCGCTGTGTTCGTGGTTGTTCTTCTGCTGTCTGGTTTTGTTGTGTTAATGGCCAGACAGTTACACCGAAGTCGCCGGCACGTGAAAACATTGAGTAGTTTGTCTGAGCCGAGTTCTGCATCTTACCTCGTCGTGGAAAGTCCTCATCATATGGCATGGTGTGCTGGTTTTCTTAAGCCGCAAGTTTTTTTGTCCCGCGGCTTAGTTGATGTTATGGATGCGCGGCAATTGCGGCTGATCCTTGCTCATGAGCAAACCCACGCGTTTCGTCGCGATAATTTGCGTAAGTGGGTTTTGCATTGGGTGACTAATGCGTGGCCTAGAGGTCGTAAGCAACGCATAAGACAAAACTTCTCAAATTACAGTGAGCATATTTGCGACCTAGTTGCTGCGCGCTGTGAGAAGGGCGTGACAGAACTTGCCCATGTTATAGAAACCTTGGCGACGTGTAATGGCGATGCTAGCAAGCCCATGAGTTCCCTGGGGCACCATCGGCAGCAGCGAATTGCCGCGTTGCAGAGAGAGTTATATTTGCAAAAGGGAGAGGGAAAGCAAAGCTATGTTAAGCCCGCAGCATTCTTAGCTTGCGCGTGGATAATCGCCACAATGACCGCAATCCATTTTGGCCACCCTTTGCTTGAGTTCTTGTCTCGGTGATTGAATGGCCGCTCGGAGCCATAGAGAAGAGCTGTGGTCGTCGATCTGGGATGCATTAAATGGGGTTGCTGATCCAACCCCATTTAACGTTCTGAATGAGCAGTTACTTAAGTAAATCTCTGCCGATAATCAATTTCATGACTTCGTTGGTACCAGCGTATATGCGTTGTACCCGAGAGTCCGCAAAAGCGCGTGCCACTGGGTATTCCCACATAAAGCCGTAGCCGCCGTGTAATTGCAGGCATTCGTCGATGACTTTGCACTGCAGGTCGGTGGTCATTAATTTGGCCTTGGCAGCCATTACCGAATCAAACTTGTGTTCGATATGAAGTTCCAGGCAGCGATCTAAAAAGACCCGTGCCACGCTCACTTGGGTTTCCAGTTCGGCCAATTTAAATTGGGTGTTTTGGAAGGTGGCGATCGACTTACCGAAGGCGTTGCGCTCTTTTACGTAGTTAACGGTCTGCTCTAGGATCGATTCTGCGTTGGCTATTGCAATAATCGATACATTCAAGCGCTCTTGGGGGAGGTCTTGCATCATGTAGATGAAGCCCATGCCTTCTTCACCCAACAACTGGTCTTTTGAAACGCGAACATCCTGGAAGAACAGCTCGGAGGTGTCCTGCGCTTTTAAACCAATTTTTTCCAGATTTTTACCTTTTTCGAAGCCAGGGGCGCCAGCTTCTAGTAAAAACAGGCTAATGCCTTTGGCGCCAGCGGTGGGATCCGTTTTCGCGACCACAATAACCAAGTCAGCGTGTTGGCCGTTGGTGATAAAAGTTTTTGAACCATTAATAATATAATCGTCGCCATCTTTGACGGCGGTGGTTTTGATGCCTTGTAAATCAGAGCCGGCGGCGGGTTCTGTCATCGCGATTGCCATCACGATTTCGCCAGACACGCATTTTGGCAAATACTTTTGCTTTTGCTCTTCGCTGCCGTAGCGCTCGATATAAGGTACTGCGATATCTGAGTGCAAGCCCCAGCCAATACCAGTAAAGCCAGAGCGACCACATTCCTCATCGACAATGGCGTTATAGCGGAAGTCGACGCCGACGCCGCCGTACTCTTCCTTCACGCTCGGAGATAGAAAACCTTGTTCACCGGCTTTTAACCACAGCGCGCGGTCAACTTGTCCGTCTTTTTCCCACTGGGCGTGGTAGGGCGCCGCTTCCGTTTCCAGGAATTTTTTTACTGAGCTGCGAAACAGCTCGTGTTCCTCTTCATAGACCGTTCTTGGGATTGCTGACATGGGGTTTCCTCCGGGTGGGTTTAGTCGCTATTATTGCGCCCATGTTAGCAGAGTAAACTTTAATTTCCAGTGGATCTTTTCATTGAGGGGGGTAAGCTTCTGCGCTAGCGTTTTTAATACTATGTCACACACTATTTCAGTGAGAATTTGCACGATGACGATATGGAAGCAAAGCTTAGATTTACACCAAGCAAATGCCATGATGGTGAATACCATTGGCGACACTTTGGGAATAGTGATTACCGAAATCGGCGCTGACTACGTAGTTGGCACAATGCCTGTAGACAAACGAACCCATCAACCCATGGGCATCTTGCACGGTGGTGCCTCGGTGGTGTTGGCGGAGAGCCTAGGTAGCTTTGCGGCGAATATTGCCTGCGACAAGGACATGGCTTGTGTCGGTTTGGATATAAATGCCAATCACATACGCTCAGTGCGCTCGGGTTTGGTTACAGGCGTAGCGCGGCCGGTTCATGTGGGGCGTCGTACCCAGGTATGGGAGATTCGTATCGCCGATGATGCCGATAAAACCGTCTGCGTATCGCGTTTGACCATGGCGGTTATTGAGGCCCCCTAGATTAGTTTTTACTTGTAGAGGCAAACTGCATGACAGCAGAACGCTATCGACGGCTGCGTCAGGTACTGGAGTGCCGACAACCCGACCTGACGATTGTGACTGACAATGTTCACAAAAGCCGGAATTTATCGGCTATTGTCCGCACCGCTGATGCGGCGGGTATTGGCACCATGTACTGCGCCATGCCAGATAAGGATTACAAGGCGTTTCGCGGCACCGCGATGGGCTCTCACACTTGGGTGGCGGTGCGCCGTCAGCCTGATGTCACCGCTGCGTTGACGCCATTGAAAGCCCAAGGTTATCAAGTGTTGGCGACGCATTTGGCCAGCGATTCTGTGGACTATAGAGAGGCGGACTACACGCGCCCCACGGTGATATTGTTGGGGGCAGAAAAGCTGGGTGTGAGCGAGGCAGGCTGTGTATTGGCCGATGCCCACATTACGATTCCCATGCGTGGCATGGTCCAGTCGTTTAATGTTTCGGTAGCGGCGGGCATTATTTTGGCCGAAGCAGAGCGACAGCGTCAAAATGCGGGTATGTACTCTCAGCGTCGTATAGATGATGCTAGCTACCAGCGAATCTTGTTTGAATGGGCGCAGCCAAAAGTCAGTGAATACTGCCGCGAAAATGGATTAGCTTATCCACCGCTAGATGACAGTGGTGAATTGGTGGATGGCCTTGCATGGCAGCGTGCTGTGCGCGACGGGCTAGCCCCTCAGTTTGATTGGTAGTCTCGGCCGCTCAGATCTGCGTCACCTGTCTGGGTGATGCAAGAATACGCATCTTGCTGCCAGAATGAAGCTGATAATAACAGGAGTAGTCAGATGCCAGAAAACACCCCAAATCCGCTTGTTGATATTGATGCCTGGGAGGCGTTTTGCGACGAGCTAAAAGCCGCCGGCCAGCAGATTATTCGTCCTGAGGCTCCAATCGATGATTTAAGTCGTGCGGAGGGTTGGCGTTATTTAACTCGCCTAACTCGCATTGCTTTAGACATGTTCATGGAATGCAGTGATCGCGATTTTCCGAGCTTTTACAGACCGTCACATGAAACCGCTAAAATCGGCGCAGATAACCCGGATAATCACTACCTGCGGGCTGAGATAAACGGCGCGCACGACTACCTCATAAGCGGTCCGCGCGGCACAGTTGCCTATTTAGGTTTTATCGCGATAGCGGGTGGCTACGAAGAAGAAGACGGAAATATGCGCTCGGTGGGGGCGATTGACACCCATAGTGGTCTAGAAATAAATGCCGATGGCACCATCGATGTGATTCTCTCGCAAACACCCAAGTCGGGTAACTGGCTAAAGATCACCGAGGATACGTTGGCGGTGCTAGTGCGTGAAACCTATTTAGATCGCAGCACTGAAATTTTTGCCGACTTGAAAATTACCCGCCTTGATAGCGCCAATAGCAAACCTGCGCCACTCACAGGTGCTAAGTTAAAGGCGGATCTCGCTAACACCGCGGCGTTTGTAAAAGGCACTGCAACCCTATTTGCTGATTGGGCCAAGGGCTTTAAAGAAAACCCCAATAGCCTGCCGCCAGCTGATCAGGAGTATTGCCAAAAGCTGGGTGGCGATCCGAATATTTTCTATTATCACGGCTATTTTAATTTGGCTGCCGACGAGGCGCTGCTAATTGAAGTTGACGATATTCCGCAATGTGATAACTGGAATTTCCAGTTAAACAATTACTGGATGGAGTCATTGGAATATCGCTACGTACAGATCCACGTCAATAAGCACACCGCAAAATATCGAGACGGGGGTGGTGTAAGTATCGTGGTGTCGAGTCAAGATCCTGGATGCAATAACTGGCTGGATACCACTGGCCACGCAGAGGGGACAATGGCGTTCCGTTGGATTGGTGCCGATCGCATCGTGCATCCTCGCTGTACTGTGGTTAAGTTGGCTGAGCTAGCACAAAAATAAAATGAATTAGCAGAGTCTAGGAGAAAGTATTTTGAGCACAGAATTTGTTATACCCGAAGTAGACCTTTCTGCAGAAACCTTAATGGCAGAGGCAATGACCGTGACCGGCTTGCATGACTTTGGTGACGAGTCGTTTCGGGAGCCGCTTAAGGTGCTGGTCGCTTCCTTGAACGATGAAGCCGATTTAAATGCCGGGGGGCGTTTTGGTCAGTATCAGCGCATTCTTAATATTTTAATTAATCGTCTGCGAGTTGAGGCCTGGATTGAAAAGCATCCCGAGATTCTTGACGAGGAAATTAATTCCCCCGTTGTTATCATCGGCTTGCAAAGAACAGGGTCGACTTTTTTCCACCGAATACTCGCCGCAGATAAGCGTTTCTATGCGCCACTTTGGTATGAGGTGCGTAATCCGGCGCCAGAATTAGATTGGGATTTTAAGAGTAAGGATGCTCGCATAACATCTGCTGAAGAGGAAGTGGCGGGCATGTTGGCAGCCAACCCAGAACTGGCTGCTATTCACCCCATGGACCCTGTTGCTGCAGACGAAGATATATTGCTTCTTGAGCACAGCTTTTACAGTACGGTGCCGGACGCGTTTTGCAATGTGCCTAGCTACGGTAAATGGAATGATGAGCATGACAATACGCCGGCGTACCAATACTTAAAGCGTTTATTGCAGTGTTTGCAGTGGCAGAAAAAACGCAGTGGTCAAGTCGCGGAACGCTGGTTATTAAAAACCCCGCATCATATTCATCATATTGCTACATTGTTGAGTGTATTTCCCGACGCCAAGATTGTGCAGACCCATCGCGATCCGCTGCAAACGATTCCGTCTGCGGCGAGCATGAACTACAACCTGTGGATTATGTGTAGCGACAATGTCGATGGCAAAGTTGTGGGTGAACAGTGGGCGGCCAAGTATGCACGGGGCACCTTACACACTTTGCAAGTGCGAGATCAGCAGCCGCAGTCCTTTCTCGATGTTTGGTATAAAGACACTGTGGTCGATCCCTTGTCGTCGGTGAAAAAAGTCTATGACTTTATCGGTATGGATCTCACTGATACCGCCCGCGCGGCGATGGAAAAGCACCAAGAAGACAATCGTCGCGATAGTCGCCCCAGCCACGAATACACGCTTGAGCAGTTTGGCTTAACGGAAGAGGGCCTAAAAGCACAGTTTGCTGAATACCGTAAGCGCTTTGTTGATTAGCGTACGGATCGGCGCATTTGTATTATGATTGAGGGGATCAGCCCTTTTGGAGAATGCAAATGCGTCATTATCAAATTAAGCTTCGCACATTTCTATGTTACCCCTTTTTTACCTGCCTTATGTTTGTCGCACTGCCCAGTAGCGCCGCTGATGTAATAAGTGACAATGCGCAAAAAATCAAAGTACTTGAGGCGCAAGTTGAAAAATTACAGGCCGGTCTAGAGTTAGTCCTCAAGGAAATGACTGCCGCAAATGCTGAATTAAAAGCCCTAAAGCAAAGTCAATCCGCCCTGAGTAGTGCGATGCAAATCCAAGACGGCAAGATTGTTATTACATCGTCGGGCTCTTTGGAGTTGCGTGCTGTAACGAGCATTCTCTTAAAGAGCAGTGCCGCCACGGTCGATGCTGGCTTGGTGAGTTTAGGTAGTGGAAGTAAGGCGCCGGCAAGCTACCAAGGCTCACCAGTGTCAATTTCTGGTACCAATGGCACGGTAACCGCAGGGTCAAAATCCGTCCTTATTGCTCGCTAAATGCGGTATTTCCAGAAGGCAGTATATTATGCCAGCTGCGCGGAGTAGTCTTCGGCTGGTGGTGGATTTAGCGCTGCCAGCAAGCTATCGATTCGGCGATGTATTGGCTTTTTACGGTCGCGATAAAGAGCACGTCGCTGAACGTGTCTACGCAAAGGTCGACCCCAACGGGCTTAGCTTGATCGCGCAACTTGATAGCGTCGACAAAGCTTTGCTTTGGTTTGGCCATCCAGCGTGCTTGAACATCAGTTTTTTAGGCAATGCGGCGCGTATCTCCTTAAATATAGATATCGCCGAGGTAAAAGTTGATGCCGCCCAGCGCAAAGCCTGGACGCGTCGCTTAGGATATTTAAGCTCTCGTGTACTGGGTTTAGATCAAGACATCCTTGGGTTTGAACAATATGTAGCGGGCCATCATGAATTCGCGCGGCTTGTCGGGCGCAACTCCGGCTTACGCGTGCCCCAATCGATAAACCCCTTCGAAGCATTATGCTGGGCAATCACCGGACAACAAATTAGCGTCAGTGCAGCGGTCGCTGTTCGTCGTCGGTTTATTACATTGCTGGGGCTAAAGCATTCCTCTGGCTTGTTGTGTCACCCTGACCCAGCAAGGGTTGCAGCTTGCGATGTAAGCGCGTTGCGCAGTGTTGGATTGTCAGACAGCAAGGCCAAGGCCTTGCTGACGCTGGCATTAGCAATCCAAAACCAATCACTGGTGCTTGCGGATTTAGATTCTGGTATCAAACTCACGCCTGATTCGGCAGAAGTCATAAGCAACGATTTACTTGGCTTGCGCGGAATAGGGCCGTGGACAGTCAACTACGCCTTACTGCGAGGCTTCGGCTATTTAAATGGCTCCCTGCATGGCGATGTCGCGGCAAGAAGAAATCTACAAAGCCTGCTTGGCCGACAGCAAAAACTAAGCGGGGATGAAACCGAGCAGTGGCTGGCTCAATTCACTCCGTGGCGCGCTTTGGCAGCCGCTCATTTATGGGCGATGCAGTCAGCCGAGGGGTTTTAATTTGCTGCAGTGTTCTCCTCCGAATTGAATGACTGGCGAGAACCATGCCGATTGCATAGAATGCACAGATATATGTTTTCAGTGATAACACGGAGAGAAGATGAGCGATTTAGTGGATTACCAGCTAGACGGGAAAGTTGCGACGATAAGTATGCGCAATGGCAAGGTCAATGCGATGTCGCCCGAGCATATTGCCGCTATTGACGCAGCCCTGGATCGCGCAGAGCAAGATCAAGCCGTGGTGATGATTGTGGGACAGCCTGGTATTTTTTCTGCTGGTTTCGATTTGAAGGTTTTTCAGGCGGATGCGGCCGCTGGCGTTGACATGGTGAAGGCCGGCTCGACCTTGTGCCGCCGCTTACTCGCGTTTCCGACCCCAGTGTTGGGCGTGTGCACAGGCCACGCCATCGCACAGGGTTGTTTTTTACTGATGGCCTGTGATGTTCGGATTGGTGTTGATGGTCCTTTTCAGCTTGGTTTGAATGAAGTGCAAATCGGAATGACCATGCATCATTTTGGGGTGGAATTGCCGCGTGCACGCTTAAATCCATCTTATTTTCAGAGCGCGATTGCTACCGCGAGAATGTTCTCACCGGCTGAGGCACTGAGCGCCGGTATTCTGGATAAAATAGTGGCTGCAGATCAGCTAATGGACGCTGCACAGAGCGAAGCTCAGCGCCTGGCAGGGCTCAATATGGCGGCGCATTTGGCGACGAAACTGAAGATGCGTGCCGGCCTGTTAGATATCTTAGATGAGGCTATTGAGAAGGATTATCAAGAACAGCGGAGTATGCTGGCATAAGGGCTATTGTTCGCCCTTGAACCCTTGCTTTCAGCGTGCTTAATTACACTAAATATAGTAGCGCCAGCTCTATCGAATAACTTGCACCTAGATTATGCTGCCGCTCCAAACTGGATCACAAACCGTGGTCAGTTTTGGCACTTGGATCATTAACTGCGGTATAGTGGTTTTCGTTATTAGACGGAGTTTGGCTTTACTATTGTGATTACATGGAAGCGCGCTAAAAAGTACTGTTTATTCGCGGTGTTATTTGTCCTAGTGGCCTTAATAGGGCTGGTGACGTTCGAATATAATACGTCTTATTTTCAGTCTCATTATTTTACCAAGTTTGCGGCCAGTCTCGACTACGAGATAAAGGACGGCCCCTCAGACTCCATCGCCTTTCCTAGCCACGGACCTTACAACATCCAGAACGGCTATACCCGTCTGCCAGACTTTAGCAGTCGCCTGCAGCAAAACGGCTTCGATATCAGTAAGCAGTCGCGATTCGCGGAACCGCTGATGCGGTATAGCCGCTGGGGCGGAAACCCGCCATACCAAACTCCTCCCCAGACAGGGCTCACCATTTTTGGCGAAAACGGATCGACGCTTTTCTCAGCCCGAGAACCGCAAAGTTATTTTCGCAACTATGCAGAAATCCCACCGCTATTATTAAAATCGCTGTTGTTTATAGAGAATCGCGAATTGCTGGTGGAGAAAAGTCCCACTAAAAATCCTGTTGTGGAGTGGGACCGACTAACGCAAGCGGCATTTTCGCGGATACTCCATCCTGGCGAGTCTGGGCCGGGGGGGAGCACGCTCGCGACCCAAATGGAAAAGTACCGCTATTCGCCACGCGGGCTTACCTCTGATCACAATGAAAAACTGCGTCAGCTGGTTTCTGCCAGCGTCCGCTATTATCACTCTGACAAAAGTAGTCGCGACGCCAGAAAAATGATCGTTCTCGATTACTTAAACTCAACACCGCTGTCAGGTCGCGCCGGTTACGGTGAGATTCATGGTATTGGCGATGGCTTGAAGCGGTGGTATGGCATCGATTTAAAATACGCCAATTACGTTTTAACCTCGACCAGCGATACCGTGGGTATAAATGAAAAGGCGAGGGTGTACAAAGCGGCGCTCAGCTTATTATTGTCTCAGCGCAGGCCGTCCTTCTATTTGCTAGAAGGCCGCGATGAACTCGAAAAACTGACCACATCGTATCTGCGTATATTGGCAAAGAATGGCATTGTAGGCGCTGCATTGCGCGACGCAGCGATTGCCCAACAACTGACCTTTGTGGGTCGTGAGGTTTTGCCGCCCACAAGCTTCGTTGAAAGAAAGGCCATTAATAATGTGCGCAATGAGTTACTGACGCGCTTAGGGGTGAACAGCCTTTACACTTTGGATCGTTTAGATCTTACGGTGAATACCACGATTGCCGGTGAGACCCAGGCCAAGGTAGAAAGCTTATTAAAACAAGCAACCAATTTAGATTACGCCAAAGATTCCGGCTTGATGGGCGAGCGCTTGTTACGGGAAGGACAGCTAAGCGCCTTGAGTTACAGTGTGCTGCTCTATGAGCGCACGCCTAGAGGCAATGTGCTGCGTGTTCAAACTGACAACTTGAATATGCCCTTTGATATGAATACAGGGTCGAAATTAGATTTGGGTTCCACCGCCAAATTACGAACCCTCATTACCTATCTTGATATTATCGAAAAGGTGTATCTCAAGTACCGCGAGCTTTCGTCAAAAGACTTATTGTTCGCGCGCGATGTCGCCGAAGACCCGCTGCGTCGTTGGACCTTAGATCAATTAATTGCCAATCCCAATATTGAATTAATGGCGTTGCTGGATGCTGCTATGCAGCGCAAGTATTCCGCGAATCCGGGCGAGTCATTTTTTACCGCTGGCGGTCTGCATAAATTCGGCAATTTCGACAAATTAGATAATTCGCGGACGCTGACGGTGGCTGATGCCTTGTATCGTTCGGTGAACTTAGTGTTCGTGCGAATGATGCGTGATGTTGCACGTTACTACACCATGGAAATTCCAGGTTCACGTGAAGTCTTGCAAGATCGTGGCGAGCCACGCCGACAAGATTACCTCTACCGCTTTGCGGACCTTGAGGGCAATATTTATCTAAATCAGTTCTACAATCAATACAAACAGTTGAATGCGCCGAGCATACTTCAGCATCTCGCTAGCCGTACTAAGCCGTTTCCCGGCCGCTTAACAATGGCGTTTCGCTCGGTTCGTCCCGACGCCGATGTGGCAGCCTTGAACTCGTTTTTGACTATGCGCTTAAGTGCTGAAGAACTCGCAGAAGCGGATGTCGACAAGCTTTACAGACAGTACGATCCAGAGCGCTTTAACAGCAATGATCGCGCCTATCTTTCGCGTGTTCATCCACTTGAACTGTGGTTGGTTAGATACCTATTAGAAAACGACAATCCCTCGCATAGCACGATTGTCGAGGCGAGTGCAGCGGTGCGTCAAGACGCCTACTCGTGGTTGACTAAATCGCGCAAGCAGCGGGCTCAGGATCGCAGTATTCGTATTCTATTAGAGCGCGATGCCTTCGTTGCAATACATCATCAATGGAAGCGTATGGGCTACCCCTTCGGCAGTTTAATTGCCTCTTATGCCACCGCATTGGGTGCGTCGGCTGACCGCCCCGTGGCCTTGGCTGAACTGATGGGAATACTCGTCAACGACGGTATCAGAGTGCCGTTTAGACAGATCGATAGCCTCAAATTTGCTAGCGGAACACCATACGAAACCGCGTTTGAACGTGCATCACCGGTCGGTGAGCGAGTCTTGTCATCTGAGATTAGCCAGACAGTGCGCAATGCCTTAGCGGGCGTTGTAGAGAACGGCACCGCAAGACGTTTAAAAGGCTTATTCCTCGATGCCAGCGGCAAGCCCATTCAAGTCGGTGGCAAAACCGGAACGGGTGACCACAAAATAAAATCATACGGCGCTGGCGGGCGTCTTATCGCCGAAGAATCCGTCAACCGCAATGCGATATTTTCCTTCTATATTGGTGATCGCTTTTTTGGAGTAATCCTCGCCCACGTTGGCGGCGCCACGTCTGGTGGCTTTGAATTCACCAGTGGCTTGGCAACACAGTTGTTAAAAATTATTCAGCCGGTGTTGGCACCGATGATGCGTGAAAATGCGCCTGCTGAAACGGACAAGCCTAAAGGCGATGCGCAGCGCTGATAGGTGCGGGAGCGAGTAAAACAACATCGCTAACACAGCCGATGTTATTTTAAGCTAGTATCCATCGCCGATGATCTGGTTATAAAAAGTCCTGTCTCATCCTTATCGTCGTAATACTTCGTGTTGTGCTTTCTACAATGCAGGCGTTTTTCTTTGCGGAAGCAAACAATCTTATGGTGGGTTTCCAGTTGTAAGAGTGCTGCATTGATCCAGATACTTGCATAGGACAAATACGCGATGAGTTTTTCTTGTGTTCCCTATTCAAACAATACTTCTTTGGTCACGTCTCGTGCGATGATCTACTTGTTTTGTCTACTAATAGCGGGAGATTGGTATGACGCATTTTGAAAAGCATAGGACCGAACGAATCGGTTGGCTTCGTGCCGCCGTTCTCGGCGCAAATGATGGGATTGTATCTACCGCTAGCCTAGTCTTGGGCGTGGCGGCAGCGGGAGCCGATTCTGCGACGATATTGCTTACGGGGGTTGCCGGTCTTGTTGCGGGTGCGATGTCGATGGCAGCAGGTGAATATGTGTCTGTCAGTTCCCAGGCAGATACAGAGCGAGCTGATCTTGCCAGAGAGAGTAGGGAGTTGCTCAATTCACCAGTTCAAGAGCAGGCGGAGTTGACAGAGATATACGTTAGTCGCGGATTAGAGCCGGAACTTGCAAGCAAAGTGGCAACTCAATTGATGAAGCACGATGCACTTGGCGCGCACGCACGTGATGAACTTGGTATTTCAGAAACATCGACGGCTCGGCCAATTCAGGCGGCGTTCGCGTCGGCAGCGACATTTTCACTGGGCGCTGCTTTACCTCTACTCGTTGTACTGTTATTCCCCGCGTCTGGACTTATGCTTGCTGTGTCAATCAGCGCACTCTTATTCCTTGCTTTGCTTGGCTTTTTGGCAGCGAAAGCTGGCGGTGCGCCCGTTATAGTCGCTGTCTCTCGGGTTACTTTTTGGGGGGTGCTTGCAATGTGCTTGACCGCTGGGGTGGGTGCTTTATTCGGGGTTGCCGCTTAATAATTCCCCCTAGTATTATGATTATATATACCAAAAACGGGTATCGTATATTCAGCCGTACTTTGAAGAGGTAGCACCTGGGCGCCAAAGATTCTTGGACTTGGGTTTTTCCTGGAGGCGTTACGTCTAGAGATCGTTATGAATCTAGTTGAGATAGTCATTCTGTTTAGCGCAATGGTGGCTTTGTCACTTGTTCCGAGCGCCAGCGTCGCCTTGGTTGTTGTACGCTCTTCGACAGCGGGATTTTTAAACGGTGTTGCTGTTGCCACCGGAATCGTAGTCGGTGATCTCGTTTTTGTTTTTCTCGCTATTTTTGGCATGGCTGCGCTAGCCGACGTGATGGGGAGTTTGTTTCTCGGTCTGAGGTATATGGCAAGCGTCTATCTGATTTGGTTCGGCATAAGCCTTTTAAGATCGAAACCTTCATCGCTAGTAGCGGCTTCTACTCGGTCTGGATCTACATTGTCAGCAAGTTTTCTCTCGGGATTAATTCTTACACTTGGCGATGTGAAAGCCATATTATTTTATGCCAGCCTGTTTCCTGCGTTTGTTGATTTGGCCACCATTAATACGTCGGATATCACAATCGTTGTTTTTGTGACCATCGTCGCGGTTGGTGGTGTCAAACTCGGTTATGCCTATTCGGCAAAGAGGGTCGTGTCACTCGCTAGAGGGTTAGATAAAGAACGCGCTGTAAAAAACACGGCTGGTGGCTTTATGGTTTGCGCAGGGGCGTACCTCATTGCAAAGGCTTAAGACGAGTAGTCACTGTGATAGCTTTATCGTTGCACGTGTTGGCTGAGATATGAGCGCGGAGGGGAACAATGACAACAGGTGAATTCTCAGGGTGTAAATTAGCGCTATTTATGGATGGCAAAATTCTGGTCTATATGCGAGATATGAAGGAGGGGATACCTTTTCCCGGAATGTTTGATCTTCCTGGTGGCGGCAGAGAGTTCGATGAATCCCCTGAACAATGTGTAGTCCGTGAATTGCATGAAGAGTTTGGCATTAAATTTTCGATAGAAAGACTTCGTTATAAACAACGATATGACCTTTCCAAACCAGGCGATTACGGATACTTTTTTGTCGGTGAACTATCGCTTGCTGAGGCAGAAAATATTTCCTTTGGTGATGAGGGGAAGTATTGGAGGTTTATGGACGTACCCGAATTTCTTGCGCATCCGGATGCAATTCTTCATCTGCAGGAAAGGCTGCTGGATTATTTAGAACACAGTAAAATCGTGGAGTAATTTCGATCTGTCCACGTAACTCAGCCTCTGGGCATCGATTTGCGATGCCGTAGCTTATTACCTTGATACTGAGAGATTAGCCACTCGACCTCTATGTCAGCTTGCTAATTCCGCCAATTTCTTGAAGTAGTTCAGCGCCTCTGGATTGGCCAGTGCATCAGTGTTTTTAACGGGGCGGCCGTGAATGGTTTCACGCACTGCAAGCTCAACGGTTTTGCCGCTGATCGTTCTGGGTATGTCGCGCACCTGTATTATTTTTGCAGGCACGTGTCTGGGTGTGGTATTACTGCGAATAGTGGTTTTGATAGTTTGAATTAGCGAATCATCTAAGCTCAGCTTGTCTCCTAAAACGACAAATAAGATTACCCGTACATCACTCTGCCAGCTCTGACCAACGACGACTGAGTCGACGACCTCGCTAATCTTTTCTACTTGACGATAGATTTCTGCGGTGCCGATACGTACGCCGCCGGGGTTAAGTACAGCGTCGCTGCGGCCGTGAATGATCACACCGTTGGTTTCCGTTATTTCTGCGTAATCACTGTGCGCCCATATTCCAGGATAAGTGGCAAAGTAGGCATCGTGGAATTTTTCGCCATTGCTATCATTCCAAAAGCCGATGGGACAGCTAGGGAAGGGCGCGGTGCAAACCAGTTCACCTTTTTGTTGATAGACTGCGTTGCCTTCATCGTCCCAAACTTCTACTGCCATGCCCAAGCCACGGCATTGTATTTCGCCGGAGTAAACGGGAAGAATCGGATTGCCTAGAACAAAGCAGGAGATGATGTCGGTACCGCCGCTGATTGAAGACAGGCATACATCTGCTTTTATATCGCGATAAACATAATTAAAACTTTCGTCGCTGAGTGGTGAGCCGGTGGACAAGATCGTTTTTAAACTTGCCAGCGAATGGGATTCGCGGGGTTTGATACCGGCCTTATCCACAGCGGCGATATATCGCGCGCTAGTGCCAAACACGGTGATGCCCTCGCTATCAATCGCGTCGAGCAGCAGCGTGTTATTCCCAGCTAAAGGGGAGCCGTCGTAAAGCACCAGCGTGCATTCAGATGCTAGGCCGGACACCAGCCAGTTCCACATCATCCACCCGCATGTGGTGTAGTAGAACAGCACATCGTTCGCGCTTATATCGGTGTGCAGGCTGTGTTCTTTAAGGTGTTGAAGCAGAGTGCCGCCGGCGCTGTGAACGATGCATTTGGGTACGCCTGTCGTGCCCGAGGAATACATAATATACAGAGGGTGATTGAACGGGAGCTGTTCAAAGTGCAGCGCTGTTTGTGGCGCGTCCGATAAAAATTGCGGAAAGCCGATACTGTTGGGTATGTCGCTCAAGTCACTACGTTCATTGATAAGCGGAACAACAATAACTTTACTCAGTTCGGGAATACGCTCTGCGACGGACTTTACCGTAGCTAGGGAGTGGATGGTTTTGCCGTTGTAGTAATAGCCGTCGCTGCAAAATAGTACTTTAGGCTGTATTTGTACGAAACGATCCAGGATGCCCTGGGTACCAAAGTCGGGTGAGCACGATGACCATATCGCCCCGATACTGGCAGTGGCTAACATGGCGATAAGCGCTTCTGGGATATTGGGCATAATGCCGGCGACGCGATCGCCTGCGCTAACACCTTGATCGCGAAGCGCGGCCGCCAATTGCTCAACGTCTGTGTAAAGTTCGGCGTAGGAAATACTCCGGCGCTGGCCGTTTTCTAATAGCGATACAATGGCGCATTTGTCGTCGCGACGGCGCAGTAGGTTTTCAGCAAAGTTAAGTTTTGCGCCCTCGAACCACTGTGTGTCGGCAAACGTATTTCCTCTGCTAATGACAGAGTGGTAGGGCGCTGAGCTGCGCACGTCGCAAAAGCTCCACACCGCTGACCAGAACTTTTCTGGAAAGGCTCGCGACCAGTTGTACAGGTCGTCATAGCTGCTGATGTTAATGGCATTTTCAGCGCTAACTTTTTTCTGAAAAGCGGTGATGTTGGCGCTCTCAATTCTGCTTTGGGATGCTTGCCATAAACGCTCAGCCATTACATATGTCCTGCTGTTTTAATCTTAAGGTGTGAAATTTATTGTGTCTTGCTTAGCGCAGCTTGAATGAAGTCGCTTGCCTTGAGTAGCTTCGTGAGGTCGATGCCGTGTTCGATATTGAGCTCGTTTAACAGCGCAATTACCGATTCAGATGCGACGTTGCCAGAGGCGCCTTCCGCGTAAGGGCAGCCACCTAAACCGGCAATCGCGCTATCAATTACCGTGACGCCAAACTCAAGTGCGGTGCGAATATTGTCTAGTGCGCGACCGTTGGTGTCGTGAAAGTGCACCGCGAGTTTTTCTACCGGCACTTGTTGTATTACTGCCTTAAGAATTTGCGCTGTTTGCTCCGGTCGGGCGCTGCCGATGGTGTCGCCCAGCGATATTTCGTAGCAACCCATGGCGATCAGTTTAGCCGCAAGATTCGCCACTGCTTCAGGTTCAATATCACCTTCGTAGGGGCAGCCCGCGATACAAGAGACATAGCCGCGAACGGGAATGCTTACTTGCTTTGCCCTGGTGAGAATGGGGCTGAAACGGGCTAAATTCTCCGCTATCGAGCAATTGGTATTCTTTTGCGCAAAGGCTTCTGAGGCGCTCGTGAAAATAGCTACCTCGTTGGCCCGTGCTTGCACTGCTAATTCGAAGCCTTGCAAATTAGGTACGAGTGCAATGTAAAAGGTGTCGCTTCTGCGTTCTATGCCAGTGAATACCTGATCGC
Source organism: Zhongshania aquimaris (assembly GCF_019312595.1). GTDB lineage: Bacteria > Pseudomonadota > Gammaproteobacteria > Pseudomonadales > Spongiibacteraceae > Spongiibacter > Spongiibacter aquimaris. The sequence goes on along the minus strand of NZ_JAHWDQ010000003.1, from coordinate 364,561 downwards.
TATTTGCCATCTGCGGTACCCATTTTGGGCTCACAAAGCTACCGGCTTCGATATGGCTGATACCGGCGTCGGCAAGCATATTGATGAGCTGCGTCCGAACACCGATGTCGAAGTAGCGCTTTTCGTTTTGTAGGCCATCGCGAGGCCCGACCTCAACGATGCGTGCAGCCGATGGCAAAGTCATTCTTATTCGGTTCTCTCAAATTGAATGAGTTCGGCACCGCCGCTAACGAGTTCGCCGGCTTGGAAGTAAAAAACATTTACAACACCGTCCGCTGGTGCGCGAATGGTGTGTTCCATTTTCATCGCTTCCATAATCATCAGCGGTGTACCTTTGCTTACCGTACTGCCAGTGTCGACCAGGTGGCTGACTACTGTGCCGTTCATTGGCGCGACGAGTTGGTTTTCCCCAGCGTTATCGCTGTTGTCGCCCAGGTCTGGTCCTTCGATAGAGAAGTTCAGAGTCTGTTCTGCGCTGAATAAACAGTAGTTGCCCTGGTTTGCCGCGACGGTCGCGGACACCTTATGGCCATTAATATCAGCTTTTATGTTTCGTCCATCTAAGCTGCCGTTAACAATATAGGATGTATCGGCAAAGCGAATGATGAACGCAGAGTTGTCAGTATTTGATTGCGCGGATACCGAAACAGGGTACAGCTCGTCGCCCATCTTTAGCGTAAAGCGATGTTCAGCAGCTTGATTTGGGCGCCAGTTGTAGGGGTTGTTCCAAGGCGAGCTTGGGTCAGTGCTGGAGGTCGCGAAGCGATGAATACGTTGCTTTTGCACTAGCACTAAATACAGCGCCGCTAGCGCAATACTAGTTGGACTTTGCGTGTTGGCCATATCAAGCAGGCTTTCTTCATGTTTACCGATAAAGCCGGTATCGAAGTCCGCGTCTGCAAACGCCTGGTGACGACTGATGGTATGAAGAAAATCGATATTGTTAATGACGCCGCTAATGCGGTATTGCTTTAGCGCAGTGCTTAAACGACGTAAGGCCGTGCTGCGATCCGTATCCCAAACGATTAGTTTGGCGATCATTGGATCGTAGAACACACTGACATCGTCGCCTTCACGAACGCCGGTATCTACCCGAACGTTTGCTGATTCAGCAGGCGTTTCTAAAAAGTGAAGGGTGCCGGTTTGCGGCAAGAATTCATTGTTCGGATCTTCAGCGTAGATGCGCGCTTCGATAGCGTGCCCCTTAATTTGCAGTTCATTCTGCTGCAGTGGCAGTGTACCGCCGGCTGCAACGCAGAGCTGCCAGTCAACCAAATCAAGTCCGGTAATCATTTCGGTAACAGGATGTTCAACCTGCAGGCGGGTATTCATTTCCATGAAGTAAAAACTGCCGTCGATGTCCAGCAGGAACTCCACCGTACCGGCGCCAACGTAGTCAATCGCCTGTGCTGCGCGCACTGCAGCTTCGCCCATTTCGCTGCGCAGCGCGTCACTCAAACCGGGAGCGGGTGCTTCTTCAATGACTTTTTGGTGGCGGCGCTGAATGGAGCAGTCCCGTTCAAATAAGTAAACGGCATTGCCGTGGCTGTCGCAAAAAACTTGTATTTCAATATGACGGGGCTGAGTCAGGTATTTCTCAACCAGCATGGTGTCGTCGCCAAAGCCATTGAGTGCTTCGCGCTTTGCTGCTTGCAGGGCGCTGTCGAATTCCTCGGCGCTCCATACTTGGCGCATACCTTTGCCACCGCCACCCGCAGTGGCTTTAAGTAGCACTGGGTAGCCCATGTCGTTTGCGGCTTTGCGAATTATCTCTGGGTCTTGATCGTCGCCGTGATAGCCGGGCACCAGTGGAACACCGGCTTTTTCCATGATTTGTTTGGCGGCGGACTTTGATCCCATCGCAACGATGGCGCCGGTTGGTGGCCCGATAAATACGATATTTTCCGCTGCGCAGCGACGGCAGAACTCAGCGTTTTCAGATAAGAATCCGTAGCCCGGGTGAATGGCTTGCGCGCCGGTTACGAGGGCTGCGTCGATAATTTTATCGACATCTAAATAAGACTCCCGCGCCGGAGATGCGCCTATATAGATAGCCTCGTCGGCCATGCTGACGTGCAGGGCATTGCGGTCTGCATCGCTGTACACGGCAACAGTAAGAATGCCCATTTTGCGCGCGGTTTTAATAACCCGGCAGGCAATTTCGCCACGGTTTGCAATTAATATTTTATCAAACATGTTTGTGCTTCCTGGGTGCTACCCGAATTTGTTTTTCACAGTTACGCTATTGCGAATGCGGATACTTGGCGCTGTGGCAGTTGCCTACATTCTGAACACGCCGAACTTGGTTTCTTCTATCGGCTTATTCAGGCTGGCAGACAAACTTAAACCCAAGACCATGCGGGTATCTGCTGGGTCGATAACGCCGTCGTCCCAAAGCCGCGCCGAGGCGAAGTAGGGGTGACCCTGCTCTTCATAGGTATCAAGAATCGGCTGCTTGAAGGCTTTTTCATCTTCGGCAGGCCAGTTTTTATCTTCGCGCTCAAACTGGTCGCGTTTGATTTGTGCCATAACGCCGGCAGCTTGCTCACCGCCCATTACTGAGATGCGCGCATTAGGCCACATAAACATAAAGCGTGGATCGTAGGCGCGGCCGCACATGCCGTAATTGCCGGCGCCAAAAGAGCCGCCAATCAATACCGTTAGTTTTGGCACTTGGGCACAGGCAACGGCCATGACCATTTTGGCGCCGTGTTTGGCTATGCCGCCAGATTCGTATTGCTGGCCAACCATAAAGCCGGTGATGTTTTGTAAGAAGATCAGTGGAATTTTGCGCTGTGCGCAAAGCTCAATAAAGTGCGCGCCTTTTTGTGCTGACTCAGAAAATAAAATACCGTTGTTGGCGACAATGCCGACAGGGTAGCCAAAAATACGGGCAAAGCCACACACCAGGGTAGTGCCGAATAGGGCTTTGAATTCATCAAAATCCGAACCGTCCACAATGCGTGCGATAACTTCGCGAACGTCGTAGGGCTTGCGGCTGTCCTTTGGCACGATGCCGTAAATTTCTTCTGCCGGTAAAGCCGGTTCGATACTCGGACTAACATCGAGTGAAATGCGTTTGTTACGGTTTAGGCGCTTAACGGCATTGCGCGCTAGCTGCAGTGCGTGGTGATCGTTTTGCGCGTAATGATCGGCAACACCCGACACGCGACAGTGGACATCGGCGCCGCCTAAATCTTCTGCGCTGACGACTTCACCTGTGGCGGCTTTCACCAGTGGTGGGCCGGCTAAAAAGATGGTGCCTTGTTCTCTGACAATAATAGACTCGTCAGCCATGGCGGGTACATAGGCACCACCTGCCGTGCAGCTGCCCATAACCACGGCGATTTGGGGAATGCCCATCGCAGACATATTGGCTTGATTAAAGAATATACGACCAAAGTGTTCCCGATCCGGGAAAACTTCGTCTTGGCGGGGCAGGTTGGCGCCGCCTGAGTCAACTAGATAAATACAGGGCAAATTATTTTCTTGCGCAATGGTTTGCGCTCGCAAATGTTTTTTCACCGTGAGCGGAAAATAGCTGCCACCTTTTACTGTCGCGTCATTGGCGATGATCATGCACTCCTGGCCGCATACGCGACCAATGCCGGTGATCACACCCGCCGCGGCGAGTTCTTCGTCATAGACTTTATAGGCGGCGAGTTGAGACAGCTCCAAGAAAGGCGCGCCGACATCGACCAGGGCATGGATGCGCTCGCGGGGCAGCAATTTACCTTTCTCAGTGTGACGGCGCTGGGACTTCTCGCCACCGCCTTGATTGATGTGCGCGACCAGATTTTTAAGGTCATCAACCTGTGCCTGCATGTGCTCGGCATTTTCTATAAAGCTCGGATCGCGTGGGTTAATCGTCGATGTCAGTACAGTCATGTTCGCGGTGCCTATATAGTGCTTATACCTATTAAATTTAGTTTTTGAATCCGGTTAACGTTGCTTACTGTGTTTCTTTGAAAAGTTCACGACCAATCAGCATGCGTCGGATTTCAGAGGTGCCAGCGCCAATCTCATAAAGCTTGGCGTCACGCAATAAACGGCCCGTGGGGAATTCGTTGGTGTAGCCATTGCCGCCCAGGGCTTGAATGGCTTGTAAGGCCATTTGGGTGGCGCGTTCTGCGGTATACAAAATAACCGCAGCGGCGTCTTTGCGGCTGGCTTCACCTCGGTCACAGGCCTTTGCAACCGTATAGAGGTAGGCGCGGCTGGCATTTAATTCGGTATACATGTCTGCCAATTTGCCCTGCATTAATTGGAATTCACCAATGCTTTGGCCGAATTGTTTGCGGTCGTGGAGGTAGGGGATCACCACGTCGAGGCAGGCTTGCATTATGCCGGTGGGGCCGCCTGACAATACGGTGCGTTCAAAGTCGAGGCCGCTCATCAGTACTTTAACGCCGTCGCCTTCATTGCCCAGTATGTTTTCTGCTGGGATTTTGCAATTATCAAACACTAATTCGCAGGTGTTTGAGCCGCGCATCCCCAGTTTGTCGAGCTTGGGTGAGCGGCTAAAGCCGGGGTAATCGCGCTCGACAATAAAGGCGGTAATGCCGCGTGGGCCGCCATGGATGTCGGTCTTTGCATAGATCACATAGGTGTGGGCATCGGGGCCGTTGGTGATCCACATTTTATTGCCGTTCAGCACATAGTGGTCGCCGTCTTTATCGGCTCGCAGTTTCATGCTGACAACGTCTGAACCGGCATTGGGCTCAGACATGGCCAATGCGCCAATATGCTCGCCGGAGCATAGCTTGGGCAGATATTTTTCGCGCTGGCGGTCGTTGCCGTTCTTGAAAATTTGGTTAACGCACAAGTTTGAATGCGCGCCGTAAGACAGGCCGACAGATGCAGAGGCACGGCTGATTTCTTCCATGGCGATAACGTGGGCTAAATAGCCCATATCACTGCCGCCATACTGCTCAGAGACAGTAATGCCAAGCAGGCCCATGTCACCCATTTTGCGCCACAGGTCCATCGGGAAGGCATTGTCTTTATCAATACTTTCGGCGCGGGGCGCAATTTCTTGTTGAGCGAATTGGCGGGTGGCATCGCGCAACATTTCAATCTCTTCACCGAGACCGAAATTCAATGTGGGGTAAGACGTGCTCATGGTGTTGTCCTTTGGATTGCTGAATATGTGAGTTAGTTATTCTTTTTATTCATTTCATCTAATGCTTCCTGGCAGCGATCTTCCGCTTCGTTCAATTCGTAAATCATGTCTTCAAGATCCTGCAGCTGCTGCTTGAGTTGTTCTTTTAACAGGCGGCGACGTTCACGTATTTTTTCAATGAGTTTGATGAGCTGAGGACTGTTGTCGTGCTCGGGGTCGTACATCTCGATAATGTCTTTACTGTCTTCCAGCGAGAGGCCCAAGCGTTTGCCGCGCAATATGAGTTTTAGTTTGATGCGGTCGGCGGCGCTGTAAATCCGCGTTTGGCCGTCGCGCAGGGGCGTGAGCAGGCCTTTTTCTTCGTAAAAGCGAATGGTACGGGTCGTTACGTCAAAATCTGACGCCAAATCCGAGATGGTGTAAGTCTTGTCAGCCATGGTTGCGGCTACCTGCGGTATCGAATGTGCCAACTCTATCTGCAGTTTACGTTAACGTCAACATGTTTTAATCAACTGTTCTGTTAATTAGGAGGCATTATTGCTGGCTTTTTTCTTTGGCTGATTACCGAGGAGAAGTGGCGGTGCGTCAGTAATAACAAGGTATTACTGACGCACAGCGGGGTGCTATCTAGGTGCTACTACCTCGCCGTAATTGTTACGGGTAGGCCGTCGGTGGGGAAGGAGATGGGCACCGCATTGTATTTCATTTGGTAGCCGGGCTTGGTGCTGATTTTGTAGTTGCGAAGCAAGTGGAACATAAACAACTTAACCTGCATTTCCGCAAAGTTTAAACCTATGCATTTGTGACCGCCGCCCCCGAAAGGTATCCACTGATATAGGTGGCGTTTGTGTTCGGCGCGTTCAGCGGAAAAGCGTTCGGGGTCAAACTTGGTTGGTTCGCTCCACCATTCTTCCATGTAGTGGGTGAACAGTGGCGAGATACCAATGCCGGTATTGGCGGGTAGGGTGTAACCCATAATCTCGGTTTCTTTAATTAAGCGGCGCGGTATGGCGGGCACGGGCGGGTACATGCGAAGCGCTTCCTTCATGACTAATGCCGCCTTGTCGAGTTTTGGCAGATCGTCGTAGTTGAGATGGTCGCCATCAATGAGCTTACACTCCTCGTACAAAATATCTTGCCACTCGGGATTTTTGGCCAGTGCGTAAATAATCGAGCACAGCGTACTGGTGGTGGTGTCGTGGGCTGCAAACAATAAAAAGATAGTGTGGTCGCGCACCGCGTCATTGCTTAGCTCATTGCCATCTTCGTCCTTTGCGTGGCAAAACTGCGAGAAGAAGTCGCTGCTTTCGGTGGCGCGCTTGGCTTCAATATGTTTTTCAATAAAGTTCTTTAATGTCTTGCGCCCGTTTAAGCCTTTCTGCCATGTTGTACCCGGAATGGGGAGTTTAACAACCGCCATTGAGGCTTCCATTGCGTGCAGAAAGCCCTTGTTGATCGCGTCGGCCTCATCGCCCATTTTTACGCCCATAAATACCTGGGCGGCAACGTCTAGCAGCAGTGATTTGATACTGTCTTTAAATCCGAACTCGGCATTTTTGGGGAATGCCGCAACTCCTTCGCGCATCCGCGGGTTCATGTCGTCGAGATAGCCTTGCAGGGCATCCTTCTTAAATGCCGCCTGTAGAATACGGCGGTGAAAACGGTGCTCGTCAAAATCGCGCAGCATTAAGCCGTCTGGGAAAAGTTTGTCTAGAATTGGATCCCACGCCTTCTTACTTGAAAATATCTTGTCGCTGTCTTTCAGTACAAGTTCGTTAGCCTCTGGGCCTAGCAGAGCGACTGAGCGTTGCAGCAGTGCATTATTTCGGAAAATTGGGCCGTAAAGTTTGTGCTTGCGCGACACCAGGCCCAAATAATCGGTGAGAAACTCCACTGTGTCGCCAAGAATCGGCATCTTGCCGTTGTCACCGGGCAGATGCTGAATCTTATCTGTTGATTTGCGTGGCAGGTTTAAATAATCAGCTGATGCCTTCATGTTTGTCTCCGTGCTTTTATTTGTGCCAGCCGTGAAACAGCAGGTCTATGGATTGTTGAATATGGGTTTCTACAAATGCTGGGTCTAGCCGGGTTTTACCCGTGAGGCGTTGATAAAAAGGCAGTTGCACTACCGGTGCCGTGGCGGACTGCACAACAAAGAACAGCGTCTCTATAGGAATGTCTTTGATAACACCCACGCCATCTACCTTGGCGACCATATCGCTGATTAGCTGCCAGGCGGGTTCAAAATAATGTTTATGAATGTACGTTAGCCGAGGCCCCTCGCGGAGCGATTCCTGCTGGCAAATATGGTAGAGCGCTGGGTGTTCAAACGCGCTGCGGATATACACCGCAATCCCTTCTTTCAGGGCGTCTAGCTCATTGTGGTCGTCATCAATGTGCTGCAGTGCCTCTAATACCTTGGCGGTGGTTGCGCCACACAAGCGATCTACAACGGCCTGCCACAGTTGCTCTTTTGAACTGAAATAGTGGTGAAAAAAGGTGTAGCTAACATTTAACTCATCTTGCAGCTTGCGCAGCGAAACCCCGTCATAGCCATCGCGGGCGAAGATATCTGCCGAGGCATCGAGTAATTGCTCGATGGACAGGGCGGGGGCCTCGCTCTTTTTAGGGCGGCCACGTTTTCTGGGGGCTGGGCTGATGTTCATAGGCAAAGCAAAGCTGACTCAATATTAAACACGTGTTTAATATTGAGTCAGCTTGGAGGAGGCGTCAAGTTAATTTAGCGAAAAGGGGAAAAATTGAGCAGCTAATAACGGGCTGGCCAGTTGCAATGCGGAGTGATGGCGGTCACCCATGGTCTTGCCATGATCGCGGTAAGTGAACGAGAGAGCACCTCCCACTATCTGCCTAAGCAGCGACTTAACTCGTTGAAATTGATAAAAAACACGATATGATCAATGGAAAGGGAATGCTTGGCAGAAATATAGGGAGTTAGTCTTCGTTTGACCGGCGCTCGCGAATAGCGGGGTCGCTATTTCATTGAACTCCCTTGTATTTTTAAATCCATACTGAAGCTCTAGGGGGCCAAAGTGATATATTGCCTAAGTAGTTAGCAGGCAAGGAGAGATATGAGTAATTCCAACCCATTTTCTGATAGGTTACGAGAGCCTCTAAACGAAACTACGAGGAAGTCTCGTAGAAACTTGCTTGCTGCGGCAGTCGTAGGGGTTGTGATCGCTAAGGTTGGTCTGGTGCCTACCAAAATATCGGCATTCGGTGTTGATTTCACATCTGCGAATCAAGAGTCCCTTTTGCTATTGTTGGCTTGTGCAATCGGTTACTTCGGAGTGACCTTTGTTGTCTACCTATATTCTGAATTAATCGCATGGCAATTAGTATTCCGTTCAAAAGAACTTGAACAATTGAAGGAAGAAGCCGAACGAGAAGTACGCAACAGAGACTCAGATATGGAGCAGTTCTTTCACGAAAGAACAAGAAAAACATATTTCCAGGCTCGGCCTGCGTTTTTCGTTCGAATATTCGTAGAGTTAGTGATTCCAATTGTTTTCGCCATTTATTCGGCTGTTGCATTGCTAAACACTGAACCAAGTGTGTCAGTTGAACCTGCTAACAAGTCAATGCAGCCGACCGCTAACGCGTCTGCTGATTGAGGCGTTAACTGTAATTTGGAAGTTTCTATGAACCCGATAGAACAATATGAAAAGTTTGGATATGCCGTCTTAAAAGGCTTCTTTGATAAAGAGGAAGTGGCATCGCTTGCTAAGCATGTTGACCGTATCTATGAAAAGTGGTTTTCAGTAAATGAAGCGGAAATTATTGCAAGCAAACTTGTGAATATGCATTCATTAACAAGTCCCGAGTACTTTTTTGATGCGCCAGATTTAAGAAAGGAGTTTTTCGAAATTATAGCTTCTGTAAAACTTACAAAGGCTCTTGAAGATATGTTTGGCGAAGGTATTCATTTTCATAATACTCAACTATTTTTCAATCCATTAAACAGGAAATCTAAGCCTTCTTGGCATAGAGATATGCAATACAGCCCAATTGAAGATTCAGTGCAGTGCGATGAGCAAAATAATATGTTAAGCCTCCATGTGCGGATTCCCTTAATTGAAGAAAAGGGCATAGAGCTTGTAACGGGTACGCATAAAAGATGGGATACAAATTTAGAACGCGAGGTTAGATTTGAGTTAAATGGTCACAAAAATAGTGATTCACTTCCAAACTCAAAGCTTATTGAACTCTCTTTAGGTGATGTGTTGATATTCAATGCCCAAATGATTCATAGGGGTAATTACGAATTAAATCCAAAAAGAAAAGCATTTGATCTCTGTGTGGGTAAGTTCCATCCTTTGGCGTCATCATTTCTAGACTCCAGAGTTCTACCGACCGCAGATGAAACAAATAAAATTAAAAACAATCAATGGTATACGCTGGCTAGAGAAATTACAGTTAACAAACTAAGTTAGCAGGACGCCAGCAAAGCTGGCGCCTCTGCTTAGGGCGTTAAATTTCAGGGAAAGTATGGTGCTACCAAAAAGAGAATCGATAATTATTGCTTGTTTAGTGGCCCTCATCGGAGTGCTATTTTCAAGCTGGCTTCTTGTTGAGGTAGTTTTGTTAATGGTGGTTTTATCCTTTGCTATCCGAGGCGTGATTTGGCCAAACGATAAGGTTAAAGAGCATCCAGTCTGGTTTGGGTGTTTCTGGGGACTTCTCGTTGGCATTCTGGGTTACCCGGTGTGGGAAGCAACAGGCATCATTAATCTGGTGCCAAAAATACTTGGGAAAATATAGTTGTGAGCATCAAAAATTTAACAAGGCCAAGCACATCGCCCGCAAAAAAGCGCGGGCTGGACTTCGCTTTGCTCGGCCTGTATTGGCTGCGTTAAGCATTAATCGGAATTATTATTGATGGATCGATTTAAGACCGATGAATTAGAAAGGCGAGTTGATGAGGTTCTCTTTTACAAGTGGGATCCTATCGGTGTAAATCACTATATATCTGCTCGTGCAGAGTACAGATCCTATGTGCCCGCTGTTTTGGAAAAGCTGAAGGCTTGCGACCGTGAAGGTGTGCTTGGAGTGCTAAAAGATATCCAAGTAGAAAGCATGGGGGAGGAGTTTGATTCAACTTCGGCTTCTAATATTGTGGATTTACTTTTTGAGCATAAAGAGGCGATTGAACTTGGTCATGCTTGACAAACCGCTGCTGTCCGAGCGTTAACACTCCACTTTTTTTGTGGGCTGTCGCTACGCTCCATTTTAACCCACAAAAAGCTCCGCGTTGCCGCTGGCAGAGCGGGGCGTTAGACCGCCGCACATCTGGACTGTGGCGGTCATTAATTATCTTTAGAAAATTGCCTCCTAATTTATCTTGTCAACCTCCCGACTATTCTTCTTACCATCGGGGCTACAATGGCGACTGTAGGAAAGGCTATTGGCCATGTCGTTATACAGCTTTTGAACCACTGCCCGGCAAATCCTGTATGAATCCCTTGTGAGATTGCAAGGACGAAGGCAGACACAATGCAGACCATGATGGCCGAGAGCAAAGCGCTGAATAGAATTGGGGAAAAGCGAGCGGGAATATACATATGATTCTCCTGTGTAGGGTTTATTAAGACTGACTTTCATATTGAACAATATAGTTTTAGTGCCCATCCTGATGCATATAGGCCAAGCCCAAAAACTGCATGATTAACAAAACTATGCAGTCGTGCAGAGTTTGGTTTCGGTGTTCGAGATGAGGCAATGCCAGCCCCCATGCCCGGCTGCATTAATAGGAAGGGCGCTGCCACTGTTCCAACACCAACAACGAGCGCTGGACCAATTGTTGGATTGAGAATCCAAGACTTGCCTGCAGTACCAACCAGCACGGCTGCGAAGGCAATACCTATCAAGTAGTGGGCAATCCATCCAATAAAGTACTCTCCTTGCATAGGAGCAGATGCTGCAATAGAACCATGATGAAATTTTCCATGCGTCATATAGGCTAACCAACGCCCCACCATTCCATAATTTGGGGGGGTAATCCCGAGCAATGATTTCCTCAATATGCTCCACAAGTCCATCAGGGCAGTTGCTCCAATTCCGATCAAAAATACAACCATTAGATTGTTCATAAATCTCTCCTTTGCTTGTTTCGATTTCGAACTAGTGCTAGCGTACAACCTAAAGTCGACTTGAGGTCAAGAGCAATTTATGGACATCGCAGAGGTAGCCAAACGTTCCGGGGTTCCAGCCTCCACATTGCGTTTTTATGAAGAAAAAGGCCTGATCAAATCTGTTGGTAGGCAAGGGCTGCGCCGGGTATTTGGGGCCAATATTTTGGAGAGGCTTGCATTGATTGCGCTGGGGCGTGCAGCCGGGGTTTCACTAGATGAAATCGCTCAAATGGTAGGAGCTAATGGAAGCCCAAATATTGATAGAGAACTGCTGGCGAAAAAGGCAGACGAACTGGATAGCACCGTCCAAAAGCTGATAGCGATGCGCGATGGACTTAGGCATGCAGCTGTCTGTTTTGCTCCGAGCCATATGGAATGTCCTAAGTTTCGTCGCTTGCTCGGATTAGCGGCATCTGGGGCGATTAAAAGTGAAGGCTCGGATCAACTGCCAAAAAGGCGACGATCTTACAAGCGTTGCACCGGACAAGCCGGTGAACGCGGCGATATGTAACTCGGTGGCCTTTTCTCACCACAATTGACATCTTGTAGACATGATTTTAAAAATCAATAATTTTACCAATTTGCATCAAAATGATGACCATTTACACGTTGCTTTTTCGTCCCCTCAGCGAGTATTGAGCTCGGCCATTTTGAATGGTGGCATAATTAAAGCTGATCATATTGTGAATCGAAAAGTACCCAAAGATTCATCAACAATTGAAGCCCCCGATGTGAGCTTGCGGAACTATGCAGAACAGCAAGGATGGCAAGGCAATGTTGTCGGCATGATGACGGCGGCGCCAATGTCTTCGCTCCGTATTGAGCAGTCTTGCGTAGAGGGAATAGATTTAACCGTTTTGGTCACCACAGGTATAGACAACGCTCGGCGTGCTGGAGATAAAGCTGATGTGCAGGAAGTGCTGGCATTATCAAAACACGTTGGCACTATTAATCTTATTTTGATTTGTTCGGCCAAGTTGACTGATGCTGCTATGTTAGAAGCAGTCATGGTTGCCACAGAGGGCAAGGCAGCTGCGTTGCAAGATGTCGGTGTTGTAAGTCCGGTATCTCAGCGGCTTGCGACGGGAACTGGAACAGATGCTATAGCTGTTGTAAGTGGGGATGGTCCTGAAGAGATAGCCTTTTGCGGTAAGCACGTCTTGCTTGGCGAGTTGATTGGTAGGCTAGTTATATCGGCCGTCACAAAGTCATTAGCGTCTGGGTTTAATGGCGAGACGCCTAAGCGCTAAATGGGTCTTGCAAAGAGTTTTACATAGCAAGGCAAATCAGCGGACACAAAAGCTTTGTGTTTTGGTCCGCTACCTTTGGCATTATGTATCCCATCCAACAAGATCTTGTTGGAGGTCTTATTCCTCGTCTTCATCAATCACTATTTCGGTGAATTTTTCAAATGCGGCTAAGGTGAATTCAGTAATTAAGTCAGCCATCAGCTGCTCGCCAAATTCGCGCGCGGCAATGTGTGTTTCGTCCGATGTGGCTTCTTTGCGATGAACGAGGGGAATCACTAAGTCAAAGTACGTATTGTTTGGTAATTCCGCATTAAAGCAGAACTTTTTCTTGCAGATGGCGAAGTAACCGTTGATGGCGGCGACATAGTTGATCATCAGCTCGCCGTTCATTACCGAGGTGGTTGCTGTTTGCTTGTGTAAAGCGAGATTAATATAGGGAAAGAAAACCACACCATCCAGTTCATCTTCGTCGATAAGCTCAATATTAGTTGCCTTTAGTAGATCTTCAACGCTAAAGCCAAAGGAGTCGAGGGCAACGAAGGTTCGGTTATAATTCGGCATTTTGCGGTTTAAGGCGGGCATGTCGACGGGAAAATAAATTAGTTTGCTTGATTCGCTTTTCGTCGACTCATCCACAGCCCAGATGTCGCCCTCCATCAATTCTTCAATGCGAGCGGTAATTTTTTCGTCAGCGCTGTCGATCGCTTCTTCAAAACCCCAGATGGATTGTTCTAAGTTTAGCCAGGGGGTGTATTCGCCTAAGACGGATACGCCCTGAGCTACTTTGATTGTTTTCTGAAAATCAATTTTAACAACCAGCGGCGCAATGGAGAGTTCTCCCTGGTAAACAGGCATTTCTCCGCTTACCTTGATGGTGTTCAGGGCTTTTTGTCGCAGGGCGGCGAGCTGGGATGTATAGGCCTCCTCCTTGATTTCGGGTTGGCCGGATAAAGAGAAACCTGCGTTAGCGATGGGGATAAATGCCAGGGCTAATGCAATGATAGACAGTTGTTTCATGAGGTGTTTCTCACTCTGTTTAATAACCGCTTTAATTTGGGCAATAACTCGACTTAATTTACGGCCAAGTAGCGATGAGATGAACACCGTATTTAGGGGGTAGACTTACGAGTTTCTAGGGCTTTCGCTTGTTTCGTTTAGATTCGGTTCTGCCTGTTTGGCAATATATACCGTCATTATTGCCGCCACTGAAATCATCATCACACTGAGCCAGTGGATTTTTACAATGAGTAGGGCGCTGGTCAGAATGGTGATCCAGAGCATCGCGATAATGCCAATTTTGATGCGGCGGGGAATGCCCTGGCCGTCTAAATAATAGCGTATGTACTTTCCCCACCAGCGGTGTTCGGTCAGCCATACATAAAAACGGGGCGAACTGCGCAGAAAGCAGGCGGCGCTGAGCAATAGAAAGGGCGTTGTTGGTATCACAGGTAACAGCAGGCCGATCATGCCGAGTACGAAAGAAATCCATCCGATAACAAACAATAGGTAACGAACGGCGGGGTTGCGGTGCTGGTAAGGTGTTTTCATTATTGCTCTGATTTGTTGACTGCCTTGCTACTTTAGCAAAATAGCGACGGAGGGCGAAGGGGGTCGCTAAGAAGCCTGACGCTGGACGGAAGACGGAAGACGCGAAATCGACGCTCTGGTCGGGCGTCGGAAGTCAGACGACTGACGATAAAATCAAAAGCAGTCCGCAGTGTGATTTAATAACATTCCGAAAAACTTGATTTAGCAGCTCTCGACTTAGCATGCTGCTTCCGACTTGCCTCCTTTGCGTCTTCCGTCTCCCGTCCAGCATTCAGCCTCTAGTAAGTTCGTCAGACCTCAGTCCTCAGACCCCCGACGTCCGGCTTTCTTTGCCGCCCTGATCGTTTTTGTCATTTACTTGATCAGCAGCGACATTGTTCAACATCGGGGCCGCGGAGATACTTCTTGGCAAGCGGGTTAATGGTGCGAGCTTATGGCGTGCTTGTTGACCTAATTTAAACACGAAGGAGAGATCTGATGTCGTCATCGGCTGAAATTCTTAGCCAAGCCTTTACGCTAGGCTATACCTATACGCGGTCCACCGGGCCTATTGTGGGTCAGTTTTTGACCTCCTTGCGCGCTCGCAAAATGGTTGGCATTAAAGCCAGCGATGGCAAAGTGCTGATGCCGCCGGTGGAGTTTGATCCAATTAGTGCAGCGGCATTGACGGAATTTGTCGATGTGGCCGATGCAGGTGTGGTTAAGACGTGGTGCTGGGTTAAAGAACCTCGTAAAGCACATCCCAGTGATAAGCCATTCGCCTGGGCGATGATTCAACTGGACGGCGCAGACACGCCAATGCTGCACTGGGTTGATGCCGGCGACGAAGCTGCAATGAGCACCGGTATGCGCGTAAAAGTGCGTTGGGCAGAAGAAACCAAGGGCTTGATGAGCGATGTGAATGGTTTTGTGCCTGAGGCGGTGGCGTTGTTGGGTGAGTTGAAGCCCGCGACGTCTGACGAGCAGATCACCGGTATGGAAGCGCCGATCTACCTTACCTATAACTTCACTGCCGGTAAGGCCACTGCACGTTATTTGCAGTCGATGAAAAAAGGTAAGTTGGTTGGCCAGCGCTGCCCAAATTGCCGCAATGTCTACATTCCACCACGTGGCTCTTGTGCTGCCTGTGGCGTACCGACGGAAGAAGAAGTGACTTTGGGCAATAAGGCCACCGTTGAGTCCTTCACCATTGTTTATATTCCTATCCCAGGTAACCCGATTAAGCCGCCTTACGTTATTGCCAACTTGGTATTAGACGGTGCGAACTTGAGCTTCCTGCACCTGCTCAGCGAATGCAAAAACGAGGAAGTGCGCATAGGTATGCGCGTAGAAGCACTTTGGAAGCCTGAAGCAGAGTGGGGCTATGCCATGGAAAATATTCAGTACTTTAAGCCAATTGATGAGCCGGATGTGCCGGTAGATCAAATTGGCAAATTAATTGATGAGGGCCGATAAGATGCGTGATGTTGCGATAGTTGCCTTTGCGCAATCAAATTGCCAGCGCGACGCTGGTGCGCAAAACGAAGTTGAGCTGATTATGCCGGTGCTCACCGAAGTATTTAAGCAAACCGGAATTAAAAGTGCGCAGGATGTGGATTTTACCTGTTCAGGTAGTTGCGACTATCAGCAGGGTGCGGCGTTTGCCTTTGTTGCCGGTGTTGACGCGCTTGGCGCGGTGCCGCCGATCAAAGAGTCGCATGTGGAAATGGATGCGGCATGGGCGCTTTATGAAGCGTGGTTGAAAATCCAGATGGGTACTGCTGAGTCAGCGCTGCTATACGGGTTTGGTAAATCTTCTCCGGGTGAACTGCCGATAGTGCTGTCTCAGCAACTTGATCCGTATTACCTCGCGCCGCTGTGGGTAGACACCATTGCGTTTGCTGCGATGCAGGCGAGAACCATGCTCGACTCGGGTGAAATCACTGAAGCCGATATGGCCGAAGTAGTAGCGCGTTCGCGCAATAACGCCTTGAAAAATCCCCATGCGCAATTGAAGGGTGATCAAACGGTAGCGGATTTGCTTAAAGAAGCGACCTACGTGTCACCTTTGCGTCGTCATGATTGCTGCCCAATTTCTGACGGTGCCTGTGCCATGATTATTTGCACCATCGAGAAAGCCGAAGAGTGGGGCAAGCCGTACGCGATTATCAAGGGGATCGATCATCGTATTGAGACTCACCATATTGGCTCGCGTGATTTAAGCCGTTCAGTATCAACTGAAATTGCAGGCAAAGCGGCGGGCGTGGCAGATGGGCCAGTGGATGTTGCTGAGCTTTACGCGCCGTTTAGTCACCAGGAAATTATTCTCAAAAAGGCCTTAGGTTTGGGTGATGACACAGTGATTAATCCGTCGGGCGGTGTGCTTGCTGGCAATGTCATGATGGCATCTGGGCTGTCGCGTATCGGTGAAGTTGCTATGCGAATTATCCGTGGTGAAGCAAAACGCGGTGTTGCCCACGCGACATCAGGTCCGTGCTTGCAACAAAACCTGATTACCGTACTGGAGGCGAAATAATGGCTCAGTTAGCTGCTGTTGTTGGCGTAGGCCAAACGAAATATAAAACCAAACGCAAAGACGTATCTATTGCGGGTATGGTGAGAGAAGCCGCTGTTAACGCCCTAGAAGATGCGGGCTTAACCTGGAATGATATTGACGCGGTAATTATTGGTAAAGCGCCAGATATGTTCGAAGGTGTGATCATGCCTGAGCTTTATCTGACCGATGCGCTGGGCTGTAATGGCAAGCCAATGTTGCGTGTTCACACGGCGGGTTCAGTGGGTGGCTCTACCGCCATCGTAGCTGCAACCTATGTGCAAAGTGGCGTGTTTAAACGCATTTTGACCGTATCGTTCGAGAAACAGTCTGAGTCTAATGCGATGTGGGCGCTGTCAAATCCACAGCCGTTTTCTCCCCATTTAAATGCCGGTGCTGGTGGTTATTTTGCGCCGATTATTCGCGAGTACATGCGCCGCTCGAATGCGCCGTATGATGCAGGTATAAAAGTGGCGGTAAAGGATCGTTTGCACGGTGCAAAGAACCCATTGGCGCATTTGCAACTACCTGAAATTACGATGAAGGAAGTAGAAGACAGCCCCATGTTGTGGGAACCGCTGCGCTTCTTAGAGGCTTGCCCTTCTTCTGATGGCGCTTGTGCCATGGTTATCGCTAACGAGGAACTGGCAGCCAAGTCGCCCCGCAAGCCGGCGTGGATACGCGGTGCCGCGATGCGCTCTGAACCAACCATGTATGCAGGCCGTGAGCAGGTTAACCCGCGCGCCGGTATTGATTGTGCCAAAGACGTGTATGCGCAGGCTGGTATCCACAACCCGCGTAAAGATCTTGATTGCGCCGAAATCTATGTGCCGTTTTCCTGGTACGAACCGATGTGGTTAGAAAACCTTGGCTTTGCCGATGAGGGTAAAGGTTGGGAATTAACGATGTCAGGCGCAACCTCATTGACCGAAGGCGGCGATATACCTTGGAATCCGTCTGGTGGTGTATTGTGTTCTAACCCAATTGGCGCGTCTGGGATGATTCGCTTTGCGGAAGCCGCACAACAGGTGCGTGGTGAAGCAGGTGATCATCAGGTTGATGGTGCTAAAACAGCACTGGGACATGCTTATGGCGGTGGTGCACAGTTTTACTCGATGTGGGTTGTCAGCTCAGAGAAAGCGTAATTAACTGAGTTTGCAAACTGGCTTCACAGTCTCGTCCCTTGGGAGGATGGCGAGGCCAGTTTGCGCTTGGTACATTGGTAGATTGTTTGTTCAGGCTACGTTTTGCTAGCCTGTTAAATGAACATTTCTCAATAAAGATTGCGACACTCGCTCAGAAAAAAAATAAGGGATAGAGAATATGGCTATGCATTTTAACCTCGCTGATTTGTTTGAAGCCGTTGCCGACAAAGTACCGGAGCGCGAGGCGTTGGTGTGCGGTACTAGCCGCTGTAGCTATGCGGAGTTAGATGCCGGCGCCAACCAGATGGCACATTACCTTGCGTCGCAGGGTGTTAAAGCGGGTGATCACGTCGGCTTGTATATGTATAACTGCAACGAATATCTTGAGGCGATGTTAGCCTGCTTTAAGATTCGCGCGGTGCCGATCAATGTGAACTACCGCTATGTTAAAGATGAGCTGCTTTATATTTTTGACAACGCAGACATGGTTGCCTGTATTCATCATCGTGAATTCATTCCGGCTATTGCTGAAGTTCGCAGTGCTGCCAAGACCCTAAAACTGTGTATATCGGTTGCCGATGCCAGCGACGAATCACTGTCGTCAATTGGCGCCGTGGATTATCACACTGTTCGGGATACGCAGAATAAGGGGCGCGATTTTGCAGAGCGCTCTGGGGATGATTATTTCATTCTCTATACCGGCGGCACTACCGGCATGCCCAAGGGCGTAATGTGGCCGCACAAAAACGTATTTTTTGCCGCAATGGGCGGCGGCGGTCATTTTTCTCCGCTGGGCGCTTGTGAAAAGCCAGAGGACATGGCGAGCCGCGTGACCGAACATCCGCTGCGTGGTATCGCACTCGCACCGCTGATGCATGGCGCGTCTTGGTGGTACGCCTGTATTCAGTTATTGGCGGGCAATGCCTTAGTGCTGAATCATCAGCGCTCGTTTAATGGCGAAGCCGTGTGGCAAATTGTCGCCGATGAGAAAGTAAATGCGGTGCAGATAGTCGGCGATGCGATGGCAATTCCATTGTTGGATGCCTTGGAAAGCAATGCTGAGCGCTGGGATTTAAGTGCGGTGTTTAACGTGGGCTCCGGCGGCGCTATTTTCTCAGACGCTAAACAGGAAGCGTTTAAAAAGCATTTCCCCAATGTCTTTATCACCAATAGTTTTGGCTCATCTGAAGGTGGCCAAATGGGCATGGATAACGGCAGCAAAAAGACGGCATCTGGCCTCGGTAATGTTACCCGTACAGATTTTATGGACGTCATTATTGACGTTGAAGGTGAACCGCGTCGTCACGCCGAGTTAGGTGAAACTGGCATATTTGCCCGCGCAGGTTACATACCCAACGGTTACTACAACGACCCTGAAAAAACTGCAAAGACCTTTATTCAAGTTGATGGCAAAACCTGGTTGCTGACCGGCGATGCCGCTAAGCTAGAAGATGATGGCTCAATCACCGTGTTTGGGCGTGGATCAAATTGCATTAATAGCGGCGGTGAAAAGATATTCCCTGAAGAAGTGGAAGATGCACTGAAAGCTCACGACGGTATCTTTGATGCCTTGGTTGTTGGTGTCTCAGATGAACGCTGGGGAAGTCGTGTAAGTGCCATTATACAGCCGCGCAAGGGTACTCAATTGAGCTTGGAGAATATTCAAGACCATTGCCGCAAGCATATTGCCGGCTACAAAGTGCCGCGTGAAATCCATCTTATCGACGAATTGCCCCGCGCTCCCAGTGGTAAACCTGACTATAAAACCGCAAAGGCGTTTGCTGAAAGCGGCAAGGGCGCAGTCGCTTAAACTAATTTTTATGGAGTTAACACCATGGCAACCGAATTAGCCATCAGCACGAAGACGTGTATTGTTGAACAAGAAGGCAATGTCTTGATTGTCACGCTTAATCGACCAGAAGCGAAAAATGCCTTTAATCCAGAAATGCTATTGGGCTTGTATAAGGCGTGGCGCTTATTGGACGAAGATGACAATTTGTACTGCGCTATTCTTACCGCCAATGGCGATACGTTTTGCGCGGGTATGGATTTGAAAGTCGGTCCGGATGGTGATCAAGGTACTACTCAAGAATTTATGGACTTGATGGGCACGGTGCCAAATATTCATTGGCAGGCCCTACTTCGCGAGAATCGTCCCTGCAAGCCGCTATTGCTAGCGGTGGAAGGCTATGCATTGGCTGGCGGTACTGAGATATTGCAGGGCACGGATATTCGGGTTGCCGCTGAAGACGCCATTTTTGGTGTAACGGAAGTGGCGCGCGGTTTGTATCCTATGTCCGGTTCTACCATTCGCTTGCGCAAGCAGATTCCGTACTGCCTAGCTGCCGAGATTCTATTGTTGGGCGAGCACGTCACTGCGCAGCAAGCCTTGGAATTCGGCTTGATCAATCGCGTGGTGCCCAAGGGTGAAACCCTAGTAGAGGCTAAAAAATTAGCGGCTAAAATCTGTGCAAATGGTCCCTTGGCTGTTAAAGCCGTGGTGCGCTCATTGCGTGAGCACACCGAGCATTTAGCCGAAGACGACGCGATGCAAAAATCGGATATATTGGCAGGTCCGGTATTTGGCTCTAAAGACGCGAAAGAAGGCATGCGCGCCTTCAAAGAAAAACGACCTGCGGTATTTACCGGCGAGTAAATCTTCTTGTCGCGCAACGGGGTTCAGGTTCTGAACTGCCGTTGCGCTCCTTCCTTGTTTGACTCACTCCGCTTATTCAGAGAGTAACGCCATGTCCGGTCCGCTGAGCGGTTTACGCATTATCGAAATGGCAGGCATCGGTCCTGCACCTTATGCCTGTATGTTGTTATCTGACCTCGGCGCCGAAGTGATTCGCATCGATCGCGTGAGTGGTGGTGGTCTAGGCGCCCATCCGGGAGACGTGACCGCGCGGGGACGCAAATCCATTGCGGTAAATCTAAAAAGCCCAGAGGGCGTCGAGGTCGTTTTGCAGTTACTTGAATCTGCCGATGTCCTTATAGAGTGCTTTCGCCCCGGTGTAATGGAAAAATTAGGTTTGGGGCCTGATATCTGTGCGCAACGTAATCCTGCTTTAGTCTACGGCAGGATGACAGGTTGGGGGCAGGACGGCCCGATGGCTAAACAGGCGGGCCATGACCTTAATTACATTGCGATAACAGGGCTATTAGATAGCTTTGGCACGGCAGGTGAGGCGCCACCAACCCCCTTAAACGTCATCGGCGATTTGGGTGGTGGCTCGATGTTTTTGTTATTGGGTGTGCTAGCGGCATTGCATGAACGCAAGCAGTCTGGGTTTGGTCAGGTAGTGGATGCGGCAATATGCGACGGCACCGTGAGTTTGCTGAGTACCATTTACGGCTTAAAGGGCATTCAGTATTGGGACATGGAACGCGAGCAAAACTTATTGGATGGCGGTGCGCCGTTTTATCGAAGCTATTTATGTAAAGATGGTCGCTCTATTTCTGTGGGCGCTATTGAGCCGCATTTTTACGCGCAGTTGCTCGATATTCTAGGTTTGGATTTTGGTGGCAGCGATTATTTTGCTCAAATGGACAAGGCGCAGTGGCCGGCGCGGCGCGCGCAAATGGCGGCGCGGCTGTTAGAAAAAACGCGGGATGAATGGGCCGCCTTGTTCGAGGGAAGTGATGCCTGCGTTGCGCCGATATTAGATATGGATGAGGCTGAGCACTATGCTCACAATGCGGTTAGGAAAAATCTTGTCCGTCGAGACAATGTTTTGCAGTCCGCTCCAGCGCCGCGGTTTTCCCGCACACCGGGTGAGATTCAGCATTCTCCAGTCGCAGAAGGCGCTGACACCGTGTCTATAATGGCTGGTTTGGGGTGGGATGACGATGCAATAACGCAGTTTTTGAATAGCGGTGTAATTAAACAAACGGATTGAGATGATGAGCAAAACCTTAGAAGTGTTTAGTGACCTTGTTAATGCGCGCCGTTCGGTACGCGCATTTTTGCCGGAGCCTCTTACACAGTCAGTTTTAGAATCGATATTCACACTCGCACAGCGCGCGCCATCTAACTGCAATACTCAGCCTTGGCAGATTGCGGTGGCGAGCGGTACAAGTATAGAGAATCTGCGTGGCAAGATTCCAACGGCGTTTAGTGCCGGCGAATGGACTATGGATTTCCCTTACGATGGTAAATACGAGGGTGTGTACAAAGAGCGTCAATATAAGGCCGCGGCTGATTTGTACGATGCCATGGGGATTACCCGTGACAATAAAGTGGCGCGCAATGAGCAGTTCATGAAAAATTATGAATTCTTTGGCGCACCTCATGTCGCTTTTTTATTCCTACCAGAGGGTTTCGGCCTTCGTGAAGCTGCCGACTTGGGCATGTATGCCCAGACGCTTATGCTAAGTCTTAGCGCCCATGGTTTGGCAAGTTGCCCACAGACGGCGCTGAGCTTCAATTGTGATTTAGTTAGGCAGGAACTCGACATTGATTCCAGCAATAAATTATTGTTTGGCATTTCCTTTGGTCATGAAGATACCGCAAATTCCGTCAATGGCTGCCGCACCGAGAGAGCTGCTTTGGCGGACACCGTGACATTCTATAATTAGCACTAATATAAGGATAACCATGAGCGATACCGTACTGCAGCAACTCGATGATGACGGCGTTTTATTGCTGACTTTAAATCGGCCTAACAAGAAAAATGCGTTCAATAACGAGCAGTGGCTAGCGTTTAGAGATGCCCTGGTGTCCGCCAGTGACAATCCGAAGGTGGCCTGCGTCGTGATTACTGGTGCAGGAAAAGATTTCTCATCCGGGGTTGATCTCAATGATTTTTCAGAGGCTGACGGCGAGCATCCATTTGAAATTTCAGCCAAAGCCCTGGTGGACTTCGATAAGCCGGTCGTCAGCGCGGCCCGCGGTGTTGCAGTGGGTGGTGGCGCGACTTTATTGCTGCATACCGATGTGGTGTACGTCGGCAGTAGTTTGCGTTTGCGCTTTCCTTTTACTGCCTTGGGCTTGGTGCCGGAGTGGGGCAGCAGCTATCAGTTGCAGGCCATTATTGGCGCGCGTAAAGCCGCCGAACTAATGTATACCTCAGAGTGGGTAAACGCTGAAAAGGCCGTTGATTTAGGGATTGCCACTGCGACCTTCGACGATGAATCGGTCTTGGAACGCGCGATGGAAAAAGCGCGGGAAATTGCCCATTGGCCCATACCATCTCTAGTGGAAACCAAAAAATTAATGCGTAGTGTGCACCGTGCGGCGATTCACTCTGCAATGGGCGGGGAGGCGGAAGGTATGTCTCGTTTGGCTGGAACACCGGAAAATATTGAAGCGGTTGTGGCGATCATGGAGAAACGCCCAGCAGATTTTAAGCAGTTCCGTAAGTAATTGCGGGGGATTTGTAAAACTGCGCCGCTATAAATTGCGGCGCAGTATATTGGGCGCTATAAACTTGTCGCAAGACGGTAGGTCGAGTCCAATGCGCGTTTCACAATGTGCTTTTCTTCGGGAAGTTTATAGGAAATGTCAGCTTTTTGAGCCTCGCGGAAGATAGGCATCTTTTCAAGCCTTTTTATAATGTCACCAACATTGCTGGTCGGATCAGCCATACTCTCCCAAAATCGTATCAAGCGCTTGGTCTCGTCACTGCGCAGGGCTTGAATATTGAGATTCGCCACGCTTGGTCGTTGCGGTGTGACTAAAATCAATATCGACTCCTCCCGCTCTGCTACATTTTTTTCTTTGGTAAAGGTCGACAATATCGGTACATCGCCAAGAAGTGGCACTTTGGAGTTTGATTCGTCTCGTACCGTTTCAGATAAGGCTGACAAAATTAGTGTTTGACCAAATTTAATATCGGCCATAGCCGAGACTTGTTGCTTGAAGGTGGTTAGCGATTCCCTAAATTGACCAATCTCATTGGCGGAAAGGAAGGAGCGATTAGCGGCAACGCGAATTATAGTGTTGTCGGTAGTAATCGATTGCGGTGTGACGGTCAGCGATACACCGATATCAATGGGGATAATATTGCCCGACTGTATCCCGTTAACACTGACATTGATTGTACGTCCCGCAAAAAAATCTGAGGTTTCGTTTAAGTAAGCGGTCAGCGAGGGCCTAGCAAGCACACTGTAATACTGACCTGAATTATTGAATAAATTTAGGTTGTAATTGATTTGCGGAATACCAATATTACGTGTGATGGTTTTTACTGCGGAGCTAAATGGGGCGGCGCCGGTTTGTTCCTGGGTGGTTTTAGAATAGCTTCGGTCGAGCGAGTAGGTTGCGCTAAGGGCATCTAATAAGTTAATGCCGCGCCGCTGACTTTTTGACACCGATGACAGAATGATGGTGACGTCTACCGAAATCTGAGGAGGCGAATTTTCATATAGGCCCGCGTAATTTTCAGTCTCGTTTGCGCTTACGCTAGTGTCAGCGTTTCCACCGTTATATTGCGCTAGTGCTATGGCGGCTTCCGACTCTTGGAATAATGTGTTTCTGAGTAAATGTTCTACGCGCTGTTGCAACCAGGCGGCGTCAGCTTGATCAGTGGTTAATTTCGCGTAGCGGCCCACTTCATTTAGCGCTTCTTCGTTTCCAGAGGCGGCGCGAACGAGCGCCGATAGGCGAATAACCTCAGGGCGGTCTGCTTGATGACGCAGCGCTTCACGCACGGAGGCTTCGGCCAACATTAAATCGCCGGTATAGTAAGCGGCAACCCCTAACCCGTAAGCCGCTTCCCATTGTGCCTCTTCATCCATTGCGGCGCGGGTGAAATGTGGAATCGCGGCGGCGGGCTCATTGCGTCTTAAGGCCAGAAAACCTTGCATTAATGAAACCCAGTATTGGCCGGGGGCTAGATCTTGGGCATTGTCATAGGCAACTTGGGCAAATTCTGCTTGGCTTATATCGTCGTAGCTGAGTTGGTCGTAAGCGAGGCCATTAAGGGTTTGCAAATAGCCGTTTGAAAGGTCTGCTTTTAGGGCATTGGCGAAAGCAGTTTGGGCGGTGGCCCAGTCTTGATTTTCAGCGGCTTTACGGCCGTTGTTAAGCCAGTCCTGGATCGTAAAACTTGATTCTGGAACGGCGGGGGTCTGTGCACAAGCCAGCAGTAAACCGGTCGTTGCTGCAGTGATTGCAGTTGTTCTAATCGCACGCCACAAGGGGAGGGGAGTAGATAGTAGATGAGTGCCTTTCACGGGGTAATGCCTCATTTTATTGATTGTTAGGTGTCGCTGTTGTTTACCGCCAACATCCATTCGACATAAGTCGTTTAGTCCTTTGCTTATGAAGCTAAGCTAAGTGAGTATAAACTGCCTTTTAACAGAAAAACTACTCAAACTATGCCACGCAAACGACGGTTTTAAAGTTTGCAGAGTGTATTACCTCGCCACGTGCATGATATCGAAGACCTTGTTTGGAGAAAGGAGGACGACGATAGTCGAGTAGTGATTGCGCGACGCCCTCAATATAGAATGAGTCGCAGAAATGTTAAAGGGCGCGGAGTTTCCTCGGCGCCCTTTATTTCTAGCGTTGATTCATCATAGATGTTCCTTGACGTGGAATACCTAGGCAGATTAGAACCGCAGCTCGTTGTCGCTTTCTGCGCCGACCGAATCTGGGCCTTCGCTGACGCGATTTAGCGTATCTACCCTTATCAGGAAGCGGTTTGGATCAAGCTTCGGTTTGCCGAATTTGCTGTCGATGAAGCAAGCAACTTCGCCTTTCCTCCCTGGCAGTTTGACCACATTGATACGGCTTGGGCGTCCGACATAGTTAGTTCGCATATCGGCGGCGCCATTGCCTACAAGGGGAGCTGTATCGAAACTTGAAATCAAGTTATTACTCGCATCGTCGCGTAACTCGACACGCACACTGGGTGCCGACGCTCCAGCCGAGGACGCGCCCCATTGGATTGGTGGTACATCTACTTCGCCGGCGTTACTTTTGCCAAGTGCGGTGCAAAAGCTGTTGTTAATCATTATGTTGCCGTTCAGCTCGTCAATTCGGCGCAGATAAACTTGTAGTGGAGGAACATGTGGGTGGATGTTCGGCATATTCTTGCTGCCGCCAGTTAGTGGTGGCGGCGGGGTTGTAGTGCTACTGCCGCAGGACTGGGAGTTGACGGTGATCTGTTTCGTCGCGGTTTTGGTATTGCCGCCGCTGTCTGCAACTGTGAGCTCAATGACATAACTTCCATCACTTGCGTAGGTATGGCTTGTGCTGGTTGAGTTGCCCAGACTTTGAGATGATCTGTCACCGAATCCGAAGACGCGGTCTGTGATTTGCAGGCCACTTGTTGACTGGTCTGTGACCTGCACTACCCGCTGCTTGCAGTCCTTTACAAAGGCGGCGAATGTAGCGGTCAAATTGCTTTTGGCTTGCGCCTTGGAAAAGACGATATTAACTTTGAGTGGTTGCACAAGACCTCCAACATTATTGAATGAACTAATTACTACCTGCTGTTCAATCGCATCAAATCGTGGGGCAAGCTGAACTAGGCCGTTGCGTGGTGGCTTAAACCAATTTCGTACCGCGTCGAAATTAATGTTAATGGCATCAATTTCGCCGGTAATTGCGTCCCGTGCAATGAATTGGTCTCTGGGACGGCCACGGAGATTGAAGGGGTAATTGACGCCACTTGCGACTGGTCCATAGAGACGGTTAGATGGAATGGGTGAGGCCGAGGTGATCGCTTTGCCGTCTTTTAGTCCTATTCCGCTGTGAAGGTCGTGCGGTCCACCCTGCAGGCCGGAGAACTTAGCGCGAAACAGCGGACAATTAGGCGTAGGTCCGTCAGGGTTGAAACCTATTTCCAGTGTGTCGCCGCGAACGACACTCCATCCCCCATTAGCGCGCATGCACTCCATATTCGGACCTGCAGGTTCGCCGTTAAAAGTGCCGCTGATGGGCCAGCCCAAAGCTAATTTATTGGGATAAGGGAACACTTTTACTGGGATACGAAAAGTACTGCCACTGTTAAAGCTAAATATCAGTGTTCCAGTATCTTGGTTGGCCGGTAGATTTGGCGTTGTGATCTTTAGGTCCACTGACCCAATAGCACCACATCCGCGTGCTGCATTCTCCGCGCCCCCGTGACGGTCCATTACCTCAACACGACCATTTGATATTCCTGAAAGCGTGATCGACTTGGCGAGGTCTACATTTCCCCAGACCGAGAAGTTGACCACTCCACCTTCGATGTCTAGATACTGCTCGTTGGAGCCGGCCCGGTAAACCACGTTAGCCATGGACTGGACGAGTCTACTGTCTCGAATTCCAACAGAGTTTCCATTGACGCTGGTACAGCGCATGTCGTCCCCTACTGGTTTGCTGAGTACATACTCACCAGATGCGTGAGCAATAGGACTAGTTAAAAGTGCACTTAAAACTGACGCCATTACAGTTAGTAGGCTCGCGTGTTTTGCGATATGAATTGATGTTTTCATTTTTGAAGCTCCTTAGATCTTGTTGATTGCGTAATTTTTCGGTTTGTATGCCGACTTGTTTATAACTACTACAACACTTCTTCCTTGTTTTTAGAGTCCCTTCTTACCAGCGCTCCTCTGTAACAAGTTAAACTCAATGATATATTTTCAAAGCTGAATCACCCCTGAATCGAACTTAATGTGGCTAACACTATTTCAGCTAAGCGATTTATTTAAATGTTCAGGGTAACGGGGTGCGATAGTGATTAAATCGAAGGCATGCGTCGATATTATTTGTATTGCAATGCTAACGATGAAACAGTGACTCTATATATTATTGATCTTATATTTACTGCCGCTTACACAATTTTGACACGCTGATATGCTTGTGTATTTTGGAAAAGCCGACTGTTTAAGCCGGCCTAACTTATTTAGCAATTATTAGAATCGCCACCACGTTAATGTTGCGCGTGTTTTATTATGGCTGCGTGAAATTTTGGTGAGCTGGGTTAAATACCATTTCCCTGACGACGTCGTTACGCAAGCAAACATGGGGCCGGTCTGGATGTTTCGTGTATTGGGGTCGATTAGTGGGAAATAGACGCCAGTTGACGTTGTACCACCAAACGGACATTCGTTGGATTGGGGGAATCTACGAACGAATGGCGAGGCGCGTGAACTACTCTCCAGATCATAGCCGGGTTGGTCTACTGTATTTACGAAATTTGCGAATATGAAGTCGATAGACTTTGTAAATGACGTCGATTTAGTTGTTAGTGAAAATTTAATGGTTTTACGTGGTGGTGCGACGTCGAGATCGACAGTGTCACCCTCTACTAATTGCAGTGTTCCCACTGGTGGTCCTAGCTCATCGGTATTTACAGGTCGGCGACAGTCAAAACCTGTACCGGAAACCCGACAAACACGTTCACCAGGTGGTGGCTCTGAGGTAACTCGTCCGGCTTCGCCATATTCACAGATCAGTGCGAGATTGGCGCCGACGCCTTCTACGAGGGCAGCTGAAAATGCGCCTGAGTCTTTAACTGGGGACCATCCAGTAGGTGGGTCTATGATCTCTGCGTGTAGAGGCCCAGATGGGCAGGCAATGGACCTTGCCATCGCGGGTGACGCAAATATTAGAAAAGCACCTGCTACAGTTAACACTGTTGTGATACGCATAAAATTCTCCTCTCAGGTTTCTGAAATATAATTCCATTTTTAGTAAAAGACTTCTAAATAGTGTTTCGCAAAAGGGTTGTGGCTAATTCGGCAGGTCAGTATCGATTTTTTGTAAAGTGGGGGAGGACGCTTCATAACACTCCCTCGCCACGGCTTGCCTATTTAAATTCTGAATCATGCTGTTTTTGGTAGACGCAACTCGGTTGCCCGAGCTGCGATTGGTAGAGCTAATATTTACCGAAATCAATAGCCCAAGACATCACATCAAGGTTCTATCCTGATCGGTCCGTTTATGTAGAATGGATTCGCAGTAACGCTCAGATTTGCGTTCCCCGCCCATGCTTCTAAAGCATGGGGTAGCACCGCGCCACTGGTTGAACAGCCACGTTCAATGGCATCTGGAACGACCTGTAATTCAAAGGTTACGCTGCGCCTCTCCGCTGGAACCGTGACTGTGTTGAACGGAAGTCCCGGGGCGTACGAGGTGTTACGACCTGCTCGAAAACATTGTGAGTCTGTCAAGCGATACGTAATGAGCTGCCCAGTCGGATTGGGTGATCCGATATTAAAAGTGACGCGGAAGCTTGATCCAGGCCTCGCAGGAATTGGCCGCGGGAAAAACACCGGGCCGGTGGCGAAAACCGGGGTCGGGTCTAGCGTCAGATTTGAACTAAACTTTGCAACTGGCGCGCCGCCAGTCCGCTCGAAGATTATTGTGCCCTGACAACTTTGGTGTGACAGGTTTAATGGGCCGAACGGAAAACGGATTGGTTTTGCCCCGATAGGATCATTGAGATAGTCGAGTGATTCAAAGGGACGAGAAAGCGCAAGGCAGGTGCTTTCTCGCGATGCCACAAACGTCTGTGTAAAACTTTTTACAAAATGGTATTTGTGGCCACCAAGCTCTTGAGGTAGTCGCATGATCTGTTCCCCAGCCAGTTCCCCAGCTGCGCATCGGTTGTCGCCACCAGCGCCCGCTGGGAACGTAACTCGGAACGAGTCACTGCTTGCTTCTACACTGCCTGTAGCGCCAGCACAGGTAAAGTTGCGAGAGCGGTTGACACGTTCATTCAGCACTAATTTAACATCGGGTAGTGGAAATACTTGTATCTTTACAGGCTCAGTCTCGCGCCCGTCACTTAGTCGCAGTATTAGCTTATGTTCAGATACTTTTGTCTGAGTATCAGGCGTCGCAAAGGAAAGCTGCACTGAACCTGCTTCGATGCAGTGCGACGTCAGGTTGCGTTTAGCGTCTCTACGACTTCTTCCCTGAGGGTCTAGGCGGACCTCCAGTGGCAAACTGTTCCGCCCGTTGATGACAATAACACTACTTACCTGATCGAGATCCGTTCCGTATACGTCAACAACAATACTTCTACCGGCAGCGAGTCTTATTGCCTCCCCCCTTGAATCTACCGACGCCCATCGGTTCTCTGCTGTTGCCGTCGCTGGCATCTGAGTTTTGCAATTTCCCGCTGTGTTCGCCGGTGCGATCAGGTTTATTTTTGTGCTAGGTGCTGCAGCGGCGGATAAAGTCGTCGCTAACAGCGCTGGCACAACGCATATATATGCCAAAGTACGGCACTGAGCTAGGACGCGGTTTGGTAGGCGGCAAACGCCGCTCACAGGCATCATAATTTTGGTCCTAGTTTTTCGACAGACACCCGAATGATCTCTTGCAGCTGCACCATATCAACGGTGCGAGACGCGGTGTAATCCGTTGGCGTGCCGGCCGTGGTGGTGGTCGGCACCTTCATACCACCTGCACCGGGATTGCTTGCCACCTTGTCTGGGCTGCCGCGAGATCCTAGCATTGCGAGAATGGTGCGCCACTCTTCTGGCGATACGAAGCCAGAGTCGCCAGCATTGCCGTCGGGTACAGGCTCACTTTTTTGGTTTTTCTTGTCTAGGTCGCGTGGATCTTTAGCACGCTTGTAGTTACTGTCGTAATACTCCTTCTGCGTGCCGTTTGAGATTGAGAAGCTGCCGTCTTCACGCTTGTCCACCGTTATTCCGGTGTCGGGATTAGTCGTAGGAAAGCCCTTGGCGCTTTTCTTCGCTTTTTCATCGGCAACAGTCGTGCCGCCTACGGATAATTTCGAGAGGCCTTTAGTAGGATCTTCATCGTCTGAGCTGAACCCACTACCTGTATTGAATCCGCCGCGCATATCCTTTTGTTGCTGGACGCCTTTCTGTGTCGCATTATTGCCACTGGTGCTAGCTTGCCGAGCGCTGCTTAGTGGCGACTGCCCTACGGAGCTTGCAGTGCCCGAAACTCCGGGAATCAACCGCTCAAGTTGTGATGCGGAACCGCTAGTGAGCGCGGCAACCTGAGTGTAGTTCATCGATGCCAAATTACTAAGTAGGGCTTCTACTTGCGCGCTAGATAGTTTCGGAGCAACTCGGATGCGGATCTCGTTGAGCACGGCTGGGCTTAGCTTTACGCTTTGCTGGGTGCTTGGTTTTGCATTTTGAAATGATGTATTTGGGGTCTTTTGTGCGAAGGCGCTGCCGGTCGCTAATGTCCCTGTGAATATTAATAGGCTTGCCTGTAGGACAGTCCGTGTAGATTTTTTGCTATTAATTAAGCGAGGTGTTTTCATGTTTGAAGCTCCATAAATATAGGTAATTGCGTAACTCGTCGTTTTAAACCGACTTTTATTAACTACTACAACACTTATTCCTTGCACTAGAGTCCTTTCAAATCACCGCTCCTTTACAACAAGTTAATGCAATATTACGACGACTTAAATGAACGATTCCTGAATCAAGTCATATGTAGATCAATTAATTTGGCGTGATATTATTTCGCTGGTAGTTGACTATGCCTATTTTTTATTTTAGTCCCGATAAACCTTATAGCATGTTTTTCAAAAATAGGAAGTTGGATATGCTTGGGGGTTGCCCTAGGCGGGCGACATTTTTTTAGAGTCGTGTTTGACACTCAGGTGACGGCCGAGATTGATGCTTGATCGGGGAGCAATGTCAGCGGCAGGATTAACGTCTTGGTCACTATATCCTTTGTGCTAAATCGGATTAGGTGCAGAAAATTAAGCCTGGTTGGTTTTCGTTATCCGGCAGTGTTTGTTTCGGTAATCACAATGTAATCACTGTCTTAAAAGATGATTCTTAACATATTATGAAAACTTTGGGTGGCTTATTCAGATAATACATTTGCGGTGTGTAATTTTATTTTTAAGATGTCGTACGAAGTTTTGATAATTATTAATTAAACTAGAGTGTTAACGTTAGTGGGTAAGACGATAGTGGCTGCCATTCTTGCAGTCGAGAAGTGTAATATTGAAGTTGTATGTTTTTTGCTTTTTTGGCGATAATAGGAATACTTTCTCGGTCGCGTATATACCTTTAAAAACAGGCACCGAAAAATAGAGCCATCCGAACTGTGTTCGGATGGCTGGGCGAAATTAACACATTGCTTTTGGATTTAAAAAATAGTTATGTGATCTATTTGCAGATCCTTGTAAAGGGAAGCGCTGGAATCCATGCGCCATTTCTGTTGGTGAACGCAGCGACGTCGAATACGTTGAGTGCGCGAGATCCGTCGCAACATAGTGACGCTTGATCACTGAAAACAATTGATCCGGATTTTGCACAGTAAAGCGGGCGATCGACTCGGCCATCGCGGTCAATCGTGTTGATATTGACCAGCCTGTTCCAAGAGAATGGCGTTAGATTTACCGCAAAGGCTGCGTTGAACTCGGCTGTACAAGCAGCGCCTGGCCCAGCAGGTTCACCGCCGCAAAGAAACCCATTTGGATTCCTGACGCAGCATTCATCATGATTCCAACTGCCATCGTTTATGCGGCAGTTTACAAAACCATTTATCCCAAATACAGGTAGGCATGTTGAAATGCCATTCTGTCCTCCAGCAAAGCCACATTGCGATCCGGCTGCGCCAAAGCACCTTTCTTCAATATTGCGGTTTGCGTCGGCGGGCGGCGTAGTGGTCGTCGCTGCCTTGCTTCCGCCCTTGTAATAATCAGAAATTCTCGTGATCTTTCCAAGCTTCGCTGCTCCAATGAGTGCATCTACTTGGCTTGGGGATAGTGGCTTATCCTCTGGTGGCAAGGCGAGAATACGTTCGACGCCCGGGTAGCCATTAACCGGCTTTAGTGGTGCAGGTTTGAACGAAGCACATTCAACTTTTTTATCTTCTATAAGCGTCAGCCTTAATTCTTTACCAATTTTGTCACTAAATTGTACGCTTGTAGTTCCGCCAGCTTTTCCTGATGCGCTCAAATGGAATTGGCTAATAATCTCCCTTTTGCCGCTAAATTCAGGGAGTAGAATACTCGCTCTACCATCGTCGCCGGTATAGATGCCGCCATACCTAGCTGGAGATGTTTTATCTCCTAAGCAGATTAGGGCTTGCGTGCCCTTTCCGCTGCTGTCCTGAACTAACACGTTTTGCAATCTGTCAGCATATGCGCTGAGTGAGGTGGCGGCTAGACAGGCTGTAATTATAATTCTAATTCCCTGTGAAATTTGGATTCTGCTCATTTTAATCTCCTGTTTATATTTTTTTGTTGAGTGCCATTTATTTTGGTATTTCCGTTAGTATTAAATCGATTAGATACTCGCAGCCCGAACGATTTCTAAATAGGTCTGTGCGGTTACTCCCTATCAATATCTGAATAGCGAAGGGCATGATATTGTCATTTTTAATCTCAGCTTCCCGTATTGGATCCTAGTTAGGGGGTTCTAGCTAATTGAGAAAGAATAAATACCCATTTTGACAATATGTCCAGTGGCAGCTTTGGGCCATTGAGATATTATGATTTTTTAGTGATACTTAAACTATGCCTGCCTGCCGATGAGCTGGGGTCGATAGTCGTGGTAACGCTAGATTTGTTAAGCGTAGTGACGGGTGTGAAGAATTCGTTCGCTAGTATCTAGGAGGGTTTGATTTATTGGGTCGTTAACGTCAACAAGAATATCGTCTCTTACGACTTTTTTCTGTGTTGGGATATGCAGTCTGTTCGCTAGTCGAAACAGCCAATTTTTTTCTTGGGGTTTGCTTTCGTCGAAGATTGGATTGATGATAATGTCTATAGATTCGATTTTTCCAGTTTTGTTTGTTGCCGCCGAGTCAGTTTCTATATTTGTAGCGTCGTCTATGCTCTGGGTAATCTTTGTCTCGCTCTGTTCGGGGGCACCCGCTTTGATGCAGTCATATTGTGTGTCGCGAGCACCACTTTCTTCGGCTAAAAAGATTGCATTGCTGCTGACCCTTAATACGGCAAGCATAACCAATAATGGAGTTGTACAACGCATAAAAGCTTACTTATTTATTATTACTGCGATACAGGTAAGCTAGCGCTCAATTCTTAACGATTGCCTAAGATTTCCGACATGTTAAAGATTACCGTAGCCAGAGATTTGCCCTTTATTGAGGGGGGACTTACTGCCCCCGTCTTTTTCTCATAATGCCTTCTTGCGCGCTACTTGCAACGAGTCTTCCCGCACGATCATAAATCTTGCCGCGCACAAACCCTCTACCATTTGAGGCGCTGGGGCTGTCTATGTCGTATAGCAACCAGTCGTTAAAATCGAAAGGTCGATGAAACCACATGCTGTGATCAATCGTTGCCATGCGCATATCTTCCGTTAGGAAAGACACTTCGTGGGGTTGGCTTGCGGTGGCTAAAAAGAAAAAGTCTGAGGCATAGGCCAGCAAGTAATTGTGAATGCTTTGGCAGTCCGGCAGGCGACCATTGGGGCGCATCCATATTTGCTTGGTCGGCTGTCCTTTAACAGGATTTTTCATGTCGTAGTATTTTACGGCGCGGAAGTCTATGGCGCGAACAGCGTTGAATTTTGGTAGCCATTCCTCTGGGGCAAATCGCAGTTCCTCCTCGCGCAGTTCTAATTCCTGCGGTAAACCTTCTGGCGGTGGTACTACAGGCATTTCACTTTGATGATCGTAGCTATCAATATTGAGTTGAAATGAGCTGGTCATGAAGAAGATGGTTTGTCCGCGTTGAACGGCTTTCACGCGACGATTTGAAATAGTGCCCGCATCGAGATTGCTTTCAACTTCAAAAATAATAGGGAAATCCGGATCCCCTGGTCTTAGAAAGTAACTGTGGAAAGAGTGTATATGGCGTTCGGGGCTAACTTGCTGTGCAGCGGCTGATAATGCTTGGGCGATAACTTGACCACCATACACGCGGCCCCAATCGGTAGCCTCGGATTGGCCACGGTAAATATTCTCGTCAATTTTTTCAAGTGTTAGC
Source organism: Zhongshania aquimaris (assembly GCF_019312595.1). Classification (GTDB taxonomy): domain Bacteria; phylum Pseudomonadota; class Gammaproteobacteria; order Pseudomonadales; family Spongiibacteraceae; genus Spongiibacter; species Spongiibacter aquimaris. The sequence continues at coordinate 329,973 of NZ_JAHWDQ010000003.1, read as the reverse complement.
AATTCAATGAGATTAGATAGCGCTTCTGACATTGTTTCTCCATTTGGCGAGCAGCCAAAGTAATATTTTTTTGAGCTTATTTGGCGGCCTACGGCAGTCCATTGCTTTGTTATTTCCTCTCGCCATAGCCGGAATGCCGTACCACCCACTATGCTTTCCAGAAAACGCCGCGCACTGAACCGCCTTAGGACTAACTGTACCCGTTAATATCATGTTGAAGGAGTGCTAGTACCGATCTTACTTTGTCGGGAATGCTAACAGGCTTATTGGTGTGGCGATCTACATAGACGTGAACAAAATTACCGACCGCCGACGCCGTCGTTTCGTCATTGCGGAAAATAGCGGTTTGGTAGCGCACGCTACTATTGCCAAGGTGTTCTACTTTGATACCGACGACGATAAGGTCGGGGAAACTGACCGCGGAGTAGTAGCGACATTGAGTTTCTATGACCAGGCCAATAGCGGGGCTGTTGGCAATGTCGAGGGCGCCGCTGTTAATCAAATGCTGATTAACGGCGGTATCGAAAAATGAATAATACACCACGTTGTTTACATGCTGATAAACATCGTTGTCATGCCAGCGGGTTTGAATTTCTGAAAAGTGTGGAAAATCAGCGCGAGTGGGAATTGCGGACTTGTCGCTCACAAGGCCTCCTTGTAAAGCGCGATAGCGTCGGCCAAATGGATTTCGCGTGGATTGTTTATCAACAGCCGCTCTTGTTTCATCGCATCTTTTGCCAGCAGTTCAACGTCACTTTCCTGGATACCGACCTCTCTTAATGAATTCGCAATTTCAAGTTCAGTGGGAAGGTCTTTTAGGTAGTTCAGAAGTGCCATGGCGCGGTCGTGTGGTGTGCCGCAGGCAGCGGGGAATACCACGTCGCCGAGTTCTGCATAGAGGTGCTCGGCATCCCGCAGATTAAAGCGTAATACGGCATTTAGCATAAGTGAATTTGATAAGCCGTGGGGGACATGAAAGCGCGCGCCAACAGGGTAGGCGAGAGCGTGTACACCACCGACTGGGGAATTGGCGAAGGCCATGCCCGCCAGGCAGGAGCCGAGTAGCATATTTTCTCGCGCCGGTATGTTTTCGCCGTGCTGGCAGGCGGTATGTATATTCGCGGCCAATAGCCGCAAGGCATCTTTAGCGAGGCTGTCAGATATGGGGTTCTTTAGGCGTTTGCTTGTGAAGGCTTCAATGGCATGCACCATCGCGTCAATACCTGTCGCCGCAGTGACATGTTTGGGCAAGCCAAGTGTTAGTTCGGCGTCGAGCAGGGCAATATCGGGAAGTAATAGGGGCGACACTACGCCTTTCTTTTCACTTTCACCTGTGGTGACTATCGCAATTGCGGTGACTTCCGATCCCGTTCCAGCGGTCGTTGGCACTAGAATTAGCGGTAGCCGTTGGCCAGTGGCGGCATTTACGCCATACACGTCCGCAAGTGTTTGTTCGCTATTGGCCAATAGGGCAATAAGTTTAGCGACATCCATAGAGCTGCCACCGCCAAAGCCAATAATGCAGTCAGCTTTGCAGTGTTTCGCGGCCAAAACACCGCGCTCTATGATGGCTTCAGCAGGGTCGGCGACCACATCAGGAAAGACCGACACGGGAATGTGTTGCTCGGCAAAATTCTCCAATGTTGGGTTTAGTAAGCCGGCATTCACCACGCCTTGGTCGCTCACTATCAATACTGATTGGCAATCCATGTCGCGGATACGTTCTGCTAGTCGCGCGGCGGCGCCACGTTCGACGATAATAGATTTTGTGGTGTGAAACTCAAAGGCTTTCAACTATTTTTGCCCCCTTGTCATTGTTATGATGTAGCGCCTAACTGCAAAGTATAAGACGTTTGTGCTGCGCGCAATGTTAGCATGCCCAAGCTTATAGTGGGCATCACATGCCGGCTATGGCCTCCCAATATCACTGAACGCAAGAAGAATGACGCTAACTGATACCACCATGCAAGTCTCTGCGGCCCGTTCAGCGTCAGGCGAGGACCGTGCGTGGTCGGTGAATGGCTCAGCGTTGACTACCTTGTTTCAAGCGGCCAAGGCACTTGATGCCGACCTTGACGCCCTAGTCGCCGAGGCGGGTTTTTCGCCAGCGGACGTGTTAGATACGGACAGGCAGTTTCCCGTTGCCGACTTGTTGCACCTTTATCACTGCGTGGCAAACGCTAGCCAAACCCCAGATATTGGCCTTTATGTTGGTCGTATTGACTACATTAATCGCCTCAATCTTCAGCTATATGCCTGTTCGGGCTGCCAAACATTTCGGGAATACCTAAACGTGATGCCCAGCGTACTGCGTATTGTGGGCGACATTGGCGAAGTGACGGTTCGTCGTGAGTCAGAGTATCTGTGCCTGGATTGGCAGCCTTTAGATAAGGCGACCAATCGCCAGCGCTATTTATCCGACTCCTCTCTGGGCGTAGCGGCGGCCATTGTGAATTCGGTTTGTGTTAAGCCCATACCAGTTCGCGCGGCTCATTTTACTTATTCCGAGCCGCAGGACTTAAGCCTGTTAAGGCAGCAATTTGGAGATAATTTGCGGTTTGATCAGCCGGTGAGTTGTTTATATTTCGATCGCGCCTGTCTCGATTACCCATTGATTGGCTTAGATGCTGACTGGGGGCAGGTGTTGGCGCAGCCTATACGGCATTTATTTGAGGAAAATAGCGAGAGCAGCGATTTTATTATCGCGCTGCGTAAAGCCTTGCTACGGTTACTGCCCAGTGGGGAGATGGGGCTAGATAAGGTTGCGGCGGCCTTAAATATTTCCCGTCGCACTTTGCAGCGCCGCCTGGCGGAGCAGGGCACCCAGTTTTTGCAAATACTACAAGAGTTGCGTGCCGAGCTAGCGCAACAGTATTTGGGAGATGAGCGCCTGAGTATTACCGATATTTCCTTCTTGCTTGGCTACATGGATCAAAGTTCTTTTTCAGCTGCCTTTAGATCGTGGTACGGCGTATCCCCCAGAGATTTCCGCAAAAGTAATTAACTCCCCAAAGCACCTATCGCGTGTGGCACCGATTCCCGATTTGGCTGGCACCAATGCCCAAGCCAAGCGCTCACAGCGGTATATACTAAGCTCATTACTTGTATTCATAACGACAAAAGAGATTACCCATGTCGCTTAGCTTTGACAGCGCACGTCTGTTTAATCCGCATTTACGGCCAGAACACGAAGAGTGGCGTACCCAGCTTCGTAAATGGCTGGAAAAAGAAGTGGTGCCATTTCTGGATGACTGGGAGGAGGCCGGCAAAATCCCCGATGAACTATGGCAAAAGGCCGCCGACATCGGGGTGATGCAAATGGGATACCCGGAAGCCTACGGCGGTATTTCCGAGGGTATCGATCAGTGGCATATCAATATCTGCAATGAAGAGTTCACGCGGGCGGGGTCTGCAGGTGGGCTGATCAGTAATTTATTGATTCACGGTATTGGTTTGCCGCCGGTAATTAACTATGGCAGCGATGCCATAAAGCAGCTCGTCGCGCCAGTCGTATTAGCGGGCGACAAGCGTATTTCACTTGGTATCACCGAGCCCTCTGGCGGTTCGGACGTGGCCAATATTACGACCACTGCCGTGCGTGATGGCGATCACTTTATTGTGAATGGCAGCAAGACCTTTATATCGGGTGTGATGAATGCCGATTGGGTATCTACTGCCGTGCGAACCGGTGGAGAGGGTGGGCGCGGGGTGTCGATGTTATTGATTCCGACGGATCTTCCCGGTGTTGCCAGAACGCCTTTGGACCGAAAACAGGGTTGGTGGTGTGCGGATACAGGCACAATTTATTTTGACAATGTGCATGTGCCGGTAGCGAATTTATTGGGCGAAGAGGGGCAGGGCTTTCTGGTCATCATGACCAACTTTAACCCTGAGCGTTTAAGCTTGGCAGTCACCATGGAAGCCGCTGCACGGGCCTGTTTGGCAGATGCGGTGGAGTGGGCTCAACAGCGTAAAACCTTCGGCAAACGTCTAGCCGATCATCAAGTGATTCGCCACAAAATTGCGACTATGAAACAGAAAATAAACGCCACCCAAACCTATCTCCAATACCTGACTCAAGCCTATATTGAGGGGCGCTGCGATCCCGGCGATTTGGCGATGGCAAAAGTGCAGGCCAGCGAAACAATGGAGTATTGCGCGCGTGAGGCCAGCCAAATTTTGGGTGGTGCAAGTTATTTGCGTGGTAATCGGGTTGAGCGTTTTTATCGCGAAGTGCGGGTCAATGCGATCGGCGGTGGCTCTGAAGAAATCATGCGCGATCTCGCCGCGCGTCAATATCGTTTGTAAAAGGGCTAATAATGAACACAAGCAATAAACCAAAGCTATGGCATTGTTACACGGCTCGATCATTGCGCGCCCTTTGGGCGATGGAAGAGATGGGCATCGATTACGACTTAGAGGTCTTGGCGTTCCCGCCGCGTGTCTTCCAACGTGAATTTCTCGATGTAAATGTACTGGGCACGGTACCGTACTTTGTCGATGGCGATATCGATATGACCGAGTCGTCTGCGATCGGCTTGTATTTAGTTGAGCGTTACCAGCGCTACGATTTTGGTTTGAAGTCGACCGATAAAGAATACGCGGACTATCTCAACTGGCTGTTTCACAGCGATGCCACGCTGACTTTTCCGCAAACATTGGTATTGCGTTATTCCCAGCTAGAGCCGGTTGAACGTCGTCAGCCTCAGATTGTTGAGGACTATTACAAGTGGTTTTTGGCGCGGTTAAAGCGCCTAAATACACATGTGGCAGATCGCGAGTTTTTATGTGACGGCCGTTTCACTATTGCCGATATCGCCATCGCTTATGCCTTGTATCTTGGCGACGGCTTGGGTTTGTCACAGTTTTATGAGCCACAGGTACTTGATTATTTTAAGCGGATGACGGCGCGCCCAGCGTTTCAAAAAATTGAGGCTATTGGTAAAGACAAGTCCTTGTTTTCGCCAACGCCGTACCCCTTTGAAAACGTTCCTGACCTATTTGGCTAAGGCCTCTTAAATAATACCTATTACGGAGTAATGCATGATTCTTACTGAAGAGCATGAAGCCATACGGCTAACCACAGCAAAGTTCATCGACAGTGAAATTAACCCCCATGCCGACCAATGGGAGGCAGACGGTATTTTCCCAGCACATGAATTGTTTAAAAAAATGGGTGAGCTAGGGTTGCTTGGCATTTGCAAGCCCGTCGAGTTCGGCGGAATGGGCTTGGACTACAGCTATCAAATTGTCTTTTCTGAAGAGTTGGGCCGCATCGCAACCGGTGGGGTGTCCATGGGGATTGGCGTGCAAACCGATATGGCGACACCGGCTTTGGCGCGTTTTGGTAGTGATGAATTGCGCAAAGAATTTTTAGTTCCCGCTATTTCTGGTGACGCGGTGTTTTCAATTGCGGTAAGCGAACCCCACGCCGGTTCAGATGTGGCTGCAATTAAAACCACCGCCAAAAAAGATGGCGACGATTATGTGATCAACGGCTCTAAGATGTGGATCACCAATTCTACCCAAGCAGATTATTTGTGCCTGCTGACGAATACCAGTGATGACAAACCCCATTTAAATAAATCACTGATCGTTGTGCCGACCAATACGCCAGGCATTTCTTTTTCTGAGAAATTAAATAAATTGGGTATGCGCTCTTCCGATACCGCGCAGGTGTTTTTTGACAATGTGCGAGTGCCCCAGCGCAATCTTATCGGTGAAGAGGGACATGGCTTTATCTATCAAATGCTGCAGTTCCAAGAAGAGCGCCTATTTGCCGCCGCCGGCAGTTTAAAGGCAATGGAAGATTGTATTAATAAGACGATCGATTACACCCATGAGCGCAAGATATTCGGCCAGTCGGTGCTGGATAACCAAGTGGTGCATTTTCGTTTGGCTGAATTGCAAACTGAAGTGGAGGCATTGCGTGCGCTTACCTTCAATGCGGTAGAAGGCTATATCAATGGTGCTGATGTGACTCGCAAAGCCTCTATGGCAAAACTAAAGGCGGGTCGTTTGCTTCGTGAAGTGACCGATAGCTGTATGCAATACTGGGGCGGTATGGGCTATATGTGGGACAACCCAGTGGCCCGCGCTTATCGCGACACCCGCCTAACCTCTATTGGTGGCGGTGCCGATGAAGTGATGCTGAGCATTATTTGTAAGACTATGGGAACCCTGCCTAAGCGCAAAAAGTAAGCTTGAAGACTGGTTATGGATGGCCGTTCATACAACTTGTTTTCAAAGTTGCGTTCTTTGACTTATTGTTGGCGTTTGTTTGATGGGTGATATCCGCTAAATGACATTGGCAACATTTTATTTTGACTTAGTTGGTGTGTGTTTAAATTTGATTTTGAGCGTAGATAAGTATGGAAATGGCAGAAAGTTTAGCAATAATCTCCGCTGGCGTATTCTTCCTGGTTGGCTTGTTGTCTGGTATTTGGAAATATAAGCAAATTATGGCCTCAGATAAGGGGGAGGCGCATCCGTATGTTGATATCTGCCATCGGTCGTCGTTGTTTTATGGCGTTTTAATCGCTATTTTTTAGTTCATATACTTTTTCGGATTTGACGCGCTGATTTTTTTGACGTTAATTTTACTCGTTACGTCAATGAAAAATAACTAAGCTTGGCTTGCCGAATAGTAACCATAGATGATGTTCTGTAAGATATTAAGGCAATACTGGATTTATTTAGTAAAATAGCAATGGCGCTGAACGCGTGGCTTTGTACTCGTAATGGGGATGGAATGTATAATAACCGCGATATTGTCGCGCGCCTGCGGGAGAATATTCCGTCGTTTGAATGCGTGCCGGGTTGCCACGATTGAAGCGGCCCAGTTACTACTTCTTCGGAAGAAATGTCTCGTTTGCCGGTAAAATCTGATGCAGAGCATGATGCGGCATTAAATGATTTTAGGTGCGTACATCTTGAGCCTAGTGGTTGTACCGTGTATGCCGAGCGTCCCTTGATTTGTCGTTTATTTGGTACAGCGCCACGTATGCCTTGTCCTAACGATCGTCGCCCGGAGGTGATGGTTGATGAGGAAGTTGAACACCAGGTTCATCAGTATATTGCCACTACTCGACAAGAGCTGGTGTAAGTAGGAACCTTTAGCTTGAGTGACTATGCCTTGCCCATAATAATTGCAGCGTCATTTTATGATGCAGATACTGGGGCAGGTGCCAATTTAATAACAATCAACACATCATGTAGGAATAGCATGAAATTAGAATCCATTGCACTACACGAAGGTTACACCTCAGAAGAAACAACCAAAGCTGCGGCTGTTCCAATCTATCAGACCACATCCTACACTTTTGATGATACTCAACATGGTGCAGATTTATTCGATTTGAAAGTGCCGGGCAATATTTATACTCGTATTATGAACCCGACAAACGCAGTACTTGAACAACGTATTGCGGCAATGGAAGGTGGGGTTGGAGCACTTTGTGTTGCCTCGGGTATGGCGGCGATCACTTACGCTATTCAGTGTATTTGCGAGGTGGGCGATAATATTGTTAGTACTAGCCAAGTGTACGGTGGCACCTACAATTTCTTTGCCCACTCTTTGCCACGGCAGGGCGTGGAAGCGCGAATGATTTCATTCGATGATTTTGAGGGTTTTGAAAGTGCTATAGATGAAAAGACCAAAGCGGTTTTTTGTGAATCAATTGGTAATCCTGCCGGCAATATTGTAGATATTACTCGATTAGCTGAGATAGCGCATAAGCATGGCGTGCCACTTATTGTAGATAATACGGTTGCTACACCTTACCTATGTCGGCCATTTGAACTTGGTGCTGATATTGTTGTGCATTCGCTCACTAAATATATCGGGGGGCATGGCACAACCATTGGTGGTGTAATAGTCGATTCTGGAAAGTTTGATTGGGTTGCCAATAAGGCGCGTTTCCCTATTTTGAATGAGCCTGATCCTTCATACCATGGTGTGGTTTACACGGAAGCCTTAGGGGCTGCGGCCTATATTGGGCGTTGTCGTGTTGCACCGTTGAGGAATACCGGTGCTGCGCTATCACCGATGAATGCATTCCAACTCTTACAGGGCTTAGAGACGTTAGGCTTACGTATGGAGCGTCATTGTGAAAACGCTGAAAAGTTAGCGATCTACCTACAGAAACATGAAAAGGTAGCGTGGGTGAATTATGCGGCGCTGCCAGATAGCCCTTATTACGCAACTTGTCAGAAAATCACTAATTCAAAAGCTTCTGGTATTTTAAGTTTTGGTGTTATCGGTGGTATTGAAGCCTGCACACGGTTTATAGATTCGCTGCAGATGATTTTACGTTTAGTGAACATTGGTGATGCAAAATCACTAGCTTGTCACCCTGCCTCTACAACCCATCGCCAGTTGAATGAAAAAGAGCTGGCGTCTGCGGGTGTCAGTGCTGATTTGATTAGGATATCGGTTGGTATTGAGCACATCGACGATATTATTGCCGACGTCAGCCAAGCTTTAGATAAAGCCTAGTTGCGCGGATAATTGCCTTAAGGCCTATATTGGGCCTTGGGGCGATTTGCGTTGCTTGTTCTATATTGTATAAGTGCTTACATCAGGTTTTAGCGTAAATTAGCTTGGGTATTTTCTCGCGCAGCTCTGCTTTCTACTCCTCCCAATCCCGAAAATACCTCAATAAATGATCAATGGCGAGCCGTGCCCGCATCGGCAGAAATCGGCGGTTTTGATAGACGATCCAGCTGCCAGATCCTAGGCTCCAGTACGGTTCTAATATGGCGCTTAGGGTCCCCGTTTTAATCGACGGTAAAAAATTGATGCGTGGCATATAGGCGATGCCAAGACCTTGTTCGCAGGCATTGACCACCGCATGGGCGTTATTACTTTTCCAGCGGCCGTTCACTTTTACGTAGAATGGCGTGCCGGTGTCTTCAAATTGCCAGTGGCTATTATTAGTTACGATGCAGCTATGGCTTTTTAGCTGGCTGGGATGAGTAGGGCAGCCATAACGTTCTAAGTATATTTTACTGGCAACGGCCATTAAGGGTCGAGGCAGTAACTTGCGTGCCACTAAACCTGAATCTTCTAATTTCCCGTAGCGAATGGCGAAATCGATGCCGTCTTCAATTAAATTAACTTTGTGGCTATTGAAATCGATATCTACGGTGAGTTCTGGGTGGCACTTTGCAAATTCAATGAGTGCGGGAACAACAAATTGCTCTGCGAATGGTCCCGCTGCGCTAACACGTAATGTGCCATTAAGCTGAACTTGTTGGGCGTTGACTTGTTCGTTGGCTTGCTGAAGGCCGTCAACGAGGTCTCTGCACTGGCGGTAGTAGGCTTGTCCAGCTTCAGTGAGGCTGACACTGCGCGTAGTGCGGGCGAGTAATACGCTGCCTAGGCGGATTTCTAGCCGGGACACCTGCCTGCTTACGTGACTGGTGCTGCAGCCTAGTTGTTTTGCCGCCGCTGAGAATCCCTGACTTTCTGCTACGGCAACGAATTCGATAATACCTTCGAAATTGTCCATACCGACCCGGTTGTTGCTAATTAGCAATAGTACTTTGCTAAATTATCATATTGTTGCTTAATCTGTCATCTACTATGATGGCTTCACGCTATAAGAAAGCCAATTCAATACGTAGAAGGTAGGGAAATAGTTATGAAGAAAGTACTGATTCCAGTTACAAACCACGCAAGCTTGGGTGAGACAGACCAAGCAAATGGGACATACTCACCAGAGCTGACTCATGCGCTACACGTATTATTAGCGGCGGGCTTAGACTACGACATCGCCTCGATTAAAGGCGGTAAAGCACCGCTTTATGGCACTGATATAGAGGGCGATACCGTTAATGAGTCAATTTTAAATAACGAAGAATTTCAAAACCGTATTAATAACACGCTGCCGGTCTCGCAGATAAATATTGAAGATTACGCTGCGGTGTTTTATCCCGGTGGATTTGGTTTGCTGTCTGATTTAGCGACTAATGAAGACTTTGCCAAACTTAGTGCAACACATTATGAAAATGGCGGAGTCTTGGCGGCGGTATGTCATGGTCCCGGCGCATTGCTGCCCATTACACTGAGTACGGGTGAGAAGCTGTTAGCGAGTAAGTCGGTTACAGGTTTTACACGAGAAGAAGAGATTGATTACGGCACGCTGGCAGATGTGCCTTTTCTGCTGGAGGAATCTTTGGCGCGTAATGCGGCACGTTATAGCAAGGTGCAACCGTGGGGTGTGTTTGTTGTTGAAGACGAGCGTGTGATTACGGGTCAAAACCCAGCGAGTGCGCAGGCAGTTGGCGAAGCGCTAGTGAAGCAACTAGCATAAAATGTTGCGAGTCTGTTTGTGATTTTTATGGCGCTAGCTGGTAACGGCTAGTGCCATGTAGTGTTAATGGCCAGATCGTAAATTTGAGCAGTTAAACAGATAGGGGTTATAGCATGACAGATATTAAGCTTCCGGATTATCTTCCATCGTGGATGAGTGATCATATTAATACTTATCTTGACGATGGTGAGGCTGGGCATCTTTGGGATGCGAGTTTGGGTGGTGGCGAAGGCATGATAACCACGCTATTGCTGACCACAAAGGGCCGTAAATCAGGGAATACATTAATCCTGCCCTTAATTTATAGACCTACCGATGATGGTGGCTTTTGTGTGATTGCCTCTAAAGGTGGGGCGCCTGCACATCCAGCTTGGTTTTTGAATCTGCAGGCTAATCAAGATATTCAATTGAAAGTTGCTAACGATGAGTTCAAAGCCGTCGCGAAAGTTGCCGAGGGTGAGGAGCGCGAAAAGCTGTGGAGCTTAATGGAAGCTTACTTTGCGCCCTACGCCAGTTATAAAGCGGCAACGGATCGCGAAATACCCGTTGTGGTTTTTTATCCGGCGTGAACTTAGCTTAAATACCAGTAATGAATATTTGTAAGCATTGCAAAGTGCGCGGCGAGAGTAGCACAAAGTATCACTAACACTAGTGTTCCCCAGCCGTAGGCCGCTGGTCGCTGCGTAAAGTTGGTGTAGCAAGCGCCAATCATCACTGCAGTGAGCAGGGCGGCACCCAGCGGCCCATAAATTGGATTCCAAAACCCGAGTAGTAATAAGGGTGTAGCAATAAGCTCCATGCCACCGGCAAGATGCATTAACCAATGGGGATGGGTGAGTGCGTCTATACTCATCTCGAAACGACCTTTGTAGTGTCTTTGTTATTGTTGTGGTAAGTATTCTTGATCTCTATGACAATACCATACGGTATGGTATGTATTATAGTCAAGAGTATTGACTAATGTTGGAGTGAATATGAGTGTCGTGAAACCGTCAACGGGGCGTAAATCGAAAGAGGATTTTATTAATGAGGCCTTTCAGCTTATCGCCGAGGCAGGGACGGCGGAAGCCCTAACTATAGACAGTGTGTGTTTGCGCCTAGGTGTTTCCAAGGGTAGTTTCTATTGGCATTTTAAGGGGCGTGATTCTCTAGTTGATGGTTTAGTAGAGGCTTGGTCTGGTAATTTCCACGTGACGATTCACCGCGCGATCGAGGCGCAGACTGCGGATAATGGGCGGACTATTATTGAAGAAATTAGCTATTATTGGCTAAGCAGTAATATGTCTAAGTTAGATCAGGTCATGCGGCATTGGGCGCAACATGATGAGCGTGTCTATAAGGCAGTTCGCCGCGCAGATGAACTATTGTTGGATTTCTTAAAGAGTAATATTAAGACTCTGGGCTATAGCGAAAATGACTCTCATCGCCGCGCGCGTCTGATGATGGCCATCGGTATTGCCGAGCCAATGCTTGCCCATTTACCGAAGGTCAGTGAGGATGCTGATGAGATACGCTGGATACTTGATAGCGTGGTAGGTCTTAACAGAAACTAAGTGAAAGACCGCGTAAAATGCCATCTTTAACGCCGGTTGGGTTCTTACTACTGACGGCTTTTCTGTTTTATTTTTTCCGCATTTTCTTTGCTAATTGGATAAAATTGTCCCAGACCACAGGACGGGCCGGGTAAAAAGCCTGATCCAATGCTGTTTAATACGGTAATGATATCGACATTGCACAGCTCACTGAGGGAGGTGCGATACATCACGGTTTTATGGCGAGTTAGACCGTTACAGTTATACGGTAAATCATTTAGGTAAATTTGTTTGCCCTTCATATAAAACAAAATACTGCGATTATCGACGACGTCCATCTTTTCGATGCGGCGTAAATTTACACAGCGCTCAGGGCCGCCAGACGTTAATGGCATATATTGGTTTGGCGCAGGGCTGTCGGCCTTTGCGGCTAGTGGTAGCAATAGGGCGGCAATCGCGGTGCTTAGAATGAGTTTTTTCATTTTATACCTCGGTATTTGGCGCTCGTGGATTTTCGCTATCATCAATGAATTTTAGGGGAAATGCTAACATCGAAACGACAGGGTGTATTGCGACAAAGGGCTTGAGGTTCTCTTTTAAGGCTACATTTTACATTGTTGCCTATATAGGCTACATTTGTGTCGTGTAGCCTAATTGGTAGTGGGAGGGCAGTATGGCGATGACAGCGGTAATTACCGGGGACTTGATTAACTCCCGAGGCTCTAGCGATGTTAAAGGGTTTCTTTCGGCCTTGAAGAAGTTGCTGGCCGCTTTAGCCAAGCGCTATGGCGCGGGTACCGATATATTTCGCGGTGATGGTTTTCAGTTACTGTTGGACAGTCCGGAGGAGGCCTTGGAGTGCGCACTGGCCTTGCGCGCCGGTTTGATTGCTGCAAGTCCCAAAGGGGAGCGTTGGGACGCCCGCTTGGCGGTGGGCGTAGCTCACACCAAGAAAAATGCCGGTGGGCAGGTTTTTAGCGAGGCCGCGGTATTGTCAGGGCAGGGCTTGGACAGTATGAAAAGGCAGACTTTAATGGTCTTTAGTAATTCGACTCAGTTCCTGCGGTACGCGGAGTTGCCTACTGCATTCGTTGCAGAGATTATCGACAACTGGTCGGTAGTGGAGGCGCAGACATATTATCTTTATTTAAGCAAAGCCCAGGATCAAGCGACAATTGCGAAGGCGATGAAGAAGTCGCGGGTGACGGTAACAAAGGCTTTGCAACGAGCCAAGGCGCAGCTGTTGGGGCGCTACCTAGCGAGCGTAGAGTTCTGGCTGACGGAGGCATTGCATGATTAATTCTTCAAGTTATTTGCTAGCGCTGTTGTTAGGCTATTTGCTAATGAGTATAGCTGTTGGTCGGCGCGGCTATGTTATCAACGCCAAATGCCAGGTTAGTACTATTTGGCTGCCAGCGGTTTTACACGGTTTAATGCTGGCGATGTTGACGGTACTTTTCCGTGCTGAGTATAAGCTCGCGATTATCGCAGCAACCTCTATGTTTGCTTTCTACGCGGTGTTGAATATTGGCTTGTCAAAGTTTAGCTGCTCGCTATCGGCTCTCGCGGTGCTACTGCTAAAGCACGGTATGCAGGTAGTAATTATTGTTTGTGTGTTTTTGAGTGTAGATAAACTTTGGCCTAGCCTGCCAGGCTATTTCATGGCGCAGCTAACCGCACACAATCTTGCAGTACTACTCGCCTATTTTTTGGTGCTTCGGCCGGCGTCGGTGATTATTGGTCATATTATGTATCCCTGGCAGCAAAAGCTGAGTGGTGAAGATGACACTTTGGTGAACGGTGGCGCGTTTATAGGGTATTTGGAGCGCGGTCTCACCTTGACGTTTGTTTTAATTAGTCAGTGGCACGCTATAGGCTTTTTGCTGACCGCAAAAAGCATTTTACGTTTTAATGAACTGAAAGGGAGTCATCATCCGCAGCGCAGTGAGTATGTCTTATTGGGTACTTTGCTCAGTTTTTCACTTAGCATTGGTGTGGGGCTTGCGGTTTATTTGCTTGATGTTAGCAATTCATAATTAATCAGAGCTGCCTTAACATTCTTGTCTTTCTAATACGTTGACGGCATAACTACCTATCGCTTGGTTTTATGCTTTCACTTTGAAGGCTATAACTTCAAGCCAACCGATAGAATGCGCCCAGCGTCGATACTTTTTACAATCAGTTTTACAGGTCCAAATGGCACTAGGTCGCCAACGACGGGCTTGCCATGAAACTGCGTAATAATAAATTGCGCTACTGAAGCGTCTCCCCAAGCGGGGTCGGGTTGAAATCCATAAGCCTGAGCAATGTCGAATAGTTTGGCGTCGGGATTCAGTGCAAACTCGCCAAAGAAATAGCTTGTTTCCGCAGACGGTGACGGTGCGAGCTGTGCAAATACACGACCCACAGCCTCTTTGGCGCTGACAGATGACAGAATAACAACGTGATCCTCTTTAATTAGAGTTTGTTCTTCAGCTCTATCTATCAATATTCCTTGCCGAATAATTCCGACGAATTGGCTGCCTTCTTTCATGGGTAAATTTTTTGCGGCTAGCCCAGCTGCGCGACTTTCTGCAAGGACTCGGTAGACCAATAGCTCTTTGTCCTGTTCGTGTATTAGCGGCAAGTGCAGATGTTCCGGCTCTTTGCTGGTAGGTGGCAGTTCTATTTGCATCCATTTTGCGATAGGCGCGATGGTCCAGCCCTGCAGAACCAAAGAAACTAGAACAACGAAAAATACCAGTTCAAAATAGGTTTGGGTGTGCTCCAGCCCGGCTAAAGACGGGAATAGGGCGAGAATGATAGGTACTGCACCGCGCAGACCGCACCAACCGATAAAGACCTGTTCTCGCCAAGGGAAGTGGAAGGGTAGTAAAGACAGCCAAACTGCGATGGGTCTCGCCACAAATATGAGTACGAAAGCGATAGTTAACGCGGGGAAAATAATGGGGATTAGGTTACTCGGCGTAATAAGGAGGCCGAGCATAAGAAACATGCCAATTTGGCTAAGCCAGGCCATGCCATCGTGAAAGCGGTGGACATCATTGCTAAAGGGAAGCGAGGTGTTGCCAATCATGGCGCCGGCGATAAAGATGGCGAGAAAGCCGCTACCGTCAAGAATCGTTGTTGCGCCGAATATACTTAGTCCGCCTGCAAGCGTCAGTAATGGGTAAAGTGACGGAGTGAGCTGTAACTTTTTGAGCAAGAGGGTAAGCAAGTAGCCACCGGCAAGTCCAAGCACGATACCTAAACCTAGCTGACTCACTAGCTCTTGAACGATAGTCCAGCCCGGGTTGGTGTCGCTGCCTGTTAATTGCAGTATCTGCACCATGGTGATGGTGAGGAATATCGCCATTGGGTCATTTGAGCCCGACTCTATTTCCAGCGTTGCACCGGTGCGCTCTTTTAGCTCCAGCCCAGCCGTTCTCAGTAAGCCAAAGACCGCCGCCGCATCGGTGGAGCCCACAATGGCGCCAATGAGTAAACCTTCTTGCCAAGGTAGACCGAGTATCCAGTGCGCGGCAAATCCGGTAATGGCGGCGGTCGCAATTACGCCAACGGTTGCAAGGGAGAGCGCTGGCTTTAGGCTTACGCGGAAGCTGTCTTTTCGCGTACCTAGGCCGCCGTCAAATATGATGATAGCCAGTGCCAGGTTGCCAAATAAAAAAGCGAGGCTAAAGTCATCAAATTTGATTTTGCCGAACCCGTCTTCGCCGGCAAGCATACCAAGTAGTAGAAATACCAATAGCAATGGCGCACCAACACGGCGTGAAAAAACACTCGCAATGACGCATAAAAAGGCCAGTACAGCCCCGCCAAAGATATATTGATATATTAACTCTATAGTCACTCAGTAGTCCTGGTTGATGTACATTTGGTCTTTAATGAACAGATTGTACTTAGCTTGTGTGGAGGCACAGGCTATTAAATTGCGAGCACAAGCATGTTGGGTTTGGCGTTACGTAAATTTATCTGAACAGCTATTTGGTTTATACGACGTAGTATAAAGCAATGCGGCCGCTCTTAGAGCGGCTGTGCAATAGTTTAGTTTCAGATGCCCGTTAGATTTATTGGCATAGGGGGCAAATTTTGCGGGGTGCTTTTGTGAAGCGAAAGTTGAGTGCAGTGATTAAACAACATAAACGCGGGTAGCTGCTTATAAAGGGCGTGGGTGAAGGCGTCGATTTTTTTAAGCGAGGCATCTAGTGCTAAGTGTTGAATGCGCAAGTGCGATGATTTGCGGTCGACTTTGCAATCCATGCGTGCCTGGAGTTTGCCATCCCATAAAACAGGCAGTGAGAAATAGCCGTACTGACGTTTTTCTTCCGGAACATAACACTCAATTAAATAGTCAAAATCGAAAAGCATCTGCATGCGTTTGCGCTGTATAAGCAGGTTGTCGAATGGCGAAAGTATTGCGAGCTTGCTGCGGGCGAGGGGTTTGTTTAGCAATTTCATTGATTCCGCTAATGCATAATAGTGATTGCCGCCGACGTTGATCTGCAGCAGCTCATTGCTGGCCGCCATATCTTTCAGCGTGTTTGTAATCAGCGGTTTTGTATTCTTTCGCAAATAGGCAATTTCAGTTGCTTGTCCCAGTCCATTTGCTCGTAGAAACGAAAAAATAAGAAAGCGCGCGTACTCCTCCTGATTTGGAGGCGTGGTGTTGACACCTTTAGGCAGGACCCGCTCGCTCAAGTCGTAAACTTTATGGAAATTCTGGCGAGATGAAATCATTAGATCCCCTTGCATATAAAGGCACTCCAAAGCCTTTTTAGCGGGTTTGCTGCGCCATTCTCCGAGCTTTTCACCCTTGTGCTCAAAGTCCTTGGCCATGAGCGGTCCCCCAGTTTCAATCCGCTTGCGCACAGATTTCATGAGGTGTTTATCTGGCGTGTACCAATGGCCTTGCTCGCCGCTCGCTATTGCCTGTTTGCGGGGTAGGCTAAAACGGAAGTCCTGCATTGGCAGATAGGCGGCGGCGTGAGACCAGTATTCAAATACCTGCTTATTGGCGACCAGTTTATCGAGATGCGTGGTCTGATAGCGCGGATTGCGATTCCACAAGGTGTGATGGTGGGCGCGTTGAACGGCTGAAATGGTATCAATTTGAATATAGCCAAGGTGCTCTATAGCAGACAAGGTAGCGTCAGTAGTGCCGCCAGCTTGCTTACTTGCGGGTAGTTGCTGCGATTGTAAGACGAGCTTACGGGCATCTTGTTGCGAGATAGATATCGGCATGCTGGTCTGCGTACGTCCACCCTAATTAATCGTTGATAGCTATGCGTATTTAGCGAGGATTCGAGTAATGTCTTCTACACCGCTTTCCATGTCCTCCGTCATAATGGTGTGCTTCTCGAGCTCTTGGCTCACTGCGCAGGACATCATGGTAAAGAAGGCTTTGTCCATCGCTTTGCGAGCCGCCGACATTTGCGCTGCAATGGCCTCGCATTCCTCGCCATTCTCTAGTTGGCGCTGAATACCGCGGACTTGCCCTTCTATGCGACGTAGACGATTATTAAGATCTTTGCGTTTTTTATCCCATTTGTCCATGACGGGCTCCCGATGTTGTTGGTGCTTAAAAGACAATGCACGTTCTGCGATGACGACTGTTTAGCCATCGCGATACTAATCAATTATACGCCTATGGGTATATTTATCCGGTGTTATTTTGCGATGATTCAGGGTCTATATTGCCCGGAATCGTATTGTCTGGGTGTCGAGGAATGGTACTATGCGAGGGATTTTAGATTTTGCTGCGCGCTGAGGCGTCGCCTTTGAAGTTGAGAATAAGTATTTATGCGTTTGCCCGCTTTTTTATTACGTCGCCTGCAGGCGAAAGCTGAACAAATTACCCGCCGCGCACCAAGCAAGGTTATTGGCAGCGATTATCTGACGCGTTGGTATGTCATTCCGCGCAATCGGGTGTTTAATATGTATCTACATCATGTAACAGGTGATGACCCAGACACTAATTTGCACGACCATCCTTGGGTGTTTAATTCGTCTGTGGTGTTGCGCGGGCGCATAGTGGAACAAATGCCCAGTAAGGATCGAGTCTTAGAAATGGGCAGTTTTACGACGCGTTTGGGGCGGGCGCCACATCGTTTAGTTTTAAATACACCAGATAGCTTGACCTTGTTTATTACCGGTCCAAAAATTCGCAAATGGGGGTTTTATACCGCCACAGGTTGGGTGAATAGCAAAGTGTATTTGCGGGCCGATGGCAATGGTCGCAATGTGACGACACTATACGCGGTGCCGAAAAATAACAAGTGTGTGGCGGAACAAAGTGCGGAGAAAAAAACCGCTTAAATTTATTTTATACACTTCTAATAAGATCAGTGATGAAACGTCAACAGACCCTAATAATAAGAACGCGATATGAAAACAAAACTCAAAGCCGTTGCGATACGAAATTTAGTTAAAGCAGATACGTGGATACGCTGGCTGGGTAAAACGGCAAAGCATATTGCTGTGCGCAGCTCGAGTATTGAAACTGCCCACGGCCTTATTCCACTTCGTGTCTACCAACCTCCGGGGGAGGGGCCATTCCCAGTGCTGGTGTACTACCATGGCGGTGGTTGGGTTATTGGTGATTTGGATGTTTATGATCCCCTGTGCCGCGACTTGTGCGATCGCAGTGATTGTATTGTGGTGGCGGTGGAGTATCGCCTGGCGCCAGAGTATCCCTTTCCCGCGGCGCCTGAAGATTGTTTGGCAGCCTTAAAGTGGACTTATGAACATATTGCCCAGTATGGTGGATTGCCAAACGCTATTGCGGTAGCAGGAGATAGTGCTGGTGGCAACCTCGCTGCGGTGACGACCTTGCAAGCGCGGGAATGTTTGCCGGGTGTGGTGAAGGGGCAGGTGTTAATTTATCCGGTTACGGATCACTACGATCCAGGTACTCTATCGTATATTGAAAATGCCAATGGACCTGTGCTGACGCGTAAATTAATGATGTGGTTTTGGGATACGTATTTGCTAAACAGCCCGCAGTTAGAGCCAGGGCAGACTCGACATCCGCGCGCGACACCGTTAATGCGAAGTGATTTAGATAGCTTGCCGCCGACCCTACTTATCACCGCTGAGCGCGACCCGCTGCGTGATGACGGTGCTAATTTTGCCGCGCGTCTGAGCCAGCATGACAATAATGTGCAATACAGCTTGTACGCCGCTGCTAGCCACGGCTTTGTCGGTTTGCAGGGGCCTAATGATCATCACAATAAGGCCATGAGCGAAATTAGTGATTGGTTGACCGCATTGTTTAGCGCTTAATTAATCTTGCGTTCGCGATTTTCCCAATAAGGTTCGCGCAGGGTTTTCTTCAGAATTTTGCCCGATGGGTTGCGAGGTAAGGCCTCGTAAAATTCGAGACGACGCGGTATTTTGTAACCTGCGAGCTGGTCTCGGCAAAATGTAATTAACTCTTCAATAGTCAATGTTTGGCCAGTCGCGCATACAACGCAGGCGAGTGGAGTCTCGCCATATTTGTCGTCTGGAATGCCGACTACCGCAACGTCGGTAATTGCAGAATGCTTACTTAATACATTTTCTATTTCGATGGGGTAAATGTTTTCCCCGCCGCTAACGATCATGTCTTTGATTCTGTCGCGAAGAAAAATGTAGCCGTCCTCATCGATCATGGCGGAGTCACCGGTGTGCACCCAACCGTCAATGACGGTGTCACGGCTGGCTTGTTCTAAATTGAAATAGCCTTGCATATTAGATTCAGAGCGAATCAATAGCTCTCCGGTTTGACCGCGTGCAAGCGCTTCGCCTTGTTTATTGATGACTTTGACTTCAACACCGGCCAGTGGGCGGCCGCAGGATTGCAATAATTCGGGCCTGCCGTTGAGGGCTAAGGCGTGATCGGCGGGAGATAGAGAAACGACTGTGCCGGTGGTTTCTGTCATGCCGTAGCATTGATAAAAGTCACATTTAAAAATGCTCGTTGCTTTTTCGAGCAGGCCGGTACTAATCGGTGAAGCGCCATACAGCAATTGTTTCAGATGACTGAAATCGCGCTGCTCAATATTCGGCACATATTCAATAATAGCCATTATCATGGCGGGCACAATAAACATATTGTCTATTTGCAGTTGCTCAAGGTCGTCAACAATGGCGACGGGGTTAAAACTGCTGTGCAAGACCACGCTGGCCCCAGCCAAAATGGGGAGTAACAAAGTGCCAGAGCCGCCAATGTGAAAATTGGGTGCACAGACTAAGTCTCTAGTGCCCACACCTGATTTTACCGGCAATGAGGTTTGGCTCATGATGTAGAGGGCGATGATATTGTGATGACTTATTACAACGCCTTTGGGATTGCCGGTGGTGCCACTGGTGTATAGCTGTAAAAAAGCAGAGTAGGTGTTGGGATCAGATTTGCTGAAATTGGCTTCGGCGGTGTTGGCAGCGCCATGCTCTAACCAATTCTGCCAATTGTAATCGCCTTGTTCGGTGGTTGATATCACCGTTAATCCGCTAATCAGCGGGCGCAGGCCCTCAACTAATTCAGTTAGCTTACCGTCGGGCGCGAGCAGTAATTTGGTTTTGGTATCTTGTAGTACAAATAATACTTCGGCGGGTGCGAGCCGATAGTTGATAGGCACTAGCACTGCGCCAATGCGGCTACACGCCATCATCAAGCTTAAGTATTCGGGGCAATTCTCGCACAGCACGGCCACGCGGTCGCCGTGTTCTAGTCCCTCGCTGCGCAGAGATCGTGCGAGCTGTTCTGATTGATGCGAAATATCTCGATAGCTGTAGTGTTTTCCCGCAAATATCAAACATAGACTGTCGGGCTTGCGTTGACAGTGAAAATCGAAGAACTGATGAACTAACATTTGTGAGCTTCCCGCTGTATTTTATTTTTATTACTTACTTGATTGTACGGCAATTACTTACGCCGACAAGCGTCACTTGGATTATTGTTTCATGGGTTCCGGTTTTATTGTGTGCGCTGTGTCATGCTGGCATAGTTAACTACTTTGTTAAGTGTTTTTGGGTTTTTATACAAAGCCTATATTTGAGGATTGTGTCGTGCGTACACCGACAGTGTGTTCTGAATATTTGGTGGATTTGCTCCAGTACATTGAAAATCGTGGTGTTGGTGCCAAGAGCCTGATCGCCGCGGTAGGATTTACACCAGAGCAGCATCTGACCGTGCAGGGACGTTTTCCGCTGCGCCTTTTTGAAGTGATTCTCGATGTCGCTAGTGTCATGCTGGATGATACCTTCTTGGGTGCGCATGCCGGGGCAGACTCGTCGCCGACCGCGTGGGGTATGGTGAGCTATATCGGCATGAGTGCGCCAAATTCCAGGGCGGCATTTGATGCGGTAGCGAATTTTTCGCGTTTGCTGATTGATCATGGCGATGTGATGTACAGCGAGACGGAAGATGAATGGACGTGTTTGGCATGGGTCGTACCTGAGCGCAAGCCAGTGTCTCGACAGTTAACCGAGTTCTTTTTTACCAGTTGGTATCGCGCCAACAAGGTGATTCTAGATCGCTGGTGCAATCAGCGTGAGGTGTACTTTAGTCACTCTGGTCCGGCTGAGAAGACAGAGATCGAACGTATTTTAGAGGCGCCAGTGAAGTACGATAGTGATGCCAATATGGTGAAGTTTGACCGCCATTTTCTTGAGCGACCAACCCGTTTCCCCCATACCGGTATTTATAATTCCCTGGTGCAAACTGCTCGATCTGAATTGGCCAAATTGCAAATGGAAGATCGCATTGTCAAAGACGTTATCGCCTGTGTTGTGCGGCAGTTGCCCAGTGGTGTGCCAAAATTAGATGAGGTTGCCGCGGAGCTAGGCTTGGCTCCTCGCACGCTGCAGCGCCGTTTGAATAATACCGATACCAATTTTAAATGCCTCGTTGATGATGCCCGTAAGCAGCGCTCGAAACAGTTAGTGAGTGAGGGTGAGTTGGCCTTGCTCGAAATTTCAGCTGAGCTGGGTTTTAGCGATCAAAGTTCATTTCAAAAAGCGTTTAAACGTTGGTTTGGCTTGGCCCCAGGGCGCTATCGAATGAATCAGCAGTTGTCAGACAACGCGATCAATTAATAAAAAATGGCGCTTTAGTGCCCTAAGGCCAGCGTGAACTCCCGCAGCCATAGTACCGCTGGGTCGTGCTCCACGCTTTTGTGCCAGAATAGTTGGAGCTCTAACTTAGGTGTGTCGAAGGGCAGTGGGCGGTTGGATAATTGCCAATGATTTGCAACGGCTGCAGGTACTGCGGCGATAAAGTCAGATTGCGCCAGCAATGCGGGCAGGGCTGCATAGTGTTGCAAGCGTAGAGCGATACGACGTTTTTGGCCAATAGATCGCAATGCTAAATCAATATGACCTGAGCCTTTCATTCTGCTGGAAATATGGATGTGCTCATGCTCCAAAAAGTCATTTAAATTGAACTCTGTCGCAGTGAGCGGATGGTTTTCTCGCATCACACAAACATAGTCATCTGTTTGCAAGGGCTGACTAAGCAGTTCAGGGTGGCTAAGTAGCGGCGCGTCTACGGCGAGGTGTATTTTGCCGCTGGCCATTTCATACGCTACTTCACGCCGATCAATAAATACGACCTCTAAGTCAATTTGCGGCGCGTGCTGTTTAAGTTGCTTAAGTAGCACGGGTAGTAGAATTAATTCGGCGTTTTCGGTGGCGTGCAGGCGAAAGGTCCGCCTTGCGGTGCTAGCTTCAAAAGGAATTCGCGTCGCGATGCAATTATCCAGATTTTTTAAGGATTCCCGTACCGTGCTGACGAGTTGCCTGGCCAGTGGGGTTGGCGTCATACCGGTACTGGTGCGGACAAATAATGGGTCGTCGAAGATACTGCGCAATTTCGCGAGCGAGCTGCTAACAGCGGGCTGACTAACGTGCAAAACACCCGCGGCGCGGGTCAGGCTTTGTTGTGAGTAGATGGCGTCAAAGACAGTAAACAGATTTAGATCTATTTTTGATGTGTTCATAAAGCCTGCCTCGTTATGTCCAAAGTAAAATAAGCATAGCTTATTATGATAGATAAAAATAATAGATTTCAATAATGATTGTGCTGGCGTTATGATGCTGTCTCCTCAAATTTACTTGTGCTGTTCGTTCTGCGCGAGGCGATATAAATAAGGATGGTGGTAATTTCCATGATCGTGTTGATAGCAGGGGGCATTTGTGGCTGAAGTTATTGTGGTCCGACATGGGCAAGCTGCCTTTGGTACTGACGATTACGACCGCCTTACTGAAGTTGGCTGGGAGCAGGCCCGCTTGCTGGGCGAACATTTTGCCGATGCCGAACAGCGTTTTGATGCCGTATTTACCGGTACGATGCGACGTCACCGCGAGACCTTGGCGGGAATTCGTGATGCCTTGGCGCAATCGTCTATCGTTACGCCTCAGGCCACTGAACTCCCTGGCTTGAACGAGTATGACTTCCATAGTTTGGTCGGCGCATATATCGCTTTAAATGGCGACCTGCTTGACGGTGGGAAGATCAATCTTGCCGATTCGCAGAGCTTTTATCGTATGTTGCGCGTGGCATTGATGGCTTGGAGCCGCAATGAGTTGAAGAATATTGCCGAGCCGTGGGATGAATTTGAGCGGCGGGTTCGCGGCACTATAGGTAACTTGTCGGGAGTAAAGGGGCGCGTGTTAGTGGTTACCTCCGGCGGTCCTATTAGTGCCATGTTAAGAGAGGTACTCGCGCTAGATGTCGAGACTATGGTGAATACCAATCTACAGGCAAAAAACACGGGGGTGACACGCTATTTCACCCGCGGTATGAGTTTTAGTTTGAATATGTTTAATGCGGTTCCGCATCTGGAAAGCTCAGGGCATCGCCATTTAATTACTTACACTTAGGGCGATTTGTCGCCGTATTACGCAGAAGAGGATTTAGTTATGGATCTTACGCCAAGCCCAAAAGGACAAGCGCTGTTAAACAAACTCGGCGCGTTTATGGATGAGCATATTTATCCAAATGAAAAAGCCTATGCAGAGCAATTGCACGGCGCAAAAGACCGTTTTGCTATTGTGCCGTTAATGGATGAGCTAAAAGAAAAGGCCAAAAGCGCCGGCTTGTGGAATCTATTTTGCCCAGAAGAATACTCGCAATATTGCGAACACGGTGGTTTAAGCTTTGTGGATTACGCGCCGCTCGCGGAGCTAATGGGTCGCGTATTGTGGTCGCCCGAGGTGTTTAACTGCAATGCGCCAGACACCGGCAATATGGAAGTGTTCATGAAGTACGCGACCGATGCCCAGCGCGAGAAGTGGTTAACGCCGCTACTAAACGGTGATATTCGCTCTTCGTACGCGATGACCGAGCCGCAAGTCGCCTCTAGCGATGCCACCAATATACAAATGAGTATTGTTAAAGACGGCGATGAATGGGTGTTAAATGGCCGGAAATGGTTTATCACCGGCGCAATGAACGAACGCACTAAAATTTTTATCGTGATGGGCAAAACTGATCCAGATAACCTGAGTCGTCACAAGCAACAGACCCAAGTATTGGTCCCGGCTGGCACCGCTGGCATGTCGATCACCCGACCATTAACGACCTTGGGATATGACGATGCGCCTATTGGTCACGCGGAAATGGTTTTCGACAATGTACGGGTGCCATTAGAAAACGTACTATTGGGTGAAGGTCGAGGTTTTGAAATTGCACAGGGTCGTTTGGCACCAGGTCGTATGCATCACTGCATGCGTTTGATCGGTGCGGCACAGCGTTCCTTGGAACTAGCGTGTAAGCGTGCGGTATCACGTACCACTTTCGGTAAGCCCTTGAGCAAGCATCAGTCAGTGCGCGAAGAGATTTCTCGGAGTTTTTCTGAGATTGAAATGGCGCGCTTGTTGGTTTTGAAAACCTGTAAGCTGATTGATGAGCAGGGTCCCATGCAAACCACCGATATGATTGCGGCAACTAAAACAACGGTTCCCTTACTCGTGCAGAATGTGATTGACCGTTGCATGCAGTTGCACGGCGCAGGTGGTTTGACCGAAGATTACTTCATGGCGGAAGCATTTAATTATGCGCGCTGGTGCCGTCAAGCAGATGGCCCCGATCAGGTGCATCAAATGGCCTTGGGAAAACAAATCATTGACCGTTATGCGGGTTAAAGGGGAGCGCAATGGCAAATGAATTCGAGCTTGATATAGCCTCATTGACGGCGTATCTAGAAGCGAATGTCGACGGGTTTAAAGGGCCGCTCTCAGCAGAGAAGTTTGCCGGCGGTCAATCTAATCCAACCTATCTGGTTGAGGCTGCCAGTGGCAAATATGTGCTGCGGCGCAAACCGCCGGGTGAGTTATTGAAGTCTGCTCATGCAGTCGATCGCGAGTTTCGGGTGATGCACGCCTTGGCCTCAACTGACGTCCCAGTGCCGAAAATGCGGGTATTGTGTGACGACGATAGTGTTATTGGCTCGATGTTTTACCTGATGGATTTTCTTGATGGTCGGATTATGTGGGATGCCGCTTTACCAGGGCAAACACCCGCAGAACGCACTGCTATTTATGACGCCATGAATACAGTGTTAGCTGATCTACACAGTATCGATATTGAAAAGGCGGGCCTAAGTGATTACGGCAAGCCTGGGAATTATTTTGAGCGTCAGCTAAGTCGATGGACTAAGCAGTATCGCGCCAGTGAAACAGAAACTGTGCCATCTATGGAAAAAATGATGGTGTGGCTTAGCGATAATCTACCTGCAGATGATGGCTTGGTGTGTATCAATCATGGTGACTTCCGGCTAGACAACATGATGTTTGCTCACGATAGCAGTGAGGTATTGGCATTACTTGATTGGGAGTTGTCTACTCTCGGCCACCCCTATGCAGATTTAGCCTACCAGTGTATGCAGCTTCGGATTCCGAGTGACGCGGCTATTCCGGGCTTAGGGGGTGTTGATCGTGAGGTCTTGGGTATTCCAAGTGAAAAAGCCTATGTACAACAGTATTGCCAGCGTCGAGGCATAGCCGAGATAGATAATTGGGTATTCTATTTGGCCTTTTCTTTCTTCCGTTTGAGCGCCATTTTGCAAGGCGTATACAAGCGCGCATTGGATGGCAACGCGTCCAGCAAAAAAGCAATGGACTACGGCGCACTTGCCGCGCCTTTGGCTGATTTGGGCTGGGCTCTAATTGAGAAGGGCGAGTAAAAATTCAGAGAATTAATGTATGAATGATGCAGTGATAAAGAGCCTCGACTTGTCAGGGCAGCTTGCTTTGGTAACAGGTGCCTCTAGTGGTTTAGGGGCACATTTTGCCAAGGTGTTGGCGCAGGCTGGCGCGACGGTCGTGGCGGCGGCGAGGCGAGTCGATCGTTTAGAGAGCCTTGTTGCAGATATTGAGGCGGGGGGCGGCAAGGCAATGGCCGTAGCAATGGATGTAAATGATGGCAACTCGGTTGTGGCGGCGTTTGAGCAGGTGCAAGCTACTCTCGGTACGGTAACGGTTGTCGTTAATAATGCCGGGGTTGCCGACCCTGGCCGCTTTGTCGACAGCACCGAAGATAAATGGGATTTTACCGTCGACACGAATTTAAAAGCGGTGTGGCGGGTGTCGCGCGAGGCCTCTGAGCGAATGATTAAGGCCGGCGTTGGGGGTAGTATTATCAATATTTCCTCTATTCTTGGCTTGCAGCCCAGCTCAAATAATACCCTGTACGCCACTGCCAAGGCCGGCGTTATTCAGCTTACTAAAAATAGCGCGCAGGAGTTGTGGCGGCATAGTATTCGGGTTAATGCACTTTGCCCCGGCTATTTTGAAACTGAAATTAACACTGATTTTTTTCAATCAGAAAAAGGCGCGCAGTATCTGAATAAAATTCCGCCGCGTCGATTAGGGCAAATGGATGAGTTAACTATGCCTTTGCTCATGTTGGCGAGTAGCGCGGGTTCGTTTATAAGTGGTGTTGCCTTGCCTGTGGATGGCGGCCATTTGCTCCAGTCATTATAATTTTACTAGCTTGATGCCCTTGGCCTGCGGTCACGGGCATTAAACTAGCCCTACTTTCTCGCGCAGGCTAAACACTTCTTCACTGGTCATTCTTCCCTCAATGAGTGGAATGTAAGGCTGAATAGCGTCTAACATAAAATCTCGAAATATTCTGATTCTAGCCGTTGTGCGTAAGTCAATGTGCGACAGTAGCCAAAAGTCCATTCCGGGTTCGATATAATCACTGTCGATGCGTGTGAGACTTGCGTCAGAGTCACCTAAGCCGCATGGCAGTAGGGCAAATCCAAATTCTTGAGCCACCAAATCGTAAGCAATTGATAGCGAATTCACTCGGTAGCGAACCTGCATGCCGGGAAATGTTTTTTGCATCCACGGCGGCACGGTGTGTCCGTCGCCCATCCAAGTGATTCCGCTGACCTCGTGGTCGCCTGTTAAATAGCGTTGATATAGATTTTTGCTGCCGTAGATGGCGTAGGCGAATTTAGCTATTTTGGTGCCTAGCACATTTGGTGGCGGTTCGTTGGTTGTGCGGAAGGCAATGTCGGCTTCGTGCCCGGCTAGATTAAATGTGCTCTCCGAGGCGATGAGTTCTAGGTTGATATCTGGATAACGCGCGGAAAAAGCTTTAAGGCCAGGCATCAATATCCTTTGGATGCACACGTCCAAGGCCGTTACTCTTAACTTGCCACTCAATTCCTGCCGGTCAACTTGAACAGTCCTTTGTATGCCGAGTATCTGTTCGTTTATTTGTTCGGCGGAGTGAATAACGGCTTCGCCGACAGGAGTGACAAGCCAGCCACTGGTGGAGCGATCAAACAGCGGGGCGCCTAGTACGGATTCTAGACCACTAATCCGCCGAGATACTGTTGCGTGATTTACATCTAGTTTTTTTGCAGCCGCAGTAACAGAACCTTCAGTAATCACCGCCAAGCAGTAGCGAATATCGTCCCAGTTGATGCTATCCATTTTTAAATTGCCTTTTTCAAGCTAGCGATTTTTGCACAAGCTATGTGATATTTTTGGTATTCCTGTGCGCGAATATAGATCTTAGACTGGGTTCCGTGAATGAGCAAGTCGGCGTTAATAGACGCCACAATGAATTTCTTGGGCCTTTGGAGAATACTATGAAAAATCGCAAAAACATTACCCTCACCGCCGTTTTATTTTCTGCATTGGCTCTCAGTGCGGGCCAATCGGCATTTGCAGGGTCATATATTACTCAGGCGACTAAGATGTGTAAGTCGGAAGCTAACACTAAATACGGAAGTGAGGAGAGCCCGGTGCGTTTGAAATTTAAGGGTGCCATGGGAAGCCAGGTTAGCCCGACTATTGTATTGCAGGTGATCGCGCGCGATGCGGATTCCTTTAAGGTGGTTTGCGACGTTAATGGTCGGAATTGGCAGGTTGTTTCCCTTGAGCGTCAAGATGCCTTAGATAGCATTCGTATTGTTGGCGCGCGCGACAATATAGTGGCGCCATAGCCATTTCAATTAGCTGTGTAACTCCCTCATAATTATGATTGCGGGTTTCACTTTGAACTTAGGTCTTTTCCTGAGTTTGATGTGAAGCCTGCTTTTCTGTTTTATCTAGATAATTGCAACAGTGTTATTGGGGCCTTTGATATTTTATCCGCTACTAGCGATCTTGCGCGCAATCTCTAACTACCTTGGCTGAGATGTCGCACCGGATTTTGTGAGCTGCCAATTCAAACTCCGCGCTTTAATACTGCACTAGTACTCCAAAATAATGAGGAAGCTTTGTGGCTAATACAACACCGATTCTGGTCGCGTCTGGACAATATGTGTTTCGTGGTGAAATCACTGCGGAAACGGCTATGTCACCCGTTGATATCGCCGCTAAAGCGGCAATCTCAGCTATCAACGCAGCCGGCGCAAAGAGTGATCTCGCATCCGAGATTGATACCATTGCCTTCATTCGCGGCTTTGTTGATTCAGTTCCGGGGGGCAAAGGGCCCTTTGGGATAAGTAATAATATTCCCCGATCGCTGGCTAAGCGGATCGGCGCAGATCCTGAAACTGCTATTTACGGACGCGAAGGAGGGCATTCTCCTCAGCGCTTTGTGAATGAGTTTGCCGAGAAGATCGCTTCTGGTGAAATGTCGCTTTGCTTAATAGCCGGTGCTGAAGCAACAGGGATCATGAAGCAAGCTAACCGGGCCGGGCTAAGCTTGGACTGGAGTGAGACAATTGACGGTCAGCTAGATGATCGTGGTTGTCATTGGCTCTTTACTCCGTATGAAGTTGCTCATGGCATCACCTTTCCGACCCAAGTCTACCCTCTGTTCGAGAACGCATGGCGTGCACGTCATAAATTAAGCGTTGGTGAGCACCGGCAATTAGCCTCTGAGTTATTTGCGAAGTTTTCTGATGTCGCAGCCAGCAATCCCTATTCACAATTTCCAGTGGCTCGCAGCGCGGAGTTTTTAAATACCGTCTCAGCGGAGAATTATTGGGTAGCATCACCACATACAAAGTGGATGGTGGCACAGGACGCGGTCAATCAGGGCGCGGCACTATTGATGTGTTCGGTTGATAAGGCGATTGAGCTTGGTATTCCCGAGTCACAGTGGGTTTACCTGCATAGCTATGCAGATGTTGATGATCGCTTCGTTTCTGCTCGACCAGATTTAGCAGTGTCCGAATCAATGAAGTTAACGTTGAACGGCGTACTTAACGCAGCGGGAAAAACGATTTCCGACATAGACGTTTTGGATATTTATAGCTGTTTTCCTATCGCGGTTTTGGCTGCCTGTGAGGCGATGGATTTAGACTGGAATACCGATAAGGAGCTAACGGTTACTGGCGGTTTACCCTTTTTCGGCGGTGCAGGAAATAATTACAGCACCCATGCGATTGCCAGTTTGACTGATAAGTTACGGGAAACTTCAGACGGTTTCGGGTTGATCACCGCCAATGGCGGCTTTTTGTCGAAACAGTCGGTGGGCTTGTATTCTGCCCAAGCGCCACAAACGCCTTGCCACAATGCTGACCCGACGTTACAGGCGACGTTTGATAACTTGCCGGTAGCGGAATTGGCTGAGCAGGCTGAAGGTGAGGCTGTGGTCGAAACCTATACACTTGTTTATACGCGCGGTAAGCCGAGCTTGGGTATTGTGATTGGTCGCTTAGACGACGGTCGTCGTTTTCTGGCGAATACCGCTGCAGATGACGATGCGGCTTACGCCATATTGCAAGGTGATAGCGAAGTGATTGGGCGAAAAATCGCGGTGACGCATAAGGCTCCGCAAAACATCGTACGTTTTATTTGATGTGCTTAGACACGCTTTGTACTTTAAACAAAGCGTGTCACGTGTAACGACTCACATACGACGACGATAATCTTGTGGTGTCATTCCTGTCCATGTTTTAAAGGCGCGGGTAAACGCACTGGACTCAGAGAATCCAGTGCGCTGCGCGATATTCTCAATCGATAGATTGCTGCGGCCGAGATGGTATAAGGCGGTGTCATGCCGGCATTGGGTTTTTACGTCGTTAAAGGTGGTCCCTTCTTGCGCGAGTCTTCTGCGCAGGGTTTGCGGATGCAAATGCAATTGCTCTGCAATCTCGTCAATGCCGGGTGTGTCGATTAAGCGCTTGTTAACGATCATACGCACCTGATCGGTCCAGCTTTTTTCTTGATACTGCTGAATTAGCATCACCAGGCTGGGATGCTGTAAAAAGCGCTGCAGGGATTGCTCGTTTTGTTCAATTGCTAGTTCGGTTAGGCTGCGGTGAAAAATGATCTCCGTGCGCGGTTTATTGAAGAATACAGCTTGGCCTAGAAATAGGTGACGGTACTCTTGAGCGTGAGCAGGTGCGGGGTACGCTAGATTCACAGTAATCAGCGGCAGGTGTCGGCGTACCATCCAGCTGCAGAATCGATGAAAATTAAACATCACGAGCTCGAAACCGTATTCGCTAACCGGGTGATCGGTGTTACCGCGTTCGAAAACAATTTTGGCTTTATCACCATTGATTTCAAAGCGCAGCTGTAAGCCCCAGTCGAACATTTGATAAAAGCGGCAGTATCTCGCCATGACATGACCAAGGGTCGTGCAGTGGATGACGGAGTAGCACATATTCGTCCAGGTGCCGATTACATAGCGAGACGGGCCGTATCCTAAAAACTCGTCTTTCATTTCCTTCATTACGGCTGTTTGTAGGCGGCAGAAGTTTATTGCTGAAACTCGCGCATTAGTTTGACCTAGTAGTTCTGGGGAGATCCCTGCGGCAAGGAGTAACTGCTTGGAATCGAGACCATGGGCTGCCGCATTGCTAAGTACCGCATGGATAAAATAGTTGCCAACAGAAATATTGCGCATGGATGAAATGCTATTCATGCCGCTGAGCCTCTAATGTGCCGTGGATATAATTATAATTGGATTTACGTTGGGCAGTGTGGTCATTTGTCTTTGAAAATGGTGTCCCCGACAGGATTCGAACCTGTGACCTGCCCCTTAGGAGGGGGCCGCGCTATCCAGCTGTGCCACGGGGACATAAAAATGCAGGCGTACTGCGTAAAACGAAACGCAGTTTATAGTGAATGTTGACTTGAATCAAAAGCTTAACTGCGTGACCGAGTATTTAGCTTACGTGTTTTTTATTGCACTAGCGGTTGGCTGTATGTTGGTTCGATATCCCACGGGAAATGTATCCAGGTATCTTGACTAAATTCGCGCACGAAATGTTCGGCTAAAGCCATGGCTTTGGGTTTAGCGTAAATCGTGACAAAACAGGCCTTGGGTAGCAGCTCTTTGGCAATTTTGGCTGTGCCACCGGTATCGACCAAGTCATCGACAAGTAGATATCCATCGCCGTCGCCATCGACGGTTTTAAGGATATTCACTTTACCCTGTTGGTCGTGGTCATAGCTGGCGATGCAGAGCGTATCGACAACGCGTAAATTTAATTCTCTTGCCAAGATGGCGCCGGGCACGAGCCCACCGCGGGCAATACTGATAATACCTTTCCAGGATTGCTGAGTGAGCTTGCGAGCCAACTCCCGAGTGTCACGGTGTAGTTCATCCCATGATAAGTAATAAACAGGAGGGTTGCCGTCTGACATGCTAATGACCGTTCTGCTGGGGGAAAGGTGGCAGATTGTGCCGTATGCCCGTGGTCATCGCAAGGGTTTCGGCGGTCCGGTGTGTGTAGCTGGGTCGGCTTTAGTTGAGTGTTAAGTTTATTCCTGGTGTCAATTATTTGACTTTCTCGTGTCGATTATGAATGTTTTGACTGTATTGCTGGTATAGTCAATAAATTGACTGTGCCAAGCTAAATCTAACCAAAGGAAATGCCGTGGCCTCTGCTTCTACCATTCCTGTATTCGCAATCTTTGCGCCGGACTCGCTCAGCTTGCGTTTGCAAGCAATTCTCTCGTCCTTGGGCGATTACTGTATTTATACAGATTGTGCTGATTTAAATCCTAGTGATTGCGCCGCTATTTTTTCGGACGGTCTTAGCGTGGAGCAAACCCAGTGGCTAGGGCAAGCGACGATACCGCTGGTAGATTTGAGGCCGAAGGCCGGTGCTCGCAGCAAGCCTGCCTCGGAATTAAGTTTGAGTAGTGACTTCTATTATCAAGATGTGTTGGAAGTTTTGTATCGGCTGCAGCTTGGGCGAGCGCAGACTCAAATTGAGGCTGCGAGCGATAAGCAGCGATTGGTCGGGGTCAGTCCTGCGGTGAAAGAACTTAGGCGCTTGTCTGCGCAAGTGGCTGACAAGGCTGTGACGGTGCTCATAACGGGTCCCTCAGGTGCTGGCAAAGAAGTGGTTGCCCGTTCACTGCACGATTTATCTAGTCGCCGAGATGCGCCCTTTGTTCCTATTAACTGTGGCGCTATTCCCCGCGAGTTGTTGGAGAGCGAATTGTTTGGCCATGAGCGGGGGGCATTTACGGGTGCAATATCCAGCCGAGCAGGGCGCTTTGAATTGGCGGAGGGTGGCACACTTTTCCTCGATGAAATTGGTGATATGCCTTTGGAAATGCAGGTGAAAATCCTGCGGGTAATACAAGAGCGCAAGTTTGAGCGGGTGGGGTCGGATAAAACCCGCAGTGCGGATGTGAGAATTATAGCCGCGACCCACCGCAACTTAGAAGAGATGATCAACGCGGGGCAATTTCGTGAGGATCTCTATTATCGAATTAACGTGTTTCCGCTGCGGGTGCCAGCGTTAGCGGAGCGGCCTGATGATATTGGGCATCTGATTCGGGCCTTATCAAAACAAATTGAAAGTGAGGGTTTGGGGCAGCTGCGGCTGGCAGATTCAGCGCTAAGATCGCTTTGCAGCCATTCTTGGCCGGGCAATATCCGAGAATTGGCAAACTTACTTGAGCGTTTAGTGATTATGTACCCTGATACGGTGGTCGGATTGACTGACTTGCCGGAAAACTATCGCTATGGTGAGAGCGATTGGCAGCCAGCGCCATTGGCTGCGCAGGGCGCGGCGCCAGCTGGGGAGTTACCGGCTTTGCCAGCCGACGGTATCGATATGAAAGCCTATATACAAAACCTCGAGCGAGAGTGGATATCTCAGGCCTTGGCATCACATGCAGGCGTGATGAGTAAGGCGGCGGCGCATTTGGGCCTGCGAAGAACAACCCTGATTGAGAAGGTGCGTAAATTAGGCTTATAGACTTAAATTACAGTACGCCAAACACTTCTATCCAATTCCCGTCTGGGTCGGCTAAGAACCCAAAACCTATGCCGTCGGCGAAAGCGGTGACATCAACGGGAATCTCTACGCCAGCGGCCTTTAGTTCAGTGAACCATGCAGTTAAACCATTTACACCCATTGAGATGTAGCGGTAACCCCTGGCGCTGAAGCCACCCCCAGGGATAACGTCGTTCTCCGGTGGGGTATCGTAGCTCACCAGTTTTACGATGGCGGAGCCCATGTGATAACGGTGCATGACTCCGCCGGGGAACTTCAATTCTGATTCGTATTTTAACCCTAAGATGTCGCCGTAAAAGCGCCGCATATTGCTTATATTTGTTGTAACGACGCCAATTTCTATATTGTCACTCAGTAGTTGCAGGGGCATGTAGGATTCCTTTAATTATTATAGTGTGAGGTGGCGTTTAGGCAGCAAAGAGTAGTACAGGACAATAGTGATTGTTAGCCTTATTAAAGGTTTACAGTGCTTTTGTGTGCTGAATACTAACTTATTAAACCCTAAGCCCCAGATAGTTTGACGGTGTATCCTTTTGCCTCTAAAAGCGTTTTGAGGGCCAGTCGATGATCTCCCTGAAATTCTAGCTCGCCGTCTTTGATTGCACCGCCTGTACTGAGTTTTTGTCTCAGCTCTTTGCCCAAGGTTTTAAGTTCTGCAGTGCTTAGTAATATCCCGCTTGCGATGCTGACCCCTTTACCTTTCCGGCCCTTGGTTTCGCGGCGGATACGGACGATCCCGTCGCCGCTGGGCGCTGCATTGTCAGTGTTTTTGCAGCTGCATTCGGTGTTGGCGTGGCCGCAGTCGGGGCAGCGGCGACCAATATCGGTAGAGTAGACAAGTCTAGACACGAATTTCTCCTATTTAACGCTGTGATGATTATAATGGCATCGCCTTTGTTAGGGCTATTTGAGTGTTAATTTTTAGGGAGCCTTTAATGGCCGATGATGTAAGTGCAGCGCTGATCGATGTGCAGACCCAGCTGGCGTTTCAAGAAGACATGTTAAATGCATTAAATGAGCGTGTGGTTGCGCAAGATCTTGAAATACGTAATTTGCGACGTACTTTGGAGTTGCTGCACGAGCAGATTCAGCAAAAAAATAGCGCGGGTGAGGGAGCGTTAACACACGAGCTTGAGCGCCCGCCACATTACTAATCTTGAAGGAAGAGTGGCAATGCCGAGGCACTGCCACCGGTGCGATGAGCGGTGTTACTTAACGATGGATACTTCCTCTGCTTGAGGACCTTTTTCACCCTCGCTCAGTACAAACTCGACGGTTTGCCCTTCGTTTAGGCTGCGACGGCCGCGACCTTGGCCGCGTATCGAGCGGAAGTGAACAAACACATCACCGCCCGCGTCGCGGGTGATAAATCCGTAGCCTTTGCTCACGTTAAACCATTTAACCGTACCGCGTTCGCGTTGACTTTTAAATTTGTCTGCTAGTGCTGGAAGGCTAGGCGATAGGAGCATAGCAAGAAGTATTGCTAGTGTAATAACTGCCGCCGGAATGGGACTGCTTACATTAATACCTAGGAAGTGGAGCGCTGCAATGCTCAAAAAACTTAAGATGGCCAAAAATATAATTCTAATTATCAGTAACATAAAGATCCAAAAATTGCTAAAAGTGGAAAGAACCTACCCGTAAAGTGCAGGTGGGGTTTATACCCGCGCGCAATTATAGCATTGGTATACGATCACGTCGCGGGATCTGGGATCGGTGCCCATGTAAGGCAAAATGGCCTAAATCCTTACAAAGCGACGGGCCTTTTTACCGCTTAGATTTTGTCCTGCTAGTGGAAAATACGAATAGTTCTTATCTTCCCTTAAATCCATTATATGGAATTGTTGAGTGGTGGCTTAGCTGCTAATTAAGCGGGATAGAAAAGGGACATATTGATGCGCGACTGGATTGAATCCAGAGAGGCGAAGCTTAGCACTAAGAAGCATCAGGCCATACTCAACACCGCGATTGTGGTTCTCAGTGCGCTGATGTTTATTTTATTTGCCAATCAGGCCTATGTTCTTAACAGGCTGGCGGCGAATTCATCATCTGGCGTGCCATTAAGCCTGTTGCAGCAACGCAATGCGGCTTTGCTTGAATTAGATAACGTCTTAGCCCGAGGCAATGTTATCCATGAGTTTGCCACGGCGTACATCGTCAATGATAAATTTCAAGCAGATATTATTCGCAATCGTCTATTGAAGGGACAAGAGCTCTTAATGGGCGACGTTTTGCAGCAGTTTTCCCAGCCCCATTTGCAAGAAATAATGCATGTGCTGGACCTGTATATATCATATCAAGCCGAGGCCGTGGAGCCGCTGGCGGGCGTACCCGTTCCCTTGAACCCTCAGTTTGACTCTAAAAAATTATTGGACGGCTTGCAGCGTCTGTGGGCAAAGCAACAGGAAGCGGAGGCGGTCGCGGCAGCATCGGTAATCAAGGATCAATTACTTTGGCGGCAGCAGAGCCAGCTTGTCCTTACTTTGCTATTTCTGTGCATGGCACCATTGATAGCAGGTATATATGTCTCTAGAAAGTTCGCGAGGGAGCATCAAGACATGCTCTGTACACGTGCATACTTCAATCGCCTTGTTTACACCTTGCCGGGAATAGCGATTATAACCAACCGCGACGGCGAAATTTTTTCGGTTAGCCAGTCCGCGGCGGAGTTCTTGAAACACAGCCGCGATGACCTTTCGCGCATGCAAATGGCTGACATTTTGCCAAAGCGGTTTCAGCAGCAATATGAGCTGTATTGTCGAAACTATTTAGACACCAGCGATGGCAGGGGCACTCAGTATATTAAGGGGCGTGAATTGCTCGTTCTGAATGCGGATGGCCTCGAAATACCTGTAGAGCTTAGGTTTGGCGATTTTGACAGCAACGAGGGCCAAGTATTGGTGGTTTGCCTACAGGATGTCTCTGAGCGTCGGCATCTGTATCAGCAATACGAGCACGCACAGAAGCGCTTTGAAATGGCAATGATGGCGTCACGAGATGGCTTGTGGGATTGGGATCTGACCACTGACTCGGTATTTTTTAGCGCTGCGTGGCTCAGCATGATAGGTATTCGTGGCGGGCAGCCACTAGATGGCCATGTTGTATTTGAAGACAGTATTCACCCGGAAGATAGGCCGCGGGTAAAAGAGGCTATACGCAAATTCATCAACAGTGACCAAACATTGTTTCGCGATGAGCACCGTTTGCGACGTCGCGACGGCACTGTCTGTGACGCGGTAACGCGTGCTTGTGCGCAGCGGGATAGCAGTGGTCAGGTTATCCGAATTGTGGGCATGCACTCGGATGTAACTCACTTTAAAGAAACCGAGCGCGAAGTGAGACGCTTAAATCGCAATCTCGAAGACCGTGTGCGCCTGCGAACGCAACAGTTGGAAGCAGCACTGCTGCGGGCCGAAGCAGCAAATCGAACCAAGGCGACATTCCTGGCTGTTATGGGCCATGAGATAAGAACGCCAATGAACGGCATCATTGGTATGGCAGATTTACTGAGTAAAACCAAGGTCGATCAAGAGCAGTGGATGATGGTCGATACGGTGCGGCGTTCTTCAGAGAGCTTACTGGGAACCTTAGACAATATACTGGATTACTCAGCCCTTGATTCTGGTGACGTTGAGTTGGAGGCCGAAAGTATTCAATTGGTGGAATTTGTCGAGGGCGTAGCTGATGAATATGCTGAGCGCGCAAGCAAAAACAAGCTCCGATTCATTTTGCATGTTGACCCGAGTGTGCCGACAGCGGTTTTCGCCGATGCGCCGCGCTTGCGTAAAATTTTGGTTAATTTATTAGATAATGCCATGAAGTTTACGAACTCTTTACATGGCGAAGGGCTTGTTCAATTACGCCTTAAAGCCGCAAATAGTGTTTCTGGGCCACGACAGCGTGTCGAGTTTGAAGTGATAGACAACGGTGTCGGTGTGTCGCAAGAAATACGTAAACAGTTATTCAAGCCGTTTATGTTTGAAGAAAATAGCCGTGCTCGTCGTTTTGGTGGTACCGGCCTTGGCTTGGCCATCTCCAGTCGCTTACTGGGTTTGATGGGCGGTGAAATTTCACTAGATGATCAACACCAAAATGGGAGTCGTTTTGTATTCACGATACCCTTTACTGTAGACACCACCTCGAAGCGCATCCCTATTGATGAGGCTGTGACTATACTGGCTTGCTTGGCTAACCCTTTGTTAAAAGCGTCGGTACATGCGGCCTTAGCTTTGGGTGGTCAAGACGCCTATTGGCTCAGTTCTACCGCGGAGCTGGCCGCGCGCCTGTCCATGGTAAATATCGAGACAACGGTGCTTATACTGGCTGAAGGTGAGAACAGTGATTTGGCTGAGTTTTGCTCAGAGCACGGCGTGCGAATTATTTATATCTCACCTAGACCTCTTCGCATACAAGCAAGAGATCCGCATAAAGTGTATAGCGATCCCGTGCTGCCTTCGGCATTAACGAGGGCGGTGGAGTACCGACCACGGCTTGCGGTGGAAGCATTCTGAGTTTCCGGTTTGGCGCGAGGGCTAAGTAAGCTGCCGCTCTTTTGCTCTAGAGTGTGTTGCCGCCGATTAAACTTTTGTGACGTCTTCGGCTTGCAGGCCTTTGGGTCCGTCAATCAGGGTGAATTCAACTGTTTGCCCTTCGTCTAACGTGCGATAGCCTTCACCGCGAATAGAGCGAAAGTGCACAAAGACATCGCTGCCTTCACTGTGGGTAATAAACCCGAACCCCTTGGCATTGTTAAACCACTTAACTGTACCGGACACGCGGTCGCTCATTGCTCTTCCTCATTGAGTTGTTAAACAGATAGGGTGAAAACAGGACGAAATAGTGAATGCTGGCTTGCTGTCGGAATGTAGTATACGTATCGAGTGACTTAAATCTTAGGGGGGAGTTGGCCCCAAAGCAGTGATTACTGCGAGGAGCGGGCGGTGTCAGCACATTGTATCTGGGTGTAACCATCACATCACGGCGAATAATAAACTTGTCGTGAGTTCTACTATAACGGCTTTAGCGATTTTGTCTATGCCTTGGCTATTTATAGTAGAACTAGTAGGCCTTCAACATCATGTTGAAGGCCTACTAGGTTGCAGCTTTATAGTGCTTGAATGGTTTGAATTTGTTCACTGAGTTTTGCTAAGGCAGCTTGTTGAACGGCGAGTTTCTCCTGCTCTTTCGCGACCACATCCGCCGGCGCCTTGTCCAAAAATCCGGCGTTGCCGAGCTTACCTTGCAGGCGTTGGATTTCCTTGTCCAATTTTTGGATCTCTTTTTCTAAGCGGGTAATCTCGGCGGCCTTATCGATCAAGCCTGACATGGGTACTAGCACTTCCATGGCGCCAACTAACTGGGTAGCTGACATAGGTGCTTCGTCTTCGCCTGTTAGCCACTGAATGTTATCGAGTTTAGCGAGCTTGCTGAGTGATTGACGGTTGCTATTCAGGCGTCGTAAATCTTCATCACTGCCATTTTTTAATAATAGCGATAGGGCTTTTGACGGAGGTACATTCATTTCGCCGCGAATGTTGCGAACAGCGAGAATGACCTGCTTCAGCCATTCGACATCGGCTATGGCGGCGTCATCAATTTTTTCATTTTCGGCTAGCGGATAGGCTTGCAACATAATGGTGTTGTCGCCAGCGTTGAAATTGACCCCTGCGATGGGGGCGACCTGTTGCCAAATTTCCTCGGTGATAAAGGGCATAAAGGGATGGGCCATGCGCAGAGTGGCTTCAAGTACCCGAATCAACGTACGGCGAGTGCCACGTTTTATTTCGTCACTTGCATTGTCATCCCACAGTACCGGCTTAGATAATTCTAGGTACCAGTCACAGTAGTCGTTCCAAATAAACTCGTAAATTGCCTGAGACGCGTGATCAAGTCGATAGGCTGACATGGCGTCCGCGACAGTTTGCTCGGTTTGTTGGAGGCGGGAGATTATCCAGCGATCGGCAAGACTAAGCTCAACAGCTTCGTTGTTTGCACCGCAATCCTGACCCTCGGTATTCATAAGTACGTAGCGGGCTGCGTTCCAAATCTTGTTGCAGAAATTGCGATAGCCTTCCAGTCTGCGCATATCCCAGTTTATGTCGCGCCCCGTTGAGGCCAGCGAAAATAAGGTGAAGCGCAGGGCGTCAGTGCCGTGGGCGCCGATGCCTTCCGGGAATGTGTTGCGGGTAGCCTTGGCGATTTTTTCAGCCAGCTGTGGCTGCATCATATTGCCGCAGCGCTTTTCTAGCAGCGCGTCTAATTCTATGCCATCAATCATATCCAGCGGGTCTAAAACATTGCCCTTGGATTTAGACATTTTTTGGCCCTGTTCATCTCTGATTAGGCCAGTCACGTAAACGGTTTTGAAAGGCACTTGGGCCGCGCCGTTTTCGTCTTTATTAAAGTGCATGGTCATCATGATCATTCTGGCAACCCAGAAGAAAATGATGTCGAAGCCGGTTACCAACACGTCTGTCGGATGGAAGTTTTTGAGTCGCTCGGTCTGCTCAGGCCAACCCAAGGTTCCGAAGGTCCAAAGTGCGGAGCTAAACCACGTGTCGAGCACATCGTCGTCTTGGCTCAGTGCCAGGTCGGGAGATAATTGATATTTACTGCGGGCTTCAGCCTCGTCGCGGGCGACATAGATATTTCCCTCCGTATCATACCAAGCGGGAATGCGGTGACCCCACCAAAGTTGCCGCGAGATACACCAGTCTTGAATGTCGCGCATCCAGCTGAAATACATATTTTCGTATTGCTTGGGGACGAATTCGATCCGACCGTCTTCCACGGCTTCAATTGCGGGCTTGGCCAGCGCCGCTGTGGCAACAAACCACTGATCGGTCAGCATCGGTTCAATCACTAATCCAGAGCGGTCTCCGCGCGGCACTTTTAAGGCGTGATCGTCTACTTTTTCAAGTAGGCCGGCGGACTCAAAGTCCGCAACAATCGCTTTCCGCGCCGCGTAGCGGTCTAACCTTGCGTAGTTTGCGGGCAGGGTTTTATTAATGTCGGTATTTTCGGAGCTGTCGCTATTAAAAATTTCCGCTTCGTCGCGGATGGCGGCGTCTTTGTCGAGGATATTAATCATCGGCAATTTGTGGCGCTGACCTACCGCGTAGTCATTAAAGTCGTGGGCGGGGGTGATTTTTACACAGCCGGTGCCGAACTCACGATCAACGTAATCGTCGGCGACAATCGGAATAAGGCGATTTACCAGCGGTAGCGCGACAAATTTACCGATCAGCGCAGCGTAGCGCTCGTCTTTTGGATTGACCGCTACTGCCGTATCGCCAAGCATTGTCTCTGGGCGTGTGGTCGCGACGATTAAATAGTCGTTGCCATCTGTGGTGGTCTCGCCATTTGCTAAGGGATAGCGCAGATGCCACATAAACCCTTTTTCGTCGGTGTTTTCGACTTCAAGGTCTGATATCGCGGTGTGCAGTTTGGGGTCCCAATTTACTAATCGCTTGCCGCGGTAAATAAGTTTGTCGTCGTAAAGGCGAACAAAGACTTCCTGTACGGCTTTGTAGAATCCGTCATCCATGGTGAAGCGTTCATGGTTCCAATCTACTGATGCACCTAGACGGCGAAGCTGGCGAGTAATGGTACCGCCGGATTCTTCTTTCCATTCCCATACTTTTTCTAGAAACGCGTCGCGGCCGAGGTCGTGACGGGTCTGGCCAGTTTCAGTCGCAAGTTTGCGTTCGACCAGCATTTGCGTAGCGATACCGGCATGGTCGGTGCCGACCTGCCAAAGTGTGTTGTGCCCCTTCATGCGGTGGTAGCGGGTGAGGGCGTCCATGATGGAGTCTTGGAAGGCGTGTCCCATGTGTAAACTGCCGGTGACATTCGGCGGTGGGATCATAATACTGTAAGAGTCGCCCTTGCCCTGGGGAGAAAAATAGCCTTTTTCTTCCCAATTCTGGTACCACTTGGTTTCTATGTCTGCGGGCTGAAATGTCTTGTCCATTGGATCTCTGTGGGGTGTTAGCCTGCTTTACAGGTCATGTTAGTGGCGTTGCAGGGGCTGATTGACCTTGCGGTTCAGCCGCATGTTGCGACGATTTAAAAGTGGACAAGTATACTGATTTTTCGGCGGACTGGCTAAAAAGAAGGCTGGTTTGGAGTGAACTTCTTGTGTTATTTGTCGTGACGTAATTGGGAGTACCAGCGCTCTAAAATAGTCTCGTCTAAACTGAGTAAACGCCTGCGAAGTTGTGCTTCTATTTCCGGCATCATCGAGTCGATTACTTCCTGCATGAAAATTTCCCGCTCGTAATTACCGTCGTTCCTGTAATTGGATTCGTAATTGAGTTCGTAACTTGGTGTGACTGATGTAGCCACAAATTCATCTATTTCTACGCCGTCGGTAATGTATTCGCTCAGCTCGCCGTAGTCCGAGTCGGTGCTGTGGTCGCTGATGTTTGAATCATCGAATGAGGGGCTTAGGTCGTCAATAATATCGTCAAGGAGGGGGATGGCAGATAAGTCGACGCCCCGTTGCTTACGTAAAACGGCTTTTAGCTCTTCCAGTTCACCCAACAACGGGCCTTTGTCATTCGCCATTGGGATCTAACCTTTGATGGTGTGAGTTTTAAGCGGGTAGCCGCGGTTTTTATAGAAGCTGTAACGCTCACGCGACGCGCTTAGCTTGCCCTCTTGTTGACTGACGATTTCCGCTAGACGTTTAAACCGGCTGAAAAAGCTTGGTACTTCCAGTGCAAGGTTAACCAATACATCGCAGTGTTCGCTAGCGTGTTCGCCGCAGCCGACTAAGACGGAGTTTTGGTCAGCGGGATGGCAGCTATGAGGGATAAAACTTTCTTCGCGATACTGCCAGAGCATCCTGTCTAGGATTTCTGTTGTTTCCACATCATCGCAGTGCAAATACACCTGATGACCGGCTCGCCATGCTTTTTCGGTGAGGCGGCATGCATAAAGCATAGCCGCCTCTGCGTCCTGCAAGCTAAGAATATGAAAATCAATTCGCGTCATTGCGTGTATCTGCTAGCCACTACTTGCCGGCTTTGCTAGCGAGGTATTGGCACAGTAGACCGACAGGGCGGCCAGTGGCTCCTTTGTTCGCACCGCCGTGCCAAGCCGCACCGGCGATATCGAGATGCGCCCAGCGATAGTCTTTGGTGAAGCGAGACAGGAAACAGGCCGCAGTTACACTGCCTGCTTCCGGGCCACCAATATTGGCAATGTCAGCGAAATTGCTATCTAGTTGAGATTGGTAGTCGTCCCACAGGGGCATATGCCACGCGCGATCTTGAGCTAGGCGACCTTGTTCGAGTAATTCTGCGGCGAAGTCGTCGTCATTGCTGAATAATCCGGCGGCATGTTTGCCCAGCGCGACCACGCAGGCACCGGTAAGTGTTGCGATATCGATTACCGAGGCCGGTTTGAATTTAGCTGCATAAGTAAGTGCATCGCAAAGTACCAGGCGACCCTCGGCATCGGTATTGAGAACTTCAATGGTTTGCCCGGACATGCTTGTCACCACATCGCCTGGTTTCGTCGCGTTGCCATTCGGCATGTTCTCAGCTGCCGCGACAATGCCGATCACATTTAGCTTTAAGTCCATCTCAGCGACAGCGCCCATGGTGCCGACAACGCTGGCTGCACCACACATATCGTATTTCATTTCATCCATTTTCGCGCCGGGTTTTAAGCTTATGCCGCCGGTGTCGAAGGTGATGCCTTTGCCAACCAAAACATGGGGCTTGTCAGATTTTTTACCCCCCTTATATTCAATAACAATAAGTCGTGCAGGTTGATCACTGCCAGCTGAGACCGAGAGCAGTGAATGCATACCCAGCTGCGCCATTTTCTTTTCGTCGAGCACACTTACCGTGACGGATTCGA
Organism: Zhongshania aquimaris; assembly: GCF_019312595.1. Taxonomy (GTDB): domain Bacteria; phylum Pseudomonadota; class Gammaproteobacteria; order Pseudomonadales; family Spongiibacteraceae; genus Spongiibacter; species Spongiibacter aquimaris. The sequence continues at coordinate 286,599 of NZ_JAHWDQ010000003.1, read as the reverse complement.
ATTTGCGGCCCAATGCGCGGGCTTCGTTGGCAAGGTAATTTGGTGTACAGATGTTGCCGGGCAGATCGCCGAGGTCTCGCGCGACGTTGACACCTTTACCTATACTGAGGCCGGCGTGAACCGCGCACCGATTGGCATCGGTATTGGCAGCCTGTAGGGTTGCTCGCTTGATTGTGAGCGGTGGTTTGGGTTTGCTGACCGTTGCGGTGTAGCGATATCCGGCGGTTGTCGAAAGAAGCGCGATACGCTGATATTGCCATGACTCAGTGCGATGGCTAACGCTGAGGCCATCCAGCATGATGCTAAAGTCTTTACAGCTCGCACTATTTGCACCTCTAATCGCTGCCGTGATGATTTTATCGAATTCACTGTCTTTTAGATCGCCGCCGTCACCTTTGCCAATAAGCAGTAAACGCTGTGCTTTTAGCCCGCTGACCGCCGGTAAATATAGTGTCTCGGCAATTTTTGCACTAAAGTCACCGCGCTTAATGATATTGCTAATAGCGCCGCCGCTGGCGGAATCTGCGGCCTTTGCGATGTCGGTGCTAAGTGCCCGATCAATGATAAGAATCAGGCAGTCGGTGTTTACTGTGGTGACATCTTTGCAGGGCTTTAGACTAATTTGCATTTATATACTCGCAGGCAATGAACAGATTGGTGATAATGCACGCCGTCATATTGCTTAATAGTGTGTTCGCGGCATATCGCGTAGCAATGAAGGCGTGATATCGATGTATTCTCGTCTTAGTGTAAAGGGTATCATCGTGACGTGAAACAGTTACGGGTGTCTTGGTGAGCTGCTAGGCGGGGTATTTTATCTTTTGGCAGCGAAGAGAAAACGTTTTAACTGCTCTGTAATCTTTGTTTACTTCCTAGAGTAGATTCTTAAATTACTTGGTTTTACGTATATTCGTGTTTGCCAAGGCAAAAATATGGTGCTTGGTCGGCGATTGAGTACTAGTACGAGCGGTGGAGAGATAGTTGTTTGATTTTATTTAGGTACCTCGCTAGCGAAATGCTCAAGACGGTGTTTGCCGTTACTCTCACTTTGCTTGTTATTATTATGAGTGGGCGATTCGTAAAATACCTCGGTCAAGCTGCGTCGGGTGATTTTGCGCCCGATGTTTTGTTTTTGGTGATGATGTACCGCCTGCCAAATTTTCTGGAAGTTGTGCTGCCACTCGGCCTCTTTATCGGCATTCTTCTCTCTTATGGGCGTCTTTACGTCGACAGTGAAATGACCGTGATGAGTGCCTGTGGCATGAGTCGACGACGCCTTTTGGCCTATACCCTCATTCCCGGCTTCTTCACTGCGGCCATTGTTGGCTACGTTAGTCTAATCGTCACTCCCTCTGGTATACAGGCTTACGTCGACTTGCTTGCGGAAAGTCGTTCGGAAATTGGCGTGAAGGCTGCGGTAGAAGGGCGTTTTCGAGTCGATAAGGCCAGTGGACGGGTAACGTATATTGAACGTGCCAATCGCGACGATCAAACGATGGAGGGAGTCTTTATAGCTCAACCCGAGCCGATTGTAGATGGCGGTCGGCCCTTGGTGTCGCTGGTCACTGCTGCTCAGGGACGTTTTGAAATAGACAAGAAGTCCGGTCAACGCTACTTGGTATTAGACGATGGCGTGCGTTATGTAGGGCAGTCTGGATTTATGGACTACCAAGTAACAAGTTTTAGTCAGCTTGATCAATTGCTTCGCGATTCAGAAGTTAAAACCTATCGTCAGGAATTAGACGGCAAGGACACGGCAGAGCTGTGGGGGTCTAATAAATTGGAGGATATCGCGGCGATTCAGTGGCGTATCTCCCTTGCTCTCTTGGTGCCGATAGCGGCCATTATCGCCGTATCGCTGAGTAAAACTGATCATCGTCGCGGACGCTACGGCAAAATGTTCCCCGCCTTTATGATTTATATGGTGTATTTGGTTTGCCTTAATGCGATTCGCGATGCAATTGCCAAAGGAGAATGGCCAGTATTCCCTGGTATGTGGATAGTGCACATCGTGTTTTTGTTATTGGGTTTGATTTTGTTGTACCGAGACAGTATGTGGCGCCACTGGTGGTTAAGCTGGAGGCGTCGACGTGGCTAAGCTTAATCGCTATATAGGTAGGACCGTCGCCGGCGCAATTATTTTGGTGCTGCTTGTGATCGTCGGACTTGATTTGTTGTCGTCGCTGATTGACGGCCTCAAAGAAGTGCGCGGCGATTATACGTTTTGGTCAGTGCTACAGTATGTAGGCTTGACGTCGCCGGGTAGTTTTTATGACTATCTTCCCTTTGCGGCCTTGGTGGGGTGTTTAGCTGGCTTGGGATCGCTGGCGAGCAGCAGTGAATTAATCGTGATGCGCGCCGCGGGAGTGTCGACTCGCCAGTTAGTCTTCGCGGTCATTAAGCCTACCTTAGCTATCACCATATTAGGTTTGTGCGTCGCGGAATTTGTTGCACCTGTATCACAGCAAATAGCGGAAAGTCAGCGCGCAGTTGCGCTGCAAAAAACCCAGAATATTCATTCCCAGCATGGTATGTGGCACCGCGAAGGCCAGCAATTCATGCATTTTAATGCAGTGCAGCCCAATGGGGTGTTGTTTGGTGTCAGTATTTTCAACTTCGATGATAAGCGGCAATTAGAGCGTAATATCTTTGCTGAGCGCGCTCACTATATTGATGGTGCGTGGACATTGGAGGCGGCAAAGGTCGTTGATTTAACATCGAAGGGTGCTAAGTTTGAGTTTGTGCCCCAGTTGCCGTGGGAGAGTGGTTTGTCTCCGGAGCTGTTGAATATTCTTGTATTGGACCCAAAAGATTTATCAATTAGCGGATTGTGGCGATATGCCAATTATTTGAAAAAGCAGGGATTAAATGCGGGCGACTATGAGTTGGCATTTTGGAATAAGCTGCTTCAACCGCTCACCATTATGGGCATGGTTCTCGTTGCTATTTCCTTCATATTTGGCCCATTGCGAAATGTAACAATGGGTTTTAGGGTCTTTGTAGGTGTGATGGTGGGGATTGTTTTTAGAACCCTGCAAGATATTTTGGGGCCGTCCAGCATGGTCTATGGTTTTGACCCAATTTACGCGAGTATTTTGCCGATTGGCATTTGTTTTGTCGCAGGCACCCTTATGTTAATGAAAAAAGCCTGAGCAATTACTCAGGCTTTTTTCTTGTCTTTTGGTATTGAGCGCAATACTGTTTTTGAGGCTAGGTCATGCCATGAGCGGCCTTCCTTATCTAACCATATCCACCAGTAGCCTAGCCCACCTGCAGTAAACGATACACCCGCGACAAGCACCCTAATAACGCATTGTGACCAACTGGGTTTGCCACCGCTGACACTTTCCAGTTTTATACGCCAAGCTTGCATACCAAGAGTTTGACCACTTTTGCGCCAGAACCAGCCGTAAAAAAGGATAATCAGTGCGACCAAATAAACTCGATAAATCCACCCCTGCATCGGGATGTTAAGTTCGTGTACAACACTGTCATTCGCAGGTTTGGCGGCGAACATTTCTGGGCTGAGTATGTAGGCCGGAATTAAGGTGGCGACAAATAGAACCGCAAATAGTAAAAAGCTGTCGTAAACGATGACGGCGAGTCGACGGAAAACGCCAGGCGGCCCTTGCTGGATAATAGGCTTGGTGTCTTCAATAGCATTGGTGTTGGAGGGGGTAGCGGGCTTTTTAACTTTTGGCGGCATTGGCGGTAGATCCACATCAGAAACCACCACATTGTAACAGGGCCTAACTCAAATGGTGTAGCTAGCTTAAAACGCCAACGCTAAACCGAGGGTGATTGAATCGCTGCTTAAATGGACTTTGTAATCAGCGTCATACTCGGTGAACTGTGAGACTGCAACCCGACCCTCTTCATCGGGTAGAAAGCGTTTTGCGCCAGCGCTGCGATTGTGAAACGATTTATACAGCGCCTTTATACCCATTTTAATCAAGGCTTTACTGGCATCACTGCCGTGTTTCGCGTTGTTTTGCTCCATCCATACGCGATTGAATCGCGCTTGGTTGGCGTTAAAGGCTTGGAATTTACCAGTACTTTCATCGCGTTCGATACAGAACGTGATTGTTGGGCGATAGCTAAGCTTTTCGTGCCGTGGCAGGGTGATGTCATTGACCGATTCTTTGCCCCAATTATCACCAAATGCTGTGCAGGGCAGCAAGCCGCAGCCCAGTAGGATCAAATAATGAAGCTTGCTTACATATTGTATAAGACAGGTGCACACATTTTTTATATTATTCATTGCTGTTAGTCTCCCATGTCGGAGCTGTAGCTGTTGGAAAAAAGTGTACGCGCCCCCATACTAAGGGTGAATAAGTAGATGTACTTCACCAACTTAGGTCTTTCATCGATGGGTGTTTCGCTGTGTGAAAGACATGGCGCAGCGAAGCCATAATAAAAACGGAAGGGATTAGTATAGATGCGGGTTTTATTGATAGAAGATGATGCGAGCGTAGCGGAATATATCGTTAAAGGCTTGCGTGAAAGTGGGTATCAAGTTGAGCACGCGGCGGATGGCAAAACCGGTTTGGTGAAGGCAACTACGGAGCAGTACGACGCGCTTATCGTTGACCGTATGCTTCCCCATGTCGACGGATTAACCATTATTCAAACCCTGCGCGCGTCGAATGACAGCACGCCAGCGCTGATCTTGAGTGCATTAGGTGAGGTTGATGATCGCGTGAAAGGGCTTAAAGCCGGTGGTGACGATTATTTAGTAAAGCCATTTGCCTTCGCAGAGCTGTTGGCTCGTATCGAGGTCATCTTGCGTCGCCAGGAAGCGGGATCAGCTGTAACTCGGTTAAAGGTAGCCGATTTAGAGATGGATTTGCTGGCACATAAGGTTACCCGCGCCGGCCAGCCTTTTAATCTTCAGCCCCGGGAATACAAATTATTGGAATACCTCATGCGTCACGCCGGTCAGGTAGTGACCCGCACAATGTTGCTAGAAAACGTGTGGGACTATCACTTTGATCCTCAGACCAATGTCATTGATGTTCATATCAGCCGCCTGCGCCAAAAAATAGACAAAGGCTTTGATAAACCCTTATTGAACACAGTTCGTGGCGCTGGATATATGTTGGATGATTCTCAGTAAAATTTTTACCAGTTTTACCTTCCGCTTTTTGGTCAGCTATGTAGCTTGGCTCAGTGTCGCCGTATTTATGGTGCTGGCATTGATCTATGCGTTTATTGCCTATGATTTTTTTGCCAAGGTTCACGAGTCTGTTGAAACTGAACTTAAAGATTTAAGTGCCGCATACGAGAGCGGTGGTGAATCTGCGGTCGACGCCTTTGTAAAGTCCCATAGTGGTCCCGATCGTCTTATTCGATTTTTTTACTACGTGGGTGATGAAAACCTTAATAAGATTGCCGGCAGCCTCGATCAGTGGCCGGACAGCGAGGAATACCGCAATGGCTGGCTGGGCTTCAGTTTCGAATCATTAACCAGTGGTCCAGATTCGACCGGTACTGAGTTTATAGCGCGCTCTCGCCAGTTGGCGGGGGGGGAACATGTATTAGTTGCACGCCATTATGCTGATGTGCTGAATAGTACCAAGCTAGTGGGCGGGGCATTAACCCGCAGCATGGTCGCCACTATCCTGCTGGGCACCATTGGTGGCGCCATCGTTACCGCGCTAACACTGCGACGCGTCGATAATATAAATATCACGCTGCGTCGGATTATGACGGGTGATTTGTCGGAGCGTATCGATACCAAAACCAGCAGCGGTGATTTTCTGCGCCTGTCTGAAAGCGTAAACCAAATGTTGGACCGGATTGAAGCGCTAATGACGGGAGTGCGACAGGTCTCGGATAATATTGCCCACGATTTGCGTACACCTCTGACTAGGCTTCGAAATAAGCTCAGTGAGCTTCACGAAAGCTGTGATGATCCCGCCAGTCGAGACCAACTGGAAAGTTTGATAGAAGAGGCCGATGGTTTACTGGGTACGTTTAGCGCATTGCTTCGTATTGCGCAGGTGGAAACGGGGCATAGGCGCTCAGGGTTTGCCGAGGTTGATTTGTGCACCTTGGTGACCGATGTTATTGAGCTTTACGAGCCGTTGGCGGCTGAAAAGGAACAAACTTTCCACACCGGTTTGGCCAAAGTGGGTAGCTTCAATGGCGACCGCAATTTGCTATTCCAGGCTGTCGCCAATCTGGTAGATAACGCGATTAAATATACCCCTGAGGGTGGTCGGGTCCAGGTTAATCTCGCCGTCGAGGGCAGCATTGTCAGAATAGAAGTGGCTGACAGTGGTATAGGTATCCCCGAAGAAGATCGGGAGAGGGTTTTTCAGCGCTTTTTTAGAGTTGAACACAGTCGCAGTCGTCACCCAGGCAATGGCCTTGGCTTGAGCTTGGTGCAGGCAGTGGTGCGTTTACACGACGGCTATATTGAATTGAAAGATAACAATCCTGGTTTGCGGATAGTGCTGAGGTTTCCGCGGTAACGTTGGAATCGGCTAGGTGGACGTTTATTGTAGGCTAAGATGTTCGGTATTGGGCACTCGGTAATTAAGCTCTGGTTTTTTGTCTAGGAGTGGGGTGCCAGGTCCGCATAAGCTCAAATGACTAAGGGACTTTTGCGGAGGATTTTCTTTGGGTGCCGGCGGTAATATGGTACTTCCCACTGGCGCTACGCTGATATGATCGGTGTCAGGTGCGGGCACCGGTATCGAGTCGTTGCTGCTTAGGTTTTCACCGGAGTCAGCGACACTAAGGTGATCAGTATCGGGTGCTGCGACGGCAGGCCTATATCGTTCGTCCTCACTGAGCACGGGTGTGCCGTTTGGACACAGGTTTAGCGTAGCAGGGGTTTTGTCAATTTGCGGGACGTCTGCTGCTTGTGCTGAGGTCACTGCTTTGGTGATTACGCCAATACTTTCGAAGGCATTTTGGTAGCGCTCAAGCTCAGCTTGATTTAGGTTTTTACGGACGCGGCTCGGCTTCCCACAGAGCAACTTGTCGACTTGCTCGACAGGGCGTTTAAATAGCGTGGCGAGCTTACTAACGGCGATATTCCGATCCACACCAGGGGCGGTATCGCCAGTCATTAGTAGGTCGAATTGAGCGTCAGTCATAGTAGTGATTATGGCAGTTTATAAGATCAATTCAATATAGTTGATAATTATGCGTTTAATGGATATTACTGCTGCCTGTAATTCAGCGATGCTAGACTACACATAATAGATAAAACGCCTAGGAGAAATCTGCTGAGTAATATTGATTTAGAAACCGTGCCGACCAAATTTGCTCGGTCGCTGTTGAACCTTGCCGCGGAGAGAGGTTACGACCACAGCGGTCTCTTAACGGTTGCTGGAATTGGCTTTAACCCGCTGAATAGCCGGTCTGCAGGCTATCAAGCCAATATTTCTGCGATGCAATATACCAAGCTATATCAGCAAGTGATGAGCCTTTTGCAGGATGAGGCCTTTGGCTTAATGCTTGGCCAGAGTGTGACGCCGGGTGCGTTTCGGATGATGTGTTACTGCATTATTGGCTGCGAGAATTTGGAGAAGGCGATAAAGCGCGCCTGTGAGTTTTTTCGTACCTTCTATGATGCCGATGCCCAAATTTACTTAGATACTCGCAAAGATAGCGCGATCGTCGGCTATGGCAGTATTAAAAAAGGCTTTGCTGGCGATAAAGTCGACATGGCCGACCTATATGGCTTATCGATTTGGCACCGGTTTTTTTGCTGGCTGGTTGGTAGCAATATCGAACTAAAAGAAGTGCGATTTGCGGGCCAATCACCATCGGGTAAAACCCGTGTCGAAAAATATCAGCAGCTGTTTTCCTGCCCGGTGTATTACGGCCAGCTTCGAGATGAGTTCGTATTTGATACCCGCTACCTGAGCTATCCGCTGGTTCATAATGAGCGCACATTAAAAGAATTTCTGCGCACTGCACCGTATCCCCTAATGGTGATGAGTGGCGCGCGGGATGACGGCAGTCTCGTGGCGAGAGTCAGAGCGATGATCGGCCACGATTTTTCGCAGGGATTTCCTAGTTTTGAGCGCATTACAGACGCCTTAAATATGTCGGCACCAACCCTGCGTCGTCGTCTTAAAAAAGAAGGTACGACCTTTCAGCAACTTAAGGATGAGTGTCGTCGAGACGCTGCAATGGCCTATCTCGGTAACTCTGAGTTATCGATTAACGCAGTGGCTGCCCTAATGGGTTTTACCGATCCCTCTGCATTTCACCGCTGTTTCAAAAAATGGACGGGCACCACGCCGGGCGAGTATCGCCAACAAGAGCGTGAAAATAGCCGTTAGGGAATGGCGCTAGCTCAGTCCATTCAGCGCAGTCTTTATTTGCTGCCGTTGTCCTTACTTTGTCATAAGTCATTGTTTTAAATTCCTTTTCAAAAATTCTGTCAGTGTGTTGACCGAAAATGTCATTGTCTTAAAACCGCCTGACGGCCATTGTGCGTTCCGTGGTAGATAGCTTAAGCGATAACATTCATCTCAGTTTGACAGGATATTCCATGACAGAAGCATTTATATACGATGCGATTCGTACACCGCGTGGCAAAGGTAAGCGCGGAGGTTCGCTCTATGAGGTTAAGCCAATCGATTTGGTGACCAATCTCTTAGAGGCGTTAAAAGAGCGCCACGATCTGGATACCTCTAAAGTCGAAGATCTGATTTTAGCCTGCGGCGAGCCGGTAAAAGAACAGGGGCAGAACATCGCCAAAGCGGCGTTGGTGTATTCGAGCTGGGATGATGTAACCACAGGTGCACAGCTGCATCGTTTTTGCGCCGGCGGTTTAGACGCGGTGAACATGGCGGCGGCAAAAGTCGCTGCGGGTTACGAAGACTTGGTTGCTGCGGGCGGCGTGGAGTCCATGTCTCGTCTGGGAATCGGTGCCAGTGGCGGCGCAACAGGCGACCCCTGGGTGGCGATGAAGAGCTATTTTATTTCCCAAGGTCTTGGCGCGGATATGATCGCAACCATGGACGGGTTCAGTCGTGAGGATGTTGACCGCTATGCGGTGATGTCACAACAGCGTGCAGCATTGGCTAGAGACAAGGGCTATTTTACATCGATAGTACCAGTCAAAGATTTTAACGGTGTGACGATTCTTGACCACGATGAGTTTATTCGTGGCGACACCAACTTAGCAGGCTTAGCAAAGCTAAAGCCTGCCTTCCAGATGTTTGACGATTTCGGTCACGGCGGTGTGGCACGCCTGAAGTATCCTGAATTGGAAAATATCCACTGTGTGCATACCCCGGGAAATTCCTCTGGCATCGTCGATGGTGCTGGGCTGGTATTAGTGGGCAACGAGCGGGCTGGCAAGGAGCAAAATCTGACGCCAAGAGCACGTATTTTGAGCTGCGCATTAGTCGGCACTGAACCCACTATCATGCTAACGGGGCCTGCACCGGCCACCGAAAAGGCATTAAAAAAGGCCGGATTAACAGTCGACGATATAGATTTGTTTGAACTGAATGAAGCTTTTGCCTCAGTTGTGCTGCGCTATCAGAAAGTGCTGAATATTCCAGACGAAAAAATCAACGTTAACGGCGGCGCAATCGCGATGGGGCATCCGATTGGCGCGACCGGTGCGATGATTCTTGGCACCTTATTGGATGAGCTTGAACGTCGGAATTTAAAGCGCGGTGTGGTCACGCTATGTGCGGGCGGCGGCATTGGTATTGCAACGGTTATTGAGCGAGTTTAAGCACTTCTTAACCGTAAAGTAACGACATGGAATCACTTAGCTAGTCATTCGGCTTAGGTGAATAAGCTAAAGAAATAATGGTAGCCGAGCTTGAACTGATCGCGGCTACCGGCAGAGCAGAGAGAAAATATCATGGCATATATTCGCTTGGAAAAAGATAGCGACGGCATTGTAGAGTTGATTTTTGATCAGCCCGGTAAAGCAGTAAACACCATGGGGCGGGAATACGACGAGGCGATGCGTGCGACGATCGTTGAATTGCAGGCCATGGTAGCTGAGGGTGGCGTAAGCGGTGTGTACGTGCGCAGTGGTAAGCCTGGGCAGTTTTTTGCTGGTGGCGATATCAATGAAATGCTGGATATGGATTTAAATCCCAGCGCAGAAGAAAAAACAAAAATGTACGAGGGGGTGATGGCGACAAAAGCACCTCTGCGTCAGCTCGAAACCCTAGGCGTACCCGTGGCGGTGGGCTTGAATGGTCCGGCACTGGGTGGCGGTTTTGAAATAGCCTTGGCCTGTCATCACCGTGTGGCGATACAGGGTGTCCAAGTGGGCTTGCCTGAGGCGATGATAGGTCTCATGCCCGGCGCTGGTGGTGTCGTGCGCATGACCTACTTGCTCGGTATGCAAGAGGCGATTGGCCTTATTAGCCAAGGACGTCGCTTAAAGGCTGATCAGGCATTAGCGAAAGGTTTACTTCATGAATTAGCGACGGATGAGGCAGATATGCACGCCAAGGCAAAGGCATGGATTAAAACACATGCCGACGCCAAGCAGCCCTGGGATCAAGACGGGTTCATTATTCCCGGCGGCGGGCCAGATGAGCCGGCGAATCAGGGCTTAACTTTTTTTGGCCCAGCAAATGTAATGGTACAAACGAAGAATTTGATGCCTGCGCAAAATGCGATTTTTGCCTGTGTAGTCGATAGCGCAAAGGTAGATTTTGATACTGCCCAACAGATTGAAGGGCGCTATTTTTTGAGTTTGTTACTAGATCAAACCGCCAGAAATATGATGACGGCATTTTTTGTGCAGATGGAAGCCTTGAATAAAGGCGCGAGTCGGCCTGATGTCAGCGAGCGCTTTAAATGTAAAAAGTTAGGGATCCTAGGCGCGGGACAAATGGGGGCGGGTATTGCGACGGTTGCCGCCCAGAAGGGTATTCAGGTTGTGCTAAAAGACATCAGCCAAGAAAATGCAGATCGCGGCCGCGGTTACGCGGAGGCCTTTTTTAACAAGGGTCTCGCCAAAGGTAAGTTGACCGAAGACGTGATGAATAAGTGCATGGCCTTGATTCACGCGACAGCGGATTACAACGATCTTGCTGACTGCGATATAGTGATCGAAGCGGTTTTTGAAGATCGCGGTATTAAAGCAGCCGTCACTGCCGAATGCGAAGCTGTGTTGGCGAGCGACAGTGTGTTTGCTTCAAATACCTCAGCGTTACCGATCTCTGAATTGGCTCAGGCCAGTGTGCGGGCGCAAAACTTTATCGGTATGCATTTCTTTTCTCCCGCAGAGAAAATGCCCTTGGTGGAAATTATTCGCGGTGTGCAAACCTCTGATGAAACTCTTGCGAAGGCCTTTGATCTTGCGCAGCAGCTTGGTAAAACGCCGATTGTGGTTAATGATGCACCTGGCTTCTTTACCACTCGTGTCATCAGCAAAACCGTCACCCAAGGCGCTATTATGCTAGAGGAGGGGGTGAATCCGGTTTTGATTGAATCCGCTGCGCGCGACAACGGTTCTCCGGTTGGTCCGCTAGCGGCCATCGATGAAATTAGTCAAGAAACCGCTTATAAAAATGGACAGCAGGCTAAAGCCGACACCGTCGCGCAGGGGCGTGAATGGCATGACAACGCGGCATCGCGGGTCTTAGATCGCATGGTCGTTGAATTTGGTCGCAAGGGTAAAATCCACGGCGGCGGCTATTACGAATACCCCGCAGGCGGCAAAAAACACATTTGGTCCGGTTTGAAAGATGCCTTCGCTAAGAATGGCTATACCGATATTCCCTATCAAGATATTAAAGATCGCCTCACGTTTAGTCAGTGTTTAGAGGCGGTGAAATGTATGGAAGAAGGCGTAATTGACGTCGTCGGTGACGGTAATATTGGCTCGATTATGGGTATTGGCTTCCCCGCGCAAACCGGCGGAGTCTTTCAAGCCATAAATGCCTACGGTTTAAACGCCTTTGTTGCCAGGGCTAGGGAGCTAGAAGCGCGGTATGGCTCCGACTTCAGCGTGCCGTCCTTGTTACTTAGTCGCGCTGAGAGTGGCGAATTGTTTCGCTAAGCGAGTTTTTAGCAAGGAGACTAAGACCAGCGCAATGCTGGTCTTTTTTTTAGATTAATCGTCTAAGCTGTTACATGGGTTAGATTTTTTAAGGAAACAGTACTTGTAAAATTGTTTTTGCTTAGTTACTTTGTTAATTCTTACAAAGGTTCTATAGCGGAGTGGAAGTGCAGTATTTTCCGTGTTTTCAGCCAATAATCGATATTAATAAAATGTCGATTGTTGGATACGAAGCGCTAGCTAGGACGCGATCGCAAGATGGACAAATCGTTTCGATTGGGGCTTTATTTAGTGACCCCAGCTTCAACCGCGCCGATCTACTTGGTATTGATCGCAGCGTTCGTGAACAGGCCATAGCCTACCTTTCCGAAAGTCCGCACAACGTTTTTCTATCATTAAATTTATCGCCGGAGTGGATGGATCACGTCGCCGATGATATGCCAGTCCCGACCCTTGAAATGGCGAAGAAGTTGGGTGTAGATCCCAGTCGAATTCTTATTGAATTCGTTGAAGGGGCGGGTGATAACAAGAATATGCAACGCTTGCTAGCGCGTTATCGCGCTGCTGGAATGCAGGTTGCTATCGACGATTTTGGCGCGGGGTTCTCACATCTAGATCGAATTATTTCGCTTGAACCGGATATCATAAAATTAGATATGAGCCTGTTTAAGCGCGCCATGTCTGGTGGGGTGTCTCAAGAAGTGGTGCAGAGTATTGCCTATTTAGCGCGGCGCACGGGTAGCAAACTTTTGTGTGAAGGCGTCGAAACTGAGCAAGAGTTTTATTTTGCACTGGAGTGCGGCGCGCGCTACGTCCAGGGCTATTTTTTTTGGCCAGCTCTGCCAGAGTTTATAGATTCCAACGCCCCCAAAGAGATCATTCGCGGCCTACTTAAAGGCTATGTTGAACGCAATTTAAACCGCGAAAAGCAGTTGATGCTGTATACGGAAGAAATGGAGTTCTACTTTCTTTCGATCCAATCGGCGTTGAAAGGTCACAACTTAGAATTTAATAACTTAGCGGCACCACCAGATGGCATTTTAAGAGTGTTCGTCTGCGATTATAGTGGCGAGCAAATTTCGCCAAATTACGAAGTGGCAAATGATCGGGGTGAGCGAATGTGGATTGTCGACAATGCTAATGTAGGTTCAAATTGGTCGATGCGCCCATATTTCTATCAGGCCTTGGCAGCAAAGCAGTTGCGGCAGAGGAACCAGGTTGCCTCGCAACCTTATCGAGATGTTCGCAGCGGACGACTCTGTCAGACCATTGGCAAGATGTTGTCTGGCGATAGGGTGTTGTTTGCTGACATCCTCTGTTTTGGCGAGGATGACAAAGACAATTATGGCAATAGTTTTTACTTACGGTAGCTTAATGTGTGACGACATAATGGCTGCGGTAACAGGACAGGCATTAGCGTCAGAATCTGCATCATTGAATGATTTTGCACGCTACGCTGTTCGAAATGAGGCTTACCCTGCCATCGTCCCTGAGGCGTCCGCTAAGGTGCAGGGCCGTATTTATTACGATGTGAATGATTTGGGCTTAGCACGCCTGGATTTATTTGAGGGCGACTGGTATTCGAGAGTTGCGCTTAAGGTAGAAGTGCATGGAGCGCCAGTCGAGGCGCAGACCTATGTGTTTCGAGATGAATGTCGCCAGCAACTGGCTGCTTGGCTCTGGGACTTTGAGTACTTTATGGAGCACGGAAAGCAAACATTTACTGCCGAGTATTTAGGGTATCAACGCCTAGGCTGACGATTTTTTCAGCGCTGGGAACCAAAGTTAATAAATGCTTCAGTAATAATATCCCTCGGTGATGCGCCAAGCATAAAACACCGTTTTCTGATTTTCTGTACAAAATCTTCGCCACCGCAAATATACACTCGCTGCCCGCGCAAACTCGGAAATTGATTGCCGATTATTGTCTCGGTGTTGTCAGTGAGATCAGTTTGATACGAAAAAATTGCGGCGCTATTTCTCAGTGCGTCCAGCTGTTGCTGAGCGTAATTCTCCGTTGTGTGATCAAGGGCGAGAAGGTGGATGTTCGCGTGATGCCCATAGTCTTTCGCATCGCGAGCAATTCCTATTAGAGGGGCAATTCCGGTTCCCGCGCCAATCAATAATAGCGGCTGATTTGCGAATTCTTGGTCGTAAACAAAGTGGCCGAGGGGGCCTTGTAAGTGAATAACATCCAGTATCTCTGCTGAATTGAACAGTTGCTGACTAAAGAGCCCATGTGGATGAGCGCGTATATGAAGTTCTACAAATGGGTCTAGGCGAGCCACACTGGCAATGGAGTAGCAACGGGCAATATTGTTAATCCAGAGCGTAATATATTGGCCGGCGCGCCAGCGCAAGCGGCAACTTAGACGAAGGCGTAAGGTTCTTTCATCAAGTTGTGTTTTATCTATGATAGTGGCTGATATTTTTTGCTCGGAAATATCGACGGCGTTAACGTCTATATCCTGCTCAGGAATGCACTGACAGGCTAGAAAGTGGCCTTGCCGGATCTGCTGCTCAGTCAAACCCGGCTGGCAGTCATCGGGGATTTGATCGGGTGCTGCTTGAAGTGTGCAAGCCTGGCAGGCACCGGCACGACAGCCATAGGGTATTGAGATCTGATTGCGCAGTAGGGTATCTAGTACCGACTCGTCGCCTGCGCTCAAATAGTCGTGTTCTTTAAACCGAATAGTTGGCATGTAGTGTGTTGCCGAGTGTCGAGAAGCGATATTGCCACCCAGCTCATATACGAGCTAGCAGCACTAAGACTTCATAGTGAGCGGTATTGGGGAACATATCAAATAATTGAACGGTTTGAATGCGGTAGCTTGGCAGTTGGATCAGGTCTTTAGCCAGTGTTTTGGGGTTGCAACTTGAGTATAAAATATACGGAGGATTAATAGCGCACAGGTCTTCGCACAAGGCTGAGCCCAAACCCCGGCGCGGCGGGTTGACAATGATAATGTCGGGTGCCGCTATCGTATCTGCATTGTTCGCTTTTTTATCTGTGAACACGGCGGAGTCTAGAGCGCGAAAGTTGACTCTCGATTCAAGGCCTAGTTCTTTCGCGCTGCGCATTGCACAGGCGATCGCCTCAGCTTCAATTTCAATTCCGCTAAGTGTTCGTTCGGATATGAGGCAGTGCAAGCCAAAGCCACCAGAGCCGCAGTATAAATCCCAAATATGGTGTATCGGTAAAGTAGAAAGCCACCGTGCGGCGGTCGCATATAATTTTTCCGCGACATGGGGGTTGGTTTGGAAAAAGCCCTTTGGCCGCTGATATAGCGGTATTCCATTTAGGGTTTGGCGCAGCCATGGCGTGCCCTTTAAAAGCTGTTCGACCGGACCTTCCAGGATAGCGGCGTGAACTGCTTGAATATTTGCTGAGACGGTTTCAATTTGTGGGTATGCGCTGAGCAAAGCCGGAAGTGCAGCGTTTATAAGCGGTATGCTGTCTTCACTTCGCAAGACTAAACGCAGCATAAATATCCCGACTTCATTCTGGTTTAGAAGAAGATATTTTAATTCACCGCGGCGCTGTTTTATGTCATAGGGGACAATATTCAGCGTTGTCAGCCAATCTTCCAGCGCTTGTAATACGGATTGCATTTGCTCAGGATAGAGTGGGCAATCGCAAATGCTGACGGGTTTCCCTTTTGGTGACAGGATGCCGAGTTTGACTTGTTTGGCGCTGCCGAGGACCACCATTTTTGCCTTATAGCGGAAACCAAACTGTGGCGAGCTAACCGTCGCTAATAAAGGCGGCGGAGCGAGGGGCGTGAGCAGTGCTAAAAGCTCAGCCTCTTTTTGGGCAAGTTGCTGCGTGTAGCTGGTGTCTAGCCATTGGCATGAGCGACATTGATAAGAGTTGTAATGTTGGCAATGCACTTGCTGGTTCGCTTTGAATAGTAAACCGACGTTATAAGCCGGTGTCAGTGTTGCTGCAAGAAGATTTACTCATTTTGTTATTTGATGATTTATGAATCATGGTGACAGGCTCTGGGGGCGAGTGAGGGTGTAGTGTGGATAATCGCGATAATGATGATGTAATAGTTCAAACGTGGCATAAGAATGTTGATGCGTGGACTAAGGCAATACGCAGCGCTGAAATTCGTAGCCGCGTCACGGTTACCGATGCCGCCATTGTTAATGCGGTGGTAGCCGAAGCCCCCGAGCTTGTTTTAGATCTTGGTTGTGGCGAAGGTTGGTTGGTGCGAGCCTTAAGCGATTTGGGTATCAATGCTGTGGGCATTGACGCGGTACCGGGGTTAATAGCGCGGGCAAGTGCGCTAGGCGGCAGTTTCACACAGATGTCCTATCGGGAGTTTGCCGAAGGCCAATGGGGTCGAAAAGTCGATTGCGTGGTCTGTAACTTCTCCTTGCTTGGCAATGAGATTGTGGCTGAAGTTCTCCATGCCATAGCGGATACGCTTACCGCTCAGGGCTGCTGCATAATACAAACATTACACCCTAACTACAGCGGCGAGCCCTATTGTGACGGCTGGCGAGAGGGCAGCTGGGCAGGTTTTAGTGACGAATTCACCGATCCTGCACCCTGGTATTTCCGAACGCTGTCATCATGGCTTAGCCTGTTTTCGAGCGTTGGTTTACATCTTCAAGAAATGCTGGAGCCGCTTAACAACACGACAGGGCAGCCAGCTTCGGTAATTTTTGTCGTATCGTCAAAGTTGAAGCGTGGGAAACCCTAGGGCTTAACTACGCAAGTTACTGGCGAATGGCACTTTAGCTTACCGCTGGAATCCCCTACACTTCGATTTTTGCTTTGTAGTCTAAGCATAACTCCATTGCGGGAAGTATGATCAATGAACGACACCCATAGCAAAGTAGTAGCTTATATTTTGTGGATTTTTGGTTTTATGGGCGCCCACCGTTTTTACTATGGTCGCCCGATAAGCGGAACAATCTATTTTTTTACTTTGGGACTGTTTCTGATTGGTTGGTTTGTTGATTTATTTTTAATTCCGAGCATGGATAGGGCTGCCGATGCGAATTATGTGTCTGGCACAACGAGTTATAATTTTGCGTGGATACTGCTTACTTTTTTGGGCGTGTTCGGTTTGCACCGGTTTTATCTGGGGAAGTGGCTGACCGGTATCCTGTACTTGCTGACGGGCGGCCTGTTTCTATTAGGCGTGATTTACGACTATTGGACCTTGAATCAACAGATAAACGACAAGAACTCGGCGCTATTCAGTTTGCGTTGAGGGGCTCACCCGGCAGCCCGAGCTTGGCCTAATTAATTATTTGCTTGTGCTGTAGGGAGTCCAAGTTTGTTTGTCTAGGGAAATAAAATATTCCTTATTCACCTTGATGACAGTGCTGCCTTCATTTTGAGATACCGGTGCGGTTTGGGGAAGATTTGAACTGAGCTGCGCTGCGCTAAAATGAGTCTGATCGAAAACCTTTTGTTCAAGGATATTGGCCAATAATTGCGATAGCGCTTGGTGGCTGCTGGCTTCTCTAACATGAAAAATCGCGTCACTGCGCTGTAAGTTTGGGCCTATTACCTTCGCCGCCACGGGTATGTGAGTGATAGAAGGAGATGGCAATTCTCGCATCCCAGATATTTGCATCTTGTCGCCTCGCAATCCAGCGCCATGCTCAGGTATGAGTACAACGACAATGTTCCGGTTAGATTTTTCTAGATTCTCTAGGAATGTGGCAAGCTCATCAAAAAGGGTATTACCTCGTTGTTGGTAACTTGCCACGCCAAAAACCGTTGGCTTTTTAAGTATGCGATTACCGTCGTGAAGGCTGGTGGTATTGTATAGTGCAGCGACGCGATCATTGTCTAAGGTCTGTCGATTCTTCCACCATGCGTTTAGCATTCCTGCGTCGTTGTAGATCAACGCACCTGAAAAATCTTTTTGGGTGGCGGCCACGCCGGTATGGGGGAAGGGGGCGGAGCTAATGCCACTATAACGCTGAGTTCTTTCTAAAAAGGAATCAAAAACGCCGTCGTGGTTCAGGATCAGTTCTTTGCCGTAGCCGAGCTGTTCTAACTGATGAAACAGCTGGCATTCTGGGTCCACCGGCCCATACAAGGTGCTGTGCTCTGCTTGGCCACAAGTGGCTCGGCTTAAGCGGATGATCGCTGGTCCGCTGTAGCTTGTGGCGGAGTTGAACGCGTCAAAGACGATATCGAATTTTTGGAATAGTGGGTGATCATCGAGGCCAGCGAGCTTGATATCATCGACACCGAGGGAGCAGACACTCAACAGTAGAATGTCGAATGGTGCACTTTGAGTGTCAGTGTTAGGGAACTGGGTTCGGCGAGATTTCTCGGTGCTAAAAAATGTGTCGAGATAGCGATTCAGTGCCGCGTTGCTGGTGTCGTTTGACGATGTTATCGCGCTCTTTGTTGTATTACTTGCTGTTTGTGTCGCGACGGGTGGTGTGGTCAATGTGCTTATACCAGTTGCCACAATGGCAATCAGGACAAGTGATGTGACCCTAATCGATTTCGCCATGTAGTAGTAAATACAAGCAGCTGCGACTCCAGCTAAAAGCATTTTTAGGGATATAAAACGACTAAGCAATTCAATGAGGTAACTGAATTCAAAGCTTAGAAGCTGATCAAATTGCGAAAAAAGACGCGATAGCGGTGGCATGAACGAGTCGTAGTGTAGCAACACGGCCGCGACTGGGATGGCAATAATTTGTCGAAGGACTTTGCCATAGTGATTGCGGATTGGTAGCAGCAAACAGGCGGCAAATGTAAAGTTTTCAAGTGCGTGAAAGTCGATAAGGCCTTGAGTGTACAACGCTATTTTGCATATAAAATAAAGATTCCACCAACCGAGGCCGGCAGGTAGCACCACGGTTTCTACTGCAGTGTTGTGCTTCGATCTCATGCATCCACCTTGGGTTCAATCGCGCGGTCAGATTGTGTCGCTGATTGGTAGGGCTTGAGAAACCTGGGTTTAATTAGGTGTTTTCGGACCTGTTGAGCTACATATTGGCTGATGTCTCGCAATGTAAAGCCAATAAAAAGGCCCGCACTGAGCGCAACTATAAGCGTAAGTAAAAAGCTTCTTATATCCATTTTTTCTAGCCTAGCCTCATGTCTATTCGATTACATACGGTGTCGCAAGCGGCACAGCTATGAGGTCTTTGGTTTTATTTGTCTGACTTTTTTCAGGGTTGCTTGCCAATAGTTTTTGGCCGATATCCATCGGTATACCATCGGTCGATAAGTCGATAAGTTCTAGCTCAGCTGCAATGTCGTCTGGGTCATGAATGATAGACTGCGAGCCAAACGCATCCTGCACCGGCAGTACTAGTGAGTTGCGCAATGCGACAGCCACATCGTTGAGTCGGCAGGCGTGCAAAAAAATGTAAATAAATCCGCGACAAACGGTAATTAAATCGCCATCCCGCTTTATGGAGCAAAGGTTAAGTGATTGCTCTAAGCTGATACCACGCAGTGGTTCAAAGCGCACCAGTATATGCTCGACACCTGAATAGCGTTGCGAGTCCATGGTTTTAGTGACAGAGCTGGCAAAGACAAAAGAGTCAGCATAACCGCGATAGTTAGACGTTTGCCTGCTTTCGAGTAAGCCATAGAGTGTGGGCGGAAGTTGGCGTACAACATTAATGTTTCGAATTGCATCAATAAGGCTTACTAGTCTTGTGCTGGTGATGATGTAGGGAATAATTTGGGTGGCGCCTGCCTTAAGCAGAAATTGCTCGTCCGCGTAGCGAAGGCACTGTACGTTTTCCCTGATGAGAATTTTTATATTCTGTCGATACTTCGAACGGAGCTGGTAGGTCATTGTCGCCAGCTCGACCACCTCAGTAGGCGATGAGCAGGCTAAAATTACTGTTGCACTATGCAGTTCATCGAATGAATTCATGATTAAGTTGTTAGAAGCAACAACGGTACCGATGTCCAGTTCAGATGAAATTTCACTCGCTACGCTAGTGGTGGTGACTATCTCGCTGTGCGCGGAGCCAGTGTTAAATGCTGCGCCACTATCGGCAGTGTGTTCGCGGGGAATGTCGATAGCCTTTAAATTGGCCTCTGAGTTAGTGGTAAGTAAAAACTCTTGGTCCGCGATGACTTTGGCGTCGGAGTTCCAGTGGTGGATAAAGTATCGGTAGTGATGGGTGTCTAGTGCGTAAACGCTACTAAGCCCTGAGAGTAAATTGTTGGCATGCAAGGCCGCCGTTTCAATCGTCTTTTCTGAACCGTGACATAGGAACAGCACAGTATGTTGGTATTGTCTGGCCCAGGCTTGCCATTTCCCCAGCACCTTGTTCAGCTTTTTCTGCTGCTTGCCAGGAAAAGACGTTGCCTTGACAAAAATGATATATAAGCGCGGCTTGGTGGGCGCGAGTTTCTTTAAGTCCCTGAGTAAACTGCCAACGGACCCTGACGTTATCTCTTCCGGATCATGCCAAAAATGCACCCGTTTGCATTGCTTTTGTAGACATTGATCTAATAACTGCGAGGCGTCGCTATTTAAGCCTCGGAATAACTCATCTGGTGTGCACAGGCCGATGAAGTCTGGGGAGTCGTTGCGTTTGCAGATACTTGAGACAAGCGCGGACAGGTGTTTTTTCCCCGCGCTTAAGCAGAGGTAAACTGATCCAACTGTCATTTCGCTGCCGTAACTTGGTATGTCCGCAATGCCAAGTGAACGCGATGTACTCTCAGTATCAGTGTCTAAAATTTGAGATTTCCTTTGCCAGCAGACGAGTTATGAGGCCATACACTTTGTGACATCAATTTTTCGAGCTAATATGCTGGAAATACTAAACTATTTCAGTGGCTTGGTGTAGCTACTTAAGTGCTTATTTGGAAGCAGGCATGTATCATCGTTAGTCTAAATTCGCATCTTTCACGTATGCTGGAAAACAGTGAGGAGCACTGTGTTGTCGAATAGTAGCCGCGATATTAATACCGCATATGGCGCCTTTGGTGATGATGCCTCCGGGTATCAAGAATTGAGTGAGAATGAGTACGTTCTCTCTATATTGATGAAGTGGCCTGCGCTGGCACATATGAATGGATTGGAGCGTCATCCCCCGCTGCGCAAAGATGATAAAATAGGGATAACTGCCTAGTGCCACTTGTTATTATTTCAGGACAGCGCGGTGGCGCTGGCGCAACGACGGTTGTGTCAAATTTAGCGGCGAGTCTGCAAAATGCAGGCGAGCAGACCCTATCAATTGATTTGCATCCAGATAATCAGCTCTGCTTGCACTTTGGTGTGTCTCAAGAGTCTGTCAGTGGTTGGGCGCAAGCAATTGCTACCGGAGCGGATTGGAAACAATGTGCTTTCCAGGCTAGTGATGGGCGACGTATTTTGCCATTTGGCGAACTAGCACCCTATCAATTCAAGCGATTTCGGGAAGTGTTGATGTCATCGATAAAATCGATTGCGGATACATTTGCTGTGCGACAGGACGAGTGGGTGTTGATTGACATGCCGGTGGATCGCCAGCAAGCACTCAGCGATAACTTGATTAGTGAATGTTATCAAGCAATATATGAACTGGCCGATTTTAGTTTCTATGTTGCCCATCCAGATTTGGGTACGTATCGGCTGCTAAAGCAAGCCGCGTTGAATGGTGAAACCCTCGGTGACAAACAGCTCTATCTTCTCAATGAAGTTGATACCAATTCAGCATTGAGTTTGGATATTGAGTTACTGCTAAAAGCAGAATTTGCGGCGCAGGTTTTGCCGGCATCTATTCACCGCGACACCGCTGTGCCAGAGGCAGCGGCGTATATGACTGCCGTTAACACGTATATGCCTAGCAGCCAGGCGAGCAGTGACTACCATTCTCTAGCGCTATGGTGCTTGGGGCGTTTAGGTGAGGACGCTGAAAATGCCTAAGGTGGTTGACATCAGCGAGTTGAATTCCGCGGAGCTCATACCGGTAATGAGGCGCTATTACGCTAGCCGAATGCTCGCATTTCGTGGACTTAAACCCTTTCGACTGGCCGGCTTTATAGTGGTCCCGCTCTGGCTGAGCCTGTGTTTTGTGTTTCTAAAACCGACCATCGCCGGTGTGGAAAGCTGGAAATTGCCTCTGGTCTATTTTCCCCATATCAATTTTAGTCGGCCTCGGGTTAGTGATCTATTTCGATTCCTGATTCAGCTCTGCTGGGTAATCGTTGTTCGGCAGTCGCCTCCGGCACGAACCCGAATAGGTGTCGACGGCGGGGAACAGCCTTCCGACGAGCCTTTAACATTGCTATGGCGTTTTATCTCTAAATGTAAGGCGCTGCTGTTTGCTAATGTACTTACACGGAGTATGAGCCGTTACATTCAGCAGCTCGAGTCGCAATCTACGAGTACAAGTAAGACACCATCGAAAAAGCCTGTTTTTCTGACAGCGCTAGCGAGAACCATAGTCGGGGTCTTATTAGTCATATTGGCGCTGATGAGTTTCACTGTGCCACTGACAGTCGAAGATCAATTTATTTTCGTCAGCCTTTTGTTCCTTCTTGCATACGCACTCAACCGTGTTCCCGGCCACCTGCCGCTGATGTTAATGGTGGGGATATCACTGCTTGTTTCCGGCAGATACGTCTGGTGGCGCTGCACCTCGACCTTAAATTTTGATGACCCAATTGGGCTGGTTTTTGGCATTGGTTTGCTAATGGCGGAGGCCTACGCCTGGCTTGTTATGTTGTTGGGTTATGTGCAAAACATCCGGCCGCTGCACCGAGGCACCGTCGCCTTACCCGCTGACTCTCGCGAATGGCCAAGTGTCGACATTATGATTCCTTCATATAATGAGGATTTGAGTGTCGTGCGGGCAACGGTATACGCCTGCTTGGGCTTAGACTGGCCTAAAGAGAAGCTACATATTCATATTCTGGATGATGGCAAGCGCGATAGTTTCAAAGACTTTGCCGCAGAAGTTGGTGTGGGCTATATCCGGCGGCCGACCAATAATCACGCGAAAGCGGGCAACATCAATTACGCCTTGGCACAAACCAGCGGTGAATATGTCGCGATATTTGATTGTGACCACATTCCCACCCGTGTTTTTTTACAAATAAGTATGGGCTGGTTTTTAAAGGATCCGAAACTCGCATTAATACAGACACCACACCACTTTTTTTCGCCGGACCCCTTTGAGCGCAATTTGTCTAACTTCCGAAAAGTGCCGAACGAAGGCGGGCTATTTTACGGCTTAATACAAGATGGTAATGACCTCTGGAATAGCACCTTTTTCTGCGGCTCCTGTGCAATATTGCGGCGCGGACCATTAGAGGAGGTAGGCGGTATCGCCGTAGAGACGGTAACCGAGGACGCCCATACATCCTTGCGATTGCATCGTCGCGGATACCACTCTGCCTATTTACGAGCGCCACTGTCGGCGGGTTTGGCCACCGAAACCTTGTCGGCACATATAGGTCAGCGTATTCGGTGGGCGAGGGGGATGGCGCAGATACTGCGAACCGATAATCCGCTGTTTGGCCCAGGACTAAAATGGCAGCAACGGCTCTGTTATTTAAACGCAATGCTGCACTTTTTGTCGGGTATTCCGCGCTTGATATTCTTAACGGCGCCATTGGCCTTTTTGATTTTTCACGCCTATGTAATATACGCGCCGGCGATGGTTCTGGTCTTGTATGTACTGCCTCATATACTGCATTCCAGTATTACCAATTCGCGGATGCAGGGAAAATATCGCTATTCCTTTTGGGGTGAAGTCTATGAGGTTGTTCTGTCTTGGTATATTGCGCGACCAACCACAGTCGCTCTGTTTGCACCTAAAAAAGGTAGTTTCAATGTTACCGCAAAGGGCGGCCTAGTCGAAAACTCCTATTACGATTGGGTTATATCTAAACCGTATATGTTACTTGTTCTCGCCAATTTTATAGGTTTGGGTTTTGGTTTATATCGTTATTTTAATGGTCCGGAGAACGAAATCGGCGCTGTTATCGTCAATATGACCTGGACGCTCTACAACGTTTTGATTATTGGCAGTGCGGTTGCCGTTGCCTCAGAAATGAAACAGGTACGTCGAGTCCATCGAGTAGACACGAATATACCCGCGAAGGTGAGGTTGAATAGTGGTCATCTCATTCAGGCGACTGTGATGGATTTTTCACTAGAAGGCCTTCGAGTTGCCGTGCAGGACATGAGTAGATTGCCCCGTGGCCAGTTCGATATTGACATTATTTTAATGCGAGCTAATCGCGAGTTTACCTTTCCAATGCGCAGTGTTTACACCCTAGATAATGCTATGGGCTTGCATCTGAAACCGCTGAGTACCGAACAAATGACTGATTTTGTGCAGTGTACCTTCGCCCGAGCAGATACCTGGGTGAAGTGGCAGGATTCCTATGACTATGATCGTCCAATGGCAAGTATGGCTGCGGTTTTCCGCGCTGCGGTATACGGCTATCGACGTCTATTTGCCTTGGCGCCGCGGCCATTTCCCGATATAGCGCGGTGGTTGGTGAGGCGTTTTAAATATTTATCTTCCTTTAGTCCTAGAAAAGCGTTGCCGAGAGCAGAACAGCTATGAGTATTGCTAGAGTCCGTATTATAGATATCTTCGTGTTAGCGCTAATAATGCTTTCACCGTTTTCCTACGGAGAACCGTTGTCGACATTGGTCGACGAAGAGCCTCCGATTATAGAGCGTGACTTTCCGCTAAGTGATATCGGTTATGGCGGCTCGATTGAATTGCAAGGCAGTAAAAGCGACACCCATATCGGCTTTGGCTCGCGGCTCGATGAAGTGATTACCGGCGGGGAGTTCGATCTACGTTTTACTAGTTCACCGGCCCTGCAGGCGAAATATTCCCATCTAAAGGTGTATTTTAATCAGGAATTAATGAAGGTTATTGCCGTCGAAGAAGGCAAACAGGGGCAGATGAGCGGTGCAACAATACCGTTGGATTCGCGGTATTTTGCAAATTATAACCAGATTCGCATTGAGCTTGTTGGCCACCTGGACCTTGAATGTTGGAATCCTGACGATCAAAGTATTTGGGCAGAGATAAGTAAAAGTAGTCGCTTGCGTATCACGTCGCAAAAAATTCGCCTACGCAATGAACTGGGCTTTCTTCCCGCGCCGTTTTTTGATGAAAGGGAATTTACGAAATTAGTATTGCCGGTGGTTCTGCCCAATTCCCCCAGTATTGAACTCGTTAAGTCTGCCGGTATCACCGCCTCTTATTTTGGCGCTCTGTCGCAGTGGCGCGGCGCTGAGTTTCCAGTGCAGATTGATGCTGTGCCTAACCAGCAACAGCACGCCTTGGTTTTCATGACAAACGACCAGCGGCCGGCATTTTTAAAGGATTTTCCGCCTGTAAATAAACCCACTCTGCAGCTTATTAGTCATCCTGAGAATCCCTATAGCAAGCTTTTGCTTATCATGGGCAGCGATACTTCAGAATTGTTAACGGCCGTAAAGGGTTTGGCATTGGGGAATTCGCTACTTACTGGATCGTTGGCGGAGATAAATAGGGCGCTGCAAATTAAGCCGCGTAGGCCTTACGATGCGCCAAATTGGGTGCGCACAGATAGAAAGGTCTTGTTCTCTGAATTAGTCAATAATAAGCAGGACTTACAAGTTGTAGGGCGAAATGCCTCAGCGGTTAAAATTAACTTGCAGCTGCCACCTGATTTATTTACCTGGCGGAGTCGCGGAATTCCAATGGATCTGGAGTATCGCTACTCTCCGATGTCGGAGGATTACGACGGCTCGCGTATGAGTGTGTCGATTAATAAGCAGTTTGTAGAGGCATTTAATTTAACTAAAAGTGGTGTCAGTGGCAGCGAAAATCGAGTTCGAATTCCACTTGTTGCCGATAGTCTTGCCGGTGGTGAACTGGTTCGAATTCCGGCGTTTAAAGTCGGCAGTAAGAATCAGTTAGAATTTCAGTTTGCTTTCTCTAGTGTCAGCAATGGGGCTTGTAAAACCGTTCCGGCAGCGCCGCCAAACGCGGTAGTAGACGGCAGTTCTAGCTTGGACTTTTCTGGCTACCCGCACTACATCGAGATGCCGAGCTTGCGTGCATTTGCAAACGCGGGCTTTCCATTTACACGCATGGCGGATTTAAGCGAAACAGTTGTAGTGCTTCCCAGTGAGCTAAACACCAGAGAGATAGAAACCTATCTTCAGTTATTGGGCTTTATTGGCGCTAGCTCTGGCTATCCGGCGGTGGGCGTGGAGGTCGTGAATGACTGGGTTCCGGCACAATTAAAAGATAAGGATATTCTTGCGATTAGTGTTACACCAGCGCTGCGCACCGCAATGGCTGACTCCGATGCCTTGCCGATGATATTGAGTGAAACAGAGCGGGTTATCTCTATTCCCGTTCGCAATCGCCAAGCGTCATTGAATATAGGTGAGAATGGCCGCGCAATTGATAATGAAGTTGCGGACAATGTGAATGTGAGTGCTACAGGTGGTCTAGCCGCCGTGGTGGGCGCCGAATCCCCTTACACACCCGGTCGGAGTGTAATTTCAGTGATGGCGGCTACGACTGATGATCTTGCGAAGGTCAGCGCTGCATTTAACGATAGTGGCAAAATTTCGGCGATGTTCGGTTCGGTCGCGGTGTTTCGCGAAGACCGGGTCAACAGCTATCTGGTTGGTGAGCGTTACTATGTTGGCAAGCTCCCGATATGGCAGCTAATTTGGTACCACTTTTCAGAACATCCTTTCATCTTATTGGCGTGCGCAGCATTGCTCATTACTATGTTGGTAATCGTGATATGGCGAATTCTTAATCAGATTGCGGCGATGCGTTTGCGTGCGGGCGAGGATGAATAGTGAAGTATGCTCTGCTGTTCATAAGTGTACTGCTTGCGTTTCCAGCGTCGGCTGATCCACTTTGCGAGTGGCCCCACTGGGAGTCGTTTAAGGCAGCTTACATCGAAAATGGCCGGGTAATAGATCGCAGTGATCCTCGTCATATTACGACCTCAGAGGGGCAGTCTTATGCGATGTTTTTTGCTTTGGTGGCAAATGACAGAAGCAGTTTTGATCAAGTGCTGGGCTGGACGCAGCGGGAGTTGGCGGGAGGCGATCTAGCTGCTTATTTACCTGCGTGGTTGTGGGGGCGGCTCGATTCAGAAGACTCCTCGCGGGGTGGCAAGAAATACGGTGTTCTCGACAATAATTCAGCGTCGGATTCTGACCTTTGGATCGCCTATAGCTTGATCGAGGCGGGGCGACTTTGGCATCACTATTATTACGCTTCGCTGGGCTATTTATTACTAGAGCAAATACGGCGCTATGAAGTGGTAGATATACCCAGCTTAGGATTGAGCCTGTTACCGGCCCCAATGGGGTTTGCTAGCGATGGCGAGTTTCGAGTGAATCCGAGCTATGCGCCGCTGCAAATATTAGATCGTTTTGCCACGCTTTATCCGCAAAAAAACTGGGATAAGGTGTCTGCGAGTGCATATAAGCTACTCTTACAATCCATGCCAAAGGGCTATTCCCCCGATTGGGTAAAAATACCTGCTGGGAGCAGTGCTGCCAACTGGGTATTGGATGTGGGAAGTTATGATGCGATTCGTAACTATTTATGGGTTGGTATGCTAGCCGATTCACATCCGCAAAAGCCAACGCTGATTTTGGCGATGAAACCAATGGCCGACGCCGTAGAGAAAAATGATGGACCCCCTGAGGAAATTAATACCAGTACGGGTGTGTATTCAGGTACCGGCCCGGCGGGATTTTCAGCGGCCTTGCTACCATTTTTGACACAGTACGATAAAAAGGAAACGCTTATCCAGCAGCGCGAACGCGCCGCTGGTTTGCTAGCTAATGCCACAGAAAACGAGCGCTACTACAGTTCGGTGTTGGCCTTGTTTGGTGTTGGTTGGGATCAAAACTATTTCCAGTTTTCTAAGGATGGCGCGCTGCATACTGCTTGGCAGACGGGGTGTCAGTCTTGAAGTTGTGGCGTTGGGTATACTTTGCGGTCTTCTTGCTACTTTCCGGTTTGCTATATCAGTGGTTTTTTAGTGCTTCACCTAGTTCCGAGCAGTCGTCGCCGGCTGAATTTGGCTTTGAAAGCGTGGATAGTCAGGCATTTGAACGCAATGAAAGTGACAAGTTTGGCGATGACCCGGTAGTTGCTGATTTAGTAAAGCGAATGCAATTGGCCGATGCGCTGGAAAAACCTGACTTATTAGAAAGCGCCTTAGACCGCTTGTTGTTGCTAGAACCAAATCATCCTGCGGCGTTTTTTTTTCAGGCGCAAAAAGCCTTAATCAATGATGATGTGGATCGGGCGAAGGCAATTTTAGCGGCGAGAAAATTAGCTGATCCGGACTCCTTGGCGACGCGCCAATTGTCAGCCTACATCTTAAGTATGAGTTCCAAACGAAATGCTTTGCAGCAAGCGCGTATTTTTCGGCGCGCGGCTCGTTACGGTGATGCACTTGCAATATATAAAGCGCTTTTTCCAGATGGTATGCCAAGTTTAAAGCTGGAGCTGGAGCTTCTTGATGTCTTAAGCGTTATCAAAGGCAAGGAAACGTATGTCTTATCTCGCTTGATCGACCTAAATCGCGAATATCCCGATGTTGCTTTACTTGAGCTTACCCTTGCCGAATTCCAAAGTCGGCAAAACCCGCATGATCCAGTGGCGTTAGCGACATATCGACGATTGGCGCAGGGCGACGGTCTCGGGCGCAGAGCGGCCGACTCGTGGCTGCGAACGCTTGGACGCTTGCCGCTAGGCAGTGCTGTCTTGGCGGACTATGCGCTTTTGGCTGAGCGCTATCCTGCCGATCTCGATATCCAAAATAGTTACCGCAATGTCTTAAAGCTACAGGCAGAAGAACGAGAGCGTTTGAAGGATCCGTATTACCGAGCAAAAAAACAAGGTTTGGCTTTGTTGGAGGCGAATAGAGTTACTGAGGCAGAGCCGCTGCTGCGCTATGCTTTGCGCGGTCGCAGTGAAGATGCTGAGGTGAACGGTGGTGTCGGCACCGTATACATGCGGCGTGGGGATCACGATCGTGCCTTACACTATTTCAAGAATGCGGCGCGCTACAATCAAAATCCAGATATGAATAGCAAATGGGCTAGCTTGATAAAGGCCAGCAGCTATTGGTCAAGTTTGCGCAGAGCTGAGGCGTATATAAAAAGCGGCAGATATCAGCAGGCCCAACAAGAGCTGAATATTGCTTTAGAAATCGATCCATCTAATCCGGAAACCTATGTTGGTTTAGCGGATCTTGCGATTGCGAACGCTAAGCCATTAACCGCCGATGTTTATTATTTAGAGGCGTTGCGACGTGATTCAAGCAATCGCAGCGCACTGTGGGGTCGTGTGCAATTGCGCCAAGCAGTAAGCGGTCGTCGGGCAGCCTTGGAGTTAGCCGAGACCGAATACTCCGCGCCACAGCGACGGCGTATTGCCGAGCAATTGCAAATCCTTAGAATTGACGAAGACTTGGAAGCGCTTGCCGGAATTAATCCGCAACGCAATCGCGACGGCTACATTGCGGCGATTAATCGTGTTCTTGCGAGGCAGCCAAGGTCACCGTGGCAACGTTCTGATTTAGCAAATGGCTTAGTAACAGTGGGGGAACAAGCTCGCGGTGATGCCCTTATGGCGGATTGGGCAGATAAAGATAAGAGCGCTGAAATGCGCTTTGCCTATGGTTTGTATTTATCTGCTCGCGGCGATGTAAAGCGTGCGGTGTCGGTATTGGAGAGTATTCCCGCTGATCAGCGCAGTGCCGCAATGCAAAGTAATTTAATGCGCCTATCGTTGGAGCAAAATTTGGCGGGTATGCAGGCGCCGATTAGTGATAACTCTGTGGAGCGCAGCCGGCAGCTTGATCAGTTGATAAGCCAATACCAGTCGCAAGCAATTGCGCTGCTGCGCTTGGCAGAAATGTGTGTTGATCTGGATGAGCGAGAGCGAGCTGAGGATATCGCGCGCCGATTAGTACCCGAGGATTCATGGGCATTCGAATCGCAATTAGACTACGGTCGTTTACTATTATCTTTAGACCAGTTCGACCAGTTTATGCGTTGGCAGCAGCGTTTGCGTGCTGAGTCGGACTCGCCGGCGGAGCAGGCGCAGTTAGATGATTTGTCCCTTGAGTATGATCTCGCAAGAGCGAAATATTACACCGAACGTGGCGATATGATTATTGCGTATTCGATGTATCAGCGCGCAGCGGAACACACCGGCGCCGGTCAATTGTCGGCACGTATTAGTTTATTAAAAATGTCAGTAAAAATGGCCAATCAAGCTGAGCTAAGTGCACAGAGCGATGCAATACTACAGGATGGTGATTCGCTCAGTTCCGGTGACATTATAGACATCGCTCAGCTGCTACATGACGCTGATGCGACATCGGAACGCGATAGATATATGACGCTGTTAGAAACCCGGGGTGACCTAAGTGCGCAGCAGCTTCGCCAGGCGATGTTGCTGGAAAAGTCTGCGCGGGATTGGGATGCCAGTGAAAAATATGCCTATGCCGCATTGCAGCAGGTGAGGGTAGAAGACAACCCAGCTCTAGCAACACAGCAGCTGAGTCAAAAACAACTCTATCAGTTAGCTGACGATGACTACTGGTTAACGAGTAGTGTTAAATCGACGATTGATGACATTCGTGAAAGGCGTGACGGCTACATTAAATTCGGTATAGACCACAATTTCCGTAGCGGTAGTGATACGACATCGCAAATTCCGGTAGAAGTGCGCTGGCCAGTGCCGTCCTTAGATGGTCATTTATTATTCCGCGTAGATTATGTCAGCGCTAAGTCTGGCACAGTCGATTACCTGGAACCAGGTGCCTCGCCACCGACAACAATAACGCGCCTACCATTTTCGGAATCCGCTCGCGGTATGGCAATTGGTATCGGTTGGGAGGCGGACACCTGGCATGCCGATATTGGGACTACGCCAATCGGTTTTCGCGAGTCTAATATTGTCGGTAGTGCAGGAGTAAAAGGCAGCCTCGGAGACGTCGGCTGGAATGCGGTTTTATCGCAGAGACCAGAAGTGAGCTCGACACTATCCTATGCTGGAATGGAGGTGCCCTTAGGCGCTAATTTTGCAGGAGCCGAGTGGGGGGGCGTCATTCTAAGTGGTGCAAAATTGGGCTTGAGCTATGATCTTGGTGGTGCCAACGGCTATTGGGCAAGCTTGCAATATCACTTAATTACGGGCAATCAGGTCGCAGACAACACGCGAATTGGTTTACTGGGGGGTGTCTATCATCGGTTGATAGACGAGGAGGATCGTAAATTTCGCGTTGGTTTGAATGTATTGCATTTTCAGTACGACAAAAATTTAAGCGAAGATACCCTTCAGCATGGTTCTTATTTCAGTCCACAAAATTATATCTCGGTGTCATTGCCAGTTCGATATTTTGGCCGACACGGTTCTAAATGGTCATATCTTTTAGGCGCCTCTATCTCCAATTCTTGGTCTAGCGAAGATGCGCCTTATCTACTCGGGACAGGCAGTTCATCCGGTGGTGGTTTTGGTTACTCACTTGAGGCTGCTCTGGAAAAGAGAGTCAGTAAACGCTGGTATGTTGGTTTGGCTGCAGATATACAGCGCGCAGATTTTTATGAGCCAAACCATGTGGTGATGTACGCAAAGTATACGTTTAATGATCGCTGGCAGCCAATATGGACGCCACCGGAGCCGCCAATTCCCTACAGTGATTTTGATTAATTATTTGCGCACATCAGGCACTTTAGAAATAGTGGGCTGAGTTTGTCGTTGCTGTTTTGAGGGTTTAGAAAATGTTTCCCATACTTGTTCTGTTCGCGTTGTTTACTCTGCTGAGTGCTTGTTCTAACCAACCTTTACCACATCAATCAAATACCGAATCACGTGTTGTTGGCGGTGACCGCGACGTAAAAGGCTGTATTCGGTCGGCTGGCTATTCATGGTGTGAGTATACCGCGCAATGCGAGCGACCTTGGGAGCTTGCTGCGGAACAGGGCTTCGCACTTGAAAATGAAGGTTTTATAAATTATTGCGCCGAGGCTGATTAAGCAAAAATATGACTGATCTCTCGCATAATGCAAACCTCGATGCTCCGGATTCGTCCTTGAACGTGCTAATTATCGGCTATGTTTGGCCCGAGCCAAACTCCTCTGCTGCCGGGCGTCGAATGATAGATTTGATCTCGGTGTTTAAGCGTCGTGGAGCGAGGTTGACCTTCGCGAGCGCGGCTCAGCGCAGCGAGCACAGTGTTGATCTAAGCGAAATGGGCGTGAATGCGGTAGACATTGTCTTAAATTGCGCGAGTTTTGATGAGTTTGTTAGCGGATTACAGCCCGATATCGTGTTGTTCGATCGGTTTTTTACCGAGGAGCAATTTGGCTGGCGTATTGAGCGCAGCTGCGAGTCAGCACTGCGTATATTAGATACCGAAGATTTACACTGCCTGCGTCACGCTCGACATCAAGCTTTAAAACAAGGTCGCGATGTGCAGCGCAGCGATCTTTATAGTGAGCTAGCGCAGCGTGAAATCGCAGCCATTTGGCGCTGTGATCTCAGTCTGATCATTTCTGAATACGAACTCGTGCTATTGCA
The DNA here is from genome assembly GCF_019312595.1 of Zhongshania aquimaris. Classification (GTDB taxonomy): domain Bacteria; phylum Pseudomonadota; class Gammaproteobacteria; order Pseudomonadales; family Spongiibacteraceae; genus Spongiibacter; species Spongiibacter aquimaris. The sequence goes on along the minus strand of NZ_JAHWDQ010000003.1, from coordinate 254,048 downwards.
AAATACCTATGGCGTAGCAGCTGACATATTACATTATTTGCCCTTGCTTTCGACCTTGAATGACGAGGACGTGGCGACATGGTCGGGGTTCGACAGGCGTGAACATTGCGTTGTGATAGGCAATTTTCGCCACGCGCCAAACTGGGATGCGGTGCAGTATTTGCGGACGGCTATATGGCCCAAAATTCGCCAATCTCTACCTAAGGTTGAGTGTCATATTTACGGTGCCTATCCACCACCTAAGGCCCAGCAGCTGCACAATGACAAACTCGGGTTCTTAATTAAAGGCTGGGCAAAAAGTGCAGCCGAGGTGGTGGGCTGCGCGCGTTTATGTCTGGCTCCTTTGCGCTTTGGCGCGGGCCAAAAAGGTAAGCTACTGGAAGCAATGGAGTGTGGTACGCCATCGGTAACAAGTGATATTGGTGCCGAGGGAATGGGTGGTGATATGCCGTGGAGCGGGGCGGTGGTAGGTGGTTTGCCACCATATTCTGATGCCTTTGCAGATCAATTTGCCGCAGCGGCGATACAGCTATATCAGTCAGCAAATGACTGGCAGATAGCGCAGTTTGCAGGTAAAAATTTAATTGCTTCGCGCTTTGATCGCGATGTGTATTTGCCTTTGTTTGAACAGCGTGTAGACCTATTGCTGAGCCGTCTAGAATCGCATCGCCAAAGCCATTTTAATAGTATTATGCTGCGTCACCAGACCTTAAAAAGTCACCAGTATATGTCCCAGTGGATAGAGGCTAAGACACGTTTAGCCGCGATTGATACCGACGTTCTTTGAGCATTGCTTTTATCCTTTAAATCTGCGAATGTTGATGGGCTTCACGGAATGCCTAAAAATTAATAATAAAAGTAGCGGATACGCAGGCGGAAATACTGCTGGCGGAGGTGAGAGCGGTATGCAGCACATGATTTTTGATGCCCATCTACATATTATTGACCCCGCGTTCCCTCTCGTCAGCAATGATGGGTTTTTGCCTGATGCGTTTACAGTAGACGACTATGTTGGCCAAACCGCGGCTTTAGGTGTTGGCGGTGGCGCAGTTGTTTCTGGTTCCTTTCAGAGTTTTGATCAAAGTTATTTAATCACTGCGCTCGCTGCTTTGGGGCCGACCTTTGTTGGCGTTACACAGCTGCCGTATTCGGTAAGCGATGAAGATCTGTTGTTGCTTGCCAGCCATGGCGTGCGCGCGGTGAGATTTAATTTGCGGCGTGGTGGTTCTGAGAGTAGCGCCTATCTATGTGAGTTTGCTCATCGCGTATACGATTTATTGGGATGGCATATTGAAATCTATGCTGATTGTAAATCGCTAACAGATCTTGCTGGTAAGCTTTGCAAACTTCCCGCCATCAGTATTGATCATCTGGGTTTATCAAAAGAAGGCTTACCGTTGCTGTATCAACTGGCTGAAAGTGGTGCCAAAGTGAAAGCAACAGGATTCGGTCGGGTCGATTTTGCTGTCAGCCAAGCTATAAAGCGCTTGTTTGAAATCAATCCCGATGCCTTGATGTTTGGTACAGACCTCCCGTCAACTCGCTCACCGCGGGCTTTTAATCCCGTTGATATTGAAATTATAGGCAACGCCCTCGGCGATGTTGCCGCTAAAAAAGTCCTTTGGGACAATGCCGCTGCCTTTTATCGTTTAGGCGTCTGAGTTTGAATGGTCTTAGCGGTTGACCACCTTTATAGAGTTCATTAAAGTCCCCGCCACAATATCCTGCTTTTGCTGATTGTCCTGCCAGTGGCTGTTTGCCTGCATGATTTTGACCTCGGGTTCTCAGAGCTAGGTCGCAGTCAGTGTGAATGAGTAAGCTATGGATTTCCCATCCTGTGGTGTAAATGATCAAATGGTCATAAATAAGGCGTTTGCCGCTTTGATGGTTTTGATGGGTAGCGCCGGATAGTGAGTAGTGCAATGTACATTGCCATGGTTTGGTTTAGCGCGCTGTGCTTGGATCGTGTTTTCGGCGAACCGCGGCGTTTTCACCCTTTAGTAGGCTTTGGGTATTTGGCGAAGTGGGTCGAGCTCGGCTTAAATCGAGTAAATTCTGATTTGCTGAAGCGCGGCTTAGGTGTTTTCGCGTGGAGCATATTGGTTCTGCCACCGGTAATTCTAGTGTGCTTATTTCGTGATTACCTTCAGCAATTTTCGGCGCCATTGGTGTTTTTAGTCGATAGCCTTGTGCTCTACTCGGCGATAGGCTGGCGCAGTTTGTGCGAGCATATTCGTCCAGTCGATCGGGCCTTAGCCGCCGACGACTTAGCTGAAGCGCGCTTGAAAATAAGCTATCTAGTCAGTCGTGATACGGCGGAGTTAAACAGCGACCAAATCCTATCGGCTGGTTTGGAGACCAGTCTAGAGAATAGCAGTGACGCCTTATTTGGGTCCATGCTTTGGTATGTGTTAGCTGGCCCTGCTGGGGTAGTTTTGCATCGTTTGGCTAATACCCTGGATGCGATGTGGGGTTACAAAAATGCCCGCTATCGCTATTTTGGTTGGTGGGCTGCCCGCAGCGACGATGTGTTAAATTTTATTCCCGCCCAGCTTACTTCGTTTGGGTTTAGTGTTTTAGCGCTGTCTAAACGTGGCTTTAGATGCTGGTTCAGCCAGGGGTGGCGGTGGAAAAGCATCAATGCCGGCGCCGTTATGGCCAGCGGTGCCGCAGCCTTAAACATCAACTTAGGTGGCGTGGCGACGTATCACGGCGAAACCACAGAGCGACCGATATTGGGCTGTGGTGTGGCACCTAAAGCGGGTGATTTGGAGCGTAGTATCGTCTTGATTAATAAACAATTACTGCTGTGGCTTGTTGTTATGGCACTTGTCGGAGGCCTGTTGTGAGCGACTCTCGGTATGTGGCACCTAGTCACGGTGGTGATCCGCGCAATATACCAGCGAGTGCTTCCGCTCAGCCAATGCTAGATCTGGCAACGGGGGTGAATCCCTGGCTGTGGCCGGTTCCCACACCGCCAGTCGAGTGCTACTCAAAACTGCCGTATTTTAGTGAGGCGCTACAGTCAGCGGCAGCGGCGTACTATGGTGTACCGGCACACTGCTTATTGGCGACGGCTGGCAGTCAGCCGCTGATTCAAGAATTACCTTACCTTGCTGCCAAGGGACGCGTGTTGCTAGCAAAGGTTGGCTACGAAGAACACCGTTATCGCTGGCAATTGGCGGGGCATGAAGTGCTGTGCTTTGATTGTAGCGAACGCGACACAGTAGCCGAGCAAATTCGCCGAGACGCCATTACACATTTAGTGCTCATTAGCCCTAATAACCCAAGTGCGGAGCAAGTGTCGATAGATGACATTCGTTATTGGCGCTCACTTTTGCCGGCCAATGGCTTGCTTGTAGTCGATCAGGCTTTTGGCGACGGCAATCCAGAGAGCGATGTATCGGCATTAGCAGGGGAGCCGGGTATTGTTTTACTGCGTTCAATTGGCAAGTTTTTTGGATTACCTGGGCTTCGCTTAGGCTTTGTGATCGCGGAGTCCGATTTATTATCCGAGTTAGATCGCCGTCTTGGACCCTGGACGGTGAGCGGCGCCGCACAGTGGATAGGGCATCGCGCCTTGGCGGATGTCGAGTGGCAGGGGCAGATGCGGAGTAAATTAGCAGAGGCATCTCAGGCACAAAAAGAATTGCTCGCAGCAACGTTCGCCGATTGCGACGTACGCTGTGTGAGTACAGCTCTGTTCATTACCTTAATTATGCCCTTGGCCCGCGCTCAACGCCTGCAAGCTGAGTGCTATCAAGTTGGCCTGTCAGTGCGGGTTTATCAATGCGATGACCTCGCTTATATGCGTTGGGGCTTAGCGTCCGATTTAGAGGTGTTGGCCGAACGTTTAGGCCAGCTCAATTTAGCTGAACTCGCCGCCTAGCGGAGTCGTTTTATGGCATCTCAATCTGCGTTTATCAGCTATCTTGTGGATCAATTACAGTTAATTGGTCCAGTCGTCGGTCGCAAGATGTTTGGCGGTTACGGCGTGTTTTTAGAGGGCCTGATGTTTGGCTTGATTATGGAAGACACCCTATATTTGAAAATTGATAGCGATAGCAAGCGTGACTTTGAGGCGCTGGGTTTGCCGCCTTTTACGTATCCTCGAGGAAACAAGGAAATCGCACTGTCGTATTATCAAACACCTGAAGAAGCGCTGGATGATCCAGAAATGCTGGGTGTGTGGGCGAATCGTGCCTATCTCGCGGCAATGCGCGCTGCGGCGGAAAAGGGCAAGAAGTCGACTAGGCGTGTATAATACACGCCGATTTATACGCGCGGAGTTCCTATGTCGGTTATTCAAGAAAGCATTACCAGTAAGCTGGCTGCGGCTTTAAACCCGCAGTACCTCGAAGTGGTTAACGAAAGCCACATGCACAGCGTACCGCCAAATTCTGAAACCCATTTTAAGTTAGTGATCGTCGCTTCGGTGTTCAGTGCCAAGCGCAAAGTTGCGCGTCAGCAGAGTGTATACCAACTACTTGCGGAGGAGTTGGCCGGGCCGGTTCATGCCCTGGCAATGCACACCTACAGTCCGGAGGAGTGGCAGAGCAGAGCGGCGCCGGCCCCCGAGTCGCCAAATTGCTTGGGTGGCAGTAAAAAGGAACAAGGTTAAAAAGCATATGGATCAGTTCGTTGTCGCGGCATTATATAAGTTTGTTAGCATTCCTGATTACCACGAGATTCGCGAACCGCTGTTAGAGGTTTGTATTCAAGCTGGTGTCAAAGGCACCCTGCTACTGGCAAATGAAGGTGTAAATGGCACGATTGCTGGCTCGCGCCAGGGCATTGATACAGTACTCGACTACTTGCGTGCAGACAGTCGTCTAGCAAATCTCAGCCACAAAGAGTCCTTCGACACGAACCAACCTTTCTACCGAATGAAGGTGAAGTTGAAGAAAGAAATTGTCACGATGGGGGTCGACGGTATTGATCCCAATGAGGTCGTGGGCAGCTATGTGAAGCCTGCAGATTGGAACGCTTTGATTTCAGACCCCGAAGTATTCCTTATCGATACCCGCAATGATTACGAGGTTGAAATTGGCAGTTTTCGCGGCGCAGTCGATCCTAAAACGACTAGTTTTAGAGAGTTTCCCGAATATGTGCGCGAGCACTACGACCCGCAAAAGCACAAGAAAGTGGCGATGTTTTGCACCGGTGGTATTCGCTGTGAAAAGGCGTCGGCCTTTATGAAGCACGAGGGTTTCGACGAGGTTTACCACTTAGAGGGCGGAATTCTAAAGTACCTAGAAGAAATCCCCGAACAGGAAAGCTTGTGGCAGGGGGAGTGCTTTGTCTTTGATAACCGCGTCGCTGTCACCCATGGTCTGCAAATCGGCGAACATGATCTTTGCCACGGTTGTCGCCGGCCAATAAACAGTGCGGATAAAGCTAGTGAGTACTACGAAGAAGGTGTGACCTGCCCAGCGTGTTTTGATGTGGTAACAGAGGACCAAAAAAAGCGCTTTCGCGATCGCCAAAAGCAGGTTGAGTTGGCGCGATTAAGAAACGAAGAGCACGTTGGTGCGCCGCCGCCAGCACGTCAGCGCAAGGCACGCATAGAGAAACCTTAAGTACGCTGCGCGTTGGTTAAGCCTTCTAATACCTGTTGAATACGAGTGCAAGTCGAATTTGCAGGTATATCTAGTAACATTTCTGTGCCCCAATGCGATATCTCATTTGAATTACTTTGATCCTCATTAAATTCATGTACTATGCTTCAATAGCCCGTTTTGTCTGGTCTGTGAGCTAGGGTCTGTGAACAGACCCTTGACGCAATGATTACAATAAGAGGATTTGGTGCATGAAGCAGCTTGGTATTTTGGATACTGCATTTATTAATCTAGAGCACCCTAATACCCCTCAGCATGTTGGTGGTCTCGGTATTTATGACCCGTCAACAGCGCCCGGTGGTTTTGTGCGGTTTAAGGGAGTTATTGCCAATTTTGAGCGTCGTCTGCTCAAGCACACTATTTTCCGTTCGCGTTTGCTGAGAGTGCCCGGCAATGTCGATCGCCCGTATTGGGTGGAAGATGCCAACTTTGACGTTGAATTCCATATTCGCCATATCGCCTTGCCGCAACCAGGTGATTGGCGCCAGCTTTGTATCCTGGTTGCGCGTCTTCATGCGCGCCCCTTGGATATGAATAGGCCGCTTTGGGAGGCTTATATCATAGAGGGTTTGGACAATATCCCAGGTGTACCTAAAGGCGGTTTTGCTATCTACACGAAGATGCACCACTCCTTGGTAGACGGTGCTGGTGGTTCCTCTATCATGTCAGTGATCCATGATCTTGAACCAGATCCAGCTGCAGTGCCGCAGGGGCAGCAAGTCGTAAATGTTGATGTTTCTCCGGGCGCCATGTATTTGACCGCGTCGTCAGCGGTAAATAATGTTAAAAACAGCGTGAAAATGCTGGCCGGCGGTGTTGGTGTTTTGCGCGATTTGGGCAAAATGGCCGTGGGAATGGCGCAAAAGCGAATTCCAATTCCGTCTATTACTTCGCCGAAAACACGCTTTAACACACCGGTGGGACCTTATCGTGTATTTGAAGCAGCAGAATTCCCTTTACAAGATATTAAATTCTTAAAAGATGTTGCCAATGTAAAAATCAACGATGTTGTACTTTGCATTGTTGCCGGTGGCTTGCGGCATTATTTAAAGCATCACAATGAATTACCCGATGAAAGTTTGTCCGTGTCAATTCCACTGGATATGCGTACCCGTCGCGGTATGACTGATGAAAATAATCAGGTCGGATCGGTGTTTGTAGAATTACATACCAATGTGGCTGACCCTCTAGAAAGGCTTAAGGGGGTTTATGCGAGTTCACAGGAAGCCAAGGTGTTTGGTGAAAACTCACCCTTGGTCGACGTGCTCAAACTGGCGGGTGTGTTGTCGCCTGCGCTCACAAAGCCGCTGGTAAATAGCTATTCTAATAATAAATGGACTCGACATTTACCTCTGGGTATTAGCTCGGTTGTCTCTAATGTTGCCGGCCCAACATTCCCGCTTTATTCGGCAGGAGCGCAGATGGTTCGCTATTACGGTTTGGGTTTACTTACGCCAGGTGTCGGTTTATTCCATCTGATCTTTAGCTCCAACGGAATTATGACCATGTCGATTCTGGGTGATCGCGATGCGATGCCCGATCCTGCTTTTTATAGAGAGTGTATTGAAAAATCGTTTACTGAACTTTTGAGCGCTGCGAAATCAAGTCAGTCTGAGAAGAAGCAACCTGCAGTTGCTAAAAAGGCGGTCAAATCAGCGGCGAGTAGCGTGACTAAAACCTCATCTAGAGTACAGGGGGCTTCGGCAGCAAGCACAACAAAGAAAACGGCAACTAAGCGCAGTGCAAAATCCTCGCTCACAACGCCGGTCAAAAAGCCGATTGTTAAAAAAGCAAAAAGCGCCGCGGCAGCAAAACCCGCATCATCTAAAGCGCGAAATGAGGACGAGGGTAACGTGGTCCCCATTAAACTAAGTAACTGAGAATTTGCGAATGGTGTTTTAACGGTGGCGGGCAGTTCATGCCCGCCAAACCTATTTTTCCATGTTAATTTCTTGCGGCCATGAATCAGTTTTTGCGTAGCTAAAACGCATTACTTTTTCAATCACGGCATAGCTGTCGAGGCCTGTCGCGGCGATGGTTCCATTGCTTGCAATATCAATAAAACCATCTTCCGCCAATATATCCTCATTAAGTTCTATTAAATTAATTTCACCAATAATCAAATGCGTGTTGTTTATTGATAGCAATTGATGCTCTACCAGTTTGAGGCCAAGGCGAATAGTAGATTCGGCGACAAACGGTGCGAGAAAGTCACTAAGATATGTTTGTGAAAGACCGCTGGCTGCAAACTCGCTCTGTTCCGCTGGGTAGCGTGCAGAAGTTTGATGTGCCGCCGCGATATCAAATCTATTTACATGATTTAGGGTGTAGTGACCGGTAGTCAGTATGTTGTTAAGGGTGTGTCTCGCACTTTCACTGGGGCGGATGATTAGCCCGATGAGTGCCGGACTGGCCCCTAAGTGAAATACAGACGACATGATTGCCAGATTGGTATTTCCTGTTTGATCTTGACTGCCCACCAGCAGGGCAGGCTTCGCGCCGAGCACGCTATTGATAAACTTACCGCGATACCGTTTTTCCATTTTCGCGATGTCGTCTTGACTAATAATCATCGTGGTCTTGCGTCCTTTAGTTGCTGTTTAAGTCCCGCCCAAAATGCGCTTTGCACAGATTGATAGTCGCGCAATGTATGACGGTTGATGATTAAAATACGCGGTTCTAGCGATCTCGGATTTTTACAATATCTTAAGGGTAGAAATCTGCTTAAGCTTAATCAGCTGCGGCTTGCTAGTAGGGATATTGGGTGGCGGGGAGCTATTTGTCAGAGAGGGGTATTGCTGTGCTATGACTTATTCACTAACTTGATTTCTTCCTTGGTGTTTAGCTCGGTACAGCGCCTCATCAGCTTGAGTTATGAGGGTTTCAGCACTTGATGTTTCACTTATTGCTAGGGTAGCCACACCGGCACTGACTGTTACCCGGTCTGATATAGCACTACCTGAGTGGGGAATATTTTGATTGTCTAAGGCGATGAGGGCACGCTGCGCTAGTTGAAGGGCGAGCGCTTGATTACTGTCGAGTAGGACAACGATAAATTCTTCGCCACCGGTGCGGGCGATAACATCGGTTTCACGGGTGAAGGTTTTACTTAGAATTTTACTGAATTGTTTTAGCACCATGTCGCCGCCATCGTGGCCGTAGGTGTCGTTGTATTGTTTAAAGTAGTCAAGATCAAAGACGATGGCGCTGAGCGGCATTTCCTTGCGCTTTGCGACACGTTGATTAAATTCCAGCTGTTCTTGAAAGTAGCGGCGATTGCCAATGCCGGTCAATGCGTCTTCATAGGAATAAATGGACAATTTTTCTGTGTGTTGAGATACATGTTTTAGAAGTTCGTTGCATTCCTTGACGAGCAGTCCGAGGTCGTCATTGTTTTTATACACTAAGTGTTTATTGTAATTATTGGTTTGGCGAATGATCTGCATAGTGTTAGAGATACGCCGCACCGGCGTAATCATATTGTAATACAGGTATATAAAAACAATGCTCCATGACGCAGCAACGGCGAACATGGCCACCATGAGAGTTGGGCTGAAGGTTTTGTCGTCAAACGCGCGGGGGGCGGTTTTGAATCGCAGCGAAATGAGCGGCTCACCGTCATCGCCGTGAATTTGAGTGAGCAGGGTGTCGTCATTGCTGCGTACACCTAATTCCACGTTGTTTGATTTAAGTTCCTCCTGGAGTGTTTGTTCCGAAATAGCCTGGGCGGATAGTCCCAGAGCTTCCGTAAAGCTTGGAATCATTGTGTGATTTAAGCGACGAACGGCGATATAAACCGAGGGTAGCTTTTTACTACTCCAGCTCGCGTGGCCAGCAGCGTACGCGATAGGCCCATCGGCCTTTGATTTGTATAGTCCCGAAATAGTGGCGAGGTTATGACGTTCCAGTTTAGGCAATATGTGAGCGAGTATCTCGTTCAAGGCCTTTTGCGAGGGTGCTGAATTGTCTCGGTCAACAAATTCGCCCGCCTGAAGAAGCGCATTTTGGCCGCTGTCGTCGGCGAGAATGAAATAGTCCAGCTCTTCGTAACCACCAATCTTGGCAAGATGCTGAATAATTGGCTGCCAATTTATACTGCTGTCGAGAGACTCTAATACACCTGCCGCAGCGTAAATCCGTTTAATACGACCTTCTAAGTTTAGCCGATATCGGTCTAGGGCTTGTTCGAAGCGCTGAATGTCACGCTGATCAGACGCTCGCTCAATCGCTAGAAGGTCGGGGTTGAGAATGTAGTTGCGCGCGAGCAGGGCAAGGACAAAAATGACGATGACATTGCCAGCGATTGTTAACAGCGCGCGCTTTAGAATCGGCATTGTAGTTTTTATCTTGCCCTTGCATAACGGTACGGTAAATTGATAGTAACGCGTAAGCCGCAAGGTGCATAGTACTTGGAGACCTCTCTATTCTGCTTACGTGTCACGCCTTTGTACTCCAAGCCTACGCGATAGTGATATACCCCATTAAGCCGGTTTTCATATGCTCTATAACGTGACAGTGGAACATCCATTTACCTGGGTTATCGGCGACAAAGGCAATTTTTGCCCGCTCGTTCTTTTCTAATAATATGGTGTCGGTATGAAAGGGAGTGATGTCCTTTTTGTCAGACTCAAGCACTGTAAATATTAAGCCGTGCAGATGGATTGGATGGTGGTGGGGGGTGGCGTTGTGGAGTTCGAAAATATAGCTTTTGCCAAGGCTAAGTGTCGCGAGTGGCTCCGGTAAATGTTGATGGCTGTGGTCACTCCATGCGCGGCGATTGATTAGCCAAAAGCTATGATCAACCTGACCTTTTGCGTCGCTCGGTGATAAGGCGCCAGCCCATTCAAATACAAAGCTTAATGACTCTGCTGCACTCAAATTCGGTGCGGGTATCGGGTTGATGGGCAGGGCGGGAATACCGACTTTTTTTGTCGTCTTGGTTTTGGGTGCCACCGTTTTTAAACGGCAGATTTCAACTCCGAATCGACCCTTCATATCGAAAATCGGTATTTCAACACCAATTTCATCGGGGCAAATAAAACCTGCATCGAGCCGCATACCGGCACCAGTTGGGTGAGCATCAAGTGGAAGTGGGGCGGCAATTGGACTTCCGTCGATCGCGATAATGTAAGCGGCATTGCTGCGCATACTTAAATTAAACACTCGGGTGTTATCCATATTGAGAAAGCGCAGGCGCAGTCGCTCACCGGCAGGGACCTCTATTGTGGGTTTCTGCATACCATTCACAGTCGCTACGGTGCCGAGAGTACCATCGCGAAAGGCTTCCCTCGGTATCGACAGCGGCAAATAGCTGCCGTCGTTTTTCAGTCGCCAGTCTTTTAGACCAAGAATGACATCGTGGTAGTCCTGCGGTGTATCTTCTTCAACAATCAGTGCCCCGACTAAACCCTTACCGAGTTGCTCGACACTGTTCATATGGGGGTGGTACCAGAAGGTACCGGCATCTGGGCAGATGAACTCGTACAGGAAACTGTCGCCGGGGGGAATAGGGGGCTGTGTGAGGTTGGGTACACCGTCCATGCTGTTGAGGATTCGGATGCCGTGCCAATGTATGGTGGTGGCTTCGTCGAGCTTGTTAATAAACTTGATACGCAGAAGTTTACCCTGTTTGGCTCGTATCACTGGAGCTGGAAATTGACCGTTAAAGCCCAGAATGTCGGAGTCTCCGCCGCTGGCAATGCGCGCCGTGGCGGACTCCGCCGTTAAAATATAATCGTAGTGCTCACTGCCAGCCTTGTTTGCTGAACTCATGGCGAGTGTCAGTGTTGGCAAATTGGCACCGATTAAGCCAGCAGCAGCGGTTTTGATAAGGGTTCTGCGTTTCATGTGTTCTCCGAGTGCGCCCTGTGTTTACACGCGCAGGGTCAAATGGTTGTCCCAGTGTGTTCCCGCACTGTAAGCGAGCTGGGTCAGAGTGCGTTTACCGGGCACTAATGCCAGGAGTTGACCGTCGCCATTGCTCAAAATAAATTGTTGGTAGGCGGCGTCGTAGACGGCGCCGGCGCAGTCGCGAACTGTCCACACCTGCGCCAAGCTTTGGCTTTGCATATTCCACAAGCAGACCATATTGTCACGCGGACAGCTCGTCACCGCCCATTCGCCGTGATCGTCAATCGATACGCTGGCTATGTAGTCGCGCTGAAAATGCAGTGCTAACCCCGCTGTGTTCATAGCATATAGGGCTTGGCCGCGTCGATGCAGATAGACCAAGGGTTTTTCTGAGGGCAGCTTACCTTGAAACTGCGCACCTACTAAGACACTGCCATCAGGACTGACATCTAAATGGCGCAAGCTGAGTTGAAAGTGGGGGGCGGGGACCTTTTCGATTACCCGCTGGCTGCTCAAATCTAAATAGTGTAACGCCGGTGCGAGGCTGTCGGGGTTCAGCGTTGTTCGGCCTCTACTTGGCAGCGTTTTAATGCCGCCGATGGCGATGACTAGGGTGTCGCCATCGGGCATTAAGGCGAGGTCGTGGGGGCCAATACCTTCGCAATCCATGTGGCCAATGCAGCGATAATTCTGTTCACAATCGTAAACGCCAATACAACCGGCACCGTCGTCATGGATATTATTTTCAGTCGTGTAGAGATAGCGTCCGTCAGCGCTGACGCAGCCGTGGCCGTAATAGTGGTAACCGTCTTCGCTTTGGATGTCGTGTAATACGCTGCCATTGCGGGCGTCGACAACGTATAGCTCGCGGCCGGGGCGGCGCGAGAAAAACAATAATTCCTGACGTTGGCGATGGAAAAAACTGTCGTGGCCGCGATGTTGGATTGGCTGTGAGTACTGCCAGCTGTCTGCCTGCCAAACGCCAATACGGTTGCCGCTGCTGTCGCTAGCGGCACTGAGAACAGGACTGAATTCATTGCCTTGCTTTTCGGTTACCCGCAGCTCTCGGCGGGCAATGATTGCAGCAGGCGCGCATAGCAGCGCGCTACTGGCGATTAAAAAATGACGTCTGTGCATTTCGATACCACCGAAAAAATTAGGTGTGCTTAGTCGCCATCCTTGGAGTTAAACCCGAGGCTGACACCTAGAACCGTCGGTAAATCATTTCGTAGTAGAGCAAGTAAGTTCGTTAATTCAGCATGAAGGCTGAGTATCGCCTGGCGACGTTCAGGTTTATTTGCTATCTCAAACAAGCTGCCGTCTATCGCCGATGCCGCAGCGATACTTTGCTGGAATGCCTTGTTAATGTTGTCACTAAGTTCGCCCTGTTGTTTGACCTCGCGTAGATAGTCGTCAATGCCGTAGCCCTCATTGGCATTAAAGATACCCTTTAGAGCGATTAAGTTGGTGATGATGGCATCCTTGGAGTACTGACTGCGCCACCATTCAAGTTGGTAAACTTGGGTTTGCGCTGGTCTAGCTTCGGTCTCTTGGCCGGTGCCGCTTATCCCTAGCGGTCGTTCAAGCTTGTCTCGTTTTATCAATTCAATACCTGATACTAAGGTGTCTAATAGATAGGCGATCGCGACATTGTCGTCTGGGAACTCAGGGTTTTTGTCTCCCGTTTTACTGAATGTTGAAAGGTAATTGCCGCCATCGATGCGCCAATTATTGTATAGCTCGGCGCTGACGGTGTGCAGGTGTTCGCTAACAGCAACTAGCAGTTCACAGCGACGTTGGCCAAGCTCGTCGATATATCGCTGTGGCGTGCCGGCTTTATTGTCAAACAATAAATATTCTAGGGAAGAAAGACCTTGTACAACGACGCTGGCCTCATCTACGCGCTGCTGTGTTATTGGACCATTTTCCTTTAAAAGGCTTTCAACTTTGCGGGCGATAAGATTTTTCTTGTCTGGCCAAAACTGAATTTTCCATGCTTGGTTGTCCACCATTAGTGGACCAAACTGTATGTTTTGAATACTTGACCATTGCTTAGCGGCGTCTTTCCATTTTGTGCGGGCAAGCTCGAATTGGGGGGCATTGTTGGGTGACTGGCAATACTCTGCCGTAGCAGTGGCGAGCTCTTGGCTGGCAATACTAAAAGATTTATAGCTATCGAGGAAACTCAGCGTGGCAGTATCGATTAGCACTTTAGTGCTTGGTGGAGGGCTGCAGGCCGACATTGCAGCGAGGCTCGCGCCAATAATATATGCGCGTGCTGAATTTTTTCTTAGTGATAATTTAATCGCTGCAAAAATCATTAAAGTGCCTTTAAAAAATGTAAGAGCGCTGCGCGCTCTGATTCTGAAAGTTGTGTGAAACGTGACTTGCTTGCGGCAGCCTCGCCGCCGTGCCAGAGGATAGCCTCTGTAATGGATCGTCCGCGACCATCGTGTAATAAGCGCGCATTGTCTGAATTCTCAGCGCGGATGCCAAGCCCCCAGAGTGGGGCGGTGCGCCATTCAGCGGCGGCGGTGCTATCACTCGAATACTGGTCTGCAAGGCCTGGCCCCATATCGTGCAGAAGTAGATCGCTGTAAGGATAGATGGTTTCAGTAATTACGTTTATTTCTTGGGTATTGCCGCCACCAGCGACTGTGGCAAAGGGGCTTGCGGGTACTTCAATATTAAAGGACGGTATGTGACAAGCCTTACAGCCAATGTGATTAAAAATGGTCTTGCCCTGCAGACTTAGTTCGTCGTGCGCCGCAGCGGGTACCGCTAAGTTTGCAATATAGTCAGTGACGGCATTAAGCAATTTATCGCTAATTTCCATCTCGGCATTTGATGCCTTCCCGCAGTCACTTTCGGAGCACGGTAGCGGCGGATGCCGCGAAGAGGTAATGCCCATATCTTCAAAAAACGCGAGGGCAACTTGCGCGATTAAGCTCTCTTGGGATGCCTTCCAACCAAAGCGTCCTAGCGCTGGAGGTTCGTCATTGCCCCGTACTATATAATTTACGGCGCCAGAGATTCCGTCTTGATTGATGTCGGTCGGGTCACTGTTGGCAATGATATCGTCTGTCTTGATGGCGGCGAGCAAGCCCATGCCGATTAGGGCGGGGGCGAGGCGTGCAGAAGCCGATTTCTGGTTACCATCAACCGCGTAATTGCGCTTCGTTAAAGCGTATTCGCTGCCGTCTGGCAATACAATGTCCTGGGTGATGTCGCGCCACGTGACTCGACCCTCGGGTTCACTGCCGGGGTTTGCCATATCTTGTAGTTGCTCGCCAAAGGTGGGGAACTGTGTGCCCAGCCGTAAAATTAGGCCTAAGCCGTTTTCTGGCAAGCGACCCTGACCATTGCGAATGTGGCAGCTACTGCAGGTGTTGGCGTTGAACAATGGGCCTAAGCCATCTCTAGCTGTCGTTGTCGCAGGCGCGCTGACCCAGGCCTGCGTCGCAAAGCTCTTGCCCACCGCCCACTCGAGTTGCTGCTCAGCGCTTAATTTGGGTTGCGGGCGCTGTAAGCTTTGCCGGCCTCTACTCGCGATGGTAAAGCTTCCACCGGCAAGGTTATAGGCGAGCGGGGCGGCGGTGTGCGCAAGGTGGGGAGACGCGTGTGATGAGATGCTATTTGACGTTGTTATAGGGGCATCTGCCTGGCCGCAGCCAGAGCTTGTCGCGAGTGCGATAGTGATTAGGCCGCCTAGAAGCGGCCCGCGAATGTGGATAATGTTGCCTCGCAGTCTTGCTTGCAAGAACTACAGTCCGCTTGCGTTGGGGTCGATGCCTATCGCGCTGGCGGCTTGTTCAATACTGCGAGTTTGGTCAACTAAAGCACTGAGGATATTGCTGAGTATTTCTTCGCCACGCTTATTACCCTCGGCAATCATCATGTCGAATTTCATTGGTTTTTCTTTTGCTTCCGCTGCATTTGTTAAGACGGTTAAGGCGGTCATGGTTTTGTTTAGCGCTTGGCGGGTTTGTTTGTCGACAGCGGGGTTCGCCTTTGCGACTAAACTACTCAACGAGGGACCGGTGAGTACTGAGCCATCGAGCCGGCGGTATTTACCCAGATACAGATTTTGAATACCTAAGCCATTGTAATAGTGAGACCAGTGGGTGTTATCGCTAAAGCAGTCGTGTTCATCTTCGGTGGAGTTTGCCTCAAGTGATACCTTGATGCGTTCACCGCCTAACTCACCTAAAGATAGTGATCCTATGCCGTAAAACATTCGCGCTAGGATTACCTCGTCTTTCATTGCCAGTAATTCTGCGCGGTAGTTATCTGCAATTTGGGGTGACCACTGCTGACTCATAAAGTGCAAATCTTCGACTAGCAGGGCGGTAACGACTCGGAGGTAATCCGCGCGGCGATCACAGTGCTGGTTTGTGCAGCCTTCGCCGCTGATATAATCGGTATAGGGCCTCCCTCCCGCACCGAGCTCGTGTCCGTTCAGGTCTTGGCCCCAAAGTAGAAATTCGATGGCGTGGTAACCTGTGGTGACATTTGCCGCTGAACCGCCTAGTTCGTGCAGACTGCGCAGCAGTTCAGCATCGATTTTTGTTGCGTCAATCACGTCGCTGCCAATATTTAAGCTGGTGTTGGCAATAATATTGAGCTCACCACCGATATTGCCCAAGGCATAAAAATAGTCCCCGGCAACGTAATCTATTAAGCCTTCGTCTAGCGGCCAGCTATTTAGCTTTCCCTCCCAGTCGTCAACCACTGGGTTGGCGAAGCGAAATACTTCACTTTGTTGATAGGCTTTACGCGCGGTCTTCCATGCATTTTGCGCTGCAATGAGGCTTGCGTGGTCTGGTGCCGCTAAAAAGGCGTTGATGCTGTCTTGCAATGCCTGGCCACTTTTTTCTGCGTCGCTGTATATGGCGAGTGCTAGCTCGGTATATTGAATAGCGACCGCGCGTGTATCACTTTCGCTTATCGCCTGCGTTGCTGCAAACGCAGTGTGAGTGAAAGCGATAAACCCTAAGATACTTAGGATTTGGCGTAACAGAGCTGGCATGGATTGTCTCCGCAGATAATTAACAGTGCAGGCATCAAGCCTGGGTCGTCATTCTACCTGTAGTTGATAATTATTCGCAATTAATGTGTGGCGAAAATTCGCTGCTCTCCGCTTAGATTGGGTCTGCGCTCTTGCCGCTGTGCTAAACTTTCGGCTTTGCCTTGGAGATGCTATACATGGCCACTAATCCTCGTCGCTCAGTCTTGTATATGCCGGGTTCGAACGCCCGTGCACTGGAAAAGGCGCGCAGTCTAGATGCGGATGTGCTTATTTTGGATCTAGAAGATGCGGTATCGCCCGCACAAAAAGCGGTTGCTCGCAATCAAGTATTGGCTGCAGTAACTGAAGGGGGCTACGGTCGTCGCGAACTGGTGGTAAGGATAAATGGCTTTGACACGGAGTGGGGGCGCAAGGATATTGAAGCGTTTGCCAATGCGCCTATTTCGGCGCTTTGCTTGCCTAAAGTTGAGTCGGCAGCAGAAATTCATGCTGTTGTTCAAGTTTTGCAGCAGGCGGGTGCTAATGCCAATCTCAAATTGTGGGCAATGGCTGAAACACCGCGGGGCATTTTAGCGGTCAGTGAGATTGCGGGTGCCCATTCACGTATGGACGCTATCGTGTTGGGAACCTCTGACTTAGCGAAAGACTTGCGTGTCCCCCATACTCCGCAGCGCCTAGGTATGCTCACCTCCCTGGGAATGTGCGTGCTTGCGGCCCGGGCTCACGGTATCGATGTGTTTGATGGGGTTCACTTAGATCTAGACGATGAAAACGGACTGCACAACGCATGTGAGCAGGGCGTCGAGTTAGGCTTTGATGGTAAGACGCTTATTCATCCCAAACAGATTGCGGTGACGAATCAGTTGTTTTCTCCCTCCAGTGACACGCTTGCCCGAGCAGAAAAAATTCGTTTAGCCTGGCAGGCCGCAGAAGCAGAGGGTAAGGGCGTGGTCTTGGTTGATGGTCGCTTAGTAGAGGCGCTCCATGTTGAGGAGGCCGTCCGAGTCTTGGCCATTGCGGAGCAAATCAGTGCCCGAGACGCGGATTTGTAAGGTCTGGCGTTGCCGCTTGCCACAGCGCTCAGGACGCGCCATTTTTTCCGGGTTGCCCGCTGGGGTAGCGGCACAGATTAATAAGCTCTAGTAGGCGACCGTCTAGCCAACTGTCCAGTTGATAATTTTTAACGAAGCCACAATGGCCGCCATACTGCTTAGTTTCAATATGCAAATATTGGCTGGCGGCCAGTCGGCTGAGGTCTTCGGATAAAATGATTGGATCGTCTTGGGCGGCAATAATATGCGCCGGTGATGAGAGACTTGCTAATACGTCATCGGCAATGCAATAGGCTTTAAAATAGTCTTCTGGCGTGGCAAATTGAGTGTGGTTGGGTATGAAGTATTTGTTCATTTCCCGCAGACTTTTTAGTTTGAGTAAATTGTCTTTATAACCAAGCTCAGGATAGAGGCGGATCTTCTTTTGTAGCGATTTTTGCCACTTCCTGACGAAGTATTTTTCGTAGCCCCACCAACCTGTCTCTAGCGCTATCATCGTTTTTGCGGGGTCTACGACAGGGCATATACCAATCGTCTGCTGAATATTTAAGTCGGCTTCAGCTGCCTTTGCCGCGACCCGCAATGCGAAATTTCCGCCCAGTGAAAACCCCGCCAGAAATTGCCACTCATGGGGATACGTAGCGTGAATCGCTTTAATAGCTCCGATTACTTCGTCTAGCCGCGCTGAATTGAAAAGCTCTTTATTTAGGTGATGGCTGGGGCCATGATCTCGTAGGTTTAAGCGGAACACATCATAGCCGGCATTAAAAAAGGTGCCCCCAGCCGATAGCATATAACTAGATTGTGAATTGCCTTCCCAGCCATGAATAAGCGTAACTATTCCTTTGCTTCGCTTTGCTTGGGTAGCAAATTCACCGAGCAATTGGTGGCCATCACCACAATCTAAAATAACGGTCTTGCTCGCGTTGAGCATCGCCTTGGCGCGAGGATAAATACGCAGCCGACGTAATTTAGTCGACGAGAGTAACGTTTGAGCGTGGCAATTTTGTAAGAGCCCCGTTGGAGCGAAGTCGTTCATATGATTATTTTATATCCTGTTCTACGCAATGGCTTGGCCGCGATGCCGGCTGTCTCAATCTGCACTACTGCACATCTCAGATTATGACCTACGCCGAATGGGTGATGTTCCCTAACGCCAGTTCGCTGCGATTATTCGCAGCGCATTTATGGTGTTTGCTAAAAAGTCTGCTAAATATACTAATAAGGCTTTGAAAAGACTCAAATAACAATAATTACGTCAGTATGACATGGGAGATAAAAATGACCACTCTATATAAATCTGCAATAGCTTTGGCTGTTGCGGCATCTTTTGCAACGTCTATGACTCACGCGGAGGCTACCGCAGGCAAGGCGCTCAGTTTAGAGGAGGTGTTGGTCACCGCTGAAAAGAGAGAGCAATCCTTACAAAACACACCCATCTCTATTTTGGCATTTTCCGCCGAAAAATTGGCGCGATTTGGCGTGAGCGATTTAGGTGATATAAGCGGTCTGGCACCGAATGTGGAAATTACGCCATTTCCAATTAGTCGCAGTTCTCTGATTGTTTTTATGCGAGGGGTGGGTAATAACGACAGTCAATCAACTCAAGACCCTGCGGTAGGTGTGTATTTAGATGGCATCTATATGGCGCGGAGTATCGGGCTGACCAGTGATGTCGCCGATCTTGAAAGAATAGAGGTGTTGCGAGGTCCGCAAGGCACTTTATACGGGCGAAACACCACCGGCGGCGCGATTAATTTAATTACCGCTAAGCCGGCAGACGAGGCCGGGATTAGTCAAACCGTGAGTCGTGGCAATCGGAGTTACTGGAAGTCACTCACAAAAATAGAAACGGGCAAAGTCGGCGATGTCGCGGCTAAATTAACCTATTTGCGCTCGGCCCATGAGGGCTGGGTCAAAAATGCCGGTCCGGGTAAAAACTTTGGTGAAGAAGAAAAGTCCGCCGGACGTTTTGCACTGCGCTGGGATGTTAATGACGCGATCTCGGTAGATTATGCCTACGACTTTTCAGAAATAGACGGACCACAGCATTATTATCAACCTATTGCTGGCGTGTCGCCAAATCCCGCCGTACCAGCAAGTGGCAGTCGCAACGGCAGTGGTCAGTGGTTTGGTGGGGTATTGCCGAGTAACACAGAAATCAGTGGCCACAGTTTGATTGTGAGCTTAGAAACCTCGGTTGGGGTATTGAAATCAATTAGCGCTTACCGCGAGTTAAATGAATTAATAGTCCAGGATTACAACGCGGGTACACCGGGTTTTCGCGTAAACGTAGATGTTGATCAAGAGCAGTTTTCGCAAGAGCTTCAGTTGGTTGGGGACTACGGCTCAGAATTTAATTACGTGGCGGGACTGTATTATTTCATAGAGAAGGGCAATGAACTTGAGTCTGATACGTTTGCAGGATTTCCTTTAGAGGGTCGCCAAGTCATTTCAGAGAGTGAAGCTCAGGCAATTTATGGTCAGGTGACGTGGTCACCTTCTGCCTTAGACCACCGCTTGGATATCACCTTGGGTGGGCGCTATACCGCCGATGATCGCTCTGCCGATAAAACCAGTATTACCTTTGTTGGTGGAGCGCAGTCGGGGAGTGAAAGCTGGAGCCATTTTAATCCCAGTTTAACCCTGGATTATGCATGGACTGATACCTTAAGCACCTACGGTAAGGTAGTCAGCGGCTACAAGTCAGGCGGCTTTAATGTGCGTAGTACCGAAGCCGGTTTTCAGCCACCCTTTGATGAAGAGAATATCTTGTCGTATGAGCTGGGTTTGAAGTCGACTTGGCTTGATCGTCGAATCAGCTTTAATGCCGCCGTGTTCCACGCAAAATACACCGATATGCAGCTTCAGCAAATAACGAATAATGCGACGATCTTCTTAACAGATGTGTTTAATGTGGGTGAAGCTAAGGTAGATGGTTTTGAATTTGACCTAATGGCAGTCGTGGTCGAAGGTTTAACATTGCAAGCGTCCTACGGCTATACCGATGCGGATTTTGTTGAGTATATTGATCAGCGTCCAACTGCGCCGACATTTGGCCAGGATGTCTCGGATCGGGCTGTTATGCCTTATGCGCCGGAGCAATCATTCACAGTGGGCTTGGATTACGAAAAGCCGATCAGTATAGGTGTTCTTCAAGCGTCGGTGGACTACAACTGGCGTGACGAGCGCTATGGCACCGCGTTTAATGACGATTTACAGGGTTTTTTCCTGGATGATAACGGCATAGTTAACGCTCGTTTGGCCGTCACAGAGATTTCGATTGGTAAAGCGAACTTAGAAGTTGCCGCGTGGGGGCGTAACCTAGACAGTGAAGAGTACAAAATACATTCAATCAGCCTGGGTACATATCGCAGCGCCTATTTTGGCGAGCCGAAAAGCTATGGAATAGACGTAACGCTTAGTTTCTAAGGTCTGAGCTTTTTAAGCTCAGTGCACTGTTCACTGTTCTGCCAAGTTCATGCGCCGGTATTCATACCGGCGTTTCATCATTGTAAAGACTAAAATAGGTTTGATATGGGAAATGCACAATTAGCATTAGCCGCCAGTCGTTTGTCTGGACAATACGTCGAGCAAGGTAGCAAAGCGGCGTGGCTTGATTTATTTGCAGAAGATGCCTGCGTTCAAGACCCCGTTGGGAAATCACCTTTAGATCCATCGGGACTTGGCCATATAGGCAAGGCAGCGATCGCTGATTTTTGGGATATGGTGATAGCCGCGGGTGATATAGAGTTTACTATTATGTCGTCGCATCCAGCGGGAGATGAGTGCGCCAACGTCGTGAAAATGGTCAATAACTTGCCGGGTGATATTAAAATGGAGCTTGATATGGTGGTGGTTTATACCGCAAATGGAGACGGTAAAATCACCTCCCTCAAGGCTTACTGGGATTTTGACGCAGTCCAGCAGCAGCTTAGCTGAGACTCTCTTTACACCGTTAATATCTCGCGACAAGCAAGCTCGTTCTAAAAAATGGGTCTTTGTGCCTATTAATTATATTTTATGTGTTTGATACTTGTGTAAAATCTGCGAAGCCAGCCCTGTTTTATCGGCTGGCTTTTTGCTATTTAGTGGTAATCTGGCGTCAGTAACACCTCTTGTAGGTGGTGAATAACATTGCGGTGTAATGAATTGATTTCGTTAATGTCTATAATCATTTTTATAAATGCCTGCGCATGAGTGATTAACTTGGTTTTAGTGACACGGTTTTTAATGCTAGCTCTGGTGCCCATAGTTTCAGCTATGTCATTAACTGCGCGTGCACAATTAGTAAATGTCGAGCTTTTGGGGGCGTCACTCACCGCACCGGTGAATGACGTATTAGCGGACATTAACTTACTAAGCGCCGATAGCGGTGGCATGGACTTGCTAAGTATTGAGCTGCTTGGCTCTGATGCTCTACTCGGCGTTAACCTTAGCGGTCAAGATATATTGCTGCTGGGCGCTCCTGTGGCGGGCGGTGCTGGCGTTGGCGATTTGTCAGGCCTAACAGGCGCTGTTGATGGTTCACAAGGCGCAGTGCTGGAGTTTTTGCAAGATACGGCAATGGGAGATATTAACCCGACCGTATTAACACTGTCTTTACCAGGGTCAAATGGGCAGCCAGCGTCGCCGGACGTTGATAACACAAAAGATCGGCTAACTGCCTCTAATCCTGATGTGTTGGCGGTGTTATCAGGCGACAAGCCGGGTGCTTGTATCGATAGAGATAAAGATAGCGTTTGCGACAGCGAGGACCGCTGTTTAGGTACTCCAGCGGGGGCCATTGTCTTGCCTTCTGGCTGCCACTTTGATCCCGCTAAACCGCTTGCGTTGCAGGGAGTTACCTTCGCGGCGGGCACGGCGGTACTCACTGAGTCGTCTGCCGCTACCTTGAGCAAAGTGGCGAGGATTATAAAATTTATACCGCTCAGAAAAATTGAACTCGCGGGACATACCGATGATGTTGGTAGTCTCGCTGACAACCAATTACTGTCAGAACGGCGCGCGCAAGCTGTTAAGACATATTTGGTGGCAGAAGGTGTTCCCGCAAAATTGTTAGTGGTTAAGGGTTACGGTGAGTCACAGCCTCTGATTTCCATCGACGGACTTAAAGGCAGTGCCCTCAGCAAAGCGCGTACGCACAACCGGCGAGTAGAACTGCGTTCACTTGACGGGCGGACTCAGCGCTGAATCTCGAGCCAAGATAATAGAAATTTGGAGTAAGCATGGCTATCGATTTACCACCCGTAATCCCGCCGCAGGCGTCAACCGCAGAGCGTATTGAGCAATACGCTGCGGCGCAATCGGATTCAATTATTGATGTGAAAGTTGGCGGCTACGATCTGCGAATTTCTGGAAATCGCTACCTCACTCGTGAACAAATTGACTTGATTATGGGCGTGGCTAAAACGCCTGCACAGGCCGTTAATGCCTTAAATCAAGCCTATTACCAGTTGGGCCATTTACTGGTTACGGTGTATTTTGCGCATCGCGATAACGTTATTTATGCCCACGTTATAAATGGTCATTTATCGGCAATAAAGGCGCCAGAAAGTATATCTCCCTATTTTTCGGGATTAATAGGTGATCAGGATTTAACACGCACTGAATTTGATACCAAGCGGGTCTTAGCCAATCTAAAAAGTGATCGTGCCGGTTTAAACTACGCGGTTACCTACCAGCTTTCAGAGGATCCAACTGCATTTACTATCGTGCTAACAGAAGCAAAAAAAGAAGACCACGATAGTACGGATCTAAGTCTAAGCGCCAATAATTTCGGTAATCGGTTCTTGGGCCGTTACTTTGCCAATGCAGGCTTAAAACACGATTTTGAGAGTGGCGTGGAAGCCTCGCTTTCCTATGACCGTGCACTGACGGAGTTCGGTGAAGTGAGCGGTGGTCAATACTATAACGGCTATACATTTAAGCTAAATTATCCCAGTAGCTTTGGCCTATATGGTATTGAGGCGCGCTATATAGAATACGAACGTGATGCTGATGGCTTAGTAGCTGGCCCGAGCGCTATCGATAGTCTGTTGTGCACGATTCCCTTGGTTTGCGAGTTGACAGGTGGTTTGGGCTTAAGTATTGGCGGAGGGACAACTGAGCAGGTCGGGTTGCGTTTGGTTGCTGAGGCAACGACGATTGCTCTTACCGGTGAACAGGTGGTCAGTAGTGATGCGCTGCATCGTTTCACGGTCTCTCAGCGTTTGGAAAAAGTAGATAGCGTGATTGATATAGAGGGGTTCGGCAACGTACTTGATGAGCCCCAAACAAGCCTGGAACTTGGCCTAAAATATAATCAGTTAATTCGTCTGTTTGGCGTGGGCAGTCAAATCACCGCTCAGGGTTTCGTCGAGGCTGGCTTAGAGTCAGATGCTGGAACGCTAAGCACAGATACCCGTGAAGGTGTGGTCGCTACTGGCCGTCGGACCGGTGAGTATTTGTTGTTTAAACCTCGCTTCGGCCTCAAAATGGCGGTGAGTGATTGGGTCACACTGAAGGCAGACGTCATCGCGCAATTCTCGAATGACGAGCAACTGCCCCTGCAGCAACAGTTTTTCTTGGGGGGCGCGGCGGGGCTAAACGCGTATTTGCCCGGTGTATTGGTAGGTGATTCAGGTAGTTATACTAAGTTAGCCTTTGAAAGTAATGGCTTGCCATTATTTGGCATGACCGTTACGCCGGCAGTCTATGTGGAGCATGGCCAAGCATGGTTCGAAAATGCCGCTGGTGAGGCCGGCAATACGCGCGCAATTGCCGATGCTGGACTTAGTGTAAAGGCTGAGCTAGGTAAATATTTTGTCACTGAAATAGTCGCTGCCAAGCCGGTTTATGATGACAATTTGGATGAGGATTCCTTGTCGCAGCTTGAAGTTGATTTTTACTGGCGTCTATCCCTCACTTTCTAAATCTGATTTTTTAATCAGTCCGTGTTTAGAGCTGCTTTCGTAAACCGCTTTTTACGTGTCTCTCTGGTATCTGCGGTCATGGGATTTTGATGGGATACTTTTCCCATACTTACTATCCGCATATTAATTGAGGCTTGCTTATGGCTGTCCAACCACTGGTAGGGAGTAGGTGAATTGCGCTTGAAAGCGCAATTTAAAAACTAATCGTCTAGGCGGGGAATGTAGCATAGATGCTCGCGGTAAATTTGATTATCGTTGAATTCCAAAGCCATCATATTTGATTTTTTATGGCGAATACTTCTTTTGTGTTTGATCTTGAGTATTTGCGTTTTGATGGTATATCTCGGCAAGCAGGTCGCCGACGCGTTCAATCGTTTTAATTTAGAAGCCTAGCGCATCCCGTTCCCTCCATTACGTAAACATCGCACTACAAGGCGACAGTACCCCAAATTCAGCACTCACATCCAAGCTCCTAATATTCGAGGTGTTCATTTGATGCTAACCGCCAGATTCTAACATTTCTCAGAAAACATCATTCCGGCTGTCTCAATTATTGCACTGTTAACAATGTGGGGCGCAGGCATAAAAATGCGCTATTATTGCGGCTTGTTTGTATCGACGTTGCTGGGCAGGGTAATTAGTGAATGTGTAAACGCTTGTTTATGCTATAAAATCAGACACTGTCGATGTTGGATGTCATAGTTATTTTCACGGGTGATGCCTTTGTAAGATCTTGTTGCCGGCATCGTCCAGCGGAATATAAAGAGGTGAGGGTGTGGCAAGGAAAATAAAATCAGCGGAGGACAATACTTTGGTCAAAACACGGGCAAAACGCATGTCGCCAGAGGCGCGGCGTCAACAAATCTTGATGTGTGCGGTCGACGTGTTTGCTAAGCAGGGTATTGAAAAAGCAACTCATGCCGATATCGCCAAACTTGCCGGCGTTGCTAGTCCTACCGTATTCCACTATTTTCCTACTATTGACGATCTTCAGTCGGAAGTGATTAAAGAAGTGCGCCGCTTTTTACTAGAGGGCTTTGTTATAGTCCGCACAGATGTGGAGGCCCCCGTGCATCTGCGTGTTGAAGACATGCTGTCTTCATTTGCCAAGTCGGTCGATACGGATAGGAATTATGTAACAATTTGGCTCGAGTGGAGCGGCTCCACCAAGGGACCTATTTGGGAGCTATACAAAGAGTTTTACACTGCCACGATAGTTGCATTGCGCAAGCTACTTCTGGAAGGACGCGCTGATAATTCCATCAAACCTAGCCTGCAAGCCTCAGACGCAGCGCGTATTATCTTGGGCATGGCGCATACCATCGCTCATATGCGCTTTTGCGGAGCGACGTCAAAAACTGCTCAAAAAACGATTAATTCATTTGTCGCTGAATACATAGCACCTTGAATTTTCGCTTGAGGTAATTCCTGTAATAAATTGATTTTTTAATGGACGCTTATAAGGACGTATTGATGAAGCAAAGTATTCGCAGCCGGCTCCTGAATTTTGTACTGAGGCTAATCCGGCGTCCTATAAGAAACCACGGACAACTGATGGCACTTCGGCGACGTTTTGCAAAGCTTGACGAACGTCTTGTGGGAAATGCGGAGAGGCTTTGCCGTATCAGTCAGGTAGATTTATCTCACTGCCAGACAGATGTTTTACAAACTATCGATTTTAGCGATGATCCTATCAAGGCAAAACACGTTTTGTTATTTCATGGTGGCGCTTACTGCTTGCGTTCGCCAAATACTTATCGGTCGATGCTGGCAGGTATCTGTAACAACCTTGGTGCCATCGGTGTGCTGCCAGACTATCGTTTGGCTCCTGAGCACCCGCATCCAGCGGCCATAGAAGATTGTTTCGAGAGTTACAAAATGCTGCTAGATAAGGGAGTGGCAGCCGATCATATCGCTTTGTTGGGTGATTCAGCAGGTGGCGGGCTGGTATTATCGATTCTTGCCAAAATAAGGGAAGAAAATTTACCCATGCCGACGTCGGCGAGTCTATTTTCACCCGCTGGGGATTGGACTTTGTCGGGGGCGTCCCTTTTTCAAAATGAGGGTCGAGATCCCATGTTCCGTTTAAGTTCGTTTTTGTTTTTTCGGAGTTTATATCTAGACGGACACAATACCACTGACCCTGCTGTGTCGCCCTTACTTGCGTCTTTTAGTGGCTACCCGCCGATGTACTTCACTGCGAGCGAGACCGAGTTGCTGAGAGATGTGGCGATTGTGGGCGCCGAAAAAGCGCGGGAAGCAGGGGTTACAGTAGAAATTGATATTTGGCCTGGGCAATGTCATGACATGCAGCTGATGTCGATTTTGCCTGAAAGCAAAGTTGCACTAAACAAATTGTGCGAGTTTATTGCCAAACATTGGTAGGCGTTTGCCTTATTTAAAAGGCTAATAGGGCTCTTAGGAGCCCGATTGATCGTCACTATCGAATTTTCGCAAAACAAGCGCGCACCTCATTTACAAAAATTTCTGCTTGCTCAAAAGCGGCGAAATGGCCGCCTTTTTCAACATTGTTCCAGTGAATCAAGTTTTGATAAAGTCGCTCAACCCACTGGCGTGCAGGTCTGAATAATTCCTTCGGAAATATTGAAACACCACAAGGCATGGTGATGGGTTCTGCAAGTAGACTGTGGAAGCTTTCCCAGTAGAGTCTGGCAGACGACGCGCCACTGTTTGTGAGCCAGTAGATACTGATGTCGTCGAGCATTTGATCTCTGGAAAGTGCATCCTCAGGCCGGCCTTTGTTGTCTGTCCAGCCATGAAATTTCTCATATATCCACGCTGCTTGTGCGACGGGAGAGTCCGCTAGACCATAGCCTAATGATTGCGGCCGAGATTTTTGAATCATTGCGTAGCCGGAGTCATTGTCGAAATAATGCTTAACATCCGCCAATGCATTTTTGTCGCGCTCTGTCAGCGAAGCCATATCATCGGCGGTTGGCTGTGCTAATGCCATATTGATATGGATTGCTAGGCATTCAGGTGGTTCTATACGAGCGATAGCGGTGGTGACACCGGATCCCCAGTCTCCGCCTTGGGCAACATATTTGGAGTAACCCAAGCGAGCCATAAGCGTGATCCACGCCTGTGCAATGCGTTCTAGTCCCCAGCCTGTCGCGCTGGGTTTACCAGAGAACCCGTAGCCCGGTAGGGAGGGAATCACCAAGTGAAACGCATCTTTGGCACTGCCGCCGTGGGCAGTGGGGTTTGTCAGTGGGCCAATCACCCGCATAAACTCGAGTACGGAACCGGGCCAACCGTGGGTCATGAGCATGGGCAGAGCATTGTCGTGGGGCGAGCGAATATGCAAGAAGTGTATGTCTAATCCGTCTATTTCGGTGGTGAACTGGGGGTGGGCATTTAATTCCTGCTCACATCGGCGCCAGTCATAGCTGTGCTGCCAGTATTGGCATAGCGATTTTACTGCGCTTAACGGTGCTCCTTGGCTCCAATCATCGACGGTCTCAGCGTCGGGCCAGCGGGTGTTGGCAAGTCTGGCCTTTAGGTCGTCTAGTTGTGACTGAGGAATGTCAACTCGAAATGGTTTAATGGCTCGATCCATAGCTAAAGCTCGTCATTGGGACTGGAGATTTCTGTTTTTAGTTAGCTTGTTTATAAGTTATTTAAGCACATCTCACTTGTTATTTGGACTTTGCTTCGGCCGGAAATGCATTGCGGCATCACTCAACTACATCTCTCGGTTAGCGGCCATAGTGTCTTCTATTGCACGGCATACTTGAAGATACTTGCCATTTGTACGGCAGAGCGATCTATTATTAGGCAGGGAGCTCTCATTGCGCTGATGCTATGGGCAAATGGCTGCAGGGCAGAGCGAGCGACATTTTTTACATACCGATAGCGGGGGACTATTCGCTTATATTTGCTGGGATATAGCTGGTTATGTTGGTGTCGTGACAAGACAATCTGAATCTATTTTGCTAGTGAATGGTGCAATGTTTGCCCTCAATGTGGTCACTGCATTCAGGGGAAGTCAAAAAGTGTGAACTGCGGCACGCTTTTGTATAGGTATAAACCCGTACCATCGCAGCTCAGGATAAGCGTCAGTTAATTAAAGTTTAAGACGCTAAATGATAAAAACATTCTACAAGAGCGCGCATATATGATGAACTCACCTTTTAAGAAGACCCTTATGGCTTCGCTGATGGCCACCGCAGGTGCGGTGCAAGCGGGTCCATTTGCGGTCGTTATCTCTCCGCTTGCCGGTGCGGTGGCGGGTACCCCTTTAGACGCAGTCGTTATTCAGTTCGTTGAGATTGATAACCAACTTGGCGCGCTGTCTGGTGGTGGTATTCCTGGCTTGGATTCACTGCCAGGTTTGGATGCATTGCCAATCCCCGGTCTTGACGCTCTGCCAATTCCAGGTGCCGGTGGCGGCGGCGCGGGCGGACTGCCCGGTCTAGACGCATTGCCGATTCCTGGTTTGGATTCCTTGGCTGGCGGTGGATTACCTGGTTTAGACGCATTGCCAATCCCCGGCCTTGACGCACTGCCAATTCCTGGCTTAGGTGGCGGCGGCGCAGGCGGCGGAGTTCCCGGTCTAGATGCATTGCCAATTCCAGGTCTTGATGCTCTGCCGATTCCAGGCTTAAGTGGCGGCGGCGGTGGTGCTCCGGGTGTAGAACAATTAAGCCAATTAACACTCACAGTCGACACGGCATTGAATGATGTTGTTGGTGCGAACGGAGTTACTGACAAAGTAACCGATTTAGTTGTCGCGTTTTCGACTGCTGATATCGACACAATCAATGCAGGGTCATTCTTTGTTGGTGATCAGCTTCGTGCTACTGTCGACCATTTGACTTCTAACCTGACCGCACTCGGTGGCGGCGCTCCTATCCCTGGCTTGGACGCATTGCCTGGTCTAGATATATTGGGCGGTTTGCCAATTCCCGGCGGCGCTGACGGTGGAATTCCAAGCTTTGGCGGCTTACCGATTCCAGGTTTAGACGCACTGCCAATCCCAGGTCTTGATATGCTTGCTGCTGGTGGGCTTCCAGGCTTAGACGCATTGCCAATCCCCGGTTTAGATGCTCTGCCAATTCCTGGTGCTGGCGGCGGTGCGGCTGGTGTTCCTGGTTTAGATGCACTTCCATTTGATTTGGCGGCTGGTGCAGAGAAGCTAGGTCAACTGACCTTCGCAGTGGATACCGCGCTGGATGATCTTGGCGGCTTTGACGGTGTAACTGATAAGTTGACCGATGTTATCGATCTGTTGCCAACTGCTGATCAAGATGCGATTCAGGCTGCTGCGATGTTGATTCCTGGTCAGTTCGAGGTGTTAGCTGGCCATTTGCAGGAAAACTTGATGGCGCTGGCTGACGGCGGACTTCCAGGTCTTGACGCTCTGCCAATTCCTGGCCTAGACGCGCTGCCAATCCCAGGTGCTGGCGGCGGTGCCGGTGGCTTGCCAGGCTTGGATGCGCTTCCAATCCCAGGTCTTGATGCACTGCCAGGTTTGGATGCACTTCCAATCCCAGGTCTTGATGCACTGCCACTACCTATCTAAATGAAGGTGTGGGTTTTCCCCACAATCTCAGATAGCTTAAAGGGCCAGACCGGCAACGGTCTGGCCCTTTTTAGTTTTGCCAAACTTACATTATTCTTTATTAGTGATTTAATGTAAGTTTTACTTATTTGCTCGTAGAAACAAAATAATAAAACGGGAACAAAGCTCTGCGTCAATTCCAATCGCGTTTAACGTTTTTATAATATGTGAAGTCGATGCTTGAATCCTGGCGTTTGAATAAGGAAATAGGTATGTCGTGGCTAAAGTATATGAGTGTAATCCCGCTATTGTTCATTTTTGGCTGCGATGAAGCGTCTCAACTCGATGGTATTAGTGGTTATGTCGAAGCTGAGTATATTTACATTAGCGCTCTAGAGTCAGGTTGGATAGTTGCCAGCAGCGTAAATCAGGGCGATGTTGTTGAAACAGGTCAAGTACTCTTCGAGCTTGATAAAGATCGGCAGCGCTTTGATTTAGATGAAGTGAAAATGCGAGCTGCGCAGGCAGAGGCGCACTACCGTGATTTAGCCACCGGCGCCCGGCCTGACGAAATTAATCGCTTAGATGCACAGCGTAAAGAGGCAGTCGCTGCAAGATCCTTAGCCGATGTGGAGAGGCGTCGTATAGAGTCGCTGCGCAAAAAAGGGCTTACTGCACAGGCGACGGTAGATAAAGCGATTACGGAGTTTAATGCCGCCGACGCGCGGCTCGATAATATTGACGCCCAAATCCGACTCGCGAAATTGGCATCCCGCGAAAACGCTGTGTCGGCCGCACTGGCAGCATTTAAAACGACCCAGGCAAACGTTGATCGCGCACAGTGGCGTTTGGAACAGCGGACGGTGCTTGCGCCTCGAGCTGGCCGTGTTGAACAGGTCTATTTTCGCAAAGGTGAACAAATATCGGCAGGTTCACCTGCCTTAGCCTTACTTCCGAACGATGCCTTAAAAGTACGCTTTTTTGTGCCGCAAAGTGAGTTACCTCGTTTTTCTGCGGGAGTCCAGTTGAGCATAAAGCAGGACGGCGTAGCTGAGCCAGTGAGTGCCACAGTTACCTATGTTGCCAGCCAAACAGAATACACTCCGCCGGTGATTTACAGCGTTGCGTCGCGACAAAAGCTGGTTTTTCTTATTGAAGCTAGATTGCCCTCAGCAAGTGGCTTGCATGCAGGCCAGCCGGTCGATGTGTTTTTGCAGGCAGCGAGTCATGACTGAGCTGGCTATCGATGTGAGCGGTTTGAGTAAGCACTTTGGCAATAAAATAGCGGTAAACAAAGTAGATTTACATCTGCCTAAAGGACAAGTCTGGGGATTTCTTGGCCCGAATGGTTCAGGTAAAACCACCACCATAAGAATGCTTTGCGGACTCCTCAAGGCGACCGAGGGGGAGGGGAACTGTCTAGGGCTTGATTTGCGCAAAGACGCCGAGTTAATTCGTCGCCACACTGGGTATATGACGCAGAGATTCTCGTTTTGGAACGAGTTAACTGTGCGCGAAAATCTTGAGTTCGTGGCCAGAATTTACGAGCTTAAAAATCGTCGTCGCTCTGTTAACGATACATTAGAGGTTTTGGGTTTAGCGCATCGCCAGCATCAATTGGCAGACGCCTTGTCTGGTGGTTGGAAGCAGCGTTTGGCCTTGGCTGCAGTTACGATGCATAAACCAGAATTACTTCTTTTAGATGAGCCTACAGCTGGTGTAGACCCTCAGGCCCGCCGCGATTTTTGGGATCAAATTCACCGGCTGTCAAATAACGGTATGACAGTATTGGTGTCTACGCACTATATGGATGAGGCGGAGCGCTGTGATCACATTGTGTATCTTGCCCATGGCAACTTAATTACCGAAGGCACCGTGCCCGACATTATCGATCAATCTGGTCTGATCAGTTTCCGTGCTGAGGGGGTGGGTGTAAGGGCTTTAGAACCGCGAATTAAAAAATTGCCAGGGGTTGAGTATGCCGCCTATTTTGCCGCCGGTTTACATATTTGCGGGCACGATCGATCGCTGCTGGAGCGGGCGGTGAATTCTGTCGCGATGGATGGCTATCACTGGCAGGAAATTCGTCCGAGCTTAGAAGATGTATTTATTGCCTTGATGGAGCAGACCGGCGCTGATCGGCGGAGTCACACATGAACAGTAAGCGACATCGTAAAAGCCTAAATTTCGCTAGAATAAATGCCGTGTTTATAAAAGAACTTATCCAGATGCGGCGTGATCGACTGACATTTGCGGTGATGTTAGCAATTCCAATTTTGGAGCTGGTGCTATTTGGTTATGCGATAAATACGGATCCAAAACACTTGCCTACCGCGGTGCACGCTGAAGAATTTACACCACAAGTGCGCAGCCTTATTGCGGGTTTAGTTAATTCTGAATATTTCGATGTAAGTACCAATATATCCGATGCGAGAGACGGGGAGCATTTACTTGCCAGCGGTGAGGTGGTATTTGTCATCGAAATTCCCAGCGGATTTACCGAGCGGCTTATCCGCGGAGAACGACCTCAGTTGCTGGTCGCGGCCGATGCAAGTGATCCGGTTGCTGCGTCAAACGCCCTTGCTCGCATGAATACCATCGTAAATAGAGCGCTAATCAAGGATTTTACTGGGGCGCTATCCTATTTAAAGTCGGAGCTTGGATCCGTTGATTTAGTGCTTCACCCGAGATACAACCCCGAGGGTATCACCCAATACAATATTGTCCCCGGTTTGCTCGGCGTTATTTTAACAATGACCTTGGTGATGATTACCGGTGTGGCCATGACGCGGGAAACCGAGCGCGGTACCATGGAAAACCTCCTCGCTATGCCGGGATCACCGTTTGAAGTGATGGTTGGTAAAATCCTACCTTTCTTAGGTGTCGGCGCAGTGCAGACAGTCATAGTGTTATTAGTGGCACATTGGCTATTTGCGGTTCCGTTCGTAGGTAGTATCAGTCTGTTGTTAGTGAGTGTGGCGCTGTTTATTGTTGCCAATTTGGCACTCGGTTTTACTTTTTCAACCATTGCAAAAACGCAAATTCAGGCTATGCAATTAACGGTGTTTTTCTTTTTGCCATCGATGCTGTTGTCGGGTTTTATGTTCCCATTTCGCGGTATGCCCATGTGGGCGCAGGTGATTGGAGAGGTGCTGCCCTTAACGCATTTTTTGCGGGTAGTGCGGGGCATTATGTTAAAAGGCGCGCAGTTTAATGATTTGAGAATCGATTTAGCCGCAATTGCAGCATTTATGGTTGTGGTGGTATTTATCGCCATGCTTCGCTACAAACGCACCCTCGATTAAGTCTCAATTTCTTTGAAAATTGCACCTAGTGCCGTGTAGAGTGGGGCGAGTAATAAACCAGTGCTGCCTACTTTCAGGAATTATAAATTAAGAGTGGAAGCGCTCATCAGGAGTAGCTTATGAACGACGCATTGAGAATTCTACATCGCGCCGCGCCGGTCATGCCGGTCGCGCACTTCCAAAACTTGGATCACGCACAGGCCTGCGCTGAACTGTTTGCCGAAGCGAAAGTGCCTACAGTAGAAGTTACCTTGCGCCACCCTCAGGCGTGGCAAATGGTGAAAATATTTAAAGACATCATGCCCTTCGCCAAAATTGGCGTGGGAACAGTGGTGAATCGGCGGCAAATGTTGCGCGCAGCTGATGAAGCGGATTTTGTCATTAGCCCTGGGTTTTCCGCTGAGTTATCAATTTTAGCGAGAAAAACCCTTACCCCTTACATTCCCGGTATTGCGACAGCCAGCGAATTAATGGCCGCTATGAATGAAGAACATAGGGTGTTTAAGTGCTTTCCCGCGGCTGCCATTGGCGGTGTGGCACTAATAAAAGCTTTGTCGGCGCCTTTTCCTGATGTTACTTTTTGTCCAACTGGCGGTATTTCTCCATCCAATTATCAGGAGTATTTGGCTTTAGAGTCGGTGGCCTGTGTTGGTGGCAGCTGGATTGTTCCCAGCGAAGACGCCTTGAATAAAGACCTCGCCGGATTCTTGGCGATGCTTAAAGATCTTTATGCAAGCTAGTAGGTCAATTTAGGAAGGTGGCAGCACCTTCCTCTGCTGTGCCGACATTGGCGCGCAGTCCGGCGAAAAGGTCGCGGCCGTAATTGTCACTTGCCGGTGCTGGGTGAAAGTCAGCCGCCTCGCGTTGCGACAATTCTTCTACTGACAGTAATATCTCTAGTGTCTCTTTTTCCGCATCTAGAATAAGCATGTCGCCATTTTGAATTTTTGCGATTGGGCCACCAGCTAAGGCTTCAGGGTAGAGGTGGATCGCTGCCGGAATTTTACCCGAGGCGCCAGACATACGACCATCTGTGACCAGAGCCACTTTAAATCCGCGCTCCTGCAAAATGCCAAGGTAAGGTGTCAGTTTGTGTAGCTCTGGCATTCCGTTGGCCTTAGGCCCTTGGAAACGCACTACAGCAACAAAATCTCGCTCTAGCTCACCCTTATCAAAGGCGAGTTTTAAATCTTCTTGATTCTCAAATACCAGGGCGGGGGCCTCAATATATCGATGTTCAGGCTTTACAGCTGACACTTTGATAATACTTCGGCCAAGTTTGCCCGTCAGTAATTTCATCCCACCGTGTGGATCAAAGGGTTTATTGGCTGGGCGCAGAACGTCTAAATCAGCACTGGCGGTTGGGCTTTCTTGCCAGTTAATTGCGCCGCCGTTTAGGCTTGGTGCTTGGCTATAACATTGTAAGCCCTTACCCCACACCGTGTTGACGTCGGCATGTAGCAGGCCAGCAGCAATTAATTCTGCGATCACATATCCCGTGCCGCCGGCGGCGTGAAAATGATTCACGTCGGCTTTGCCGTTTGGATAAATTCGACACAGTAGGGGAGTGGCATCAGACAGCTCGGCATAATCCTGCCAGTCGATAATGATGCCGGCTGCCCTTGCAATCGCGATCCAGTGAATACTGTGATTGGTTGAGCCCCCTGTGGCTAATAATGTGACGATAGCGTTCACCAAACTCCGTTCATCGACAACGTCGCATAGGGGCGTGTAATTCGGTGTTAAGGCGGTGATTTTGCATACTTGTTGGGCGGCAGCGCGGGTAAGTTCTTGTCTTAAAGCACCATTGGGCGGGACAAACGCCGTGCCTGGCACATGCAGTCCCATGGCTTCCATCAGCATTTGATTACTATTTGCCGTACCGTAAAACGTGCACGTCCCCTCTCCATGGTAGGCGCTGGCCTCAGCCTCTAATAATTCTTCACGGCCCACTTTGCCTTCGGCATACAGTTGTCGAATGTTGGCTTTGTCGTCATTGCTTAGTCCCGTGGACATTGGGCCTGCAGGTACCATTATCAGTGGTAAATGACCAAAACTGAGGGCGCCCATTAATAACCCTGGGACAATTTTGTCACATACACCTAAGCAAAGGACGCCATCAAACATATTGTGGGTCAGCGCGATGGCGGTACTCATTGCGATTGTGTCGCGACTAAACAGACTTAATTCCATACCCTCAGCACCTTGGGTGACGCCGTCACACATCGCCGGTGTGCCGCCCGCAAATTGCGCGGTGCAGCCGAGCTCGGTAA
Organism: Zhongshania aquimaris; assembly: GCF_019312595.1. Lineage (GTDB taxonomy): Bacteria > Pseudomonadota > Gammaproteobacteria > Pseudomonadales > Spongiibacteraceae > Spongiibacter > Spongiibacter aquimaris. The sequence goes on along the minus strand of NZ_JAHWDQ010000003.1, from coordinate 218,483 downwards.
CCGCTTTGCGGATAATGTCTGGGTAGTTTTCCAGTGGTTTATGGGCCGACAGCATATCGTTGTAGGCGCTGACAATGCCGATATTAGCAGCCTCTTCAAGGCGGATACGCTGTTTATCGTCTTGGCTACAGGCAGCAAAGCCATGTGCTAAATTGCTGCATGAGAGCTGTCCGCGCTGCGTCCCCTTGCGGCGCATGCTTTGGCATTTATCTAGATAGGCTTTGCGGCTAGCGACACTGCGCAGGCGAATACGCTCGGTAACCTTAGCAACAATCGGATGTAAGGGTATTTGCTTGGTAGATGTCATTATGGGGCCCAGTAAATATCGACTGGCACTTGCTGCTGGTGCAAGACCATAGAAATTGGATAATCGGCGTTTTGAGCCAAGGCTTCTTCAAGAACATCGCGCTTGGCTTTGCCGCTAATGTGTATAACTATTTTTTCGCTGTTAAAGACCGCTGACGGAGATAACGTAATTCTGGGGTAGGGCGCGGCGCCAGGATGCACGGCAAAGCAATGCTGGGTGTGCGCTGAGCACAGCTGTTGATATTCGGGGGCATCGTGAAACCATGAGGCGGTGTGGCCGTCGTCACCCATACCAAGGTGCACAATGCTTAGCGGCCAATTTAATTCATCGAGTTGTTCTTCAAGAATAAACTGGCCATCAACCGCGTTATCGGCCTCGTTCTTCAATGGAAGATAATGACACGCAGTGGCTTCCTTTAGCAGCGTACTCCGCAACATGGCGTCATTGCTATTGCTGTGGTCAAGAGCTACCCAGCGTTCGTCCACTAGCAATGCGTGTACGGCTGACCAATCTAGCTCCTCTTTACCTAGTAGGCTCAGCATATTTTTCGGTGTTGACCCACCCGATACCGCCAAGCTCGCATGCCCGTGATTGTGTATGGCAGTGCGCAGCGTATTGGCAATATCGCGGCTAAGTAGCTGGTCCATTTCTTCGCGATTTGGCAGCAAAATTAATTTTGGTTTTTTATTCATGCCAGCTCCTACCATATTTTTCAGGCAGGGCGAGGGACGCATTTGGCCCCATCGTTCCTGCCGAGTAAGGCTTGGTTTTTATACCGGCGTTGTGCCAAGCATCAATAATACTGTCTACCCAGGCCCAGCAGGCTTCGACTTCATCGCGTCGCATAAACAGTGTTTGATCGCCTTCCAGTACATCCAACAGCAATCGTTCGTAGGCTTCATGTGCATGTAATTCATCGTGTAGGTCGGCGTCTAGGTTTAACTCCACCTGTTCTAATTTTAATTGTCTGCCGAGCCCTGGCTTTTTATTCACCTTGTACAGGGTAATGTTTTCCTCTGGTTGTAAGCGTATAACTAATTTATTCGGCAGGTCGTTGGGGTCTCCCTCAAACAGGCTGAATGGATGCTTTTTTAACTCGACAATAATTTCTGAGTAACGCCGCGCTAAACGTTTGCCGGTGCGGAGATAGAAGGGCGTGCCCTCCCATCGCCAGTTGTGAACATCGGCTTGCAAGGCAACAAATGTCTCGGTGTTGTTACTATCTTCAAATCCTGTTTCATCTAAAAATGCCGCTACTGGAGAGGCGTTGACTGCGCCTGCAGTATATTGCCCCCGCACGGTTTTAGCTTTTACATTGTCAGCGGTGATCGGTCGCAGTGCCTGGAGTACTTTTACCTTTTCATCGCGAATGGTATCCGCCCGCAAATTGGCGGGAGGTTCCATGGCAACTAAGCAGAGCAATTGCAGAATGTGGTTTTGCACCATATCTCGCAGCGCACCAGTTTTAGCATAGAAGTCACCGCGGCCCTCAACACCAATATCTTCTGCGACGGTAATTTGAATATTGTCGATATACTGGCTATTCCAGAGCGGGCCAAAGAGGGCGTTGCCGAAACGGAGTACCAGTAAGTTTTGAACGGTTTCTTTGCCTAAGTAGTGATCGATCCGAAAGATGTTCCTCTCAGGGAAGACCTGCAAGACTTCGTGATTAATCTCTGTGCAACTTGCGAGATCGTTGCCAAGGGGTTTTTCCAATACGACCCTTGATTCTGCGCTGACTACACCGATGCTGTGTAAATTACGACAAATGCTGTTGTATAGTGTGGAGGAAGTCGCCAGATAGAAAACGGCCTTGCTATCGGGGTGCCTGTGAATCGCCTCCGCTAAGCTGTGGTAATCCTTTAGGCTGTTTACGTCTAGGCTGATGAAATGTAGCTTGGCAGAGAATATTTGCCAGTGCTGCTCATCCCAAAAATGGGGAGGCAGAAATTCACGCATTTTCTCTTTCACTGCGGCGCGGTATTCTTCGTCGCTGCTTTCGCCACGGCCGAGGGCGATGATGGCGCGCACATCATCTATTAAACCTTCGCGCTGCAGTTTATATAGGGCGGGCTGCAGTTTTCTCAAAGCGAGATCGCCGGTACCGCCAAAGATAATAAGTTGTGAAGATTGAGTGTTGCTCATCGCCATTCTCTATATACGTAAAATGAGGCTGGTGACAAATTTTCTACATTGAATACCGGAGGGCTGTGGCAGTATTTGTTAGAAAATTTGCCTTAGCGTTGTTTGAGCATAGAGGTTTTAGAAAAATTTTAATACCACTGTTCGGTATTTTTTAAGCAGTAGTTGAATATGGGGTTGTGCTAAAAACACGGCGATTCACTAGCAATGGTTAGGGGCAATTTATGGCTATACGAATAGCACAAAGTAGCGACAGCATACAGGCAGGCCCGCTGATATATTCATCGGGGCCAGTCGCTTTTGAATATATATTCAGTCGCAAGCACGGTCCGACGATTGGCGATTTCTTGGTTGCCGAGTTTGCGCACGGTGCAACAATGTTTAGTCACCGCCACCACCATGTATATGAACTTGAAGGTGATGTGGTTGGCAGTATAGCTAGTTTCGATGCGTCCAGTCACGGCGGCACATTTTTGGCGAACGCGCGCGCTATTTTTCGTCACTATGGTTTGCGCGGTATTGTCAAAGGACTGATTTTTGAGCTTCGGCTAGTAAAGGCTCCGCGTAAAGCTTGTTTATACCTTTGTCATATCGCGGTTCGTGAGGATTGTCGCGGCAAAGGCGTTGCTGCGCAAATGATCAACTTTATGGCGGCTAAAGCGCGCGGTGGACATTACCGCTATCTCAGCTTGGATGTGGCCGAGCAAAACAGCAATGCGCTGCGCTTGTATGAGCAGATGGGATTTAAAGTGCGGGTAAGAAATAAGAGCTATAACAAAATTCTGGACAATCATCTGTACATGGAGCTAGATCTCGACGCGGATTAACGCCAAGTAAAATGCGGTATTGCTAAGCTTTGCCCAGAGCCTGTTTGGGGGCGGCATACTGTGCCGCGCCCTTGGCGCTGTATAGAGGCGTGTCACCGTGTGCGCTGCTGCCGAGAATTTCAAGGGCGCGCTGTTTATAGCGAGCTTGCACGGCGATGTCTGCGCCGGTCTGATTATTTAACATTTGGCAGCGAGACAATATGGCAAGTGTCTCTTGCCAGTCAGGTGCACTGCTGTGCTGAGCAGCGCTACTCGATTCTTCGAGTAACTGGCGACGGCGCAGGGCGAGCTGATCCAGTGTTTGAACTAAGTCCATTTTTTGAATGGCAATGGCTTCAATTTGTTCAGCGGAGTTAGCTAGTTTCAAGCTGGCTGCCTCGCTAATTAACAACGATTCTAATGCGCTGGCATTATCGTGAATATGTTGAAGTACATCGCTAAGTTCATTCATCGTTATTAGGCGCCTGTTAGAGTTTCCATATTTACCAAGGCTTCCGCGACTTTTTGGGCGTCGATATTAAATTCGCCGTTGCGAATAGCCGTTTTAATGGCATCTACTTTTTGGCGATCAATGCCGTCGCTGCTATTCACTTCCACGCGGGTGCGCTCCATTAGCGGCGTTTCCGCTATAGATGGCTGATTGCTGGTTACGTTTGCCGCAGTATTTGGCGCTACACTTTCTGATTTACTGCCGCCAGTGCGTCCGCCCTCTAGCTTGCGGAGCTGGCTCAGTGAAGAGCCGTCTAATCGGTCGACCATGTCAGAATCCTCTCATTTAATAGGCTTACGCTACGTATATCGGCAGCCGTGCCAAAAACTTTAGTTAAGCAATACAACATTTTCTGACGCTACCACACCCTCAAGTTGCTTACCCGAATTGAGGTTTTTAACCATTATTCGCGAGCCCAGGGCGCCATTTTGCAGTGCAATTCCCATCATGCTGACGCTTACCGGTCCCGTGTTGCTATTTAACTGTACGCGCTGGCCTTTATTCACGATGCTGCTGGCAGTGACCATATTTGGGGTAAGCACTGCGCCTTGGGCAATACTGCGTCTGCTAGTGTAGCCACCACGATCGCCAAGTGATTGTAAGTAACCATAGCCCAGCGCCGAGATATCGCGCTGGCTCCAGCTTATGTCGCGCTCGCTAATAGTGGTGTTGGGCGCAATAGGGTGACGGGCAACCATCACATTGGCAAAGGCCTCAACCGTCACTGGCAAGTAAATCTTCCATGGCTTGTTGCCATTGCATCGCACGCCAACGGTGGTCCGGCGTTTAATCTTTGCGCCAGTTGATAAAAAAGCCTCAAGTTTGGCCGGGCACTGGGCGAGCTTGGTTCGTGGATCTAACGTTTGCACCGTTATCTTGGTCTTCATTTTCTGCCACGGGTGACGCGCTGCAATATAGGCGCGCGCCGTCTCCGCGATTCGCGCGTGATTCTCGTTCGCGGCGGCGAAAAGCGGCTGACTAGTGAACATCAGTAGAATGTTCGCTAGTAAAAAATAAATGTATTTTCCTTTTTTATTCATAGCCATAAAACACGTCAAAGTTTTGTCGTTTTCCAAAAACTTGCAATGCCTATGCCAGTGTTGTGGTTTTTTTGTGCTTGATAGATAGGGGTTTATACGGAGGATGCCGGCTGCCGGAATTTTGCCTATGCGGGAAAAAGAGCGCCGTTTTTTTGGCAAAGCCGAGTTGTGCAGATTTTAACACTTTGTATTTTAAAGGAAAAAAAATATGGCACGAGCCTTGCCTTGTTCGTTAGTGCGCGGCGTAAAAAGCCGGCAAATGGCAGGCCTACAAACTATATCGACAGCCGCCATAAAAACTTTAGAAAAAGCAGGTTAAAAAAATGTCTATAAATTTTGATAAAGCGCTAGGGATACATGAGCAAGCATTGCAGGTGCGCGATAAGCGCAATGAAGTGCTGGCTACCAATATAGCAAACGCCGATACCCCCGGCTACAAAGCGCAAGACATAGATTTTAAAGCGGTTTTATCGCAATCGGCAGCGAGTGGTAATTCGATGCAGTTAGCAATGCGGACGACAAATAGCGGGCACATGCAAGGTATGGGCGCCGCGACTGACGGTTTGCCAATGGATCTTCAATACCGTGTTCCCACCCAGCCATCGGAAGATGGGAACACGGTTGACACCCATTTAGAACAAGCAGAGTTCGCGGACAACGCGATGCGCTACCAAGCCACGCTGTCGTTCTTGAGCAGCCGCTTTAGTGGCATGAAGTCTGTATTACAAGGAGGACGATAAGTCATGGCTAATCCTTTGAGTGTCGCCGCATCAGCGATGAATGCGCAAATGCTTAGATTGAATACGGTCGCCAGTAATATGGCGAACGCCGAAACTGTCAGTGGCAGCGAAGATACCGCTTACCGCTCTCGGCAACCCATTTTCTCTACCGTTATGAATCAGCAGCGCGAAGTTGCCGGTGTTGCAGTGACGGGTATCGTACAAAGTGACGCGGCGGTGGCAAAACGCTACGAACCTGGTCATCCCCAGGCGGATGCGGATGGCTACATCTACAGTTCCAATGTCAACACGATGGAAGAAATGGCAAACATGATGTCGGCGTCAAGGGCTTATCAAAACAACGCGGAAGTTTTCTCTACCACTAAAACTCTCATGCTGCGCGCTTTGCAGCTCGGTCAGCAGTAGGACGTAAATTATGGAACTTCGCACAATAGAAGACCTGCAACGACAGACTGCGGCAAGCAAGGCCAAGAAAGATGCGTCGTCGCTGGATCAGAATGATTTTATGAAGCTAATGCTTCAGCAATTAAAAAGTCAGGATCCGTTTAAGCCCACCGACAACACCGAGTTTATTAGCCAAATGGCGCAGCTAACCTCGGTTAGTGGCATCAGCGAAATGAACACAAATTTAGCGGGTTTAACTCAGTCTTTATATTCCGCGCAACTGCTAGATGCGTCGTCGTTGATCGGCAAAGACGTGCTGGTAGAAACGGATGTCGCTGCGCTGCCGTCAAGTGGCAATGTACAGGGGCAAGTTAATTTGGCGACCAGTACCACCGCTTTAGATATCGATATTCTGGCGCCGACGGGTGAGGTTATTGGCAAAGTTCCCTTGGGGCCGCAGCGCGCAGGCACTGTTGCCTTTGAATGGAATGGCGTCGGTTTGAATGGTGAGCGTATGCCGCCGGGCACATACCAAATTCGCGCTAATTATTTAAATGGCAATACCTTGGAAGCCGTGTCTACCGAAATGCGCAGCGAAGTGCTGAGTGTGAAGGTGCCGGCATCGGGTGGAACACCACAGGTGCAAGTCCAGGGTTTGGGTAGCGTTAGCATGTCGCAAATTATAGAAATTAGCTGAGCGGTAATAGCATCGTTTCGCAAATAACAGAAGTCATTAGACCAGGAGTAAGCCCATGAGCTTTCGCATTGCACTGAGTGGATTAAACGCCGCATCGGCACACCTTGATGTCACCGCGAACAATATTGCCAACGTCAATACCGCTGGTTTTAAAGGTTCGCGAGCGGCATTCGCTGACGTTTATGCAACGTCAAATAATGACGTCACCAAGACTACGCCAGGGGCAGGTGTTCGCTTGAATACCATTACTCAGGAGTTCTCGCAGGGCAATATCGACTTTACCGATAATAATTTAGATCTCGCGATTTCTGGCGAAGGCTTTTTCACCATGAAAGGGACTAGCGGCGTGACTTACACTCGTGCAGGTTCCTTCAGTGTCGATCGCGACGGTTTCGTCGTTAACAATAATTTAGAGCGCCTGCAGGTGTTTCCGCCTTCTGGTGACGGTAACTTCTCGACTGGCTCTTTGAGTGATTTGCAATTACAGGTTTCTGAAAATGCACCGAAAAGCACAGAGCGCGCCCAGATTGGCGTAAATTTGCCGGCCAATGCTCCTACGCCTGCCGCGACTCCCTTCGACCCGAGTTTGCCCACCAGCTACAACCACGCGACCTCGATGACGGTATACGATTCCTTGGGTACCCAACACACGGCGACCTTGTACTTTGTTAAAGATGCTGCCGCCAACACCTGGAACCAACAATTGTATGTTGATAACAACGCGGTAGGCGGGTTTAACACGGTTAGCTTCAGTAATGCCGGTGAGCTTCAGACGCCAGCATCAGGACTTATTACCTATCCGTCCTATGATCCAGGTACTGGCGCAGCTGCCATGGACCTGAGCTTCGACTTCACCGCCTCTACGCAATACGGCAAAGAGTTTGGGGTAAACAACTTACAGCAAGATGGTTTTACCACAGGGCGCTTAACCGGTATTGAAGTTGATAACACCGGTATTGTCTCTGCGCGTTTCACCAACGGTCAGTCTAAGCAATTGGGCAAAGTCGCAATGGCGAGCTTTTCTAATCCCAATGGTTTGCAGCAGCAAGGCGATACTTCCTGGGCAGAAACGTTTGCCTCCGGCAGCCCGCGAGTTGGTGAGGCCGGGTCATCAAACTTTGGTCTGCTGCAGTCTGGCGCCTTGGAAAGCTCCAACGTCGACCTGACGTCACAGCTGGTTGAGATGATCACTGCGCAGCGCAACTTCCAGGCGAATACGCAAATGATCTCGACCGCAGATGCGATGACACAAGCCATTATCAACATCCGATAGTCGCTAAACGACGCGAACTGAGCGGGAGGATTTATGGATAAGTTACTTTTTGTAGGCATGATGGGTGCTAAAAACACCCAGCAAGCGCAAGCCGTGAACGCCAATAACCTGGCGAACGTCAGCACGGCTGGCTTTCGTGGTGACTTTCAAAATTTACTTTCCCGCCAGGTCGAGGGTCCAGGTTTGGCCACCCGCTTTAATCCCGTGTTAGAAGGGCAGGCGAGTGATTTTTCAACCGGTGTAGTGACAACCACCGGCCGAGATTTAGACGTATCTATTCGCGGTGATAAAGGCTGGTTTGCGGTGCAGGCCAGCGATGGTACAGAAGCCTATAGCCGCCGCGGTGATTTTCGTATTAGCGCGGACGGCATGCTTTTGAATGGCGCCGGTCAGCCGGTGATGGGTGATGGTGGCCCCGTTGCAATTCCAGAGCATGAAAGTTTAATGATAGGCGACGACGGCACGGTATCGATTGTACCGCTTGGCCAAGGCGCTGAGTCAGTGGCCACGGTCGACAGAATTCGTCTGGTAGACGCGGCACCGGCCGACCTTGAAAAAGGTGATGATGGTTTGATGCGTATGCGCAATGGCGGCGTCGCGGAGACCTCTGCAGAGATTCGAATTAGCTCAGGCAGTTTGGAATCATCAAACGTCAATACCGTCGATGCCATGGTAACCATGATCGCATTGGCTAGACAGTTTGAAATGCAAGTAAAGGTCATGAGTGCCGCTGACTCAATGGCAGAAACAGGCAGCCGTTTGCTGCGTTTGGAATAACAGGTACTAGAGGTAGTTATTATGAATTCATCACTTTGGGTTGCTAAAACCGGTCTTGATGCGCAGCAAACTAAAATGCAGGTTGTGAGTAACAACTTAGCTAACGCGAACACCACGGGCTTTAAACGTGACCGTGCGTCGTTCGAAGATTTGCTTTACCAGAATATGCGCCAAGTGGGCGGCCAAACCTCGCAGTCAACGCGCTCGCCAAGTGGCATGCATGTGGGTACTGGGGTGAGGGTGGTGTCTACTGAAAAGATCTTTCAACAAGGCACGATGACGCAAACTAATAACTCCATGGATGTGGCCATTAATGGGCGCGGTTTTTTCCAAATACAAATGCCCGACGGCACCGCAGCCTACACCCGTGATGGTTCATTTCAACTGGATGACCAGGGCCAAATCGTGACCAATACCGGCAATATTGTCGATCCGGGTATCACCGTGCCACAGGGTGCATTGAGCGTCACCGTCGGCTCAGATGGGGTGATCAGCGCGGTATTAGCTGGCAATGCTTCGCCGGTGCAATTGGGCAGCTTCCAGCTCGCGGACTTTGTTAACGCCTCTGGCTTGCAGGCCCGCGGTGAGAACCTATACATGGAGTCCGCCTCAAGCGGCGCACCGCAAACCGGCACGCCAGGCCTTAGTGGTCTAGGTACTATCCAGCAAGGCGCTTTAGAGGGCTCGAATGTTAACGTGGTGGAAGAGCTGGTGAATATGATTGAGACCCAGCGTGCCTATGAAATGAATTCAAAGGCCATAGCCACTAGTGACCAGATGATGCAGTACGTAAACAATAATTTGTAAGAGCGTATCTCTAGGTCATTTTCGAATGGACTGAAGGGATAGTCTTTATTTATAGACATCGCGGAATACTGATATGAGCGAAACGATAGCAATAAACATACAGCACTTAAGCGCCTTGATGATGGTGGCGGTAGTTAGTCTTGTGTCTGCCTGCTCCTCTGCGCCGGCGCGCGACCAAAGTGCTGATTATGAATCTGCGGCACCCGCTGCAGCCGTTGATGACGGCAGCAATATGGGGTCGATCTATCGTTCTGGTTACGGCATGAGTTTGTTTTTGGACCGTCGCGCTCGACAAGTCGGCGACATCATCACCGTGACCCTTGAAGAGAAGACCGATGCGTCTAAATCTTCCAGCACAGCTACCGGTAAAGAGAGCAATATTTCGGTGCCAACCGTGACCTTGTTAGGTCGTGGCGTCACCCACAACGGTGTACCGATTCTTTCCTCCGGCGTGTCATCCGACCAGGATTTTGCGGGTAAGGGCACCAGCAGTCAAAGCAATAGCTTGACGGGCAGTATTACCGTCACCGTGTCTGAAGTACTGCGTAATGGCAGTTTGCGCGTGCGGGGCGAGAAGTGGGTAACGATTAACCAGGGTGAAGAGTTTATCCGCATAAAAGGCATTGTTCGCCCTGAAGATATCGGCGCCGACAATGCAGTGCCATCCTACAAGGTGGCCGATGCGCGTATTACCTACAGCGGCAAAGGCGCCTTGGCAGATGCAAATTCTATGGGCTGGCTGGGACGGGTGTTCCAGTCCGTACTGTCGCCCTTTTGAGGTACACCGTCATGTCGGCATTTATTAAACTAACATCTCTTCGCAACGCATTGATCGCGATCACGGTTGTGCTGTCTTGTCAGATTCCTGCCGCACAGGCTGAGCGCGTAAAAGACCTGGTGAATGTGGCTGGTGTGCGTGAGAACCAGTTAGTGGGTTACGGCTTAGTGGTTGGCTTAAGTGGTACTGGTGACCAAACCAGTCAAGCGCCATTTACCATTCAAAGTATTCGCAATATGTTGACCGGCTTTGGTGTCCGTGTGCCAGACAATGTTAATCCGCAGCTAAAGAACGTAGCGGCCGTGACCGTGCACGCGAGTTTACCCGCGTTTGCCAAACCGGGTCAGACAATTGATGTCACTGTGTCGTCGATCGGCAACGCCGCCAGCTTGCGTGGCGGCAGCCTGCTAATGGCGCCAATGATGGGCGCTGACGGTCAGGTTTACGCGGTGGCGCAGGGTAGTCTTTTAGTCGGTGGTTTAGGTGTTTCTGGCGCAGACGGCTCGCGGGTTACCGTGAATATACCCAGTGCTGGGCGTATACCAAACGGTGCGATTGTCGAGCGCCCAGCGCCGAGTATGATGTCAGCTAACGGTGAGATTATGCTGAATTTGAAAAAATCCGACTTCACCACGGCGCGACGCCTGGCGGAAGAAATAAACGCGAAATTCGGTGAAGGAACCGCCAGCGCCATGGATTCAGCGACGGTAAAAGTACAGGGCCCAAGCAACGCGGATCGCAGTGTTACTTTTATCTCGATGCTTGAAAGCCTGGAAATTACGCCATCCGAAGCGGGCGCGCGTGTGGTCGTTAATTCGCGCACTGGCACCATCGTTATAGGTGGCAATGTGCGGGTTATGCCAGCGGCGGTAAGTCACGGCTCCCTGACGGTATCGATCTCCGAGAGCGTTGAGGTGTCTCAACCTGGCGCATTCTCCCGCGGCGGCGAAACCGTAGCAGCGCAAAAATCAGATATCAACGTACAAGAGAGCGGTTCGCGGATGTTCTTGCTCGATGCAGGCGTCACCCTCGAAGACATCGTTAAGGCAATTAACAATGTTGGCGCTTCGCCAAGCGATTTGGTGGCCATTCTTGAAGCTTTAGATCAGGCCGGCGCACTGCGTGCCGAGCTGCTGGTTATTTGACGTTATATAAAGGCGACGGTGAAATACCATGGACGTTAAGGCAGCGAGTAACTATCACGACTTCTCCGGTTTGGCGTCGCTACGCCGCGATGCTGAGTTATCGCCGGAAGAGGCAGTAAAGCCAGTTGCCAAACAGTTCGAAGCCTTATTCTTGCAAATGATGCTAAAGAGTATGCGCGCCGGCGTTCAGGAAAGCGGATTGTTTAGTGATAGCAGCGTGGGTATGTACGAAGAAATGCTCGATAGCCAGTTGTCGGTAACGCTGTCAGATCAAGGTGGCATTGGTATGGCAGAGGCCATTGTGACCCAATTAGTTGGTCCGGCAGAGCAAGCTCCACAGGCGCTCAGCGGAGAGGGCGCGGCGCTGCGTAGTCGTTTGCAACAGCTCGGTGGTATTGAGAAAAGTATTCAGGATTTTAGTCTGACGGCCGATAAGTCGTTCAGTAAATAAGGGGTAAATCATGGGTGATATGCTAGGTAATGCTTTGTCGGGACTGGTGTCTTACCAGCGCGCCTTGGCAACCACCAGTCACAATATTGCCAACGCCGACACTGAAGGATACAGCCGCCAGAAAGTGGATTTTGCTACCCGTGTGCCTTCCCAGTCCGGAAATTTAACTATTGGCTCCGGTGTCAAAGTGTCGTCGGTAAGCCGTGTTTACAGTAGTTTTACAGTGGATCAGCTACGCAGCTCACAATCTGCTTTCGCGCAGGCCGATGCCTATTACCAATTGACGACCCAGGTAGATAACGCACTGGCAGATACCGAACTTGGTCTGAGTGCGTCTTTATCCCGCTTTTATAATAGCCTGCAGGACGTTGCCGACAATCCTTCATCTATCTCTGCCAGGCAATTGATGTTGGCTGAGGCGCAGGGCTTGGGTGATCGCTTTGCAGATATGTCTTCGCAAATGGACACCTTGGATCGCGAAGTGAATACCCGCATAAATGCGTCGATAAGTGACATTAATGATCTCAGTAAGCAGATAGCTGATATCAATTTAATGATCAGTAAAACACAGGGGCAGTTCGGTACAGATGCCAATGATTTGCTCGATCAACGCGATCAGGCGCTGCTAGAGTTGAATGAACTCATTGGCACGACGTCAGTAGAGCAAGCCGACGGCAGCGTCAGCGTATTTATCGGTAATGGCGAAGCGCTGGTATTAGGTGAACGCGCAATTACGATGCGCGCGGTGACTAACCCCTTCGAGCCTGGGCGCACTGAAATCGCAATGGATGTCGGCGGCAGTACGGCGGTGATTAGCGGCAGTTTGCGCGGCGGTAGTTTGGGTGGAACCTTAAGTTTCCGTGATGGTGTACTCAATGACACGCACAATGAACTCGGTCGAATTACCATCGCAATCGCAGATACGCTAAATTCTATTAATAGCGGCGGTATGGATTTAAAAGGCGCTCAGGGTGGCGCGATATTTTCAGTACCAGATCCTGACGTCTTCCGTAGTAGAAATAATAGCAGCGCTGCGGAAATAACGGCTCAAATAACCGATGTATCTGCGCTCAATGGCAGCAATACCTTGATTCGTTTAGATGGCAGCGGTTGGCGCTTCTTTGACGAAAGTAGTGGTGCCGAATTGACTGGTGTGACCGGCAGCGGCAGCGTGGCAGATCCTTTTGTGGTCGGCGGCGTATCGTTAAGCTTAACGTCGGCGGCCGCAGTGGGAGATCAGTTTTTATTGCGTCCAACACGAGGCGCAGCTGAGAACTTAAAAGTGGTGATGACTGATCCTGCCGGCATTGCCGCAGCAGCAGCAACGCGCAGTACAGCCGATCTTAATAATATTGGCTCAGGTAAAATTTCAGAAACCGATGTGCTTGATAGCAGCCATCCCAACTTGATGGATACGGTCGATATACAGTTTTTATCGGCAACGACCTATCAAATAAACGGTGCCGGTAGCTTTAGCTATGCATCGGGTTCAGACATCACTATCAACGGCAATAAAGTCGTGATAACCGGATCACCACAAGCGGGCGATAGCTTCACGATCGGTGCCAACACAAATGCCCTGGGCGACAACCGCAACCTTTTAAAAATGGCGGAGGCAGAAAGTAGCAAGGTACTTAATGGCGGTAGCGCGAGTATTCAAGATACCGTGAATGGTTTGGTTGGGAATATTGCTGTAGCAACTCGCAGTGCGCAGATTAACCAACAATCTCAAGAAAATTTGCTTAATCAAACTCGCAGTAACCAACAGGCAATATCGGGTGTGAATTTAGACGAAGAGGCGGCTAACTTATTGAAGTTTCAACAGGCCTATCAAGCCGCCGCCCAGGCCGCCGGCGTCGCCAATGATTTGTTTCAGGCCCTGATGGGGGCATTTCGTTAAGTCGTTTTGACACGGCGCGTCTGCACGGCATAGCGTTGTAGCTAAAGAGAGTAATTCGATGAGAATTTCGACAAGTCAAATGTATACCAACAGTGTGAACAGCATGCTGAACCAGCAATCGAAGCTGGCGGCGACGCAGCAGCAGTTGTCGACTGGCAAGCGTATTCTCACTCCATCCGATGACCCGGTCGGTGCGGTGCGGAGTTTGGAGCTAAGCCGCGCGCAGGAACAAACCGAACAATATATGCGCAATTCGGAATTACTAGACAGTCGCCTGCGTCTTGAAGAAAGCGTGGTCGGCAGCAGCATCGACGTCGTCCAGCGAATCCGTGAGCTGACAGTCCAGGCGAATAATGATTCCCAGAGTAACGAATCCCGCCTATCCATAGCCTCTGAGCTGCGCCAGCAATTAGATAATTTACTGGCCTATGCCAATACTAAAGACAGTAGCGGCCATTTCATTTTTGCGGGATACCAGGAGGGCAGTGCACCATTCTCAAAAACCGCTAATGGCTATAGCTACAACGGTGACGATGGCCAGCGCCAATTACAGATTGGACCCTCTCGTCGTATGGCAGATGGTGATCCTGGCTCAGATGTGTATATGGGTATTCTCAATGGTAATGGCCAATTTATCGCCAGTGCCGCTGATGGTAATACCGGAACCGGCATTATTAATGCTGGCAGCGTTGCAAACGTCCAAGCATTCAACTACGACACCGTGAGTGTTCGTTTTAATAGCGAAACCCAATACGATATTTTGGATAGTGGTGGTGCGGTTATCGATTCCGGCGACTACCTCAGTGGTGGCGACATCCAGGTCGCGGGTATGTCGGTAAATATAAAAGGCACGCCGGCAGCCGGAGATGAATTCACGCTTGCGCCCTCAAAGCGGCAAGACCTGTTTTCTATGGTCGAGGCGCTAGCGCTGTCTCTAGAAACGCCACGTAAAAACCCGACTGAAAGAGCCGATCAGCACAATGAAATAAACACTGCCCTTAGCAGTTTTGACCGTGCGATTGACCATCTTATACAGAAGCAGTCCAGTATTGGCGCGAGAATGGAGTCCTTGCAGCGTCAAATCGATATAAATTCAGGTGCCAGTTTGCAAATATCTGAAAATCTGAGTTTGATTAACGATTTAGACTACGCGGAAGCAATCTCGAGATTTAGCCAGCAGCAGGCGGCATTGCAGGCTGCCCAACAGGCATTTGCTAAGACCCAGGGCTTGTCGTTATTTAATTACATCTAAACCATCGATGCTGGTTCGAAGGATTCGAGCTGGCATCAAATACTTCCCTTCCTTTGTACTCTTCCTCAAGCAACTTTTAATAGCACTTTAATTTTAGTTTTAAAATCTTAGGTCGATATTACTAAAGCGTGCGATTTTTCCGGCGAAAACCGCATAAATCCTTGATTTACGAAGGGCATTACGGATCCAAGTGCGTACATCTACTTACTAAATAAACTTAAAGATCTCCCTGAAATCTCCGTTATATGGGGTGAAAGCAAAATACAGCCATTTAGGCTGGTGCTTAATCAAAGACACTTAGTCTTTATACCGCATAGAGTGGAAAGGAGATTTACCATGGCCCTAAGTATCAACACCAATGTTGCGTCACTGAATGCACAGCGTAACCTGCAAAAGTCGCAAGAAACATTGAACACTTCATTGCAGCGCCTTTCTACTGGCCTGCGTATTAATAGCGCAAAAGATGACGCTGCTGGTTTGGCGATCACTACACGCTTCACAACCCAAATTAACGGTTTGAACCAAGCGGTTCGTAATGCCAACGACGGTATCTCACTAGCCCAAACTGGTGAAGCGGCCATCGACGAAATTACTAACAACTTACAGCGTATTCGCGAGCTAGCGGTTCAGTCAGCTAACTCAACATACTCTGCCTCTGACCGCGCGGCACTGGACTCAGAAGTACAGCAACGTCTAGCTGAGATCGACCGTATCGGCAGCCAAACTTCCTTTAACGGAACCAAGCTTCTCGACGGTAGCTTCGGTAGCGCAAGCTTCCAGGTAGGTGCTAACGTCGGTGAAACCATCAGCGTTAACTTAGCCACTGGTGTTAAATCTAACCAGATTGGTCAAATTGCTAGCGCAACTGGTACAGCTACAGCAGCAGCGCTTCCTGCCAATACTTTGAGTATTGCGGTGGGAGATGGTGATGCAGTTGTAATCGACGCGTCTACAGCAGGTAATGGCGCTGGCCAAACCGCAGCGAGCGCATTCGCTAAAGCCGATGCAATTAACTCAGCCGGTGTATTTGGCTTGAGCGCAACGGCAAGCAACGAGAGCACGCTAGCCTTTACCGATATTGGTGGCTCAGCGACTGACACCTACGCGCTAACCATCAACGGTGTAGACGTGTTCGACGCAGCCACTGACGTATCTACCGCTGTTGATATCAACTCCTTTGTTAACACAGTTAACCAGAAATCGGTTGAAACTGGTGTAACGGCGTCGGTATCGGGTACAGATGTTATCTTCACCTCCGCAGATGGTCGTGAAATTGCCCTTGACGAAACTAGTACAGTTGGCGGTGTAGGTGACGACACAAGCTACGGCTCGGTGACCTTGTCATCTTCAGACACCATCACCGTTGTAGGCGGCACTACCATCGGGATAGCTGACGGCACCGTTGCGAAAGACACAACGACTTTGTCTTCGGTATCAGTATCTTCGGTAGCGAACTCGAATGACGCGATACAGCGTATCGACTCAGCGCTTAGTTCGGTCAGTACACTGCGCAGCGAGTTCGGTGCAGTTCAAAACCGCTTTGAATCAACGATCACTAACTTGCAGACAATCTCTGAAAACCTGTCTGCATCACGTGGCCGGATTCTAGACGCTGACTTCGCTGCTGAAACGGCAAACCTGACTAAAGCGCAAATCCTGCAACAGGCTGGCACCGCCATCCTAGCCCAGGCTAACTCGCTTCCACAGGCTGCCTTAAGTCTGCTGCAATAAGCAACAACCCGATGACCTCCCGCGCTCAGTGAGCGCGGGATTTTCGGCCCGGAAAGGGAGTTAAAGGGAGAGACTTAAGGGCCAATAGGCCCTATTCGTGTTTTCCGAATAGCTGTTTGAAAGGGTGAAAGGTTACGTTATGGATACTAGTTTACATACCCAAGCAGTCGCGAGCAGCTTAGTCAAAGCGCCTGTTAGAACCGCGAACAGTGCGATGACTGTTGGTCAGGTAGCGGCCGCGTCTAATCAGTTTCAGGGCGGCAGTTCTTTGCCCAAGGGTGCAGATGTCGGCGCCAAATTGCCGCTCTCTGCTGCTAATAAGCCGACCGCAGATAAAAGTTCCGAGGCGAATCAGCCTGAACAGTTGAGTCGTATGGCGGCTGCCTTGGTGACGGAATTGAGCTCGCCGGGCAATATAGAGCGTACCGAACAAGCGGTAGCAAAGCTCAATGAAATACTTAAAGATCGCGAGCGAGACCTAGAGTTTTCGATAGATGAAGACACTGGACGTACAGTCTTAAAAGTAATTCACGCTGAGTCTGGCGAAGTCATTCGGCAGATACCACCGGAGGAGCTTCTCAATATTGCGCGGGTTTTTATTGAGGGGACGGGCAGCTTAATTGAAGACCAAGCCTGATTGGCGTGATATCTGCATTGTAAAGCCGAATCGGACATGCAGATTTGAGCTTAAGGCTTTTTAAACACAGAGCAGCTTATATTGCATGTTAGTAAGTACATGTGATTATAGCGAAGCGGCAGTATCTCTTCATAATATATTGTTGCTAAAAGCGGGTAGGTAAATGATATGGCATCTTTAACCGCATCGGGAATTGGTTCAGGGCTCGATATTAATAGTATCGTCTCACAGCTTGTTGCTGCCGAACGCAGCCCAGTGGAAACAAGATTAAACTCCAAGGAATCATTAATTCAGGCGCGTCTATCGGCGTTTGGATCCCTTAAATCTGCCCTAACAAACTTCAAAGCTAGCCTCAGTACACTTAAAAACCCTGAAAGCTTTACCAAACGTAGTGCGACCGTTGGCGATCCCACGGTGTTTTCCGCAACGACCACCGCAACAGCAGCGCCTGGCACCTATTCAGTTAAAGTAGAACAATTGGCGACAAGCCATAAAATAGCGTCGCAAGCGTATACCGATAGCACCACCAGTGTCGGCAGTGGGGAGTTAAACTTCACTATCAATGGTGAATCATTTTCAGTCGCTGTCGCCGAGGGGGCGGATAGCCTGGCGGAAATACGTGACGCGGTGAATTCCTCAGCGGCTAACAGTGGTGTAAGCGCGTCAATTATTAATGATCAAGACGGCGCCCACCTGGTTTTTTCTGCAACAAGAACCGGTGTTGAGAATGCCATTAATATTTCTGTCACCGCCGGAGCTAATGGTGACTTGAGCCAGCTCGCATACGATACCAATCTAGGTTCACAACTTAGTTCAATGGTTGAGAAAGCAGAGGCCTTAGATTCCATTGTCATCGTTGACGGTTTCACCAAAACCAGTGCAGATACCAAAATTGAAGGCATGATCGAGGGCGTAAGTTTAGACCTGAAAAAAGCGCTGCCAGGTGAAAGCTTTAGCCTTAAAGTGCAAGTAGATACTAAATCGGTTAAGAGTGCGATCGAGGGTTTTGTAAACAATTATAATACCCTGATGACCACCATAAACGACCTGACTGCCTACAACCCGGAATCTAAAACCGCGGGATTATTGCAGGGCGATTCAGCAACGCGCAGTGTAGCCAATCAATTGCGCCAAGAAATGGGAACGATAGTGAGCGGCTTGGGGACTGAGCTCGACTCGCTAGCGGAAATAGGCATCACCACCGGTGATAAAAACAAATTGGTTATCGACACTACAGTGTTTGCTGATGTCGTAGCCGATGATTTTGATAAATTAAGCGGAATATTTTCTAGCGAATCCGGCTATGCAGTTCGTCTCGATAGCTTAATTGGCGACCTCACCGCAAGCGGCGGTATTTTGACGAATCGCACCGACGGCCTTACCAGTCAAGTCAAGCGGATTAATGAGCAACGAGAAGCCTTGAATGCCCGTATCGTTGGAATCGAAGCTCGCTACCAAGCTCAGTTTAGCGCACTAGATAGCCTGCTGGGGCAGCTTAATTCAACCGGCGACTTTCTCACTCAGCAGCTGGCAAACTTGCCCGGTACCGTGTTTAAAAATGGTAAGTAGAAGGCTTTTATACGTATAAATACCTCGATAAAAGACTAAAGAAATCCGCTGAAAAGTCGTCAATTAGGATAAGCAAAGGGGCTTATCAAGAGGAAAGATTATGAGTTATTCAGCAGGTAGAGCGACTCAAGCATACGCATCAGTAGGGGCCCAATCCAGGGTGTCGGCAGCGAGTCCACACCGCTTAATTCAACTGTTAATGGATGGTGCGCTTGATCGGCTTGCAATTGCCAAAGGTCATATGCAGCGCCATGAAGTGCCTCAGAAGATAAATGCAGTAAACCGCACTATGTCGATAATCGACGGCTTGCGAATGAGCTTAGATCATAATATTGACGCTAAAATGAGCGATAACTTAGAGAGCTTATACGACTATATGAATCGTCGTCTCTTATTGGCAAACATCAATAACGACGTCACCGGTTTAGACGAAGTCTCCTCCTTATTGCGTGAATTGAAAGAAGCATGGGATGCCATTCCCGACGGTTTACAGAACACTGGCAAGGGCGAGAGTTTAGCGGCGCTCACAATGTAACGGTATTTCTTTTAGGTGTAGGTTTTTGCTCTGTCCGCGGTGCGCAGACTGCGGGTGGGGCATCTCTAAGGTGACTAATGAATAATATAAAAAATATAAGCACTGCATTGACCGCTAGACAGCAAAGCCTACAGGCGCTTGTGGAGCTTACCGAGTATATAAGAGAGCTGGCAGAGAGCAATGACTGGCTGGCCGCGCTTAGCGAACAGCGACGGCGCCGAGTGCTTATGGATGAGTTTTTTGCAACGCCTTGCTCCCCTGCAGAGAGCAGTGACGTTGCCAGTGCAATAGAAAATATTCTAGCCGTCGATCAGCTTGTGAGTGAAATGCTGTATCGCCAACGTGGTAGTTTGGCTCACGAGGCCAATCAGTCCTGCCGCAATATCCGCAATGTTGGTCGCTATTTAAGCAATAGCTAAAAGAGGCATGCACAAGCTACTCACTTAGTTTGTGTAGTATCGCGTTATAGAACCTAGGACATTCACGTATTCTCTTCCCTCCCGTAAATTCTGCACAATAGTCCTATTGACGATGTGGCGAGATTTCCTCATCGTTATCTAAGCCGTCACAACAAACGAATACTTAGTTACAACTGTTGTGCGCTACTTTCATTGAATGAGTGAGATTTCAATGCAACAGAATAAAAAATTAATCTCAGATGGCTATGATTTAATTGCCAAAAAGTCCCTGGAGTCAAAAGCAATGCGCGATCTTGATGAGTTGATTTCTCAGGTATCGAGCTTTGACACTTTAGTACTTATTCGCGGCGAATCTGGTAGCGGCAAAGAAGTCGTAGCCCGTCGTATTCATGAAGCATCTTCACGGGCAGCAAAAGCATTTATCCCGGTTAACTGCGGTGCAATTCCGGCTGACTTATTAGAAAGTGAGCTGTTTGGTCACGAAAAGGGGGCTTTCACTGGCGCTATTGCTACACGCCAGGGGCGTTTTGAGCTCGCAGAGGGCGGCACCCTGTTTCTGGATGAAATCGGCGATATGAGCCTACCTATGCAGGTTAAGCTACTGCGGGTATTGCAAGAGCGCTGCTTTGAGCGGGTTGGAAGCAACGAAACCAAAAAATGCAATGTCCGTATATTGGCTGCGACTCACCGCAACCTTGAACAAATGGTCGAGGCGGGCACCTTCCGTCAGGATTTATTTTATCGTTTAGATGTATTCCCCATCGAGGTACCGGCGCTAAGAGAGCACACCGAAGACGTGGCAACATTGATGTCGATCTTTATGGAAAAATTAGAAGCCAAAGGTATGCGTACGCCGCGCTTCTCTTCAAGCGCGATGCGCGCCCTAAAATTGTATGGCTGGCCTGGCAATATTCGCGAGCTCGAGAACTTAATGGAGCGCCTAGCCATTACTCATGCTGGCAAACTGATAGGTATGAATGATCTCCCTAAGCAGTTTCGAACCATGGGAATGATTGATCTAACGGTTGAAGATGAGCGCGAAGATCAAGACGTCTTAATTACGTCACTGATGTCACGCCCCTGCGAGGCGGATTTCGAAGTGGCGCTGTCGGTGGGCGACAGCAGCAAGCCGCCGCTGCCTGCTGAAGGTATTGACCTAAAATCCTATCTACAGGATATCGAACAGTGGTTTATCACTGAAGCACTGCGCAAGGAAGAGGGCGTAATAACCCGCGCAGCACAGCTGCTTGGTTTACAGCGCACTACGCTGGCAGAAAAAATGAAGAAGCTTGGCGTGTTGTAAGCTATCTCCCGAGAATAGTAGCTTAAGACACTTCAATTCTGACCCGACTGAAACGTGCTTTCCGTTCGCTTAACTTTGATTGCGCAGTAATACTATTGCTGGTGCTTAATTTCTTAGCGCTACCCCATAAACTCCACTTTTCGATAGTAAGTCATGGGCTAGAAGTCAGCCTTTGATTAATTTCCCGCCATGCCTTCACCTATTACGGTCACAATGTGCTTTCCGAAGCAGGTTCAGCTTCACCTCGATATTTGATTTACGTTGACAATCCGCTCGATTTGCATAATATGACCCATTGTGGGTCATAAGTCGCTTTTTGAATGCGCTTGCTGACAATGACTCTTTTAAATGATTTTCTCGATTTAGCCTATGGAAGATCAAACAGGAACAAGGGATACATGTCGCAAACGTCATACCAGCCCCATTACTCAACGACCAGTGATTCACGTGTTATTCAAACTCGCGAAGCGATTTACAGTGCATTTCTGCTGTTGCTTGATAGCAAGCCGTTAGATGAGATCACGATCAGAGAGATCGCCGTCAGTGCGGGAATTGGCTATAAAACCTTTTTCCGCCATTACACTGGTAAGGCGGAATTACTCAACGCTATTGCTGCCGATGAGATTAAGCGACTTATTGTTCTGTCTGTTGGTGTGATGAATGCGGCTAACTCGAAAGAGGGGGCGCGCGCCCTTTGTCGCTACGTGGCAGACAATGACGCTACTTGGTCGACACTGCTAAATGGCGGTGCAGCGCACACGATGCGGGATGAATTTGTGCGCCTGTCGCGTGAAGTGGCCGCAGGAAAAAAACAAGAATTGAATTTGGCGGTGGCCGATATTGGGGTTCGACTTTCAGCGGTTGGTACCCTAGAAATGTTGTCGTGGTGGCTTAGTGAAGAAAAGCGTATTAGCGTGGATGAACTAGCCGAGCTTTATAATAAGCTCGTAATTGCTCCTATTATGGATGCCTATTCAAGCTAGGCAGATTCACCTTAAAAAAGCTTAGTTAAGTTATCAATAAAAATAAGTAATACAAAATGAGGTATCAGAATGAAAGTACAACCGGCGGCATTTTTGCGCACGACCCTGCCACTAGATTTTAGCAAAATGGCAGATTTGGATAGCGGGCGATACCACTCTGTTTGGCTGCCGGATCATATGGTCAGTTTTTGGCCAGACTCTATCTGGACGCCAGAGTTTACCGATCTTGCTACCATCTCTCCGTCACCACACCGTCATCTTGATGCCATGGCAGTGGCAGGTGCGACAGCGGCGTTGACCAAAAATGTGCCTATTGCAACGAGTGTTGTCGACACCGTACGACGTCACCCGTCCATGCTTGCACAAACCGCACTGACCTTAGATCACTTATCAAATGGCCGATTCATTCTTGGTTTGGGTAGCGGAGAATTAGAAAATACGGTGCCTTATGGTTTTGACTTTTCTAAACCCGTTGGTCGATTTGAAGAGGCAGTACAGGTAATTCGTTTGTTATGGGAAAGCGAGGGCCTGCTGGATTATGACGGTAAGTTTTTTAAACTTCAGCATGCTCGCATGGATACTGAACTATTCAATGGTCGTTGCCCGCCAATTTGGATAGGTGCAAGTGGCCCTCGCATGCTGGATATTGTAGGGCGCTTTGCAGACGGCTGGTGGCCAGCAGGGGCGTGGACACCAGAGGATTACGCCGCCAAGCTTGCGGTAATTCGCCAGTCTGCAGAACGGGCTGGTCGGGACCCCATGGCAATAGTTCCGGCATTTATCATTACCTGTTTGATTGGCGATGACGATGAGCTGGCAGAAATCTTGGCTGCGCCCCTAATTAAATCCTTGCTCTTGCAAATATCCGCTGCAGAATTGCACAAGCTCGGCCACTCCCACCCAATGGGTGATTCCTGGCGAGGGTTCCAAGATATTGATCCCGCGACGCTAACACGCGAACGGGTGCTCGATTTTCTCGATAAAGTCGATCCAAAGGCGATTTTAGCGATGGTGCCCCACGGCACACCGAAGGAGGTCGCCGCTATAGTTAAATCATACTGTGATGCCGGACTTCGCGTACCTAAAATTCTCGATTACGGCGGTATGGCTGGGCTTAAATTTGGCGCATTGTCTGCGCAGAAAGTTCGCGAAGCGGAAGATGAACTACTTAGATTAACGGGGCAGTAGGCCATGACCATGGTTTTAGATAGCGCTGCCTTGCTGGCTGCTGCGCAGGAAATTACCGGGCTGAGTGATTGGGGTGACGACAGTTTCTGCGAGCGGGTCGATCAAGTTGTGGGAATAATCCGCGACGCCAACTTGGACGAAGCCGGCGTAAAATTAGCTGCGGATAATATCCACTGGCTACTCACTGATCGTCTGCGTTTTTTTGCTGATCATCGCAATTACAAGCTAGATGAAGAGCGCATTGAGCGGCCAATGTTTGTCACTGGCGAGCCTCGTTCTGGCACAACATTGCTGCACGCGCTACTTTCGGTAGACCCCGACGCGCGCGCCCTCCGTTTTTGGGAGTTAATGCACCCGTCACCACCTCCTGGCTTAGCGACAGAAACAGATCCGCGCCGAGCTCAGGCGGATTCAGAATGGCGGGAAATTAATACTCGTCTTCCGACCTGGTTACATAGTCACCCATATAACGACATGTTAGGTAACGGACTACCTGAAGACGAACGCACGTGGGCATTCGACTTTCGGGTGCTGACACCCACCGCGTGGTGGCGAGTGCCAATGGGTATGGTAGTCGGGGGGCTGAAGGCAGATCCGGCGGCCCAGTATCGTTTGCACAAAATGATGTTGCAGGCGATTCAGCACGGTAGACCCAAGAAACCCTGGGTACTTAAGGGCTTTCACGCGCCGCGTTTTTCCGCCTTTTTTGACTGTTATCCAGATGCAACGGTGCTTTATATTCATCGCGATCCGGTTCAGAGTATTGCATCACGTATAAAGATGGCGGCGGACTTAACAGAGGGGCTGACCGGCAGCGTTGACTTGGCGGCGCAATCGCGCCTACATACTCGACTAGGTCGCGCTGGATTTCAGGCAATTCTCGATAACCCAATGATCGACGATCCCCGTATTCACCACGTTCGCTATCAAGATTTTGTCAAAGACCAAATCGGCACCATACGAGGTTTTTACGAATTTTCTGGTTATTCACTTAGTGCCAAAGCCGAGTCTGCAATGCGTGATTACTTGAAGAATAATAAAGGCGATCGACACGGAAAATTTGTGTATTCCACCGATTTGATCGATGGTGACGTTGCACAATTGCACGATGAATTTGCAGCTTATCGCAATCGTTTTGGTATCGATATCGAGGATCGCAGCTAGTATTGCGATTGCTGAGACTTTTGGGAGACCGCCATTTCATGCATGAACGCTTATCAATACACCAGATGTGTTTTGCGGATATGCCTGTTGGTGACTACATACGCCACTGCCATGAACTAGGCGCGCAGCGTGTAGGTTTCATCAGCCCAGCTTTGCAAGTCGCAGATAATGTCACTACGGCGATCGAGGTAATAGCCGATACGGGGCTGACAGTGCAGAGTATTGCTCATGTGTTTCGCAGTGGTCATCTCACACCTGACAAGCAAATCTGGCAGCAAGATCGCGACAAATTATTCCAATTGATTGATATTGCCGCAGAGCTGCGGGCGGATTCAATTTATTTGTTGACCGGCGGCCACGGCGATCTTGAGTGGAGTAGTGCCGCAGATTGTTTTAGTAGCGCTATTGCGCCCTGCGCAGAGCGCGCGAAGTCCTGTGGCATAAAATTAGCGATAGAAAACGCCTCAAGTCTGTACGCTGATTTACATATAGCTCATTCATTAGCTGATACGGTTACTCTCGCTGAAATGGCCAATATCGGTGTCTGTGTTGAATTGTTTTTTTGCTGGGCAGAAGCAAACTTGCCTGTGCTATTGCAGCGAGCCATGCCGCGCTGTCATTTGGTTCAATTATCCGATTACTGTTACGGTGACCGCTCCCTGCCGGCACGCGCCGTGCCTGGTGATGGTGTAATCCCTATAAAGGCGCTAATCGCAGAAATACTTAAGGCGGGTTACTCGGGTGGTTTCGATATAGAACTCTTGGGTCCGCGCATTATTGATGAGGGCGCTTCGCAGGCGGTAGCGCGAAGTGCCAAACATTTGACCTGCTTGCTAAACGACCTGTTAATTCGGTAAACAACGTAATGGAGAGTGGCTAGTGGCAATTGGTGATTGTGCAGATGATCAAGACCTTCGAGCGGCGTGGTCAGTCTTTTGTCAGCAACTTCAAGCAGCCGGCGATTTGACGTTTAAGGATCACAATCCAGCAAACGCAATACAGCGCGCTGATGCCTTTCGCTTTCTTACCCAAAATCTCGGCCAAGCGTTTGACTTAGCTCTTGAAACTCGAGATAGCAAATACCCGATGTTGCATGCGTTTTGCACGCCCAGCAGAAAACTCGGCGGTGACGCCGCGGATTTAACGTATCAGCAAGCGTGGATTGACGGGGAGCAGGTGTACAAAGTCAGTGGCCAGATTGGCAGCGCGCGCTTCTTAAATTTTACCCTCCAGGGGCAACGTCCTGAAATTCAGCCAAACACAGGGTGGCCCAGTCTCCACGAACCGTTTGGCGATATCCCGGAGGTGAACCTATTTGGCCGCGACTTGCAGTTAAACGATGACGGCAGCTTTGTATTATTTATCGGTGGTGAACGACAGGGCCCAAATTGGCTGCCGACCACCTCGGCGACGAGGAAATTATTTATTCGTCAGGGCTTTGACAGCTGGGACGAGACGCCAACAACATTGTCAATCGAACGCCTCGATATGGATGCACCTAGACCCTTGCCGACGCCGCAGCGAATGATTGAATCGATGCAGTGGGCGGGGGATTTTTTGTCTGGAATGATGCGGGACTGGCCGGATCATCCCTATCAATACAGCGGTGGCATTGTCGATCCAGGCTGTATAAATGCGTTTCCGCCAGATCAATCTGCCAATACCCTAGACGATAAAAAGCGCGGCCGATTGGCTGCCCACATGTGCTGGGCGATTGCGGAAGACGAGGCATTGATTGTCGAATTTGATACTCACGATGGCTTTTGGATGGTGTCGCTTGGTGGTGCGTTTATGAACAGCATGGACTTTCTGTATCGCCCGATAAGCTACACGCCAGCGCGAACTAAGGTAGATAGTGATAACAAAGTCCGTTTGATTTTAAGCAGTACAGACCCAAGTTATCACAATTGGCTTGATACACAGGGCTTTGCTGCGGGCAATTTGACGTACCGGAATCTACTTAGTCAGGCGACTACCACGTTCGCTACTAAGCTAGTTAAGAAATCGGAACTGGCTAGTGTTTTACCCGTAGAGAGTTGCGTGGTATCAAGCACGCAAAGAACCGAGGAGCTGTTAGCGCGTTTTAGGGGAGTTCAGCAGCGCTATTTCGGGTGATTCAGCTTTACCTCATGGTCTGTAATCTTTCGGAAAGACACTGCATTCTTGTAAATCATGAACCAAGTGATGCCTTAATTTGTATTGGCTCATTTTAAAATATCCGTTTTAGTTCCCGCCGGATGTTTATACGTATAGACAAATTAGATACTAAAATAATTATAAATTCCGCTAAAATTTATGCCAAAAAACACCCGCCAAAAAACCGTCGTATTTTCTATTAAAGCAAATAAGTTATTGTATTTATTAGTAAAAATATAATGGCATGAGCATTGCTTTAGTCTCTGCAGGTAACTGATGTAGGTCTACGACGATGACAAATGATAAACACAAAAATAAATCTTTTCAGAATAATGGCGATATGCATCAGAGCCGTTGTTTGGAATCCTGTCGTCAAGAATTAGCCTATGCGTCAAGCCGACTTGTTGCTGAGCTTTCAATAGCGAAAAGCCTATCTGCGCATAACAAAATGGAAATGGGAGGTCGTGCTAATGGCTGATTTAATAGTCGCCGATAAGGCCTCGATTGCTGTCAAGGAACTGGCGACTCGCGTTGCCAGAACGGATGCGACGGTATTGATTAGTGGTCAGAGTGGCGCGGGTAAGGAAGTTTACGCGCGCTTTATTCACAGCCAGTCTCGCCGCGCCGAGGCGCCTTTTGTCGCCTTAAACTGTGCGGCAATTCCAGAGAATATGTTAGAAGCCATGTTGTTTGGCTACGAGAAGGGCGCTTTTACAGGTGCGATCAATAGTCACACTGGTAAGTTTGAGCAGGCTCAGGGCGGCACACTGTTGTTGGACGAAATTTCCGAGATGGATCTTGGCTTGCAGAGCAAACTGTTGCGGGTATTACAGGAGCGCGAGCTTGAGCGCTTGGGTAGCCGCAAGACCTTAAAGCTCGATGTGCGGGTTATTGCGACTAGCAACCGCGACGTGCGCTGTGCGGTTCGCGAGGGCGAATTCAGAGAAGATTTGTTCTATCGTTTAAACGTTTTTCCCTTGTTGGTGCCCAGTTTGGCGGAACGTCGCCGCGACATTCTGCCCTTGGCCCATCACTTCTTAAGTCGCGATAGCAGTGTCCGTGATCCCGCTGCGATACTGACAGACGAAGCAATTCAAAAACTATTTGCCTACGCTTGGCCAGGTAATGTCAGGGAGCTTGATAACGTCATTCAGCGTGGCCTGATTCTTCGCCAGCAAGAAATGATTAGTGAACGAGATATACAGTTTGAAACAGGTTTGAGCTTTATCAGTGATTTTGATGAGCGCTTTGAATTAGCTAGTCGCAACATCGCTGATCTTCCGTCTTGCGAAACTAACGGTGTGTTAGATGGGTATATGCGTGATCAGGAGCGTCGTGTGATTAGCGATGCATTGCGCGCAGGTCGCTCAAAGAAGGAAGCGGCGGAGATCCTTGGAATCAGCCCACGCACCTTGCGCTATAAATTGGCGCGTCTGCGTGAACAAAGTTATATCGCCGGTTAAGGAGCCTCGACATGTCAGATATGAGAGTAGATACGATTCTTAACCAAATTCGCTCAATCCGCGATCAAGCCGGTATAGCCAAGCCTGAGTTTGATCCGAGTAATTTGGGCGCGATTAATGTTGGCGCTGCGCCGAAGGTCGATTTTGGTTCTATGCTTAAGCAGTCTATCGAAGCCGTCAATGAGACTCAGAAAACGGCTGGTGCGGCAGCAGCAGCGTTTGAGCGTGGTGATCAAGACGTTAGCTTGACCCAGGTGATGGTCAATATGCAAAAGTCTGAAGTGAGTTTTAAGGCGCTTGTTGAAGTGCGGAATAAGTTTGTGGATGCCTATCAAGAAGTGATGAGGATGTCGATGTAATGACAGTTCTAAGCTTAACAGTGTCGGTGGAGAATCAGTATGGCCGAAGCTAAGGGAAACATGCCCGCAAACTTGCTTGCGCAAATGGCGGGAAACGATGTCCTGCGTCAACTACTTATACTGGTGGGTATTGCCGCCAGTGTTGCCGTTGGGGTCGCGGCGGTGATGTGGTCGCAGGGCGGTGACTACCGCACTTTGTACGCCAATGTAGAGCCTCAGCGCGCTGCTGGGGTAGTGGACGCCCTAAACGCTGCGGGTATCCCTTATAAGATTCAGGACAATACCGGCTCTATTATGGTGCCTTCGACGCAGTTGCACGATGCGCGTATCAAACTGGCTGGACAAGGCGTTATGCGCGATGGATCGGGTATGGCGATGCTAGAGCAAGAGCAGGGCTTTGGCGTTAGCGAATTCATGCAGTCAAAGAAATTCCACTACGCGCTAGAGCAAGAGCTGGCGCGCACCATTGAAAGTATGCATCAGGTCCGCAAAGCGCGTGCGCATTTGGCAATTCCAAAGCAGTCTGTCTTTGTGCGTGATCGCAAAGCCGCCAGTGCGTCAATTATGCTAGATGTATTTCCCGGCAGCGTGATCGATAAACAAAACGTCGCCGCCATTGTAAATCTGGTGGCGTCCAGCATCACCGGTTTATCACCTGAGCAGGTAACGGTGGTTGATCAGCAAGGTCAGCAGCTGTCTTACCAGGGTGAGAAAGATGATCTGGGTCTTAGTTCGCGTCAATTTACTTACCGTCAGCGGATTGAAGAAGCCTACCAGCAAAATATTCAAGAGTTGTTGGGGCCGCTGGCAGATGCCGGTCAAGTGCGAGTAAAGGTAGCGGCGGATATTGATTTTTCTAGCGCTGAAGAGAGTCGTGAGACCTGGAACCCTGAAAGCAAAGTGGTTCGCAGCGAGCAAATTAACGAGCAGATGGATGGCAGTAACGTTAACGCTAACGCCAGCGGTATACCGGGCGCATTGAGCAATCAACCGCCAAGCAGCGGTGGTGTGGAAGAAGCGGCTAAAGCTGATACAGGTAATCGCTCCATTGTGCGTAACTATGAGATCGAACGTATTCTAAACCACTCGTCTACACCGACGGGTATGGTGCGTCGTCTTTCCGTAGCCGTCGTGGTGGCTAATCATCAGCGCACAAATGACGAGGGCGAAACCGTCACGGTAGAGGTGTCACCGACAGAGCTTGAAAAATTGAATTTACTGGTGCGTGACGCCATCGGTTTTGATGCCGCTCGCGGTGATCGTGTGACTGTTGTGTCGGCAGACTTTAGGCCAGTAGAGACAATGGAAATGGACATGACCGCACCGGGCTTTTGGGAGCAGCCATGGTTCGCTAACTTAATTAAGCAGTCACTAATTGGTGTTGGTGTGCTGTTTATTATCTTCGCCATATTGCGCCCAGGTATGCGTACCTTAATGCAGGCACAGGTTAGCGGAGCGCACTCAGCACAGCGCTCTATAGCCAACGGCGGTGACGGCAGCTTAAGCGGTGAGGTATTGCATCCTGCTATTGCTGCGCTAGGTGCGCCTCCAATAGCCGGTCGTATGGGCTTTGAAGACAAGATGACAGAGGTGCGCTCGGTAGTGGATGAAAATCCGCAACGGGTTGCTCAAGTAATGAAAAAATGGGTGGCGGAAGAAAATGGCAAATCCTGAGATGGCAATGAATTCTGGTAGCAAAGGCAGCGAGAAGGCCGCACTATTTTTATTGATGCTTGGTGAAGAGCAGGCTTCTAAAGTACTGAAGTTCGTTGAACCTTATGAGGTAGAGCGAATCGGCACGGCCATGGCCTCAATTCGTAGCGTAGACAATCGCCTGGCGGAAGCTGTCGTCGATGAGTTTAGAACCTCTTTACACCAAGAAACCTCGCTGGGTGTCGGTGTGCAGGGTTATGTGCGGAAGTTGTTCACCTCAACGCTCGGTGATCAAAAAGGCACGACCATGGCTGACCGTGTACTTGGCGACGAAGAAACCCAGGAAATGAGTTCACTGCGCTGGTTAGAGCCAGAAGCCTTGCTGCACATGATGCAAGATGAGCATCCTCAGATTATCGCCATAACAATGGCGCATATGGATCAGGCGCAAGCTGTGGCGGTTTTAAAACAAATGCCGCCTGCTCTTCAAGACGATATTGTATTGCGCATTGCGAATATGCAAACCATTCCCCAGTCCGCTATGCGCCAGTTGCAAACGGTTCTTAAGAAGAAATTATCGGTTACCGCCACATTTAAAAATCGCAAAATCGATGGTGCCATGACCGTTGCCGGCATTATGAACGGTCTTGATCCAGATTCAGAAACCCGTATTTTAGAAGCGGTTGCCAAGGAAAACCAAACTCTGTCGGAGCGTATTCAAGACCTGATGTTTGTGTTCGGCAACCTCGTAAATATTCCGGATAAGGGTATCCAACTACTGTTGCGTGAAGTGGGTTCAGACGTATTACCTCTGGCATTGAAAGGTGCCGACGAACAGGTGCGCGAGAAAATTCTGGGCAATATGTCGAAACGCGCACGAGAGATGTTGCTTGAAGATATGGACTCTCGTGGCCCCATGAAACTGAGCGATGTAGAAGCGGCTCAGAAAGATATTTTGGCGGTGGCGAGAAAGCTCGCGGATGCAGGCCAAATTGATTTGGGTCGCGGCGGCGACGACTACGTTTAGAGCGAATGCCAAGCATAGGCTTGTATATGCCTAAATATAGTCTGCCACGTTAAGTGAATTCGAACGAACTGGCCAAGGGAAAATAGAATGTCAGATGTTTTTCAGGTATTTAGCCCTCGGGTTATCAACGACAGTGCTGCCCCACAGGCGCCTGTTGTTGATTGCACACCTGAAAAACCGGCCTATCAAAGCTGGGTGCCACCTGTGGTGAGTGGCGCAGTGGCAAATACCAGCAAGTCTAAAAGTGAATCTACAGCGAAAGTTGAGCTTGCCAATGAGCTGGAACTTGCCCGCGAAAGCGCAAAAAAGCAGGGCTATCAACAGGGTTTGGCCGAAGGCCAAGCCGAGGCGAAGCGAATCTTGGCAGAGCAAAGCCAGCAATTGCAGTTAGCGATGGCTGCATTGCGCGAGCCGCAAAAATGGGTAGATGGCGAGTTAGAGCGCGAGTTGTTCAACATGACATTGTCTGTGGCCCGTCAGCTATTGCGCCATGAATTGAGCGTTCGGCCTGAGTTAATTGAAAACCTGGTTCATCAAGCGGTCGAAGCCTTGCCGATCAGCAGTGGCGATTTAAATATTTACCTCAATCCCGCCGATGTCGATGTGCTTCGCCAGCTTGCTGAAGAGCGGGGTGAGGCCTTGGATTCTGCGTGGATACTGCTGGAAGACCCAACGGTAAGTCGCGGTGGATGCCGCATTAGTAATGATTGCTCACGTATTGATGAAGAATTAGAAACTCGTATTCAGCGAATTAGCGCAGAAATGCTCGGTGAACAGGGAATGAGTTTGCCGGAGCTTGATCACTAGCGCGGCAAATAGCCAGCGCCAAAACGAAGGATTAACTATGACTACATCGCCACACAGTGAACTGAGCGGAAAGTTCGCCCAGTATCGTCAGCGCTTAAGCGGTGCTGATCGCCCTGTGGTGGAAGGTCAGTTAAAACGCGTTGTAGGCACCATGTTAGAAGCGGTCGGCTGCAAGGCCCCCGTCGGTGGATATTGCTTGGTCGAGGCAGCAGATGGCGAATGGCTGGAAACCGAAGTGGTGGGTTTTGCCACCGATAAAATACTCTTAATGCCGACTGGCGAATTGCGTGGCGTAATGCCCAATGCCCGCGTCATACCCATCGAAAAAGGCTCAGATTTTCCAGTCGGTGACGGCCTGCTTGGCCGCGTGTTAGACGGTGCGGCCAGACCTTTAGACGGCAAAGGCCCGCTGAATTGCACTGAGACCCGGTCTATCTCTGGTGTACCGATAAACCCCTTGCTACGCCAGCCAATACGCGAACCTCTCGATGTCGGAGTGCGTTCAATCAACGCATTGTTAACCGTTGGCCGTGGTCAGCGTTTGGGCTTATTTGCAGGCAGCGGCGTAGGGAAGAGCGTTCTATTAGGCATGATGACGCGGTTTACGGAAGCCGATGTGGTGGTAGTTGGCTTGATTGGTGAGCGTGGCCGAGAAGTTAAAGAATTTATCGATAGCATATTGGGTACCGAAGACATGAAGCGTGCGGTAGTCATAGCGACTCCCGCAGATCACCCGCCATTGATGCGAATGCGAGGCGCGTGGCTGGCAACATCTATTGCTGAGCACTTTCGTGATCAGGGTAAGCAGGTGTTACTACTTATGGATTCTCTTACCCGTTTCGCTCAAGCTCAACGTGAGGTCGCGCTTGCTACGGGCGAGCCGCCAGCGACAAAGGGGTATCCGCCGTCTGTGTTTGCGCGGCTACCTGCCTTAGTCGAACGAGCGGGTAATGGCGCGGCAGGCGGTGGATCAATTACCGCGTTTTATACCGTACTTGCAGAGGGTGACGACCAGAATGATCCGATTGTCGATTCCGCAAGAGCGATACTAGATGGACATGTGGTGTTGTCGCGGGCGCTTGCAGATGCAGGACATTTTCCAGCGATAGATATT
The DNA here is from genome assembly GCF_019312595.1 of Zhongshania aquimaris. Lineage (GTDB taxonomy): Bacteria > Pseudomonadota > Gammaproteobacteria > Pseudomonadales > Spongiibacteraceae > Spongiibacter > Spongiibacter aquimaris. Next base: position 185,385 of record NZ_JAHWDQ010000003.1, on the reverse strand, counting down.
GAAAGATCAGTGAGTCGTGCAATGAACGACGTAACCGATAAAAGCCATCAGGATCAGGTTAGGTATTTTCGGCAAATGTATTCGCTGTATCAGCAGAACAAAGATTTAATCACTATTGGCGCCTATCAGCGCGGAAGTGATGCTCGATTAGATGAAGCAGTGTCGGCGTGGCCGAGAATGGTCAAGTTTTTACAGCAGGCTTATGACGAGTCAGAGCGTTTTGATAGTTCATTAGACCAGCTAAGTGTGTTGCTAGACGATTAGCGATTAAGAAAGTAAATAACAAATTCTGTTGTGATGTCCTGAGAGGGCTGAGAATGAAAAAGTCAAAGCGCATGCAAACGGTTAATAGCCTTGCCGAGCGCAATGAGCGTGAACAAGCAGATAAGTTCTCTAGCAGCCAGCGCCACTGCGAAGCACAAAAAAATAAACTCGACGAGTTAAAACAATACTACCAGGAATATGCCGACGCCAGTCGCAAAGTGACGGGTGAGTTTTTAGACTTGCGCCGTTTGCAGGAATCCCGTGCTTTCATGGCTAAGCTGTCTGGCGCGATCGCGCAGCAACGTGAAATTCTCCGCAAGGCAGAGCTCGCCATGAACGCCGATCGTAAACACTGGATGGATAGCCGTCGTCGTGCCATGAGTATGCAAAAGCTCACCGAGCGCTATGTTAAACAAGAATTATATCAAGCAGAAACGACTGAACAACGAGTGGCTGATGACCTAAGTAGCCAGCGATTTGTTTGGTCAATGCGTCAAAGCAACGCAATGGCATAAACATTGCGTATAACAATTGACATTAGTTATTAACTGAAGCGCTATTAACGCGACAGACTAGCGGCATAGAAAACGGTTTATATAGTACTCATTACGCCATAGATATTGAGTTTTAATATTTAATTAGGCAGAAGTTAGTTACATTTATTGACGTAACAAACAGGTCATACACCATGCAGAACAGTATTAGTTTAGCGTCACCTAAAATGGACGGCAGCGCCAAAGCCGGCGTGCAGAATAGCCCTGTAAATGCAGGTTCTGTGGGCGGTCGTGGGGTAGGTGAAACACCGGCGGCAACGCCGTTTAATCTGCTGCTAGGCACGGCGCAAGGTGTGGTGCCCAGTGATAATTTTATGAGTGGCGGGGCATCACAAGTTGATGGCGATGATCCACTCAGCGGCGATATTGATATCTTCTCTGACTCCTTGACGAATATTGGTTTCAGCGGAAAACTGCTGCCGAAAAGCGGAACAGAATTGCCGGTTACTGATCTAGAATCCCTTGAAAATACCGATACACAATTACTGTCTGAAGAAGGCGAAGTCTTAGTAACTTGGCAGCAAACACAGATAGATTGGTCGAGACAAGCAGGCGCTCATGGAACAAATAATGCCAACGCGTCAAATGTCGCCGCTAGTGTGGCAGGGCTTTCGCTGGACGCTAGCGAAGGTCAACTAGCCAACGACAATGAACTCGCAGAGACGATACTTGCAAAAGGCGAGAAGCTTGCTGACGGCAAAGCAAGCCCCAATTCACTACCGAATACCGTAAGCGATTTAGCGAAACCTACAACGGGGTTTGCCAATGCAATGCAGCTTAGCTCTGCTGCAAGTGCTGCACCGCAAGTAAAGTCCGCACTTCAATCAGTTGATCTCAATGCTGAGTCTAGCTCTGGTCTTGAACTATCGGCGGCGCCACAAAGCCGCTCGGCAGAGAGCAGTGCCGCACGGGCGCCTGTCGCCTTAAGTCTTAGCCAAAACGCCTTAACCGACCCGGCCTGGAGCCAGGCGATGTCCGCTAAAATTTCGTGGATGGCGGGTAACGGTGTTCACACCGCGACCATGCAACTTCACCCCGCAGAGTTAGGCAGCATCCATATTCAGCTATCGGTGCAAGGTGATACGACTTCAGTGCAAATTCAAGCCCAGAATAGAGACACCTCTGAGTTAATGGAAAAAATGATGCCGCGCTTGCATAGCGGTATGGAAAACCAAGGTTTGCGCTTAGAAGAAGTAAAAGTGAGCCATAACCCAAACTTGAACGACAATAGTGCGGGGAATAACGGCCAACAGTTTGCCGGTCAATCCGCCGGTGATCGATCTGGCGCTGCCAATGGACGCGGCAATGGCGGTGATGCCGGATCTAGCCAACAAGGTTTAAATGGTGAAGATAACGGTGTTTCATCGGGTGAGTTAAATGCTGAAGTCATATTGCAAAATAGCGGCGTAGACTATTACGCCTAGCGGTTTTTCAAGGTGCTTTGCGATCAGTAGATTTTAGCTAAACATAGTTTCAACAAAAGCCCTCGTTTAACTCAATCGAAAAGAGAAAAGCGGGTGCTTTTTGTTGGGAGTGTTTAGAGCGCGGAATGCAGAATGCTGGATGCAGAACGCAGAACGCAGAACGCAGAACGCAGAACCCAAAACCCAAAACCCAAAACCCAAACTCGAACTCTAACCTCGCTCAGTCATACTCGACTCTGATCGAGTATCCAGATGAGCGCTAGCGAATGCCTTTAACGTCCGACGCCAGACACCTGACGTCTGACGTTAAGAGGTCTGACCTCTGAAGCCAGAAGTACGTCATCCCCGACCCCGATCGGGGATCCATGTGAGCGTAAGCGAATGCCTCTAACGTCAGACGCCAGACACCTGACGTCTGACGTTAAGTGGTCTGACGTCTGAAGCCAGAAGCACGTCATCCCCGAACCCGATCGGGGATCCATGTGAGCGTAAGCGAATGCCTTTAACGTCCGACGCCAGACACCTGACGTCTGACGTTAATAGGTCGGACCTCTGAAGCCAGAATTACGTCATCCCCGAACCCGATCGGAGATCCATGAAAGCGCTAGCGAATGCATTTTTAGATAATGTAATTCGCATTCGCACGTGCAGGTATTTTCTAAGATTAAAACTTAAACGCCATATTCGCATACGCCTGCCTCGGTTATTACTAATGGCCTGAAATCCCTGTGTTGTTACAGTGGCTCAGGGTTTAAGGAAGTTCGCCATTTTTTTGTCAATCCACTGTAACTTTTTTGTAAGTCATTGATATTTAATGTTGTTTTTGATTGGCATAAGGCTTGCTCTAATCACGTAGGAATGCTGATTTTGTGGCGGTATAGGAATTGGGAACAGGTATGAATAAAAAAATTATTATGATTGCGGTGCAGGTCTTGGTGTTAGTGGCCGCAGTGGGTGGTACCTGGTTTTTTATGCACGAGCCTGCGCCGGAGCCGGTTGCCGTTGGCGCCGATGGTAAACCAGCGGCGGCAGAAATGGATCAGAAAAAAGAACCTGAGTACTACAGCTTGTCACCGTCCTTTGTGGTGAATTTGCAGAATGAGCGCGGCATTCGTTTCTTGATGATCGAAATCGATTTAATGACACGCAAAGACGATGTCTTTTCAAAGGTTGAGCAGTACGAACCCCGTATTCGCAATGATTTACTGATGTTGTTTAGCAAACTCGATAGAGAGGCTATTGCGACTGCTGAGCAACGTCAAACACTGCAGAACGAGGCTTTGGCGACCATCAATGGTGTGCTTAAGGCGGAGTCGGGTAAGCCGGGTGTTGAGGCCGTTTATTTTACCAAGTTTGTAGTTCAGTGAGGCTAGCGACGTGAGCGATATTCTCGATCCAGAAGAACTAGAAGCCTTGATGGCGGGCGAGGATGAAAATGATCCCAGCCGCGCTAAATATAATTTAGCGAGACAGGACTATGCGATTCAGCGTTTGATCCCAGCCTTGTCTTTGATCCAAGCCCAGTTTGCCACCGCTACCCGCGATCGTATGCGTGAGTTCGTCTCTACGGTTGAGGGTGTTCGAGTAGACAAAATTACGGTGATGAAATTTGACGAGATGCTGAATACGCTGCCTGCACCTTGCAGTATTTCAGTGATTCGCGGTTTACCCATGAACGCCAATATTCTTTTGGCCTTCGAGTCCGATTTAGTTTTTCAAATGGTCGATCGCTACTTTGGCGGCTCGGGCAGCTCGCAAAAAGGGCAGCGAGAACAACTGTCAGTTTCTGAGTTTAGTTTTATGGAAATGCTAAGTTCGGCCTTATTAAGCGATGTTGGCAGTGCGTGGAAATCGGTTATCAAAACCGAGCCAACCATCGCTGCTCAGGTTAGCGACCCACGTATGTTGGACACTATTGGTGAGGCCGACTCGCTGGTGGCAACTCGCTTTGTCGTTAGCGTCGGAGAGTTTTCCGGCGGGCTTTGGTCGATAGTGCCGTGGAGTGCAATCGACGCAGTACGAGATAGTTTAAGTGATCCCGCTAAGCCGGCCACCAAAGCGTCTAGCGCTGATTGGCGAGATCGTCTGTGTGAAGGCCTGGAAATGGCCCCAATTGAATTGGTGGCGATTTTGGCGCAAACCCGAATGAGTTTAAAACGGGTTTCCTTATTAAAGGTAGGCGATGTGATTGACATCCCCTCTGCCGAAGACGTGGTGTTAATGATCGACGACACGCCATTTATGCACGGTCGGTTTGGCAGTAATGAAGATAAGTTGGCCGTACGCTTGACCGGTAGGTCTGAAACGAATCGACATCAGCACTGAGGATTGACTATGACTGATTCAATAAATGAAGAGCATGGAAACGGTGGCGATGCTACTAATCCCAACACAATGGCCGCCAGCGCGGAGCATAAAAGCGTGAGTGAAAACAATGCAGCACAATCAACATCGGCAACAAAAGGAAACGGGCGCATGAGCAAGGATATGAGTCTGGACATGATTATGGATGTCAACGTCAGCGTTGCCGTTGAAGTGGGCCGAACCAAAATGAGCATCCGCGATTTACGTGATTTAAATCAGGGTGCAATTATTGAACTAGACCGCGCTGCGGGAACCCCATTAGACGTGCTGGTGAATGGCACTTTGGTGGCACGCGGCGAAATCGTGGTAGTGAAAGATAAATACGGCATCATGCTGACTGAGGTAGTTGGTCAGGATGAGCGCGAGCGCCACTAATGAGTAAGCTCGGGACGCACATTCAAGCAGGATGCATGGCGCTATTACTAAGCGTTGCCGGACTGCCATTTTACGCTTATGCGCAAGACGCGCCAGCAGCACCGGCGGCTGCTAAGATGCCAGTTGGTCCTTCCTTCGACGTGACCGGCATGATCGGCAGTTTGCTGTTTGTCATATTATGTATTGTCGGCTTGATGTGGATTTTGCGTCGCACACGTTTAGTTGGTGCTACCGGTCAGAGTGGTGTGAGCTTGGTATCGCAGATACCGCTAAGCATGAAAGAAAAACTATTAGTTGTTCAGGTAGGCGATGAGAAGCTATTGCTAGGTTGCACAAGTACATCTATCAATACGCTGCACACCTGGGCGTCGGCGGCGGATGAGAGCAATGCAAAAATGCCGGAATCGGCATTTGCTAAATTGATGGCAAAGCGCCAGATCGTGACGAAAACATCAAGGTCTTCGCGCGATGGGGAGCAGCAATGAGACTTACTCGCTTTGTAATCTTGATTTGCTTGTGCGCCATGCCTATGTTCGCCAATGCGGCATCCTTGTCATTGCCTGCGGTAACGTCTGTGCCAACACCCGCCGGCGGCCAGGAATATACGGTCTCCTTGCAGCTTTTAGCCGTAATGACGGCGCTGACCTTGCTCCCCGCTATATTGCTGGGTATGACGGCGTTTACCCGCATTATGATTGTCCTGTCGATTCTTCGTCAGGCACTGGGCACGGGCCAAACCCCGTCTAACCAAATTCTATTGAGTCTGTCTCTGTTTCTGACGCTATTTATCATGCACCCAGTTGCCGAGATTGCCTATAACGATGCAATAAAGCCTTATATCGCGGAAGAACTCACATTTGATAAAGCACTCGAAAAAGGCTTTCAGCCGTTTCGCGAATTTATGCTGCGGCAAACCCGTGAAGAAGATATTGGTCGATTTGCAGAGATAGCCGGCATGGCACAAATCGATAAGCCGGAGGATGTGCCGTTTACTATTCTGGTGGCCTCGTTTCTTACAAGCGAACTAAAAACTGCGTTTCAAATTGGCTTCCTGCTCTTTATCCCCTTTGTGGTAATCGATCTTGTGGTAGCCAGTGTATTGATGTCCATGGGTATGATGATGTTGTCGCCCATGATGATTTCGCTACCGTTTAAAATTATGTTGTTTGTCTTGGTTGATGGCTGGAGTCTGGTGATGGGATCATTGGCCGCGAGTTTTTATCAATGACGACATTGACCGCAATATCACGTAATGAGGTCGCGCAATGAACGCCGATACGGTAATCGAGATTGGCCGCCAAGCGATGAACCTTACCGTGCTGCTAGCAGCGCCACTGCTGCTGTCTGCGCTTGCGGCGGGCCTGATGATTGGTATGTTTCAGGCCGCAACCCAAATTCAGGATATGACCTTAAGCTTCATCCCTAAGCTGGTTGTGTTAATCGTTGTACTCGGTGTGACTGGCCCGTGGATGCTGGGTCAACTGATTGACTACACCCGTCAATTATTTGCCATGATTCCAAGCTTGGTTGGCTAGCATGAGTATCATCGCGCCTACTGCAGACCAGCTCAGCGTAATGCTTGCGTCTGCCTGGCTGCCGTTTATGCGGGTGGGTGGGGCGATGATTACTGCCCCCTTATTTAGCGCAGCGTATATTCCCGCCCGCGCACGTATTCTGCTATCCGTCTTCATTACCGCCATTATTTTACCCTTGCTACCGCCCGCGCCGGTGATGAACTTGGTTGGCTATCAGGCGATATTACTGGCTGCCAATGAATTGCTGATTGGCGTGTGTATCGGTTTCATTATTCAACTGGTGTTTGACGCCATTATCCTTGCTGGCCAGATTATCGCCATGGGTATGGGGCTCGGTTTTGCGATGATGGTTGACCCCCAGCGTGGCGCGCAGGTGCCGGTGCTCTCGCAGTTCCTACTTATATTTACCATGCTGATCTTTGTGGCCATGAACGGCCATATCGATTTTTTGGCCTTGCTGGCACGGAGTTTTGAATATTGGCCAGTGGCGGGTGACGGAGTGTCTCCGGGGCAGCTCAACGTGATATGGCTGCGCGGTGGGGAACTATTTACCGGTGCGATTCAAGTAGCGATTCCTGCGGTAGTGGCCTTACTTGTTGTGCAGTTAGCGGTAGGTATTATTAGCCGGGCAGCGCCAACTTTGAACTTGTTTGCGGTGGGTTTCCCTATCGCGATGCTAATTGGTTTTCTGGTGGTAGATCGCTTGCTGCCAAATTTACTTCCCATTTTAACGTCTATGTTGGGCGACGCATTTATTGCCGCCGAACTGTTTCTCGGAGCCTGATGTATGGCTGAGAACGAAGACGGTCAAGAACGCACCGAAGAGGCGTCGGCTAAGAAATTAGCCGACGCCAAAAAGAAAGGGCAGGTAGCGCGCTCTAAAGAATTGACCACAATGATGGTAACAGTGGGTGGGGCGGCGATGTTGCTGTTTACCGGAGGTGGCCTCGCCGTCGCGCTTAAAGATTTGCTGGCCCACAGTTTGTCGCCGGAATTTTTACTGGTGGAACAAAAATCCCTTATTGTGTCCCGTCTTTATCAAACCCTTGTAAGTGGACTGCTTACCATTTGGCCCTTACTAGCGATTGCGCTAGTGGCGGTCATGGTGTCATCGACTATTTTGGGCGGCTGGACCTTTAGCTTGAGCGTAAAGCCTGAGCGTATGGATCCTATAAAAGGCATCGGCAAGATTTTTTCTCTGCGCAGCCTCGGTGAGCTGGCTAAATCGATAATGAAAATGGTATTTATAGGTGTGGCAGCGGTGTGGTTACTGTCGGGAATGGCCGATGATATTTTGGGATTAAGTTTACAAGCCCCCAAAGACGCGATTATCCATAGTGCTGAATTGCTGGTGTGGTTCTTTTTTGTGGTGAGTTTGCCGCTGGTGGCGATAGCCGCGATCGATGTGCCATGGCAGGTATGGAATTTTAATAAAGAACTGAAAATGACTCGTCAAGAAGTGCGGGATGAGCACAAAGAGTCTGACGGTCGCCCAGAGGTCAAAGCCAAATTGCGAGAAATGCAGCAGGCCGCTGCAAATAACCGCATGATGGAAAAAGTCCCGACTGCCGATGTCATCATTACCAACCCCACCCATTTTGCGGTGGCGTTGAAGTACGATGAGGCACGCATGGCGGCGCCTATGTTGTTGGCGAAAGGCGCCGATAATATTGCCGCTAAAATTCGTGAACTCGCCGCTGAACACGATATTCCAATTGTGGAATCGCCCCGTTTAGCGAGGGCCGTATTCGCGAGTACCGATCTAGACGCCGAAATTCCTGGTGGTCTATATCTTGCCGTAGCGCAGATCTTAACCTACATCTACCAGCTGCGTAGCTGGGAAACCATGGGCGGCGACTACCCAGAAACACCACAACCTGACATTGCAGACGAGTACTTAGGTAATCTGCTGTAGTCCTCTCATCCAGAGTCCGTATTTACCCCTACGATTCTTGGCCCCCTTGTTGCAACTCTTGGCTATAACGACAGAAAATTGGCGCAGAATTTATGTGCCTTAGCTGTCAAAAAGACACACGCAAGACCTTATAGCTAAGAGACGTTAGTATGGCGACACAATCCATAGCAATGCCGGTATGGCTTCAAAAGACCGCAGACAGCGGCATTGGAGTATTGCTGTTGCTCGTGGCGTGTTTGGGCATGTTGGTTATCCCCATGCCGCCGTTTCTTCTCGATTTATTATTCACCTTTAACATCACTTTATCGCTGGTCATTATTCTGGCGGTTATTTATGTTGAACGTCCCATCGATTTCTCGGTTTTCCCAACCGTATTACTCTTAGCGACACTGCTGCGTTTAGCACTGAACGTGGCATCTACTCGCGTGGTGTTACTTGAAGGTCACAATGGCCCAGGCGCGGCGGGTAAGGTTATCGAGTCCTTTGGCGAATTTGTTATTGGCGGAAACTACGTCGTTGGTATCGTGGTATTTATTATCCTGGTTGTTATCAACTTTGTGGTGGTAACCAAGGGTGCCGGTCGTGTATCTGAAGTGACGGCGCGGTTTACCTTGGATGCCATGCCCGGCAAACAAATGGCGATAGACTCAGATCTAAACGCCGGTTTGCTGAATCAAGAAGAAGCCAGCCGGCGTCGTGAAGAAGTGCGGACCGAGGCAGATTTCTACGGCTCCATGGACGGTGCCAGCAAGTTTGTTCGCGGTGACGCGGTCGCTGGCATAATGATTTTGTTTATCAACATTATCGGCGGCCTTGGCGTCGGTATGACCCAGCATGGGTTGAGCTTCTCGCAGGCGATGCATAACTATACCTTGCTGACCATCGGTGACGGCCTGGTGGCGCAGTTGCCATCTTTGCTGCTGTCTACTGCGGTTGCGATTATTGTGACGCGGATTTCTCGCTCACAAAACATGGGTAAGCAAATTGTTGGACAAATGTTTGCCAACCCCAATGTGCTTTATATGTCGGCAACCCTATTGGGCTTAATCGGCATCATTCCCGGCATGCCAAATCTTGTATTTTTAATGCTCGCCGGTGCTTGTGCTGGCAGCGGATGGTGGATGCAGAATCAGAAAAAACACGCTCAAGAACTTGTCGACGAAGATGAGAATATCGAAGAGATTCCCGTTGCGCGTGAGCCCAGCGAATTAAATTGGGATGAAGTGACACCGATGGATGTGGTGAGCCTAGAAGTCGGCTACCGCTTAATCCCACTGGTTGACCGCAACCAAGGTGGTGAGTTGATTGCGCGAATTACCGGCGTGCGTAAAAAGCTGTCAAAGGACTTAGGCTTTCTTATTCAGCCAGTGCATATCCGCGACAACCTTGAGCTGTCTCCCAGCAGCTACCGTATTCAACTGCTGGGCGACACCATTGCCCAGGGTGATATTCAGGCCGGCAAAGAATTGGCGATTAATCCAGGCGGCGCGCAGGGACAGTTGCGTGGCTCGCCAACCAAAGATCCCGCTTTCGGTATGGATGCCGTCTGGATCGATTCTAGCCAACGCGATCAAGCGCAAACCATGGGCTACACCGTGGTTGATCCCTGTACGGTTATTGCCACGCATCTCAGCCAAATTATTAAGCAGCACGCCCACGAATTACTCGGCCACGAAGAGGTTCAACAGCTCTTGGATCGTCTTGCCAAGACCGATCCCCGTCTGGTTGAAAACGTGGTGCCCAAGCAATTGCCGCTCAGCATTGTGGTACGGGTTTTACAGAACCTGCTGAAAGAAGGTGTATCAATTCGCAGTATTCGTCTTATCGCCGAAAGTTTGGCGGAGCAAGCGCCGCGTAGCAAAAATCCTGACGAATTATTGGAGGGGGTTCGCGTCGCTTTAGGACGAATGATTGTTCAGGAAATCAATGGCTTAGAAGAAGATTTGCCAGTTTCCGCACTCGACCCAGATCTGGAACAGTTGTTGCAAGACATGCTCAGAGGCAACGCGGGCGCCGCCGGATTAGAACCTGGAATCGCTGAGCGTTTACAGAATGAATTGGCGGATTACAGTCAACGCCAAGAGTTAGCAGGGCAACCTGCGGTAGTACTGGTGTCACCGTCAATACGTTCATGGGTGTCACGTTTTACTCGCCGCAGTGTACCGGGATTAGCGGTGCTGTCGTACAACGAAGTACCTGACAGCAAGCAAGTGAGATTACTGTCTACAATCGGTCAGCAAGGGCGCCTTAATTAGGGTGTTCGCAGTAAAAAAAGATCGCGAGTAGTCATGTTAAATATGACATTTCAAAATAATTGAAATGTGTTGGGAGAAACATATGCAAGTTAAAAAATATCAAGCAGCGGATACACAACAAGCCATGAGATTGGTGCGTGCCGCCCACGGTCCCGACGCCGTTATATTAGACTGTCGTAGCGTCGCGGGCGGTGTCGAGGTGGTCGTAAGCCTTGAAGGCATGCTTGAAACAGCGATGGCAGCGCCACAAGCGCCATCATTTGCCACCCCTCAGCAAACCCGTAGTACGCCGGTAGAGCGTGAACCCACCGCGCTTGACGCCTTATTCAATCGCCGCAAAAAGGCGGAAGAGGAAATTAGTCAAACCGTTCAGGCCGCCGCTAGTGACAGTAAAAGACCGGCTGCCGCAGAACCCCAAATGGTGTGGTCGCAGAATGAAGAGCTGCTTACCATGAAGCAGGAAATGGCCTCGATGAAATCGATGCTAATGGATCAACTAAAGGGTCATAACTGGCAGCAAGCAAGCCATCAGGCGCCAGAGTATCAAGAATTGAATAGTTTTCTATCGGCGATCGATATCGATCCGTCGCTGGGTAAACGACTAAGCGCTGAAATCCCCGCGGATGAGAGCGTCACGGTTCAGCGTGAAATGCTTAAAATGTTGCTGAGCAAAAAGCTATCGGTCAACGCGCCGCCCACCTCCGGCGCAATTTGTTTGGTCGGTCCACAGGGCGCGGGTAAAACCACCACCATCGCCAAAATAGCCGCCCAATATGTGCTGACTCACGGTCGCAGTGGCATCGCGATATTAACTACGGATACCGCCAGAGTCGGCGCACAGGAACAATTGCGCGCTTACGGCCGGATATTACAAGTGCCGGTGCATGTTGCCTCAAATGCGGAAGAGGCGGTAAAAACCTACCGCCTCCTATGTAAAAAGAATTTAGTGTTAATAGACACGGCAGGTATTTCTTTCCGAGATAAACAGGGCATTAGCGAGCTGCAAGCTCTGTTAGCTGGTATGCAGGATGTACAAGTTTTTCTAACCTTGCCAGCCGATGCCGAAAATTACGTGCAAAGCGAAATTATTGACGCTTACTCATCATTAAATGCACAGGGTGCGGTGTTGAGTCGTATCGACGAGGCCATGCGATTGGGCGGTGCGGTATCTAACTTGATCCAACATCGTTTGCCGCTTGTGTGGTGTGCCAATGGTCCCCGTGTTCCACAGAATTTGTCAGCAGCCGATGCCGGTAAATTAATCAATATGGCCGTGCGTATGGCAAAAGCCTTTGAAGTTCGTCGCAATGGTCAGCACAGTGCACCGGAAGAACAGGTAGCTGCGGAGTCAGTGCCTGCGGCAGTTGCCGCGTCGGCTGCCCCTCGGCGCGGATCAGCGCTAAATGTGCGGGTGTAGGCTAGACTGAGTTTAGAGGTTAGTGATATTGCGTAGATCAATTACAGAGCGACAGATTTACCATAGAAAAACGATAGTTTGAGAGTCCGCGTGCCAGTCCGGAGCGGAAAAAAATGTATCGAGAGAGCGATAAAAACAATGAATGCGGTAAAAGTCATAGCAGTCAGCAGTGGTAAAGGCGGTGTAGGTAAAACCAATGTATCAGTAAACTTGGCTTGCCAATTAGCGAGACGAGGTAATCGAGTATTGCTGATGGACGCCGACTTAGGTCTCGCCAATGTCGATATCATGCTGGGCCTCAAGCCCAAATGGAATTTATCCCACGTGCTTGATGGCAAGTGCTCAATCGAAGACATTTTGCTTCCCGGGCCCGACGGTATCTCAATTATTCCCGCCGCCTCTGGTATCAAAAAGATGGCTGAGTTGGGCAATGATCAACACGCGGCGATTGTTCGCTCGCTAAGCGCGCTTAGCGGAGATTACGACGTGATGATCGTCGACACCGCTGCGGGCATCTCAGACAGCGTTATTACATTTAGCCGCGCAAGCCAATATGTCTTGGTGGTGGTAACAGACGAACTAACATCAATGGCCGACGCCTACGCATTGATTAAAGTCATGAATCGCGACGCCGGCATCAAGCGCTTTAAAGTATTGCGCAATATGGTGAATAGCTACGATCAAGCCCGCGACGGCTTTGAGCGCTTAAACGAAGTTACCCAGCGCTTCTTAGACGTGACCTTGGAATACGCTGGCTTTATTCCCCGCGATCCCTACTTAATTAAAGCCGATACTCGCCAAAAAGCCGTCAGTGATTTGTACCCTGGCGCTGAGTCTTCATTGGCCTTCCGGCGTTTAGCTGAAACCGTTGATAAATGGCCAATGCCCACTGGCCCCAGTGGCAATATCGAATTCTTTGTCGACCGGATGTTTCCCCAGGAAGAAACCGCAGGAGCCGCGATGTGAACGGGCATTCCGCCTACCTAAATGTGCAATACGGCAGCCGCGAAGAGCTGGTGACCCGTCATGCGCCTTTGGTTAAGCGAATCGCCTATCACCTCGTGAGCCGCTTACCGGCCAGTGTAGAAGTCGATGACCTTATCCAGGCTGGCATGATTGGTCTGCTGGAAGCGGGAAGTAATTATCAAATGGATAAAGGCGCGAGTTTCGAAACCTTCGCCAGTATTCGTATTCGTGGCGCCATGATTGATCAAATGCGCCACAGCGGCTGGGCGCCGCGTTCGGTTACTCGCCAGCTGCGGGAAATGAGCGAAGCAGTCCGCAAAGTAGAAAGTCGGCTGGGGCGGGAAGCCAGTGGCAATGAAATCGCCGAGGAAATGTCGATTTCCCTAGAGGAATACCATGAGCTTTTGCGCGATACCAGCTCGGTGCGTCTGTTTAGCCTAGATCAAATGAGCGAAGGCGAGCACGACACCATTGAAGTCGGCGGCGGTGATGACCGCTACGCGCCGCTCGAAAATGTATTAGAAGACGATTTTCACAGCGCGTTGGCCAGTCAGATAAATGCCTTGCCAGAGCGAGAGAAATTAGTGATGGCGCTGTACTACGAGAATGGCCTAAACCTAAAGGAAATAGGTGAAGTTATGGAAGTCAGCGAATCACGGGTGTGCCAAATCCACAGCCAAGCCATCGTCCGCCTAAAAGGCAGACTAAGCGAGTGGACTGCGGCATAGAGCTTATAAATGGCGCTGCGAACGGCGAGCTAAGACATAACAGGAAGAAACCAAAATGACGACTTATGACTATCTTGAATTCCCCATGAAGTTTATTGAATGGTGTCAGAATTTATCTGAGGCGTCACTGCTGGGTTTGGTGCTCAGCTTAGTGGGCATTGGCCTGTTAATGTATATGCGTAAAGCGCGCCGTAGCGATCAGGCGAGTAATGAAGCGATACAAACCCAAAACGCAGATGCGGTAGTGATCGCACTTGAACGCAAAATTGAACTCCAGAATTCCGCCATGGCAATACTCGGCGAGCGGGTTTCTGCGCTGGAAGAATATTTAGAAATGCTGGGTGAGCGCCAACAACGCAGCGACGCAGACAAAAAAGACAGGCGTTTCTATCAACAAGTGAGCGTAATGGCCGGGCAGGGCATGGCTGCGCCGGAATTAGCCCAGCGCTGCGGTATTTCTGCCAGCGAAGCGGATTTGATTATGGCCTTGTCTAAGAAAGCGCATTGAGGGTGCGCTGAGCATCTGCGGTGCTATTTTTTTAATTATATTTCTTTTGGTAGCGATTTTTTCGCCCAGCTGGGCGAAATGATAGCTGTATAACGGACTATTGTTTTACTCTGCCCCCGAACTTATGATCGCCATAGTCCGACGGATCAACCGCCACTCAGCGCTTGAAAAATAAATAGAGTTCCGTCTTCGGGCACGCGATCTGAAAGCGTTTTTCGGTCAATCACAATGCTGTCGTTAATGCTTAAATTAACATGGCGGCGCAGGGCGCCGCGCTCATCTAAAATATAGTGACTAAAGCCCGGAGCCATCGACTCTACTGCGTGGATAACATTCGCCACTGATCCGCCGGGCACAGTGATTTTTTGATCCTGCAACTGCGGAAAGAATCGAAATAAATGGCGGGTCATTTCAACGCTAGCCATGGCGATTAAGCAAATCTCACGGAATAGACCGGTGGCAAATTATTGGCGATACATTGCCAGTGCTCGCCACGGTCCTCAGACACATAGACGTTGCCGGTCGTGCTGGCAAAGCACACCGCATCACCGGCCACGTCGAGTCCGTGCCGTAATACAATGTCGTAGGCATTTTGCTGAGGCAGCCCATCACGAAAGGTTTGCCAAGACTCGCCGCCATCTGTCGTTCGCGCCACAAATAAGCCACCATCGATTGCCATGCGTTCGGAGTCGGCGACGGCGGGTACCACCCACGCGGTGCGTCCGTCTTTATCATCCGCCGCAATGGGGAAGCCGAAATGCACGCCCATATCGGGCATGCTGACTTTTTTCCATTGCTTAGCACCATCTGCGCTGTAAAAAACCCCGCAGTGGTTTTGTTGCCAAAGATGATCTGGCTGACCCTTGCAGCGGGCAATAAAGTGAGGGTCGTGTCCCCATTCCGGTTCCGGGTTTGGCATATAGTCGTTGGTCATGCCGCAATTGCGGCCCAGCCATGTTTTGCCACCGTCGCTGGTTTCAATCACGCCAGCTGACGATGCGGCCACATGGATGTGGTCGGGATTGCGAGTGTCGATACTGATAGAATGGATTCCCGGTTCGAAAACCCCATAATCAATACTGGCGGGCGTACCACCCCACTGATTGTCACTGCTGGCATCTCCCGCAAACAAATCGCCACCGCGACTCTCATGGTTCCATAGTGGCCGGTTTAACTCCCAGCTGTCACCGCCGTCGTCACTGATAAATAAGCCGCCGGGAATCGTGCCAGCATAGATTCTGCCCGGCTGTTCATCGCTACCAAACGCGAGATTCCAGATCTTGTAGACCGTTGCATCGGCGTAGGATGGCTCACCGACCGGGGCTTCGGGATCAAAATCCGGCGTTGGCAATACCTGCGCGATATAGCGGGCTCCATCGGGGTAATTCACCGTGAGTACGTCTTCCCACGTTATACCGCCATCGCGAGACCGCGACAGCTTTGGCCCCCAGTGACCGTGATCAAGCGACGCCCACATTGTGCCGTCGCGCGGATCACGAGCGGCGTAGCAAACCGGAATACCGGGATGATTGATCGCCCGCGCCTGCCACGTGCCGTTAATGCGATCAATGATAACGGTGCCTTTGCGGGTGCCCAACATAATCAGATTTGACATATAACTGGCTCCCTAATCAGGGGATCAGAATTCGATGGAAAATTCGTGTTAAGAGCTAGGAGTTTAGCCCTGTACAGCGAATTGGCAAGGTGGTGGACCTTTATGGTATTAGAATTTCCCGCCTTGATTCGGGCAATAAAACCATTTTTGGGAGTCGCTTTCCGACGCGTGTGTCTCATTATTCTTCCTCGCTAATGGATGTCATGACATACCCTGGTCGAACGGCGTTGGCGCAATTCGACACGAGGTTTTATATTTTTGTGAGGGCAGGGTGTAGGGCTCTATTAGCCAGATTTGGATTGCCTCGCTATTTGAGCTTACGGCATGCAGTCAGGTGGTGGGCTTAGGTCTTGTTGCTTGCCACAAATTGGCCTGCGGCATAAAAGGATCTGGGGCCAATCATTAGCGACAAAAGCAAGATTCGGCCCCGATCTGCGTGGCTACGCTTTTAAAATCAAGCGCATATTAGTTTTTGTTTATTGCCCAAATACCAGGACCTTTTGTCGCAATATAGAGAAATGCAAAGCAATAAAAGGCGGTTATTTCACCACCATTGGCGATCGGAAATGGGTGGTTTAGGCCATGTACCAACCAGTATCCAACAGCCATAGTGCCGCTGGCGATAAAGGCAGCATATCGAGAATAGAAGCCAACAATGATTAAGGCGCCAGCAAGGAGCTCAATAATCGCCGCGCTTGTCGTCATCGCATTTAATGGGTAAGGGAACGCAATGGGAAATCCAAATAGCTTTTGTGTGCCATGACAAAGGAAAAGAAACCCTGTGACGATCCTGAAGGCAGCGTAGCTATAGTCTGAGTATTTGTTTAAAAAGCTCATATTATTATCCTTTTTTTGTGGTGAGAAAACGGCTTTTGGCTGACAGATAAACGTAAGTGTTCATAAGCGTGGGTGAACCCAGCTATATGCTGTCACGATCTGGCGGCGGCAGCTAGAGGGCGAACGGGAGCCCAACCATCGTCATTCTTCCGGCAAGTATCTAGTCACCTCACTCCGGGGTATTAGGCGGTTCAGCTATTGTTTCGCAAACCTGCCTGGCTTTTTTTGCGCTACTTATTTACTCAGTAAAACGAGCGCCCCTTGATGGGGCGGAACTCCGCCATTGCCAGAAATTATGTTGCGATCAACAACGAGGTTGCGCGTGTGATGTGCTTATTTCTCAGATTGGTTCTAGCGTCCTGTTAATGCATACAGTCGAGACCGCCCAATTCCAGCCAGTCCCCATATCTGATATAGTCGCATCCGAAAACCTAAGGGGTGGCTGCGGCCTGAGATGCGGCGGACTTGATTAAGTCTGTACTGCAAACCCTTG
Organism: Zhongshania aquimaris; assembly: GCF_019312595.1. Classification (GTDB taxonomy): domain Bacteria; phylum Pseudomonadota; class Gammaproteobacteria; order Pseudomonadales; family Spongiibacteraceae; genus Spongiibacter; species Spongiibacter aquimaris. The sequence continues at coordinate 168,135 of NZ_JAHWDQ010000003.1, read as the reverse complement.
AACCTGATCCGGTTAATACCGGCGTAGGAATAGGTGCAGTTTCACATCCTCTTCTAGCGCGTGCCGGGTCTCTTATTTTGTTATTTATGAGAGAACCATGAATCCTTTATTTACCTCAAAACCCACTCTTTGGTCTGTTGGCGTTGCCTGCTTAGTCACAGCGAGCGCTGCTCATGCCGCCAGTTCTGATGTCGCCAAACGAGCCATTACACCTGAAGAGGTGGTGGTGACCAGCCAGTTTAGAGATAGCAGTTTGCTGGATTTGGCCGCGACGGTTAGCGTGTTTGATGCTGCCACGATTGAGGCGCGGGGCGCCAATAATATTGAGCAGCTATTAAACCTCGCTCCCAATGTGAATTTTTCTAGCGGCGCCTCGCGCGGGCGTTTCTTTCAGATCCGCGGTATTGGCGAGCGCAGCCAGTTTATTGATCCGGTGAGTCCGTCTGTGGGTTTGATCATCGATGGTATTGATTTTAGTGGTTTGGGCTTGGCTGCTAGCACACTGGATATTGGCCAAGTAGAGGTGTTGCGCGGCCCACAGGGAACGGCCTACGGCGCTAACGCCTTGGCCGGTTTGATCAGTATGAGCAGCAATGCGCCGAGCGCAGAGACCTTGTTGAAAGTGTCGGCCGAGGTCGCCGATTACAACGGTAAAACCCTGGGCTTGGTCGCCAGTGGGCCATTGAGCGAACGTCTTGGCTACCGTGTAGCTCTGCAGAATCAGCAGTCCGATGGCTACATCGAGAACGTATTTTTAAATAAAGACGACGTTAATAATATAGATGAGTCGGTGCTCCGCAGTAAGTTGAGCTTCACTGCCAGCGATACATTGCAGCTAGATTTTAATCTGCTGTATTTGGATGCGGATAATGGCTATGACGCCTTTTCTCTATACCAAAATCGTAAAACCCAATCTGATGAACCAGGCAAAGACAGCCAAGAAACCTTTGCAGGGTCGATTATTACGCAATGGTCTGGTAGTGCATGGTTTAACCTTGAGGCGGTATTGAGTGCGGCTAGCTCTGAATCTGAATACAGCTACGATGAAGACTGGAGCTATGTGGGTTTTCATCCCGACGAGTACGTCTCAACCGATAGCTATCTGCGGGATAAAAACAATATCACTGCCGATGTTCGCTTTATCTCAAACGACGCATCTATGCTGTTTAACGGCAGCACCAGTTGGGTAGTTGGCGCGTATATACGTGAGGAAGAGGAAGATCTGGATCGCAATGCTAACTTCAGCAGCGAATTTAACACTGAGAACCATGCCGTTTATGGCCAGTTGCAAACGGATCTCGATGACAAACTGAGTTTAGTGACGGGCTTACGTTTTGAGCAGCGCAACGCCGATTACAGCGACTCCTTGGCGGTGAGCTCAGATAAAGACGAAGACCTGTGGGGCGGTAACCTGACCTTGGAATACCGTCACACCGACAGCACGCTATTCTATGGAACCATCTCTCGTGGCTATAAGGCGGGCGGGGTTAACGGACGAATTATTTCTGCGTCTGCGAACAACTTGGATATTACTCCTGATTTGTTCGAATTCGATACTGAGAGCATGATCAATTACGAAGTCGGCGTAAAAGGGGCTTGGTTAGACCGCCGCTTGCAAGCTCAGGTGGCGGTGTTTTATCAGGACCGCAGTGATGTGCAGGCAAAACAATCCATTTTTGACCCTGCTAATTTCTCCTTCGATGATTTTCTCGCCAATGCAGCGGGTGGCGAAACCACCGGTCTTGAAGTGGAATTAAATTACCTTGCGAGTGACTCCTTGCGCTTCTTTGCGGCAGCAGGTGTGCTGAGTGCGGAGTTTGAGGATTTTGTCAGCAAATCCCACGTTAACGCCAAAGATGACAACAACGGCGTTCCTTTACCGCCAGTAAACTTAGGTGGCAGGGAAGTGGCCCACGCACCTAATTACCAATTCTTTGCGGGCAGTGAAGTGGCCTTTATGGCCAACCTAGTGTTGCGGCTTGAAGTGGAAGGCAAGGACGAGTTCTATTTCTCTAACAGTCACAATGAGAAATCTAGCCACTATGAATTGTTTAATGCGCGTCTAACGTACTACGCCAGCAACTGGGATGTGTCTCTGTGGGGTCGCAATTTGACAGATAAAGACTACGAAACCCGTGGTTTTTACTTTAGTAATGCCTTTGGCAATAACCCGGCCAATGGTTATGCGCCTGAGGCCTACTATCAGTTTGGCGATCCACGAGTGTTTGGCGTGTCTGCAAACTACACTTTTTAAGGAGGATGACATGAAGCTTTCTGTTGAAATAAGCATGTACCCGCTTAAAGATGAATTTATTCCCGCGATCCAGAATTTTATTGATCGCCTGAATACCCATCCGGCTTTGCAGGTGTTGACCAATACCATGAGCACGCAGGTGTTTGGTGATTACGACGCGGTTATGGATGTATTAAAAAAAGAAATACGTTTGTCTTACGAACAATTTGGCCGCGCTATTTTTGTCTGCAAGTTTATCGATGGCGATTTAAGCCCAGTGGCCAGCGATGTTTGACGAGCAGTTTGCGAGTGCGATAACGGGTGCGCTCGCGGCCATGTCCTGGTGGGAGCTTGGCGCGGTAGCGCTGGCTCTTGCCTATCTGATACTTGCTATGCGGGAAAACAGCCTTTGCTGGTATGCCGCGTTTATTAGCACCTCAATTTACATTTTTCTGTTTTGGGATGTGAGCTTACTAATGGAGTCTGCTCTGCAGATTTTCTATTTGGCGATGGCAGTGTATGGCTGGTGGCAGTGGCGTAAAGGTAGTGAGGAGCACGAGTTGCGAATTCACTGTTGGTCGTTGCGAACCCATCTGCTGGTTTTTAACGCAGTAGGCGTGTTAACGCTGGTGTTTGGTTATGTGCTCGCCAACAACACCCACGCCGAGTTGCCGTATTTGGATTCCTTTACTACCTGGGGCGCTGTGATAACCACCTATATGGTGACACGCAAGGTGTTGGAGAATTGGATTTATTGGATTGTGATTGATGGTGCCTCGGTGTATTTGTATATAGATCGTGGCCTGTACCTTACAGCCTTGCTGTTTGTATTTTACGTTGTTCTAGTGGTTATTGGTTTCTTTCAATGGCGGGCGATATTCGAGCGTGAGCAGGTCGCAACAAGCTAGTTATGACGACGCCAAGGACAGACATCATACCCGCCGATTGGTCGCTATGGAGCGACTCTAAGCCCGAATTAATCCGGCCCTTATTAGGCGGCCTAACCAATAAAAGCTATTTAATATCGGCAGGCGATGCACTGTTCGTACTGCGTAAAAACTCTGCCATCAGCGCGGAATTAAATTTAAATCGCCAGACCGAGGCACAGGTACTTGGTCTTGCCGACAGTGAAGGACTTTGCGCGCCACTCATCCACTACGATGCAGATTACCAGTATATGGTAAGCCACTATGTTGTTGGTAAACACTGGCGTGCGGACGATGCGGGACTGTCCGTGCTGGCGAGATTACTGGCAAGGGTTCATCAGCTTCCGGCCGTCGATAGTTATTTAGATATTGGGCACAAGGCTACAAGTTATTGGCGCGCCATTGATGAAGAGGCGGTATTTTCCTCAGATTTAAGCGCGTTGACAGGGCGCGTTGCCGAACATATTGAGGGCGCCAAGTCCTTTGGCGCTGCTCTCTGTGTTTGTCACAACGATCTGTTGTTGGAAAATCTTATCGCCACTGATGGTGGTCGCTTGTACGCCATCGATTGGGAATACGCCGCGATGGGTGATCCCTTTTATGATCTTGCGGTGATAGTAGAGGGCCATGGCCTTGATGAGCCGCAACAGCACGCATTGTTGGCTGAGTATTTGGCAAGGCCGGTGAGCGCCGATGACTTGCAGCGATTAACCCATTGGCGGGTAATTTACGGTTATTTAACCGTACTATGGTATGCGGTACAGTGGTCAAGTGGGCTAATGAAGACCGCTGAAACGAGTCGAGATATTGCTGAGCAAATTCGGGTTTTGAATACTAGATTTACTTTATAGCAGAATGCTTTCCAAGGATTTGAAAATTCGATGAGAAATGTTTTAGGTGCGTTGCTATTCATTTTGATTTCAATTCATCCTGTTGCTGCGAAAGAGGAACTCCCAGCCCTAAAAATACAGCAACTTAGCGATGGTGTTTACCTTCATACCTCCTTTCAGGTTTACGAAGGATTTGGTTTGGTTGATTCCAATGGGCTTGTCGTTCTTGTCGGGAAAGACGCCTACCTTGTCGATACACCGTGGTCTGCAGAAGACACGGAAAAATTATTAGATTGGATTACCGCCCGTGGTTTTACTGTGAAGGGCAGTATTTCAACTCACTTTCACGTAGACCGTGCGGCGGGGATCGAATTTTTAAATTCGAAATCTATTCCGACCTACGCCTCTACCTTGACTAATCAACTTCTCAAAGCATCTGCTAAACCACAGGCTGTAAACGAATTCGATAGCGATAACTATTGGCTGGTGGAGGACCAAATCCAAATTTTCTACCCTGGAGGAGGGCATTCGCAGGACAACGTAGTTGTTTGGCTGGCAGATCAGCAGATTCTTTTTGGAGGCTGTTTGATACGACCGCAGGAGACAGAGAGTCTTGGCAATACTGGTGATGCGGTGATTAGCGAATGGTCACATTCGGTAGCGAATGTTCAGTCTAAATATGGTGACGCCAAAATTGTGGTACCAGGACACGGCAAGATCGGCGATGCCTCGATGCTGGAACACACGCGAAGAATAACGGCTGCAGCGGTACCGCCGCGCGGTTCGCGTCAGCCAAATTCTAAGGCCTTGGAAGACTGAGATTTTAGCTCGGTGCAAATAAAATAAAAAAATTTATCACCCCACCCTGACATTCCTATCTCCGCTGCGTTTATAGCTATGACAGCAGCAATAAACAACGGAGAGCAACCATGCGTTATATTATCAGCCTTTGCCTTTTTCTCGTCATTGCGGTCTCATTCTATGTGTTTGAGACTTCCGAAAAACTCATATCTACGGAAACAACCAGCACCGGTCTGCCCCAAGGGCATGCCATAAATGAAGTCGATACCACGGCGTCTCAGGATTACGCTAGCCGCCAATCTGTTACCAACCCTCCACACCCTCAGCATAAATTTATCAAGACTGCAGCCCCGAAGGCGGCCGCTGGCGACAGATCGGTCGCTGAGTCAGAGAAGCGCCGAGTGAATGAGCAACGTAAATTTGTTTCAGGCATGGCGGCATCCATGATGATTGCGTCCAGTTTTGCTCCACAGCCCCCGCCGCTTGATCGTGAAAACTATAGCGCTAGGAATGAGAATCGATTTCTATCCGTTGCGCTGTCGCCATTATCGACTTTTGGCTTAGAGGTGGATTCAGCGAGCTATTCAAATGTTCGCCGCCAAATCAATCAAGGTGGCGTGCCGCTACCATCAAGTGTGCGTTTAGAGGAAATGGTCAATTATTTTGACTATAACTTCCCCCAGCCCAGTGATGGCCATCCGATATCTGTTATGTCTGATTACGCCGTTGCGCCCTGGAACCCGAAGCATCGTCTCGCAATGATCGGTGTAAAAGCCAGCGATGTGACCGCAAGCAGTGATAAAGGCGCACGGATTACCTTCTTGTTGGACACATCAGGATCAATGAATAGCAGTGATAAATTGCCGCTGTTGATTCGCAGTTTTCAAACATTACTGGCAAACCTAAAACCCCAGGATCAGGTTGCGATAGTGACTTACGCGGGCAGCGCGGGATTGGTGTTGCCACCAACACCTGTAACGGAGAGTGAGCGAATTCATCAAGCTCTGGCTAGTCTTAGTGCGGGCGGATCTACAGCTGGCGGTGCAGGCATCCAGTTGGCCTATGATGTTGCCCGCAAGCAGTATGATAAAAACGTCACTAATCTCGTTATATTGGCCACCGATGGTGATTTTAACGTCGGAGTGAGCGGCGACGGTGAGCTGAAGTCGATGATTAAAAAACAGCGCGAAAGTGGGGTTTTTCTAAGTGTGATTGGCATGGGCAGCGGCAATTACCAAGACGCTAAGATGCAGGTGCTCGCCGAGGCTGGCAACGGTGTAGCGCATTATTTGGATTCCGACATAGAGGCGCAGCGGCTATTTGAGTCGGAGTTAACTCGGACTCTGCATATTGCGGCCAAAGATGTCAAAGTACAGATTGAATTTAATCCCGCTGCGGTTGCGCAGTATCGTTTGCTGGGCTATGAATCGCGGGTGATGAATGCGGAAGACTTCCGGGACGATAAAAAGGACTCTGGCGAAATTGGCGCCGGACACTCGGTGGTCGCACTTTACGAGATTATCCCCGCAGGCACCAGTGAGACGCCTGATATTGAACGCCGCTATCAAACCAGTGTCCCAGCCGGGAGTAAGGCCATGGAGCTGGCTTATGTGAAGTTGCGCTACAAGCAGCCCGACGGTGACAAAGGAATTGAATTTGATCACCTGATGACCACCAAAGCCAAAGCGATCGAGGCGGCGAGCGCCGACTTACAGTGGGCGTCTGCGGTGGCTGAATTGAGTCTGCTATTATCTGAGTCTGAGCATGTGGGATCGTCAAGTCTGCAAAGTGTTTTGCACCGTGCCAAGGCGGTCACATTTAAACAGGCTGACGCTAAGCGTGCAGAATTTATTCAACTGATTGAACGACTCACTCCTATGGTGCTGGCGCAAGAGTAATGACAGACGATATTGAATATTGGCTAAAGCGGCTGGCGGACCCCGCCGCATGTGAATCCCCAAAAGAGCGGGCGGTTATGGAGGCTGTTCGCTCGGGTTTGCGGGCGGCGGATTCACTTGAACAAACAGACGAGCTCGCCCTTAAGCGATTGCATCAGCGTCTTGCCAGCGAAGGCCTTTACGAAGAAACTGCCACGCCATCCCGGTCGATACCTCGCTCTAAACGCCTGCAATTTGTTGGCTACGCGGCGGTATTGCTTGTTGGTGTCAGTCTGGTTCTGAACTATGCGGTGACTGATAAGCCGCTACATGAAGCGGCACTGCAAGAGTCAGAAGCGCGCTTTAGCAAGGCTGAATCGACTAAAAATGCATCGCCCGCATTTAGCAACGCCATGATCGCCGAGGAGCGCGAAGCGACGATGCAGAGCGACACTGCAGGCCGCGCAGGCGCGGAAGAATCACCCGCTGCAATGGCAGCGCCGGCTAAGCCGCAGGCGCTCTCATCGCGGCCTAAAGAGAAAGACCTAAGCGAATATCGCGCTCAGGGATTTGCGGCAGACATGGCAGAGTCCAGGCTCATAGAGGATATGGCGTCAGAGGCTGAGAATGCAGCGCATCCAGTAAGGCTGACTTTAAATCTAGTTCAATGGCAGGCGTTATTGGAGTTGAATCCAGAGGTGCTTTCTCTAAGCAAAGGCGATGAAGAGGGTTCTTGGATACTTGTTCTTTATGATGAAGCAGCAAAGGAACAATGGTTAGCGAAGCTGCCTGAGGCGTCGAAGGATGGCGAGTGGCCGATAGACGTAGAGCTTAACATTGAGGTCATTATTAGCGATGACTAGTTTAAGCAACGTGGATATCGATGCGCTTATTATTGACCTGCAGCAAGGTGGCGATACCCGCAAACGAGCCGTTACCCAGCTCTACATAGCCTTTGCCGGAAAAATGACCCAATTCCTTACACTTCGGGGCGTGCCATTACACGAGGCTGAAGATGTTCTTCACGACATTTTTATATCCTTAATCGCCCGTGCAGATAACTTTACAGCGATGGGGCAGGGTCGTGGCTGGGTGTGGTCGGTGGTACGATCTAAGCTGGCTGATCGCTATCGCAGTTCAGACAAATCAACAGAGTATGTGGATGGTGATGATGCTGTAGTTGACGCCGGACACTATGACAACGACAGCTACGATGAGGGCAGATTAAAGGCCTGTATTGAAGGGCAAATGTCAGCTTTCAGCCGCGACCATCCAGACGGAGCGCAAGCCTTGTCATGGGTAATGGACGATGAATTAGATCTTCGTGCTGTGTCGGAACTGCTTGGTCGAAGCTACGGTGCGACCCGCGAATTTATGAGCCAAATCAAGCGCAAGTTGCGATTCTATATAGATAAGTGTCTGACAAACTAACTGCCAATTTGCGGTGGTTAGTGATGGCTATAAAAAAAGCCACACTGGAAAATTCAGTGCGGCTTTTTGGTTTTTACAGGGTGAACTAACTTGCTAACCGTTCGGCTTCTGCACTATTAGATGCAGCCTGCACCGAAGCATTGAGCACTGCTTGCAACGAGGCCGAAATTACATCGCGATGTTTTGCTATGCCGATATAGCGTTGGTTGTTAATCGATAAATGAACATAGGCGATAGCCTGGGAATCTGTGCCGCTGCCCAAGGCGTGTTCGCGATAGTCCAAGATCTCAATCTTGTCGCCGTACTCATTTTGCCATGCATCAACCAGTGCGCTGATGGCGCCGTCGCCATGACCTTTTAAAACAGTGCTGCCGGATTGATTCTTAAAGCTGAGACTCAATACATCTTGGCCTGCATTCTCTGTGTTGTCCTGGCTCACAGAAAAGTTTTCAATGCGAATATTTTTGTGCGCTTGTAAATAGTGAGCGTCGAACAATTCCCATATTTGCGCCGACGTCACTTCGCCCGAAATCTCTTCTGCGCGCGCCTGCACCATGCGACTGGCATCGATTTGCAGCCAGCGCGGCAATTGCAGGCCGTAGTCGTTTTCCAGCACCCAGCTTACGCCGCCTTTTCCAGACTGGCTGTTAATGCGAATGACCGCTTCGTAGCTGCGACCCAAATCGGCGGGGTCAATCGGCAGGTAGGCCACTTGCCAATGTTCGTCGTCCTGCTGTTTGCTCAGGCATTTGCGGATGGCGTCCTGGTGGCTGCCAGAGAATGCGGTAAACACCAGCTCGCCCGCATAGGGGTGACGCGGGTGCAGCGGAATGGCTGTGCAGTGTTCGACCACTGCAATGATTTCGTCCATATCCGCCAGATTCAGTCCGGGGTCGACACCTTGGCTGTATAGATTCATTGCCATGGTGACAATATCCATATTGCCGGTGCGTTCGCCATTGCCAAGCAGGGTACCTTCAACTCGGTCTGCGCCGGCCATTACCGCTAATTCACCTGCGGCAACGCCACAGCCGCGATCATTATGGGTGTGTACGCACACGGTAATATCTTTACGGTACCGGGTGTTATTACAGAACCACTCGACTTGGTCGGCGAACACATTGGGGCTGGCACATTCGACAGTAGCTGGCAGATTGATGATGATTTGATTACCGCTGTCTCGCCATTCCGCAATCACTGCGTCGCTAATCTCAACGGCAAATTCAACCTCGGTGCTGCTAAAACTTTCTGGTGAGTACTGAAATGACCAATTTGTCTCTGGCTGATGAGCTGCGTATTCCTTCACCCACTTCGCACCCTGCACCGCGATGTCGACGATGCCCTGTTTGTCTAGACCAAATACTCGCTCGCGCTGCACCGGGCTGGTGGAGTTATAAACGTGCACGATGGCATTCTTTGCGCCTTTCAGCGCTTGGTAGCTGCGTGCAATCAGTTCTTCGCGTGCCTGAGTCAGTACCTGAATAGTGACATTGCTTGGAATGCGGTCGCCGTCGATGAGTGCTCTCACAAAATCAAAGTCGGGCTGTGATGCCGCGGGGAAGCCGACTTCAATTTGGGTGAAACCAAGTTTGACTAGCAGGTCCCACATACGGAGTTTTTGTTGCACGTTCATGGGCTCAACCAAAGCCTGATTGCCATCTCGTAAATCAACCGAACACCACTGCGGGGTTTGGGTGATCGTGTTGTTGGGCCACTGACGGTTAGGCATAGCGATTTGTGGCGCGGGCTGATATTTGCGGTGGTTGAATTCGCCCATGATCTGATATTTCCTCTATTGGTATGTTTGGTTTGTTGTATGTCCAGCGGCGGAGCCCGGTGTGCCGGGCGTTTTGCCGTTTATGCTTAGACGCTTTTTGTAAAAGGGTCTACTGTCGTGCTCGCTGAGAGCGGGGTGTGGCGGTCAGCGGGACGTGTTGTGCGGAGCGGTAACTCCACGGTTCCCAGTATAGGGAATTGGCATTGGCAGAGGATTGCGAAGTTGTGCTTGATTTAAAGAAATAATAGCGACTAATTGCGTATAAAGTTAAATTAGTAGAATATAATGCCTTTAATGTGAGTAAGGTTGAAATTTAATGAATATAGATGCCTATGATAGACGCATTTTAGAAGCCTTGCAGGAAGACGGTCGACTTAGTAACCAGGATTTGGCTGATAGCATCGGTTTGTCGCCGTCGCCGTGCCTTCGGCGTGTGCGACGCTTGGAAGAAGCGGGGCTTATCGGTGCATATCGTGCCGTACTCAATGCACGTGCCCTTGGGCTTAATTTGATGGCGTTTATACAGATTAGTATGGACAGGCATACGCCTGAGCGCTTTGAAAACTTTGAACGTCATGTCGGCGCGTATCCGGAGGTATTAGAATGCCATTTGATTACCGGGCAATCAGCGGATTATCTCCTAAAGGTAATCGTTGCCGACATGGACGGGTTTCAGGCACTGCTGCTAAATAAGATCACTCGAATAGATGGTGTGACCGGCGTACACTCAAGCTTTGTGATGAAGTCGCCGGTGAACAAAACCTCGCTGCCCTTGTTGTCATCCCAGAGCAATTAATACCGTTGACGGAATCGGTTTGTCTAACTAGGGGGATACATGGAAAAAATATTTGTAGCAAATCTAGACGATATTCAAAGTGATGCATTATTAAGTAAAACGGTGAATGGTCAAAAAGTATTGCTGAGCAAGATAAATGGCCAGCTTTGCGCAGTCGAAAATCGCTGTCCTCATTTAGGTTTGCCCTTAGCTAAGGGCAAAGTCTGCGATGGTGCGGTGGTGTGTCCCTTCCATGGTTCCAGTTTTAATTTGCTGACCGGTGAAAACGTCGATTGGACTAACGCCTTTATCGGTATACCCATGCCAGGCTGGACGCACAAATTGATTGCTCTAGGTAAATCGCCACAGGCATTGAATACCTTTAAAGTAGAGTGTGAAGGCGAGCAAGTTTTTATTCATATATAAGTTGTAGTTGTTGTCGCGCGTAACGCGTTAGGGACGTACATGGCAGTTGATATCGAAGTTGTCACCATTACTCATGCAATCCAGCAAGCGGTAGCACCGGTGTTTTTGCTTGCGGGTATTGGTGGTATTTTAAATGTTCTTACAAACCGACTCGCGAGGATTATTGATCGCAGTCGCAATCTTCATCATCGTCTAGAATCTGTCAGCGACACACGCGGCGTGACAATTAGAGATGAGCTGGGGATGTTGACCCGTCGTGCGCGGGTTGTGCACCGAGCTATTGCCTTCAGTACCGCTAGCGCCTTGCTGGTGTGTATGGTCATAGCACTATTGTTTATCAGCGCGGTCATCGGCTGGAATAGCAGCTTGGTAGTAGCGTCTTTATTTGTGTTTGCGATGTGCTTTTTGATCGCTGCATTGACGGGGTTTTTACGTGAAATTCAATTGGCGACACGCATAATGCTGAATGGGCCATAACAGAACTATTTGAACGTAGATTGGGTGATTTGCCACGGAGGCCACGATGATTACCTTGTATGGGTTTAATGAAGCTTTTGGATTGGTAGACGCCAGCCCCTTTGTATTGAAAGTGGATGTGTATCTGCGCATGGCTGGATTAGAATTTGAACGCAAGTCCGCAATTTCTAATTTGCAAAATGCGCCTAAAGGCAAGTTACCCTATATCGTGGATGGCGATAAAACCATCGCTGATTCAGCCTTCATTTTAGATTATTTAAATGCTAAAGCGGACGTGACCATGAGTTCGGCTTTAAGCCCTGAGCAGCGAGCGCAAGCGTATCTCATAGCCAAGTCGCTGGATGAAAATCTGTATTGGTGTTTGCTCTATTCCCGATGGGTCTGTGAAGATACATGGCCGCAAACTAAGGCAGCATTTTTTGGCTCTTTACCTTTTCCTCTAAATCACGGCGCGGCCTGGTGGGTTCGTAAGAACGTTCGTTCGACCATTTATAAGCAGGGGATGGGGCGGCACTCTAAAGATGAAGTCAAACAGATATTTGTTTACACCATGGATAGCTTGTCGATTTTATTAGGGACCAAGCCTTATTTTATGACGGATAAACCGAGTTTTCTCGATGCCTGTGTGTTTGCTTTTTTGGCTGAGTTTGTGCTGGTTACCATCGATAATGAGTTTAATACTATCGCCAAGCGCTACGAGAATTTGACGAGTTACTGTCAGCAAATTCATGCGCGCTATTATGTATAACTCTTATCGTTCAGTGGGAGTGGCTTGATGAACGTCGGAATATACTGCTACGAGAATGCCGAGGTTCTCGATTTTGCCGGACCGTTTGAGGTGTTTTCGACGGCTTCGCGACTATGCGGCGAGTCGCCACCATTTGAGGTTTTTTTAATTTCAGAAGAGCCGGGGCCTGTGTTAGCCAGAGCGGGTTTTTCGGTCAACCCTAATTATCATTTCGCTAATCATCCGACTATTGATCTTCTTATTGTGGTGGGTGGTGTACATGATCTGGAAATGAATAAGCCGGCAGTCCTTTCCTGGATCAAAACTCAGTCTGGGCAGGCGTCTTTGGTCGCTTCGGTGTGTACAGGTGTTTTTTTGTTGGCAGCCGCGGATGTGGTAACAGATCACAAGGTAACAACCCACTGGGAAGATGTTGTCAGCCTGCGTGAACGCTTCCCGAATCTACACGTTTGCGAAGAAACGCGGTGGGTAGATAGCGGTAATATTATTAGCTCCGGCGGTATATCTGCCGGCATTGACATGAGCTTGTATATTGTCGGACGCTTGCAGGGAAGCGAATTAGCCGTTCGTACTGCAAAGCAAATGGAGTTTGATTGGATCTGGCCAGAAGTGTGAGTGCGAGTATTGATTGTATAGTCAATACTGCGGTGGGATTATTTTTGCTTTTAATGTAAGGAAGTGCTGGCGCTAGAATTTGAGTAGCGTTACCCTTGGTATCAATTTTAGATCCCTAATTAAGTGACATCTTGCAGCTAAGCTATAAGCCGATGTGCCTTTACAGGCCCGCTTTTCGCGCATACTTGTCTATGTCTTATTCCACTTTTTAAATCCTCATTTCAAACAGAGAAGTGTTGTTTATGAGCAAACCGAATTATGCCGGTTTCTGGGTGCGCGTAGGTGCGTCGATCATTGATACATTATTAATTTTGCTGTTACTAGGCCCTTTGATAACGGCTATCTCCGGTCGCGCTTATTGGGTAAATGGATCAGGAATGGGCACCGGTTTGGATGTGTTGTTAAATTACCTGTTGCCGCCGCTAGCTGTGATTTTGTTTTGGGTTTACAAGTCGGCAACCCCCGGAAAAATGATGACCGGTTTACTCATAGTAGATGCGCGCACTGGAGCTAAGCCGACGACCACGCAATTTGTACTGCGATATATTGGCTATTACGTGTCTATGATTCCCTTGTTCCTCGGTATTCTTTGGGTGGCCTTAGATCCCAAAAAGCAGGGATGGCACGATAAAATTGCCGGCACTGTAGTAGTGGTAAGTGATGATGAAAGCCAGTCAAGTATCGAAGAGTAAAGGAATATGAATTAATAGTTGTAGAGGTACGAGTATGAATATCGTGGTTGTAGGCGGTGGTGCAGGTGGATTGCCGTTGGTGACAAAGTTGGGCCGCCGATTAGGGAAGCGCGGTAAAGCCAATATAACGCTAGTAGATGCCAGTGCTAGTCATATCTGGAAGCCCCGTTTTCACGAAGTTGCCACAGGAGCTATAGATTCAGACCTAGATGCGGTGGACTACCGCGCCCACGCTCATCATAATCATTATAGCTTTTCTAAGGGACGCATGAGCGGCCTTGATCGTGAGAACAAAGAAATTATTCTAGAGCCTGCCACTGGTCCAAGTGGCAAAGAAATTCTGCCCGAGCGCAGAATTCCCTATGACTATCTGGTGATCACCGTGGGTAGTCTAGGTAACGATTTCAATACGCTGGGCGTTAGGGAGCAATGCTTGTTCCTAGATACCCGCGAGCAAGCTGACCGCTTCCATGAGCGTTTTTTAAATCACTGCTTAAGCGCCGACTTTTATCGTGACACGGTATCGGTAGCGATTGTTGGTGGCGGCGCAACAGGCGTGGAGCTCGCTGCTGAGATTCATCACGCCGTTGCTTTGCTGAAACTCTATGGACATAAAGAGTTGGATCGCAGCCGTTTGCAAGTCCATGTTATTGAGGCGGGTCCTCGTTTGTTGCCTGCACTGAGTGAACAAATTGCTAGTGCTGCACAGGCTGAGCTTGAAAATATGGGGGTTAAGGTACATACCTCTACGATGGTCAAACAAGCGGATGAAAACGGTTTTATCACGGGTGATGGTGAGCGAATTGATGCAGCCTTGCTAGTTTGGGCCGCGGGGATTAAGGCGCCGGATGTACTGAAACAGTGGGGCCTTGAGGTCAATCGTATCAATCAGTTAGTGGTTGATCCAAATTTACAAACGGCAGACCCAGCAATATTTGCGATAGGCGATTGCTGTGCTTGTGAGCTTGTTGAAGGTAAAAATGTGCCACCACGCGCACAATCTGCTCAGCAAATGGCTAATCACACCGCAGCCAATTTACTACGCATTGTAAAAGGTGAACCGCTGAAGCCTTTTAGATATCGCGATCACGGTTCACTGGTGTCACTGTCGGAGTATTCTGCCCTAGGAAATCTGATGGGTAGTGTGCGCGGTGGCAGCTTCTTTATTGAAGGCTGGATGGCGCGCATGATGTACGTCAGTTTGTATCGGCTGCATCAAGCTGCGATCTACGGTTGGCTGCGGACATTGATGTTATTGATGGCGGGGCGGTTTAACCGACTGCTAAGACCACGACTGAAGCTCCACTAAGCTACGGCTTCTAATTTACAAAAACGTCACTAACGGTGGTTGTTTGGTGGTGTGGAGCTAAACTTAGCATTCACACCACCTTGCGAGATATCAAGCAGCCTGTTTTTCGCTGCTACTGACAAGGCTTGTATTGCTGACTTTATTGAGTGCTTGTTTACGTCCCTTTAAGGCGTAGCAATTTAAACCCGCCATATGAATTTTTCGCAAGTAATTTTCCCATCCGATTGCTTTTGAATCTACCGGGAAAAGGTCTTGATCTGCTTTGCCCATGCGTTTTGCTAGATCCATTAGTTTGTCGTTATGGAAAACATATTCTGGTTCGGTATAAAACGAGAAAAGGGTTGATAGTGTCATTGCCGCTTCTAAGTTGCGATGGGCTTTGAGGCCGCGCTTAAACCCTAAACGGATTAGTGTTTGGCTTACCGCCGAGAGGACTGCGCCCAAGCAAAATGCAATGGCATTAAACACGCGTTTATTGACGGCAATGAAAGGCTTGCGGGGTTGTCTCGAAAATAGTTTGTCGTAGCTACCGTGATTCTCCTTCGCTTCGGTCATGAGATGGTCAATAAAATTTCCGAGTGTTAATGGGTTTGCCGAACCACTGCAGCATTGATAGATATGGTGTTTGCCTGGGCTCTTAAATTGTTCTGCCAGAGAAAGAAGGATGCTGTTTGAGACTAAGTCGGCGGGAATCACGTCAATAACGCCGCTGCGTTTGCCAGGAAAGAAGGTCACTTTCTCTTTGGCGTAGGCGAGTAAAATGGCATCGGCTACTTTTACACCTTCTATCCAGCCCGGTGAAGGTTCACGCAATGTGCTTTCTACAATAGATGGTCTTAGCAGTGTTAATGAATATCCTCTAAGTGATTTGAGTAGCAATTGCTCACCCAGCCACTTAGTAAACGTATAGGTATCGTTCCAGCCACAGGTGTGTGCTTCACGGATTCCTAAATCTACGAGTTGTCTTTTTAACTCCGTACCTTCATATTTTTGCTGCGTTTGATTGATTTTCAGTTCGAGCTCTTCGATTAAATTGCCGACTTCAAAATAGCCTTCTCTATGGCGAGGAATGTCTACACGAGCGGGTACAGAGAGGGATTCATGAATATGCCCTTTATTGTAACCGTTGACGTAGCAGGTTGAGACCTGGATGACGGGGATATTACCTGCGAGGTCAGATAATTCGACAATATTGCGCAGACTGTAGGTGTTTATTTTAAGGGCACGATCTAGCTCTTCGCGAAAGTTCACGCTTGCAGCACAGTTCACAACAGCATCAATTTTGGCTGCTAAGTCGCGAAATTCAATCCGCGGCAAACCAAACTGGTATTCTGTTATCTCTCCAGTGATGCAGTGGATTTTGCCGTGACAAAAATCGTTAAAATAGTCTGGTGCGTTTAGTTTCAAAAATTCAAATACAGATGATGAGGTAATTTCATTGGCGAAGCGATTGCCCGCGTTGGCGTATTTTTTAGTGCCTCTAATCAATAGGTAAACACCGCCAATGTCGGGTACGGAACGCATGATTTTTTCCAGCATAACTTTACCGACAAAGCCGGTAGTGCCGGTAATCAAGACATGCTTGCCTTTGAGCTGAAGTAGGGTTTGTGAAACATCATTACTTGTATCCATTTAATTTGACCCCGTTAGCTGCTTCCGTCGCAACCGGTTATATTTCCAGAACGCGTTGTTTTGTATATTAGCGAAACTCTTTGACCCTAATGTGACAGTGCTGAGGCGGTATTTGTTGCAGTGTTTAATAAATGCCTTTGTAATTCCTTCAATGCATCAAGTAGGCCAAGTATTTGCGGCATTGATAAGCACAGTATTTAGTCGGATTGTGGCGTGGAAATATTCGCTCAGGTCGTGATCTCCGTGTACTAAACCGCTTTATTGTTAATTCGGCTTTAAACGACTCACGTTTCAATTAGCTATATGTACGCCACTTGCACCATGTTTAAGCAGTGCCTAAACGCCTGCGTCAAAGTCGTGCATATTTATTCTAAAATTACTTACGCAAAGGTAGTTAGGGCGTTCAGGCTTGATTCAGATAGTGGTATTCATAATGCAAGCATTCTCAGTGCGGAGTAAAAAAATGAAAACGCTACCTTTGTTAAGTCTTGCAGCTGTTTCGTTATTTCCGATGTTTGCCGAAGCAGATCATCTGCGCAGCGGTCAACACTACCGGAGCGGCCCAGCGATGTATGTTTTCGGTGGGCTTGGTGTCTCTTCCTTCGATTTTGATCGTTCTGATTTTCGCTACAGCTTCGGTGATGGCTCCTTGTCGAGCATTACCCTGGACACCGAATCGAGCGGCGGCCGTATTGGTTTTGGCTTTGATTTCAGCCCGGAACTCGGTTTGGAGTTTGGTTATGCGTCGCTAGGTTCCCTTAGCGGGAGTGCGATATCGGATGGCTCTCAGGTGTTGACCAATGGCTTTAGTGCTGGTCGGGTTGATATGGATGCCGATGCTGACGGTGTTTTTCTAGGGATCAATGTTCATACACCCTATAACGAGCCATTCGGCCTATTTGCGCGCTTTGGTGTATATAGTTGGGAGATAGATGGCACGCTGGAGGACAGCAGTCGCAGTGGTCGGTTCACCGTAGAAGGAACGGACCCCTATGCAGGTATTGGCGTCCGCATGGATATTGCGCAGAACGCCAGTTTGACGTTAGCGTACGACCACTACATTTTAGATGACGACGAGTCGATAAAGACGGCAGCTGACACTTTTTCAGTTGATATGGTTCTGCGCTTCTAGCAAAACGTCTTGCGTATTGCGAGTTAAATTCCGCTTATTTACTAGATAGCCCTATTTTCAAAAGAAAGTAGGGCTTTTTGGTATTGTTGTCCATTGGCTTTATGGACAAGATTTAATCAGCATAGTGTCGCTCCTTCGTCATAATTACCTCCCCACAGTAATACCTGACAGGACATTGGTTTTCGGTGTCGGTATAGTGTGCCCATTGCAAGTGTTATCGGAGTAAACATGGCTGAGTTGAGTTTTACATTGAATGGTCAGGCGCAAACACTGACCGTCGATTCTGGCACCCCTCTATTATGGGTTTTGCGCGAGCAGCTGGCGATGACCGGTACTAAATTCGGTTGCGGAATGGGTTTGTGCGGGGCTTGTACTGTGCACTTAGACGGCAGTCCGATCCGCAGCTGTAGCTATCCAGTCGAATTTGTAGATGGCCGAAATATTACGACGATAGAGGGGCTGGCGTCAGCTGACGATGTTTTACATCCAGTGCAACAGGCGTGGCTGGAAATGAGTGTACCGCAATGCGGTTACTGTCAGTCTGGTCAAATCATGTCTGCGGTCGCGCTACTCGAGACGAATCAAACCCCCAGTGACGCCGACATAGATGCCGCAATGTCAGGCAATATTTGCCGCTGTGGCACTTATCCCCGTGTTCGCAAGGCGATTCATCGTGCCGCAGAGTTGAGCGTGCAATATTACCAGCCAGTGGATAAAGAGTCGGAGGCAGCATCATGAGTTTGTCTCGGCGAAATTTTATTAAAAGCACCGCTTTATTGGGTGGCGGAATAGCGATTGGTTTCAACTTAACTGGCTGCTCCAAGTCGCCACCGTTTCCAAATATGAGCTCAACTGCCTTGCAGCCCAATGCCTTTCTACAGGTAACGGCTGAAGGGGATGTTATTCTGCAGCTTCATAAATCCGAAATGGGTCAGGGTGTATTTACTGGATTGACGACCTTGGCCGCCGAAGAACTCAATATGGATCCTGCGCAAATAATTGTGCAGCACGCAGAGTTCCACCCAGACTTTCGCGACCCTGAATTCTACGTGATGATAACCGGCGGAAGCTCCTCAGTTCGATTGAGTTTTGTCTCAATTCGAGAAGCTGCTGCTACGCTCGCCGCGATATTGAAATCAGCGGCAGCGCAGCAACTGAATTTACCGGAGTCGTCTCTCAGTGTCGTAGATGGCAAGGTCGTTCATGCAAGCGGTGACATCCTATTCGCGGACATAGTTGATACCGCTCGCACGATTCCATCGCCAGAAGCGGTGACCTTAACAGCGCCCCAGGATTTCAAATATATCGGTTATTACAATCAGCGTTTAGATGCCAGAGCTAAGGTAACCGGTAGCTCGCAATTTGGCATAGACGTTCAGTATCCTGAAGCCTTAACGGCTGTTTTGATAAGATCACCTGATTTTGGTGGCAGGGCTAAAAGTTTCGATGCAATTGCCGCCTTGGCGAAATCAGGCGTTAGGACTGTGCTAGATGTAGATGGTGCAGTAGCTGTTGTTGCTGACACCTATTGGCAGGCTCGGCAGGCTGCCTCTGCTGTCACGATTGAGTGGGAAAAAGGCCCGTTAAGTGGGGTAAGCAGCGATACATTGCGTAATGAGCGACATACCTTATTAGAAACTGAATCAGGAAAAAATGTTGAAGAGAAGGGCGAGCAAAGCGCTGCCAGTGGTGACGAAGTCACTGCACTCTATAACGTGCCGTATCTTGCCCACGCGACAATGGAGCCAATGAATGCCTTAGCAGTGGTGAGCCCGGAATCCATCGAAATTTGGACAGGAAATCAATCGCCCGACATCGCCTTGTCAGCGATTGCAGATGCAACTGGATACCGCCGTGAGCAAATTCGCATTCACAACCAGATGCTGGGTGGCGGTTTTGGACGGCGGATTTTATCCGATTACTTGGTCGAAGCCGCTCGGGTGGCGCAACTTAGTGGCTTCCCCATTAAGGTCGTTTGGAGCCGTGAAGACGATATGCGCGGTGATTTTTATCGGCCAAACTCCTCAGTCAAAATGTCGGCGACCATCGATAATAATGTGGTGACTAGTCTTCAGGCTAAGGTTGCCGCCCCCAGTATCATGGGGCAGTTTGTAGGGGCAGTTAGTAATACGCTTATGCCGCAGTGGATTCCCGATGGTCTCCACAATAAATTAGCAGGCTTGGCAGCCAGTTCCGATCCGGCGGCGACAGAAGGTTTGGTAGAAAACGACTATCAGTTTCCGTATATGCGGACTGATTATATTATGCAAGAGACGAGCATCCCCATAGGCTATTGGCGTTCAGTGGGTCATTCGCAAAATGCTTTTTTCATGGAGAGCTTTATCGATGAGCTCGCTGCGAGAACCGGGCAAGACCCATTGCAATTCCGCTTAAACCATTTGCCCGCAGATTCACGGCGCAGAAAAGTCATAGAGGAAGCGGCAGCAAGGGCAGACTGGGGTAAGCCTGAAGCGGGGCAGTTCCAGGGCATTGCGGTGCATGAGTCATTCCATACCATGGTAGCCCAGGTTGTATCGGTATCGATAGAAGGGAAGAAAATCAAGGTCCACAAGGTCGTCTGTGTGGTCGAGTGTGGTATCGCGGTTAATCCTGATATTGTGTCGGCGCAGATGGAGGGAGGGATTGTCTTTGCGCTTACCGCAGCACTGAAGGGGGATATTACGGTTGTGGATGGTGCGGTTCAGCAAAGTAATTTCCACAACTACGAAATGCTGCGGATGAATGAAACACCGGAAATTGAAGTCCATATTATGCCCAGCGCTGAATCACCGACGGGCGTCGGCGAGCCAGGTGTGCCACCCTTAGCACCGGCATTGGCAAATGCGGTATTTGCTGCAACCGGACAGCGTTTGCGGCAATTGCCATTAAAGTTAAGTTGACACCAAGCTCTAGCGTGCCCTTAAACTGAGTATGCGTCGATCGAGAGACTTATGCCCATGTGGGCATAAGTTATCGTTGTATCTGTAATAAATAAGTTGGTCTTTTATGAGTAGCAGCACTGATTCTGAGATACGTTATCCTTTTGCCGACCTACCACAGAAAGGAGAGTGGCTCGAGGTGGCTCGCGGTGTTTATTGGTTGCAGATGTCACTGCCAATGGCCTTGGACCATATAAACCTTTATGTATTGGAAGACGATAAGGGCTGGTGGATTGTCGACACCGGGATAAACCTCGGTGATACACGCGAGCGCTGGCAGCTACTGCTGGCAAATCAAATGGCATCTAAACCCGTGCTGGGCGTTATTTGTACTCACATGCACCCGGATCACGTAGGTCAGGCTGGGTGGCTGTGTGGCAGCCTCCGGGTACCGTTGTATATGAGCTTCCGCGAATTTTATTGCGCTCGGGCATTTACCACGCTGCCTCCCGGCGACATGAGCTGGACTGCGGAGCAATATTACCGTCGTGCCGGTGTAGGTAATGATTATTTAGAAAGCGATGGCGCAAAAATGCGCGGTTTTGGTTCTGTAGTAGAACCCTTGCCTACCGCGTTTAATTGTTTGCAAGATGGTCAAGTTTTACAAATAGGAGGCCGGGATTGGCGGATAATGACCGGCGCCGGTCACTCGCCAGAGCACGTGTCGCTATACTGCGCAGCGGACAAATTGATGTTGTCTGGTGACCAGATTATTCCCCGCATTACTTCTAATGTCAGCGTGATGGCGTCTGAGCCAGAAGCGAATCCGTTGCAGGACTGGTTTGACGCCTTGCGTCGTTTTCGACGAGATCTGGACGCCGATACCTTGGTCATGCCAGCACACAATGCACCATTCTATGGTGTTCACGCGCGCCTGGATTACCTTATCGACCATCATGAGGGGCACTTGGCGGCTATCGAAAAGGCCTGTGTTGAGCCTAAAATAGCAATCGATTTATTTAGCGTGTTATTCGCTCGAAAAATAGAAATGTCGCAGTTGGGTTTGGCGCTTGGCGAAGCGATAGCGCATTTGCATTATCTATGTGCAGAGGGCCGAATGACGCGAAAACTAGATGCGAGTGGTGTATACCAGTATCAAACTATCGATGCGGAGCACAGCCCTTATCAGGGTGTTCACGAGTTGGATGCAGGGCCGATGGAGGTGTAAGCGTGCAGGGCGGTTTATTTGGCGACGAGACGGCAGCGGAAAACTGCATCTTTTGTAAAATTATTTCGGGTAAAGCGCCTGGGCATATTATTTATCGCGATGACGAGGTGATGTGTTTTTTGGATATTGCGCCGGTCTCCGCGGGGCACACCCTCGTTATTCCCATTAAGCATCACGACAATATATTCACTCTTAACGAAAAAGAAGTTACTGCATTGGCCATTCAGTCGCGGCGGCTAGCGCCGGTGGTAAAGCGGGTGAGCGGTGCGGACGGCTTAGGCGTTCATCAGCTAAACGGTCGCGCTGCTGGGCAAACTGTATTTCACTACCACACTCATCTCATTCCCTGCTTTCATGGCAAAGCAATGCAAATTCACGGCAGAAAGCCGGCCGCACAGAGCGATCTGGCTGATATGGCTGAGCGCTTGCGTGCGGCGTTGAAATAAGCAAATTCACACATTTCAACTGACCGATTTTGCTTATAGGGATGACGCCAATTGTTATTGTGATTACCCCCTTCATCGTCAAAAATGTCCGCTAGCTGATGCAATCTCGCATCGATACTTACAATACACCTAAGGAGCCGACTGCATGGCAATGCCAAATGATATTAAGGTTATTGATTTGATGCTTAGCGTGCCGGGCGAAGACAATAGCCAGTGGTATGAATTTATGAAGCCACTGCTGATGGACGAAGAAAGCCGCAATATGTTCAAAATGCCGGCGCAGTATATGTTCAAAGATATTCCTGACAGCGGTAAAAAAGAAGATTATATCGCTTACACCATTGAACAAATGGATAAGCACAATATCGAACGCGCTATGCTGGGCATCGACGACCACAACGAGATTGCTAAAGAGGCACTTGCACGTCATCCAGATCGCTTTTTTGCTAGCTTAGAAGTCAATCCTAATAATGGCATGGAAGAAGTCCGTAAGATGGTGCGTCTGCACAAGGATTACGGCATAAAGGCAATTACGGGTTTTGCCTCTGGTCTGTGTCCACAGGTGCCGTATAACGATAAGAAATGGTATCCCATTTACGCAAAATGTGTTGAGTTGGATATCCCGTTTTGCCCCTGCGTTGGTGTTCCTGGTCCGCGTTTACCAATGGCACCACAAAAAGTCGAGTTGCTTGATGAGGTTTGCTGGTTCTTCCCCGAGCTAAAAGTTGTTATGCGCCATGGCGCCGAGCCTTGGGAAAAGTTGGCGTGGAAGTTAATGCTCAAGTATCCCAACTTGTATTATATGACCAGTGCTTTTGCGCCTAAACACTATCCAGAAGAAATTATTAAATTTGCGAATAGCCGTGGTGCGGATAAAGTCATGTACGCCGGTTACTTCCCGATGGGGCTGTCGCTAGATCGTATTTTTAAAGACATGCCAAATGTGCCTTTTAAAGACGAAGTGTGGCCTAAGTTTTTGCGGGAAAATGCACGAAAAGTGTTTAAATTAGATTAATCAGAGGTGCCTTAAGTCTTTCTGCGCGTCGGCCGTTTAAACGACGGCGCGCGAAACCAGCATACTGAGACTTTTGCACGAGCCTGAATTTTGTTTTCTGGCAAAGAAACAGCGCACAGAATAGGGCGGGACTGACCTTCGCGCTTATAGCTATAAATGACGATTGAGTAGCGCCTGCGCCGCGAGCGGAGCGAGTGCTTTGGGTGCGTTTTGCCAACAGTAGGCGCCTTTAAACGACGCCGGCATAGGCAACATAACAATCGTGCAACGTCTCATACTAAATAAAATAATAATGGAGAAGTACAATGGCCTTAAGCCTGCAGGAAATGTCTGATCGCTTTGAAATTCAAGATATGCTGTATCAGTATGCGGACATTATTGATCGCAAAGCGGTGGATGAATTAAATGATATTTTCACTGCCGATGCGCATATCGACTACAGCGCCTTTGGTGGTTCTGTTGGCGATAGGGCGTCGACGTTGGCGTTTTTAAAAGAAGCCTTGCCTGCGTTTAGTGCGTCTCAACACTTAAATGCCAATGTGCAAATTTCCGTTGAGGGAGACACGGCCAGCGGTCGAGTGATGTGTTTTAACCCCATGGAGATGCCGTTGGGGGCGGAAAAGCAGGTCTTTATGCTGGGGCTTTGGTATGTAGATACCTATCGCCGCACATCAGATGGCTGGCGTATAAGCAGTCGCAAAGAAGAAAAGAGTTGGGTATTCAATGTGCCTGACTTTATGGCATTGTAAGTATGGAGCTTGTGCGGCGTCATTGCCGCACAAGCTTAATTCGTATTAAAGCTGATTGGTATCCGCAATAAATTTTAATATCACCTCGACCAATCTCGCACTTTGATCTTCCTGTAAAAAATGCCCGCCATTAATGATAGTGGCGTGGTCTTGTCCCTGTGTACCGGGAATCATCTTGCGAAAAATCGGCTCGCCCGCTGCGGTAATTGGGTCCTTGTCGCTAAAGGCGGTTAAGAAAGGTTTCTCCATTTTACTAAGCACCTGCCAGGCGGCGCGATTTGCCTCAGCCGCTGGGTCGTTTTGGGTGACCGGGACAAGCATTGGAAACTGCCGTGCGCCAGCCTTGAAACTTTCATCAGGGAAGGGGGCGTCGTAGGCTTTTATAGTTTCGGCTGAGACCGGCTTAGCGCAGGCGCCCGCAATGATTTTCCCCACCGTAAACACCGGAATATGTTGAGATAATTTTTGCCACTCAATGAAAGCCTCTCCGGGGTGATGATCTCCGGTGGGTAGCATGGTGTTGGCAGCGATGGCGCGGCTAAAGCGATTGTTCTCTTCGGCAAGTAGCCGCAAGCCAATAAGTCCGCCCCAGTCCTGACAAAAAAGACTGATGTTTTGTAAATCGAGTTGTTCTAATAGTGATCGCACCCAATCTACATGGCGTTGATACGTGTAATCGCGACGCTCGCTGGGCTTGTCGGAGCGACCAAATCCAATTAAATCGGGCACGATGACGCGAAAGCCGGCAGCGGCCAGCGGTGAAATCATATGCCGGTAAAGATAGCTCCAAGTTGGTTCGCCGTGCATTAACAATATCACGGGAGCCGTCTTTGGCCCCTCGTCGATATAATGCATTCGAAGCTCACCCCCTTCGGTATCGTCCAGCTGTATGTAGTGAGGCGAGTAGGGGTAATCCTGCAGATTGTCGAAACAATCGTCTGGAGTGCGGAGTGGTGTCATGTCGTTTGCCTCGTCTAATTATTATCCCGGTAAGGTGGGCGTTGGCTCCAGTTCAACCTCAGATTCGCGTACTTCCGGTGGCACGAAGCTGATAACGGTATCGCCAGATTGCAGCTTGCGAGTCTTTTGATTATGCCATTCCAGTTTGCCGTTTTCAGGGATTATGGCAAGACGGACGGCGTCTTCAGGCAGCTTTGCGAGAAAATCTTTCTCGCTATAGGTCTCGGTTATAACGGTTTTGCGGATAGTCCAGCCCCGTATCATTCGGGTCCACAACTCAGCAAAGGTGGTATTCCCTGAAAACGCGGTTATGCCTCGGCGGGTCTCTGACACTACTCTTTTATTGCGCTCGTAACCGCTATCGTAAGGCTGAAATACACGGTGGCGCCCAATGTGGGGAGCAAAGTGATTGCAGACCATCGAGTTATAGTGATTGTTTCCGGTAGCCGCTAACACGGTGTAGATATTGTCTAGCACCATTGCTTCGTCGGCCATATCAGACAACACCTCCCCAAACCAAGTATCTACACCCTGTTGGCGCGCCGTTTGTAGACGCCCCCATTCAGTATCTGCGATAACCACTTCCTGATTGATTTTTTTCAGGGCACTTGCAAGTTCAATTGTCCACGGTGAGGCGCCGACGATTAAGATTCGCCCCTTACTTGGCGATCCTAACTTCAGTAGTTTAGTTAACGGCCCAAGTGAAAAGCCATGGGCGAGAATGGTGGCGAATATCAGCATGAATACTGCCGGCACGAGGTATTGGGCGTCTTCGAAGCCGGCGTCTATCAATGCCGGTGCAAAGGCGCCAGCTGAGGCGGCGGCAACTACCCCGCGCGGTGCGATCCACGCGATCAGCACTCGATCTTGCCAGCTGCAGTCGGTGCGGATGGTTGCTAAAAATACCGCCAGTGGTCTCACAATAAAGACAAAACTCAGCACCATTGCCACTAGCTCCCAGTGGATCGACTGTATAGAGGCTTTGGTGAGCGATGCGGTGAGCACAACAAACAGGAAGGAGACTAATATGAGGGTGATGTATTCTTTAAAGCGTCGCATTTCGTCTAAACTGCGAAGCCCCATATTTCCCATAACAATTCCCATGAGCGTGGTCGCCAACAAACCCGATTCATGTTGCACGAGGTCCGACAGGGCATAGACTGCGAGTACGCAGGCGATAATGGATGGAGCTTTCAGGTATTCAGGAATCCAGCCTTTGCGAAAGCAGTAGCCCAAGCCATAGGCGATACCGCCGCCTAATATCGCCGATGTGGCTAGTGCCAAGCCTAAGCTGGCAAAAATAGACTGAATGGCAGGGCCTTCGCCAGAATAGAGTAGATATTGATAGACCAGCACCGCAAGTAAGACGCCGATAGGGTCGTTGATAATGCCTTCCCATTTTAAATAGGATGCAGTGCGCCGGTTTAGTTTGGCATGTTTGAGCAGGGGCATTATTACCGTGGGGCCGGTGACAACCAGGATAGCGCCGATTAACGCAGAAACTCCCCAGCCCAAGCCGCCAATGAAATGAGCGGCGGCAGTGCCAATCCCCCATGCCAGTAATACCCCGATGGATGTGAGCCGGCGGGTGACTTGTGCGGTTTCCCGCAGTTCATGGAACTGTAGGTTGAGCCCACCCTCAAACAGTATGATCGCAACAAACAGGGAAGTAACTGCCGTGAGGCCATCCCCGAAGTCTTCGGCGGGCTGAATCCAGCCGGTAATAGGACCGAGTAGTAGTCCGCAAGCTGCGAGTAACACGATTGCGGGTAGGCGAAAGCGCCACGCCAACCATTGGCAGAAAATACCGGCGACTAAAATACTGACTAAAGCGTGTGTCATTAATTGGACTCGTTATGGTTTTAATATCAACGTATTACAAGATGTCATGCTTAATGCATTTAAGGCAACTCTGATTATCACACCGGAGTCTCTGGCGCGCACTGGTAAGTGATGCGGCACTCCGACGCGGCGCGAACGACTGCATGAGTGAGAGACGTAGCGCAACGCAGGAGTAGTTGCCGAGATCAAGGCTGCTTGTCCGTGATGACGGTCCGACGTTTCGGTGTCACAACGCAGTCCAGTGCGCGCAAGAGGCCCGCCCTACGGGGCTGAGTCATTTTTGCTAGCCTGAGGCGTTACCGAATTAATCAGAGGTGTCTTAAGTCAAAGTTGGGAATTAGTTCAATTCAAATCCGCGCGACTAGGGTATGATTGATCGCGCAAAAATAACAAGACTATAAGGAGATAGCAGGGTATGGCGAGTCGACACAACTATACAGCATGGTGGTGTCTATGTGTGTTGCTGTTAAGTGGATGCGCAGGTCACGTAGAAAACAAGCGCTTTGCACTTGACGACCAAGTGGCTCCAATATTCAGTGGAATTTACAAGCGTGATGTATTTCTCGAGGGTAGTGTTGCGTATGAAGATGCAGCTAACAGCCAATTTGACGGGAAATTTAATAGCAAGGGCTATCCGCAGCGCGGTGAGTTACGCCAGTCTTATACGGACGGTAATAATGAGCGTCTTGAGATTAGACTTAACGGTGATTTCAAATTAAACGCCTCGGTGAGCGGTCTGTCCTTTCTTGGCGCTTTTACTATTGTTGATTCACAGCAGCGAGTGCTTGCGGAGGGAAAGCGGAGCCACTGGTTAGCGCACTACCCAGAATTACATCCTTTTCGCGCGCCGCCGCTAATGGCGATGGATGGCAAAAATCAATATCTACAGTACCGGCGAGATATTAGCCCCGAGGGGCGGCCCGAAGCATTTCCTGTAGTGCATCGCAATTTGACCGGCCCCTTCCGCTTAGATGTCAGCTTTCGTGACGGTTTGCCGAGAGGTGTCATAAAAGTCAGCGCGCAGCGCGCAGATAACACGTTTTACACGGTTGAACGGCAATATTTTAATTACCAAATTGTGCAGAACCCCATTCAGTATTTCTATTATGAGCCGGGAAGTTTTTCTAATGTCGAGCTGCTAGGTGAGTGTGAGCGTGCACCCAACCTAACGGTGCCACAGAAGTTATTGCAGGCTTTCGCCTACGATTGTGAGAATGCAAAATATTATGCGCTCAGCGAGGATTACCCCGCGTCAGTCATAGAGATTGCGGCCAAAGACCTTGATAACGGCGGCTTATTTCACCGTCTGCGAATATACCATCACGGTGTTATCACAAAGGCATCGGTAAACGTTGACGCCATTTACGATGGAAAATGGTTATACCACGGGCCAGTGACCGTAATGCACTATGGCCAATTGCAAAGTTACCGAAATTACGAGCTGGGCAAGCCTGTGGGTATTGGTATTCGGGCAGATGAGCAGGGGGCCGAATACCTTGGCTTTGGTCAAGAAAGCACTAGCTTCGATCTACCGGACGACGATTTTCGGGATAAGCTCGATAGCCGCTATGAGTGGTATAAGCATCGTATAAACGCGCAGTTTAATGACGTGCTTGGCGATACTATTTTATCGTCCCGCGAACTCGCCAAGCTTCAGTCGGACTTATTGAAAGATATCGAAGAAAACCAACCTATAGCAAAAGATGGCCAGGTAGCCGGCTTGGCTAATTTGTGGGCGAGCTGGCAGCGTCAGGGCATCGCGCGCTTGGCTACTTGGAATACGGCCAAGCGCGATTCAGCGACGGCAATGAAAGCACAAATTTTAGATGATCTAGATAAGTGGTACGAGCAGAGCGAAGCGCTTTTACTGGATGAGTCAACGCAGCGCTGTGCTCGCGGCGGCAAGAGTTTCAACGAGGGCGATTGGCGCTGTGAACGCAGTCCCGGAGTGGCACTTGAGAAAGTTTGCAAGCGCTACTTCGATGAAGCGCAGTGCGCGGACATGAGTGCAGACTTTGCAAAGCGTGAAGGTTCGTCACCCTAAGTTTGGTAAATTTATTCAAACATCGAGCCGCTTTAGGTAATACAATACACGATCAATTCGATAGCTTCATATACAGCAGTGCAGGCAGACGTTTACATGTGGTTTAAAAATCTTCTTATCTACCGTTTTACCAAACCTTTCACCCTGACCGCCGAAGAGGTCAACGAAAAGCTCGCCGAAAAGTCATTTACACCCTGTAATAGTCAGGATGTATCTAGCTACGGTTGGACAATGCCCTTGGGTAATCAGGGTAGTGAATATATCCACGCCGGCAATGGCTGCATCATGATCTGCGCCCAGAAACAGGATAAAATTTTACCGGCATCGGTGGTGAATGAGGTGCTGGCCGACAAGATCGAAGAAATTAAGTTGGCGGAAGATCGCGTACCCGGCCGTAAAGAGCGTACAGAGTTGAAAGACGAAATTACGTTCTCTTTAATTCCGCGCGCATTTACTCGCTCAAATCGCGTATTTGCCTATATCGCCCCGGAACAAGGTTTATTGATCGTCAACGCGGCTTCACATAACAAGGCGGAAGAGTTACTAAACTTCCTGCGAGAGTCTTTGGGCAGCCTTCCGGTGATACCCGTCAAAGCGAAAAACGTTGCTCAACACCAAATGACTGAATGGTTAATCCAGGGTGCGGCGCCCGTCGGTTTTGAACTGGGTGGGGAGTGCGAACTCAAAGACAAAGCCGATGAAAGTTCAGTGATTCGCTGCAAAAATCAAAATCTTTGCGCTGCGGAAATAGGCAGCCATATTCAGGCCGGTATGTTTGTGAATAAATTAGCCTTGCGCTGGACCGGAGATATTGAATTCGTTGTCGATGACCAACTCACCATCAAGCGGTTAAATTTTGGTGATTTAATTCAAGACAAAATTGGTGATGTGAATACGGAAAGCGCTGCGGAACAGTTTGATGTTGATTTCGCGATTATGACAGCGGAATTTGCCAAGTTTATTCCCGCTGTCTTAGGCGCCTTTGGCGGCGAAGACTTGAGCGAGCAGGGCGAGGTCATTTCCAGCGCAGCTTAATGGCTGGGAGGGATAAATCGAACTCTAGCGAGGGTTCTCACCACCCCACACAGAACAAATAAAAAACCCGGCCATGTGCCGGGTTATTTATTTAATGGCGGTGAGGGAGGGATAAATCAAATCAGCCTAGGGGCTGCTTTGACCCTGCGGGCTGCGCCGCTGTGAAGCGCGGCTTGTTTAAATTGCTGGTCGCAATTTATCGAACCCTGGCGAGGGTTCTCACCGACTCATACAACATAAATAAAAAACCCGGCGCGAGGCCGGGTTATTTATTTTATGGCGGTGAGGGAGGGATTCGAACCCTCGAACAGTTTGACCCGTTACACACTTTCCAGGCGTGCTCCTTCAGCCACTCGGACACCTCACCAATTCTTAAATATCTTGTCGTTGGCCTTAGCTGGTGTTACCAATTAGCGAGCACAAGGTGCTCGTTCCTTCAGCCAATGACTCGCTCTTATCAGAGCTCGGGGCTGCCCCCCGTTGTCGCAAAGCGCCAACGTCCAAGATTGCTAAACAATCTTGTCGGACACCTCACTAAAATCGATTACAGTACATTTTTAGATGGTTTAGCGAGCGTCAGGTTGCACACCTGCGTGCTCGTTATGTCATTACTTCGGGAATCTGCTACAAGCGGTTTACCGATTTTCAAAATGTGGTGTGCACCGCGTTTTGAGGGCGGCTACTCTAACCAAAATCGATGCTAATGGCAATTGGCCTTTTAATTTGATTCTCTTCTATTGCGTTATTGTGGTGCGGCTATTTTTCTAGGCTCTTATTTGGTGCGCAAATTCGCGGTAACTTTACTCAGGTACTCGCTTCGGTGGGCAAAAAACAAGTGGAACACTTATTGCTTCATGACAGACAAGTATGTTGACCTGCGCGCTCAGCACCGCTAGTCGTATCCAGTTTTCGTCGTAAAAGAAGGAGTTCTATGGTGTATTCTCCGGAAATGGTAACGCTGTTACAGCAATTGCGGGCGCGCATTTTTGCTGAGTTTGGGACAAAAATTCGGCTTGCGGATCCGCAGCTTCTCCCTAGCTTGGGCGATATTGGCAAACGTAGCCGAGATCCTTTTACGCGTAAAACGGTGGTGGAAATAATGTCCCTTGCCGGTATTCCATTTCAATTGGAGACTGCCACTAAACCTGTCGCGAAGGACATTAACGCTCGGCAAGCGACGGAGGTCACCTATCGGGGAACCAAGATTTACCGCGATAAAGAACTTCCGGCACAGTCCCAGGTCCCCGCCGAGCGCCAGCAAACCCGTCAGATGTATCGTGGCCAGGTAGTGTATAAGTAGTGAAACTTGGTTTTATAGCCGTTGATCGGTAAACGGCTATCTTTGATTTATGCAGATCCTTTCCGCGCATACCTTCTTCTCCATAGTATTTAATTCCTCTCTCCGCCGTGCAGCTGTTAGGTCCTTGTCCGAGTAATTTTTCGTGGTGCTGTTAACTTGGTCCCTGACTGCTTATCATTGACGTTTTAGCGAATGAATTGCGACGAGTTATGACGATTAAATGCACAATTGTGCCGGTGACGGCGTACCAGCAGAATTGCTCTGTAATGGTGTGTGAAGAAACTGGCAAGGCGGCTATCTTCGACCCAGGTGGCGACATTGAAAATATTGAAGCGGCGATTGAGGAGTTGGGTGGCACCTTAGAGGTGATTTATCTCACTCACGGGCATATGGATCATTGCGCTGCTGCGGATGTTATGCGCAAAAAATATGGTGTAAAGATTATTGGTCCACAGAAAGAGGATGCTTTCTGGATCGATAAACTGCCGGAATGGTGCAAGATGACGGGGTTTCCGCATGCGGAGGCCTTTACTCCAGATCAGTGGCTGGAGGACGAGGACAGCGTTACATTCGGCAAGCAAACCTTGGCGGTTAAATTTTGCCCAGGTCACACCCCTGGTCACGTAGTATTCTTTCATGAGTCTGCGCGTCTAGCGATTGTTGGCGATGTTTTATTTCAGGGCTCAATTGGTCGCACTGATTTTCCAAAAGGCGATTTCGATACGCTGGTTAATTCCATTCAAAACAAACTTTGGCCCCTGGGAGATGATATTACGTTTATTCCCGGCCACGGCCCCACATCAACGTTTGGTCACGAGCGAGAAACAAATCCCTTTGTCGCCGATCATCGCTTCGGTTGAGGTGTTTATGAGCAATGAGTTAACGCACTTCGATAACAAGGGTAATGCCCAGATGGTGGATGTAACCGAGAAAGCGGTTACCCAGCGCGAGGCACATGCCAGCGGTATTGTGACCATGGCTCCAGAAACCCTGTCATTAATTGCTGAGGGCGGGCATAAAAAAGGTGATGTCTTAGCCGTTGCTAGAATTGCAGGGATTCAAGGGGCAAAAAAATGTTCAGATTTGATTCCTTTGTGCCATCCTTTGATGTTGTCGTCGGTAAAGCTGGATTTTACTTTGGATACTGCCAATAGCGCGGTGCATATTCTGGCTCGTTGTAAATTGGCAGGGCAGACCGGCGTCGAAATGGAGGCTTTGACCGCCGTGTCGGTCGCGGCCTTAACGATTTATGATATGTGCAAGGCGGTGGATAAGGGCATGATCGTGTCAGATATTAAGTTGCTGACAAAATCTGGTGGCCGCTCGGGCAATTGGATCGCGGGCGAATCATCGCAATGATAAAGGTTTTGTTTTTTGCTAAATACCGTGAGTTGCTTGGTTTGGGGCAGATGACGGTGGAGCTTCATTCAACAACCACGGTAGCTGATTTAAAAAACCGACTCGTGAAAGAGGGTGGCGACCACTGGGCGCAGGCTTTACTGGCCGACAATACCTTATGCGCCGTTAACCAAACCATTGCGCACGACGGTGATGCTATTGCGGATGGTGATGAAGTTGCGTTTTATCCCCCGGTAACGGGAGGCTGATATGCAGAGTCGCGTCCTTATTCACCAAGCAGATTTTGATGTGAGTGAAGAGTGCCGGGCCCTGGCGAGCAGTAATCGCTGTGGTGCGGTGGCTCAGTTTGTGGGGGTGATGCGGGATTATAATGAGGGCGACAATGTTGTTGCGATGGAGTTAGAGCACTACCCTGGCATGACAGAGCGCAGTATTGAGTCCATTATTGAAAGAGCGAATACACGGTGGCCACTGCTGTCGGTGACCGTCATCCATCGGGTCGGCAAATTGCTGCCTGGCGCCCAGATCGTGTTTGTTGGGGTGGGTGCGATGCATCGTCACGCGGCCTTCGCCGCCTGTGAATTTATTATGGATTACCTAAAGACCGAAGCGCCATTCTGGAAAAAAGAAAAGAAGAGTGACGGCAGTGAGCGCTGGGTGGACGCGCGGGTCTCTGACGCTGAGTCCCTTGGACGGTGGGCCGAGTAGTCCAATCGGAGTAGCTTTCTAGGCTGAACTTGTCGGTTGACGGCGTGTATAATTCGCGCCAGTTAAGAGAGTGTAATAACGCTGGCGCCGTCGGTGACTTACCACATAATGAGTAAAAAACAGGAAACGCTATGAGCCTAGATCCACGTCAATTCCGAAATGCCCTCGGCCAATTTAGCACCGGTGTTTGTGTCATCACCGCAAACCCCGCAGGCTACAATCCCTTTGGTATGACGGTGAATTCCTTCGCCTCGGTGTCCTTAGACCCCGCTTTGGTATTGTGGAGTTTGCGCAACGATTCCGAGTGCCTTGACGCGTTTAACAAATCCAAGACCTTCACAGTGAATGTGCTGGCGAGTGATCAAGTGGCTATGTCTAATCATTATGCAAAGAAGAGCGAGCACGATTTATTAGACGACCACTATCGCATTGGTAAAAGCGGAGCCCCAGTGCTACGCGGTGCCTTAACGAGCTTTGAATGTGAGACTTGGGCACATTATGATGGTGGCGACCATATCATTGTAGTTGGTAAAGTGATTGAAATGGATTGCAAGCCTGGTGCCAAACCGTTGGTATTCCATGCGGGCCAATACCGCGAATTACGCTAGTACGCTGGAGTCGGGAGGGTAATGAAATATTGCAGTGAGTGCGGCGTAGAAGTCGTCAAACAAATCCCGGCTGGTGATGACCGTCTTCGCTCTGTGTGTCCACAGTGCAAGACTATTCATTATCAAAACCCCAAAGTAGTCGTTGGTTGTTTACCTGTTGCTGGGCAGCAGGTTTTACTTTGTCGCCGTGCCATTGAGCCGCGGCTGGGTTATTGGACCATACCCGCCGGGTTTATGGAAAACGGCGAAACCATGCTCGATGGGGCCCTGCGTGAAACGCGAGAAGAAGCTGCCGCTAAAGTTACCGGTGAAACGCTGTATCGCCTGTTTGATATTCCTCATATCAATCAAGTGTATGTTTTTTACCGTGGTGATCTGGATGGCGGCTACGGTATCGGTCCGGAAAGTCTCGAGTCCAGGTTGTTTTCCGAAGATGAGATACCTTGGTCAGAGTTGGCGTTTCCGATAGTCACGGATGTGCTGACTGAGTATTTTGAAGATCGTAAGACTGGTGAATTTCCGATCAGAGTAAGCTCCCCGAGTCCCCTGTGGGCACAGCATGTTGGTTGGAAATCCAAATCAGATGGCGAGCTATAGTCTATCTGGCAGTGCTCTTGACCTCTCCGAATTTAATTATGCGCTTTTTGTCAAAGCGAGCTATTGTTATAGGCAGCTGAAGGGTGCTTAGGCGTATTTTAAGCCCTGTTCTTGAGCTGTCAGCAAACAAAAAATAAGGAGATTACATGGATTACGCTTATCACACTGTAGATGTGTTTACTCAGGCAGCCTACAGCGGCGCTCAAATATCGGTCTTTCCTCAAGCAGCTGGCCTGGACGAGTGCCAAATGCAGCTTATTGCGAAAGAAATGAATCACCCCGAAACCGTATTTATCTTTCCCGGCAGCAGTGATGTCGCTGCCGAGTTGCGTGTTTTCTCTCCCTCTGGGGAGCGCACCGTTGGCAGTCACAGTGTTGTCGCGGCGGCGCGCACTTTAGTTCACAGCAACGCATTACCCGTTGGCGAACGAGATTGCGTCGTGCATTTTTCGCAAGGGTCCAAGATTTTTGATGTGGTACTTTCCCAAAAAGACGGTCGTTTACTTACCCAGCTATCAATGTCTGTCATTCCGCAAATTGATCGCTACGTGCCAGATAATAATGAGCTTCAGCAAGTTTTGGGTTTGAGGCCAAATGATATTGAAACTCGTAAGGCGAAGACCCTCTTCGTCAGTTGTGATACACCGTATTTGATCGTGCCATTGCGCTCGATGGATGCAGTGTACCGGGCTCGTTTTAGCTTAGAAGCCTGGTCGCGCAGCAGTGCGTCCTCAGTGGCCGTGAATGAAATTCTTGTGTACTGCAGTGAAACCGAATCGCTGCAAACTGATTTCCATCTGCGAATTCTCGGTGAGCACATCGCTCATGACGACAGTCCGCCGGTTGGCGCGGCGATTCCCGCGTTTGTTGCCAGTTTGTGTGACACACGGGGTTTGGCAGACGGTACCCACACATTCTGGTTAGAGCGTGGCCACAAAGCCAAGCGTCAGAGCGTATTGCAGGTTGAATTTGTTAAAAAAGCGACCGCTTCCCTAAAGGTCCGCATTGGTGGCGATGCTGTTTTAGTCGCGCAGGGCAGTATAGTCGCTCCGATTACAACGCCTCGTAAAGCTGCTTAAGCTTGTATGCCTTCAGCCCCTTTGCGGGCTGAAGGTGTGTTCTCTACTATCTCAATTTGATGTCAGACTTCGGTATACTGTGCTGTCGATAGCGGACAAATTTGCCGCTTTGCCTATATTTCACATCTTACGATAAGGCTTAATCATTTTTCATGGATACTCCGCTTTTAGTATTGGTCGCTGGTGTTGCCTTTGTCGGTTTGTGTCTCGGCGCAGTGATCGCAACGGTGCTGTCGCGGCGTAGCAATGCGATCCAGATTTGTATGCTGGAAGAAAAGATGGGGGCGCAGCAGTTTGCGTTTGATGAACAAGCTGCAAAGCTTGCCGATGCAATATCGCAGCGAGACGGCGCCAAAGGGCTGGTCGTTGAGCACGCGCAGGAACTTGCCGTCGTTAAGGAGCGTTTGCTTATGCAAAACCAAACGCTCTCAGAAATCCAAGCCTCACTAGCGAGCTCGGAGCAAAAAAACAGGGCGCTAAATGACGCCCTGGCGAGACAGGAAAGTGCATATACCCACTTACAAACATCAACCGCAGAGCAGATCGCCTTGCTAAGCGATGCCAAAAAGCAATTAACTGAACAATTTGAGCAGCTCGCCAACCGCATTTTTGATGAAAAGAGTCAGCGTTTTCAAGTGCACAGTCGCGACGCCCTGGAATTACAGTTAAAGCCATTTAGAGATCAGCTAAAAGAGTTTCGCGGCCGAGTTGATCATATTTACGACAACGAGAATCGCGAGCGGGGAGAGTTGAAGGAACAGCTCAAAAACTTGCAGGAAATGAACAGTAGCATTAGTAAAGAGGCGCAAAATTTAACCCGCGCGTTGAAGGGCGACAATAAGGCGCAGGGAAACTGGGGTGAGGTGATCTTAGAGCGTGTGCTCGAAGAGTCAGGGCTACGCAAAGGCCATGAATACGAAACACAGGTCAGCTTTACTGACGACAGCGGCCGTCGCCGGCAGCCTGATGTAATCGTTCGCTTGCCCGATGACAAAGACATCGTCATCGATGCCAAGGTGTCGTTGATCGCCTACGAGCGATATTGCAGCAGCGATGACGAGGCTGAGCGCCAGGCTTTTTTGCGAGAACACGCGCAATCCGTTAAAGCGCATATCAACGGTTTAAGCATCAAGGGTTACGAACATATCGAAGGCCTTCGCACGCTAGATTTTGTTTTTATTTTTATTCCGGTCGAAGCTGCGTTTATGGCGGCGTTTGAGCATGATCCAGAATTGTTCCGCAATGCGTATGAGAAAAACATTATTGTGGTCGGTCCGACCACCTTACTTGCTACCCTGCGGACGGTGCAGAGTATCTGGCGTTATGAAAGACAAAATCAAAACGCCGAGGAAATTGCACGCCAAGCGGGCGCTTTGCACGATCAGTTTGCCCTTGTTGTGCAGTCATTAGAGGATGTGGGCAAGCACCTGGACCGTGGTCGCGATGCCTATGAAAAGACCCTCAATAGAATGACGCTAGGCAAGGGTAACCTGGTATCGCGGGTGAGCCGACTTGAAGCATTGGGGGCGAAGGTCAAGAAAAGTTTACCGTCTTCACTAATCGATAGAGCCGAGATTGACGGTGTTGATTTCGATCAACGTGACGATAACTCATAGTTAAAAGGAGTATTTTTGTGGCACTACCTAAAATCGGAAATAATGCGCCAGCTTTTTCATTAAAGGATCAAGACGGCAAGACGGTTAGCCTAAAAGATTTTAAGGGCAGCAAAAATGTTGTTCTATATTTTTATCCAAGAGCGAAAACACCTGGTTGCACTGTACAGGCGTGTGGGATTCGTGACAGTAAAAAGGCCTTCGATAAGGCGGATACCGTCGTCTTGGGCGTCAGTCCGGATTCTGTAGCTAAACTGAAAAAGTTTGAAGAAAATCCAAAAAAGGAAGAGGGGGCTTTAAACTTTACCCTGCTCTCCGATGAAGACCACAGTATCGCCGATAAATACGGCGCTTGGGGCCCGAAAAAATTTATGGGCAAGGAGTTCGACGGTATTCTGCGTAGTACCTTTATCATTGGTAAAGACGGCAAGCTCAAACACATCATGGCCAAAGTGAATACTAAGACCCATCATGATGATGTATTAAAACTTATCGGTGAACTGGGCTTGGCGGACTAAATGGTTGTTGAGCTAACATCTAGCTAGTGGCATCTGACTCATCGTGAGCAGATGCCACTTTGTTCATTTTATACTTATCTAAATCTTTCCTGACCATATCCAAGCATAGCTTGAGAACGACGGCGTCATCTAAAAATCCAGCAATGGGGATGATATCTGGCACGGCGTCGAGGGGCATTAAAATATACAGTAATGCCGTTACTACCGAGCCAATCGACCACCACGGAATCTCTCGGTAGCTGCCTTTTACATAATCTTGAAGCAAATTAAACAGGGTTTTCACGTGGCTTAAATAAGGCGTAAGTGATGCGTTGTGAAGCACTTTATTGATTATGCGCTGGCGATTACTTAAGGCGAGATCAATTTTGGAATCGGAAACCTCGGCAGCACCGTCATCAAGAATTTTCTGAGCGCGTTTTTTTGAGAATACTTGCATCATAGTTTTCTCACCCATTAATTCGGTTTGATTCTACGTGCTCGAATGCTCCGGGTAAATGCCGGCCCAAGGGGCCGGCAGAAGGAGTGAGGTATTTAGCGCTCCTTGATTTTTAGCGAATATACTGCCGTTTCAGTTCTGATTTCAGTACTTTACCCGCTGCATTACGCGGCATTTCATCGGTTCGAATCCATACCTGGCTGGGTATTTTGTACGCGGCAAGCTTGTCGCTGAGATACGCGTTGATTTCAGTGACGTTAATTTCGCTATTCGCACGGACACGAATTACTGCACCGGGGGTTTCCCCCAGGCGCTCATCGGGTACGGCAATAATCACAGCCTCGGCAATGCTCGGATGTAAACTTAGGCAGGCTTCAATCTCAGCCGGATAGATATTTTCGCCACCGCGAATAATAAGATCCTTGGCGCGATCAACAAGGTAGACAAAATTTTCTTCGTCCAGGTAACCGATGTCACCCGTGGCCATCCATTTACCATCAAAGGTGGCTTTGTCGGCATCGGGTTTATTCCAGTAGTGTTGAATATTACAGATAGATTTTAACCAAATCTCACCGGTTTCATTTTTAGCGAGCACTTGTCCATTTTCATCGCGGGTCTGCCACTCCACTAACGGCGATAAGGTGCCGGCGCTGGATGACTTGTAAAAATAGGCCTCGCCGGTACAGCTTGCACAAATAGCGTTACTTTCCGTCATGCCGTAGCCGGTGCCGACATAGGCATTATCAAGCGTTGTTTCGATCGTGTCCTTGAACGAAGGAGGGCAGGCAGAGCCGCCGCCACCGAGTGAAAACAGGCTGCTGGTGTCGCTATTTGCAAAGTCTGGATGACGAAGCAGATCGAGCACCATTGATGGTGCCGCGCTAAATATAGTGACTCGTTCCGCGCTGATTAATTTAAGTGCCTCCGCTGGAGACCACTTATACATCATGACCGTTTTTCTGCCACCGCGCAGATTGAGCAAAAATGCTGCGTAACAACCTGATACATGAAACAGCGGAACACTAAGCAAAGTGCATGGCGCAAAGCCGCCAGCAAACATTTTTTCGATTGCGCTGGGGTTTGCCATAGCGGAGCACGTGGCATGAAACTCAAAGCTATACATCGCTTGGCAGATGTTTTGGTGACTGGATACGGCGCCCTTTGGACGGCCGGTGGTGCCCGAGGTGTACATGATTTGTGCAATGTCGTCAGGGTTAATAGCCACCATTGGTAGCGGGTGGCCGCTATTTTTAGCAAGGATATCCTCTAAATACTGTACACCTTGTTCATCGCGTGACTTTTCTCTAGCAACAATCGCTTTGCAATCCATGCTGGCTAGTAGCGGTTTAACTAGCTGCAAGCGTGGAAGGTCA
This sequence comes from Zhongshania aquimaris, assembly GCF_019312595.1. Taxonomy (GTDB): domain Bacteria; phylum Pseudomonadota; class Gammaproteobacteria; order Pseudomonadales; family Spongiibacteraceae; genus Spongiibacter; species Spongiibacter aquimaris. The sequence continues at coordinate 128,665 of NZ_JAHWDQ010000003.1, read as the reverse complement.
CAGATGACGTACTTTGCCCCAGAGTCTTCTAGGCCGTAACACAGTTCGTCAGAGCTGCCCCATGAATTTAAGGGCACAACGATCGCGCCAATGGAAATAATGGCGGTGTAGGCAATCATCCATTCTGGGTAATTTCGCATCGCGATGGCGATACGGTCGCCTTTGAGTAAAGATTCATTATTTAGCAGGTGGTGGCCGAGGGCGTCTACTTTCTCGAAGAACTGCTTGAAGCTCGTGCGCTCCTGTTGGTAAACCAAGAACTCTTGATCACCGTGATTGCGGCCAACGTCTACTAATTCGCGCATATTTGATGGCGCATTTTTATAACGCCGAAACGCGTTGTCGCCGTCCTGCAAAATTTCAAACGGCGCACCGGTTTGGCAGAGTTGCGCTGTGCATGCGTCTAGCCGCGAAGATATATTGCTCATAGTAAAATTGCTGGCCTTATTTTTTTTCAAACATATTATGGGTGAAGCTTAATGTCGAGGGGATGGGCGCGTTGATGGTTTCCAAAATGCGGTCGTATTCGGTGTGACAAATGCGCCACTCGCCCTCGCTAAAGCGGTACTGATCGGTGTAGATGGCGGTGCCAAACAGCATCCAGTTCTGCTCTTTATTAAAAACCAAATCCTGTAGATACCATTTCCCGCTGGCGGTGCTGCCATCAATAATGTCTATTTCTGGATGATGGCAGTTATGCATTGTCAGAACCTGGGGCGAGTCCATATGACCTTTTAGGCCGCTAACGAGTTGCTCGCGGTCGTCAAAACTGTATTTACCACCATCGTAGCGTGCGCTGCAGTCTTCGGTAAGCGTACTTTCCAGCAGCGCCCAGTCGTGGGTGTCTACGGCGCGCAAGTAGATGTACTTCAACTTTTTTATCGCTTCTATGGCGAATAGGGTCTCAAGAGAGTTTTGGCTCATGTGGAATCGTCCTTTGTTATGTTCTGTGTGCGCGAGTTCTTCTGCTTAAGGTTGGCGAAAATGCGGGCAAAATCTTACAGTCACCTGACACATGTCAATTTGATGGGCAAGTTTAGAGCGAACAAGAGATTTGATACATGATCTGAATGGGTGAAGCGAAATGAATGACAATGCGGCACAAATTATTGAACCTTGAACTGTATATTGACGACGATATCTGCCAGAAAGTAATGAGATCGAGGAGGTGATTTCCACTATCGATATCGATTTTTGCTAAGCTGTGCGCGATTTTACAATTCGGAGTATTTTGGATGCGCATAATTACTGCCAATACCAACGGGATTCGCTCGGCGGGGCGTAAAGGCTTTTTTGAGTGGCTGGCGAAGCAAGATGCCGATGTGGTTTGTATTCAGGAAACCAAGGCGCAGCGAGATCAACTAGAAGAGTCCCTATATCATCCTGAGGGCTATACCACGATGTATAGCGATGCGATCAAGAAAGGCTATAGCGGCACGGCGATGTACTGTAAGAAACCGCCTAATAGTTTCACGACTTCTTTAGGATGGGACCCCGCAGATAGCGAGGGTCGCTATATAAGGGCTGATTACGACCACATCAGCGTGATATCGATGTACTTGCCCTCAGGCTCGAGTGGTGATGAGGCGCAGGCAAAAAAAGATGCTTTCCTAGATAAAATTTACCCGCATTTCCTTGAGCTGAAAGCGACAGGGCGTGAACTGGTCATTTGCGCTGATTGGAATATCTGTCACAAGGAGATAGATATCAAAAACTGGAAAGGTAATATGAAAAACTCCGGCTTCCTTCCCCATGAGCGCGCATGGTTAGATAAGGTGTATGAGGAGGGTGGCTTTGTAGACGCATTCCGCGAGATCAACCAAGAGGCTGTTTACACTTGGTGGTCGAACCGCGGGCAGGCGTATGCCAACAATGTGGGGTGGCGTTTGGATTACCATGTAATCACCCCCGGCTTGGTGCCCACGATACGCAGTGCGGAAGTATATAACGACGAGCGTTTCTCCGACCACGCACCCTTTACCATGGATTATGATTACTCGCTTTGAGATTGGCCCTTGTGTACTATTGCAGGCTGATTTTAAGTCTGCGGCTGCTGTAGCGCAGGGTCATTTATTTGAATGTTATCTAAGGATATGTAATGAGCTTTTTCATTTCAGAAGCGCAGGCCCAAACCGCCGGCGCGGGCGCACCTCCGGGTGGCGAAATGTTCCAGATTGGTTTTCTGGTATTGATGTTTGCCCTGTTTTATTTCATCGCTATTCGTCCCCAGCGCAAGCGCCAAAAAGAGCATGCGGCCATGGTCGCGGCCCTAGCCAAGGGTGATGAGGTTGTGACAACCAGCGGAATTTTAGGCAAAGTAAATAAGCTTGATGATGCCTATGTGGTTGTTGGCGTGACGGATAATGTGGAATTAAAGTTTCAGCGTTCGTCAATCCACGCTGTATTGCCAAAAGGGACGTTAAAAGCAATCTAAACAGGGGTTGCGCGCTTCGCCGCATAGCGGAGCGCATATCTTTGGCGAGTGACACATGTCTAATAATGTTAAAAAGCCACATGTTTCTGCACAAACTATCGTTGGACACATTCCGCCCCGACTCAAGCTAGCTCAACTTCCTACGCCTTTGCAGCCTTTGGACCGTTTGAGTCAACAACTTGGCGGGCCGAGAATATGGATTAAACGGGACGATTTAACCGGCAGTGTATTGTCGGGTAATAAAGTGCGTAAATTAGAGTTTAATTTGGCTCAGGCCTTGGCGGAGGGCTGCGATACCATCATCACCTGTGGTGGCTTGCAGTCAAACCACTGCCGCGCAACGGCCTTATTGTGTGCCCAGCTTGGATTGCAATGCCATCTCGTCTTGCGTGGCGCTGAAGTAGATATTCCCGACGGCAATCTCTTACTCGATCGCCTGGCTGGTGCTCATATCAGCTATTTCCAGGCCGCGCAGTATCAACGCGAGCTCGATGATATTCTGGCCGGCATTCAAACAAGCTACCGCGATCAAAATAAAAAAGCCTTTATCATCCCAACCGGTGCTTCTGACGCAATCGGCGTGTGGGGATACGTCGAGGCGTGTGCGGAACTCAAACAAGACTTTATTCACCACAATATATCTCCCAAGCACATTATCTGTGCGACGGGCTCCGGTGGGACACAAGCCGGCTTGACTGCCGGTGTTCATCGTTACGGTGTTAATGCTCAGGTCTGGGGGGTGAATGTGTGTGACGATGAGGCTTGGTTCATTAAAAAAGTGAACCGCGACCTCAAAGATTGGATACAGCGCTATCAAACTGGCACAGACCTTGAATCACTTTCAGTGAAGGTAATTGATGGTTACGTCGGCGCTGGCTATGCCCTGGCAGGAAAACACATTTTTGACTGCATCGCTGAGGTTGCCAGCAGTGAAGGTATCATTTTAGACCCGGTGTACACCGCTAAAGCTTTCTACGGCATGCTCGATCAATTAAAAAAGGGCCGATTTGGCGATTCCGGCGATATCGTATTCATCCATACCGGCGGGGTATTTGGCATGTTTCCGCAGCGCGAACAATTTGAATTTTAAGGCCTTGGGTGATCGTGGTGATGTTCGCTGACTTTAGATCAATTGCCCTAGTTTGGACTGCATTGCTAATAAAGGCTGGAATATAAAACAGCAGGCCTAGTCAGCTGCTTAAATCGCGCAATATCTATATAAAAAGCATGGAAAGGGGCTTTGCATGGAATATGTATCCACGTTTGTGAATACCATAAACGGTATTGTTTGGGGCCCGTTGATGCTGGTGCTCATACTCGGGACCGGAGCCTATCTAATGCTCGGGCTAAGACTTATGCCTTTGCTCAATATTGGCACTGCGTTTCGGCTGATGATGAAAGGCCGCAAATCCGGTAACGATGAAGGCGAGATTAGTCCATTTCAAGCGCTAATGACCTCGCTCAGCGCCACCATTGGCACCGGTAACATTGCCGGTGTCGCTACGGCAATTGCACTGGGTGGGCCGGGTGCACTGTTCTGGATGTGGTGCACCGCGCTGGTCGGTATGGCCACCAAATACGCAGAAGCGGTATGCGCAGTTCATTATCGCGAACAAGACGCCGAGGGCAACTTTAGCGGCGGTCCTATGTATTACATCAAAAATGGACTTAGTCCTAAGTGGCGCTGGTTGGGTGCATGTTTTGCCCTGTTTGGTGCGATGGCGGGTTTCGGAATCGGTAATACGGTGCAAGCCAACTCGGTTGCTGATGCCATGCAAGGCGCATTTGGCGTGCCGGTTTGGTTGAGTGCCCTAGTGATGTTTGTCGGTGTCGCGTCGGTCATCTTAGGTGGAGTGAAGAGGGTGGCTAATGTCGCCGGATTTTTAGTGCCCTTTATGGCAGTAACGTATCTCTTGCTGGGCATTGCTATTCTATTGATGAATTTGAGCGCCTTACCGGCGGTAATTAGTCTCGTGCTTGATTCGGCATTCAATGGTACGGCGGCCGTGGGTGGCTTTGCCGGCGCAGGCGTGGCCGCCGCAATCCGCTTTGGTGTTGCGCGGGGTATTTTTTCTAATGAGGCTGGCTTAGGCAGTGCGCCGATTGCTCACGCCGCGGCAAAAACAAATAGTCCGGTGCGCCAGGGTATGATCGCGATGCTCGGCACCTTCATCGATACTATTTTGGTGTGTTCGGTAACGGGCTTTGTCATTCTGCTATCAGGTGCATGGCAGACTGGAGAGAGCGGTGCCGCCTTATCTACCGTCGCTTTTGAATCACTGATTCCTGGCGGGCATTATATTGTGGCTTTGGGGCTGGCAATATTTGCTTTTACGACCATGCTCGGTTGGTCTTATTACAGCGAGCGCTGTGTGGTGTATTTTTTTGGTCCCCGCGGTGTCATGCCGTTTCGGGTAGCTTGGGTGCTTGCTATTCCACTAGGCGCAATGGCCAATTTGGGGTTTATCTGGTTGCTAGCGGATACCTTGAATGCCTTGATGGCAATTCCTAATCTGATCGCCTTAATATTGTTAAGTCCGGTGGTTTTTAAATTGACGAAAAGCGAATTGGCGCTGGTAAAATCTTCGTCTTAGCTAATCTGTGTGTCGGCCCCTAAACAAGGGCCGGAATGTCTACAGCTTATAAATATACCCGATCGACACGGGCTGTAATGCGTGTAAATAATTCGTAGCTAATGGTATTGCAGTGTTGTCCAACTTCCGCAGCCGGTAAATTGTCGCCCCAGAGGGTGGCGATATCGCCGGCTTTTACGTTGGGTAAATGGCTCACATCGACGGTGAGCAAGTCCATCGATACTCGGCCAGCGAGAGGGGCCCGCGCACCATTAATAAGCACCGGTGTGCCATCCGGTGCTTGCCGGGGATAGCCATCTGCATAGCCTGCTGAGACCGTGGCAATCCGCGATTTACGCGCGGCTTGCCAGCGCCGGTTGTAGCCTACACCATCGCCTATTTCAATGTCTCTAACTGCCAAAACTTTAGCTTTAAAAGTCATTACTGGTGCCAAGGCGTCGGCGGCCGTAAGGCTGATCGTTGGGTCATCGCCAAAGAGCATAATACCTGGGCGTACCCAGTCCAGGTGGGTTTGTGGGTGGCGTATTATCGCGGCCGAGTTAGCCATGCTAATTGGAAGCTCTCCCAGCGAGGTACTAAGCGAATGCAGTAGCTGAAATTGCCGATCCGTTGCTGCGGGGCTGTCAGTTTCCGCGTCACTAAAGTGGGTCATGTGATGAATTGCCGCAACATTCGGTGAACCGCTCAGGACGCGGTGGGCTTCGCAGAAATCCTTGTTGCACATGCCCAGCCGATTCATGCCGGTGTTGAGTTTTAGCCATACGGTTATGGATTGTGGGAGTATTGTATTTGCTAGTAGTTTTGCGGCGCCGAGCTCGTGGATAACTATATCTAGTCTTTGTATAGCGCAGTCCTGCAAAAGTCCATCATCGACTTCAGTACCGAGCAGTAAAATGCGACTGTTAGGCTGCGCGGCACGAAGCGTCAGCGCCTCGCTATGTCGCGCGACAGCAAAGCCATCAACTATGCCACTCAACTGATCTGCCACCCAATCTGCGCCATGTCCATAGCCATTGGCTTTCACCATCGCTAAGATAGCGGATTCAGGCGCAAGTCGACGAACCATGGCGGCATTGTGGCGCAGCGCTTTACTGTTAAATTCAACCCAAGTTGTTCTATGCATAATCACCGACTCATATCATTGCCGAATTCTAGCGGGCTTGCGGCAGTGAGAACAGCGAGTATTGGCTTGGTGTTGATGTTTTTATTATGTAGTCACAAGTCATTTGCAGAATGTGAGGCGCCGCGTTTCCCCGCACCGACGGCAGATAGCTTGCTACCTCTCGTCGATAGCCAGTTTTATATCCCAGAGGGGGTATCTAAATCCTCGGATTGCCAGTATTCCAAGGCAGAGCTAGCTCAGTATTATTTTTGGGGTCTGGGGCTGCCTGCACCGGATATCGAAAAAGCCTTTAAATTTGCTAAGCAGTCCCTGAATTCTGACAAGTGGCCCTATGAGCTAGCCTTGCTTCACGCGGCGTTTGTCATAAAGGGATTGGATAATAGTATTAGTAAGGTCGAAGCGGTTAGACGATTCCAGCGTGAGATTCTTAGCGGTGATGCATTGCGGCGAGATAAAGCACTGGCGACTTTAAATCAGTTGAGTGAATTTTTACCCCGCGTAAAAACGGTAGCCGACGCAGTGTACCTTGATTCCACATTGAAGCAGCCCGCCGCGCTAGTGCCGGCGTCTGGCTTCAAGCTAACTGAGAGCGGAAATAAATTCCTGATTTTGCTTGCCGACGACAACGGCGGGCCCAATTTGTATTGGGCCACGGCGCTTACCGGCGATAGCACATCGCCCCATTTGGTCTTTCAGCGACGAGCATCACATGGCGCACATGGCGCAGAAGATATTCGTCAACAGTTGTGGCGCTTTCCCGCGTCAATGCCGCTCAGTGGCGTATTGCTCAGTCGCTTCATTCAGCCCGACGGCAGTCTTTTCGAATCCCGCTGCACAGCCACCGTGCTCGCCGCAGAGTGGTTGATATCGGCATCACACTGTTTATACACACCGAATGGTGAGGGGCATTTACAGTCCTTACAATTTCGTATCGACTCTTTCTCTGGTTCAATCCCTGTCGCCATTGCTGAAGACAATCACCGTGCGATGGCAATAAGTAGCGTCTGGCAACACCGTCAACATCACCCGCAGGACCAGCACAATGGCCAGCTTGGTCGCTATAGCGGCTCTGATATAGCGCTTTTGAAGATGGCGACGCCAATTCCACTGGCAAAACATCCCAAGCTTGCTGTACCTGATCAACAAAATCGCTGGGTGGAGAGTTTGTCTTACCCCAACGATAAACCTTTAAACACGCTGTGGGCTTCCCTGTGCAGATCCACTTTGTGGCATGAAGGTGTGCAAGCCTTAAGCGATTTATATGTATTGGATTGTTTTAGTCATGCAGGTCAAAGTGGCGCAGTGTTGATCCAGAGAGGGGCAGGAGAGGGGCAAATCGTCGGTGTCTTGTCTGCTCGTATTTATAATGACAGCATAAATCAGCCCGTTTTTGCGGCATTTACAGGAGCGTTGATCAAGGAGATCAGGTCGGTTATCGCCGGCGAGCCCTCGTCAGTGTTTGTTCGCATGCCAATCAATTTGGGACCGAGCTTAGCAGAGGCAAACCCGAGTGACGTTTAAGGCTGTTGTCTTGGTCTCGCCATATTGTATAGTGAGGCTGTTGCTTCACGAAGTGTGCTTATGCCCAAAGGATTTGAGAACAAATTGGTTGTCGCTATTTCATCCAGAGCATTATTTAATCTGGATGAAAGCCATCGGGTTTACGAATCGGAGGGGCTGACAGCGTATCAAAAATATCAGATAGATCATGAGAATGAGATTCTGGAGCCTGGTGAAGCCTTTGGTATAGTTGAGCGCTTACTGCAGTTAAACGACTACCTTGATGACGCCCGCGTCGAAGTTATTTTGCTGTCGCGCAATTCGGCCGATACCGGATTACGCGTTTTTAACTCGATTGAGCATTACAAGCTCAATATTAGTCGCGCAGCCTTTAGTGGTGGTGAAAGTCCTTATCGATACGTATCGGCCTTTGGTTGTCATCTTTTTTTATCGACTAATGCCGAAGATGTGCGGCGCGCCCTAGATAATGGGGTAGCGGCAGCGACGCTGTTACCGCGATCTAAAAAATCCCAACCCTTGAGTAAGCGTGAGCTCCGATTTGCCTTTGATGGTGACGCGGTCATTTTCTCTGATGAGGCGGAGCAGGTTTTCAAGCGCGACGGTTTAGAAGCATTCACGGCCAGTGAAGTTGCCGCAGCCAATACCCCACTAAGCGGTGGACCTTTTAAAAACTTCCTCGCTGCATTGAATACCCTGCAGTGTGAACTTTCAGATGATGATCCACCAATTCGTATCGCTCTGGTGACGGCGCGCTCGGCGCCAACTCACAAGCGAGTAATCCAGACCTTGCGAAATTGGAATATTCGAATTGACGAGTCGCTCTTTTTGGGCGGCTTAGATAAAGGCGAATTCTTGGCCGCCTACGGCGCAGACGTATTTTTTGACGACCAACCCGGTCATTGCGAATCGGCGAGTGAACATGTTTCCACTGGGCATGTCCCACATGGTATCGCCAATAAGGTTGAACAGTGACCAAATGGCGCAGTTAATTAGATAAAAAAACATTGCCGCGAAAATGGTTCGAGCACGTTTGATTTCAGGAGTTACGTCAGGATGAAACTGCAGCAGTTGCGCTATATTTGGGAAGTTGCGCACCATGAAATGAACGTGTCGGCGACAGCTCAGAGTTTATTTACCTCTCAGCCCGGAATCAGTAAACAAATTCGAATGCTGGAAGATGAGCTGGGTGTTGAAATATTTGCGCGCAATGGCAAGCATCTCACTCGTATAACCCCCGCAGGTGAGGCAATCTTAAAGACAGCGGGCGAGATTCTTTACAAGACAGAAAGCATCAAACATATCGCTCAAGAGTTTAAAAATCCGAAAAAGGGTAGTTTGTCGATTGCGACTACCCATACGCAGGCGCGCTACGCCTTACCCAGTGTGATCAAAACCTTTATAGATCGCTATCCGGATGTGTCACTGCATATGCATCAGGGAACACCGATGCAGATTTCTGAGTTAGCGGCAAACTTTGAAGTGGATTTTGCGATAGCAACAGAGGCGCTAGAGCTGTTCAGCGACTTGATCATGATGCCATGCTATCGCTGGAATAGAACGATATTGGTACCAAAAGATCACCCTCTAACTGAGATCGCGGACCTGCAAATCGAGGATGTCGCTCAGCATCCTATTGTGACCTACGTTTTTGGCTTCACTGGCCGTTCAAAACTGGACGAGGCCTTTTTAAACAAAGGACTTGAGCCAAAAGTTGTCTTTACTGCCACCGATGCAGACGTCATCAAAACCTATGTGCGTCTTGGTCTGGGAATTGGCATCGTCGCGGAGATGGCCTACGATCCGGTGGCCGACGCGGACTTGGTGGCGCTCAATGCCAGCCATCTGTTTGAACCCAGCGTGACCAAAGTAGGGTTCCGTCGCGGTACCTATATGCGTAAATTTATGTACGACTTTGTCGAGCTATTTGCACCCCATCTAAGCGCAGAATTAGTCGACAAAGCCTACCAGTGTCAGAGTAAAAATGACCTCGAAGCTTTGTTTGCAGATATTGAATTGCCGATGTATTGAGGGCGCGAAACGCTAAATGGGAGACGGAAGAGGCTGAACTTGCGTTTCCCGTCTCCCATTTAGCGTTTAGCTCGTTTATTGCTTTATTCACCCCAAGCCGTTAGATTGTCGCGGTTTTTTAAGCGCTGAGGCGCAATTTTATTTTAGGAGTAGTGTTGTGGAAATCGCTTGTCTTGACTTGGAAGGGGTATTGATTCCTGAAATTTGGATCGATTTTGCTGAGCGCACTGGTATTGAGGCCCTAAAAGCGACCACCCGAGACATTCCAGATTACGATGTGCTGATGCAACAGCGCCTGCGCTTATTGCATGAGAATGGTTTGGGGCTGCCAGATATTCAAGAAGTGATTGCCGATATGTCGCCGATGGAAGGGGCGCGTGAATTCCTAGATTGGTTGCGTGAGCGTTTCCAGGTCATTATTTTGTCGGATACGTTCTACGAGTTTGCTGCGCCCCTGATGAAACAGTTAGGTTGGCCGACACTCTTGTGCCACAAATTAGAAACAGATAGCTTAGGCAAAGTAGTTGACTACCGGATCCGTCAGGTTAACCCCAAGCGGCAGTCGGTATTGGCACTGAAAACCCTGTACTACCGCATTATCGCCGCCGGCGATTCCTATAATGACACTACGATGTTGGCAGAAGCTGACGCGGGCATTTTGTTTAAAGCGCCCGATAATGTCATTCGCGAATTCCCGCAATTTCCTGCCGTACATGATTACGAGACCTTAAAGCTTGAGTTCATCAAGGCATCGAATCGGAATTTAAGCCTGTAGAGTATGACTATAGATCGGCAAGCGCCTTCAGGAGCTTGCCGATTTTGGTCTTAGTTTCGGTAAATTCTTCCTCTACCTCAGAATCGGCAACGATCCCACCCCCAGCCCAACCAGTAATTACCTTATCTGCACACACAAAGCTGCGGATTGTGATGTTGCTGTCCATTTTGCCGCCGCCCCCCATATAAAACACGCTACCACAGTAGATATTTCTGCGGTGAGGTTCTATCTCCCGAATAATCTCCATGGCTCTTTGCTTGGGTGCGCCGGTGATTGAGCCGCCAGGGAAGCAATTGAGTAAAGCCTTGAACGGTGTGCAGTCTGCGCGCAGCTGGCCGGATACAGTGCTTACCAAGTGGTGTACGGTGCGGAAACTTTGCAGCTCGCAGAGTTGTTCAGTATGAACGCTAGAGGCTTGGCAGCTTTTACTGAAGTCATTGCGAAGTAAATCCACGATCATTACATTCTCGGCGCGGTTTTTAGTGCTTTCTTGCAAGGCCGTAGCGAGGGCTCGATCTATTTCAGGGTCAGGATCGCGAGCCGCGGTCCCTTTAATGGGTTGAGTTTGAAGATGGCCGTCTTGGTCGGCAGAGAGAAGGCGCTCTGGCGAAAAGCTCAGTATTTGGCTGCTACCTAAATCGAGATAGGCCGAAAACGGAGCGGCGGCAGTTTCACGCAGGCCTTGGTAGGCTAACCAGGGGTCGCCTGCAAATTTTGCAGTAAAGCCGCGAGTAAGGTTGATTTGGTAGCAGTCGCCGGCGCGGATATAGTTTTGAATCCTATCAAACGCCTTGCCGTATTGTGTTCGATTTAGTGTTGATCTAAATGGCACGAGCAGCTTAAAAGCCTGCGGTTCTGGGTTTGTGTCCAGCGTCATAGCGATGAGCTTTTGAATATGCGCCAGGGTAGCGTCATTCACACCGGGCTGCGCCACCAGTTCGCACTCCTGATGACCGTGATCAACGATAATGGCCCATGGGTAAATGCCAGCATGGAAGAGTGGGGTAGGCGGGTCGATGCTTGCCCTTTGTTTCCCGCCGATAGACTGGCTTATTTCAGCTAAATCATAGCTAAGATAGCCAATAGCGCCGCCGCAAAATGGCAGTTCCTCATTGTGACTATAGTGGTCGCAGAGCTGATTTAGTCTTTGTTCAGTCTTAATCAAAAATGTATTAATATCGTCGTAATTAATTGTATTTAAAGATATTACTTCCTCCGGTTGCGCGCAAAGAATATCGTAGCGGCCAAATTCACTGAACGGCGCTGCGCTGTCTAAGAAAACCGGGTAGGGAAGGTGCTTAAGTCTTGCAAAGAGGTCGCAGCTGTCCCGATGATACGGTAATGATATGCGACGAAGGCTAGCCATTTGATATTGCTCAGGGTTCAAATAAGCGCTGTGGATTGGGGCCGATTTTACGTGCTATGAGTCTGAAAAATCTAGTGTTTTATTGAATGGAGGCCCTACTTCGAAAAGGCCGTTCGGATTGACAGAGAAGCCCAATCCCAGTAATGTTAGCCGCCGCTTTGAGAAACACCAAACCGTCAACGCACCACACAGAACGGTTATTCTCATTCATCCGCAGTTCAATATGTTAGCTGGCGTAATGCCCCTTTGAGTTTGCTCACAGTAACAGGGATCGTAAGAATCTCGTACTGAATAAACATATCAAAGAGTCAGACGCTTGCGGCATGAGCGCGGGTTACCTATTAATGCAGCTGGAACTGACAGGCATGACAAAAATAGCTACAAAACCCTCACTGGAAAACCCCTTCGAGACCAAAACAGAGCTCGAATTCACCGTTCCTGGACAAATTGATTACGATCCCGGGCTATACGAATCAGCACTTCAAGCGGGTTATGACCTACAGCAGCGGCCTCGTAAAATGGCTGGTGTAAAAGGCATACAAAAGCAGCACGAAAAGAAGCGCATGACCATATGGGAAAGGATAGAAGTCCTGGCGGATGCCGGCACTGAACCTAAAATCCTTTACCAAAACTGGGGTAAAAATTTAGATGGTGCGTCTTTAGTGACTGCCATCGTTAAAGTAGACGGTCGCGATGTAGCAATGTACGGCCATGACTTTACCGTTCGCGCTGGCTCTATGGACGCGACAAATGGTAGTAAATTGGCTAATTTATTTAAATTGGCCGGTAAGCTCGGCATTCCCTTAGTCGGCATGAATGACTCTGCAGGTGCGTACATTCCTGCTGGTGTGGGTGGCCTAGATGGCTACGCTGAAGCTTTTACCGCGTTGCGTCACATAAACGGTGTCGTGCCGTCGATTATGTGTATGTTTGGTTATAACGCGGGTGGTGGTTCATATTTGCCACGTCAAGGTTCTTTCGTTATCCAGCCAAACGAAACCTTCTTTGGTTTGACCGGCCCGGGCGTTGTTAAGTCAGTACTTGGGGAAGACGTAACAGCCGACGAGCTTGGTGGGCCTAGCGTTCACTCAAAGTCAGGGGTTACTGATTTCGTGGTGCCAGACGAAGTGGCGGCCCTGCGTAAAGTAAAAGAGTTACTTAACTACATACCCAACAATAGTGCGGAAGCGCCAGCGTTTCAGCCAACGTCTGACCCAATTACCCGCAAAACGTGGGATGTTGATCTGCTCCTGAAGAAAGCCTTCAACAGCCCCACCGGTTTTAATACCCCATTCGATATCAGCATTATCATTCAGCAGATGTGCGATCACGGCGATTTCTTTGAAATTCAGCCAGAGCGCGCTCGTAATACTGTGTGTGCGCTGGGTCGTATGGGCGGTAATGTGGTTGGTTTTGTGGCCAATAACTCTGCAGTGGCCTCCGGCCAGATTGATATAGATGCCGCTTACAAAAACGCGCGCTTTATTCGTTTCTGCAATGTTTACAACATCCCTGTGATCTTTATGGAAGACACCACGGGCTTCCTGCCTGGTAAAGAGCAAGAGGCGGGCGGTATCGTTCAAGCTGGTCGCGCTATGCTAGATGCGATCATTGATCTTCGTACCCCGCGGTTCCTCATGATTGTTCGCAACGCCTTCGGCGGTGCCTACGCAGCCTTTAACAACTACCCAACAGGTGCCGATTTTGTCTGTGCATTGCCAACAACTCGCTTGGCGGTAATGGGGCCAGCAGGGGTTGAGTACGTTTACAAAGATGAGGTTCGTAAAATTCGCTCATCCGTAAAACCAAAAATTGCGGAATTAACGGCGCAAAACTTGAAAGCGGGCATGCCTGAGTCTGAAGCCCTAAACACGGCAAAAGACGCGGTCGCTGCATGGCAGAAGCAGGAAGAGTTGCTGCTGACTCAACGCTATGAGCGCGAGCTGATGAATCCGAACGAAGCACTGAGCCTGGGATCAATTTCCCAGATCGTCATGCCCTCTGACCTTCGCAAGGTTCTGGGTGAACAGCTGGAACTACATCTCAAGGCTTACAAGCCTGAGCCTATGAGCGGGATGCAACGGGAATTCCATTAATTCCCTGAGCAGAGCCCCATGTTCCGTAATTCATTGACGCAAGACGATTCGCTAACGAGGTTATTCGACGTGCAAGCAAGCAACAATTATTACTTAAACAATCCGATGGTCCACAAAGACCGCCAACTCGCCAAATCAAATACAGCATGGACTCGAAGTTTCGCTTGTAATGATTTGAAACCATTGATAATTTGCCGTGGCCCCATTCGTAAAGAAGCCATGGATGTCTTCGATGAAATGGGCATCAATCACTACGGTATTTTGCTCTCGGAAAAAGATTCTATTACCTACACCAATGCTCTCGCTCCGGAACTGCGCACCTTGACGGATCCGGATCGTGTTCACCGTGTACCGGATTACACTGGCGCAACCAAAGAAGAGCGTATTCGTCGTATTCAGCAAATTATTAGCATTGCTTATGACAACGGATATAACGCGATTTTTGCAGGTTACGGGTTTATGTCGGAAGACGCCGAAATGGTGGAATCCATGGAAAAGGCGGGCCTGAACTTTATTGGTCCATGCTCTTTCACCCAAAAATCAGCGGGTATGAAGGACCAAGCAAAACGCACTGCTTTGGAAACTGGTGTATCTGTTACCCCCGGTGTAAACAACGCAACCAGCTTGGCCCTGTTTGCCAAGTACGGTAAAGACGGTCTAGATAAATGTGCTAAAGACAATAAGCTGAGTGTCGATTTCTCTGCCTGCAAAGACGAAGAAGAAAAGGCCCTCGCACTGTTAGCCGCATCTTACGCCGCTGGTATCGATATTATTAACGCTGCCGACATTGGACTTGCCCTGCAAGTTGAAGCTAAACGTATGTTGGCCGAAAAGCCAAACAACCGTTTCCGCCTTAAAGCGATTGCTGGTGGTGGTGGTAAAGGCCAGCGTATTCTTCAATCAGCCAATTCTTACGAAGGCGCGACCATTGAAGAAAAGCTCGATAAAGCCGTCGCAAAAGTCCCGTCTTTGGTGCAAGAGTGTTTAATTGAGTTAAAAACCAATGGTGTGGGCGACAATAAAAACGTTCTCATCGAAATGAATATCGACACAACCCGTCACCAGGAAATTCAGGTCGTGGGTAATGGCGAGTGGTGCATGACTATGGGCGGCCGCGACTGCTCACTGCAAATGCACGAGCAGAAGCTATTAGAAGTTTCGGTAACCGAAGAAGAGCTAGAAGCGGCGATTACCGTGGCTGAAGCTGCAGGTAAAAAAGAAGAAGCCGAGCAACTTAAGAAAGACCTTGTGATATTGCAACGCATGGAGCAAGAGGGCGCGGTATTCGGCGAAGCGGTTAAACTGGATTCTTTGGGCACCTTTGAATGTATAGTCGACGGTGATTCGCATTACTTCATGGAAATGAACACCCGAATTCAGGTTGAACACCGTGTTACTGAACTGTGCTACAAGCTCAAGTTCACCAACCCTGATGACTCTGGTGATTATTTCATAGCAGAAAGTCTGGTCGAAGTGATGGTGTTGTTGGCGCGTCACGGTAAGAATTTGCCAAAACCTACCCGTATCTTGCGTGAGAAAACCTCGGTAGAGGCGCGTATGAACGCCACTAACCAAGCTTTGCAACCGCATGCCGGTGGCGTGATTGAAAACTGGTCAAACGCGATTCCAGGTGAAATTCGCGACGACCAAGGTATTTCTACCCACAACCCCGATACCGATGTATTCATGAAATACCACCTTGCCGGTGCGTATGACTCGAATATCGCCTTATTGCTTACCACTGGCGACACCCGCTTGAGCAGCTACCAGCGTTTGGCGGAAATTCTCCGTCGCACTGAATTGCGCGGTAAAGACTTGGCGACAAATCTGGAATTCCACTACGGTTTGGTGCATTGGTTTATCGGCAATGGCATCAACGCGCGCCCCTCTACGCGTTTTATCGTGCCGTATTTAACCGCGGTAGGTTTGCTGAAAGAACAAGCTAACCAAATAGATTTAGACGTTGCGTATGCAGAAATTCGCCAGCGCTATGTTAGCGAGGCCGGTGAAAATGCCGCCGCGTGGGCAGAAGCACTAGATGCCAAAAAGTTGCTGATCATTCGTCCGCTTGAGCGTTTGTTCGCTGAACCGCACTACATGGCGGGTTGGTTGAGCATGAACAAGGACAGTCTGAGTATTGAAAACGGCAAAATTAAATGGGCGGTCAATCCCATTGAGCTGTTAGACAAGCTCTACCACTACTTAAATATGGACTATGAAACGGGCAAGCCTGCTCGCTACATGATCTGGGATCACGATCACGAGATTCTAAGTTCAGCGGTGAGTTTCTATAAAACGCTGAACGAGAAAGTGACTGCGGCAGATTTCCCCGCGCTAGAAGCACTGCTGGCGTCTGATAAAGCACCAAAAGGTTTTAGTGCCGACGAGTGGGCAGCGGTGCGCGGTGCACATGCCGGCTACTTTGCGGGCAGCGAAGTTATGTCAGTCTTGGCGTATATCGCTGATAAAACTGGCTTCTGTGAGCTGAGTGTCAATGCAGATCTGAGTATTACTATTCCAGATCGTTTGACTGACGAAGCCCTGCAAAAACGTATGGCTAAAATTCTGGTACCACCACCAGCGGCGAAGTCTGACGAAGTCTTGGCAGCCAGTGGCGGCATGTTCTATCCCCGCGAAGCACCAGGTATGGACGTGTTTGTGAATGCTGGAGACCACTTTGAAGCCGGCGATACGCTATACATTGTTGAAGTGATGAAAATGTTCAACAAAGTAATCGCTCCCTTCGCAGGCACGATCGATAAGGTCTTGATTGACGGTGACGGTGTGATTATTAAGAAAGGTCAGCCTTTGTTCAAAATCATTCCAGACGAAAAGATTGTTATGGAAACCCCTGAGGAAATTGCTGAGGCCCGTCGCGCTAAAACAATCGAGTTTTTAGCGACCCTTAAGTAAATGCCATGAGCCGGCGGCATTGCGCTGCCGGCTACTCAGACAATTAGGAGTATTCAGATGATTACTGGACTTGATCATATTGCCGTCGCGGTTCCCGATTTAGACAAAGCCATCAAGCGCTTTTTAGAAGATTTTGGCCTGACATACGAGGGCACCGAAGACGTTGAAACGGCGAAAACCTCTACCGCATTTTTCCCCCTTAAATCTACCAGCATTGAGTTAGTTAGCCCATTGCGGGGCGAAGGCCCGATAGCCAAATATCTTGAGAAAAAACCCGGTGGCCTACATCATCTGTGTTTTAGTACCGACGATATCGTGGCTGATGTGGCGCGCTTAAAGGCACTTGGCTATCAATTCCTTAGCGACGCGCCTTCCCTTGGCGCGCACAATTGCCAAGTGATCTTTATTCATCCTAAATCCTGTGATGGCGTGCTCATCGAGTTAAGCCAGCCGGGAGATGATCACCACTAATTTAGATAGATGCCACGTATCAGGTGGTGATACATATAAGCGGCACGATAATGTTTTAACAGGGAAGTGTTGAATGAAAACGCTTCCCGAAACACTGACTCTCATTGAAAACTGACAGGTACAAGTATGGCTGATTACAAAGCTCCCGAGACTTCCGTAGACGAGTGGAAGGCAATGGCGAACAAAACCCTCGCCAAAGGCAAGCAGACCCTCGATGATTTAGTGTGGCACACTCCCGAAGGCATTGACGTCAAGCCGTTGTACACCAAGGAAGATATCCAGGATCTGCCATATACAAATACTTTGCCTGGGGTAGAGCCCTTTATTCGCGGCCCGCAACCCACCATGTATGCTGGCCGTCCCTGGACGATCCGTCAGTACGCGGGGTTCTCGACCGCAGAAGAATCCAATGCGTTTTATCGCAAAGCGCTAGCGGCAGGTGGCCAGGGCGTGTCAGTTGCGTTTGACTTGGCAACTCACCGTGGTTACGACTCAGACCATCCGCGTGTTACTGGCGACGTCGGCAAGGCCGGTGTGGCGATCGACTCTGTTGAAGACATGAAAGTGCTATTCAACGAAATCCCGCTGGATAAAGTCTCTGTTTCTATGACCATGAACGGCGCTGTATTACCGGTTCTAGCTGGGTATATCGTAGCTGCAGAAGAGCAGGGCGTGGGTCAGGATCAGCTGTCAGGCACGATCCAAAACGATATCCTGAAAGAATTCATGGTGCGGAATACCTATATTTACCCACCGCTGCCCTCAATGAAAATTATCGGCGATATCATTGCTTACGCCTCTGACAATATGCCGAAATTCAACACTATTTCGATTTCGGGCTACCACATTCAAGAAGCCGGCGCCGATGCCGCGCTTGAGCTGGCGTATACGCTCGCTGACGGTAAAGAGTATATCCGCACGGCGATTGCTGCCGGCTTGGATATCGACAAATTCGCGGGCCGCCTGTCTTTCTTCTGGGGCATTGGCATGAATTTCTATATGGAAATCGCCAAAATGCGTGCCGCGCGTTTGTTGTGGTCTAAAATTGTGAGTGAGTTTGAGCCTAAAAACTCGCGCTCAAAAATGCTGCGTACCCACAGCCAAACCTCGGGCTGGTCGCTGACCGAACAGGACCCCTATAACAACATCGTTCGTACCACGATTGAAGCGATGGCAGCGGTATTTGGCGGTACTCAGTCGCTACACACCAACGCATTGGACGAGGCGATAGCACTGCCAACCCAGTTCTCTTCGCGTATTGCACGTAATACTCAGTTAATCATTCAAGAAGAAACCGGTATCACCAAGGTTGTTGATCCTTGGGGTGGTTCGTACATGATGGAATCGCTAACCAAAGACATCGCCGACCGCGCTTGGGAACTGATCCAAGAAGTAGAAGAAAAGGGCGGCATGGCCAAGGCGATCGAAACCGGTTTGCCTAAGCTGCGTATCGAAGAATCTGCGGCCCGCAAGCAAGCTCGTATTGACCGCGGCGAAGACGTGATCGTCGGCGTAAACAAATACACCTTGGCCGAAGAAGACGACGTCGAGGTTTTAGACATCGACAACAATGCGGTGCGTGAATCGCAAGTCGCGGCGCTAGCGCGGATTCGTGCAGAGCGTGACGAAGCTGCGGTTGAAGATGCCTTGGAAGCTATTTACCAGTGTGCAGTAACGGGTGAGGGCAATTTGCTGGATCTCGCGGTAAAAGCAACCCGATTGCGCGCAACGGTTGGGGAGATTTCCTTCGCGATGGAACGTGAATTCGGCCGCTTTAATGCACAGGCACAAACGGTGTCTGGCGTTTACGGCAGCGCTTATCAGGATGACGAAAACTGGCAGGGCATTACCAAAGATATCGAAGAGTTCAGCGAGAAACACGGTCGTCGCCCACGCATGTTGGTTTGTAAAATGGGCCAAGACGGTCACGATCGCGGCGCCAAAGTTATTGCAACCGCCTTTGCTGACGTCGGCTTTGATATCGACTTATCGCCTATGTTCTCAACACCAGAAGAAGTCGCCAAGCAGGCTGTGGAAAACGACGTGCACGTAGTTGGTGTATCTTCACAGGCGGCGGGTCATAAAACCCTGATTCCAGAATTAATCGCAGAGCTTAAGAAAGTCGGCGCAGATGACATCATCGTTATCGCGGGCGGGGTTATTCCACGTCAAGACTATGACTTCTTAACCCAAGCTGGTGTGAAAGGTATTTTTGGTCCTGGTACCAAAATCCCACTAGCCGCACGGGGTGTGTTGGATGCTGTGAATGAGGCGTATAAGGGCTAATAACGGAAGACGCTTTACGGGAGACGGAAAACGCTACTAGTGCGGTTTTGCGTTTCCCGTCTTCCATTTAGCGTAGTGCAATTATGGCTATAGACATCCAAGCTCTCCAAGCCGGTAACTCCCGCGCTCTCGCCAAGGCCATCACCTTAGTCGAGAGTAAACGCGTGGAACACCGCAGCGAAGCGCAATTACTCTTAGAACAGCTTCTTCCCGCGACCGGGAATAGTATTCGTATTGGCATTACCGGTATCCCTGGGGTGGGTAAATCCACGTTTATAGAAGCCTTTGGTTTGTATTTATTAAGCCAGGGCAAGCGTGTTGCGGTATTGGCAGTTGACCCGAGTTCACCCATCGCGGGTGGATCTATTTTGGGTGATAAAACCCGAATGGAATTGCTATCGCGGAGTAAAGACGCGTTTATTCGTCCGTCGCCATCAGAGGGTTCGCTTGGCGGTGTTGCGCAGAAAACCCGTGAAACCATGTTGCTCTGTGAAGCGGCAGGTTATGACGTGATTTTGGTGGAAACCGTGGGTGTCGGTCAGTCTGAATATGAAGTCGCCAGCATGGTCGATTTCTTTATGGTACTGATGTTGCCCAATGCCGGTGATGAATTGCAGGGCATTAAAAAAGGCATTATTGAACTTGCGGATGCGTTGGTTATTAATAAGGCTGACGGCGAAAGTATCAATCTCGCTCAGCAAACTCGACGTCACTACGAAAATGCCTTGCATCTCCTGCGGCAGAACAGCTTCTGGACGCCACAGGTAATGAGTTGTTCGGCTTTGAAAAACGAAAATATCGAAGCGATATGGGGCATGATTAGTGGCTTTAAAATTGATGCCACTAAAAATGGTTCCTTGCAGGAAAAACGCTCGCGCCAGGCCCGTGAGTGGATGAACAAACTGCTACATGAAATGCTTGATATGAAGCTCAAGCAGAATCCCGAAGTCAAAGTGCTGCTACCTGAACTTAATAAAAAGGTGACGGAAGGTGAAACCACACCGTATCTCGCGGCAATGCAATTGATTAATCTTTTGTTTAAGCCGGAAGCCTGATAAATGAGTGGTAAGGCGCTAGACGATTTTATTGCTAAATACCTGCCAACTGCCCAACACATGCAAATTCGTGTTGAGAACTACGACGGCAGTAGTCTGCGATTACACGCGCCATTGGCGCCCAGCATTAATGACAAACTCACTGCCTTTGGCGGCAGCATTTATGTGGTGGCGGTAATGGCGTGCTGGGGCATGGTCTATATGCGCTGCGTGGATTACGGGCTTGATCCTGACATCGTCGTTGCTGAGGCCTCCATTGAGTACCTTCGTCCGGTGACCGGAGACATTGTCGCCAGCTCAATTGCGACAGATGAAAAGCATTGGGAACATTTTTTCGATCGCTTTGATGAGCGGGGTAAAGCGAAAATAGATCTTCAGTCCGAAATCATCGTCGATGGCGAGGTTGCGGTTCGCTTTAAAGGGCTATACGCCATTGTCGGCGTGAAGTAACTCATTTAGCGGTTCGCTTTTATACCTTCTATCAACGCTATCACTTCGGGTATTTCTTTCGCTGTGTAGATTGGCGTTGAACAGCGTTGGTCATTGCATACAAATGCGGCTGACTTGGCCAATTCTGGATACTCTACATCGTGGTTAATCAATTCGCCCTCGCTGCGATCCCACCATTCAATGCGTCGGTAGCTTTGATAGTTCGCGAGCGCTGCACTGAATAGTGCGGCCGCGTTAGTATCGGATTTTGGGCCAACGATGACGAGGTGAAGCGGATCGCGATTTAGCTCCGCATCAGCTAGTAAAATTCCCGCTTCAGTATAACGACTGGCAATCACTGCACTGTTAGTTAGGTAAGCCATAGCCTTGTCTGCGAGAGTTTTATCTATGGCACGGCCGCTGTAGTGATGCAGTGTATTGAGTACACGGGCCGCTAAAATATTTTCTTCCAAGTCGACGTAGGGCGCCAAAGGATCGCTTTTGTCGATACTGGCTGCAGCTAGACCGGCGAGCTCGCTGGAGAATATATTTTCACGGATAGTGTCCGCCGTGGCGATGGCCTGTTTAAGCCATTTTCTGTCTGCGCTTATCTCATATAAATCAGTCAATGCAGCGACTGCACTAATATTATCAGCCAAGAATAATTTACTGTCAGCATGGCTATTGTTGTCACTATTGCCATGGTTGAAACCACCGTCTTTGCGTTGGCGGCTGGCTAACAACCACTCCCCAATAGCCAGTGCTTCGGTTTTGATGGCTATATTATTTGTGGCGCTGTAAAGCCGCGTTAGCGCCGAAATCAAACTCGCATTTTCCTTTGTGTAGCGATGTTCGTCGACACGTGGAATACCCAAGGCAAGGCGTTGTTTATCTTTCAGTGCAAAGTAATTTGCGCTCTTTTGCCCCTGAATTAAATCGGCATCTTGGCTGGTGTAATAGCCACCATTTGGTGCCTTTAAAAACCGATTCAGATAGATAAGGGTGTTTTCTGCTGCCGTTTTGTACGTTTGGTTTTGGTTAGCTGCGTAAGCTTGCGCATAAAGCCTAATATGGCGGGTTTGGGTGCGCATAATTTTCTCATAATGCGGATGATCCCAATCCCCGTGGGTAGAGTATTGATAAAAACCAAACCATTCCGGGTCTTCTAGCTTTAGCGCTGCGGTTAAGGTTTTATTGGCTCGGGCCAACTCGCTATTATCTCCGGCCATCCCACTCAAAAGGGCGTACTCAACCGAGTCGGGGTCGATAAACTTCATGGCGATAGCAAGACTGCCAGACTTAGCGTCAAAGCTACTTTTGTGCATCGCGATTAGCGTAGCTTTATCATCGACCGTTAAACTGCTGCGCGGATTTGTAATGCTAATCGCACCGACGACTCTCTCTGGCGATGGGTCGCGGACAATGGCTAAAAGCAGTGCGGTCATTGATTCGGGCGGGATATAGCCGGCCCGTTTAACTATTTCTACGCCGTCGCTATTGTAAAAAATGGTGGCGGGCCATCCCCAGGCCCGGTAGCGTGCAGCAATTTCCGGGTTGGCGTCGTGATCAACTTTTATCGCAATGTAGTTTTTAGCAATTGCGGCGGCGACAGCAGGATTGGCGTAGGTCTTTTGATCCATGACGTGACACCAATGGCACCACACGGCTTCTACATTCAAAATGATATGTTTGCCGCTTTTCTTTGCCTCGCTAAAAACCTGCGGGCTCCAGTCTCGCCAAGAAATAATGGCGTTGTCTGCTGCGTGCACCGGAATGGCAAAATGCAGCATTGCTAAGAGAATCAAGCTCGGGATTTTGTAGGTGTACAACATACGAAGCTCCAGTGTCTATAGAGCTTATACGGGGAGTAAGACGCGACAGATGTATTCTATTTACTGCGGTATAAAAACGCCTCTAGTTCTGCCCGCTGGGCGATGCCATCTCGATAGCCAAGATCGATAAGTTTGCCGCAGTACTCGGGGGTGAACAGCAGGTAGGAGGCGATACTCACGCCGCCACCACTATTGCCAGTGCTGCCGGTGCGCCGCAGAAACATTCGCAGGGAGCGGGGGAGTTCATTTACATGTTCGTCGGCAATTCTGTCGATATCTTCACTGGGGCTGATAACCAAGCAGTCGATAGGAAGCAGTTCTTTACCCATCATGCCGCGGTCTTCGTCTGGAATAATTCGAACTAGCTCATTAATTCGCTCTAGCCGCTCGATATCCGTTTCTATGCTATCAATAAAAGCGCTATTTAAAAGATGACCAATGATTTGGCCAAATCCCGGCGATTTAATTGCTTGTGGCAGCTTTGGATATTGTCGTTTATGTCCGTTGGCAGGTATAACCAGTACCCGATTGGCTCCTAAATGGATAACAGGACTTATGGGTGTTAATTGCCGCAAAGCGCCATCACCGTAATAGTTGCGACCCAATTTTGCAGGAGGAAAGATAGTGGGAATAGCGGTTGATGCCATCAAATGTTGTATTTGTATTGGCGTTGCTAGGCCTTGCCGCCGCCAGCGCTGCCAGCCAGCGTATTGCGGGCCGCCCTGGAAAAAAGTCTCAGACACGCCCTGGGTATAATTCATGGCGGTGAGGCACAAGGCGTCCAAATCGCCATTTAAAATATTGCGGCCAATATTTTCAAAGCTGAGATGTTGTTCCAGAATTTCCCGAAGAGGACTGTTGTCTAGCAAGGCAACAGGCTTGGTAGCTGATGAACCCCCACTAAATAGAGAGATGGCAAGTCGTATAGCGTTTCTTAATACCCCTAAAAAATCAGCGCGATAGATTTTATCGGTCGTTAAATCTCGCCATAGTATTTCAAGCTTTTCAACGGTCCCGGCAAAATGGTGAGCGCCGGCAGCCAGTGACACAGCGTTTATACCGCCTGCTGACGTTCCTGCAAGAATTGGAAAGGGGTTACCCGGGCGTCGGCCATGGATTTCAGACAGCGCTTTTAATACCCCGACTTGATACGCTGCACGTGCGCCACCGCCGGGCAAAACCATAGCGGTATTTGAGCGATAACTATACTCAATGTCAGCGTTGTCGGTATTCACAGTTTCATTGATTTCCATTTTACTCACTAGCGCTTGTGCCCGCGCAAACCTGTGTCAAGTAGTACTCGCGTGGCGATTTCTTCGACTGATGCGTGAGTAATATCGAGATAGGGAATGCCAAAACGCTTAAACATGGCTTCTGCTTGTCGCAGCTCATCTTCACATTGCCGAAGCGAGGCGTAGCGGGTATCTGGCCGGCGTTCACTACGGATGGCAGACAGACGCTCAGCCTCAATGGTTAGGCCAAACAGGCGGCTGCGATGATCGAGTAAGGCCTTTGGTAAACGGTCGCTTTCCATATCTTCATCGGTTATTGGATAATTGGCCACAAAGATCCCTGATTGCATGGCGAGGTATAAGCAGGTGGGCGTTTTACCGCTGCGAGATACGCCTATCAAGATCACTTCAGCCTGATCGTAACGATTAAGCCGCGCGCCATCGTCATTGTCTAGTGCGTAGTTAACCGCATCTATTCGGTGTTTATACAGACGGTCTTTGTCTGCATTTTGGACACGACCGACCGTACGCGAGGGCTTTTCACCAAAGGCTGTTTCAAGCTGGCTGATGAAGGTGCCAAGCACATCGACAATAAAGCCCTTGCTGGTGGCAATAATCGCGCGTAGATTTTCATCCACCAAGGTATCGAAGACGATGGGCTGAACGCCACAGTCCTCCGCAGCACGATTGATTTTCTCAACCGCAGAGCGCGCTTTTTCAGCGTTATCAACGTAGGGAACAATGATGTGTTCAAACTGCTGGTTTTCGAATTGCGCTAAAACACTGCTACCGAGGGTCTCGGCGGTAATGCCGGTACTGTCAGATATAAAAAAGGCCGGACGAATCATGTAGTTTTTTTACCTAAAGCACTGAGTTTTTCGACGGGAATTTCCAAGTAACTTACTTTAGTATAGCCCGTGTTAATTTCTTGCACCCTTATAACCGTTATGCGGTCGCTTTGTAAAATGGGAGATTGAACGTGTCTGAATACGTAATCTGGTTTAACGACCTTGGAATGAATGATGTCGACCGTGTTGGCGGCAAAAATGCGTCCCTGGGCGAAATGATAAGCCAGCTCTCGCAAGTCGGCGTGACAGTACCTGGCGGCTTTGCGACCACTGCAGACGCCTTTCGCGATTTTCTCCAACAAAGCGGCTTGAATGATCGTATTATCGCTGAGTTAGATGGTTTTGATATCGATGATGTTAAAAACCTCGCTGTCGTTGGTAAAAAGATCCGTCAGTGGATAGTAGAAACGCCGTTTCCCTCTGCATTAAATGCTGCTGTAGTCGATGCCTACGCGAAACTGGTTGATGGCAATGAAGCCATGTCATTTGCGGTGCGCTCGTCGGCAACCGCTGAGGACTTGCCAGATGCCTCATTTGCCGGACAACAAGAAACCTTCCTAAATATTCGCGGCCTCGACAATATCATGATCGCGATAAAGGAAGTCTTTGCCTCTTTGTACAATGACCGCGCGATTGCCTACCGTGTACACCAGGGGTTTGAGCACGCTGATGTGGCTCTGTCTGCGGGTATCCAGCGCATGGTGCGCTCAGATACCGGCGCTGCCGGTGTCATGTTCTCTATGGATACTGAATCTGGCTTCGACGGCGTAGTATTTATTACCGCGTCTTATGGCTTGGGTGAGACTGTTGTACAAGGTGCTGTTAACCCAGATGAATTTTACGTACACAAAGCAACGTTAGAAAAAGATCGTCGCGGTGTGTTGCGCCGCAATCTCGGTAGCAAGATGATCAAAATGGTTTACGGCAGCGATGCCAGTGCCGGCAAATCCGTCGAAACAGTAGATGTCAGCGAAGATGATCGCAATCGCTTTTGCTTAAATGACGAAGAAGTACTCGGTCTTGCCAAACAGGCGATGACCATCGAAAAACACTATGGCCGTCCTATGGACATCGAGTGGGCCAAAGATGGCGACGACGGCAAATTGTATATCGTTCAGGCGCGTCCAGAGACAGTTAAGAGTCGCGAATCGACGACCTTGATGGAGCGTTACCTCTTAAAAGAAAAGGGCGCAGTATTATGTGAAGGGCGCTCGATTGGGCAGCGTATCGGTGCAGGTCCGGTGCGTGTGATTGGCGACATCAGCGAAATGGATCAGGTACAGCAGGGCGATGTTCTGGTTACTGATATGACTGATCCGGACTGGGAGCCGGTCATGAAGCGCGCTTCTGCGATTGTCACAAATCGCGGCGGTCGTACTTGTCACGCAGCTATCATTGCCCGTGAACTGGGTATTCCTGCTGTCGTTGGCTGTGGCGACGCGACAGAGTTATTGAAAGACGGAACGCCTGTGACGGTATCTTGTGCCGAAGGCGACACCGGCATGGTGTACGAAGGTATTCTGGACTTTGATATTAATCGCAACAAACTGGATGCAATGCCAGAACTACCTTTTAAAGTCATGATGAACGTCGGCAACCCGGATCGCGCGTTTGACTTCCAAGGTTATCCAAACGCCGGAGTCGGTTTAGCGCGTTTGGAATTCATTATCAACCGCATGATTGGCGTTCACCCTAAGGCGCTGATTAATTACGACGATATTCCCCGCGACGTGCAGGCGGCCGTAAAGCGCCGTATTGCAGGCTACGCTAGCCCAGTCGAGTTCTACGTAGAAAAACTGGTAGAGGGTATTTCAACCATCGCCAGTGCTTTCTATCCGAAGCGCGTCATAGTACGGATGTCTGATTTTAAATCAAACGAATACGCTCACCTTATCGGTGGTAGCTTGTATGAGCCATCGGAAGAGAACCCCATGCTGGGTTTCCGCGGTGCATCACGCTATATCTCTGACTCTTTCCGTGAGTGCTTTGAACTGGAGTGCCGCGCGCTTAAAAAAGTCCGCAATGATATGGACCTCACCAATGTGGAAATCATGGTGCCATTCGTGCGTACCGTCGGCGAAGCCAAGCAAGTTATCGAGTTATTGGAAGCCAATGGCTTGAAGCGC
Organism: Zhongshania aquimaris; assembly: GCF_019312595.1. Lineage (GTDB taxonomy): Bacteria > Pseudomonadota > Gammaproteobacteria > Pseudomonadales > Spongiibacteraceae > Spongiibacter > Spongiibacter aquimaris. The sequence goes on along the minus strand of NZ_JAHWDQ010000003.1, from coordinate 101,536 downwards.
GGCGAGAATGGCCTGCGTGTGGTAATGATGTGTGAATTGCCGGCAAATGCATTATTAGCGGAACAATTCCTACAATACTTTGATGGTTTTTCTATCGGCTCAAACGACTTAACCCAGCTTACTCTAGGTCTTGATAGGGATTCAGGTCTGATTGCGCATCTTTTTGATGAGCGCAATGACGCCGTAAAAGCGCTGCTTAAAATGGCCATTGATGCCTGTAAAAAACACGGCAAATATATTGGTATTTGCGGACAGGGCCCGTCAGATCACCCTGATTTTGCGCAGTGGTTAATGGAACAGGGCATAGATAGCGTTTCGCTAAATCCAGACTCGGTATTAGAGACTTGGCTATTCTTGGCGGAAAAGCTAAACGCCTGATATTTAAGTTTTATCGTAAATATCACTCCCGCACTGATTGGGGAGAATACAAAAGGCCGCTTTGCGGCCTTTTTCCCTCTGACGGCTCACCGGGTTATGCTTGTAATAGCGTTTTTAATTGCTTTTCTAATTGCTTAATTCGATTCGACATTTCATCTAGCTGAGTGTAGCGAACAGAGTTCCTGCGCCATTTTTTGACGTCCTGCATCGGTGGAGTAGACGCAAAAACACCGGCTTCTGTATTGCCTTTGGTGACAATGGTGCCTCCATGGAAATGACTATTATCGGCAATGCTGATGTGACCATTGATAGCGACAGCGCCGGCAACAGTGCAGTTTTCACCGATGACCGCGCTACCTGCAATTCCGACGCACCCTGCGATCGCCGAACGCTTACCAATTTTGACGTTGTGGGCGATGTGGACGAGATTGTCGATGATGACGCCGTCTTGAATAATGGTATCGCCCAGCGCGCCGCGGTCAATTGAGCAGTTAGAGCCAATTTCAACATTGTTGCCGATTATGACACCGCCCAATTGGTGGATTTTCCGCCACCCGTCGCGGCTAGGTGCAAAACCAAAACCATCAGAACCAATAACTGTACCGCTGTGAATAATACAGCCGCTACCCACAGTTACGCCGTGATATAGCACTGCATTAGCGTGAATCAAGGTGTTATCGCCAATGCTGGTGCGATCACCCACTGATACTCCCGAATAAACGCGAACGCCGCTTCCTATGCGCACGTGCTCCCCAATGACGCAATTGGCGCCGATGGCGGCAGAGGGATCAATTTCTGCACTTTGGGAGACAACAGCTGAAGGGTGGATACCTAAGGCCAATGTCGATAAAGATTCAAACAAGGCGGATATTTTCGCGTACGCTAGGTAGGTATTGTTAACGACAAGTTTATTGCCTTGGTATTGCTCAGCAAAATCAGCGTTGAGAATAACTGCCCCTGTGGCTGATGTCGCCAAATGTTGCGTGTAAGATTCTTGATTGATAAACGAGAGTTCCGTCGAGGTCGCGCATTGTAAGTCCGCAACGCCGGAGATCATATGATCTGCATTGCCGACTAACTCCGCATCAAGGTAAACCGCTAGCTCAGACAAACTTCTCGGTGTATTGCCCATATTATTTCTCCGTCGATGCCTAGTTTATTAATTAGATTTAGTTTTTAGGTGGGGGACTGCAGGCCTAAATCGCAGTAGTAACTGCGTGCAATTAGGGCATCGAATCCATTAAAAAAACGCGTTAACCGACGATTGGACAACCTTGCTAGCATTTTACGCGTAGCACAGCCTATTTGTACTAAACTATTTTTGTGGAAGTTCTAGTCAGTGTGTACGGCTGACCTGGGTGTAGGGAAATATAAAACCGATTTTGTTCCGTATTGCGCTTCTGCTCATCGCTGAATATATGATTTCGCGGACTAATATACATCGTAAGATAGCCGAGGCACGAACGGTTCAGGGAGTTTATCGTAGGCAGTAACACCGTCAAAATGCTGGGGGCGAGCACGGTGCTAGTTTGGATTCTGAGCTAGCCTGATAAGGCTATTAAACATGGCAGATCTGGAGATCGATTTTTTCCGTGCGCTGTTATTGGCAAGGCGCCAGGAAATTCTGGCACTTAACGATGCACGGCACACGTCACAGCAAACCGTAGCGCTTGATCACTCTAGGGTCGGGCGTTTGTCGCTCATGGATGCCCTGCGCAGGCCATGGAGCACGCCACCCAGTGCAATACCGATCTCATTCTGCTGGAAATTGAAGCTGCGCTACATCGCTGTGACGAGGGGAATTTTAAGCTTTGCTGTGAATGCGATGAACCGATCGGTGAAACGCGTCTGCACATTGGCCCATCCAGCCGCAAGTGCATCGCGTGCGCCCAACATGAGAAATAAGGCCTGGCAATAGGGATCCTGTTTTTAAATCGCCTTGCCAGTCCTGGCGGGTATCACATATCGCGGATTCTGGACTCAGGCATCGTTGCAATAAATTTACCTCACTATTTTGCGCTATATTAATAGAGCCGAAATACAGGTCTTTGATTTAAGTCATACCACTTCGCTAATAGTAGAGTACAGTCTTAGTACTTCTGCAAATTTAAATGACGTGTGATTCTGTAGCTTGGGTTGAGCGGTAGCGACAAATTTGTATGAAACAAAATTGGGCAGCTCTGCTGGCCGTGAGGCCGAGGCGCGGACGCGCCGAGTCATACCCAACAAGCGATGGTAGAGCGTCTCGCCATGTTGGGTTTGATAAACCCCTTCGGGGCGCCCTGACGGGCGTCCAGCGTGAAGGCATGTAGTTCCTCAACCCAAGCTACGAACTTTGGCATTCCGCAACATCAATTTGAAAGAGTCTAAGGGATGTTCGACATGAGAGGTATTTAGATGAGCGATGTTAGCCATATTGTTTGTCCCCACTGCTTTGCTAACAACCGGCTACCCAGCGACCGCCTGGGTAGTTCACCAAGCTGCGGAAAATGCAAAAAGCCATTATTTACTGGTCAGGTGGCAACACTGTCGGCGAATAGCTTTCAAGCAATGATTGAGCGCAATGAAATACCCGTCATTGTCGATTTTTGGGCGCCATGGTGCGGCCCTTGCAAATCGATGGCTCCCGCATTCGAGCAAGCGGCAAAGGTATTGGAGCCGAACGTTCGCTTGGCAAAAATCAATATTGACTCTGAGCAAGCCATCGCCAATCGTTTTAATATTCAGAGTATTCCTACCATGGCATGTTTTTATCAGGGTAAGGAGGTGGCCCGCCAAAGCGGCGCTATGGATACAGCCTCAATTGTACGGTGGGCGCGAAGTGCCAGCGAAGGACTTTAATAGGCGGGAGCGATAACGTTCAGAACTTATCGATTTAGAGCAGAATCATCGCACAGCGTGGAAATCGCAAATAATGGAATTTAAAGACTACTACAAAATTTTGGGTATTGACGCCAGCTCAGATAAAAAAGCGATAAAAGTCGCCTACCGTAAACTTGCCAGGAAATATCACCCGGATGTAAGTGAGCATAAAGACGCCGAAGAAAAGTTTAAGGAAGTCACAGAAGCTTACGAAGTTTTATACGATGAAAAGAAACGTGCAGAGTACGATGAAGTTAGGGAATATGGCAGCAATGACGGCGGATTTAGGCCGCCGCCGGGATGGCGACCGGGCGCAGAACGTCAGGAAGGTTTTTCGAGCAATAGCGATTTTTCTGACTTCTTTTCGTCAATGTTTGGTCACGGTGGTCAGCAATCAGATTTTGGTAGCCGCCGTCGGCAAGCACCCAAAGGCCGGGATATAGAGACCGATCTACCGATTTTTCTGGAAGATACCCTGTCCGCTGAATCTAAAGCCATTTCATACACCATTCCGCAATACACCGCTGATGGTCGTGTTACTGAAATCACCAAGAACCTGAGCGTCAAGATTCCGGCTGGTGTGGAAGCTGGGGAGCGTATCCGCCTCAAGGGGCAGGGCGAGCCTGGCGGGCCAAATGGCGTCGATGGCGATTTGTATCTACGTATCAGGCTGGTGCCCCATCCACTATTCGATGTTGAAGGGCACAACTTGATCATTACTGTTCCTCTAGCGCCATGGGAAGCGGCGTTAGGTAGCAAGTTAGCAATGCCTACCCTCGATGGCAAAATAACCATGTCGATACCACCAAGCAGCCAAACCGGTCAGAGACTGCGAATACGTGGTAAGGGACTGGTGAAAAAGCTCCCTGTGGGTGAACGCGGTGATTTATTTGCGGTATTAAAAGTAGTGATGCCCAAAACGACAAACGATGACATTAAGAAAAAATGGCAAGACCTGGCTGAACAGGCTGCCTTTGATCCACGCTCTGAGTGGAGTGACAAATTATGAATAATACCCAACTGCATATAATGAAATTTGATGAGCTATGTCGTGTTGCGGGCCTGCCGGAACATTTCGTGCTGGAAATTGTGGAGCAGGGTATTGTTGAGCCAGATGGTGATTCCCCCGACCAATGGATATTCACGACCCAGATGGTATCTATCACCAAAAAGGCCGTGCGATTGCACCAAGATCTGGATATAGACTGGCCGGGTATTGCTTTGGCAATAAGCTTACTTGATGACCTAGAGCAACTGCGCGCAGAAAATCATCAATTGAAACAGCGATTAAATCGCTTCACTGCATGCTGAGTCACTTTATGGATAAGCTACTGCACTCATTGATGCTGCTCACGATGAAACAAGGACGTAACAGCAACGATAACAGCGCCGGCGAATAGACCGATAACGCCATTGAACAAATTTTGGCTTAGACCATTGGCAAAGGCGTTGCTGAAAATATGGACGTGAGAAATTGCAAAGCTAAGCTCCATATAGTGATCAAAGCCATGGCTTAATATGCCTCCACCCACCAAAAACATCGCCAAAGTACCAACGACCGTTAAGGTCTTCATTAAAGCGGGTGCCAACCACAGTAAAAAGTTACCGACAGACTGTGCCGCTGTATTTGCATACTTCAACATGTAAAGCCCTAGGTCATCTATCTTCACGATCAACGCGACTAAACCGTAAACCGCCACGGTAATACCAACCGCGACAACAGACAGGACCATTGCTTGCGTGGCGAAAGGTGCTTCTTGTACGGTACTTAGAGCAATTACGATAATTTCTAAGCTCAATATGAAATCAGTACGTATTGCGCCTTTGACTCGACCCTTTTCGAGTGCAAGTAAATCTGCCTCGCTGTCGTTTGCGAGCGCTCTAGCTTGGGAATGATCTTTGGGTTGGCGGTGGGCAATGGCGTGCCAGAGTTTCTCAGCACCCTCGTAGCATAAATACATACCGCCAATCATCAATACCGGTGTAACTAACCAGGGAATAAATAGGCTCGCCAATAATACCAGCGGCACGATGATGACTTTATTTACTAAGGAGCCTTTTGCTACTGCCCATACCACTGGCAATTCACGTTCAGCGCGGACATTGCCGACTTGCTCCGCATTAACCGCTAAATCATCGCCTAAAACGCCAGCCGTCTTTTTAACCGCCACTTTCGACAACACCGAAATATCATCTAATAGCGTGGCAATATCATCGAAAAGGGCTAAAAGTGAGCCTGCGGCCATTGAACATCACCTTATGTAAATAGAGTAGGGCTGATAAATAAGAGTAAAGCATACTACATCTATGAGCAGTACCTTCTCTTGATCCATTGGCCTACGGCAGGTGTCTAGGCGATGTTATGTATCCATAAGCAAATCTGAAAGTGAATGCTCCAAAAAACCAAGATTGCATAAAAAGTACTGCATCTAGTTGATGTTAGTAGCTTGCGCATATATTCACTCAAGGATAACGCTCATCTTATTTAGTTGCACAAGTCGGCTCTAAATTACTTTGGCGACCTTTCAAACGTCTACAAATAATGAAAGCAATCAGACGCTTTTGGCATTGGCGAGTAGTTAAAATTAATTGCGCGGTGGGCAGGGTGTCATGACATTACATCTCTAGATAGTAAAAACATAAAAAAGCCGATTTTGAGAGTCCAGGCTCAAAATCGGCAAGCAGATTTCATTTGTGTTCTTACCAGCGATAGGTTCCCTGCAATGCAAAGGTTCTAGGAGGGTTAGTAAAGCCATGGTGGGTGGTGGTGCCAGCAATAACCTTCTTGGCGACCGGCGTATCTATGGCGTAAAGAACGATTAGTTCGTCAGTTAAATTTTTACCTATAAGTGCTAATTCCCACTCCCCGTCGTTAGACGACAGTGAAATTCGGCCATTATATTGAATGAACGCGTCTTGTTTTACTCGGTCGTCAAGGTTGGGCGAGGGGTGATATTCATCGCTGAATATGGCGTCGAGGTTAGCCCGAACTATGAGTGAATCACTAATTTCACGCTCGTAACCAAGTAATATGTTGCCGGAATAGTCAGCGGCATACTGATTCGTTTTGCCACTGTAATCGCAGTTTATACCGTTTGGATTATCCGGCAGTTGGTCCTGAATACAGGTGCCAAACTTATGGTCCTGGAACTCGAAGTCCAAAAATGCCAGCCCAGCACCAAGAATGATGTGCTCGCTCAGGGCGATACGACCATCGAATTCTACACCTTGAGTAACGGCACCAGCGGCATTACCTACGTTGAAACCTAGCGTGCCATCAAAAACACTGACCTGTAGATTATCAAATTGGGTATAGAAAAGGGCAGAGTTCAGTTCAGCGACGCCATCGAATAGCGATGTTTTTAAGCCAATCTCATAGGAGGTCGCGCGCTCTTCTTCGAATTCAAAGCTACCTATTAACACGCGGGGATTGGCGGATGTTGCGGTCGGGTTTGTGGGTGTGGGGTCCGCACTAGGTGATGCGTTCGATCTAGCATCGTAGCCTCCAGACTTAAACCCGCGTCGCGCGGAAAAATACGCCATCGCCTCGTCGGTGACGTCCCACTGAAGGTTTAGCAGCGGTGCAAATTGAGACTCGGTGCGTTTTCCTGCCAAATCGTGGCGTTCCGCGGCGAAGGTAACGGCTGCAGCTGTGTCGGTTTCACCGATCGGTAAAATTGAGCCATCGGGTAGTCCAAATTCAAGTTTGCGACTGCCACTTTTCTTTTCGTAGGTGTAGCGCATGCCCAGAGTTAACCTCAGTGTATCGGTCATTATCCATGTGCCTTGCACAAATGTAGACGCGATAATTGAATCACTTTTAAAGTCTCGCGGTGATCTTATATCGATGAGTGAGTTGCCGGCATCGCCGATACCCAATAACTCAAATCCGGTGCTGCCATTAGCGCCGGGGTCGATATCGCCACGCGCTCCACCTTCTAAGATGTCTGCTGCGTTTATTAGCTGAGGGATAAGTGTTGATGGCAGTACGATCGAATCAAAAAAGTACAGTTCGTTATATTGGAAATAAGCGCCGGCGATAAGATCGAAGTTTTCTCCCGGTGCTGATACCCAGCGGAACTCCTGGCTGTATTGCTCGTATTCTTCTTCAAATACAACCTGGAATAACGGCGCGCCGGTAAAGTCACAGTCACATTCTTCATCGTACTGGTAGGCCATAAAGCCAGTAATCGATGTGAAGGTATTGCCATTAGAATACCAGTTCATGTTGAGGGTGATATTTTGAGTGTCGTTGTTGCTGAAATCTCCGTTGGAGGAGCGCTTGCGGTCAGCTTTAACATCCAATACCGAGTCATCGGCTTGCATGTTCAATATAGAGCCGTTGGGTTGCAGCTGTATTAGGTTGCGGACACCGGCAGGTAAAGACCCGAGGATATTTCCCAGGGCACCAAAATCAGGAAAAACGGTGTCGTTTAGGATTTCACCGTAGGTGCGGCCCGTGAATAGAAATATATCGGAATCCGAGGGGTTGTCGGTAAGAATTTCTGACTGTCTGCCGACCACGTCAAAACTCCCCATTTCCAGTTTTAATTTGGCGTCAAAATCGTTGCCGGCGTCCCACGCGAATTTTATGCGGTAGGTCGCTTCGTTTCGTTCAGCTTCATCACGATTTAATATTTGGTTTTTGACGAAACCATCAGTGTGCCTTTGGCGCATAGCAAACCGAGCAGTGAGATCGTCATTAATCGGACCGGATGCGACAAAATCGATTACTTGCTCGTTTAGATCTGGCTCGTAAGTGCCGGATACTAGAAATTCCGGCTCATGAGAGGGGGACGCGCTACTTATATTGATGGCACCAGCAATACTGTTTTTACCCAAGAGAATATTTTGCGGACCACGTAATATTTCAACCCGCTCTAAATCGAGAAAAGGTGCGCGAGCTAACTGGGCACGGCCATAGTAAATTCCGTCAACATACATACCAACCGACTGCTCAAAGCCCTGATTTTCTCCTGAGCCAATACCACGAATATAGATGTCTGTTCCGATGCTCGATTCAGTCATTGTAAAGTTTGGCACGTAAGCTTGGAGGTCTTCAATTTTAGAAAGCCCCGCTTCCATCATTTTTTCGCCACTAATGGCACTTACCGATACCGGCACATCTTGAAGGCTTTGAGCCCTTATCTGAGCGGTAACAATCACTTCCTCAAGTTGTGCGCCGTAAACGGCTACGCTGTGGAGTGTGCTGGCGCAAATAACACTTGCTAAAGACGCTTTTTTTATCATTATGAAACCTCTGTGGTGGCGCATGTCGCGGACACTTTGATCTGATTATTAGCTTGATGGCGCGCTTATCTAGACTCTGGCACTGGTATTAAAACCGTTGAAATACGTTCTTAATGTTTCGGCTTTGCGAGGATGAATATTAGCCTTACTAAAATCTCCTCGATGGTGTGCGACCACTCGAGGGTTCATAACTTTGAACCAAAGCGGTGGAAAGTACGCCAGCATCATCATTGATGCATAACCTGAAGGCAGTTGCGGGCTGTCATCAAAGTGCCGCAGTGCTTGGAAGGCGCGATTGGGGTGTGCATGATGGTCTGAATGACGTTGCAGTTGATACAGCACTAAGTTGGTAACGATATGGTTACTGTTCCATGAATGTTTTGGTAGGCAGCGTTCATATTCGCCATTGTCGCCCTGTTGGCGAAGAAGGCCGTAGTGCTCAACGTAGTTAATGACTTCCAATAAAGACGCACCTAGCATGGCTTGAATTACGAGAAACGCGAGTGCCGGCCAACCTAGGAAAAACGTGCATGTACCGAAAAGAACAACCGTCATTGCCCACGCTTGCAGAACATCATTGCGCCAATGCCAAAATCCCAGGCCTTTGCGACTAAGGCGCTTACTTTCAATATCACACGCTGAGCGCAAACTGCCGATCACGGTGCGCGGTAGAAATCGCCAAAAACTTTCACCCATTTTGGAGCTTGCGGGGTCTTCAGGTGTAGCTACTCGGCGGTGATGGCCAAAATTGTGTTCTACATAAAAATGGCCATAGGCAACAGGCGCTAGCGCCAGCTTTGCGAGGAATCGGCTAAGAGGGTCGCGCTTATGGCCCAACTCATGGCCGGTATTTATGCCGATTCCATTTACATAAGCGCAGCTGAATAAGCCGGCAATAATACCTAAGGGGCCAAGCTCCGTGCAGGCGAACCAAACGGTAATTATGGTGCCAGCGTACTGGAGTGGGATGTAGGCGTATACGATATAGCGATAGTAATTATCGTCTTCAAGCTGCTTAACTGCAGATTCCGGTGGGTTGGAGCGATCTGTTCCGATTAAGAAATCAAGTGCAGGAATGAATAAATATACGATAGCGGGTGTTAGCCACCAGCCCCATATCTGGCCAGTTTGCATAAACACAACTGCACCAATAATAGGAAATAGCGGAACCAAGAGCCCCAACGACCATAGATAGCGTTTAGGATCGTGCCATGGTGTATCACGGCTTGTATTCATTTACCATCACCCCTTATTATATTTACAAGTGTTAAGTTGAAATTTAAGGTATAACTTTACGTGTGTCAAGTTACGCTCCGTGTTATTTTTTATACCTTAGTGGTTTGCCCTAATAACGTCGCCTCACCATAATGTGCAGCGCATGTTGGTTTGATTTGAAACTGAGGAAAATATGAGTCCAGTGAAACCCAGACAGAGTCGCAAGGGGAATCGAGAAAAGTTAATGAGTGCCGCTCTCGAGTTGCTCGCAGAAGATCAAAGTGGCTTGTCTGGCATTAGCCTGCGTCGGATTACTAAAGCATGCGATTTGAGCCCGCCAGCATTTTATAGCCATTTTGCGTCAATGGAGGAGTTAGGTTTGGCGCTGGTCAGTGATGTCGGGGCAACGCTTAGAGCCTTGCTAAAAGGTGTTAGAGACGCAGATACAGAAGCATCTGTTGTTGCAGCTTCCGTCGATGCGGCATTTTCATATATTCGTGGCAATGAATCCTTATTTATTTTAATTGCACGAGAGAGAGCAGGGAGCTCGGCTCTAATTCGTGCTGCAATTCGCAATGAGGTGCGGCAGATCGTAGAGGAGATGGCGAGTGACTTTCATGAACGAGGCTTATTTGAACGCTTTTCTTTGCCAGAAAAGAAAGCTGCCGTGGCGGCAGTAGTTTCACTAGGTCTAGCACTGATCCCAGATTTGCTTGATTTGTCGCGGGACTCACCAGCTGAAGGTGACGCTCTATTGTCGCAATTTGAGTATCAAGTACAGTTTATATTGTCATGATAAATACAATACTCTAGCTAATCTGCATGGCCATGACGCAGTTTGCCCAGATAAAACCCTAAAGCGATCAGCTAATACCGTCCGCGCTGAGACACTTTGAGTACCTAGGGGTATGAGCACGTCTTGCGGGACTAATAGGTGATAGCAGTCCATGCCGCGGTGCGATCTACCTCGTTGTGAATAGCGGGCAAGTAAAATATCCGTATTTCAATGAACGATTGCTGAAATTGAGCGAACCCATAAAATGAGTGATCATCGAATTTACGCGGTGATTTTCACGCAGGTAAAAAGGGCGTTACCGGTAGAGCCCGAAAACGGAACAAGTTTTTCGAAGTCGTGCTCAAAAACATGGACTTCAAAGTAAGGGCTGAGTAGCGCAAGCAACTCCTCGAAGCTTACTGCCACCATGCAGTGCTCGTCTTGCCACTTTTCCGTGACATTTAAGGTCGTTTTATGAATGCTAAGCTTTAGAGCTTGTTGTTCGCCACTGCCGCAGTAATACCACCTCGAGCTGAAAACAAACTGATTACCGTCTTGTTCTACGGTATGGCTGGTAAATGAATAGTTGTCGATTTTATTTTTATCTACCGCATTAAAGCAAAATACGCCGCCGGTGGTTAGGGCTTTATGGGCATGGCGAATACATTCTTGAAGCTTGATTACGCTGCTGTTGTAGTGAATGGAGTACAAAAAGCACGTAATGAAATCGACGGGGACATCCACACGGAAATCACACATGTCTTGCTGGCTGAACTGCGCCTCCGGGCAATGATGTTGCGCGATATCCAGCATTGGCTGGTTTATATCCAGTCCGCTACTGTGGTAACCACGGTCAATCAAGTGCCGGATGTGTGGGCCCGTGCCGCAGGCTAAATCCAGGTGTTTTTTGCCCTGGTTGCCGAAAACCTGCCACAGTCTATGGGCGGTGTCGCTTTGAGCCTGATAGTCGATATCGGCGCACATAATGTCGTAGTAAGTCGACAGATCGGTATAGAGAAGATTATCTGACATGGGCAAGGTGCGGCGAATTTTTAAGGTGGCGAAGTATAGCAACTGGCGGGGTTTTGAAAAGAAAAAAGAGAATAAGGTGATTGGAAGTTTTCCTGCTAACCGCCTGTATAAAAAAGTAGCTACTTATTGCGGCCCAATCTGCGTGCTTGGGTCTGCCCACAATGCCGACCAAATATAGTCACCCGACAGAAAATACACCGCGTCGTCGTGAATCACAGAGCGATTCTGGCCGCCGTACCAGTTCTCGGCGGGGGAAGGGCTTGCAATGATATTGCCGATTAAATCTAAGCTTGCAGCAGCAGGATTCGATTTGCCGTTTATCTCCATCAGGTATAAGCGGTTTTCGCTTATATACGTGCCTTGATCGCTGTTGTAAGAAGTCTGAACCGGTACCGTTAAGCGATCAGTGCCGTCTGCTTGTGCTAAATAAGTAAAAGCATGACGATTGTATTGGGCTTCTGAATAGTTCCAGCCGCCGTCTTTGCCGAGGAGGACAGTAGTTAATTCGCTTGGGTTTGAGATGTCGGAGACATTAAATAAACTGAGTTTTACCAAGCCCTGATTTTGTGCTGATTGGCCCACGCCAAGGAGCAAATTGTCATTCACTGGATGTAAAAAGTCAGAGAAGCCTGGTATCTCTAACTCACCCGCAATATAGGGATCTGTAGTGTTGCTAAGGTCCAGAACGTATAAAGGATCGATCTGTTCGAAACTAACGAGGTATAAACGGTCATCTAAAAAGCGCACGCCGTATAGTGATTCATTTGGCTTGCCGAGTTCGGCGGGTCTGCTGCTATTCGGTAGGGTAGACACTTGGTCTAAGCGTAAGTCATCAGTAGCCTCTTGCAGAATAGTTAATTGATGATCACGAAGATCATCGCTGTCGCCGGTGTAACGTGTAGTGACGACACGCAATTGATTGCCTTTTTCAGACATTCTGAAATCAACTTGGCCGCGATTCCATAAACTACCCGCTATATCAGCTGAGCCTCGATAGTCCGGTTTGCCCGCACCGAGTGCAAATTTGTGCACCCGCGTTTGACCTTCGCTACTTCCGTAACGCGCTTGGCTCAAATACAAGGCGTTAGCGGACATGTAAATACCATTGGCGTCTTCGTCATAGCAGGTGGTTTGGGCACTGTTTGGGTTGTTGAGTGGAATTGCGGTAATGCTGGTAATAACCGGATAAGCGTATTCGTCAGCTTTATCGTTCCGGGTGATTAAGCAGTCCTCTGCTGTAAGTAATGGCTTTGTTTGCTCATTTACCGTGATGCGGGGAATGATATCTGCCGATGTTGTGCCCGCGAGGGTTTGCTTGTTGGCATTCGCTTCTTGCTGACTAGCAGGGTAGTAGTAAATATTATCCCAGTAAGGCGTGTGGCGACTGATGAGATAGAGAATGTCGCCAATGCGACGACTGTCTACATAGCCACCTTCGATACTGATGTTCCAAAGCTGTGAAATATTGTCGATGTTGCTAGTGTCGTAAATTTTTACCGCGACTGACTGTTGTCCCCACGGCGCTATTTGTTGCCATGCATCACCGTAGCTGCCATAAAACTGAGTCGTGCCAATACTGATGAGTCGATTATTTTGCACATACAAACCCTGCACATATTCACCGTCAGCCAGCGGAATTGTGGTCACTTCTTGTGCGCTGGCGTCGTCAGGGTTGGTACTTAAAATCCGAATGCTGCCTGGGTTTTGAGGGTTCTGTGGCGCAACGAGAGCATCGCTAGCGAAGGCGGCGTTGCCTTGGCTAATAAAGCAGCAGGTCTGCTGGATGGTCGGTACGATGTAAAGATAGTCTCCGTCGTATTTGAGTACATCAAATTCATCGACATTGTCTTCTAAGGTATAAGTGCTCGAATAACCACTCGGCGATTCGCTATTGTCAGCGGCGGCGCCCTCTGCGGCTAGCGGCGGTTGTTGATCTTGTCGATTCCCGTTTGTTTGAGTGTAGGCAGATTTAAAACGCGCGACGAACTCTTCGTCGCTGCTAACAGAACGCAAAAGGCTATTCGAAGAGTCTTCAACACTTGGGGCAGCGCCACTACCACTAGATCCACCACCACAGGCCGAAAGCACTGCGCAGAGTAGGGCGGTTGTTATTTTACGGATTGTGCCTTTTTCGATATCCATTGCGATACTCCCTTCATATTCCATGCTCGGGGCTTTCTTGGCCTGTCAAAAGTTTGGGATCTTTCGCTATTATTGTTCGGATTTTTGTCTACTAAGCAGTTTAGACCTGCGCTTTCTAAAGTAAATGGGTAGTTGCACGTAAGATGATCAGCTAAGGTTTTAATGTCATTTTGAGACTAGGGATGAAATCTTTACCGTCAAATCGGGCTTTGCGGTAAGCTTTGCGAAACTCTTCAATATATTGCTTATGCGTTACTACAGTCTAGAAAAGTACATTAACTTGTTTGACGGCTATCGTAAGGTTTTCAAGATAGATAGTCACAACCTGATGCTGCTGCAATTAGATGGCGCTCGCTATCTGATTGAAAGCAATTGCCCCCATCGGGAGTATCCCCTAAGTAGCTCTGACGTGTCAGGTATGGAGCTAATTTGCCCTCAACACGCATATCGTTTTGATATTCGAAATGGCGAATTAACGCATTTTAGCGAAGAGCCGTGTCGGAATTTACGTTGTTTTGAGCTGATTGATAGAGACAATGAAGTGGGTGTGATGCTGGACTACTAACTATATTGGCCTACCAAAATTTGAAAGCATAAAAAAAGCCCTGCCAGTGAAAACTGACAGGGCTTTTTGTTTGGCTGAGCTAATTACTTAGCGGCAGCGGCTTTCTTTTCTTTCTCTTTAGCAATAACCGCTTCAGACACATTCATTGGGCATGCTGAATAATGCGAGAACTCCATAGAGAATTGACCGCGACCAGAAGTCATCGTACGCAGAGTACTGATGTAGCCAAACATTTCTGAAAGAGGTACATCTGACTTAATACGAACGCCCGTGGTGTTTGGCTCCTGGCCAGAGATCATGCCGCGACGACGGTTCAAGTCACCGATAACATCACCAACGTGATCTTCGGGGCTGTACACATCAACTTTCATGATAGGTTCTAGAAGCTGTGGACCAGCCTTCGGCATAGACTGACGGAATGCGCCTTTTGCAGCGATTTCGAAAGCGATAGCCGAGGAGTCGACCGCGTGGTATCCACCGTCTACTAGCTCAACTTCTACGTCTAGCACAGGGAAGCCCGCTAATGGACCAATACCCATCATAGATTTAAAGCCTTTCTCGATAGCGGGGAAGAATTCCTTAGGAACGTTACCGCCAACAACAGATGACTTGAAGGTGAAGCCTGTGTTTGGTTCGCCTGGTTTGATTTTGTAGTCGATTTTACCGTATTGACCCGAACCACCAGACTGCTTCTTGTGCGTGTAGCTGTCTTCGATAGGCATGGAAATGGTTTCGCGGTAAGCAACCTGCGGTTGGCCAACTACTAGATCAACGCCGTAAGTACGTCTAAGGATGTCCACTTTGATATCAAGGTGAAGCTCGCCCATCCCTCTAAGAATGGTTTCGCCCGAGTCAATGTCAGTTTCAACGCGGAAGGTTGGATCTTCGGCAACCATTTTGCCGATAGCGATACCCATTTTCTCGGTAGAGCCTTTGTCTTTTGGCGTAACAGAGATCGAGATTACCGGCTCTGGGAATACCATGGCTTCAAGTGTGCAAGGGAATTTAGGATCACATAGAGTGTGACCGGTTTGCACGTTCTTCATACCCACGATTGCGATAATGTCACCAGCCTGCGCGAAGCTTAATTCGTTGCGCTCGTCAGCTTGCATCTCAACCATACGGCCAACACGCTCAGATTTACCTGTGAACGAGTTAAGGACTGTGTCGCCTTTGTTCAATTTACCTGAGTAAATACGAACGAAGGTCAGGGCGCCGAAGCGGTCGTCCATGATTTTGAACGCCAGTGCACGGAAGGGCTCGTCATCGGCAACGATAGCGTACTTGCCGTTTGGATTGCCTTCTTCGTCAGTTAGCGGTTGCGGGTTAACTTCAGTTGGCGTTGGCAAGTAGTCAACAACCGCATCAAGTAACAACTGCATGCCTTTGTTTTTGAAGGCAGATCCACAGTAAGTTGGGAAGAATGCGAGCTCCAAAGTACCTTTGCGGATGCAACGCTTGATGTCGTCATCAGAAGGTTGTTCGCCTTCCATGTACGCCATCATCACGTCGTCGTCCATTTCAACGGCATTTTCGACCAGTTGCTCGCGGTACATTTCAACGTCATCCACCATGTCGGCTGGCACATCTTCAATGGTGTAGTTTTCTGGCTGTCCAGTTTCATCCCAGATGTAAGCTTTGCGGCTTAAAAGATCGACAACACCTTTGAATGTGTCTTCACGACCAATAGGCAGAGTCATGATTAATGGCTTAGCGCCAAGTACTTTTGTCACTTGATCAGTTACGCGGATAAAGTCAGCGCCGATACGGTCAAGCTTGTTTACGAAGATAAGGCGCGAAACTTTTGAGTCGTTCGCGTAGCGCCAGTTGGTTTCTGACTGAGGCTCAACGCCGCCAGAACCACAGAATACGCCGATTCCGCCATCGAGTACTTTCAGCGAGCGATATACTTCAACTGTGAAGTCAACGTGGCCCGGTGTGTCGATAACGTTAAAGCGATGGCCTTTCCAAAAACAGCTTACAGCTGCTGACTGAATGGTAATCCCGCGCTCAGCTTCTTGTTCCATGAAGTCGGTGGTTGACTCGCCTTCATGAACTTCACCGATTTTATGGATTTTACCGGTCAGCTTGAGGATACGCTCGGTAGTTGTGGTTTTACCGGCATCAACGTGGGCGAAAATACCAATATTTCTGTAAAGGGATAGATCAGTCATAGCGCTCTCTAGATAAGCTGGGTTGAAAATAGGCGGGTAATGTACAGCAAATTAGTCAATTTTGCTCGTGTAAAAGTAAAGAAGGGGGACTTTGGCTGGTTTTTTTTATGTAAAAATGACGGGATGGCGCGAAAATACGACTTTCGTCATAAATTTGTCAGGAATATGTCATGTTTTCAGGAGCTTGATGTTTTGAACGGCGCGCTAGATTTTAGCAATTTTAAACTTATTAAGTCGTGAATTGAAAGCTTAATAGAGTCTACGCAAATACCTGAGTTGCTCCCCCCGCGCCCACATTCGGTCAAAGCGCTCCTGGTAGTCACGGACCTTGGGAGGAAGAAAATAGCTACACCAGCTTGTCTCTGGTGCGCTTTCTGAATGCACGAAGATACCGCTGCGGTCGGCAAGTACAAAAAATTCATTTAATTCAGCTTGTGAATCGAAAGGCAGGACTCGCAGGGGTATGGAGGAGGGCAGTCGCTGACATAGCTCAATCAATGGGTGACGCTGCTCTCGCAATGGTGCTTCATCGCATATCAATAGTCTTATTTCACTCTGGCGATGGCGCCTAGCTAGTGCGGATAAAGCGCTAACAATATCTTCCCTAGCGAAAAGCGCGGGCTCAAGTGAGTGGCTAAATATGCGCAGTGTTCGGCGCGCCTGCTGACATAAATCCAGGGCGGTAGCGGCATTATTACTGGGCAAGAATATTACGCTGTCTTGGCCCAGCTTGCGGGACTCGCGCAGTAGCAGTTGCATTGATTGATGGGGAATTCCCGCGTCCATAAACATATCGCCGAAGGCTATAAAGCCTTGTGCGGCATAAAAGTCGATGGCGTGATCTTGGGCGGACAGCGTTAGCGAGCGCCAGTCTTGCACTTTGGCATATTCAATTGCAGCTTGCAGCAGCGCTTTGCCCACCCCTTGTTTGCGAAAGGGTTTCAGCACCGCCATGCGCCCAATTCCGCCGTTATTGAGCATTCTAACGGTGCCAACAGCCTCGTTATTGATATAGGCGAGCCAGTGATGGCAGTGAGAATCGTGATCGTCGATTTCTAGTTCGATGGGAACATGCTGTTCATCGATGAACACCTCGCGACGAATGGCCACAAGTTCAGCTTCACTGGTGTGCCAATCAGTCTTGCGTATCATCGTAAAAACACAGGGTGCCGTTACAGAAAAGGGCGTAAATCATGTCAGGACTTAGGCGGTGCGCTGTATCAATCGTGACGCCACACTCGATTTCGCACAGTGCTCTAACATCGCCGCGCTGCTCGGCTGGATAGGGAAACGCTAGGCCATCCGCAAATAAATACTGATCGTCAAAGGCAAGCCTTGCTCCCAACCGCAATTGCAGCACCGCGCCCTCGGCAAGCTCCAAAAGAAAGGCTTCTGGGCTCAGGGAGTCGTCTACCATGCTTTCTTGATCAGGGATACGAGTCATCATCTCGCCGAACCAGCGCGCAAGGTGCTGGTCATTGTCGATGTGGCGCTGTATCAGCGATTTAACATGCTGGTGCACCTGCGCAGAAATCTCGGCGGGGTGTGCATCAGCGCTGAGCTGCGGATCTTGATAACGTAAAGATTCGTCGAGGTAGCTGGCAATATCGTCGCTAAAGTCGCTGAGCAGTGCGGCTTCCGAGGGGGCTCGAAAACCAACGGAAAGGGTGATGCAGTCGTCGCCTTCAGCAACTCCCCAATGCGCCACTCCAGGCGGCACATAAAGGACATCACCCGCTTCCAGTAGGTATTCCTGTTCTGCGCTGAAATCCTTTAACAAACGCAGTCCAGATGTGTTTGATAGGGCATTGCTCGGCGTGCAGTGGCCACCGATTTTCCAGCGTCGGCGCCCGCTGCCTTGCACTAAAAAGACATCGTATTGGTCGTAATGCGGGCCGACATTGCCTCCGTCGCAGGCGTAACTCACCATGACGTCTTCTGTTCGCCAGCGAGGAATAAAGCGGAAGTGTGCCAGCAGTTCGGCTAATTCGGGTAGATAGTGATCGACACTTTGAACCAATAAGGTCCACTTCGACTCGGGAAGGGTGCCGAAATCGTCCTCTTTAAACGGGCCGTTGCGCAGCTCCCAGCCGCCGTCTTTTTCAAAGATAATTCGGCTGTCGACATCGTCTTCACAGGCTAGACCTGCAAGGTCATTGCCATCTAATGGGCAGTCATAATTGGGTATCGCATTTTTTATAAGCAGGGCATTGCGCTGCCAAACTTGATCTAAAAACGTTTGTGGATCAAAGTTTTGCAGCGCCATTTTGTTAAATCCGTTTAGCTTGGGTAACGGCGTTGCCGATATAGCTTGCCGGCGTCAGTTCCCGCAATTCGGCCTTCGCTGTGTCGGGCATTTCAAGGGTGTCTACAAAGGCTTTTAATATATCAGCCGTAATACGCTGGCCGCGGGTAAGTGCTTTCAATTTTTCGTACGGCTCTTCAATGCCGTAGCGACGCATAACCGTTTGAATAGGTTCGGCAAGTACTTCCCAGCTGTCATCAAGATCCGCCGCTATTCGCGCAACGTTAATTTCTAGCTTGCTCAAGCCCTTCATAGTGGCCTGATACGCCATCAAACTGTAGGCAATGCCCACGCCCATATTGCGCAACACAGTAGAGTCGGTCAGATCGCGCTGCCAGCGTGAGATGGGTAGCTTGACGGCCAGGTGGTGAAGAACGGCATTGGCTATTCCGAGGTTGCCTTCCGAATTTTCAAAATCAATGGGATTCACTTTGTGCGGCATGGTCGACGAGCCCACTTCGCCGGCAATCGTGCGCTGTTTAAAGTAGCCCAGCGAGATATAGCCCCAAATGTCGCGATCAAGGTCAATTAAGATGGTGTTGAAGCGGGCAATGGCATCAAATAATTCGGCGATGTAATCGTGGGGTTCAATTTGGGTGGTGTAGCGATTCCAAGTGATACCGAGCTTACTAATAAAGTCGCCTGCGTTTGCCTCCCAATCAATGTCTGGGTAAGCCGACAGGTGTGCATTGTAGTTGCCTACCGCGCCGTTAATTTTACCTAGCAGTTCAATACTTGCTATGACGTGGCGCTGACGCCGCAGACGCGCAACAACATTGGCAAATTCTTTGCCCATAGTGGTTGGGCTGGCGGTTTGGCCGTGGGTGCGCGACAGCATGGGAATTTCAGCAAATTCGTGGGCTTGGGTGGTGAGCTTGTCGATGATGGCGTCGCATTCGCTAAGCAGTATTTCGCGACCTTCTTTCAGCATGAGCGCGTGGGACAGGTTATTGATATCTTCCGAGGTGCAGGCAAAGTGCACGAACTCAGAGACAGCAGCCAATTCTGCATTGGCGCTAATGGCGTCTTTTATAAAGTACTCAATCGCTTTTACGTCGTGATTGGTGGTGGCCTCAATGTCTTTGACTTTCTGCGCGCCAACTTCATCAAAATTACTAATTAGTGCTTCTAAGACGGCGTTCGCGTCACTGCTAAGAGCTGGTACTTCACCGATGGCTGGGTTGGCAGCAAGTTGCTGGAGCCAGCGCACTTCAACGATGAGGCGATACTTGATCAGACCGAATTCGCTGAAAACAGGGCGCAAGCTAGATGTTTTGTTGCCGTAGCGGCCATCGACGGGGGAGATGGCAGAAAGCGCGGATAAGTCCATAGTAAATACCTTTTCTAAATCGGGGCGGGCAGTGCGGAAAGCGCGCAATAATACATGAATTAACGTCGGATTTCAGTCGCTAACAGTTGTTTGGTTTGGGCGAAAATTCGATTTCGTTGCAGCACCAGCTTCCAGCGACTACCGCCGGCTTGATGCCACAGGTAGGCCGCTCGAATTGCGGCTAACAATAGCGTGCGAATTCGAGCCGCATTATTGGCGTTTTGCAACTCTTGCGCGCTGCCAGTGATTTGGATTCTAAAGTTGTACTTGGAAATTGTATCTTGATAAATAGCTGAAAGAGAATTCGATAAGGTGTTGATATCATTTCCATTAAAAGATTTTTGCTTGGCGGTATGCTGCAGGCGGCTGCGCAATATTGCACTCGTATCCGCGTCGCCGCGCAATTTTTTGTGTAGGTGCAGCACGCCTAGGCAATAGCGCATAACACTTTTGCGCTCGCCGTAGTCATTGCCACTGAGTAAATCCCGCAGTCCGCGCACGCCAATTTCCAAATTCTCTAAGCTGCCATAGGCTTCTTCAACGGTATTAGCAGAAAAGGCGAATAGGCTTTCTATGGTTGCCTCTACCGCTTGCGGCTCAGCTTGGCCGGTACGCGCTATTTGATCGACCAGAACCGCTGCCTGCACAATTGCGGCGAGAGCCAAGATTTGTTGCCTAGCCTGGAAGTCTTTGTCTGTCGGCGTGATTTGTTTGTCGTCACTCATTGATACTGATATCCCGCTTCGATAATACCGCCGCCAAGGCACACGTCGCCGTCGTAGAATACGACTGATTGGCCGGGTGTGATGGCACGCTGTGCTTCGCTGAAATGCACGTCAAAGCCGGTGTCAGTAGGACGTATTTCGCAATGCTGATCGGCTTGGCGGTAGCGGGTCTTGGCTGTGCAATTATGCGGGAGTATTGGTGCTTGCCCGCTAATCCAGTGAATGTCGCTTACCTGTAACGCCTGCTTGAACAAAGAGGGATGTTGGCTACCCTGTGCTACTAATAACACATTGCGCTCAAGGTCCTTATCGATAACGTACCAGGGTTCTTCGCCGCCGCCTTTTACGCCGCCTATGCCAAGGCCTTGGCGCTGACCGATGGTGTGGTACATCAAGCCACTGTGCTGGCCCATATCGATACCATCAAGGGTTTCAATTCTGCCCGGTTTGGCTGGCAAATACTGCTGGAGGAAATCCTTAAAGCGTCGCTCGCCGATAAAACAGATACCGGTGCTGTCCTTTTTGTTGTGGGTGATCAGTCCGTGTTTTTCCGCCAGCGCCCGCACTTCGGGTTTTTCGATTTCACCCACCGGAAATAGGGTTTTGGCCAATTGTTCGCTGCCTACGGCGTGCAGAAAATAGCTTTGATCCTTATTCGGATCTAGTCCTTTTAATAGCTGGCTTGTCCCGTTAATGTCGCGTCGCCGCGTATAGTGGCCGGTCGCGATGTAATCTGCCCCCAAGGCCATGGCGTACTCAAGAAAGGCTTTAAACTTAATTTCGCGATTGCACAGGATATCGGGGTTAGGTGTCCGGCCGGCTTTGTATTCTTCAAGAAAGTGCTCGAATACATTGTCCCAGTATTCGGCGGCGAAATTTGCGGTGTGCAGGTGTATGCCCAGTTTATCGCAAACAGCGCTGGCGTCTGCTAAGTCGTCTTTGGCAGTACAGTATTCCGTGCCGTCATCTTCGTCCCAGTTTTTCATGAACAAGCCTTCAACCTGAAAGCCTTGTTGAATCAAGAGTAGGGCAGATACCGAGGAGTCGACACCGCCGGACATGCCGACGATAACTTTAGTGTCACTGGGGTCTTTCTGAATCATTCATGTATCCGTTACGCGGTGAGTTCGCTGCGCTAGTAAATCATTGATAGTGGGTGGCGCTGACCCTGTAAATATCTTTCTAAACACTCCAGGACCAATGGGCTGCGAAGTTGCCCGCGGCGCTCTCTTAGCTCATCGGGCGTTAACCAAATGGCCTGCTCAATATCTATGTCGAGTTTTTGCTCAGGGCAAAACGCGATGGGACGAGCGAAAAAACTGGTTCGATGGTAGGTCACGCCATTGGCGGGTGCTTTGTAGAGGCCTACGCCAACCACGCCTAAGATCTCTACTCGCCACTGTGTCTCTTCTAATGTTTCTCTGAGAGCAGCCTCTATTAAGCTCTCGTTTTCTTCAAGATGACCGGCTGGCTGGTTTAAGACTCTGCGGCCATGCTTAATTTCTTCGACAAATAAAAACTTACCGTCATTCTCAACCAATGTTGCAACGGTGACATGTGGATGCCATTCCATAAATGTATCCGGCCTTTAAAGTGCGGATTGTAACAGGAGCAGAGGTTTAAGGACTACGCTTGCGCCCTGATGGTTTAGTGGATTTGCGGTAGTTAGGTTTTGGCTTGCGGGTGTTTTGTGGCTTGTAGCGAATAAATTCCGCCCCCAGGGTGGCCGAGGTGTGCTCGCCTGGCGCCAAGCCTTCTATGTTCCAATTGCCAATGCTAGCCCGGATCAGGCGCAGTGTCGGAAAGCCCACGGCAGCCGTCATGCGCCGAACCTGTCTATTGCGACCCTCGCTAATGGTAAGGCTTATCCAACTGGTGGGGATGTTGGCTCGAAATCGCACAGGAGGAGTGCGGGGCCAGAGTGACGCTGGCTCAACAATTTTGTCTGCAATTGCCGGCAGGGTTGGGCCATCATTGAGACCCACGCCGGCTCGCAGTTGTTTTAATGCCTCTTCGTTGATGTCGCCGTCGACCTGCACCCAGTAGGTTTTTGGGAGCTTGTGGCGCGGATGGCTTATCTGGTGCTGAAGTTCACCGTCGCCTGTTAAAATCATCAAGCCTTCTGAGTCATAATCGAGCCTTCCCGCTGGATATATGGCCGGTATCCTGATGTAATCAGACAGGTTGGCTCGCCCATCTGAGTCGGTGAATTGACTCATCACTTGGTAGGGCTTGTTAAAAAGAAAAATATCACACACGATAAAAATAGGCTCATTCATAGAAGAAATCTGGGTATAAAGTGTTATAATGCCGCGCTTTTTGCAGAAGCTGCATTGTAGCAATATGTAGCTGTTTTCATTATTTGAGCGAGCACTAGCACAGATACTAACTCATAAACCATGGAGTCAAAAATGGGATACCAACATATCAAGGTACCTACTGCGGGCGAGAAAATCACCGTTAATGCGGATCTTTCCCTCAATGTACCCGATCGGCCAATTATTCCTTTTATCGAAGGTGATGGCATCGGGGCCGACATTACTCCGGTGATGATCAACGTAGTTGATGCAGCCGTTGAAAAAGCCTACTCAGGCGCCAAGAAAATCAGCTGGATGGAAATTTACACTGGCGAAAAAGCAGCAGAGCTATACGACGGTGACTGGTTCCCGGCAGAAACTCTAGATGCAATTAAAGACTATGTCGTAGGCATAAAAGGTCCTTTGACTACGCCCGTCGGCGGCGGCTTCCGTTCACTGAACGTCGCGTTGCGCCAAGAACTAGATCTTTATGTATGTCAGCGTCCAGTGCGCTGGTTTGAAGGTGTACCTTCTCCGGTTAAAGAGCCGGGCAAAACCAATATGGTTATTTTCCGCGAAAACTCAGAAGACATTTACGCGGGTATTGAGTGGAAAGCGGGCACACCAGAAGCTGATAAAGTCATCGAATTCTTACAGGAAGAGATGGGCGTTACTAAAATCCGCTTCCCGCAAGAATGTGGTATCGGTATCAAGCCGGTATCTAAAGAAGGTACCGAGCGCCTAGTTCGTAAGGCATTGCAATACACCATCGATCAAGATTTGCCGTCACTGACCATCGTACACAAAGGCAATATCATGAAGTTCACCGAAGGTGCTTTCAAGAATTGGGCATACGAACTGGCGGTCAATGAGTTTGGGGCAGAGCTGATTGATGGCGGCCCATGGGTTAAGTTTAACAACCCTAATACCGGCAAAGAAATCGTCGTTAAAGATGTTATTGCTGACGCCATGCTGCAACAGGTTTTACTGCGTCCAGACGAATACAGCGTCATTGCTACCCTTAATTTGAATGGTGACTACTTGTCTGATGCACTTGCCGCCCAGGTTGGTGGTATTGGTATCGCACCGGGTGCAAACTTGAGCGATAACATTGCCTTGTTTGAAGCTACCCACGGTACTGCACCTAAGTACACAGGCCTGGACAAGGTAAACCCAGGTTCCTTGATCCTGTCTGCTGAAATGATGCTGCGTCACATGGGTTGGAATGAAGCTGCTGACCTGATTATTGACGGTATGAACGGCGCAATCCAAGCGAAGACGGTAACCTACGATTTTGAGCGTTTGATGGAAGGTGCAACCTTGCTGAAATGTTCTGAATTCGGTGATGCTATCGTTAAGCACATGGCGTAAAGCCATTTTGCCACCGGCGCTGCCGGTGGCAAAATCTCTAAATTGGAAACTTTCTTCTTTTACTCTTCGTCTGATGCCTGAATGTTGGTCGCATGAAGTCCTTTGGGGCCTGGCTCCGCACTAAACTTCACGCTTTGTCCCGCTTTTAAGGTTTTGTAGCCTTCCATTGTAATAGCCGAATAGTGCGCAAAAACCTCATCTTCACTATTTTCTGAAACAATGAAACCGTAGCCCTTGGCGTTATTGAACCACTTTACAACACCCTGCTGCATAGCTTTTTATCCTTAATTGTCGTTATAGTTATTGTCATATTTACGCAAACTACCTTGTATTTTGCGACTTAGCCCCCATTTTTAAAACAGTCCGGCCTCTTCGTCAAGTGAAGAAGATGTAAGTCGTTAAGTTGGTGAATTTCCCTATTGCGTGGGGTTATAGTGGTGATAAGCTCAGGTAAAGCCAGTGAAAATGAACATTGATATACAAAACTCAGGTAATAAAGCCGACGAAGATCACGGTAATGGCTTAGCAATTCAAGAGGCAAAGCCTGAATTGAAGAAGCCACGCATGTATGCGGTGATCTTGTTGAACGATGATTACACTCCGATGGAGTTTGTTGTCGAAATTTTAGAGGACTTCTTTTATTTGGATCGGCAGCGCGCCACCCAAGTAATGCTTGCAGTACACACCAAAGGTAAAGGGGTGTGCGGCGTGTTTACCAAAGATATCGCGGAAACCAAAGCGGCACAGGTAAACCAGTACGCAAGAGATAATGGCCATCCGCTACTTGCTGAGATAGAAGAAAGCGATGATTGAAGTTTGTAATGTCAAAGGGCGGACGTAGTCTATGTTGAGCAAAGATCTCGAAACAACATTGAGCCAGGCATTTAAATCGGCTCGTAGTCGTCGACATGAGTTTATGACGGTTGAGCACCTGCTACTGGCTTTAGCAGACAATGAGGCTGCTGTTAAGGTGCTGCTAGCCTGCGGTGCTGATTTAACTCAGCTCAAGGGCGAGCTAAAAGAGTTTGTTGAGGCCACCACGCCGCGCATTCCTGAAGACGACGCAGAGCGCGATACGCAGCCCACACTGGGCTTTCAGCGCGTGCTTCAGCGAGCGGTATTCCATGTGCAGTCCTCCGGTAAGCAAGAGGTCACCGGCGCAAATGTGCTGGTTGCCATTTTTAGTGAGCAGGAAAGCCAAGCTGTTTACTTTTTAAAATCCCAAAATGTTAATCGTCTAGACGTCGTGAATTATATTACCCACGGCATCTCAAAAGTATCTGGCGCCGAGGGGCTTGAGCACGATCAACAGCAAGATCAAGAAGGTGAAAATGGCGATCCTGAGCAGCGCCCACTTGAAAATTTTGCCACTAACTTAAATGAAGAGGCCAAGGCGGGGCGGATTGACCCGCTGATTGGGCGTGCTGAAGAAGTCGAGCGCGTTGCGCAGATCCTTACCCGCCGACGCAAAAACAACCCTCTACTCGTTGGTGAGTCCGGCGTTGGTAAAACCGCGATCGCTGAGGGCTTGGCAAAGCGTATCGTCGATGGCGAAGTGCCCGATGTCCTTATCGGCAGCGTGGTTTATTCGTTAGATATGGGCGCATTGCTTGCCGGTACAAAATACCGCGGTGATTTTGAAAAACGCTTAAAAGGCTTACTCGCCGACCTTAAGAAGCGTGAAGGCGCCATTCTGTTCATAGATGAGATTCACACTATCATTGGTGCCGGCGCGGCCTCCGGTGGTGTGATGGATGCGTCCAATCTTTTAAAGCCGCTGCTCAGCTCTGGACAGATGCGGTGTATTGGGTCAACTACCTTCCAAGAGTATCGCGGTATTTTTGATAAGGACCGCGCGTTGAGCCGTCGCTTCCAAAAAGTCGATGTAAACGAGCCGTCAGTGGAAGATACCTTCTTAATATTGAAAGGTCTGCGCTCGCGCTTTGAAAGTCATCACGACCTCAAGTATACCGATGGCGCATTGCGCTCAGCGGCAGAGTTGTCGGCCCGCTATATCAATGATCGCTTTTTGCCTGATAAGGCAATTGATGTGATCGACGAAGCGGGTGCCTACCAGCGTCTGCAAAAACCAGAAAACAGAGTGGAAAAAATTGATATCGCGGAAGTGGAGGCGATTGTCGCTAAGATTGCGCGTATACCCCCTAAAAGCGTGTCGTCAGACGATAAAGCGTCATTGGCCAAGCTCGAAGACAATCTCAAAATGGTGGTCTTCGGTCAAGATCAAGCGGTATCGGAACTCAGTGCATCCATTAAACTTGCGCGCGCAGGTTTGAAGTCAGCAGAGAAGCCAATAGGGAGCTTCTTGCTAGCCGGCCCAACTGGTGTTGGTAAGACCGAGATTTGCCGGCAGCTAGCCAAACTGCTTGGCTTAGAGCTGATTCGTTTCGATATGTCGGAGTATATGGAGCGCCATACCGTATCTCGTCTTATTGGTGCGCCCCCAGGTTATGTTGGTTTTGATCAAGGCGGCTTGCTAACCGATTCCGTCACCAAACATCCCCACTCTGTGGTGCTGTTAGACGAGATTGAAAAGGCCCACCCTGATTTGTTTAATCTGCTCCTACAGGTCATGGATCATGGTTCTCTAACCGACAATAATGGTCGCAAGGCAGATTTCCGCAATGTGATATTTGTCATGACGACCAATGCCGGCGCTGAAAGTATGAGCCGCCGTTCAATCGGTTTTACAGAGCAGGATAATCAAACCGACTCTAGCGAGGCGATCAACCGCTTATTCACACCAGAATTCCGCAATCGCTTGGACAGTGTTATTTCCTTTGCGCCGCTGCAGTCTGACGTTATTTTAACCGTTGTCGACAAGTTCTTGGTTGAATTGCAGGCGCAGTTAGACGACAAAAAAGTGGTGCTGAATGTGGACGATGCTGCACGCCGCTGGTTAGTTGAGAATGGTTATGACAAAACCATGGGGGCGCGGCCAATGGCACGCATCATTCAGCAGCACATCAAGAAACCACTCGCTGAAATGGTTCTATTTGGCAGCCTGGAGAAATGTGGTGGGGTGGTGAGTATCACCGTCAAAGGTGATGGTCTAGCTCTAACCGCAGAAACGGTGGATGAGGAGGAGAGCCAGACCTGCGATTAAGCTAATCGCCCTTAACGGCCGCGGAAGGTAATGCGGCCTTTGGTAAGGTCATAGGGGGTCAGTTCAACCTTGACCTTATCACCCGTTAAAATCCGGATGTAATGCTTGCGCATTTTGCCTGAGATATGGGCTGTCACAACGTGGCCATTTTCTAAGCGCACACGAAAAGTGGTATTGGGCAATGTGTCAATGACTTCGCCTTCCATTTCTATCTGGTCTTCTTTCGCCATTCGGCAACTATCCTCGAAAGTCTTTAAGAATTAATGAGTGAGTAGCACTGAGGCCACTGGGGGCTGTCAAAACTGCGCGCATTTTGCCTGAATTTGCCGAGCTTGGCAATTTACATAGGGTAGTGATAAAGCAGAGTTTCACTTGGCGCTTAGTTGAGTCGAACCCAGCGACTGTTAATTAGTAGTTCTATAGGGCGGTAGTCGGTTTTATAAGCCATTTTTTGGCAGTCACGAATCCAATATCCAAGATAAACATAGGGCAAATTTAAAGATTTCGCGTGGGAAATTTGCCAAAGAATACCGTAAACACCCAGACTTCGCTTGTTTAGATCGGGGTCATAAAAGGTATAAATGGCGGATAAACCATCATCGAGTATATCGGTTACCGCAACGGCGACTAAGGCCGCCTCAGCATAAAAATGGACGTATGCTGTTGTTGCGCTACTTTCGCCTAAAAAGCTGTCGAACTGTTCGCGTGAGGGTGGAAACATATCACCATCGCGGTGGCGGCCATTTATATAACGCTCGTATAGTGGGTATGCTTGCGCTGATGGCGCTGATAAAACCTCTGTAGATAAATCTGCGTTACGATTTATTGTTCTGCGTTGGCTTCGGCTTGCCTCAAATGTCATTACTGGGACTCGACTGGCAATACACTCTTTACAGCGTTTGCAGTCAGGTCGGTAAATATGATTTCCGCTACGTCTAAAACCCCGCCGTGACAATTCGCTGTAGAGCAGGCGCGAGGGCGACATATCTGGATCAATGAATATAGTCTGCGCTTCGCGGTCACCAAAATAACTACAGGGGTGAGGGTGGGTAGCGTAAAGTTTTATTTCCTTCGAGTCGGTCATGCCTATTCCGCTAGCGTTTTTTGCCCGTAACGCCAATTCATAGTCCAGTTTGCCACGGGGTGCCCGGGGAGGTTGGTATATACGCTAAGGTGCTGCCGAAACTTTTCCCGAGAGATTTCCTGTGCGCCCATATTATCAAGGTAGTCATTTCCTACCTGACAATCAATGAGAGGATATCCCCATTCTTGAATTTGGCCGCAGAGATGTACCAGCGCTATTTTAGAGGCATTGGCCTCACGACTAAACATGGATTCGCCAAAAAATACCTGGCCAATACCCATGCCGTATAAGCCGCCTATTAACCGTTCTTCCCGCCAAACTTCTACCGAGTGCGCCCAACCCTGTTGGTGAAGGGCTCGATAGGCAGTGCGCATGTCGTCGGTGATCCAAGTGCCTGGCCGTTTTGGGCTAAGTTCTGCACAGCCATCGAGTACGTCATTAAATGCGCGATTAAAGCTGACGGAATAATCTTCGCGTCGCAAGGCTTTGCGCAAACTGCGATTAATATATACGTCTTCTGGATTTAGCACTGTTCGCGGTTCTGGGGACCACCAAAGAATCGGCTGCGATTCTTCGTACCATGGAAAAATACCCTGATGGTAGGCCGCTAATATACGATCTGTACTGAGATCACCGCCAACGGCTAGCAAGCCGTTGGGGTCATCTAAGGCGCTATCGATATCAGGGAAATCGAGCTTATCGATGTCGAGCCAAGGAATAGTCGGCATTTGATAAGCTGCAGTTTATTACGCTAGATCGTCGAGATAACGTTCAGCGTCGAGCGCCGCCATACAACCGAAACCAGCTGAGGTGACTGCTTGACGATAGATGTGGTCGGCAACATCGCCAGCAGCAAAAACACCTTCTACGCTGGTGCGGGTGGCATTGCCTTCTGTGCCACTGTGAATTTTCAGATAGCCATCTTTCATGTCTAGTTGGCCTTCAAATATATCGGTATTGGGCTTGTGTCCGATAGCTATAAACACACCGGCAAGATCAAGTTGCTGTGTGCTGCCATCTTTGGTGCTTTTGATGCGTATGCCTGTCACACCGCTGTCGTCGCCCAGGACCTCATCTAAGGTGTTATTCCACAAAATATTCACGTTGCCATTGGCTGCGCGCTCAAGCAGCTTATCTTGCAGTATTTTTTCTGAACGAAGACTGTCGCGACGGTGAACCAAGGTGACTTCCGACGCGATATTCGATAAATATAACGCCTCTTCAACAGCGGTATTGCCGCCGCCAATAACAGCAACTTTTTTGCCGCGATAAAAGAAACCGTCGCAGGTCGCACAAGCAGAAACACCTTTACCCATAAACGCTTCTTCAGAGGCGAGGCCAAGGTACTGTGCCGACGCACCTGTTGCGATAATTAAGCCATCACAGGTGTAGGTTTTGCTGCCGGTAAGTGTAAATGGCTTCTTTTTGAGATCGACCGACTCGATGTGATCGAAAATAACCTCGGTATCAAAGCGTTCGGCATGCTCTTGCATCCGCTGCATTAACTCTGGCCCTTGCACACCGTTTTGATCGCCAGGCCAGTTATCAACATCCGTTGTCGTGGTTAGCTGACCACCTTGTTGAATGCCAGTAATAACAACAGGCTTAAGGTTGGCTCGGGCAGCGTACACTGCGGCGGTGTAACCGGCGGGGCCTGAACCGAGAATAATTAGGCGGTGGTGTTGGCTGTCGCTCATAAATTTACTGTATTCCATTCAGGGGGAGTGAACTCAGTTCAATCCAAATTGACTGATATAAGGCGCATATCATAGGGGAATTCGTTATCCGCATCAAAATGTCTTCGCGGCGACAAATGCCCTGACATAGTGATAATATTGGGCCCAAATTACGATATTCAATAGGCTTGTTGCCAGCCTTAGTAAACCATTATGTTTTCTCGCGACGGCATCATAGCTTGTATGGGCTGACCGTTTAAGCGAGAAGTAACAAGGAAAATAATTTCTTTTGCCTAAACCGACAACAAAATCAGCGGCGGATAACCGTCAAATTCTGCATTTACGGCTGCGAGAGGGCCTGTTAATCGGCTTTGTCGCCGTATGCATTTATATCTTCGTATCACTTTTAACCTATAGCGGCAATGACCCCGGCTGGTCTAGAACCGGGAATGGCGATGGCGTCATGAATGCCGGCGGGCCTGTGGGTGCGTGGCTAGCAGATGTGTTTTTTGCGCTGTTTGGCTATATGGCTTATTTGTTTCCGAGCATGCTGGGGTTTAGGGCGTGGCGTTTGTTTAAGTCGCGCTACCGACCGCCGGCATTTGATTCGCTCATTTTCTCGCTGCGTATCATTGGCCTAATACTGGTCATGATATCTAGCACCGGCTTGTCTGCGAACGGCGATTTTGGCAATAGCGGCTTGCCCTTTGGGGCAGGTGGTGTTTTGGGCGACGCCGTTGGCCATGCGACCTTGGCGTCATTCAATGAATTTGGCAGCCGTTTACTGCTAATTGCGATTTTGCTATTTGGCTTAACCGTATTTACCGATTTATCGTGGATAAAACTGATGGATGCCGTGGGTGCGTTAACCCTGCGACTGTTTGATAAGGCTAGCGACGCAATCTACCACTATCGTCAAGCGCGAGCAGAGCGTAAAAAGGCAGCAACCGCAGCCAAGGAGCGTCACGAGGCGTTTACCACCAAGACCGAGATTCAGAAAACGCGTATTCCGCCGCAAATCGCGCCGCCGCCGAAACCGGTGGCGAAATCATCTCGGCCAGAAAAAGAACGTCAAACCTCGTTATTCGATGGGCCGGTAACGGGAACCTTACCGTCGTTAAGCTTGCTCGATAAAGCGATTCATAATCCGGAACGGGGGTTTTCTCCAGAAACGCTCGACGCGATGTCACGTCTACTTGAGATAAAGTTGCTCGATTTTGGGGTGTCTGCAAAGGTTGTAGCCGTGTTCCCAGGCCCCGTTATTACCCGTTTTGAACTCGAGCCAGATGCCGGTGTTAAGGTCAGTAAAATCTCTAATCTGGTGAAAGATCTGGCGCGTTCCTTGGCTGTTGTTAGCGTTCGTGTTGTCGAGGTTATTCCAGGTAAACCTTATGTGGGGATAGAGATTCCCAATGAAGATCGAGAAATTGTTAACTTCCATGATGTACTGTCATCAGAGGTTTTTGATGCCAGCAAATCACCGTTAACGCTTGCTCTGGGTCACGATATATCTGGTGAGCCGGTCTGTGCTGACCTGGGCAAAATGCCGCATCTTTTGGTCGCCGGCACCACCGGCTCGGGTAAATCAGTTGGGGTAAACGCCATGCTGATAAGCCTCCTTTACAAATCAACACCAGAAGAAGTCCGGCTGATGCTGGTCGACCCAAAGATGCTGGAACTGTCGGTATACGACGGTATTCCGCATTTATTGACCCCCGTTATCACCGACATGAAAGATGCCGCCAACGGCTTGCGCTGGTGCGTGGCAGAGATGGAGCGTCGATATAAATTAATGTCGAAAATGGGTGTTCGTAATTTGGCTGGCTTTAACCGCAAGGTCAAAGACGCCATTCTCGCTGGCGAACCGATTAAAGATCCGCTCTGGAAGCCAGAAGAGCATTATCAAGCGGGGCTAGAAGAAGCACAGGCTCCAGATTTAGAGGTTTTGCCTTCAATCGTCGTGGTTATTGACGAATTCGCCGACATGATGATGATCGTCGGTAAGAAGGTAGAAGAATTAATAGCCCGAATCGCACAAAAAGCACGGGCGGCGGGGATTCATTTGTTGCTCGCTACGCAGCGCCCCTCGGTTGACGTTATCACGGGTTTAATCAAAGCCAACGTACCGACGCGTATCGGTTTTCAGGTTTCGTCTAAGATCGACTCGCGAACCATTTTGGATCAAGGCGGCGCGGAGCAGCTTTTGGGCCACGGCGACATGCTGTATTTGCCGCCAGGTGCCGGGATTCCAATGCGGGTTCACGGCGCATTTGTGTCGGACGAAGAAGTGCATCGCGTTGTCGCTGACTGGAAGCGCCGTGGTGAGCCCCAATATATTGATGGCCTCTTAGAAGAGGGCAGCACAACCGACACAATGCCGGGAATGCCACCTGAGGGTGGTGGCGATGATGGCGAAAGTGACTCTTTATATGACGAGGCGGTGCAGTATGTGACCCAAAGCCGACGGGCCTCTATTTCCGCTGTTCAGAGGAAATTACGCATAGGCTATAATCGTGCCGCAAGATTAATTGAAACAATGGAAGCGGCTGGTGTCGTAACTGAAATGGCCAGCAATGGAAGCCGAGAAGTGCTGGCGCCACCACCACGTGATTAGAGTAAAAATGATTACTATGCGTCGATTGTTACTTTTGTTGTGCCTTTCTTTCATTCAGGTTTCTGCTAACGCCGGTGGCGATGTAGCCCAGCTTCATTTACACCTTTCCGGAGCGCAAAGCCTGAGCGCCAAATTCGTTCAGCAGGTAAAAGATGCAAGCGGTGAGTTGCTGCAGGAAAGCAAAGGCACAATTGCATTAAAACGACCTAATAATATTCACTGGGAAAGTCTTGAACCCTTTCGTTATTTGCTCGTCAGCAATGGCAAAACCGTTTGGCGATATGACGCTGATCTCGATCAATTAAACACTGACCCTTTTGACTCAGAGTTGTCGCAGACGCCGGCGATGATTATAGGCGCCTCCATCGACCAGTTAGCGGCAGACTATGACGTCAGCGTGATTAAAGGTGGCAATACGCGGGAATTCATCTTAATTCCCAAGCAGCAGGGCGCTTTTACTGAAATGCGTCTGATGTTTAATATGGGTAAGCTCATCGGTATGCGCCTGACAGATACCCTAGAGCAAACCACTCAAATTAATTTTATAGAGCCTAAATACAACGTTAAATTTGACTCTACACTTTTCGAATTTAACGAAGAAAAGGCGCGGAAGTCTTGAGCGAAGGTTTACCGGCAATACCGCTGGCAGCGCGGATGCGTCCGCAATCACTGGAATACTATCTTGGACAAGAGCACCTATTAGCAGAGGACAAGCCACTGCGCAGGGCCTTAGATTACGGTCAGCTTCACTCAATGATTTTCTGGGGACCGCCAGGCGTAGGTAAAACAACCCTTGCACAATTGATAGCACAACTCTGCGATGCCCATTTCATAAGTATTTCAGCGGTACTAGCTGGTGTAAAAGATATTCGGGCGGCAGTTGAAGAGGCGAAAAAGCAGCAATTTTTTCAACGCCAAACCATTCTGTTTATTGACGAAGTGCATCGCTTTAATAAATCTCAGCAAGATGCATTCTTGCCGTATGTAGAGGATGGCACTGTCATCTTTGTCGGCGCCACCACTGAAAACCCCTCATTTGAAATCAATAATGCGCTTTTATCGCGGGCCCGCGTTTACCAACTGCGAGCTCTCACTGACGACGCCCTTTGCGACATTATTAAACACGCTGCTGGACGCGAAGGCTGGGAGATCGACGCAAGTCAAATCAGCCGCATTGCGGCCCACGCCGACGGCGATGCAAGACGTGCGTTAAATCTCCTTGAATTAGCCGGCGATATGGTTATCAACAACGAAGGCGGCAGGGTGCTTAGCGATGATATTGTCGGCCAGGTACTTTATGGCCAGCCCCGCCGTTTTGATAAGGGCGGTGACCTTTTCTACGAACAGATATCAGCCCTGCATAAATCTGTGCGAGGCAGTTCGGCAGATGGTGCTCTGTACTGGTTTGCGCGCATGCTTGATGGCGGCTGTGAGCCTCTTTATATCGCCCGCCGATTAGTTCGCATGGCAAGTGAAGACATTGGTAATGCGGATCCACGTGCGCTGCGGATTTGCCTTGATGCCTGGGATGTCCAAGAGCGCTTGGGGAGTCCCGAGGGCGAGTTAGCCATGGCGCAGGCGGTGTGTTATTTGGCCGCGGCGCCAAAAAGTAACGCAGTTTATACGGCGTATAATGCAATTCGTCGCGATATTGCGGCTATGCCAAGCCATGACGTGCCAATGCACCTGCGCAATGCACCGACTGGAATGATGAAGACGCAGGGCTTTGGCGATGGCTACCGCTACGCCCACGATGAAGACGACGCCTACGCCGCTGGCGAGAACTACTTGCCAGAAGCTATTAAGGACAAGGTTTACTACCAGCCAGTGGAGCGCGGTTTAGAGAAAAAAATCGCCGAAAAGCTGAGGTATTTGCGTCAACTGGATGCAGCGTCACCTCAGACACGCTATCGTTGAGCCGAATGCGGTAGAATAGCGCGCGACAATTCGGAGACAACATTCGTGCAGATCTATTTCTTAATTGCCCTAGGGGGTGCCTGCGGCGCCTTAAGTCGCTACGGTGTGGGCCGCGCGGTAAATATTTATTTGGCCCAAGTGCACTGGCCATTAGGCACATTTGCGGTCAATATTGTCGGCTCTTTTACAATCGGTGCGCTCTATATTCTGATCACTGAAAAGTCGAGTTTGCACGCCGATTGGCGCTACGTTCTTATGGTGGGGTTTCTGGGAGCCTTCACCACATTCTCGACCTTTTCTTTAGAATCCGTCGCGATGTTGGAGGCTGGGAAGATCGCGATGGCATTGTTTTATATGCTCGCAACACTGACAAGCTGCGTTGTAGGTTGCTGGTTAGGCATGAGCTTGACTAGGTAGAAATATATTTAAATACAGTATGTTGGAGATTTATTTTAATGTTAGATATTAAGCAGGTCCGGCTCGACCCACAGGCAGTTGCCGGCGCGCTGAACAAAAAATATTTTGTTTTAAATATTGAGCAATTCGAGGCACTAGATGCCGTTCGCAAACAGGCAGATATCAATAGTCAAAACCTGTTGGCCGAGCGTAAAAAGGCCTCAAAACAAATTGGCGAACTAATAAAATCCGGCTTGAATATCGACGATGCCAAGGCGCAAGTGAACGACACCTTAGCGAAAATCGAAGCTGAATTGGAAGCGCTTAAACTGCAGGCGAAAGAGGCGAATGATGCCCTCGACCAGTTGCTGATGACGGTGCCAAATCTACCCGCAGACGATGTGCCAGAAGGCAAAGACGAATCAAGTAATATTGAAGTGCTTCGCTGGGGAGAGCCTAGAAATTTCGACTTTGAGATTAAAGATCATGTCGATGTAGGCGAGAATATTGGCGGCCTGGATTTTGAATCGGCCACAAAAATAACTGGCAGCCGGTTCGCGGTAATGCGCGGCGGCTTGGCTCGCATGCATCGCGCTTTAATACAGCTGATGCTAGATACCCACACCCGCGAGCACGGCTATCAAGAAGTGTATGTACCCTATATGGTCAATGCCGACTCACTGCGCGGTACGGGCCAGCTTCCCAAGTTTGAAGCCGACTTGTTTAAACTAAATGGCGACTCAGAATATTACTTGATTCCGACGGCCGAAGTTCCCGTTACCAATTTGTATCGAGACACCATTGTCGAAGCTGCGGAACTAGGAAGAGGATTGCGTTTTACCTGCCATACGCCTTGCTTTAGAAGCGAAGCTGGCAGCTACGGCCGAGATACACGGGGCATGATTCGTCAGCACCAATTTGAAAAAGTAGAACTGGTGCAACTTGTTCGTCCCGATGAGTCCGATGCGGCGCTCGAGGAACTGACCGGTCACGCCGAAGCAATTCTACAGAAGCTTAATTTGCCCTATCGTAAAGTGATCCTCTGTGGCGGTGACCTCGGTTTCTCAGCGCGTAAAACATACGATTTAGAAGTGTGGCTGCCGGGGCAAAGTGCTTACCGGGAGATTTCTTCTTGCAGTAATGTCGGCGATTTTCAGGCGCGAAGAATGTTAGCGCGCTGGCGCAATCCTGAGACCGGTAAAACTGAGTTACTACACACGTTGAATGGATCTGGTCTCGCGGTAGGCAGAACCTTAGTGGCCATACTCGAAAACTACCAACAAGCCGACGGCTCGGTCACAGTACCTGAGGCGCTGCGAGCTTATATGGGCGGAATAGAGCAGCTGCGAGCCGGTGAGCTCTGAGTAATGGAATTTCTGCCACTGTTTACAGATGTTCGAAATAAGCCCTGTTTGTTAATTGGTGGTGGTCAAGTTGCCTTGCGAAAAGCCCGTCTATTGTGTAAGGCGGGTGCAAAGTTGCGTCTTGTTGCCCACGATATATTGCCTGAGCTGTCCACCCTCTGTCTGAATACCGGTGGTGAATGTATTCGCGGCGACTACGCAGATCATCTATTAGATGATGTTTTTTTAGTCGTTGCTGCTACCGATGATCACGCGCTAAATAGCCAGGTTTCCGCCGACTGTCATCAACGCCATATTCCAGTAAATGTCGTTGATAGTCCCGATTTATGTAGTGTCATTCTGCCCGCCATCATTGACCGCTCGCCCTTAATGATCGCAGTGAGCAGCGGCGGCAAAAGTCCCGTACTTGCCCGTATGATGCGCTCGCGATTAGAGGCAAGTATTCCCGCGTCTTATGGGCGACTAACCCAATTGGTAGGTCAGTTCCGCGACGCAGTAAAAGCCCGTTTCGAGGATATTGAAGACCGCCGACATTTTTGGGAGCAAACCCTGCAGGGACCGATTGCCGAAATGGTATTTGCCGGAAATGATAAGGCTGCGGCAAATATGCTGGATGAAGCCATTAAAAAAGGCACCATCGACCCGGGTGGGGAAGTCTATTTAATTGGGGCAGGGCCGGGAGATCCCGACCTGATGACATTTAAAGCGCTGCGCTTACTGCAGCGCGCAGACGTGGTTTTATATGATCGTTTGGTTGCGCCGGCCATTGTCGATATGTGCCGCAAAGACGCCGAGCGTGTCTATGTGGGCAAGGCACGAGCAGACCACGCTGTGCCACAAAATGATATTAATAGCTTACTAGTGAAATACGCGAAAGAGGGCAAAAAAGTCGCTCGCTTAAAAGGCGGTGACCCCTTCATATTTGGCCGCGGCGGTGAAGAAATTGAAGAGCTCGCTGAGCACAAAATTCCGTTTCAAGTTGTCCCCGGCATAACCGCGGCTGCGGGTTGCGCAAGTTATGCGGGTATTCCACTTACACACCGTGACTACGCGCAATCGGTACGGTTTGTTACTGGCCATCTCAAAGATCACAGCATTAATTTGCCCTGGGAAGAATTGGTAAGGCCGTCGCAAACTGTCGTCTTTTATATGGGACTAGTTGGTTTACCGAGTATCTGCGAAAAACTCATTGAATTTGGGCGACCGCAAGACACCCCAATTGCCGTTGTGCAACAGGGAACGACACCAGATCAAAAGGTAGTGGTCGCTACGTTGGCGACGATAGTCGACGCATTAAAAAAAGAGCCGGTGCGGGCTCCGACGCTCATTATTGTGGGTGAGGTGGTCAAACTGCGTGAAAAACTCGCTTGGTATGAAAAGTACGACCTAGCCTCGCCCTCAGTTTAGCGGTACAAATTTTAAATCCTAAATAGCAAGGAGAAGGCGTGAGCGACACAATCTACGACCTATTCGTTATAGGTGCGGGTTCCGGAGGGGTTAGGGCAGCAAGGATGTCGGCGGGATTTGGTGCAAAAGTCGCCATCGCAGAGTCGCGCTACTTGGGTGGCACCTGTGTAAACGTCGGCTGCGTACCCAAAAAACTGTTTAGTTATGCAGCCCATTACGGCGAGGACTTTGCCGACGCTCGCGGCTTTGGCTGGGACAGCGTTGTGAGCGATTTAGATTGGCCGCGTCTACGGGATAACAAAACCAAGGAAATTGAACGTCTTAACGGTATTTATGGCAATTTATTGCGCAATGCCGGCGTCGAGCTCATTAATGGCCACGCCCGTTTTGTCGACGCCAATACAATCGAAGTTGACGGTGTTAGATATACCGCTAAAAACATTCTGATCGCGGTAGGCGGTTGGCCGTTTATTCCTAATATTCCCGGTCGCGAATTCGCAATCAGTTCTAATGAATTATTCTATCTAGACAAATTGCCCAAACACGCTGTTGTTGTCGGCGGCGGTTATATTGCTACCGAGTTTGCCGGCATTCTCCACGGTCTTGGTGTCGAAGTTGAACAAATCTATCGTCGCGACTTATTTCTACGTGGCTTTGATACCGAGATACGCGAGCAATTAGCCATAGAGATGAAGCAAAAAGGCATTGCGCTGCGTTTCAACGACAATGTCACTGCAATTTCTGAGCAGGGCGGTCAATATCTTCTAAGTTTAGAAAGTGGTGCGACGCTGCTTACCGATCAGGTTTTGTATGCGACGGGACGTAAACCCTTGCTTGAGGGCCTCGGTCTGGAAAATACCAAGGTTAGTCTCAACGAGCAGGGTTATATTGACGTGGATACCGGTTTTCAAACAGCGGAGCCCTCAATTTACGCCGTCGGTGATGTCACTGGTGGTATGGAATTAACCCCAGTAGCGCTCGCTGAAGGTATGAATTTGGCGAAGCGATTGTTTAAAGGGGATAACACGGTTCTCGATTACAGTTTTATCCCCACCGCTATTTTTTCACAGCCCAATCTTGCCACGGTCGGTTTTAGTGAAGAAGAGGCCCGAGAGCGCTATAGCGAGATAGCGGTGTTTACCTCGCGTTTTACCCACCTCAAACATACATTGAGCGGCAATAGCAGCAAGACGTTTTTAAAGCTTATTGTTGATAAGAAAAGTGACAAGGTCGTTGGGGCTCATATGATGGGAGACGACGCCGGTGAGATCATTCAAGGCTTGGCAGTGGCAATTAAAGCGGGGGCGACTAAAGCCGACTTCGATTCCACTATTGGTATACACCCAACAGTGGCGGAAGAGTTCGTGACGATGAGGGAAGCGACCCGCTAAACAAGGTATGCCGCTAGAAGAATTTAAATAGTCTTGCTAGCGGCATACCTCGTTTGAACACCTAGACCGCAGGGTGTGATTGCAAGTCGTATTACGGGCGTCTTGCTAAACGCTCGGGTAGAAAATACGGTAGTGCATCGACCAGTATGTGACTTGCCTCAGTCATTAGGGGGTCGGGCTCTTTGTCCTTGTCCTCGTCGTCTTTATCAGTTTCTGCTTTTGCCTCAACCTCTTCGTCGCTCATCGCGAGCTCGTCGGCAGAGTCTTCTTCGAGAGACTCAAGCGGTTCCTCGCCCTTGGCAACACGGCGGCGATTTTCCATTGCCAACTGTTGAACCTTTTGCGTGTCGCGCTCCTTTTTCCTCAAATCTATATTCAAAGATAAATGGGTTTTATTACGCAAACCCTCGACTATTGAAATCTGCTCTTGCAAGAAAAGGAAATCTGGATCTTTTGCTATGCGCTTCTCGTGTTTGCGCTGTAAGGTGTCGATACTCGCTTTTAAATCAAAATAATAATTGTGATTTGTCTGCGGAATTCTGTCCCAGTGCAGCGCATTGTCGAGCACGCTTTCGCCGATGTCTTCCTTGTTGTAGAGGGGAGGAAAGGCTATGTCGGGAATAACTCCTCGGTTTTGGGTGCTGTCACCTGAAATTCGGTAGAACTTAGACTCTGTTAACTTCAATTGGCCGTGGCCAAGCGCGTTTACCGACTGCACAGTACCCTTGCCAAAGGACTGGGTTCCAATCACTAAACCGCGTTGGTAATCCTGAATGGCACCTGCAAAAATCTCCGACGCAGAAGCGCTCATACGGTTAATAAGTACCGCTAAGGGGCCGGTGTAGTAGGGTGAACTGCGACGTTTGCCTTCTCGTAAAACTCGGGCATTTGCTTGGCGAATTTGCACAGTAGGGCCAGATTCAATGAACAAACCAACCATGCCATTTGCTTCTGCCAATGAGCCGCCACCATTGTCGCGAAGATCGATAACAATGCCTTCGGCGCCCTGACTAAGTAGTTCGCCTAAAATACGATGCACGTCACGGGTTGTGCTACGGAATTCAGTATCACCCATTCGATAGGCTTCAAAATCCAGGTAAAATGTAGGCACATGGATGACGCCAACTTGATGGACTTCGCCGTCGCTGTCGGTGATATCGATCATTTCACCCTTAGCGCTTTGATCTTCGAGCTTTACCTCGTTGCGCTCGATAATAATCTCATGATGGGTTTCGTCACTTTTGGCGATGGCGGGAATAACTTCCAAGCGTACAAACGAACCCGCCGTTCCACGGATAAGATCGACGACATCGTCTAATCGCCAGCCGATAACATCCTGCATCTCACCCTTTTTACCCTGTGCCACGCCAATAATTCTATCGGCGGGCTGCAATTGTCCCTGTTTGTCAGCGGGGCCTGCGGGTACCAGGCGCACGACTTTGGTGTAGTCGTCTTCCATTTGTAACACCGCGCCAATCCCTTCTAGCTTGAGGCTCATATTAATCTGAAAATTTTCAGAAATACGCGGTGAAAAGTAATCGGTGTGCGGGTCGTAAAGTGACGCAAAGGCATTGGCGTAAATCTGGAAGGCGTCTTCGGCCTCCAACTGCTTCATGCGCTTAATTTGGTTCTTAAACCGCTTTGTAAGTAATTCGATTATCGCTTTGTCATCTTTTTTGGCCAAGCGTAAGCCTAAAACACGATTTTTAATTTGCTTGCGCCAAATTTCATTTGCTTCTGCTTGATCTGCGGGCCATTCCGCATCGGTGCGATCAAGTTCAATGTCTTCATTAACATTGAAATCCATTGCGGGGACGGTTTTAGCCAACGAATCCTGGATGTATTGAAGGCGGACAATCATGCGCTCGCGGTAGCGATTAAATATATAAAAACCGGCGCTGAGGTCTGATTTTTTGAGCTCGTCATCGAGTCGGGTGCGATATTTTTGAAATTCATCAATATCACTTTTGAGTAAGAATAGGCGGTTAGGATCTAAATCATCGATAAAGGCATCGAGCAATTTGCCAGAAAAATCATCATTCAAGGTCAGTTTTACGTAGTGGCGGCGATTAAGCTGATCAACCATATCGTGAATCGCTGTCTTGTGCGTCTTTTCAGCAGTCAGGGGCTTGAGAGCCTCTTCGGCAATACTCGCCAGACTGACTATTGAAAGGAGCAGGGCGACTATTAACGCGCTGGTGAATTTGCCGTTGCGAGAGGATTTTATCGTTAACATTGAATACCGCATCTCAAAGCCTAGGTGGACGTTACTATGGTACACCGCCAGCCTGCCAAATGCAGGTATGACGGACATTTCAAACGAAGTCCGGCGTTACACGCTCTAATTCCCTGTTGCTTTTCTTCGAATATAATTTATCAAATCGACATATTCCTTGATGTTTTCCCGCGTTACACTGCTATATACGCCAATAAGTTTGTATATGGAGCACATTACGTGAGCAAAAATCCAAAACTAGCCGCTGTTGAACAATATATCAGCGCCTTATCTAGCCACGATATGGCGGTTATCACTGATTTATACGACGACGATGCTGTCCTTGAAGATCCAGTTGGTTCAGACCCGCTTGTCGGCAAGGCCGCTATTGTACGATTCTATGAAGTCGCATTTAGTTCCGGAATATCTGCTCGCTTGGACGGGCCAGTGCGACTTGTCGCTAATCACGCGGTGTTTCCGTTTGTGGTTGAACTGAATCCCGGTAACGGTGAAATGCGCATCGATGTAATCGACCAATTTACCTTCAACGACGACAACAAGATTGTCGCTATGAAGGCATTTTGGGGCGAGGCGAATATGACAACCGCGTAGGCGCCTGCCCGCCATGTGGAATAGCACGGGTTTTTAGCGATTAAAACCAATCCGCCTGCATTTTAAAGGGCACATCGTCAAACCGGCATAGCAAGTCCGCTTGGGGGCCAATCTCTGGAAGCTCCCATTGAATATAAAAACGTGTGGCTTGGAGTTTCCCCATATAGAAGTTTTTATCCGCCTCATGGACGCTGGTATTCTCAAGCCCCCGCGCTGCACACACCGCCTGCTTTAGCCATATCCACGACATCAGAACTCGCCCAAATAGGTCAAGATAGATTGTCGCGTTGGCCAGACTGAGATCGGTGTGTTCCGCCATATTGCCAAGCAATGTTGTGGTGACCGTGTTTAAAGTCTGCACGCCGTCAGCCACGGGCTGAATCAAGTCTTTAAGGTCTTGGTAGGTACTGGCGTCTGATAAGGTTGCCGACACGGCCTCGTTGAATAATATGAGGCCTGCACTGTTATTCAATAGTACCTTGCGGCACAATATATCAATGCCGTGGATTGCCTCAGTACCCTCATGTATAGGATTTAACCGGTTGTCGCGGTAATACTGTTCGACTGGATACTCGCGGATATAACCGGCGCCGCCCAGGACTTGAATTGCTAATTCATTGGCTTTTAAACCGTATTTAGATGGCCATGATTTTACAATTGGAGTAATCAAATCCAGCAGCAAAAAAGCCTGCTGCCGTTGATTCTCAGTATCCGCGGTACGCGAGTCTTCGTATAACGAAGTCGCGTACAGGCAGAGGGCCAGCGCGCCTTCAGCATAGGATTTTTGCGCCAGCAGCATTCGTCTAACATCAGCGTGTTCAATAATATTGATTTGGGCTGATTTAGGGTCTTTATTCGAAGGCAGGCGGCCCTGTGGCCGTTCTTTTGCGTAATTTAAGGAATAAATATAGCCCTGATAGCCCAGCACAGCGGCGCCTAAGCCCACACCGATACGTGCCTCATTCATCATCTGAAACATATACTGCAGGCCTTTATGAGGCTCGCCAACCAGAAAGGCTTTGGCTCCCCCGTTCTCACCAAAATTCAGTACCGTCGAGGTGGTGTTGCGGTAGCCCATTTTATGCAGCAAACCGGCGAGGGCAACGTCGTTGCGCTCGCCCAGAGAACCGTCGGGGTTGACAAGGAATTTAGGGCAGATAAATAAAGAGATGCCCTTGGTTCCCATTGGCGCGCCGTCTATGCGCGCGAGAACCATATGCACGATATTTTCAGTGATGTTCTGATCACCACCGGAAATATACATTTTTTGCCCGCTGATTAGATAACTACCATCGGCGCAGGGCTTTGCCGTGGTGGTAATATCTGCCAGTGCTGAGCCCTGGTTCGGTTCAGTTAACGCCATCGTGCCGGCAAAGCGACCTTCGCGCATAGGGGGTAAAAAAAGGGCTTTTTGTTCAGCACTGCCAAAGGAGTGGATCAGGTTTGCCGCACCAATGCTTAAAAACGGGTAGCCAGAACTGGCGATATTGCCGGCGTTGAAATACGCCATTGAGGCCCTTAGGACTATCTCTGGTAGTTGCAAGCCGTCTTCGTCAGCGTCGTAGTGGGCGGACAAAAAGCCAGCTTCTGCTAATGCGTCCCATGCGATTTTGGTCTCGGGAATGATGTGGATGTCTTTACCGTCAAAATGCGGTTCATTGGCATCACCCTTCGCGTTGTGATTGGCAAAGTAACGCTCAGAAATTGTTTTTGCGGTGTCGAGCGTCGCGTTAAACACTTCTCGAGAATGATCTTGATATCGCGGTCTATTTAGCAGGGCTTCAGTATCAAGCAGCTCATAGAGCAAAAATTCAAGATCGCGACTGTTCAACAGGGTAGTACTCATAGCATTTGCCTAAATTATTATCGGGTTTTGAAATCGCTTACTGCGCTTTTATTCGTAGGCCAGCTAGCTATGCCATTTGGCCTTAATATTTTATATAGCTTTTGTTGCTAATATTAGCTGCATTCACATAAGATTGAGGTCATATGTATTCTCTGCTTACATGCATTGCTTCGCAAGGCTTGCACGGCAATTCTACTT
Organism: Zhongshania aquimaris; assembly: GCF_019312595.1. GTDB lineage: Bacteria > Pseudomonadota > Gammaproteobacteria > Pseudomonadales > Spongiibacteraceae > Spongiibacter > Spongiibacter aquimaris. The sequence continues at coordinate 57,271 of NZ_JAHWDQ010000003.1, read as the reverse complement.
TATAAAAAAGGACACATAATAATGACACCGATGATGAACACCCAGTTGACAATCACCTCCCTAATGAAGCACGCGGAGCAAATCAACGGTGCTGTGGAGGTGGTGTCTGTCACTGCCGACAACCCTTGTCATCGATACACCTACCGTGAGGCCTTTGGCAGAGTTAGGCAGCTTGCTAATGTCCTCGCTGAGCTCGGCTTAGAGCCTGGTGATACGATCGCGACCTTCGCCTGGAATGATTATCGTCATTTAGAGATTTACTACGCAGTTTCATGTAGTGGCATGATTTGTCACACCATAAACCCGCGTTTATTCCCCGAGCAAATTGAATATATTGTCAATCACGGCAGAGATAAGTGGATATTTCTAGACCTCACGATGGTGCCATTGCTTGAATCACTGCAGCATCTGATGCCTGACGTTAAAGGCTTTGTGGTGATGACAGATGAAGCTCATATGCCTGAATCTAAACTCAATAATGCCCATTGTTACGAAACCTTAGTTGCAGCTCAGCCCGCTGAATTTGACTGGCCGGAGTTAGACGAGAATACACCTTCAGCGCTTTGCTATACCTCGGGCACAACCGGCAACCCTAAAGGGGTTTTGTATACTCATCGATCTACCTTGCTGCATTGCTACGCAAGTATTGCCCCGGATGTGTTTGGCTTGTCCATCAAAGATGTGGCACTGCCCATCGTACCAATGTTCCATGTGAACGGCTGGGGCTTAGTGTATTCAGCGCCCATGGTAGGTGCGAAATTAGTGATGCCTGGGCCTAAAATGGGTTGTGGTGAAACCCTTTGTAAATTAATAAACGAAGAAAAAGTCACGGTCTCCGCGGGTGTGCCAACTGTGTGGCTCGCATTATTAAACTACCTTAAAAAATCGGGTAATTCGGTTGAAAGTCTCAATCGCTTCACCGTCGGCGGCGCCGCATGTCCGTTTATGATTTTCGACGAATTCCGTCAAAAATACGGCGTTGACGTCCAGCAGGGCTGGGGAATGACCGAAATGAATCCGCTGGGAACCTTCAATGGTAATGCGAGTTCAACAGTTAATGCTTTGCCTGCAGATCAATACGACAAAATGCGCTTAAAACAGGGTCGACCCGTTTTTGGCGTTGAAATGAAAATTGTCGATGCCGATGGCAAATCATTACCCTGGGACGGCAAAAGTGCCGGTGCGGTTAAGGTACGCGGGCCGTGGATAATAAACGAATATTATCGCTATGACGGTCAAACACTAGATAACGATGGCTGGTTTGAAACGGGAGATGTCGCCAGTATTGACGAATACGGCTATATGCAAATTACCGATCGCGTAAAAGATGTCATTAAATCTGGTGGCGAATGGATCAGCTCAATTGAACTGGAGAATTGCGCGGTAAATCACCCGAAAGTGGCCGAAGCTGCCGTTGTTGGTATGCCGCACCCAACTTGGAGCGAGCGCCCGCTGTTATTGGTTATCTTGCACGAGGGTGAAAGCCTCAGCCGAGAAGAAATGCTGTCGTGGTTTGACGGCAAGGTCGCGAAATGGTGGATTCCTGAAGAGTGCCTATTTGTCACTTCGCTTCCCCATACCGCTACAGGTAAACTCAGTAAAAAAGATATTAGAGCGGAATATGCAGATTTCCGCTGGCCTGAGCAATAAATACAGGTCCGAGATTTCTGATTTTCAGGAAACACGCGAGTCACAGACTCGCGCTGCAGAGGATAGAGAATGAAGGATTTTAAGACGCTGCTGAGCAGCGTCCGCGCTACAGAAAACAACAATGAATACACTGTGGATATAGAAGAAACGTGGTTACAGGGCAGAACGGCATTTGGTGGTTTGAGTGCAGCCGTGATCGTAAAAGCGATGCTAAATCAGCTCCCTTACGATAGGCGCTTGCGCTCTTTAGCGGTTATGTTTGTGGGTCCCGTGGCAGCCGGAGAGCACCGCATAGTCCTGCGTGAATTGCGCGCAGGCGGCTCGGTCACCCATATTCAGGGTGAAATCATTTGCAACGGTGAGGTTGGTGCCACGGTGAGCGCTGCGTTTGGAAAGGACCGTCCTTCATCGACAAGCTTAGCCAGCCCCATTATGCCGCAGGTCGCCCAGCCAGAGACCTTTGATGCATTTCCCTTTATCGAAGGAATAACACCCACCTTCACACAGCATTTTGATATGCGCTTATGCTCCGGCAGCCTGCCATTCAGTCAAGCGGACTCGGCAGATTTTTCGATGTGGCTGCGCTTCAAAGAGAAGGGAGAGCTCGATGTACCCGCCTTAATCGCCATCGCCGATGTGCCGCCCATGCCGGGTCTAAACATGATTAAGCACCCTGGTGTTGGTAGCTCGCTGAGTTGGTATTTGGAGTTTCCAAGCCAATCAGTAAATACCCAAATGTCAGACTGGTGGTTTTATGATTACCGCAGTCAAGCTGCTGGAAATGGCTATTTCAATAACTACGCAACAATCTGGGACTCAAATGGCCAGGCAGTCATGTTTAGCCGACAAGTTGCCACCGTGTTTGAAAAATAGCGAGTCATCCGCATATGTCGAAGTTCGATCGCGGCTAATCCGTATTGCTAGCAAGGGGGCGACGGGTTTAGATAGTTTTAAATAAAACTAAGGAAACTTAATGGCTATCGACCTAAGCCCCTTTGCCGACAATACTGCTCGCTTGCCATCGATTCCCCGCGTTATGACAAAAATAGTCGAATTAGCGCGATCCGGTGATGTCGACATTCAAAGCTTGTCTGTACTGATTGCCAGCGACCCAGCCTTGGCGGCAAAAACACTGCAGTTCGCAAATTCCCCCATGTACGCCAATGAGCAAAAAATAGAGACGCTGCGCCGTGCGATTGTTCTGCTGGGTTTAGATACAACCGTCAATTTGGCCCTAAGTTTCTCTTTAACCTCTTCGTTAAAAGAACAATCTCACACCGGCTTGCACTATCCGTTGTTGTGGCGGCGCTCATTATTAGCGGCGGCGGCAGCGCGAGAATTGGGCAGATCTCTGAAAGAGCGCGCCCTGGAGGAGCTCTTCCTGGCTGGGCTCCTCCAAGACATTGGCATGATCGCAATAGATCGCTTATACCCGGATTTTTATACCGATTTGCGCAGTGATCAGGTCTTTCATCAGCGCGTCCGAGAATACGAGATTGAGCGTATTGGAGGTGACCATGCAGAGGCGGGCGCATGGCTGTGCAAGCACTGGGGTTTGGCTGACAGAACAACTCTTGCTGTAGCTACAAGTCACAGGCCGGCCACCTTTGCTCAAAGCGACGTCGATGGCCAATTTGTGCGTTGCGTTTGTTTATCGGGTATTGCCGCCGACTATATTATTCTTGGCGAACCGGTGGACGCTCGTAAACAGCTTTATTTACAGGCTCAGCGCGTACTCAGTATGGCGCCAACACAAGTGGATGACCTAATCGCGTTTCTGCATGAACAAATCCCCGAAATGGAATCCTTATTCGATATCAAACTCACGGAGAGCGCCAGTCAATCGGAATTACTAGAGCAGGCGAATGAAACCTTAGCAGAATTGAATTTGCAGAATCTTAAAAAATCGCGGGCGCAAAACCGCAACGCAATTTCTTTAGATAAAGAGAACCGCATGGATTCAGTAAGCGGGGCCTTTTCTCGAGAGTTTATGAATAGCTATCTACCTGACGACTTCAATTTGGCTTGTCGAGCAGGGCGGGTGCTAAGTATTTTATTGCTCGAAATTAAAAACATAAAAACCCTGCGAAAAATTTTAGGTGACGAAACGGATGCCTTTCTATGCGCTCAATTGAAGGCGATCAAAACTAAGCTGCGCGCTGGTGATATGGTTTTTCGCTACAACGACAATAGCTTTCTATTTCTACTTCACGACACCCTAGAAGATGAAGCCACGCAAATCGCTTTACGACTTGCGGATGCGAGCAGGACACTGGCGGTAGGAAGTCGCAAAGGGCCATTATTTGCAGAGCCGGCAACGGGGATCGCTACACATGGCAATAAAAGCGAATTCAAAAATGTCGATGAATGGATAGATGAAGCTAATCGGGCGTTATACGCATAGCTAAATTTAACATCCACATTCTCTGGCACATGAGCTAAGCATGATTATCGGATCCTAATCGATATTCTCTGTCATTTCAGTGAACCGAAAATCGGAATATGACATTCCAAAGCTATTTTCAGTAGTTCAATGACATCGCCGAAACTCCTGTTATCTAACTACGCTGTAATGGCGACTTAGCGCGCACCATTTTGAGGCGTAGCTCGTAGGTTGGATTGAGGAACGACATGCCCTCTCGCTGGTCGCCCGTCAGGGCGCCCCTAAGCGGTTTATCAAACCCAACATTTGTGTGACGCCTGAACACGGTTTATTGAGTATGACTCGGTGCATCCGCCCCTCGGCCTTGCGGTCAGCATAGCTGCCCAAATTTGTTATACACAAATTTGTCGCAACCGCTCAACTCAACTTACAGTGTCACACCTCTTTTTCAAGTTGTAGAAGTACTAGGTTGAGCAATTTTTGATCAGTAGACACAAAGAGCTTTATGCATTTGCTTTTTGTTAGGTTTTTGTCACACAATTGGGGGAATTTGTCATAAAACTCGAAACAGCCACCATGAATAAAAACAACAAAGCGGCAGCTTTCGTCAGACGATTAGGTGATCAAGCATTAGCGTCCACGGCTGTGTCACACCCGTATTTACAGGCACTAGAGACAGGCGATTTCCCGAATGTTGATATTGCGCTAAAGGATTTCGCTTTCCAGTACGGTTTATATAGCTCGCAATTTACTCTCTATTTAAAAGCCTTGATCTCATGCTTATCGGATAGATCGCACAGGCAAATACTGCTTTCTAATTTAGCGGAAGAGAAGGGGCATATTGCTGAGGACGAGCTGCCACCCGAGATTATAGCTAGTGCAGAAGGGCAATCCCATGCGCAGTTATTTACACGTTTTCAATGCGCTTTAGGGGTGAATTCCGAATATCGTGAAAGGCAAACCGACGAGCACGCCGGTAATTTGTGGAGCCAGCAGTTTTTAAGGCTTTGCAGTACTAATGAGCATGTGGGCGTTGGCGCGATCGGCATTGGCACTGAGTTGATAGTATCTAAAATTTATCAAAAAATACTTTCAGGCCTTATAAATTGCAGCACGCTAACCATGCAAGAAAGGGTCTTTTTTGATTTGCATAGCACCTGCGATGACGATCACGCGGCACAGATGTTGTTGATAACCACCGATCTTGCAACAGATGAAGAAGCCTGCGCGAAAATAGAGTTCGGGGTGAAATCCGCGCTATCATTGCGAACCACATTCTGGGACGCCCTATTACAGCGTGCGCAGTATGTTGGCACAACAAATCAATCGGCTATTCAAGAGGCGTCCGACCTTGGATACTAAACAAGTTTATAATGACAACGCCAAAAAATGGCTGCGCTTAAGCCCCAGCTCGCTATCCGACTTCACTGCACGTCCATTTGTGTTCGACGCATGTGGAGAACTTAATAACCGTTCAGTGTTAGATATCGGATGTGGTGAAGGGTACTGCGCAAGGGAGTTGAAACTGCGAGGGGCGGGTGATTATCTAGGCGTGGATTTATCGACACAGATGATTGAAGCCGCGCAGGTTCAAGAAGCGAAAGATCAACTGGGTATAGAGTACCGCGCGCTTAATGTGCTGGAGTTCGTCCCTGAACGAAAGTTCGATCTAAGTGTAGCGGTATTTCTGTTTAACTACCTTCGGGTAGATGAAATGCAGCTTGTATTTTCAATGGTGTACCAGTCCTTGGAAGAGGGAGGACAATTCATTTTTAGCGTACCCCATCCGTTTTTTCCCTTTGCGCGCAACAAGCAATCAGCGCCGTTTTACTTTAATTCCACGGGCAAGAATTATTTTGCCGACGTGGATCAAAAGTTTGAAGGGGAGATTTGGAAGCGAAGCGGGGAGCCCTTACACGTACAATGTGTGCACAAAACCTTTAGTGATTATTTCGATTGTTTGCGGGATGCGGGCTTTAACACCATGCCCGAAATAAAAGAATTAACCGTGACACCAGAACTTATCGCCATTGATGAGGCATTTTTTTCGCCGCTGAAAAATGAACCCTTGCACGTGTTGTTTAAGGTCACAAAGTGACGTTAGCCGCTCAAACTAAGGAATATCACTCATTAATTGGCCGACTCTTCTACCACGCAAAAATGCATCCCGACCAGGACGCCATTGTTAGTCTGGACGTTACGCTGTCATACGCCAAACTCGCTTCACTTGTGCAGCTTCAGGCTTACAAATTCTATGAGGCAGGAATTTCATCTAGTTCACTGCTCGGAATTAAATGCGCCGACGACACACAACATCTCACTTTCTGCCTTGCCGCTGCCTATGTAGGGGCAACATCTTGCACTATACCCTTATACGAATCTGAAGATACTCAGCAGGCAATCAATAAGAATTGCGGTGTTAGTCATGTTATTGATGAAAGCTACGCTGTCGGTAATAAAAGCGCTATCGTTTCGCAAGTAAATACCGACGGTCTAAACGCAGCTACAACAGCCAAGCTATTGTTTTCAACGTCGGGGACCACTGGTACGCCAAAGCTGGTCGTGCATCATGACAGTGATATTGTTGCACAGGCCCATCGGCACATCGTTTCCGCCCACGAGCGATTTGTCTGTTTGGCCTCAATGGAACACAATTTTGCTAAGCGCCATCGCCTCTATTGCGTGGCGATGGGCGCCACCAACGTTTTTATCGATACTAGAGATAACTCGCTGCTCAGTCAGTGCCAATCTCTCAACGTCAACGTTATGCATGTGTCGGCGTTTCAAGCCCAAGAGTTACTAGCAATACCCCGCATTCAGGACTTGTCAAATATTCAATTAAAACTCGGTGGTTCTCACGTCTCAACGACGCTTCGTACAGCATTGCGAAATAATATTACGCCCAATTTACGGGCGGGCTACGGAACAACAGAAACCGGTGCTATCGCCTTTACTGACCCAGATGATGCCGGCTCAGATAATAGTGTTGGACGAGCGTTGCCGGGAATAGAAATACAAGTGCGCAGCGCAAGCGGAAAGCTACTAACTAACCGCGAGGCGGGGGAGTTGTTTGTACGCTGTGACGGCATGTTTCGCGGCTACTTGGGCAAGCCTGAATTGACCGCGAGCCGACTGATTGATGGCTGGTTCCACACGGGTGATATCGCGTATCTTGATAAAGCAGCGCGCATTCATTTATGCGGCCGCAGCGACGATATGTTCGTCTTCAATAGTATAAATATTTACCCGCAAGATATTGAGTCTGAAATTAGCCAATTTCCAAATATCGTAGACACCGCAGTCTTATCCAAACCGTCCACTGTACACGGCAATATTCCGGTTGCCCTTGTGGTATTTTCAAAAGAGGTGAGACCTAGACTGAAAGACTTAGAAAAATTTTTAAAGCAACGACTTGGCTTAAGAGCACCGCGGCAACTTATTATTGTCGACGAGATCCCTAGAAATGCGTCGGGAAAAATCGTTCGTCAAGATGCAGTGACACTTTCCGCGAAAGCTGGCTCAATACGTAAAACTATTATTCAAGCCTTAAGTTCCAAGGCAAAAAAAACACTAAGAGCTTCGCAAATCGCTGAATTCGAGCTTGGTAACACAGATATTCCGCTTCGAAAAATTGACTTAGATTCAATCGGCCGCATGGAATTATTAGTGGTCTTGGAGCTGGCCTATGACGTTGTCATTCATCCCAACGAGTATGCTAGTTTTCGCTACCTTGGCAATCTTGTCGCGCGGGTATTAACACTGCAATCACAGCCGCCTGGTATCGGCGCTAAGGTAGCCCATTTCACTGACAACGATGTCATCACAGAGGAATTACCTTATGTAGTACGTTTTTTTCGCCGCATCGTTAGGGTCTGTCCGACTGTCGCCCATTTAAATCGAGCGCTAACGACGCTTGAATACCGCCTGACACCGCTTGATATTGACCTTTTACATAGCCGAAATCGTCAATGCCAACTCGTCTCGGCAAACCAGAATCAGAAGTATCAGGTAGCCATCGATAGCTGGTTAGACACGCTGCAGAAACAATTGTCTGAGTCCCTCAAGCTAAAGCCGGAAGCCTTTGTATTAAAACGAATCGCGCCCACCGCCACGTTATTTATTGGCGTCGGAGTGCCAAGCGAAAAAGGCCTTTTGATATGTTTTCCGGGAAGAGGTGATCGCAGCATGATGATTTCAAACCCCGTTTTACTTCAGCATACTAATTCCGCGGACTACGATGTATTAATTCTCACGGAGCCCAGAAATCAATCTTACCGGCAGGGTATTCCATTTCTAGGAGACAAGGTCAGCGATGTTATTAACTGGCTGGTGAATCATAAGCAGTTAAGCCAGTACGGCACATACCGAACGATGGGCTGTAGCGCAGGAAGTTATCCTGCCTTATTGGCGGCTTATCAATTACGAGCAGAGCTGGTCTTATGTATCGGCGGTCGCTTCCACAAAAATAAACGTGTCATCAAAATCTTAGAGCGAATTTATACAATTTGGCGCGCCCAATTAAATGGTCATCGTCCGCAAGTGCTACTAAGTTATTCTAGACTGGTCGAAAAAGACCGGCAGTATGCGCGTGTTATTTCTAGATTATTTGGTGGCAATACAGTCGAGATAACATTGAGTTCGGGAAAGCTGGGGCACCGTATACTCGCAGATTTACTAAATAACGGTGGGCTAAACGTGTTTTTGACACGCAGCATATTTGCGAACACAGATAATGAACTTTACGCCAACAATAGCGCGAATATCATTCTGAGCATCCCTGAAAACACTGTTCGCAAACATGAATAAAGACGTCGTTCCTAAGACAATTCTCAGGGACGACGTTAACATTAAAACCAGAAACGTAGGCCAATAAGCCAACTCATTGTCTCGGTATCTGTTCCAGAATCTCGACTGTACTCCGCCGTCTGGCCGTATTCCTTGTGGTAGTTTACACCAACATACGGCGCAAATTTCCTAGTGAATTCGTAACGTAGCCTGAGTCCCGTCTCTATATCGGACAAACCTTGTCCGGCGCCATTTTGACGATCGTTTCGACCGTGGATATTTACTTCAAACTCTGGCGAAAGTATCAGCTTTTGGGTAAATAAAAGCTCATATTCAGTGTCGAGTTTTAGTGCAGTTTGCCCCCGTTCACCAACATAGAAGGTTAGTTCAGTTTCGAAGAAATAGGGCGTTAGGCCCTGCAGCCCGAAAGCGAACCACTGACGATTTTCAGCGTCATTAAAATCCCCCCGCCAACCCGTTTGTATGTCCCAGTACGTCGATACTGCGTGGCTGTACAAGACCTCAACGCTACTGTCCTGTCGTTTCCCATCGCTATATTCACCACTGGTTTTAATCCAAAGCTTGTCGAAATCTCTGCCTACCCAAGCATCTACATTCCAAATTGCTGCGGTGTCATCTCCTATTTTGCTTTGCTCGAACTGTTTGAAAGACAGCATGCTGACAATCGGATCAGCTTCTGAATGAGCCCATGCATAGGGAGTAACGCTTGTAAGTAGACAGGCTAAAACGGGAGTCAAGAAACCGTATTTCATGATAGGTCTCCTTGTTCGGTAATGTGTACTTCTCGCATCATTCCCGGCATATGGTAGAGCAGGTGGCAGTGGTAGGCCCAGCGACCAACGGCGTCGGCGCTCACCAAGTAGCTTATTTTTGAGCCCGGTTGAACTATGACGGTATGTTTTTTAGGAATATGCATAGGATCGCCAGTTTCTAACTCACTCCACACCCCGTGCATATGTATAGGATGCGTCATCATAGAGTCATTAACCAAAACGATACGCAGCCGCTCCCCGTATTTAAATTGCAATGGCTCGGCATCGGCAAAGGGTATGCCGTTCATGGACCACATATAGCGTTCCATATTGCCTGTTAGATGCAATTGAATTTCCCGCTCGGGATCACGACGATCTTCGGTTTGATATAAATTGCGCAAATCGGAATAACGCAGTACTCGACGTCCGTAACGTTCTTGGTGATCTCGAAGACCGATGCCTGGGTCGCTTAAACCGTCCATTGGCGACTGTGAACGCATATCAACCTGCGGCCCAAATTCGGTGTTTACATGCGCTATTTTCCGCTGACTTCCCATACCCGCCGGGGCTGGTTTTTCGACAGGCATTTTGTGCATAGCATGCTGCATGTTCATGTCGCTATGCTGCCCCATGTGCATATTGTGTGTCATGCCAGACATATCATGGCCGCTATGATCCATACCTTGCATTGCACCTGCGCCCATATCGTGTCCAGACATAGCCATTCCCATATCTCTATGAGCGAGCAGGGGAGAATAGTCCATAGCTGGTACTTCGGCTTGCCAATCTAGATTCGGAGTTAAGGTGCCACGACAGTAACCACTCCGATCAATACTTTGCGCAAACACGCAATAGGCTCTGTCGTCACTCGGCTCCACGACAACGTCATAGGTTTCCGCGACACCTATACGAAATTCATCAACGCTAACTGGTTCGATATTTTGTCCGTCAGCGGCGACAACGGTCATTTTTAATCCGGGAATACGCACATCGAAGATAGTCATTGCAGCGCTATTTATAAATCGCAGCCTGACTTTTTCGCCGCGTTTAAATAGCCCCTGCCATCCCTGTTCAGGCGTATTCCCGTTCATAAGATAGGTATAGGTGTAGCCGGTGACATCGGCGATATCGGAACGACTCATGCGCATCTCATTCCACATGCGGCGGTCTGCCCAGCTTTGCGCTATGCCTTTATTCTTTATGTCTTGCCATAGGTCACTGACGGTAGCGTGTTTAAAATTGTAATAATCGCCGCGCTGCTTAAGGGTGGAGTAGATGTCTTCAGGTCGCTGATCTGACCAGTCCGAAAGTTGCACAACATAATCTCGGTCATAGCTTACCGGATCTGGATTTGCTGGTTCTATAACGATAGCGCCATAGACGCCCGTTTGTTCCTGAAATCCGGAGTGACTGTGATACCAATAGGTTCCGTTCTGCTGGACTTGGAAGGCATAGTCGAAATAACTTCCGGGCTTTATTCCGGCAAAGCTCATTCCCGGCACCCCATCCATACCCGAGGGCAGTATCATCCCGTGCCAGTGGAGGGAGCTATCGTGATGAAGGTGATTATGTACTCTAAGGGTAATATGTTCACCTTCCTTCCAGTGCAAAATCGGGCCGGGCACACTACCATTTATTGCGGTAGCTATGCGGTTGCTGCCGGTGAAATTTACCGCTTGATAGCCAATATTGAGATCGAAGTGACGTCCTCGCATGACCTCAGGTGATTTCATTTTCGGCGTATTCTCAGCGCCAATCGTCAATGGCACGCCGCCAATTCCAATTAAGGCACTCGCGCCGGCGGCACCTTTAACAAAGCGTCGGCGAGAAGGACTGTAGTGTGTTGTTTTCATAATAATTCCTAGAAAAGCTGTCGACCAAAGCAGCGGGTGACGAGCCTCAGATATGCTCGCTAAACGCTCCAAAGCGAATGCAGTTTTTGCAATACCCAAATAACGGGCGCAATAATGCTGTATTAGCCCAGAATTGGCGGCCTGAACAAGTAGGAGGAGAGTGATATAGTTTGTGAGGAGCGCAGCTGATCGCCGGCTTGTTGTAGAAACTTATCAGAATAAGTTAATGGGCTGATAAACAGCGCAGGGGCGGTGCAGTGACCAATACAGCAATCGCATTTTACATCGCAATTTGAATTGTGATCGCGCTCATGTGAGGACACGCCACTATCTTGATTATGTTTGCAATGACTGTTCATCGACAACGTCGGGTTATGCTCTTGTTGGCCAATATGCTGGTGTGAAAAAGGTGCCTCTGACGATATTGCTGAAGTTGAGACTGCCGACAAAGGCTGGACAATAGCAAATGTGACCTTGCTGAAAAATATCAGCAAAATCCAAAACGCGACTTTTTTACTACTGTATCTGCTCATGGCAATTTTTCTTTATGCCCAGTACATTGGCCATCGCGTTCTAGTCCAGAAAGAATAGGGCAATCGGCACGATTGTCGCCGTGGCAAGTCGAGGCTAATTCAGCCAGTAAATCTCGCATTGCAGTCAATTCGTGTATTTTAACATCTAATTCTTCAATATGTTCTGTTGCCAGCGCTTTAACATCGGCGCTGGCTCGATCACGATCGGCCCAAAGAGATAGCAACTGTTCTATTTTCGCAAGAGAGAAACCCAAAGATCGAGCGCTTTTTATAAAGCTCAGGCTATGGATGTCGCTCTGTGAATAAACCCGATACCCAGACGTAGTGCGCTCGGCCTCTTTAATTAGACCAAGCGATTCATAATGACGAATCATTTTTACAGATATGCCGCTGGCCCTCGCAGCGTCGCCAATATTCATAGTAAATTTACCTCTGTGTACCCTATTTCATCACAACCGTACAGTATTTGACCAATCTCAAGCCTTCGGTTTCCAACGTTTTAACAATAGTGCATTGCTAATGACACTTACGCTACTAAACGCCATGGCTGCGCCTGCAATGACTGGGCTGAGTAATCCACTTGCGGCCAAGGGAATTCCTAACAAATTATAGATAAATGCCCAGAATAAATTTTGGCGAATTTTTTGATAACTTCTTTTTGAAATATCTATCGCGTCTGCAATGAGTGCAGGGTCACCGCGCATTAACGTAATTCCCGCAGTATGGATCGCTACGTCTGTACCGGTTGCCATTGCTATGCCGACATCAGCGGCGGCTAAAGCAGGGGCATCATTGATACCGTCGCCCACCATGGCAACAATATTGTTTGCGTTACGCAAATCCCGAATGGCATCGGCTTTGCCCTCGGGGAGAACGTTGGCAATATAGTCTTGCAAACCCAGTTTTGCGGCAACCGCGCGGGCGCTACCTTCATTATCACCAGTGATCATCACCGTTTTTATACCCTTATTGTTAAGGCGTTCAATCGCTAACTTCGCAGAGGGCTTTATTTCATCGCCGAACGCAAGCAAACCGATCAAGCTAGGTGTGTCGCCACCTTCTGCAAGCCACGATATAGTACTGCCTTCATTCTCCAGTTCCTTGGCTTTCGCCTCTAAGTCAGTCAAAGACACTTTGGATTCTTGCATTAGGCGAGTATTGCCGAGTAAAAAAAACTTACCGTTCACAGTGGCCGATACTCCGCGTCCGGCAAGGGCTTTCGATTCCCTTGCGGATGCAATAGAAAGCGCTTTGTCGGCAGCCTCGTTAAGAATCGCCTGAGCCAATGGGTGATCACTGCCTTTTTGGATTGAGGCAGCGATGCTTAGCAGTCTGTCAGTATCGCCGTCGCTAGCAATGTACTCTCGTAAGCTGGGCTTGCCGATGGTCAGCGTGCCAGTTTTATCGAACACCACGGTGTTGACGTTATGGGCATATTCCAAGGCTTGTGCGTCTTTAATGAGAATGCCATGTTTAGCGGCAACCCCAGTACCGGTCATGATCGCTGCCGGTGTCGCGAGACCTAGTGCGCAGGGACATGCGATAACCAACACCGCCACTGAATTGATGATGGCACTTTGAATATCGCCGTTATACAAAAACCAGCTCACTAAGGTGGCAATGGCGATGGCTATGACCACCGGCACAAATACCATACTCACTTTATCTACAAGGCTTTGAATGGGCGCTTTCGCAGCTTGCGCGCTCTCTACTAAGTGAATAATGCGCGAAAGCGTTGTTTCTGCTCCTATCGATGTCGTTTTAATGAGGAGTAATGCATCCGTATTGATGACGCCGCCAGCCACAGAATCACCTTGGGATTTATGCACTGGCATACTCTCGCCGGTAATCATCGACTCGTCTAGATAGCCACTGCCTTCCACTATTGAGCCATCGACGGGAACACTTTCACCAGGTTTTACAACGACAATATCACCGACGCGTATTTGCTCTATAGGCGTGTCGGTGTCTACCTCATTTTGACGAAGTCGCGCGGTGTTGGGGCGCAGGGATTGCAATGCTTTTATCGCTTCGGTGGTTTGCTGTTTAGCGCGCCGTTCCAACCATTTACCAAGAAGTATTAAAGTGATGACAACGGCTGAGGCTTCAAAATAATAGTGCCCCATCGTGTGACTCGGTTGAATGACATACTGTTTGAACAATTCGAATACACTCAGGCCGTAGCTTGCACTCGTACCGATGGCAACTAGCAAATCCATATTCCCGGTACGTGCCTTTAGTGCAAACCATGCCGCGCGATAGAAGCGGGCACCAAGCCAAAACTGGATTGGTGTGGCAATCAAAAATTGCAACCAAGGCGGGGGCATAAAATCGAAGCCCACGCTACTTGCCAGCATTCCTAGAACCAGGGGCGCAGATAAGCAGGCTGCAATCAATAAATGGCGAGTTTCCTTGTTCTGCTCGGTTTCTGAGTTTTGACTCTGATTATTAACCCCGTTATTACGTTCGTTACTTGGTATTTCAGCGGCTGTCGCCGTATAGCCGGATTCGGCGACGGCTGAAACAAGGTCTGACATCGTAACGCGGCCTTGCAGGACCTGCACATATGCGGATTCTGTCGCTAAGTTAACACTCGCATTTACGACACCAGCCATTTTATATATTGATTTTTCTACTCGCCCGACGCAAGACGCGCAGCTCATACCACTTATACGAATTTGAAATTCCTCGGTAGCTACCGAGTAACCTGCATTATTTACCGTCGTGCATAGAGTCTGCAGCGAAACGTCTTTATTCGCTGAGACATACGCAGATTCCGTTGCAAGATTCACCTGCACTGAAACAACACCATCCGTCGCCCTAAGCGACTTTTCAACTCGCCCCACGCATGAAGAGCAGCTCATACCCAATATGGGAAGCTCTATATCCGGCAATTCCATATTTTGTGCTGACATGTTGTACTCCATAAACCAAAGTTTGATTCAATGATATGGAGGGTAATGCCTCCCATCATGGGAGGGTCAAGCGTCATAAAACGTGTCATTATGTTTTTGACACTTGCACTAGATCGAGTGATGGACAAACATTACGCCCTTGTAAGGTCTGCTGCACGATACTTTTTAATCTTGCCAATACTGAATGAAACTTGTTTCCTCTATGATGTATCGAATGCAAGACGTATTAGCTAACAAAAATTTCGACAAGGAAAAAAAATGGGGGCTGCTCGTCAGTTACTAGTTTGTTTAAATTTAATGTGTATCACTATCATTAGTCATGCAGACCAACTTTCTGTTGCTGTTGCATCGAACTTCACCGCCGCGATGCGACAGCTCGGCGACGAATTTGGAGAGACAACTGGTCACTCCCTCAATGTATCCTATGGTTCTTCCGGAAAATTTTATGCGCAAATACGCCACGGTGCGCCATTTCAGGTTTTTCTGTCTGCCGACCAAACAAAACCAGAGGCGTTAATAAAGGCCGGGTTAGTTACCCCTAAAAATCGATTTACCTACGCTGTTGGCGCCTTAGCGCTTTGGTCATCTAAATCGGACTTTGTGGATGAAAATGGCGAGGTTTTGCGTTTAGGACACTTTAATAAATTAGCCTTGGCTAACCCCTTACTGGCACCATACGGCACCGCTGCGCTCGATGTGTTACGTCATTTATCTCTTGAAAACTCAACTCGTAATTCCTGGGTAACGGGCGAAAACATTGCCCAAACGTACCAATTTGTTAGTACGGGTAACGCTGATATTGGCTTTGTCGCGGTGTCTCAGATTATGAAAAACAGCGTGCTGAAAAGTGGTTCTGCTTGGATTGTGCCCCCAAAACTTTATCGTCCAATCAAGCAAGACGCAGTACTGCTTAAAGCGGGAGAAAATAGTATTGCGGCTAAGGAATTTATCGCTTTTTTAAAATCGGAAAAAGCTAAGACCATTATTCGCTCTTTTGGCTATGGACTTGTGGAATAGTCTGTTTGAGCGGATCTGCTAGACGCCACAATATTTATTTTTACCGTTTACGACATTTAATGATGATGTTGGGATAGTTCAGATTGGTGGTCATCACGACAAGATTCATCGGGGAATTCAAACTCGATGGTTGTGTGGCTTAGGGGGAGGCCTTTCATCGCGCTGGCTATCAATGTTTTTAAGCGCAGTAATTCGGTTTGCTGGTAATGTTGTTTTAATAGCAAGTGCGCCGTTAACACATGTTGCTCGCCATCGAGTGACCAAAGGTGCAGGTGGTGTATATCACTGACGTGCTCCAGCTCGGCTAAATTTTCTAGAATCTGCTCACGCAATTGATGATCCGGCGTTGCCTGTAAAAATAAGCGCAGGGTTTCTGTTAGGTTTTTGGCTACGTTAAATAAAATAAAAAGCGTAAAGCCTATTGATAAAACCGGGTCTAAAATCGGTAATTCAATAAACATCAACACAATAGACACAAGGAATATCGCCAGCCAACCTAAAACATCTTCAAGCAAATGCCAATTTAGCATTCGCTCATTTAGGGTTTTACCGTCATTTAGTTTGTATGCTGCGAAGCCATTCACCGCAATACCCAATACTGACAAACCGAGCATACCCGCTGCGTCCGGCATTTGGGGATTCATCAGCCGCGGTATTGCTTCACTTAGCACCCACAAAGAACCCAATACTAAAATTACACCATTAATTAAAGCGCCCAATAAGGAAAGGCGACTAAAGCCATAACTGAAGCGCTTATTGGCTTCTTTGGTGCCAAGTTTGTTTAGCCACCACGCCATGCCTATGGCTAGACAATCGCCGAGATCATGTACCGCATCTGCCATAATCGCGGTGCTATTCGTTAAGCAGCCACCGATAAATTCAATGATGGTAAAGCAGAAGTTAAGGGCAAAAGCCCATCCTATGCGTTCAGAAGCGGTATGATGATGGTGATGGTCGTGCATTGACTTCGCCTTCCCAGAACTGGTTTTTACAATTATCTACTGCTCTTGAGGTTAAGCGCTTTGCTCAAAGTAGGGAAGTTTTTTACGCCCTAGATTTGCTCAGGGTATACCCAAGTAACGACGGCGTTAGCGAGTTGCTGCCAGTGAACGGTGACGGTATATCCTCTTAAAAGGTGCATTGAAAGATCATGGCGTAAGGTAAATGCCAAACTGTTGTCGTCAAGATTAATGCTTGAAAGACGAACATCAAGAAAATCAAAATAGCGTCCAACAGCGGGGCAAAGCGCTTTAAATAGCGACTCTTTTGCAGAGAAAATCAAGGTCAGGGCGAATTCTGGCTGTTCAAAATAAGTCGACGTTAAGCTAATTTCAGCTGACGACATAATATTTTCTCCCATTATATCTACGTCATCATTGCCAATAAGCGATTCTACATCTATCCCTAGTCTGACTGGCGAATGCAGGTTTGCTGGTCGCGGCATCATCAAACAATAAGCATGTCCGTTGTGGTGACTTATGGAGCCAAGGACTGAATTGGGCCAAAGCGGTTCGCGAAGATTGCCTATAGCTATTGTTTGTGGTTTTAGGCCTAAGTCGATAAACGCCTGCTCTGCGGCGATACGGCCCGCAATAAACTCCGCCTTGCGCAGCGCCGATGCGGAATGAAATGCGCGGGGAAAGGGCACTTGATGGTGGATATATAGATCGTCGCTATACCGGTTTACATCGAAGCGATAATGGGTACAAATGCCCTGAAATTTAGGCATCGCGATATTATCAGCCCTATGTGCGAAGTTTACCGCTGGTGTTATCGCGCTCAATGTTAAACAGTTGATGTTGTAGTTTCTGAGCCATCGGTGATTTTACTTGTGCCCCCACTATTCATTCCGCAAGGTTTACCAATGTCACTTGTGCTACCGCGATCAGTTCTAGCCGGCTCAGAAGTAGGTTGGCTAGCAGATGGTCCGAGCAATTCCCACTGGCGAAGCAATTCAATTGCGGTTCTAACGCCATCTTCTCTTGCGATTTCCTGCGCGAGCTTACGCGCGCTATTTTGCATAGAAAGGGCGCTTGCCTCTGCAATAGCGTCGACGAAGCCTGCGGCGCTAAGTGATTTGCGTTTAAGCATTTTGGGCGCGACGCCATTTTGAGCAAGGCGCCATGCCCAGAAAGGCTGGTCGCCAAAAAAGGGGATGACCACTGACGGTATCCCGGCCCTAATTGCCGCGGCTGTCGTACCTGCGCCCCCATGATGTACCGCTAAGGCCATTTGAGGAAACAGCCAGTCGTGCGGCGCCGCGTCGATAACAATGATATTTTCATTGTCTTGAACTTGTGCCGCGAGTCCGCCCCAGCCTGTGGCAATAATGGCTCGGCGGCCGCTTCTCGCAATGGCCTCGTATATTATTGCACTTAGATTATCAGTGTCGTCACTTAGCATACTGCCAAAGCCCAAGTAGATTGGTTTCTCGCCGGCAGCTAAAAAACCCAGTAATTCCTCTGACGCTCGCCATTGCGACTCACCGCTCAAAAACCAGTTTCCACATACCTGTACGCCAGTAGGCCAGCTTGACGAGGGCGGCAGTAAAGCGGGGCTGAAGCCGTAAAGAATGCGTCGATCTTGCTTTTTCTGGCGGTAATAAGGGCCATACCAGGGCAAGGCGCTAAGTTTTAAAGATTTGCGAACAGGCCCATAGGCTGCGCTCAGCATTCGCCAGGTAACCGCGCGCAAAAAGTGGTAAAGCAGCTCGTTGATAGCGCCGTTGCGGGGGTTGTCCGGCGGGGTGAGCATCATCGGCGGAATGTCAGGGCAGGGCGTTACTGGCTGCAAATGCGTCTCGACAGCGGGGATATTCAGGGCCTCGCCAAGAGAGTTAGCCAGCACAGCCATCATACCATTGCCGAGTAATAGCTCAGCCCCCTCTGCAGCGGCTAAGCCTTCTTCCGCCCAGTGCTGTGCCATCTCTTTCAGATGAGCGCGGGCGGTATTCATTAATTTTAGCGGATTCAATCCGCGTTGAATTGCACGCGGATCCTTGGCCATTACTTCAAGAAAGTCAGCGCTTAATGGCGAATAACTAAGACCGTGATTTTTTACCAAGGCTTCACAGGTTTTACCGCTGGCAATACAGACTTTGTGGCCCTCGGCCTGCAAGCCGATTCCTAATGCAATAAAAGGTCGTACGTCACCCTGGGTGCCAATACTAAAAATCGTGATATTCATTATTACTTTGGTTTCCGCGTAAAACGCTTTACTTAAACTACATCTCTATACGAAACGTATTCCCAGGCGTGTATTTTTAAAAACACTCGTGTAATCAGGCTTTGATAGATTGCGCTATTAATGGGCCTATGATCTCTAAAGGCTGGGCGTCAAACATCTGCTGGTGATGACAGTCCACAGAGTGCACGCTCAACTTAGCTACGTGCTCGCGCCAAACCTCGGCATTATTGTGCAACACGCTATTCATATCCGTTTCTGCTGTTTGTGATGCCGCAATAAATAGCATGTCGGCATTGATCTTTCCGGGCACAAACTCTCTTGAAATAGCGAGGTTGTTCTCGATGATCTGTTTGACCTCGTCAATAATATCGCCGTTGCTTTGCTTCATTTCTTTCACAAAAGGCAAATTATAAATATCGTACTCGCGACAAAGTAAGTCGGTGAGTGCGGCCATAGTTTCCGATCCAGACGGCAGTGATGTGGTTGGCAGTCCCATGAAGTTTAGAGCACTACAAACAAGCTGAGCCTCACTGCTAGGAGTTTGGTTCTGAATATACGGATAAGCATCTAGCACAGTCAGATGGCTTACCTGCTCGCCGTCCTCTTCTAAGCGCCTAGTAATTTCGTGTGCTAACAAGCCGCCTAGGGACCAGCCCAATAATTTATAAGGGCCTGCTGGCTGCACGTGGCGGATATGCTCAATGTAATCAGCGGCCATTTCGCCAATGCTTTGCGGTAAACCAATAGCATCACTACTATGAAATTCCTCACTTAAGCCTCTGGCCTGTATACCGTAAAGCAGCTGCTCACTAGCTAAATATTTGCCAAGGCCGCTATAGGCCCAACTCAAACCTATCACTGGGTGAATACAAAACAGTGGGTTTGTTGTGCCGGTGGTTTTAAGCGGAAGCACGATACCTAGTGGATCGACGTTTTGCTGGTTCTCCAGCTGCTCACTTAGCTCGGCGATGGTACTGGCTTCAAATATTGCGGCAAGCGGGATATCGCGTTTGGTCAGTTCTCGTAATTTTGACACCATCTTTGCCGCGGTAAGGGAGTCACCGCCGAGATCGAAAAAGCTATCGTGGACACCGATGCGTTCTATATTAAAGACCTCACACCAGAGCTTAGCGAGCTGAGCTTCTAACTCGTTACGCGGAGCGATATATTCATGACTTACTTGCCACTGGGGGGCTGGAAGTGCGTTGCGGTCTAATTTGCCATTAACATTGGTAGGCAAAGAATCAACGCACATAAATATCGATGGAATCATATAATCTGGCAGCGCTTGTTCCAATCGCTTGCGCAGTACCGTCGTGTCTATTTCTGCTAAAAGATTGTTGTCCAATTGCACTGGCACAATGTGCGCGACAAGTTTTTTCTCACCATGTGGGTTTTCACGAAGCGTAACGACGGCTTGTTGGACACCGTCGCAACGTTGGATCTTAGCTTCTACTTCTTCGGCTTCAACACGGAAGCCGCGAATTTTGATTTGAAAATCATTTCGGCCAAGGTATTCGAGTACACCGTCTGATCGCCACCGCGCAAGGTCTCCGGTTTTATAGAGGCGGCCATCGCCAAAGGGATTGGCGAGGAAGCGCTCGGCAGTAAGCTCTGGCCGATGTAAATAGCCCTTTGCTACACCAGCACCGCCGATGAACAGTTCACCAATAGCACCCAGTGGCACAGGCTGCATGGCTTGATCTAACACATAGACTTTGGTATTTAAAATTGGCCGACCAATCGGTGGCGAGTCTAAATCGTCACCATCCAGGCGCATAATGGTTGACCAAATAGTGGTCTCAGTTGGTCCGTAAAGATTCACAATAGGGTGACCAAGCTTACGCATTTTATGTGCGAGTTGCGCCGGGAGAGCCTCACCGCCAACCAGTGCGCGGATGTTTCCCAATTGATCGGCATGATCGACAATTAAAGCCTGCCAGTGCGACGGTGTCGCTTGCATCACGGTAATACATTCTTTACTAATTAAGCTCGCTAATTTCGCAGGGTCTTTGGCGTGCTCCCGACTTGCAATAACCACTTCGGCGCCGGTTATTAAGGGCAAATAAAGCTCCAGTGCAGCAATATCAAAAGCTACAGTGGTGAGCGCAAGCAATTTATCAGTTGGCAGAACTTGCAGCTCATCTTGCATTGCCAGTAAAAAATTAAGTAAGCCTCGATGGCTGATCTCAACGCCTTTAGGGCGGCCGGTAGAACCCGATGTGTAGATTACATAGGCACTGGAGTCACCGTCTATCTCACGTGCCTTTGGCAGGTTCTGGGTAGAGCCTGATGGAGAGGGATTTAAATCCTTCGAAACATCTAAATTTAACACCGCGGTAGTGTTGCCAAGCAGTGTTTCACTAATTGTTGAATTTGAAATGAGAAGACTGGGCTTAGCTTCCTCTAAAATCATTTCCAGGCGCTCGGCAGGCGCAGTGGGATCGAGGGGAAGATAAGCCGCACCGGATTTCATGATAGCGAGCAAGCTAGTGGGCATTGAAATATCGCGAGGAAGGGCTATCGCCACTATATCACTAGTGCCTATACCGAGTTCTAACAAGGTTTGACTTAGTTCACATACATTGGCTTCTAGACGCTGATACGTGATTTTATCATCGCCGTAGGTGATAGCCGTGGCGTCTGGCGTTTTTGCAACCTGCTGTTCAAATAACGCCAATAAATTCGTGTTCGGTAGCGCTCTGTCTGTTGCATTCCAAGTATTCAGTAATTGATACGCTTCTTCGTCTGACAATAGATTTACTTTACCAATGGGCGTAGCCGAATCGCTCAGAATCGCGTTAATCAAGCGGACAAAACGATCGCGATGCACATCTAGTTCAAGTTGGGAATACAGTGCCGGGTTG
This sequence comes from Zhongshania aquimaris, assembly GCF_019312595.1. Lineage (GTDB taxonomy): Bacteria > Pseudomonadota > Gammaproteobacteria > Pseudomonadales > Spongiibacteraceae > Spongiibacter > Spongiibacter aquimaris. The sequence goes on along the minus strand of NZ_JAHWDQ010000003.1, from coordinate 35,309 downwards.
GCGTCTAAGTCGATACGCAGGCCGTCGTACTCACCGCGATCGTATACAAAAATAGTGAGATCTTCGACCGTCCCATTGCTGACGTTGTGCGCGAGGCATTTGTGACCGCCAAACCTTAAGTCGTAATCAAAAGGTTCTATGTTCACGCCAACCCAAGAAATTTGCTGCCCTTGGCCCAATAAGCCTAATTCACGACGTAGATCTTCATAGCGAAATTGTTGATGCCGCAAAGAGCCGCGCACAGTTTTAGAAACTTGCTTGGCTAGGTCCGACAGGGTTAAATCAGACTCCATGGTTAATCGAATAGACACTGCATTGGCCATCATGGATGGAATACAGCGCATCTCTCTGTTGGCGCGCGCTGTGACCGGCATGCCGAATACTAAATCGTTAGCACCGGTCATACGGTATATGTACGCCGCAAAAAGGCTAATCAAAATCTGAGGCAAACTTGCCTTCGCTTGCAATCCTAGTGAACGTAGGGCTTTACTTGAATCTGGAGTGAGGCGAGCAGTGCTGCGCCGTAAACCACCGGCGCGAATGGCGTTGCGTCTCGTTAAGGACACTGGGTCTGGAAGCGATTTTAGTTGTTCCAACCAGTAGTTGCGGTCCCGATCATGGCGCGAAGATTCGCGATAGGATCGTTCTTGTTCTAGTTGTGCCGCCAAGGGTAAAAATGGACTAGCACCAATATCTCGCTCTTCCATCAAGGCGTTGTAGATGTCGGCGCAACGCCGTGAAATTATCCCTGCGCCGAAGCCGTCGAGTACTACATGGTGGCTGCGTTGATACCAGAAAAAGCACTGTTCATTGATCTTAAGTAGGGCGCAAAACCAAAGCGGATCACAGGCGAGATCAACGGGCTTACACAATTCCTCCATCATCCACGCTTCTGCCGATGCCCGCGGATCTTCAAAGGCACTCATGTCGATAAACGGAAATTCGCCTTTATAACTATCTAGTATTATCTGTTTTGGCCCAGCTTCGGTGTCGTGAATTTCTACCCGGGTCGTTTCGGCTTCTTTGGTGATTTGCTTTAGAGCAGCGATGAAAACAACGGGATTAATGTCGCCGAGAATTTCGCAGTATTCAGCGATATTGTATATCGCGTCTTTGGGTCCAATTTTTTCGCCAAACCACAGGCCGCGTTGAGACTGCGCCAGTGGCAAAAATCGAGGCTCCGGTGATACCAGTGGGCGACCCGTCGACCGGTTGGGTTTAAGATCGTTAAAGGCCAGAGCGTCGATGGCTACGTAGTTAGCATCTTTGCCGGATCTACTCTGTGAAGTAGTAGTTGATTTTGCGGCTATGCTTTCGGTCATTTTACTAGTCTCAATTTAGGCGTATTACATATAAATAAGTTGATGCAGGTTACGCATTTATTTTCTTATAAATTTCCGACAGCAGGAAAAAGGGGCTGGCTCAAATCTGAGAAAAGCGCTGAAATACTGGCGTTTTACGGTGTAACCCTTAGTTATAAAACCCTTAAACCAAGGTGTTTTAGAGGTGAAATTACACCTAACAGCCGCTAGCACGCTTTTCGCTCTTTATTCCATTCCTGCTTCTGGTTGCCGCTACATAATACGTATTAATACTTGCATCATAGTGTGACATAGTGCTCATGAATAGATTTTAATGACAAGGAAATCAGAGGTTAAACGCTGCAATTACACATATTTACGCCCGTGTGAAGTGCTCATATTATTATTATGTGTCATAGTGGCGTGAGACATAGTTATTTTTAATTGAGTCATTTTGCATTGCGCTACTGATATTCAAGCGGGCTTTTCTACTAAGTAGTAAGAAGCAGCAAGGCCCAAGTTCGGCGAATTGAAAACAGGGAAATCAAACATTGGGCTATCGTAGCGCGCGATTGAATGACGCCTTGGCGAGAGGGGACTTCGAAAGAATCGCTTAGCAGCGATATGACTATTCCTGGGCTAAGATGCTGCCGTATCAACTAATTGGTTTAATTTTTCTTCATAGTTCATTAAGGCTGGATTTAGATTACTTCTTTGTGTGACCTTAATGTTTTGCTCGCTATCGCTATGAGGTAAATTTACAAGCGACGCGATTGTTTTCATTACGGCTGACGGGTTGTCAATGAGCGCTGAATACTCAACCTCAATCGCTCGGTTAGCTGGCAGATCGCGCAGCTCCTGGCGATAGACTGTGACTTGATGCGCGACATTCTTGGCAAGCAGCCCCCGCGCAAGTCTGGCTGTGATTTTAGGGCCAACTAGTTTACGAAGTCCTCTTAGCGCCATCCATAATATATAGCCGCTACGGTAACTACTGCGTCCATTGCCATCGTTTAACAGTATTTCAAGATAATCTTGCGGACCTTCAAGATAGGAAAGGAATGCATTTAACATGCTGTTGAGTACTGCAATAGGTTCACGGGAAATGTAAATAAACCGGGCATCTGGGTAGTAGCTTAAAATTCTTTTGGCATTACCTGTGTCCCACGGATTCTTCATTAAAACTGCCATTGTTTCATCTTGGACAGCTAGTAATTTTTGACACAAGAGTGCAAAGAAATCAGCATTGTGATCATTAAGTTTGAATGAACCCGACTTCTTTCTTAACAAAAAACCATATTCTTCAACGGCATCTGCATTAATATGCGTGCCATCAATATTTCTATCGCTAATGCCTTTATCTGCAAAGTAGCGGTTGAGTAAATCTCTATCTTGTTGCTCGCTGCCACGCTCTTTGTTGACAAGTAGGCGGTCAAAATACAGAAGGTGATAAAGACTTAGATGAGCTACCGGAAATGACTTCGCAATACAGTCATATAGAAAAGTCGTTCCCGAACGGTGAAGGCCCATAATAAAAACAGGTCTTACCGGCAGGGCACGGATGGCTTCTAATTGACTTGCGTCTTCATTCGTCGACGGAAAATTAGGCTCTGTAATACACGTCATGTACTAACTCGATATAAGCCTGTAGGCCAAGATGAAAAGGGAGTATAAAATCCCGAGCAAGTGTACGAAATTCCACGAGCAAAAACCGGACCGCGTTAACATTCCCGAGACTTGCTGTCAGTTGCTAGCGGTGATACGCAAATCAGTTTAATAATGGCGATGGCTTTTGGAGGCGCTATAGGAGAAAGAATATCGGTTTGAACTTTCACCAGCTTCTTATACACTAACACCGAATTAGCCCAGTATCGGAACGAGGCGCAGGTGCAAGGTACGTCAATACGCTTATTTTTAGCCATAGCGATATTGCTGCAATCTTTTGCGGCAATCGCTGACGTGCATCGTTTTCACCAAACGACTAGTCAACACGAAGCTATTACTCAACATGAGGACGTAGCTCCGCACGGTGTAAACACTGAGCTTACACATGTGCCGGTTCAAAGTGGTTTAGCAGAACCGCTTACTAACTCTCTCGATTGCCAACATTGCTGTCACTGCCACGGCGTCACTACCTCTGTATTACCGCCATCTGATTTGAATTTTGGCGTATCACTACAATCCACAACTAAATTCAACGCTGTCATCCAGCAACCAAGGAAAGTCAGCAGTTCATTGCATCGTCCTCCCATAGCTTAGTTCTTGTCGTATGAAACTACCGATATGTATCGGTAACAGATTCTATTGCACAGGAAATTACTGCTATGTCTTCCTCATACCGCCTAGGTGAGCGTGCGCGCCGCCTAGTACCACTTTGCTTGATTGTATTCGGCTTGTTTAATGCGCCGATTTGTGCGCACGCTACTAATCGAAATATAAGCTTAGCAACAGCGATTACAAAAACCCTCGCGCAGAATCCTCAACTCCACCAGTATGATCTTAAGCAATCAGGTCTAGCGTCGCAGCTTGCAACGCAAAAATTACGACCGCGCGTGAGCGCCAGTGTTGAAGTAGAAAACTTTGCTGGTAGTGGCGACTACGCATCAAGTAAATCGGCGGAGACAACATTAGCCTTATCATCCGTCATGGAACTAGGCGATAAACGCAGTGCTCGAGTTTCTCTTGCTTCTACTCGCTTGCAGCTATTAGAAGATGAGCGAAAAATTTTTACCCTCGATATTCTCGGTGCGCTTACCTCAAACTTTATAAAGGCGATTAAAGCGCAGGAAATGATAGCCGTTGCGAAGGAGGGGCTCGATCTCGCCAAGCACACACTCACCGTAGTTAAGAAGCGGGCAGTGCAAGGTGCTGTCGCTGACTTAGAGGTGAAACGGGCTGCCGCGGCACTAGCTCAAGCCGAGTTGCGCTTAAGTGGATTACAGCAAAGCCATCAGCGTTTAGTGATGAAGCTCGCTTCCTTTTGGCGGGAGACCTCACCAGCTTGGGACGGTGTCGATGGCAGTCTTTACAACTTTACTTCACCGCCAAGCTATAGCGATCTTTACCAGCGTGCCAGCCGTTCCCCCTTCATCACCCGATATGCCAGTGATGCGCGTTTGAAAAAAGCCGAGTTGGCCTTGGCACAAACCCAATCTTCCACGGATATTAGTTGGCAAGTCGGTGTGCGACGATTTGAGGAGACTGGCGACAACGCATTGATAGCCGGTATATCTATCCCCCTATTTAGCGACCGACGCAACGCTAGTGAGACGAATTCGGCACGGGCAGCGTACGACGAGGTTGAATATTCAAAGCAGTACGGACTCGCCAAATTCCATGTGCAGCTATATGAAGCGTACTCGCAGTATCAGCAGCATGCTAAATCGGTCAGGGTTTATCAGCAGACCATTATTCCCGCCTTGGTCTCGATTCTCAGCGATACAGAGAAAGCCTATCAGGCCGGCCGCTATCGCTATCAAGATTGGATTATCGCGCAAGAAGAACTACTCACTGCCAAGCGGGCACTTATCGATAATGCGGCAGCAGCCTCGTTAAATCAGGCCATTATCGAACAATTAATCGCAGAGCCACTTTAGTTTCGACACGGGTCTTAATGAAAGAAATTGACCCGCTGTCAGCGTATGGATAAAGCATTTTCAGGACATCAATATGAAGAACGCATTGTGTTTACTTTTTTCTATCTTTTTCCTATTTCCACAGCTCACATTGGCGAGCGCCACCCATGCGCAAGGAGCGCAGGAAGGCGACGCGACACCACATCATGAAGAAAGTGGTACTCAAATCAAAGAGGCTATGGCAGCGGAACTCGGAATCAGAACCTCTACAGTCGGGCCTCAGACATTGCAGAAGTCTGTACTGAGTTTTGGCAGATTAATGAGCTCTGCTGAGCAGAGCAGTCATATTCGGGCGCGCTTTCCAGGCGTAATCCGGAGTGTCGCTATCAACATAGGTGACACTGTCAATACCGGTGATCTACTTGCCTTGGTCGAGTCCAATGAAAGCCTGAAGACATACGAAATAAAAGCGCCGATAAACGGTATTATCGTCCAACGCCATGCCAACGCCGGAGAAATGACGCAAGACCAAATACTTTTTTCAATTCTAAGTACGGAGTCTCTTTGGGCAGAGTTGCGCATTTTCCCTTCGCAGCTATTGCACGTTCGGCATGGCCAAGCGGTGAGTATTCAGCTTGGTGAAAGACAAGTGAACACCCTTATATCGCAATTATTGCCGGCCGATGATGGAGAGCCATATATTTTAGCCCGCGCCAAAGTCGACAATCAAAATGGTAACTGGCTACCGGGCATGATGGTGGAAGGAGAAATTGTTATTGCCGATTTCATGGCCGAGCTGGCAGTTAATAAATCTGCCTTACAGATAATAAATGGGGAAACTGGCATCTTTGTAAAAGAACATGAGGGCTACCTTTTTACTCCGGTTCACCTGGGGGAAAGCGATCGGCAATACACTGAGATACGCTCTGGTGTCGAGGCAGGTGCTGAATATGTATTTGAAAATAGTTATTTAATAAAAGCAGATATTGAAAAAACTGAATCTACGCACGAGCACTGAGGGGTAATAGAATGATTGATACCATTTTACGCCTCGCTATAGCGCGGCGTGTCGTTTTTATATGCGGTATTTTGATTATAGTGGCGGCGGGAATTTGGAATTTTCAAAAACTCGCTATCGATGCGGTTCCTGACATCACCAATGTGCAGGTACAGATCAATACATCCGCACCCGCTTATTCGCCACTTGAAGTAGAGCAGCGTATTACCTACCCAGTGGAGAAAGCGCTAGCAGGGCTGCCTGGGCTAGAGTATACGCGTTCCGTATCCCGCTATGGATTATCCCAAGTAACCGCGGTATTTACCGATTCAACTGACATTTATTTCGCAAGAAATGTAATAAACAGCAAACTCTCAGCGATAAAAAGTAGTTTGCCGGCCGGCATCGAACCGGAGATGGGGCCGATCTCCACCGGCCTTGGCGAAATATTTATGTACACCGTGCGGGCCTTACCCGATGCCGTGCGGGCAAACGGCCAACCCTACGACGCAATGGCGTTGCGAGAAATACAGGACTGGATAATCAAACCTCAGCTGAGCTTGGTTAAAGGCGTTGTTGAGATCAACAGTATTGGCGGCTATAACAAGCAATATCACATAGCGCCAAATGTTCAGCTGCTACTGCAATTCAACTTAGCCATGGCCGACATTGTCGAGGCCCTGAAACGCAATAACTCTAATCGCGGTGCAGGCTATATTGAGCGAGAAGGGCAGCAGTTGGTCGTGCGATCACCGGGCCAATTATCATCAATAGATGATATTGCCAGCATTATTGTTGATCAGCATGATGGTATCCCGATTAAAATCAGTGATATCGCCAGCATTGCCATTGGCAAAGAATTACGTACCGGTGCGGCCACCCAAGATGGTGTAGAAACTGTGCTTGGTACGGCTATGATGTTGATTGGCGAAAACTCGCGAACCGTCGCTAAGCGTGTTGCTAGTCGACTTGAGCGTATTCAGGAGTCTCTGCCTGAAGGTGTCGTCGCTAGCCCTGTTTATGATCGCACCGCGCTGGTTGATAAAGCGATTGCCACAGTCAGTAAAAACTTGCTTGAAGGCTCCTTACTTGTCATCGCGGTGTTACTCCTCTTATTGGGAAATATACGAGCAGCGTTAATTACCGCGGCGATCATTCCACTGGCAATGTTAATGACCATCACCGGCATGGTGAAGGCGGGTGTCTCCGCTAACTTAATGAGTTTAGGCGCCTTGGACTTTGGTTTAATAGTTGATGGTGCGGTCATTATTGTTGAAAACTGCATTCGACGTCTTGCCCATGCTCAAACTTCCGGTCAGCTAGCCCTGCGTGAACGTTTAAATGTTGTGTATGAAGCAAGTTCAGAAGTAATTCGTCCCAGCCTCTTTGGCGTGGCTATTATTACGATTGTGTACATTCCCTTGTTTTCATTGACCGGTGTAGAAGGGAAAATGTTTCACCCAATGGCCGCTACCGTCGTGATGGCCTTGCTATCAGCGATGTTGCTGTCTATTACCGTCGTGCCAGCAGCCGTAGCAATATTTTTAAAAGGCCACATTAGTGAAAAAGAGGGTGCGGCTATTCGGATTGCAAAAAGCAACTACAAACCGCTGTTACAGCTTGCACTCAAATTTCCGCGCACCGTTGTAATCACCGCTTTTGGCATAGTGCTAGGTAGTCTTTATCTGGCAAGTCAATTGGGAAGGGAATTTGTTCCTCAGCTTAATGAAGGAGATATTGCCTTGCACGCTATGCGAATTCCTGGAACGGGGTTGGAGCAAGCGATAAAGATGCAAGAATCCCTAGAACTGCGAATAAAATCCTTTCCGGAAGTCGATAAAGTATTCGCTCGTATCGGAGCGGCTGAGTTGGCGACTGACCCCATGCCCCCCAATGTGGCAGACAATTATATTATTTTGAAACCCCGTAATCAGTGGCCGGACTCAAGCAAAACAAAACAACAACTTCTAGATGAAATGCGCTTGGCGCTCGCCGAGTTGCCGGGCAATAACTACGAGTTTACTCAACCAATACAAATGCGCTTTAACGAGCTTATTTCAGGTGTTCGCGCAGATTTAGGCATAAAGATCTTTGGTGATGATCTGGAACAGTTACTAGCAAGTGGCAACGATGTGCTCGCCGTAGTTCAGGCAGTGAGTGGCGCAGCAGACGTTCGCTTAGAGCAAGTAACTGGATTGCCGACCTTGTCGATTATTCCTATACGCACTGCCTTAGGCCGCTACGGACTTAATGTGGGTGATCTGCAAGATTGGCTAGCAACCGCAATTGGCGGTGAAAACGCCGGCGTGCTCTTTGAGGGAGACCGTCGATTCGATATCGTAGTACGGCTACCCGACACCGTAAGAGACGATATCGAAAGATTGGCGTTTTTGCCGGTGCCTTTACCCAGTGGTGGCTTTGTGCCCATGTCTGAAATTGCGATATTGGATGTATCGCCTGGCCCCGCACAAATTAGCCGTGAAAATGGCAAACGCCGCCTCGTGGTAACCGCCAATGTGCAGGGCCGTGACCTTGGCAGTTTTGTAGAGGAAGTACAGCAAAAAATTGAAAGCGAGGTAAATATACCCGCCGGCTATTGGCTTGATTATGGCGGTACGTTTGAGCAATTAGCATCGGCGAGTGAGCGTCTCACTATTGTTGTACCGCTTACCCTCGCACTGATTCTTGCGCTGTTAGCGATGGCATTTGGTTCTTTAAAGGACGCGCTAATAATCTTTACCGGCGTACCACTAGCCCTAAGCGGCGGCGTTTTTGCGCTTGCCCTACGTGATATGCCCATGTCGATCTCAGCAGGTGTCGGCTTCATTGCACTTTCTGGAGTTGCCGTGCTGAACGGCTTGGTAATGCTCTCCTTTATTAAAGATCTTTGGCGGGAAAAAGGGGATTTAATACTTGCCGTTACCGAGGGTGCGATAACACGACTTCGCCCAGTGTTAATGACCGCGCTGGTCGCAAGTTTAGGCTTTGTTCCTATGGCCCTAAACACAGGTACGGGTGCAGAGGTTCAGCGGCCCTTAGCCACGGTGGTCATTGGCGGGATATTGTCGTCCACACTACTCACCTTATTTGTGCTACCGGTGCTGTATCGCTGGGTTCATCGGAAAGATGAATTAAGCAATTTATTGATAAAGGAATAGATAGAAGATGGGCGGGGTAGGGGGAGGCCTCTACCCAACCCCAATTTAAGTCTTCTGCCAGTTCGCAAATTACGTACAGTTTTGGGGTGTAGTAACGCACTTTCAGTTATTTGATTGCAATTGAACACAGGTTTAGCCTGTCTTGCTATTGATAGCCGTGTATTCAGATGGTTCTGTGCTTGAGAATCGCTGTGTACATAAGGCGACGATATTCACCATTAACCAGCACAGTACCATTGTGATCAGTGTGTGGCTGATAAAGTGGTGGCCAAGCAGCATTTTGTAAGTGCCCATCGCCATACCAGCACCTAGGGCTAAAGCAAGGAATTGATTTTTCCGCTTTTGGGTCTTTGGCAAGTAATACAGCGCCAAGAGTGCAAATCCAGCACTCGCGTGCCCCGCCGGGAAGCAACGCTGTTGTTTTTGAGGGCGCAGACCGACAGGGTAAAGATCAAAAATGCGGACATAGGGGATATCCCCGCCGTAATGGGATAAAGCGTATGGGCAGGCGATATTGGTCGAATTTTTAAGGGCTGACACCAAGCCTGCCGACAGGGGGATGGCAATTAAAACGATAGTGATTCCCTGTCTATACGCATTCACGATTGGTTTCTTTCTGAAAAAGATCAGCGCAATAAGCAGTAGTATCTCCCAGCAAATAACGGCCGCCTTGGCACCGTCATATAAAAGAAAGTGCAGTACTGGGTGCGAGGTATCTAAAATCCATTGTTGAGCGCTGTCGTTATAAAAGTAGTCTTGGACAAGGAGGTCGAGATTCGTATTCTCAAAACAAAGCAACAGCACGAACAGCGCGAGAATAGACCACAATATTTGCTTTAAGGGGCTCATTAGTCTCACTCGTCTTCATCTGACAAAACAATGAGCTTGTCTTTTGCGGATGGTAAAAGGTCGGTGTTTACTTCAAAAACAGTCAATAGGGTGTCAAATACTTCGTCGTGGGTATTGTCCAGTTCTTTCAGTCGCTTAGATTCTTCGTAATCGATGTCGGAGGACTCTCCAATCCACGCAATTACGGGCACATGCGTTTGGGCATCAGGAGCAAAACGATAGGGCATGCCGTGAAGATAGATTCCCGATTCTCCTAAGGACTCGCCATGGTCACTGACATAGAACATTGCGGTTTCGTATTTTGGGGTATTTACTTTAAGGAATTCGATCACCTTCGATAAAAAATAATCGGTATACACAATTGTGTTGTCATAGGCATTGATGATTTCCTCTTGGCTGCATTCAGAAAGCTCAGCGGATTGACATGCTGGGGTGAATCGCTCGAACTCTGGTGGGTAGCGCTGAAAATAGGCGGGGCCGTGGCTCCCCATTTGGTGGAGAACAATGAGAATGTCACTGTTTTGATTATGGATATACTGCTGTAAACCATCGAGCATCCCTTCATCGCGGCATTCTGGGTTGCAAATAGGGTTTTTGTCTGGCGTCCGATAATTTTCGAATGGGATACGATCAGCCACACCCTTGGAGTCCGAGTTATTGTCTCGCCATAAAACCTTCACACCAGCCTTTTGGATTAAATCTAAGCCATTTTCGGTGTTTCGAGCGCTTTCTACGTCAAAGCCGTCATGGCCCGAATAAGAGAACATACAGGGTACTGAAATCGCGGTGGACGTACCGCAGGATTGGATGCGGCTATAGCTGATGATACGACTTTCTTTCGCTAATAAAGGGTTGGTTCCGCGCGAATATCCATTCAAGGAAAAGTGGTCTGCGCGAGCAGTTTCCCCAACGACGAGGATAATAAGTTCTTTGTGTTCAGCTTCGTCTTCCAGAATACTAGATATGGCGTCGAGTGACGTCAAAGGTCGGTCTGTGTCGATATGGGTGAAACTCGCTGCAAATTGCAAAGCCGAATAAATTGGATAGGCGGGCGTGACGTAATATCGAACAGATTTATGTTCTCTGAAGAAACTAGCGTACTGGCTGCTAGAGCTGAGTACGCACGCCGCGGCCACACATAGCGACACGCCGATGACTAAGGCGTGCACAGCTAAGTAGCGCCGGAGCTTCACTTTCTGGGGGCGGAGACGAAAGACAATAATGGCAGGCAGCAAGCCTAGTAAAAAGACTCTCGACATCAATCCCCAGGTAATCAAATCGACGGTTTCTGACATGTCGGTCTCGATTATATTGCGTATCATTTCACCGTCAATAACCGTACCGTATCGGTCGGAAAAGTAGGCGCTGAACGCAGCAACACTGATAAAGAGGATGGCCACATATTTACTCGGCATGATCAAACTGAACAGCGAGAGCATAAATAAAAGGGCACAAAAAAGCAGAATGAACACTGACAGAAGAAAGCCAGTATTGTCCTGCAAAGGGTATATCTGCAGCATGTTCTGAAAGAACGTGGTGTTTGCGCTTAGCGCTAGAAATAAGGCGACGGTAATCAATAGCTGATGTGAAGTTAGGCGGCGGCCAAAGTGCATTGTTATAGCTTCTCTTTAATGAGAGTCGGCAAAAACGATTTTGCGAGACCACATTCGGTCAAGATACGTAACGTTAGACTTTGATTCTTAAGGTACCCTTAAGAAAACTTGGTGAAGAATCCTAAATGCACCCTTTGCAGGTTATCGGTATCTTTACCGTAAGCTGAATCTGGGAATAGTGACGCCTTGATTTCGCGGGAGGGTGAATGTTTACAATTTCGGGTGGGAATAGGTCTAACGAAATAGGGCCGAGCCGTTTAGGCGGGAAGCGTTTCATCACCTATACTATTTCCGATACTGTGACGTATTGGAATTAGAGGGAAGGGCTGTTATAGTGGGTATTCGACTAAACACACTGATATCCATACTTCAGGACACATCATGGCTATTCCTAGACCGGTTCCTCTTTATCCAATATACAAGGATCTTAAAGCTGTACGTATTGACGAGTTTCCCGATCTTGCCGCATTGTTAACCGATACCAATCAATGGAAATTTAAAGCGTGGCGCTGGGGTCAGGAATTTCTATCCTATATCGGCCGAAACAAATCCGAACACACATACACACGATTTCGATCAGAAACAGAGAAGTTTTTACTCTGGGCGTTTCTCATCAAGGATAAGCCCATAGATGAATACCGAAAAACTGACATCCTCGAATATGCGGATTTTTGCTGGCAGCCACCCTTATCTTGGATATGGGGTGCTAGCCACTTCTTACCACATTATTCCGTGAAACATATTCGTGGAACATGGTCATGCTTTAGGATCATCTGTTTAGATACGCTTTGCTACACTCGATATTAGGAGGCATCGGCCCGCGCCCCGCGGATTGGGAGGCAACGAAGTGATGACGTCAGCCGAGCTTTGCCTGATTATCATGCACTCGTAGAATTGACCAAATCCCTAACTTCCTGTTTTTCTTGATATTTTGTCGTGCTTATAACCTCCCTACCTGTCTTTTTCTCGATTGCTTTATACAATTGCTGCTTGATAAGTAATCATGACTCAAGTTCTCTCTGGTATGTGTGTCCCAAAATTTTTTAGGTTGTATTGTTATGAAGATATTAACAGAAGAAGAAATCGTCGAGTATCACGCCTCGCCAGCTATCAGTGCAGAGAGCCAAGATTACGAATTTTCGCTAGATGACAAAGAACTTTCTTTCATAAAAAAGCGAGAGTCAGTTGATATCCAAGTCTATTATCGGCTCTTACTTGGCTATTTCAGATTAAAACCTATAAAAATTCAGTTTGATCCAACAAGATCAGAGCCCGATTTGAAACATATAGTTAAAAAGTACTATCCAGGATTGGCGAGAGAGCTTGTACCTTTATCGGCAGCTAGAAAATCTAACATCTATAGCAGAATTTTTTCTGCCGTTGGAATAAATTCATTTGATTTGAGTGAAAAAGAAAAATTACAGACATACCTTGCCCAAGAGGTAAGAACTAAGCTGGATCCGCGAGAGTTACTTGACCAAGCATTAGATTGGCTTGCTCACCAAAACATTGAACGACCATCTTACCGTATAATTAATATGGTTATCTCGGATGTTACTAATTTAGAAAAATCCAGAATTAAAGAGCTGGTTAAAAATCATCTAACCGAAAATACAAAGAGTATATTTCTAAGATTACTCAACGATCCAAATTCCAAAGATGTATTTGATGCAATTCGATATCAGGCAACCGACTTTAGACCATCTCAGATTAACAAGGAAGCAAGAGCATATGATTGTCTAAGAGAAATATATGAAGACGTTAAAATGCTGGTTTCCGTGCTGAAATTATCGAAGCCAGCCATTGAACACTATGCTGCATTATTCAACTACCACGATGCATGGGAACACAAAAGGTCTGATCAGTTAAATTTTTATCTATATTTTTCATGCTTTGTATGTCAAAGATTTATGGATATAACTGATTATTTCGTGTCAGCTTTCTACTTTCATTACACAACCACTCACTCATCCGCGAGGGAATATGTAAAAAAAAGGATAATCAGTGAACGTGAAGGTATGGCCGACCTAATGATTAAAGTTGGTGGAGTTTTAGATCTCCACGGTGATGAATCAGTAACTAACAATGACCTAAGAAACAAAGCAGAAGTGATTTTGCCATCAAATCAGAGAGAAATTGTCGCAAAATACCTCAAGTCTATAGACGTTGATGAAGAAATGTATTATTGGGAATACATTGATTCAATACAAGGGAAAAGCCTTAGAATTATTAGGAAATTATTTACTTTCTTAAAGTTCGTTGAGCCCTCCAGCAAGCTGGCTTTGTTCAATCAAACCCTGAAGTTAAAATTCGACTTGGAAACCGAAAATAGATGCATTACGTTTGATGATAGGTTGATCTATAAGAAGAATAGAGTGCATATATATAATGATGATAAAACGCTTATTCCACACAGAGCGGAGTATTATACCTATCGTTTAATTGCTAGTCGCCTCTATAAATCACATTGGGGAGTAGAAAACAGCTCCGAATTTTCCCCCTTAGTGGAATCTCTTGTTGATATTGATTTGTTCGAAAATGACGGCGATACCATGATTGAGGCAATCAACTCAGCGAATCTCGATATGCCAATAGAAGAACTGCTTGCTATGAAGCGTGAACAATTTAATACGCTAAAAAGGAGGGTGGTTGAGCGAATCAATAGCAGAGAGAATGAGTCAGTTATTTTAACCACAGCAAGCGGTAAAAAAACGTGGACTGTAAAACAACTGAAAGGTAGAAATGAGGTCAATGATCGGATTTTTTCAAATCTACCAAAACAAGGAATTTCGTCTGTTATCGCAATCGTCGCACGCGAAACTGGTTTCTACGATAGAATAAAGCACATGAAGTACCGCCATAAGGACTCAGATTTTTCCGGAAAATTTATATCTTGTTTAATTGCAAATGCGACTCGACTTGGTGTTCATAAAATGGCGGATCTTTGTCCATTTTCATACGATGAACTCAAAAATTTCGAAGCAAATTATTTTAGGGAGCCAGCATTAGGAAATGCGGCAGATTGTATAAGTGACGAAATATCAAAGTTGGAAATATTTAAATATTACAACTTTCGACCCGATGTTCTTCATGGGAGTATTGATGGTCAAAAATTTGGATCTAAGAGGAATACAGTTCGAACACGCTATTCAAGCAAAGATTTTGGGAAAGGAAAAGGACTGTCAGCACTTACACTATCGATAAACCACGTCCCAGTAAACATTGAGATCATGCCTCTGAATCATCACGAGTCTCACTATACCTTTGATCTTCTTTATAATAATGCTAGTCAGCTACAACCAGATGTTCTCTCTACGGACACACATGGAACAAACAAATGTAACTTCGCACTGTTAGATTTATTTGGCTGGACTTTTGCCCCGCGCTACAAAGATGTTGGTAGTGAACTTGATAAACTGTTCTCCGTTAGCGAAACAGAAAATGGATTCTCCATTGAATTAGCGAAGCCGATTGATGATAAAAAGATCATAGAAGGCTGGAAGCATACTCAACGAATATGCATTTCATTACATCAAAAAGAAGTTCGTCAATATGAAATTGTTAAAAAAATATCTCGATCAACAGAATCTGATCGGATGCTGGATGCCTTACGAGAATATGACAGGTTAGTCAAAGCTATTTACCTTTTAGAGTACATTGACGACGATAATTTAAAGCGATATGTACAGAAAGCGTTGAACAGGGGAGAAGCGTATCATCAATTACAAAGGGCAATTTCGAAAGTGAATGGGCAATCTAATTTTCGCGGACAAGGTGACAGAGAAATTGATATTTGGTATTCATGCGCTCGGCTGCTTGCAAATTGTATTATTTTTTATAATTCTGCTCTCTTGTCCAACGCGCTTACGAGATTCGAAAGGGAGAAAAAGGAGCTTTACATAGAGATGTTAAAAAAGATCTCACCGGTTGCCTGGGGGCATTTAGTCTTTAATGGCGAGTACTCTCTGGACGATATAATTAAGCTGCCGTCTATTTTGGATTTGTCGCTTAATATATTGAATGCATGATGGGTTTTAGTTACGTATCTTGTATATATGGTTTAATGCAAGTGCCGCAAACAATATTTAGCCCTGATTTTCCCCAAACCTGAGAAAAACAATTCGTACAATAGTACTTAGTCTTACTTGAAGCTTTTTTTGGCCGGGACGTCACGATTTCGCAGGGGAGATCGCTGAGTAAAGACTGTTCTATGGCTGTTGTAAAAGCATCCATATCCACGCCCAAGTCAATTTCTTTCACATGATTTGAACTTACACTCAATGTATCCGCCGCCACGGAAGATAGAGATACATTTTTTGAAGCCGTTTGTGATGGGGGTTTTGGGATAATTGAAACGGTATCAAACCAAATCAGTTCAAAACCTTCTCGGATTATATCTTTTACGGCGCTTTCAAAAAGTCCACCTTCGATGACATAGTCTAGCATTCCTTGGCCAACCGTCTTTCCGCCAGGTTTGCCTGTTGATGATGGCATTAAACCAAGTGAAATCATCTTTCTTGACCACTCTTGGTTGTGGTATCCATTTCTCGTGGGCGACCCAAAGTGGGCTTGCCATACGTGGGTCATTTCGTGGCATAATGTCTGAAGGATTTCCGTTAACGGAAAATTGGCGAAATATTCTGGGTTTATCGCAAGTTCATCGATGGATTCATGTTGCTTATTTTTCCATCGATTAAAGGAAACATAGCCCATAAGTCGGCTTTGCCTTTGGAAGGTAATAAGGCATTTCGGCAAAGCACCTTCAAAAAGCCTAGCATTAAAGAACGCGTAGGCAGTCTCAAAAATCTTATATGTTTCTTCGCTGATTTCAGCCATTGGTTAAAATTTGTGCGTATCGTACTTTACACAAAATCCTATTTTTGGTTATTAAAACAAGATGAATTATTCCTTCTAGGAATACCTTTCTTCTACCTTGAGTACGATTATACATAAAAGTTTAAACTTGGTGTTTTGAACCTTTGCCAGCGAAGTATCGTACCGTTAATAAGCTGAGGGTACTGAATAGTTTAGCCCACCATCATATTTTGGAATCCTGGTTATCTCATTGAATTATAAGGGGGTAATCGAGATTAGGTTCTCCAAGGATGTTTAGGAAAACTTTTTTCGCAGTGCCATAAAATACATACGGCTTTAATCTGACAAGGTGCCCTCCATGAATCGTGGCAAAAATCAGACTCATAATCAGACAACGACCGATAATCCTGACGAAAATGGTCCATGGGATTCGTTTTTCAACTCCACAGACCTAGTTACGGACGATTTTGGTCTCAGCGATGAAGAGCAGAGTTGGCTAAACCAAGAGCCAGTTGGCAGAGAGAGTTTCGATTAACCAAAGGTCAGGTTACTGCATGCGTACCTTTATTAAATTAATTTAGCGCCTTACCCTGAGTCCGCTTAGCGCAGCACAGCTAAACTTTCCGCTCTTTACCACTAGCTGCACGCTTTTTGTCATCTGCCTGAACATACACGGTGTCAGTCGTAGACATGCTCGCATGGCCCAAATCCTCGGATACATCTTTAAGTGAGCGGCCGCGCTCAATCTCTAAACTCGCACCTGTATGCCGCAACCAATGTGACGTCGCTTCTTTAAAATTACTAGCATTGTCTTCACCATAGCGTGCCTTCATTTGTTCGTACGCTTGGTCGAATACTTCCTGCACTAATCTTGATAATTGTCGCGCCGTCATTCCCCCACGGCCTCGGAGTTTTTCAATAATAGGGTGGTTTTCACCAGGTACAGGCAGCTTATTTAAGCCTCGGTAGAGCCGGTAGCGCGTTAAATACCTTAGAAAGCTCGGTGGAACCGTAATATCTCGGACTTTTCGACCCTTACCATAGATCTTCAACCACCAATTATTGTCATTATCCTTCCAAAAGTGACTCATGGTGGGCGACCATTCTGCGCGATCTGAGTACTCAGAAATGCGCAGAAAAAGGGTTTTTAATGATGCAATGAGAAACAGGTTTCGTTCATATCGCGAGTCGTCATCGGCCATGGTATGAGCAACCTCCAGCAGGAAATTCCACTGGTCTTCGGTTAAGCGTTTTACGTCCTTGACCTGTGCATCTTTGATCAAATATCGACAATCCTTCTTGGCTAATTGAACAGGGTTGCCGTAGCAGTATTCTTCATCAGTTAGATGTTTATAGAAGGCATTAACGGCGGTAAACGTCGCTTGTAAGGTTTCTTGCGAGGGACGGTATTTTTTCTTGTCCGGCTTTGATATGTCGCCTTTGGCAATCATCAGCCGGAATGGTGCCCATTCAGAGTTACTTATGTACAGGCCGCCTTTAATCAGAAACTTCTCAACATTCGATAAACATATCCACGTTAATGGCGGTCGCCAGCAAAAATCTGCATATTCTAAAATGTCGGCTTTTCGGTATTGGTCGATAGGCTTATCCTTGACGAGAAATGCCCAGAGCAGAAATTTCTCGACTTCAGAACGAAATCGCGTGAATGTGTGTTCTGATTTGTTGCGACCAATATAAGATAGAAATTCCTGACCCCATAGCCACGCTTTAGATTTCCATTGATCGGTATCGGCTAACACGGCTGCGAGGTCGGGAAACTCTTCAAGCTTTACAGCTTTGAGGTCTTTGTATGTCGGGTACAGCGGGACAGGTTTAGGAATAGCCATGGATTTTCCTGATATCTACAGATAAGAGTATATAATCGACTATCTGTATTCTAGCACCCCTCACGCCCTATTTCCAATACGTCACCGTATCGGATATGTTATAGCTATGACCTCCTCATGGTAATTCTAAAAAGCCATCTGAAATGAACGTCTTGCAGCTCAAGCAGGGAAAGAATAAAATCATCGAATGAAAAAGCGCCTCACCTACATACTTATCCTTTCGCTGATGTTGTTTACTACATCGGGCTGGGGCAGCGTATTACAGGCCGCCTATTGTGATCCAACAACGTCCGTTACGGCTGAACACATGGCGCCGAACATGCAAGCCAGCGATATGCAGGCTGATTGCGATTCGCCAGCAAACTGTTGTTGTGTGGATAGCAATAATAGCTGTGAAAACATCGATTGTGGCATTGGTGGACTAACAGCAAGTTTTCTACCACCCCTCCCTATCGCTGCACTTGAAAAAAAACCAACGATGCAGACAATCACCCTCCCGCCGCCACCCAATCCAGCGTTTCAGCGCGTACTGCTCAGACCCCCAAAATTTTCATAATTTACTAGTAGGCACCGGATAACGGTGCGTGGCTTGGCCTATTTATAGCGCCAAGCAAAAGGTATTTTATGAGGATTGATTATGTTCGCCCAATATTGGTGGTGTATCGCCGCCCTGTCCCGACGTTTTGTTGTTGCGGTCGGCGCCGTGTTGTCCCTGATTTTTGCCCAAGCACTGTATGCAGCTGAGGAATACACCCACTCGGTAACGCTTTCATCGTCATGGGGGTCAGTAATGTCTGCCCAAGCGCTCGTTGACGAAGCGCTGCGTGCCAACCCTGGAATAACTGCCCTTGAAGCTGCGATTCAGGGGGCTGAAGCACGAATTGTTCAGTCTACTGCCTTGCCCGATCCACAACTCTTTACTGCGGTTGCCCCCGACACCATTGGCGGTTACAACTCGCCGAACGGGCGCGGTAGCAATGTTCGAATGGAATTAACGCAAACGCTCCCATGGCCGGGAAAGCTTCGTTTGCGCGGCGACGCTGCGACTAAAACAGCGGAGGCGGAGCGTGGTAATCTCGCGCTGCGGCGGCTAGAGCTACGTACAGTGGCGCTCAGCTACTATGCGCAGTGGAACTACATTCATCAGGCCATTACCATTAATGAGCGCAATAGCACCTTAGTTGATGAACTTCGTCGCGTGGCAGAAGCGCGTTACGCCGCGGGGATAACCAATCAACCAGACGTGCTGCTCGCAGAGGTAGAGCTTCAGCATATTCGTCACCGAAGTGTTCAATTGCGACGGCAAATGGCGACCCTGCGTGCGCAAATAAACACCTTGCTCAATCGCAGTACAACCGCCGACATTGCGCTTTCAAACGCTCTCCCGCCGCCAACGGCAATCCCTGATTTCGATACGCTTCGGCTTATCGCCCTGAGTCAGCACCCAGGTCTAGCAGCTGCCAAGCAACAAATAGCAGCAAGTCGCGACAGGGAAAAACTGGCCGATAAAGATTTCTATCCAGATTTTAAATTATTCACTGGCTATAACAGCCTTTGGGATGAAACGGCCAAACGCTGGGTAGTCGGTATTGGTATTAACTTACCACTAGGGCGGG
Source organism: Zhongshania aquimaris (assembly GCF_019312595.1). Lineage (GTDB taxonomy): Bacteria > Pseudomonadota > Gammaproteobacteria > Pseudomonadales > Spongiibacteraceae > Spongiibacter > Spongiibacter aquimaris. The sequence continues at coordinate 15,538 of NZ_JAHWDQ010000003.1, read as the reverse complement.
ATAAATATCGCGCGGCTAGGGATGAGTCCCGGGCGAACACCGTTGGCCGGCAATCTGAATTAGATGAGCTGCGCTCGCAGGTGCTGGGAGATTTAGAAGAAGCCCGTGTCCTCGTCAACGAAGCACTGCATACCATAGCCCTCTATGAGCACGATTTATTACCGAGAACAGCCGAGAATCTTAGCGCGACGCGGGCTGCCTATGGCGCAGGCGGCGGCCGTTTTAGTGAATTGATAAGCGCCGAGCAAGTTCATCTTGATGCCGAATTGAGCTTAGAGCGTGCTCGCGCTGATTACCTAATTGCAAAAGCCGCACTTGAGAACGCGCTCGGCGGACCGTTGGCCTTACCCAAAACTAGCCAGCATCACGCCAACATGGCGACGAGTCAAAATAGCGCTACCGCAAAAATCAAACCAAATACCACCTCGGAGCACGCCCAATGAAACAGCGATTGCTTGTCAGTATCATTATTATTTTAGCCGTGATTTTAAGCTATTTTAGCTATGTCTATCGTTCATCTACCAATGCCTTCACTCAGCAAATGAGTGATGCAAAGGAATATCGCACGGACGATTATCGCATCGCCATTGCATTCGAAGATGGCGTTCCCGCAGTGGGTAACAACACGGCCATTTTGCAATTGCGAGACGCCAAGGGAAATGCTGTTTCGGAGGCTAAAATTCGCGGGCAGGCAGAGATGGCCGCAATGGGCAGCATGCCATCAATGCGGGCTCCCGTGATATTTAATGAGATTTCCCCAGGCTTTTACACTGCCGAATTCGACCTCGCTATGCGCGGTGAATGGCCATTAAAATTACAGATCAGCAAAGACAATACGTCAGCCGATCTCAGTTTTGATATGGCGACTGGACGCTCAAGCCTCACAATCAGTGGCGGCGGAGTATCAATGGCTAGTGAAATGCCCGTCAACGACAACCAAGCCACATTTCCCTCTACGCCAGGTGTCGACCTTAGTTCAAATAAGCAAGGTTTCTATACCGTTGGCAAATACCTTATCAAAGTGGCGTTATTAGAAAATGCCAAACTCCGCCAAGGTGATAATCCGCTGATCATTACTGTGCAGGACAGCCAGAATAATGCGCTGAACAATATTGATATTCGCCTGCTAGTCACGCAGTCGATGACAAACCCCGGTGCCGAGGACACTCCAGCGCAAGACAATGCCGCCCTTGTGACGTTACTGCCAAGTACGGATGGCCGTTACCGCGGCACTATTGTCCTGCCACAAGCAGGGGATTACGACTTTGCTATCGACGTATCCAGTGAATTACTGGGCCACGGTGATTTAATTCTGACCGGTCAAACTGGCAGCAGTGAGTTACATGCTGCAACAGCAACACCTGCGGGAATTTCGCATTACACCTGTTCAATGCACACCTCAGTTCGCGCGGCCGCCCCGGGATCTTGCCCTATCTGCGGCATGGATTTAGTGCCGGTCAGCAAACAACAAACGCAGTCTGGAGTCATTAGTATTGATGCTCGCAGAAGACAATTAATCGGCGTAAAAACGGCGACAGCAGAATATCGAGAGCTCAGTAAATCGATCACGGCGGTGGGACGTATTGCCTACGACCAGCACAGTGCTAGCGAAATAAATTTAAAATTCGATACCTGGATTGGTGAGTTAAAAGCCGATTTTATTGGCGCCCGTGTCAAGCGTGGCCAAGTACTGTTTACGGTTTACAGTCCAGAACTGCTATCAGCACAACAAGAATATTTAGAAACTCGAGGTCGATTAGCAAGTCGTGGATCAGACGACAGCTTGCTAAAGGCCGCCCGCTCCCGCTTAAGTCTATGGAATATTTCAAGTGCTGACATACGCGCACTAGAACAGCGCGGTAGGCCAATCGAGTTTCTGCCAATTTACGCCGAGAAAAATGGCGTCGTGGTGAATAAATCCATCGTGAGTGGCAGTTATGCAAAAGCGGGCAGTACGCTGCTGCAATTGGCTGATCTCTCGACTGTTTGGGTTGAGGCGGAGGTCTATGAAGCGGATTTGTCGTTACTGGAAAAGGGGATGTCTGCGACTGTTAACATGCGAAACCTCAGTGAGCGAGAGTACCCCGCAAAAATCGATTACATTTACCCAAGCGTCAACCCCCTCACCCGCACCACTCGCATTCGTTTAGTTCTCGACAACAGCGATGGCGAGCTCAGGCCGGATATGTACGCTCAGGTTCACTTCAACAAGGAATTAGGTAAACGCCTTTGGGTACCCGAAGAGGGAGTCATGATTGCGGGAGAAACTCGTGTTGTCTTTGTGGATTTAGGTAGCGAGGGGAAAATAAAACCCGTTTTAGTCAACACTGGCCAAAGAACAAAAGGCTGGATAGAAATTACAGAGGGCTTATCCGGCGGTGAACAGGTAATCACGTCTGGTAATTTCTTAATTGCCGCCGAAGCGAAACTGAAAACGGGGATTGCGCAATGGTAAACCCCCAAAGTAAGCATCCGCAGGGTTTTCTTGCGTCGCTAATTAGCTTTTGTGCCCGTAACTGGCTACTCACAATACTGCTGTGTGTGGGAGCATCACTCTGGGGTTGGCGCTCTCTCATGGCCGCGCCGCTCGACGCCATTCCCGATATGTCAGACACCCAAGTCATTGTTTTTACCGACTGGCCGGGGCGCAGTCCCGATTTAATGGAAGATCAAATCACCTACCCGTTAAGCACTACCCTACTCGCAGCACCTGAAGTGAAATTTGTGCGTGGCCAAAGCTTTATGGGGCTGTCGTTTGTCTACGTCATCTTTGAAGATGGCACCGATATTTATTGGGCGCGTTCGCGCGTATTGGAGTACCTCAATAGTGCCAGTGCCGATTTGCCAGACGGCGTTACCCCGACCTTAGGGCCGGATGCGACTGGGGTTGGCTGGGTCTATCAATATGCCCTTAGTGACAAAACGGGGAACACTAGCCTCTCGGAATTGCGCAGTCTGCAAGACTTCAATTTACGCTATGCGTTGGAGGCAGTACAAGGTGTTGCGGAAGTGGCATCCGTTGGCGGATATGAAAAAGAATATCAGGTTAATATCGACCCTGACCGTTTGGCCGCCTATAACATTCCGCTACAAAACGTCGCCGCTGCACTACGACGCTCAAATAATGATGTGGGTGGCAGGGTTCTGGAGATTTCAGGCCACGAACATTTTATTCGCGGTAGAGGCTACATCACCTCAACGGCAGATCTAGAAGGCGTCGTTCTTAGCACTACCGGCGATGGTATTCCTGTAAAGGTGTCTGACATTGCGACCGTGTCACTAAGACCCGCAATGCAGCGCGGCAGTGCCGAGCTTAATGGCGAAGGCTTAGCCGTCGGCGGCATCGTGGTCATGCGCTTTGGCGAAAATGCCTTAGACGTCATAAATCGAGTTAAAGCTCGCTTGGATGAGGTTAAGACATCTTTGCCTGATGGAGTTGAAATTATCCCCGTGTATGACCGCTCCGGCCTGATTGAACGGTCTATCGATACCTTAAGCCGAACCCTGAGTGAAGAGATCCTCATCGTCTCGCTCGTTATTATTGTATTTTTGCTGCATCTGCGTTCGGCGCTAGTCGCTATCATCACCCTGCCTATCGCCATATTATTAGCGTTTATTCCTATGTATTACCAAGGATTAACTGCCAATATCATGTCACTCGGCGGAATTGCGGTTGCCATTGGCGCGATGGTCGATGCGGCGATCGCCATTGTAGAAAACATACACCGCCGTCTCGCGCTGTGGCGAGAGCAAACTGATAGCTCGCAGAACCGCACAGACGTCATTATTGCCGCGATGCAAGAAGTGGGGCCATCCATTTTCTTCGCATTACTAATTATTGCCGTGTCATTTTTGCCGGTGTTTGCCCTTGAAGGCAGTGAAGGACGGCTTTTTAAACCCTTGGCTTACACCAAAACCTACTCCATGTTTTTTGCAGCCCTGCTGTCCGTTACTCTGATACCCGCTCTAGCAGTTTTACTTATTCGCGGGCGTATTCGCGGCGAATACAGTTGGTTAAATCGCAGTTTGATTGCGCTATATGCGCCCGTGGTACGCTGGGTGGTAGATAGGCGCTGGCTGGTGGTGGGTGTCAGTGTTCTTGTGCTGCTGTCCGCGATCATCCCCTTCCGTGGACTTGGCAGTGAATTTATGCCGCCATTGAATGAGGGTAGTATTTTGTATATGCCCACAGCCCTACCCGGAATGTCGATCAGTGAAGCTCAAAAGACGCTCCACACAATGAACCGGGAACTAATGACCTTCCCGGAAGTAAAAACGGTGTTTGGAAAAGTGGGGCGTTCAACGAGTGCTACTGACTCCGCACCACTATCGATGATTGAAACCAATATCACCCTCAAGCCGAAAAGCGAATGGCGCGAAGGAATGGATTGGGATAGCTTAATCGCCGAGATGGATCAAAAGTTACGCTTCCCCGGCATGCCCAATATTTGGTGGATGCCCATTCAGACACGGACACAAATGCTCGCTACGGGGATTCGCTCGGCATTGGGCATAAAAGTGTTTGGGCCGGATCTCGCGACGATTGAAAGCACCGCGACCGCGATCGAACGTGCACTTCAAAGTGATAGTCGTACCACTGCCTTTACGCGAAGCGCATTTGCCGAGCGCACCACGGGTGGCTACTTCTTAGATTTTGATATTGACCGAGACGCTGCGTCGAGATATGGATTGAATGTTGCTGATATTCAAGATGTTATTGAGATGGCCATCGGCGGTAAAGTAGTCTCTCAGACAGTTGAAGGACGTGAGCGATACAATATTTTAATGCGCTATAACCGTGACTATCGCGACTCGATAGCAGCTATAGAACGTACTTACGTCACTACCAGCCATGGCGGCCAAATCCCGATAAGCCAAGTCGCGACGTTACAGTATCGCAAAGGCCCGCCAATGATTCGCAATGAAGACGGCCAGTTAGTCGGCTTTGTTTTTGTCGACGTTGCCGACAATATCGGCATTCCGGACTACGTCGCGTTAGCCAAAAAAGTGGTCGCTGAAAATGTCGACATCCCCACTGGTTATCGCCTCGCCTGGGCTGGGCAGTTCGAAAATTACGAGCGTGCAAAATCGCGTCTAGAAATTCTCGTACCGATGACCCTAGGGCTGATTTTTATGATGCTGTACTTTCATCGAAAATCGCTAGTCGAAACGCTCATTGTCATGCTCGCGCTGCCTTTTTCTCTGGTTGGTAGCTTGTGGTTTTTGTGGATGCTCGAATACAAGATATCAGTCGCCGTGGCCGTGGGTATGATCGCCGTGGCAGGTTTAGCGGTAGAGCTTGGTCTACTGATGATGCTGTATTTAGATATATCTTGGCGACAACGTCGTGATGACGGCCTACTCAACTCCTTTAATGACCTTACTGAGGCAGTAGTCGACGGTGCAGCCAAACGACTACGCCCAAAATTAATGACTGGACTCGCATTAATTTTGGGCTTAGTACCGATCATGCTAAGTAATGGCAGCGGCGCCGATCTAATGAAACGGGTCGCTGCGCCAATGCTGGGTGGGGTTGTGACCTCGCTCATTATGGTTCTAGTGGTGTTTCCGGCATTGTTCGTGATCTGGAAGCAACGCTCTAAAAAAGTAGTACCGGCAATCAAATCCTCATAAAACTACTGCTTAACGCTGGCCGGGGAGCTAAGGCTACCCGGCATTATTATAAATTCGCAGCAAGTCTCCCTCCGATATATAGCGCCGTATTACAATGGAGCCTAGGTGAATCTCAATTTACAGTCGGCCAGCGTAATTGAATTGGAGTGAGTTTCAAATATTCAGGTTTGCTGATCCATTAGAATTATTCTGGAAAAGGTGCATGCTAGCGTATAGATAAATTTAGGCTGACTTTTCCTTAACGACTTTATATAAGATATCAAAGCGAAATAGTTGATCCAAGATAGACCCTGAGGACTCGATAAAATGCATCATAATCAATTGTTATCACAGCCTTGGCTAGGGTCGGCGGCCATAACAGCAGGCATGGGGGTATTTCTTGGCGCCTCGGGCGACAACAAACCTCACCGGCATTGGGCTCATCAAATCGCTATTGGCCTAGAAGAACCAATAGCGCTGCTATCTGACAAAACACGATATTTCGAACGCGGGCTATGGATACCTGCAGGTACCGCTCATCAACTAGAAACCGCACATGTATTATGCATCTATATCGACCCAACACATGATTTTTGTAAAACACTGCTACCGCAGGTAGCCGTAGAGGAATGGTCTATATCCTTGCTGAATGAAGAAATTTCATCCGCGTATGTAACGCGCTTTGCCAAAGTAAAAAACCTCCACGCAGCGTTGATTAGCTTCGACAAACAATGTCGCTGTCAATTCAGTGACACTCCAGACGAGCGATTGAATGTCATTTTGGCAGCACTTAACGATGATATTAGTAGCGGCAGCAATACTACGCAGAAAACCTTATCGAGTTTGGTAAATCTCTCACCCAGCAGGTTCTCTCATTGGTTTACAGAGCAAACAGGCATGCCATTACGCAGTTACAGGAAGTGGCTTAAACTGCTGGTCGGATTTGAACTATCGCGACGAATGCCTCTCACCGATGCAGCACTTTTATCTGGTTTTTCTGATCAGGCCCACTTCTGCCGAGCAGTAACGCAGGCCTTCGGCGTTAGCGCTACAACCATTAAGCAACTGCTGCTACAAAAATAGCTTTTTCGTTCAATGCGCCGCCATTGAAAAATGACAAACTAAGCACTCTGTAGCTCTGGAAGCTTTTGCATATGAAAAGCACATTGGAAATATTTGTCAAAGCCCTGTATTTGCCTTTCTTTCTGATCGTAGGAAATGGCATCGCTATTTATATGGCAGAACAAGATTATTCAAAATTTGCCTTGGCGGCATGGGTCGGCTTACTCATCGCAGTGTCGTTCTTAATTGAACAATGGATGCCATTTAGTCCCGAATTCAACAAGCCTCAAGCAGACTCGGGGCGTGATGTTATTCATGCCTTAGTCAATGAATCACTGAGTATTGTCGGCGTATTAAGTGTGCCAATCATTGCTAGTTTTATCCCATTTAATTCAATTTGGCCCTCCTACGCACCGCTGTGGTTGCAAGTGTTGTTGGCGGTGATCATCGCCGATATAGGCATTACACTGGCACATTACGCCAGTCATAGGTACAGCGCGCTGTGGCAGCTACATGCAGTACATCATAGTGTGAAACGTATGTATGGGTTTAACGGTCTTATGAAACACCCATTGCATCAAACCATTGAAACCCTTGCAGGTACTGCCCCACTACTCTTGATGGGCGCTCCACAAGAAGTCTTACTGCTGCTGGTTGTTGCGGTGGTTATTCAGCTGTTACTGCAACATTCCAATGTTGCCTATTTCGCAGGGCCGCTCAGATATGTTCTGGCTATCAATCAAGTTCATCGCTTCCACCACCTGAATACGGCAAAAGAAGGCGATGTCAACTTTGGTCTATTCACAACGTTAACGGATCATCTATTAGGCACTGCGTACTATGACAACAGGAGAGTTATCTGTTCGGAAGATCTGGGCATTGCGACCGCCCCAGATTATCCCACGGCATATTTCCCACAAATGCTAGCACCGTTCAAGCGCCTTCGCTGAACCGCCGACCCGCAGCACTTATCTATACTATGTGAAAATGGGGAACTACCCATTATTTTTTCAGATGCCTCCACACACGGACAATCGATACACTTAGGCGCCTATGTCTGTAGTAACTAGGGGCAGGCGAATTGAGAAACACGTGACATCGTCATCTGAGAATGCATCGATGTGGCCGCCATGAGCCTCAACAATTGATTTAACAATTGCCAAGCCCAGGCCGGCTCCCTCACTCAGACGCTGACGCGAAGGATCAACGCGATAGAATCGATCAAATATTTTTGGTAGATGTTCTGGGGGGATCTTTAAACCGGGGTTTTCAACACGGAGCTCTACCCATGCATCATCTGTTTTTTTTAGTTTCACGTTAATTGTTTGCCCGGCCGGTGTATATCGCAATGCATTTGATAGCAAATTAGATATGGCGCGCCTCAACATAGCCCGATCGCCACTCAGCATGGGTGTGCTTCCGTCTAAAGTCAGAACAATCTGTTTCTCCTCTGCCAAAGCCTCAAAAAAGTCAAATAACTCCCGCACTTCATGCCCGAGATCCAGCCACTCACGTACTGGATTACGTAAACCGTGTTCGCTTTGAGCCAACCACAGCATGTCGTTGACCATTTTCGCTAAGCGCTCCTGTTCTTCTAAATTTGAGTATAGTAACTCTTGGTATTCCTCCAAGCTTCTGGCCCGATTAAGCGCGACTTGGGTTTGGGTAATGGAATTTGTTAAGGGTGTACGCAGTTCGTGGGCGATATCAGCAGAAAAGTGCGAAAGTCGAGCAAAGCTGTCTTCCAAACGACCGATCATGTAATTGAATGAGTCAACAAGCCCTCGCAGCTCACCCGGTACAATATTTGGGTCTATTCGCACATGCAGGCGATCGGCTTGGACATCGCGCATAGTGTCGCTTAAGCCGCGCAGCGGCGCATGCCCCTGATGTACGCCAAACCAAGCGGCCAACAACGTGACGACGCCAGCTAAAGTCATAATAAGCCACAGGCTGCGCCTAAAATTATCAAGAAAGAGGATATGGAAGTTCATATCCATGGCCGCGACAATACGATAATTACGTCCACTAATTAGAGTTTGGGTAATGGCACCTCGATAAGCATTTCCCCCTGCGCCCCAGCTATGTAAATTAGCTGCTAAAATACGAGAGACGGGCGTATAGAGAGTCACTGGCGTGAGCAGTTCGTCATCACTCGGCCCGTATATGAGTTGTCCGTCTGGGCTCCAAACTTGGAAATATACGCCATGATGTCCTGAAACCGCGTGGGATAGCACTTCAGGTAGCCGCGGGATGTCGTCTGCGCCTGCCCGTAACGCCCGTTCCACGGCTTGAGTAATAACAATGAGCTCATCGGCATCCTGCTCAGCAAAGTGACGTTTTACGGCTTGTTGAACAAGGTGTGCAGTCATCAGTAGGCTTAGGCCGATGGCAAGGGCAACGAAGACCATCACTCTTGTCGTTAGCGATAAAGGACGACGCTTAACTCGACTAAGCCACATCATTATCGTCTTCGATCTCCAGCTTGTAGCCCATGCCACGCACAGTGTGAATCAACTTTGCTGGGAAATCGTCGTCGATTTTGGCACGCAGACGGCGAATCGCCACGTCAATAACGTTTGTATCGGAATCAAAGTTCATATCCCAAACTTGGGAGGCTATCAGGGATCGTGGTAATACCTCGCCCTCTCTACGCGCTAAAAGCTCCAACAGGCAGAACTCCTTGTGGCTAAGACTAATTTTTTTACCTCCACGGCTAGCGCGGCGGCGCGGAAGATCTAAGGTGAGGTCTGCAACAGTAATTTGATCTGAAAGCACAGGCGCTGCACTTCTGCGCAGCAAGGTGCGAACTCTAGCTAGTAGCTCAGCAAAGGCAAATGGCTTAACCAAATAATCATCTGCGCCAAGCTCAAGTCCTTTAACCCGGTCTTCGACGCTATCTCGGGCGGTAAGAAAAAGTACTGGAGTTTGCCGACCAGCTTCCCGAAGGGACTGCATAATTCGCCAGCCATCAACATCGGGTAACATGACATCTAACACCATCAGGTCAAAAACTTCCGTCATTGCAAGATGGTGGCCATCGAGGCCGTTACGCGCCAGCGTGACCATAAATCCTGCCTCAGAAAGCCCCTGGCGCAAGTAATCGCCGGTCTTGAGTTCATCTTCCACTACCAATATCCGCAAAATTGCGTCGCTCCGTCGTTTGGCTTAAGTCAGTTTGATAAACATTATGGATGAGGCCTTCCAACACCAAGATGACTTAAAGATTACAGATTTGTAATCTTTAAGTCATGCGAGTGACAGGTGTAGGTCTCTAGTATTACGAACACAAATCACTGAATGTATGAGGTAGTTGCCCGTGAGCCAATGGCTTCCCCAACAAAAAAGATCTTTGCAACCAAACCGCCGTCGCTTTGTGCAAGGCCTTGCGGCTGGCGGCGTACTGGCGGCAACACCCACTTGGTTACAGGCAGCAATGAGCAGCAAAGTGGCACAGGGGCAAACGCCTGTTCTAAGTGGGCGTGAAATCAATCTTGTTATAGCCGAAAGTCCCGTCAACTTTACCGGCGTGACACGTATGGCAACAACGATCAACGGTTCCATACCCGCTCCTACTTTGCGTCTGCGCGAAGGCGATGAAGTGACGATTCGCGTCACCAATCACCTAGCAGTTGCCACCTCCATCCACTGGCATGGCATTCTTCTACCCTACCAAATGGATGGCGTGCCTGGCATCAGTTTCAAAGGCATAGCGCCGGGCGAGACCTTTACGTATCGATTTACCCTACAGCAAAGCGGTACCTACTGGTATCACAGCCATTCCGGTTTTCAAGAAATGACGGGGATGTATGGCGCACTAATCATTGAGCCTAGAGCAGGCGAAAGACACCGTTCTGACCAGGATTATGTGGTGCAACTTTCAGATTGGACTGACGAAGATCCTATGCGCGCTTTCAGTAAATTGAAAATGCAGAGCGATGTCTACAATTTCAATCAGCCCACCTTCTTTGACTTTAGCGAAGATGTTTCAAAGGTCGGTTTACAGGGCGCACTGGAAAAGCGTCAGATGTGGAACCAGATGCGCATGAATCCCACCGACTTAAACGATCTATCGGCGGCCACGCTGACCTTCCTCATGAACGGTACAGCGCCTAATGGTAATTGGACGGGACTGTTCCAAAGAGGGCAACGCATACGCCTGCGCTTTATTAATGCGGCAAGCAATAGCTTTTATGATGTGCGTATTCCCGGCTTAAAATTGACGGTCATTCAGGCCGACGGCCAAGATGTCGAACCGGTTTCCGTCGATGAATTTCGCTTTGGCCCCGGCGAAACCTACGATGTATTGGTTGAACCTGCAGACGATGCCTACACCATCTTTGCCCAGAGTATGGATCGCACCGGTTATACCCGAGGCACATTAGCATTGCAGCAAGGTCTATCTGCGCCAGTCCCTGCGCTTGATCCGGCAGAGTGGCTGACGATGTCAGATATGATGGGTGCAATGGGCAGCATGGCCGGCATGAATCATGATTCCATGAAAGGTATGGAAGGAATGAATCATGGCTCGATGAAGGGCATGCAGGGAATGGGCAGCATGGACGGTATGAAGGGCATGGCAGGAATGAAGGGTATGGATCATTCCGCCATGAATCACCAGCCAAAGAATCCTTTGGCCAAGCCCTCTAGCACTGTCAACCACGCCAGTAGTGAATACGGCGCGTCTGTCGATATGCGAGTGGATACACCGCGCACCAATCTTGATGATCCAGGTATCGGTTTACGTAACAACGGCCGACGAGTATTGACCCTAGCCGACCTGAAATCAATTAACGGGCTGCTGGATGATCGTCGCACACCAACCAAGGAACTTGAACTACACCTCACAGGCAATATGGAGCGCTACAGCTGGTCATTCGACGGTTTGGAGTTTGGTAAAAGCACACCGGTGTCGTTGAAACACGGTGAGCGCGTTAGAGTTATTCTGCAAAATGACACCATGATGACGCATCCAATGCATTTACACGGCATGTGGAGTGAACTCGAAACCGACCAGGGAGAGTTGCGAGTTCGGCGCCACACCATTCCCGTTCAGCCATCGCAACGCATCAGCTTTTTAACAACCCCCAATGACCTTGGTCGCTGGGCGTGGCATTGCCACCTATTATTTCATATGGATGCGGGGATGTTCCGCGAAGTGGTGGTGTCATGAGTAATATGAAACATATCGTCGGCTTCGCGGTGATTAGCGCAGCTTTTAATGCCTCGACCTCATGGGCGCAAATGGATCATGGCGAAATGCAAATGCAAGGTGGTAGTGCACCAGATAACGCTCGCGACCCACATGCCTATTCAGATGGCTACACGCTTACAGACGGCCCATATGCCCAACAAGGCCCGAGGCAACTAAAGCTGGCTGATGAACATGCGTTCCTTTCTGTATTAGGCGACCGCCTTGAATACAGCGAGGATAGTGGCGATACGACCTTCGACCTTTTAGCTCGGTATGGTACTACTTACGATAGTCTCGTTGTAAAAGCTGAAGGTGATACTAAGGGTAGTCAATTGGAAGAAAGTCAGACAGATCTACTCTGGAGTCACGCTATCAGCGTCTTCTTTGATACTCAGCTGGGTGTGCGGCTGGATCAGTACAAAGAAGGTAGCGATCGCCAATGGCTCGCTGCGGGCATCCAAGGTTTAGCGCCGTATTGGTTTGAGCTAGACGCTACCGCTTATCTCGGTGACGATGGACGTACGGCGCTTACCTTCGAAGCGGAATACGAGCTATTACTAACCCAAAAGTTAGTATTACAGCCTCGAGCCGAGCTTAACCTTTACGGTAAAGATGACCCGAGTAATGGCCTTGGCAGCGGTCTATCAGATCTATCTATAGGCTTGCGACTGCGCTATGAAATCAGCCGTCAATTCGCCCCCTATGTCGGCGTGGAGTGGTCGGACGCATATGGCGGTACCGCTGATTATCGACAAGCTGCAGGACAGGACATTAACGATACGCAATTAGTAGCAGGCCTGCGGTTCTGGTTTTAATTAAATTATCGATTGCTCATATTCCCAACTCAAAGATTAAGGATTATTCCAATGCGCTCAAAATTTATAACAATGTCAATTGCAATCTCTACGCTGGCTTTTACTTTATCAGCCCAGGCTCATGATCCCAAAGAGCACATGAACAACGCAGAAAAGCCAGATTGCGCGGCCATGGAAAATATGGATCACAGCAAAATGGATATGAACGACCCTGTCATGCAAGCCATGATGAAACAGTGCATGGGCGACATGGAAGGTATGGAAGGTATGAGTGGCAGTGAAGCGCCTCAAGGCGCTAAACCGGCGCAACACGGAAATGAAAGTAGCACGGAACAGACTGGCCATAATCACTGATATAACTATTTCGAGTCACCCAGCAAGACTTCATTAACTCTTTAGACGATTTGGAAATATTATGGCCGCAAACAAATTTCTACGCTGTGGTAAATGTTTGATGATTACCGCCGTTGTCGCGATGTTGGGCGGTCTAGCATTTCTTTACTCTGGTCTCTACCCGATGGGAGCTGATGTGCCGCACAATGGCCTAACATATTGGGGGCTCGAAACGATGCGGGAACGCTCCATTTCCCGAGCGGCAAGTACGATTGAGGTTCCCAATGATCTAGCCTCATCAGAGCGACTGCTAAAAGGTGCTGCTGACTACAATGCGATGTGCGCGAGCTGCCACCTGAAACCTGGTAAAAACCAAAGCGACTTTACTTTGGGCCTCTACCCTGCCCCACCCAATCTCGCACAGAAGGGTGATGATCATGGCCATGATGGCGGCCACGATGACAACACCTATGCTTTACAACGCCAATTCTGGATTATTAAACACGGTATCAAAGCATCTGGCATGCCATCATGGGCACCTGGGCATGACGATGAGCGTATATGGAATATGGTGTCATTTTTACAACGATTACCTGAACTAAGTACTGGGCAGTACCAGGTTCTCACTGCACGTAGTGACAACACCAAAAAACAGGAACATTGATTACTGCCTAATCAATGTTCCAATTAACGCTATACACTCGATAATTCAATATGAATACCGCACTACCCTTCTGTGATGACATTTAAAAACTCTACTAACAACCAGAGAAATAGCCATGGCAAGCGCTAATTATACTTTGAAATATATGCTGGCAGTATTCATCCTTAGCCCCCTTTTCGCCGCAGCCCACTCAGCACATGACCCTGTTAAGGAAATTCACAAAAAAGATCAGACGATTGCGACCCGACAGTCCGAATTTGATCAATTACAGTACTCAGGGCAAAAAATAGAAAATCTCCAAGACCAAATTACCGCCATGGAAAGTAAAATACTTATGATACGAAATTTGATGGCTAGCGATTATCCTCATATCAAGGAAAAAATGAGCAAGTACTCTTTCGACTACATTAAAAGTGTAGAAGAATCACTAGCGCAGTTAAAAAACACATTACAGCAAACTGATACATTACTTAATCAATAGTGATGGTTCGTAAATTGCGTCGAGCGCAGTCAACAAGCTCTAGTAGGAAGCTTCAAACGACTCTCTGTATTTTGTACGCACTAATCTAATCGGCTAAATACAATTTTCTCGATCGCTACCGCTGTCACAATTCGGCGGTCGCTTCCATATCACCTGGCATGGACAAGCTTTTAATAGTGGAGTGAGTGTATTACTAATAAGGCGGAAATAATCAATACGCTGTGTTAGACTACCGTGCATGGAAATTGACGCAAGAAAACTAAGCACAGAAGAGCAGCACCTCCTCCGACGGTTGGCGGTGCAGCGGGTATTTGATGGTGAATCTGCCGCGGAGGTGACTCGAAGTTTTGGGCTAGGTGCTCGAACGATTTACCCATGGTTAAAATTAGCCCGAGAAAAGGGAATTAGCGCCCTAGCACCTAAAGCGAGGACGGGGCGTAATCGAAAACTGTCTCCTATTGAAGAGCAAGAGGTTAAGCGCTGGATTATTGGAAATGATCCACGTCAGTTTGGTTTTGACTTTGGTTTGTGGACCCGTGAAATCGTATCGAATTTAATTAAAGACCGATTTGATGTTGCGCTAAGCTTGACCAGTACAGGGGAGCTACTCCACCGGCTAGGCTTAACACCTCAGAAGCCATTGCGAAGAGCCTACGAGCGAGATGAGGCGGCGGTTCAAGCGTGGATTAATGAAGTTTATCCGCGAGTAAAGAAACACGCTAAAAGCAAGGGTGCTGAGATATTTTGGTTGGATGAGGCATCAATACGATCCGATGATCCACTACAACGAACTTGGGGGGCCAAAGGACAAACACCGGTTGTTAAAACCAGTGGTCAACGGCAATCAATTAATGCCATTTCAGCCTTGTCTAACAAAGGCGGGTTTTGGTATCACGTGTACGAAGGGAAATTTAACGCAGACAAATACGTTGAGTGTTTAAAGCACTTTTTGAAAGGTCGACGAGCGCCAGTCATCCTGATTGTTGATGGCCATCCCGTCCACAAATCAAAAAAGGTAATGGCGCATATTGATTCTTTGGAGGGAATGATCGAAATCGTTTTTCTTCCTGCCTATGCGCCTGATTTAAACCCAGATGAACTGGTTTGGAACCAGATGAGAAATATGGGTACATCGAAAAAGCCTCTTAAGAAAGGCGAGTCGCTTAAAAATCGAGCGATAGTGGATTTAGAGAAAATTCGACGAAACAAGAAGCTCGTAAAATCCTTTTTTAAAGAAGCGACTGTATCCTTTGCTGTAGTAGCTCAGACTTGATCTGACAGTTACCCGTTTTTTACCGGTGTCTGCCAGTTTAGATCTGAGCTAAATTTTTCTCAGCCCAGATCGTTTTACCATCAAGTAAAGTTGCCATTGGCGT
>NZ_JAHWDQ010000002.1 GCF_019312595.1 Zhongshania aquimaris | reverse complement strand
CCCACACGAATTATCTAATCTCTTGTTTTTAAATAACTCAAAACCGCCAGGGTTTTGATTTTGCTTAAGTTGTTGCCCTTAAGCGAGGAGGCGTATTATATATACTTCATCCTCAGTAGCAAGCAGTTTTTTAAACTTTCTTACTACCTCAACCGCCTTCTAAATCCGCTTCCCTCACCTCGGTGAAGTCCGCCTCAGCAGTTGAGGAGGCGCATTATAGAGATACCATGATGGGAGTCAACACACTTTTTAAAAGAATTTTAAAAACATTTAAGTCCGTACAAAAACCGAACACTTCGGTTAACTATCAACCACTTAACGATGAATAAGTAAGCAACTTGGCTACTTAATCACCACCAGCTGATATTTCTTTTTACCGAGCTTCACAAGGTAATAGCCATCAAATAATGAACGCCCCTCGGAAAACACACCCCCGACATTCATATTATCCGCCAAACCTATCGCCACACCGTTTACCAAAACGGCATTTCGACCCAAAGCATCTTTTATTTGCTTGCCTGCCCCCATACCGATATCAGCAAGTAATTGTGTTAAAGGCCTATTTTTTAACTCAGCACGACTTAAATCTGCGGTCGGCAGCCCATCCAACTGCAACTGCCTGAAGTCTGCAGCCGACAACTCCGCCAACTCCCCGGAAAACAGCGCCTCGGTAATTCGCTGCGCACCAGCCAACTCATCGTCACCGTGAATAAGCCTGGTCATCTCCTCTGCCAATACGCGCTGGCCCGAAGGGCGACCCATTTCTCGGTCATCAGCCTCAATTGCATCAATATCTGCCAAGGACAAAAAAGTGAAGTAGCGGAGAAACTTATAGACATCCGCGTCAGCAGTAGCCAACCAAAATTGATAGAAGGCATAAGGAGAAGTTTTTGCAGGGTCAAGCCAAATCGTACCGGACTCGGTCTTACCAAACTTTGTGCCATCTGCTTTGGTAACCAGCGGCATCGTCAACCCGTGAACTGCTGCGCCATGCTGACGGCGAGTTAGATCAACCCCAGCAATGATATTCCCCCACTGATCGGATCCACCTAGCTGCAAAGTACAACCATGTCTTTTATACAACTCAGAGAAATCCATGCCCTGCAATAATGAATAGCTAAACTCAGTGAACGAAATCCCCGAACCCTCTCTGTTAATACGCTGCTTCACCGACTCCTTTGCAATCATAGTATTAACGGAGAAATGCTTACCTATATCGCGCAAGAACTCCAACGCCGTCATTGGACCAAACCAATCGAGGTTATTTGCCACCTCAGCAGAGTTTTCGCCGCATTCAAAATCAACGAAACGCGAAACTTGAGCCTTCAGACGATCAACCCATAACGCAACCACATCCGGCGTGTTAAGTTGGCGCTCTTGGGCCTTAAAACTTGGATCACCTATAAGGCCAGTCGCACCACCAACAAGCGCAATCGGCTTGTGCCCCGCCTGCTGAAAACGACGCAATGCCAATAACGGCACAAGATGACCAATATGAAGGCTATCCGCAGTGGGATCAAAGCCGCAATATAGCGTTCGAGCGCCTTCAGCAAGATACTCAGACAAACCATTCTCACCCGTCATCTGGGCAACAAGACCTCTCGCCTCTAGCTCAGGGAGTAAATCTGCATTTACTGCTGTCATACACCGACCTTCAATTAAATAGATGGCGCAAATCACCCGATGCAGATGATTTGCAAAAATAGGAAAATACCGAAGTGCCGGCAAGATACAACAACCGACAAAAAATGCAAACCTGGAAAAGCTGACATGCCGCCGCACTCAAGCTAGAATCTACTTTAACTCTCGGTAATTACGGGCTTCAAGCACGCAGCACATTTGTTATACTGCGCAAAAAATCATCAACGGGCATGTAGTATTAGACCTATGCAAAAATGGATTCCCAAAAGGCACGCCGTTCGCAAATTAAGCAATGGCAAATTTCCGCGACGCCACTTGGCCCTTGCTGCATCGACGCTTATTGCTCTTGGCCTATCACTTCTATTATTGCCCGGTGAAAATGCTGAGGCCAAGCGCACTGCCATACCGTTAAATTTAGAGCTCAGCCCTGCTCGAGCAGAGAGCAGCTCAACTGATACGACCCCATTGCCAATAGAGGATGCAGAAAAGCCCTGGACAGAAGTACAAGTGAAAGCTGGTGATTCACTGTCTGCAATCTTTAGCCGCGCCAATCTCACGCCGCAAGCCCTTCACGAACTGCTAACGACGGCACCAAAAGCCAAGGCACTCAACAAAATTCGTCCTGGCCAAAAATTATCGTTCCAAATAGATGATAGCGGCGAACTCTCTGCAATGAGCTACCAGCTAGACAAGTTAAATAGCCTCGTATTCGAACGTGGCGTAACTGGCTTCGGCACAACCG
This sequence comes from Zhongshania aquimaris, assembly GCF_019312595.1. Classification (GTDB taxonomy): domain Bacteria; phylum Pseudomonadota; class Gammaproteobacteria; order Pseudomonadales; family Spongiibacteraceae; genus Spongiibacter; species Spongiibacter aquimaris. The sequence continues at coordinate 636,153 of NZ_JAHWDQ010000002.1, read as the reverse complement.
AGCTAGCAGAAACACCAGAAATCCGACAACGCGTTGCCAGTGCAACAATTACCTCATCACTATATAAAGCTGCGCAGGATGCAGGGGTAAACCAAAGCATAATTATGGAACTCGCCAATATATTCGGCGGGGTATTGGACTTCGTTTATGACGTCCGCAAAGACGATTACTTCATTGTTATATACGAAGAGCTGTACTTAAACGGCGAACGTCTAGGCAGTGGGCAAATTCTCGCGGCGCAGTACTTTAACCGAGGCCGCTCCTTTGAAGCATACCGCTACATCAATACCAAAGGCGAAGTGGACTACTTCTCTGAAAGCGGCGAAAGCATGCGCAAGGCCTTTCTGCGTGCACCGCTAGATTTCACCAGAATCAGCTCGGGCTTCAATCCCCAGCGCCTACACCCCGTATTCAAAACCGTGCGCCCACACCGTGGCATAGACTACGCAGCACCGCGCGGCACACCAGTTTACGCCGCCGGCGATGGCCGCGTTTCAGACGCGGGGTACTCAAAAGCCAATGGCAATTACGTTTTCATCAAACATGGCGAAGCATATATCACCAAGTATCTGCATCTCCATAAGCGAGCAGTATCCAAGGGTGAGCGTGTTCGGCAGCGCGAAACCATCGGCTGGGTTGGCTCCACAGGCTACGCCACCGGACCACACCTGCATTATGAGTTTTTAGTTAACGGCGTACATCGCAATCCAGCCACCATCGTCACCAAGCTGCCACCACCAACAAAGGTGAACAGCGGCGAAATGGCAACGTTCAAAAGTCAAATATCAGGCATGCAGCTGCAGCTAAAAACCTACGCCGCGCAGCGTAACTACAACAGTATTGACGCGGGCTGATGAGCTCGAAATACATTGGCCTAATGTCGGGTACCAGCCTAGATGGTATAGACGCCGCTCTTATTGACGTGGACGAAGGCAACAACGTCCAGTTTGTATCCAGCGTGTCAGCCGCTATCCCCGCAGAGCTAAAAGCCGACATATTACAACTCTGCTCAACGAGTGATGGCGAAATAGAACTACTGGGCAGAACAGATCGTGAAATCGCTCGTGTTTTCGCCAATGCTGCCCTGCAATTATGCAATGCGGCTAAACTCGACCCCAAAGATATCACCGCAATCGGCAGTCACGGACAAACCGTGCGGCACCGCCCACCCGATAGCACCCGCCATCACACGCAAGCCTTTACCCTACAGATCGGCGACCCCAACACCATCGCAGAAATAAGCGGCATTACCACCGTTGCCGACTTTCGCCGCCGCGATATAGCAGCGGCTGGTCAAGGCGCACCGCTGGTACCGGCATTTCACGCTGCAGTATTTGCCAGCCAAACCGAAGACCGAGTTATTCTCAATATTGGCGGCATGGCAAACATCAGCCTCCTCCAGAAGAGTGGCGACGTAATCGGTTTCGACACTGGGCCGGGCAATGTTCTTATGGATAGCTGGATAAACACTAGCCTGAATCAAGACTTTGATCGCGACGGTAACTGGGCGGCTAGCGGCACATCAAACGACGCACTTTTACAGCACTTGCTGAATACCGATTTTTACCGTCAAACCGGCCCCAAAAGCACTGGGCGCGAGCAATTCAATTTGCAGACCATTCTGGACACGCTCGAGAAATTCCCGCCGATAGCACCGAAAGATGTGCAAGCTACACTACTTGAACTCACCGCCCGCAGTATTTGCGATGCGATAGAGAAAGCCAGCGCTAACCGGGCGCCAGTATTTCTATGTGGCGGTGGCAGTGCGAATTTAGCGCTTCGCAAACGTATTGCTGAGCTACTTCCCAAACGATCAGTAGCAGATACCCAACAACTTGGTATTCCACCAGACTGGGTTGAGGCGGTCGCATTTGCGTGGCTGGCCAAGCAAACACTCAGCAATCTGCCAGGTAATATACCGGCTGTAACTGGTGCTAAAGGACCACGTATTCTTGGCGCAATTTATCCGGCGTGATTACAAATGCGCTAGCTCAGATAGCAAAGCGGGGAAAAAGAACAAAATGGCAGGATGCTAGCGAAGGCCCAGCAGATGCTAGGCCAGCGAGAATTAAACAGAGAAGGAAGATCCACAGCCGCAGGTAGTACTGGCATTTGGGTTACTGACTACAAATCGAGAACCCTCAAGCCCCTCGGTGTAATCAACTTGAGCGCCATCAATATACTGATAACTTAGAGGGTCGACGAGAACCGTTACTCCATCGCGCTCAACCAAGGTGTCATCTTCCTCAGCGATTTCATCAAAAGTAAAACCGTACTGAAACCCCGAGCATCCACCACCCGTAACAAATACACGCAACTTCAAGTCATCATTGGCTTCGGACTCAACTAAGTTTTTAACCTTAGCAACCGCCTTATCCGTCAATGTTAGTACTGACGGTGTGAATTGTTCAACCGCAGACATATATCACCTCACTACTACCCGCGCGCCAAAATGCGCCACCAATAACCTAATTATCTTCTTTTCCGACTAAATTAGTCAAGTATTTGCCGCGCAGCGCCTTTTACGGCAGCAATGCCACGCCTTGCAGCCCCATCGTTTCTGGCAAGCCGAACATTAAGTTCATGTTTTGAATAGCCTGCCCAGACGCCCCCTTCACCAAGTTATCAATAACCGACAACACAACAACGGTATCTCTATTTTGCGGACGATATAAAGCAATGCGGCACGTGTTTGCGCCCCGCACTGTGCGCGTTTGCGGCAAACTGCCTAGGGGCATCACATCCACAAACGGGGCATCGGCATACCGCTTTTCAAACATAAACTGCAGCTCATCTAAGGGCACCGCGGGATCTAACAGCTCGGAATATAAGGTGGCGTGAATACCGCGCACCTGTGGTAATAAATGGGGCGTAAAGGTCAAATTTACCGCATCACCAGCAGCCAAGGCTAACTCCTGCTCAATCTCTGGTAAATGCCGATGACCGGCCACGCCATAAGCTTTAAAGCTCTCTGACAGCTCTGCGTACAAATTGTCGATCTTCGCCTGCCGACCCGCACCACTCACACCCGACGCAGCACTTGCAATCAAGCGCTTGGGATCAACCAGCTTTTGCTCAAGTAAAGGAATAAAGCCGAGTTCGATCGCCGTTGGATAGCAGCCGGGGCAAGCAATTAACTGCGCGTTGCGAATTTTATCCGCATTTCGCTCTGGCAAACCGTAGACCGCCATCGCAAGCACGTCCGGGCAAATGTGTTTCTCGTGGTACCACTTTGACCACAACTCAGCATCCGCAATCCTGAAATCTGCAGACAAATCAATTATACGAGTACCTGCCGCCAACAGCTCGGGCACCATATTCATCGCGACATTGTGGGGTGTCGCGAAAAAAACCACATCGCAGCTTGCCAATGCATCCACATCTGGCGCTGTAAAGCGCAGATCAACCACGCCACGCAAACTCGGGAACAATTCATCTACCGCCACACCATCTTCTGCGCGCGATGTAATCATCGCCACTTCGGCCTCAGCATGGGTAGACAGTAAACGCAGTAATTCTGCACCTGTATAACCAGTACCACCTACTATCCCAACTTTTAACACTAGACTTTCTCTCCCTTAACGCTGTTCATTTTGCGGTTCGATAACGTTCTTACCCGTCGTCGACACCGACTCATCTTTCTCGCGCAACAGGTGATCCCAGCCGCGAACCAAATCCCTCGCTAACACATGATACACGGGCTCGCTCATTACCAATTTCGACACCGCAGTTGCGACTAGCGCGCTTACCATTAAAGCCGGCAGTATATCGTGATTATTACCTGTCAGCTCCAGCACAATGACAAAGGCCGTTATTGGCCGCTGAACCACACCAGCAAAATAGCTGGCCATACCAACCAAGATCAATGACACCACCGGAACCTGCGGAAAAAGCGGCCCCATAGCAGACCCCAGTTCGGCCCCTGCAGCTAAACTCGGCGAAAAGATACCGCCGGGTATGCCGCTGAAATACGTGAGAAGCGTTGCCAGTATTTTGCCCGCAGCAGTTAGCCAACTCCCTTCTGACTGCCCTGCTAAAAGTGACCTGGCCTCTACATAACCGCTACCCATGGTTAGCCCATCGGACAGTATTGCCATAGCGGCTAAAAATATACCAATAACAAACGCAACTCGCAGCGGCCGCCGCGCTACTAACGGTGCAATCGCACGATTACCCTGAACCAAAAACAAGCTAAATAGCCCGCCCAACAAACCGCACGCCGCGCTTACACCAATGATATAGGGGTAATTAGAGAATGGCACCGCCGTAACATCTGGGACACCGAAATAGCTATAGTGTCCCGCAAAGGCCAACACCACCACCCCCGACAGGATAATCGCCATAATAAACGTACCGGTAGTTCGCGCCTCCATCGATTGCTGCAACTCTTCAATCGCGAACACGATACCCGCAAGTGGCGCATTAAAGGCCGCGGAAACACCGGCCGCGCCACCCGCCACAATTAAACTGCTTTCCACCTGTCGCTGTTTTAACTTTGCCCAGATACCAAATTTGTACATCAAGGCTGCGCCGACGTGCACACTGGGACCTTCGCGCCCCACTGTTGCACCTACCAGTAAACCTGCACAAGTTAGCAAGACCTTCAGCGTTGCCACCCGCAGCGACAAAAAAGGTCCACGCAGCCAATGGTAACTCTGTTTATGTGCTAGTAAGACCTGCGGGATACCACTGCCTCGGGCTGCTTTGCCCCCCCAATTCATCACCCACACAATGGCCATCAACCCAAGCGGGGTGATCAATAGAAAGGCATAGGGGTAACGGTCAAAAACAGCTTCTGTGATCGAAAAACTTTCTTCAGACAGCCATGCAAAGCTCTGAATAACCAAACCGACGGTTAGCGCGCCAAACCAAAACACACCGCGCGTCTTCCAATCTTCAACCGTACCTAGCTGACGACGGGTATGTCGATTGCCCAGCGTCCACCAAAGACGAAGTCTGCGAGCAGTCTGAGTACGTTTATTTTTGGCGGTCATGTAATTAAGAGGCCTGTGCAGGCGGCAGAGCTAAATGAGAATGCGCGAGATAAAATTAATACGGCAAGCCGCAATTGGCTAACAGATATTGTATGCTAACTCACTGGCAACACCCAGCGCCCAAAAAGTGATTTTATCTGACACTGATGATAGCAATGACAACGTGTCTAAATCACGTCACTCAGAAACAATTTATTTAGGTACTGCATTATGCTTTGGCTGAAAGCTTTCCACATCATCGCCATTGTTTGCTGGTTCGCCGGAATTTTTTATCTCCCTAGGCTATTTGTTTACCATGCCATGGCAGAAGATCAAGCGACACGCGATTATTTAAAAGTCATGGAGCGTAAGCTCTATCTTTTTGTTAGCCCCTTTGCTGTGTTGACTATCGTTTTCGGCGCACTGCTAATTGCGCAAAATATTGAATACTACCTAAGCGCTGGCTGGCTGCACCTTAAACTACTTTTTGTCGCTGCTCTAATTGCTTATCACCTGTATTGCGGTCATTTAGTTAAAACCTTTGCCGACGATCACAACACGAGAAACCACGTCTTTTATCGCTGGTTTAATGAAGCCCCGGTCATCGCCTTGTTTGCAATAGTGCTACTTGCCGTCCTGAAACCCTTTTAATGATTAGACGCTGCCTGCTCTGGCGATAATTAGCTCAGCACGTGATAATGCCCACTGACATTTTTTACAATTAAGATTTTTATATGACTAGCTCCGAGCAACTTTTTGAGACCGCCCGCCATCGCATCCCCGGCGGAGTCAACAGTCCAGTTCGCGCCTTTAAAGCGGTTGGTGGCACCCCGAGGTTCATAGACCACGCCTCAGGCCCCTACCTATTTGACGTAGAAGGTAAGCGATATATTGACTACGTTTTGTCGTGGGGCCCCATGTTACTCGGCCACGCTCACCCCGACGTCATTGCCACCGTCACCGCCCAGCTACAAAAAGGCCTCAGCTTCGGCGCGCCAACGGAAATCGAAACTCAACTTGCGGAAAAACTTTGCAGCATCATGCCCGGCATGGACATGGTGCGCATGGTTAATTCCGGCACCGAAGCTACCATGAGCGCCATCCGCCTCGCCCGCGGCTATACCGGACGCGACAAAATTATTAAATTTGAAGGCTGCTACCACGGCCACTCCGACTCACTGCTCATAAAAGCCGGATCGGGCGCACTCACCATGGGCGTCCCTAGCTCACCCGGCGTACCCGCCGCGCTGGCAGAGCACACAATAACGCTTAGTTATAACGATATAGAGGGCGTGCGCGCCGCCTTCGCGGAATACGGCGATCAAGTTGCCTGTATTATCGTTGAGCCGGTTGCCGGCAATATGAACTGCGTTCCACCAATACCCGGTTTTCTCGAATGCCTACGAGAGAGCTGCGACCAAAGCGGCGCAGTTCTTATTATCGATGAAGTCATGACCGGCTTCCGCCTCGGCCTGCAAGGTGCCCAAGGCTATTACGGTGTGACCGCGGATATCACCTGCCTCGGCAAGGTTATCGGCGGCGGCATGCCGGTTGCGGCCTTTGGCGGCAAACGCAACATCATGGAACACATCGCCCCAAGCGGACCGGTGTACCAAGCAGGAACGCTCTCTGGCAACCCTATTGCCATGGCTGCCGGACTCTGCATGCTAAAACACATTGAACAAGACGGCTTTTATGAACCGGTTTTTCAAAAAACCGATAACCTCATCACAGGCTTAAAGGCGCGCGCCGATGCCGCAGGTATTGCCATGACGAGCAATCATGTCGGCACCATGTTCGGGGTGTTTTTTACCGAGACAGAGCACATCACCAACTACCAGCAGGTCATGGCCTGTGATACCGAACGCTTCAATCGATTCTTCCACGGTATGCTTGAGGGCGGCGTGTATCTCGCCCCCGCATCCTATGAAGCCGGCTTTTTATCCGCGGCACACAGCGACGCCGATATTGAAGAAACCCTGAACATTGCCGAGCATGTTTTTAAAACCCTGCGCTGAGAACAGATTATGGCTATATCACTAACGCGGGGCGCTTTCCCCAACACCCGATTGCGCCGCATGCGCGCGAAAGAGGTAACTCGTCGCCTAATGCGTGAACACCAACTTGGTGTGAATGACCTCATCTATCCTATGTTTGTTTGCGAAGGTAGTGACGAACGCCAAGCTGTTGGCTCAATGCCAGGTATCGAGCGTCTAAGCGTTGACCTAATAGTGAAGGAAGCCAAGTTGCTCGCCGCGCTGGGTATCCCCGCCATCGCCTTGTTTCCCGTGGTCGGGGCGGAGAAAAAATCCCTGCTCGCTGAGGAGGCCTACAATCCGAATGGCCTCGCCCAAACCGCAATCAAAGCAATAAAAGACGCCGCCCCAGAGCTGGGCATTATCACCGACGTCGCCCTAGATCCTTACACCACCCACGGCCAAGACGGCATCATTGATGCAGAGGGCTATGTGCTGAATGACCGCACCGTTGAGGCTTTGTGTCTACAAGCCAAAGCGCAGGCTGACGCCGGCGCAGACATTGTTGCCCCTTCGGACATGATGGACGGCCGCATCGGCTCTATTAGACAAATATTAGAAAGCACAGGGCATATCAATACCTGCATTCTGAGCTACGCGGCAAAATACGCCTCGGCCTATTACGGGCCGTTTCGCGACGCGGTCGGTTCGGCTGGTAATTTAGGCGGTGGCAATAAATACACCTATCAAATGGACCCAGCAAACAGCAATGAAGCCCTGCACGAGTGCGCACTGGATCTTGCTGAGGGAGCCGATATGATTATGGTCAAACCGGGCATGCCCTATTTAGATATCGTGCGCCGCGTTAAAGATGAGTTTGCTGTACCAACCTATGCCTACCAAGTAAGTGGCGAATACGCGATGCACTGCGCCGCATTTGAAAAAGGCTGGCTAGACAAAAATACCGTCATGATGGAGTCCTTATTGGCCTTTAAACGCGCAGGTGCTGATGGCGTATTGACGTACTTTGCCAAAGACGTGGCATTATTACTGAATAACTAGTATTTACGCTATCACGCAGAGCGCTTATCGTAAGCTTGGATAAAATAAACAACTTCAGGGGATCTACCATGCAAAAAAGACTACTCGCCTTGGCAATATTGGCTGCAAGTACATCTGTTTCTACTCAGGCCGATATTGTCGGCGCCAGTGCTGGTGCCTATATGTGGAAACAAAGCTGGGATGGCCATGTAAAATCGGGACCAGATAGTATCGATATGAACGATGACCTTGGCTATGACGACGAAACAGGTAAAAGTTTCTACGTTGCCCTAGAACATCCCGTCCCCGTTTTGCCGAACATTCGCCTACAGCGCACCGATCTCGATATTTCTGAATCAAATCAGCTATCTCGCAACTTTACGTTTGAAGGCGATGTCTACACTGCGGCTGACACAGTGAACTCAACCACTGACTTAACACATACTGATGCCACCCTGTACTATGAGATTCTCGACAACTGGGTCAATCTTGACGTCGGTTTAACCGTGCGCATGTTTGACGGTGAAGTTCGCTTGGCAACGACCGGCCGCGAAGGCTCAATTGAGCTAGACGCGCCAGTGCCAATGGCCTACGTCAATGCGCGCTTTGACCTTCCACTCACTGGTCTTTACGCATCTGCACTCGCTAACGTGATTTCCTACAGCGACAGCAGTGTGACTGATATGAGCGTGGGACTAGGCTATGAATTCGGCGTAGTCGGACTTGAGCTTGGCTACCGCAACTTCGACGTCGACCTTGAAGACGATGGTGAAGAAGCCAAAGTCACTGTTGACGGTTACTTTTTTGGTGTCGTTATCGACATCTAATTTCGCAACAATAATCATAAAAAAGGCGCAATCTATTGCGCCTTTTTTTGTTTAATATTGTCTGATATCTGCAAAGCACTATTTCGCCGCCTGACCACGCTGACAAATATGACCCTCACCATGAGCTTAAAAACACTTTCACTGATCGCCGCCCTGACTGCAAGCCCCTTGGCGTCCGCTTGCGAATGCCTGTGGGAAGGCCCATTCAAATCAGTCTACGCCAATGCCGACCTTGTAGTTTACGGCGAAGTGAGCAACACCCAAGGTAATGGCTTTGATTTAGTCGTCGACACCGTTTTACAAGGCAGTGAATACCGAGAGCAGATTCGAATCTGGGGGAAAAAGGATGATTTATGCCGCCCCGAAGCCGAGCAGTTTACCCCGGGTAGCGAATGGGTTATGGCGCTAAAGCGCATCGACAATCCGCCGGCAGATGCATTCAACCCCTTCAAAGCAAATATCAGTTTTGGCCGCCAGGACGATTTCAGCCTTTCCAGCTGCGGCGTTTACTGGCTGCCAGTAAAGCAACAGCGGGTATCAGGAAACATTCTGGACGGCTCCCGCTGGCAATACCTGGATACCAAAAAGACACCGATAATTATGTCGATATTTGTCGCGTGGATGAAAGACATCTTGCCGGATCAAGCAATAGCCGAAGCATCAAAACCACAGAACCAAGCTCGACAACTACTCAACGAAACGAAAATTCACCTGTGGGAAGAGCGGCGCAATCCCCTACCGGACGCAGACGACCTCGACTTCCGGCCGCCTAGTAGACTTCAAGACATTGAGATCAATAACGGCGAGGAGCCATCAAACGAGACTGAGTAACTCATCCAGCATCCTCAATGACATCCCCCAAATACGGCGCTTACCGTAATTATAGCAGGGCAATGTCATTGCAAATCTTCCGCGCTTTAACTCCATAGTCTCGCGCTGCACCGGGTCCATCAGGTAGCTCATGGGAATCCATACCGCCTCAGCCACCTCATGATTGGCCTCGATGCTTACCACCGTATGCAGTCGAAAAACGTAGGGTGTTACCACCATGGGTTGGCGGCCAGAATGGGGGCGACTCACAATGTCAGACAGGCGACCAATACAGTGGCCGGCCTTGTCTAAATAAATACCCGTTTCTTCTTCTGTTTCACGCATTGCCGTACGCAAGCCGGTAATATCGCCTCTATCCATGCGGCCACCGGGAAATGCCATGTGTCCCGACCACGGATCACCCTCGCGATCGGCCCGCTTAATCATCAGGATTTCAAGGTGATCATTCAGCTCACGTATAATAATCGCCACTGCTGAACGCTTCACCCATCGCCGCCACCAACGCTGGCGGGGCTTAAATTTATCTAGCCGCTCTACAATATGTTGAAGCGCCAACGCTTCAGCTGTGTTTACTATCAATACCAACCCCTTTAGCCGGCGCGAAGCCAAGTTGTCGCGCGAGCGCTAAGCTTACCGAGACCCGCATACCGTAATTATTTTATCCGCGGCCAGCGCCACCCAAAAGCGCCCACCGTTGGCAAAATCGTCTCGTTTAAAAAACGCTACCACTATAAGATGATGACTATAATACCACCACACGTTGATCCTCTACCGACACTACAAAATACGGCGCATCGCATATGCATTCTGATGACAAAGTGGATATTGCCAGTCGCGAAGAGCTTGAAATGCTGCTCAGGCTTTTTTATCAAGACGTTTTAAGCGACCCTATCATCGGATTTTTCTTTACAGACGTCATCGCCTTCTCGCTGGAGCAACACTTACCTCGCGTTATCGATTTCTGGGCGCAAATTCTATTCGGAGAGTCGAGTTACCAAGGTCAACTTTTTGAACGCCATCAACACATTCACCAACAGGCAAAGCTGAGTCAGCATCATTTTTCTCGCTGGCTGCACCTATTAAATAATAATATTGATCGCCACTTTGAAGGACTAAATTGTACAAAAATGAAAACCCGCGCCGCGCGAATCGCGGAGTCGATGGCCGCAGCCTTGGAACAAAAATCACCCAGCAATAACCCGCGCACCGGCGTGCAATTCTTTACACCTTAAATTCAATCAGAACTATGCCAAAACACGGCGCAGACGCGCCACACCTTCCTCCAGACGATCAAGCCCTGTTGTGTAGGCAAACCGAACGTGTTGGCCTGCCTTGTAGCGCCCAAAGTCTTCTCCAGGCGTGATGGCAATACCATGATTCTCTAATAAATCTAAACAAAACTGCTGACTATTCGTCTTAAACCGCTCAATACCCGCGTACAGATATAAAGCACCAGCTGGACAGTGAGGGATATCAAAACCCAAGCTCTGCAAAGCCGGTAACAAATAATCGCGCCGTGCAGCAAATTCGTCTCGACGCCGATTCAACTCTACGCGAGCTTCTGGTTCAAATGCCGCCAAAGCCGCGTACTGGCCCATAGTCGACATGGATATAAAAAGATTTTGCGCCAGCTTTTCTAACTGCGGTACCGCTTCTTCAGGTGCGACCAACCACCCCAAGCGCCAACCCGTCATGCCAAAATATTTTGAAAAACTATTAATTACAAAGGCCTTATCGGTGATCGACAAAATACTGGGGGCATCTACCCCGTAATTTAAGCCGTGATAAATCTCGTCGACTAATAAAAAACCCTGCTTACGCTCACACAGTGAATGGAGGTCGCGCAATTGTGTCGCCGTTAATATTTCCCCCGTTGGATTGGCGGGTGAGGCCACCATAATACCCTTGGTATTTGGCCGCCAATGCTGCTCCGCTTTCTCGGCACTAAGCTGGAAGCGATCTTCCGGCCCAACCGGCACCAGCTGACCTTCACCCTCGACCAATCGCAAGAAATGGCGATTGCAGGGGTAGCCCGGATCGGTCATTAACATCCCCTCACCCGGGTTAACCAATAACCCCGCCAATAAAAGCAAGGCACCGGACGCACCCGGTGTGATCATAATCCGCTCTGGCGCTATGTCTAAGCCGTAATCGCTGCGATAGTAACGGGAAATTGCCTGCCTCAGCTCAGGAATCCCAGCCGCGGGGGTGTAATAGGTTTCGCCACGATCTAGCGACGCCTTCGCTGCATTAATAACCGCTGCTACCGTTGTGAAATCCGGCTCACCAGCTTCCATATGAACAATATCCCGACCTGCCGCAGCGAGCTGCTTGGCACGCGTTAAAACCTCAACCACCCGAAATGGCTCGATATCTGCCAGCCGACGCGCAAAATTATTAATCACCTATACTGTACCTATCAGCCAAAACGTGAAGTGTAGCTTTATCCGCAACGCCTTAACATCGCCACAACAGGGTAGCCGTGTGATTTAAGGTGAATTTCGTGTAGCGCAAGGCGGCCATATCTGGTAGTTTTGCCGGTTTGGCGACACAGCGTCGTCGCGCATGTCCGCAGTTTGCGGTTAACGGCTTGTACAGAAGAGGGCCAGCCATGCCTGCACAGCAGAGTACACCTGAAAATTTAAAGACCTTCGTTCCCTATAAAGAAAAAAAGGGCGAAGAATACATGAACGACAATCAGAAGGATCACTTCCGCCAAATTCTGCTTAGCTGGAAGGCTGAGCTGATGGAAGAAGTTGACCGCACTGTTAGTCACATGAAAGACGAAGCCTCTAACTTCCCTGATCCCGCCGACCGCGCGACCCAGGAAGAAGAGTTTAGTCTGGAGCTGCGCACGCGTGATCGCGAGCGTAAATTGATCAAGAAGATTGACTCGACCCTCAATCTCATCGACGAAGACGACTACGGTTTCTGCGATACTTGTGGCGTAGACATTGGCATTAAACGCCTTGAAGCAAGACCAACCGCTACCTTGTGCATCGACTGCAAAACCCTAGACGAGATCAAGGAGCGTCAAGAACGCGGTTAATCTGTATGGGCGACAGCAATTGTCGCCCTAAGCAACAGGCTCGCTATGACTGCTCCTCACACTGGCTATATTGGCCGGTTTGCCCCCTCGCCCAGCGGACCACTTCACTTGGGTTCGCTACTTACCGCCGTCGCTAGCTATCTCGATGCCCGCGCCAATAAAGGCCAATGGCTATTGCGCATTGAAGATATCGATCCACCCCGCGAACAAGCGGACGCAGCAAACCTAATTATCAACAGCTTAATCGCCCACGGCCTGCAATGGGATGGCGCAATCCTGCGGCAAAGCCAGCAAAGCGCACACTACGACGCCGCCCTAAATCTATTGCTAAATACTGGGGATGGCTATTATTGCAGCTGCTCTCGCGCGCAATTGGCTGAGTACGGTGGAATACACCCACCCGCTTGCATCAAACCCTATATAGCCGATGACGCCGCAATTCGTCTTAAACTCCAAGATCCAAGTGTCACCTTCATAGACCGAGCACAGGGCCAGCAACACTACCTTACGACGCAAATAGGTGACCCTGTACTTAAGCGACGCGACGGTCTTTATGCATATCAACTTGCGGTGGTCGTCGACGATGCCGCTGAACACATTACCGACATCGTGCGCGGCGTCGATCTGCTAGATGCGACAGCATGGCAGCTCCATCTCCAGCAGGCACTTTTACTGCCGGCTATTCGATACCTTCACTTACCCGTCATTGTTGGCGATGACGGCCATAAACTGAGCAAACAAAGCTTTGCCCCCGCCATTGACGACCGCCTCGCCAAGCAAAACCTTCAAACCGTATTGCGCTATCTGCAGCAAACTCCCCCACCACCGGAACTTGATGTAGCGCAAATACTGCAATGGGGGATTGCACATTGGTGTGTCGAGAGTATTCCTGCGACAACAGCGCTTAAGCTATAAACTTGCCCGCAATATTTTGCAGTTTCATAGACGCTCCAGTAACATCAGGCCGACGATGAAAACCTCGCGGTCACCATGCAAATTCACTCATCACTGCTACTGCTAGTCACATTTGCTTTTATTTATGCTCCAGCCATAGGCCGCTGGCTTAACGACGCCAGCAATCTTTGGTATCGGCATCATGTATTGTGGCTACTAATTATTATTTTTGTTTTTATCAGCCTATCGCATCAACGCCGCAATGACCCTTAGCCTCAACACCCTGTTTTTTATCGGCATTGGCTATCTACTGCTGCTGTTTGCTATCGCCTACGCCACCGAGCGCCAATTACTGCCATCGCGACTGGTCAACCACCCCAGCGTCTACGTTTTATCCTTGGGAGTTTACGCCAGCGGCTTCGCTGTTTACGGCGCCGTCGGCTTTGCAGAGCGCTATGGCTATAGCTTCCTAAACTACTACATTGGGATTTCGGCGGCGTTAATTCTCCTTCCCATACTACTCGCACCACTGCATCAGATTTGTAAAAGCTACCGGCTTAACTCACTCGCTGACTTACTTAGTTTCCGTTTCCGCAGTTCTTGGGCCGGCTCGCTAGCCACATTATTCTTAGCGCTTGCCGTTTGGCCCCTTCTCGCCATCCAAATAAAAATAGTCTCTGAATCCACATTGATTCTAAGTGCTGGCGACGCGTTAATGGGCGACCAACCCCATTTCAAAAACCTCACCGCACTACTTTTTTGTGTCGTGATTACGATATTCACAATCTTATTCGGATCGCGCAACCTCGCCTCCAAAGACAGCCACCGCGGTTTAGTGGTCGCGCTCGCGTTTGAATCCATTATCAAAATGCTAGCCATTGTGCTGGTCGGCGCTGTCGCCGTAGTGTCTGTGTTTGGCAGCTTCAATGGATTACAAGAGTGGCTAAACAGCAACCCTAGCGTACTCAGGGAACTTAGCGCCCCGCAGTCCGGCGACACCAACCGACTAATGCTAATTATGTTCTTCGCCGCCTCAGTCTGTATGCCACATGTTTTCCATATGCTGTTTGCGGAGAATCCCAGTCGCCAAAACCTCATCACTGCAAGCTGGGGACTACCTCTATTTCTCCTCGTTATCAGCCTACCTGTACTCCCCATACTCTGGGCAGGGAAAGCGTCGGGACTAACCATCGCCACAGATTATTTCGCACTTGGCCTGTCTTTAAATATAGAAAACATATGGCTAACAACGCTGATTTACCTAGGCGGTCTCTCGGCTGCAAGCGGCGCCATCATTGTGACCACGCTCGCACTCGCGTCCATGAGCCTGAACCATTTAGTATTGCCAATCCTGCGCCCCAAAGGCCGCAACGTTGACATCTATCGCTGGCTGCTGATGACTCGCCAGCTACTAATATGCGCTATCATTTTAATCGGCTTTATTTTCTATGAGTTAATCGGCGACACTCAAACACTCACAAATCTTACGATGGCTTCCGCCGGTGGATGCCTGCAATTTCTGCCAGGCGTGCTCGCTGTGCTGTACTGGCCGCGGGCCAATCGAAACGGTTTTATCTGCGGCCTGACTGCCGGCTTTATTGTGTGGGCGCTGGGATTACTGATACCCATGTTCAGCAATGAGCACCCCGCCTATCTAGAAAAGCTGTATATCAATTCACTCGACCGCGACTTATTCTGGGTTGTCGTGGCCAGTTTATCACTAGGCCTTAACAGCGCATTTTTCATTATTGTTTCCATATTTAGTGAAACCTCTAGTGAAGAGCGCAGCGCGGCGGAAGCCTGCACACTAGACGACCTTAACCGCCCCAGCCGCCACACACTAAATCTACAATCTGCAGCCGAAATACGGCAGCGCTTACAAGAGGCACTCGGAGACCACGCCGCCGAGCAGGAATTTAGACGGGCATTAGACGAGCTACAACTTAATGAGCTAGAAACACGCCCTTACGCCCTGCGCCGCATCCGCGACAGAATAGAAATCAACTTATCATCGTTAGTCGGCCCCTCCAGCGCCAGGCGGGTTATTGATCGCGTACTGCCCTATACGGATAGTGTTTTAGGCAGCAGTGAAGACATAACCTATATCGAAGAACGTCTGGAACGTTACCAAACCAACCTCACGGGCCTTGCCGCCGACCTCGACAGTCTTCGCCGCTACCATCGGCAAACGCTGGAAGACCTTCCTATTGGTGTCTGCGCCCTAGGGCGAGACCAAGAAATTTTGCTGTGGAATATGTCCATGGCTGATATAACGGCTATTAAATCTAGCGACGTCACTGGCTCTCGCCTCTCTGGCATATCCGCACCGTGGGCCAATTGTTTAATTGGCTTTTTAGCGAGTAGTGACTTGCACCGCAGTAAGTTTTGCCTGGAGACTGAAAAAGGTTTGCGCTGGCTTAATTTACATCGAACTGAATCACAGATGTGGGGCCGCGACGAATTGATCGTGGTAGTCGAAGATATTACTGACACCCAACTACTGGAGCACGAGCTCACTCACCAAGAGCGACTCGCCTCAATCGGCCGGCTCGCGGCAGGTGTCGCCCACGAAATAGGCAATCCGGTCACCGGCATTGCCTGTCTCGCTCAAAACCTACGCTATGAAACCGAAAACCCAGACACCCTGGAAACCGCCTCGCAAATCGTTAAGCAAACTCAGCGCATTAGCAGCATTGTGCACAGCCTAGTCAATTTTGCTCACACTGGTCGCGAAGCACCATCGCAAGCAACGGAAGCCGTCAACATCCGCAACTGCGTGTCCGAGGCGATACAACTACTAAGCCTAGACAATGAAGCCCGCCAAATTCACTACAACAACAACTGCCCCGTCGATATTGTTGTGCACGGCGACACCCAGCGATTAATGCAGGTATTTATTAACCTACTATCCAATGCCCGAGATGCAAGTAGCGACAACGCAATGATCACCATAAACGCACAATCAGACACTCCCAATGCGCGTATTACGGTGACAGATCACGGCACAGGTATCGACCAAAAATTGCAAGACCGGATATTCGAACCATTCTTTACCACCAAAGACCCCGGCAAAGGCACCGGCCTAGGCCTTGCCTTGGTCTACAACATTATCAATGATCTAGGCGGCGAGATCAGCATTGAAAGTCCAGTGCCGGAATTTGGCAGCTACGGAACCCGTATCCATATCCGACTCATGCTAAACGACACCGAGTCAAACTAGAATTATTCGGCTGATCGCGTTATGTTGTTCGGCTACGCGCCTGTTCGGTAATCGCTGAACAAACCCACGGAGAGAATTATGCCCAAAATCCTCATAGTCGAAGACGAAGATGTCATCCGTCTGGCGCTGCGACGCCTACTCGAGAGGAATGACTATCAGGTGGACGAGGCCGACTCGGTGCAAAAAGCACTGAGTAGCTACAATGTAAACGACTACGACTTAATAATCAGCGATTTACGCCTACCCGGCGCAGCGGGTACCGATCTAATCAATAAATCTGATGCTCCCGTTTTGATTATGACCAGTTACGCTAGCTTGAAGTCCGCCGTAGACTCCATGAAAAAAGGCGCAATAGATTATATTGCCAAGCCCTTTGATCACGACGAAATGCTAGAAACCGTCGAGCGCATCATTCATAGCAACACCAGGGAGCAACAAGCAAACAGCACACCCGAGCCGAGCAGTAATCAGCGCAAGCAAATCGCAGATGCCAATGGCATGATCGGCAGCTGCAAAGCAATGCAACAGCTATATGATCATATCCGCCGAGCAGCGCCAACCGATGCCACAATCCTTGTCCACGGCGAAACCGGCACGGGTAAAGAGCTAGTAGCGCGGGCCATTCACAATCAAAGCACCCGCAGTGGCAAACCTATTATTTGCGTAAACTGCGCCGCGATTCCAGAAACACTGATTGAATCCGAGCTATTTGGCTACGAAAAAGGCGCATTTACGGGTGCCAACACCAATCGTACAGGCCTTATAGAAGCCGCCGATGGCGGCACCTTGTTCCTCGACGAGATCGGCGAGCTGCCCCTGGAGGCGCAGGCAAGACTATTGCGCTTTATCCAAGAAGACGAAATTCGCCGTATCGGCTCTGTAGAGTCGATCAAAGTGAATGTCAGACTGATCTGCGCGACGCACCGGGACCTCAAAGACATGGCCCATTCCGGGCGCTTTCGGGAAGATTTGTACTACCGTATTAACGTCATGAAACTAGAGCTGCCACCACTGCGCGAGCGCGGCAAAGATATTCTAGAACTTGCCGAAACCCTGCTTAAAAATCGCTGCGAAAAGATGAAAAAGCCGCTGATGCATTTCAGTCCAAAGGCAATTCAGGCAATCACCACCTATATTTGGCCCGGCAATATTCGGGAGCTGGAGAATGCCATTGAACGCGCAGTGATTCTGTGTGACCGCAAAGAAATCGACAACGAATTACTCGACATTGATTTAGAGCTCGTCGATATAAGCCAGATTCGCGGGCGCCGCAACGACCCGCCACCACGGCAAATAAGCAGTAACAGCGCGCCAGAGCGCCGCAAGCCGCTGCATGCAGACCCGAGCGAAGACCTCTCACTGGAGGACTATTTCCAACGCTTTGTACTCGAACACCAGGATTCTATGAGCGAAACCGAACTGGCACAGAAACTCGGCGTCAGCAGAAAATGCCTTTGGGAGCGTCGTCAACGATTGGGGATTCCACGCAAGAAGGTTAGTTCCCGTTCAGGCTCATAGAATTAAACTGAGGCGTTACCCGCCACAAGCAATCGTAACAAAGGGCGTTTAGTAAGGTAACAATTCACAAATATGCAAAGCCTGGATACGAGCATAAAAAACAGTAAGGTACTGATAGTAAAAGAAAAAACAAAACTGGCACGGCATATGCTCTATATTGGGAGCGAAGAATAATAAAAAAACAAAATAATAATAAGAAAACAGAGAAAGAATAATAATAATACAAAAGCAAAGAGACCTGGGTGGGGAAGACAATGTTTTCCCCTTCTTCGTTTTAGAAGCCCCAAAATTTAACTTCCCTTTAGTTGCACAGCCAAGCCTAAATTCCACCAATCCTTTAACAACACTAGAAATAAGCCTGTGCTAGAATACCGGCTTCATAATAGTTATCGGCTAAGCACAGACATCAATGACATCTAGCTCCGTGACCGGGCTCTGGAAAAAACTCTCTGGCAAGTTTTCCAAACCCACCCAATACGCGCCAAACTCCGCGACCATTATTCCGCGAGATGAGCACTGCGTTTCCCGCAAAAATATCAGCGACGCCGCAATTAAAGTTATTCGACGCCTAAACGAAGAGGGCTTCGATGCCTACTTAGTGGGCGGCGGCGTTCGCGACTTGCTTTTGGGCGGCCAACCCAAAGATTTTGACATCGCGACCAATGCCACTCCTGAGCAAGTTCGCGGTGCATTCCGCAACAGCCGAATCATCGGCCGCCGGTTTCGCATTGTGCACGTGCGCTTCGGCAACGAAATCATTGAGGTCACCACGTTTCGGGGCGGCCACGACGCCCCCGCCTCCAGCGCTCAGCGCAACAAGCACTCCGCCCGCACTGAATCAGGCATGCTTACCCGTGACAATGTTTACGGATCGGTGGAAGAAGATGCTGCACGCCGCGACCTAAGCATCAACGCCCTCTATTATTCAAGTCGCGACTTCTGCGTTTACGATTATGTTGGCGGCATGCAAGACTTAGAGCGCAAGCTCATACGCATTATCGGCGATCCTGAGACACGCTATCGCGAAGATCCCGTCAGAATGCTCAGAGTTGTCCGCTTTGCCGCCAAGCTCAACTTTGATATCGAACAACGCACCGAAGAGCCACTGAAACGCCTGGCACCACTGCTGACCGACATTTCCGCAGCGCGGATGTTTGATGAAGTGATCAAGCTCCTAATGTCTGGCCAGGGCATTCAAACTTACGCGCTTTTGCAGCGCTACGGTCTGTTCAGCCCGCTGTTCCCCGCAACCCAAAAAATGCTGAATCAGCACGAGCCGGCTGCAGAGGCGATTATTCAACAAGGCCTCATCAATACCGACGCGAGAATTGCCGAAGATAAACACGTCACACCGGCATTTATCTACGCGGTACTACTTTGGCCAGTCGTAAAACGTATTCACAAAGAAATTCTGGATAGCGGTGTTCCAGAAATTCCAGCACTACACCAAGCCGCCGAGCGCGTATTGCATAAACAACAGCAAACTGTTGCCATTCCCAAGCGATTTTCTTTGCCAATGCGCGACATATGGGAATTACAGTGCCGACTCACCCGCCGCACAGGCAAGCGCGCCGAGTTACTTTTAGATCATCGCTATTTCCGAGCGGGCTTCGACTTCCTACTTTTGCGCGAACAAGCAGGAGAAGTAGAGGCAGGATTAGGACAGTGGTGGCTGGCATTCCAAGAGGCTCATGCAGACACCCGTGGCGCCATGCTCACTCAGGTTCCCGCTGGTGAAAAACCTCGCGCTCCGCGACGCCGCCGCCCCCGCAAGCCCAGATGATTCGAAGCTATATTGCGCTGGGCAGCAACTTAAACCTGCCCAAAGAGCAAGTTTTGACGGCAATAACGACCCTTGCCAACATCCCAGATTGCACTTTAATTTCGCAATCTCGGCTCTATGGATCGATCGCGATTGGCCCCGGAGAACAGGACAACTATGTCAATGCCGTTATCGCTATCGACACGACACTCACAGCGCCAAAGCTTCTAGCCACCCTGCAGTCCATAGAGTCCCAGCACCATAGACAGCGCGAGATTCGCTGGGCGGCCAGAACATTGGATCTAGACCTGCTGTTATACGGCACTGCAAATATTCAAACGCCAGAACTTATTGTCCCACACCCCAGAATGTTCAGTAGGGACTTTGTGCTACGCCCACTCGCAGATATTGCACCACCCGAGCTACTTCGCCACTATTTGGGCGAGAACACCGATATACACTATTCCGACAACGACAATTTATGGGTTTTAGCACCAGATGATAAAGCGATCACACCCTAACGAGCCCATCATCAATGCCGAGAAGCCGCCGTGCTTTATCGCGATTGAAGGCCCCATCGGCGTTGGCAAAAGCACCCTGACGCGACGCCTAGCGGAATCACTCGGCTACCACACGCTGCTCGAAAAAGCAGAGGACAACCCGTTTCTAGAGCGCTTTTACGCCAATCAGCGTCATGCCGCACTATCAGCCCAGTTATTTTTCTTGTTTCAGCGCGCCCAGCAGCTCAGTGACTTGCGCCAAAGCGATATGTTTAACCAAACTCATATCGCAGACTTTCTCTTTCAGAAAGACCCTCTGTTCGCGCAAATCACGCTCGACGCCAATGAGCTGGAGCTATACAAAAAAGTTTATCAACAGGTGCAGGTTGATATTCCAACCCCAGACTTGGTGATTTATTTACAAGCTCCGGTAAAGGTTCTAAAAGAGCGTATACAGCACCGCGGCGTGCAGTTTGAACAGAGTATGAGTGGCGACTATCTAGAACAGGTTAATGCCGCTTACAGTGAGTTTTTCCTGTCATACAACGACTCGCCACTGCTCATCATTAATGCCAGTGACATCGATTTCGCCAACAACGACCGCCAATATGAGCAATTATTAAAATATCTACTGGAAATACCAAGCGGTCGCCATTACTTTAACCCCACATTTTTTTAAGTACCTGCGAGGCACTCCATGAGCAAGGTCAACATCCTCAAACTGCTAACCAAGAAGCAACAGCAGGAAAAATTTGCGGTAGTGACGTGCTACGACGCAAGCTTTGCCAGACTCGTCGAAAAAGCGGGCATTGACGCAATTCTCGTCGGCGACTCACTCGGCATGGTGCTGCAGGGGCGCGATTCCACACTACCTGTCACCATTGATGACATGGCCTACCACACCCGCTGTGTCGCACGTGGCTGCCAGCAGCCCCTCATCATCAGCGACATGCCCTTTGGCAGCTATAATAGCCCGCAACAATGTGCCGACAACGCCGCCACATTAATGCGCGCAGGCGCGCACATGGTAAAAATCGAGGGTGGTAGCTGGCTAGCAGCAAGCGTAACACTGCTTAATCAAGCCGGAATTCCCGTGTGCGGCCACCTAGGGCTCACCCCGCAATCCGTTAACGTACTCGGAGGCTACCGTGTGCAGGGACGCGACGACAGACAAGCGCAAGCCATTCTCGCTGACGCGATAGCGCTAGAAGCCGCTGGCGCAGCGATGTTGGTACTTGAGTGCGTACCCCGCAAACTCGCCGCCGAAATCACCGCTGAGCTAAAAATCCCCGTAATTGGCATTGGAGCCGGCAATGCCACCGACGCCCAGGTACTGGTGTTACACGACTTACTGGGTATCACCGAGAAAACCGCAAAGTTTGTACGTAACTTTGCGGAGGGCAGTCACGGTGTAGAAGATGCCCTGAAACGCTATAATGACGCGGTCATTGACAGCAGCTTCCCCGCAGAGGAGCATAGTTTTGACTAAGGGTTTATAATCCTAAACTGTTACCTCGGGGAACATTTTTTGAGGTAACAAAGTCATGATTTTTTTGTTACCAAAGCATTGAACGGCCATTCCGATTGGGGCATACTTGCCCGCCACTGGCCAAACTGATCAGATTATGAACAATCTTTTCAGCTTTTAAAGGCCTTATTGCCAGTGTATTGGTCGCCAGCCCGCGATGTGCGCGGACTGACTTCACAGCAAACTACCTTCGCCCTGCGAAGTATGAGATTGGGAAGTTAGGTGGTATGAAAACATATAGCACAGCCGCATCACTAAGGGCCGCTCTAAATACGGGAAGACGCGCGGGTAAAACCGTCGCCTTTGTACCAACTATGGGCAATCTGCACGAGGGACATCTGCGCCTTGTACAGCGAGCAAGCCAGCACGCTGACATCGTAGTAGTCAGTATCTTTGTTAACCCGCTGCAGTTTGGCGCCAACGAAGATCTCAGCAGCTACCCACGCACCCTGGCCGCAGACAAAGAAAAGTTGTTTGCCGCCGGCGCACAATTTTTATTCCTTCCCCAGGTAAGCGAAATTTACCCGGAAGGCATGGACAGCCACAGCAAAATTTCTGTGCCAGAGCTGTCTGACGACCACTGCGGTGCAAGTCGTCCGGGGCACTTTACCGGCGTCGCAACAGTAGTGGCCAAGCTTTTTAATATCGTGCAACCAGACACCGCGGTGTTTGGCGAAAAGGATTTTCAGCAACTTAGCGTTATCCGTAAAATGGTGCGCGATCTGTGTATGCCCATCAACATCGTTGGTGTGGCGACTGCGCGAGCAGACGACGGCTTAGCGCTAAGTTCGCGCAATGGCTATCTCAATGCCGACCAGCGCAGAATTGCACCGGTTTTACATCGTGTGTTACAGGAAACTCGAGAGGCAATTGCCTGCGGGTACGACAGCTACAGTAAATTAGAACAGCACGCCAAAATCAGCCTGAATAAGGCTGGCCTAGAGTCTGACTACTTTACTATTTGCGATGCGCGTACTCTGCGTCCAGTTGATCTGGACACCGAAGAAGTGGTCATACTCGCCGCGGCCAAGCTTGGCAGTACGCGTTTGATCGACAACGTCACCCTGAATGTTAACCCCAGCGCCGACTGGGGAATGCTGGCCGCTAATTAAGCCAGTTAAGACCGATAGAGAAAGGAACAGCGTTATGCAGTCAGTTATGCTGAAAGCGAAACTTCACAAAGCCCGCGTGACTCACGCCGTGCTTGACTATGAAGGATCTTGCGCCATCGACGGTAAGTTGCTCGATATGTCGAGCATCCGTGAATTTGAACAAATTCAAATTTACAACGTCACCAATGGCGAGCGCTTCACCACCTATGCTATTCGTGGCGAAGACAATAGCGGCATCATTTCTATAAACGGTGCAGCGGCGCATAAAGCCAATGTCGACGACGTCATCATTATTTGTGCCTACGCTACATATTCAGAGGCGGAGCTAATCAACTTCAAGCCGCGCCTTATTTATATGAATGCGGACAACACCGTTAGCCACGCTAGCAACGCCATCCCTGTTCAGGTCGCCTGATCAACTGGCAGAGGCGCTCGCCCCTGCCACTACTCCCCCAATAGATATTAAACTGCCAAGTCGCGGTAGCTTACCCCTGCGTCACACAATCACAATGAACCATAAAAATTAGTCTACTTGAGGGTTCAATCCTATCGGCCAAGCCGTTATCCTGACTCTTTATACACTTTTCAAAGTGGTCTGTTTCCTGCCTTACCGCAGCCCAACAATCATAATATTCGCATTATAGAGAGCAAGGTCATGAGTAAGTCTATCGTCCACCCCGTTCCAGCCGCCTTTGCCGCGCAAGCTCATATCAATAAAGCCAAATATGAAGAGATGTACCAAGAATCGCTTACAGATCCCGACAGCTTTTGGGCAAAACAGGCCGACGAATTCTTGAGCTGGGATAAGCGCTGGCACACCGTAAACAAGTACGATTTTAAAAAGGGCGAAGCCAGCTGGTTCGACGGAGGCAAACTAAACGTCAGCTACAACTGTATCGACCGTCACCTTGAGACCCGCGGCAATCAAACCGCCATTATCTGGGAAGGTGACGACCCAGCGGACTCCAGCCATATAACTTATCGCGAACTCCATACCGCAGTCTGCAAACTCGCCAACGTGTTACTCGCCCAAGGGGTCGCCAAAGGCGATCGCGTCTGCATTTATATGCCGATGATTCCAGAGGCCGCGTATGCGATGCTAGCGTGCGCTCGCATCGGCGCTATTCACTCGGTGGTATTCGGGGGCTTTTCGCCAGAGGCGTTAAAAGACCGCATCCAAAATGCCGATTGTAAAATGTTAATTACCGCCGACGAAGGACTGCGCAGCGGGAAAAAAATACCGCTCAAAAACAATGCCGACCTCGCACTACGCGACTGTCCGAGTATTGAGTCCTGCCTGGTGGTTAAGCGCACCGGCGGCGATATAGCTTGGCAAGATAATCGCGATATTTGTTACCACGACGCAGTGGCAAACGCATCTGCAGACTGCCCCGCCGTCGCGGTCGAAAGCGAAGCCCCCTTATTTATTCTTTACACCTCTGGCTCAACCGGCAAACCCAAGGGCGTACTGCACACCAGCGCGGGCTACTTACTGCAATCGGCAATGAGTCACAAATACGTTTTCGACTATAAAGACGGTGAAGTTTTTTGGTGCACGGCTGACGTCGGCTGGATTACTGGCCACAGCTACATCGTGTATGGCCCGCTGGCCAACGGCGCGACCACCCTGCTGTTTGAAGGCATCCCCACCTACCCCGACGCCTCGCGCTGCTGGCAGGTAATTGACAAGCACAATGTCAGCATCTTCTACACTGCACCAACTGCACTCCGTGCACTGATGGGCGCGGGTGATGAATTCGTTAACAAAACAGATCGCAGCAGCCTGCGATTACTCGGCACCGTCGGTGAACCCATCAATCCGGAAGCGTGGGAGTGGTACCACCGTGTCGTCGGCGAGGAGCGCTGCCCCATCGTAGACACTTGGTGGCAAACCGAAACCGGCGCGCATATGCTCACGCCGCTGCCTGGCGCCATCGATATGAAACCAGGCTCAGCCACCCGCCCTTTCTTCGGCGTAGACCCCGCTATTCTGGACAACGACGGCAATGAAATTGAGGGTGCCGGTGAAGGCCTACTCGTCATCAAACGGTCATGGCCTGGACAAATTCGCAGCGTCTATGGCGACCACCAAAGACTGATCGAAACCTACTTCAGCACCCATCCCGGATATTATTTTACCGGCGACGGCGCCCGCAGGGACGCCGATGGCGACTACTGGATCACCGGCCGCGTCGATGACGTTTTAAATATTTCTGGCCATCGCATGGGGACCGCTGAAGTGGAGAGCGCATTGGTGCTACACGAGGCTGTCGCCGAAGCCGCTGTGGTTGGCTACCCGCACGACCTCAAAGGTCAGGGAATTTATGCCTACGTCACGCTAATGCATGACATCACAGGAAGCGAACAGCTAATCAAAGAACTTATCGCGCTCTGCGTTCAAGAGATTGGCCCCATAGCGAAGCCAGATTTAATTCAATGGGCACCCGGTTTGCCAAAAACGCGCTCGGGTAAAATTATGCGCCGCATTCTTCGCAAAATCGCAGCGAATGAATTAGACACCCTAGGGGACACGTCGACGCTGGCTGACCCAACCGTCGTAGACGACCTAGTCAATCATCGCCTCAATAAATAAAACGGCAGGGAAAGCGCCAGCAATGAATTTGGTGCTTTCCCTATCGATACAAACGGGGCCCAATATTTAGAAACCAACCGAAATATAAATAATATTTTTATATTCTAACGCGGACTTTTTCATAACTGCCTAATGACTCACTTCACATAGACACCGTTCGACCACCATCAACCGAAATAATCTGACCGGTAATATAAGGCGCATCCGCCACCAAAAAAACCACCGTCTTAGCAATATCACTTGCCTCACCTTGACGCCGCAGTGGCACGCGGTGGTTAACATCCTGCTTTTCCTGGATACTGTATTCCGTTTCTTCCACAGGCCATAAAATAGCACCGGGCGACACGCCATTGACCCTAACATCCGGACCCAATTCAAGCGCCAAAGACTGGGTCATCATCGCTACGCCAGCTTTCGCCATCGAGTAGATAGGGAATCCCTGCAGTGGCTTTTGAGCGTAAATATCGACGAGATTGACAATACAACCTGTAGTTTCTTTCAAAGCTGGGGCCACCGCCTGCGAAAGAAAAAATGGCCCCTTGAGATTACTGTTAAACAAAGCATCCCAATCTTTTTCAACCGCACTTTCAAGTGCCGTCGGGTAAAACCCCGAGGCATTATTCACCAACACATCTAGACGCTGCCATTGCGCTAAGCTTTGCTTAGCAAGTGATTGCACGTCGAGCACAGAGTTCATATCAGCACAGAGTATTACCGCCGAAGCGTCACGCTGCGCATTTAATTCATCGCGCAAGGCCTCAGCCGGCACCTGAGAAGATCGATAGTGGATAATAATATTATAGCCGCGCGCATGCAGCGTTCTGCAAATCTCCGCACCAAGACGTTGGGCGGCCCCGGTTACCAGTGCAACGGGCGTGTTCATGTTTTTACGCGTTCCGCTCACAGCATACCGCCATCAACAGGACCAATTAAGCAATCGATGCCCTCTTCTCGTATGGTTGCTTCTATTTCAAATAAGGCATCTTGATCAGATTCAAACGAATCTTCCCACACGGTGGAGTTATTAAACTCATCAAAGACTTCAAGTAGCCAGCCACCGTCGCCGTCTTCACAAATTTCAACGCGAAGCGTTTTGCCGTCTTGCTCGATAACACGGCACAGCGGAGATAACTTAAGTTCGGTATTTTCTGTCATGGGAATGGCTCGTCACCGTGGCTCGTCAGATAAGCGATTAATTGTCGCCCCATTATACTTAAGCCATTATGTCTTGCGAGCGCTAATGTCGTGCCAAAGCTATTCCCAGTACCATTAGCATAATGCCGCTTATTCGCTGCCAGGAAAGCTGTACCTTAATAGCACCAAACACGGCAAAGTGATCGATTAATACTGCGGCAACAATCTGCCCCGTCACAACATAGAATATCGCGTTGCCCATTCCCATACGGGGTGCTAAATAGGTAATCAACAATATATTACAAAGCAAAATCACGCCGGCGATATATCCGTACGGGGGCACACCAATTACAGCGGAATAATCTGGCGGCCTAATGCCCTTTGCAACTACCACAATAGCAATACAAAGTAAGGCAACAGAAAACAGAATTAGTGTTGGATAAAAAACGTTTCCCCACGACTTACTCAGCACCGCATTCATCGACGCCTGAACCGGAATGCAGGCGCCTACGAGCAGCGCTATCATTGGAAAAATTAAATATTCGCGCATACGAAGCCCTAAACAAAGCTTACTTAATTTTATTATTTTAGAAGCAAATAGCCGAATATATTGCTAACGCGCCGTGTATCCGCCATCCATAATCAACTCAGAGCCCGTCATATAACTGGCATCGTCAGACGCTAAAAACACAATCCCTTTTGCTATCTCGGCTGGCTCAGCCATCCGCCCCATCGGAATGCTCGCCACAACGCGCTGGGCAAACGCCTCGGCGTCGCTCTGTGCTAATCGCGCCAAAGCGCCACTCACCAGTGGTGTTGTCACATAACCGGGATGCACTGAATTAACGCGAATGCCATAATTCTTATCTGCGCAGTACAAGGCAACTGACTTAGTAAACGCACGCACTGCGCCCTTGCTTGCATTATAAGCCGGTAACATAGGATCACCGACAATGCCCTCGATGGAAGAAATATTAACGATGCTGCCACCCGTTTCTTTCATAACGCGAATCGCTTCGCGGGTACCAATAAACACCGCGTCACTATTAATGGTGTTGGTCTTCCTCCACCCCGCCAAGGTTTCATCTTCTATGCCGCAAATATTAGCTATACCGGCGTTGTTAATTAAAATTTGCAAGCGGCCATAACGTTCAATGACCTGAGCAATCACCGCCTGCCACTGCGGCTCATCGCAGACATCCAGCCTCATAAATATGGCTGAGTTGCCCTCGGCATTGATGACATCAGCGACACGACTACCAGACGCTTCATCGATATCCGTTACCACAACAATCGCACCCGCCGCCGCCAAACTTCGGCAAGTGGCTTCACCGATCCCCACGCCACCGCCTGTAACCAATGCCACCTTTCCCTGACAAGACATAATATTCTCCTTAAGCCGCGCAGAAACCGCCGTCTACGGTCAACTCAATTCCGGTCACATAAGAGCTAGCATCCGACGCCAAGAACAGTGCCGCGTTGGCAATATCTTGCACATTGCCAAGCCGTCCCATGGGGATCATGGCGGACTTAAGCAGCGCTGCTGCTTCGTCCACATTGGCAACCACACCAATATCGACAAAATCTTGCAAGGCCTGGTCACCCATCGCGGTTTCGATAAGCCCTGGATGTAGAGAATTAACGCGCACACCGTAGCCAAACTTGGCGAACTCGACGGCACTATGTTTGGTAAGCGAGCGCACCGCGCCCTTGGTTGCGCCGTAGATACTATGTCCCGGCACACCAATCAAACCCGCGATCGACGATAGATTAATAATCGAACCGCCATTCGCAAAACATGCTCCCGGCTTCATGCACTCGACCGCAGCGCGAGTGCCGAGAAATACCGACTCAATATTAATCTGGTTGATTTTACTTACCTGCGCGCTAGTATTGTTTTCCAACATACCGCCTATATAGATACCAGCATTATTCAACAACACATCCCAGCGATTTTTCCATGCGACTAAGGTCTGCTTTAGCGCAGCCCAATCTTCCTCGCTGGTCACGTCTAAGCGCACGGCCTTAGCCTGCAAGCCCTGACCATTTAGTTCGGCGGCTATGCGCTCGCAGGCCTCGACGTTGATATCACCCAGCACAACAGCGGCGCCAGCTTTTGCAAACAAGCGCGCGCAGGCTTCACCAATCCCAGCACCGGCGCCTGTGACCACCGCAACCTTACCTTCCAAACCAAAAACGGCGAGTTCTTTACTCATAACAATGCCCTTATTATTCTAATTTAAAACTAATTAAAAAATATTATTTCGCGATCTCGACTACGGCGCGACCGCGAATTTGGCCTTGCAAAATTTTACCCGCTGCACTCGGTATCTCATCAAAGGGAATATTGATCGTTAAGGCTTCCAACTTCGCCATATCCAAATCCTTAGCCAATCTCCGCCACGCCTCTTCGCGCAAGCTCATAGGCGCATGAACCGAATCCACACCCAGCAGCGTTACATTGCGCAATGCAAATGGCATCATATTACTTGGTAGGTCTAAGCCCTGCGCCAAACCACAGGCAGTCACAACGCCACTGTAATGCAGCTGTGCGATGACGTTTGCCAACGTGTGGCTACCGCACGAGTCCACTGCAGCCGCCCAGCGTGGCGCTTGCATCATTTCACCAGGCTCGGACAGCTCTGCACGATTGATCACATCATTGGCACCCAGACTCTTTAGAAAATCCGCCTCTTCCATTCGGCCGGTAGACGCCGTCACTCTGTAGCCGAGCGCAGAGAGCAATGAAATAGCGACCGTCCCCACACCACCCGATGCACCCGTTACCAAGACGACGCCTGACTCAGGCACTACGCCTAATTTTTCTAAACGCATAACCGAGAGCATGGCGGTGTAGCCGGCGGTGCCAATCGCCATCGCCTGACGAGTTGTTATGCCGTCGGGGAGTTTTACTAAGTAATCCGCATTGGTACGCAGCCGCTCGGTATAGCCACCATTGTGGGTTTCGGACGCACCGTAGCCGTTCATCACTACCCTATCACCGACGGCAAAGCGGGAACTGTCAGAGCTTACAACGGTGCCCGCCATATCAATACCTAAGATCAGGCGCTCTTGTTGCACAATGGGAATGGCATCACTTATCGCCAGTCCATCTTTGTAATTCAATGTAGAATATTCAACTGCGATTTCCACATCGCCATCACCAATGTCTGCCGCATCGAGCTGGGCAAAGCCCACTGATAGCTTGCCATCCTGGCGAGTGCCAACTAATGCTTTATATGTTTGTGTCATAGGGTTTGCCTCACAATAAACTATTAATTACCTAATCGTCTCAGTGCGCCATTCGTTAAATAGCGATCGTAAATATCCTGGGAGTTCACCATCATTTTATGGCCACCGCTCATACTGGCCATCTGTTCGAGTCGAGTCATCTGCCCTGTTTGAACGTCGAAGGCATGCACATGGCCCCACGACCAATACGGATGCTTGCCGTCCATCACCCGCTTTTCGCCATCTTCATAGAGCCCGTAAGCGCCATCAAAGGAGCGGAATATTTCCCCTCGCCGATCAAAGGACACCATGCCCAGCGGCAACTGTGTTCTCGCGTCAAACCACACCCGTTTCTTACCCACCGGGGCGCGTGGAAAACCGGTCGGTTCGGCGTCTACGGCTATGGCCTCTGGCACTAACTCAACATCGGTATCCCAAAAGGTCTCACCTTTTGGGCCACCGTGGGTTGTGTGCGCCCAGCTTTCACTTGCGGAGTTCCAGCCACCGCTCACACCAGCCAACATAGGACCACGGGAGACAATCTTGTAATTACCCCAGGTGTGGAGTGGGTCGCCGGCGGCCCAGGCATCGGACAAGTACAAACTTGAGCCAGGTACCAAGGGCTCGAAGCGCTGGTCAGTAGGAAAGCGTCGAATACGTTTGAAGTCGGGAATATAGCCGTACAACTCAGGAAATTTATTCTGATCGTAATGCCAGATATTCAGGTACGATGTGCCCCGCACACTATCCGGTTCGGAAAAAAAGACACTCTGGTAACGCAACTTATCTTCATGGCCCTTCCAATAAACACCTGGCAAGACCAGTCGCCCAGTCGGCGCATACTCAGCCCAACCGTTTTCATACTGGTAGTTTATTTTTCCTTCACGACTTAAATCGTATTCGCGAATGGCATAAAAAGAAGCGTCGTGACGCCCCCAGCTCATGGTCAAGCCCGCAAACAATTCCAGGCCGTTTTTTGCATCGGGAAAGGGCATACCGCCGATCCACGGCTGGCCATCCAGTGTGACAATATTACCCTTGTCATCAAATTTGGCCTGCCCGCGATTTTTAAAGCTGGCTTCAAGATATTCCCAGGGGCTTAACTTCATGATGTCGCGGGTGGTTTCCCGCAGCCGTAAACGGCGCCCCATTTCTTTAATCTGATAATATTTAACGGGTTCAAGTAGATCTTTAACAATATCGACATTACTTGCGTCGATATAATCACCCGCTTTTAATTTACCTTTCGTGTATTCATCTATCGACAGTAATTCGTCGGGATAGGCGGGTGCGAAATCGCCATTATTCGCCATGGCCTTCCATACCGGCATCAGTAAACCACCGACAGCCAAGCCTGCCGTTTTCTTTAAAAATTGACGGCGGGCGTAATTGCGATCAAATCGTTTTATATGAAATACCATCACGTGCCCCATTGACGAAAAAGCCGGCGGAGTTACCCGCCGGAAAGGTCCCGTTATTACATGGACAAGACCCGAGGCGCGCGGCCTCGGCAGGGTGGGTTGTTAAAACTGATACGCTACCCGCAAGCCAAACTCTTCAGCCCAATCAAAGGTCTGCATAATATTTTCATTGGCGTTTGAGCTAATATCGTCATCGATATAAGTGTAAAAGGCTTCAATATTCCAATTGCCACTTGGCTTCCACTTGAGTGCTGGCTGCACAAAAACACCGCCACGTGTGTCATATAGAACCGAAAGGTCAGCGCGCCACACCAAGCCCGGGAAAGGTTGTTGTAGAGCCAGCACCAAACCATCCCAAGCATCAACTCCAGTGGGCGCATTATTGATTGTTCCACCCATGCCGCTCAAATGTCGACCAAACAAATCGCTTTCGGTGCGATGCATCCACTGGAAGACAAAGTAAGTTGCTGGAAAACTGCGACTGAAACGCTGGTATTTTTCTAAAACCAAGGCCGAGATAAATTCATCTTCAACCAGATAATCCTGACCAAGATCTGGTGATGTAAAAGTACGATCAGGTGTAAATGATACTTCGAAATTAAGAATCAACTGGTCGAGCCAACTTCCCGGTTCGCCGCTGAAAATATAGCTAAAACCGGTGGCAAATATGTCTTCCCGCTTATATTCACGCTCAATGTGGCCACGTAAACCACCCATACCATTGCCGGTGATTACGCTGCCCGCGCCACCAGTGAGAATAAAGAACAAGTCGAGTTCTTCTTTCGCAGCGTCAATACCATTTACCGGTCTCGCCAATAGCAGCTGCGAAGCAGGGAAATCTGTAATTAGTTTATTCAGACCTTCAACGCCATCTAGCCGCGCCATACCCGCATAGGTAAACCATTCCTCTGCGCTCCACACACCAGTCGGATCAATTTCAAGTGGCGTTTGAGATAAAATTAAACCGCTGCCTGGGATCCCCGGCGCGTCGCGATTTACGTTAGATGCGGTCCAGCGAAAAACGCCATCCGGGTTGTAGCGATTGGTGTACATAAACTGCAAACCAAAATCACCGATATTACCCTTTAAGCGAAAACCACTATTAATTTCTTCGTTCGCATCACTGTACCGATCATGTACGGTGAATTGACTGGCAATAACGTTATAGGGCGTATTGGGGTTAGCATAGACGGTTGGCTGAAAAGCCTGTGCGTACATGTCCAACTCCCAGCTTGCATTTAGCTGATAAGACACTCTTATCGCCGGGGAAGAAATACGCTCGTCTGCATATTCCTCTGATGCGAAATCTAAAATCAAATGGCGACGCAAGTCTAAGCCGTTAGCAACGTCCATTACTCGGAAAAATAAAGCCTGCCCCCATGCGATTTGTTGATTACCCGCACGAACCAATATAGGTCCGTTTTGGTAATCTAAATATAGAGAGGGGAAATCGACCATATAGTTATCACCGGCAACTTCTAAGCGATTTTGAACGCCGCCGGTTTCAAAGTCGTCGTACTCAAAATAATTTGGTTCGCCGTATAAAAAGCCCGCCGCATTACTGTTCACACTATTTGGGTCAAACTCATCGTATTGCGCGGCATCAAAAATACCGCGTACTTTTGCAGTCGCCGACCAATTGTCGCTAAAGCGCAGCTGCAAGGTATTCTCCAACCTCACCTGGGTGAAGTTGAAATCGTTATTTGCTTGCTCACCATTGCGCGTGGCCGTATCAGTGAGCGGCAAGCCGACCGAAAAGGGTAGATTTAAGCCAAGCAGAGTGCCGGCATTGACGCCACCGTTGCGATCAACAGTCACGCCATTAAATACATTGCCACGCTGATTAAATGGGTTTTCTTCGCTTACGGTTTTGGCCGCGGCTTCTACACGAATAAAACCACTGGAACTGTAATCAATTCCAAACAATTCTCCGTTTGCCGACCACGCAGCACTGCTGAGTCCAAGCGAAACCAGGGAGATAGCTGTCGCCAGCTGATTATTATTTTTCATACACGATAATCTCCAAAAATATTTTTATATAGAGAGTTTTAAAACATTTGCCTGCTGACCGACCACATAGAACTCGCCGTTAAACACGCCCACATCGCAATACCAAGATGTCAGCAACTGAGAGTTATCAAGCCGAGTGGCGCTTGAACTGCCAGCGGCAACCGATAGGGCTTCACGTATACCGGTTATCACTGCGCGATCATCACCACGAATAGACACGTCTAGTAAAATTGCGTCACTGCCAGACTCTATTTTTGACCAACTTTCACCACTATCTTGACTACGCAAGATGGTGCCGCTCTGGCCTACCGCATAAGCCAAACCACGCTCACCCAAGGCCAAACCAAATAATGATTCGTCACCACTGTGCAGAGCCTGCCAGGTTTTACCCTGATCGTCGGAGCGCGCAATCATGCCAAACTCACCCGCCATATAAGCGCGCCCCAGCTCATCCACAGTGACGTTGTAAACGTGAGGTTCGTAGGGCTGGCCGATTAGCTCCTGCCAGTCGATAGCCAGTTTTTCCCAGCTCGCACCGCTGTCGATTGAGCGTAAAACCGTGCCAAAGCCACCGGCAGCGATGGCAAATCCCGCTCCATCTTGGGCGACAGAAAACAATCTTTCGGTGGTGGGCGAGGTCTGCTCTAGCCACGCCTCGCCTTGACGTCGAACGATGACACCTTGCTGACCAACCGCAATAGCATTACCGTTCAAATCAGACACCGCCAACAAAGACCGGCCCGCCAATTCAACGTTAACTCGCTGCCACGACTGGCCGTCTTTACTGCTGCTTATTTGCCCGGCGCCGCCGACCGCAATAAGGCCGTCTTTGCTCACATTAATGGCAAACAATGCCTCGTGAGCATGCCCCTGATTAACCATCTCGCTCTGCAGTGGCGCCGCGTTAGCAGCACCTATTGCAGTAACAAAGAGCAGCGGTAGAAGGCATTTCACCTTATTGCTTACGGTTCTCACATTAACCCCCAAGACGCTGCATGGCCTGAATTGTGAGGAACTTATTAAAGACATCCACGTCGCCAGGATCGTAGCCGCTTTGGTAACCACCCGTGACCGACTTAGCCTGAACAAAACGACTCATACGGTTCGACTGAATATCGTGGCTGTGCACACTAGACCAAGACCAAGCGGGATGTGAGCCATCGTTGCGGGTCATCTTGTCGTTATCCTGCATGGCGTAGTGTGGCTCAAACGACTTCCACATTTCGCCGCGGCGATCGTAGACCACATAGGCGACATACATCTGATTTCTAGCATCGATCCAAACCCGCTTTTTACCGACGGGCGCCCGCGCATAACCGGTTGGCTCTGCTTCGACCACAATGCATTCAGGTACCAATTCCATATAGGTGTCGAAGAAGGTTTGATCTTTAGGACCGCCGTGAACAGGTTTTTCCCAGTTGTCGTGATAGCCGCCGTGGAAGTTCCTAGAACCGATCGCACCCAACATTGGCTGACGACCCACAATCTTGTAATTGCCCCAGGTTTGCAGTGGATCACCCGCTGCCCATGCATCAGAAAGGAACAAGGTAATACCGGGCACCAATGGCTCAAAACGCTGATTGGTAGGGAACTGGCGAACACGACGGAACGCGGGAATATAACCGTGCAATTCGGGGAATTTGCGTTGATCGTAATCCCAAATATTTAAGAACGACGTACCGGCACTGTCGTTCGGTGCAGTAAAGAACACTGACTGGTAACGCAGGAGATCTTTCTTATCTTTCCAAACAGTGCCGTCGGTGCGCGCAGTGGTATTTAACTCCGTCCACACAAAGTCATACTGATAAGACAAGTCACCGGATGAATCGATATCCCAATCGCGCACTGCATACTGCGAGTAATCGTGACGCCCCCAACTCAGGGTCAAATTATACTGCGCCTCAACCCCATTTTTGGGCTCAGGGAAAGGCGTACCACCAATCCACGGCTCGCCGCTTTTGGTGTAAACGTTGCCGTCTTTACCAATAACCGCCTTGCCTTGGTTTCGCAATGTCGCTTCCAGATATTCGGTAGGAAATATACGACTTACGTCCTTAACCGGCTCAACAATATGAATCCGACGCCCCATTTCCTTCACGTGCATATAGGCAATCGGGTCCAACAATTCTTTTACATGTTCAACATTGTCGGCGGTGATGATATCGCCCGGCTTCACCTTACCCTTGGTGTACATTTCGATAGATAGCAGCTCGTCAGGATAGGCCTTACTCACATCACCTGCGTTAGCAATAAGTGGCCACAACGGGGCTAGCACGCCAGCCGCTCCCACTCCCTTGAGGGTGTTTTCCATAAAACGACGACGACTAAAATTGGTGTCATATTTCTTGATGTGCATAATACTCCTCCGGGATAAACCCTTTTATTGTTGTCTTCTTACGTCGTGTTAAAACAGCATTCAGAACAGCGTCTTTATACTGTTTCGGCTTTTAAACTATTGTGACTTTCAGCTTGTTTTTTTTGCGTATCTTCAGCCATCAACTTAGCTATATCGACACCTTCGCCCAGCACCATAATGTCTTTGCTGGAAATAAACTTCGGCTTTATCAGCCACACCAACAGCGGCAATACAAGCAGCGCAATTACCATATTGATCAGCATTACCAGCACGAGTAGCAGCCCCATATCGGCAAGAAATTTAAGCCCGGACAGGAAGTACCAAGGAAGAATACCGATCAGCATTATGCTCGCGGTAAACATAATGGCCTTGCCAGTAGTTGTTAATGCCGCAGTAATCGACTGGCCATAATCTTCGCGCTCTTGATACTCCTCACACATTCTGCTCAGCAGGTAGATGCCGTAGTCGATACCCACACCAACGCCAATTGCCGCCACCATTAATGAATTAATATCTAAGCCTATACCCATAAACGACATACACGTCGTCAGAATCATATTGGAAAGGTTAACCGGGATAAGCAAAACCATACCCGCCACAAGCGAGCGGTAGGCGTAGCTCGACACCAACAAAATCACCAGATTGAGCAAGCTCATAATTAGCCAGTGATAGCGCTCAACTACGTGATTAATCGCCTGTTGAATCGCAATCGTTCCGCTGCCCAAGCGCACAGTGAAGTCAGGGTGATCAATACCTACCTTGGCAATCGCAGCTTCAGCAGAAGCGAGCGCATGATCGACTGTCGCCTGCTTATTATCGGGATACCAAAATGACACCGTGGAGTTCTGTAGCTCAAAGTCGACAACGTGGGAGTAGGCTTTAGGGCTGGTGCCCATCAACACCGCAGACGTTGCCGCATTCACCGCCGAATCGGTATTATCCAAAGGCAACCACTTAGGGTGACCGCCGGAAATCAGACGATTCGCGTCCATCAAGAAATCACCGAAAGACAAAGTCGCGCGCGGTGCGTCTTCGCCGGCCTCCATAATGGCTTGCAGCTCTAACATCGTCGAAACCGTTTCCGCCTGACGGGCAACGCGGTTTGAATTGTTGGGGTCCTTAGCCTCTAGAATAACTTCAAGAGTATTCACGCCTGGAAAATGCTGATTGATTTTTGCGACCGACACATTGTATTCAGAGTCTTCCCATAGCAAGTTACTGCCTTCGACCGGGTTACCTATTTGAATACGCATCGCGTGGTAGGTAGAGAAAGCGGCAATTAATACAACCACTACGGTGGTATATCGTGCGCGCTTACCTTGCGAGAAAGTTGCAATCCAAGCGAGTACTGACTTCACTCGGCCGTGCACACCGCCCGACTCATCGGAAATAATCTTATCGAGATTTTTCGGAGCCGGTAATACCGACAGTAGCAACGGCGCAAGGAAGACCCCTGTTGGCGCAAGCATCATCGCCCAGAAGCCGCAAAACAAAGAGAAACGTTCCATCGCGGGAATCGGCGCAATCGATATAAGAAAGATACCCGCCGCGTCAGTGATAATCCCTAAGATTGACGGCGCCAGCATAAGCCCAGTGGTAATACCGGCAGCACGCACCTTGTCACCCACCTGCGCAAATACTTCATAAAAGCGCTCGGTAAACTGCACGCAATGGCTGAAGGACCGCGCAATAAGTAATAGCGGCACGATCATCAACAAAGGCTCAATTGGCAGCTTCATCCAACCGGCGAAACCAAAACCCCAAATTGCCGCAACCATACTGGCAAACACTGGCGTAACAACACCGGCGATATTCTGGGTGTACAGAATTAAGGCGATAACTAGAGCGCCCAGAGTGATCGCAAAAATCCCGATCATTTGATGCTGGTATTCGTACACCCAGCCAGTCAGCGCCGGCTGACCCGCCATATAGACTTCATGGTTCGCATCGCGGGCATTATCGGCGAGATCTTTAACAAACTTAAAAGCAACGCCATAGTCTAGGCGCTGTTCGATAAACGTAGCCGAAATGATCGTTGCCGTCTCATCTCCAGATATTAAGAACTGCTGTGCATTAGGTGATTTACGCACATTCTCCTTAAATCGGGCGATTTCCTCATCGGTAACCGGCACCGAATCACCCATCAGAGGCTGCGCATCAATACCGAAAGGGGTGGCCTCTGCATAGCGCGCTTTGGCCGACGCGATTGACAATATCTGATCGTGATCCACACCGGGAGACAGATCGATATCACGTGTTAATTGCCACACTTTGGCGAGGGTGTCCGAGTTGTAAATATCCCCTGATTTCGTTTTTACCATTAAGGTAAAGGTCAGGGGATTACCAAAGTTTGGGTGATCCTTAAAGACTTGAATAAAAGGATCATCCTTGGGAAGCAAGTCAGAAAATATCGTTTTAAGCTCAACGTTTTTTAAGCCCATAGCAAAAAATATTGTCACGGCGGTAAAGAAAAACCACGCAGTTTTTCTATTCTCCAACACCGCTAACGCTATTCTATTTCTTATTGTATTCATTAAGGTTTTCTACCTCTTTCATTGCAAAGAGACACTATGAAACGCTCTTTACACACAATTATCGTGTCGCTGTTCGGCTACATCTCACCTAGCCACGCATATCATCCAACAGACTTTTAATACACATACATAGCACTTTGCGCTGTTATTGTCTGAAAACCAGTTGGACCAATCCTACTTCGCGATCATTTAGAAAAGACCTGCCCAAATGGGGAGGTTTTACTTTCTAGCTGCAACGACAAGCGTTCTAAGCTCAATAACCGCAAACCTATATCTCGTTTTGACATCTTTGTGCAGTGAAACCGAATCTCATCCATCTACAAACTTCCTGCTTTCGCGATGTGGCCGTTTGTAAATCCAGCGTTACGACCTCGTTACTTATTCAATGCACTTCTTATTTCAACTACGTAAAAAATATTTTTATCAGATTATGACCATATGCTAGTTTTAAACT
Organism: Zhongshania aquimaris; assembly: GCF_019312595.1. Taxonomy (GTDB): domain Bacteria; phylum Pseudomonadota; class Gammaproteobacteria; order Pseudomonadales; family Spongiibacteraceae; genus Spongiibacter; species Spongiibacter aquimaris. The sequence goes on along the minus strand of NZ_JAHWDQ010000002.1, from coordinate 597,189 downwards.
AGTCTTTCAGTAATGCTCATTACCGACCCTTTCACTGTTAATTTACGACACAAAAATATTTATTATTTTAATTTTGTAATTACGAAGCCACGTCATAGACATGATTTTTTTGCTCCATAAAAAACTCGTAGCAAAAACGTGACTGTGGTTTTTCAGAAGCGGTTTTGGGAATCTCCGACATGACCTGTATATAGCTCGGTAAATCGTTGCGCCCCAGCACTTCCCGACAATGCTTCACCAGCACATCCGGATCGAATAACCTAGCCTCTACCGGCACTACTGCAGCAATCACATCCTTCTCACCCGGAGCTCCATTTAAGGATGGAATGCCGTAGACAAAAACATCTTCAACATCATCAAATTCGGCAATGGTTTTTTCTATTTTGGCGATATCAACAAACTCGCCATTGCGGCGAATTTCATCCCCTTTACGACTGTCAAAGTAATACCAACCATCTTCGTCTTGATGGCCAATATCACCCATATACAGAACGCCGTCGGACGTCTTCTTTTTGGATGCCTCCGGGTTTTTGTAATATTCAACAGCCAAGGGCTCGCCTGACGCCGCCTCAAAAACAATTTCACCACGCTCGCCTGGTGCACATGGATTACCCTGTTCATCAATAATCCGGGCAGTTAAACTGGCAGGCGGCTTACCAATACTCCCAATAGGTCCCACCCCTGGCGGATTGAACATCATGCCGCCCTCAGCAGCGCCATAAAACTCAAAGAGCTCCACATCAAAGCGCTTACTGAAGTCCTTCCAGATTGCACCGGGCATGCCTGCGCTTAATATAAATCGCACAGGATTATTGGCGTCATTTGGCCGCACCGGTTCGCTGTAGATTGCAGTTGTCATACCGCCGAGCAAGTTAAACGTGGTGCAACTATAAGCTCGGCAAATATCCCACAATCTAGACTTGGTGAATTTGCGACTGATAACGCCACGCAAACCCATTTTTAAAATATTTCCCAAGCTAATTAACTGGGCGTTGGCATGGGTAAAAGACAAACCAGTATAAGGCCTGTCATTTTCTCGGAGCCCTATCATTGGCCCTATTGACGCCACTGTGTCATACCGGGTGTAAGGTGCACGAATAGCCTTTGGATCACCGGTGGTGCCAGAGGTATAGAGCATCTGCATCGTTTCATCTGCACTCTGCACACGCCCCTCTGATTCATCTATTGCCGCGTGCGCTATATCACTCCATTTTTTCAACCGCGGGTCATTGCCAGGCATTTTCATTAACTCGCCGCTGTGCATAACCCAGATCCAGCGTATCTGCGGCAACTTTTTACAGGCAGCCAATACATTGTTCAGGCAATAATCAGCGCAAACAACGCCCTGACAGTCAGCCCAACTCAACATGTACTCCAGACGCTCGCCGCTGGTACGCGGATCAATAGGAACAAATACGGTCGCGGCGAGCGAGCTCCCCACCATACAATCTACAAATTCTGGATGGTTCTGCATGACAATGGCAAAGCTCTCACCCGGCGCCATTTTTTCATTCTTCAAACCGGCAAAAACGCGCTGTCCCTGATCCCACAAACCTTTATACGTTCTCGTTTCGTGCTCAAGATCGCCGCAGGGAAGTACATTGACGAAGGTCAGCACATCAAGGTTTGGATTAGAATTTTTTTTATCTTCAATTAAATTAGAAAATATTCTGAGATCTTTCATATCCCTTCCCTTATTATTCTTTTGACAAGATACTAAGCACCAAGGCAGCCGCATCTGTACCGATATAACCGCCACCATTCTCGGCAAGCGCAACCCTGGCGCCACCAACCTGACGCGCACCGGCCTCGCCGCGAAGCTGCATAACCAGCTCTACAATTTGCGCCGCGCCAGTGGCACCGATCGGATGCCCCTTGCGCATCAATCCACCGGAAGTATTAACCGGCACGCGTCCACCCAGGGATGACGCTCCGCTAGCGACAAATTCGCCACCCGCCCCATTCGCGCACAAACCCAAGTATTCGTAATATTTTATTTCTGAAATCGCCGATGCATCGTGAAGCTCCACGCAGTTAAGATCTTCAGCGCCCAATCCTGCCTGTTCATAAAGCTGTGCAACTGCACCCGACACCATTGGCAGCTCATTTTCACTGGCATCCCAACCGCTGTGCAGGCTAGACGCATTTACTCTAATACAGCGTCCCTTACCTATTTTCCTGGCATAACTTTCACTCACAACAATCACCGCTGCCGCACCGTCACCAATCGGTGCGCACATCGGCAAGGTGAGTGGCGCAACTACTTCGCGAGCAGCGAGGACATCCTCTATCGAAATTACATTTTGAAACTGTGACTTTGGATTCAAGCTACCGTGCACGGAGTTTTTAGCTGACACCGCCGCCAACTGCTCGCGCGTCGTGCCGTACTGATGCATATGCTCACGCGCCCACGTCGCGTAGATATCAATAAAGATAGAACGGCTACTGCCCGCGCCGCTCATATCCAGCGCTTGGCCAATGGCGTCATTACGAGCTCGCAATCGCTGCGTAATTGCCTCGGTTTGGGTGACATCAATCGCACCGGTAAAAACCGAAAAAGTTTTGTTTTTATCTTCGTGATAAAGCTTTTCGTAACCGCAAACCAACACCACGTCATAGACCCCGAGAGTCACCATGGTACAAGCCTGCTGAAAGGCCGTTGCAGAAGTTGCACATGCATTTTCAATGTTGATAACAGGTATTTTCCCAATCCCCATACTGCGCAGGGCAACCTGCCCGGGTACACAAACCTGGCCGGTAATAACGCCACCTGCAGCGTTACCCATATAGGCCGCGTTCAACTCCTCTTTGGGAATACCAGCATCCTTTAAGGCATCCTTGATAGATGCACAGGCCAAATCATTGAGGGTTTTATCCATAGCGTTGCCAAACGGCGTCATTCCGACGCCGGCAACATAAGCATTCTGTTTCACTGTATTACTTCCTTATGAAAGTTTTTCACTATCGATAAGGTAGCTGCCACCCTTGATGGCCAAGACTTCATTACAGCCATCCTCAATAAGAGAAGCACGCGCGTCGCGCAGCATTTTTTCTAGCGGATACTCTTTGGTCAGGCCATTGCCACCAAAGATTTGCAAGGCGTCACTAGTGACCTCAAATGCGTGTTGAGTGCCGGTGGTTTTGGAGAACATCGCGGCACAAAGCGAAGGTGTCCCCAATTTAGGGTCGTTATTAAAATTCAAACCTCGGCGGGTAAGCGAACGTGAAATTTCTACTTTTCTAAACATATGAAACAAACGACTGCGCACAGATTGATGCTGAATAATCGGAACGCCACCCGCCTTTCTTTCGTGAGCGTAGTCGAGCGCTAAATCAGCCGCCGCTTGCGCGAGACCAGTGAATGTTGCCCCCATCAAAGCGTTGGCTTCGGCGTGAATACAATACACTGCACGCTGATAATCCTCTGGCCCGGCCAGCAAATACTTGCGTGGAATACGTACATTATCAAAAAATATTTCGCCCTGATTTAATGCCCGCTGCCCCATTTTATCTAATGGCTTGCCACGGCTAATACCGGGCAAATCCATTGGAAAAACCAACGCGCAGCCTTCAGTGGCTGACGGCCCATCTCCTGAATCCGCCGCGCAATACAAAATACATACATCAGCAATGATCCCGTTAGAAACCCACGCAGATTTTTGACCATTTAATACAATGTCGTCACCGGTTAAATCGGCCACTAAGTTGGGGCGGCCATAGGAGCTACCGGGATATACAATTTGACGACTCGGGTCGAGCATATCCGTACCATGATCTGGCTCGGTAATACCCCAGCAACCCAATACCGCATCAGGAAACTCATCAAGTAAATCTTGGCGGCCAAACTTCGCGCACAACCACTGGGGCAATATCCCTGCACCGACCGATATCGCCAGGCCAGCATCGCCATAACCCAATTCTTCAAATAAAATGGAAAACAGCAAGGCCGCTTCCTGCGGCTCCATTTCGCCTAGCGCCTCAACCGTAACGCCTAGCTCCAAATATTTTTTACGGAATTCCCAAAACAGTGAATCTTTGGCAATCACTTGTTCCGGCGTCATGCGATCTAACTTTATGCCTATCGGACGCATGACATTCAGCGCAAAATTACGCAGCGTTTTCTGAAACTCTGCAATGTGCTCAGGCAGCTCAGCCTCGGCACCAGACATAGTCAAGGCACCTTTTGGCGTGCTCTCCCAAGTGTAAATGGGGGCAGCTAAATTTCTGTAATCACTACTTTCTGGATGTGTTAGCTCTTGGGCAGACTGGCTAGTCATTTTCTCACCTCTATTCTTATGGTTTTTCTAGAAATCGATAATTAGGTGACCATACTATCCGCGCGAAATGAGAAGTTAGATGTTTACAGAGGACATTATGGTTGTTAATTTACGACAGCTTTCATAATCACAATAAGAGATTCCAGTCATGGAGCTAAGGTCGTCATTAAGCACCCCGCCCTCCCGACATCTGAGCTACGGGCTTAACCCCTTGATCTCCTTACTAAAGGAATACAAGTTAGATCCTGCCCCCATGCTTGACGCGGCGGGCATTCCACCGCAGGCGCTTGAAGACCCGACATACGAATTAACACCTCACCAGGAACTAAGCTTTACGACTGCCGTGATCGAAAGCATCGACGTTCCTGAGCTCGGTTTAATTGTCGGTGGGCGCTACCATTTGTCTGCTTACGGCTTGCTGGGTCTTGCGATAATGACTAGCGAGAACCTGCTATCTGGCATGGCGGTGCTGTATAAAAATATCTTAATGACGTGGACATACATGCAGTGGAACACAACAGTTAGAGGGGATAGAGCCTACGTTAGCTTAGAGAAATTGCGGGATCTTGGTGGCAGCTACCAGTATATGGTCGATCGAGGTCTAGTCGCATCCCACACTATTTTCAAAGAAGCACTAGGCCAGGACCTCCCCGTCTTGGAGGTGCATTTAAAGCAGGCAAAGCCAGCCTACGCCCATGTCTATAGCGACTATTTTAAATGCCCCATTCATTTTAATTCATCGGAAAATTACTACGCATTCGACAGCAAGCTGCTGTATCACCCGCTAGCACAATCTGAGCCTGAAACCGCAAGAATTTACGGTAATCAATGCGCCAAAATTTGCTTACAGCTGGCGCGAAACAGCACCTTCTCAGACGTCGTGCGCAACCATATCCTGTCGTCACCACGCGAGATATTCACCCTGGAGACGATTGCAGATCGCATCAACATGACAGCGCGCACGGTACAGAGAAAACTCAGCGCAGAAGGCACCAGCTACAAAGATATTCTTGAGGATGTGCGCAGAAACCTCGCCATCGAATACCTGCAAAGCACGACATTTACGATTGAGGAAATTGCGGTACGACTTGGCTACTCCGATTCATCCAGTTTTTGTCACGCCTACAAGCGCTGGACGGGGGTAAACCCAAGCGATCTCCGTCATCGCGACACCGCAACAAATGAAGAGCGGAATTCTGATGGCGCCACACCAGCCCAACGGCGAAAGGCGTGAGAAAAATGAGCGGGGTCGCTATAACCTAATAGTAGCGACATCTGCTCAATACTAATGTTAGTAGTCGACAAGTACTCCCGGGACAGTTGAAAACGCAAATCATCAATTATCTTTTGATAGCCAATTCCCTGCGCTGTCAGCTTGCGTCGCAAGGTCCGGCCAGACATATTTAGCTTGGCAGCTAACTCTTCAATAGGCGGAAAATAGCCCGGTCGCAGCAGTATTAACTCCCGCACCTCATCTTCAATATCATACTCTTCCGTCAACCTTGCCTTTAACCGTTCACAGCGTTCAATGCACAAGCTCGCCGTATCACTATCGCTTTGCAGAATTGGAATCTGCAGCAAATCAGCAGAAAAAACTAAGGCATTTTCATCGGCGTTAAACGTGACAGGGCAATTAAAATATTTATCGTACTCGGCAGCAGATGCCTGCGGTGCATTGCGTAGCGTTGCCGAATGTAAGCGAAATTCCTCTCCCATTAGACCGCGCAAAATCATCAGTGTGGCAATCATTTCGCGCTCATTGAGCATCGCGACATCATCGTCATTGTAGTCGTCAGCGCTCATAGACATCACAATATGTTCACCGCGAAACGACATTTTGTGTTCATAAAATGCAAAGCTCAGCTCGACAAATTCATAGGCTAGCTTAAGTGCATCTCGCACCGTTGCCGCGCTCATCAAGGCATAGCCATAGATACCAAACAGACTAAGTGGATAGCACGAGCCAACCTTCAGGCCAATTGCCGGATTGCCCGTCGCCTTGCGCAAATTACGCAAAAACATAAGCTCTTGGCTGAGGTTAACGTGCTGCTCTGGCTTATTTAATATCGACAATGAAAGGCCTGTTCCGGTCAAGGCTTGACCGACGGAAATACCCTCTTCTCGCAAACGTGTCAGAGGAGAAAGTATGGTTTTTGCTGAATGATACTTTGGCTTCATATCGACCTTTTTATTTTCAAATTAGCACCACTGTCCGCATTTCGCAAGCACCTGTCCGTAATTCGCATTCTTAGATTTAGCCACTTTCTATACCTTAAATCACCACCAGTTTTCTTCGCACTCTGGTTGATAATAATTTTTGATAATGACAATAACGGAGTAATTTTATGTCTAACTCACCACGCATACTCATATACGGTGCCAGCGGCTACACGGGAAAATTAATTGCCGAATGCCTATCCCAACGCGACATGCCCTTCTATTTTGCCGGCAGAAGCAAAGACACATTAGAGACGTCCCTCGCCATTGTTGAAGAGCGTTTGGGCCGCAAAGCACCGGCGACAATTGTTCAAGCCGCCAATACCCGCGAGGAGCTGCTACCGTGGTTCGACAAAGTCGAAGTGGTCATCAATGTCGCCGGCCCTTTTATGCAATTAGCATGGCCGGTTGTTGAAACCTGCCTCGAGGCAAATTGCCACTACCTAGACACCACTGGCGAGCAAGACTTTGTTATTGCAGTACGCGACCAGTACGGCAAAGCCTTCGCAGAAAAAAATCTATTACTTAGTCCAGCAAACAGCTATATGTGGTGCGCCGGTGCATTAGCCGCCGAGGTTGCTCTTGAAACCGAGGGTGTAGACAGCCTGGATCTCACCTACCAGATTAACGATGCACTGCCCTCGCAAGCGTCGACAAAATCTTTTCTACGCATGGTGAACAATCCCCAGTATCTGCTCAAAAACAACGAAATGATTGAGTGGCAGGGCGACCGCCATTACACCATTAACGTTCCCCACTTGTCGCAACCAGCGCTGGCCCTCCCCTGGAGCGGCGGCTGTGAACCGGTCTGGTATGAGCACGACGAACGGGTAAGAAACTGTAAAGTTTTAACCGCCTTTGGTGATGAAATCATTGAAAGCGTAGTTGGCATAATTCACCGCTTTAACAAAGAGTCGGTAGGAATGAATCAAGCCCAGAAAGAGGAGCTTACGAATCAATTCGGAGATGAAATGACGCCAGCAGAACCACCCAAAGACAGCCCAGACATTCACCGAACTGTTATCACCTGTATCGGCCAGGGCCGACAGGTCACTACCGTATTCCCGCTGTCGCTTAATGCGCCATATACCTTTACCGGTGAAATTTGCGCAGAGGCTTCAGAGCGCCTCCTCAACGGTGAACTTAAAGCGGTTGGCTTCCAATCTGCGGCGGGTGCATTCGGTCATCGTGAGCTAATCGAGAAATTCCACAAACTGGGGTATATGAATAACCCCTGGCTGTAATAAGGCAATAAATTGATCCGGCTTGCTTGACGATATATCTGTTTGGATTAGAGGCCCAAACAGATATAGAAGCTAGCAAGTCGGATCACTATATAAAATACGAAAAAATAAAAAATAAAAAATAATATTTATTCCTTAGCCTTCCATACCATCGCAAAGAACATTGCAAAAATTAAATCCGCTATCACCAGAATGCCAAAGCCGATTGGCGCAGCAAAAAATGCTATATCTATCCAGGCGATGGCAAAGACCACTGTTTTACCTACGCAGCCCATCCAAACAATATCTTTATGTAGCATTGGATTGGTGGATACAAGCCAATAGCCCATACCAAACACCATTACCAAACCGGCAAACTGATGAAGCCAGGGAATAGCCTCAGCAGTAAGCGCGTCGCTCATCATCAATATTTCAAACAAAAGCTCAGGCGCAAACAGCATGGCAAACGCCGCCGAAAAATTAAAAATAGCGGAGAACTGAAAAAATCTCCGCCAAGCACGGCTATTTTTCATGAATATGGGTCCCTGTTATTTTCGTACTATTCTTGTTGATTCTATCCAAAAGAGCCCGTCCGTTTAAAAGCGCCCAGGGAATAACCAAGCCCGATTGCGCTTTATATTCCTGCCAGCCGGGGTGACGGGAAATCGCGTTGTCTTTGCCCTTCATTCGCGCCAAAAAGTAAATCGCCATATACGAATAGATGACCCACGCAATCCAGTGACTCGCCAACAGAGCATACGCTGCGTAAAGCATTAACTCTCCCAAATAATTGGGATTGCGGGTGTAGCGATACATTCCCTCTTTAATTAAACCGGGTTCAGTGCGGTATTTTAAAATCCAGTGCCGCTGGCCATCGCCCGCAACCATCGTCACGACACCCAAGGTGTGAATGGCAATGGCAATAAATAACATCAAGCCGCTAGGCTCTATCGCCCGCGCAATAAACAGCCACGGTATTAACCAGTACCAAGCAATCAGCAGCACATATAAATTGATAAAACCTAGAAAACTTAATTTATTCTCAAGCTGATGATCCCTAAACCCCAAATCCTTGATCAGCCAACAGTAGCCGTAGATACCGTGTAAAGCTAAGAACACCCACGCGCCAGCACTGAAATTACCGTAGTAACTCATCATTGCGTAAATAATAAAAAGGGTGAAAATTTTATGAAGGTCGACCGCCCACGCCACTTTAATGAACGGACGCCCAGGGGCATTAAAGATGGTGATATCTGCAAAAGCTAGAAAGAATCGCGCCCAGAATGGAACGGGCTCTCGTGTTACCGTATTCATAGTTACCTCGCTTATTATGGTTTTATTAGATACCCCTAAGCTACGCCGACCAGTCAAAATTAGAATAGCGGCGCGCGACGACTTCACTGTTAATCAACGACATAGCTTGGTGAGACTCCATGGGCAAGTCGGCAAAGGGTGACTTTCGCACGAGAGCCGAGGGTCTGTTGCCGCTTCGTCACCGCTAAATCACTGTACTTGCTCGAAATTGAGCTCGTTTTCGTCGAATATCCCGCCAAAAACCAGCAGCACCTCGACCCACGGTATATAAACCCGTATAATTCGCGCCCCGCACATTGTCCTCTTTTAGCAATTTCCACTTCATCACTCATTGGGTATACAACATTGATTTCCGCCGCAAACATCACCATGCAGTTTGGTGCCAAGCCGCTTTTTGAAAACATCTCCGTTAAATTTGGCGGTGGCAATCGCTACGGCCTTATCGGGGCAAACGGCTGCGGCAAATCTACCTTCATGAAGATTCTGGACGGCAGCTTGAAGCCAAGCTCCGGCAATGTGTCTCTCGACCCCAATGAGCGTATTGGCAAGCTGCACCAGGACCAGTTCGCCTTTGAGCAATACTCGGTTATCGACACCGTCATTATGGGTCACACCGAGCTGTGGGAAATCAAGCAAGAGCGCGATCGCATTTACTCGCTGCCCGAAATGTCTGAAGAAGACGGCATGAAAGTCGCCGATCTTGAAACCCAGTTCATGGAAATGGACGGCTACAGCGCCGAAAGCCGCGCTGGTGAAATTTTACTGGGTGCCGGCATCGAACTTGGCCTGCACTTTGGCCCCATGAGTGAAGTGGCGCCAGGCTGGAAACTACGCGTACTGCTCGCCCAAGCACTGTTTTCTGATCCAGATATTTTGCTACTCGACGAGCCAACCAACAACCTGGACATCAACACCATCCGCTGGCTGGAAGGCGTGCTCAATGATCGCAAAAGCACCATGGTTATTATTTCGCATGACCGCCACTTCTTAAACGAAGTGTGTACTCACATGGCCGACATCGACTACGGCGAGCTGCGTGTCTACCCCGGCAACTACGATGACTTCATGACTGCCGCCACCGCCGCACGCGAGCGCATGCAGTCGCAAAACGCGAAGAAGTCTGCCCAGATTGCAGATTTGCAAGCCTTCGTGAGCCGCTTCTCCGCCAACGCCTCGAAAGCAAAACAGGCAACGTCGCGGGCCAAGAAAATTGACAAAATTCAGCTGGATGAAATTAAAGCCTCCAGCCGCCAGTCACCCTATATCCGTTTTAAACAAGACAAAAAACTTCACCGCCAAGCCCTAACCTTAGAAAACATCGGTCACGGTTTTGACGAAGTCTTGTTTAAAAATGGCAGCCTCATTCTGGAAGCGGGCACCCGTTTAGCCGTGCTTGGCGAAAACGGCGCAGGTAAAACCACCTTTTTGCGCTGCTTAATGAACGAGTTAAGTGCCAACGAAGGCGTAGTGAAGTGGGCGGAAAATGCCACCCTCGGCTACTGCCCGCAGGACAGCAGCGACGACTTCGACAACGACCTAAATCTATTCGACTGGATGAGCCGCTGGCGCAAACCCGAGCACGACGACCAAATCGTTCGCGCCACCCTGGGCCGCCTGCTGTTCTCCTCAGACGACTTTAACAAGCGCGCTAAAGTGTGTTCCGGCGGCGAGAAAAACCGCCTGTTGTTCGGCAAATTAATGATGCAAGACACCAACGTCTTGATCATGGACGAACCGACCAACCACTTGGACATGGAAGCCATCGAGGCGCTCAACTTAGCCCTAGAGCACTACGAAGGCACGCTGATCTTCGCCAGCCACGACCGCGAATTTGTGTCGTCGTTAGCGACCCGAATTGTTGAGATCAAAGATCAGCAACTCAATGATTTCCAAGGAAATTACGACGAATTCCTGTCTCATCAAGACGCGCTGAGCAAGTAAGCGTCTAACGTCGCCTCGACGGCCGGTACACCTGTATCGGCCGAGCTTCGCTACGGCAATCCCCTATTGTGTAATAAGCGCTGAAACACGACAGTACTCAGTCGCCAATACTAAATAGTATCAGCATGCCCCTAGCATCCCCATCTCCCGCCAGCACGCCGAAGGCACAGCTTTTAAAGCTCGTGACAGACTCCCTGCGCGCCGGCACACTTGAGCTACCTAGCCTTCCAGATATTGCAATAGACGTCCGTGTGGCCATTAGCCAGAGCGATCTTGAAATTGACGACCTGGTAAAACTGATTCAACAAGACCCCGGCCTAAGCGCCTATTTACTCAAAATCAGTCATAGTGTTCACTACAGCCGCGGCAACCCAGTACGTAATCTTAACGCCGCCATAAGACGTTTAGGCTTCAATGCCGCACGCGACCTGACAGCTAGCTACGCATTAAAAGCGCTGTTTTTAATTCAAGACGCCACTGTTAAAGCAAGCATGCGCGAAATTTGGCGACGCAGTGTCTACACCGCCTCCCTCGCCCATGTTATGGCCAGGCACTGCGGTTTCGACCCCGACCGCGCACTGCTCGCCGGGCTAATTCAAGATATAGGCGCGCTACCTTTACTCGCCAATTTAAAGGATTTTCCAAGCCTGACCTCTGAGCCAAGCGCAATAAAAGAATTACTTAACGAGTTTACCGGCAAGATCAGCGGCCTGATTTTGCACAACTGGCACTTTGACGAAGAACTGATTCTTGTCGGCTTAAATCGAGAAAACTGGATGCGGGATAAAAATCCAACTGCGGATTTAGCCGATTTAATACTGATTGCCCGCTACCACACCTATCTTGACGAACGCAGTCACGGCAAGTTGCCACAACTGTCGCGGCTCCCCGCATTTAAAAAATTACACCTGCAAGAAATGGGGCCGGAACAAGGCTTGGCCTTCCTTTCCGAAGCGAAGCAAGAAATTAGCGAGCTGCGCAGTGCCCTGCTGTAAGCCGTCTGTTCAAGCACCCCTTATTTAGGGGGTTATGAGGTGTGCCGCTGCGCTCTATGATTACCTTCACCCTAGGTAATTTACGAGTAAGTTCATGAAAAAGATAATATTCTCAGCCGTGGTCCTCACGCTGATAACTGCCTGCGCCGGCATCGGCGGAACGGCAAAGCAAGTTGACCCCATCGCCATCACCAATACCGAGAACTTCGCTGGGCATAACACCGTATTGATCGGTGAATTCAGCGTGACCTTCGTGACCTTTGACAAAACATCGGCTACCGCAAAGAGCTCCATGTTTAGCAGTGACACCGGCTACGCGAGCAGCGCTATTCGCGCGAAATTAGAAGGCGTGCCGGATGAAGTAATGCAAAACATCACCGATGCAGCCTATCAAGATTTTAAGTCGCAGCTGAGCGCAAACGGCTACACCATTGGCGATGAAAGCGCGCTGAAAGGCAACGCAACCTGGCAAAAAATGAAATATGACGACAGCCCAAGAAGGAACACCTCGTCCTTTAAAATGATCACCGGCGGTAGTCGCGAAGACGCCACCTTTGCGCCAACGGGGAAAAAACTACTCAGCAAAAACATTGGTGGCATGATTCCCTATGAAGCCTATGACGCCGCAAACCAATTACAGGTACCCGTCATCAATGCCAACTACATTGTCCACTTCGTGTACTTTGGCAGCGAAACCGAATACCGATCAAATGCCTACTCAGACATTAAAGGTGCAGAATACTCCGCAGAAGTCAGTGTTGGCCAAGGCATCCAAGTGGTACCCGGCTCAGGCATAAACTGGATGCGCGGCGCCTCCAGCACCTTCAGTGATCCCAACGGACAAATACTGATTCAAGCACCTGTCGTTATACCTGGCGCATACGGCAGCAGTGAAGATTCAACCAGCGGACTGCAAAAAGCCGCCAACGTGTTCTCCTCAGTATTGGGCGCGGTAAGCGGCGGTTCGTCTAGCGCTAAAGATATCAATATCACTGCCAATCCAAGCGAGTATAAAGCCAAAGCAAGCGCAGCGCTGACTGAAGCCAATAAACGCGTACTCGGTGCCTTAGCCGCAGCGCGATAGTATTTTTCGCAGTGTCACCTTTAAAAGGGCCAGCGAGCGCATTGCTCACTGGCCCTTTTTTTGAGATATCGCACACCAACAAATATCGTTAGGACACTTCTCTGGCGATATTTGTATTTTCACAATATTCCAAACGCCAACATTGCATTGGCGACTTTCTTAAAGCCCGCTATATTAGCGCCCTTGGCATAGTCAACATAGCCATCGTCCTGCACAGCGAACTCCAAACAATTCTTATGGATATTTCCCATAATCTCGCGCAGCATCCCCTGTAGCTCCTCTTCTTTTAAACTAATTCGCATACTGTTTTGACTCATTTCCAAACCGGATACGGCGACACCGCCCGCATTGGCAGCCTTGGCCGGCCCAAATAAAACTCGCGCACTACGCAACACCGCAATAGCATCGTTGCTACAGGGCATATTCGCGCCTTCAACCACGGCCTTCACGCCATTTTTCAGTAGAACTTTAGCTTCGTCCTGGTTCAGTTCATTTTGCGTTGCGCAGGGCATGGCAACATCACAGGATACGGACCACGGCCTTTCGCCGGCATGAAAACGAGCAGCAGAATATACCTCCGTGTAACTAGCTAAACTTCCACGCCCCTGACTTTTTTGATCAACTATCCATTGAATTTTTTCATGACTAAATCCATCTGGGTCGTGAACAAAGCCAGTTGAATCAGACATGGTGACAACCTTGGCGCCAAGTTGAATGGCCTTCTCTGCAGCATGTGTTGCCACATTACCCGCTCCCGAGATCGCAACAACTTTGCCATCAATTGTATCTTTGTCTTGCTTAAACATATGGTCTAAAAAGTACACCACACCATAGCCAGTAGATTCTTTGCGAACCAAGCTGCCACCCCATTCCAAGCCCTTGCCCGTTAACACACCAACGTAGCGATTAGTTATGCGCTTGTACTGGCCGAACATATAACCGATCTCGCGGGCGCCCACACCAATGTCACCTGCGGGAATATCCGTGTCTTCACCCACATGGCGATATAGCTCGGTCATAAACGACTGACAAAAGCGCATGATCTCGCGATCAGACTTCCCCTTAGGGTTGAAATCAGAGCCTCCCTTTCCGCCGCCCATAGGCAGGCCGGTTAAACTATTCTTAAAGGTTTGCTCGAAGGCGAGAAACTTCAAAATACTTTGATTAACGCTTTTGTGAAAACGCAGACCACCCTTGTAGGGGCCGATGGAATTATTATTCTGTACGCGATATCCCCGCTGCACCCTGACATTGCCAGCATCGTCTTCCCAGCATACGCGAAAGGAAACCACTCTATCCGGTTCGGCGATACGGCGTAAAATTTGTGCTTCGTGGTAAACAGGCTTGTCACGTATAAAATCGAAGATATCAACGGCGACTTCGTAGACAGCCTGATGAAACTCGACCTCACCAGGATTCCGGCTAACAACCCCTTGCATAAATTGTTCTATATCAACGTGCTGAGTCACTGACATGCGGCCATCCTCACAAATAGGATTAGATCTTAGCAGATCTCAGACATAGCGCACGACCGGCAACACTAGACACCCGGTCTTTCAATGCAAAGTAAATTCACTCTCAGCTTGCCGTACTAAAGAAATGAGCCATATCGAGCAATCGAGGGGGAAAAGCAGTTACCAAGCTTATTACAAGAAAGTTTTATGAGGCCATCGCACTAAAATAACGATTAAGATAAGCGGCATGTACATCCGCTCCTTACAAGTTAATTAAACCCTATTCACGCGGGCAACACAGCGAGACGAAGCCATCTCGATCATTGTATCGCAGCGATGAACTGCGACCTGCCTGAAATATTGACACTGTAAACTTCAGGGGATATCTTGGCCTCGCCTAGACATTGCGAGCCAAGCCATGAGTACAGAAAACCAGCATTACCCTCATCTCTTCACGCCCCTCGATCTGGGTTTTACCCGCCTAAAAAATCGAGTAGTTATGGGCTCGATGCACACCGGGCTAGAAGATCGCTTTTGGCAATTTCCCAAGCTCGCTGCGTATTTCGCGGAACGCGCCAGGGGTGGCGTTGGCCTTATGATTACCGGCGGTTACAGCCCCAATCGAAGTGGCTGGCTTTACCCCGGCGCCAGTACATTTAACTCCCGCCTAGATATTCGCAACCATCGTAAAGTCACCAAGGCGGTACACGACGCAGGAGGCAAGATCTGCCTGCAAATTCTTCATGCCGGTCGCTATTCCTATCATCCCTTCTCTAAAACTGCCTCAACGAGTAAAGCACCAATCAATCCATTTAAAGCGCGCGCCTTAAGTACCCGCGGTGTGGCCAGTACAGTAAACGACTTTGCCCATACCGCGCTGCTGGCCCAAAAAGCCGGTTATGACGGCGTCGAAATAATGGGCAGCGAAGGCTATTTAATTAATCAATTTTTGGCGCCCGCCACTAACAAGCGAAAAGACCGCTATGGTGGCAGCCCCGAAAATCGACGCCGCTTTGCCGTGGAAATCGTCAGTGCCACCCGCAAAAAAGTTGGCGCTAATTTTATTATTATTTTCCGTTTATCAATGCTTGATTTAGTGCCCGACGGTTGCACTAGAGAAGAGATAATCGACCTCGCCCGGGAGATTGAAGCCGCCGGCGCCACCTTAATAAACACCGGTATTGGCTGGCATGAAGCGCGTGTACCCACCATTGTCACCTCGGTGCCCCGCGCCGCATTTAGCGAAGCCACCGCCGCCGTAAAGCAGGCAGTCAAGATTCCCGTTATCGCGTCTAACCGTATTAATATGCCAGATATTGCCGAACACATTTTGGCGAGCGGCCAAGCTGATATGGTGTCGATGGCCAGACCGATGCTGGCCGATGCAGAATGGGTAAATAAAGCTGCCAGCAATCGCA
Source organism: Zhongshania aquimaris (assembly GCF_019312595.1). Lineage (GTDB taxonomy): Bacteria > Pseudomonadota > Gammaproteobacteria > Pseudomonadales > Spongiibacteraceae > Spongiibacter > Spongiibacter aquimaris. Next base: position 581,266 of record NZ_JAHWDQ010000002.1, on the reverse strand, counting down.
GCGAGCAAATAAATACGTGTATCGCTTGCAACCAAGCCTGCTTGGACCATACCTTTCAATTAAAACGCGCTAGTTGCTTGGTCAACCCCCGCGCCTGCCACGAAACTGAACTGGTCTTTAAGCGCACAGCCAAGGCCAGGAAAATTGCCGTCATCGGCGCCGGCCCTGCAGGGCTATCCTGCGCCACCGCGGCAGCAGACTGCGGCCACGACGTGCATTTATTTGATCAAGCAGACAAGATCGGCGGCCAATTCAATTTAGCCAAGACGATTCCCGGCAAAGAAGAATTCGATGAAACACTGCGCTACTTCGGTACACAAATTGAGCGCTCCGGAGTGAAGCTCACCCTTAATCACCGCGTAGCGAAACCTGAACTCATTAACGGTGCTTACGATGACATCGTTATTGCGACAGGCGTAAGCCCACGCGCGCTGAGCATTCCAGGTATCGACCACCCCAAGGTGGTTTCCTACATCGATGTATTAAAAGGTAAAGTCATCATCGGCAAGCGCGTCGCCCTTATCGGCGCCGGCGGTATCGGCTTTGACGTAGCGGAGTACCTAGCCCACGACACAAGCACCGAACTCCCCCAAAGCATCGCCAGCTGGTCTGCCGAGTGGGGTATTGACCAACAGAGCGCAGAACGCGGCGGGCTGGTTGCGGGTAAACCCCAAGCTTCACAGCGCGAGATTTTCCTGCTTCAGCGCAAGACCACCGCATTGGGTAAAGATCTAGGCAAAACCTCCGGCTGGGTACACCGCGCCACCCTTAAAAACAAAGGCGTTAACATGCTTGCTGGCTGCAGCTACGACCGTATAGACGACCAAGGCCTGCATATAAGCCAAGACGGCAAACAGCGCCTATTAGAGGTAGACCACATTGTAATCTGCGCAGGACAGGAACCACTTCGCGAGCTTTACAATGCGAAATCTGAACAAGACGCAAAAGCCAGCCCGCGCTACCACCTCATCGGTGGCGCAAATATCGCCTCGGAACTAGATGCCAAACGCGCCATACGCGAAGGTGCAGAACTGGCGGCGAGCTTTTAAAAGCAGGGGGATGTAAGGCCATACATTTTCTAACGATAGAAAAAAGCCACTTAGCGATTAACCAAGTGGCTTTTTATTTCTTTTAAAATCGACGCACTGCCATTATTCGGCACCTTCGTTTGCAAAAACCTTAAAGGGTTTTCAAGTACTCAATAATAGCTTTGCGCTCGGCGTCATTTAATACATCGCTAAACACATGCCCGCCATTCCCTTGGCTAAACATTGCTGTGTTGTAAATCTTCCGGCTCTCTACGTCCTGATTACTCAGTATTGGTGGATTGGTGATATTCCAACTCAATAAAAGCTTAGAAAACAGTGAATTTACCGGTATTTGCAAAATGCTATCCACCAGCGGATCAAGCGGCGTGCAATCTAAATAGGGCAAGGTGTTATCACCACCGCACACTAACTCGTCGTAATCCCAGCCCATATTCTGCTGGTCGTAGGCGCGGGCAAAATTATAATCAAAACCCATTACCACTTGGCCTTGCTGATCGGCCCGAGCGGGTTTAGACACTCTGCGCCAAATTGCCGGACGTGACGTTGAATCCAACACGGCAGCCACCGTTGGCACAGACCCATTATGCAAATAAGGTGCAGTTGCCCAAACACCGTATAGTGGCGGCGCGGCATATCCTTTGGGGCGACCATTGCGCAATGACGCCATATTCTGAACACGGCAATCCTGTGCGGTATTGGCGGTTTCAGGGTAGCCCACAAACGTGCCAGACAAGCCCTGGTTTGTGCCTTCGTTAAAGGTGTCTAAACGAACGCGATCAGTGTCAATAATATCGATGGGGGTGATGTAACTCGCCATGCCCTCCAAAGCAGGACTTGCCAGATAGCTTGCATCATTTACATAACGCGGCGAGTAAGCGCCGTGACACCCCGCACAACTGCCATTGCCTTCAGCCGGTTGTTGCGCCGTATTATTAATGTTCCCAGTCCACAGTTTTTTTGTGTGGAACAACACCGCGCCCTGTTCTGCCAATGGCTCGTCAATCTCGCCGGGGTACTCTGGCGACTTCTGCGCCATAATCCAGTGGTCGCCGTACTGAACGTTTTCACTCATCCACTGATCAACACGCTCCATATCAAAAATGCCGGGAGCCTCGCCGTCGATCAACGGGTTTTTATCAAGCAGCGGATAAAAAAGTGCAAAATCCACTCGCACCGCGTCGCCAGAGAACATCGCATCCACAAACTTTACTGGCCGATGCCCAACGTTCCACCATGCCGGCGTATCACCAGTGGCCGTCGAACCATTATTAAGAATTTGCCCAAAGGAAATTGGATCTTGATTTTCAAAACTCCCAAGTAATGCCAGCACATTGGCAAACTGCGCATTATTGGTACCGCGAACCCGTCCACCAAAACCTGCGCGATCAATAATTAACGTTCCCGCACCACCCAAAGCACCAAAATCACGCGCAGAGGTGCTGGCATCCAGCAAGCCGCCACCTGCACCGTAGTGGTAATCAAGACCATCGGCGGTTTCCACCGGCGTGCTGTGACAGCCTTGGCAGTTGGCCGCAATATAGCCGCTGTAGCTACCATCGTTATTACGTGTTTGGGTTAAACCCTGGGGCAAAATACCAGAGCCACCATTGCTTAAATTGGGATCTTCGCCCTGCAAAGGGTAAGGGTTGCGAGGTGCATCTGGGCCGCTCAAAACGGGACCGAAGCCGTGGCGCTCGGCAACTAACTGATCAAAATTATCGGGGCGACCCGGCAAGCCCCAAAGCAACCACATCATATTGTATTGATCGGCACTAATAGCCGACATACCGTGCGGCTGCTGACCCGCAAAGGTCGTCGCCGCACCCAGCTGGCCATTGCCTTCCATAATCGGTACGCCCTTGGCGTAACTCTCACGCAATTGGCCGCAGGTTTCTGGATGAGGCTTTTCGCCCACTAACTCAGGATCAATATGGCAATCTTTCCAAAAGGCATTAAAGGCCACCGCTTTGCCGTTGCTTATGCCAGGCTGCACCAGCGAACGTGGGTCAGGGGGGAATAGCGCACTGTCAGGACGAGGATTACCATTATCGTCTGCACCGCAGTAATCAAACCAAACATGGCCGCCACGCGCGCTGCCCAGCAAAGGTTCTAAATTTGGAGCTGGGCCACTACCACCGCCACTCAAGCTACAGCTATCTGGACTATCCCAACACGCCAGCAAGATGCGCATCGCCTCATAGGGCTGACTTCCCGCCGGCCAAGGCTTACCGCCGCTATGCGGTTCGCTAGGGTCACTGGGCTCAATTAACAGCGGGCTAGTCTCTACGCCACCGCCCAAGGTCTCCCATGAAGCGCGCAGCAGCCGGAAGTCATCCGCGGTATTGCTAGACAGCATCAAACCATCGCCGTCGGCGGTATCTGCCACCCCGCCGGGAATATGACAGGTGCGGCAAAAACCAGACGCGGTTTGCAAACGAGTTTGAAAGAACTCTTCCTGTGAACCGCTGTTGCCCCCGTTCGGCGTGCCGCTACTACCGCCCTGCGGATTGCCGCTGCTCCCACCACCGCAGGCGGCAAGGGAAAATTACTGCCGCAGTATTTAATTGCTCGGTATCACTCGGCGCTGGCTACTTTAAGGTATTGCTGAATTTGATATGCGCGACCGAGGGCCGGGATAGGATAATAAACGAACAAGGGAAATCTTTTGACCCCGGCCACTCCAGTCGCAAAATTATCAAAGATTTCACACTGACCCCAAACATCTCTGTGTTACTAAAAAGAGGACCGTCAGAAATCCCAAATCAGCTGAAAGTCGCTTGCTTTATTTACAGCCTTAACGCCCGCAACGTGCGCGGCGTTGGAATGGAGCCGAAGCTGTCGCTTTGCTTGGTCTTGTTATAGGGTGTATTTTATTGCACCATTTAACCGTTGTCAGTTTTGGTAAATGTGATGAATACGACCCAACTTGAAAGTATCACGAGCGCCGCAATGACCCTGCCCGAGCAGGAACGGGCTAAACTTGCACGTGATTTGGTAGCGAGTTTGGACCACCCTGCCGATATTGGTGTGGCCGAAGCTTGGGACGCTGAAATTTGCCGTAGAATCAATGACATTGAATCTGGAAAGGCGGAGCTTTTAGACGCAGATGTGGCCATTGCACGTGCCCGGGCTCGAATAAGGAGCTAATTTTGCAGGTAAAGGTTAGCACGGAAGCTGCCGAAGAACTGACCGAAGCCGCTGCTTGGTATGAGCTGAAAATCCCCGGCCTTGGACATCAGCTGGTCGATACGTTTGAACGAGCGACAACCAGGCTCAGCCAACCAAACCCACCGCTCGTAGCAGTGATTGGCGAAGCTGCCAAACTGGGAGCAAAAAGACTTGTTCTTCAACGATTTCCTTTCTCCATTATCACCATAGCAAATAGCAGAGCCATCACAGTTGTCGCTTTCGCTCATCACTCCAGAAAACCCAACTATTGGCACGAGCGAGTCACCCTATAACGCCCCACTGCAGCCGACGCGTTAGCGGTCATGTTTGGGGGCAGTGTAAAATCTATCGGTTACAGGATGCACAAAGCGTCATGGAATCTAGCAAGCTGAGGCTATTCCCGACCAATGACAGCGTTTTTACACAGTCCCCAAATACACTGCAAAAATCAATTACTTTGCCCCCTTTGATTCTTATTCAACGCCGTCAAACCAATCGTTAAAGCCGTGTTCCGAATGCGGGCCAATGTGCAACTGCTCAAGAACACCATAGCCGACCTCATCACCACAGCGAGCGATGACAGTTTGCTGTATATGGATGTTTTCAATGGCGAGGGGATTGGCATCCTCACAATTCCAACTTTCTCCAGCAATGGCCAACTCACCCTGCCATACCCCGTGCCCCCACTCCGGGTGCATATAACCCAGCCCTTTCATGCGGTGCAGCATGACCGGCTCAACACTGATCTCGAGTTGCTCACCATTTTTATTATTCATTAAGAAGGTGCCCGACAATGCCTGACGGGTTCCGGGCTTAAACTTTAGCTGATGGCCAACACAGCCTTGCCACAGTTCCATTGCAGGGTCGTTAATCTCAATGCTTTCCGGGTTGCTGTGAATCGGGACAATGGCCTGATCGGTATGCCATTGATAGCCGCTCTGGTCTTCAAACCATCCCGCCAAGGTGCAGCGGTTTTCCCAGTGAATCGGCAACCACATAAAATGCAGCGGCTGGAAATTATCGATCGGCGCACCGCCCGTATAGGAAGCGCCCACTGGACGAATTCCCCAAGAGCGATCTTTAAGCCCAAAGGTATTTTCGGCATGAACCGCTAGCTCGCGCCCTTCTGCGCGAATGCTACCTTGCCAAGATCCGAACTGGTCGATGCGGGTCGCGTCCATCACCAGATGCCTGGCGTTGCGCAGGGTCTGTCGGCCTTCAGGAATCACGCCCGTTTTAGGGGTGAAAACAAGATCGCACTCTATATTGGTTTCGTTGGCCTCAATCACCAATCGGTGGCGCCCCATGGGCTCAAGTATGGTGAGTTTGAACGGCCCAACGTCAAGATCAGTGGGTTCATTGGATGCCCGACGCGAACCGTGAAAGGCGTATTGCTTTCCACCTACCACCAAACTGAAGCTGCAATCGACGATGCCGAGGTTGGGGTAACGACACAGCCCAATACCAAAATAAAACGAGCCATCTTTCGCGTGGCCGTTATACCAGAAGCGGTCGTAGGTGAAACGATCACTCGCGGCCGTTTGTGAAATCGGCTCGGCGGTTTGATGTACGGGGTAGTCGTCCAGTTTACTAATCATGTGTGACTGTCCTCAGGCCGAAATTTCAGAGAGAATTTTTTCGAGGTACTTCACCTCAAAGCACTGGTTGAAGTGGCTATTAATGGCATCCTGACCATTTTGTCCAATCGCCATACGCCCCAGCAGGAGTGCAAATCGCAGGCCGGCAAACACCAAGTAATAGTGAAGGTGCTCAACGCTGTAACCAGTCTGTCGCGCCCACGTCTGCACCGATTCCGCTCGACTAGGAAAACCTTCCAGCGGAGGAAAATCCAAGCCGTGGCAAAACAGCTCGTCCATATAAATCCACCAGGCGAGGTCTTGCAGGGGGTCACCCAGCGCCACCATTTCCCAATCCAACAGCGCCGCCACATCGGTCTTGTCCGAAGTAAAGATCACATTGGCCATCCGGGAATCGCCCCAGCACAGACGAATAGCCTGCTCCTTGGGTTGATGCTCACGCAGCCATTTAAGAATGCGCTCCGCCGCATCGTGTGGCAGAAACTTACCGTCACGCTTAAAAGCCCACTGGTAATAGTTCTCCCAGTAGCTCAGCTGCTCATCCAGATTTCCAGGAAGGGCGCAGTCGTTAAGCACACCACTTATCGAGGGCTTACTAATATCAACCTGGCTGACCTGAGCGAGGCGGTTCAAACCCGCATTCCACACCTGACGGCGTGTTTCTGGCGTCTGCTCGGTAAGCCAGCCATCCATGTGATAAGGGGGAATATCCGGCGGAATCAGACCCTCGGTTTTTTTCATAATGTAAAAGGGTTTACCCAAAACCTCACCGCTTAATTCCTTGGCGACAATCTCAGGAACAGGCAAATCAGTATCGGCGCTGAGCATATCAATGACTTGGCATTGGATATCTAAGTCGTACTCAGGGAAAACAAGATAATCGCCTCGGGGCTCGATACGCGCAACATAGGAGTGAGTCGCACCGCCGTGCCTTGCATCAAACACCATGGTGATATTCGACATGCCCGTGCCCTCGGGCACAGTCAGGCTTGGAATGCTGACGTCGCTACCGAGCTGAGCGGATAACCACTGCTCAAGCTTGCTCCGTGTTTCTTCCGGATTATCCAGTACCGGCGTAGGACGTATATCCTGGTTTTCAAAGTCTGGAGACAGGGTTGGTTCTTCACTCATGACAGGGCCCATTGTTATGTTATTTGCTAGCCAATCATTCGATGCTAACACGAATTAGTTAACGGTGTTAATATAATAATCAAAGAGGAATACGAATGAATAAAAATGTGCGCAGGGTGGGACGACCAAGTGTAACGAGCCGGGAAGAGATCCTGGCCGCTGCCGTTGAGCTATTACAGCAAGAAGAGCTATCGGCACTGAGTTTGCGGCAACTAGCGAAGCAGTTGGACCTCAGCCCCACCTCGTTATACCGCTATTTCGAAAGCAAGCAGCAACTGATTACGGCTTTGGGGGAAAACCTCATCTCACTGGATGCCACCTCTTTACCCGCCAGTTATTCCAGCGAGCAGCGCCTTGAAGCCCTGTTAAACCAACTCCGGCGTCAAGTCTTGACGCTTCCAGGTCTATTGCCGCAGTTCAATAGCGCGCTGCCAGCCGAGGCAATGGTGCGGACCATTGCCGACCTTGCGCAGCCCATTATCGACATGAACATAGAGAGGGGGGAGGCAATACGCCACGCCCAGTCTCTATTGTGGATGACGCTGGGCTTTGCGCTGTTTGAAACATCATCAAGCGCAGACAATATTGCAGGCCTGTTTCTAGATCTTCCTGCCGAGTTGCAGGCAACATCGCAGCATCTAGTACTCAACAACCACGAACAGCTGTGGCGGGAAGTCATGACGAGGAACATACGGGGAATTGCGGCCTTAAATGCCAATATTTAATTGAAGCTAAGATCTAAAAGCCTCACGAGGCTTTCAAGGTTTTTCTGCCATCGCGAAGACACCAGGCATAATCATTCGCACCATCGTCGTGGTATCGTCAATCAGTGGGCCTAAATTTCATTTTTTGCTTGGCAAGCTTGCCTGTCAATTGTGGCCATGACACCCCGCCGCGCCTTTCAGCGGCAAATGCGCGTGCTTGTTATATTTTTTCATCGACAACGCCGACACCAAAACTTAGTTGTTGAGGCTTGGTATCTGACTCGATAAAACCACTAACCTTCATTTTTTGGCCCGGTTCCAAATCAAATTCACGACGATCCGTAGCAATCACATTCTGAGAGCTCATCTTGGCCGCTCCAGAGATGCCAAAGGCGTTGATTCTCACATACACTAGTCTTGGCTTCTCGCTCCGGTTCATAACTTCGAGCTCATACTTGCAACCTTTGTAAAAACACGTGTAAGTCCAGTTTTCGGGCGAAACGGCAGCCTTTTTATACGAGTAGAAAGCAACAACCCCCGCTACAGCGAAGACGAAGGTAAACGTTACTATTTTGATACTTCGACTAGTCATCACGCTCTGAAAATATAGCGCTTCAATCATCCGACGCTTTAGCGGTCGGCTGCATTGACTTGTTATCATTTTTTTCATCAGATACTAATATTTTCTCATTTAAGCCCGTTGTTTCTCTTTTTTTAGAGACGTCTTCAATATTGGTTTTAGTGGGTGTTGAAGCGTTACTGGGATTACCTAGCATCACTACAGTTATACCCAAGGCTAGAAATAGCATAACAAAACCATTGCGAAGAGATTGATACGCCGATTCATTTCTTAATTGACGAATAATATTCATTCGCTCTTGCGCATATAGTGCTTCAGCTAAATATGCATCACCAATTTTCTTTTGGTTCAGTAGATGATCAGTACCGTATCCATATGTCGCTAATGTTTTAATGGCACCTAATGCTGTGATCCCTGCAGCAAGCATATAAAGGGATGATATCCCACAAATTATTGATATATATATTGCAAATGGACTATTTGGTAAAAACTTGACAAATGAACCACTAGCGGCAGCTAAAACAGTTAAACTAATGCTTAAACCGAGTGTGAATTTAAATGTCTTTTCATCTATTTTTGATGCACGTTCATGTTCTTCTTTAATGCGGATATTTAAGCTATCAGAACCTAGCTCTTCATATCTCTCAGATTTACTGGCTACCTCATTTCCATTGCTAACTTTGTTTAAAATACTATTTTTATTTTTCAAAAAAGGAAATATTGGAAAAACCTCTTCAAAAATACGATAAATAAAGTTCATCATTTACCCTCAATCAGCCAAGAGGCAATATCTACGTCGAATCTTCGCTCTGAATTCACAAGCCAGCCCCACTCTCCAGTTGGATTAATTTCAACGAAAATAAATTCACCATTTCTTAAGAGAAGGTCAATTGCACCAAAGTTAAGTTTCAGTTTCCTTAAGAGTTCAAAGCAGTAATTTTCAATATCCTTTGGCAGCTCTATTTCTGTGTATTCGACCAAATTACGATCAACTGTACGCCAATCTTCTTCGATACCATTACCTTCAGAAGTTATTATTATAGCCACTAATTTATCCCCGATAACAGTTACCCTAATATCAGTTTTTTGTGTTACGTATTCTTGAACTGTGAGCGGGGCTGAGGCAATATTGTGATCATTTAATTCAGATGATTCTTTTATGGTCGAATATGTAAATAGACAATCATTGGATTCTCGGAGCAGTATAGTGTCCAAAGATTTTATTATTACTTGTTGTTTAAATTGTTGAAACTTATCAGCATCATTACCAATTAATGTTGCGGGTATTTTAAAACCAATATCTTCGGCTACTACTAGCTGGTAAGCCTTCGTTTCAGCAAGATATGTAGCCTCTGGCCTATTCAGCCAAGCGGCTTTTTCAAAAATTACTAAACTCCTTAAAAACCCCATCCATTGACTTCGAGATAGCTGCTCATCTATTGTCAATGAGTTACTTGGCGTGTTTCTTAAAAATACAGGCTGTCTGTAATAAATAGATTTAGTTGCTGACGTGACTTTGTAGCTTTCTCCATTAACTATAACTTCTAACAATCTATTTTCTATATCTATGGTTGAACGGTAGGTAGCAAAATGTTCCTTGTTAAGTCGAAAATACTTAACCCCACGATTCTCTAACTCTTGTACTACAAGATCAGTTGAGAAGTCATAAATGCTTGATACTATGAGGACATCGACTATCATTCTCCTTTTTGATCCTCACCTGTTTCCTGATCGCATTTTTTTGAAACTAATGCACCATATTTTGATCCTGGTGATACAAGAGGTTCGCTTCCGGATAGCCAATAGCCTTTAGCACTATCAAAAACAGCATCTTTTGGCATCTCAGGTGATGTTGAATAGGGCTTTCTTTTGGCTAACTCAATTAGTATGTGTTGAGACATAAAACTTAACTCCATGCTGTAATTGATAACGCCTGAGTTCACCGGCATTTGAGGCGATGCCTGGTTTTGCGGGAGCAAAAATGGGCAGCGGGTCAAATGTCCGGTGCAACGAATTGTTAGGCGCGCGGCTGGGAAATCGGACCATTTTTGTATATTTCCTCAAAGAATGTGTCAGGGACCGCCGAAAATTCCGATTGTAAGAATGCCTTAAGTTTTCTGCGACGGGTTTCCTCGCCGTTGGAATTCATAAGCTGGTTGAACACCCTGACCAGGTTTCTCTGTTTCAGCCTAATTTCAAACCCCTCAAGTGTATGAAGTCGTGGTTCGAGTTCTTCATCAAGCATTCTGACGAAACGAACTGTAACCGCAATGAGGGTGGTGAAATCTTTAAGCGTGATTTGCCCCGACTCAAAATTACTCAGCGTTTGGGAAATTTCTATTCCCGCATGTTTGTTCTTCAACGCGTCGGCGTTGTTGGTTAGTAAGTTCGCCTGATGAACCGTGAGCCGGATAGTAGATTCGTGTACCACTTTGTTCCGCCACCGAATCAGCAGGACAACCATCGGCCACCAATATGGTTCGGCATTGGAGAGAAACTTTGATACGCCAATTACTCGCTCTGCAGCGCCTTCACTCGCTAACGCGGTGGAAATTTTTGGCTCATCAGTTAAGCAGGCCTTAAGAAAATCAAGGTATTTGAGCAAAGCCTCCTCAACGAACACCAGAGAACCACGAAGAGCGAACAACCTCGCCTTAGCTGCTGCCGTATCTGGGTTGCTACTAGACCAGCCAATCGTCAAATCACTGGGCTTAACCGCAGCGCCCGACGCAACCGAACTAAGGCCAACACAAATGGTATTCACGGAGTGAACAGCATCTCCAACAATCTCCAAAAATTTGTTTAGCCCTTCGCTTTCCATAAATACCTAAATGATGATGGTGCCGTGGGGATTCGAACCCCAGTTACCCGCTTTAACAAGCTGGTGTAATCGGCGGGCGTCTTAACCACTAGACGACAGCACCATGATTAGCGCCTAACAGCGAATTCAAATGCGTTCCGCTTTATAACTCGTGTACATAGCGAGTCAAAGCATTGATATGGTTGAGCAGGATAAATCGATTTGAATCTGGGAGGTAGTAAACCTGAAATGACTTTTGCATTTGTGTGCGTCCTGCATTTGGTGTGGAATCCCTTAGCTCTGAGCATAACCACTTATCAATAAAAATCAATTGCTTAACTTAATTCCACCAGAATTAGTGAGCGCCATGCTGCTGAATACGAGCTTGACTGCTTTAATATTACCGACTACTACATTTATGATCTGTATCTTGAGGCATTGTTATGAACGACATGAGACAACACATACAGGAACGCGCAGCGAACATTCTTTGGGGTAGTGTAAAAACTATCGATTACAGGATGCACAAAGCGTCATGGAATCTAGCAGGCTGAAGCTACTCCTGCACAATGACAGGTTTTTTCACCCCAAACATCCAGAACACTAAAATCACGACATTTTTAATATCACCTCGGACCCTTACAATTCTCTCACTTGGCGCCACACATATTCCTTAACTCTGCACTTTCGGCACCAAATCTCCCCCCAACACCCCCACTTGATCAATCCACAAATGCGGCAAACCCATCTCGTTCAGCCACGCCGGTGCGCCCTTTTCGCCCTGCAGCATGGCAAGGGTTGCCGCTGTGCCCGCGAGCAAACACAGGGGCGCGACAACGGTGACGCCGGCCATGGGCTGATCTACTGGGCGGCCAGTGCGGGGATTTAAAATATGGCTGTAGCGTTTGCCGTCTATCACCATAAAGCGTTCGTAGTCGCCACTGCTGGCGAGGCCGCCAGTTTTTAGCGGTATTACCGCCATCGCCACGCCAGGATCGCGAGGGTTGCGAATGCCGATCTGCCAGGCGCTGCCGTCGGGGTGTGGGCCAATGACGCGGATGTCGCCACCCAATTCTACTAAGCCGTGGGCGATGCCTTGTTCTGTGCAAATGGTGGCGGCGCGGTCGGCGGCGTATTCTTTGCCGAAGCCGCCAAAGTCTAATTCCATTCCCTCTTTAAGGGAGATATTGGGGGCGTCCCACTGCACCTTGTTCCAGCCCACTCGCTTTAAACAAAAGGCGACGGCGGCGGGGCTGGGTAACTGACCGAGTTTGAAATTCCACACTTCACGAAGCACGCCTGAGCTAATATCAAACAGTCCGTCACTTTCGGCATAGGCGGTGGTGGCGTAGTTAATTAGCGCGCAGGTTTCTTCGTCAACAGCAACCGGGGTTCCACCGGCGGCAGCATTGATTCGGCCGACGACGCTGTCTTTGCGGTAACGAGAGTAGGTTTGTTCAATACGGATGACTTCCGCCTTGGCGGCGTCGGCGGCGGCGTCAGCCAGCGCTTGCGACGCGGCGTATAAGCGCAGTTCGCAAGGGCTGGCCATCGCCGTAAAGGGGAAGTGGTAAAGCTGCACAATTAACCTTTAGTGTGCTCGAGCTTAGCGATGCTTAAGTCAAAATATCTGAAAGCTAGTGCCACCTGTAGACGCTCTCACCGATCAAGCAAACCAAAACCAAAAAGCCGACGCAAGGCCGGCTTTAGTCAATCGCTGCGTAAGCAATCCTGCACAAGAGCTGATTAAGGATTAATTAAAACAGGCTTGGGCCTGTTTTAACCCCTTCGGGGCTGCGTCGCTTCGCTCCTTGTTTAAATTGCACTGCGGGTGCAATTTATCGAACCTGGAGAAGCTCTCACCGATCAAGCAAACCAAAACCAAAAAGCCGGCGCAAGGCCGGCTTTTTGGTTTTGGTGCGCCCGAGAGGATTCGAACCTCTGACCTCCGCCTCCGGAGGGCGGCGCTCTATCCAGCTGAGCTACGGGCGCGAAATGGGTACTTCACGAAGCGCGACACTATAACAGAGGGGGTTTCCCGCCTCAATCGGCCTCGCCTATTTACTTATCAATATTGGCCGAAATCTGCTTTGTGACCAAAACGTGACCATTTTGTGACCACGCCAAATTCCAGCTATGAGAAAAACCCCAATTTACGACTGCTGCCCTCCGCGACCAAAATGAGAGATTAATGAATCCGCAACTCATTCCGCGTTCAGCATTTTGGTCGGCACGTGCTCAACCAGCTCCTCAATCGGACACCTGAAGTAGTCACAGAGCCTGTCTAGATTCTCTGTTCCGCTATTGTAGCCCCGCTGATTGATCATCTTTGAAAGGGTCATTCGGTGGATACCTGCAGCCTCCGCAACCTCGGCGATAGTAATTCGACGATTCTCGTCAAACTCCTTCTTCGCAATCATTTCTTTAATCTTAAACCGCAGCATCAAAGTATCGCTCACTCGATATATTAATCACATGATACGTAAAACTATCAAAAAATGCTTGCGTCACCTGCAAATTGATGTATTCTAATATCGTACGAAGCATAAACGCATCATTGGATAGATTTAAGAGGCCTCAATATGAGTAATACATATCTAACAACAGAAGAGCTGTCCGGAAAAATTAAATACGACGCAAGAACTATTCGTACTCGACTTAAGGATTCAGTTCTTCTTGAGGGCATTCACTACATTCGCCCGTTTGGCGGTAGAAAGATTCTTTATATATGGGAACGCATCGAAAAGGATATGGCGTCGCCTGTTCATCTCGACTCCCTCATCGCCGGCCTTCAGTAGAGGAGGAAAAATCAAATGGCATCAATAGGCGTTAGATCAAATCGTATCTATATCGACTTCCGCTACAAGGGGGTTCGCTGTCGAGAACAAACCAAACTCAACGACACCCCTGCAAACCAGAAGCGTGCTAAGCAAATTCTAGAGCGCATTGAGGCTGAGATCACACTCGACACGTTTGACTACGCACGCTACTTCCCTAAATCAAAGCGGGTCGCAGATTTTCAGAATCACGCTCGTCGCATTGATCAGTTAAATTCAGGTTCACCGACATTCGCAGAATTTTCTACGGTCTGGTTTTCTGAAACGGAAGTTAGCTGGCGTAATAGCCACAAAGACAATGTCGCCTTAACTTTGCGAAAATACCTTTGCCCCGCTTTCGGTGACATGCCACTAGATCAAATCACCAAAGCGCAACTACTCGCCTTTCGGGCCGACCTCACCAAAATACCGCGTAAAAATGGCAATACAGGGCTATCTCCGGCTCGAATAAATAAAATCATGATGCCCTTACGACAAGTGCTGAACGAAGGGGCAGAACGATATCAGTACTCGTCGCCGTTCCGCGGTATTAAGACCCTCAAATTGCAGAAATCTCATATCGAACCGTTTTCGTTTGAAGATGTGCACCGCATCATCGCTACAGTTCGCGCTGATTTTAAAAACTACTACACCACACGCTTCTTTACCGGTATGCGTACTGGCGAGATTGACGGCCTAATGTGGAAGTACGTCGACTTTGAGCGCCGGGAGATTCTCATTCGAGAGACCTGGGTAATGGGCCAAATGGAGTACACCAAGAACGACGGCTCCCAGCGTGAAATCCAGATGTCGCAGCCCGTTTACGATGCCCTCCTTGCCCAACGTGACGCTACTTCCGAATACGCCTATGTCTTTTGCAATCGACTAGGCACGCCACTTTCTCACAACAATATTACTCGGAGAGTATGGTACCCATTATTGCGATACCTCGGATTAACCAAACGCCGCCCCTATCAGACCCGCCATACCGCCGCGACCTTATGGCTAGCTGCTGGTGAATCGCCAGAATGGATTGCTCGGCAGATGGGCCACACTACCACCGAGATGTTATTCAAAATTTACTCCCGCTACGTGCCCAATTTGACCCGTGCAGACGGCTCAGCCTTCGAACGTCTACTGACTCAGCAATTTCCCAATAACACGCTTAATGTTGAGACAAACAACCCACTGGCCAATATCAACCCTAGCCGAGGAGCAGAGAATGACTAAATCTAATATCGACAAAAATATAGACCGCATCGCAACTGTCCTTCTTGCGCAAAGCGACTGCCAATCAAATGACCTCGTCGCACTAATCGGAAAAGGCAACGAATCTAGCAATCACCAAGCGCTAGTGTCATGGCTCGTCGCCCGATTTGAACATATTGATACCGTTGAGCTAACCGCTCAAGAGGCAGCAACCAAACTAACAGGCTACTTACAGGAGCAATACTCTCTTCGTGACCAGAAATGCACTGGCGGGATGCTAGATGTTCACTCAGTCTTACCGGAGCACTCTCTCACAGTGAATGAATGTCGATCCCTTAGTCGCGCGATATACAACCAGCTATCCACAACGGTAAACAAAAGCATTTTAGATATGGCTATTTGCTTAGGCGAATCAGCCCACGCAGATCCGATAGAGTGCATATACGAGTGGGTACAGCAGAGGAGGCTAACCTATACATTTTACCCTGCCGAACTTGCGCTACCCCTTTCCCATGCATTTGCCAGTACATTGGAAGAACGTTGTTCATTCCACGATATATAGCTCACTCAACAAACTGGGGAACAAGTAACATGACATTAGCATCTATCATGAATAGTCCGGAGTTTCTAAATAATGATCGATTGCGCGTCACTAGACTATCGCTGATAGTTAGTGAGTACCAACATCTACCCGAACGAACCTGCACCGAGATACTGCTAACGGATACCGAAAGAGGTATTCTCGGCACGGTATTTTGGGACGATATCGATAAACACGACCTGTCAATTTCTGCAGGAATACACGTTAAAATTAATGACGAGTTTATTGCCCACCACTACGAACATGTACTGCAGATAACTAAATTAGAGCTACCACGGGTACGCGTGCAACACCGCCGCTACAGTGTTTTTGGAGATATGAGGGTAATGCGACAGAAAGTCTTTCGTCGATTTTACACGGCATAATCCCAGTAGCTTCACGACGTCACTTGAAGAAAACCGTGCAGCAGTAGTTTTACGCAATATTTTTATTTGCTGTTTGCTAGCGTCATAGCCTATGGGTTTGCAAAATCTGTATTTGCTTGTTATTAAATATCGTCAGGTGTTCATGTTCCCCTAACTCTGTACGTGCGGCATGATAATAGATTACCCACAATAACAATGGGTTGTTCATCAGTAGGTCGCAAACACTACGGTGCTTGGCCTCAAGCACTTAATTAGAACATCGACAACATCATATATATCATCACCCCAGACGTTTAATTCACTGAGCCGTATAACCACCATCAACAATCAGCTCACTACCTGTCATGTAGCTCGCGTCATCACTGGCAAGAAACAATATGGGCTTAGCAATCTCTACAGGATCGGCAGGGCGCTTCATCGGAATCATGCCGCTCATCTTTTCCATAAACCCGCTGCGCTCCTGCTCAGACATGCCTTCAATCACATTTTGCACGAGCGTTGTCATGGTATGCCCCGGGTGTACGGAATTGACGCGAATATTATAGCCTTGGCTGGCGCAATGTAAGGCTGCCGATTTAGTAAACATTCGAACGCCACCTTTAGAGGTATTGTAAGCTGCCAACATTGAATCACCCACGTTACCTGATATCGACGCTATATTAACAATAGCGCCACTCCGACCTTTCATCACCGAAATAGCCTTACGTGTACCGATAAATACGCCGTCGATATTGACCGCCATAATTTTACGCCAATCTTCAAGGCTCGCGTCCTCGGCAGATCCCGTCAGCACCATCCCTGCATTATTAACCACAACATCTAACTGTCCATAACGCTTAACAACGCCATCAACTACCCGGTCCCAATGGGTCTCTTGGGTAACATCAAGGGTATCGGCTTCAATAAGTAAACCTTGCTCAACAAGCTCGGCTATTGGTACTGCGGTCGATTCAATACTGTAGTCGGTAGCAATTACACGACCACCTTCGCGGGCAAACAACTCCGCTGCGGCCCAGCCTATTCCCCGCGCTGCGCCCGTCACTAAAACAACTTTTCCGATAAAGCGAGTCATTACTTTTATTTCCTATCGATATACAGCATCGAGCTATGACGTATAGTTAGATACAACAGATAGCCCAGTAAGACTTGGCTATTCCTATTCCGCCAAGAAAGCTAAACACTCTCTATTAAATAGCTCGGGATACTCAACCATCACCCAGTGCCCGCATTCGGTTAACAGCTGAAATCGAGTGTTATTGCAGCGCTCAAGTATTTTTATGGCGCCACTTGGAGGGCAGAACAGGTCGTTCATACCCCAGAATCCTAGTATCGGACAAGAAATCTGCGAAAGTGCATCGGTCTGATCTGGCACTTTTAGGGTACTAAGCACCTCGGCAGGTTGCTGCTCCATTACCGGAAATCGTTCAGATACCGCTTGCTCTAGCACGTCTTGCATCGTATCTGGAGCAAATAGCTGCAGTTTCAGTAAATTTTTAAGCCCGTCTGGAGTCAGCTTTTCATCACTGAGAAATCCCGACATCATTGTCTGGATACCTTTCATACCCATATACACAGAAATATCTTCAATTCCTCCGGGTGCCATCAAAATCAACTTATTGACTCTCTCCGGAAAACGCAAAGACAAACTAATCGCGATAGCACCTCCCAAGGAGTTGCCAATAAGAACGCAATCATCTACGCCGAGCTTGTCCAGCAATGACATAAGACAATCAGAAAAGAAATCTAAATGATACTCGCGATCAGAGGGCTTACTTGAAAATCCGTACCCAATCAGATCGGGTACAATCACTCGATAACCAGCATCCGCCATTGCTGGGTAATTAAGCTTAAAGTTGCTGTAACCGCTCGCACCTGGCCCGCTACCATGAATGAAAACCAAGACGGGGCCCGTCCCCGCTTCGTGATAGTGAATATTTAGATCACTACCAATTTCGCAAAACTTACCTTCCGGCAAACTCATTCATTTCACCTGTCTTATATATCCAATTAGATAAAGAAATCCTGATTATCCAAGCCAAGTCGAACTGCTCCGAGGTTATAAGCAAATTTACTTGGGGTATTAGCGACATGTGCCCGCGCAGCATTTAGATCCAGAAAATACCGAGCAACAGGATTATTCATATAGATGCCGCGCCCACCCAAGTTATGCTGCAACTTGGTCACAATCTCTAGGCAGCGATCCACCACTACGGCTGAATCGTAACGATACTTAACTCGGTCATCGATTGATAACATACGGCCCCCTTGCGCCGCGTCGTATAGCTTATCCATATTGCGAAAAAGCGTTTGTTTAAGTTCATTAATAGCAATTACAGCATCCGCGACTATGGTTTGCGCAATGGGATCGTGTACTGTTCCCTTCTCAGAAAAAGAGGGCATACGCTTGGCAGCAATCTTTAGGTATTCGCTAAGCGCACCCTCTGCCGCACCAATTGCCCCTGTTGATACCGACCGTACAAATAACTGAGCCCAGGGGATGCGATAAAGCGGAGCTTTGTTAACTTCATTACCAGGGCTTTTACATAAAAAGCCATCCAGCGCTTTATGAGTGCGGTACTCTGGAACAAACATGTCTTCAACCAAAATATCATTGCTACCTGTGGCGCGCAGACCTAATACATCCCAATTTTCGATGATCTGATAATCCGCTCTCGGAAGGAGAAAAGTGCGCATATCGGGAGCGCCTGTTTCGCTTAAGTCGGGGGGGATCATCCCGCCTAATAAAACCCAATCGCAATGAGTACAGCCACTTGAAAAAGACCATCGGCCACTAATTCTATACCCACCTTCGACTAACTTAATTTTAGCCACAGGTTGATAAGTGGACGACACTAATACGCTGTCATCTTCGCCCCAAACCTCCTCCTGCGCTCGGTCATCAAACAAGGCCAACTGGTAGGGGTGTACACCGATAACGCCATAAATCCAGGCGGTAGACATACAGGCTTCGGCCAGCGCCATCTGCACTTTAAAAAAAGTATTGGGATGCATCTCAAAGCCATTCCAACGCTTGGGCTGTAAAATACGAAATAGGCCTGCTTCACTCATTGCACTGACAGTCTCTTCAGACACGTTGCGAGACTCGTTGGCGTGATAACTGCGCTCTTTTAACACCTTCGCAATTTCTTTCGCCCTGGCGACAAGCTCGTCACAGGTTGGAACATCTACATCACAAGCATATTGAACGCTCATTAACACCACCATAATATGTTTTACAAAGACGCCGAGATATCACGTGTGAATTATTTTCTCGTACGTTAACATTCAGATAAACGTTGCGGTCTTTACCTCACCCCGAATCTAGACTTTTATTTCTCGTCGAGATTGCCACTTAGTAGGGACATCCGCCTTATTGACATAGAACTGTTGATACCACTGCCTTAACATATTGATTGGTCCGTCACCGTCGCAAAGAACCGGATTATCGACGCGCGTTTTGTTCTCCCAAATCGCTACATCTTCATCGAAGGCTCGCTGAGAGGCGTCTACGTACGCTTCGAGAAAAGCTTTACCTTCTACTTCGCTCATTCCTGCAATTTTTTTAATTTTCACGCCGAAAAAAAGTTCAAAATTATCGGTATCGATCGGCATATGGGCGTTCATCCAAATCGACTCGACGTGCTGACCTTGAATAGTCTGCTTCATGTCAACGTACATGACAGCAGGACCGTAATACGTGGCGACGGATATCATCTCTGCTGAAGCATCAAACTCGCTTCTCTCATCATTGATGCCACGCATAATTTGAGTAGCAACATGTCCTTCAAATACATTTGTAAATTCAGCCGCTGCGGAATGATGAATTGAACCAAAATGTGCTTTATCTGATACGTTATCTATTAGCTCGCGACAATTTGTTGAAATAGTAGTTCGACGTACTACCCACTCACTCCACTCATCGTCATCACAAGCCTCGAGATTTGGAATAGTAATATCGTCTGACGGCCGACTATCTTCAGGGTCATGCCATATAAACAATTGATCATTCACCTCTAAAACCGGCCAACTTTTAATTCTGGCCTTGGGTGGTATTCGCTTCGCGTATGGTATGTCGTCACAGAAGCCATCTGCTCCCCAGCGCCACTCATGAAATGGGCAACGAATTGAATTTCCCTCTACGCACCCTCTACTTAGCTCTGCCCCCATGTGCGGACAGTATCCGTCGAGGACATAGACTTGGCCATCTTCGCCTCGATACGCTACAAGTCTTGTACCAAAGCCAGATATTCGTTTGGGCTGATTGGTAATCTCCGCAGGTAGACCAAAATAGTGCCACCCCCGCGCATAACGGTCCTCTATTGGCGCCGCTATAATCTTGATCGGTGCAATCTGTTCCTTACTCATTACTCTGAACTCCGCTATTAACCTTATATTGCTTGCTTATACCTTACCGGCCGCATGTTTATTGCCGACAAAAATGCAGTGTATTCGTCTAATTCGTGTTTTAACTTTCCTTGCTACCCCTGATCGTCAACATCCCACAAATTGGGAATTCCCGGATCAGTTCTTAAAATCACTTTTTTCAGTATCGATTTCAAAGAATCAACTTCATTTGACACAAAATGACTTCGCAACTTTTTCTCCACTTCCTTTGAGGCGGCAAGCAGCTTCTCAGTAATCTGAGCGCCATCACTGGACAGGTAAATCCTGTCGCCGCTCTTTCCGTTCTTAATGGTAATCAAGCCGCGCTCATGCATTTCTGCAATTTTTTCGTTGGTCGGATGATGATTGGTATGCTCCAGGCATCTTGCGATATTCTGAATAGTCCGTCCTTCACCGATGGACAACAGTAAAATGATGAAGTAATCGTCCTCATCAATACCTGAGCTCTTAACTACATCTTTGATCGGCTCATTGAGCTGGAAATGAGCTCGCGCCATTAGATAGGGGAAGAAATCTTCTGTGAAGCCGACTTGATTCGCGATCGAGTCAAGCTGGGGGGATTCAGATATTTGCAACACTTCACCGCTATGAAACTTACCTTTATGGAACAGCAATGGCGCCTTATCCGAGCGTTCGTATTCCAACACCTCACCGACAAATATTATATGGTCGCCTCCCTCATATTGAGTTAACACCTTGCATTGAAATACAGCCGAGCAACCAGAAATGAGTGGCGAGCCACCGATGCCTTCATCGCAGGCAAGGCCATCAAATTTTTGGGTGCTTTTCTTCGCAAAACTCTTCGACAGCTCGATTTGGTCGTAAGCGAGAATATGAACGGCAAAATACCCGCTCTCGGAAATCGCAGCTAAACAGTTTGACGTTTTGCTTAAACTCCACAAAACCAGCGGGGGATCCAAGGAAACAGAGTTAAAACTATTTGCGGTTAATCCTACACGACCATCCTTATTCGACGAGGTGACGATCGTAACTCCTGTCGCAAAATGTCCCAGCGCGTCTCGAAAAGCAGTATCATTCATACAAAAGCCTTGTTATTTACTCTGATATACGCGCGCTGGCTATATCGATGAGCTTGTCCTATAGAAAATTAACTTCCGACCAAATCTGCCATTCACAATGGCATACCCACACATATAAGTAGTACTTGGTTTGTGCTCGCATTTACCTCCCGCGATATACGGAATGCGAGTTTAAGATGAGTTCGTCCCACTCCTATCATGACCAACCAATATTGCTGATGCGCAGCTTCGTTACTTTTTAAAGTCTGCGACTTAGGCGATTACGCGTTCATTAATATCTGAATCGACGCGGCGTTAATTGCGACAACACTTCGACGGGGACTTCATGAGTTTAACAAACCAGCAACGACTCGAACTTTCTAAAGAACTGTTCGATGCGATGACGACATGCACACCCATTCTGCCTTTTACCGAACGCTTCCCAGAGATAAGTATTGATGACGCGTATCACATATCACGGGGATTTCTTCAGGCGCGAATCGACAAAAATGGCGAAACCATTGTAGGCAAGAAAATAGGCGTCACATCCGCCAGTGTTCAGGAGATGCTAGGTGTATTTCAACCGGATTTCGGATTTCTGACGAGCGCCATGGCCGTGCCAAACGGCGCAGAAATAGATATCGCAAACGCCCTAATCCAACCTCAGGTCGAAGCGGAAATAGCCTTCAAACTTAAAAGCGACCTGCAGGGACCGGGGGTAAGTGAACAGGACGTACTGACGGCCACTGAGTACATTATCCCCTGCTTTGAAATTGTAGATTCACGAATTAACAACTGGCGTATAAAAATCCAGGACACCATCGCTGATAACGCATCCTGCGGATTTTACGCGCTGGGAGACGAGCATATAAATCCCACCGGAATTGATCTCGCCAACTTAAAAATCGTCATGCATAAAAATGGGTGTCTTGTGAGTCAGGGCCTCGGTTCAGCCGTGCAAGGCAACCCACTCACTGCCGTGGCATGGCTAGCAAACACGCTCGGCGAGTTCGGCACCAGCTTCAAAGCCGGTGAAATTATACTGTCAGGTTCAGTGGTTCCACTCGAACCCGCTAAACCCGGCGACACGTTTACCATGGAGCTAATTGGCTATGGCTCGACAAACATAAGCTTTAAACAGAAGGCAAACTAGGCTATGAACAAACTAAAGGCCGCCATTATCGGCCCGGGAAATATCGGTACCGACCTGTTGCTGAAAGCACTGCGAAGCCAATGGATAGAACCAGTATGGATGGTAGGGATTGAAGACTCCGCTGGTATTCAACGCGCCAGGGAACTTGGTTTAAACGTCACCACCGACGGAGTCGAGGGCATGATTCCTAGTATGAAAGATGATGGCATTGCAATCGTCTTTGATGCGACATCGGCATACGCGCACGCCAAGAACTCTACGCTAGTGAATGAGCAAAGCGCAATGATGATTGATTTAACACCTGCGGCAATCGGTCCATTTTGTATTCCGCCGGTTAATCTGCAAACGCTGATAAATGAAGGCCATAAAAGCAATGTCAATATGGTGACGTGCGGTGGCCAGGCAACCATTCCCATTGTCGCTGCGGTCAGTCGCGTGCAAGCCGTCGACTACGGCGAAATCGTAGCAACGGTTTCATCGAAGTCTGTCGGCCCTGGTACCCGCAAAAATATTGACGAGTTCACGCGTACCACCGCCAGCGCCATCGAGGCGATTGGTGGCGCTAAAGTAGGCAAGGCAATAATTGTGATTAATCCTGCCGAGCCGCCGCTCATTATGCGGGACACCATTCACTGCCTCACCAGCGATACGCCCGATCAAGAGGCAATCACCGCGTCAGTACTAAACATGGTCGCAGAAGTACAAAAATACGTCCCAGGATACAAGCTCAAGAATGGGCCCATCTTTGAAGAAAATCGAGTCACTTGCTTTATGGAAGTAGAAGGCTTGGGCGATTTCCTTCCAAAGTATTCAGGGAATTTAGACATCATGACAGCGGCGGCATTAAGGACTGCAGAGATGTATGCGCAATCCGTCTTTAAGCAGCCCACTTCACATAGCTCATAAAAACACAGGCTTAAGCAATGAACTTAAAAGGCAGAAAAGTCACCCTTCACGATATGTGCCTGAGGGACGGCATGCACCCAAAGCGTCATCAAATCAGCCTAGAGCAGATGGTAGATATCGCAAGCGGTCTGGATGCAGCGGGGATCCCGATTATTGAGGTCACTCACGGCGATGGGCTCGGCGGTGCGTCAGTCAACTACGGCTTCCCTGCGCACTCCGACCAGGAGTATCTGAATGCCGTTGTTCCCAAGATGAAAAACGCGCGGATTTCCGCTTTGCTACTGCCCGGCATCGGTACAGTAGAGCATTTAAGGATGGCGGCAGACTGTGGTGTTGGCACCATTCGCGTTGCTACTCATTGCACTGAGGCAGACGTTTCCGAACAACATATTGGGCTGTCTCGAAAAATGGGGCTCGATACGGTTGGCTTTTTAATGATGGCACATATGATCTCTCCGCAAGCCCTCCTTGAGCAAGCCAAACTAATGGAATCGTATGGCGCAAACTGTATTTACTGCACGGACTCCGCAGGCTATATGCTGCCCGACGACGTTAGCGCCAGAATCCAACTGCTGCGCCAGGAGCTGGACCCGCGCACCGAGCTTGGGTTTCACGGTCACCACAACATGGGCATGGGTGTCGCAAACTCATTGACGGCACTGGAAGCCGGCGCCAATCGCATCGATGGATCAGCCGCGGGCTTGGGCGCCGGAGCGGGTAACACGCCTCTCGAGGTTTTCGCCGCGACGCTTGATCGTCTCGGTGCTGACACGAATGTAGACCTTTTCAAGCTCATGGACGTCGCTGAAGACCTGGTGACGCCGATGATGGATCATCCAATTCGCGTAGATCGAGACTCACTCATTCTAGGTTATGCGGGGGTTTACTCGTCATTCCTACTCTTCGCCAAGCGCGCCAGCAAAAAATACGGTGTGCCGTCTCAAAACATCCTTTTGGAAATGGCAAAACGCAAAGCCATTGGCGGCCAGGAAGACCTGATCGAAGACGTTGCAATGGAGATGGCCAAAGCGAACGCCTAGTGAAATAAGCAGAAATGCAAGAAAAACCCGCGAATAGCGAGCAAGTACCAGCAAAATAATCGTTAGTTATGACTTTATAAATAAGTTACTTCGGAAGGGCTCCGGCAGCATGAGTATCAATAACAAAAATATACTAGATACCCTGAAATCCCAGGTTAGCACCTCATACCGAGTTCAGCACTGCAACGATATTATTTGGGACAATACCACTGATGTCGCAGTAATAGGGTACGGCGCCGCCGGTGCATGTGCAGCACTTGAAGCCAGTTCTCTGGGAGTTAAGGTGACGGTGCTCGACCGCCTCAATGGCGGCGGCGCAAGCGCGCTGAGTGGCGGTATCATCTACGCTGGCGGCGGCACCACCTACCAGAGTCAAGCAGGCGTCGAAGACAGCGCTGAGAATATGATGAACTATTTGCGCCAGGAAACCCTGGGTGCCGTGTCCGAGGAGACCCTTCGCCATTTTTGCGAACAGAGCAATCCAAATCTAGCATGGCTGGAAAAGCACGGTGTCACTTTTGACAGTACGCCCTATAACGAAAAGACATCATATCCCCCAGAAAACTATTTTCTTTACTATTCCGGCAACGAACTCGCATCACCCTACCGAGATATCGCCACACCCGCCCGTCGCGGCCACCGCGTGAAAGGCAAAGGGTTCACCGGTCGTGTACTCTTCGAGTCTCTAAATCAATCTGCTCAGCAGCACGATAATATTGAGATAAAACCGCACTGCGAAGCTACCCGACTAATTCTAGATCAACAAGATCGCGTGGTGGGAGTCGAGTACTTACAAGCTCCGGACAATAAAATTACCCAGGCCACAATAAAGGCAGTGAACCGGCTGGCGAATAAATTTGCCGTGCTTGAACCTAAAACAGGAACACTAATTCGAAAACTGGTTCACCGACTGCGCCGCCGCGGAAAAACTAAATTTCTAAGAGTAAATCAGGGCGTTATCTTAAGCGCAGGTGGATATATTTATAATCGTCATTTAGTTAAGACGCTCGCTCCTTCTTATACACCTGCGCGCCCACTGGGGGAGGATTGTATAGGCATGGGAATCAGTTTAGGCGTGAGCGCTGGCGGCCGAGTACAGCACATGAACAAGGTCTCTGCCTGGCGCTTTTTCGCACCGCCAAATACTATGCTGAAAGGGATTATCGTCAACGAGAAAGGTGAGCGGATATGTAACGAAGATCTCTACGGCGCCACGGCAGCTGATCGCGTTTTAGAAAATGGTTGCGAGCGCGCCTACCTTATCCTCGACGAGAAAATGATGACTGAGGCAAGCGCAGAAACTCGAATAGGCAAGATGCAACTATTCCAATGGGCGCCAGCGCGATTGTTCCTAAGCATTTCCTCAAGAAAAGCGACAACACTGGATGGCTTAGCGGACAAGTGCCGGATTAACTATTCGCAACTTCAGCGCACAATCGACAATTACAATTCAGATGCCATTGCTGGAAAAGACAGATACCACAAAGCGACTGACTTTCTTCAAGCTATCAAGCAGAGCCCCTTCTACGCTATCGATATCTCCTTGCAGAACTGGCGGGTTCCCTGCTTTGCGATAACACTGGGGGGGCTAAGCGTCAATGAACAGACAGGCGCGGTATTAGACGTCGACGGCAATAGTATAGGCGGCTTGTTTGCCGCAGGTCGAAGCGCGGTCGGTATCTGCTCAAACTCTTATGTTAGCGGCCTATCACTAGCCGATTGCGTCTATTCCGGCCGCCGCGCTGGTCACAGCGCCGCCTTAGCAAAATCAAAATAATGGCTGTAATGACCACCAAATGATAAGCAATGTTCCAGGAAGAAGGTCGATATGAAAGATATTGAAGTTGACGTACTGGTAGTCGGAAGTGGAAATGGCGGTATGACCGCTGCACTGAGCTCCCATATTCTCGGCGCCGAAAGTGTGATGATTATCGAAAAGGACAAATACTACGGTGGCACAAGTGCAATGTCAGGTGGCGGCGTGTGGGTTCCATGTAATCGGTATGCTAAGGCTGCGGCCGCAGAAGATTCGCTAGATGAAGCATTTAGCTACCTT
The DNA here is from genome assembly GCF_019312595.1 of Zhongshania aquimaris. Classification (GTDB taxonomy): domain Bacteria; phylum Pseudomonadota; class Gammaproteobacteria; order Pseudomonadales; family Spongiibacteraceae; genus Spongiibacter; species Spongiibacter aquimaris. The sequence goes on along the minus strand of NZ_JAHWDQ010000002.1, from coordinate 554,667 downwards.
CGCGAAACCATCCCCAGCGAAGACACCAGCGATGAGATGTTACGCACTTACCTGAAGTACGGCCCAGAAATGATCGACTTTCTGCATAAGAATAGTGATGTTAGATATGAAAGTCTTGCCGAATACCCCGACTATTTTTCTAGCGCCAAGGGCGCCAAAACTGGCCACCGCTCAATGGAGCCTGCGCCGATAAGAACTTCAGATCTCGGTGAACAATTTCAATATCAAAACGCACCGAATCCAATGATCAAGGTATTTGATCGCTTGCAATTTACTCAGCAGGAATTGCACTTGCTAATGGGCCAACTCCCTGGGTGGTTAACAATCGTTGCTAGGGAGCTTATCAAATACATTCTCGACATTCCCATGCGAATAAAGGGCAAGCAGTCTCGCAGGCTGACTATGGGCGCGGCCGGTATTGCACGCTTACGGTTATCGTTACTAAAACGAGATATACCACTTCATCTCAATACGAAATTGCTCGACTTGCTGCTTGAAGATGGTCGTGTTGTCGGCGTTAGGGCTGAGCGAAATGGCACACCGCTGAATATCCGCGCGAAAATGGGTGTGATCCTTGCCGCGGGAGGATTCGAACACAATCAAGACTTGCGTGTCGAAAATCTTCCCCGCCCCACTGACGCTCAGTGGAGCGCCGGCAGTAGGTGCAATACGGGTGATAGCTTGCTTGCCGCAAAACGTATCGGCGCAGCCACTCGGCTTATGAACAGTGCATGGTGGACAAATACCATATCAGTACCAGGCGAAAGCTACCCGCGTCTGAGTATCTTTGAGAAATCCCTGCCAGGTAACTACGTAATAGACTCATCAGGAAAACGCATTGCCAATGAATCGCAAAACTATATGTCATTTATTAAGGAACTCCATAGTAAACACATAAAGGGCGACTCAAACGAGCCCTACCACATGATTTTTGATTCTACCCACCGCAAAAATTATATTGTCGGCCCGCTGTTTCCCGGCAAGATGTGGCCAGATTTTTTAATTCCAAAATCCTATTTTACAAGTGGATTTTTATCGAAAGAAAATAGCCTGAGTGCACTTGCAAGAACGATCGGTGTGGATGCGAAAGCCCTTGAGGAAACCGTGATACAAGTGAATGAGTACGCCAAGACCGGTAAAGACTGTGACTTCGGCCGCGGCGATTCAGCCTATGATCGGTATTACTCTGACCCAACAGTGGAACCGAACCCCTGTTTGGCGCCGCTCGCTAAGCCACCGTTCTACGCAATGAAGCTTGATGCCGGTGACTTTGGCACCATGGGCGGAATGGTAATTGATGAACAAGCACGGGTACTTACCACCAGCGGCGATCCCATACCCGGACTATATGCCACGGGTAACTGTGCAATGGGTATACTCACCACATACCCAGGCCCTGGTTCGACCCTTGGTCCGGCAATGACCTTTGGCTACCTCGCTGCAAAACACATCGCTGATACAGAGTGTTAGGTGAGTCAAATATTGTGACATCTGTAAAGTGAGCTGCTAGCTCACTTCCGTACAAATATGATTCGCCGCAAGCCGTCTATTAATTTTCTAACTCAAAGCTGAAAGTGCTTTACCTGCTATATAGGAAAACGTCATTGCGGGACCTATCGTTCCACCACCGCCCCCATAGCTAGCCCCTGGAGAGCCAACACCGGACGCATTTCCAGCGCAATACAGCCCTTCAATAGGGCGCTCAAAAACATCAATCACTTGCGCTTGAGAATTAACACGGAGGCCGCCACAGGTTCCCAGGTCTGCTGGAGAAACCTCCGCGCCGTAAAATGGACCTTGCTCCAGCGGGGCTAGGACTAACGAGGAATCACCCGTGCCGTGCACATCCCACGCACTCTCTCCCCGATGAAAATCCGGATCCCGACCTTCGCGAGCCCCCATGTTAAAACGCGCTACCGTCGCATTTAGGCCGGCCTCATCAATACCCAACTTTTTCGCTAAGCCTGACAGCGTATCCGCTTTAGCAATCCAATCAGGTAATGACTGATCTTTGCTCCGACCAAAAATTCCGAAACGCTCACGGCTGGTGTGGTCAAAGATGTGAAATGCCGGTAAGTTTCTATATCTCAGGTCTCCCCAATTTTCCCATGTGTGATAGCTTCGCCAAGTAGAGTCATAATCCGCAGACTCATTACAAAAACGTTCACCATATCGATTCACGCAAATCATGCCGGGAGTAGATCGATCAAACTGGGCCATCAACGAAATACCACCTCGTTTAGCGCCATTAATTTCTGCGTCGCCCTTATAAACAGTAATGCCCCACAGCTCATTCATATTGCGCAAGTCCGCGCCTATCGCCATCCCCATACGTATGCCGTCACCGGTATTTGTTTCGGTTCCCAAGGTATAGGGCGAAGGACCACGCAAGAAATGCGTCTTCATCGTACTATTACGTTCAAATCCGCCACTCGCGATTAGCACCCCATTGCGCACTCGGATACGCAGTAATTGGCCCTGATACTCCGCGATAACACCTATAACTTTCTTGCTACCGTCCGCGAACGTTCGAGTCACCAACTCGGTGGCGGGCGCCTCGGTGAGTAATTCAACACCCGCCTTCTGAGCCGACACCAGCAGCGATGACACCAGATAGCCTCCGGCCATATGCCCGATAATGTCTGTCTCAGGCTCAATTGAGCGGCCGTACGGCACGCTCCCATGCCATTCCGGATGATAATCAGACACTCGGTCTATTCCCGGTATTTGGGTCGCCCGCCATGTAATATCAGTATTGAACTCTATAAATTGAACGGCTTCAGGCCCATTATCCAAAAAGGCCTCCATCAACGTCTCATCCGACTGGCCCTGCGCTAGCTTACGCAGGTAGGCCATCGCCTGATTTCGGCTGTCTGCTAAACCATTCTTTGCCATCACGTGATTATTAGGGATCCACAACACACCACCAGAAACCAGTGTATTGCCACCCGGGCCGCTGTTTTTCTCCAAGACAATCACATCATTCCCCGCCTTGGCACAAACCAGTGCTGCACATAAACCGGTCCCAGAACCAATCACCACCACATCGACTTCGCGATCCCAGTCGCTGGCAACAGGCTTGTCGTCTGCCCGCGCACTGCTGGCTACCTGAGCGGTCGCCAGCAAGGCACCACCGGCAACACCTTTAATAAATTTTCGTCGCTCAATACCCGTCGTCTTTTTCATTGAAGCTCCAGTATCTTATCTTTGTTATAGCGCTATTACTGCCACTAATCGGCTACTGTCTAAAAGCCGAAAGAACAACGTAAAATTCTGCTTCCACACTATTCATGACAAGCCTCAATTCACACTCGTTTATTACTCATTTTACTGATTTCATTGATCTTCAAGCCTCCAGTTTCTGTACCTTTCTCCCAATTTTTTCGCACGCTCTTTAATCACAGCTGTAAACTTTCAAAATCATCTCAAACCCAAAATGCGAGTTTAAAATGAAGGGCTTTAATCCTAAGTTGTGATCCCTATAGCACTTCGCCAAAGCAGCGATTTACACCCAACAAACAGCACGTGGCTAGCGAACTCAGCGGCAACGTCAACCAATAAGATGATCAATATGACAGTATCCAGTCTCGGCTATATCGGAATCGAAAGTACAAACTTAGACGAGTGGCGCCATTTTGCGACCGAGGTGCTCGGCGTGATGGTAAACACCAAACTAGGCGAGGATAAGCTGTACTTACAAATCGATGATCGCGCCTTTCGAATGGTCATTACCCCAGGAAATACAGATCGCTTTCTATTCTCTGGGTGGGAATTAAAAGACAAGGCACACTACAACAGCGTAATTGCCGATCTCGAAGTAGCAGGTCACCAAGTTGAGCGCTGCGGAAAAGACCTCGCCGACAGTCGCTGCGTAAAGGAACTCGCTCGGACCCTAGACCCAGATGGCAATCAACTAGAGCTCTACCACGGGCGCATAAATGACTATGACCTGTTCAATTCTCCGCAGGGCGTCTCTGGCTTTGTAACTGGAAATATGGGCATGGGGCACGTGGTGCTGCCCACGCCAAGCCTCGCGAAATGCCACCAGTTCTACACCGAAATACTAGGCTTTCATGAGACCGACTATATGGACGTGGAGCTGGCGCCATCAGCGCCTACCAAAGGCCTACACTTTCTTCACTGCGATAACCCGCGCCACCATAGTCTGGCCCTGTTTGAAATCGGTCATCCCGCAGGCTTAATACACATGATGCTAGAAGTGAAAAGTCTCGACGATGTCGGTTATGCCCTAGACCGCTGCAAGGCAAATAACATCCATGTCACCGCGTCATTGGGCAGGCACACCAACGACCGCATGGTGTCCTTCTATATGCGCAGCCCATCAGGCTTCGAAATTGAGTTTGGCTGCGATGGCTGGCAAGTGGACTGGGACAATTTTGTGCCAACAAGCAGCCGCTTACAAAGCTTTTGGGGACATGAATTTAATTTCCCAGAAGCGCTAAGCTAAGATCATAACTATTTGAAAATTATGTTATTTACTAACGATATCGCACAGCATTACCCGAGATAAGTTACTGACCGGCGCACTCCAACAACACCTCGACTGCAGTAGACAGATAGCGGAGATATCTATGCAAAGCGATTATCTGTAAATCAGCATGGACGCTAGCGAGCTAGCTTTACGATAGACAAGGCCCATAGTCTAATAAATAAGCACTAGCAGAGCACTTCTGCACAAACACCTGCTGTGATACACAAAACTCTCCGCAGCAATTCTTATACTAAACAAGGATGACCGAAAAGCCTCTAATTGCTGGGCTCCAGAGCTCGGCGCAGCAATCACCATTTGGTATTACGCTTTATTGTAGTAAGATTCAGTATAAATAAAATATCAGCACCATTGTTAACCAAGAGCAAAGTACCCTATGAAAAAATCAGAAGAGTCATCTAAGGATTTTGCTGCTCGCAAGCTACCCAGCCAGGAAAGGGCTCAAATGACTGTTGACTCCATAATGGATGCAACAAAAAAAATACTGGAAAAAGAGGGTTATGCTCATCTTACGACCAATCACATTGCAGATGTTGCTGGCGTAAGTATTGGAACCCTCTACCAATATTTTTCTAACAAAGAGACCATCATTTACGCCCTTATCGAAAGCGTGGTATCAAAAGCCGCAGATGAACTGCGAGACAAATTAATGGAATTAATGACCGAACCCATCCAAGTCATGATTCCGACTATGACTCGGCTACTGCTATCCATTTACAAAGAAAATGAATTCGTGCTATTTCGTATTCGCTACCAAGTACCACGGCTTAAAGACACCTACGCAAAATTAACCACAGAGAATTTCACCTTTGTCACCAATCTTGCCTATCTTAAGCAACACCAGATTGAATTAACGGTAAAAGATCTGAACACTGCACTGTTTATTGTAGAAAACACAATAACCAGTAATTGCATCCGATATTTGGAAAAGCAACCTTCCGACATTTCCGAAGACGAATTTATCGATGAACTATCCTCTATGGTATTGAAATATCTTACCGAGTAACGTCGCTACAAAACGTGGATAGGACGATGACCAAAGATCCGAAGATTACATTATTCAAGTACCTAGGTACCCACGGAAAGAAACACGGAGCGCCATGATGACAGCAGAGCGGGTTATTCTCGTTACCGGCGCTAGCCGGGGGGCCGGAAAAGGAATTGCGCTGGCACTATCGAAGCCCGGCAGTGTTATCTACATCACTGGCCGTACTTTGCAGGAGGGTGATGCTGAACTGCCGGGCAGTCTCGCGAGCACCGCTGCCGAGATCGAATCACGAGGGGCTACTGCGCGTGCGATAGCCTGCGATCATCGCCAGGATCAGGAAGTGGGATCCCTATTTGCTGTCATCGAAAAAGAGCAGGGGCGGCTGGACATTCTAGTCAACAATGCCTTGCTTGTGCCGCACGGGTTGATCCTGCCAGGTCCATTTTGGGAGAAGCCGTTAGCCTTGCAAGATATTCTGGATGTCGGCGCGCGCTCCAGCTATGTTTCCAGCTATTTTGGCGCGCCGTTGTTGTTGAAAAGCGCCGCCGGCCTAATTGTGAATACCTCTTCTGCTGGCGGTCGCTGCTATATGCACGGTCCGGCCTACGGTGCAGGGAAAGCCGCCGTCGATAAAATGGCTCACGATATGGCGGTAGATTTCCGTCCCTTTGGGGTGACCGCGCTGTCGTTGTGGATGGGGCTTCTGAAGACCGAGCGCAGTCTCAAGGTCTTTACTGAACACCCCGAACTCTACTCGGAAATTGTCGCGGTGGCCGAATCGCCGGAATTTCCCGGCCGGGTTATCGATGCACTCTGGGGAGATCCCGAAAGGCTGAAACGCAGTGGCAAGGTCTACTATGCCGCCGAACTGGCTCTGGAATACAATGTTCAGGATATCCAGGGCGAGCAGCCACCGTCGCCCAGGGGCATGCTGGGTGACCCGACCGAGTACAGCGATGCCTGTATCCAGTAGCACCAAGCTCAGTAGTGCCTGGCAGGCATTCGCTACAGACGGCGGCATATCACTGCACTATTTGTGAGTAGGGTATAGCAGGAGACCTTTGCACCGTTTTAGTCGCCGCAAGTCCACACAACCCAAAAAAATACGACCAAAGCACCTTCATAAAAATAAGATAGGGAGACGCTACTGTGGAGCCGCCACAATAAGCGAGTTTATTTTGTAGTATTTTTTATTACAAAGTAAAAGGTCTTAGCGCAGTAAAATCGTAATATTAGCGTGCGAATCCAAAACCATGACTCATGAAGCCAGCGAACCCCCCAACGAGATACTGACATCGCTCTCGGAAAACATCTTAACCATCACATTAAACAGAGTACAGAAGAAAAATGCGCTTAGCTACGCAATGTACGATAGCTTGATTCAACTATTAAATGATGCTGAAGAAAACAGGGGTATCAAGGTCGTAATCCTAACCGCATCAGGTGACTACTTCACCGCAGGAAACGACATCGGAGCATTCCAAAACTCTGCAGAAATGCCGTACAACGAAAAATCTTCTTTTCACTTCATGAACACCCTAGCCAGTTTTAAAAAACCTATTATTGCAGCGGTAAACGGTCACGCAATTGGCATAGGCGTCACATTACTTTTGCACTGCGATTTAATCTACGCCTCAGACTCCTGCTCCTTCAAAATGCCTTTTCTGACACTCGGGCTTGTGCCTGAGTTCGCATCAACCATGATCCTACCGGAAAGATTAGGCCGCGCTAAAGCCGTAGAACTTCTCATGATTGGTGATCAATTCGACAGCAACCAAGCCGTTTCCCTTGGTATTGTGAATAAGGCGTTGCCGGCAGACGAGCTTCTATCATACGCATATCACAATGCCCAAATTCTCGCATCAAAACCCACCGCTGCCTTACTGGCAACAAAACGACTCATGACTAAGAGGCTCCAACAACAGACTCTGGCTGCTATTGATGAAGAGGCTTTGGAGTTTTCAACTCGTCTGCGCTCCGCAGAAACACAATCCATTGTTAGTAAATTTCTCAACAAGAGAAGATCTTGAAACAGATGGCGTCTTTCAATACTTTCAATTCAATAAAATAGCACCTATTTTTTTATAGGTGGCTATCCCCCGGCTATTTCTAACGATTCAAAAACTCGGATTTTAAATGCGAGTTTAATGTGAATTGAGTAAATCATACGATTCTTATTCAGGAAAAATTATTCCATTACACACCGTGTAATTATTGGCTATCGACCAATTCATCATAAGAAATCGTGCTTAATCATGAAACCTGATTCAAACTACTCTATTTGGCTCGCAGATTCCCCACCTGCTGAGGTTCTATCGCAAACACTTGGCGATGCATTGACTGAAGGCGCAACGCTGTGGCCCGATAGAGAAGCCGTCGTCTACAACTGTCAACCTAATATCATTGAAACAAGATGGACCTACCTTGAGCTCAATAATTTAGCAGATCGCTTAGCTGCAAATATTCTTTCACAAGGCTTTGAGCCAGGCGACAAAATCGCAATATGGGGGCCTAACCACCCCGAATGGATACTACTAGAATACGCGCTCGCCAAAGCGGGTCTTATTATTGTTGCGCTCAATCCGCTGTATAAAAGAGCTGAACTAGCCTATGCCTTAAACGCAAGCGATGTAGTGGCAATCTTCCACGCAGACACGGTGGGAGACAACCAACTCATAGATATTATCCACGCGGTCAAAGACCAGGTTCCGACGCTCAGGGGTGTGTACTCGTTTTCATCGGGCGTACAAGAGCTACTCGCCAAAGAGCCAGCCCTATCCCACTTGGCATCTGTGGCCCCTGACGACATTCTGATGATCCAGTACACATCGGGAACAACAGGCAAACCCAAAGCCGCTCAGCTCACGCATAGCGCAATTACCACAACCGCAAAGAATTCCTACCTCCGCTGGGGGTTCACAGAAGATAGTCGGGTGTGTCACGGCTTTCCATTATTCCATGTTGGCGGATCGGGCAACTCTATACCTGGGGCCGCGCTCAATGGCGCGACGACCTTACCACTCTATATTTTTAAGTCAGAACAAACACTCGACATACTGGAACAAGAAAAGTGCACCGGGTTTATTGGCGTCCCCACAATGATTACCGCCATGCTAGAAAGCCCCTCTTTTGCCCAACGTGATTTCTCAGCGTTGAAACGTATTGTCCTGGGAGGCGCACAAGTCCCAGCCTACTTAATAAAGCGCTGCGAAGAAAACTTTGGCGTCGAAGTGCTGAACTGCTACGGCCAAACTGAAACCTGCGGGGTCACCACATCAACGGTAGTAAGCGACAACACCAAAACAAAATCGGAAAGTAGCGGCCAGCCATTAAGCGGGGTCAGCGTCAAAATCACCGACGCCAGTGGTGAAATAGTGGCCCACAACGTAGCGGGTGAACTTTGCTATAAAGGTCCGGGCAGAATGCTGGGCTATCGTGAAAAGACTGACAACGACAATGCATTTGATGGGGGCGATTGGTTTAAATCTGGTGATCTAGCCAAGATGACCTCATCGGGATATATCAGTATCGTCGGTCGATCGAAGGAAATGATCATTCGCGGCGGCGAAAACCTTTCCCCCGCCGAGATAGAGAATTACCTACTAGAACATCCCGATGTTATAGACGCAGCCGTTATTGGCCTAGCCGATGAAAAATACGGAGAAGAAGCCTGCGCTGTGCTGCGAACCAACAATGAGAACCATGCAAGCCCTGCTGAAATTCGCGCCTGGTGCAGTGAACGCGTATCGCGCTGGAAAGTACCAAAATATATCGCCTTTATCGACAATTTCCCCGCAACTCACTCTGGCAAAGTTAAGAAGTTTTTACTCAAAGAACTAATGAGTAAGCACTTCGAAATTAACACCAATATCGAAGAAAACTCATAATCACAGAATTCCTGAATCATTTGGAGAGCAGTATGAATTACGATCACTACGAAGCGCTAAAAATCACAAAAGAAGATCACATACTAACAATCACTATAAATCGGCCCGAGGTTAAAAATGCGCTCAACGCCCAACTTCACGGTGAGTTCTTCAAAATATTTCACGAAGTCGACAATGACGACGACGTTGATATCATCATACTAACCGGTTCAAATAACGCATTCTGTGCCGGCGGTGATCTAGACATGTTACTAGAGATGCATGGCGACCCAATCAGCACTAGTGAAGCGATTCGCAAAGACCGCAAGATTCAACACGCTTTACTGGATTTAGAAAAACCAATCATCGCCAAGGTAAATGGTCCAGCAATAGGTTTAGGCTGTTCTCTTGCACTGTTTTGCGACTTTATATATGCCACTCCCGAATCAGTATTTGCAGATCCGCACGTCTCGATTGGGCTTGTTGCTGGTGATGGCGGCGCAGTTATATGGCCGCAGCTTATCGGCTACGCTAGAGCAAAGCGTTATCTCCTCACCGGCGATGCCATCAAAGGCCAGGAAGCTGCCGACATAGGTCTAATTACCCAGGCGGTTCCCGCCGAAGAGCTAGATGAAGTCGTTAACAAGATGGCTAAGCGTCTAGCTTCAGGGGCAAAGCACGCCATAAAGTGGACCAAAGCCTCTATCAATGCGGGTTTAAAAGTTACTGCGAATGCGGTCATAGACCGCGCCGCGAGTTTTGAAAATATTACTCAGCTACTAGAAGATCATCGAATCGCATTGGAAGCTTTTCAGAACAAAGAGAAACCTAAATTCATCGGAAAATAGATCCTCCGCCCTTCACAGAGAATAGGCGGGGAAGCGCTCCGCCTGGCAACTCAATTGTACGCTGACTAGCTACTTATTCCTCTAAATTGGATTCTCACAAAGCGATATGACTAACTACGATTTCACACCCTTTGAGCTGCCCCATCACGTTAGGCAGCTCCGTTCTGAGGTGCGCGCTTTTCTGAAAGAAGCGCTTGTCGATTACACGCCAGTCCAGCGCGCCCACACCTGGACGGGATTTGACAGCGAGTTTAGCCGAAAGCTGGGGCAGCAAGGCTGGATCGGGATGACGTGGCCCAAAAAATACGGCGGTCACGAACGCAGTACCCTGGAGCGATATGTCGTGGTAGAAGAATTACTCGCGGCGGGCGCTCCGGTAGCCGCGCACTGGATCGCAGATCGCCAAAGCGGGCCGCAAATACTGCGATTTGGCACTGAAGCTGCGCGTCAGCGTTTTATTCCCGCGGTCGCCAAAGGTGAGTTGTATTTTTGTATCGGTATGAGCGAACCAAACTCAGGGTCTGATTTGGCGTCCATAAGCACCCACGCTACGCGCACCGACGGTGGCTGGCTCATCAACGGGTCGAAGATTTGGACAACGATAGTTCAGCACGCGCACGTGATGATTACCTTAGTGCGAACGGGTAAGGACGAGAACAACCGACACGCCGGTCTAAGCCAATTTCTGATCGACCTAAACTCCCCCGGAGTCACCAGAAATGGCATCACCGATCACACCGGCGAAGTACATTTTGGCGAGGTATTTCTCGACAATGTATTCGTCAGCGACGACATGTTATTGGGTCAATTAGGCGACGGCTGGGCGCAGGTAAATGCTGAGCTCGCTTTGGAGCGAAGCGGACCCGAGCGCTACCTAAGCAGCTATCAGCTGTACGAACATTTCCTTGGCGAAATTCAAGATGAACCTTCTGAACTCGAACTCAATCTCGCTGGAAACATTGCTGCCGAACTCTGGACCTTACGGCAGATGTCGTTATCAGTGACGGGAAAATTGGCCACCGACAAGTCGGCAATACTGGAAGCGACCATCGTAAAAGATCTGGGTGCATGTTTTGAACAGCAGCTACCGCATAACATCCAGGCGGCGCTTAACACTGAAAACAACAGCCCATCCAGCCAATCAACGGCTGACGTATTGAGTTACTTGCTCAAAGCTTCTCCGTCATTTTCTTTGCGAGGCGGTACACGGGAAATATTGCGCGGCATTATTAGTAAGGGGTTGGGCTTAAGATGAATGAGTTTACCGATATTTTAACTACCTCCGTCGATCGCTTGTTTTCCGATCTCATGGCCAACGGTATGCCCGAAACCTACGAAAAACCGGTGTTTGACCAACTATGGCGAGCCATCGAAGACTTAGGTATAAGCAACTTATTACTGTCTGAAGACAACGGTGGCTTCGGCGGCGGATGGCAGGACGGCTTCGCGATATTTAAGCAGATAGGCTTTCACGCTATTCCGATGCCGATCGGTGAAACCATTATCGCGAAAAAGCTACTTCAAGACTGTAATATGCCGATTCCCGATTCCGCTATCACTATCGGGACAGCCCATACCGCAAGCATTCAACATGACAAAAGTTCAGATCAAATCCTTTTTAGTGGCGATGTACCCGCACTTCCCTGGGGAGTCGCTGCGCCGACAGCACTGTTCCATTGCAAAAGTCAGGGCGAGTGCTACTTCGCGCTGATAGCAACCTCACACGCATCAACTTCTGCACAACACCTTAACGAAGCAAACGAATCCCGCGATAGCCTCAGCTTTGTCAATGCGCCTCTCATTGACCTTAAGAAACTAGACTCTAGCTCAAATCAAGTTCTTGTTGCGGGCGCATTACTCAAAGCTGCTCAGATCGCCGGCGCATTAGAAGCAGCACTTCAATTATCCGTACAGTACGTGCAGGAACGCAAACAATTTGGTCGAGCCCTTAGTAAGTTTCAAGCGATTCAGCATCAAATTGCACTACTCGCTGAACACGCCGCGGCGGCGAGCTGCGCAGCCAACTCCGCCTGCCACGCTTACGATAAAGGTGATGCCGATTTCGAAATCGCTGCCGCGAAACTACGCGCTAATCGCGCAATTGGTGAATCCACTTCCATTGCTCATCAAGTTCACGGCGCAATCGGATTTACCCAAGAACATCGCCTGCACCACTTTACCCAGCGACTCTGGTCGTGGCGCGGCGAGTTTGGCAATGATCGCCACTGGGCTAATTATTTAGGCCAACAGCTTGTACAAATAGGACAGACAAACCTTTGGAAAGAACTTACCAATCGAAGTGACGCCAGGTAATAAACTTATGAAGAAGACACTCAACCTAAGTGACGCAGAACTTACGCTGGAAGACGGTATAGCAACGTTGTACTTTAACCGCGATGACGTGCGCAACGCCTTAACCGGCACGGCCTTAGTTGACGATATTATTGCGACAGTAGACTGGGTCAATGAGCATCATGAAGTTGGTGCCCTGATCATCACCGGCAACGGCAACGCTTTTTCGTCTGGCGGCAATGTTAAAGATATGTATGATCGAGTGGGAATGTTCGGAGGTAACCCGATAGAAATACAAGACCGCTATCGCCGAGGCATTCAAAAAATGGCTCGTGCACTATACCAACTGGAAGTTCCCGCCATCGCGGCTGTCAATGGTGCGGCGATAGGCGCGGGCTTAGACGTTGCCTGTATGTGCGATATACGAATCGGATCCGATCACGCCAAAGTGGGCGAAACGTTCGTAAACCTTGGGATTATTCCCGGCGACGGTGGCGCCTGGTTTCTTCCGCGTGTTGTCGGCAAACAGAGAGCCGCCGAAATGACATTCTCCGGCCGTATTGTTGGCGCTGATGAAGCAAAGAATATCGGGCTATTTCTGGAGGTTGTGCCAGCAGCCGAACTTATTCCCTATGCTAAAAATATGGCTGCGGAATTTGCCAAAAAACCGCGAGAAGCGCTGCGAATATCGAAGCGATTACTACAAGTAAGTGAACGTCTGGAGCTGCCCGACTTCCTCGACTTCTGCGCGGCGCAACAAAGTCTTTGTCACACCCATGAACAGCACCATCAAGCGCTGGGTCGATTTCTCAACAAATAATTACGAATACAGAAATTAGGCCGTAGTCAGACTAGAACTGACTATGGCCGATAAAGCAATTTCCATTTGAATATAATAGAAGGTTTGCCGCTACCAACAACGTGGATCGCCATTTCTAAAGTAATTAAGGTACCGCTGGATTTCTCTTCAACCGAATCGAAACGAATACAAGCATGAACACTTGAACCAACAATCACCGGTGCGAGAAATCGCAACTGGTCAATTCCGTAGTTCATGGCATTGCTATAACCGGTAATATTGAAATCCAGCTTCGGCCGCAAGGTCGTCGCCAATGCCAATGTTAAAAACCCGTGCGCGATAGTATCGCCGAATGGGCTCTCAGCTCGTGCACGCTCGACATCGACGTGTATCCACTGATGATCATTTGTGAGATCAGCAAATAGCATTATCATCTCTTGGCTAATTAAATATTCCTCGCCAAATTCACCAAACTCGTCGGAGATTAAGCTCCGCAACGCCGGCACATCATTAAACTTAATGTCTTTTATCATCTTAATTGTCCTTATCCCGATGCGATCACACCGAGTAGAAATTTAGAAATACTAGCAGGCAGTTGAAAAACGCCGCAGACGCAAGCGAGGTAGTTTTCAAGCGCCTGCTAGGCGCCGATATGAAATCCCCCACTAATACTGAGATGCTGACCGGTAATATAACTAGCCATATCCGATAGCAGCATACACGTCGCCGGCGCGACATCCTCAGGTGTCGAGAAGCGACCAAGCGGGATCTGTCGTAAATATTTTTCTCTAAACTTTTCCTGCCGAACTGTCTCTGTCATGGCCGTCTCAACCATTCCAAAGCAGACGCTATTAACATTAATATTGTAGACGCCCCACTCACGTGCAGCTGACATCGTCAAACCTAAAACGCCGGATTTGGCCGCTCCGTAGTTAATCTGGCCCACTGTCCCACGCCGTCCTGCATCTGAGGAAACATTTACAATACTACCTGGGTTCGGATCGCCACTGTTTGCCTTGTGAATTAGGTATTTCCCCACCGCCTGCAAACAAATAAAGGCACCAGTGAGATTCACATCAATAACCTGCTGCCACTGCGCGAGCGTCATTTTGTGTACCATCGCCGCACGAACAATACCTGCATTGTTAATCAGGCCATGTAAGTCACCAAAGTCATCGACGATATTATTTACCGTACTCTGTACAAAACTTTCATTGGTTATATCGCCTACATAGGCCCGCGCATGCTCTTCACCAATCAGCTCGACAGTTTCAGATAAGAGTTGCTGATTAATATCGACCAAGGCGACACGCGCCCCCTTTGCCGCTGCGTATTCTGCCAGCGCCCGCCCAATACCCTGCCCGGCACCGGTAATCATGATGACTCGCCCAGCCAATGATGTTTTATCTTGCATTGCTATCCACCTATCTCTATCTAGCCAAAACTTAGCCATTCAACTCAATGTTTACTATCAGTATTGCCCTACTACCGTAATACTGCAGACGTTGCGATTTGGAAAACCGCCAAGGTTATGACTTAAACCTTGCTTTGGATTTACCAACTGGCGCTCGCCGGCACGACCTTGTATTTGTTGATACAGCTCGTAAACCATACGCAGGCCGCTGGCGCCGATCGGATGTCCGAAGCACTTTAGCCCGCCATCAACATTACAGGGAATGTCGCCGTCCCGGTCGTAGCGCCCGGCAAGAATATCGCGCCACGCGCGGCCCTCATCAGACAAGCCCAAGTCTTCCATAACAACGAGTTCGGTAATGGAAAAACAATCGTGTACTTCAATTAAATCTAATTCTTCTCTTGGGTTTGCTATACCGGCTTCAGCGTATGCGCGCTGTGCGGCGATACGTGTCGTCTGCGTGTAACTGCCGTCCCAAGCCCCGAATGACATTTCCGAGCCATTACTCACCGCAATTTGCGACGCTTTAACACTCACTAAATTTCCTGTTAAACCCATGCGCTCGGCATTCTCCGGCGTCGTAACTATCGCGCAAGCAGAGCCATCACTTACACCACAGCAATCAAACAGACCAAGTGGATAAGAGATCATCGGCGCGCGAACGATACTTTCTTTAGATAAGGTTTTTCTAAGATGTGCCTTCGGATTGCGCACGCCATTTTCGTGACTCTTCCACGACACGTGTGCCATCGCCTCTTTAAGCTGATCCATGCTGATGCCATGCTTCTCAGCATAGGCAATCGCTAGCTGTGCAAAAGACCCCGGCGCGGTGACATTGGGATACCACATATCATCAAATGTCCCTTTCGTTCGCTCTGGCAATCCGCCATAACCCGTATCTTTTAATTTTTCAACGCCCAACGCCAAGGCAATATCACTTCCCCCTGCCGCTACCGCATAGATTGCACCGCGCAAGGCTTCAGACCCCGTCGCACATAGATTCTCAACACGGGTGGCGGAAATATTTGGCAGCCGCAGGGCCTGCACAAGTGAAATGGCTGATTTACTTAAACTTTGCTCGTCATGAGAGAGACCGAACCACGCAGCATCTATTTGATCCCTGTCTATATTCGCGTCTGCCACCGCTTCTTCAAACGCGTCGACAATAAGATCATCCGCGCCCTTATCCCAGTGCTCACCAAAGGGCGTGCACCCCATGCCGATGATCACGACCTTATCTCTAATTCCACTCGCCATGAATTACCCTACTGTATTAGTTTGTTCACCATGCCTATTCGGCAACGACCGCCGCCTTCCAAAAATAGCGATGGTAGGCTCGCTGCGCATCGCGATCCTTAATACGAAACGTCATCTTTAACGGTGTCCCAACACCTAGCTCCTGATCTTCCGCTTCAACAATTTCCATCATGACAAAACCGCCACCTTCAAATTCCACATTTCCATATACAAAGGGTGGGTTGTAACAATGCGCCAGCCAATCTTTGGTGAACGATTTCACATAAGATTTTTTATCTTTGAAAGGCTCTGCTACTTGAGTGTCCAATGCTCGACAGTCGGGATTCACACAGACGCGTGACTGCGGGAACTGCTTGGTATTACATAAGGTACAGTGCCCGCCCATAAAACTCGTTACGGCGTCACGCTTTCGATAAAAAACAGAATGGGCAGTGCGATTATCTCTCTCGGCGCGAATGCCCCAGTCCAGGTCAAGCGCATTAGAAAACGACAGGTAGCGAACGTAGTCATCTGATGGCTTTGCTTGCGCCAAGGAATTTGTGATGCCGCTATAATTTTTGCACCGGCCAACATCGTCCGCGACGCGGAACAACATGCTTTCGCAGCCCTGCGCAAAACCCGACACTAAGATTAATTGACCTGGGCTGGCATTCTCGATGGTGTAAGCCAATAAAACGAGGGGATGAGCGCTTCCTGTATCACCGCAAACATCATATAAGTCATCGCCCAGTGCATTAACAGACAAGTCGCACTGCGATGATATTTTCTTCCTGGCAGACAAGTCCGGGCCGACCATAACAACGTGGTCTATAGCCCCGCCGGCTACCCCTGCTTGCTTCAGCAAACCCGCAATGGATTCGGGAATTAGCTTTAAATAACCCTCGTCGCGAATCCAACGATCTTCTAAGTAATAGCCATATTTCGAATCTCGCTCACGGTAGTGGTCGGTCATATCAACCGATACCGAATACGCGCCAAGGTATTCCGCCAGCAGCTCACTATCGCCAACCCCGAAAGCGGCAGCGCCGTCTCCAAAGGACATTTCCTGCGCACTAGCGGGCTTAGCCGCGCGTTTTTCTGCGGCGACAACGACTGCGTTCTCGCCGGACTCCAAGGCTTGACGTAATGCACTTAAGCCGGACTTCAAACTTCCACCAATATCCGCGCAGAACAAATTCCTGGGAAGCGACAATGCCTCAGCAATAACTGCCGCGTTTTGGCGGTCTGAAAAAGGCATAGAAGTAGACGCGAAAAATAACTTACGCACCTTGTCTAGCGGTACATCACGCAAGGCATTGTTAGCTGCCTCTACCGCCATCGTCAATGCGTCTTCATCGTATGAAGCTATCGCTCGCTTACCCTTGGCATTCGATACCCCGCCCGGTCTAAGCCAGCTATAGGCCTCGGCAATTGCCTTACGGCTAAGACGCTGACGAGGAATATATCCACCCAGTGAAACAATTCCCCTTTTTGTCACAAAGCATCTCCTATCAAAATAGTTTGTCTACAGGCCCGTTCGCCACGACATTCAATGTAAATATAAAATCGGAATGACGAGATTGTTAGCGGGGCAGATTAAGCCGGTTGGCAATATTATTTTTCTGAATCGCAGATGATCCACCGATAATCGGCATAATAAGAACGTCCCGCACATAGCGCTCCATATCAAAATCTTTGACATAGCCATAAGCGCCCATCAGCTCTTGGCACGTTATCGTGATATCGCGGGCGGTATCGCAGACAAAGAGCTTCGTCATTGAGGTTTCTACTGAGGCGTTTTTATTCTGATCAATAAGCCCCGCGGCGTGGTAGGTCATCAAGCGACACGCTTCTAATTTGGTCTTCACTTCCGCGAGCATATGGCGAATCGACTGAATCTTGCAGATTGGCTTGCCAAATTGAACACGTTCTTGCGAGTAAGCCCATGCGTCATTGACAGCGGCGGTGGCGATGCCCAATGCCATGGCTGCCACCTCTAACTTTTCAATATCCAAGCCCGGCCCCACCAATTTTGACCAGCCGTTATTCCAACCCTCTTCACCACCGATAATTGCCGATGCTGGAATTCTCACCTCATCGAAGGATACGTCGTAGGTGCCAACACCCTTAAGGCCTAACGTCCCCTGTAAATCCAAACTAACGCCCTGAGTGTCCGGCGGGATTAAAACAAGAGATAGGTTTTTATAACGATCTTCTGCTGGACCGCTACGCACGAGCGTGTAGATATAGTCGGCCACCGCCGCGCCGGAGCAAAACCGCTTGTTGCCATTAACAACAATATAATCACCATCGCGACGGGCCGTGGTCTTCACACTTGAAACATCGGCCCCCACGTCTGGTTCACTGATCCCGTAGGCGAAGATCAAGCCATCCTCAATAACCTTAGGAAGCAATTCCTTCTTCTGGGCCTCGCTGGCGACTTCGCCGAGGTTTAATCCGGCGTAACACGCCGACTGTATATAGCCTCCACCTACCGCCAGGCTTCTGGCGCAAAGATGCTCTATAACCATTACCGTTGCAGTAATATCAACTCCGCTACCGCCGTAAGCCTCGGGCACCGTCAATCCCATCAATCCGAGTTCGACCAACTTGTTATGAATATCTCTAGGGAAATAATTATCCTTGTCCCACTGTCGGGCGAGGCTTCTTGGCATTTCCTTTTCAACGAAACGCGCAATGGTGTCTCGTATCATCGACACATGTTCACTATCCTGAAAATGCAACATACTTCTCAATCCCAAAATTTATTTTAGCTTGAAACACCGCTGACTAATAAAAGCTCGGTGTCCACATCGCTTATTTTTCGCAACTCAATCATCGGCTGATAATCAGGGTCTTGGTACCACTGCTGTGCGTGTTCTACTGATGGGAATTCGATCACTACAACTGCGCTAGGCGGAGTGGAGCCACCTTCTAACTGATCAACTTGTGCAGACTTTACGAGATATCGACCATCGTGTTTCTTCACTAGCGCCTCAGTAACCTCTTGATACTGTTTATACCAGCCCCAGTTTTTCACCTGTAATTGACCAAGAAGATAGACAGGCATAAGAACCCCACTGCAATTAAGACTGCGTAAATTCTAGTGCTTAATGACTTTCAGGTTGAACTCGCTTTCGCTTAGTGAAAAACACCTTCTAGCGAAATCGATACCGACCTCTCGCGTGACCTTATAGTAAGGCGAGTTAAACCTGAGCACCCATGACTCTAGAATTTTCAACTAACGATAAGCAGCTTCTACGTTTAAAAATTTCCTAATACGGCATTTACAATCCACAAAATCAGTATGAATTCGCGATTAACACTAGCAACATTAACCTCAGTATCGCGCTGAAATGATCTGTGTGAATACATTCAAAACAATAGCGGGAGTGATATGAATAACAGTCTGACTATGCCGATTGAGCGCACCATTTTCTGTGACGAACAGAAAATATTCAGGCAGTCTGTCCGCCGATTTATGGAGGACGAGATCGTCCCCAATATGGAAGACTGGATGGCACAGGGCTATGTCAGCCGCGAGGTTTGGCGTAAAGCAGGCGAGCTCGGTATGCTTTGCACTACTATTCCAGAAAACTACGGCGGATCGGGTGTTTGCCGCAAATACAGCGCCATCATTATTGAAGAGCAGCAGTACGCCAATTCCGTCGGGCCAGGGTTTGCGATGCACTCGGAGATCGTCGCCTGCTACATAAATCGCCTGGGGACAGAAGAACAAAAATCAAAATGGCTGCCAAAAATGGCGCGCGGCGAAGTCATTGGCTCATTGGGTATGACCGAGCCGGGGGCCGGATCTGATCTCAAACAAATAAAAACAAAAGCCATCCGCGACGGGGACGAGCTAGTGATCAACGGCTCTAAAACCTTCATTACCAATGGCTACTTAACCGACTTGATCATCCTGGCGGTAAAAACAGACTCTGACTCCGGTGCTAAGGGCATATCTCTCGTTCTCGTAGAAGCTAATCGGGAAGGGTTCACCAAAGGATCTACCTTAAACAAAATAGGCCAAAAGGCGCAGGACACTGCTGAGCTATTCTTTAATAACGTTCGCGTGCCAGCTTCTAATATTTTAGGTGAGCCTGGCCTAGGCTTTCAGTACATGATGGAAGAACTCGCATGGGAAAGACTCATTATCGCCATCCGCGCTATCGCCGGCGCCGAGGCCGCACTGAGCCATACCATCGACTATGTAAAAAATCGCCAGGTCTTCAATAAACCACTTTCCGATTTTCAAAATACCAAATTCAAATTGGCAGAATGTAAAAGTGAAACCCAGATTGGTCGCGTCTACATTGATAACTGCCTTGAATTGCTCGTCGCAAACAAACTAGATGCAGAGGCATCCGCCATGGCCAAGTGGTGGTGCACGGAACTGCAAAATCGCGTCATAGACACCTGCCTACAATTACACGGCGGCTATGGATACATACTTGAATATCCCATTGCCAGAGCGTGGATAGATGCTCGTCCGCAAATGATTTACGGCGGCACTAACGAAATCATGAAAGAGATCATTGGCCGCAAGCTCTAGGCTGCCCACCATCTGAAATTCATAAAAGAAATTATTGAACAGGAAACTATTATGAGTGACTCACCACAAGTAGCACGTTCGAGAACCGACTTCCCAAAGGGTGTGGCGGTTGTGATCGGCGGCAGCGGGGGTATCGGCAGCGAAATTTGTAAAGGCTTATCAGAAGCAGGCGCAAACATCGTCTTTACCTACCGCAATAATAAAGACAAGGCAGCAGCTGTGAGCAGCGCTGTGCAAGAGCTTGGCGGCAATGTGGCAAGCTACCCCTTGGCAATCGAACACGAACAAGAGGTAAATGATTTTTTTGCAACGGTGATTCAGAAGTATAAACGGATTCACACCATCGTCAATGCCACCGGCTCCAATATACCGATGATGTTCATCAATCAATTATCGCCAAGCAAATGGCGCGAAGTGATGAACAACGATGCCAACGGCTTCTTTAATATTGTCCACGCCTCACTCCCGCATTTGCGAGAACACGGCGGCTCCTATGTTGTCATCAGTACTGCCGGCTTATCGCGATGGCCCAACCGAGACATCCTTTCGGTCGCGCCTAAAGCAGCGATAGACGCCTTAATAACAGGTATTGCACGGGAAGAAGGTAAATTCGGTATTCGCGCCAATACCGTGGCCCTGGGTCTAATTGATGCAGGCCTGTTCCAGCGTATGCGCGGCACGGAATACAGCGAAGAGTACGTCGAAGCTGCTATCAGAAATTCCTCATTAAAGCGCCTCGGCACGGCAGCAGAAGTCGCAGACGCAGTCGTCTTCTTTGGATCGGATCGCGCGCGCTTCGTTACCGGACAAACCCTGGTCCTTGATGGCGGCTTTAGTCTCTGAGCATATATCAAGGAACGATGGCGAAAAAATGACCAAATTAATCAGCCCCATACAAGCGAGCAAGTTGCTAGCACCTGGCAGCACCGTGTTTGTTCAGGGTGGTATCGGTGAGCCAACATCTCTGCTAAATGCCTTGGCCAGCAACCCATCTGCGGGGGAAGGAGTTAACTTTATTTCTGTCATGGTTCCTGGCGTAAATAACTATCTGCCAACAGCCTTTCACGAGACAGCCACTTTCAATACTTTCTTCGTATTTGGCGAACTAAACTCATCATTGCAGTCAGGTAAGACAAAATTCCTTCCTCTCCACTACAGTGAAATCATTCGTTACATTGAAGCACTGCCAACGATTGATACGGTGCTGATTCAAACCAGCGCGCCTGATCGCAATGGCCAGTGTAGCCTTGGTCCGACCGTAGATTTTGTACCCGCTCTGCTTGCTCGTGCCAACACCGTAATTGCCGAGATAAATAGCGCTATGCCTCGCACATACGGCAGCCCGAGTATTGCATACCGCGATATACACTACGCGGTGGAAGCGTGTCACACGCTGCCCACGACAGCGGATTATAAGGCATCGCCAGAAGCTGACCGCATAGCTCGCAATGTCGTCAACCTGATCGAGAACGGCGACACCCTTCAGTTTGGCATCGGCAATATACCGGACGCTATTTTAAGTATGTTATCCAGCCATCGAGGCTTGGGAATACACAGCGGAATGATCACCAAGGCGGTAGCTAATTTAATAGACTTAGGTGTCTTCACCGGCGAGAACAAAGCCATCGATATCGGCGAACATATCACCGGATTTGCGCTGGGCGATGAGCCATTTTACCAGTGGGCGGCAAACTGTAAGTCGCTAAAATTTCGCCCCGTTTCTTACACCCACGACATACGCATTATCTCAGCGTTAAAAAACTTCGTGTCCATTAACTCCGCCGTTGAGGTTGATTTGTTTGGTCAGGTTAACGCCGAAATGGTCAATAATAAGCAGATTAGCGGCACTGGCGGCGCACTGGATTTTATCCGAGGCGCTCGCCTATCTCGCAATGGACGGTCGATCATCGCACTGCCCGCAACCGCGGCCAAAGGCATACAATCAAGAATCACAGCACGACTAGGTGATCAATCAATTGTCAGCATCCCACGCACAGATGTGGACTACGTCGTTACAGAGTACGGCATAGCGAGCCTTGCCTATAAGTCAACTGTAGAGCGCGCAGAGGCTCTGATAAATATTGCCGCGCCCCAGTTTAGAGATGAACTTGCCGCCCAATGTGAGAAGTAGTCATTCAGTCACGCAAAAGCAAAAAGCATTCCCAAAGCATATTTCGCCAGCTACCATTCTAACGAAAATTAATGCGACCTAAATGCGAGCTTTAAGTAAGCAGAACTTATTAGAACTTGCTGATAATCTCTAAAATCTAGAGTACACCTTCTAACTATAATATTTTAATGGGCAATCAAGATGATAAAAAACAGATCCGTAACGAATATCGCTCTGTTGACGGCAGTGACAGGGCTATCTCTCTCAGCAACACCAGCTTATTCTCAGGACGACACCAAGTACACAATCGAAGAGGTGATTGTTACGGCGCAAAAACGCCA
This sequence comes from Zhongshania aquimaris, assembly GCF_019312595.1. GTDB lineage: Bacteria > Pseudomonadota > Gammaproteobacteria > Pseudomonadales > Spongiibacteraceae > Spongiibacter > Spongiibacter aquimaris. The sequence goes on along the minus strand of NZ_JAHWDQ010000002.1, from coordinate 531,708 downwards.
GGAATCATTACAGGATGTAGGTGCTTCGATAACCGCTGTCACTAGCGAAAAATTGAATGACTACCAGGTAGTCAACGTGCTAGATCTTGAGTCATTTTCGCCAAATGTGTCAATAGGGACTGACTTCGGAACCGCAAAAATATTCATTCGCGGCATTGGCTTGGTCAGTAATTTCTTCGGCATAGACCCTTCCGTTGCCCTCCATGTAGACGGCGTAGTGGTTTCACCCGGACAAGCCCAACTCGGCGTGTTTTACGATTTAGAGCGGGTCGAAGTACTTAGGGGGCCACAGGGCAGCCTCTACGGCCGTAACTCTACCGGCGGCTCAATCAATCTCATCACCAATAAACCAACTGAAGAGACGACGGGCTACATCCATACCACCCTTGGCAACTACAGCTTAATAACCACCGAAGCAGCGATTGGCGGAACTATTATCGACAATAAACTATTGGGACGGATTGCCTTGAAAGCCAATAAGCGAGAAGGCTATGGCGAGAACGAACTCTTCGCAACGGACATCGACGATGCAAATCAACTTTCCGGCCGTATCCAACTTGAGTATAGAGCTGCTGACAACCTAAACATGCTCTTGTCGGGTTCAAGACAGCGAGAAGACGATAACGCCTACGTACTGCATTTCATCGAAACTGACGGAACGAACAATCCCGCCACACTACCGCCCATCGGTTCTACCGGCTTAACAGCGGACAACCCACGTAACATCCGCTCCAACTATGCGCCCGCTTTTAATATACGTAATTCAGACGCCTACAATGCAACTATAAATTGGGATATCGACGACCAATTAGCGGCAACCTCGATTACTGCTCACCGCACCTTTGACTCGGTAAACATCCAGGATATGGATGCATCGTTAATTCCAGGATTAAATGTATATAATGCCCGCGAAACTGAATCGTTCTCACAAGAGTTTCAACTGCATTTTAGCGGCGATAAAACGGACGGCTTAGTTGGCGCTTACTACTATAAAGAAAAACTAAACGCTAACTCGCCACTAGGATTAGATCCTGTCGGTGTTAACGGACCTCCAGATGCGATCGTACGTGTAAAAGGTGTTATGGATGTAGAAGCATCAGCGCTTTTCGCAAATTTTAACTTTTTCCTTTCCGAAGCATGGTCGCTAACACTAGGTGGTCGCTACAGTGTTGAAGAACGTAAAAAATCAGATCAGTTCACTACCCCTGGCGGAACGATACCTTTTGCAGACGACGGTGATTGGAACGACTTTACCGTCGATATAGGTGTCGAGTATCAACCCGTTGAGGACATCAACCTTTACGCTAAATTTTCTCAGGGATTCAAAAGCGGTGCTGCAAACCTCGGTCAGATTTCAGCGTTTGTCGACCCTGAAGAAGTTGATGCGTTTGAAGTTGGCGTTAAAGGCCTATTCCTTGATAGAACTCTAAGCCTAAGCGCTGCCGCTTTCGTCTACGATTTCACTAATATGCAATTGGGCAAAACAACCCCCGCACCAGGTGGCGCCTTTGGTTCCAAGCTCGAAAATGCCGGTGAATCAGAAATCATGGGCGCAGAGGTGGAGCTAAGCTGGGTAGCATCGCGCGATCTACGCATTAACGCTCAGCTCGGTTACCTCGACACTGAAATAAAGGAATTTACTTCAGTTAACGAGCTAGACCCATGCGCTGGTGGTACAGCAGGCTGCGATCCAAATGACTCAAGCACTTTTATAACTCAACAGTTCGCTGGTAACGAGTTAGTACAAGCACCGGAACTTACCGCAAATATAAATGGTGAATATGATTTCAATCTCGAAAGCGGCGACATAATTAGTGTTAATGTCGGTGCATATCATAGAAGCCGCATCTATTTCTCAGCATTCAATACCGACAATATGAGCGAAAATGCCATCACTACCTATAACGCAAATGTTAAATTCCGTCATCGTGACGAAAAACTCTCTCTGAGCATATGGGCGAAGAATATAACTGACGAAGAGTACTATACCTCTAAATTTGCGGTATCCACCTCGTACTCCATCATGGGTACACTCGCTCCACCATCGACTTACGGCGTGACCGTAAACTACGATTTCTAATCCAGGTTTATTTACGTCTCTTTTGGGCCAATATTTATTGGCCCCTTTTTATTCGCAGCCGGCGGTTTCTTAGCAGTTTAAATATGTCATTAGGGCTTCGATGGAACTAATGGCTGGTTATTACCGAATATTGAAACCAGTATTATTTTAACGCTCGCGTAGTAGGCGCGAACTTGTGATCGCCCTAATTGATGCGCTTGTTAAATTCATTTTGCATTGGAGCCAGAGGGCTTATTGGTAGCTCTAGCATCGATTAAAATGAGCTCCTTACCTTGACTCAACTCCAATTCTTTGAGCGCCTTCAAAAGTTTCTCTAATTCTGAGTCAGTAAAATAGAGAATAACTTTTATGGGTTTGTTCGTCTGATTGGCAGACTTGTATACCTCGACTTGCTTTGCAAGATTCTGTTTCAGCTTACTGTTGCTAGCTAACTTAAATTCAACGAGCGTGCTGTCTTTTGAACCCCTAGATATTTTGTAGTCCACGGGGCCGCGACCATTATTCACTTCGGCGTTTACATCTTCTTCTGCTGCGTACCAAGTTAGACGGAAAATTAGTTGTAAATCAGATTATCGCTTTACGGGCTCTCCTTTTACATAGAAAAGACGATATCCATCGTTATTTTATATGACCTGCTTTAGAAACATAACTCGATTGTAGGCCTCATCAAAAGTATCACCCTTTTGAGAGTAGAAAGTTATCTGTGCTCGAAGCACTTCAACTAAATTAGTAACCTGCCGTATAAAGATGGCTTCGGTTTCTTTTACTTTTTGTTCGCTTAGTGCTACAGCCTCATCGCCATGATCTTCTTTGTATCTAACATAATGATCAATTAGCACAGGGAATTTCAGAAGCGTTCTAGATATTGCCTTATTTATTTCTCTTTGATTTGCGCGCTCCGGTATCTGTCATAACAGATATTCATTAATTTGAGCTCGCAGCTCAATATTTGCAATAGACTCCGCTATCTCGTCAAAGTCACCAGTGATGTCATACTTGTTAATCCATGCTTCGTCCTTAGTAAGAATATCTTTTGGAGTGAGTAAAACGAAATCGCCGTCTATAAATGGCAAGTTATATCTCTTGGAGATCCATCTTCGAGTTTGATAGTCAAACTTTGCATGTTTTACACTAACTTCCTTACACTTCGACTTATCCAAATATTCCTTTGCAAAATTCTGGGTGTATATGCACAGGTAACCTTTTATCAAATTCGTTGTAAAGTCACTGATTGAGTCTTTACCCACACGATCCTTTACTAAGCATAGCTTTTCAAGATGACTGCTTTGCGTTATCTGTTCATTGCCAAAATCATTAAAGATAGAACTTAAATTGCTATTTAGTGCGCTAGCAAACTTAGCGCCCAATCCTGATCCACCATTACCTACTTTGCTATAGCCAAGCCAATTCTGTTTTACTTCTGGAAAAAGGAACCAGTGCTTTATCAGGCCTTTAGAAATAGTACCTTTATCTGACATTTCCCGTAGGAAGGTGATGTATTTAATTATTTCCTGATGAAGCTTTTGATACTCATCTTTCTCACTGCCAAACAGAAGAAATGGATCGATAAAGACAGGGAGGTCATTAATGAGAGATACATTGAATACACCATAAGCATCAAACTCATCTTTGGTCACCCCAAAATAGTCTGAAAAATAAATATTCACTCGATCCCTCTTTTTAGGCACCAACAGTGCGTAGCGTAGTTAGCGCCCCATTGACCACCTTATTAACTTCTGTTGGTACCAGTGAGTTGAATGATGTTGCTCGGAAACTTCATTGACTCAACCTCCTCGGAAAACTCGTTTGCCACTTTCAGAACCGTTTTACTGACGTACGCATACTGCTTCGAAAAAGGAGGCCAGTAATCACCGAGCCCCAGTGCATCGTTAATTACCAAAACTTGCCCATCACAGTCAGGGCCTGCACCGATACCAATAGTGGGAATAGACAAATACTCGGTAATCTCGCCTGCTAGCGAATAAGGGATATGTTCAAGGACCACCATGAATGCACCCGCATTCTCAATTGCTTGAGCTTCCTTTATGATTCTCTTCGCGTCCTCGCTTGACTGGCCGACTTGCTTGAAATTCATAGCCGTCTGGGGGAGCAAGCCTGTATGTCCTACCACAGGAATATTGTGTTTCACCAAGTACTGGATGACCTGGATATTGGGACCTTCCAGTTTCACGCTGTCTGCACCTGCCTGGATAAGCCGCTGCGCATTGGTAAATGCTGTTCCCGGGTCTACATCTGTACCGTAAGGCAAGTCACCTATTATATGGGTTTTCTTAGCACCGCGCCGCACAGCACCTATGTGGTATTCCATGTGTTCTATGGTGACATCGCGGGTGCTATCAAAGCCCATTTCAACCATTCCGACCGTATCACCAACTAGAATCACTGGAACCTCTGCTTTTTCGATACTTCTGGCAATCGGACAGGTATAGGCGGTCAACATAGGTATGGGCTTAGAGCCCTTCATTGCTATAAAATCTTGCGGATTTATCTTCATACCTTTCTCCTCCTGTGGTTGCAAAGAAGTTAATATTGTAATAACACGCATTCGAGTTTTGCCAAATTTGTTATATCGGCGACGCTAACGTAAATTACTAATTTAATGAAGATAATTTAAATATTCATACTAACGCGCGCCTCGATAAAACGAGCATAGCACGCTGGAAATACGAGCATAAATCTTCGCTCGGCGAAAATATACTATTCATTTACTACGGACCTGGGGAGTTTGAGAGAGCGACAAACCAGCTCCCAAGCAAAGCCGGTTTATCTGCTAACGAAGAGTATTGCCGACCCAGGTATAGCGGGAAAACTAAATTTGGCATGGCAGAACGTAAACCCTAGGCGTGAAGCGACAAGTGTAGAGTGTTAGTGCCATTAAGACTGGCTTGTATCGAGCTGGGCGAGTTTGAACTTGCCGCGAACTGCACCTACTGCAATATGAATGCAGCTAGCACATTCAACGCAACTCTACGTCAACTTGCTCTAGCACACCGCCAGTTAGGGGATACCCGATTGCAGAACCCGCAGGGTAATGGCCCGCCGGTGAACCGGTATCAACCCCAATATCAAACGTCTCGTCGATAGAGAAAAACGCCGGCGGTGTGGCCGGTACGTTTGCGACACCTTGCTCTTTGCCATTGACCAACAAACGCAAGGTGCCACCCTTTGCGTAGCCGGGGCCATCGTAGTTGAACACTACCCGAAGTTGGTGGGATCCATCCGTCAGAATCTGGTTAGCCGGGATTTTCACGCTCGCCACTTCGAATACACGGTATTCAAATATTGGTCGGCTATCCGAGTCTAAATATAGCGACCAGCCTGCGGTGGTGCCGCCGACGGTTGCTACTACGCCGCTTGGCTTTATGTCTTCAACGGTTAATGTGGCTTGCAACACCCATGATCGATTCATCATTGGCGGTGCCTGACTTTCTGGAATCCCCACTGCGCCGGCATAGTAGGTGAATAATGTTCGCCCGGCATTCAAGCGAGGCATTGGCGTACGCTCCTCGGATGCGTCACGCAATGGCAGAATGCCTACCCGTGCAGCTTCTTGGTTGAAGCGCGCCTGCATTTTCTTAAGCTTTTTGGGGTGGCTGGCTGCAAGGTCATGTGCCTGGCTAAAGTCCTTCGTCAGATCATAAAGCTCCCATCTGTCATCTTCTATGGCGCGTGAACGGCTTCCCATCGCAACCGTCCACGGCATTTTTCCGTGAAACGCCGAAGCCATCCAACCATCGTGGTAAATGGCGCGATTACCAATCACTTCAAAATACTGGGTGTGATGCACCTCCGGCGCATCGGCAGAGTCGAATGTGCTCACAAGGCTATTACCGTCCATAGCTAGCTGGAGCACACCATTGACTGTGTCAGGGGCGGCGATCTTCGCCGCAGCCAGAATGGTCGGGACGATATCGTTAACGTGTCCAAACTGGGAGCGCAGACCGCCCGCGTCGCGAATACCTTTGGGCCAGGTCACGACCATCGGATTGCGCGTGCCGCCCAAATGCGAGGCAATTTGTTTCATCCACTGGAAGGGAGTATTGCTAGCCCATGCCCAGGCCGCCGGGTAATTAAGGTAACTGTCGGCCGAGCCATAGGCATCGAGACGCTCAAGCTTCGTCTCTATCGGTTCAGGCAACCCTTGCAGCGCGCCCATGTAATTTACGCCACCTTGTAATCCGCCCTCACCACTACCGCCATTGTCACCAACGATGTAAATAAATAAGGTGTTGTCAAAACGGCCGCTGTCTTTTAAAGACTGCACCAGCTTCCCAATCTGGGCATCGGTGTGGGCAAGAAAGCCGGCGTAGACCTCCATCATGCGCGCCGCCACTTTGCGTTCATCCGCACTCAGACTATCCCACGCCGGCAAAAGATCGGGACGTGAAGTCAGGATGGTGTTTGCCGGGACAACACCGAGGGCTTTCTGACGTGCAAACACAGTTTTCCGAAACGCATCCCAGCCGGTATCAAATGCACCACGATACTTTTCAATCCAGGCGGGAGGTGCTTGATGCGGTGCGTGAGTGGCACCCGGCGAAAAATACACGAAAAAAGGTTTGTCCGGGGCGATGGACTGCTGCAACCGCATCCAACCCACAGCCTGTTCAGCGAGGTCTTCGCTTAAATGATAATTATCCCCGACGGGGCGGTGCACAGGCGTAGTACCTTCATACAGGGTGGGTTCAAACTGATCAGTCTCGCCACCGAGAAAGCCATAAAACTTATCGAAACCCGCCCCAGTCGGCCAACGATCAAAAGGCCCAGTGGGAGAGCTTTCCCAACTGGGCGTGAGATGCCACTTACCAAAAGCGGCGGTGCTATAACCATTCTGCCTAAGCACCTCCGCCACCGTTGCCGCGGCGGGGTTTAAAATCCCTTGGTAGCCGGGATAACTATTGGCGAGATTCATTACCGTGCCGACTCCCGCCACATGAGCGTCACGCCCAGTTAATAGCGCGGCACGCGTGGGCGAGCAAATTGCAGTTGTGTGGAAATGATTATACCGCAAGCCCTCATTAGCCAAGGCATCCAGCGTTGGAGTAGCAATAACCCCACCAAAGGTACTCGACGCACCAAAACCCACATCGTCTAATAACACCACTACAACACTGGGCGCATCTTGGGGTGGTTTCACCACGGGGATTTCAGGGGGTACTTGCTCAGCGTGTACCGGGAGTAGCCAAATAATAAAAATAACGACCACACAGAGCCGCGCAAACATAGGTAGTAATCTCATTCAATTTTCCATGTCTTGAACGCGAACAATGCCGCGTATAGGTAGAATATTGACATCTTTTTACGATAGTTATCGTAGCCCCGCATACGAAAGCAGAAGATTTGCACTTTACAAATTGACTGCCTTTAGGAAAAGCGCAACACACAGGCCCAAAGCCGCCAGATAGGTACCCAGGGTTCCCACTACTCTCAGAACATTGGGCTTGGCCAACGACGTGGGGAACAGCAGACCCGCCGCTGCCAGGTAACGTGATAGTGTCACTATTATCATGCACCACATTACCCACATAGAAATCGGCATTGTGCTTAGGATATAAATCAATATCGCTATGATGGGGGCGTATTCAGTAGCATTACCGTGGGCGCGGACTGCTTTGTATAAGCGATCTTCAGGGTCGGTCTTGTATCCGTACATCATGTTGGATTTTCCACGCGCCATGGACACCGTAAACGCCAAAGAGATAAGCAGAATAGCCAGTAGTGCAATACAGAGTAGTGGAATTGACATAGTAAATTCTCGTTATGAGGTTATTGTATTTAGCGCCGCGAACCCAAGCCAGTTATCGATGCTGCAACACCAGTCGGTAGTAAACTTTTTCATTTCTTAACTTAGCTATCGCATCGTTAATTTCATCGAAATAACACATTTCCACGACTGGCTTGATATCATGGCGCTGGAAAAAATCTAGCATTTTTACCATTGTAGACGGACTACCCACCATTGATCCCGACAGGGAAAGTTGAGCGCTCATTAAGTCCAGTGGCGTAAGATCCAGCGGTATCGCTGACGCGCCCACAAAATGTAAACGACCACGTGGCTTTAAGGTTTGCAGATACAAACGCCAATCTAGGGAAACGTCTACCGCAGAAATAATCAAGTCAAATTTTCCGGCCGCTGACGCGATTTGATCAGGGTCTTTCGAATTCAAGGTATGATGGGCACCGAGTGAATACGCCTCCTCTATTTTTTTACCGCTTGACGTAAACGCGGTTACTTCGCAGCCCCAGGCATTGGCGACTTGCAGTGCGAGGTGTCCCAAACCCCCGATACCCACAATTGCCACCTTGTCAGATGGCTTTATATTGAACTGCAAAAACGGATTAAATACCGTTACGCCTGCACAAAACATAGGGCCAGCTGAGCTCAGATCGATAGAGTCTGGAATAGCTACAAGACTTGCCTCTTCAGCGCGGACCTTATCGGCGAACCCACCATGACGCCCCGCCATGATCGGACGTGCCGCAGCACATAGATTATGATCACCGCTATTACATTCATCACATGCCAAACAGTATCCGGCATGAAAGCCTAGCCCGACGATCTGTCCGATTTGCAGAGATTTAACGCCGGCGCCTAGCTGCGAAACTCGGCCAACAATTTCGTGCCCGGGAACAAGTGGATATTGAGAGAAGCCCCAATCGTTATCAATCATGCCGAGGTCGGTGTGACAAATTCCCGCGTACAGAACGTCTAACTCAACTTCGGTAATACCCAATACTCCAGGATCATATTCAAACGCTTCGAGTGGTCCACCCGGTAACGATGCTGCATAGGCCTTTATCATCACAATTCCCCAATTTTTGTTACACGACTTTATAGTTATTCGCTGCCGGCACGTCTATCAGCCCCAGCGCATTCATGTCTCGCAGGCATTTCCTAATATAATTTTGCGAAAGATGAGGCAGCCCGCTCTCACCGAGCAGATCAGCCACAAGACGCTTAAACCTGTCGCACTGCATCAACTCATTGGCAAGCGCTTGCGGAGCCGAAAAGGCACTTAAAACGTCTAAGGCCGAGTGGCCGCGCTGAGCTTCCGACAAATTTAAATGCGCAGCTTTAAAAGTATCAAACCATTCGCGGTAATCCCTAACGCGTTTAATGGGATATCCTTCCACGTCAATCCAGTCAACAAACGCATCGAGCGAGCAACCATCATCGCTATGATAATTTTCAATATTAAATGTTTGGTATTCGCCAGGTTTACCTTGTGCGCCAACCACAGCCGCAGCCACGACATCCACCGGAACGCCATCGTAATGCCCCTGTCTCTTGCCACCACCTTCTTGCAGTGGAAAGAATGAATAGGGGGCGAGGCCAGTGTGGATAATGCTGAAGATCAATCGAACAAAGATATCCGCTGTATTTGCCTGACCAATATAGTGTTGATGGGGCAACATCATGTCGCCGCGAAATACATTGATGCCGAGACCGCAATGCTGGTTGGCATTCTGTAATAGCTGCTCGCAAGCCCATTTGCTCGCCGCATACCCCGACGCATAATCGTCGCTCAGCGCAATGCTATCGAGGAGCGGCGACTCCTCACTACTCACTTCACTGGTATCCAGCAAGGAGTAGACGGCCACGGTTGAAATAAAGTCGATATTTTTCTTATGCTCTAACAGAGAGAACTTAATTACCTCGGCGGTACCCAACACGTTCGCACCAAACAAATTTGCGTATGAGAATCGATGATTAACCAGTGCAGCCACGTGAACAACGCGATCTACATTACGCAGCAAGCGTTGATAATCGGCGTCGCTGAGACCCATTTTTTCTTCACCGACGTCCGCAGCAATTACTTCCAGGTGCTTGGCGGCCAAGGTCTGATAACGCGACTCGAGTTGCGGATCTTGACCTGAATAGGCGCTGTCGAGCCGCGCCTTTGCGGAAGTGTTGTCGGCAGCCCGAATTAAGCAAACCAGTTTCCCGCCAGTAAGCGCCAATTTTTCCAGCCACGCCAAACATACAAAGCGCCCGAGAAAGCCATTGGCACCCGTTAGTAGTACGGTACTTTCTTGGCCCGGCGGTGCCGATAGTTCTCGGCTACTATTGAGAATAGCGGGGGCAATGAAATGAGTTAAATCGAGGTCTTCGCGGGTAATCCTGGTCGCGCCCTTACCGTGAATACTGGCAAAATTCGGACGTTCAGACTTTCCTAGAAGTGATTTCTGAATATATGCAGACCACTTGGCGAGGTTACCGGTTGGACTAAGAATCATATCCGCCGCTACTTCAACCCCAAACACTTCTTCAAGTGACTGTGAGAAAAGTACGGCACCCAATGAATCACCGCCCAATTCATAAAAGGTGGAAGACATTGTGCTGCTGGCGACATGAATATTAAGATCAATTTCTAATAGTTTGCTTAATATTTCTGGAACACTCAGGGAATCTTTATCTTCGATTAACTCCCGCCGCTTCGCTTTGCTCGCGTCCTCTTGGCTTTCGTATATGGCCTCAAGGCGCTCGCCATACTTCCTTTCCAGCGCGGGCCTTAATTTCTTACGCAAGCCGGAAAGCAGGCCGTTTTCTTCACTAAACAGTTCCCATTCGACGATAAAGTCCTTCGGAATCTCAAAGCTTTTAATGCCCTCTTCTTTCGCAACACGGTGCAACTCTTGATGAATTAAAGCCCGCACCGCGTCGGCACTCGGCTTGTCGCCAAGATAGGTCTCCACTACGGTACTATTAGGCACAATCACGGCTAGCAGATACGCACGCTGAGAATTGCCGTAAATATAGATCTGACTTATTACATCACTTGCGCCCTCAAAAATTGGCCCCAAAGAGCCAATCGGGACGTACTCGCCCTGCGAGAGTTTTAATACATCATTGCGGCGATCAATGATGGCGATATGATCGGTTTCATACTCCTCAACAATATCGCCAGTGCAGATAAAGCCATCTTCATCAAATAATTTTTCCGACGCTTCCGGCGCCTTATAGTATCCGCTAATACTCTGGATACTTTTAAAGCAAAACTCACCGCGGGGATAGGGTTTGTCGCTTGTGTAGTAGCCCAGCTCCGGAACATCTCTAAGTCGGTAGTCCAATACCGGTGGCCGCTGAACAAAGCCGTTTACGGCAACTTGTCCACCCTCGGTATTGCCATAGGCGTCCATGAGCTGCACGTCGAAACAGTCCGAGAAGAACGATCGCACTTCAGCGGACATCTGCGACCCGCCGAATAAAGCAAAGCACAATCTATCGCCTAAGTAGGATTGGCCAAGCTCGCGCTTTACCTGCTCACGCACAGTCTGATCGCTCGTACCATCGCTCTCACCCATGCGCAGACGCCGAGCAACTTCATTCTGATAGTGCTGATAGATCAGTTCTATTATTCGTGGGAAAAAACCTACGAAAGTGGGCCTTGCAATTCGAATGTCGTCAAACAGGGTGGACATATCGGGTGCCAGCGTGAAATATGCCGTTCCGCCATGCTTTAACACAGAAACAAGCGTTCCCTTGCCCAGGAGATGACTAAATGGCGCGAGACACAGCGCCACAATAGGCGGCCCATTTTCAACAATACTGGTCCAGTAATAGCGAATTGCCTTTTCCGACACCATCGCTGCCTTCGGTGTGCCGCTACTGCCAGACGAGTGGACAATGGAAGCAACACGATCACCGCCATCGGGATGCGGCGCCAGGTGAGTCCATCCTGAGCGTTTCGCCAGAGCAACCAAATCTTGCAACGAGATAAAGTTCGCGGAGGCGCGTTCGTCCTCAAGAATAGCTTTTGCCGCAAGAAATGCCGCCTGATCGTTGCTGTCACGCTCGTCATACTCAAAGACGATAAGATTGCGAATATAAGATTTACCGGCAACATGCTCGGCCATCGATACTAAATTTTTCGCGGTAACAGCCACTGTCGCCGGCCGAATTGTCTCGAATATCTGGTCGATGGTCTGCTGCGACGTACCCGTTTGCATGGGCACCGTAATGGCTTGAACATAGGCAGTGGCAAAATCTAAAGTAGTAAACTCAGCACTGGTAAATCCAAAGATACAAACACGCTCATCCGGCTTTACATAATAATCTGGGTGATCCTTCCATACATTGGCAATCGCGTGTATGCGGCTTTGTAACTGTGCATAGCTAATGGTGTTGAATTTAGGTTTATACGCGCGGCTATGCAGCTCATACTCTGGAGACCAAACAATATCGTAATCGCGAGATCCAAGTGCTTCGCGATCAGCGTAGCCCGTAAAAGCACGATCCATCGTTTCCGCCAGACTTAAATCTGGGGCGCAAATTGCTTCGCCCACCGCCGGCGATGGAATCAACAATGCCAGCTGCGAATCGCTTTTTATCAATGCTTGCATCTTCTGCATTATGCGGTCCTGCTGCTCGACAGGTCTCTCGTTATTATTCATTCGATTGGCCTAAAGGTATCAGTGCTTATTTATAAATCGGCTCATGTAGTGACCAAAGTTATCTTCTATATCATCGGGCGTTAAGCCGAATTCCGCCAGCGAGTACTCATGCTTGCCGTGCTTACCCTGAACGTTGTGTGTATGCCAAGCCAACATTTTCTCATCGGCCTCAGGGCTTAACTCATAAGGCGACTTTGCATAGGCCTCACGCACTATTTTCATTGGATCGTGGCGCACAAGCTCGTAATCCACATCGAGGATGCGATCATCTAATTGCAAACGGTCCCGCACATCGAGGAAGCGCTTCATTGCAATACTCCAGGTTCTTAATGTTTCAGCTCCGTGTTTATGTTCATCAAGCGAGTCGGCATAGATGTGCGCCAAGCCGCTGGTAAATTTTGCAAAGGATGGAATGCATTTGTGCGGGTCGCGATGCGGCTGTATAAACGTCGCTCTTGGGAAATGCTCAAGCAAGGTATCCAAATAAGCAAAATGCGGAACAGATTTAAAGACCCAGGGCCGGCCACGCTTACCGCCGTCCTGCCACTGCAGATACTGAAAAACACGCTTGGCCAAGCTGTAGCCTTCTGTACTCGACTCCGACATTATCCAGTCAAAATATTCTGGGCTGTCCAACAGCTGACTCCACGTGTAGTCCTTGAAGCTCATCTGATATACAAGCCCCTCTTCCTCGACCTCCTCTATCGCGATCGGGTGCGCCGCGTTCATATCTGGATTATCATCGGTTAGAAGGCCTGAGTTCGCGATAGCAGCAATTCTTGGATCTGGCTCTCCTGGCACTGCATCTGGAAAGGGTGCGGGGTTTTGCATTCGCCAAAACAATGTTTTCTGTACCGTATCTGGAGCGGAGAACATTTTATGCAGTTTAGTTGTGCCTGATCTTGGCAGACCGATGATAATGAACGGATCGGATACGTCTTCTTGCAAAATCTCTGGATGCGCCTTGATATCTCGTTCCATGCGCAAGCGGTTGACTAGCAGGCGGACTATATCTGCCTTAAGTAGCGCCATGCCCTGCTCACTGAGCGGCATATCTTTCGCAAAACAATCAAGCAATTTTCTTAAAGCCGTTTCAAACTCGAATGGTCCGAAATCTGTCAAACCAGCTAAGCGCTGCGCTTCCACAATCAGCTTACCCGCATCTAACTCTAGGCATTGCGCCTCATACCGCTGTTTATCCAACATATTGAACCCTTAAATTATAATATTTAGATAAAATCCTGCCGCTGATTAAGATCTGGTGTTGATCAGCGCGGTTGATTTCAGCGGCCCCAATTTGGACACCGGCTGAATACCTGGCGGTGCAGCAATAACGTCGGGTATACGGTTGAATAGGCAAGCTGCCGACATATACGAGGAGTCTTCGCGCTCTACTCGCATTCGCGCTTTCGGGTTACCGTTTACCTCCCAAAACATATGCTCAACATCGTCATCCCTAAAATGGCGCACCTCGATTTCCGACTTGGCCGTCACGCCTTCTTCCGTTTCAATTTCTGCAATTATCCGAATACCAACGCAGTTGCCCGCCGGAATAACGCACTCCATAAACTCACTTTCATAATCCTCATCAAACACTGCTGGCTCAACATAGGATTTAGTATTCTTAATGGTGTATCCCAATCCAGCCAAGACGTGTTCGGGAATAGACTTGTACGATTTTGCTATCGGATTTTTACTCAAACCTCTCGCGTGAAATTCCTCAACGGTGAGGGTATTACCAAACGGGTAAGTCTGCTCTTTACTCTCGCACTGAGGAACAATATCAGTTCGACTAGAATGGAAAAGCGAGGTTAATTCCACTGTCGGGCCAGCGACTAACATCCCGGACCAAATACGCGACATATCCCATATTCCCGACCCGGTGAATGTCACGCCACGCTCTTTTGCGAGGGCATCTAACTTAACTGCTAATTCAGGGTTGTTAGCTTTAGGGTAATACGATTCCGTACCATGACAGACCACATTTAAGCCGGCACTCAACAAACGAGTATGCGCTTGGTGATTTACATCTAGTAAGTTGGTTGTCGTTACCACGCCAATATCGGCATCTAGACTTGCGTAATCTACGCTATCGCAATCCTGAACAAGCACACCAAGCGCTTCAATACCCGCCAACTCTCCTACATCTTTACCCACTTTGTCACCAGCGCGATTCACGGCCGCGACTATTGGCCAGCCCTTCTGCACAGCAAAACGTACAACGTGTTTTCCGAACTGGCCGACGCCATAAATTACCAGTCGAGGTTTCTCTGAATTTGTCATATACAGATCTCTACAGTTTTATTTTACTATGCAATTTAACATTCATACCTGCTGCCAAAGCGTGTCCACCTAGCCGCTAAATGCCCTTTTTCTGCAAACAACAGCCACCTCACAACAAGCAGAATCCGCAATATTTTCGCTAAACAATTAATCAGTATTTCGGCTGAATTACTATTCGATTATTGCTCGTATTTGCCATATCGATTCCGCTTTCAGGCCCTAAAACGTCGAGCCGCACGGCATTCCACAATACTCTGGAGCCCCCTCTGATCAAAATGCGATCAGAATGCGAGCTTTAATTAAGCACGTTTTATGGAAAATGAGACGTAGCAATGAGCTACAAAATACTTATGTAACTCAGAGTTCGGTTGTTACCCATATGCCGTGCGAACGACTCGGTCAAGCGCCGCGCCTGTGATTAATTTGATTTCATTGTTCATTATTAGTAACTATAAGAAAGTATTGGTATCACTGCCTATGAAAACAAGTTTACCGCTAGTTATCGCCGCCATATCTTGTCTTCCGACGTGGGTAATCGCGCAAGCCGCAAAAGACACTGACAATGTCAGAAAAAACCGTCTGATCGAAGAGATAGTAGTTACTGCCCAAAAACGCGAGCAAGACTCGCAGGACGTGCCGATTGCAATACAGGCTTTTTCGGGCGACAAACTAGATGCATTCAATATTGAAGATACCGCTGATCTACAACGAATTACGCCGGGAGTTACATTCACGTATACCTATGGATATACATTAATCTATATCCGCGGTGTAGGTAGTGATGCATTTCTACCAAATGCGGATCCCAGCGTGGCAACGTATATCGACGGTATTAATATCCCCGCAAGTCAGGGAAAACAAGACACCTTAGGACCAGTAGAACGGGTCGAGGTTTTAAAAGGCCCACAGGGCACTTTGTTTGGCAGGAACGCCACAGCCGGGGCGATTAGCATTATCACAAAAGACCCGCCGGTGGACGAGATCGTCGGTAGCATTAAGTACGTAGCAGGCAACTACGACGCGCAGCAATTCCAAGCATATCTCGGGCTACCCATCATTGATGGCCTCGGTATTACATTCGCCGGCTTCAAAGATAGCCAGGAGAATTACGGTGATAATTTTAGTAATGGCAATTACTTTCCAATTAGGGAGGACTTTTCTGAGGGCGGCAGAATAAAAATTAAATGGGACAGCGATATATTCTCGGCAACCCTAATCGGATCGTATATTAATCAGTTCAACGGAAATTCATTAGTACAGGAAAATACCCGTCCCTCTTTAATTCTTGGCGCTGGCGCTGAGGTAGACGAAGCAGACCGAAATACTGACACCAATTTCAAAGGGGGAAATGGCACAATCAATACCATGGCTGGCGCTACTCTTGAGTGGCGGCCAGGCCCTGTAGACCTTAAATTTACTTACGGCGACCAGTTAGCCAAGGTCGACTTTGGCCAGTTTGATTATGACTCCACTGATGAAGATCGTGCAGGCTTTTTTACCTACGATCAGTACAACGAACAAAAAACCTACGAGTTACAACTCCTATCCAATCAGTACACGCCTGGCGCAGATAAATTTGAATGGGTTGCGGGCTATTACCGGCTGGAAGCCGAAGGTGGCTTTGGACGTCTATTCTTTTTTCTTAACAACGGCTTTGCTACCGGCCTTCTACCCGAGGAACTTGGCGATATTCTAGCGGGAACCCCAAAGGTAACCTTGGAATCAGGCGGTTTACTTTACACCGAATCTGACGCTATCTATTTCCAGGGAACATATAATTTTAGTAGTGAATGGGGGCTTACTTTCGGCGCGAGATACCAAGAGGAAACTAGAGAAATCGGCAACGCGAACCTCTATCTAGTCGATACCCTTACCCCCGGTATTTCGCAAGCCTATTACGAGGGTAATGATTACTCGCGCAATATTCTCATTTCAGAATTTGATGCACCGCCGCTTGAAGAAGAAACTTTCTCGCCAAAAATTGCCCTGCAATGGTTTCCAAACGAAGCCACTCAAGTTTACGCTTCCTTACAGCGCGGCTATAAGAGCCCGACCTATAACATCGTTAATTTCTTTGGCAACCCGAATGCCGTTGAAGGCGAAGAAGCCACCGCAGCTGAACTAGGTTTTAAATCAGAGTGGCTAGACAAGACCTTGACGTTCAATGCAGCAATTTTTGCATCTAAAACCAAAGACCTTTTAACAGGTATAGTTTCGTTTACGTCTGGCGCAACTGTACGTTATTCCAATGCCGGTACGGCAGAAGCAAAAGGTATCGAGTTTGATTTTCAATGGCAACCGATGCCTGAATTCAATCCCGGCTTAGCCGTGACCGGAGGCGCGACTTACATAAACTCTGAATTTTCCGACTATAAAAATGGCGAAGGCTTCGACGACACAACTGGTCTCTATTTTGGCCCCGGCGGTTTAGAAGATATACCGCTCGCCTTACTGGGCATCGAGCTGCCGCTTCCAATTGGTGACATTGTCAACGGGCCCCGTGATTTCACTGGCAACCGCGTGCCGCGCACGCCCAAATTTTCGTCGTCGGTTTCGGTCAATCAATACGTCAATATTGGCGATGCCAGCGCCATCGAGATTGCAGTAGATTACTCCTACAAAAGCGAGTACTTCACTACGCCGCAAAACTCCCCCTTCTATGTACAAGATCAGTATGAGATCTGGTCTGCGCGTGCTAGTTACTTCTACAACCCCTGGGGACTTCAACTCACTGCCTTCGTTGATAACGCCAAAGACAAAGACTACTTTAGCAGCATTCTTCAACAGGACTTTGGCCGCACGGTTACCCTAGCTCCACCGCGACTTTATGGCCTGAAAATTAAGTGGGATTTTGACATTGATCAATAATTATGGATCACGACCTTTCTCCGATTAGCCACCGCTTGTCTATTTAGTGTTCACGAATGCGATCTTCTGGTGAAAATTCATACTCTATAGAATCATAGTATTGACTCGCTCGCGTTAACTAAATCTCCTCAATTTGGAATAAAAACTAGAACTAGAACTAGAACTAGAACTAGAACTAGAACTAGAACTAGAACTAGAACTAGTAAGTATAAGTAGCCGAAAGCGAAATCATAAATTAGGGCAATCGGGACGCACGATTCCCCGAACATAAAATAATAACTTGAGCAAATCACATGACATCGAAATTTAATGTACGCCCTTGCGTAATAGTTCTTATGTTTTCCGCTAGTTCAATCGCTCTTTCCACGCAAGCTAATCAAGGCAGAGTGCTCGAAGAGGTGATTGTTACTGCTCAAAAGCGAGCCCAGAGCCTTCAAGACGTACCCATGTCGGTCTCGGCTTTATCGGGAGATATGGCTAGCGAAGCTGCAATTGTTGACGCTCAAGACTTAGTACAATATACACCTAATGTTAAATTCACTGCGTCAAACCCGCAGTATAGTTCAACAATGATCCGTGGTTTCGGATCTCCACCGCTGGCAAGAAATATAGAGCCCTCGGTAGGATTAGTGATTGATGGTATAAGCTACGGTCGCAGCACATTCACCAATGACGGCGTATTCGACCTGGAAAGGTTGGAAGTGTTACGCGGCCCCCAGGGAACATTGTTCGGGAAAAACACCATAGCCGGCGTGCTGAACTTCACCACAAAATCGCCATCTTTTGAGCCAGAAGGCTACGTCCAAGTGGCGGAAGAGCGACTCGATGGCAAGCGTTACGAAGCGGCGGTTAGCTTCCCGATTATTGACGATGTTCTTGCTGCTCGCATCAGTTGGCGAAAGCGGGAGAAATATCTTGGGCTATACAATACCGCGCGCAACGACGAAAAAGAGGAATTTAAAGATGAATCAGTACGTGTGCGACTTGATTACCTCCCCCATGAAGACATAGAACTTAAGCTAATCGCCTTTAGCACTGAATATGAGGGCGTAGGTAATGGCTTTCAGAGCTCCCATCTTACAGACACCGCACGCAGCACCTATGCACAGAGAGATCCAAAAATAGAGGATGACGAGTTTAATGACACCCGATCTTCTAATTCTCCAACATATTCTAATCGTGCTAGCGATGCCATTGCGCTGAAAGCGAATATCGATATTGGTGACTTTTTACAATTTCGAAACAGCAGTATCAGCGCCTTGGTCAGCTGGGCCAGAATCGACACCCCTTTTCTATTAGATACAGATTTCAGCCCCATCAATTCCGGCTATTTCCAAACTGACGGCCCTGACCGATATAAGCAACAGCAGTTTGAACTACGTTACAGCGCTGACAGCCTTCCCCTTTTTGGCTGGGGCGAATCAATTGATTGGATGTTTGGGGTTTTCGCAGGCCAAGCGGAGTCCAATGTAAGCCAAAAGACCTTCATTGTGTACGACGGTTTGATCGCATTAGCACCGGTAATTGCAGAGGGGCGCGGAGTGCCACTACCCGCTTTTCTAGGCGGGTTATTTTCTCAACTCGCCGATATCGGCATAACCTCGGGGCTCGCCGAAGATGTTATTATCGAAACTTCTGTCCACACTAAATCAGAGACTTACGCGCTGTTTGGGCAGGCTGACTGGCATCTTTCAGACTCCGTCATCACAACACTTGGCTTGCGGATAGGAACGGAAACCATTGCCGGCGAGCAATCTAACTATTCCGACTCGCCAGTACCCTCCATTACCAATGGCTCCGAAAATTACTACGAGAAAGATCAAATAAATGAGGATGAGTTCTCGCCGAAGATTGCCATAAGTTGGTCGCCGGTAGACGAACTAACGGTATTTGGAAATATATCCAAGGGGTTTAAGAGCGGTGGCTTTTCCGGCCCAGTTATCCACACGAGATACCTACAATATAAACCAGAAGAAGCATTATCCGCCGAGCTAGGTATTAAAAGTAGACTTCTCCAACAAACGTTAGAGGTGAATGCCACCCTTTACAGCATGCAGTTTGACAATCTGCAGCTAAATATTTTTGACGGCACGGCGATATTCACCACAAATGTGGAAGAAGCCGAGTCCTGGGGCGTCGAGGTGGACTTTAACTGGCTGCCGCCAATGCCATGGCTGACAGTACAGGGTAGTCTCGGTTTCAACGAAACGAAATACGGCAACTTCCCCTGCGGCCCGACAACCTGGGATGACAGAGATGCCGCACCCGAATGCGGACAAGACGCGGCGCCATCGCAAGACCTTAGCGGCAAACAACTACCTTATAATCCGAAAATTTCCGCCAGTCTCACCCCGACAATGCGTTTCCCAATTATTCCTAGCTGGGGCTTGGGCGCTATGTTTGCACTCGACGTACTCTATCAAGGCGAGCATTACTTAGACTACGATTTAGACGAAAAGACCTTCCAGGAAGCGACCACCAAGCTCAATGCACGCTTAGCTATTGGCCCGGAAAATAAGCGTTGGGCAGTCATATTCAATGCAAAGAACTTGACCGAGGAACAGGAAAGAATGATGGTGTTAGACACAATAATTCAAGGTGGTAACTACGTTGCGATTACTCATCCAGATGAAACCCAATACTCTATAGATTTCCGCTATAACTTCGGCAACTTAGATTAATCCACATGGGAGGGGAGTCCGCGGCCGCGAGCGAACCCCCTAATCCCATATGGTTGATTTGCACGTAGATAACGGCCTATCGCGAAGTACATCTAATTTATAGCGTACCCTCATCCCTGAATTGTTATTTTAGTGGCAAACAACAAAAGGGAAAACGCTACAAAATTTGGCCCAACATCTCTGTACCACGATCCAGGCACCAATAAACGGAAAATCCGCCCATAGCTAAAATACTTGCAGATCTAAGGAATTGATAAGCGGGTATCGAGCTACGACGCAATATAAAAAATAAACCGGCGACAAACCCAACAAAGACAAGTTGTCCTAATTCAATGCCGACATTAAACGCGAGTAACGCAGATATCACGTCTCCGTATGGGAGACCAATTTCCTGAAGTACTCCCGCAAAACCCAGGCCGTGAACAAGTCCAAACGCGCTGGCCACCAACCATTGATGCCTACGAATATAATGCTGCCCCTCCCCTTCAGTGGGTCGGCTCAACTCCAGGGCAAGAATCAATATTGTTACCGCAATCGAAAATTCAACCAAGGCAGGCCAGTGCGGAATTAACCCAAGACTGACTAGGGCCAATGTAACACTGTGTCCCAGCGTAAAGGCTGTAACTGTTTTAAGCAGCGATCGCCACGAAGTGGCGAGCAACAGCAAGGCAGTTACAAAAAAGAGATGATCTGTACCAACAAGAATGTGCTCGATACCCAACTGAACATACTGAGTAAATACCGAGCCACCACCTTGCCCTTCTGGCACTATATAGTTCGGCGCATCCACCGTGAGTATACGTTGCTGAGGTACGCCACTCAGAGGCTTAAAATTAAGCATCGCGACAGTTCGACTGGCTCCCAAGGAATCAATTCGAATAAGTTTCCCAGCTAAGCCGTCCTGACATACCTCGTGCCAGCGATGCTCAAATGCTGTATTAACAGAAACAACGGTCGCCTTAGTACTCTCGCATGATTCCGGAAAAACCGGCCGAGGTGATACTTCAGCGTTCTTGGGCGTGCGCCATACAATTTGATAAATACCCGTATCGGTTTCGATAATTTTTAGTAGCGACGGAGCTAACTTATGGGCACTCGCACCCACACTGTAAAAGCTACAAAAAATGAGCGTGGCAGAGGTGAACAGTATTTTTATATGCCGCATATCGACTAATGGCATCCTCACTGAAACTTGTACTTATCTAGCAATTTTTCTAGATATCTTTTAAGCGCTTTATTCTCTAATTCCAATACATACTCTTGCTGAAGGATAAATTTTACCTCGTTGAAATCGCGGTAGGATTTGTCCTTAAACGCTATTATTTTTACGAAATGGGACCCATACGCTGAGCCCAGAGGTCCAACCCAAGACGCTAAGTTTCCTGCTGGTTTTTTAGCGACCGCCACTTCGTTTAAAGCTTTGGCGAAATCGTCTCCAAAGGTATCTTTTAATCTGGGCAGCTCTGTCAGCGACATTTTATTACCCAATAAGAAGGGATCTCCGAGCGAATAAGCTTGTTCGTCAGAAATCGAGTTTGACCGTAAAATCTCCTGCAAAGAAGCCACTTTCGACTGAATATTGGGGTTATCTGCACTCAAATAGACATGATGAAATTCAATGCGTGGAGAAATCTTCCATCTATCAAGATGTTCGGCGTAGCGGGCACGCAACGCCCCTTCGTCAACCTCGGGTAGGGGATAGGCTGTAGCGCGCCCTTCTAACTCTATACTTTGCACAAGTCGCCGCCGTATAAGCTCATCACTCTTATGCAAGTCGAGCGCTAATGCGTCGCTGATCTTTTGTGATTCGTCACCTTCAATCCCTAGAAAATCTGCATTTTTAAGCAGACGCTGATAGATAATCGGATCATCAAGATACAAACCGCGCCGCAGGGCCTCAGCGACAGAAACGCGACTGGCAAGTTCTGAATGCCTAATCTCTTGCTGCTGCTCAGCGTTAGGGAATACTCGGTGTTGACGCGCCCAGTCCTGATACTGGACCTGAAGCACTTCATCGCTAGGTGCCTCTATACGATAGCTATTTTGCCATTCTATAAAGTACTTCCCAAACCAAAGTAACATGCCCAGCAATACAAAGTTAAAAATAGGGTAATTGTGCAAAGTAATCTTCATGCCGCTTTCTGTACCAAACTAGGAGGATAAAACACGGTCACTATACAATCTCAGGCAGATAAACAGATAATTCCAACAGGAAAACAAAGAAGTGGCTACGCTAAATTTGCCACGCTAGTTATGATCAATCTTACAACTAATGCCTGACGGTCAACGCCCATCTTCTTAAATACAGACCTAAGATGCGTACGCACCGTCGCATGCGCCATACCAAGAAATTCCGTGATTTCAACTAAACTAAGGCCATCAGCCAATAACACAGCGACACGAGACTCAGTAGGTGAAAGTGCAAAAAGCTCGCTCACAACTGTGATAGGCGCAGATGAGCACAATCCTGCATCGCGAATAAATACAGCTATCGCTGGCGCACCTGGCGATATATCTCGCGCTCCCGCCAACGGTCGTATCGCTAAGCCCATATCTAACGAATGTCCGTCCCGCGAAATACGCATGGTTTCTGATTGGCAGGGAGCATCACTGTGCCGCGCAGCAAGCATGCGAGCTATAATCCCTTCGAATTTTTCTTGAGCAGCAAAGTCATCTATTACGACTCTACCGGTATCAATACAAAGCTCAGGTGTTATGCGCAACAACTTTTCAGCACTCCCGTTAATATGCACTACCAGACCACGTTGATCTAATACTATCGATGCCAGCGAGAATTTATCGATAACATCATGGCAAATATTGCGCTCTATCTCCAGGTGCTCAATGTGATTACATAGACGCATAAACTGTCTTATATGCCGAACGAGAACGCTAATTAGGTCTTTCTCTAAGTCCGAGAAATGATTTAAGCCCCGACCGCGACCTATCTTCAGCAAGGTCATTGCCTCGCCACAATCAAATAGATCAACCGTATACGAATTATAGAAGTCAACCGACTCTAAAAACAGATCATAAATCTTACATTTTTTTGTATCGTCAACAAAAAATGACGCCGGAAATAAAGGTGACTTAGAAACTTGTGCGATTCTGGTCGAGCTCAGTGGGATAACCTGGCCCTCATAAAAGTTTACTTCCCCCAAACTACGCCGACTTACAATTAAGATCTTGCCATTACTTTCCTTTCTGGGCGCACTCAGCACGAGCGAAACCATCTCAGCGTGGAAATATTCGGCTAGCAAAACTAGCAAATCTTGTACCGGACGGTCAGCGGAAAGGCAGTCATATATAGCGCCAACAAGCCACCCAAAATCGCTTCGGCCGTTGTCTAGATGCTCGCTGTTGAATAACTTCCTTGAATGACGCATATCAATTTAGTCTGAGTAAATTAGTAACGTTAGGTCACATATCAAAAACAGGGCAACTTTCTCATTAAGAGAGCGTATACGGAAACGTCTAGAAATCTAATTTATCGCTCTATCACTGCCATCCCAATAGGGTTTACGAATATCCTTTTTAGATATTTTTCCCACACTGGTTGTCGGTAGTGGTTCTGACACAAAGGTCACACTTCTAGGGCACTTATACGCGGTTATCGCCGCACGACAATATTCTATTAATTCACTCTCACCAAGAGAACTAAAAGGGCTAAGGCGTACAACGGCATGAACAGATTCCCCCCACTTTAAGTCGGGAATCCCGATCACCGCGACTTCTAAAACGTCCGGATGTTGAGAAATCACATTTTCTATCTCCGCCGAGAAGACGTTTTCGCCACCGGTAACGATCATGTCCTTTACACGATCAACAAGAAATAAAAACCCATCGTCGTCTAGATAACCGGCATCACCGGTGTGCACCCACCCGTCATTGATTGTTGATTTGGTTTGCTCAGACATTCCCCAATAGCCAAGCATGGTATTCGGACCTTTCACCAAAACCTCACCAACTTCGCCAGCAATCAGCGGTGCGCCATTAGAATCTATAACTTTCATCTCGACAATAACGCTAGCTTGACCTGCAGATCGGACTTTATCTGCACCGTCTCCCTTTAGGACGTGGTGTTCAGGTCGCAGTATCGTAATAACTGGCGCCAGCTCGGTTTGCCCATAGGCCTGATACAAGGCCACGTGAGAAAGTTTTTCCATCGCTTTATGAAGAACACCGAGGGGCATAGGCGACGCGCCATACACTATTTTTCTCAATGAACTTAACTTGGCAGATGCGAACCCTTCATGCTCAAGCAGCATTCCAATCATCGTCGGGACAAGTAACACATCCGTTACTTCAAATTTTGCGATGGCGCTCATCACGGAAGACGGCTCAAATGCAGGTATAAAAACATGGGTATTTCCCGCCAATGTATTGGCCATACCCACGGCGGCGTCAGCAATATGAAACATAGGGGCGGCATGCAAATAACGCACGTCCGGAGTCCTTATCCCCATTTCGCTCATCATAGAAAGCGCGCTGCTGTAAAAATTATTGTGTGACAACATGACACCTTTTGGGAATCCTGTTGTACCACCGGTATAAAAAATGCCCAGCAGATCGTCACCACAGCGACCCGAATCTAATAGCGGTTCACTCACATCCATCATTACATCATAACGCGACATCCATTCAGGGCACGCGCCATCACCTAAGTATATAAATCTAATCACTGCTCCGAGTTCGTCGTTAATTTTCTCTGCCAAACTAACGAACATATCATCAACAAACATGACGCTCGCACCAGAGTCATTCAAGCTGTACAGAAGCTCAGCTAAAGACCATCGTATATTAAGTGGGACTACTACCCCACCAGACCACGGAATAGCAAAAAAAATCTCATAGTATCTATCAGAATTTAAAGCCAGCAATGCAGCGCGATCACCTTCCTTAAAACCACCGTCCACAAGGAAGTGCGCCAAGCAGGATATCCGGTGCTGAGTCTCTGCAAACGTCTGCTTTCTATCACCGCAGATTAATGCCGTATTATTCGGTGTCACTTGTGCAGCGCGTCGAATGGGCTGCGTACAACTCATCATAGTTCATTCCCACTTGTTCACAGACAACACAGAAAAGACGCAAAAAGCACACCGCGCTCGTGTCGACGTATAAAATTATTAGATGATATTTCGCTAGTACTTTTTTATTTTTAGAACAAATTTAATTCTTGCCAATATTATAGTCCAATTGAATTACTATAACCGGCCAGATCTGTAAACACAGAATCTACGCATACAGGCCAATAGCCGACGGCCATCGCTTGCTGAGAAGCTGCGGGCGGGATATGACAGAGCACACTGAAATTTGGAACTGCGTACCACGGCAGATGATGACTATTTAACTAATTCCACACCTCACAACACGGACATCCTTGCGACGCTCGTATTCACATTGCGCATCCGCCACACTATGCCTTCAGCATTTCACCACTTATTATCATTTTACGGACCTCCGTGGTACCTGCGCCGATCTCAAGTAATTTAATAGAACGAAATAGCCGATTAATTTCCGATTCCCATATATATCCACTGCCGCCAAATATCTGCACGGCGTTATTCAGCACTTTATTAGATGTATCTGCACAATACATAACCGACGCAGCTGTTCGCGCGTGAATTTCTCCATGACCTGCTTGGGTCTCATCCACACCCGACACCTCCGATAGCACTGTCCAACAGAAGTTTTTCATCGTTTCCGTCCAAACGTACATATCTGCTAAGCGCGACTGCACCATTTGAAACTCAGCAATTGGCTTTCCGAATTGCTCTCTGGTCTTTGCGTAATTTACTGACAATGCGAGCGCTCGCTCGGCTATACCAACATTAATAGGGCCAATCATCGCGCGCTCAAAGTCCAAGCCACTCATTACCACGCGATGCCCCTCGTGCTCTACCCCCACAATATTCCTAGCAGGAACGCGCATGTCTTCAAAAACGAGCTCCGCCGTTTGACTGCCGCGGAAGCCCATTTTGTTCAGCTTTTGTGCAACTTTGAATCCGGGAGTGTTTGTTTCTACAACGAAGGCAGTAATCCCCTTCGACCCCTTGCCCTGCTCGGTCTTTGCGTATAGCAAACATACGTCAGCAACCGGGCCATTAGTGATATAGATCTTCGTTCCATTGATTACGTAATCGTCGCCGTCACGTATTGCCTTGGTACGCATAGATCCTAGGGCGTCGGAACCGGCCCCGGGCTCAGTTAGACCGAGACAGCCAATCCACTCACCTGAACACAATTTTGGCAAATACTTTTCCTGTATGTACGCGCTACCGTTTTTATAGATATTATTTGCACATAAGTTATCGTGGGCAACCCATGACAATGCGAAGGCATGGTTATATCTAGCCATGCCCTGCAAAATGATACCCGCCTCTAGCAAGCTCATACCGGCACCACCGAACTTTTCTGCGACTGTAACGCCAAGGAAACCAAGTTCCCCAATCTTTCTCATAATTTCCGGTGGCCACCACTCTTCATTGTCCATTCTTTCTGCGAGCGGTAAGAGCTGATCTTTTGCAAACCGATCTACATGATCAAGCAGAGCTTGCTGATCTGCCGTTAGTGAAAATTGGCTCATATCTTGTATCCATCTATACTATTGTCAGGAACTTTGCCCGCCGCAATTACACGGTCCTATATGGCAAAAAGAGTGCTGATATCCATACCGCCATCATTTAGTCGAGTCAGTATAAAGTTTCAGAATACGATCTATTAGGCATTGCAGATAATTTGTATTTTTACAAAGAGTAGCTATAGAAACTCTTGAGATAGGTTTGCGATGGAAAGTTGTATACGCTAAGAAGATGTATAAATGTGCTTATCTTCACCATCGACTTCATTTCACACCAACACTATTCCGTGCTCTCAGTTCTTCGTGACTTGAGCCTGCCAGGCAGGAGGCCGCTTTTCTAGAAAGGCGCTCAATCCTTCCCGCCCCTCATCCGAATCACGAATATCGGCGATAAATTTAACCGTACCGGCAATCATATCATCGTCTATTTCACCGTGAGAAACATCGCTAACGATTTTCTTTACTTTGCTCAGCCCATTGGGCGCGTTAGCTAGAAGCACCGCTGCGAGCTCGGCGATACGCACGTCTAACTGATCTTCTTCTACAAGCTCACTTAAGAAGCCTAGCTTCAGAGCGCTATCAGCGCTCAACATTTCTCCGGTCATAAACAAACGCCTAGCCGCTTTCGGACCAATCGTTTGAACCACGTAGGGGGCTATTGTTGCCGGCACCATACCTAGCTTAATTTCGCTAAGTGCTAGCTTTGCAGCAGGACTGGCAATCGCGAAATCACAACAACAAACCAGGCCAACGCCACCGCCCATTGCAGCGCCGTGTACCCTCGCAATAGTAGGTTTAGGCAAAAAATTAAGGGTCTTCATTAACAATGCAAGGCGGCTAGCGTCCTCGATATTATCTTCATACGTATTGCTGCCCATGCGACGCATGTAATTGATGTCGCCACCCGCCGAAAAGCTCTTGCCTGAGCCTTCCAGAATAACGACTTTTACGGTGGGATCGCTTTGTGCGTAACTTAATGCCTCAATCAAGCTCTGAATTTGGATATCGTCAAACGCGTTATGTACTTCCGGCCGATTCAAGATAATGCGTAAAACGCCAGTTTCTGATTGTTCCTGAATCAACGTCGAATCCGACATAAACACCCCTGAAAATTAGTTTTAGCAATAGTATATTTATAGATTATCGACATAAGCACAGATTAGCTCTACAACTATAATTTGAGCAAAGCCCGACTGATAATCACTTTCATGATTTCGTTAGTGCCGCCATAGATCCGTTGAATTCGCGCGTCGGCCCACGCGCGAGCCACTGGATACTCCCACATATACCCGTAGCCTCCGTGCAACTGCAGGCACTCATCCATAATTTTCCCCTGCAAGTCTGTAGTTAGCAGCTTGAGCTTTGCCGCGGTCACCCGGTCTAATTTTCGGTTTAAATGAAGGGCCAAACATCGATCGAGAAATGCACCGACGGATGTCAACTCTGCGTCCATCTCGGCAAGTTTAAATTGCGTATTCTGAAAAGAAGAAATCGGTTTACCAAACGCGGTACGCTCAGACACGTAATCGACGGTTTTCTCTAAAATATTTTGAGCACTGTGAACCGCTAGTATGCTAGCGCACAAACGCTCCTGCGGCAGTTCTTCCATCAAGTAGGTAAAGCCCTTACCTTCCTCACCGAGCAACGATGCCGCTGGTACGCAGACATCCTGAAAATACAGTTCAGACGTATCCTGCGCCTTCAAACCAATTTTCTTCAGGTTTCTCCCTTTCGTAAAACCAGCGGTACTAGCTTCCACCAGGAACAAACTTATGCCACCTGCGCCAGCACCAGAATCGGTTTTTGCAACAACGATAACGACATCAGCATGCTGGCCGTTTGTAATAAATGTTTTAGAGCCATTTATATAGAAGCAATCACCATTTCGAACTGCTGTTGTTTTTATTCCCTGCAAATCCGATCCGGAAGAGGGTTCAGTCATGGCAATAGCGGTAACGATATCGCCGCTAACGCAAGCCGGCAAATACTTTTTCTTTTGCGCATCTGTACCAAGGCGAACGATGTACGGTACTGCCACATCAGAATGTAAATTCCAGCCTAGCCCCGTAAACCCAGAGCGAGCACATTCTTCATCGAGAATGGCGTTGTAGCGAAAATCAACTCCGACCCCACCGTACTCTTCTGGAACTGTAGGAGCAAGAAAGCCCTGTTCACCCGCCTTCCTCCATAAACCTCTGTCAACTTGTCCGCCTTCTTCCCACTGCTCATGGTAGGGCGCCACTTCCGTAGCCATGAACTTTTTAACTGAATCTCGAAAGATCTCATGTTCAGACTCATAAACCAACGACGTTAACATTCGGTACTTTCTCGCTCACTATATTTAATAATTGGTAGTTAGATTTTTAGCTCCCAGGAATAAATCGCAAATAATTTTTGCGTCTACTTACCTTCTGACGTAACCAAAGTCGAACCGAAGTTATTATCAGGCACTATATAAATTCTCACTTATAAAGATAGTTACCACAGTCGCAGTAGAATCCCGCGACGTGACATCATAGTTTCTCGGAATCTCTCTGCGGTTCATACCAAATAGCGGACGTTACGGCGCGCTCTTGAATCGTAGTAGGTTCAGGTGCGGCGATACCAAGTTTCGCAGAATCGTAGGTCGTCCATCTGGGGGTAGGAATCTCAATCACTCTAGCGTAGTAAAACGCAGTGCTATCTGGGCTAAAGTCTGGATCAGTCCACAGCGACGACAACTGAACATCACCAATACTATTTTCGTAAGTTGCCTCTTCAATGTTTACCGTATTCCCCACATCTGGCACCTGCCCGGTTTTCGGGTTTGGCTTACGACTATCTGACAAGGCAACATCGTATATTTTCTCTTGTGACTTACCACTCTCATCGACCCAGCCCTTAATAATTTGAATACGATCAAGGTTCGCGCTATCTGGATCTTTAAGTGCCCACACGACAAATGTCGGCGCTCCTTCTTTTGCAGACATTGTCTTTGGTAAACTTCCGCCCATAGGTACGCCGGTTTTCTCCGCGACATCAATAGGATCGCTGGCTTGTAATATATCCTCTGGATAATTCCAGCCACCAAAGAATCTTACTGTGATCCTAGGGCCCGAGGTAGCGTAACTCTCCTTGCGGCGGATAGCATCAAAAATAGATTCCCGAGTATTCTCTTCGGCCCATACGGCGGCAAGACCTGACGCTCCCCAGCGTCGAGCAAGCTGATAGTCTTCCGGTAAAATAACGTTCTCACCCATTCTTATGCCAGCACTGCCATCAAATAGCGGAAGTTTTCCAAAATAATTATCTTCTTCAACCGGTGACGCCGCATTGTGAGTATCGGTACTGCCAATAACACCAAAGCGATATGGATTGAATCCCTCATTGTGGGACATCTCAATACCCAACCTCAAGGCATCACGAGCGTATCCGCCCTTTGGCTCTGCGTACCTGATTTTGCCGGATAGGATAGTGTCAAATATTTCAAAGTCGGCAAAGCCATCTTCAGGTGACAGTTCTGGATGGGTTTCAGATTGCCCTTTGACCTGGAATATTTCACTGACCGGCTCATTGCGCATACGTCTTTCAGCATAATCACTATCTATAGGCGTACCATCAAATGCATTGGGGCCATACATCAAGCCACCACTGACATTTCCGTTGTGTGGAATAGCAATATTATCCATGCCTTCCGCGCGCTGCTTTTCAAGCTGCGTCCAAAGGTCTCGCGGATCCTGCGAATCTAGCGAGCTAAACGGAATATCCGGGGCACTACTTCCTTTATAAAGTACAACTCTATGCAAGTTATTCTTTTCAGGCATAGAGGACCATTCGTAGCCTATAAACGTTGTAAAACGACCAGGCTGATAATTTCTTTCAGCGCTCTCGATAATTGATTTCCACGCGGTTGCCGACATTTTGTCACTGTCTTTTATCTCTCCTAAACGCGGATTGAAAATTACCATTGTACGTATCCATGCAATGGTAGTACGTAGCGGACTGTCTTCTATTAATCTTTGGCGAAGTGATCGCGACGATAGTGGCAGCTCTGGGTCTATTTCACGCATTACTCCCAAATACTCTGAGTGATCAGTTACCGCCGCAAAATCCAAAGGTTTTCTAAGATGAATTCCATACCCCGCGCCGTGTTCAATCTCACCTCCTCTCGCATAGACATAAGCGTCATCAGGCAGGGCCCTAACTCCCATAACATGGGCGTCGGTTGATAGACTTGTATGGATGTGAGTATCACCCCAAAGTAAATTTCGCTGAGGGTTTTTCGGTATGAGAGGCATTTCCCGTGGCTTAATTGCGTTGTCCGCGTCGAAGGCCAGATACAAGGTAGGGTCATCTACCGGGCTACACCCAACAACAGCATAAGTGACAAATACGAACGCTAATACACGGGTAAAGATCATAAAATTTCTCTTCTTATGATATGTATTTGATCTAAAAACAAGTTAATTTTGGTGGAATAAAAAGTTATAAAATAGGCTATTTAACGGCGAAAGTAGACTTTTGACAAAGTCGAAAAGTCTACTTAATCGATACCTATATTAGTTGAACTCGTAACTTAGCTCTAAACCGATATTCCGTTCTCTACCCACTGTTATTGAGTTAGAACCAAACCCTGAATAGACCGCGCTTCCAGTAGCAATATACTCCTTGTCAGTAAGGTTATTGCCATAAAGCGAGATGACCAATTTACTGTCATCACTTGGAGTCCAAGAAATACGGGAGGACCAAGTACTAAATCCTTTTATAGTAGCATCATCTCTAAATTCTGCGCGCCCCGCCATCGCGTCCCCGCCGATGAATTGATCATCTCTGGTATTACGACTTAATACAAAATCGAACTCACCGAAATCAGTAGTCAACAACGAGTATCTAGCCGATATGTTGTAAACATATTTAGGAATGAAGGGAAACGGCTCCGAGCTTCTATCTACCGTAACCACCGAGCCCGTTATTGGATCAGTAGCTTTGTCATCAAACTCCTTAAACTCGGCATCAATATAGTTACCAGAGGCCTTTATCATAAAGCTTTCACTAAATAACCACGTTAGCTCAAACTCGATACCCTGCATCAAGGCCAGGCCTGCATTATTAGTACTAATTTCGGGAGCCCCTAAAGCGGGAATATCAGCAACAACAACCTGTATATCTTTATAGTCTGACCTGTATATAGCAGTATTGAAGCGCAAGCGTCGATCAAAGGCGTCTAGTTTCACGCCAATCTCTTTACTAATAACATACTCAGGATCGTAGTGACCAATACCGGATTGAAGAACATTAAATCCACCCGATTTAAAACCTTCACTTGCGGTGACGTAGCCCAACAAGGCATCTACGTTGTCAAAGCTAAAGCTCTCTGACATATCCCAAGACAAACTTGCCATCGGAGATAGGCGTTCGAAGTCCACCTCCTCGCGCCGATTAGCACCGAGGGAGAGCGGGATCTCAGAGCCCTCTAACATATCGAACTGAGCCGCTGTCATTATCGTAACGGGCAATGGGATCGGCAAACCTGCTATTGGCGGTACCGTCGCCGCATCAATCTTGGTAGTGCTTATTTTCCGCTGCTCATACGAATAACGAAGGCCGGCGGTTAACTGGAGTGAGG
The DNA here is from genome assembly GCF_019312595.1 of Zhongshania aquimaris. Classification (GTDB taxonomy): domain Bacteria; phylum Pseudomonadota; class Gammaproteobacteria; order Pseudomonadales; family Spongiibacteraceae; genus Spongiibacter; species Spongiibacter aquimaris. The sequence goes on along the minus strand of NZ_JAHWDQ010000002.1, from coordinate 499,195 downwards.
GTGTTATGTCGTAAGCTGCCTGAGAAAACACCGCATAAGAAGTATTGTCATAAGAGGTAATCGATGAGTTATGCACTCCTCTTACAAAAAGACATTCCAAGGCGGGAATTCCTGCAAGCTCACAAATCATATTGGCAGACGGCAGCCCAGGTAGGCTTTCAAATCCAATCCACCCTTCTTTAGTTGACGCCTGCCCCTCAAGCTGCTTATCCAAAGACTCCCAAGATCCGAATAGCCCGACGGTGTAAGACAATTTATCTTGTAAGGCGCTACCCGAAAACTGCAACTCCTCGCCTAATGTATAACGGCTGCCATCTTCGTCAAAAACACCCTGTCGACGCAATTGATCCCTTACGTGTGTGGTGTTTCTGATCGCCAATAAATCGGTAGCATCGAAATCAAAATCACTGTAATTATCACCTTTCAGCACATACGAGGTGATGCTCTTGAGCGTACCGACGGGGGTATTCCAGGTATACGTTGCACCAAACAGTGCATCAGTCGAGGTGAATTCACCGCCGTAGTTTTCAGTTGATACCTTACCTGTTCCAATTAATTTTTCAGCTTCGGTACACGCTTCGTTATAGTTCTCTGAACGACCCGGCGCACGGGCGTAGCTCAAGGAGCCCTCAAGGGTAACTTGCTGACAATAATGCGGCGGCATGTTTTCGTCTTGCTTGTTAACGTAAGCGATGGTTCTCAATGACATATCATCATTGATATCCCACAGCACTTGCAGAGCAGCCAAAAGCCTATCGTCATCACCCATACCAGCGCCGGTATCAATATCTTCGGCATAACCGTCAGACTTAACCGAGCCCAAGGTCAGCTTGGAAAACAGCTTACCTTCAATTAATGGGATATCGAACGCAACCTTAAAATCGCGCTGCCCCATATCATCAATTTTAGTATTAATATTTACCGCAAATTCGTCGGAGGGATTTTTTGTGGTTACCAATATAGCGCCACCGACGCTATTCTTACCGAACAAGGTGCCCTGCGGCCCCCGAAGAACTTGAACACTTTCCAATGCGAGCGTGTCAATTAGCTGACTGTCATTTCGCGCGAGGAATACACCATCCATGTATACCGCAACACCTGGATCGGCCTGCACTTCGTTAATGCGCGTCTGACCAACCCCACGGATTGAGAATGCGCCCTGCTTCCGGCCCTCTCGCTGGTCCAAACTAGGCGCAATTTTTGCCAAATCAGCAATGGTTGATATATTGTTTGCTGCCATTTCGGCAGTTGAAACAGCGGTAACGGCGACGGGGACCTCTTGCAGGCTTTCGTCTCTTTTACGAGCCGTAACCACCACCTCTTCTATCTGCATTCCTTTCTTTGAGGTTTCTGCAAAAGTAAGGCCGGAAAATGCCATATTTACAGCAAGACCAGCTAACAGGGCTTTATTATTCATCATTTCTCCCACTTAGAATGGGCATATATTTATGGTATTAAAAATACGCCATTTATTATATTTTTAGAGATATTCGAATCTGTATCATTGCAACATTGCACTTATGATTATAAGGAGCTTTTATCAAAGGATAATTAAGCTACTAATAACTCAGCTTACAAACGACCCTTACTACACATACTCTGCATGACGAGCTATAATCCTTATTATCATTAAGGAAGTGTAATTTTTAATAAGCAATCCAGTAAGTCGTATATCGTAATTTATGTGTTTACAATAACCACTCAATCGCTCAGTACAAATATAGTTCTAAACTCAAATTCCAATCAGAGAAAAGATCCAATCCAATGCTCATTCAATCTTTAATTCCACTCGGTCTTTTCTTAATCATGCTGAGTATGGGGCTAGGTCTAACAGTAAATGACTTCAAGGAGCTCTTAAATCGCCCCAAGGCGGTATTCGTTATATTGCTAGTCCAGCTACTTTTTTTGCCTCTACTCGCTATCGCCATAAGTTTGGCGATTGACCTCTCCCCATCGCTAGGTCTTGGCCTTGTATTAATCGCCTCCTGCCCAGGCGGTATCACCTCGAATATGCTAACGCGGCTAGCTAAAGGTGATACCGCGCTATCGATAGGTTTAACGGCAATTACCAGTCTTACTAGCGTTTTCATCATCCCACTGATCATGGGAGCTTTCGCACGTCTTATAGGCGGCGAGCTTGAATCGTTCGAACTCTCATTTTTAAATATTATTCTTCAGATTTCTGCTCTTACCGCACTTCCCCTTGTTATTGGCATGGTACTGCGGAACAAGTATCCTGATGTGGTATCTCACCTTGAGTCCAAGATGGTACTTATCACCGCCCTGTTCTTTATATTGCTGGTGGTACTAACCTGGATAGATCAATGGGAGAATATAAAATCCTCTGTAAATGTAGCCGGCACCGCAGTCGCATTACTACTCGTATTGAGTAATACAGCTGGCTTTCTCAGCGGGAAAATCGCCCGCCTCCAGGAGCAAGAAATCACCACCATGCTTATTGAAGTCGGAATACAGAATGGCGCTATGGCGTTTATGATTGCAGCTACTATTTTAAATAATATGAGCATCGCAATTCCTTCAGCGCTTTACTCTGTCTTCATGATTATCATAGGCATGGTCATTGTCGTGGTCAGACGACCAAACGTTGCATAGCTATCAGACGCGCATCCATACTGAGAAAACTGGCCATCATCAGAAAGAACTCCACGTTTACCGTATAAGTAGACGCCTCAACCAACCCTCTTGCTCTGCATTTTGTGCTCTAGCTAATAGCAAGTCTCGAATTTGCGTTTCTATGCTTGCAGATGTCTCGTTGCGTATTGCCTCAAGTTGATTTTGCGCAAGAGTTTGTCCTTTATACTCACGCAGATAAATCGGTTTTCCAATACTCATATAAAAGCGCTCGGGCTTAGGAATTAATGTACCCCACACGCCCTTAGGAATAGGCGGCAGCAAATCAGTACGCCCATCTCCGCTCAGCACGCCAAGCCTGATAAGTAGTTTTCCCAAAGCTGAGTTATACCACTGTGCGCTTTCCATATAGCGGCCGTAAAATTCATCAGGGCCGATCGTTGCAAAGGGAAGTATGGTGTAGCCATGCATTGCAGCTAGCTTTACAAAGCCATACCGCTCTTTCCATTTAAGCTGGTAGCGCTGATTAGCAGGCTTATTCACTTCATATGATCCACCTGGAAAAACTAGGAGATCTTTCCCAGCCTCCATCATCTTGGCGCAAATCTCAGGATGCCCCAATATTCCACCTTGGCTTATCATCGCTTTTCTCACCGTCGGATTGCCAAACAAAACCCGATCACCCATTGCGCGAACCAAGCGACCAGATTCATGCAGAAATGTCGATTGAATCAACGGTACGTCGAGCGCGAGAAGCGCATGATTACCAACGAGCAGTACCGGTGTGGGGGGTATATTTTCTTGCCCCACAACAGTAGGTGAAAATATACGCCTAAGTATTGAATATAATGTTGTGTGGCGCTGTCGTGCTGCTCCCTCGGCCGCCAGTGAATCTGCAACTATCTCAGCAACGTCAATATCTTTATGATCGTCTTTAGCTAGAGTGGTAGTCTCTATTATTATTTTATCACCATCGTCCATGCTCATATTTTCACTCATCACTAACGAATAGGCTCACCCATAGATCAATTGTAAAATCGACAACACTGACTATTATCTGGCAGTACCAATTACATTCTGTAGTAAATAAGTCTCCGAGAGACACCGAGATTGGCGGGTCAGGCAAGATCACACCAACTCTTTTTTTATAGTTATCGTAATACGCAACTAACTCAGTGAGTTTATCCGGGTATACTTCAGCAAGGTTGTTTACTTCGCTCGGATCCTCACTCAGATCATAAAGCTCCCATTTACCGCTCCCCAACGGAGGCCTCATATTTGTCGCTTTCCAACGATCCGACACTACGGATCTATGTCCGAAAAGCTCTGTGGCAAACGTGCGGCTTTTTTCGTTGCTAATGTCCTTCCAGTTTTCAAATAGTGATTGTCCTTCGGGCCGAATTTTATCTTTGAACAAAATATTTGACGAAGTATTAATACCCGCTAATGCATACAGTGTCGCAGTGAGATCCGTTATGTGCGAGACCTGCTTTGATATTTTATTCTTTTCAACTAAGGGACCGGTCACAATCAAGGGAGCGCGTATTCCTCCCTCGGCAATTGCGCCTTTATACAATTTAAACGGCGACGCCGACACTGACGCCCAATCGCGGCCCATATAAGTGTGAGAACCACGGCGCCCCTGATTTTCTACACCCTGTTTGTACTCATTTAAAAACCATTCCCGCGTACTTCCTGGGTACGACAAAGGTGTCGCGCCATTGGCACCATTGTCAGAAAGAAAGACGATATAGGTATTTTCTAAATGACCAGTACGCTCTAGCTCGTCGATCAGCCGATGAATTTGGTCATCCATATACTCGACCATTGCCGCGTATATCTCCATCGGCCTACTTGCCGATTTATGCGCCACATCATCCATCATTGACCACGGCTTAACATACGCAGGCAAAAATTTCGGAAATGTTGGTGGCGCCCACAATTCAGTACCTTCCGGGATAAAACCTCGATCTAACAGAGCTTGAGCACGTTGTGCCCGAAGCGATTCCGGGCCCTGCTCGTAGACACCAGAATATTTATCAAGCCAAGAATCAGGCACCTGCAATGGGTCATGGGGAGCGGTGTAGGCAACGTAGGCGAAAAATGGCGTTTCTGAATCCAGTGAATTCAGGTAGCCCAACATTTTATCGGTGTAGGCCTTCGAGGAATAAAAGTCGTCTGGCAAGACGGTGACTACGCCATCTGCAAGATATGTCGCCTTCTCTGTACGGTACAGCGGAGCCGCGTCACTAAAATGGCTAGCGCCACCTTCAATCAAAGTAAACGAACGGTCAAAACCTCGATTACTAGGATATTGACTGGCATCCTTGGCCAAGTGCCATTTACCGCTCATCAGCGTAGCGTAGCCTGACGCCTTAAGAGCTTCTGCGACAGTGACAACGTCATCGCGCAGCTGACCTGAATAGGCATCTGAATGGGTTTGATTTTCAGCCTGAACACCCTCCATTGTGCCCAGCCCTGCGAGGTGGCTATCTACTCCCGTCATCAGCATTGAGCGCGTTGGCGAGCATGTTGGAGCAACATAGAAGTTAGTCATTGTTACACCTTGCTCGGCAAGCGAATCTAACGTCGGTGTTCTAATTTCACTACCAAATGCACCAATATCGGACCACCCCATATCATCAGCGACAATGACAATAAAGTTAGGCCGCTCGGTCTTCTCTGCATAAGTATTAGTAGCAAAAACTAACGCAAACAAGGGGTATAGCAATGTGGCGTGGAATCTTGCGAGACTAATCAACAACACGTTCCTCATAGGCACATCAAGAAGAGATCAGTTATGTAAGGCGCCCAAATAGGCTACCAGGTACAGGTCTGCGCTAGTTATCTAACAGTGTATTTATATAAATGCCGTGCAACAATTTATTGTTATATTTTGGTGTAGCGAATACCGAAAACGTGGAATTTAAGGGCAAGATTGCCCCTTAAATTCCACTGTATTCATCCTACATGACAGCAGGATTACTATTTGTAAGAACGCTATCACAGCGCGCCGTAATCATGGCTTGATGACTATCCAGATACGGTCTGATCCAAAAATTATTATTACAAACGCCGTCAAAGCACGCATCAGCTACCTCGACCGGCTCTGTAAGCTGGAACTCAACGTTGGCCCCAAGAGCAGATTTCTTAAGGTCCTCCATTGTCATGTAATCATCAACCTTGACGTCATCCTGAAACTCAGCTTGACGATTACGTTGCGATGCCAAAATCTGCGTGTTAACCATATGCGGCCCAGGGAAAAGCAAATGCACCTTGAGTTTAGAAGACTCCTTGCTTAGCTGAGCGTATAAAACTTCGGTTAGGCTGGTCACCGCCGCCTTAGAGGATGCGTAAATAGGCGTTGTAGGAAATGCGATACAACCACCATTGAAAGAGGTCGTATTGATAATATGGCCCTCAAGGCCTGCGGCGAGCATTTTTGGAACAAAAGCCCGAATACCATTGGCTATCCCCATAACATTCACTGAGTACCCCCAGTTCCAGTCATTTGCAGAGAGCGCCCATATTTTCCGGTCCGCTTCCTTAACGCCCACACCCGCGTTATTACATAGAACATGCACATTACCGAAGCTTCCATACGCCTTGGCAGCTAAATTCTCAACTGAAGCGGCACTTGTTACATCTGTCACAACGCCAATCGCATTTATCCCAGATGACTTAAGTGTGTCGACCGCCTTATCTAAAGCCTTTTGCTCAATGTCTGCTACTACGACATTCATACCTTCTTTGCCAAACCGATTGCAAAGTGCAAAGCCAACTCCGCTTGCTCCGCCGGTGACGACTATCGTTTTTCCTGAAAATTCCTGCATTTAATCCACCATATTATTTTTCTATCTGATTTGAAGAACCGCTTCCGGAATATCCAATCTCCTTGCTAATTACAGCGCGAACTTGTGGCCCCAATGACTTGGTAAGGTGGTTTTCGTTGGCGTGTAATTATCCCAGTCCATTTGCAGCCCTTCGCAGCCAAACTCAAGTGGAAAATCACCCGGCGTCATCATATAAAAAGACAACATATTATCATTGGTATGCCGACCTAATGTTGAGGTGATAGGTATCTCGCGCTCGATAACGCGCTGTAAACACTCCCCCACTTCATCAATCGTTTTAACTTCAAGCATCAAGTGAATACAGCCAGCGAGGCTCTCGCCGCCAAATAACGCAACCGAGTGATGGCGCGGATTGTTCACATGCATAAACTTCAATGCCAAGCCCGGCTCATCCGGGTCATCGCTAAACTTGAAGTGCATATAATCTGAGTCTCCAAATCCCAGTACATTCTTATAAAAGGTATGTGTTTCATCTAAGTTTTCTGCGGGCAGAACAGCATGCCCGAAACCCGACGAGCCAAAATCACCCGTTTCAAACCCTGATATACCTAAAGGTGAAATGAACTTGGCATAATCGAGATCCGCGCCGTGATACAACTCTAAGGTATTGCCCGCTGGATCATTAAAACGCACTAAATCAAGCACACCTCGCATTTTCAAATCAGCTCGACTACCGCGCGTATAGCTAGTTCCGCTAGCTTCTAACTCTTGGATCGCTTTAACAAAATCATTCTCGTCATACAGCTCTAAGCCCAGCAACTTAAGACGGTTCTCCGCACCGGGAACAATCGCAAATCGAAATGGCCGCTCATCTATTTTGAGAAACACATTCTCGTCACCGACTCCTGGAACCTCCATCATCCCAAGTACTTCAGTGCCAAATACTCGCCATTCGCTTGGGTCTTTAGACTCGATAAACGCATAACCTAAACTGCGGATATTCATAATGACGCTACCTTCTATGCCGCGAAAAATTTTAAACATTCACTATTAAAAAGAGCCTCATGCTCGACCATAACCCAGTGACCGCACTCAGATAGAATTATCAACTCTAGATTCGAACAGTTATTCTTAAGTGCCATGATTCCGCTATCTGGCATCATTCGCTCATTAGCGCCCCAAAAGGCCAATACCGGACAGCTCAGCTCACTAAGACGTTCTGCCAAATAGGGTATTTGCATAGTGATCATTACGTGGCCATTCATGAGCCCCATAATTTGGAATCGCTCTGCAACTAACTGATCTGTCGCATATTTCGGGTCGTACATTAAACCGAAGGAAAACAGTTCTTTCATAATCTCCGGAGTAATATCATCACCAGAGCCGTAGACCTCGAACATTTTCTGCATGCCTGGCATGGTGAAGTATTCTTCGGTTTGACTCATGCCACCCGGCGCCAGCAGAACCAACTTTTTAACAAGCTTTGGATGCTCTAGGGCAAGTCCAATCGCAACGGCACCCCCCAGGGAATTACCCACCACAATGCATTCACTCACACCAGCTAAATCCAGTGTTTGCTTAACGCACTCTACGAAGAAGCTTAGCGGATGATCGACATCGTCGGGCTTATCCGAAAAGCCAAAGCCGATTAGATCGGGAACAATGCAACGATACCCCTGCTCAGCGATAAATTGATAATTTTGCTTAAAATTACTGTGACCGCTTGCACCCGGCCCGGAGCCATGAAGAAACACAATGACTGGACCGTCACCTTTATCGATATAATGAATACGGTAGCCGTTGGGGCAGATCGCATAATTTTCATCTGGCAGAACACCATTCATTGTCATTGTCATTCATCCTTCGTGATTTTTTTGCATTTATACAGCGTTGAACCAAATACCATGCTGCCTATCTACTAACTTAAAGCCCCAGCTCAGTGGTTTCATGGCCAAACAATACGCCGCCTAGATTAATCTCGAAGGCATCCGACACGTTTGCAACGTGTGCTTGGCTAGCCAACATATCTAGATGCTTTGCCAGCAACGCACTCTTATTACGAATTGAGCCAGATCCAGAAGCTTTGAGCATTTTTGATGACAATGCGATGCAGCGATCTGCCACCATTGAACTTTCATAACGAAACCGTGCGCGATCAGCCATGCTGATTTCAACACCGGTTCTAGCGCTCTCCAACATAGCGTCAAAATTAGAAATCATGATTAGTTTCATAGTTTCTATTTCTGATTTAACTTGCGCGGCGATACGTTTTGAATCCGCGTCATCTCTCATCATTACACGGCCCGCCAAGCGATTATTGGCGACATGAATATAGTCATCCAGCGCAGCTTCCAGCGCCCCCAATGTGGCCGTGCATACAGCGCGAGAAAAGACCTGCATAAAGGGCAACTGGTATACAGGGCGCTTATTTTTATGTTTATCCGAGCCAACATCACCAAACATAAAATGCGTTCTATGCTCAGGAACAAACACATTATCCACATCGATATCGTGGCTCCCGGTACCCTTAAGACCTACCACATCCCAGTTTTTAATAATCTTGTAGTCTTTGCGCGGAAGTAAAAATGTTCTGTAGTTCTCTATCTCCCAAGAGCCGTCTTCTCCCGGAGCGACCGCGCCAAGATAAACCCAGTCACAATGCTCACAGCCGCTAGAAAAACTCCAGCAACCGCTCAATGTGAAGCCGCCTTCCACTCGCGAAACCAAACCAACTGGTGCATAGGAAGACGAGATAAGCACACTCGGATCATCTCCCCAAACCTCTTTTGCAGCTTCAGGATCGAACAAATTAAGCTGCCAGTTATGCACACCTACAACACTCAATACCCAAGCCGACGACATACACGCTTTCGCGATTTCAATGACGACGGAATAATAAACCTGGGGATCCATTTCATATCCGCCGTAGGCTTCAGACTGAAGAATCTTGAAAAATCCCGCCTCTTTAAAATCAGCGATAGTTTCTTCGGGTACCTTTGCATCTGCAGCACACTTGGCCGCTCTTTCTTTCAGTACCGGATGCAAAGCTCTCGCCTTTTCTAGCAACTCATTTGCACGAGGTGATCCCAAGCTATGCATTGTGGACGTTGAATTACTGATCGACATGCTGTTCATATTGAACTCCCAAAATAATTATTTGTATTTACCGAAAGCTATAATTGCAAAGAACCAATTTAAGTGGCCTCAGGTTATGCCAAATTATTAATATCTTATTATCTCGATAATTTGATAGTTAAAAATAAATAATTTTTTCGCCATCTAAAATATCAAAATCAAACTATTTTCACAGCGTCCGTTACTTCGAAATTATAAAACTGTGAAAAATACTTTCGGAATTTCATGATTGGACCATCGCCATCACACAACACAGGATTCACCAAATGAAATTTGTTATGCCATATAGGAATATCGCCTTCTAGACCTTGCTGGCCATTGGTCGTCGCTATCGAGTACTCCATTACCGCGTCTAGATAGCTCCCCTTTTCATGTATTGGGTAGCTGTACGCAAATCTAACTTCAACCTTCTCTCTAGCGACCGGCGTCACAAGGACCTGTACAAGGTAGTCACCCACCCCTGTAAACCGAGTCCACTTCTGGCCAGCGCCGTTCTGGACGACGCTCACGCTAATTTCTACCTCTTTAACTTCACCGGTCTCATCCGGAATCATATGAGTCCCGGTAACCAAACTACGTCGGATATGACCGTCATATTCGGTTTTACCGAGTGGTACCGCTTCCATTTTGTGTACAAATTGGAAATGCGCTACATCTACACCGTTCTCGGCGATTTCCTGAGGGCAAGAATTGAACTCCCAAAAATACCGACGCTCATGCGTCCAGCTCGGATCATGAGCCTCAGGCAATTCGATTACGTCGTACTCTGGCTTGGTTTCATTGGGGTGATACCAAGCCCAAATAACGCCATTCTTTTCACACACCGGATAGGTTTTTAGACAGGGCTTTCCTTCCCACTTAGGCGGTATACGCGAAGCATAGGGGATTTCGGTAATCACACCCTCGGCATCATAATGCCAGTGATGGAATGGACACCGAATTGACTCCCCCTGCACGGTGCCGCCATGACCGAGATGGGCACCCAAATGAGGACAAACGGGACTGGTCAAGCCGAGCTTCCCCGAAGCGGTTCTAAAAAGAACCATATCGCGTTCAAAATAATGGATATTTTTAACTTCGTTCTTCTCTAGCTCATTGCTAAACCCTACACAAAACCAACCGTAGGGCATAGGCATAGGAAAACGCTCAGTCACGCTGCTATCCTCATCTAATTATTATCTATTATTTACGCAAAAACAGATTTTAAGGGTCCAACCCGCGCCGCAATTTTATTAAGCTCTGCCTCGTCCAAGTTGTAACACTCGATAGCGTTTTTACTTAGCATTAGCGTTAGCTCGTCCTCAGGCACCCCCTTCAAGTACTTAACCATTTTGTCGTGCGTGTTTGGCCAGCTTCCTTCAGGATGGGGATAGTCGGTACCCCACATGACATTGTTTATGCCTATTTCATGCCGCACAGCCGTTGACCCCTCATCAAACAGGGCAGACGCGCCAACCCATACATTCCGCTTAAAATACTCGCTCGGCGCCATAGTTAGATTACTTCTGAAATCACCCAACTTGCCCGATGTGTGCTTAACGGACGCGCGAACATCCATCAACTCCATCAAATGCGGTATCCAGAACTCACTAACTTCCGTTAAAGCAAACTTCAGTCGTGGGAAAAGCTCAAACACACCACCAAAGATCATGAACCACAGCGGACGCGCAGCCCACCACGCAAATTCAGTAACGAACACCCCAATAGCACCTGGCAAAGTGTAGTCATAATCAGGCGATGGGCCAGAATGAGTGTGAACTACAATTCCGTATTCCTGACAGTATTCCCATATTGGGTAATACTTAGGGTGGTTGTAGGCGTCCCGGTCTCCCATCAATGGCGGAATCAGAATTCCACGAAAGCCATTTTTATGCGCCCATTTAATTTCATTTAAGGCCTCATCCACATCGTATAGCATCAACACTATCGCAACACCGATTCTGCGAATCGGATCTTCCTTCATGAACTCCGCCATCCAGCGGTTGTGCGCCCGCGCACCGGCCCACTGCAATTCGGGATCGACACCCCATGGACGAAGCCCTAGATCCGCACCAAATGGAGGTGCGTTCATTTCCGTTATTCCATCTGGAAAGAGTACTTCTGCAGCCACACCGTCCTTATCAATAACCTTATTGCGAACCGCGCCGTCCCATGCGCCGGACAAGTTGTCTTCGACTTGCTCACGCCACTTGTCATTAAAATCTGTTAACAACAGAAACTCTTCGGCCCTGCGAGTCTTTTCTCGCTGGATAGGCAGAGCCTCATCAAAAGCCGCATGATATTTTGATTCAAGATAATCCCTGTAACGCTCCATGGGGAGCCCTGCATGACCATCTGTAGATACGATTAGATAACGATCCATTTTTTATTCTCTATTAACACCAACATCCGCAAACTATAGTTCAGCAAAACAAGTGCGAGAAGAATCTAAACGTAATTACATTGTTCACAATCGAGGGACAATGGACCTCAATAGGATCCACACGACGGTCAATGAATGAAATCACACAAATTAATGAGCGGATTACTCTTTCACAAAGAGTTAGACTTCCGCCGAAACCCAAAAATAAAGCGAAGCATTGTAAAACTTATCACTTGTGCTCTATGATCCAAATTATAATTTTATAAAAGATATATCTGTATTTTTAATACTAATACGATATAAAAATAATACTCACAACGAGATACTAAGCATGAAAGACAAGGAACTTTGTAGCGACATATCAGGCAGAGTAGCACCGGTGGTCAACAGGAACCGCTGCGAAGGAAAGGATGATTGCGTACAGGTGTGCCCATTTGACGTATTTGAAGTCTCCAAAATATCAAAAGAGCAACGCGCCAAGCTTTCTATTATTGGGAAAATAAAGGCGTTTAATCACGGCGGAATGCAAGCATTTGTCGTCAACCCATCAGCCTGCCACGCGTGCAAACTATGTATTGACGCCTGCCCCGAAAATGCCCTGACACTTCAGCCGTACACGCCATAAAACAGGAATATCATATGACGCCAAGAATTGGAAATTACTGATCAAAGTTTTGAGAATATTAGAAGATATCTTTCTAGACCTGTATAACTTTTTATATCCGACGAAGCCCCAACTAACTGAAGTCTAGAGTAAGTCATCGTGAGGTCTTCGCCGGACCATCCATAACCGGGGTTGAAGAAACCACCCGAGAAACGGCAATAGCGAATTAGAACGGCTTACGATGCCCGTTTCCCTTCGACTACATTTTTTCCCATTGGCCCCACCTTTACAGTGCCAGTAAACGCGTCACCCTCAAACAAAACATCAAATTCAAGATTCATAGAAATTGGTTTTGTCACGCCACAGAGCCACGTTCCTTTATCACCATCTAACTTTCCCTCTTTCATAGGAATATTACCCATTGGCGACTGAATCTCGCCAACTATTTCATCCCCATTTAGAGTTACTGTCATCTTGCCTTTCTGCTTGCCCATTGGCGTATTCAGTATAACGTCCCAAGATCCTGCAATGCTCATCGCTATTCTCCTTTTATAATATACATTTTTTTACACTTAGTTCTTCTTGAAAACATTAATCAACCAAAATAGTTCTATAGATTCACCTCTCACGATTTATAAATCACACCTGATGAAATAGACTTTTATTCTCTAGCCATGCTTCACCGGCCATACTTTTACACAAGAAATCGATGAAAAATCGAATTTTCGCTGACAAGTGCTGGTTTCCGGAATAAACCGCCCACGCAGTACGCCAATAAAAGTTCCACGGTCGCGGCAGTCGCACAAGCTGACCAGACTCCACCTCATTCACAACGAAAAAATCTGGCAGCTGAACGATACCTATTCCAGCAACTGCACCCGCCTTAAGCGCCGCACCGTCCTCACTAATCCAGTTGCCGGTGACCCGAACTTTGTTAACCACCCTAGACGAACTAAAATGCCAAACTCGATCGGGGGTACACAGTGAGTTGTAGTGCTGAAGATCTTCAACATTCAACGGCATCCCGTGTTCGTCCCAGTAAGCCGGAGAGGCGTATAGACTCATGGTGTAGCCACCGAGCTTTCTAGCGACCAAGGAGGAATCCTCTAGTTCGCCGTAACGTATAGTTAGGTCGTAACCCTCAGCAATTAGATCAACGTCTCTGAAACTAGAATGCACCGTGATTGACATATCGGGGTGAAGACGAGCAAATGACGCAATCGCACCAGCCATATACTGAACACCAAAGCGGCAATTTATCGCCACCTTAAGAATACCCTTGGGACTATTTTGCATTTCCGATATTACTGATTCGAGATTTTCAAACCTTCTCGAAAGCGTGAGACATTCTTGATAAAAAATTTCACCCACATCGGTCAATGCCAGCTGCCTGGTTGAACGCTGAAGTAATCTTGCGTTCAACCTATCTTCAAGCTTTCCCACCTGCTTGCTGACATAGGACTTTGACACCCCAAGATTCTCAGCTGCAGCAGTAAAGCTTCCCGAAGAAACCGACTGCACAAACTCGTCGATACCATCCCACCTGCCGATTGACGAACTCACGAATTTAGACACACTGCTCCTTTTGCGGGCGCGATTCCCAGCTTTATTGTTAGTCGAATTCTACATCGCTATAGCTAGGATTCTCCCCATTTAGAACTGCGTCTGTCAAACCCTTGTAATATCTATTGAAAGGGTGGGTAAATATCCAAAATTTATTATCTCTAATCGCGCTAAATACAAGCTCTGCACACACATCAGGGGTTATAAAATTTGGATCTCCCGCCACTGTCGCCGCTTTCGCCTCGGCAATCATTTCTGCGCTCGCATCATCACCTAGCGCTCGAGTTATAACGCCTTCAGCAATATTAGTCGCTACAGGCCCCGGGCACAGCAATGACACACCTATTGGGGCTTGCTGTAATTGCAGCTCAACGCTCAAACATTCTGTAATACCGCGAACCGCCATTTTAGATGCAGTGTATTGCGCCATACCGGCCGCAGCGACCAATGAGCCGACCGAGCCGGTGTTTACAATATGAGCGGCTTTTTCCGCCTCGACCATGGCGGGAAGAAATGCATTTATGCCATTCACTACGCCCATGACGTTTATTGATAGCAAACGCTCCCAATCCTCTACACTTTGCTCCCAGGCGCATCCGAGACTGAGAATTCCGGCATTATTAAACAGCAACTCCACTGTGTTAAATCGAGAAAAACACTCGGCAGCAAAACTCTTAACTGACTCTGAGCTGGACACATCTAACTTCTGCGCATATACATTTACGCCCTTTGCTTTTAGCTCGTCAGCCAATATTTCGAGCGCCGATGAATTCATATCTGCTATGCAGACATTCATCCCTTCGCTTGCAGCCTTAACCGCTAAGGCTCGACCAATACCACTTGCCGAGCCAGTTACAACCGCTGTTAATCCCTCAAAATTATCCACACTTACTCCCAATGGCTAGCACTTATTATTCATTGAATTTAGGATCATGCGCTAACCACTTCACCTAATCCAAAGCCAAAATCATTTATTCATGATGACCGGATACTAGCACTCATATATGCAGATAAACCCAATCGTTAATTTTTATTAATTCGGCCCTAGCAACTACATCAACTACTGAATTCACACATTACCGAAACGGAATATGAAATTATCAGTATCTCGGAAATCGTTCACCTACCTGGCCACATTATGACTTCATCAATCGCGCATCTTCCCGGACCACAGATTATTTACAGCATTCGCCTCTCAACCCTACACTGGAGAACCAAGGGTCTCTTCACTTATTATTCTCTATGCCCCTGAGCATTTTCACTTGTGACAATTTGATTGCACGACTTTATCCCGACCCAGTCATAACAATAAAGCACCTAATGTAAACTCATTGTCGCTGAATAGCGCACAATCAACGGGACATAATTGGCCCAAGGCTGAGAACAGTCATATTACGTTTGATTCCTTATAGAACAGAATTCCAAGTGCTAGTATCTCCAGCGTCGACTAAAGAACGCGGCAGTGTAACTTCGAAGCTGGGTGCATTTACATTACCCACATGAAACCCACTTAAAATAATTACCAAATAGATGAGGTCTACTTAACATGACGGATCCCGCAAATGCACCACTGACAACTCCTGGTGAGATTGCCCAATGGCCAATGCTAAAGATTGTGTATCGCACAGACAAAGAAGCCATCGCGAACCTCTTACCACCAGGTATAGATCCCGGTGAAACCCCGAACGTAAATTTAACCATCTACAACCTCCCCGTGAATGAAGAGCCTGAGTATGGCGTTCTCATTACTGTCAATGCGGACTACCAAGGTCAAAGCGGCGAGTACGCGATTGGCTACGGCATTGATCAGGAAGCAGCGATTCATATCAGCGTCATGATGAATGGCCAACCAAAATTCCCGGCTACTACTGAATACTATCGCCTTGGACCGAACGTTACTGCACGTTGTCATCATCAGGGCTATACCTTTCTTAACTTCACTGCCACGGTGGGGGAAGAAGACCAGATCAAGGGCGACCCAGAGCGGTTTGAATGGTGGACAAAATATTCTCGCAAAGTGGGCGGCGAAGAAGGCTATGACTTTCCACCCCATGTCGTTAAAGTGCATGGCAAGTACGGCCCCGGCTACCGCTTGGCCCTCGACGGCAAACTGACGCTGCTTGACAGCCCATGGGACCCGATTGCCACGATGCTACCATTAAGAGAACAGATCTCATCTCATTTATGGTGGCCAGAATATCGAAGCCGGTCAGTCACGATCGCTGGCGAGCTAGATCCAAAAGCATTTTGGCCCTTTGTAGACACCATAGGCGGCAGCAGATGGCCAGGCCATCTAGGTGCACCACCAAAAAATAAGTAACCCTCGACATTCGGTCTATGTGATGTAGACGACTGCGCGGAAAAGTCATCTCCAGCAAGTAGTAGTGATGGAGGTGGCTTTTCCACCATCAATGCAATGTTTCCTCGCTCAATATCTTTAAGCGAAATCAATAAAAACAAGAATAGTAGCCAAGTAACTTATGGAAAGATCCTATTTTGAAATCATCAAGTCAGTCGGTGAAGACGTTAACCGAGACGGTCTGATTGACACACCATTACGCGCTGCCAAGGCAATGCAATACTTGACCGAAGGCTACAGAAAAACCATAGACGAAGTCATAAACGGCGCGCTCTTCACTTCAGACGCCAATGAAATGGTTGTGGTTTCGAACATCGAACTGTATTCACTTTGTGAACACCATTTATTACCCTTTATCGGCAAAGCACATGTGGCCTATATACCAAACGGAAAGGTATTAGGATTATCGAAGATCGCGAGAGTTGTCGATCTCTACTCGCGACGCCTTCAAATTCAAGAACAACTAACCACCCAGATCGCCGACACAATAATGGAAGTAACGAACGCACTCGGTGTTGGCGTTATTATTGAAGCCAGCCATATGTGCATGATGATGCGCGGTGTGCAAAAGCAAAACTCGGTTATGCGCACCTCTGCAATGATTGGTGAATTTAAAACGAATCAAGCCACCCGCAATGAATTTCTCTCGCTAATAAATCTTTGAAGGAAGAACATATGGAGTGCGTACTAGTTACAGGCGCATCAGGCTACCTTGGCCTCCATTGCGTCGCGAAATTATTAGCACAGGGATATTTAGTAAAGGGCACAGTTCGGTCTTTAAGCAGAGAAGCCGAAATACGAGAGTCGCTGTCGAAAGCCAACATTAACCATGAAAATCTGTCGCTATTAGAAGCCGATCTTGCCGACGACGCGGGCTGGAAGGATGCAACAGACAACTGCGACTATGTACTGCACGTCGCATCACCGTTTTTTATCGGCGAACCGAAAGATCCTGAGCATTGGATAAACTTGGCAAGCGACGGTACTTTAAGGGTACTGCGTGCTGCCAGCGCAGCCGGTGTAAAAAAAGTCGTCCTCACATCCTCCTGCGGCGCCATTACCGAAAGTACCAGCAAGGCGGAATCCTTTAGCGAAAATAACTGGACTGACCCAGCATTAGCGAGAGTATCTACCTACTTTAAAAGTAAAACCATGGCGGAACTCGCCGCGTGGGCATTCGTATCAAGCGCTGGAGAAAATTCAAAGATGGCACTGACTGTCATCAATCCGAGCATGATTGTTGGGCCATCTCTAAGCGACGATTTAGGCGTATCAAATGACATCATTAAAAGAATGATCGATGGCTCCACACCTGTAACAATCGCCTTGCACTTTGGCTATGTAGATGTTCGCGACGTCGCCGAAGCCCATGTACTGGCAATGCAAAACGACCACTCAGACGGCGAGCGCTTAATTGTCTCAGAGCGGGAAATGTGGCTCAAAGATGTCGCCAAACTACTCCGAAAAAATGGTTATAAAAAAGCACCCAGCATTGAACTACCCAACTTTCTTACTCAGCTCTTTGGTCTGTTCAATGCAGAAGCCAGAAGCACCACAAAAATCCTAGGGCAGAAACGTATAACATCGGCAAATAAAGCGAAGAACATCTTAGCTTGGTCGCCACGGGATATTAGAAATTCAATTCTTGAATCTGCACGACAAATTACCTCCTTAGAGAAATCTAATTGAGCCCGTCAAATAAATAACACTGGAGATTCACACATGACCCAATTAAACATCATCGTAACCGGAGGGTTTGGCGAACTAGGCACAGCGGTATCACATGCGTTTTCGCTAAATGGTCACAATGTTTGCCGAGTAGACTTTGCCTCGGCGCCAGTAACCATCATTGATCACACGCTGGATCTAGCCGGTGTAGACCTCAACAAACCCCTAGATTGCCAGAAGGTCACGAACGCGGTAAAGGACAAATTCGGCGGCATAGATGTACTGGTAAATATCGCAGGCGGATTCTCCTGGGGGATGCTAGACAACAGTGAACTATCGGACTGGGAGCGGATGTTCGGAATGAATTTGTTAACTGCGGTGTCGATGACCAAAGCGGCACTGCCAGAAATAAAACAAAGTCACGCAGGTAGAATCATCAATATCGGCGCCATAGGCGCATTATCAGCGGATGCAGGTATGGGCGCCTATGCGTCTTCTAAAGCAAGCATACACAAATTCACCGAATCTCTGGCCAAAGAACTGGCAGACACCAATACAACGGTAAACGCTATTTTGCCCAGCACTATCGACACAAAAACGAATCGTGCAGCGATGCCTGACGCCGACACAAGTAGCTGGGTAAAACCTGAATCCATCGCCGACGTGATTCAATTTTTATCTTCAACTGCCGCGCGATCAATATCTGGGGCACTAATACCAATTTCAAAAGGGGGATAATGTAACAGCCGTGTTGATTTAATGGAATGGTCCACCCCTCTCCCCAAGCGGGATGTTTCAGAGGAATATATCAGTTCCCCTAGCAGGCGCAGAGAGGCCAACCATGAAAAAAGCAGCAGCACTGCGTAGAGACCCTGTCCAAATCGAATTATCGTGTCCTCTGCTACCAGCTCACGCAAGCCGCAGCCCACCTGATCACGACCCGAGAGGTCAAAGAAATCCCCAGGCATAAATACCGAACCCTTGCTCTTGTTGATACGGAGCCTGACTCTACTTTTCAACGCTTTGACGCGCATGGCCACCTCCACAAATATACAACATTCACCTACCCAATAAATTTCACTTAAGAGCCTGCCATTGATAAGATTTTATGGATTTTCGACACCTATTTTTACCGAACATTGGAGGCTGTAACACTCTGCGTCCTCTGAGCTTAAAAATCATCGAAAATTCTTCTGCGCAATAATTAAACTAGTGATTCCTTATAGAATGGTATTTCGCTAAAAATAAATCACTACAGAATAAGCAGAGATCTGGCGCATGGCGAAGTATCTACTCGTGAACCGCAATCGTCGGGACTGCAAAGGTACTACCATCAGCGGCTGCGACTAGATTAGCCATCTTCCCTAACAGTCCTTAAAGACAAATATAGAGAACTCTATCCCCACCTTTCGCACAGTCTCACGCAACACGGCAGTCTAAAAAATAAATTAATACCTATTATCGATGTATTAAGAAATAATATTTCACACTCATCGTAAAACCCGTCTTATTTAAACTAAATTATTCAGAAAAACTCGCTAAGATATACCAATAAACAAACATGGACGCACAAGGCATTCGGTTACGATAGTCCGGCGCCTTCAGACCAACAAGTCAAACAACTGGAGTGACAATGAGTACCTTTAGCTGCCCCTCATTTAATCAACACGAACTCGTTGCCTTTAAGGAAGACTCGAAAACAGGTTTGAAGGCAATTATTGCCGTTCACAACACCAATCTTGGCCCCTCTCTCGGCGGCTGCAGAATGTACCCCTACCTCAATGATGATCTAGCGCTTAACGATGTACTGCGACTTTCACTGGGCATGACCTATAAATCTGCGCTTGCCGGACTACCGCTTGGTGGCGGCAAATCCGTCATTATTGGCAACCCCAACACCGAGAAATCGACTGAGTTACTGTTAGCGATGGGTGAGTTTATCGATAGTCTTGGCGGCAAATATATTTCCGCAGAAGACTCAGGTACATGTGTCAGTGACCTTAAAACAATGGGCAGAAAGACCAAGTACGTCGCGGGCGTGTGTGACAATCAAAAATATGGCGGCGACCCATCTCCTTACACCGCCTACGGCGTCTACTGCGGAATACTGTCGGCGCTGAAACATAAAAGAGGCACTGACAGCCTGAAGGGAGTTCGTATTGCCCTGCAAGGTGCGGGCTCCGTCGGCCGCCACTTAATTGACATGTTGGTAAAAAATGGCGCGACCGTCTTTGTATCAGATGTGAATAAGGCAAACCTTGAAAAGGCTACCGCCTTGGGCGCCCAGATTGTTGATAACAACAGCATTATTTCTCTAGATGTAGACGTATTCACCCCCTGTGCAATGGGAGGCGTGATTAATGACGATACGGTCGATCTTATTCGGGCGGAAATTATTGCGGGTGCGGCAAACAACCAATTAGCCGCAAGTGAACACGGCGAAAGATTGCGGCAGCGAGGGATTCTATACGCACCCGACTTCGTTATTAATGCGGGCGGCATTATTGATGTTCACTACCAAAGAGTGGGCGCAACAACTCAAGAGAGCGAAACAAAAACCAAGGAAATCGGCGCGACCTTGGCGGAAATATTTAAACGTGCCGATTCAGAAAAAATGACGACCGCCTCTATTGCAGAAAAGCTAGCAGAAGAAATTTTTATGAACCCGGAAACACAACTGATTAAAGCCGCGTCATAAGTGACGCAAAGTTCCTAACATCTCGACCACGATTCCATTGAGGACTTTGCCCAGCTTTGCTGGGCTTTTTTCGGCCTACGAAATTATCTCGACCACATTTTCCGCAACTTAAAACCAATGCATAAATGGTTAAGCTGATTTTTCGGCCGAACCGCATCCCCACCTAGAATAATTATCGTCCTCATTTGTTGAGCTGTTTTACTCAATGCTCGCGGGTGCTTATGGAAATTACGACGATAAAAAATTTAATATTTTTATAAAATAAGAAAAAATATAAAGCCCTAACACTCAGAAAGCGCAACAGGTACTACCACCGCCAAACCGCCTTGCGAGGTTTCCTTATAGCTACTATGCATGTCTCTTGCGGTATCGGCCATGACTTTGATGGCGGCATCCAATGTCACTTTGGTTTGATACGGATCCCCAGCCAAGGCAAGCTGTGCGGCATTCACCGCTTTAACGGCGCCCATCGCATTTCGCTCTATGCATGGAATCTGCACCAAGCCGGCAACGGGATCACAGGTCATACCAAGATGATGCTCAATGGCGATCTCCGCCGCTATGAGCGCCTGGCGCGGGGTGCCTCCCAAACTTTCGGTGAGTGCCGCCGCGGCCATGGCGGAAGAAACCCCGATCTCAGCCTGGCAGCCGCCCATCGCCGCAGATATTGTTGCTCCCTTCTTAAAGTAAGTGCCAACTTCGCCAGCCACTATTAAAAACCTTCGAATCTCTTCAGCGTTTACCACCTGACCAGAAAAGCAGATGTGGTACATAAGTACAGCGGGGATGACGCCGGCAGCGCCATTTGTTGGTGCGGTGACCACTCTAGCCAAACTCGCATTTTCTTCGTTAACGGCAAGCGCGAAACAACTCACCCAGCGCAGTATTTCGGAGAATGAAAGTTTGCGGCGTTTAATTTCATCGATCCACTCATCAACATTATCTGCATGAAATCCGCTCAGAAGTGACTTTTGCAGCCCCGCCGCTCGACGACTAACGCTCAAGCCACCTGGCAAGGTGCCCACACGCTGACTCCCCCGCCAAATACAATCCTTCATCACGTGCCACAGCCGGTCGAGCTGCGAGTTGATTTCCGCTGAATTTCGCCAAGCCAATTCATTTAATCTCACCAGCGCCGAGATCGATAACAGCTCCCGCTCACAATGTGTTAGAAGTTCATTAGGAGTCTGCGCTGGAAACGGTAAGTTCACAGGGTTGGCAATCACATCGGTGTCATTGCTGCACACGATAAAGCCACCGCCCACTGAAAAATAGCTGGCCTCCAACCACTGCCCTGCGCTACGCACCCGACATGTCATCGCATTCGGATGCTCGGGTAACCTTTGGTCACAGTAAAATTTTATGGCTTGATCAGGATCGAAATTTATTACATTTTCAGCATTCACTTGCAGCGACTTATTTATTTTTAATTCTTTAATAAAACGCGCAATAGAATCAACGTCTATTGTCTCTGGGTCATACCCCAGTAAAGCAAGACATATGGCTGTATCTGTACAATGACCTTTTCCCGTTAGGGCGAGTGAGCCAAACAGAATCACTTCTATCTCATCTATTTTATCTAAATTAGCAAGCTGTTCGCGTTGCCATCGCTGTATCGCTCGCCAAGGCCCAAGCGTATGCGAACTAGACGGACCAACACCTATTTTCAACATATCGAAAATACTTATAGCTTGGGGTAACACGGATTACTTCCTTCATGTTATTGAAATTTGTCTTGCCATTTTGAAATCCGACATAGAATATGACCGTCTTATACAATCAACTGCCGAGCTGCTTAAATTCTCACTAAGAATTATTTTATGCCACTCATCATCTTACCCAATGACTGAGAAATATGACGCCTAATACACAGCAACTCAAACATAACTTATGCAGCCAGTTACGAATACAAACTCATTAGTGAATAGGTATTTCTTGCAGCCAAAATGCTGCTAACAACAATCCCACGCAAACTCGCATCTTAATTTTAGACCACGGCATGCTTGCGCTCCGCAAAGAGTCCGCTGCGGTCATCGCCTGAAAGTCATCCGGTGAGATTCGCAAACCACCGAGAATGGTTGGGGGGCATAGGCACATGAATCACGGCAGCGGCGATAATGACCATCGAAAAGGTTGATAAATAACAGCTCAAGACCCAACCTGATGCCTCGCTTCCCCAGCAAATCTGATGCGAAACTGCTTATCAATGTGGAAAAAACTGCGCACTACTTCACAACGACTGTCCTACCGCGCCAACCTCCATGTCGCCCAAAGTCATAATTACGCACCTGCGAACATGCAAAACACGCCGCGTAGTGCTACCTTGAATAGGCATAAAGCTAACACCCTGTAACTTGCGAAGTTAAAAGCCAAATATAATAACGATGGACGGTCTATGATGCCCCAACAGCACACCCCAACAATGCGCCTTATCAGCAAGGCAATCCGGCTGACAAGCGCCTCAGCACTATTTGCAACTGGAGCAACAATGCTGAGTTCGCCCCTGCATGCGGCGCCGCGTATTATTGAGGAAGTGATTGTGACCGCCAATAAAAAGGCGGAGAGCGCACAGGACGTACCCCTGTCGATTTCGGTCATCGGGGCGGATTTTATTGAAGACTCCGGCCTTTCCGACGTTGGTGAGATCACGCGCTATATCCCCAACGTTAGCTTTGATGCATCCCTGGCCCTGTACACCAGCATTACCATTCGCGGCTTTGGCACACCGCCGCTAGGTGTTGGCTTTGAGCCGTCTATTGGACTAGTTATAGACGATGTGCCCTACGGCCGCTCAACATTTGCACAAGATGCGGTATTTGATATTGATCGTTTAGAAGTACTGCGCGGGCCACAGGGAACACTATTCGGAAAAAATACTCTTGGTGGGGTACTTAACTTTCACACCAAGGACCCGACCTCAGAGCCAGAAGGTTTCATCAAGTATGGCCACGGTGAAAACGTTGAAAGTAACAATATAGAGGGCGCAATTTCTGGCCCCATCGTGGGCGACAGCCTCTTAGGCCGGATCGCATTCCGCTATAATGACGCTGACACCCTTGAATACAATAGCACCCGCGATGAACAGCAAACCCAGGAAGACAAAGCGGTTCGCTTAAAGCTAAGCTGGTTTTTAAGCGATACTCTAACGGCAGATTTTACTGGCCTGTATGCAGAATCACTAACTAAGGGCTATACCCAGTCATTGTTTATTGCCAGCGAACGAAGCTTGCGCGTGTTCCGCGAATACGACCCGAAGACCGAAGCTGATCCCTACGACCAAAACACCTCGACCGATGCCCCAACTCGCTCAGACCGCGAGGTTAAAGCCGCTTCCTTAAGCCTGATCTGGCGACCAGACGAGCTAATGGGTATTACGGCACCGGAACTCACCACTATTGCGTCGTGGTCTGAAGTTATTACCCCCTACTCGCTCGATGTGGATTACTCACCGGTGCCCTTGGTGGCATTCAACGAGCCACCGAAGGGTAACCCCTATACCGCAAAGGCGATAGAAGTTCGTCTCGCTGGCGGATTAGACGCGCCGTTTGATTGGGGTGAAGGCATTGACTTTGTAGTGGGTGTATTTGGTCAAGAATCCACCAACGATGTATTCCAAGATATCGATGTGAGTCTGAACGGCTTGATCGCGTTTGCCCGCGCAGGTGCAATTGTTCAAAACATTCAACTGCCGTTTGATCCACTGTTAATTGACCTGCCAATCTCACTTCCAGATTTGATCCCTGGCATTATTGAGCGCGAGCGCTATATTTCTGCCACCCAGTCCACAACCCAATCCTTTGCTATTTTCTCGCAGTTTAATTGGATTCTGACTGACCGCCTAACGGCAACAGCTGGCATACGTTATGGCGAAGACGAGTCTGAGGGTTCATCTTATTCTCGCGTCGCGGCCGGCGCCAGCATTTCCGGCGGCTCACTTAATCAAAGCGACTTCAGCGCACCAAACCTGAAAAACAAAGAAACCAATGTGTCACCTAAGCTGGCCTTTAATTACGAAATACTGCCAGACATAAATGTCTACGTGAATGCCGCAAAGGGCTTTAAAGCTGGGGGCTTTGATCCCGCGCCACTAAATGACAACAATTTAACTTACAAAGGCGAGGAAACGCTGACATATGAAGCCGGTATAAAATCGCGACTACTCGGCGGATCACTAACATTGAATATGGCGGTATTTGACAGCGATGTTAAGAATCTGCAAATACGCACCTTTTCGGGTGTAACACTAACCACATTTAATGCGCCTGAATCGTCTAGTCAGGGTGCAGAAATGGACTTTTTCTGGCTACCGCCAATCGACGGCGTAAGCTTAGCCGGTAGCCTTGCCTACCTCGACGCCAAATACGATAGCTTTACCGAAGGCCCACCACTATTCACCGCAGAGCAAAATCAAACCCAGGATCTAAGTGGCAAATCATTGCCCTACGCACCGCGCTGGTCGGGCTCACTATCGCCGCGCTGGGAATTTCCGATGTTTGGCAGTTCCGACCTGCTCGGCAGCATTCGAATGAACGTATCTTATAGCGGCGAGCGCTATCTAGATTCCGACATCGATCCCAACACCTTGCAAGAAGCCATTACCCGCATCGATGCCGGCCTTGGTCTACGCTCAGAAACAAACGGCTGGTCAGTTAATTTTCAGGCGCGCAACTTAACCAAAGAACAAGATGCAGTATTGATTCTTGATCAACCGCTTATTCCCGGCAACTACACAAAAACACCGCATCCGGACCAAACGACCTATCAGCTAGACTTTAAAGTTGGATTCTAAGAACAAAGGAAAGTAGCATTGAGCGCAACAGTTCGACCCTATCGAGATTTTCAATAGAGTCGAACTGTTAAAAGACCTATAACGAATCAGAATTTAACGGATAAACCGCCGGCCTAGTCAGGCAACTCTCGCTGTAAATATAATATCTTTAACGAAAGTAATCCGGCCTACCCTGCATCCACAAATCACCCCACAACTGGCCGCCACCATCTAAAGTGAGTACCTCGCCGGTTATAAAGCTGCCGCTGGGGCCACCGAGATAAACACAAGCTTGGGCAATATCCCAGGGTGTGCCGAAACGCTTCATGGGATTCGACTTATCAAACTCGCTCAAGGCTTCCGGTGAGTAGGCCCGCATCCCCTCGCTAAAAATAACGCCAGGCGCGACACAGTTAACGCGGATATTATATTCCGCCCATTCTACCGCGACGGTTTTCGACAGGTGAATTACGCCAGCGCGAGCAGCACAGGTATGCGCGCCGCCACTCATTCCACGCGGCACCACGGCAACAATATTCACAATACTGCCCTGCTGCTTGCGGTCACGCCATTGACGCGCCACGTGCTGCATCATATACCAGCTGCCGTTGAGATTATTATTGACCACGGCATCCCAGCCATTTTTAGAAAAATCGATAGCCGACTGAGGAAACTGGCCACCGGCGTTATTCACTAAAACATCTAGGCGCCCGTGCTCCTCAAAAATTGCCGCATACATTGCGGCAATACCGTCGTAATCGCGAATATCTTGAAGTTTGTAGCTCGCGAGTAAACCCGCATCGCTTAGCGCCGCGACCGTATCAATTAGCTTCTCTTCCGTACGACCTGTAATAATGACGTGAGCGCCAAGACGGGCAAAACACCAGGCGGTGGCCTTGCCAATACCGCTGCCACCACCGCTGACTAATACTACCTGTCCGTTAAAGCCGCCCCCACTAAATGGTAGCGGGGCACTGGCAAAATCAGCGTCACTGGGTACGGACATCGGTTTACTCATTTTCATTCTCTCTACCGACAACCATACTTAGCGCAGTAATTCACCGGCGATAATTAATTTTCGAACTTCGGTGGTACCGGCACCAATTTCTAACAATTTAGTCGCACGGAACAAACGATTAATTTCAGATTCCCAAATATAGCCGCTACCGCCATGCACTTGCACGCCGTCGTCGAGGACTTTGTTTAAGGTATTCGCGACAAACATAATTGCCGCAGCCGTTAGCTTATGAATTTCGCCACGCCCCGCTTCGCCATGTCCCACGCCTTGGCAGGCAGAGAGTGCGCGGTAGGTCATCAATTTCATGGTTTCGACATTGGCATACATATCCGCCAAGCGGCTTTGGACCATCTGGAAGGACGCGATGGGCTTGCCAAATTGTTGCCGGGTTTTGGCGTAATCCACCGACAATTCTAAAGCGCGTTCGGCAATGCCAACGCATATGGGGTTAATCATCGCGCGCTCAAGATCCAAGCCACTCATCACCACGCGATGACCCTGGCCAAGTTCGCCAACGATATTCTCTACCGGTACACGACACTCCTCAAAAACCAACTCTGCTGTTTGGCTGCCACGGAAGCCCATTTTGGTGAGCTTTTGCGCCACTTTAAATCCAGGGAACTCTTTCTCAATCAAAAACGCAGTAATGCCTTTTGAGCCGGCGTCTTTTTCAGTTTTCGCGTACACCAGCAACACGTCGGCAATGGGGCCGTTGGTGATGTAGATTTTGCTACCGTTAAGCACGTAGTGATCGCCGTCTTTTCTAGCCGTTGTGCGCATGGAGCCTAAGGCATCAGAACCTGCACCGGGCTCCGTCAAACCCAGCGCGCCAATTTTAGTTCCCGCGCACACATCAGGTAAATATTTCCTTTTCAGAAACTCACTGCCGTTTGCGTAAATATTATTGGCAAATAAATTGTCGTGAACCACCCAACTTAAACCCAGGGCGTGGTTCCAGCGCGAAAAGGCCTGAGCAATAACACCGCAAGACAAAAAGTCCATACCGGCACCGCCGTACTCAGGGTCCACGGTAACGCCAAGCAAACCGAGCTCGCCGAGCTTGGGGAATAATTCCGACGGCCACCACTCTTCGTTGTCCATACGCTCAGACAGCGGATACAGCATATCCCGTGCAATGCGGTCAGCGTGGTCGAGTAAACCTTGATGTTCTTCGCCGAGCTCAAACATATTGCTCATACACTCTTCCTCAATTCTTTTAATGCCACTTAAATACGCAGTACGCCGTAACGCGGGTCTTCAATCGGCGCGTTCATCGCTGTGGCTATTGCCATGCCCAATGCATTACGAGTGTCGGCAGGATCTATAATGCCGTCATCCCAAATCAGAGAAGAGGTGTAGTAAGCGCTGCTTTGATGCTCGTAGTCGTCAGTCACATCGCTGTATATTTTCGCGCGCTCTTCTTCACTCAGGCTTTTTCCTTCGCGCTCAAGCTGGGTGGTTTTAATGGTCGCCAAGGTTTTTGCCGCTTGCTCGCCACCCATCACCGAGATTTCGCTGTTCGGCCAGCTGAACAAGAAACGACTATCAAAGGCACGACCGCACATACCGTAGTTACCCGCACCGTATGAGCCATTCGTCATAATGGTGAACTTAGGCACTTCACTACCCGCCTGCACCATAATCATTTTCGCGCCGTCTTTAGTAATACCTTCGCGCTCGTATTCGCGACCCACCATATAGCCGGTGATATTCTGCAGAAATACAAGTGGCGTTTTATTCTGGTTACAAAGCTGAATAAAGTGCGCGGCTTTTTTAGAGCTGTCGTTGAACAGAATACCGTTGTTACCGATAACGCCGACCTTATAACCCCAGATATGAGCAAAACCGCAGATCAGCGTTTTACCGTAGGCAGGTTGGTACTCATGGAAACGACTGCCGTCGACTACACGGGCAATCACTTCCATCATATCGAACTGAGTTTTAATGTTAGCGGGGATAATTCCATACAACTCTTTAGGGTCGTAGTAAGGTGCTTCCGGGGCTTGCTGCTGAGCATCCCATTTTTTCTTTTTGCTCCACTGAGCAACAATTTCGCGACCAATCGCAATCGCTTGCTCTTCGGTATCGGCTGGGTAATCGCAGGTTCCGCTTACCGAGGTGTGCATGTCTGCACCGCCCAGCTCTTCAACAGTAACTTCTTCGCCAGTTGCCGCTTTAACAAGTGGTGGACCACCGAGGAATACCGCACCAGTGCCGCGAACAATAACGCTGTAGTCACTCAGCGCAGGCACATACGCGCCACCGGCCGTGCAGTGTCCAAACACCAGAGATAATTGCTTACAACCCATCTTACTTAGAATGGCTTGGTTACGGAAAATACGACCGGCAAAATATTTGTCGCCAAATAATTCTGATTGCAGAGGCAAGAAGCCACCAGCACTGTCGCACAGGTGAATCACTGGCAGGTGATTTTCAATGGCGATATCCATAGCGCGTACAATCTTTTTGATTGTCATTGGATACCAAGCACCACCTTTTACCGTGCTGTCATTGGCATGAATGAGCACTTCGCGACCAGCCACAATACCGATCCCGGTGATGCAGCTGGCCGACGGTGAATCACCATCGTAATGCTCGCCCGCCGCCAGAGTAGACAACTCTAAAAATGGCGTGCCCGGATCGAGCAACATTTCCAAACGCTCGCGCGGCAGCATTTTTCCTTGGCGCGCTAGGCGGTCTAAATCCCGTTGCGGACGCTCGTGACGAGCGGCATTTTGGCGACGATGAAACTCGCCCAAGCGTGCTTCGTTCGCTTTAAGATTTTCTTGGTACTCTGGCGAGTTAATGTTCACTCGCGATTGAATTCTACGCATGGCGATAGTCCAGCCGATTTCTGTGAATGTCTAAGGGTTTAGTCGTCGCTTTCGATCTCAACAAGAACATCGTCCTTGTTGAATTCGGAACCCGCACTAACATGTATGCGGCCAACGACACCGTCGCAGGCGGCCCTAACAGTCGATTGCAATTTCATACTTTCAATCGTCAATAATTTATCGCCTTCAACGACGCTATCGCCTTCGGCTACCAGCACTTCAACCACAACACCGGGCATCGGCGCGCTAATTGCGCCAGCACCCGCGCTAGCACCTGCAGCAGCGGCACAGGGATCAATAGCGGTGACTTTGAAGTAGCTGCCAGACATTTTGATGTAAATGTCATCGCCATCCCGGGCCACCCAAGACTCATAGGATTTGCCATCGAGCGTCAATTGACAACGGCCTTCTTTACCGTGCTCAAACTTAACGTCGCAGTCTTTATCACCAATCGTTAGAACCAACTCATCGGCCAAACTACGCGGTGCAACTTTTACCAGTTCATCACCAATTTTGAATGTGTATCTCAACTCAGTTTCTCCATTCTTTCATGAGACGATATGGATACGGCACGTCATCCATCATCGCCACAAACTGGCGATCACTCAGCGCTGCGGTTGCCAATACAGCTGTTTGCACGTCAGCACTCGCAAGCGACGGCCCTATATCTGCGGCATGCTCTTTAATAAAACCGGTATTAGTTTCACCAGATTTAAATGCGGGATGACGGAGCAAGCGCCCTAAATAATCAGCGTTTGTTTCCACACCCAGTAGCACGAGTTGATCCAACGCCTCACCGGCACGGGCAATGGCCGCATCGCGGTCATCAGCGTGAACAATAAGCTTGGCGATCATTGAGTCAAACGCGGTACCGACTTTTTGACCCTCGTAACTACCGCTATCAAACCGCATGCCTTCGCCAACAGGCGGACGCAACATCAGCACCTTACCGGCGGAGGGCGCAAAGTCATCGTCAGGAATTTCTGCACAAATACGACACTCAATGGCGTGACCTATTTGTTTTATATCTTCTTGCTTAAAGCTCAGCGGCTCACCCATGGCGACTCGCACTTGCTCGGCAACCAAATCGACGCCCGTGACCATTTCGGTAATGGGGTGCTCAACCTGTATGCGCGTATTCATCTCTAAGAAGTAGTAATCGCCGTTTGGCGAGAAAATAAATTCAATGGTGCCTGCGCCGGTGTAATTAGTGGCCTTTGCAATACCCACTGCGGACTCGCAAATATCGCGACGTAACTCTGGGCTCAAGGCCGGTGATGGCGTTTCTTCTATAACCTTCTGGAAGCGGCGCTGAATGGAGCACTCGCGCTCCCACAAATGTACGCAGTTGCCGTGCTCGTCGCCCAAAACCTGAACTTCAATATGGCGGGGGCTTTCAATATAGCGCTCCGCATATACTCGCGGGTCACCAAAGTAACGCTGCGCTTCAACCTTGGCCGTAGCGACTATGTCTCGCAGGCCACCGGCCTCACGGACGATTTGCATACCCTTACCACCGCCACCTGCGGAGGCTTTAATCAACACCGGAAAACCGATCTCGATAATGGCAGCAATAAGCTTGTCTTCGTCACCATCATCAATAACCGAGGGCGCGATGGGAAAACCGCGCTCAGCAACAAAGTCACGCGAGCCGATCTTATCGCCCATCAAATTCATCACTTCTGGACGCGGCCCAATAAAACATACGCCCGCTTCATCTAAAGCGCGGACGAAATTCGCGTTCTCTGCCAAGAACCCATAACCCGGGTGAACGGCATCGACGCCGTGACTTTTACACAAACCAACAATCTGCGGAATATCGAGATAAGCGCCTACCGGCGTATCACCGAATACTTCGTAGGCCTCGTCAGCAAGTGTAAGCGCAGGACTTTCGATTTCCTGACGGTGGTAAAGGACAGCAGACTGCAGCCCCAACTCCTTGAGCGTCCGCAAGATCCGCATGGCAATTTCGCCGCGGTTGGCGACAAGTACTTTTTTAAAACTTCGTACAGCAGACATTGAATTTTCCAGTGTGCTTAGTTATCGACAATATTCAAACAATACAATTGAGCAACACTCAATATAAATACAAAAAAGGACGAACGCAATAAAATATATTTACGAAAATCACGTAAAAATCTTATTAAAATGTAAAATATTACGGATTAACACTATTAGTTATTATTCAATAGAGGAGAGATGAGCTCTAGAAATTGAGCCGCTAGACACCAAAACTCCATATGGCGCCGTACTTTTCGCAACAACCGAGGAAAAATAAAAAAGACCCGCCGTAAACGGCGGGGAAGAGTCGCACCTAATACAATACACCGCGAAAACCCGCTATTGAGCAAAGGTTAATATAGAATATAATGACTAAAAGATCAATATTGATAATGCTCGCAACTTTATTGAGTGGCCACTCCACCTCATTCTCAGCGGATAATAATCGCACCCCTCTCTTATGGATTTACAGCGCAAAATACTGATTTAAAACGAGTTTATTTTTTAAAGGCGAATATAAGCCACACAAGCAATATCGCGGGACAAATTTTACACCCCAAAGACGCACCCCCAACATAATTGAGCTTTACTCAATTATGCGCTAAATTACAATCAAATCTCAGTTAAAGGGAACAGTCTCGTGTTTCAAGAAAATACTCTAGAAGGCAAAGTAGCTTTCATCTCTGGCGGCACCAGTGGAATCAATCTGGGCATAGCCAAATCGATGGCCAGACTCGGTGCAAAAATCAGCGTCATTGGCCGCGATTTAGATAAGGCAGTCAAAGCTGCTGGAGAAATTAGCGCGGAGGGTAAATACGAGGCGATCGCCTTCAGCGCCGATGTCCGCGACTATGCTGCGGTAGACAGTGCGATATTGGCGACCGTTGAAAAATTTGGCCCCCTGGATATCGTGGTCGCCGGCGCCGCAGGTAACTTTTTTGCCCCCGCCATCGATATCAGCCCCAACGGCTTTAAAACCATCATTGATATCGACCTTATCGGCAGCTATCACGTCTTCCGCGCCGCTTTTGACCACTGTAATACGCCCGGCGCGCGTTTTATTGCCATTACCGCGCCGCAAGCCGTCAACCCAACCCCGCTGCAGGCACATGTTTGCGCCGCCAAAGCCGGCGTCAACGCTCTGCTTAAAACGCTGGCCATGGAGTGGGGGCCAGCGGGTATCTGTGTGAACGGTA
Source organism: Zhongshania aquimaris (assembly GCF_019312595.1). GTDB lineage: Bacteria > Pseudomonadota > Gammaproteobacteria > Pseudomonadales > Spongiibacteraceae > Spongiibacter > Spongiibacter aquimaris. The sequence continues at coordinate 466,603 of NZ_JAHWDQ010000002.1, read as the reverse complement.
TTTCACCGGGTCTTACGGCGGAGACAGAAGGCCTAAAACGTTTGTTTGCCACCGAACCTGAAGCCGGCCAAAAACTCGTCAACGCATTACCACTGAGGTACCTGGGTTCCGTGGACGATATCGGCGCCGCAGCGGTGTATTTAAGCAGTGATTTGGGCAAATACATTACCGGCACCATTCTCGATATTGACGGTGGCTACCAAATCGGCGATGCCACAATCGACTGCCTAAGTTCTAGCAAAAAGTAAGGATAAGAACATGATTGAAATCAGCGACAACGATTACGTGCGCACCATTGCGCTATATGACCCGAGCTCCTTCAATAGCATTACTGAAGAAATGGCCAATGCTTTGCTGGCAGCATTGAAGGCCGCAGTAGCAGACGATCAAATTCGCGCGGTGCTACTTACTGGCAGAGGCAAACTCTTTAGTGCCGGAGGCAATCTCAAAACCTTTATGAGCCAAGAAGGCCCTTTAGACGACTACGTTAACAAGGTGATCGAAGACACATATAACCCCTTGGCGGAATATCTGATGGCGATGCCAAAACCCGTGGTGTCTGCTATTAACGGCCCTGCAATTGGTGCCGGCGTGGGCTTGGGCTTGAATGCCGATATTGTATTAGCTGCCAAATCGGCCTACTTTTCACTACCCTTTGTTCCCAAGCTTGGCGTGATCCCCGATATGGGCTGCTCCTGGCTGGTCAGCCGCGGATTAAACTATAATCAGGCGCTAGCGCTGTTTTTAACTGGCGAAGCGATGCCTGCCGAAGTTGCCGCACGCAGCGGCATGATTTGGAAGTGCGTAGACGATGCAGAGCTAATGAAGGAAGCGTCGACCTTGGCGGCAAACTTGGCTAAGCTTTCCCCCGCAGCGATACGCAGAACCAAAGAAGCATTGCGGTCCGCCTGCGAAAGTAGCTTTGGCACGCAGCTAAAATTAGAGCAGCAGCTTCAAACCCTAAGCTTTGGAGGCAATGCCTTCCAAGAGGGCTTACGTTCGTTTAAAGAGCGACGCGAAGCAGATTTTATTGCGCACGGAGACGATTAAGTTTCCACGCGATAACACAACGAAGAGATAACAACGTGGTTACTAAAACAAAAAAGCCCGGCACCCGCACTCGCCTGTCACGAGAGCATCGCGAAAAAGAGATTGTCAGCTCGGCCCGCAAAGTCTTCATCAGCCGCGGCTATGAAGACGCGACGATTGCCGAAATAGCGGATGCCGTTGGTGTCGTCGAAGGCACAGTATTGCATTACTTCAAAAGCAAACGCGCGCTGATGGTGAAAGTCATTGAGGAGTTTTACGAGGAGATTACCGCCACCATGGAAGGCGGTGTCAGCGGTATTTCTGGCGCACAAAACAAACTGCGCTACATTATCCACACTCACATGTCGCTGCTAGACAATAACAGCGACCTATGTACGGTTATTCTCAACGAGTCCCGTGGCGCACAGACAGAACTACTGGAAAAGGTTCACGACTTTAATCGTCGCTACAGTAACGTTGTTATCAATGTAGTACGTGAAGGAAAACAAAGCGGCGAAATTACTGAATCAGCATCGCCAGTGCTCATTCGAAATGTGGTGTTTGGCGCGATTGAGCATTATTTGTGGGACATCGTTGCGGGTACAAAACGTGAAAGTAGCGAAACGATAGCAGATCAACTCACCCATCTTGTTTTCAATGGCATTATTAGCAGCCCAGAAAACTCACGCGGCGAAATAAATCATCTTATTAATAAACTCAACAAATTGATCGACTAATAAATAAAATATCGGGAGAATTTTTATGAGCGACCATACGATACATCAAGGCCAGTGTGCCTGTGGCGACGTCCGCTACACCTGCAGCAGCGAACCCGTTAGCGTGATGGCCTGTCATTGCCGCGATTGCCAATATGCGTCTGGCAGCGCCTTTGCCACGGTCGCCTTCTTCCCTGCCGCTAGCTGCGAAATGACCGGCGAATCTAAAGCGTATACCGTGAAGGGCGATGCCGGCTTGACGATAAATCGTCACTTCTGTGGTAACTGCGGCACGCCGCTGTATTCTGTCGCAACTGAAATGCCCGATCTCTTATTCATAAAAGTGGGATCGCTAGACAAGCCAAGCTCAGTCGATCTGCAGGGCCATATGTGGTGCGATTCTATGGTTTCGTGGCTAAAGCTGAATGACGGCTTAGCGCAGCTTCCAGGCAACCCGCCACTGTAAGAAATTCGAACTAAAAATAAGTCATCAAAATTGTCTACAGATGTTGATTCACCCGAAAGCTAAGAAGCATTTGTAGAATATGCTGGTCAGCAACCAATTAGCGTTTATCTGCGGTGCGCAGACGCGAAGTAATTAGCACATCATCAAACATTGCGGCTCTGTTTAACATCATCGGTAAGCCATGACTTGATAAGAGACTGATAGGGCATGTCGCGCTTATTCGCTTCAATTTTTATGCTATCCAGCAAACCCTCGGGTAGTCTGAGCGAAATGGTTTTAATTGACGGCTTCAGTTTTGGCATTGAAACTGATTGCGCCTTCGCCCAATCAATATAATCGCTTGAATCATGCTTCTTCCAAAATGCTCGCTCTTCAGCTTCCGTTTTGAATTCGGGCGTGGGTTTAACTTTGCTCATAAACATTCCTCTCTTTTCGGTGCATATCACGAGCCGAGATTACACGAACCAAAGTATCATTGGCGCGGAGGGTAAACGTTATAAGCAGCAATCTAGCATCGTCGCTCTTCCTCAGCGCGTGGTAAAGCGCTTCATCGTGGCTATGCTATTGCCACCATATACATCCAAGTCAAGTGCTAATAAATTAGCCACCTGCATACGCAATCGACACAGGCAATTTTTTATGACCCGCTGAAGACTATTGCGGCTACATAAACACAACCGTACTTTCGTGCTTCGCCTCAATTTGATCTTTAAAATGCGCAATAATACTTTTTCGTTTGAGCTTCATGGTCGGTGTAAGTAGGCCGTTCATAATCGTCCACTCTGGCGTTATAACAATTTGATTTACTCGCTCATACGCCGCTAGTGTTGCGTTAATACACGACAATGAAGCTTCCAAACTGGCAATCAATTCATCGCGTGACAAACCACGCGCTAACTCTGACAATGTCGCCAACAATAGAGGCTGGTCAAGACCGTGACCACAAACGCAGACTTGCTCTAACTCAATTAACGAGCCGAAATCGTCCTCTAACTTTATCGGCTGTATAAACTTTCCTTTTGTGGTCTTGAAGACTTCACTAATACGCCCGGTAATCCATAAATTTCCATTTTCATCGAGCTTGCCTGTGTCACCAGTGTGGTACCAGCCGTCAACTAAAGCCTCTGCGGTTTTCTCTGGATTTTTATAGTAGCCGGTCATTAGGCCATCACTTTTGAAACACACTTCTTCGTCATCGGTAATTTTAATTTGCACACCCTGCAAAGGTATACCCACACATCCGGCCTGCGGCCGCTCATCCGACAACCAAAATGTTCCGTCGCAAAAATTCTCAGTCATGGAGTATCCCTCACGTAACACCACGCCCATATCGATAAACCAGTTTTGCACGTCACGCGGGCAAGGTGCCGAACCCGTCAACACCATTCGAGCTTTATTTAAGCCGAGCTGCTTTCTAACCTGCTCCTTCTGCTCCTCGCCAAACCCCGCCTGCACAGATGGCGGGATTTTCGCGTCAACCGCCGCTTTAAATTTCACCCACAAACGAGGCACCGAAAAGAAGAAGGTAGGTTCGACTTCTCGCAGCTCCGCGGCAAAGGTCTCCAATCCTTCAGAGAACGAGATGATGCCGTTGCAGTAAAGCGCATTCATTTCAACAATGCAGCGCTCAGCTGCGTGCGACAAGGGCAAGTATGAAATCAGGCGCTCGCGCTCTGGACCGCCACCAATTTTCCAGTCCTTTTGCATACGCGGCAAAATACGCCCTGGCGTACCGTGAACATGCATTACCCCTTTGGGATTACCGGTCGTGCCAGAGGTATACAGAATGGTCATCAAGGCATCGAGATGCGGTGTCGGAGAGTCTGCCATCGGTTCATGACTCGCAATAATGGTTTCTAAATCTGCTTCAACCTCGCAGCTACAGCCTGAAATACCAATTCGTTTAATTCCTGCAGGCAGCACCGTGTCCGCTTGCTCAGCGATATCAAACTGGCCGAGAAAAATTAGCCGGCTTTCACTGTGCTCTAAAATGTATTTAGACGAGGGGGCGTCCTGACCTGGATACAAAGGCACGCTAACGTGGCCACTGAGCATAATTGCAAAATCAACCACTACCCAGTCTGCGCAATTTTTTGCGAACACTGCGATCCGACTGCCGGGCTCGTAGTCTTGAGCGGAAAGATATGTCGCCAGGCGGCGAGCCCGATCAGCAACCTGCGCCCACGTATATTCTGTCCACTGCAAAGCCTTAGGCTGACGCAAAAATACTTGCTCAGCCGCGGTCGACTCCCACTGATAGAGCATTTCTAATGGTGTTTTTATCACATCGCTCATCGCGCTGTACTCCGGCAATCATAATTTTTAAATTCACCAAGCCTTAGGCTTGCTATGTTTTCAAGCTTATTGGACCAAGACCCCATCACCGACTTTGACAATGGCAGTTTGCGGTGGCGCACTACGTTCACCATGACTCTTTCTCGGCATCTATCCATGCCCCAATACGCGCACCCGTCTTCGCTTAGCACGCAAGGGACGAAGGCAGACCTCGCTGGCACGGGTTCATCCCCTGCGTTATGCGGGCCTATATTGATTTGAACATCAATAATGATTAAAGACAACTTTTGACTTAGCTCAGCAGGCAACTCAAATCTTAGGCCATCAACAGTGCAGCCGCTTGGATCAATGAAAGTCTTCTACAAATAGCGTGGAGAAAACTGCATTTATGCTTAGAGTAAAACTGGCCACGCTTAACCAAATACATTCATGCCAAGCGTCGAGAATCGGACGAGATCCACCCCGCCTAAATTTAGAGAACAGTTAGAAACCTGATCGCAGAGAGGGAATGTGCTGCCCGCAGTTATTGACTTAAAGGTCATTAACTGCGAATATCTCATGCAATTAAGCTCGTAGACTGCATTCGGCAATACGTAAATCATCAACAATAAAGCGCAACAAATCTCCGTCGCAGCCTCCATAAATACATATCATTGATCACATTAGACCTATCGTTGTGGCTTAGTAACTCAGCCTTTGCCACTCATTACGATCGCCCTCAACGCGAGGATTAAAAACATGAACAGCGCCCTACTGAACACCCAAGAAGAGAACAGCGATTTTCATTACATTAAGAATTTGGTCGAGTTGCAGCGCAGCAGTTTCATTCAAGACGGCTATCCAAATCTTAAGACCCGGCTCGAACGCCTTGATCGTCTTATTGCGATGCTTCGCAAAAACAAACTAAAGCTGACAACCGCACTGAAGAACGACTACAGCGCACGCTCACATTTCGATAGCGTTGTTTTTGATATTTTAGTGCCAATAGAAAGCCTTAAATACTGCAGAAAAAATACTGCCAAATGGATGAAACCAGAAAAGCGCGGCGCTAAGTTCCCCCTTAATCTTCTGGGCGCTGACGCGCATGTGTTTTATCAACCTATGGGAGTAGTTGGTATAGTCGCTCCGTGGAATTTCCCAATTCAGCTCACATTTTCACCTTTGGGCAATGCAATCTCAGCGGGCAATCGCGCCATCATAAAGCCTTCCGAGCTGACTCCGGAAACCTCCGCTCTGCTACAAGAATTGTTCACTGCCGACTTTGGCCCTGAAGAAATTTGTGTTGTAAATGGCGGCCCCGATGTCGCCGCTGCATTTACTGCGCAGGCCTTTGATCACCTCGTGTTTACTGGCGCACCATCGGTCGCCAAGCACGTTATGCGAGCGGCCGCAGAGAATCTTGTACCACTCACCTTAGAGTTAGGCGGTAAATGTCCGGTTATTATCGGCCAAGGCGCAGATCTAAAAGCCGCTGTTGAGCGCATTTTCACGTTTAAAACCATGAATGCGGGGCAAATTTGTCTCGCTCCCGATTACACCTTTGTACAAGCCGAGGTGCTGCCACAATTTATTGAGCTTGCCAAAAAGTTTGTCGCTGACAACTTCGGCACCTTGGCAGACAACGACGATTACGGCTCGATTATTAATGAGCGTCATCGCGCGCGTATTGCTGGCTATATTCAAGAAGCAATGGACAGGGGCTATCAAACTATCCCACTTAGCGATGATATTGGTTTAGAAAAGTTAGCCCACAACCACAAATTGGCACCGACGCTTGTCATTGACCCTGCCGACGACTGCAAAATCATGACCGATGAGATATTCGGCCCCGCAATGCCAATTAAAACCTATACCGACATCAGGCAAGTTGCCGCCCACATCAATCGCGGTGAACGCCCATTAGCCCTCTACTATTTCGGAAAATCAAAACCTGAAATTAATCTACTAAAAACCAATACCACATCTGGCGGCATGGTCGTCAATGACATCGCCGCCCATGTTCTTCAAGACACTATGCCATTAGGTGGTGTAGGTCATAGCGGCATGGGCTCTTACCACGGCTTCGATGGCTTCCGCCAATTAAGTCACGGCAAAGGTTTTTACAAGCAAGGTATACTAAGCTTAACGCCGTTCTTTAAAGCACCGCACACCGACAAGATGCTCGCACTACTTGAAAAAATGATGGGCTAGTGTAGAGCCTCGTATAAATACATTTTGAGATCAGAATATGGATATTGAACGTTTCGTAATCGACATAGACCAATCACGCCTAGATGACCTAGCGTCACGATTAAAGAATGCACGAATCACTCCTGACTTTGGGAACAGCAATTGGGAATACGGCACCAACACCAATTACTTAACTGAATTAGTTGAGTATTGGCGTGAAGACTACGACTGGCGCAAACACGAAGAAGAAATGAATCGGTTCGAACACTTCAAAACAGAAATAGATGGTCTTACTATTCATTTCCTTTATAAAAAAGGTAAGGGCCCGTCGTCGACACCGCTGCTGCTGAGCCACGGCTGGCCGTGGACGTTCTGGGACTACCAAAAACTCATCGACCCACTTACCGACCCCGCGGCCTACGGCGGCGATGCGGCGGATGCTTTCGATGTGGTCATCCCCTCGCTACCTGGCTACGGCTTTTCTACCCCCCTCACCACCACTGGCATTAACTTTGAGAGCACCGCCGATATTTTCGTAAAACTTATGGACGGTTTAGGCTATAAAAAATTCGCCGCCCATGGCCACGACTGGGGCGCCATCATCACAGCGCAGCTGGGTCACAAGTACGCAGACAAGTTAATCGGCGCTCACTTCACTACTATGATACCGCTTGATGCCTTTAGCGGTGGCACCGTCGATGGATCATTTTTTAGCGAAGAGGAAATGGACATTGCAGAAAAGAATGTAAATTTCTTTACTGATGGGGGTGGCTACTTTGCACTGCAAACGACGCGCCCGCAAACCCTGGCCAATGCCTTGAGTGATTCACCGGTAGGACTGTGTTCGTGGATTTTAGAAAAGCGACGGGATTGGAGCGACTGCGGCGGCAACGTAGAAAGTCGATTCTCAAAAGACGACTTAATCACGACCGTCATGCTCTACTGGCTAACCGACAGCTTTGGCACTTCGGCTAGATACTACTACGAGGCGGCGCACCGGCCGTGGGCGCCATCACATAACCGCGAGCCAGTAGTGGAAGCGCCCTGTGGCATTGCCATTTTTCCAGAAGAAATACTATGCCAACCCGAGGCATGGATAAATCATTACTACAACCTAAAGCAAATATCGCGCATGGAGAGCGGCGGACATTTTGCAGCGATGGAAGAGCCAGAAGTGCTACTCTGTGATATACAGCAGTTTTTTGCGAGCTTGCGCTAGGAACCTATCTTTTGAGTGCCTACATTACCCGGGCACTCTTAAGAATTAGCACAACCCTTAAAGCCGCGCATATCCGATCACAAAATTACCGAACAGCAGAAGTCGCGCCTAGCAAATCACCAACAAGTTTCAAAATATATTTATATAACGTGATAGCCGGTATCTCGACGAACTCTCACTACCGACCCCCAACACCCTAGCATAAGCCTTTATATGCAGCTCCCGCCAAGCCCCAAAAATTTGAAAATAAGAATTTTTAGGTAAAGAAAACCTAACTCCGATTCCAAATTTGGATACATTAAACCCTGAATAAATATTTATTATTTAAATTATATAATTAGTAAAAACACAAACCCCAATGGCAGACAATGCTTTTTATCCAGAGAGACTACTCACAACTATTGGATGCAGGCTGGCAATAATGCATCAAGCCGCGCGTGTTATACAAGGTTTCGATGAATGTCATCAGCACTGCGTTCTATAAGGTATCGAATACTCACGACAATGTTTACTATTACTTGAGATCAGGCGACACAAACATTGCTCCGTCTTGGGACTCAGGGCTATTCCAAATAGTTAACTATTTGTTTTTTCTATTGTTTTCTTAAAACAAATATCTGTGCATGAAAAACTGGAAACGATACCCACCTTTACACAATCAATATTCAGTTCGCCGACAAGTTATGCACCCTTATAAGGCATATATCATGTCGATTAATATATCCACCGCTAGCTCTTATGCGCTGTTGCTATATCAAGCCCTAGATCACGAAAATTTCACGAACTAATACCAAGTAAATCCATGGCCGATCACGCCATAATTTCTAGATAATAATTTAGACACTTCGACAGGAGAGAAGACTATGTCTATTAGCACGGATGACGCTATTCTGAAAAACACACTCAATACACACTTAGCAATTCTCATTGGCATTATGGTCGTACTGACACTTTTTATTCCTGAGATCAGTTAGTTAACACCTAAAGGCGGCATACAAATAATAACTAAGGCCGCCAACACCCCTCCCATCGAAAACCCCATCTCAATCCGCTAAAAACATCGAACTACCACAAAATCGCGCCATCCAGGAATCTTATTGATCCGGAAACTCGGCACACTCGTAACACTCAGCGATACCAACACCCCACCCGTGCACCACGGCGAGCAGCGAGATGACACCGATGAAATACACTCTGAATGAGGCCATCGTCGTAGACCGACCAATCGAAGACTGCTTTGCCTACCTGAAAGATTTTTCAACTATCGAACAATGGGATCCCGGCGTTTATCGCTCGCGCAAACTCACTCCGGGCAGCCCCAAAGTCGGCACCGAGTATGAAATTTTACTCAAGTTGCCAGCGAATAAGCAGGCAGCAATGCACTACCGTCAAATCGCAATTGAACAGCCGCGGCAACTGATATTAGAAGGCGTAGGTGACAATTTCAGCGCCCTCGATACCATTACCCTTACCGCACTTAATAAGAATCGCACGAGTATTGATTACCGAGCCGAACTCGATCTAGCTTGGCTGCAACCGTCTACCCTCTGGATTTTCAAGCCACTGCTAAAGCGCATCGGCACTAAGGCCGTAAACGGACTTCAGGTCGCGCTTAGCAATCCTGACGCTCCCGCCAGCAGACGCCTAAAAAATGACATTTGCGACAAGCTCGTCGTCCCCGCGGCTCTCGGCTTTGGCAAACGCGGCTATCTCTCACAGCCGCGCAAGTCCCACTCCAACAGAATGGACGGCAAGGTCGTCGCGATCACCGGCCCAACCGCTGGCTTAGGCCTAGATGCGGCTTGCGAACTATCGAGATTAGGGGCGACGCTGATCTTAATAGGACGCGACGGAGAGAAACTTCAGCAAGCAGCCACCGATATTCAAAACTTCAGCGGCTGCGAAACAAATTCACTTCATATTGTTGAAGCCGATCTTAGCTCCCTGCATGCTACGTCTGCGGCCGCTAAAGCAATCCTACAAACCCAGCCTCGTATCGACGTTCTTATTAACAACGCCGGCGCATTATTTGCCACACGAGAGGAAACCGCAGAAGGGTTTGAGCAGGCACTGGCGGTAAATTTCCTTGCCCCAGTACTACTTAGCAAATTATTAGACGGCCATTTCACAGATGCCAGCCGCGTTATCAACGTAGTATCTGGCGGTTTATATTTCCAAGGCGTAAATCTCGATGACTTGCAGTTCCGCAACGAAGCATACGACGGCAGCAAGGCCTATGCTCGCGCCAAACGAGCCCTGCTTTACATGAGCCAGGAAAGCACCGGTAAGACGAGTTACTACACCATGCATCCCGGCTGGGCTGCCACACCAGGTGTCGCCAAATCCCTGCCGGCCTTCAATAAAAAATTAAAACACTTTATGCGCGATGGCCGAATGGGGGCCGACACCATGATATGGCTGGCCACCGCACCGGAACTGTCCCGCAGCGACCAAGCTGAACTGTGGTTTGATCGTCAACCTCATACCTGCGACGTTTTGCCAGGAACGAAATCGAGCGCAGCCGAAATCCAGCAACTCCGGAATTGGACATTCGCCACCTTATCTCGCTTTGAATGAACGGTACCGCACAGAGGGCTGCACAAGGAATTTCTTAGCGATGACTCTTGGCGATTACAGAGAACCTCAAGCTACTGATACAGATTAACGCTCACCCTGCACAAGCGATCGCCGATTTAAACAGAGGAATCGAAACTAGGCGGGGGTATTGATGACAGGAGTAAAACCGTGATTACCGCATCACGTGACTAAGCCGAGCATAAAAAAGGCCCACATGGGGCCTTTTCTACTTGAGCAATATCTATCGACTACTCTTTGTCTTCACCGGCAATGCTAATTAATTCAACATCAAAAATTAACGCTGAATTTGGACCAATCATTTGACCCGCACCACCTGGACCGTAAGCCAAGGCTGGTGGAATAAATAATTTCCACTTAGAACCAACTGGCATCATCTGCAATGCCTCAGTCCAACCAGGAATTACACCGCCAACTGGAAAACTTACCGTCTCACCACGCTGATAAGAGCTGTCGAATACCGTACCGTCGAGCAACGTACCGTGGTAATGCACCTCTACTGTATCGTCGGGGCCAGGTTTTGCGCCCTCAGCTTCGGTCAACACTTGATACTGCAAACCACTTTCGGTCGTCTTCACACCTTCCACAGAGGCATTTTTTGCAAAGAACGCATCTGCTGCTGCTTGATTCTCAGAGCCGGCCGCCTGCGCTTCTTCCTGACGAACTGCTAATTGCTTCTGCTGATACTCTTGCAGCGTGCTCATAATCTCTTCTTCGCTCATCTGCAGCTCGCCGCCAGCAAGGGCATCGCGCACACCTGCACTGAAGGCATCTACATCTAAGGGAAGGTCATCACCGAATCGCGCACCAATATTTGCGCCGATACCGTAACTCACTTTCGAAATTTCAGTATTCAAGTCAGCCTTAGACGAAGTTTCACTACCACAAGCCGTTAGCAGACCACTCATTACCACCGCACAAACCAGTGTCTTATTCATGTAACTACCTTATTTATGAAGAAAAAATACTGTCGCGAATTCGACATGCATACTCAGACCGTAGTCTGCCACAAGCGTTCCTGCAGACACAGTGTCCCAAGAGATAAATCCTATTGATTGGGGAGATAGATTCTCTGCGACAAGTTTGTATAATGCAGATTGATGTTTTTTTGAACATTTGTAGGGTTAAATCTCATGATTGGTAATAAAAACAAGAGTAGAACGGCCAAAACCCCACTTGTTGAGCTGCAAAACCTGCAATCCGAATTGCACTCGCTTAGGGAAAAGCACATCGCAGCACTTGAAAAAGAGCTGTTACTTCTTGAAAAGGAAGAGGTTTCTCAAAAATCACGGATAGACAAAACCCGCGACCAGCTAACTCAGGCTAAACAGCGTCTAAAAGAACAACAGGGCGCAAAGCCCAGCATTCAAGCTCGCAACCAAGCTAGCATCGACACCCATCAAGCCAATTTTGATAAATACCAAGCGGAGCTAGCGCATATACGCAGTAAGGTATTTGAACAAAAATTGCTCATCCGCAAAGAAAAAGCCGTACTAAAGGCGATTATCGATACCGAAAAGTCGCTCAAGAAGCCAGAAAAGGCGGCTCCCTCGGCAAAACCAGCGGCAAAATCTAGCAAACCGGCGGCGCCAAAGGCGAAGGCCCCAACAGAGAAGCCAGCAGTAAAAAAACCAAACACGGAGAAACCGCCAGTAGCGAAAGCCCCGGCAGCAAAAGCCGCAGCGGAGAAACCCAAAGCTACCAGTGCGGCCGCAAAACCTAGCGCGTCATCAAAAGAAGAGAAGTCTAGCGAGAAAAATAGTAATGTCACGGCGAGCACCGACACCGATACGCCAGTGACATCGCCACCCCCGCCAGCTGCTGTCAAACAAGTCGTCGCCCCAGTCGAAAAAGAGGACTACATTCCGCCGAAGCGACGAGTGAGACGGATGAGCGATATCCCCAGCCATCCAGATAAGGCCGGCGACCGACTTGCCAGCCTATTCGACGATTTTTAGGGAATATCGGCAAACTTTTCCGCTATTTCTTTAAATTTCGGAGCAAGATCGTATTGACTTACGCCCTTAACCAACGCGGCGTAAGTCAATATATTGTCCAAGTAAGGAGCATCCCCCTCGCTCGCGGCGGTTTTTATCGCTACATGATGACATAGCGCGTCAATCTCCACGCGCTCCGCTTCGATCTCCGCCGCTTTCAGCGCGCCATATAAACCAGCATTGGCCTCGGCCTCCCTGCGTAAAGCGCGCAGCGGCAGCACATAACGCTCGCGAATGGGGGCCGCCAAATCTATCAATTCCCCGCATAGCGAACTTGTCCAGCGCCGCCCTTCGCGGCCGCAAAATCCGGCAGCCAGCAAGATATTCACATCCATTTGATAATGGTCCTGCAAATAATGGCAATGCCGTTGTATTATGGGCTCCGCGTAAGCCGCCAGCGCAAACTCCCATAGAGTACTTTGCGTCTTTTTAGGTGAATTCTCACCGGCATTACATTTTTCGTTCATTACTCGGTACTCACGCTATAATCGCGCCCCATCATGATTGAACTCCAGAACCTCAGTTTACAACGCGGCGGCAAAGCTTTGCTCGAATCGGTCGACCTTCGCGTTAATCCCGGTGAGCATATTGCCCTCGTTGGCGCTAACGGCACCGGTAAATCCAGCTTGTTCCAGCTCATGTGTGGCAAGCTTGTGCAAGACAGCGGCGAGCTTAACATTCCAGCGCAATGGCAAATCGCGCAAATGCGGCAGGAAGTTGATGCCAGCGATCGCTGCGCCATCGACTACGTTATCGATGGCCATCACCGTTTCCGCAATATTGAAGCACAAATAGCGAGCTGCAATGACGATCATCGCCTTGCCGAGTTACACGGCGAATTAGACCTGATCAATGCCTACCAAATTCGCAGCGACGCTGAGCGCTTACTCACCGGCCTGGGTTTCAAGCTAGCAGAGCTGGAACGCCCGGTTAACGACTTTTCCGGCGGCTGGCGCATTCGCTTAAATTTAGCACAGGCGCTGATGTGTCCATCAGATTTGATGTTGCTCGACGAGCCAACCAATCACTTGGACCTCGATGCCAGCCTCTGGCTTGAACAGTGGCTGCACCGCTACGAAGGGACTTTGTTTCTAATATCCCACGACCGCGACTTTATCGACGCATGTTGCGACCACGTAGTTCATTTAGAAAGACAGACCATGACCCGCTACCGCGGCAACTACACCGCCTTTGAGCGCCAGCGCAGCGAACGCCTCGCCCAGCAGCAACAAGCGTTTGAGAAACAACAGGTCGTTCGCGCCCACATGGAAGATTTTGTACGACGCTTCCGCGCCAAAGCCACCAAAGCCAAGCAGGCCCAAAGCCGCTTAAAAGCGCTGGAGCGGATGGCTGATATTGCACCGGCGCATATCGATTCGCCCTTTAACTTTCGCTTCTACGAACCCAAGCAATTCTCTGACCCCTTGCTTTCGCTGTCGCAGGCTACCTTGGGCTACAGCAGTCCAATACTGAATAAGCTGAATATCAGCATTCACCCAGGTACCCGACTTGGGCTGCTTGGCGCCAATGGCGCGGGCAAATCCACCTTAATGAAAACCCTTGCCGGTACTCTGCAGCCCATTCAGGGCGAGCGCCAGCAAGGTGAACACCTGCACATGGGCTATTTTCATCAGCATCAACTGGAGTCTTTAGACTTAAGCGCCAGCCCAATACTGCAATTGCAACGCCTGCGCCCAGATGCACGCGAACAGGAAATTCGTAATTTTATTGGCGGTTTTAATTTCCACGGCAAACATGCCGAGCAGAGCTGCGAGAATTTTTCCGGCGGTGAAAAGGCGCGCCTGGCCCTCGCCATTATTGTGTGGCAACGGCCTAATATGTTGCTGCTCGACGAGCCAACCAACCACCTCGACTTGGAAATGTGTCACGCACTGACCTCAGCGCTACAAAATTTTGAAGGCGCGGTAATTCTCGTCAGCCACGACCGCCACCTACTAAGAAACACCGTCGATGAGTTTCTGCTTGTCGATGCAGGGCAGGCACAACCCTTCGACGGCAGCCTTGAAGACTACCGCCACTGGCTACTTAACCGCGACAAAAGCGCGCCAACAAGCAATGAGGCAACTACCGACAACGACGCGCCACTGGTCGACAAAAAACAAGCGCGCCAACAGGCCGCCGCTCGCCGCGCCCAGCTGGCACCGCTGACATCAAAGCTTAAAAAGCTCGAACAAAGTATGCAAAAGTTCAGCGACCAACTGACTCAAATTGAAGAGCAGCTTGCGGACAGCAACTTATACAATGACAGCAATAAAGAAAAACTGAAGAAATTACTGGCAGAACAAGCCAGCTTGCGCGAACAAAATGACGAAACTGAAGAGCAGTGGCTGGCGATTCAAGAAGAGCTTGAGGCCTTGGAAACCGAACTGTAAAACGGGTAATTTGCGGGCGGCACTTTCGCCGCCCGCAAAGATGCTTATGCCTTGGCTTTGACCGCTTCCAAGAACGACGCCATACCTTCCTGCATTGCTTGATCCAATTGCTTGGATATATCTGAGGCAGCCATCATTTCATCCCATTCGCGAAGACCGGGGACGTCCGCTACCACATCCCACTTATAGATGGCGCCCGTCGCCAATTTGCAGGTCAACAAGCAATAGCGTAGCGCCACATCCGCCATCGTCATTGCTTCACCAAACATATACGGAGCGGGCTTTGCCAACAACGCCAGGGCCTGGCAACCCTTAGTGATTGTTTCGCGAACCTCTGCCTTAACGTCATCGCTCACCTTCTTACCGGCGAGAACTTCAGGGAATAAACGTCGGGCTGGCAACTCAAAATACAATTCTGCCATTTTCATTAACTCGCCCACCTTGGCACGCTGCCACTCATCGGCAGGTAACAGCGGGCGTGCAGGATAAGCCGCCTCAAGGTAACTAAGAATAACGCTGCTCTCCGCTAGGCAGCCGTGCTCTGTTTCAATGCTAGGGACCTTTCCCATGGGGCTTTTACTGTTATACGCGGGATCCATTCCGGGGAAAGTCAGCACTTCCTCAAACTCTACGCCCTTATAAAGCAAGACATGCTTTACCATATTGAAATAATTACTGACTGCAAACCCATACAATTTAAGCATCGCGTTCATCCCGTTAGGTATTATTCTGAATAGGCCAATAGTATACGCAGCATTGATTTCTCTACACCAGTATCAACATCATCCAATTTTCATACCGCCACCCTCGTGTGCGACTGAAAGCTGACAATTTGGTAAGTTGCCGCCACGGCATAAGTTGGCTACTGTTCCCGCTCAGATTTATACGGTACCAATACGATGACTATTACCCTGCCCGCCCACATTAATGACGTTAAGGGCTTTTTGGCCGACGACGAGGCACACGCCCTTTACGGGTACGCACTGTCCGTGGCAGAGCGGGGCCCAGTTCTAGAGGTAGGCAGCTACTGTGGCAAATCAACCATTTATTTGGGCTTGGCCTGTCAGCAAAAAAACAGCGTGGTGTATGCGGTCGATCACCATGTCGGTTCAGAAGAGCACCAGCTCGGCGAAATGTTTCACGACCCCGACCTGTATGATGCTGGCGAAGGACGCTTTGACACCTTCAAAGAATTTCGGCGCAATATCCGCCTAGCCGGATTAGACGACACCGTCGTTCCCATCGTGGCGACATCAGAAGTCAGCGCGCGACACTGGCACACACCACTTGCCATGGTCTTTATCGACGGTGGTCACAGCCTTGATGCCGCACTGTGCGACTACCGCTGCTGGGCGAGCAAAATCATCACCGGCGGCGTACTCGCTATTCACGACCTATTTCCCGCGCCAGAAGAAGGCGGCCAAGCACCCTATGCCATTTACAAAATGGCATTAGCGTCTGGGCTGTTTGAACCCATTGCGCGGGTGAATACGCTGGGTTTGTTGAGGCGGGTTTAGGGCGATTATGCCTAGGCATAATCGCCGTTAATTTGTTGTGGTATGCCGCCATACCCGACACCGATCGGGCATCCAGATGAGCACAGCGATTGTCTTTATTCGACATCCTATCTTGGGCTTATTGCTGTAGATATCTAGAAGCTTTGGTTTAGACCAACCGGGCGAAACCAAAGCTCACAAAGTACGTTAAACATAACAGACTACCAACTCTAGCATTTGGCCGAACTACTGCGGTGGATCAATACGCGCCCCAAGTGTGGCGTTTACCCGAAACCAACCCGCTATGCTGTAACGCAAGCGACTTGCGGTAGTCACTTCGTGGGGGAAGCGATCGCTTAGAAAGACCACCAAGGTGCCCATCAAGGGCGATATTTTTGCGATGGGCTCAACATCATCTTCAAACATCACTAGATGCCCGCCGTCAGTCAGGGCCCAGTTCGGGTTTAAATAGAATACGGTCGAGAGCACACGGTTTGTGCGGCCTTTGAAGGCATCTAAATGCTTTTTATAAAAAGCGCCGGGGACGTAGCGGGCAAAATGGCACTCGTAATCGAATAAGCCCATGAAGAGGCGACGATTCAATCCGGTGCGTAATTTTTCCATCCACCCCAGATAACTCGCCTCAACCTCATCGCTTGCTGCTAACCAGCGGATTTCGTCATTGCGGACAAAAGGGTTTAACTGGAACTCCCCTGCGCGACCAACGCCAGCGGGTTTAAATACCTCGTCTTCAAAACTGGCTATGCGAGTAAAAAGCGCGTCACTCATCGCAATAGGTAGGGCCGCCGGTATAACGACATAGCCTTTTTCGGTTAAAGCATCGGCGATTTGATCAAAAACTCGCTCTGTATCCAGCTCAGATAAGAGTACTTCAGCTTCCACTATGCAGCCCCCGAAAAAACTGCATATTTACTCTTAAGCGCGACGCTGTCACTAATTAATTTTTATTAAGAACGGCATTATTTAGCAGCGAATATACGTCTGCGAATCTCAACACTTATCGGAGGTGACGCAGGGTCATGACTAAATCCGGAATAAACTGCAAATAACTCCCGTACTGCCATAACTGCGCCGATACCGACGGCCGCATTTCGCATTCAACCTTATCTATTAATTTATGCAGACGGCGACGACCCTGTGCACGGCTCACACCCACTTCGATAACGGGAGCCAATACCGGTGTTGCCAAAAACATCACCGCGAAGCCTGCGATAGCGCCGCTAACCGCTACCCACGCCGGCACACCAAACCAGCCCGCCCACAGCGCCGCCCAGACACTTTGTTGACTCAAATACACCGTGCTTGCCGCCGACATACCAATCATCGACGCACTGCCAAAGGTAATTTTATCGCTGACACTCCGGCCTAATAGACCGACACCTAAGAACATCAACACATCTCGACTGCTGTCATGGTGCAAACCCATTTGCGCCACGGCAGCCTGCAAACGCTTGGCGGCGACGTCGCTATCGTAAGGCGCTAAGGCCTCGCGCAAGCGCTCAATATCACCCTGCTGATAATCTGGGTGAGCGCGCAGCTGCTCAAACAACAGCGCCTGCAAAGCAGGCAGATCTAGCACCTGCTCGGCCAATATATCGGCTATCGCCCGCTCTTTGCCGGTCAGTGCTCTATGCACTGTCTGACCTCGCCGCCCGAGGCTGCGCAGTAAACGCCATAGCGCGCGCGGAATATTCATTAAATCTGCGGGCACATCGGCTTTATTTTGCCAATGCCTGGAGGCAACGGCTGAGATGGAGCTGAAATAACGCGCGTGCACATCGTCTACCCTTGCGTGAGCGGCAGCGAAATGCGCGCTAATCGCCTGACGCAGTGCAGCCTGCCACTGCGCCTCGGCATCGCTGATTTCAGTTTCCGGCTGATCTGCGCTCACAAATCCCAACCCCGCATAATGCGCATAAAAATGGCTTGTAAGCCTATGACATTACACACAAAATGAGGGCTTAAACTCATAACATATACCGCTGCCATGTCAGAACATACCGATTACGTAAAATGGTTTCGCAACTCAGCACCTTATATTAATGCTCACCGTGGCAAAACATTTGTCATTATGTTTGGTGGCGAAGCCGTTGCGCACCCCAATTTTGCCAATATTGTGCATGATGTCGCCCTGCTAAACAGCCTAGGTGTAAAACTGGTTTTAGTTCACGGCGCGCGTCCGCAAATAGAAGAGCGGGTGCGCGACGCCGGTATCGAAAGTCGCTACCACAATGATCTGCGTATCACCGACGACATAGAGCTGCGCTGTGTTACCGATGCCGCAGGCTCCTTGCGCGCCCATATCGAGGCACTGCTGTCGATGGGTGTGGCGAACTCACCTATGCATGGCGCCTCTATCAGAGTGTGCTCAGGCAACTACGTCACCGCGCGCCCGATTGGCGTTGTGGATGGTATTGATTTGCGTCATACCGGCGTGGTCAGAAAAGTCGACGCCCAGGCTTTGCAGCAGCAGCTCAACCATCAGCACGTCGTGATGTTATCACCGCTGGGATATTCACCTACCGGTGAGATTTTCAACCTCACCGCTGAAGATGTAGCCGTGCACACCGCTGCAGCCTTAAAAGCCGACAAGCTCATATTGTTTACCGCCGATTCAGGTTTATTAGACAGCGACGGCGAATTAATTCGGCAGTGTGAATACCGCGATGTCGATAAAGAACTAGAGCAGCAAGAGCTATTGCGGCACGATAGCATTGTACAAGCAGTGGTCGATGCCGGCGATCTTGGTATCAACCGTTGCCATATGATTTCCTTCCAAAGCGATGGCGCCCTGCTGCAAGAGTTGTTTAGCCGCGACGGTGCCGGAACGCTAATCACCCAAGAGCACTATGAGCAGTTTATGACTGCCGATATCGATGATGTGGGTGGCTTACTCGCCATCATCGAGCCCTTAGAGGCAAAAGGCGTTTTGCTCAAACGGTCGCGGGAATTATTAGAAAACGAAATTGAGCATTTCAAAATACTCGTCCGCGACGGCATGGTCGTCGCGTGCGCCGCGCTTTACCCCTACCCCGAGCAACGCAGCGGCGAGATCGCCTGCGTAGCGACGCATCCAGATTATCGCGGTGCAGATCGCGCCGAGCGCTTATTGGAATTGCTGGAAAAAGAAGCGCGTAAAAAGGGCTTGGATTCGGTGTTTGTGCTTACCACACAAACCGCGCACTGGTTCCAGGAACAGGGCTATGTAGAATGCCAGATCGACGACTTACCACCGGCTAAAAAGCAACTCTATAATTTTCAGCGCAAGTCTAAAGCCTTTATAAAGACGCTAAATTAATATGCGCGTACCAAGAATATACGTGGAACAAGAGCTGGCCGTCGGCCAGCTTATTTCTCTGGACGAGCGCGCCGCACATTATGTTTCGCAGGTGCTGCGTATGCGAGCTGGGCGAGACTTAATTGTATTTAACGGTGACGGCGCGGCTTATCCGGCAACGATTATTGAAGCGGCAAAAAAATTGCTGCGCTGTCAACTTGGCGACGAAGTACTTAGCTCCGCACCGCCCTCACCGCTTTATATTGAACTCGCCATCGGCATATCCAAGGGCGACCGTTTTGACTGGGTAATTCAAAAAGCAACCGAGCTCGGCGTCAATAAAATTACGCCGCTATTTACCGAGCGCTGCGACGTAAAACTGAGCGGTGAACGACAAGAAAAAAAACAGCGCCACTGGCAGCAAATTATGATCAGTGCCTGCGAACAAAGTGGCCGCAACAACTTAGTCGAGATAGGTGATGCATGTCGCTTAGATACTTGGTGCGCAAGCTTAGGCGAGCAAATCAAATTAGTGCTGTGCCCAAGTTTAAACGCGCAGCTTAGCGTCGATGACGGCGGCGCGAATCACATCACCCTGCTAGTTGGCCCTGAAGGCGGACTGAGCGACGACGAAATCACGTACTCTATTAAACAAGGTTTCCAAGCACTGCAATTGGGACCGCGGGTGCTGCGCACCGAAACGGCCCCCATTGCCGCTATTAGTATTATTCAGCATCGCTGGGGTGATATGGGCTGGGTTTAAATGTGGGTACGGACTATAATTTTGAACTGCCTACAAAACGGCAAGAACTTCCTGCTCAAGCGCATCCCAGTTTGGAATCATAAGTTTTAAGTCTACCGCTCTAACTTGGCTGTGAAGCAGTGGATGTGGGTCGGTATCTAATGGCGTAATATCACTCTCACGCAACCGCACCAGGCGCGGCACGCCGCTCAAGACCACACCAAAATACGGCATTTTCTGCCGATCACTTAAACCGTTGAAGACCGCCATTTGCCGCAATACCAAACCCTCCGGTAAACGGCCATTTAACAATCCTTCAAAGCTAACGACGGGAATTTCCTGTTCGCGCCACGTCATATAGCCAAGCAGGAAGGGTGATGACACGGCTGAACTCAGCTGCCCAGCCAGGACGACTTCGGCCACGCTCGCGTTTGGAAGCAGCAATCCACCACTCACTAAAGGCAGGACAATATTTGCCGATACAGTAGACGGCTTTTCTAGCGTGGTATTCATGCATCCACCAAGTTCGACGTCACTTCATCAATCGCCTTAAGTAACTGTATTTCCTGATAAGGTTTACCAAGGAAGTTGTGCACACCTAAGGTAAGCGCGCGCTGACGATGCTTCTGTCCGGTACGTGAGCTAATCATAATAATGGGAATATCTTTCATCCGCGGATTACCGCGTATCCTGCTCGCGACCTCAAAGCCATCCATGCGCGGCATTTCAATATCGAGCAAAATGACATCTGGCAAGCGCTCACTGTCCTGCAGCTGATTAACCGCGTCTAAGCCGTCCCGCGCTAACGCAACTTCCATATGCTGGCGAACAAGCAACCTTGACGTTACTTTTCTTACCGTCACCGAATCGTCGACTACCATGACCAAGCGCGTATTCTTCCGTGAAATGCTAGGCTGTGGCTGTCGCTGATTACCCGCGAGGCGACGGGCAACATCAGCGCGAATACTAGCTAACATATCTAAAATAACGACCACACTACCGTCGCCCAGCACGGTGGCTCCCGACAAACCCGGCACCGCCGCAAACTGTGGTCCAAGGGTTTTTACCACGACCTCGCGAGACCCCAGCAGCGAGTCAACTTGAATCGCCGTTGGCGGCTCGGCATTGCGGATCAATAATACTGGCCGCGACTCCACCTGGCCCTCAAGGTGAGGGACACGACTCGCGTCGAGCAAATTACCCATATAACGCAAATTATATTGCTGATTAGCGTATTCAAAATCCGGGCCGCCCTCTTGATAATACACATCAAGCTCATAGGGACTGACCCGCACAATACCTTCAATATTATTAAGCGGTACGGCAAATACTTCACCGCCCACACTAACCATCAAGGCGCGGTTTACCGACACGGTGAAAGGCAAGCGGATTTCAAAGCGCGAGCCGCGACCCACTTCGGTGCTAATCTCTATTGCACCACCCAACTGCTTTATCTCGCTGCGCACCACGTCCATACCAACGCCGCGACCAGAAATTTGAGTTACATTTTTTGCGGTACTGAAGCCCGCGTGGAAAATGTATTCAAGCAATTGTCTATCACTGAGCTCTGCATCATCCGAAATTAAGCCCAAGTCTTCGGCGCGACGACGTACCGCCTGCAAGTTTATCCCGCCACCATCGTCGCTGATGACAATCACGACATCACCACCTTGGCGATCAAAGCGCATATTAATTTCACCCACCGCAGGCTTGCCCGCCGCCGCGCGAATGTCAGGTGATTCAATGCCGTGATCTAATGCATTGCGAAGCATATGCTCCAGCGCAGGAATGATCCGTTCCAACACTCGGCGGTCCATCTCGCCATCGGCATTGTAAACGTTAAATTCAACCTGCTTATCCAGCTCAGTAGCAATCTGTCTAATACCGCGTCGCAGGCGCGGCACCATGCGCGAGAAATTAACCAGCTGCGAGCGCATTAAGCCTTCCTGCAGCTCGGTATTTACACGCGACTGCTGAACCAACAGGGTCTCCATGTCACGGCTCTTTTCCAACAGAGTCGCTCGCAAGTCGACAAGGTCTGATGCCGATTCAAGTAGTGAGCGCGACAACTGCTGCAGTTGCGAGTAGCGGTCAAACTCCAGCGGATCGAAACCGTCCGCACCCTCACTTTCAACCTGCTCCTGGCGGAAAATAATTTGCGCTTCGGTCTCAATATCCATGCGCCGCACCTGTCCCTGCAGGCGCTCAACCGTCATTTCCATTTCTTCCAGGGAGAAATGAATTTCGTTCACCTGCTCCTCAACACGACCGCGGGCAATTGAGGTTTCACCCGCCAAATTGATCAGTCGTTCAAGCAGTGGCGACGGTACCTTTATCATTTCTTGAGGAGTCGCGCGGGCCATAGAGGATGCCAGTGAACTAACATCGCCAACATCGCCACCTTTTGGCGTCAATACTGGCAGCGGCGCTTGCTCCTCATGAGCAATTGCCACCTCCGTTGATACGCTTTCAATATGCTCCGGCGTCGCAGGACCTTCCGGGATGCTTTCGGCAAAGTCGTCTATCGGCGCCACAGCCGTAGGGTCATCTATTGCCGCAATACAATTTACTAACTGATCTTGATACTGCTGTACTTGATTGAAAAACTCTTCACTGCCGATATTGCGCTGTGCTATCGCTATTGAAATCGCCGTTTCAAAGTTGTGACTCAAGTCGCCGACCGCAGGCAAGCCAGATAAACGCGCACCGCCTTTCAGGGTATGCAAATAGCGCTGAATATTATCAAGATGAATCACCTCATCCCGCGCACCAGACCAATGGTGAATAGACTCATCGAGGCTTTCTAAAAGATCCGCCGCTTCTTCTAGAAATATTTCTAATATCTCTAGATCAATATCATCCTCTTCAGGCTCTGGCGTCGGCGCCACGACAACGTCATCGGCCGACTCTTCACTAACAGGTTCAGCAAGTTCTAGTTCAACAATATCGCTGCCGTCAATAACTGCTGAGCTGTCAGTGGCAAACGCCGAACCGCTAAGATCGACATTGCGAATGCGATCAATTAAATCGCTATTTTCCGCCACGGTCTGTTCCGCAGCCAACTGATTCAAATAGTCCATCAGCTGTTCTAAGGCTTCATTTACCAGCAAAACAAACTGCACGGGTATGGGATCTTCAGCATGACTAAGTAAAACCTGTAATGCCTGCCCCAATTCAGCAACTGGCTCGCAATTAATATCTTCAGCGCGCTGGGCAAACACGCCCATCGTTTGCGCGTAGTCCACTAGCGTCGCCGCAGCGATGCTCTCCTGCTCATCAAGAATATCGAGCAAGCCCTGAACACTTTCGCTATGGTTAGCTAAAAACGCGTCGAGAGCGCCAGCTGACACTTCACCGTGCTCACTGCGATCAGCGGCAAACTCCGCTTCGTGAATAAGCTGCACAGAAAGAGCGTTGATAGAGGACAGCAAGGTTTTTGGCGTATGCAGTGATGAAACCGGCGTATCAGCCAGCTGTGTCACCATGAGGCGCACCTGACGCACCACATCAGAAATCAGCGCGACTAAGCTCTCGCCCGCCGCGACCCGCATTGAACGAAGTTCTTTTACCAAGCCCTCCAATGGCGTAATGATGTTGGCAACGGGCCACACCTCTGCCATTTTTGATGAGCCTTTTAGGGTGTGCAAGGCGCGCTGCACCTCATCGGTGAGCTGCGCGGGATAGCTATCGACCCCCTCAACATACGCTTCCAACACCCGTAAATGCGTGTCAGCCTCGCCCATAAAGATACCGGTTAAGCCGTCTTCGTCAGTGGCAGAGCTAGAGTTAGACTGGGGAATTTGCTCCTGCGCCAAGGCATCCGCGAAGGTCATTAAGCCGTCTACGGATGATGCCGGCAGCTCACGACCCTGAGCTAAAGCCGCAATCAGATCAGGAAGTAGAGCAGTGACGTTTTCAACCAATTGCAGTCGTGCGTCATCCATTACGAAATGACTATCAACCACCTTGTTTAACATGGCCTCAACCGACCAGGCCAACTCGCCCACTTGAGTCGCGCCGACCATTCGACCGCTGCCTTTGAGCGTGTGGAATGCGCGGCGGACCACTGCTAGGTAATCGTCGGAATCCAAGCGCTCATGCCAAATCGGTAAAGTGTCCTTCAGCAGCGTCAAAACTTCCTGCGCCTCTTCAAGGAAGACATCGGCAATATCTGGGTCTAGGTCAATGCGTTTACCAGCAGCGTCTCCAGATTCGCGCTCATCGCCACCAGCACCCGGCCAATGCAATATATTTTTATCGCTTACCCCTCCGCCGCTAATTGGGTAACCCAAGCGCGCTACGCAGGCCTCCGCCCCCGCTAGCAGAGCGTCATCGTCATACTGACGGCCATTACTGCTGCGCTCGAGGTAATAGTCTACCGAGGTCAGAGCGTCAGCTAAGGCATCTAAGCTTTGCCAATCTGGCACCAGCTGTTGGGCGATAATATTGCTGGCAAGATATTCGGCGCAATTCTCTAATATTAGTGCCGGCGCAGCGAATCCCACCGAGCTCAACTGGCCCGCCAAATCCCGTAACTGATCAGGCACTTGTTGCAAATGCTCACTCTGCCACTGCTCAGACACATAGGCGATAATCGCCTCTTGGGCATCAAACAATACCGAACGGCTTTGCGAGATCACCTTGCCAAAAGAAGCCGCGGCGTCTGCCTCACTCTCTTGCTCTGTGGCTAGCAGGGCAGAATCTGGGTTCGCCGCCAGTCGCTCAGCCAAACGTTGCAATGAGGTTGCCACCGCCTGCATTTGTTGACCGGCCAGCCCGCGCTCAACCTGTTCGATAATCGCTTTTAATGGATACAGTGACTCGACCCATCCGAGCACTGCCAGGGTATCGGCGACGCCTTTGCATCTGCTATACAGTAGTTCATTGTCCGTCACCGCACTGGCGGCCTGCATCAGCTCTGCAACGACCGCCTGTCGCGCGCGCTCTATAAAGTGCTCACTGTTAGCCGCCGACGCAGCACTGCCGTCAAACACACCAGTCAGACCATGCTTTTCACGCTCACTTTCAATATATCGCGACGAGGCGGGACTGCTGGCAATATAGAACAGAATATCTTTTAGCAGCGGCAGCGACACGGCGCGTTGCGCGGCCGCATAGCCATCGCTAGCAAGGACTTTTAACTCCCGTCCTAAGCGACTTAATACATGTCGAACGGCGACATGGTTTGCAATTGACTCATTAAGCAAACCTTCGATTAACGCCAGGGCAGATAACCACAATACTTGCTGTGGGTGTCCACTACACAGTTTGGCAGCGCGCCCCGACACTTTGCCGAGATAGACCAAATTTTGCTTATCGCCATCGCCGCGCGCATAAGCTTGCAATGCGATTTGATACATTTTTAGCAATTTGCCAGCAAGCTCGTTAAAGGTCTGCGCTGACAAATTCGACTCATCGTCCGAGGGCCCGGGATTCAAATCTAATTGCGGATTAAACAGCAGCAACGACGACAAGAGAGGCTGATCATTAGCGGCGCGCAACTCGTTAAATATCATTATTAACGAAGCGGGTAAGGCGCTTTTACTGTCTTTTACTCGCCGTAAATACGCCGGCAATTCATCTGCGCTAGTTTGCACCGCCTCAAGGACACCGCGCTGATGAGTCTCGGTGCATAAACCACCACTTACGGCGGCGACGCTACGCTCCATTTCATCAACTAACAGTGCGGCACCGCTAAACTCAATCATGCGCAAGCTGCCCTGCACCTGATGCATAAGCATGCTGGCGCGATCTAACGATGCGCTGTGGCCATTTTGGATGTAATCATCAATTAGCGGCACACATTGGGCTAAGGCGTCGGCAATCTCTCCGGCGACCCAATCTAGCGCAATATAGTCTCGACGATCAGTCATGTCCTTGGACTCTAGCTTCCCATACCATCGCGATATCCACAGCATTACCAGCCGAGCCGGCAACGACGCTATATCTATAACTGTTACGTGTCACAAACACGACGGCAGCGGCAATCAGAATTGTCGCTCCGGCAGCGTGAAGCCGGCCACCGAGCTACGCAAGTCATTGGTCATTTCCGCCAGCGCACCAATCGATCTAGCCGTCTCAGTAGAGCCCGCCGATGTTTGCGAGGTAATTTGCTGAATGACCTGCATCGTTGACGATATTTGCCCGGCAGAGACAGCCTGGTCAGCAGCGGCGCTAGAGATGTTTTGGATCAGCTCCGCCAGTTCCTGTGATACCGTTTCGATTTCGGTCAGGGCCGTACCCGCGTCCTGTGCAAGCCGCGCTCCTCGCACCACCTCAGACGTGGTTTGCTCCATCGAGATAACAGCTTCATTGGTATCTGACTGGATGGTTTTTACTAGCGCTTCGATCTGTTTGGTTGCACCCGACGAACGCTCTGCGAGCCGCTGAACCTCGTCCGCAACAACCGCGAAACCTCGACCGGCGTCACCCGCCATCGATGCCTGAATCGCCGCGTTCAATGCCAAAATGTTGGTTTGGTCAGCAATATCGTTAATCAAAGAAACGATGTCGCCAATTTCCTGTGAAGACTCACCCAGACGTTTAATACGCTTGGAGGTCTCTTGAATCTGCTCGCGAATATTGTCCATGCCTTTGATGGTGTTCTGCACCACTTCGGCGCCGGTGTTTGCGATCGCCACCGAGCGCTCTGCAACCGCCGCTGACTCGCGGGCGTTTGACGATACCCGATCGATGGTTTGCGCCATTTCGGAAATAGCCGCCGACGCGCCCGCGATCTCTTTGGCCTGACTTTCCGATGCCTGAGCCAGCGTTAACGCTGTGGACTGGGAGCTCTGCGCAGCAGACGATACGTCTACCGCCGTTTCGTTAATCTGCGATACCAGCACCCGCAACTGGTCAATGGTGTAGTTGATAGAGTCGGCGATGGCGCCGGTGAAATCTTCTGTTACCGTGGCAGAGGTCGTAAGGTCACCATCTGCAAGATCGGCTAGTTCGTCGAGGAGACGCAGGATTGCCGTTTGGTTTCTTTCATTGGCGTCGGCTGTTTCACGCAGGCGCATGCGGGTATTGCGCATCGATTGCCACGCCAGCACTCCCAGGCCAATTAATATCACGCCAACAAAGATCAGCGCGCTCGCTAAAGACAGTGGCCGCTTTTCAGACAATTTGCCAA
Source organism: Zhongshania aquimaris (assembly GCF_019312595.1). Lineage (GTDB taxonomy): Bacteria > Pseudomonadota > Gammaproteobacteria > Pseudomonadales > Spongiibacteraceae > Spongiibacter > Spongiibacter aquimaris. Next base: position 439,053 of record NZ_JAHWDQ010000002.1, on the reverse strand, counting down.
TTGCCGACGACAAATTACTTGTCACTTGGGTAAGTTCTGGCACCTTGGCAGCAATCAAAATAGCCGCTTCAGAGGATTTTAAAAGCTCGGGAGAAACCTCGAAAATACTTTCCATTGAACCGCTTAACTGCTGGAAAGACATGGCGATCTCAGCCAGTATTTGTGGTGCTCGGCCCTGAGTTACGCGGTCAACGCCAATAGCACTGTTGCCTTTAAGCATGGCATTTAAGACCGTCGCAAACTCGCTGGCATCAATTGTAAATTGCTCTGCGGCCTGGGTTGCGGCTTCACCGCCGCCAATCATACGGTCGACATGACGACCAATTCGCTCCGCCAACCAAGACTGTCGCTGTGCAATAGCCGCCTGTTTAGCCGATGCGCCGCTTTTCAATAAGATATCGACAACTTTATTATTGTTGTCCTGCAGCTGGGGAAGCTGCTGATTCAAGGTTTCGGCAACTTGATATAAAAAGATAATGCGCTCTTTATTACTCGTAATGGTGTCTGAGGCACTGTTAACCTGCGCCCAAAGCACGTTCAAACGATCGATATCCGTACCGAGCATGGCAGCTGGCGACGGCAGACCTTTGCTGCCATCCACTAACTTGCTGCGCGCCTGTTCAAAATTTCGCTGTGCGCGTGCTAGTGCGTCAAAGCTTTCTTGATCACCCAGCGCTGCCTCCCTTGAGGTATTCGCTATTTGCTGAGCATACAAACGCATTTCACTGGTCAGCTCTAAGTAGCTCTGATCATAATCCGCGTCTCGCAGAATAATGAAGGTATTTAGTCCGACACCAATAAAGCCCGCCAGAATAACTATAACGAGTACACTCACCACTCGACTGGTTCGCAGTCGTGCTAGAGCGCCTTGATTACCTGCTTTCATTTCCCCGAACTCCCAGTGCTAAATATTAGGTATTTTGTGTCAATCCGAGCTTATGCTGCCACGGTATAAAAATTATCATCTTCTATTAATTGAACAGGGCGGAACACGACCCACTGACGTTTTGCGTGCTCGTAGCTGCCCTGAACATAATTCGCTATTGCGGCAACTTGCAGCTCGCCATCTAAACGAAAGGTCTCAGCATTAAAGTGCTGCATGCCAAATACGTCATCGACGATGAGGCCCAAATATATCTCACCCTTTTCAATGACCAAGACCCGGCGCTGACGTTGATCTTGGGCTCCCTGCTCGCCAAGAAATGCACTTAAATCTACCAGCGGAAGCAGTCGCCCCCGCACATTGGCAACACCTCGAACCCAAGGCTTTACGCCCGGAAGACGCGTCGCCGCGGGCTCAGTCAACACTTCAGCAATATCATCCATCGCCGTCACGCAGTGCTGTTTGCCGATACGAAAACCGACACCGCTCCACGTAATTGCACGATTGTCGCGAGCACTCGGCAGTGCCGCAAGACCTGCACGGAATCGAGCATCTAGGTCCTGCAAATAATCAAATGACAGCGTGTTAGACATAACTCACTCAGTTTCTGGGCTAATTTAGTACCGCATCAATCGCATTGAGCAGCCCCTTGCTATCAACTGGTTTCGTTAAATAGCCCTTGGCGCCCTGGCGCTGTCCCCACAGGCGATCGGTTTCTTGATCTTTGGTGGTGACAATAATAACGGGGATGCCACTAGTATCCGGGTCGCGACTTAACTGCCGCGTTGCCTGAAAACCATTTAAGCCCGGCATAACAATGTCCATCAAAACAACGTCCGGCATTTGTTCCTTAGCAATATTCAAGCCCAACTCACCACTTTCGGCCGTAAGGACTTCATAACCATTCTTACTTAGAATTTCTGAAATCTTAAAAATCTCAGTTGGTGAATCGTCAATAATAAGAACCCGTGGCATGTTATTTCCTCATCGAAAGCGCCGCAGCGGCGGCGCATAGAGCGACCTTACACCGACATCAAAACCGGCTTTACATTTTATTAGGCTGGGCAAATGCGCGAATCAAGCGTGGGTAAGATGCACGTGATTCTGAATGGCCTCAAGCAGTTCACCTTTACTGAAAGGCTTAGTCAGGTACTGATCAGAGCCAACAATACGGCCTTTAGCTTTGTCGAATAAGCCATCCTTACTGGACAGCATTATTACCGGCGTAGACTTGAATTCGGTATTATTTTTAATCAAGGCGCAGGTTTGATAGCCGTCAAGGCGCGGCATCATAATATCAACAAAGATAATATCCGGCTTAGTATCGGCAATCTTCGCCAAGGCGTCAAAGCCGTCGACGGCGGTGACAACTGTGCAACCTTCTTTTGCCAATAGGGTTTCAGTGGTACGACGAATCGTTTTGCTATCGTCGATAATCATAACTTTCAAATCGGAAAAATTGACTTCCATAAGAATTGATAACCTTGTGAAGGTTGCATATTGATGCGCCAACAATCCAATGTCTCATCGCAGTGTGTTGGTTTTTTTACCACGTAAAGACCTCTGACACCATCATCCAATACTGTCAGTAAAGCAAAATTGCTCGAATAGACAAACTTTCGCTGTTTTTGCGGTATTCTATCACCGCTAATTATTAACGCAGCTGGCCTTCAGAATACAGCCTAATTACAAAGTTTTCGATACAGGTAACAAAATGACTATTCGCCTTGGCGTCGTAATGGACCCGATTGAGCACGTTACATACAAAAAAGATTCAACTCTCGCCATGCTTTGGGCTGCAGCGGAGCGCAACTGGGAAATTAGCTACATGACCACCGCCGACCTGTATATCAGCGGCGGACAAGCTCGATCGTCAGCGCAGGCATTGCGCGTCTTCAAAGACCCAGCACATTTTTACGAGCTAGATAGCCGCGTCGATATTGCACTTGGCGATCTCGATGTAATTTTAATGCGCAAAGACCCGCCGTTTGATAACGAATTTCTCTACGCCACACACATCCTTGAATTAGCTGAAACACAGGGCGTATGGGTAGTAAACAGACCTCGCAGTCTGCGCGACTGCAATGAAAAGCTCTTTGCTTTGCAGTTCCCACAGTGTGGCCCGGTACACCTCGTCAGCCGCGATCAGGCGCGTTTGCGCGCTTTTCACGCCGAACACGGTGACGTGATCATGAAGCCTCTGGATGGCATGGGTGGCAGTTCGATATTCAGGCTAAAGCCGGATGATGCCAATGTCGGTGTTATTTTAGAGACCCTTACCAATCACGGCCAAACTACCATCATGGCCCAAGTGTACCTGCCGGAAATTCGCGATGGCGATAAGCGGATCCTGCTGATAGATGGCGAACCGGTACCGTATTGCCTCGCCCGCATCCCGGCCAAAGGCGAAACCCGCGGTAATTTAGCGGCGGGCGGCACCGGTCGAGCCCAAGCCCTTAGCGACGCGGACCGCCGCATCGCAGCCGAAGTTGGCCCTGTCGCCCGCGAAAAAGGCCTGCTGTTTGTTGGCTTAGACGTCATCGGCGACTCGCTCACAGAAATTAACGTCACCAGCCCGACCTGCATCCGTGAAATCGACACTCAGTTTGGCACCGATATCGGCGGCCAGCTCATGGACTGTATCGCCGCCAAGCTTGCTGCCGGGAAACATCGTTCATAATGACGGCAGCCACTTTGCCCATGACTGATGATCACACCCCGCCAGAACGGCTGGGGTTTATCATCGTTGTCGCCACGGCAATGCACCTCGCACTCATATTGGGCATTACCTTCGCGGCGCCCGAGCCGAGTGTTAAGTTGCCGAACCTAGAAATCACCTTGGCGCAATACCAAAGCAAAGATGCACCCGAGAACGCTGACTATTTAGCCCAGTACGACCAAATCGGCAGTGGCAACTTGAAAGACAAGGCCGAACTGAGCGCCACCAGCGAAAGTGCCTTCCACGACAATACCGCCAAGGAAGAGGAGGCCCTAAAATTAGCCAAGTCGGTTCCAGAAACGGCGGGTTCCGCACTACTTAGCACCACCGGTGACGCCACTCGCAGCACTAAGCCGCAGCAAACCAGAATGCTTCATCAACAGCAGCAGTGGGACGGCAGCGACGCACAAAACCAACTCAGTGAAAATATTTCGGCTCTTGAAGCGCAGCTCGAAAATCTAAACCAAAGTTACGCGCGCATGCCACGACCTAAGTTCATTACCTCAGTGGCGACTAAAGGCTCCCCCGACGCACTCTATTTAAACCGCTGGGAAAAACGCGTCGAAACGGTTGGCAACGCCAATTACCCCGAGGAGGCCCGCCGCCTAGGAATAGAGGGCGAGCTCAGGCTGCTGCTCATGCTCATGCCGGACGGCCGAATTGATGAAGTCCGCATACTCAGCAGCTCTGGCAACCCGATATTAGACCGAGCTGCTCACCGTATCGTGCGCCTGGCAGCGCCTTATGAAGCCATTCCCAGTGACGTGCTGGACGGCAAAAACCGCCTCGGCATCGTTCGCACTTGGCGTTTTGAGCGTCAATCACTCAAGACAAACCAAGGCTAAATCCACGTTTAATATCCGTAACAAGCTTGTTTTTACTGTAATTTCATCGATACTTAGGGTCATGACCGACACCACCTTCCCATCGTTTAAAAATCACTTTTTGATCGCACTCCCCGCGCTCAAAGACGGCATTTTTACCCATAGCATCACCTATCTCTGTGAACATGACGAACAGGGCGCCATGGGTATTATTATCAATCGGCCGCTGGATATGGACGTCGATGAAATTCTAGAGCAACTCGAATTGGATGGGCATGTCTACAACCACCAGCAACCCGTTTACGCAGGCGGACCGGTGCACACCGACCGCGGCTTTGTCCTGCACCCCCGCGATGGCAAACAATGGGACGCCAGCGTCGACGTGACAGACACCGTTACGCTGACCACCTCACTGGATATTCTCGACGCCATTGCGCGTGATTGCGGCCCCCGCCAATGCCTGATTGCCTTGGGTTACGCCGGCTGGGACGCAGGACAGCTAGAAGAAGAATTGCAGGACAACACCTGGCTAACGGTGCCGGCGAGCGACCATGTTTTGTTTGAGGTCGATGCAGAGAACAAGGTCGATGCCGCCCTCGCCAGCCTAGGCATCCATTTTTCACAAATCGCGCCGGATAGCGGCCACGCCTAAGGATGCGCGCAATACCATGAGCAACGCTCCCCAAACCCTGCTCAGCTTTGACTTTGGTCTGCGCTGGATAGGCTGTGCAATTGGTCAAACCCTGACCGGTACCGCCAGTCCCCAGCCCTCACTGCAAGCCAAAGATGGTATTCCGCGCTGGGAAGATATCGACAAACTCATCGCTGAATGGAAGCCAGACGCGGTGGTGGTTGGGCTGCCATTGAATATGGATGGCAGCGTATCGGAGATGTCCCATAGGGCGCGCAAATTCGGGAACCGCATTCACGGCCGCTTTGGTATTGCAGTGCACTTTGCCGATGAGCGACTCAGCAGTTTTGAAGCTCGTGGCAACATCATTGACGATACCGGTTCCCGCGACTTTAAAAACCAATCGGTAGACAGTCGCAGCGCCGCTATTATTCTGGAAAGCTGGATGCGCAGCTCGTCATAAGCGCCATTACTAGCGGCGATTAATACCCCGCGATGGCGGTTTTTTAGTGCCGTCCTCCTCCATCGTCAAACCGCCCGCCATTTTCCGCATTTGCTCAGGGTTATTGTCGGCACCCAGTTTAATCAGCAAGCGCAAATCATTGGCAGAATCCGCATGAGCGATGGCGTCTTCGTAGGTAATCTCGCCAACCGTATATAAATCGTAAAGCGCCTGATCAAAGGTTTGCATACCGAGTTCGGTAGACTGCCTCATCAAGTCCTTTACACCCGACACATCGCCCTTGCGAATTAAGTCTGATGCCAAGGGGGTGTTCAATAAAATTTCCACACAGGCTCGCCGCCCCGTCCCGTCGCGGGTCGGAATCAACTGCTGGGCAACCATGGCCTTCAGATTTAGAGACAAATCCATCCACAGCTGCTGATGACGCTCGGCGGGGAAGAAATGAAGTATGCGATCCAGGGCTTGGTTGGCATTGTTCGCATGTAGAGTGCAAAGACATAAATGCCCGGTTTCGGCAAAGGTGATCGCCTGCTCCATGGCTTCGCGGGTACGGATCTCACCAATCATGATCACGTCGGGAGCCTGTCGAAGCATGTTCTTCAAGGCCACTTCAAAAGATTCAGTATCGATGCCGACTTCGCGCTGGGTAACTATGCAGCCGCGATGCTGATGCACAAATTCAATGGGGTCTTCTACCGTGATGATATGACCGCGGGAATTTTCATTGCGATGGCCGATCATCGCCGCCAGCGAGGTTGACTTACCCGTGCCAGTTGCACCGACAAAAATAATCAAGCCGCGCTTGGTCATCGCCAGCTCTTTAACCAGTTCCGGCAAGCCCAACTCATCAGTGGTCGGAATATTGGTTTCAATGCGACGCAAGACCATACCGACCAAATTGCGCTGATAAAATGCACTCACTCGGAAGCGGCCGATACCCCGCGCACTGATGGCGAAGTTACACTCTTTGTCGCGCACAAATTCGCGGCGTTGCTGGTCGTTCATTACCCCCATCACCACTTCACGGGTTTGCTCCGGGCTAAGGGCATTGCTGCTCAATGGCACTAACTGGCCATTCACCTTAACTGATGGCGCCACGCCAGCAGAGATAAACAAATCTGACGCGCCCTTTTCTTGCATGATGCGCAGTAATTTTTCAATTTCCAATGTGTAACTCCTCAGCCCAATGTAGCGATTCTAGCAACATCAGAAATTTTCTGGGAAACGGGCTTTAAGACGCGCTGCATCGCGACTTATCAGGCGTTTTTGCAGCAAGTTTTTCAAACACTGATCCATGGTTTGCATACCCACGGCCGCACCAGACTGAATGGCAGAGTACATCTGCGCCACCTTGTCTTCACGAATCAAGTTACGAATCGCGGGGGTGCCAATCATGATTTCGTGAGCCGCGACACGGCCACCCTCGGGGCGTTTAAGCAGGGTTTGTGAAATAACGCCCTGCAGCGATTCCGACAGCATCGAGCGCACCATCGATTTTTCGTCACCGGGGAATACATCCACTACCCGGTCTATGGTTTTTGCAGCAGAGGTGGTGTGCAGGGTGCCGAATACCAAATGCCCAGTTTCTGCTGCGGTGAGTGCCAGCCTAATCGTTTCTAAATCCCGCAACTCACCAACCAGAATAATATCCGGATCTTCACGCAGCGCCGAACGCAGGGCCTCGTTAAAGCCATGGGTATCACGGTGGACTTCACGCTGGTTGAGCAGACATTTTTTTGATTCGTGAACGAATTCAATTGGGTCTTCAATGGTTAAGATGTGATCGAATTTATTGTCGTTGATATAGTCGATCATCGCCGCCAGCGTGGTGGATTTACCCGAGCCCGTTGGCCCAGTGACCAAGACCAGGCCGCGCGGGAACATCGAAATATCTTTAAACACCTGCCCCATACCGAGGTCTTCCAGTGACAAGACTTTAGACGGAATGGTCCGAAAAACCGCACCGGCACCGCGGTTGTGGTTAAAGGCGTTAACCCGGAAGCGCGCCACGCCGGGCACTTCAAACGAGAAGTCAGTTTCTAAAAACTCCTCGTAATCACGGCGCTGGCGGTCATTCATAATTTCATAAATCAAACTATGTACTTCGCGATGCTCCATCGGCGGCAAATTAATGCGCCGCACATCGCCGTCAACCCGAATCATCGGCGGCAAGCCCGCCGACAAGTGTAAATCCGAGGCATTTTGCTTGGCACTAAACGCCAGTAACTCTGTGATATCCATGAACATCCTCAACGGCATCGAAGCATCTGTGGGTGAGCGAACCCACGAAAAATGTCTATTGCACCAAAATTACGTAGCGGGGCTTATGGCAAACAACGCCCAGCAACCAACTTTAGTAAGCTAACTAGTATCAATTCAAAACTGTATAACGCGCAGGGTTTGCCGTACAGCACAAAGTTTTTATTTTAAGATACAACGTAAACATCAACAGATGCAGGCCGCATCAGGCATAATCTTAACCATGAGCAATCAAGCAACCATAATAGCCAATATAGCAGCAATTCAGGCGCGAATAGCGGCCGCCTGCCAACTTTATGAGCGACAATCACCGCCACGGCTCATGGCTGTCACTAAAACCCGCAATGTCACAGAAATTAGCGCTGCTATCGCGGCCGGAATTACTGACATTGGCGAAAACTATCTGCAAGAGGCACTGAGTAAGCAGGCAGAGCTAAGAGTTCAACCAGACGCTTGGCACTTTATTGGCCCTATCCAAACCAATAAAACCCGCGCCATCGCCAGCCACTTCGACTGGGTGCACAGCGTCGACCGCGCCAAAATCATTACTCGACTCAATGAGCAGCGCCCCGCTCAGCGCGGGCCATTAAATATTTGCCTGCAAGTCAACATCAACGATGAAGACAGTAAGGCCGGGGCCAACATCGACGAAGTCGCCGAGCTTGCCAAATTAGTGCTCAGCCAAACTCATTTGCGGCTGCGCGGGCTAATGGCTATTCCCGCCAATACCGACGACCTCCAACAGCAACGACAAAACTTCGCTGCGCTACGCGGTATTTTCACTTCGCTACAAACGCAATTTCCAGAGGCTCCGCTCGACACCTTGTCGATGGGGATGTCATCAGACATGGAAGCTGCGGTTGCCGAAGGCGCCACCATCGTGCGTATCGGCAGCGATATATTTGGCCCACGGATAGCCCAAGTAAAGTGATGCGACTGCCAGTATCAAAACCGGACTGCTATACTGCGGGCGGAATTTTCCAGTCGGCGACTCGTCAGAATCCAAGGCTGGGCATTAAGCGAATTGAGGAACTAGCGTGAAAGAGATGAAAATCGGCTTCATCGGCGGCGGCAATATGGCCTCCAGTATCATCGGTGGGCTCGTTGCCAGCGGCATGGCCGCCAACAATATTTGGGCCAGCGATCCCAATGCCGACAGCCTAGCCAAGCTAAAGAACGTTGCCCCTGTCAACACCGGCAATGACAACCATGCGCTCATTGCCCAAGTCGATGTAATTATTCTGGCGGTAAAACCGCAAATTATGAAAGTGGTGGCGCTAGACATTGCCGCGTCGGTGCAGGTACACCAACCCTTGGTCATCACCATTGCCGCCGGCGTTACCAGCGGCAGTCTGGCAACGTGGCTCGGCGGCGCGCCCGCCATTGTTCGCTGCATGCCCAATACACCCGCACTGGTTCGCAGCGGCGCCACCGGCTTATTCGCCAACTCGCAAGTGAATGACAGCCAACGCCAGCAAGCCACAGCGATATTAGAAGCTGTAGGCGTAGCGCTTTGGGTAGAACAAGAAAATCAACTCGACGCGGTTACCGCCGTATCTGGCAGCGGCCCCGCGTATTTCTTTTTAGTGATGGAAGCCATGCAAGCCGCCGGTCAAAATATGGGCTTAAGTGAAGACGTCGCCAAGCAGCTCACCCTGCAAACCGCGTTGGGCGCAGCCCAAATGGCCGTTAACAGTGATGTCGACGCCGCCGAACTCCGCCGCCGAGTAACCTCACCCAAGGGCACCACCGAACGCGCTATCAATATGTTAGAAGAGGGCGGCCTGCGCCAATTATTCGCGCAGGCACTAGAGGGCGCACGCATCCGCGCCGAAGAGCTAGCCATCGAACTTGAAGGGGAATAAGACACATGTCAGCTGCTGCAGAAATTACCACCATGTTGTTGAACACCGTCATCAGCTTAGCCATTGTGGCTTTTTTACTGCGGATGATTTTGCAATTAGTACGCGCAGACTTTTATAACCCCATCTGCCAGTTTTTAGTTAAAGCCACTAATCCGCTGGTGATTCCACTGCGCAAAATTATTCCCAGCGTCGGTAAAATAGACACTGCCTCGCTACTACTCGCATTCATTGCGCAAGCTGTGGGCATTACCCTGCTATTGCAACTTTACGGCGGCGGCTTTCCCAACCCAGCGCAGTTATTAATTTGGTCGGTGATCGGCCTGTGCAGCGCCGTGTTAAACCTGTACTTCTTTGCGATCATCGCCAATATCATCATGAGCTGGGTCGCCCAGGGCGGCGCTCACCCCGCCGCACAAATTTTGTATCAAATCACTGAGCCGGTGATGGCGCCATTCCGCAAACTGCTACCCACCATGGGCGGCCTGGACTTGTCACCCATTTTGGTTTTTTTGTGTATCAATGTACTCGAAGTGATACTGCGCCATGTGGCAGCCGGCGTCGGCCTCCATCCCGCCCTGATTATGGGGCTGTAAATAGTGGCAGAGATGCCCGCGTTTTGTCGCTGGCAAGGTGATAATTTAATATTGTTCTGCCATATTCAAGCGGGCGCCAGCGCCAACGAGTTTGCCGGCCAACATGGCGACCGTTTAAAAATACGGGTTCGTTCAGCGGCAATCGAAGGCAAGGCCAACGCCAGTTTATGCGCTTTTCTGGCCGAGCAATTTGCCGTAAGCAAACAGGCTGTAGAACTTAGTACGGGCTCACAAAGCCGGCAGAAAACCTTTAAGATTTTGGCGCCCACAACAATACCAAGTGCGCTGAATATAGAACAACCGTAAACCAAGTCCGTTTTAAACGGCCGACACCAAATGCACAAACTGCCGGCAAGACGGTAAAATCAAGCACCGGCCAACAAGGATATCGGTCCACATGACAGAAGCTCCGCCCAGCACACCTACTGCGGATAACGACAGCGTCGGCATTGTCGTGCCGCAAACGCTGCACTTCGATCAGCCGCTGCAGCTAGCCTGCGGCCGCGCGCTGCCAGAGCACGATATTGTTTACGAAACCTACGGCGAACTGAACGCAGAAAAATCCAATGGGATTTTAATTTGTCACGCCCTGAGCGGCCATCATCACGCAGCCGGTAAGCACAGCGCCGACGATCGTAAAACTGGCTGGTGGGACAGCTGCATTGGGCCGGGCAAACCCATCGATACCAATGTTTTCTTTGTATTAAGTATTAACAATATTGGCGGCTGCCACGGCTCAACTGGCCCCACCTCGATCAACCCAACAACCGGCAAACCCTGGGGCCCAGACTTTCCACCGCTGCGCTGTCGCGATTGGGTAGAAAGCCAGTATTTAATGATGCAGCATTTCGGCATTTCGCAATGGGCCGCCGTCATCGGTGGCAGCTTGGGCGGTATGCAAGCCATGCGCTGGGCGCTCGAATACCCGGACGCCCTGCGTCACTGCATCGTGATTGCCTCAGCCATGAAGCTGTCTGCGCAAAATATTGCCTTTAATGAGATTGCACGCCGCGCCATCACCTCAGACGCCAACTTCCACGAAGGTCGCTACCTTGAGCACAACACCCTGCCAAAACAGGGCCTCGGTCTGGCGAGAATGGTCGGCCATATCACCTACCTGTCTGAAGACGGCATGAAGCAAAAATTTGGCCGCGAACTTAAAACCGGCAACCTTGCGCTGGGCGCAGGGTCAGAAACGGCGGTGGAGTTTGAGGTCGAAAGTTATTTGCGCTATCAAGGCGAAGCCTTCTCTGGCAGCTTTGACGCCAACACCTATTTACTGATGACCAAGGCGCTGGACTACTACGACCTCGCCCGCGAATACAATGACGATCCGGTCGAGGCCTTTAAGCACGCCAAGTGTGCATTTTTAGTGGCCTCCTTCACCACCGATTGGCGCTTCGCGCCCGCCCGTTCGCGTGAAATTGTCGACGCCCTTGTCGCCGCCAATAAATCGGTAAGCTACGCAGAAATAGAAGCAGACCACGGCCACGATGCTTTCCTTATTCCCATCCCCCGCTATATGGACGTCTTCCACGGCTATATGAAGCGACTCAAACAGGAGCTTGGCCATGCGTTTTGACCTCACCCTGATTCAGCCGTGGATTAATGCCAATAGCCGGGTGCTCGACCTCGGCTGTGGCGACGGCATGTTGCTGGAAACTTTAGGCAAAGAAAAAAATATCTCTGGCGTCGGTCTTGAGATCGACCCAGACAATATTACCCGCGCGCTCGCCCGCGGCGTCAATGTCATAGAGCACGATCTTAACGTCGGCTTGGGCAATTTCCGCGACGACAGCTTCGATATGGTGGTGATGACACTGGCACTGCAAACCCTGCGCTATCCGCATTTGGTCATCGACGAAATGCTGCGGGTTGGCCGCGAGTGCATTGTTACTTTCCCAAACTTTGGTCACTGGCGCAGCCGCTGGTATTTGGGTCATCGCGGCAAAATGCCTGTGTCAAAATTTTTGCCCTACACCTGGTACGACACCCCCAATATTCACTTTTGTACCGTGAAGGATTTTGAAACACTTTGCGACGAAAAAAATATACGCATTCTAAATAGCAGCGTGATCGGCGCCGACAATAGCCAGTCACCATTAGCTAACCGCTTCCCCAATTTATTGGGCGTGACTGCGGTTTACCACATAAGCAAATAATTCAGCGCACACCGAGTCTAATATGAAAAGAATCACGAACTACACCGCCATCTTCACACTAGTATTTAGCGCGCTATTTAGCGCGGCTGCCAGCGCACAAGAAGCGCCGCCGGTTACCGCCACCAGCTCCAGCTTCGGCAAAGACACGGTGCATTACAGCGTAGTCAACTCCACCTTTCTCACACCGCAAGTCGCCAAAAGCTACGGCATAATTCGCGGTGACAATAAGTTTTTAATTAACGTGTCAGTGCGCCGCCAACTCGACACCACCAACCTTGCTGTGCGAGCCAAAGTTGAAGGCACTAGCTCCGACCTTATTCATCGCACGCCCTTAGAATTTAGAGAAATCATTGAACAAGACGCTATTTACTACATCGCGGAATTTGAAATCAGCAATGACGAGCGCCAAGACTTCCGCCTTTCGGTGAGCGTAGACAATCGTCCCAGCTACGATATTCAGTTCAACAAAATGATATATGTCGATGACGAGTAGACAATGACCACTACACCCTCTTTCGCTGAGAATACCGTGGTTCTTGCCAGCGGCAACCGCGGCAAATTACGTGAGTTAAGTGATTTACTAAACGGCTTAGGCATTACCCTGCGCAGCCAAGCAGATTTCGATGTAGTCGAAGCAGAAGAGAACGGTCTCAGCTTTATCGAGAATGCTATTCTCAAGGCACGCAACGCGGCACGCCAAACCGGGTTTGCTGCACTGGCCGACGACTCAGGTCTGTGCGTTGATGCGTTGGGCGGTGCACCCGGCATTTACTCCGCGCGCTACGCGGGTGCCAACGCACAAGATGCCGACAACAATACCAAGCTATTAGAAACACTAAAGGCACACAGCAATCGCGGCGCGCATTTCCACTGCGCGCTCGCCTTTGTGCGCCACGCCGACGATCCTGCGCCGCTAGTGTGCGAAGGCCAATGGCATGGCGAAATCCTAAGCGCGCCACGCGGCGACAATGGCTTCGGCTACGACCCGCTGTTCTACATCGCCAGTCTAGACTGCTGCTCTGCAGAACTAAGCAAAGAGCAAAAAAACAAAATCAGTCACCGCGCACTGGCACTGCAACAACTGCTACCCAGATTGCGCACCGAATACCTAGGCGCCTAACCATGGTCACGCTAAGTATTGTCGATACCGCACTTAGCCTGACCATCAACAAAGACCAAAATCTGCTTGAACAATGTCTTGCTGCCACTCTGCCGGTTACTCGCAGCTGCCGCAATGGCAACTGCGGGCGCTGTGACAGTAAGCTGCTGCAAGGGCAAGTCAGGCTCCGCAATGGCAATCTTTTACAATCACCAGCGACAGTGCCGCTGTGCATTGCCTATGCCATAGAAGACCTGCAGATCAGCGATATTCCCCTCAGTCAGCTCCCCAGTCACTGGCGCTGTCAGCGGCAAAGCCCTCAACAATTACTTCTGCCGGCAGGCCGACAAACACCGCCGCTGCAAGGGGATATCTGCGCCATACTTTTTGTGAATGGCGTAGAAGTGAATGAGATTGCCCACGTCGCCGGACGCAGCATTGCGCTAACAAATCCCAGCGCCATCACAGCGGAAAACAGTGTTGTCAGCCTAATCACCATAGACCGCGACCACAGCGGCCAATTCACCTTGTGGCGGGAGCATCAAAATCACCGTCAACTGCTGTGGGCCAACATCAATCAAACCACCGCTCTGTCCGCTCAGGCCGCATATCAGCAGAGCTCAGGCGTGGGCAAATATATTGTCAGCAACGATGCCTAGCTAGCCTGTAAAAGCCCTATATTTTAATCCCAGCTCGCGCCGCACTAAAGCCCAACTCGGCGGTCTAAACCGCCAGCGGTTTATGTGACATAGCTAACGCGCTATGCTGGCGATATAGCGCTACACTGCGCACCAAGCCCATTAAATTCAAAATAAATCATGCCGGAAGTTCTGCACCACGGTGTACATTCCGCCAGATGGAGAAGTCGTCTCATGTTCAAACGGATTTTGCAGGGTATTGTCATCCTGCTAGTAGTCGCGGTCATCGGTGTTGTTTTCGCCCTTGAGCCCATTGCCAAATTTGTGATCGAAAGCGAAGGTAGCAAACAAGTTGGCGCCCGTGTCGATGTCGATAGTGTGGATATTAGTTTTTATCCCACCCACGTCGCACTCAACGGCCTTACTGTCGCCAATCCGCAAGAGCCTATGCGCAACCTTCTGCAAAGCGAAAAAGTCTCCGCCGATGTCGACGCCAAAGCCCTGCTGAAAATGCAGGTTATCGCCGACCAAGTAGTGCTATCTGGCCTGCAAATGTATACCGAGCGCAGCACCCCGGGCACCTTAGATGGCAGCATGCCGCCACCTAAGGAAGACAGCGCCAGCGGAATGCCAAGCATAAGCCTGCCCGATCCAAATGCCTTGCTGGCGGAAGAAAAAGCCAACATCCAGGCGGAAGTTACCGAGATTCAAACTGGCTTTACCGACATTGAATCGCGCTGGAAAACCAAGTCCGAGAAAGTCCCTGATCAAACCCAGTTCGACCAGTACAAAAAACGCTGGGATGAGCTAAAAAACAAAAACGTGATCGAGCGTCTCGCCGGTGCAAAAGAATTGCGCGACGACATCAAAGCCGAGCTCCGCCAGTTCGACAATTTAAAAGAAGATTTGAAAGCCGACTCTGCCGCCGTCAAGTCACTCAGCCTACGCGCTGCCAATTTACCGGCAGATCAATCTAAGCGCATGATGTCGAAATACGGTTTAGACCAAGGCACTGAAGGCATGTTGCGCTTTTTACTGGGCGACGAAGTCAATGCCACTGTACAGCGTGGCCTGACCCTTTATAAAGAAACTATGGGCAAAATGGCGAGTGCAGAAGAACCTGCACCTAGCACAGAGCCAGCTGCAGACTTGCCAGTAAATATATTAATTCGCAAAATCCTCATCGACGGTTACCAAGTAATCGGCGGTGAAAAGCTTGCTTACTCAGGCGAAATTAACGACGTCACCGACAAGCAAGACTACTGGAACAAACCCATCACCATGGCGCTGCGCGGTGGCATGGAACAGAAATCACAATTGGTCATCGACGGTATCTTTGATCAGCGCAACGACACCTTAAAAAGTGTTTTCAATATGGGCTTAAAGCAACTCGCTCTATCTGGTGTATCCCTTTCTCAAAGCCCAGAACTGCCACTGCAATTAGAAAAAGGGATTGCTGACATTGCAGCGAACTTTTCTATTGATGGCGACAATCTCAAAGGATCTGTTGCCGGCTTAGTCAATCAAGCAAAACTCCTGGTAGCCAAAACTGCCAGCGACAACAAAACCGCAAACTTACTAGCCGCAGCGCTAGAGGACGTTAGCAAACTCGTTATGGATTTAAGCGTAAACGGCACCGTCAACGACCCCGCCATTAAACTTAAATCCAACCTGGATCGCATCCTGGGTGACGTGCTGGGCGCGGAACTGAAATCACAACTCGCCGATGCGCAGACCAAGCTGAAATCCAAACTGAGCGAAGACTACGGCCCACAAATGGCGCAACTCCAAGACAAGCAAAACATGCTAAGCCAATACCAGGATCTACTGGGTGATCGCGAAGCAGCGCTGCAAGCCTTGATGAAAGAAATGATGTAGGTCTTAATTCAACTTAAGTCGGTAAAAAAGGGCGCGCCTCACATTGAGACGCGCCCTTTTTATTTGTATAAATAACTCTTTGCGAAGGGCACAGCATTGCAGTGCCTGCCCAGTATTTTTACATTTTAGTAGCCATGCTGACCATTAATAATGGACTGGTAAAACTCATTATCTAACACTTCATAGCGGCTAGACTTTGGTTTTAACACATAGATCACATCCTCAACTTCACTAAGATTATATGACTGCTTGCGCAAACTCGCCTTGAATAACTTGAAGGTGACGGTAGTCTCCGCCGCAGGCTGAATCCGTATAAACACGGGTCGTGCGTAGGCTGGCATCTCAGTCATAACGTAGTTTGAAAACTCGTCAGAATCGAATTCCACACCGTGTCTTAAGGTTATTGCCGCCATCCCCGCGCGACCCTCGACGCCCGGAACTTCTACGCCATACACATTAGCGATCTCAATCTGTGAATTCGCATTTAGAATCTCGCCCACTTCATTCGTAGACACGTTTTCTGAGCGCCATCGAAATGTATCACCCAATCGGTCGACAAATTGATAATGCGCTAGGCCGAGGGCGAAACCAACATCAATCTTTTTGATGACATCACCAGTATTAAACCAACGATCACCCTTTTTTCTCACATCTGACAATACTTTACTGTTCGATGCTTTCTTGTCGTTATAACCATCAAATTTAAAACGATCATCAATTTTCATCAGGAGAACACCGGGCTCCCCGTCATTCACCTCAGCCAACTTCCCTTTGGCATCACGAACCATTTCATCCGCATCAAAATCATACTTCACCAACAATATATCGGCCGACGTGGTACCAATCGTTTTATCTTTGTTTAGCAAATTAATAAAAAACGCGTTTCCTTCGCTGGAGCCATAAAACTCCGTTATACGAGGTATTTTGAATCGCTGTCGAAACACATCCCACACATCTGGCCGCAAGCCATTACCGACCATGGTCTGAATCGGATTATTTTTCTCATCGGGGGATTCTTTTTGCATAGCCAAATACCGGCACAACTCCCCAACGTATACAAATAATGTCGTTTGATGCTCCCGAACCTCGGACCAAAAATTACTAGCCGAAAAACGTCGGCGTAGAAATATCGATGCACCGGAGTAAAGACTAGTCCCAACGCCGGGACCTAAACCTGTGAAATGATAGAGCGGCAAGCAAAGATAAATTCTATCTGTTTGCTTGGCACGAAACCCAATACGGGCATACGGCTCTGATGCGGCCAAATACCGACGGTGCAATATAAGCGCGGCCTTAGGCAAGCCCGTTGTGCCAGAGGTAAGTATATAACAGGCCTTTTCGCCCGCTCGAATATCGAGGGTCTCGGGCAAATTATCGCTGGGCATAGTATCTAATGTTGCCATCACATCTAAGGCCCATGAGGGCGCCAAAGAGTCGGGGCCCACCTCAGCAACAGAACTAGTCAGCGCCTCGTCTTTAACCCAAATAAAATCATTGTCTGACAGCGGTAACTCATCTTTAACGTCGGCAATACTGCCTATCAGCTCTTGACCAACAATGCACTTAGTTGCATTAGTAATATTAATACAGTGAACCAGTGACTTGCTTTGCAAGCTGGTATTAATCAATCCCGTCGCCGCACCAAGCTTAGCCAGCGCGAAAAAACAGGCTAGCATCTCGATACGGTTTTCCATTAGAAGACCAACGCAATCACCGCGCTGTACACCCTGACCTTTTAAGGCATGGGCAAGGCGATTAACTAAGATATTGAATTCACCCCAGCTTAATTCACGACCCTCAAAGACAATCGCGGACTTATCTGCATAGCGCGCTGCAGTTTCTTGAAAAAGTCGGCCTAGAGATTTCTTTTCATTGTCTTTCGGAGGTCGATATAAAACCGCCGGCAGCACAGAAACCAAGTCGCGTATTACCCGAGCAAACTCCGTCATCTTTCAACATCCTTTATTGGTATTTGGCAGCGGTAAATCACGCTGTATATATGACTATTCATTAGTGTTGAATTACTACTTATACAACTCCAAACAATATAATCACCAGTAACGACTAATATGTTCACCTATTAAAAGGGCAATAGGACAGGCACTCCAAAATTGTAATGTGCTTTTAAATTTAATCTTCGTGGCCCTCTGATCTCGGTTCACTATATACGACTAAATCGTATTTCCTTTGCAGTATTTCTATTACCTTTTGAACAAGTGAGTTTTGCCTAGTTTCAGATTTAACTTGATGCTTCATAGATGAAAAGGTATCTATCGCTACCTTGTTTTCTCCTTCGTAAATCCATATCCAGGAATCACCTTGGTGGCCAGAATCCACGCGTTCAAAGTGAGCATCGACATATTCAAGTAATGATTGATGAAAATCATCATAGTGTTCTTTGTAATTTAATTCCGCAAATATCATTACTTAAATTCGCCAGCTTGATTCAACACGACGCTGAGATTTTGGGCCCGGAGCGATAGCTAATGCGTCCCAGCAGCACGCTTTTTACGCTGCGACAACACTGCCTTGTCATGCATTGCCCACGCCCATCAGAATGACGAAAGGTATCTCAGCAATTACAGCGGCCACCGGAACCCATATACTAAACTTCATTGCAGTTGTGGCATTGAAATCAAGGCCGAACTTGAGAATCGAGAACGGCACGATAAGATAGAAGAGATACCCTAGCAATGCGTACTCTTGTGGTAACTCAAGAACTCCCAAGCCTATAGAGATAAGAAACATCAGCAGCACCGGAACAAGCACAAAAACAAATGCCATCCACCAATCTATCTCATATTCATTATTTGTCTTTATAAATTTGTAGACACAAATAAGAAGCACTGATGCTATTGCCGCTTGAATCATTATTATCCCTCTAAAAATGCGTAACGCCTAAATTCAGCGGAACTTGAGGCGACGCCTATTTTTGCGCCAGTAAAAATGGGTGGCGGGTCAAAATGTCCGCTGCAATGATTTGTTAGGTGTATTCGCACTTAAGTAAACAATCATGAGCTATTTACCCATAGCAGCCTTATAGCGAGCAATGTTCTGTTCGGACCAGTAATCCGACCGTCTGTAATATTCATCGACTACAAAACGCTCGTTTTCTAGATTGATCCAAGATTGTTTCGACGAAGTAAATATATGTATATCTGGAGGAAAGGCCTGAGGCTTATCAAGCGTTCCCATCCGTACGAACCTTATCGCGTCTTTCGCCGCACTGTAATTACTCCATAGCGCAATGCGGCAGATAGAGCACCGAGTGATTTGTTGCCCACCGCCACTATTAGACGGCGTATCAATTACTTCAGGCTCACCTCTAAGCAATTGAACTTCAACTGCTTCAATTAGTCCGTTTACTGCAAATGCTGAACCAGACTCCCTTTGGCACCAGCAGCAGTGACAGCAATGCACAATCATCGGGCCACGCATCAATTGATATCGGGTTTCGCCACAGCTGCAACCCCCTTGGTAAGTCGCCATGCTCTTGCCTCAATTGGGTAGGGTTAACTCAGATATTTCAAATACGCCCAACAGCTAAATATACGTCTAGACGACTTGATTAAACACGTCACTTTGACGTATACCTCCGATTAAGTGTTTAATTTTATAGTCATATCCATATGTACACTAAACTCCTTCCCTGCTCGTATTTAAAATTCACTCCCTGAAATTATCACATCAGCGAATTACTTTTTATCGCTAGTCTAAAGCACTTAACCGAAACAACTAACAAAATACAAGGAATAGATTTACTTCTTCAGCTTTTTCAAAAAAACCGTAATTTCTTTTTCGGTTTGTTTATCGCCTTTTCGCACAGCCACATCCAAGCCTGACTGCCAGACCGTTTCTGCTGAGGCTTTGTCACCCAACTGCAAATGGGCTTTACCGAGCAAATTCCACGCCGCTGAATAGTCAGGGTCTTGTTCTACGCAATGTTGTAAATGCGTTATGGCGTCGTCTGGCTTTTTATTATCGAGGTAGGCCTTACCCAAACCGAAACGCAGCATGGCGCTGTCGTTGCCTTTGGCGAGCATTTTTTCTAGTGCGTCGATATTCATATTAATAACCGGCCAAACGCGGCTGCGGAAGTTCTGGCAAAGCTTGCCCCTGCAGCTGCAGGGCTTCCAGGGTGTAGCGTTCGGCCTCGGCCTGATTACCCATATTGCTGAGCAAACGGCCTAGTTCAAAACACAGTTCTGCATTTGGACTGCGGCGATAGCCTTGTTCAAAATATTCTTTGGCCTTACCCCATAATTCATTGCGTAGGGATAAGCGACCTAAACTAAGCAGCAGCGCTGGGTCGTCACCGTGCTCCTTTAGCCATGTTTCTGCGGTGCTTAGCTGTCGCGTGATATCGGCGCCTGCAATTAAGCCGTAGAGCGACACCAAATTCGGCGACCAGTTCTGCTTGAGCATTTGCTGCAAGACTTTCTCTGCCGCCGCTTGATCATTTAAGACCACTAGGTTTCTGCAATACGCTAAGCAGAGATCCACGTCGCGCTGCCAGGCACGGGAGAGATGCTTCCACCACTGCTGTAAGGCGGCAACGTCACCCTGACCTGCGGCGTGTTCTAGCTGACCCATTAAGGCCACACGCTCTAGGCGGTCGATTTCTTCGGCGGCTAGGATATTGTGCTTACGCAAATCGGGCAGCAATTCTAACAGCGACTTCCAGTCGCGAAGGCCGGAGTACACTTTTTCTAATAAGCTCAGTACGGAAGGGTGACGTTCGGCATTGCGGCGAGCGCGGGTCAGGGTTGCCAGCGCTTCTTCCAGGCGGCCCCTGTCAACCTGCATTTCCGCTTGGGTGAGCGCTACGGCAATACTGGCTTTGGCGCTGGTTTCCTCTGCCAAACCTAAATAGTGGCGACTTGCTGCCGCATCACCCAGGGCATGACTGGCACGGGCCGCTAATAAATAATTCACTAGCGGCGCTTCGCTGCCCTTTATGGCATCGGTTAGAAGACGGCGCGACTTTTCCCAATTGCCTTCTATAAAGGCAATCATGCCCAAGGTGGTGTGACTGCGACCGCGGTTAACTTTGCGGTCACTCCAAAAGCTGGCAATTTTGTCAGACACTTTTGCACCACGGCGCAAACTGATAAATACAATCGTAAACAATAGTAGAACGGCTGCAAGAACTGCGACGCCAACCCATATTGTCATTTCGATGGTGGTTTTGCCGTAGGCGATAAGAATATAACCAGAGTCGTGCTGAATCCCCGCTGCCAAAATCGGCGCGACAAGCAACACTATTAAGACTGCAATAAATATTTTCATTGGCGAGCCTCTTTCTGCCAACGATTACTTTTTATATATTCTTTCAGGCTTTTTAATGAGCCAGAAATATCCGCGATTTCTGAGTTCACCCGCACTTTTGACAGGGTATTAATTTCATCCAACAGCGCGTCGCGGTGTTCATCTAATTGGTAGTATCGGTTCAACCAGTCTGTCGCTTTTTGCAAAGAGCGCTGATACAAACGCGGTTGATTTGCCAGCAGTGCTAACTGGGCTTGTTCAAACATAAGCTGCAAGCTCACCCGCAGCGCGCCTTCTTGTTCAGGGACTATTTGTGCGCGGAAATTTTCGTCGTGCTCGCGAACCCGAATATAGCTCTGCAGTTTTTCCCATGCCGCAGCGAAGCCCACTTGCAGGCGCTGTTTCCAATCTGTCGCTTGTGTCTCAGTTGGTGCGGGCTGATAACTCGGCGCTTGGTAGATTTTTAGTTTAGCCACTTCGTTTGCTAACGCCTGTAGCGCCAAGTAGCTGCCTTCCACATCGCGCTCGGCGCTGCTTTGCAGGGCGGCTATTTCTCTGGCGATCTCTGCGCGCACCGGATGCAAGGCCGCGTCGTCTAAGTCTTGTAATATTTCATCTGCGCTCGCCAGCAATTGCGCGGCTGAGCGGGCGTCGCCACTTAATTGCGCGCGCTGATTGGCGACCCGCAGTAAATATTCTGCCTCTGCCAACAGCCAATCTTGGCGGTCTACGGTGGCTAATGACTGCACCGAGACTTCGAGATCCTGACTGCGGCGGGCCAGCGCATCTAGACGTGTACTGCTGTCGCTACGCAATTGGGAAAGCGCTTCGCGCTGAGCGCTGAGCAAGGACGTGAGCTCTGACTGCGAGTCAGTCAATGCGCGCAGCTCGGCTCTAAAACCGGCGCTAGTGCTTTTTTCTTGTGCGGCTAGCAACTGGCCTTGCTGGTACATCCACCCCGCCAACACCAAGGCGCCGAGTGCAATTAATAGCGCCAACAAGCCCAGCACATTGCCGCCGCCACTCTTTTTAGCGGCGGGCTTTTCCTTGGTCTTCTTATTATTCGACGGCGGCTCGGACGCGCTAATTACCGATGGCTTTTGCGCTGCTACCGTCGCTGTGTCTTTATTATCTTCCGGTTTATCGCCGCTCATTATGTTCTCTCAAAATCTATTTAATGATGGATAGAGGAATTGCTTTCCGCATAACGCCTTAAAGCGGCAAGACTTGCTGCCGTGCCGGCATTGTCGGCCTGAATCACGATTTGATAGCCCTGCGCTCTCGCTAAGTCTGCGACACGATCACCCGGCACCAACACGGGGTAAGTCAACGCCGCCTCACCCATTAAGTCACTGAAATGAGCCAGGGTCTCGCCGCTATTTAATGCCACTATATTTATGCTGTGTTTTAACAGCAATGACCGCAGTTGGCCACCGTCAATATCTGGTTTGCAGCGCTGATAGCACTCTGCGTAATCTACCGCGGCGCCTCGCTGCCTAAGTTGCTCGGCCAAATGCTCACGGCCACCCACGCCCCGGATGATTAATATTTTGGAATGGCTGATGTGCTGAAGGTCGGCGCAGGCCAGCAGGCTTTCGCTATTCATTGCCTGAGCGCTGTGGTGTACGGCGATATCTCGCTCGGCAAGGGCCGCTGCCGTCGCCGCGCCAATGGCATAAACCTGGATACCCAGCGGCCATTGCGGCCAGTATTGGTCAATTTGATCTAGGCCGTAGTGCACGGCGTTGACGCTGATAAAAATAATCTGCTGATAGCTATCGAGGTTCATCAACAGGCTGCGACTTTTCTGCATTGCCTCGCTGTGCTCTGGAGACGACAGCGGCGCTATATCCAGCAGCGGCTGTAAGCTCACCGTAGCGCCCGCCTCCGTTAAGGCGGCGGCAAATTCCGCGCTTCGATCCGCCGGCCGCGTCACCAGCACCCGCAAATTATTCAGCTTTGCTGTCGCCATACACCGCCTGCAAAATAGCGCCTGCACCCTGCGCCAGCAAGGACTCTGCCACAGCAATACCCAAGGCTTCGGCCTGATCACGGGGGCCGCGCTGCTCTGCGGTCAAAATGGTTTTGCCATTGGGCTCGCCCACTAAAGCACGCAGCCAAAGTTGGTCGGCGTTATCTGGGTCGGGAATCGCATAGCCCGCTATCGGTACCTGACAACCGCCCTCTAAACGGCGGTTCATTGCCCGCTCCGCCATCACTTCTTCCGCCGTAACGCGGTTGTGAAGCGGCGCCAATAGCGCGATAACCCGAGCGTCATCTAAGCGGGTTTCAACACCCACCGCGCCCTGACCACAGGCTGGCAAGCTCGACTCGACCGCCATCAAGGCGGCGATTCGATCTTCTAATTTAAGACGAATTAATCCGGCAGCGGCGAGAATAATTGCGTCGAACTCGCCTTCATCTAGCTTGCGCAAACGGGTTTGCACATTGCCACGCAAACTCGAAATCTGCAGATCTGGGCGCTGAGAGCGCAGCTGGCACTCGCGGCGCAGGCTGGATGTACCGACCCTCGCACCCTGCGGCAAATCATTCACCGAAGAAAAGTGATTACTTACAAAGGCATCCCTTGGATCTTCCCGCTCACAAATAATGGCCAGTCCCAAGCCTTCTGGAAACTCCATCGGCACATCTTTCATAGAGTGCACCGCGATATCTGCGCGGCCATCCATGAGCGCCTGTTCAAGCTCCTTAACGAACAGCGCTTTGCCGCCGATTTTGGACAGGGGTGAATCTAATAATTGATCGCCGCGGGTGGTCATACCCAGTAACTCAACTTGGATACCGGGGTGGGCTGCTTCTAGCTCGGCCTTAATAAACTCTGCCTGCCAAAGCGCCAATAGACTCTCGCGGGTAGCGATGCGGATGATATTGTCGGACATGAATATTTCCGTAGTACTCCGTGGGGTCACCATGATACGTCAGCGAGCGCGCTGACAAAACCGAAAACCTAGCACTACAATGGACTAAATGCCTTTACTAAGGCGAGCGCGCAGGGCAGGTAAATAACGCCGACTAATCTGCGGCCCCACTGCCACTCCCTGTAATTTCACCCGATAAGCCGCTACGCCGTGACGTTCCATGCCCTGCAAATACCGCAGCGCGACGAGGGCGTTGCGGTGAACGCGCAAAAACTGACTGGCAAACTCCTGCTCTAAGTCACGCAGGCTATCATCGATTAGTAATTCACCATCTGGGTGCACCGCGCTTACGTATTTATTGTCGGCGTGAAAATAACGCACCGCAGACACCGGCAGCACGCTGATACCCTGCGGGCCAGAGGACGATAGCTGGCTGCGTTGAGCCGGTGTATCTAAGTCTGCAAGTGCGGCTATTTGGGCTTTGTTTAAGCGCGTCAGTCGGCTGAATACCGCCGCCAACTTCTCCCGCTGAATAGGCTTTAGCAGATAGGCCACCGCCTGTGCGTCAAACGCCGCAAGCGCGTATTCGTCATAGGCAGTGCAAAACACAATCGCGGGAGATGACTCGCGCTCAGCCAATTGCCGCGCTAAGTCGATGCCACTGATACCGGGCATGGCAATATCTAAAAGCAGGGCATCGGGTTGCAGGCGCTCTATTTCTGCCAGCGCCTGTTCGGCGTTCGCCGCCTCGCCCACCAACTCAATACCGCCTAACTCCTGCAATAATCGCGCGGCGCGTTGGCGAGCCAAAGACTCATCGTCAACGATTAACACTTTCACGCGGAGGCTGCCTGTGTCAGCTTTTTCATCGGGAAAACCGCTCGCACCTGGTATTGCCCCTCCGATCGCTGGCAGGTAAATCTGGCCTGGTCGCCAAATAGGGCTTGCAAACGAAGACGAATATTGTCGCTGGCGATGCCGTTACCCTCGACCACATCGGCAAATTCAGGCACGGGATTTTGAACCTCAATCTCCACCATTCCCTCCGCAACATGAGCGCGAATACTTACCACACCCCCTTCTTGTAAACGCTGAATACCGTGGGTGATGGCATTTTCTATCAGCGGTTGCAGCAGCAGCGATGGCACCGCGATATCGTCACTTATATCATTATCTTGCCAGTCAACTTGCAGGCGCTCATCTAAGCGGGCGCGCTCAATTCGCAAATAGCGTTCACATAGTTCGCGTTCATCGACCCAGCGCACCACGCTCATACCGCTTTGCAAATTAGCGCGAAACAGCGCCGCCAAATCCTCGACAGCTTGCTCGGCTTTATCGGGAGCAACGCTGATTAAACTGCTAATACTGTTTAGCGTATTGAATAAAAAATGGGGCCGAATTCTGGAATGCAGCGCGTCTAAGCGCGCGTGTAAACTACTTTGCTCGCGCAGGCGGTATTG
This sequence comes from Zhongshania aquimaris, assembly GCF_019312595.1. Classification (GTDB taxonomy): domain Bacteria; phylum Pseudomonadota; class Gammaproteobacteria; order Pseudomonadales; family Spongiibacteraceae; genus Spongiibacter; species Spongiibacter aquimaris. Next base: position 413,432 of record NZ_JAHWDQ010000002.1, on the reverse strand, counting down.
CAAACTCAAATAGGCATAGCGCATACCCACACCGAGCAATATCGTCGCGACCGCTAAAATTTCTGCCAGCGCCCAGCCGTCGAACAGCCACACCTCGTTTTGCAATCCGCCACGTGCAAACCACTGCGCAAACACAGTAACGCAGGCAACCCATATAAGGCACACCACAAAGCTCAAACCGGCCGTCACCGCCGTCGACATTTGTGCAAACACAGGTTTAAGAAGCTGAAGCACGGCTGCCGCACCCAGCAAGCACCAAATGGTGAACAGGCCAGACATACCGAGTAAGACCCAGTCGAAATTCTGCAAGCCTGATTTCAACACGGTGAATAAAATGGCGAGCAGACTCGCCAGCAAGACAATAAGCAACAGCGATTGCGGACTAGACAGATTGCCGATAAACGACACCTGCTGAGAATTTAGCTGCGCTTCATTTTGCTGCCTACGCGACACGGCACCCATCCTAGATTTGTATTCACAAAGCATAGCAGGCTGTCGGCGGAGCGGATACGTATTACAGGGCCGGACTCGCTAACCCGGTAATACGCTATAAAAGTCTAATTTAGGGGAAAGGCAGTCCAGCCATCTGTCCAGCTGCTGCCAACACCGGGACGCATAGCGCCCCGATAATTCGCGGCTTCGTCCCAAAACTCACCCTGTGGCACTGCGACGGCATTATTCTTTGCTGGCGAAGACGCCGCTACGCGATAATCCGGCTCACTTTCACTTTGGGTGACTTTTAAAAATTGCGGGCTAGTGCCAAGACTGGCGTACTGCGAAAAATAAGCGGCCTCGTCAAAGCCGCCATCGTCGTCGTGCCCGCCAATCTCTTCAGCAAAATAGTGCTTACCGTCCGCCGCAATATCCGCAATCAGCAAACCGCCGAAACTCATTTTCCCCTCTTGAATACGGGCAACGGTTTCACTGTCTTTAATGTCGATGGCTTCGCCAGAGAAACCGGCAATTACCATATTATTGAAATGCCCGCCGGTGCCACGGCGCAGAGTCATAGCGCGCTGGTATTTTTCGCGGCTATTCATGCCAAGCAAGGTCACGTTATATAAAGTCGGTTCAGAAACGGGTTCAGCTTGATAATTGCCTTCTCGATTATCCGCCTCAAGGCCATTATCGCCTACCCCCGCGTACTGCTGAATCTGCAAAAATTGCACGCGGCCAGTCCAGCCCATATCCCAATCCAGAGAATCGTCGGCGGCACCGGTAATAAGAATATGGCGCAAATCCACATTGCCACCAAATACCTCAATACCGTCGTCGAGGGCTCGATGCACCTGTACATTGCGAACAATGGTTTTGCTGCCGCAGCCGCCGAGTGTTAATCCGTTCAGCTCATTGTTGGCGTAAACCTCAAAGCCCGCAAATTCGATACGAGCATATTCGAGCACGCCGCAGTTATCGCTGGCATCTGTGCCCCCGAACATGCCGCGGGTATCACCGGCAACCAAGCCTTCAATTTGCGCATCGGCGGTATTCACAGGTGCATTGCCCAGCATCACAATGCCACCCCAATCACCGGCCTGACGCTTACCGGCTAGGGCCGAGCTGGTAAACACGATCGGCGCCAAGGCTGTACCCCTCGCTAATATACTGGCGTCGCGGGTTACCAATAAGGCACTGCCAGGACGTCCTTTTACTGTGGTTCCCGCCTCAATGACCAATCTGGCACCCGCCTCGACATAGACTGTGCCTTCTAAAATCCAGGTCTTATCATTAGTCCATATTTGCTCGCCGCGCAGGGAGCCACTCACTATCTGTGTACCCGCAAAGGCCTGTTCAAGATCCTTGCTAAAAATGGCCGCGACAATAACGCCAATTAGCAGTACGCCAATTATTGCTACCAGCCGCATTTTCATCGAGCGTTGCGGGGGCTTTGCTGATGCGATCTTATAGCCAACGGTCTCGGCGACATCAGGATTAACAGCACCCAGGGTTCGATCATGACGACCTTGAGTCAGCGGACCATCGGTATTAATCGTTAAAAGACCAACGCCGAGTTCACGAATATCAGGGTTGCTGCTAACCACAGCTTGGTCGATCAATTCCTTGCGGTAGGCCGGATCATTCAAAAGAGTATTAAAATGGATATAACGCACACCTTTGTCGCCCTGCTTGTCGTAGATCTTTTTAAGTTGCCACAGCATTTCAACCAATTTGGCACGGGGGGACGTGACGTCACTCATGGGGATTCCTCTGCTCGACGGTCCTATTTTTAGGAACAGCAGTATGGCGGCCACATATGACAGCGGTATTACTTCTAGCCGTCATTGTGAGCGTGTCTGCCGACGCATCGCGAAGCCCACTAAAACTGCTATAATGGCGGCCTTTTAGGCGCCGGGTGACCACGGCATCCACGCCACGCCAATCAGCAATACGGGAACACAGTGCAATGAGTGATAAAGATCCGAGCATCAAACCTTGGGGCGGCCGCTTCAGCGAACCCACTGACCAGTTTGTAGAGCGCTTCACTGCCTCTGTCAGCTTTGATCAACGCCTTTATCATCACGACATCAATGGTTCACTCGCGCACGCGGCGATGCTGGAAAAAGTCGGTGTGTTAACCGCGCAAGAACTGGCAGACATTCAACAGGGGCTTGAAGAAATTCGCGCAGAAATTCGCGCTGGCACCTTTGAGTGGTCGGTGAGCCTTGAAGATGTGCACATGAATATCGAGGCGCGCTTAACCGATAAAATCGGCATTACCGGCAAGAAGCTGCACACCGGTCGCTCGCGCAATGACCAAGTCGCCACCGATATTCGCCTCTATGTACGCGACGAATTAACCCTAATTTGCAAAGAGCTGAGCCGCTTACAACTGGGCCTGATTACCCTCGCCAAGCGCGAAGCCAAAACCATCATGCCGGGCTTCACCCATTTGCAAACCGCGCAACCCGTCACCTTCGGCCACCACATGTTGGCGTGGAATGAAATGCTAGAGCGTGACTACAGCCGCTTCCAGGACTGCGCTGCGCGCTTGAATCAATGCCCGCTGGGCGCGGCTGCACTGGCCGGTACCACCTACCCCATTGATCGTCATTACAGCGCAGAATTATTGGGCTTTGACCGCCCCACGGAAAACTCATTGGACTCGGTGAGCGACCGCGATTTCGCGATTGAATTTGCCGCGGCGGCAAGCGTACTGATGACACATATGTCGCGCTTCAGCGAAGAATTGGTGCTGTGGACCTCTGCCCAATTCAAGTTTATTGAATTGCCCGACCGCTTCTGCACCGGCTCGTCAATTATGCCGCAGAAGAAAAACCCCGATGTGCCAGAGTTAATTCGCGGCAAAGTGGGCCGGGTAAACGGCCACCTGGTGAGCTTGCTCACGCTGATGAAATCGCAACCCTTGGCTTACAACAAAGACAATCAAGAAGACAAAGAACCCATCTTTGATATTATCGACACGGTGAAAGACTGCTTAAAAGCCTATGCCGATATGGTGCCGGCGATTACCGTAAATGAAGACGTGACCCGAGAAGCGGCCATGCGCGGTTTTTCAACTGCAACTGATCTAGCGGATTATTTAGTGCGTAAAGGTTTACCATTCCGCGACGCTCACGAAGTGGTAGGTAAGTCAGTTGCCTATGGCATTGCAGAGGAAAAAGACCTGTCAGAAATGAGCTTGGACGAATTGCGCTCATTTAGCACCGATATCGAAGCCGATGTCTTTGACGTGCTCACTCTGGAAGGCTCGGTGAATGCCCGCAACCACATTGGTGGCACGGCACCACAGCAAGTTCTAGCTGCGGCAGAGCGCGCCGAAATGCGTCTAAACCAGCGCGCTTAAAATCTCGTCATGACCTCCCGCCAATGCGATGCGCATCGGCGGGTAACATCGCAAAACCGTTTGTTTTTTCATCATCTTATTAAAAGGGTGATTGTTCGCTAGTCAGCCGTTACATTACCCATCATATCCACTAAGACCCATCCAAAACGGACAATGTGCATAACGGAGTACTACCTTGATAAGCGCAACATTTAAACTGCTGGCACTCGGCAGTATCGCTACCTTGCTAGTTGCCTGCAGCCCGGCAGAAAATCCCGCCGCCATGGCGAGACCCGCACCCTTCGTAAAAGTAAGCACTTTAAAAACCGAGCCCGTGCAAAACCGCATGCAGGCACTGGGCACTTTACTCGCGCAAGAATCCATTGATATCAGCAGCAACGTCACTGAAAAAATTACCGCACTGCATTTTAATGATGGCGATGCCGTCACCAAGGGCCAGCTGCTTATCACCCTGCAGCAGGACGAAGAAGCCGCGCAGCTCAGTTCCGCGAAAGCCGACTTGGCCGAGGAAGAGCGCGAGTTAGCCCGCTTGAAAGGGCTTATCGCCACGCAATCTGCCGCGCAAACGGAATACGATCAACGCAAAACCGCAAAGCTGCGGGCCGCAAGTAAAATTGCAGAAATAGAAGCCTTGCTCGCCGAGCGCAATATTCGCGCACCGTTCAGTGGCGTTATTGGCCTGCGCGAACTTAGCCCCGGCGCACTGGTAAGCCCTGGTACCAGCATCGCCACTCTCGACGACCTCAGCGTCATGCGCATGGACTTCCAGCTGCCCAGCCTAAGCCTAACTGCCATCACCACAGGTCAAAGCGTTATTGCCCACAGCGAAGCACTAGCCGAAGACTTTAATGCCACCATTTCGGCGATCGCCAGTCGCATTAACCCCGTTGATCGCAGCATCACCGCCCGCGCGCTTATCCAGAATCCAGACCATAAATTAAAACCCGGCATGCTAATGCTGGTATCGCTTGTGACCAAGGAGCACGACGCGATCTTAGTGCCTGAATCTGCGCTGCAAAGCATTCAGCTACAGCACTATGTCTGGATTATGAATAGCGAACACAAAGCCGAGCGTCGCACTGTCGAACTTGGCACGCGCAAACCTGGCTTTGTGGAAATTCGCAGCGGCATCCGCGTTGGCGAACAATTAATTTACGAAGGCTTTACCGCCCTGCAACCCGGTGTCACCGTCTCGCCGCAGGAGGGCTAAACTATGCTGCTTTCTGATACGGCGATAAAACGGCCAGTATTCGCGACGGTCATAAGCCTGCTACTGGTAGCTTTTGGTTTGCTCGCTTTTGAGCGTTTACCACTGCGTGAATACCCAGACATAGACCCTCCAATTGTGTCTATTCGCACAGTCTATGTTGGCGCCTCAGCCGAGGTGGTTGAATCTAGAGTCACACAAATTATCGAAGAACGCATCGCCGGTATCGAAGGAATAAAGACCATCGACTCCAGCAGTCGCGACGGTTTTTCATCTATTAATATCGAATTCAAATTAACACGTGATATCGACGCCGCTGCCAATGATGTGCGCGACCGCGTGTCCGGTGCCTTAGCCGACTTGCCCGAGGAGGCCGATCCACCAGAGGTACAAAAGACCGACGCCGATGAGCAGGTCATCATGTGGCACAATTTAACCTCCGACGAAATGAGCATTGTCGCCCTGGTCGACTACGCCCAGCGCTATATCGTCGATCGCTTCGCTGTCATCGATGGTGTTGCGCGGGTGCGCATTAGTGGCGGCCCCGAATACGCGATGCGAATTTGGCTCGATCGCGAATCCCTCGCGGCGCGGCAGCTCACCGTTGGTGACATTGAAAACGCGCTGCGACGCGAGAATGTTGAACTGCCCGCCGGCACCTTAAAATCATTAGACCGAGACTTTGTTGTAAAAATTAATCGCCACTTTCTCAGCCCTACCGATTTTGAAGGCCTGGTTGTAAAGCGCGATGAACGGGGCTACCTCACCCGGCTAGGCGACGTGGCCAGAGTCGAATTAGGTGCCGATGAACATCGCAAAGCATTCAATGGCAACGGCGTACCGATGGTCGGCGTTGGTATAGTTAAACAAAGCGTATCAAACACCTTGGCAGTTGCTGAAGCAGTCCGCGTCGAAGCGGAGAAAATTCGCAAAACCCTGCCGGACAACATAAATCTTCATTCCAGTTACGACAGCTCAGTTTTCATAGATCGCGCTATCTCTGAGGTATACAGCACCTTGTTTATTGCCGCCTCGCTGGTGGTGTTAGTTATATTTCTGTTTTTGGGCGACTTCCGCGCCATGCTGGTTCCCGCCATCACGGTACCGGTTTCACTCATTGCGACATTTACAGTTCTCTACGCGCTGGGCTATACCGTCAATTTGCTCACCCTGCTGGCACTGGTGTTAGCAATAGGACTAGTGGTTGATGACAGTATTGTCGTGCTTGAAAACGTGCACCGTCGCTTACTCAACGGCGAGCCACCGCTGGTCGCAGCCTATCGCGGCAGTCGCCAGGTAGGCTTTGCCGTTATTGCCACTACTGCCGTATTAGTCGCCGTGTTTGTGCCTATCAGTTTTTTAGAGGGCGACGTTGGCCGTTTATTTGGCGAGTTCGCGGTGGCCATGGCGGTTGCGGTCATGTTCTCTAGTATTGTCGCCCTAACACTGTCACCGGTAATTTGCTCTAAAGTGCTAAACCGCGAGGCTATGCACGGCGGACTTGCGAGCTTTGTTGAAAAACTCCTGCACCGCATGGAAAACCACTACGGGCACGTATTAGCGCGCAGCATGAAACATCCCTTCATAGCTGCCTTAGCCTTAGTCCTCACCATTGGCTCCTGCGTTTTTTTCCTGCAAAAAGTTCCCGCCGAGTTTGCGCCCAAGGAAGATCGCGGCGTCGTATTTATGATTATTCGCGGCCCAGAAGGCGCGTCATTTAATTATGTGAAGCGCCACCTGGCCGAGATCGAGCAGCGCCTCATGCCCATGGTAGACAATGGCACGATCAATCGCCTATTACTTCGCGCACCGGGCGGTCGCGGCGGTGCCGACGTTTTCAATGAAGCCACAGGCATCTTGGTATTAACACCCTGGGGAGAACGCCAACCCATTGCCGAGGTGGTCGGCGAAATTCGCAAACGACTCGCCGGTTTTACGGGCTTGAGTGTTTACCCTATTACGCCGCAATCGCTGGGCGGCGGATTCACTAAACCACTAGCGTTTGTTATTGGCGGCAGCAATTACGAAGAGCTAGCCCAGTGGTCTGAGCTACTAATAAACGAAGCAAAAAATAACCCCGGCCTGCTCGGTATTGATAGCGACTTCCGCCAAACTAAACCGCAATTAGCCGTCACGATTAACCGTGACCGGGCCGCGACACTGGGAGTGGATGCCAGCGAAATAAACCGCAGCTTGGAGACCCTGTTAGGTTCGCGGCGAGTCACCACCTTTATGATGGCGGGTGAAGAGTACGATGTGATTGTAGAGGGCGAACCCGACACACAACGCAGTCCAGAAGATCTCAGCAATATTTATGTGCGCTCGGCCACTACCGACAGTCTCATTCCGCTCGGCAACCTTGTGACGTTACAAGAACGTGGCGACGCTGCCGTGCTCAATCGCTACAACCGCGTGCGCGCTATTACCATCGACGCCAACCTTGCTGATGGCTACTCGCTGGGAGACGCGCTGAGTTATTTCGAAAATCTCGTGGCGGAAAAAGTCCCCGCCGCCACCATAGATTACAAAGGCGAATCACTGGATTATCACGAGTCAGGCAATTCCGTGTATTTCACCTTCGCCCTGGCGCTGCTGGTGGTCTACCTTGTACTCGCCGCGCAATTCGAGAATTTCATTCACCCCTTTATTATTCTGCTTAGCGTACCGCTGGCCATAGCGGGTGCCTTGATCGGCCTCTACTTCACGGGACAAAGCCTAAATATTTACAGCCAGATTGCGCTGATTATGCTGGTCGGGCTGGCGGCAAAGAATGGTATTTTGCTGGTGGAATTTGCCAACCAACTACGGGATCAAGGCCTGGAGTTTGACGAGGCCATTTTGCAATCCGCTCGCCAGCGGCTGCGCCCCATTGCGATGACCGCCATCACCACCATCATGGGTGCGGTGCCACTGGTACTCTCATCTGGACCTGGCAGTGAGTCACGTTACGTTATTGGTATTGTTGTCGTCTTTGGTGTTAGCTCAGCCACGGTATTAACGCTACTTGTTATACCCATGGCGTATCGTCTATTGGCCGGAAACAGCAAATCGCCACAAACTGTCACGCGACTGTTAGAAGCTCAGCTTGCAGAAAATGAGGACAAGGAAAAGTACAGCTAGTACTCTTTCAATTTGAAAATGACGTGTGGCTCTGTAGCTTGGGTTGAGCGGTAGCGACAAATTTGTGTGGAACAAATTTGGGCAGCTCTGCTGGCCCTTAGGCCGAGGCGCGGATGCGCCGAGTCGTACCCAACAAGCGGTGGTAGACCGTCCCACCATGTTGGGTTTGATAAACCACTTCAGAAATGCTTACCATGTTCTGAAGTGAGCTTGACTGCAATAACAAGACAAGAGCGGCTCAGAAGCACTCCGTATTTATTATAATTTGCAACTAGGACGAGCGCGCGCGACCCTTCTCTGCCACGTTGTTCACCGATTTAACGTCCAGCAAACGAACCTGATTAAATAAGTGGTGGGCAGCGGTGTGCTCAGTTAGCGCATCTGCCGCCAACAAAATAGCCGCCGCTGTCCACGTTGGCCGCTCATCTGGCCACAGCACGTCTTCCACAAACTGATAGCCAGTCCAATATTCGCCGTTGCTTTCCCGCCACTGGTGCAGCCAGCTGTACACCATTACGGCGCGGGCGTGATCTCCCGCTGCCAACAGCGCCATCGTTAACTCGCAGGATTCCGCGACCGTTACCCAGGGTTGATCTGACACGCAGCGGCAACCTAAGCCCTGCTCGACAAAATCACCCCAGCGCTTTTGTAAATGGGCGCTGGCTTTTGGTGTTGGCACCGCACCCGTTAGCACAGGGTAAAACCAATCCATGGAGTAACGCGATTTACTTTCCCAAGTTCGATCAAATCGTTCAGGCTTATTGCGCAAGGCGTCGCCCAGCGCCACTCTGGCATCGCGCCAATCTACCCGCGGATCACCAATCACCACCGAGATATTCACGGCGCATTCAAGGCTTTTGTAAATTGACGAGCAACCCGTAATGAGAGCGTCTTCCATAGGCTCGCCCCGCGTATCCACTGCCCAATTTATTTCGCCGTGACGGGACTGCTGGGCGAGAACGAAGCCTATAGCGCGACGAACACAGGGCCACATCTCGCGCAAAAACGCGCGGTTCTCGCTTATTAAATAATGGTGCCAAACACCGGTGGCAATATAAGCCACAAAATTCGTTTCACGACGCTCGCGATTATCTACTTGGCCGGCACGATAAGCAGCCCACCAACTACCGTCTTCCAGCTGTGCATTTTTAAGCCATCGATAGGCATTCTCCGCCGCGCTATATTCGCCGCCAATGCTCAAGCCCATAGCCGACTCAACGTGATCCCAGGGGTCGCAGTGACCGCCGTCAAACCACGGAATGCTGCCGTCGGCCTGTTGAGCACGCAGTAAAAAATCCACAGTCGGCCTAAAAAATTCCTGCGGGAAAAGGCCTTTGCTTAAAAACAGTCCGCTCATGCTGCCTTCGCCTTTTCAAAATACATGACTACCGATTTACCGAGTACGGGATTCAAGCTCGCTTCCAAGGTCCGCGTAAATAAGGGGCGGTCCATCAGATCCCACACCAAAAACCGATGGTATTGCTTGATGATAGGGTTTGAGTCCTGGTTCTTCCAAAACGCGCACTTCAACCACCAATAGGGGGAATGCAAGGCGTGTGCCCAGTGCCGGCGATAAAAGCGAAATCCTAATCCCTGAATTTGCTTGCGCAAGTCGCTGGCCTTAAAAATACGCAGATGGCCACCCTCAACTTCGTGGTAGGCGTCGCTCAATGCCCAGCAGATTTTTTCTGGCCAAGCTCGCGGTACGCTGGCGCAAAACAAACCGCCCGGCTTAAGCACACGCTCAATTTCTTTTAATACCGCTTGGTAATCTGGAATATGCTCCAACACTTCTGAGCATATAATTTTGTCGAAGGTGTTATCTGCAAAGGGCAGCTGCATGGCGTCGCCATTGGCTAGACCAAAGGCTTTCTCTGCCTGTTCGTCACCACAAAACTCACTGAAGCGGCTTTGCGCGGTTTGTAAATCTTTAAGACAAAGATCAACCCCGACTGCGGTGACGTCTGCTTCGACATAAGCAGAAATTACATGGCGGCCTTCGCCGCAGCCCAAATCTAGAATTTTGTCGCCACGATTAAGGTGGAAATGACGAAAATCAACCGTTTTCACGTTGTATCACCTGCCAGTAGTAGTCCGTCATTTGCTGTGCGGCGCGAGTCCAACAAAACAATTCTTCAATACGTTTGCGACCTGCCGCAGCTAATTCGTCACGCCACGCGGGCGACGCCAACAGGGTTTCCAGCACTTCGGCGATGGCCTTGCTGTTCCGAATTGGCACTTGAATCGCCGCATCACCGACCACTTCGGGCAAGGCACCGCCATCGGTAGAAATAAGCGCCGTACCACAGGCCATTGCTTCGCCAGCAGGGAGACCAAAGCCTTCATAAATTGAGGGGACGACTACCACCGAAGCTTCGTTATAATAGCGCACCAAATCTTCCGTGCTGATGCCACTAACAGCGCGAATATGCTTGGCTAAGCCTAGCTCACTAATTAATTTTCCGCTTTCGCCATCTTCTTTTGGTGTACCGACCAACAGCAACTCAAGGTCGGGATAATTTGGCACCACCGCCGCCACCGCCTCTAATAAATAACGCATACCCTTAAGCGGCTGATCAGAGGATACCGTGGCCATGATTCGATTCGGGTTTTTCTGGACATTCTCGAGGGGTCTGAACTCCTCGGTATCAATACCGCAGTGTACTAAACTGATCCCCGCTGGCTGAATATCGAATGCCGCGGCAATATCCGTTCGCGAACGCTCAGACACTGTCACAACATGATGCAGCTCACGGGCAACCTTGCGCTGCATAATTAAAAAACTGTGCCAGCGACGAATAAGTAGGCGCTCCGACCAGGATTTAGCGGCGCTCAGCGCAATCTTCAGGTCACTTGTTATGGGGTGATGAATGGTAGTGACTAAAGGGAAGCCCTGCTTTTGAATATCTAACATGCCATAACTCAGGCACTGGTTGTCATGAATAATATCGTAGTGACGGCCATGCTTTTTAAGGTATTTCAATACCCGCCGACCAAAGCAATATGGCTCAGAAAAGGCGCCGGTGAGCTTACCCATCCACTCATATATATTCGTTAACGAGGTCAGATGATGCGGGCGAATTGACATTAAGCCGGTTTCAAACAAGTTCATACCCGGCATTTTGATCAGATTAACTCTTGGATCGAGGTGCGGGTAGGGCTGACCTGAGATTACGTCAACCTGATGCCCTGCCTCTACCAACGCCTTACTTAAATACTTTAGATAAATTCCCTGCCCGCCACCATAAGGGGCGCTGCGGTAACCCAGTAAACACACCTTTAATGCGCGACGAGGTTTAGTATCAGGCAAGTGGGTGACACTGGCCGGAACAATATTGAGATGGGGCGCACTAGCAATGGCTGGTTCTGACGGCATAAAACGGAGTCACTATTATTCGAATTAAAGTATTTGGACTACTATTTTTAGGGCTATTGTTGCTGGAATAGTAAGTACCGTGGAATTCCCCTGTGCCTGCAACCTGTTAGGTACTTTGCGGTCATACCCACGCCATGTCGACGTTATAAGGTAAAAAGGAAGAATGCCGTTCGTCTAGTAACAGGATTCTAACCACGGGGTGAGCATAAATCCACCGGCGATGGTCGGGGACGCCCTGTTCTGGCATTAAGACTTTGTCATGTTAAACTCGCCAAGGCCCGAATTTAGCCACGAGAATAAGATATCTATGCGGACACACGCCTATTTTAACACGTTATTTAGCCTCATTTTAATATTGAGCACCCTCAACGGCTGTGCCAGTGGCCCCACCCAGAAAAAACCTATCGGCAAATTTGAAACCACGATAAAAGCCAGCGATATCCGCTTATTTAGCTATAGCCAGCCACTATTTCGAGAAAAGGCACGCCCGATAACAGCAAACAATCGGCGAGAAGACGGCACCAGCAAACCCATGGAAGACAGCGAGTCACAGCTAAAGCGGACCCTGCACGACTTAGAGCAAGACAGCCGACTGAAAGAGTATTGCCCACTGGGCTACGTGATCATTGATCAATACGCGGTATTGAATGACGTGGTTATTCGCGGAGAATGCCGATATACCGAGGCGCAGGCAAAACAATAAACGCCGCAACAGCGCTGCTGTCACGGCGTTTTGAGGAGGACCTAGTTAACTGACGTCAACCATTCAGGAAACTCTTCACGACGACCCTTAACTTGGTCAAAATACATATTTTGCAGCAGGTTAGTTACGGGACCACGCGAGCCCGAACCTATGATACGACCATCGAGTTCGCGGATTGGCAAAACTTCAGCGGCAGTACCGGTAAAGAAGGCCTCATCTGCCACGTACACTTCATCGCGGGTAATGCGCTTCTCTTCAACCTTCAAACCCAGCTCATTGGCAAATTCAAAAATAGTATTACGGGTAATACCATCCAAGCAGCTGGTCAGCTCAGGGGTGTAAAGCTTGCCGTTGCGAACGATAAAAACGTTCTCGCCACTACCCTCAGCAACATAGCCTTCGTTGTCTAAAAGCAGGGCTTCTTCACAACCGCTATCGAGTGCCTCGCGCAGCGCCAACATCGAGTTGATGTAATGGCCATTGGCCTTGGCTTTGCACATAGAGATATTGACGTGGTGGCGCGTGTAAGACGAGCAACGCACTTTAATACCCTTGTCACGAGCCTCCGGGCTCATATAGCTAGGCCAATCCCAGGCGGCGACAATCACGTGCATTTTGAGGTTGTCGGCACGCAGACCCATGCCTTCTGAACCATAAAAACACATTGGGCGCAGATAGGCTTCTTCTAAGCCGTTTTCACGCACAACCGCGCGCTGCGCTTCGTTAACCTGCTTTTTGGTCACCGTCATTTCCATACGCATAATATGCGCAGAGCGGAACAAGCGGTCTGTGTGCTCGTTCATACGAAAAATGCAGGTGCCACGGTCATTTGTTTTGTAGGCGCGAACGCCCTCAAAAACACCCATTCCGTAGTGCAAAGTATGGGTTAAAACATGCACCCGCGCATCACGCCAAGGTACCATTTCACCGTCGAACCAAATCAGGCCGTCACGATCAGCCATAGACATCGTGTGTTACTCCTCAACAAATTCAGGCAAATACCATTATGGAGACAACATCAGTTGCTGCCAGAAACGGCTGACAATTTCCCGCTCTGTACCCAATGCCGTTTCGGCTATCAACCCTTTTTGCTCTTGTAAGCTGAGGCGATGCGCCTGACTGCGGAACGCCTTGTAAGCGTCAATCAGTGTCCGGGTATCCGATGCTAAAATTAGGCCCTGTTCAGCCAGTGATTCCAGTATACGAATATTATCAGTGTAGTAGGTAAGCGGTGGGTGCTGTTGCGACCATGCTAAAACCGCATATTGCACCATAAATTCAATATCAACGATACCTCCAGCACCCTGTTTAATATCAAATTCCGCATTTTTATCGCCGGTAGACAGCAGATGATCACGCATTTTCTGGCGCATTTTCACCACTTCGTCTTTAAGCACTAATATGTCGCGTTTTTTTCTCAGAATATCAGCGCGCAAAGCTTCAAATTTTTGCGCCAGTTTTTCATCGCCGGCCACCGCGCGAACGCGCACTAAGGCTTGATGTTCCCATGTCCATGCCTGCGTGTTTTGGTATTCGCTAAAGGCGGTAAACGATGACACCAATAGGCCCGAATTGCCAGATGGCCGCAGACGCATGTCGACCTCGTAAAGTGCACCTAAACGGGTGGTGACGGTAAGAATATGAATAATGCGCTGCCCGAGCCGAGTAAAGAATGTGCCTGCGTCCAGCGGTCGATCACCGTCACTCACATTGCTTGATGGCAGGTCATGCAAAAACACCAAATCTAAATCAGAGCTGTAGCCCAGTTCCAGACCTCCCAACTTGCCGTAGCCCAGAATAAGGAAATGACGCTGATCATCCCCCGCTGGCACCGGACTGCCGTGTTTAGCGAGTAAGTGCTGCCACGCGATATCAAGCACCGCATCTAATACCACTTCGGCGATATAGGTAAGGTAATCACTCACTTTCATAAGCGGTAAACCACCGGTGACTTCCGACGCCGCCACCTTAAGCACATGAGCTAAACGGAAATGCCGCAAGGCCTCCATTTGCGTCTCGAGATCGTCGCTGTCGATACGCAGCAAGCGCTGGCGAAGCTCATCAGCTAGGCCTATCTTTTCGGGCACCGAATACAAGCTGCGCGCATCTAACAGTTCGTCCAGCAAAACCGGCTGCGCCGCTAATTGCCGCGCGATCCACGGGCTGGCATCACAGAGTTCGACCAAGCGACTGCGGGCGCCGGGGTTTTCAATCAGCAAAACCAAATAGGCCGTGCGGCGCAGTACCGATTCAATTAGAGGAATCAATCTCAGCAAGGTCGATGCCGGCGACGCCGCTTCACATAAATCTTCTAATAAGAGCGGCAGAAAATCGTAGAGTCGATCCCGCCCCGTGCCCTGCATACGCAATACGCTCGCGCCATTTAGCAGTGCCACCAGCAGACGCGCCGCCTCTGCCGCATCGTCAAAACCCGCTTCTTCCAAGGTTGCTCGCACGGATTCCTGATCAAGATCATCGAGCATAGCTCGCCAGCGATTATTGCTGAGGTGCTGTCCGTCTGGCTCGGACTCCGGCGGAGCAATCACATTACTAAAGTGGGTAGCAACACATTGCCGGTGTGCCGCCAACACCTGCTGAAAACTGGCAATATCGTCACCAAAACCCATACCAAAACTCAGCGCGACCAGCGCTGTGCCAGCTTCGGGAAGCTGCTGCGTCTGTTCATCTCGCCAGGCCTGGACAACGTGTTCAACATTCCTCAAAAAGCGATAGGCACTGCGCAGATCATCAACCACCGCGGCCGGTAGATAGGCCATTTTTTCTAGCTGAGACAGCACTAGCTGCAGCTGCAAAACCTGCAAGGTCGGCTCCTGCCCACCGCGAATTAATTGAAAGCACTGCGCGATAAATTCAACTTCGCGAATGCCGCCAGAGCCGAGTTTGATATTATCTTGCAACTGGCGACGCACCACCTCGCGCTGAATCATTGCTTTCATATCGCGCAGTGATTCTATGGCGGAAAAATCTAAGTAGCGCCGATACACAAAGGGACGCAACTGCGCTAATAAACGCTGCCCCTCTTCGCGATTGCCGGCAATGCAACGCGCTTTGATAAGCGCATAGCGCTCCCAGTCTCGCCCCTGCTCCTGATAGTATTCTTCGAGGGCGTCGAAGCTAATTACCAGCGGGCCGCTCTGACCATAAGGCCGCAGGCGCATATCAACTCGGAATACAAAGCCATCGGCGGTGCGGGTGTCTAAGGCTTTTATAAGACGCTGGCCAAGACGAATAAAAAAGGCCTGATTGTCATCGCTACGCGGACCGCCCACGGTGGAGCCGGCGTACGGGTAGGCAAAAATCAGATCGATATCGGACGACAGGTTTAACTCCCCCGCACCCAATTTCCCCATGGCGATAACCACTAATTGCTGCGGCGTACCCTCTGCCGAGCGCGGCTCACCACGCTCGGTGATAAGCTGTTGATGTAGGTATGCCAGCGCAATCTCGACGCAGGCATCGGCTAAATAAGATAGATCACTGACGGTCTCCTCCATCGCCGCCAAGCGATTAAGGTCTCGCCAAACAATACGCAGCCAATGGCGGTTGCGAAAGTCGCGAAGGATTTTGGCAAGGGCGTCGGCGTTCTCACACTCGGCGCATAAAACGCGCAATTCCTCTACCCAAGCATCTTTGGCTAAACCGGTCTGCAGCGCCTGGCTCGCGACTAAGCTAGGAAGCCAGGCCGGCTTCCGCACGCACAAATCGGCCAGTGCGGGGCTACAGGAAAAAGCGGTTAGCAATTGCTGGCGTCGTTCTGAAGCTGCAAATTCCTGGTACCAATTACGCTGCTGCTCGTCACAGCGCTCGAGGAGACTTTGCCAGTGAATTTCAACATCAGCCACCAACGCTGCCGGCAACTCCCCTGCCGCAATTTGGAGACTGAGATATTGATTCGACGTGGTCATTAAACTGTCCTTTACCGCTTATTATTCGGAGCTCGCTCACAAAGTAAATTTGTAACTAGTACTCCTTCAATTCGATGTTACCTAATGCCAAAGTTCGCAGGTTGGGCTGAGGAACGACAGGCCTTCTGCTGGACGCCCGACAGGGCGCCCCGAAAGAATTTATCAAACCCAACATCGCGGGATGCTCTACCATCGTTCGTTGGGTATGACTCGGCGCATCCGCGCCTCGGCCTAAGGGCCAGCAGAGCTGCCCAAATTTGTTCCACACAAATTTGTCGCTACCGCTCAACCCAAGCCACAGAGTAACACGCCATTTTCAAATTGAAGGAGTACTAGCCAGTCTGCACGGGCGGCGCCACCCGCAAAACCTCCGCAATAGTGGTTTCACCGCGCGCTACTTTTTGTGCGCCACTGAGACGAAGTGTGCGCATGCCATTCTTCATTGCCACTCGACGCAGTTTATCTAGCTCGACATCATCGCCAATGGCGGCTTGCACCTGGCCTTCAACTGGCAGTATTTCATAGATGCCCTGGCGGCCATAAAACCCGGTATTGCGGCATTCCAAGCATCCGGGAGCGTGATAAATATTGCTGGGCGGGCTTACCTTCCAAGGCGCGGTAAGGGTGGCCCACTCGGTTTCATCCAGGCTCACCGGCTCTTTGCAGTGCGGGCACAAACTCCTTACCAAGCGCTGCGCCATCACACCTAGCACGGTGGCGCGAATCAAATAGGCGGGCACACCCAACTCTAGCAATCGGGTTACCGCCGACGGCGCGTCGTTGGTGTGCAAGGTAGAAATCACCAAGTGGCCGGTCAGCGCCGCTTGAATCGCCATTTCTGCGGTTTCTAAATCACGAATCTCGCCAATCATGATGATATCGGGATCTTGCCTAAGCAAGGCGCGCACGCCGCCGGCAAAATCGAGATTAATATTGTGCTGTACCTGCATTTGATTAAAGGCGTCTTCCACCATCTCAATTGGATCTTCGATGGTACAAACGTTCACTTCGCTGGTCGCAATCTGCTTTAGACTGGAATATAAGGTGGTGGTCTTTCCCGAACCCGTCGGCCCAGTCACCAAGACAATACCGTGGGGAGCGCGAATCATACCGTCCCAGCGCTGGCGATCTTCGCCGCGCAAACCCAGCTCTTCAAAGCTGCGCAGCAAGACCTCGGGGTCGAATATGCGCATCACCATTTTTTCACCAAACGCGGTGGGCAATGTCGACAGCCGCAATTCAATCTCATCCCCAGAGGGGTTTTTAGTTTTTAATCGGCCATCCTGCGGCCTGCGCTTTTCAGCGACATCCATACGGCCCAATATTTTTAAACGGCTAACAACGGCGGTAAGCACCGAGGCGGGTAGTTCATAGACGTTGTACAACACCCCGTCGATACGAAACCGCACATTGCCCAGCTCGCGGCGCGGCTCTATATGGATGTCACTGGCACGCTGATCATAGGCGTATTGCAACAACCAATCGACGATATTGACGACATGGCCGTCGTTGGCATCCAAGTCTTTTAAATTACTAATTTCGAGCAATTGCTCAAGGTTGGCGTTGGCTTGTCCGCCACTGCGGCTGTCGCCACTGGCACCGCGCACCGACTTTGCCAAGCTGTAAAACTCGACCGTAAAACGGTCTATCGATTCGGGATCAGCGAGCACACGACGAATAGGGCGGCGCAACACCTGCTGTAAGTCTTTCTCCCAGCCGCCAATAAACGGTTCAGCACCGGCGATAACGACCTCTTGCGGTGTGACCGCTACCGCCAAAATACGGTGACGCTGAGCAAAGGCAAAGGACATCACCTCGGTCACCGCCGGCACGTCAATTTTTAATGGATCGATCCGCTGTGAGCGCTGCTCACAGTGACCCGATAGCCACTCTAATAAACGGTCCATACTCAGCGTGCGACCGGGACGGCTAGCGTCAGGCAGTTGCTCGGCGGCGAGATAATTAAGAACATGCTGAGATTTATCGCCAATACGAGGTGGTGTTGGCCGCACGCGCTTAGCCACGGCAGGGTCCAGAACGCCGTCCTCGATCAATTGCCGCATTAATCCGCCCGCCTCTAATGCCGCGGTTTTATTGATGTTACTCTGCATAGCTGGGGCAATCCCATTGTTATCGTCAATGTCATTATGGCAAGCGATACGCTCATAGCGCCAGTGCGCATATTAAAAGCTTCTATTTAAAAACTGGTTAGCCTCGACAGACCTCCGTATAATTCGGCCTACTTAACGACCGACGACAAACAGGAGTCGCACCGTGCCTTTAAATTCACTCGGTAATTTGTTCGGAAAATCCCCCTTCGAGCCAATTCAAGAACACATGAAGCAGGCACAAGCCTGCGCCGCCGCCCTCAAGCCCTTTATTAACGCCGCCCTCGAGGGTGACTGGGAGAAAGCCAGCGCCGCGCAAAGTGTTATCGTCGATTTAGAAAACGAGGCCGACAAGCTCAAGAAGCAAGTTCGCCTGCAACTCCCAAGCAACCTTTTCCTGCCAGTACCGCGCTCGGATCTGCTCGATTTAGTGAGCATGCAAGACCGTATAGCCAACTGCAGCAAAGACATTGCCGGCCTGATGCTCGGCCGTCAAATGAAAATACCTGATTCCCTGGCAGCGTCGATGAGTGAGTATGTTGACCTCGCCATCGCCACATCTGCTCAGGCGATGAAGGCTATCGAAGAACTCGACGAACTGCTCGAAACCGGCTTCCGAGGCCGCGAAGTAAACTTGGTCGAAACCCTAATTGAAGAGCTGGATCGCCTGGAGCATTCCGCCGACAAACTCCAAATCGATATCCGTGCAGCCCTATACCTTATCGAAAAAGAACTTCCCCCCGTTGACGTCATGTTCCTGTATCAAACGATTAACCTGATCGGTGAACTGTCTGATAAATCACAAAAAGTCGGCTCGCGCCTGCAAATTGTTATCGCCCGCTAACGCGCCGGCCTCCGCTTTTATAAGGATTACACATGTCAATTATTGCTGAACACGGGCAACTATTGCTGATTTTGGCTTGTCTGTTTGGTTTCTTCATGGCTTGGGGTGTTGGCGCCAACGACGTGGCCAATGCCATGGGGACCTCGGTCGGTGCCAAAGCACTGACTATTAAGCAGGCGATTTTGATCGCTATGCTGTTCGAATTCTGCGGCGCCTACTTAGCGGGCGGCGAAGTTACTGAGACCATTCGCAAAGGCATTATCGATCCGGCGTATGTCGCCGATAGTCCCGATTTATTGGTTTTCGGAATGCTGTCATCGCTGCTCGCTGCCGGGGTGTGGCTATTTGTTGCGAGCATGATGGGGTGGCCGGTATCGACCACCCACTCTATTGTCGGTGCACTAGTAGGTTTTGCCGCGGTCGGTATCGATAGCAATGCCGTCGCCTGGGGCAAGGTTGGGCAAATTGTTGCGAGCTGGGTGGTGTCGCCAGTGATGGCGGGCACGATATCGTTTGGTTTATTTCTCAGCGCCCAGCGCTTGATTCTGAATGCCGCCAACCCCTTTGAAGCAGCCAAAAAATTCATTCCCTACTACCTGTTCTTAGTCGGCTTTATGATCGCCATGGTCACCATGACCAAAGGGCTTAAGCATATCGGTTTGGGGCTGAACTTTAACGAGTGCCTAGCCTACTCAGCAGTCGTCGGCGTTATTGTTGCAGGCCTTGGCCAGCTGTTCCTGCGTCGGATCAAAGATGTACCGTCAGGCGACGGTCGCTTCCGCTTCGCCAGCGTCGAGCGCATGTTCGCGGTGCTTATGGTATTTACCGCCTGCGCGATGGCCTTCGCCCACGGCTCTAACGATGTTGCCAACGCCATCGGCCCAGTCGCGGCGATCGTTAGCGTCATTCAATCTGGCGGTGAAATAGCCTCTAAATCAGCACTGCCAGGCTGGATTTTACTGGTTGGTGCGGGCGGTATCGTCTTTGGTCTTGCCACCTACGGCTTTAAAGTTATCGCCACGGTGGGCACCAAGATCACTGAGTTAACACCAAGTCGCGGTTTTGCGGCTGAACTTGGCGCGGCATCTACCGTTGTTGTTGCATCGGCGACCGGCCTGCCTATTTCGACTACCCACACACTGGTGGGCGCGGTACTAGGGGTGGGCTTAGCGCGCGGTATTGCGGCGCTAAACCTGAGCGTTATCCGCAATATCTTTATGTCTTGGATAATTACGCTACCGGCCGGAGCGGGACTGGCAATTTTGTTCTTCTTTACTTTAAAGGCGCTTTTCTAGTTCGCTCACGGTAAGCCTCCCGCAGCGCAAACAAAGCCACTGGCTTTGTTTGCGCGACTCGCTACAATGATCCGCTACTCAGCAATATAACGCGGACTCATCGTGGCCAAACCAGCAATCACTCCCAGTGTTCTGTCGATGATGACAGAGCTAGTCAAACTCCCCTCGGTCAGTTCCACACTATCCAGTTGCGATATGGGCAATATCCGCGTTATTGAGCGACTCGCCTCTTGGCTTGAGCCACTGGGATTCAAAATTCAAATTCAGCCCATACTCGGTCATAAAGACAAGGCCAACTTAATTGCCACCCTCGGCTCCGGCAGCGGCGGTTTAGTGCTCGCGGGTCACACCGATACCGTGCCATTTAACGAAGCCCTGTGGAATAGCGATCCCTTTACACTCACCGAGCGCGACAACAAACTATACGGCCTCGGCAGTACCGATATGAAAGGCTTCTTTGCCATCGTCATCGAAGCATTACAGCCCTTCCTAGACAAACCATTAAAAGCACCTCTTATCATCTTGGCCACCGCAGATGAAGAAAGCAGCATGGATGGCGCTCGCTCGCTTGTGCAAGCAGACCTTTCCGGCGCCCGCTACGCGGTGGTGGGAGAACCCACTGGTCTAAAGCCCATGCGCGCCCACAAAGGCATCGTAATGAAAGGCATCACCATTAAGGGGCGCTCAGGGCACTCCTCAAATCCCTTGTTAGGCAACAATGCCATGGATGCCATGCACGAGGTCATGACCGGCCTTATCCAGCTTCGACAAGAACTGGCGCTAAAATACCAGCACCCCGGTTTCTCTGTGCCCACTCCCACTATGAACTTCGGCTGTATCCATGGCGGCGACAACCCGAACCGTATTTGCGGTCAGTGCGAACTGCATTTTGATATTCGCACCACACCAGGCATGGACAACGATGAGCTGGACACACTGATACAGAAAATCCTTACCCCCGTTGCAGAGCGCCGCGCCATCAATATTGGCCTGCGCGCTTTAATGCCAGGCTTAGCCGCCTACGAAGAACCCGCCGATTCAGAAATTGTAAGCCTAGTAGAACAGCTTACTGGACAGCCCGCTGGCACCGTCGGCTTCGCCACAGAAGCGCCGTTTTTTCAGCAGCTGGGGATGCAAACTATCGTGATGGGACCGGGCTCAATTGATCAGGCACACCAGCCAGATGAGTACATGGCGCTGGATCAAATTCAGCCGACAATTGATGTGTTACAGCAAATGATCAATCGGTTTTGCGTAAGTTAATACTGCCGACATGAAGTAATACTGCAGATGGCCCATTGCGAGCACTAAGAAAACATCAATAGCCACGACCATGAACCCTTGTGCGCGGCAATATTATGTAAAAATTTCCACTCAACTATCGGCTACTGCGCGAAGCCTATAATCCGTTGGCGAACATTCAAACCAGCGTTTAAATGCGCGACAAAATCCCGCGCTATTGGCAAAGCCCAACAAGAAAGATACTTCGGTAATACTGTAATTGGTACTGGTTAAATACTTACTCGCCAATTCTTTCCGCGCCTTGTCGAGTAATTGCTGATAACTGGTGTTTTGTTGCTGTAGCTTGCCCTGCAATTTCCGCAGACTCATATTTAGGCTCGAGGCCAGTTTATCTACGCTTAATTCACCATTGGGTAATTCATTTAAAATCTGCCTGTAAAGTTCGTCTTCAAAGGCCGGCGACATATTCTTGATAAATGATTCGGTAATCTGATCATGTTGTTTGGCAAGTGATTCATTCGCATAGCGAACCGGTTGCGCCATGTCTTTTATACTATACATAAGTGTTTCTTTAGGCCTGTCAAATTCGACTGGGCATGAAAATGCCTTTTCATATGGCGACGTATCTAGGGGCTTAGCTTCGCATAGCTCAACGCGGACTGGGCTGAGGTCAAAATCCTCAGTAATTTCCCGCATCATATTCACGACACCGAACATAAAGGCGTTAATTGCGTCGTAGGGCAGCAACCTGACACCGTGAATATCTCGATCCACATTAACGTCAAAACGACAGTTATCCCCCACATAAATCATATCGATATAACCCGAGTCCGAGATAATTGCACTGTGACGTTGGAAGCGTTGCAAGGCATCACCGACGGTTTTACTCACCAGAATAGCCATGCCCAGCGCGTGAAAGCTATGCGCCTTGACGTATGCGCCGAGCTGAAGACTGAAACTATCGGAGTTCGTTGCCTGTATTGCTAGGGGGTATAAATGCCGGAGCTTTGCATCGGGAATGCGTGTATCAGGGGCTATCGATTCGTCATAGTCTAAATCCACCTGTTCGAATAGCGGGCGTGGATCCACGTTCGCATCCTTTAAGCACTCACTCAGAATACGACCCCATGTACCGGTGGTGGTTTGTGTCCCAGGTAACCATGGCTTGCTCATTATAGGCATTAGCTCTTTATATTTTTGCGTAAAAGGATAACAAGTCTGCGCTAAAGGAAAAACGCCTAGCTAATTTAATCTTTATTATCTCCCCACATAAAACTGGTCGGCGTTCTCAATTTACGCAAATTTCCACCAGCACATAATAAGTTAGGGGAAACACATCATGCCCAGCGAAACCTTTGACTACATTATAGTAGGTGCTGGCAGCGCTGGCTGCACATTAGCAAACCGCCTTACTGCCAATGGTAAATACAGCGTTTGCTTACTTGAAGCTGGCGGTAACGGCAATAGCCCTGTTGTCAAAGCACCTGCAGCATTGGTTCTAATGATGCGCTCCAAAATCAACAACTGGGCCTACCAAACCACGCCCCAGGTAGGTTTGAACGGTCGTCGCGGCTACCAACCCAGAGGTAAATGCCTCGGCGGCTCCAGCGCCATCAATGCCATGCTATATGTACGCGGTCACCGCAATGACTACGATTCTTGGGCCGCGCAGGGCAATGAGGGCTGGTCTTACAATGATGTACTACCTTATTTTATTCGCTCAGAATGCAATGAAACCTACGGTCACGATAGCGAATTTCACGGCAATGCCGGCCCCCTGAATGTTGTCGATTTAGTTTGCCCCAGCCCCCTAAACAAGGCCTTCATCAGCTCGGCTCAAGAGCAGGGACTCCCTCATAACCCCGACTACAATGGCAAAGAGCAGCACGGCTGCTTTCAATACCAAGTCACCCAAAAAAATGGCGAGCGCTGGGGTGCTAATGCGGCTTACTTGCGTCCGGCCATGTCGCGAAGCAATCTCAAAATTATCACCCAAGCACCGTTTAATAAAATTATTTTTAATGGCCAGCGCGCTGTCGGTGTTAGCTACTTTCAGGGCAATCAGCTTCATGAAGTGCGCGCTCGTCGAGAAGTCATTGTCTGTGCCGGTGCGTTCGGTTCGCCGCATTTGCTGATGTTGTCCGGTATTGGGCCTGCGGACACTTTGCAAAAACATGGCATCCCGGTACAAAAGCACCTCCCCGGCGTTGGCCAAAACCTCCAAGACCATATCGACTACACAGTTGCCTATAAAACCAATTACAACCGCGACACCTTTGGGGTCTCCCTGCGCGGCTCTGCCCGTGTAGCCGCTGGCGCCGCACAATGGGCCGCCAAGCGCGAAGGAATTGTGACCACACCTTACGCCGAGGCCGGCGCGTTTGTTTACTCCGGAGAGGGCCTAAGCGCACCGGATTTGCAAATGGTATTTGTCGTCGCCGTTGTGGATGATCACGGCCGCAAAATGCATCTAGGCCATGGCTATAGCTGCCATATAGAAGTACTGCGCCCCAAAAGCCGTGGCGAAGTTAGCCTAAATTCTGCAAACCCCTTAGACGCTCCGCGCATCGACCCTAAATTCCTGAGCGAGCGCGACGATCTCGAACTGCTTGTTAAGGGCGCAAAAAGGCAGTCCAAAATATTAGAGTCAGCGCACTTTGCAAAGTATCAACCCGAGCTTATCTACCCTGTGGACTGGCGGGATGATGCCGCCATTGAAGCGGACATTCGCAACCGCGCTGACACCCAGTATCACCCAACAAGCACCTGCAAAATGGGACCAGAAAGCGACGCTATGGCAGTAGTCGACAGCACATTGAAAGTTCGGGGAATTGACGGTTTGCGAGTCGTTGACGCGTCTGTTATGCCCAGCATCATCGGAGGCAATACGAATGCCCCTACCATTATGATTGCAGAAAAAGCCGCCGATATGATTTTGCAATCCGCTTAAAAAGATAAAGAAAAAGACAACACACTTTAATTGTCATACAGCCTGGAGTAAGCAATGAGTTATTTAATAACAAAAAAGCCATTCAAAAAATGGGGACTGCTGCTAGCAATAAGCAGCGCCTACACACCCAACAGTTACTCGCAAGCTTTAGAAGAGGTAGTGGTCACTGCTCAACGGCGCTCAGCGAGCGTGCAAGATACACCGGTGGCGATTACCGGCTTAGCAGATAGTGCGCTGGAAAAACTGGGTTTTGAAAACGCCAACGATATTTCTGCGCAAGTGCCCAATATGCAAGTTAGCGGCCCCTATGGCGAGGTCCAGCCCATATTCGCCATTCGCGGCGTGAGCATGTCTGACTACAGCTCCAACCAGGCCAGCCCCATCGGGGTTTATGTAGACGAAGCATATTTAGGCGCCGTATTTACCCACGGAACTAGCTTCTTCGATGTCGAGCGATTAGAAGTTTTACGCGGCCCACAAGGCACGCTATACGGCAAAAACACCACAGGCGGCGCCATCAACATCATTACCAAAACTCCAATGATAGGCGACCCGATGGACGGTAAGATTAAAGCCGGCCTAGGTAACTACGGCATGACTAATCTCGAAGGCGCCATTGGTGACACCCTAATTGACGATAAACTCGCGGGGCGCTTTGCGTTTAAAGTTAAAGAAAACGACGGTGTTCAGGAAAATCTCGGCGAGGGTAAAGATCGCGGTATCCTCGACTTTAGCGCTGCTCGAATTTCATTAAACTGGCAAATCACCGACTCGCTAAATGGGGTATTCAAATATACCCGTGCGAAAAACAGAGGCAATATGAAAGTGCCGCGCGCAGAGGCTCGCACTGATGTCCGCGGCTTAGAGGCTATAAAATTACCGACCAACCCATATAACTCTAACGGCTATATTGATTACACCGGCTATGATCGCAGTGCGCGCAATCTCGACTGGAATCAGGTAGAAGATAATACCGGCGATCGAAACCGTAATAATTTCGACATGGATCTCTTTATCGGCACCTTAACCTACCAAGCCGATAACTACTCGCTGATCTCGGTAAGCTCGTTTTACGATACCCAATTAGATAAATTTACTAATGACGACGGCGGCCCCACTCGACTACTCGAAATTGATTGGTTTACCGCAAGCCGATCGTTCTCCCAGGATTTCAGATTTGCATCGAACTTCGACGGCAATTTCCAAATTATCGGTGGCCTCTATTACGGCCTCGAAGAATTGGAAATGCAAAATATTTACGAGCTATTCGGCGATTTATTAGATCCGCGCGCGGCGATCGCCAAACCCGATCTCGCTGGGCAAGCACCCTTTGTTCTTAATTTTGGTGCAGTCGATCAGCGCCAAGATACCGAAAAAGAAACCATCGCCGCCTATACTCAGATGCGCTTTGACATAACAGCGAATTTTGGCGTCGACCTCGGCATGCGTTACACCCAAGACACCAACCGCCTAAGCTATATCAACGTCTCTCGCGTTGGCTTAGACGGCTCACCACGTGGTACATTTTTACCGGGCAACACCACTGGCTATGACCAAGCCTTTGTACCGGTATTCTTACCACCCATTGTCAGTGGCGACCCAAATGCCATCATTGGCTTTCTTACAGATCCAAGCAGCTATCTCACCCAGCTAACCGCCTATGGACTACCCGGCTATACCGAGGGATCCTACACCCTGGATAGTGGCCCAACACAAGAAGCGACTGAGCGCGAATGGACGGGGAAAATAGGCGCGGATTACCGCTTTAACGACGAGTGGATGGTTTATGCAAGCTACAGCAAGGGCTATCGTGCCGGCGCTTTTAACAGCGGGATTTACTATGAGGCGCGCCCTATAGACTCATCCTACGCATCGCCTGAGTATATCGACGCCTATGAGATCGGCTTTAAAGCCGACTTACTCGACAACAGTCTTCGCATCAATGCCGCGGCCTTTATGTATGAATACACGGATCAGCAATTCATTAACGTAGTGGGTATCTCTAACTTCCTGGAAAATGCCGGCGCCTCAGAAATTTTAGGTGCAGAGGCCGAAATTTGGTGGCGTGCCACCGAGCGTTTAACACTTCAGCTGGGCATCGGATTGCTGGAAACCGAGTACACCGAATTGGAACTGCGCGACACCAGCACCCTAGCTGACCTCGATGACACGATCCGATTAGATGGCAACGAATTGATTTCCGCTCCACCGCTCAATGTCAGCATATCTGCAGACTACGATATCTATACCGGCGACAGCGGATACCTTTCTTTAAACGTAAACGCTAACTACCAAGACGAGCAGTGGTTTAGCGCCTATAACGACGCCGCTGGCTATGAGTATGGTCGTGAAGACGCTTACACCGTGTATAACGCTCGCATCGGCTGGTACGACAACGACGGGCGCTATCAAATTGCGCTGTGGGGCAAGAATATCACCGACGAGCAATACAAAACCTACAGTATTAATTTACAAGCCAGCTTCGGTTTAGACTACTACATGATCGGCGATCCAATGATGTACGGGCTCGAAGCGACATATAACTTCTAAACCGACTTACCCTCCAGGCTTTGGGGCGCGACTGCCCCCTTTTTCTATTCAACCCTGGCGGGGCACAGCCGATGTTATCACTAGCTGTACAAGCCTCCGCCACTGACCGTTTAATCACGAGCAGCAACAGCGCCCCTGCGGAGTATGGCAACAACACTCACTCGGAATTACTTACGCTAGCCGACATTAGAAAGCCGGTTCTCTACGTCACATTTATAGCAAGGAAAGCCAGCTTGGCTTACTATGTAGCGACTCTAGCCGCTGTGAAGATTTGGTAACACAGCATAATATGATGGTTGCTGCGTAGAAAATAATGGAACTCGAAAAAATTTATTTTGTTCGTCACGGGCAAACTTACGCCAATATCGACAAAGTATGGCACGGCCAAACCGACACCGAGTTAACACCGGAAGGTTATGAACAAACACGTAAACTCGGTGCGTATTTTAGCAACTACATCACACCAACTGTTATCTATAGCAGCCCACTGCAACGCGCGCGCATTACCGCCGAGGCAATAGGCCAAGGTTTTAATCTAGAGGTAATTCAAGATCCGCGCTTAATGGAATTGGATCTTGGTGATTGGGAAGGTCAAACCTTTGAATCACTGAGCAGTACGGGCAGCAACACCCTGCACGAGCTAGTACATAACCCAGATTTTTGCAGCCCAAATGGTGAATCTCAGAATGTCGTAAAAGCGCGAATGCTTGCGGCGATTAAAGAGATAGGTGAAAAACATAAAAATGAAAGCGTGGTCATTGTTTCACACGGTGTCGCGATCAGTATTGCACTGGCACATTATCTCCACGATGACACAACGCAGTGGCCAAAATACAGTAAAAGCAATACTGCTTTTTCGGAGCTTTGCTTAAATAGCAAACAACTTCTTCGATTCAATCAAAGCGATCATCTTACTACAGAATGATAGTCGCGTTGATTAGCGGGTTTTTATCTCCGGCGACGCATCTCAAAAAACAGCCGACTTAGCTGCCGATCTAAGACATCGACAACAATCTGCCTCCATACTGGGTTTCCGGCGCTGACGTTTTTGCATTGCTCATTATCGCCACAGTCATTTTTTTTTTTGCGAAGAGAAAATAAAAAACCAAGACAAAGTCCGCCAATAAGATACTCAGGCTTAGCCAAGTTATTAGCTAACTGCTCGCGATACAACTTGCGCCGATGCTGAAGCACCTCTCGGTCTTGCGCTTGTTGTGCCCTCTTTCGCTCAATAGCTTTTAATAGCTGAGTTTCTGCACTCGCCATGGCTAAACCCCTCCGCCGGCCACTGGACTCGAATCGCGAGTAGACTCGGCCAGAGACGATGGCGAGAATTCGCCAATACATCGACGCAAAGCTCGCCAACAAACCCAGCTCAGCGCAAGGCTCGCCGCACTTGCAAGCAACATCGCTCCAGCAAGTGACAAGCCCGCCTGCATCATTACGCCAACGAGCGCAGTCAGCACACTAAGCCAGCCGGCGAGCAGCAACATAAACACCGCCAGACTTAGCACCAGTATTTTGCAAAGCAGCAGCATCCAGCGCTGACCGTGCATCTCAGCCAAGCTTAAATAGCCTGTCAAATGATCGCGATACGCGTGAACCAAGCTAGCCATAGATTCGTTCGAATCTAGCGACTTCGACTTTGCTTCCGCGTGTATCCGCTCACCAGCTAAGATCTGCTCGTCGCCCTTGCTCACATTTAAAGTCATTTCTTTTATTTACGAAATAAAAATGCGAGAACGGCGCCTAGCAAAAATGCGATGCCAATACTTTTTGCGGGGTTCTCACGCGTGTAGTCACCTACCGCAGAGCTAACCGCCTCTGATCGTGATTTAGCAGATTGTGCGAGCCTGTCTGCATGGTCGCGCAACTCATTCGCCAACTCAATTAAGCGATCTTCACTGCTACCCGCCACCGCAGCCGCACGATCGACAGCCTCATGTATTTTCTCGGCAGCACCATCTACTTTTGCATGCGCTTTATCACTCGTTGCAGCTGCATTCGCCATACTGTATCTCCCTTTAATTAACAAATTACTAACTATTGGCTTCACAGTGTGGACAATTCATTTCAGACAAAGTTTGTATTTTATAAAAAAAACAAACTTTGAACTTATTATTTAGTCGAGGTCAGAATTATCACTGCAACAAAAAAGGAAATTATCATGCTGGGATGGTCACTTGTGTTTTTTATTGTTGCCATAGCTTCTGCAGCACTTGGCTTTGGCGGCATAGCAGGTACAGCAGCGAGTATTGCTAAAATTTTATTTTTCATCTTTTTAGTGCTACTTGTTATTTCTTTACTAATGCAAGTTTTGCGAGGACGGCCACCGCGGTTGTAATCGCATCTTACTTTGCCCAAGAGGGCAATAATTCACTATCAAGAGGAGTATTTTTATGAATCAAGATATCGCTGAAGGAAAATGGAAGCAGTTGAAAGGCCAAATAAAAGAGAAATGGGCTGATTTAACTGACGATGATATTAACTACGCTCAAGCCAACAACGAACGCTTTATAGGTGTTATACAAGAGCGCTACGGCTTGGCCAAGGACGAAGCAGAAAAGCAATTTGACGAGCTGAAAAAGAAAGTTTCTTGAAACTAATTTCACATATAAATTTTATCTTTCAAATTCATGGAGAAGAATATGACTATCAAAAAAACGCTAGCAAGCGCTATTGTACTTTCAGCTATTAGCATTACGCCGGCATTAGCTAATGATTGGCAAGGTAAAACAAATGATGCGTGGCTGGATGGGAAGATTGAAACTGCCTTAATGCTAAACAGTGAACTTAACAATTTCACCATCGACACTGACGTTAAAAAATCAAACGTAACGCTCAAAGGCACTGTAAACAGCGAAATTGAAAAGGACTTAGCAGGACAGATTGCTGAGAATGTCGACGGTGTAAAGTCTGTAGACAACAAGCTAACTGTAGATAAAAACTACACAAGCAAAATGGAAGCTACTGGCGAGAGATTTAGCCGCACCTGGTATGACTTAACCACCACCGCCGGCATCAATATGAAATATGCTGCCAATGACGACATTGAGGCCACCAGCATTGATGTCGACACTAAAAACGGCATGGTGGTGCTAACAGGCACGGTTAAAAGCGATGCTGCTCACGACTTAGCCATAGAGATTGCTAAAGGTTTTGATCACGTTAATGACGTTGAAGACAAGCTAACTGTCGTTAACTAAAGGGCGAACCAGCCGCTCTCGGCGCCTTAGCTCTGCTCATTTCTGCAGACATAAAAAAACCGCGCATTGCGCGGTTTTTTTATGGAAGCACGAAACCAAGAGTTACTTGATTTTAGCTTCTTTATACATCACGTGCTTACGTACCACTGGATCGTATTTTGAGAATTCAAATTTATCCGGAGTGTTACGCTTGTTTTTAGTGGTCGTGTAGAAGTGACCAGTACCCGCGCTAGAAACTAAACGGATTTTATCGCTTGCGCCTTTCTTAGCCATGACCAGTCTCCTTAGAATTTTTCGCCACGGGCAGTAAGTTCTGCTAACACAGACTCAATACCTTTTTTGTCGATGATACGCATGCCTTTGCTAGAAACACGCAAAGTGACAAAACGCTTCTCTGCTTCAACCCAAAAACGGTGGCTGTGCAGGTTTGGCAAAAAACGGCGACGAGTGCGGTTCTTTGCGTGTGATACATTGTTTCCGGTTACCGGACGCTTGCCAGTAACTTGACATACTCTAGACATGATAGTCGCCTCTTCAACCCTTATCCGCGTTTTGCGGTGCAAAAGGTTTATAAAATCAGGTTCAAACCGGGCCGCCGTGTGGTTCTGACAATACTCGGGTGCCCTGAGACGTTTTGCATCCCGGACACGGCCCAAATGGAGCGCGACTTTATACCAGAAGGTCGGGCAGCAAGCAAGTTTTGTCGCGAAATTTCCCTTAAAGAATCTCCAACCATTCTCGCCCCGGGAGCTAACTGAGATACCTCGCCACCAGAGAACAAGCTGCCTGCAGGCACGTAGGCTGCCAATCTGGCCGCGGCCACGCCGTAAAATCTAGTGGCCCGTATTTTCCATCGCGTCAGATCAAACCCCGCTCAGCTAGCGAGATAACTTCTGGCCCCGCCACCACGCAGTGGTCCAGCAAGCGCATATCCAATAATGCCAAAGCATCCCTGATTCGGCGGGTAATTTTGATATCCGCCTCGCTCGGCTCCGCCACTCCGGACGGATGATTGTGCACCACGATCAGGGCGGCAGCGTGTAATTCTAGCGCCCGCCGCGCTATCTCACGCGGATAAACCGCTGCCCCATCAATGGTGCCGTAGAATAACGGCTCGTAAAGGAGCATCTGATGCTGATTGTTGAGATACAGCACCGCGAACACCTCGCGAACCTCATTACGCAGCTGAGCCAGCAAAAACTGCCGTGTCGCAGCCGCACTAGCAAATACCGGCTTGTTCAGCAGCGCCTCTGCCAAATAACGACGCGACATCTCCACAACCGCCTGTAATTGCACAAACTTGGCGTCGCCTAGGCCGTGAGACGCGCAGAATCGTTCGCGGCTTGCCGCTATCAAGTCAGCTAGCCCACCGTGCTCCTGCAGTAGCTCTCGGGCCAAATCCACCGCGGATTTCCCCCTGACACCGGTACGCAGGAAGATGGCCAATAACTCTGCATCTGCCAAGGCAGCGGCGCCGCGCTGCAATAACTTTTCCCTCGGCCGTTCATCTTCCGGCCAATCTGTAATTGCCATAACACCCTCCTTGGTGAACATGGTTTATTAGGGCAGCCAAACCACGCGGTAGTCGGCGGCCTCGATAAGCTTCATAATAACGCCATACTGACCAATAGCGACACGGTGATATGAAACAACTGAGCAACCGGCATATTCTTCTCGGCGTTACCGGCGGCATTGCAGCTTACAAGAGCGCAGAGCTTATCAGGCGCTTAAAAGATCACGGCGCCGATGTGCGAGTCGTCATGACTGCGGCTGCTATGGAGTTTATTACACCGCTCACACTCCAAGCGCTGTCTGGCAACCCGGTACACACCACCTTACTTGACCCCGAAGCAGAAGCGGGTATGGGGCATATCGAGCTAGCGCGCTGGGCCGATCTTATTTTAGTCGCTCCTGCCAGTGCTGACTTTATGGCCCGCCTAGCCAATGGTCGTGGCGACGACCTGCTCACCACACTGTGTTTAGCAACACCCGCACCCATCGCGCTAGCACCAGCAATGAACCAGGGCATGTGGCGCGACCAGGCAACCCAAGACAATATCGCCACCCTGAGCGCCCGCAAAATTGCCCTTTTCGGCCCCGCTGCGGGCGAGCAAGCCTGCGGCGATATCGGCCCCGGCAGAATGCTCGAAGCGGAAGAACTTGCGACACACGCAGCCAGTATCTTTAACTCCCGAATATTAGATGGCGTACGCCTAACGATTACCGCCGGCCCAACCCGAGAAGCCATTGACCCCGTGCGCTATATTAGCAACCACAGCTCTGGGAAAATGGGTTACGCCCTAGCGGCGGCAGCCGCAGATGCCGGCGCGATAGTGACACTGATCAGCGGCCCAACAAACCTAAACTGTCCAGAGCGAGTAAGCCGAGTAGACGTGATTAGCGCGCAGGATATGCTGGACGCCAGCACTGCTACCCTAGGCAAATGCGAGCTTTTTATTGCCTGCGCCGCGGTCGCTGACTATCGCCCAGCTAAGGCCGCAGATCAAAAAATTAAAAAAGACAATGACAGCATGCACATCGACCTAGTCCGCAACCCGGACATCGTGAGCACGGTTGCCAATCACAGTGAACGGCCGGTGACAGTCGGCTTCGCGGCAGAAACCCAGGATCTCCTGCGCTACGCGCGGGGCAAACTGGAACGAAAGAATCTCGATTTAATTATCGCCAACGATGTCTCGAATAGCGCCATTGGCTTTAATGCCAATGACAATGCGGTCACCGCAATATGGAAAGACGGGCAATGTGATATCCCACAAATGGGTAAAAACCAGCTGGCCGCTCAACTCATAACGCTAATCGCACAAAAATTCTTTGCTGAGACTCGCTAGACAGACAGGGTGCGCTCTACCATTATGGGAGCATTGCGGCGATTGACTACATAATAGTGCCAAGGCCATCAAGGATCAGATAACTACGACAATGAGAAAAAAAGCGTCCGAGACCATCGCCACCAAACCAGCCGTCGCCCAACGATTTTCCGCTAATCAGCGTGACATCCTGCTATCTGCCATATTTTCCATCGGCCTGGTATTCGCTGCGTTCTACTGGATACAACACTATGAAGAGCCGCGCGCCTTAACCCAGCGTATCGATACCGTCACATCCAACATCGCAGATCATCAGCGCGGTATCGTGCGCGACGCAATAGACCAGCTTGGGTCCCGCGTCACAGAACAAAGCAAGAGCCAAGAACTTATAGATGCTTTACAACAAGGCAATATT
This sequence comes from Zhongshania aquimaris, assembly GCF_019312595.1. Lineage (GTDB taxonomy): Bacteria > Pseudomonadota > Gammaproteobacteria > Pseudomonadales > Spongiibacteraceae > Spongiibacter > Spongiibacter aquimaris. The sequence continues at coordinate 379,857 of NZ_JAHWDQ010000002.1, read as the reverse complement.
AGCGATGACAGTGTGTTGTCGAAAAACCTCAAGCGCGCATTTCCCGAAGCCCAAGATACCAAAATCATCTACATCGGCAATCAGGGTATTGCCGACGAGCGCAGTGAGACCTTGCGGCTACGGAATAATATTGAAATCGATATGCTGCGCAAGAGCATTGAGCAGCAAAAGCTAATTATCGAAGCCTACAAACATAACGATGAGTGGCTAATCTCCTTCGTTAAAACTGCCAGCAAACGCGGCGCAATATACGTCACATTCAACGCCAACTATTTCGAAAAAATGTTAAATAGCCTAGCGGGCAATGCCGTTAGCGTTGAGCTAATCCAAACATATAAATCGCGCAGCGACAGTGTCATCAAACCATCGGCAATTGCTTACCCAAATGTCATGCAGAGTCGACCACTGTCGGTTCCCGGCTGGACACTACAGATTTACCCGCAAGAAAATACGGTGCTAAGCCTGAGCTCAGACAGCACCCTACTGTGGTTAATCTGCGTGCTTTGTGTCGCATTGATTGCCAGCAGTCACGCCATCTTTTTCCTGCGTAGTTATCAAATTCCGGTAGCGGAGAAAAGCCCGAGCAAGACGCCAAAATCGGATCTCGAAAAAGCGGATCCCGAACCCAGCCTAGAACAGGTTCTAGCGAAAAAACTTAGCGCAGACCGACAAAATAGAACCGCCAAACGTGATAATTTCCCCGCGCCCGACGGCGCACCACCACTTCCCGAGTTAAGTACTGAAAAGGCCGGCAGTAAAAATAAAGCGGCCACATCGACCATCTCAGTCAACTCGTTTCGCGCCTACGATATTCGCGGTATCGCCGAAACTGAACTAGACGACAACGCTTGCTTTGCCATTGGCAAATCGGTCGGCAGCGAAGCTTTAAGTCGAAGCCAAAGCAAATTGCTTTTGGGCCGCGATGGCCGCTTAAGCAGCCCCAGAATTCATGAGGCACTGGTCAAAGGCTTACTCAGCACCGGTATTGACGTTATCGACCTCGGCCTCATCGCCACACCAATGCTGCACTACGCCTGCCAAGATTTAAACATTGGCAATGCCATCATGATCACCGGTAGCCACAACGCCGGCGAGTATAACGGCATGAAAATTAGCTTGGAATTTAAGTCCTTAACGTCACAAGACATCCAAACGCTGCGACAGCGCATAGAGGCTCAAGACTTCACCAGCGGCAACGGCAACCGCACTAGCGACAGCATTGAGCAACGCTATATCGACCGTATTATAGGTGACGTCGTCATCGCCCAATCACTTAAAGTCGTCATCGATGCCGGCAATGGTGCAACCTCTAATATTGCGCCCGCCCTGTTTGAAGAGCTCGGCTGCGAGGTCATCCCACTCTTTTGTGAGACTGACGGCAACTTCCCAAATCACGCGCCAGACCCAACCATTGAAAGCAATCTGAGCGCACTTAAAGCCGCAGTAGCAGAACATGGCGCCGACCTTGGTATCGCCTTTGACGGCGATGGCGATCGCGTCGCCATCGTCAGCGCCCAAGGTCGCTGCCCTTCAGCAGACCAGTTATTGATGGTGCTCGCCAATGACATCGTAACGCGCAATCCAGGCGCTGAAATCCTATTTGACGTCAAATGTTCGCGCCTACTGCCTGAACTTATCGTCGATTGCGGTGGCCGCCCCACTATGTGGAAATGCGGCCACTCCTATATGAAACAAAAAATGGCAGAAACCGGCGCCTTGCTTGGCGGAGAATTCTCAGGTCATATTTTCTATAAAGACCGCTGGTATGGTTTTGACGACGGCATGTATACCGCCGCCCGCTTATTGGAAATACTCACCTTATCAGGCCTAACAATGGATGACGCATTAGACAGCCAAGCCAGCCTCGTTAGCAGCCCAGAGATTTTGATTCCTGTTGCCGATGAGCGTAAATTCGCCATTATTGAAACCTTCACCGAGAACCAAAAATTCGCCGATGCAGGGCTTATCAATATTGACGGCCTGAGGGTAGAGTTCAGGCACGGCTGGGGCTTAATTCGCGCCTCAAATACTGGCCCCGCTATAACCATGCGCTTTGAGGCGGATAGTGAGTCCTCTATGAAACGCATACAAAATGACTTCAAGGAATTGCTGCTAAGGATTGATCCAACGCTAGTAGATAGTCTTTAATAGGCGTCCTTTTTTTGCCACCGACTTTACGAGAACACGCCATGTCTATGAGTCGCTCCGCCGCAGGTGATGTCGCCCGCGTTCTTACCGAAGCTTTGCCCTATATCCAACGCTTCACCAATAAAACGATTGTGGTCAAGTTTGGCGGCAATGCCATGATCGACGACAAACTTAAGGAACAGTTTGCCCGCGACATCGTGCTCATGAAGTTGGTCGGTATGAACCCGATTGTCGTGCACGGCGGCGGACCGCAAATAGGCGACCTACTTAAGCGCCTGGCGATTGAATCGCATTTTGTCGACGGCATGCGCGTTACCGACACCGCCACCATGGACGTAGTTGAAATGGTACTCGGCGGCTCTGTTAACAAAGAAATTGTTTCCCTGCTAAACCGCAATGGCGGCAAAGCCATTGGCTTAACCGGTAAAGATGGCCAGTTAATTCGCGCCAAAAAGCTCAAAGTAACCCAGCGCACCCCCGACTTAGCAAAAACCGAAATTATTGATATTGGCCACGTCGGTGAAGTTGAGGCAATTAATACCGAAGTCCTGGACATGCTAATTAACAGCGACTTTATTCCGATTATTGCACCAATTGGCGTGGGCCCCGATGGCGCCTCCTACAATATCAACGCTGACTTAGTGGCGGGTAAGATTGCAGAAGTATTAAAAGCCGAGAAGCTGATGCTGTTAACTAACATCGAAGGCCTAATGGATAAATCAGGCAAAGTATTAACCGGCCTGAGCACTGAGCAAGTCGACGCGCTGATTGCCGATGGCACCATCTACGGCGGCATGCTGCCAAAAATCGGTTGCGCGCTATCTGCCGTAAACGCCGGTGTGACCAGCGCCCATATCATTGATGGCCGCGTTCCCCACGCCGTATTGTTAGAAATTTTCACCGATACCGGCGTTGGCACACTCATCACCAACGTCAAAAAATTACTCGATTAATCAAGCTATTTAGAGAGGGCCTAGCGCCCAATAAGGTCAGCTACGCCCTATGAACAAACGTCCTTCACGACGCGATGAAATTCTCCAAGCCCTCGCCACCATGCTGGAAACCCAACCGGGCACCCGCATAACCACCGCCAAGCTAGCAGCTGAGGTTGGGGTTTCGGAAGCAGCCCTATACCGGCATTTCCCGAGCAAGGCAAAAATGTTTGAAGGGCTTATTGAGTTTGTCGAAGAATCTATCTTCAGTCGTGTCACATTGATTATGAATGAAGAGGATAAAAGCCTCGCTCAGCTCGGTCATATTCTGCAGCTGTTGCTGACCTTTACTGAACGCAATCCTGGCATTACCCGAATTTTTAATGGCGACGCCCTCGCCGGTGAAAACGAGCGCCTGCGCAATCGGGTTGTGCAATTCTATGATCGTTTAGAAACGCAGCTAAAAACAATATTGCGAGAAGCGGAGTTGCGTGAGGGCTTGCGCACCGTGATTACCGCCAATAGCACCGCCAATCTGCTGCTGTCGGCAGCCGAGGGGCGCATTGGCCAATTTGTACGCAGTGATTTTAAACGCCGCCCAACAGAGCACTGGGACGAGCAATGGCAGCAGCTAAGCGCAGCAATTTTTCGCTAAACTAACAGTCGAATTTATTCGGCTGGATCGTAGTATTGCAAACGCTTCTGAGCTTGAGCTTGCAAGTGCGAGAAGCGATCTTTATCGCGCTCGTAGTTTTTAGCAACATCACTTAGATCTTGCACGCGGCTATTAATATGCTGCTCGGTTGTCGTCACTTCGCGTCGCAACGACGCCAGAGTGTCCACTAACGCCGAAGGGACATCCTGTCCTCGCCGCTCTAACTCAGCGGCTTCGCTCTGATTGTTTAGGATCTGCTGCTTAATCGTCGACAAATTGCTTTTCAGAATCGATATACGCACTTTTATATCGTTAATGGCGCGCACTTTCGCCACTTCAATATCTTGTATGCTGCTGTAGCGCAGCAATAGTGACTGATCCCATTTACGTGTTTTAGCGTCGGCCTCAGCCCTTGCCGCCGCAACTTCCTGCTCTAACTCGCGCGACTTAAGCTCGGCATCGCTCAACTTAGGTGCCACGGTTTTAACCACCGAGCCGTCAACACGAATTACATCATAACCGCGGGGAACCGCCTCTGGCGGCACACTGCTATCAATCACCACCGTGCCGTTAACGCCTGGATAACGATAATAGAGGGTTTCCGCCGACAACTCCGACGCTCCCACAAAAATCATTGCACCCAATAATACCCAGCGACTCACAGCCACACCCTTGCTCCACAAACTCAGATCCTAACAAATATGCTCTATTGCGCCTTATACCTCAACACCGTAGCGTTCGCGATAGGCATTGATACGACCCACTAAGTCATCATCAGTCGCAGCAGTAGACAAGTAATTAACAATATCATTCAAACCGACAATGCTAATGACCGAGAGCGAAGCATCTTGCTCCAGCTCCTGAATAGCCGAGCGCTCACCCTGACCGCGCTCCTGCCGATCCAAACCGATTGCCACACCTGCTACGTCAGCACCCGCTGACTCGATCATTGAAATGGCTTCACGAATGGCAGTGCCAGCCGTAATAACATCGTCAATAATCAGCACCCTGCCCTGCAAAGTAGCGCCCACAAGCGTGCCGCCCTCACCGTGATCCTTTTTCTCTTTGCGATTATAGGCAAAAGGCACATCGCGCAGATGATGATCTGCCAGCGCACACGCTGTAACGGCTGCTAATGGAATACCTTTATAAGCAGGGCCAAATAACACGTCAAACTCGACGCCAGATGCCATAATGGCATCGGCATAACAGCGACCAAGTGCCGCCAATGCCACGCCGCTACTAAACCGGCCTGCATTAAAAAAATACGGACTAATGCGCCCCGACTTCAGTGTAAACTCGCCAAAGCAAAGCGCCTCACTCGCAATGGCCTGCTCAATAAATTGCTGTTGGTATTTCTGAATACTCATCTGCACCCTCAAAAAAACTCGGTGAACGTTTCGGCCGCCATTTTACGCACCTGTTTTAGAAAGCTACTACTAAAAATCTCACAATAGACGGCAATTGCACACAAATGCCCTGATCTGCGCTGGGTGGCAGTGAGAAATGAGGTGTTTTTTGGCAGATATTAGCCGCCGTGATTGTTGTCGTTGGGGTTTCATTGTAGTCTAAGCCCCTGTTTATATCTAAAACCCTGAATACGCTCACTTAATAGTATTTAACCATCTTAGCTTGGCCCACCTTGCCGCTGAGACTGCTTACACTGAAGCCAAGACACTGGCCCTGATCGACGCGATAGGAAACACATGAGAATCATCAGCTTTTGTGCTGACAGCATTGTAGATGCCGCCAAGAAAGGCTTTTTTGACTGGGTCACTAAACAAGACGCGGATATTATCTGCATCCAAAATCTAGGCATAGCCGAATATAAACTCCGCGACGACGTTTACTTCCCCCGCGACTACAACCCTTACTTCTTCGATGCCGCCGACGGCAAACACAACGGCGTGGCGATTTATTGCCGTCAACTACCCAAAGCCATCATGACCGGCCTCGGCTTTTTAGACTTCGACATGGACGGCCTCTACATTCAGGCTGACTACGACAATATTAGTATTGGCAGTTTGTTAGCGCCGTTTGCCGAAGAGGGCGACAGCGCCGGCTTAATCCGTAAAAATCAGTTCTTTGAACAGTATTTGAACCACCTGACCAAAGTGCGCAATAAGCGCCGCGACTTTATCATTTGCGGTAACTGGAATATTGCTCATCGCGCCATCGACATCCAAGATGTCCGCGGTAACCACGGCAAGCCAGGCAGTCTGGCAGAAGAACAGCAATGGCTGGATCGCCTTTTCCGCGAACAGCACTACGCAGACGCCTTCCGCCTTGTAAACACCGATGCCGATGAGTTTAGCTGGTGGCCAGATGGCGAGCCCGGCACCAACGGCTGGCGAGTAGATATGCAGATTACATCCGAGCACATAACGCCTCGGGTGGAATACGGCGCCATCTACAAAGTGCAAGAATTTGGTAAGCACGCGCCTGTCATTATGGATTACGACTTTGAGCTACCAGAGAGCCCGTTTTAAGCTGGCTTGATGCTGAACAGAAGGCGGGAGAGGTAAGGCCACGATCCTCGCCTTTCCCGCCTTGCGCGGCATTATTCTGGACTCCGGAATCACCGCTCCCGTCAAGCCTTCAGCGCCTCCTTCTGCGCCGCAATAAGCTCAGCAATCCCTTTCTCTGCTAAATCCATCATTGCGTTCATTTCGGTGCGACTAAACGTGGCCCCTTCTGCGGTTCCCTGAACTTCAATAACACCGCCCTTATCATCCATCACCACATTCATATCCGTTTCAGCGGTAGAATCTTCGGCGTAATCCAAATCCAGTACCGGCGCGCCCTGATAAACACCAACAGAAATTGCCGCCACCTGCTGCTGCAGGGGGTTGCCAGTAATCAAGCCATCGGCCTGTAATTTTGCAACTGCATCGGCCAGCGCAATATACGCGCCGGTAATTGACGCCGTGCGCGTACCACCGTCAGCCTGAATAACATCGCAATCCAAATAAATGGTGTTTTCGCCCAACATCGTCAAATCAATCGCGGCGCGCAAAGAACGACCGATAAGGCGCTGAATTTCTTGTGTGCGGCCGCTCTGCTTACCCCGCGCGGCTTCGCGATCCATGCGGCTGCCGGTAGATCGCGGCAACATGCCGTATTCCGCCGTTACCCAACCTTGGCCCTTACCTCGCAAAAAGCCCGGCACACTGTTCTGTACAGAGGCCGTGCAAATAACTTTGGTGTCACCCATCTCAATTAACACCGAACCCTCGGCGTGGCAGGTAAAATTGCGCGTAATTCGCAATGCCCGTTTTTCATCGTAAGCGCGCTCACTAGGCCTTACTACCGTCATATTGCTCTCCTTCTTCTGAAGCCCACAGTATAACCGCTAGCCGCAGCCAACACGTCAAAACCTGCCAGAAAGCACAAGATATATCCGCCAGAATTGCCAGCAAACATAAAAACCTCGTCAACCATTTCATTCATCACGGGCTAACTTTCCCCACGAACTTTTCGCCATTGCAGGGCGTTTAGGCTTACACTATGTCGCCTAAACACTGACAAAAGCAGGGGAATCCTTTGACTACCAGCAGTATGACCGCCTTTGCCCACCAACGTTTTGAATACCCTTGGGGCAGTGTCACTTGGGAGCTGCGCTCTGTTAACCACCGCTACCTAGAACTGTCATTCAAACTTCCCGAGAACTGGCGCCAGTTAGAACCCAGCCTGCGCGACGCCTTGCGCAACAAGCTTCAGCGCGGCAAAGTAGAATGCGCACTGCGCGTACAGCAGCAAAATCAGCAACAAGCATTGCAGCTCAATGACGAACTAGCCAATCAAATACTCAATGCTGCCAACGGCCTAAAAGCACACATCGCCCATACCGCGCCCGTCAACATCTTAGACCTACTGCGCTGGCCCGGCGTACTCGAACCACAAACGCTAGACAACGACGCACTTAGCAAACAACTGTTAGAAGGTTTCGACACCGCGTTGAACGAACATATTGCCACCCGCCAACGAGAAGGCGACGCACTCGCGCAATTGATCGAACAACGCCTGGATACCATCAACGACATCGTCACCGATATTCGCAGCAAAATGCCCAGTATCGTCGCCGCGCAACGCGACAAACTTCAACAGCGCCTAGCCGAACTCCAAGTCGAACTCGACCCAAGCCGACTAGAAGCCGAAATCGCACTAATCGCCCAAAAAGCCGACGTAGACGAAGAACTAGACCGCCTAGACACCCACGTCAAAGAAGTGCGACGCGTCCTTAAAAAAGGTGGCGCCAGCGGCCGACGCCTAGACTTCTTTATGCAAGAGCTCAACCGCGAAGCCAACACCCTGTCATCAAAGGCAGTGGTTGCAGAAAGCACGCAGGCGGCAGTGGAATTGAAAGTATTGATAGAACAGATGCGGGAACAGATTCAGAATATTGAGTGATCGAGTCAAAACGAAAACGGGGCGACTACGTTAAATAAACATTATCTCTATGCCACTCCATGAAAGCAGAAGTTGGCATAAACCGCTCGGGCATTTCGATTGCCTGTCCCTCTATGGCAATAAAGCTTGCTTGAACTACAGCGCTAGACCGCTGCTTTAGTTCACCAGACACAAGCAAGCGCCAGTTTTCATCCACCGTAATAAAGCCCTGATCAAAAGCCCGATCATAAAGCGCCGATAAGCAAAGGCCATTCCCCGGATTAAGCCGATTCAATTTATCCTCACTCCAGGGCACAATATGACTAGCAACTAGTAACTGGGGAACATCTAGTCCGGAAATACAGCATCGACTTTTATAAGCGGCCAAAACCGAACGTCGGAAAAAACGCTGCCCTATTCTTTGCTCAGTCAAGACTGATCTCATCTCCCCTTGGAAATCACTTACAGCTTCAGCTCCCGCAACATCACCGCTCCCCACTTTACCTTCTCTCCACTTAGCGATCAGTTGGCTACACTCATCTAATAAGCCTTCCCAATCAGCATGAAATTCGTCCCAAATCTCTCGATCTAATTTAGAAACGTTCATCATGCCGCTCCGACCTGAATTACGAATTGCAGGATCAAGACTGGCTAAATTTACCAACTTCAAGCTAACTGCGGACGGTGTTCGTCCAATCATTTCAGCCAGCTCGACTATGTCGTTAGTTCCCCGATGTAGCTTCCCAAAGGGGAGCTGGCAATAAAGATAAAATGCTAGTTTAAGCTGCTCTTTTGTCCATAAGTTTACCGCCATTAAATACCTCAGCTACCTTGCTACAATGTGTTCAATGCCCTAAAAATACTCGTGAGAAACTAGTAACTTCCGACCAAATAGCAAAGTCAGTTTAAGCACTAATAACTATTCGAAACCTAAATTGCGTGAACTTAGCGACACGACCCATCATTTCGACCGAAAAATCTATACTGCCTTTTATTCACAGCAAAATACATAAACACGTTGCCCCGCGCTATCTTTCGCTTTAACAGCCCGTGACGCCCCACCAATCAGGTCGTATAATCCCTAATCTCTCTCGCGCCCAACGACGCGAACACGATACAAAGGACGCCCTTTTCGCTATGCACAGCCAAGGTACGCTCTATACTATTTCTGCGCCGTCTGGTGCTGGCAAAACCAGCTTAGTTGCCAAGTTACTGGCGCGCACGCCGAGGCTTGGTGTGTCGGTATCGCATACCACGCGACCGATGCGGCCCGGTGAAGTGGATGGTGTGAACTACCATTTTGTTAGCCACGCTGAGTTTGAGCAGATGCTAAATTCGGCTGCTTTTCTTGAGCACGCGCAGGTCTTTGACAATTTCTATGGCACATCGCAACGCTGGGTTGAGTCACAGCTTGCTGCGGGTGAGGATGTCATTCTGGAGATTGATTGGCAGGGCGCCCAACAAGTTCGGCATTTAATGCCCGATACCGTAGCCATTTTTATTATGCCGCCATCGAAAGAGGCCTTGAATGAGCGCCTAACGGGTCGCGGCCAAGATGACGGCGCTGTGATTCAACGCCGCATGGATGCCGCCGTCGCGGAAATGTCACACTTTGTTGAAGGCGATTACGTGGTTATCAACGATGATTTCGATACCGCGCTTGCCGATTTAGAAGCCATTGTTCGCAGTCATCGCCTCACGCTGGCGAGCCAACAGCAACGCCACGCCGCATTACTTTCTGCACTACTGTCATAAGCGCTGGCTATTTGTTAAACTATTGTCTAATTAACAGCGCGCAATTTGTGCGCTGATTTTATTTAGTACGCAGGATATACATCATGGCCCGAATTACTGTTGAAGACTGCTTGCAAGCCGTCGATAACCGCTTTGAATTAGTTATGGTTGCAAGCAAGCGCGCCCGCGCTCTAGCCACTGGTGGCAAAGACGCGCTGGTTCCTGAAGAGGGTGACAAACCAACAGTTATTGCCTTGCGCGAACTTGCTGAAGGCAAAATTACCCGTGAAGAAGTGATGGCAGCAAACACTGCTGTAGAAGAGCCAGAAATGGATCTTAGCGCTGAGTTAGGCGCTTCTGCACTGTAATCCTGCGTCTTACTAGGGGCGCCAATGCATCAGTACAGCTTTTTCAATCCCAATCCCGGCAAAAAAGAGCCGGCGGGATCGATTGACGCCCTAGCAAAATCTCTCTCCGATTACCTTTCCGCCGAGCAAGTAGATCAAGTTCGGCGCGCTTACTATTACGCCGAACAAGCCCACGAAGGTCAGAACCGCCGCAGCGGCGAACCCTACGTTACTCACCCCCTGGCCGTGGCAACCATTCTTTCTGAAATGCACATGGACGCTCAAAGCCTAATGGCGGCAATGCTCCATGACGTGATTGAAGACACCAATGTCACCAAGCAGGGCTTAAGCGATCAATTCGGTGATGTGGTCGCAGAGTTAGTTGATGGCGTATCTAAGCTGACGCGGATTGAGTTTCAATCGAAAGCAGAGCAGCAAGCAGAGAACTTTCAAAAAATGGCCCTGGCAATGGCCAAGGACATACGCGTCATTTTAGTGAAGCTCGCTGACCGGCTTCACAACATGCGCACGCTCGGCGCTATGCCCCCGGAAAAACGTCGCCGCATCGCCCGCGAGACACTCGAAATTTACGCACCCATTGCCCAGCGACTGGGTATGCACAATATTCGCGTGGAGTTTGAGGACTTGGGGTTTATGTCGATGCACCCCATGCGTGCTCGACGAATTCGCAAATCGATTACCACCCGCTTTGGCGACCGCAAAAAAACCATCACCAGCATTCGCGAAAATATCGAGAACTGCCTCACCGAAGAGGGACACTCCGCCAACGTCATCGGCCGCGAGAAACATCTCTTCAGCGTTTACAGCAAAATGCGCAACAAGCGAAAGTCGCTGAAAGAGATTATGGATCTCTATGCGTTTCGCATTGTGGTCGACTCAGTCGACAGCTGTTACCGCGTGCTCGGCTGCGTACACGGCTTGTACAAGCCGGTGCCAGGGCAATTTAAAGACTATATCGCCATTCCCAAAGCCAACGGCTACCAATCACTGCACACTGTGTTGTTCGGCTTGGAAGGGGTGCCGATTGAAATCCAAATCCGCACCCACGAAATGGAAGAAATGGCCAATAACGGCATTGCCGCACACTGGCTATACAAATCCAATGAGCAAGAACCCAAGCGCAACTCCAGCCATGCTCGCGCTCGCCAGTGGGTGCAGGGCTTATTAGAAATGCAGGAGCGCGCCGGCGACTCCCTAGAGTTTATCGAAAGCGTTAAAATCGATTTATTCCCCGACGAGGTCTACGTTTTTACGCCCCGCGGCGACATTATGGAGCTACCCGCCGGTGCCACCGCCGTCGATTTTGCCTATTCAGTACACAGCGATATCGGCAATAGCTGTGTGGCATGCCGCATTAATCGTCGCCTAGCGCCCTTGTCAGAAACCTTGCAAAGCGGACAGACCGTCGAAGTGATTACTACGCCAGGTGCGCAACCCAACCCCGCTTGGCTCCACTTTGTGGTTACCGCCAAAGCGCGCACCGGTATTCGTCACTACCTGAAGTATCAGCGCAAAACCGAAGCGGTTACCCTCGGCCGTCGCATGTTGGAGCGCGCGCTTGCCAGTATGGACGAAAATCTGAGCGACATTGAAGACAAGCATTTGCTGCAACTGGTCGACTCCACCCACGCCAAATCCACCGACAATATTTACGAACAGATCGGCATGGGTAACCGCGTCGCGTATTTAACCGCGCGCCAACTAGTCAATCTGCGCGATGAAATCCGCGAAGGCGATGACAAACTCCGCGCGCCGCTCACCAGACAGTCAATGGTCATTCACGGCACTGAAGGGTTTTTGGTCAACTTCGCGCGCTGCTGCTACCCCATTCCCGGCGACCATATCGTCGGCATCGTCAGCTCAGAAAAGGGCGTGGTGGTGCACTGTGAAAACTGCCACAACAGCATCGAGCTTAGCAGTCAGCCTGAGCGCGTCGTGCCGCTGAGCTGGGCCGACAATATCGACCGCGATTTCTCAGTAGAAATGAAAATTGAAATCAGCAAACAGCGCGGGATAATTGCCGTGTTGGCAACGCGTGTAAACGGCGCTGACGGCAGCATAGAGAAAATCAGCGTAGAAGAAGAAAACCCCAAAATCAGTACCATTCACCTCGTGGTTGGTGTGCGCTCGCGGGTACACTTAGCCAATGTAATGCGCAGAATTCGCAATATTCCAGCGGTGATTAAAGTAACAAGGGAAAGACATTAGGGGACAGTCAGCCGTCTGGTGTCGGACGCCGCCAGCAAACCCGCTTTTTCGTCTGACGTCCGACTCCCGACATCAGACTTATCAATCAGGAGCCACCATGAGCAAAAAAGAAATCATTAGCACCGCCAACGCCCCGCAAGCTATCGGCACCTACTCCCAGGCCGTTAAAGTCGGTGACACGGTATATCTGTCAGGCCAAATTCCCTTGATTCCAGAAACAATGGAAATGATTGAGGGCGGGATTAAAGAGCAGGCGATCCAAGTGTTTAAGAATTTGTCTGCCGTGGCCGAAGCGGCTGGCGGCGCATTAAATGACGCCGCCAAGGTCAATATTTCGCTGACCGATCTCAGCGTATTCGCACAGGTTAACGAGGTCATGGCGCAGTTTTTTGCCCAGCCTTATCCTGCTCGCGCCTGCGTTCAAGTCGCGGCACTACCCCGCGGCGCCATGATTGAAGTTGAAGTCATTTTGGCACTGTAAAATGCATATCGGGCCGAGATAATCGGCCCAACGCCCTGCTATTTTTCCTCAGATTTACGCCACTCTTCCAACACAGGTACAAATCCCTGCCTAAACGTTGGGAATTTTAATTGGTAGCCACTTTCTCTTAACAACGTATTTGAACAGCGCTTACTACCGGTCCTTGCAACCGGCTGACCTTTGCTTGCATAGACCACATTCAGCTCGTCAGCCAACCACGACTGTACGTCTTGAATACTCGCTGGCTCATCATCGACACCCAGATAACAAGGCTGTATGGCCTCTGCTGCCTCGGCTTTGTCGATTAAATGACTTAAAAACCCAACACAATCATCGCGGTGAATTCTATTGGTGTAATGTAGGGGCTCAGCCGGCGCACAATCACCCTCCAGCACCTTACCTAGCATTTGCAAACGCCCGCTGCCGTATATGCCACCAAAACGAATATTGGTATAAGGCCACTGGGTGGCGGCGACAATTTGTTCGGCCTTCAATAAATTCTGACCTGAAAAACGATCTGGCTCAGTTGCACTTTGCTCATCGATCCACTCGTGGTTCGCTTGGGCGTACACCCCGGTGCTCGACACAAACAACAGCAACTTCGGTGGCACTGCCATCGCCGCCAATACATTGTTCAGCCCGTCTTCAAATACCTTGCGATAGCCCTCTGGGCCGTAACCGGCGGGCGTCAGTGTAATCACCACATAATCGGCACGTAATGGCCCCAACTGCGCCACACTTTGCGGATCGCAAACGTCTGCGCTTAGCGCTGTCACCCCCATTGCAAGTTTATCAGTGTTGCGGCGCAGCCCGTCGACCCGCCAATCTCTGGCCAGATAAATGTCTGCCAAACCATTGCCGATATCACCACAGCCGACAATTAAAAGTGATTTTTGCTCAGCCATACCAAAATACTCCCCGCTGTGAATGCCTGCTGTAGTCCGTCATAATCATCGTCAAATCCAGTATCAGATCGCAGCTAAAATTCCGCGCTGATCTTACCACCTTAACAATCAGGAGGACGACTATGAGCACCCCCACTACCCGCCGTATTGTTAGTGTAAATAAAGATGACCACAGCCTAAGCATTAACACCGAAGCAATGCCCAGCCCCGACGCCAACGAAATACTGATAAAAGTTGCGGCTGCCGGCATAAACCGCCCCGATCTAATGCAGCGCTACGGCTTGTACCCGCCACCAGCGGGCGCTAGCCCCGTGCTAGGTTTAGAAGTCTCCGGCGAAGTTGTCGCCGTCGGCAGCGAGGTTAGCCGCTGGCAAGTGGGCGATATGATTTGCGCGTTATGCAATGGCGGCGGCTATGCCGACTATACGGTGGCACCTGCCAGCCAATGCCTGCCTATCCCAAAGGGCGTTAGTATTCGCGACGCCGCCGCCTTACCCGAGGCTTTGTTCACGGTTTGGCACAATGTGTTTCAGCGCTGCCATTTAAAAGCCGGGGAAAACTTTTTAGTGCACGGTGGCAGCAGTGGCATCGGCACCACCGCCATCCAACTTGCAAAAGCCATTGGCGCCCATGTTTACACCACTGCCGGCAGCGCAGAAAAATGCGCCGCGTGTGAAACGCTGGGGGCAATGAAAGCCGTTAATTATAAAACCGACGATTTTGTCAGCGAACTGGCAGACACCCCAACAGGCGAAGGCATGGATGTCATTCTCGATATGGTCGGCGGTGATTATGTACAGAAAGATCTGAAGCTTGCCGCCAACGACGGCCGCATTGTATTTATCGCTTTTCAAGCAGGCTTTAACACTGAGGTGAATTTTGTACCTGTGTTAATGAAGCGCCTCACCATCACCGCATCTACACTGCGCGCCCAAAGTGGCGAACAAAAAGCGCTAATCGCCGCAGATATTGAAAAGCAGGTGTATCCGCTCATTGCTGCGGGTAAGTTTGCCCCACTCATCGATAAGGTATTTAGCTTTGAGGAAGTGGGTGCCGCCCACACCCGCATGGAAGGTGGCAATCATATAGGCAAAATTCTGCTGACCTTTTAAGCACAAGCTAGCACGCTGAGTCAGACTGTCGCGAATAGCAATTGCTGCTCTTGACCTTCGCAAAATTTACTGTATTTTTATACAGTAAATTGCACAGATCAAATTTACGTTAAAAACATACGACGACACGTGAACCGCGACTTGGCTATTTTAAATTGTGTTTTTGGGGCCAGCATGTACTATTTAGCGCCATAGCTATTAACTATCAACTTAGGTTTTTTTATGACGCTTACAGAATTGCGCTACATTCTCGCCTTAAAAGAGACCGGCCATTTCGGCAAAGCCGCAGAAAAATGCCATGTCAGCCAACCCACCCTAAGTGTCGCGATTAAAAAATTGGAAGACGAATTAGGCATATCTCTGTTTGAACGCAGCCGCAGCCAAATACAAACCACCCCAGTAGGCGAGCAGGTTATTCAACAAGCCAAGATTGTGTTGGAACAAGCCGATCATATCCGCGAACTTGCCAACCAAGGTCGCGACCCGCTGGGCACGCCGCTGGCGATTGGCGCCATTCACACCGTGGGGCCGTATTTATACCCGCGTTGCATTCCGGTCATCCGCGAACTCGCACCAGAGATGCCTCTTTATATAGAAGAGAATCTCACCGGCACACTGAGGGAAAGGCTACGCGCATCTAAACTAGACGCCATCATCGTCGCACTGCCCTTTAATGAAAGCGATGTGGTTACCCAGGCCCTTTACGAAGAACCCTTCGTGGTATTACTGCCCAATGATCACCCCTTAACGAAAAAGACAAAACTACAACACGACGATCTGCTCAATGAAAATGTACTCCTGCTAGGAGAAGGTCACTGCTTCCGCGATCAAGTCATGGCCGCCTGCCCCGGCCTGCGTCAAACCTTTGCCAATGGCGACCGCCTATTACAATCAGTTGTCGAAGGCAGCTCTTTAGAGACGCTAAAGCACATGGTGGTATCTAAACTAGGCATTACCATATTGCCGCTGTCGGCGGCTCAGGTCGCCCCTTACGGTGACGGTGTATTGTGTATTCGACCGTTCGCTATTCCGCCCACCCGCACCGTCGCCCTTGCCTGGCGAACGAGTTTTCCACGCCACCAAGCCATCGATGTGATTAGCAAAGCGATTAAAGCCGCCGCGCCCGAATTGACGGCCAGCACCGCTTAATGACCCAAGCTCTCCATCAAGTTAGTGTAAACACCTTAAAAGGTGTTGGACCACGCCTACAGGAAAAGCTAGCGGCGCTGGGCATCAACTCGATTCAAGATTTACTCTTTCATTTACCGCTCCGCTATCAAGACCGCACTCGCATTACGCCGCTAGGAGCGCTGCAATTAAATACTGACGTGGTTTTTGAAGGTACGGTCTTGCTCGCGGATATTGTATTTGGCCGACGGCGCAGTCTTGTCTGCCGACTACAAGACAATACCGGCACCACCACCCTGCGCTTTTTCCATTTTAATGCCGCCCAGAAAGCGCAACTCACTCCGGGCACCAAGTTGCGCTGCTATGGTGAAGCGCGCCGTGGCAGTGGCGGTTTAGAATTTTATCACCCCGAATACAGCGTTATTAGCGACGACGCCCCTGTTGCAGTAGAGGAGCGACTCACGCCGATCTACCCAAGCACCGAAGGCTTTGCTCAAACCAGCTGGCGTAAATTATGTGATCAAGCGCTGCACTATTTAGATAGTCACCCCATTAGCGAATGGCTGCCCAACGGCACACTACCGGCGCAACTCAGCCGCGACCATTGGACGCTAGCAAACGCACTGCGCTATTTACACCACCCACCAACAGATGCGTCTATCAGCCAATTACAAGACGGCCGCCACCCCAGCCAGCGACGCCTCGCGTTTGAAGAACTGCTTGCCCACAATCTTGCATTGCAAGAATTGCGGCGCGAAACCCAGCGCTCCGGTGCACCAGCGCTCGACGGACCTAAGAAACTACAAAAGGCCTTTTTAGAGCAGCTTGGCTTTACCCTCACCGGTGCGCAAAAGCGAGTCGCCGCAGAAATTGCCAAAGACTTACACGGCCACATTCCGATGCTGCGCTTAGTACAGGGCGATGTCGGCAGCGGTAAAACCGCAGTGGCGGCGCTGGCCGCACTGCGGGCAGTCAGCAGCGGCTATCAAGTCGCGATAATGGCACCTACTGAAATTCTCGCCGAACAGCACTATCAAAACTTTAGTCAGTGGTTGGAGCCGCTGGGCCTGAACGTGGCGTGGCTCACCGGCAAACTCAAAGGCAAGGCACGGCAGCTGCAAAGCGAGGCGATAGCCAATCACGGCGCCCATGTCGCGGTGGGCACCCACGCCCTGTTTCAGAGTGATGTGGAGTTTGCCAAGCTGGGCTTGGTCATTATCGATGAGCAACACCGCTTCGGTGTTCATCAACGCCTCGCCCTAAAGCAAAAAGCCGCCGCCAATGTGGGACAGCCCCATCAATTAATCATGACCGCCACCCCGATTCCCCGCACGCTGGCGATGACGGCCTATGCCGATCTTGATACCTCAATCATTGACGAATTACCCCCTGGCCGCAGTCCTGTAAACACCGTGGTGCTCGCCAATGATCGCCGCGACGATGTGATGGAGCGCCTGCGCGCGGTTTGCGCCAGCGGCCAGCAAGCGTACTGGGTGTGCACGCTGATCGAAGAGTCAGACAAATTGCAGGCCCAAGCGGCCGAGGCAAGCTGGGAATTATTGAAAGAAACCCTGCCCGAACTCCGCGTCGGTTTGGTACATGGCCGTATGAAGCCAAAAGAGAAGGCCGAGGTCATGGCCGACTTCAAGGCGGCTAAACTAAATTTACTAGTGGCAACCACCGTCATCGAAGTCGGGGTCGATGTACCCAATGCCTCCTTGATGATTATTGAAAATGCGGAGCGCCTGGGCCTCGCCCAGCTGCATCAATTACGCGGTCGCGTTGGCCGTGGCAGTCGGCAAAGCTTTTGCGTATTGCTCTATCAATCGCCGCTTTCACGCAATGGCAAACAGCGCCTGACCGCGCTGCGCGACAGCACCGACGGCTTTGTGATCGCCGAGCAGGATTTACAGCTGCGCGGACCAGGTGAAGTTTTAGGCACACGGCAAACAGGTTTAATGAGCTTTAAAATTGCCGACTTACAGCGCGATACCGACTTACTCGATGACGTGCGAGAGCAGGCCCAACACATCATGCAAGCCCACCCCAGCCACGTTAAGCCACTGATACAGCGCTGGCTTTCAAATCGCACGGTCTACGCCTCGGTTTAAGAAATCCTCACCGCTGCCGATAATAGAGTAAGGTCACCGTGATGATGGTTCGACAAGCCAGTCACTTTGCTTTACAAAGAAGATGAGATAACGATGCTAGGTAACCATAAAATAGCGATGAGTGACCGTAAAGACAGCCAGCGGCGGCGATTTTTTCGTCTTCCCTACCCAAGAACCGCGCAGCCGCCCTTGAATACCAATACTGGCGACTCGTATAAGGTATTGGAAATTTCAGAAAAAAGTGTGGTGATTGAGCTACAGCATGGCAAGCCGTTTCAAGTCGGCGAGGCCATTTGCGGCAAGATACTTTTTCACGATCAGGAATCTGAATTTATTGAAGGCACTGTTTATCGCCTAGACGAGCGCGGCGCGGTCGTGACCTTAAACAATAGCATCAGCTTTCACCATGTGATGCGCGAACAATCGTATATCAACAATCGCTTCCCGCTGTTTTTTAGGCAAAAAATGGCGGGTAGGCGCAATCCAGAAGACAGTTCAGATGATCAGTAAAACTCGTATTCCAGCATAAGACGAAAGCTGAAATCCGCACTATCGTCATCTAAACCAAACACCGTTCCCACTTCCCAGCGCAAACTATTCGCCCCACTCAAACGAGCAGCGCCCACCAATACAGGGCCAATGCCGCGATAATCCTCCGCCGAATAAAATTCTAACGCCGGTTCTAACATCGGGCGATAGCGGTAGCGCGCCTGCAGCGACAAGGCGGTTTCAAACTCATCACCCCTTGTCTCACTGGATTCATAAATGATACTGGCGTTGGCCGTTCCAACAAAGGCACCCCACTCCTTTAAGGCTATTATTTTTCCAGCAAGCTCTTCAACATCGCTGTCGCGACTATGCTCATACTCAACAATTGCACCCCAATCAACCGCATACTCGCCCTGCTCCGTAATTTGCCAACGCGCCTCTAATTCATAGCCACTTAGTCGATTGGCATCGTCTTGACCCTGCGCGCTGAGGTAGACCTCTAAGGCAATGCTGTCTGTAATGGCGGCACCAAAACCAAGGCGTTGAATAATGAAACCATCAGGTGCCTGCAAGCCGCCCTCCGCCTGACTTAAGCGGTATTCCAATTCCTTTTCTAAACTGTTTACATAGGGCGCGTATATTTTGTCCACCGGTAAGCCGTCGGCACTAGCCAATGAAGCCGCGCCCATTACTACGGCTATCGCTGAAAAATAATTGGCGCAATTATTCTTCATAGCCAGCCACCTTTGCGCTTACTTTACGTCGCTGCCAATGCCAATAGCGCGTCAGTACTACCGCCGCCATACATACCACGCCAAACAGATAAAGCACTAGTTGAGCCGGAGCGGGCGTTGCCTCATAGCCGGCAAGCGCATAGAGCAATTGTCCCGACAGACTCTCTTCTGATAGCACTGCACTGCTATCCCATAGCTGGCCGTCTGGCAATAAATCAGCCTGAATCAGCATTTTTCCCGCTTGCAGTAACATGCCACTAGCGACCACCGTTAATAACATGCAACCTAAAATCAACGTTCGCAGCAATGAAAAACTTAACAAACAATAGTAAAACAGCGCACAACAGCTAAGCCCGATGCCTAAACCAATAATCGAACCACTATATAAACTTACACTAGCGTGCGGCAGGCTTTGAAAGGCAGACAAATAAATATATATCTCCGAGCCTTCTCGCGACATTGCACAAAGGATAATGATCACCAGCACAGCTCGTAATGTCCCACTAACAGCGTGCCGCTGATAGTAATGGTTTATAAATTCAACACAGATATAGAGAAGACAGATATAAATAAATATTTGCAAACCCGCATCGACAACTTCTTGGCCTATACCACCAAATAGACTAGATATAAAACCTAGCTGACTACCTAAGCCAATTGACCCCACTACGCCACCGAGCACGCCCCACTTAAACCAACTACGTTCGATGCCCAGTTTGAAGCACAGCGACATTAATATGCTAACCAGCAATGCAGCCTCTAGCACTTCGCGAAGTACGATGATCACACTGGTTAATAGCATTGACACCAACCTGTATAAAAGCGATCTGCAAATTTATTCCGCAATGATTTTCCCCTGTGCACTTTTGGGATTAAATTCGCCAAAAAAAGGATATTCACCGGCGGGCAACGGACCGATAAAGATGAGCGACCGCTGCCCACCTAACACGACCTTTTCTCTGTTTAATTCGTAGCTTTCAAACTCTTCGGGTGTAGTATCTTCATTGCTGACCCACAATTTAATTTTGGTATTTGCTGGTATTACAATAACCGACGGTTCGAATAAATGTTGTCTAATCGCAACTTCAAACTCTGGCTTACCGGCAATGGCCGGCATGTAAAAAAGCACGCTTACGGCAAATAATACGAGTCGAAAAGCTGCCGTCATTAATACTCGTAAACTGCTCACTTTTTCTCTCCGTATTTTTCCATCGCTAAACTCCTGCTGGCTTTTAACGCAGTTCTTGTTTTAGGAAAATCAACGGTGACCGCCAGACCACAATCATTATCACCGGCGGCCATAGAAATATTTGCGCCATGCAATTCGGCAATATGCTCTGCGATCGATAGACCAAGACCACAACCGCTAACGCCAGAGCTATGACGATCACCGCCAACGCGATAAAACCGTTCAAATACGCGTTCTTTTACGTCAGCGCTAATACCCGGTCCATTGTCAACAACGACTAAACGATTTCGGTTTTCCAGGGCCTCTATTTTTACTTGAATCGTGCCACCATGCTGTGTGTATTTTGACGCATTTGTGAGTAAGTTTTGCAATAATATGCCGATTGCAAAACGATCTCCGTCAATATCACCATCACTGCCAAGCAACTCAATTATTTGATCCTTACTTACAAAATCACCGTAACGCTCTGCAATAACTTCACGCGCTAAAGCCGCCAACGAGATACGTTCAAATTTGGCAGGATAGTGATCGGGGGTAGTTCGGTGCAGCAGCAACATCTGTTCTACCAAATGCGCCAAGCGATCAACATCGCGCTCCAAACTAAGCAAAGATTCATTGTCTTGCCCATATTCATCGCGCAAATTATGTAAATGGATTTTAATCGCGCTAATCGGTGTTCGCAGCTCGTGGGCTGCATCCGCCGAAAAACGGCGCTCGCGTTCAAAGGATTCAGCAAGCCGTCTCAGCATGGAATTTACCGACTCAATAACCGGCATGAGTTCATTTGGCGCTTGTCCCACGTCTACCGCGCTTAAATCGTCGGCTGCTTTGCCTCGTAAAATTTTCGCCAAAATCGCTAGGCTTTTTAGCCCTTGCCCGATGATCAACCAAATCAATAAGCCCGCCACCGGCAGCACAACAACTACCGGTACTATCGATTCAAGAATGACGCTTTCTGCCAACCGGTAGCGGAGGTCTAACCGCTCCGCAATCATAATGCGATGACCGTTCACAAAATTAAAATAACTCAAGGTACGCCAGCGATAGCCATTAAAATTATTCTCGCTAAAGCCTTCATTCGCGGCGATGTATTGATCTGGCGCGTGTACCGAATGCCACACTAATTTGCCGTCGGCATTGAACAACTGAAACACCATACTCTCGTCGTCCGGCGCCGGTGCATTGTTTGTCGTGCGCAAGGGTACCGATGACAATTGCAGTGCCATCGCTTGAAGTTTCTGATCAAATAAATTCTCAGCCTCTACCATGCTAGAGCGATAACCATGAAGTGCGGCGATAAAATTAACCAGCATTAATGCCGACAGCACACTGACCAATAAAAATCGGCGCAGTGAATTCACCCAGTGCTCCCGAGTATAAATCCTACACCGCGAATATTTTTAATAAGGTCGTGGCCCAGTTTTTTCCGCAAATTATGCACATGAACATCAACGGTATTACTCGTCACCTCATCTCCCCAGCTATAGAGTTTTTCCTCTAGCTGTTCGCGGGAAAACACCTGCCCAGGACGATCGGCCAGCGCCCGCAATATCGCAAATTCGCGACGGGATAATTTTTGCACTTCGCCATCTAAGCGAACTTCGTGACTAGCAATATTAATAAGCACATTGCCAAATTTAAGCTCCGGCTCCCGAACGGGTGTATTGCGACGCGACAGCACCCGAATTCTCGCCAGCAATTCTTCAAACGCGAAAGGTTTGGTGAGGTAGTCGTCTGCGCCCGCATCTAATCCGGCAACCTTGTCGGTGAGGGCATCCCGCGCAGTTAAAATCAGTATGGGTAAACCGGACTGCAATAGTCGCAGCTCACGCAGCAGTGCTAGGCCATCAATATCTGGCAGGCCTAGATCCAAAATTACAATATCTAATTGACCGGCCTCGACATACCGCCGCCCGTCACCGCCGGTCGCCGCATGATCAACTGCATAGCCAGCACGGCGGAGTGCTTTTACGGTGCCGTCGGCCAGCGATATATCATCTTCAATTAACAACACGCGCATGAATTCGGCGTACCACCCTAACTAAGTCATTTTTGTTTTTGTTGCTCGGTAATTAATTCTAGCACTTCTCTGCGACGTTCTTGGTCAGCAAAAGCACGCCCCAAACGTCTAGGTGCAGTATACGCCCGTTCTAGATATTGGCGCGCCTTTTCACCCTGCCTTTGATCGATCAAATACAAGGCGTAAAAGTAATTGCTATCAATATCGTCTGGCGCCATCGCCAAACCTTCCAGCAAATAGGTCTCTGCCTTTTTATCACTGCCAAAGCCAATAGGCCAACCCGGTACTTGAAAGTACAGCGAGCCAAGGCTGGTGCGCGCGGCCGCCTGCAATGTGCCGCCGCCCAGTGCGATAGCTCGCTCTAAATCGACTTTCGCTTCTTTCACCAAACTCAGTGCGCCCAAGCCACCTTTTACGCCAGCATAGCTCGCTTTGATAATACCCCGCCAAACGTAAAGATCTGGATTATCTGATTTGGCACTTACCATGTTATTGGCTCTAAGTAGTAGTGATTCAAAATCGTGTTCTTGCTGACTCTTATCCTCCTGATATTGCGCCGCCGCCCAGCTCGTCTGTAGTTCAGCAACGGACGCACTAGCGGCTAATTCACTATTTATAGCGCCGTCGTCACCGAATGCGGAAAGCGCTGCCGTAAATATCAACAGAGCGAAACCAAGCCTAAGAGTGATTATTTTCATTTTCGCCAGTCCTTTCATGGTGAATGAGATCTAGACGGATTTTGCGTGGCGTAAAATCGCGCCTAACTGCTTTTTCAGCGCGCCCGACACCACAGTGGGGAACAGCGCATTGAGACGTACGAAGAAGCGTTCTGGCCAACCCAAATAGCGATTGCTACTTTTGTTTAACCTCAGCATCGCTAGCGCCGCAGCGGCAACAACTTCTGGCTCGTCGGCGGTATTGCCAAGCTCCGCATTCATGGCAACCACCTTGTCAGAATTCATTGCGGTATTTACCGCCCTCGGCGCTAGGTAGTGTATGGCGATTTTTTCATTGGCCAATTCGCGCTGCAGCGCCTCGGTAAATCCACGCAAGCCAAATTTGCTAGCACAATAGGCGGTAAAGCCCGCGTAGCCGATGCTGCCAAAGCCCGAGCCAATATTGATAAGCGCTGCGTTCTGACTTTTTAACAACAGTGGCATTAAGCCTTTGCACAAGCGCATTGGCGCCAATACATTCAACTGCAGCATGTGTTCTACTAACGCATCATCGGTTTCTACAAACAGGCCGAAGGACGATACGCCGGCGTTATTAACCAGCACATCTATCGGCGGACCGTCTGCGATATCGGTGCACAGCTCGGTAATTGCCGCAGCCGACGACAAGTCCGCCACTAGGTAACGGTGACTGCGCGGCCTTACTAAACCTTCGCGCAAGGCCGCCAGAGCATCGGGACTCCGGCCAACCAACACCAGGTTATGACCGGCGTTGGCGAAGGCGACAGCCAAGGCTCGACCAATGCCACCACAGGCACCAGTTAACACAATGGTTAATGTTGTCATGGCTTAGCTATTCCTTAGTCGCAATGGTTTAGGCCGCATGTTTTATGCCTCCGCGCCGACCCAGTTCACGAAAGATATTGCCGTATAAACCATAGAACATATTTGCACTGTGGATAATTTGCTCTTGATCGCGCTTATCGTCGATTCGGTTCATCAAGCCCTTAAAAAAATCGACATGCTCAATATCTAAGGCGCCGTGAGAAGTTAAATAACTGAAGGCCTTTTTGGGCAGACCTAAGCTCTGCTGAATTGCCCCTGCGGCATTGTCGGCAATCGCGATACTAGTGCCCTCTAACACCTGAACCATGCCAAAAAAACCTACTGGATTAACTCGATTGATCATGTCGTAGGCGTAGGACACCATTAACTCAGTCGCGCCTGCGGGGCGACTATTGCGCACCTGCTCGGCGTCGCCACCGCAGGCGGCAATGTCATTCAGTATCCACTCTTGGTGACCTAGCTCTTCTTCAATGTATTCCGCCACCGCACTGCGCAGCCATTCATAGCGCTCATCAAGGCGACCGCCACAGGTCATTAGCAAGGGCACGGTGTGTTTTACGTGGTGATAGGCCTGGGTCAAAAATTGAATATAGTCGTTTAAACTCAGCTTGCCGCTAACGCCCTCATTAATAAAGTCGATGCGATACAGCGACTCCCTCGCGGAGGCTGTTTCTATTTGTAGCTGCTCATAAAATCCCATTGTGTACTCCTTTAACATTTTAAGCTTGGCACGTCGTAGCCCAATGCAGAAACCGTGGTCTTAGTTTTGGGCAAGACGTCGAGATAGCACTCATTCACTAAATCAGCGTAATAGGCCAAAATCTCTTTGCGGCGCAAGCGTCCATTTGCGGTCAATAGGCCGTCTTCAACACTGAGCCGCTTAGGTAACACTAGCCAGCGCCGGATCTGGGCATAGTCTGGTAATAGCGTGTTGCATTGATTTATTTCGTCGGCGATTTGCCGCTTACTTACGCCTGGTGAAGGGAAAACCAGCGCACTGCAATAAGCTTGGCTGTCGCCGACCACCATGCACTGCTGAATGCTCGCCAAGGCCGACAACTCACTCTCTGGCCACTCCGGTGAAATATTGCGACCATAGCTGTTTACCAATACGTTTTTGCTGCGACCACGCAGCCACAAAAAGCCATCGTCGTCGATTTCGCCAAGATCACCACTTGCGACCTCAGTCAGCAACGGCTCGCCAGAATCCTGCAACAAATACCCTTGGTATGCATTGCCGGCAACCATAACCTGCCCCTCTACAATACTGACATCGCAATGGGCTAAGGGCTTGCCAGCAGAACCCGGCTTGTCGGCGCCAGGCCGATTCACACACACCACCGAGCCGCATTCTGACAAGCCATATCCCTCATACACTGGCAGACCAAGCTGTCGTCCCCGCGCAATCAACTCTGGTGCCACCCGCGCCCCACCAACAGCAAGAAATGTAAGGCTTGTCGGTGCACGCCATTCTCCGGCTTCGCTATAGGCGATAAGACCTTTCAAGATTTGCGGCAGTATTACTGCGCTATCGGGCTGCGATGCGGTAATCGTTGCCGCTAAACGCGAAATATCCAGACCAGAGCTACCCGCCCAACCGAGTGTTGCCAAGCCGGGTAACATCACCAGCGCGCCGCGCAATAGTGCGCTGTATACACCCGCCACATTTTCCAACAGCGTGGCAAGTGGCAAAACAGCGAGATAGCGACTCAGCGGCGTGTCTATTAAAGACTCATTTAAGGCTGACGCCGTTGCGAACTGGGCGGTATTTGATAAACACACCCCCTTGGGGTGGCCAGTAGAACCCGAGGTATACGTTATTTTTGCGGTGTTATCAGGCAAGACACTTTTGTTTGATGCCGCCTCTAAGCGAAAAACACGGATTGTTGATAGACCCGCAAGTGGCACTGAGCTATGGCTAATCCTTGTTCCAAATAACGCCGATCCACTAAGACCGAGGTCTTCGCAGTCACTAAGCAAGGCATCGACACCGCTGCTGTCGAGCGCGTGACGCATTTGCTCTGGTGTAAAAAAGCCAGGGAGCGGAATTAGGGGGATACCCGCTAACTGGCAAGCTAAGTCGACAATAATCCATTCTGGGCCGTTGTCTGCGGCGAGGCCAAGCCGCTCAAGACCTAAGGTATTCAATTGCGCGGCTACTCTAGCCACCGTATTAAGCAAGTCGCTGTAACTCAAGGTCAAACTCTCACCTTGAAGAGCAGGCGAGTCGCCAGACACGTTCGCCACCTGCTGCAGCGCGTCAATTATTTTACTCATACAGCGCTCGCAGATTCAGGCTGTCATCTACCTCTGCCAATTGTGCATCGCAGCTGCTTAGCAACATGGCCATCATCGGCTGCTTGGCAAAAACAGACACGGCATGGCGGGCATTAACGGCAATAACTGTGGGTTTGGTGTCGTAATATGTGCCCCAATCGGCCAGCTGAACACCTAGTCGACGACCATCGGCCTCGCACAAGGTATGCTGCTCCACCCGCAAGCGACGCAGTAATTTTTGTACCTCTGGCGTTGCGGTAAATACGGCCCACTCGGCTCCGGCTCGACAAATTAGGGACGCTAGTGCGATAAACAACATTTGACTGCTACCGCGCCAGGTCGACACTAAATTGCCTATTTCGACCAAGCTGCTGCGCTCAACGGGGCGACCTAATACCTCCCCCAGAAGACGCTCTGCGGGTTTGTCCATATACTGCTCTACAAACAAAGCATGACCATGACTCCCGCGACGCATACCAAGTACACCGGATATCTCGCGGCGAGCTCGCATAACAAGAAAGAAAGGTAAAAATTCCCGCAAGGTAGCGCCGTAAGTGCTGGAAAATTTGTTGGCGATATATGCCTCTATTTGAGCCCGTTCAGGCGCTTTACGGCCGAGCAGAAATAATTGCGGGGACATGTCGAGTGCTTCGCTAGACTGAGAACTAGCAGCTTGAACACCATCTAATCCGTTTTGACCTGAATCTGTCTGTGGACACTCTGTCTGTGTATACATCGTTGCGCGCTCATTCCGAGATTTCATGCTTGCAGCCTAAAGGGCGACATTTAAGAAAGACTTAAGAAAATGAGCTCGCCACGCATTTACGAAGATTTTTGATTCACTCGCCCACATGCCACCATAAAGAAACTATTTCCTGTTGACACAATTATTCGACGCAGTAGTATGGACTCAAATATGTGGGGCCACGTCAGATAAGGTCGGCGCCCTTACGCAAGACCAGCAAGTCATAACGATAAAAAGCGTCGGAGCGTGAAATGAAAACTAGCTACACCGTGTGCGGTATTTGCGAACAGGCCTGCGGCCTAAAGGTAAGCTCTGAAAACAATCAAGTTTTAAAAATAGAGCCAGATAAGGAGAACACGTTTAGCTGGCGGGATTATTGTATTAAAGGCGCCAAGGCCCACCTCGCCCTGACCCATCCCAAGCGCATCACCAAACCGATGAAACGGGTTGGCGACCACTATGTAGAATCAAGTTATGAAGAGGCCATTAGTAATATTGGCTCGCGCTTCAATGCCATTATTGATAAACACGGCGCCAACGCCGTCGGCAGCTACACCGGCAACCCCAACGGCTTCAATTTTGGCAGCGCGCTATTTCAGGCCATGTTCCTAGATGCGATTGGCACCGAAAGTCGATTTTGGGTTGGCTCGGTAGACCAAAACGCGCTGCATGTGGTGTCAGAAAACCTGTACGGCAATCCTTGGGTTAGCCTGCAAGCCGATATCGATTACTGCGATTACTTCCTCCTTATCGGCACGAATCCTCAAATCAGCGGCATGTGCTGGATAGGTTACTCTCCCGACGGCTGGAAGCGGGTACTTGCCCGTAAAGACGCCGGCGCAGAATTGGTTATTGTTGACCCGCGCACCACGGAATGCGCGTCTAAAGCCAGTCAGCATATCTCCCCTTTGCCAGAAACAGATTGGGCATTGGTGTTGGCGATGATCAAACTCATTTTTGATAATAACTGGGACAATGCGCCGAGCCAGCACCTTCACGGATTAGCCACATTAAAATCCCACGCCCAAAGCGCGGACTTAAACGCCCTTAGCCAGCTCTGTGATATACCATTGGATACCATTTATCGCCTCGCTGAAAAATTTGCTAAGGCACCACGCGCCATGGCCATTGGTCGAACCGGTGTTAGTCAGGGCCGCAATGGCGTTCTCGCCTTATGGCTTGTTCAAGCATTAAATCTAATTACCAACCGCGTAGAACAAGAAGGCGGTGTTTACTACGCCGTTGGTGTTCTCGATTTACTGGCCGCAGGCGATAAACTATTTCCAAAGTCCGACGCCGTTAGTCGTGTGCGCGGCAATAAAAACGTAGCCGGCTCACATAGCCTCGCCGAACTGCCAGATGAAATCACCACGTCGGGCGAAGGCCAAATTCGCGCTTTAATAATGAATAGTGGTAACCCAGTCGTGTCGGGCCCGGATGGCGACAAACTCGATGCGGCACTTTCGCAATTGGAATGTTTCGTCGTCATAGATCAATTCCAGCGTGAAAGTCACCGTCATGCAGATTGGTTAATTCCCGGCGATCACTTTTTAGAACGTTCTGAAATCAATCCCTTGCTGCAAGCGCTTAGCCCAGCGCCACGGGCACAAATAAGCCGCGCCGCCGTTGAGCTACCGGAGGGTATGCGTTACGAATGGGAGTTTCTACGCGACCTTACCATTAACATGAACAAACCGTTTGTGATGGGTAAGCAATGGTTAAACCCCGTAGTAAAAGCGACAGTGAAATTAGCGAATTGGACGGGTAATAAAAGTCACGGTTTTTCGCCAATGTGGCTATCTCGGGTGCTCGTTAAATCCGGCGGCATGTTTAAATGGAAAGACATTATTAAGGCCGAACATGGTCTTGGCAGTGTAGATACCCGCCCCCAGTTCGGCGCGCTATTCAAAAAATTGAGCACCGCCAATGGCAAAGTGAATATTGCGCCAGAGATATTTGTGCAAACCCTCGTCGAGCGTTTAAACGAAAAGCCCGCTGATACCTCCGTCTACCCACTTCAACTTATTGGCCGTCGCCGCATGAAAATGATGAACTCGTGGTCGGTGGAAACCAGCATGAGCGGTATGAAAGAACAGGAAATGAGCGGCGGCACCATTGAGATAAATATCGCCGACGGCGAAAAGCTTGGCATCATCGACGGCCAAACCGTTACTGTCAGCTCAGCGACCAACCAGCTACAAGCCAAGGCGAAACTATCGAAAGACATTCGCTGCGGCGTCGCGGTAATGGAACACGGCTGGGGCCATCGCACATTCGACCCCAAAACTGGAGAAGGTACCTACAACGGCGGAGTAAACCGAAATATTCTGGTTTCTAATACCGACCTTGACCCACTGTCGCGGGTGCCAAGATTAAATGGCACCCGGGTGAATGTCACTAGTGCAGTGTCCGGTATAAATGCATGATATACGGGGCCAGCCGCAGAGCGCGTTTCCGAAGGCATAGTGGGCCGGATGCCTGCTGAATTCAAAAAATCCATTGCAAAACGAATGCCCAGCAATATAAAACTCAAACTAGCAGCATCGAAATTACAAATAGCGATCTGCGCGCTGGCTTATAACAACTGGATCAAATCGCTCGCTGGAACAGGCAAAAGCCCGCTCCTTAACCAAGGGGTATGCGGCTTTTAATCTAATATTTATCAAATACTTAATCAATTCTCGCGCGCAATTCGCATCTCGGAAAATACTTATTTTCACCAAGCATAAACCCCATATACTAAGGGAGCTACTGAGTGGCACTCCAAATCTAGCCAAGACATACAGCGTCCAAAAGAGGCGCCTATCAAGTACCTTGGTGCTAGTTTTTTGCATTAACCTACTGTCAAAATACTTAAACGGCCGATTTAAGTAAATTTCCCCACGGAAACTTTGGAGGGGAATTCGCAGCATTCTACTAGCTATGTGGTCTGCATAACGAACACAAGGGATAGGTAACGTGCCCGAAGATAAAGATACCACCGCCTCTGTAAACACAGCAGCGGATAAGCCATTAATTATTGTCGGTGTCGGCTCCAGTGCCGGCGGCCTTGAAGCCCTGCAGATGATGATTTCGAATCTGCCCGATGATACCAATATGAGCTTTATCGTCGCCCAGCATTTATCACCGTCGCATAAAAGTATGATGGTTGATTTATTGCTAAAGGATGCGCCCATTCCCGTCTTTACCGCCGTGGACGGCGATGTCCTGCGTGGCAACACCCTCTATATATGCCCACCCAATCACAATATTGAAATGTCGCGCGACAACAAAATTGTGCTGACTAGCTATGTCGAAGCGCGACACACTCCGCGACCGTCAATAGATATGCTGTTTGAGTCTATTGCCACTCATAAAGGCGACGATGCCATTGGCATTATTCTGTCGGGCACCGGTAGTGACGGAAGTCGTGGCATACGCGCTATTAAAGCCGAAAACGGCTTTGGCATAGTACAAGACCCAAACACTGCCAAATACGACGGCATGCCCAATTCAGCAATTAACTCAGGCAATGTCGATTTAATTGTGCCACCGGAGCAGATCGGCGCAGAACTGAAAAGTATCGTGATGTTTCCCCGCGACAGGATCATTACTAGTGAAAAAACGATCCCCAGAGAAACCTATATCGGGATTATTCGCCTGCTAAAACTACACTCCAAAGTCGACTTTAGCCTGTATAAAGAGAACACCATATTGCGGCGTATTGAACGCCGCATGACCTCACTCAAAATCGCGAGGTCAGAAGACTATCTCCATCATATGGACACACACCCTGAAGAAATAAGACTTCTGTTCAACGATATGCTGATCGGGGTAACCTCTTTCTTCCGAGACGTCCGCGCATACGAGGTCTTGCGCCGCGAACTGAAACTCTATCTGAAAAACAAAACCGACAATATTATCCGCATTTGGTCAGCAGGCTGCTCCACCGGCGAAGAGCCTTACACGCTGGCCATGATCATCAGCGAACTATTGGGTGACAGAAAAAACGAATACAAAATCCAAATATTTGCCACTGACATTGACGAGCAATCCATCAACTTTGCCCGCGATGCGGTCTATCCAGAAAGCGCACTACTCAATTTACCCAAAGAAATTAAGGCCAAATTTTTTACCGTTAAAGGCGATCAATACGAAGTCATCAAGCCGATTAAATCAATGGTGATTTTCTCTATTCACGACATAAATAAAGATCCGCCATTTCTGCGCTTGGATTTGATTACCTGTCGTAATTTGATGATTTACTTCACCGCTGAATTACAGCGTATGCTATTGCCGACCTTCCATTACGCCCTCAACCCAGGCAGCTTACTAATGCTGGGAATTTCTGAGTCTATCGGCCTGTTTCAGGAACAATATCGCGTAATTTCAAAGAGCACCAAACTGTATCAATCGGTTTCAATCAATAAGTCCCTTCCCCCGGAGCGAGTAATGCACAATCGCCGGATTCCCGACTATATTGACCCAATACCGGCAGCCGAAAAGCAAGTCATATCACCAACCAAGCAACTGGATCAGGATTACAGTGGCCTTATCATGGAGGCCCTAAAAAATCGAATATTGCCGAATGCACTTCTCGTTAACGAAAACCAAGATATTGTATTTAGCGAAGGCCGCAATGAACTTCTCATCAGAAATGAGGGCATTCCCAGTAACAATGTGTTTAAAAATTTTCACCCTAAGTTGGTAGTAGAGCTGCGCTCTTCACTGCATGAAATAGACATCGGCAAGCCCTTTGTCGACACCGGCTATCAAAACATTAAACTCAATGACGAAAATGTTTGGGTAAGAATGATGCTGGTCAGAGTAGACCGCTTGCCACCACTGGGCAGATTCACGGTTGTCTTTACCGATATCGAACGTCCCTTTGCCCTGCCAGCGTTAAATGATCTTGAGGGAAACATTAGCACCGAAGTCGTTAAAGAGCAGGAACGTCTTCTAAACCGCACTAGAGACCAGCTGCAGAATGTTATTGAAGAGCTGGAAACCTCTAACGAAGAAATGCAGGCGATGAACGAAGAGCTGCAAAGCTCCAATGAGGAATTGCAGAGTTCAAATGAAGAATTAGAAACCACCAACGAGGAGTTGCAGTCCACCAACGAAGAACTGCAAACAGCCTATGCCGAACTACGCATGGCTTACGAAGAAAAAGAACAGCAGCAAAGCGAGCTGCAAATTTTACGCACCGATTTAATTCAATCTAACAACCTCTTGCACGAGGCCGAGAAAATAGGTCTCAGCGGTTCCTGGATGTGGGATATTGAAAACCGTCGTCTAACTTGGAGCAACGGCTGTTTCGCGTTATTTGATGTAAATGTCGAGGATTTCCAGCCGTCATTTGAAGCCTTCATAGGCCTGATTCATCCCGATGATCGCAACCGCCTCGAAACCCAAATGAAAGAAATGCTGCTCAAACAGGTCAAGCTCCCTATCACCTTTAAAGTTACCGGCGCGGATCAAGAAGTTAAAATCATTTCACTTGATGCAGTGGTTTCTTTCAATGAACTGAAGCAAGCAACCAAAGTCATGGGCACCATGACTGATATCACTGAAAAAACTCATTACGAAAAAAACACCAGTGCCTATAAAGACAAAATTAACTACATACTCACCAGTAGCCTAAATTGTGCCTATATCTACAATTTTATTGATAAACACATAGAGTATATCAATCCAACATTGACCCAGCAGTTTGGATTTAGCCTTGCCGATTTAGAAGACTATAGCGGCGACGCCTTTTTCAAGCTTTTTGCCAGTGACGAGCAAGAAAAAATTAAACAACATTTTGACCGAGTCAGGACCGGCTCACCGGGTGCAACCTACCCCAGCAAATACGCGTTTAAAAAGCGGGACCCGAATGGCTTTACCCATGTTTACGCCAATCACACCGTTTACGACGTAGACGAAGCCACCGGCTTTGCTAGCAAAATGCTAGTGACGTTTTTTGCGGCAGAGTAGGCTGAATCTATGCGACGACATCCTGCATACAATCCAAGACCAAATGTATTAAATCGACAAACCGAAGCCCATTCCGGTAGTGGTGAAAATTATGATCGCTATCCGACGCCCTACCTAATCATTGATGAAAAATACTGGATACTCTACGCCAATAGTGCAGCCCTGCGCGAAATAGACACGAACCTGCTAGACGGTATACAAGATATTAAGCGCAACAATCTACTTCGCTACATCAAACGTGGAACCACTGAATTCTTAGATTGGATAGACGCAGATCTGCATGAGCCATTAGAACTTCTGGTACGTTGCAATAACCAAGCCCGACGCTGCTTACTCTATAAAAGCATCGTGGAAGAAAACGCCTCACAGCAAATTCACATCACTTTACTTATTGTCGATTCTCAAAATTTTGCCGACGCAGAATTCAACACACACCGTCTAGTATTCACCAATACCAACCAAGCAATTTATGTATCGAATAGTGCTGGCAAGATCACGGCAGTAAATCCTGCCTTCTGTCATATGTTCAAATATACCGAACAGCAAATTATCGGCTGCGACGAAGCCATACTCTTTGACGACGCAACCAAAATGGTACGAAGTGACGAGATCAAAGCCAATTTAGAACACTCGGGCTCTTGGATGGGACGCATCAGTATTGTCGACAGCAAAGGCAATATATTTCCGTCGTCCTTACACGCCAGTACAGCAACTAAAGAAAATAGCAGTGATTACTTAATCGTCGGCATTATCAAAGACATCAGTCAACAACTGCTAATGGAAAAGCAGCTAAAAGACCATGCCGAAATAGACAGCCTCACCCAACTTCAAAATCGCTTAGCATTCAATCGTTACTTTGCCGACACCTTTAAAGAAGCCCAGCGCAATGATGAGCAACTGAATTTGTTATTTATCGATCTCGATAAATTCAAAGAACTTAACGACCAGTTCGGTCACGACTACGGCGATGAATTACTGATTAATGTCAGTCTAAGGCTACAAAATACCCTGAAGAAAACAGACTTTATAGCCCGACTCGGTGGTGATGAGTTTGTGGTACTTTTTCGTGGCGAACTACAAAAGGAAACACTAATTACGCTGGGGAGTAAACTAATAAATGTCCTCGCCGAACCCTTTACGCTAAAAGATATTCGCTATCAGTGCACGTCAAGTATTGGCATTGCGCGATACCCCCACGATGCAATAACGGCTGAGAAACTGGTACAAGCAGCTGACAGCGCTATGTATCTCGCGAAAAAATCGGGGCGAAATTGCTGCAGCCTATACAATGAAGATGCGCAACAGCGAGCTCACGCTGTAGTTGAGCAACGTGCAGAATTCAAAGACGCCCTTGCCAATGGGCAAATAAAGACCTATTTCCAACCAATTCACAATTTACTGACCGGCAAAGTAATCGCTTACGAAGCATTAGCCAGATGGGTCCGCAGTGACGATGACATTCGTATGCCCACAGAATTTCTACCTATTATCGAGAACGATGTATTAATGATAAAGCTGGGCTTGCAGGTCATAACGCAGGTCTATCAGCTTTCAGGTATTTTTTCGCGTATGTCATTGGCCACAGGGGTATCCATTAACCTGTCGGCAATACAAATTCGCTCCGAAGAATTGATTAGCTATATTGAAACTTTATTTGCAAAACAGGGTTACGATTACTGCCATAATATTCACGTTGAAATCGCGGAGCCACTGGTCTTTGAGAAAGACCCTGTAATACTGGACAATTTAAATCGCTTAACTGATCTTGGCTTTCAATTAACTCTAGACAATTTTGGTAGGGGCAATTCCTCTATCTATGCACTTAAGCGTATAAAATTTTCTACCGTCAAAATAGACCGCGTCTTTCTTGAATCAATGGGGAGCGAAGATTCCCAAGACGCGCAGATTTTAACGGGGCTGATACAGTTATTACATAATTTAGATGT
This sequence comes from Zhongshania aquimaris, assembly GCF_019312595.1. GTDB lineage: Bacteria > Pseudomonadota > Gammaproteobacteria > Pseudomonadales > Spongiibacteraceae > Spongiibacter > Spongiibacter aquimaris. The sequence goes on along the minus strand of NZ_JAHWDQ010000002.1, from coordinate 344,808 downwards.
AAAAATTATTTGCGAAGGGGTGGAGTCTCAGGAGTACGTTCACTTCCTGCTAGATCGCGGCTGCGTGCTCGCCCAAGGCTGGCTTTTTTCCGAAGCCATGGCCAAAGGAAAAATCCTGCAGTATCAGCGCCAACTTACCTAACACTACTCCTCTGCGCTGCAAATCGACTATACTCCTAGACAGAATGCCAAATTAGTCGGATTTTCACTTCTTCACTCCGCTAACTTTTAAGAGGTTACAGTGACTAAACAAGGCGCGAATGTCCTTATCGTCGACGATGAACCCGCATCGCTAGAGTCACTGTGCGTGATTCTAGAGCATGGCTGTCAATTATTCTTGGCAGAAACTGCTAAGGCTGGACTTGATTACCTTGCCAAACATAAAATCGACTTAATACTGCTGGACGTAGATCTGCCAGATCAAACCGGATTTAGTGTTTGCAAGCAGATAAAGGAGCACCCCGATACCAAGCATATTCCGGTGATTTTTTTGACAGGTTACGACGGTTTAGTTTTTGAAGCTCAGGCATTTCAAGCTGGCGCCGTTGACTTTATTACTAAACCCGCCAGCCCATACCGCGTATTAATGCGGGTCAATGCCCACCTCAAACCCGAGTATCATATCGAGATGCAAAGCGACAAAAAATAAGCTTAATTCTCGTCTTCTGGTACATCCACATATACTCTCAATATTTTTATTGCCTGCTTAATCGCATCAAAAAGAGGCCTTAGTGAAAGATTAGGGTCCTTAGATGCTTGCTCAATCATTTCGCTGTTTAGTTCGGCCAAGCGGACAGCACCAACCGAAGCAGCGGCACCAGTTAGCCTGTGAAACAGGCGCTGCTGATCGCGGATACTAAGCTCGGGATTATTTTCACAAGACACCAGTTCTTTTTCCATATCCTTAACAAAGGCGACCGCTACCCGTCGGTACGCCTTTTCACCAATATATTGATACATTGGGTTTACTGAGGTGAACTCCGGCATCGCAAACAAGCCGTCAAGAGATAACGCACTGCCACTGCCCACTTCTTTCTTAAAAGATTGCGTTCCAATTTCCGGCGACGCGGAAAGCGGCGTCCAATATTGGAGAATAGTATTAATCAACTTTTCTACATTGATTGGCTTGGCAATATGGGCATTAAATCCCGCAGCGACTGCCTCTTCAATATCACTGTCAAAGGTGGCCGCCGACAGGGCAATAATAGGTAGTTCTGTCTCCGAGTACACTTTACGCATGGCCCTTGCTGCAGTCAGGCCATCCATAACTGGCATCTGAATATCAAGAAACACAATATCAAACTGCTTATTCTGTACCTGTTTAAGCGCCTCCATCCCATCATTCACCATTGTTACGCTCAAACCAAAGCTGCCGAAAAGCTCTTCCAGTAAAACGCGGTTATAGGCATTGTCATCTGCCAGAAGAATTTTAGGTGCACTGGCCCAACTTAACTTCTCGCGCAAAACGCCAATCAGCACCTCTACTAAATCTGATTCAGTTCCAGCAGCTCTAATCAATGAAATTACATTCTTTTTCCCAAGCGCCTCCAGCAAGCGCGACATGGTCACCGGCTTTTGCAGAATTGTGACTCCTGCCAAGTCTGGCGCGCTCAGCACCTCGGCGTGATCGACTTCCAAAGCCATTAATATTTCTTGGGGACGGGCATGGGCCCGAGAGTCAAGGTAGGTATTGATTCGCTGAATTAAGGCGGCGCCATCAGTCTCCGACAGACGCTTTTCCACAATCAAAAGATCGAATTGCTCACCCGAGTCCGCTCGCTCAACAACCGCATAGAACGCAGCCTCGCTGCTGAACAATGCGCTTGTTTTGCATCCCCAATAGGAAAACATTTTATCGAGAACCTCACAGACCCTAGGATTCTCCTCAACAATTAACACCCTTTTTGGCAATTCCGTTCGCAGCTTAACGATCTCGGCACTGAGCTCCGCTACTACCGGCAGCCGCAGAATAAAAGAAAAGCGTGAACCTTCGGTCAACCTACTTTCAACGTGTAACTGGCTATCCATTAACTCAAGCAAATGCCGAGTGATAGATAAGCCCAAGCCGCTACCGCCGTATTTACGCGTTACCGAAACATCCGCCTGTACAAAAGGTTCACATAGCTGGCTTAGTTCCGCCACATCAATACCTATGCCGGTATCCGCCACGCAAAACTGTATTGTGGCGCTATTATCGGACCTTGCTATTAAATCAACACTAACTGTTACACTGCCCTTCGTCGTAAATTTAACCGCATTGCCAATAAGATTATTAAGCAATTGCTGTACGCGTAGTGCATCGCCACTGAAACTCAAACTAGATAGTTCGGGAGCCACCTCAGAAATTAATTCAATGCCCTTTGCTTGCGCCTCATTAGAAAATAGCACCATGGAACTATCAACCAAGGGGTCGATCGACAACTCGCTGCTTTCAAGCTTAATCCGGCCAGATTCTACTCTGCTTAAGTCGAGAATATCGTTAATCAATAACAGTAAGTTCCTCGCCGCGGCGCTTGCAACATCAATATTGCGGCTTAAGTTTTCAGCATCGGGATTACGACGAATAATTTCCAGTAATCCCATAATCGACGTTAAGGGCGTGCGGATTTCGTGGCTCATATTTGCCAAAAAATTCGACTTGTATAAATTGACCTTTTTGACCTCGTCTACCTGAAATTGAAGGTCACTATTCAGCTCGTTGAGCTTGCGATCATAACGATACACATAGACCGCAACGGCAAGAGAAAACAATAGGAGTAGAATCAATATCGGCAGTTGCCCCAGCAGGGCATCACGACTTAGTTTGTGTAAATAACTATCACTCAAATAAGTATGTATATAGTAGGTTTCCTTACCTGTGCTCAACAGGCCATTTAATCTTTCCAGCCTCTCGGTGTCGCTGCGATGCTGATCGACAACATCGTCATCTGCCAGTGCAATCAATTTCTTTAAATGGGCCTCGCGATCAATATTTCGCTTCGGACCCGATAGCCCAAGCAGCGACGCCCATGCGCTATCTGAGTCATCTGTATCGATTAATAAATTGCCAGACGAATCAAGCAAGCGGAACACCACGCCAGCGCTTGCAGATGTATAAATTGCATCAAATATCGACGTCAAATCGACATTTAACACTATGAGCCCCTCCGTGAGCCCATCTTCTTTACGGGTAGGTATGGCCATTCGCAACGTCGGCTGAAATGGCTGCACTATTTTTTCCTGCTCAATATTCAAGTCAATTGGCGAAATATAAATCGCTTCCTCCAACTCACTCATTGCTTCTACATAGTAATAGCGGGAGGATTTGTCCTGTAAAACTTCCGCCGAAATAAACGCCTCACTCGCTCTTCCAGCCCTATCGATTCGGGCTCGTTCCATTCCGTTTTCGTCTATCCAACGAATTTGAGAAATCAATCTATTACTTGAATAATCTAATAAAAATGTTTCTAAAGACTGGCGATCGAGCGACGCATTCGGCTTCAATATCTTCTTGCGGATGATGCCAAGTTTGATATCAAAAAGCACAAAACCCAACTTGCCTACTTCATTCTCGAAGACATTAATATTGCGATCGCGAATAGTATCTAGGTTTTCCAGACTGCGGCTGTACACCGTATTTCTATCTTGGTTGTACAGCATGCCAATGATGATCACTGAGAGTATCGACAATGCCACAAACGAGCCGATAGCGCGTAATATAAAAATTCCTTGAGTCACAGCACTTCCCTCTCATCAACTAACTGCTATAGCATTGACTGCAGAAAGCCACAGCAGCTATTTAGAGCACCACATGCACCACTCTTCTATGGCTTTAACTATTGCCTATAAACCATATCTATACCAAGCCCTATCATTACATATACAGCAAACTATATCTAACGCCTACACTATAACGCCGATTAGGTGCTTTGTGATTTTGGTGCGTCACACTGAAATATAAGTGACCCAGAACCATTCGCAACACAGGGAATGCATCACTATCACTAGGGATAATTTACATTCCACCATGCTCACTACCGCGTAGACAAAATTCGCCGAATATTAACATGACGAAAAGGAGGGAGGCGTCGCAATTAAAGTTTGAACTCACGGAAATGTGTATGAAATATTATATTCTATTCCAAAAATCACTGAAAAAGAAAAAACACTCACTCTTTTATATCTGTACGCAGCACCTGCAAACCTTTTTCTATTGTCTTCAAATGCTCGCGCACACCCGCCTTGCTGTGCGAAATTCCTACCGCCAGAATATCCAGCACCGCCATATGCGCAAGGCGCGATGGCAAAGGGGTGTAGTCGCCCTCGTCCATGTCTACGTCGATATAAATGGCGAGGTCTGCTTCCGCAGCAACAGGTGACCCGCTCGGCGCGAGCGCAATTACCGGCGCACCGTTGCGTTTGGCTAAGTTTATGGCATCCAATAAAGCCTTGGTTCGGCCCGATTGGGAAATGACCACCACCACATCTTGCTGGCTCAGAGACATGGCCGACATGGCTTGCACATGGGGATCGGAATACACACTGGCCGATATTTGCAGTCGAAACAGATTGTGCTGGGCGTCGGTGGCGACGGCAGCCGAGGCGCCAAAACCGTAAAACTCAACGCGACGGGCGTTGCTTAGTAGTTCAACTGCTTGTTCGATTGCAGAGACCTCGATGCTGTCGCGGACCTTTTTTAAGGCCTCCATCGTGGAATCGAACACTTTAAATGTGTATTGGCGTGCAGAGTCCTCGTCGCCAAAGCTAAATTCTTCGTACTCGGGGCTGTGGGCAATATGCTGAGCTAGCGCCACTTTAAAGTTCTGAAAGCCGTCGCAACCCACCGCGCGGCAAAAACGCACGACGGTGGGCTCGCTAACATGCGCTTCCTGAGCAAGGTCAACAATCCGCATATGAATGACTTCTTTGCGGTTTGCCAGAATATAGTCCGCCACTTTGCGCTCAGAGCGGCGCATTTGCTCTCTGCAAGTTTCCATGGCTCGGATGATATTTCTCGGTCGCAAATTTAACTCCGGCATCTCGAAATTATTAGGCTTGGGCTTTCATTGTAACTCAGCCTATGAGCATTGGCCTCTACTCGTCACTAAACGTCGCCCTCCCCAATATTGGGGAAGCCTCTTCGCGGAATAAGACTTAGCCTTAATCTTAACCTCACACCGAATGCAAGCTATGTATTTTGAGTAGGTCTTTTCTAAAAATAGTATTGATATTGGAGTAGCTGTAATGAAGTTAAAATTGCTTGGTTTAAACTGTGTGCTTCTTATCACCGCGTGCGGCGGTGGCAGTGGCGGCTCTGGCAGCGGTGGTTCCGGCGTTCCCAGCGATAGCCTCAAAGGTATTTTTACCGATAGCCCAGTATTCGGCGTGAAGTACCAAACTGATAGCTTGGAGGGCCTGACCAACGCCCTAGGTGAATTCGACTACCGCGAGGGAGAGTCAATTGTATTCTCTATTGGCGATCTGCAGTTCCCCAGTATCAGCGCAACACAGCAAATCACGCCAACTGACCTCGCCCAGGGTAATAGTGAAGTTCGAACTAATATCTTGCAGCTACTGCAATCACTAGACGACGATGGCAATCCCGACAATGGCATTTCAATCTCAGCAGAAGCGGAAAACGCCTTTAAAGATAGTACCTTAGACTTAGCCAGTGCCAACTTCGACAGCGAAGCCCAAGCGATACTGGATACCATCGGCGACGGCATTGAGCTGGTCAGCGAAGAACAGGCTGAGGCACATTTCCTGAACGCCCAGGAATCCCAAATCCTCGGTAGCTGGCTATACAGCGAAGGTGACGGCAAACGCAATATTCTGACCTTCATTGATACAACTCGATATATCATCATTCACGAGCATAGCGATGACGGCGATCAAACCGCTGGCTCGGTTGAGTTTGGAAATTACACATGGGATGTCGACAACGGTGATTTCAGCACATCGCTCATCGCCCAGTCCGATAACTCAGGCGGGCTTTACGACGATGGAAGCTCCGTATCGACTGCCACCGTCACTGGCGACACCCTAAGCCTCACCTTTACCGATGTCGACAGTGACACGGTCGTGTTTAGCCGCGTAAAAAATCTGAATCAAGAATTACAAGGCGCATGGCAACTCTATGAAGCCGATGCGGATAACCTAAATATACTGACTTTTCTATCTGACAGTGAGTACGTCATCGCCCACACCAACAATCTAGAAAACTATGATGGCGAACCCCAGCAAGCCTTATCTGGCGAGTTTGGTACATTCTCAATAAATGAAGGCAACTATACTTTCACAGCCAATGTCGACAGCGACGGAGATGGTGGCCTATTCAATAAAGACGATCTGGACGACAACACTAGCGCATTTACTGTTGAGCGGTGGGGTGACTTAAAATTCGTCGACGAGGGAGATGAGATATTCTTTGCTCGGGTAGGACAGTTCACAACCACTCTTGTTGGTGATGGCGAAAACTTGGTAGACATCCTCGTTAATCGGTACACCGGATTTGATGAGGCAGAGTTAGTCGGCAATTGGCAGATCACATCTACCTCGCCGTCTTATCATGACAAGGTCGGCTTTGTGGAAAGCTTCAGCATTCAACTTAAGGACGATGGCACAGGCACCGTGACTTTCGACGAAGATGATGTCACGACCTTGGTTTGGAATGTCAACTCCGCAGGCACTCTGTCTTACACTGAGACAGACGAGTTTGGCGACACATGGTTTCTCAACTTCGCACCCGTAAAAGGTGCAGCGAATAGCGTGTTAATCAACAGCAAGAGTCCCGCTGGCCAAGAAGATTTCGCCGATGTACTCGTTGAAGCTAGCTTTACGCGTATTGCAGATGAAGGACCAATTAGTGAGGAAATAGCAGCTCAAAAATGACCGCATAGGGCCCAGCCCACAATAAGTTCATAACGATATCTCTACCAATTAGCCGCTAGATATTATGTCCCAGCAGACATGATGCCTAGCGGCTTCTTATTTCTCAGCGACAGCATCACTACCGCTACCCCCATCATTTAATCCCGCCAAAGTAGCGCTCATTACTAATATTGCTGCTCACTCGTCGCTAATCACATTTTAGCGGTGCCAGCGCCGGCGAATCCCAGTAGAATATGCCGCCATGGACGTATCTTATATTCTTGATGATCTCAATGACGCGCAGCGCGACGCTGTTACCGCTGACAGCACCGGCACGCTGGTACTGGCTGGCGCAGGCAGTGGCAAAACACGGGTTTTAGTACACCGCATTGCGTGGAAGATAAAGGTTGAAGGTCTGTCTGCCTACAGCATTTTGGCGGTGACCTTTACCAATAAAGCCGCCCGTGAAATGCGCGGCCGCATCGAAGCGCTGCTGGATGGCAACGTAAACCACGGTATGTGGGTGGGCACGTTTCACGGCTTGGCGCATCGCTTACTCAAAGCCCATGCCCGCGAAGCTGGCTTGCCCGATAACTTTCAAATTCTGGACAGCGACGATCAGCTGCGCCAACTCAAACGCATTCATCGCGAATTGGAATTAGACGACACCCGCTGGCCGCCGCGCCAATCGCAATACTTTATTAATGGCCACAAAGACGAGGGCCGCCGGTCTGCGCATATCGACGACTTTGGCGGCGATCACTATTTAAGCACCATGCTCAAGGTTTACCGCCGTTATGAAGAAGTCTGCCGCCAACAGGGGGTTATCGACTTTGCCGAGCTATTACTGCGCGCCTTAGAACTCTGGCGTGACAATCCAGCGATTCTTGACCACTACCAGCAGCGCTTCAAGCATGTATTGGTAGACGAATTTCAAGACACCAACGCAGTGCAATACGCATGGCTGCGCTTATTGACCAGCAAAGGCATGGCGATGACCGCCGTGGGCGATGATGACCAGTCCATTTACGGCTGGCGCGGCGCGCGCATAGAGAATATACAGCAGTTTTCAAAAGATATTCCAAACACCCAAATCGTGCGCTTGGAACAAAACTACCGCTCTACCGGCACCATTCTAAAAGCCGCCAATGCGCTGATTGCCAATAACAGTCAACGCATGGGCAAGGAGCTGTGGACCAAGGGCGAAGACGGCGACAAGATTGCGCTGTTCGCTGCCTTTAACGAGCAGGACGAAGCCCGATTTGTCACCGACCGCATTGACGAATTACTGCGCGACGATTATCGCCGCAGTGATATCGGCGTGCTGTACCGCAGCAACGCTCAGTCCCGCGTATTGGAAGAATATTTAATTCGCGCCGGCGTGCCCTACCGTATTTACGGTGGTCAGCGCTTTTATGATCGTTTAGAAATCAAAAACGCCCTCGCCTATTTGCGAATCATTGCGCTGCGCGACGACGACACCGCCATCGAGCGAGTCATTAATACCCCGACCCGCGGCATTGGCAATCGCACGGTCGAAATCCTGCGCGAATACGCGCGCCAGCATCAGCTATCACTGTGGCGCTCTGCGGTAGCGATTATTGAAAATGGCATGCTCCCCGCCCGCGCCGGCAATGCCCTGCGCAGCTTTCTATCGCTTATCGAAGATTTATCCGCTCAGTGCCAGGACTTGCCGCTGGACGAGCAAGTGAGTATTACCATCGACAAATCCGGCTTGATCGCGTTTCACGAGAAAGAAAAAGGCGAAAAGGCCCAAGCACGGGTAGAAAACCTCCAGGAATTAATCACCGCCGCACGGGGTTATAGCTCTGAAGACGAGGAAGCCGAACCCCTGCGCGCGTTCCTGGACCAGGCGGCGCTTGATGCCGGTGATCAACAAGCTGACGAACACGAAGACAGTGTGCAGTTAATGACCTTGCACTCGGCCAAGGGTCTTGAGTTTCCCGCCGTGTTTATCGTTGGCGTAGAAGAAAACCTCTTCCCCCACAAAATGTCGATGGAAGACCCAGAGCGCCTAGAAGAAGAGCGACGCCTTGCCTATGTGGGTATTACCCGCGCCGAACAGAAATTATATTTAAGCTACGCGGAGTCTCGTCGCCTGCACGGCCAAGAAAGTTTTAATAGCTTGTCGCGCTTTGTAAGAGAAATTCCCAATGAGCTTATTGATGAAGTGCGAATTAATAACACGGTCACTCGCCCAAGTAGCTACGCTCAGAGCACCACCACTTCGCAGCAAGCCGCAGCGGCGTCTATTGGCTTCGGTTTAGGTCAGCGGGTGCTACACAGTATTTTTGGTGCCGGCGTGGTCATCAGCTTTGAAGGTCAAGGTGCCAGTGCCCGCGTACAGGTGAATTTTGAAGATGAAGGCAGCAAATGGTTAGTGCTGCAGTACGCGAATTTGCAGTTATTGTAAGACAGGAATAATAACAATGAAGCAGGCGACCAAAGCCAATACCTCACCGCTTGTCATTTTAGCACTGCTAGCCGCTCTCGTTGCCATGAGCTGGTTATATGTGGGTGAGCGCAGCAAAGACACGCGAGCTGATCAGCAAAGCAATGCCACGGGGCAACAGGTTTTCCACTGGAAATTAGTCACAACGTGGCCAAAGGGATTTCCTGGGCTCGGCACTGCGCCGGAAAAATTTGCCGCCATGGTCAATAAAATGAGTCAGGGACGCCTACTGATTAAAGTCTACGGCGCTGGCGAGTTAGTCCCTGCCATGGGCGTTTTTGATGCAGTATCTACCGGCAGTGCCGAAGCGGGTCACGGCGCCGCCTATTACTGGAAGGGCAAATTAGCATCATCAATATTCTTCACCGCCGTACCCTTCGGCATGACCGCCCAGGAAATGAATGGCTGGCTATACCACGGCGGCGGCTTAGCATTATGGCGCGAAGCCTATGCACCCTTTAATTTAGTGCCCATGGCGGGGGGCAATACCGGCGTGCAAATGGCGGGCTGGTTTAACAAGGAAATTAATTCCGTCGCCGATGTGAAAGGCCTGAAAATGCGAATTCCCGGCTCCGGTGGTGAAGTCTGGAATCGCCTTGGCGGCACCTCGGTAACCCTGCCCGGTGGCGAACTTTACACTTCTCTGCAAACCGGGGTCATCGACGCAACCGAATGGGTAGCACCGTACAACGACCTCGCCTTTGGCTTTCACGAAGTCGCAAAATATTACTACTATCCCGGCTGGCATGAACCAGGTTCGACACTAGAACTCATCATCAACAAACAGGCTTTTGAAGCGCTACCAGACGATTTAAAAGCCATGGTAGAAACCGCAGCGCGCTATGCCAATGCGGATATGTTAGACGAGTACACGGCGAGAAATAATGCCGCCCTTCGCGAGCTCGTCGACGTGCACAATGTGCAACTGCGAAAATTACCTGATGATGTTATCCGCGAGCTGCATAAAGCATCTGATGCGTATTTAGAAGAACTAGGAAATAGCGATCCGCTTACTAAAAAGGTCTATACCAGCTGGAAGAGTTTTATGGAAGGTGCCAAGGAGTACCATCATATTTCCGAGCAGTCGTATATCAATTCGCGGGATTTATAAGCCCCGCGAAATACTCAGGCTAACTTTAAATACGTTTTACTTACCTGCCAAAGCCGCTCAGCCGCCGCGTCATCTTTTGCCCACGGTTTCACGCGCTTGGGTTTACTATCTGAAAAATACTCACCACTGATATTATCTAAACTTGGCGAGGTAGCGACAAAAATAGAGGTCGCTGCACCCTGCGCTGGCGTGCGGAAAAATGGCTTCAAAATAAAACCAACTATCTTGCCGATAATCACGTGATCTTGATGGCCTAAGCCGGTATTCACGGGACCTGGGTGCACGCAATTCACGGTGACACCTGTGCCTTGTAATTGCTTAGCAAGATGCCGCGTCCACAAAATATTGCACAACTTTGAGTGGCCGTAGACTTTAAAGGTTTTATACGGCGTTGTCTCAAACTCAAGATCGTCAAACTGCACCCCTTTAACGAAGGTGTGGGCTTCTGACGCGACACTCACAATACGGGCAGGCGCGCTTTGTACAATACGGTCACGCAATAATTCTGTTAGTAGGAAATACGCCAGGTGATTTACCGCAAAGGTTTCTTCAATGCCGTCACCGCTGAGTTTGCGATGGGTGTTTACCACCCCCGCATTATTCAGCAACAAATGCAGTGGTTTATCGGTCGCGAGAAAATCCTGAGCAACGCGATGAATATCCGCTTGCTTACCCAAATCGCCCAGTAGCAAAGTAACCGCACAGTCCGGCGACGCCGCTTTAATTTCAGCAATTAAGGCTTCGCCCTTTTCGCCGCTGCGGCAAACCACAAACAACTCTGCACCTTGCGCCGCCAGCTCAAGCGCGGTTGCCCTGCCTATTCCGCTCGTGGCACCGGTGATTAAACAAACCTTATTAAGCATCGACATTATTATTCTCCATTATTGTCGTAAGCTTTAAGTCTGATCTATTTTTAAGCGCGTTTACATCGTCTCTCTGTAGCAGGTAAAACCTTAGTCCACTACGCGGGTACGACCATTGCCATCTATGGCAACAAAAACAAACTCGCCTTCTGTCACTTTCGCCGGCTCATCTTGATGCAAGCTGGTAATCCAGACTTCAACGCGAACACGAATGGAGCTGCGGCCAACATCAAGAATTTCGGTGTAGCAACTCACAACCGCACCAACCCGCACTGGGGTCATAAACGCCATCGCATCAACGGCCACGGTTGCCACTCGGCCCCCAGCTCGTCTAGACGCGGTAATGCTGCCGGCTAAATCCATTTGCGACATTAACCAACCACCGAAAATATCCCCACTCGGGTTAGTATCGGCAGGCATCGCCACAGTTTGTAGGGCGAGTTCGCCAGTTGGTTTGGGCGTGTCGTCGATGTCACGCATAATAGATAATCTCTTGCTAGTAAACGTTAAAGACGCACAGTTAACGTGTGCCTACGGATATTGTCAATGTATCACTTATTATTATTGGCCACGAATGATAGACGGCAGCCACGTTGCCAATGAAGGCCAAATAGCCAACAAAGTCAGCATGAGTAATTGCAGTGCAATATACGGGGCAACGCCACGATAAATATCGGAGGTCGTGACCGATGGTGGTGCAACACCACGCAGATAAAACAGGGCGAAACCAAATGGCGGCGTTAGGAAAGAGGTCTGTAAATTAAGCGCAATCATAATTCCCAGCCAAATCGGATCTACGCCCATGGCCAGCAATATCGGACCAACAATGGGCACCACCACAAACGTAATTTCGATGAAGTCGAGAATAAAGCCCAGTAAAAATATTACCAGCATAACGATTAGCGTGGCGGTCATAACGCCGCCGGGCAGTTGTGCAAAAAAATGTTGGATTAAGTCGTCACCACCAAAACCTCGAAATACCAATGAGAACACGGCGGCACCGATCAAAATCATAAACACCATGCACGTCACTTTTAGCGTTTCCCTTGCCACCTCGCCCAGCCGCACAATATTCAGTTCACCCTTGGCGGCCGCCATTAATGCGGCACCCAGCGCACCGACTCCAGCCGCCTCCGTTGGGGTGGCGGCCCCCACTAAAATCGATCCCAATACCGTGAGAATTAAGGCAATAGGCGGCACTAAACCCTTTAGTAATTGCATCAGCGGTGGCGGATCAAGGTCGGTCGCCGCAGGCGCACTCTCAGGTCGCGTCATGGCGACAAAACCCATATAGAGCAAGTACAAAACGACGAGTAATAAGCCCGGCACCAACGCACCAATGAACAAATCACCTACCGATAGGGTTTTAGGACTAAACACACCGAGGTCTAACTGCGCCTGTTGATAGGCGCTAGACAAGGTGTCACCCAACAGAACGAGCGCAATAGAAGGCGGAATAATTTGGCCCAGGGTGCCTGTCGCGCAAATCGTGCCGGTGGCTAGGCTCGGCGAATACCCTCGCTTTAACATGGTCGGCAGCGACATGAGCCCCATGGTGACCACAGTTGCGCCAACAATACCGGTGCTCGCGGCCAGCAACATGCCAACCAGAATAACGGAGAAACCCAAACCGCCTCGACGCCGACCAAATAGGGCTGCCATATTACTGAGCAGGTCTTCAGCTAATCGGCTTTTTTCCAGTAGCACCCCCATTAAAACAAATAGTGGCACGGCCAATAGCGTGACATTCGTTATGGTGCCGAATAAACGGCCCGACAAGGACGACAGGAAGGAGGCATCAAAATGACCAATACTGATGCCAATACCGGCAAATAACATGGCGGTGCCGGCAAGACTAAACGCAACGGGATAGCCGAGCATCAGCACTAGGCAGATGACGGCAAACATCAGCAGTGGCAGAAACTCAATCAGCATGGACATTGGCCTCACTACCCACCAAGACCATGGCATTTCGCAGTAATTCAGCAAAGCCCTGCATCGCCAGATTGATCGCCATCAGCGGCAATAATGTTTTTAAAAGGTAGACGAAGGGCAAACCACCGGGTTCGACCGACGTCTCATGAATAGCCCATGCGTTTAGGGTGAAATCCCAGCTGGTAATCAAAATCAATCCACAGAGTGGCAGCAGAAATACAATACTGCCGATACTGTCGACCCACGCCTTGGTGCGCGGTGAGAACCTTCGATAGAAAATATCTACTCGAACGTGGCCGCCGTGCTTTAAGGTATAGGCCGCACCGAGCATGAAAACTGTGCCGTGTAGATAGCTGACCGACTCTTGCAGCGCCGTCATGCCCTGACCAAAACCGTAGCGCATCACTACCACGGCGGTCGTACCGAGCATCATTAAGGGAATTAACCACGCAAGTAAGCGTCCAAGTCGCTCAGTTAGACTATCTATCAAATAAACACACTGCTTCACTATGTTGGTATCCCTAAATTAGCTACGCATTATAGCTATTCTGCGGACACAGATGCCAAGGAGACACCATGCGTTCTATTATTATTTTCACCCTGTCCACGCTTAGCGCCACACTGTGCTTTGCTAGCAATGTTCAGGCAGACATTGTTGCACGCTACGCCATAGGCAATGAAACCCTTGTACTGAGTTACCGAGACGATCAACATATTCGCGTAGATCGCGGCCAACTTGGCTACTCAATAATCAACGGTGACCAAGCCATCGCCGTACTCCAGCAAGGTGGCGCCCGTGTCGTCATGAATGTGGACGAAATGGGTGGCATTATTAACGGCGCGCAAGAAGGGCGAGCGCTTAGCGTGCCAGAAGCCAGCGCCGTAAGTTTGAGCCCCACTAATCAATTCAGCGACATCGCGGGTATTAAAGGTCGAGTTTACACGGCTAGCGACGGTCGCGCTAAATACCTTGCCGTACTCACAGACAGAGCCGATGTTACTAGGGCCAGCGATGGCCTGCGCCACTTCTTTCGTCGCTTTGCAAGCTCGATGAAGAACGAGCGCGGCAACAAGCTGCTGGCACTAGAAAACGCGTTTAAACATCAATCAGACCGAGGGGTGTTGCAGGTTGAGGGCGGCTTTAAATTATTAGACATCCGCTCACAAGAGCGCGCGGATAGCTTTTACATTCCCCCGCCCATCGGCATCCATTTCCCAAATCAGTAACACCCTCGGCGGGAATAGGCACCGTGCGGTGGGCCGATAAAATCGGTATCATTGCCCACCAATACACTGAACCGCGAAGTAATACGTTAAAGCCTATGACCGACGATGCCCCTTTTGCCGATCAGGAAACCCTGCTGGAGTTGTACGCCGGCACCCACCCTGTCAATAACCAACCGATTTTCGAGAAAGTTCTGGCGACCCCACTACAGAACAGCGGTGATTATCGCCTGTTAAAATCGCCCTTATTCGTTCGCGGTGTCGCGGCATTAGACAGCATCAATATTAACCCGGACTCCCGTGGCCGCTTTATTGTTGTCGAGCGCAGCGGCAACCTCTGCATTCGCGTATTTTTCCGCGAGCCCAATGAAGCGCTGGAAATGCAGCTAACTGCCGAAATAGAAAAGCTGGCCGGCTGCCTGGATATAAAAACTGACCGCGCCTTGGTCTATAGCATCCATTTCGGCGTAGGATTCAGTGCCATAGAACAGCTGATGAGCAAGTGGATTAACGGCGACTCGGCAAGCTGGATCTACGGCAATGTATACGATGCCGATAGCGGTGAACCACTGAATTGGTGGCAGGCGCTGCTGCAAGCCTAAGCACTGCTCATATTAACCAGGAATACCCATGCTACTTGTTATATCGCCGGCGAAGACGCTGGATTTTGAAACCCCGGCTCACACCGAACAATACAGCCAAGGTGCTTTTTTAGCCCGCTCGCAAACGCTGATTTCGCAATTGCAAAAACTCAGCCCGGACGATATCTCAGCGCTAATGAAAATTAGCCCAAAGCTCGGCGAATTAAACCACCATCGCTTTATGAATTGGGCTCGCCCCTTTACCCCCGCAAATGCCAAAGCCGCCGTGCTCGCCTTTCGCGGCGACGTGTACACGGGACTCAATGCCGACAGCTTCAATGACGATGATTTTAATTTCGCGCAGCAGCATTTACGCATTTTGTCTGGCCTCTACGGTCTGCTAAGACCGCTAGACTTAATTCAGCCCTACCGCTTAGAAATGGGCACGCGCTTTGAAAATAAAGACGGCAAAAATTTATACGAGTTTTGGGATAACAAAATAACCTCAGCAATTAATAAGCAGTTAACTGCCATAGATTCAGAGGTATTGGTCAACCTTGCATCAAACGAATACTTTAGTGCGGTTAAAGCAAAGACCTTAAAAGCCGACATCATTACACCGGTTTTTAAAGACTTTAAAAATGGCAAATATAAAATTATTAGCTTCTATGCAAAAAAAGCGCGGGGCTTAATGGCGGCTTATATCATTAAGCAACGCATCTCAGATGTTGATCAACTTAAAGCCTTTGATAGCGAAGGCTATTATTTCTGTGCGGAGCAATCTAGCGCTAGAGAATGGGTGTTTTTAAGAGATACACCGGCCTAATATTTACACTTAGACCATAGACAGTATTTGCTGCCACTCTTCATTACTGACTGGCATAATTGACAGCCGACTGCCTTTTTTAAGTAGCGCCATTTCGCTCAAAGCCGGCTCTGCCTTGAGTTCTGACAGCGGAATAAATCGCTTAAATTTACGCTCAAATTTAACATCGACCATAAACCAACGTGGATTTTCTGCGCTCGCCTTAGGATCGTAGTAGCGCGACTCTGGGTTTTGTGCGCTGCCATCGGGATAGGCTTCTTTAACCACTTTGGCAATACCCGCTATACCTGGTACGGGGCAAGACGAGTGATAGAAAAAGACCTTGTCGCCACAGCGCATCTGATCGCGCATCATATTCCTAGCTTGGTAGTTACGCACGCCATCCCAGTGCTCGGTGCTGTTTGGGCGACTGCGCAAATCATCTAAGCTGAAGGTATCGGGCTCTGACTTCATTAACCAATAGGCCATTGTTGTACTCCCGTCATAAACGCTAAACTGGTTTTTTATCTATGGGTACTATCAAGTTGCTAGTACGCGAACGCGAGATTCCCGCTATGAACGACGCTAAACCCTTCTCGCAGGCCTGCGAAAACAATAAACAGCCGATACTGTATCACTTAAAACCAGTGCTGCAAGAATGCCAGCATGTTTTGGAAATCGGAAGTGGGACGGGGCAACACGCTGTGTATTTTGCCGCCAATATGCCGCAAATAGTATGGCAGTGCAGTGATCGCAGCGAAAATATTCCCGGTATAAAAAGCTGGCTTGCGGATACCTCACTAGCACCACCGCTCACCTTAGACGTTCGCGATTCGAATTGGCCCACGCAGCAATACGATGCCATTTTCTCTGCCAATACCCTGCACATCATGAGCTGGGCAGAGGTTGAATTATTCTTTGCCAAAGTAAATACCCATTTAAAACCGACGGCACTACTTTGTATTTATGGCCCCTTTAAATATCATGGCGAATTCACTTCACCCAGCAATGCAGACTTTGAGCTCTGGCTAAAAGGCAACAACCCCTTAAGCGGTATCCGTGATTTTGAAGCCGTCAATTCACTTGCCCAGCACGCAGGTTTAAATCTGCTCGCAGATCACAAAATGCCTGCCAACAACCAATTGCTTGTGTGGCAGCGCCTCGGCTAGTCAGCAAATTACCGCTCTATAAAACTTGAGGCATAAAAAAACCCGGCCGAAGCCGGGTTTTTTCTAAACTAACACTAAGTGCGTAATTGCAAATTAGTAATCTAGTTCATCTTCAGACATTTCATACGGCTGATATTCTTCTTCAGCAGCAGGTTCATCCATTTCCATTTCTTCTTCAACAGCGGGCTCTTCTACTGCGCTGTCGTCAAGCATTAGCTCGTCTTCTACCATAGGCTCTTCAACCATAGGCTCGTCGTAAGGCATTGGCTCAGCTACTGTGTCGCTACCCAATACTTTCAGTTCAACGCGACGGTTTTCCGCACGTCCTTCTTTAGTATCGTTGCTAGCAACAGGTTGCTCTTCACCATAACCAGTCGCAGTCAAACGGCCGCTGTCAACACCATTGCCAACCAGATAATTTTTCACTGATTTAGCGCGGTTTTGTGACAGGTTCATGTTGTAGCTATCGCTGCCTGTGCTGTCAGTATGACCTTGCAGCTCGACATTGAAGCCTGGAGAGCTAGTCAATGTTGTAGCTACATCGTTCAGGATAGTCTCAGCATTCATGGTCAACTTCGCGCTGTTTAGCTCAAAGTTTACACCGCGCAGAATAACCGCCTGATCTTTAGCACAACCATTAGACATTACAGGCTGACCAGCTGGTGTATCTGGACATGCATCGTCTGCATCGACAACACCGTCGTTGTCACCGTCTAACGGACAGCCAACCGCATTCACTTCAGCACCAGCTGGCGTGTTAGGGCATTGATCCAAATAGTCAGCTACACCGTCGTTATCGCCATCAAGTGGGCAGCCAACGCTGTCAACTTGAACACCACGTGGAGTGCCTGGGCATTCATCCATTTCATCAGAAACGCCGTCGCCATCAGCATCTTGTACGCCGTACTGGGCATCAAAGAAGTTATAACGCAGACCAACTAGGACGCTTTGCGCGCTGTATTCGATCTCAGTTTCAGTTGGACCTGATCTGAAGCTTGCGTCTTCGCTCATACTGTAGCGGTAACCCGCATCAATCGCTAAACGCGGTGTCATGTAATAGGTAATACCGGCACCTAGCTGACCAATCATGACGTCGTCATCAGCGTCACCGAAATCAAGGTTAGCTTGGCCCAGACCGAAACCTATGTATGGACGCAGACGCTCACCGGCAGAGAAGTCGTACCACAAGTTACCCATGATCGAGGTCACTTCTAGCGCACCGTCACCAGCTACCGAAACACCGCCAGTGCTTACCTTGTCTATATCGTTTTCGCCTTGACGATATTCGAGTTCAAGACGGTATGGGCTTTCAAATTTATAACCGAAAGTAGCACCGAAGCTGAAATCGGTATCGTAGCTATTTTCGAAGTTGCCGCTAGCACCTGCGCCGCCACCGCCGCCCAACAAGCCGTTCAGCAAGCCGCCGAGTACAGGTATATCGCTTAGTCCGGGAATACCGCCTGCGGCTTCGGTCTTAACCGTACCATCGGCATCAAATACGTCATTGTAAAAAGCATTACCACCGATGTAGTAACCTTTTTCTTTTTCTGCTTGGGCCATTGCCGCACCCGCTGCTGATGCCAATATCACACCGGCAGCAAGAGCAGATTTCCATTGCTTGCTCATAAACATCCCCTGAATCATTAAAGTTATACCTTTTGAGGTGCAAATTACCACGTCATCGCGAGGCTTAATACACACTTTAAGGCATAGTGGACAATAATAGCGTAAATTTTTTATTTAAAATGCGTGCAAATTAACGTTTGAAAACACCGAAATCCTAAACTCTCTAACCTAAACAGTAAAGCAACAGTTAATCACAATAGACATTTTTCCCGTATTTCAGCCTTCGCAAATCGTCCTAGGGCAGAGCGCGAATTACGCGAAGTGCAACCCGGCGATTGCGGGCACGGCCTTCCGGACTGGTATTTTCGGCGATCGGCATAGTGTCGCCGTAGGCCTGAACGTCGATTCGACTCGACGCCACGCCCAATTCAAGCAGCGCCGCTTTGACCGCATTGGCGCGAATTCGCGACAGCCGGTAATTGAAATCCGATGTCCCGCTATTATCGCTGTGACCCTGCAGCGCTATGCGAAAATTAGGTGAATGGCGCATTAATTCAGCAATGCCGGCCAACCGCTCTTGCACCTCTGTAGTGATTTCAGCGCCGCCGTGCGCAAAGAACACGCTCTCTAAGCCGACCGCTTGCCGAGCCGAACAACCGTTGCGCATGACTCGCTCACCACGCTCAGTGCGCGGACATTGATCTTCTCCATTCTTGATGCCGTCGTTGTCGCTATCTAGGCACCCATACTGGTCAACCATGTTCTCTGGCGGGGTATTGGGGCATTGATCAACCGCGTCAATAACGCCATCACTATCACTATCTGCGCAGCCATAGCCATCCACACTTATCGCGGCAACTGTCGCCGGACAGCGATCATCAACATCGGCAACGCCGTCGCCGTCGCTATCACTGGGTGACGTCACCCCAGCAGCACACGCGGACAAAAGCAGCGGCAACATCAATATTCCCAGGCATTGAGTACAACTAAATTTCAATGTGATATTTCCTAACACGCTAAATCTTCAAGGTTCACGAAGTGTAGCTAACAGACGGACACGTCACCAATAGCGCAGAATACCTATGTTTGCGCTACCATAGTGCCGCTTAACTTCAAACACGACAAAAAGGCCTTTGCACGATGATTCCCGAACTCCTGTCACCCGCCGGCAGTCTCCGCAATATGCGCTACGCCTTCGCCTACGGTGCAGATGCAGTCTATGCCGGTCAACCACGCTACAGTTTGCGGGTGCGCAATAATGAGTTCAAAGACCTGGAAACCATGGCCAACGGCATAGAAGAAGCCCATCGCCAAAACAAGAAATTCTATTTAGCGTCTAATATTTCACCTCACAACGATAAAATCCGCAGCTATCTTCGCGATCTCGCACCCGTGATGGAAATGAAGCCCGACGCGCTCATCATGGCAGACCCAGGGCTAATGATGCTGGTGCGGGAAAACTGGCCAGACATGCCAATTCATTTATCTGTGCAAGCCAACGCGGTGAACTGGGCCTCGGTTAAATTTTGGCATCAAAATGGTATTCAGCGTGTCATTCTCTCCCGCGAGCTAGCGCTGGATGAAATTGAGGAAATTCGCCAGCGCGTACCCGAAATGGAAATAGAGGTCTTTGTCCACGGCGCATTGTGTATTGCCTACTCTGGTCGCTGCTTGTTATCAGGCTATATGAATCACCGCGACCCCAATCAAGGCGCCTGCACCAATGCCTGCCGCTGGAAATACCAAGCGCACGAAGCCAAAGAAGATGACAGCGGCGATATTGTCGCCGTGCAAACCTATATTCCCGAGCCAGAGCCCCAGCGTGTCACCGAACCGGTGCTCCTTCAGCAAGCCCAGCGCCCCGGCGAATTTATGCCCGCTTACGAAGATGAGCACGGCACCTATATTATGAACTCCAAAGACCTTCGCGCCGTTCAGCATGTCGAACGCCTGACGGCGATGGGGGTGCATTCGCTGAAAATTGAAGGCCGCACCAAGTCACACTACTACGTTGCCCGCACGGCGCAGGTCTATCGCCAAGCGATAGACGATGCCGCCCACGGCAAACCCTTCAATATGCACTTGATGGATGAACTGGAAACCCTGGCCAACCGCGGTTACACAGAGGGCTTTTATCGTCGCCATCCGCCCAAGGAATACCAGAATTACGAAATGGGTTTAAACAATGCGCAACAGCAGCAATTTGTCGGCGAGATCATCGACGCCCGTGACTCGGTTATCACCGTCGATGTTAAAAATCGTTTTGAAACCGGCGACACCCTGGAGCTGATGATGCCCGGTGGCAACACCCGTTTTACCCTAAACACTCTGAGCGATAAACATGGCAAAGCAATAAGCGCCGCGCCCGGATCAGGCCATCAGGTGAAAATCCCCCTGGATCAATCGCTTGCTGAATCTGCACTAAAATATGCACTGTTGGTCAAAGATATTCACGCGTAATAGACCAAATAAGATGGGGAGTCACAATGGAACGAAGTAAACTGCGCATACTCCGAGGACTGGTAAATATAAGTCTAATTAGCTTGGTATTCGGCGCCATTTTAAATTTACTTACCGACATACTCGGCAACTACTATGTACTCACCATTGGTTTCTTAGTGGTGCTAATTACCTTTTATTGCTACCGCAGAGCCGATAGCGAAGCGGCCTCCAGTATGAGTTATTATCTGTGGCGCTATCTGCCCACGCTCATTTTTATTGCCATGCCGATCGCAGCCTATTGGTTTAGTCGAGACAGCCAGTGGACGCTAGAAAATATGATTCAGGCCGTGCAGATAAGCTGTAGTTTTGTACTACCTATCCTCTGCCTGCTTTACGTTGAGCGCGTGTTAAAAAACGCTCAACAGTAGTCATGACAGCAGGCGGATTTAAACACCGTCTGCTTTCTTGAAAGGCAACATCTCACTGGCTTCACGCAAGTAATTTCCAATATGAACCTGCTCTTCATCCAAAAAACGCTGCACGGCGGCTGAAAAATCGCCGTCCGCCAACCAGTGATTTGAATAGGTTAAAATGGGTGTGAAACCACGCTGAATTTTGTGTTCGCCCTGCGCGCCGGGGTCAAAATGTCGCAAGCCTTCCCGCAGGCAATACTCGATACCCTGGTAGTAACACGCTTCAAAGTGCAAAAACTCATACTCTCTTATGCAGCCCCAATAACGACCGTATAAGGTGTGCTGATCACGAAAATTTAGGGCCACCGCGACCGGCTCATCGCCGTGACTGGCGAGCACCATGACCAAGTGCTCCGGCATGCTGGTCGCCAATTCAGTGAAAAAGGACTCCGGCAAGTAACCGCCATGACCACTGCGCTTAGCGTAGGTAAGCTGATAGCAGTGAAAAAAGAAACGCCACTGTGCTGCGCTAATCTCCGCCCCCGTCAATACTTGAAGATCCAAGCCCTGCTCGGCCACGACCCGGCGCTCTTTGCGCAACCCCTTGCGTTTGCGCGAACTAAACGCCGCTAAAAAGCCTTCAAAATCACCGTAATCGCGATCATACCAATGGTATTGGGGGCCTATGCGCTGCATCAAACCGTGCTGCGACCACATAGCCGCCATGTCTGCTTTTGAAAATAAAATGTGGAGGGACGACGCGCCGATATCATTGGCGTGTTTTGGCAAGGCCACCGCCAAAGCCGCCACAATGTCATCGCGCTCACCCTCATCAATCAGGCAAAGACGTGGGCCAGTTGCCGGTGTAAACGGAATAGCCGCCAATAATTTGGGGTAGTAGGGTCGACCGTGGCGCTGATATGCGTCGGCCCAGGACCAATCGAACACGTATTCGCCGTAGCTATGGGTTTTGATGTACAGCGGCATAACGCCGACTAATTGATCCTGCCGACGAATAATAAGGTGGTGAGCCTGCCAGCCCCTATCCGGAGCAACCGCCCCGCTTGCCTCTAATGCGTGCAAAAACTCAAAGCGGGTGAATGGGTAATCACAAGCCGCTGCGCGATTCCAATCGCATTCAGCAATCTCGGCAATAGCGTCGACAAACTCTAGCTGCAGGTTCGCCAAGGTCTATTTCCCTATTAAAAAGTGCAGAACAATACCTGCAAAGACGACAGCGCCAACCCAGTTGTTATTCAAAAAGGCCTTGAAACATTTTTCCGGCTGCCGATAACGAATAAGTTGCTGCTGGTAAATAAACAGCCCACTGGCGGCGATAAGCCCCGCGTAGTAGATAAAGCTCATTTCAAAGCGCGGCCCCGCCATCACCAGAACAATAATGACGCAAATCTGCAGCATAGCCGTGATGACTTTGTCGTCCTCACCAAACAGGATGGCGGTCGATTTCACCCCAATTTTTAGATCATCTTCGCGATCAACCATGGCATAAAAAGTATCGTAGGCGACGGTCCATATCAGCACGCCAATATATAGAAGCCACGCCGCTGGCGGCGGCAACTCGCCGCTTTGCGCGGTAAAGGCCATGGGGATTCCCCACGCGAATGCCGCACCCAATACCAACTGGGGCAAATGGGTATAACGCTTCATAAAAGGGTATGTAGCCGCCAAAGCAACAGCGCCAAGGGAAAACAATACGGTCAAGCCATTGGTGAACAAGACCAGGGCAAACGCCAGCAGACAAAGGCCGGCAAACAATAACAAGGCTTCTTTTTCAGTTACCTTACCCTGCGCAAAAGGGCGGGCTTTGGTGCGACTGACGTGGGCGTCGATCTTGCGATCGGCAAAATCATTGATGACGCAGCCTGCTGATCGCATCAAGAATGTGCCCGCCACAAAAATCAGCAGCAAATGCCAAGCGGGAAACCCTCCTGCAGCCAACCACAGCGCCCACACGGTTGGCCACAACACAAGGTAAGTACCGATAGGCCTATCCACACGCATCAGCGCGAGGTATTGGGGAGTTTGCTGCTTTAGATGCTGGAACAATGAGTTCATACAGTGGCCAATAAATGCTTGTCGCAAAAGTATATCAGTACGACTGAGGCGGATGGAAAACTACCAGGGCCGAAATGCCGGTAAAAATATTTCACTGACCATAATTGGGTGGCCGCTGAGCAGAAAACGGGAGCGCCTGCCCCATAAGTCCTCGCTATTTTGCTGTGAGGAAGAGCTTGCCAATGCCGCCGCAGGGACGCGACAGATCTCATAGCGATCACGGGACATATGCGGATCGGTAAACAATAGATGACCTAAAGGTCGATTATCCAGTGTTCGCAAGCGATCCAAACGCCCCACCAAAGACGTAGCCGGCAGCACGCTGCGGGCATAGACCCAGGGCTGATTATGGCAGTGCAGACGCACCTCGCGCACCAAACCCCAGTCGCGATCACCCATTCCCAGCAGTCGCCGCTCCGATAAACGTGGAATCTGCCAGTGCTGGAACATAACCTCAACGTGAAAATGGCCAGCCGATACCCGCCGTAAATGGGCAGTTAATGAGCCGGTATCCAGCAACCAACGCGCATCGGCAGCAGGCAGCGCCGATTTAGGGTATTTCTTACAATCAAGCCACTTAGGCTCTTGCGTGTGGAATCGTGATGTTTGAAAAGCGTACAATACTCGGCTTCCAGTGTTGAAGGTCACTGAACTTAAGTGTCGCCGCACTGTAAACGAGCGGTATTCAAGCTTAAGTGTGGCGGCAGAATGCGTGAATCATCAGCGACTTGCAAGCACTGACATCGGCCAAACAGGCGATGATATCGAATTAAATAATACCGTAAGCTTCGGTAAAAGAAGCAAATAGCTTAGAGGAATTGGCTCAATGAGTAAGTGGGAATGTATTGTTTGTGGCTGGGTTTACGACGAAAAAGTCGGTGATCCTGATTCTGGTATCGCCGCGGGAACCCGCTGGGAAGACATTCCTGATGACTGGCTTTGCCCCGACTGTGGCGTGGGTAAAGAAGATTTCGAAATGATCGAGAAATCTGAGGAAAGCGACTTACCCCATCACGAAGAGCCGGCGTCCGCCAGCAACCAAGCTGCCATTGTTATTATCGGCACCGGTCTTGCTGGCTATGGTTTGGTGCGCGAGCTGCGCAAATACGACAAAGACAGCCCGGTGATCATGATCACGGCAGATGATGGCCGCGCCTACTCTAAGCCCATGCTGTCCACCGGGTTCACCAAAAACACCGACGCCGATGCACTGGCTCAAAAAGACGCCGGCGGTATGGGCGAAGACCTTAACGCCAGCGTGTGGACGCTGACCAAAGTCACCGCCATCGACACCACCGCGCAAATCATCACGATTGGCGACCAGGAAACCCAAGTTCACTACAAGAAATTAGTACTGGCACTGGGCGCAGATGTAATCCGTCCGCCAATCCAAGGCGATGCGCAAAACTACGTTTATTCGGTAAATGACCTGCTGGATTACGATGATTTCCGCACTGCCATCGCTAAAAACAATGTGAAGAAAGTGTGCATCATCGGCGGCGGTCTAATCGGCTGCGAATTCACCAATGATCTTATCAACGGCGGCTTCGAAACAGAAACGGTAGACCCATTAGGCTACTGCCTACCCACTTTGCTGCCAGAGGCAGCGGGCAAAGCGGTTCAAGCCGGATTGGAAGCCAAAGGCGCCAAATTCCACTTTGGTCCACTGGTCACCGAAGTCAATAAATCGGCTGACGGATTGGAAGTGAGTCTGAATAACGGCGAAAAGATTAGCTGCGATTTAGTTCTGTCGGCAGTTGGCGTACGTCCGCAAATCAAGCTAGCGCA
The DNA here is from genome assembly GCF_019312595.1 of Zhongshania aquimaris. Classification (GTDB taxonomy): domain Bacteria; phylum Pseudomonadota; class Gammaproteobacteria; order Pseudomonadales; family Spongiibacteraceae; genus Spongiibacter; species Spongiibacter aquimaris. The sequence goes on along the minus strand of NZ_JAHWDQ010000002.1, from coordinate 319,513 downwards.
AGACGCGGGCATTACCGTTAATCGCGGCATTGCCACTAACCGCTTGCTAGAAACCAGCGCGGCAAACGTTTACGCCATGGGTGACTGCGCCGAAGTCGCCGGCCACGTTTTAGTCTATGTTGCGCCGCTGATGGCCCAAGCTCGCGCGCTGGCAAAAACCCTCACTGGCGAGCCTACCGAAGTGAGCTACCCCGCCATGCCCGTCACCATCAAAACCCCAGCCTGTCCTGTCACGGTAAGCCCCGCTCCCCGCGACGCCAAAGGCACTTGGGAAATTGAGCAAGACGGCGTCAATGTGGTGGCACGCTTTGTCGGCACCGACGGCGAATTGCTAGGCTTTGCGCTAACAGGCGAAGGCACCAAGCAAAAGATGGCCCTGCAAAAACTGCTGCCGGCGATCATGCCTTAACTGTCTGTATTAGCTAGTAAGCGACCAAGGGTGGAGGCACAAATTCCACCCTTTTTATTTCCACTTCCCTATTTATCCCATACCTCGCTGCTTTTTCTAGACCGCTCATGCAAACCGATTAGCTCGGCCATTCAACGTTGAAGTGCGTATACAAATCATCCGCAGATTGCTAATATTCGCGCGCTCTCATTGTGCCTATGCCAATTGAGGGTTCTCAGGGCGGGGTGAAAGTCCCCACCGGCGGTAATCATGCTTTGCATGTAGCCCGCGGGCGCTTATTGAACATCACCGGGTGATGCAGCGATAAGGACAGCAGATCTGGTGTGATTCCAGAGCCGACGGTTAGAGTCCGGTTATGAGAAAAGATCGTCACACCACTGCGCGCCTAGCCTCCATCGCTACGCCAACGCCTGGTCTGCCAGCTCATCTTTGCCCTGCCGTATTCATTTGGGACAGAAAATGACCATGACAGACTCATCATCAAAACCAACCGTCGCCTTTATTCAAGCCTGCTGGCACCGCGATATAGTCGACCGCTGCAAAACATCGTTTCAAAAAGAGATCGCCGAACGCAGCGATCTAAACGTCGAATTTTTTGAAGTACCCGGCGCATTTGAAATTCCACTGCACGCGAAGCTGCTGGCACAAAGTGGCAAATACGCTGCCATTGTCGGCGCCGGCTTAGTCACCAACAGCGGCATCTACCAGCACGAATTTGTCGCCCAAGCGGTTGTTTCCGGTCTCATGCAAGTGCAATTAGAAACCACCATTCCCGTATTTTCAGTGGTGCTTACCCCCCACAATTTCCACAATAGCGAAGATCACATCAGCTTCTTCAGTGAGCACTTTGTTATCAAAGGTGCAGAAGCGGCATCGGCTTGTATCGGAACCCTAGCTAGCTTGGCAAAACTAAAAGCATAAAGTAGCCCTAGGCTGCGCTGGTGCGTCGGTATATCCTTGGCGACAAAATCGATATACGGAGAACATGCTATGGGCTTTTACGATAATAAAATACTGCCCGTAATCATCGACAAAGCCTGCTCGATGAGCACCATTATGACACTGCGCGAAAAAGTGGTGCCACTCGCCAGCGGTGTTGTGTTGGAAGTAGGTATGGGCAGCGGAATCAATTTGGCGCTGTACAAGCCAGACATTGTGGACTTTGTCTGGGGCTTGGAGCCTTCCATCGGTATGCGCAAAAAAGCACAGCGCAATCTCGACAATTCCCCCGTTGAGGTAAAATGGCTGGATCTACCCGGTGAGGCTATTCCACTAGAGGATGAGAGCGTAGATACCGTATTGCTAACCTACACACTCTGCACCATTCCGGACTGGCAAGCTGCTCTGGCGCAAATGCATCGTGTACTTAAGCCCAGCGGCAAACTGCTATTTTGTGAACACGGTTTAGCCGACAGCCATGCAGTGCAACATTGGCAAAACAAAATCACCCCCGTGTGGAAAAAATTAGCGGGGGGTTGTCACCTCAATCGGCCGATCGCCGAGTCCATCGCAAGCTGCGGATTTACCATTAATAAACTCGACACCTGCTACGCCGACGGCGTGCCCAAGATCGCGGGCTATATGTATTATGGGGAAGCGGTAAAATCCTGAGGGGTGGGCGCGTACTAAACACGCCCATTATCAATGACGAGCATAAGCTCGAAGCAAGCTTAGCTAATCCGATCCCTGGCCATAACCGTCGGGGTTACCACTTTGCCAGCGCCAGGTATCTGCCATCATCTGTTCTAGCGAGCTACCGGCAATCCAATTTAATTCTCGTTCGGCCTTGTCTGCATTCGCCCAAAACGCCGGCAAATCACCGCTGCGACGCGGCGCAATTTTATATGGCACCGCTTGACCCGTTACCGACTCGAATGCCTCGACCATTTCCAAAACAGAAACACCCTTACCCGCACCCAAATTAAACGCGTGCAGTCCTGGTTTCTGTAAGGCCAGCAAAGACTGGCAATGGCCTGCAGCTAAATCTACCACATGCAGATAATCGCGCAGGCAGGTGCCGTCGGGCGTCTCGTAATCACTACCAAAAATCGATAACTCGGCCAATTTACCCACCGCAACTCGACTGATAAATGGCATAAGATTATTTGGAATGCCCAAAGGGTCTTCGCCGATCAATCCCGACGCATGCGCGCCTATGGGGTTGAAGTAGCGCAGCGCCGCCACCGCCCAACGCGGGTCTGATGCGCACAAATCCGCCAGCACTCTTTCTGCCATGGCCTTTGACGCCCCATAGGGACTGGACGGCTGACCCAATGGCATCGACTCTTCATACGGTACCGGCGCGTCCGGCCCATACACCGTCGCCGACGAGCTAAATACCAATTTAAATACACCGGCATCCGTCATTGCCTGACATAAGGCCATGGTGCCGCGCACATTATTATCGTAGTAGCGAAGCGGTTGCTCAACGCTTTCGCCAACAGCTTTGAGTCCCGCAAAATGAATAACCGCATCGATCTTGTAGCGGGCAAACACCGCCGCAAGTGCCTCCACATCGCGAATATCTGCCTGAACAAATTCAGGGGCGATACCAGAAATTTTCTCAATCCGTGAGATAACCGCAGGGTTGCTGTTTACGAGGTTATCGAGAATAACAACTCCGTAGCCTGCTGCCTGCAACTCTACGACGGTATGACTACCGATATACCCAGCGCCACCCGTAACCAATATGGTTTCCATGTTCTACTTCCAAACGATAAAACAGCTATTCTAATTGAAGTTGTAAAGAATAGTTAACTGAGTGGGCCTTTTTGGAGTCGGATGTCGGACGTTAAAGGCTTTCGCTTGCTCACATGGATCCCCGATCGGGGTCGGGGATGACGTAGTTTTAAAAGATCGGGGATGACGCAGTGTGAAATCGCCACCCTCAACTTGCCAAGTGCCAGACGCCGGACGTCCGACGTCTGGCGCACGCACACCCACACCCCACACTTCACAATCTCCGTCAGTCTTTCGGCTGGTCATTGCTTTGCTAGCACGCTAGAGTAATGGCTTTAGCACTCTCACCGTTCAGCTGTTTTAAGTGCTTTTCCCACAGTTTTAGCAAAAGAGTCATCGTCACTATGCGAAATATCCCCCTGCACTGGCAAATTGTTGCGGCCATTCTTTTAGCAGTTGCTGCTGGGATCTTTGGCGGCGCAGATGCAAGCATCGGTAGTTTACCCTTCACTGCGGTTTACGCATTTTTAGGTACGATGTTCCTCAACGCATTAAAAATGCTAATCGTGCCACTGGTGGTGTCCTCGATTATTAGCGGCATGGCTGGGGTGGGAGGTGACAAACTCGAAAAGCTAGGCGGCAAAACGCTGTTGTTTTACGCGTCGAGTAGTCTTATCGCGATTTTAATTGGTCTCGCCGTCGTCAACGTCATCGCCCCCGGCAGCGGCGACAATCAAGCGCTAGCGGCCACGATTAGCAGCAGTGACCCAGCGCTTAGCGACACACTGGCTAAGGTGGAAGGACGCGGTACCGGCGACATCGTCGAAGTTTTTGTGCGTATGGTGCCGACTAATATTGTTGCGGCGGCAGCCAATGGCGAAATGCTGGGATTGATATTCTTTAGTTTATTATTTGGTTTTTTCTTAGCGCGCAGCAAATCAGATCACGCCGCGACGCTGATGCATTTTTGGCAGGGCGTGATGGATATCATGACCGAAATCACGATGTGGGTGATGAAGTTTGCGCCTATTGGTGTATTTGGTCTGGTCGCTAAAACTGTTGCCATTACCGGCTTCGTTGCCTTCAAGCCGATGCTGCTATTTTTCATTACGGCTTTGCTTGCGCTACTAATTCACGCCTTTGTTGCGCTGCCATTAGTACTTCGCTTTATTGGTGGCGTCAGTCCGAAGAAACACTATGCCGCCATGACACCGGCACTACTTACCGCATTTTCAACTGCATCGAGCTCCGCCACCCTGCCACTGACCTTAAAGAGTATTCAAGAGGAATCTGGCGTTTCCAAACAGGTTAGTGGCTTTGTGCTGCCACTCGGCGCCACGGTGAATATGGATGGCACCGCGCTCTATGAGTGTGTGGCTGCCATGTTTATTGCGCAGGTTTACGGCTTGGAGCTGGGCTTTGTTCAACAATTCACCATTGTCATGATCGCCCTGCTGACCTCTATTGGTGTTGCCGGCATTCCCGCCGCGAGCTTAGTCGCTATTTCCGTCATTTTGGGTGCCATCGGCCTGCCACTAGAAGGCATTGGGCTACTGCTGGTGACCGACCGCATACTCGATATGATTCGCACCGCTGTGAACGTATTTAGCGACTCCTGTGCCGCCGTGGTTATCGCCCGCAGCGAAGGTGAGGAAACCCTCATTGCAATAAGCAAAGGCTGATATCGACGCCAAAACCCATCGAACATAACAATAAAGTGGATGCCGTATGAAAGAGCGTAAACCGATCCCCAAAATTAAAGGTGATAACTACTCCGAGGACGCCGCTGCGCTGCGACGCCAATTTATTGAGCAGGAAACCGGCGTATCACTAAAACATACCAGTCACTACTCCATCGACCCACACAGCGTAGAGGGCAATGCCGAAAACTTTATTGGTGTGGTGCAAATGCCCGTCGGCGTGGCCGGCCCCTATCTAATTAATGGCGAGCACGCCAAAGGCGTGTTCTATGTTCCCATGGCCACCACCGAGGGAACCTTGATCGCTTCTTATAGCCGTGGCATGCGAGTGATTTCCGAGTCCGGCGGCGCAACGGTTACCGTTATTGAAGAGTTTATGCAGCGTGCACCTCTCTTTGAATTTGCCAGCGCCCGCGAAGCCCGTGATTTTTCAAATTGGCTGGATCAAAGCCACGCCAATATTTGCCAGCAAGCAGAAACGACTACGTCGATCGGCAAATTACAGCACATTCAGAAGTGGGTCATTGCCAACAAACTTTATACACGATTCAACTACACAACCGGTGATGCGGCCGGCCAAAATATGACCGGCAAAGCTACCCACAAGGCATGCCAGTGGATACTTGAAAATTACCCTGGCACCATAGAAAACTTCTCCCTTTCGAGTGGCATAGAAACTGATAAAAAACACTCGCATATGAACCTCTTACACAGCCGCGGCAAGAAAGTGGTCGCCGAAGCCACTATTAGCAAAGATGTATTAAAAGCGTTAATGCGCGCCGATCCAGAGCGTATGTTTCGTCTTCGTCAGCGCACGGTTTTGGGCAGCCTACTTGCGGGATCCGCTTACAATGGGCCGCACTCCGCCAACGGTATCGCGTCTATGTTTATCGCCACCGGCCAGGATGAAGCCAATGTGGTGGAATCTCATACCGGCATCGCCTTTATGGATCTCACCCCAGCGGGCGATTTGTATTACTCAGTCACCCTGCCCTCGATAATTTGCGCCAGCTACGGCGGCGGCACCGGCTTAGCGACTCAGCGCGAATGTCTTGAAATGATGGACTGCTACGGTCAGGGCAAGGCTCGCAAGCTCGCTGAAATTGTGGCGGCAACTGTGCTCGCCGGCGACCTCTCATTAGCCGCGGCAATTGTTGCCGACGAATGGGTCTCTAGCCACGACCAGCTCGGCCGGAACCGACCCTGAACTTCTTCGCTCCGTTTTAAGCAACGGGGCTAAGCAACAACACATAACAATAGATACGCAAATCATGCACATCGATAAAATAGATCCACAACTTAGAAAACTCTATGGCCGAATTCCGAGCGTGCCTTTTCACAACAGGCTGTTCCTTTCTTTATTTCAACTTCTCTCAAAACTTCAAGGCAAACCGACATCTCTGCTCGGCATAAACATTAGGGATTATGACTTCGGCGACAGCGGGGTGCGCGTTTACACGCCAAACGGCGAGTCATCGGGCGCTGGTTTGCTGTGGATACATGGCGGCGGCTATATCATCGGAAACGCAAATATAAATGATCGCGACTGTGCGCTTTACGCCAAAAACCTGAATCTCACCGTTGTGTCCGTAGAATATCGCTTGGCGCCAAAGCACCCTTTTCCCGCCGCCAACGATGACTGTTATGCGGCGTGGCAATGGTTTCTAAACCATGCCGACGAGCTAGGGGTATCACCGCACCGGATTGCCATATCTGGACAGAGCGCGGGCGGCGGACTGGCGGCGGGTTTAGTACAGCGAATACATGATGCCGGCGGAATTCAGCCCGCAGGACAAGCTTTATTCTGCCCCATGCTAGATGATCGCACGGCCACGCGAACCGAATTAGACAGTCTTAAACATCGACTTTGGAGTAATAAAAATAATCGCGGCGCCTGGCGCCATTATCTAAACCAGGAACCAGGCCTAGAATCCGTGCCAACTTACGCCGCCCCCGCGCGCCGTGAAGACCTTAGTAATTTACCGCCAACGTGGATGGCAGTTGGTGATATCGACCTGTTCTTTGACGAGAATCAACAATATGCAAAGCGTCTACAAGAAGCGGGTGTTGAGTGCGAATTCTGCGCAGCACCAGGCGCCCCACACGGATTTGAGGGACTGGTACCGGACGCGGATATTAGCAAAAACATTCTTCAATCAAACAAACAGTTTTTAAGCAAAATATTAAATCTATAAATATTTCGCGGACAAACTGACATCGAGTTACTCGTTTTATGGTCGACACCGCAGCATCGTTAAATAACCCGACATCAAATCAAGGGGTTGCTAATAAAGGCCCCTTGCATGGTATTCGAATTTTAGAATTAGGCCAGCTCATTGCCGGCCCGTTCACCAGCACCATGCTCGCTTATTTCGGCGCCGAGGTTATCAAAATTGAGCCACCGGAAATTGGCGACCCGATTCGCCGCTGGCGCAGTATGAAGGGCGACACCTCGCTGTGGTGGTACAGTATTGGTCGCAACAAAAAATCGGTTACCGTTGATCTTCGTCACCCAGATGGGCAGGCATTGGTGCGTGATCTCGCCACGCAGTGCGATGTCCTGATCGAAAACTTTCGTCCCGGTGTCATGGAAGATTGGGGACTCGGGCCCGAGGATTTAAAAGCCGCCAATCCCGCGCTGGTGTACACCCGCATTTCTGGCTACGGCCAAACCGGTCCCAATGCGGAAAAGCCCGGCTTTGCATCAGTATGTGAAGGTTTTAGCGGCTTCCGCCACCTCAATGGATTTCCCGGCGAAGCGCCGGTAAGACCTAACCTGAGTCTCGGCGATAGCATTGCGTCTCTGCACGCCATCATTGGCATATTGATGGCCCTAAATGCCCGCGATCGCGGCATACACAATGGCCAAGTGGTCGATGTTGCCCTATATGAAACCATGTTTAATATGTTGGAATCGGTGGTGCCCGAGTACGCGGAAGAGGGTATTATCCGTGAAGCCTCCGGCACGACACTAACAGGCATAGTACCGACCAACACCTATCGCTGCCTCGACGATAAATTTGTCATTATCGGCGGCAATGGCGACTCCATATTTAAACGCCTCATGACCGAAATAGGTCGTAAGGATTTTGCTGATGATCCCGCCATGGCAGACAATGCGGGCCGCGTTATACACCAACAGAAAATAGACGACGCCATCAGCCAATGGTGCCTTGGCCATCCGATAAAGTCTGTCATTGAAAAATTGGACGCGGTGCGCGTACCCGCTGGGCCAATTTACAATGCCGAAGACATGGCTAATGACCCGCATTTTCAAGCGCGGGGCTTATTTGAAAAAGTGGGCTTGGACGACAGCAGCACGGTCACCATTCCCGGCATGTCGCCAAAACTTGTCGGCACCCCAGGCGGCACGCAGTGGGCCGGCCCTAAACTTGGGCAACACACTGAAGAGGTGTTAACCGAACTACTTGGTATGACGGCTGAACGCTTAGTGTCATTAAAAAATAATGCTGTGATTTAAATCGTCGTAGCCCAACAATACCTTGTGGATTTTTAAAAACTGACCGTTTATTGGCGCTTTCTTTTTCCTATCGGGTAAACACATTTTTAATTGCTTTCTTCGTGCGCGTTTAAACACAATTGCATTAAGCAAACTGCCTATCCTGAGAATTATTTTATGCATTTAGACAAAGCAAAAAAGCGTATCGCTAAGCAGCTCAAGAAAGGCTTCCATGGCTACCCTTCAATCACTTTGGAATATTTTGGCGCAACGCCCGCGATGGCGAGCGAACTTGTGATTTCATTTATTACAGAAGAAGGCGCTGAGCCGCAAATTCAAAAATTTGTATGTGATCAGGATGCAAGAGAAGATGAAACCATTCAAACAACGCTGGTAAAAATCATCGAAAGAGCTGAGGTCGTCAGTTTGACCGAGGTCAGCGGAGTTTCCATTATCAAGGGCTAAGGTGTTGATATGGCGAAATTCTACTAATAGAATTTCCGCAAATTACCTCGTAATAGCCCACTTTACAGACAAATACCCTGTATTGCTGCATACTGGCACTCATCCTTGCAAGCCGTTTGGTAACGACACGGGAAATTTCCCTGCAGGATCAGCATCGCCAGATTATTCAAACACATCGATAGTGCTATGGACATTGCCTTACGGGATTAACGTAAGCGCGCCGTGCAGATCTAACACTATATACACCGCCGCGTGCTGCGCTCTCCATCAGCAGACAATGGTGACATCTACTTTTAAGGACACGGTTTTATTATGCAAGACAAGATCGCAGCGATACTAGATTACCTAAATGAAAACAAAACCCGCTGCAGCAACAATGCGGCAGCTGAAGCATTAGGTATTACCGCGCCGGAGTTAAAAAAACTATTGGGTGAACGTCGACCAGAGACCTCTTGGCTTGTCAATTACGGTACTGGGGAGCCGGCGGGCTACACAGCTGAAAACAAGCACCCCGACCTTTACCGAACCAAGCGAATCATTAAATCTGCCGAAGTGTTAACCCGCAATCTAGATTTGTAAAATGTAGATCGACGTATTGGCGCTTTTTTTCCAAAAATCATGGAGCGGTTTTGATGCTAAAGCCCTGGTTTTACGCCGCACTAATATCGTTTACTGCCATTGCCTGCACAGCAGAATCCACGACGGCGAATTGCACAATGGACGGCAGCCAGCGCGAATTAAACGTCTGCGCCGCACAGCAGCATCAAGCTCAACAAGCCGCATTCAACAATAGCCTTGCTGAAGTACTCGCCATGGCGAAGTCAAAGAACCAGGGCTTTGGCCCGCAAGCTGAGGACATTCAATCCGCGCAGGATGCCTGGCTTGTGTACGCCGGACAGCACTGCCGCCTGCTAATAAGCTGGGGAGGTAGTATGGCGGGAATGCAATATCACCTTTGCATGGCTGAGCTCTACGAACAGCGCCAGAAACAAATTCAGACATATATATGCCACCCCGCTCTGGGGGCTTGTTCGCAATAAATATAGCGATGGTAGAACATCCCACCATATTGGGTTTGATAAACCCCGTCGGGGCGCCCGAATCGGCGTCCAGTTTAAAACTTGTCGTTCCTCTACCCAAGCTACGAACTGCTTTCCTCGATCTAGATAGCGGTGCGATATTGTCAATCGCCCACCTGACACAAATAAAAAAGGCACGACATTTATGTCGTGCCTTGCATGGCTAGACCTAAAGAAACCTGCATTTAAACTTCTGGCGGTGCCTCTACCAATACAAACTTTAATTGCGTACCTGCAATTTCAAGCACATCACCGACGCTGAGTTGGCGAGGTTGTAGGCCGATCTCGACACCGTTCAGCTTCGGCGTCCGACCATCTACACCTTCAATATGCTCGAGATAATAGTCTTGCTGGCGGCGACTAATAGCCGCTACCTGGAAACCCACCTTACCCAATTTAGTTAGCGGTTTATTCAAGGTCATCTCACGACCCGCCGAACCGCCATTCTGTACCTGCAGCTTAGCAATCATCGCTACCGGTGCTGGCTCGGCGCGCTTACTACTTGGCCGCATCGCAATCGTCTTTTCGACCTCGGCTTCGCCGCCGCCAAAGGATTCGCTGTGAAAGGTAAGTGAATGCTTACCAATTGTGATGTAGTCACCATTGCGAAGCTGGTGGCGAGTGATCGCCGTACCGTTAACTAAGGTTCCGTTGGTACTGCCCAAATCAACTAGAAAGCAATCTTTAAGTACCGTTTCAACGGCTGCATGGCGGCCACTTACCGCCAAGTTTTCTATACAAATATCATTGTCGGGGGCACGACCAAGAGAGATTCTCTCCTTATTTAAGGGAAAATCCTCAAGTACTCTACCCTGAAAGCTGAGAACCAGTTTAGCCATAATCCTTATCCGTCTTTGACCTGCGTTCCCTTAATGAGGCACGGCAGCGTATCGATCTAGGGCAACTCTAATTAATTCGGTAATGTCTCAGCGGATTAATCAGAGATGCCCTGGCCTATTAACCCTTTAATCAAACCAGTCTAGCTCTTCCTCTGAAGAGCTTTCCTGCCCAGCGACTACTTTATCTACACACACAACAATAATCGAAATATTATCATTGCCGCCGGAATTATTCGCCATTTTCAATAATTGCTTGGCGGCTACTTCCGGATCAGCTTGGCAGTTAGCTAACACATCTGCGATCTCAGCATCCTCAACCATGCCTGTCAGGCCATCGGAGCACAGCAAATACAGGTCACCAGCACGCAAGAGGGATTCCAAAAGATCGACCTCAACAATATCAGCAAGACCTAAAGCGCGGGTAATCACATTTTTATTGCGGGAGTTTCGCGCGTCTTCTTCGGAATACACTTTGCGGTCGATCATTTCTTGAACCAAGGTGTGGTCGGTCGTGAGCTGATCTAAAAAGCCGTCTCTGAATCGATACAGGCGGGAGTCTCCAACATGGGCTACCGCGAGACAGCTGCCGTTAAAACTCGCTGATACCAAGGTGGTGCCCATGCCTTGGCGCTCCGGATTGCGCTGAGCGTCTCCGAAAATGATGGCGTTTGCCGCCTGCACCGCATTTCGCAGGGCGATGGTTTGCCCGGAAAACTCAGATATTTCTGCGACCGAGTCGTCGCCGTCGTGATCCGCTGCTAAAAACCGGGTAAAGCCTTCTATTGCCAAGGCGCTGGCCACTTCACCCGCGTTGTGGCCACCCATACCGTCAGCCACTAATACATACCCATGATCTTCGGCTACGCATATTGCGTCTTCGTTGTGACTGCGCACCCTGCCAATGTCGGTGACGCCAAAGCTGCGTATTACTGTTTTATCGTCCATTATTTTACGCTTATGCCGAGATGAGACCTGAGTATAGTCACCGGCTTTTAAAATGGTCAATGTCGCGGCTCGATATAAACCGAACGCCAGCTAAGAGTCAGGAAACAGAAGTGACCACGATGACACTTTGCCAACGAGTATACTCAAATCCTGTCTGGCCGGTTTAGCACAGGCTTGTAGCTCCGCACCCATCGGCATCCGCGCTGCCAGGGGAGAAAAATACAGCACTAACTCACAGTGCAAACGCTCTTTTGACTCATGGCGGTAGTACACCGCACACTGATCTGTGTTTATTGCATTGGCAAACACCGCCCTGGCCTGCGCTTCTATTCGATCCAGGGCCGGATCGGCCAGCATGGCATCACCAAGATTACAGCTATACCAAACATCGTCGATCATCGTGTTCACTACTAAGCTACTTTACGACACCGAGCTTTCTGTAAAGCGACCGCAGACTAATGCCCGCTATATGCGCCGCCCGCGCTTTATCGCCATCGCAAAACGCTAATAGTTCATTCAAGTACTGCATCTCTTTTGATTTTAAATCTTGCCACTTGTCTTCGTTGTTATCATTATGCGGACGAACATCTAGCATGCACCGCTCCAGTATTTTCACATCGATAATATTCGAATGCGCAAAAATAATTGCGCGCTCGAGCACATTGCGAAGTTCGCGAACATTTCCCGCAAAATTGCATTTTTCTAGTAATTTGATCGCCGACTCGGTCAGTCGATACATGTCTTTTTTGCTGAATTTTTCGAGTATCGATTTTGCAATCAATGCGATGTCGTCGCCACGCTCACGCAATGGAGGCAAGACGATAGGAAAGGCATTAATTCGATAATATAAATCTTCACGAAATTCGCCACTGGCTACATTGTTAGATAAATTTTTATGGGTGGCGCATATCAAGCGAAAATTTGCGCGCTTGAGCTCGGTGCTACCCACCGCTCGGTAGCTGCCCGTTTCAATTAAGCGCAGTAATTTCACCTGCATACCCAAGGGTACATCACCAATTTCGTCCAGAAATAAGGTGCCACCCTCGGCGCTTTCTAACAGACCGCGCTTGTTCGATGTTGCACCGGTAAACGCGCCCTTAACGTGGCCAAACAACTCACTTTCAAACAGGGTTTCCGTCAATCCCGCGCACTCAACCGTGATCATGGGTCTTGTACTGCGACTACTGGCCTCATGAATGGCTTTGGCCGCTAATTCTTTGCCCGTACCAGATTCCCCCATCAATAATACCGAGGTGTCTCTGCTCGCCACCAAATTAATCATTTCAACCAGCGCGTTAAAAACCGGACTGCGGCCAACCATATTTTGGGTGCTCAGCTCTGCACTGGCGATATGAACCGGCTTTAGAATTTCGACAAAATACTTCAGTTCGCCGTCTTCACCGTGAATTGGCAGCATTTCTACATCGACATGCTCCTTGCCTCGTGGCGTCGTGTGAACGTGTAGCACTCGCTCCTTGCTGCCAGAGCTTTTGCAGGCAAGTAAGGGACAACTTTCTCCCGCCTGATCACAGGGCACCTGATAACCGTGGGAGACTTGATAGCAGCGCGCCTCCTTGTCGACGTCAATTTCACCGAATGTTGAACGGTAGAGTTCATTCGTTGCCAGTATTCTGTAATCGGCGGACACCAATATGGCTGGGTAGTCGAAACCATCGAGCATATAGGCAACGTCTTTATCTGAGTCTTTTGCTATGAGCTGCATGGCATTGTCATTTCTGTCATTTATTTTTGTCAATAATGACAATTAAGCAAAGGTTTTACCAGCGCAAACTAGGCAAGGCTCTTCGGATTTATAAAATACTATATATAAACCAATGACTTACTGCACATAGCCACAAGTACTACATGCATGGCATGTGCATTGCTCTATGGTGGTAAGTACCACAGGCGAAGATTGTGACAGCCAGCGGATGAATCGAAAGCAAATGCGCAACTCACATTAGGATGATCAATATGGATTTCGACCCCTTCATTTTGGCCCGCATCCAATTTGCGACCAATATAAGCTTTCATATTTTATTCCCCGCCATCTCCATTGGCCTGGCCTGGGTTCTGTTGTTCTTTCGTTTACGCTTCACCCAAACCGGCGACCAAGCGTGGGAGGATGCCTACCTGTTTTGGGTAAAGATCTTTGCCCTGACCTTCGCGATGGGGGTGGTGTCTGGTATTACCATGAGCTTTCAGTTCGGCACCAACTGGCCGGGCTTTATGGAAAAAGCCGGCAATGTGGCCGGCCCCCTGCTGGGCTACGAAGTGCTCAGCGCGTTTTTCCTGGAAGCCTCATTCCTCGGCATTATGTTATTCGGCAAAGACCGTGTGTCTAACCGCATGCATTTAATCAGCTCGTTTCTGGTGGCCTTTGGCACAACCTTGTCGGCGTTCTGGATTCTCAGCCTTAACTCGTGGATGCAAACCCCCGCGGGCTATCACCTAGAGGACGGCGTGGTTATGGTAGACAGCTGGATGGAAGTGATCTTCAATCCGTCGTTCCCCTACCGCTTTTTCCACATGCTTATTGCCTGCCTGCTGACCTCTGCCTTTGTGATTGCAGGTGTGAGCGCTTGGCGGGCGCTGCGCAATGTCGACGGCCCCGCCACTTGGAAGGTGATGAAAACAGGCGTGATGATGGCCGCCGTACTCGCCCCTATTCAAATACTGGTCGGCGACTTTCACGGCTTGAATACCTTGGAGCATCAGCCCGCCAAAATCGCCGCAATGGAAGCGGTGTGGGAAACCGAGAAAGGCGCGCCCTTCACGATTTTTGCACTGCCCGACGATAACACTCGCAGCAACCGCTACGCGATTGAAGTGCCCTACGCGGCAAGCTTCATTCTTACCCACGACCCCATGGGCGAAGTAAAAGGTCTTAACGAATTTGAAGGCGAGCATCCCCCCGTCGCCATCGTGTTTTGGTCGTTTCGCGTGATGCTGGCGGTAGGCGGCTTGATGCTGCTAGTGTCGTGGTGGGCGGCTTGGCAGCTGCGAAATAACAAAACCCCAACAAAACCGCTGCTATATGCCCTCTCGGCCATGACCTTTTCAGGCTGGGTCGCCGTTTTAGCAGGCTGGTATGTTACCGAGATTGGTCGCCAACCCTGGATTGTGAGCGGTGTGCTCAAGGTGCAAGACGTAGTAGCAGACCACAGCAGCGCAACGGTTGGCGGCACCCTGATCGGCTATATCTTGCTCTATGGCTTTTTACTGGCCTCCTATATTGGCGCCCTGCTCAACCTGTCACGCAAACCCGCTGCGTCGCTTAGCCTCACAGCAGTGAGCGCACCCCAAACTACAAACAAGGAGGCCTGAGCAATGGAATATTGGCTGCCAATCATTTACATGGGCATCATGGGCCTCGCTCTGCTGATCTACGTCATTCTCGACGGCTACGATCTTGGCGTCGGTCTGCTTGTACCGCTGGCTGACGAAGCGGAAAAGGACATGATGATCGCCTCCATTGGGCCATTCTGGGACGCCAACGAAACATGGATCGTACTGGGTATTGGCGTGCTACTGATCGCCTTCCCCGTCGCCCACGGTATTATTCTCACCAGCTTGTATTTACCCGTGACCCTCATGTTAATGGGTTTAATTCTGCGCGGCGTCGCCTTTGATTTACGGGTAAAGGCGGGCGACCACCGTCGCGGCCTATGGAATAAGGCATTTTTCGGCGGCTCCCTGATTGCATCGGTCGCCCAAGGTTGGATGCTCGGCGCCTATATCACCGGTCTGCAAAGTTCCACCACCAGCCTATTATTCTCCGCACTCATCGCCATGACCCTACCCGCCCTCTACCTAATCCTAGGCTGCGGCTGGCTACTGATGAAAACCGACGGCGATTTGCGCAATAAAGCCATCGGCTGGGCGCGCATGGCAATCTGGCCAATGGGTTTGGGGCTTTTTATGGTGTCTATCGCCACTCCGATGGTGAGCAGTAGCATTGCCGAAAAATGGTTTACCCTGCCGAACGCCCTGTACTTAATGCCGATCCCAATGGTCTGTGTATTTTGCTATGGCGTCATTGTAGTGGCACTAAATAAGACTTCCGTTCTCAAGCAAGGCTATAGCTGGCTGATCTTTGCCTGCACCGTCGCTATCTGCTTAATGGCGAGCTTAGGACTGGCCTATAGTATTTTCCCTGACATCGTTATTGGTGGCCTCACAATATGGGAGTCCGCCGCCTCAGTGAAATCGCTGCAATTTACCTTAGTGGGCGTAGTCATCACCCTACCCGTCATTTTGTTTTACACCTTTTTTGTCTATCGAATATTTCATGGCAAAGCGACCGCGCTGTCTTACGAATAAACTTAATAGGATATTTATAATGAGCACACTAGCTTTTAACACTGACATGAGCACCAGCCCTGACGTGCTGGCTTTTTTTGACGAACCCACCAACACCTTTACCTATGTGGTAAAAGATCCGGCGTCAAATGCCTGCGCGGTGATCGACTCGGTAATGGAAATCGACTACGCCGCAGGCCGACTCAGCCTGCACGGCGCAGACAAAGTCATCGACTATATCCGCAGTCAAAACCTAGAGCTGCAGTGGATAATAGAAACTCATGTCCACGCCGACCACCTGTCTGCCGCGCCCTATATTCAAGAGAAACTGGGCGGCAAAATTGGCATTGGCGCCGAGATCACCACAGTGCAAAACACCTTTGGCAAAATCTTTAACGAGGGCACCGACTTCTGCCGCGACGGCTCCCAGTTCGATCATCTATTTAACGATGGCGACGAATACTTCGTTGGCAAAATGCGCTGCCACGCCCTGCACACCCCCGGCCATACACCGGCGTGTATGACCCATATCATGGGCGACGCGGGTTTTGTTGGCGACACCTTATTTATGCCCGACGGCGGCAGCGCGCGCGCAGACTTCCCGGGTGGCAACGCCAAAACCTTATACCAGTCCATCCAGCGCATTCTGTCCTTACCTGACGATCTTCGTCTCTTCATGTGTCACGACTACATGCCTAATGATCGTGACGTTGAGTACCAGACCACCGTCAAGCAAGAGCGCGAACATAATATTCATGTTCACCAGGGGATTAGCGAAAGTGACTTTGTTGCCATGCGTGAAAAGCGCGACGCAACCCTAGGTATGCCCAGACTGATTTTGCCATCCCTGCAGGTAAATATGCGCGCAGGCCATTTACCCAAGGCCGACACCAATGAGGTGGTCTACCTTAAACTGCCGCTGAACCTGCTCTAAAGCACCCACCCAAACGGTCAGGGAATTACGATGAACATTAAAGAATTAAATGCAAATATAAGCGTTTCCGATCAACTGCTTAGCAGTGATATTAGCGAGCTTGCCATACGGGGAGTTCGGACCATTATCTGCAATCGCCCAGACGGCGAAGGCCCGGATCAGCCGCTATTTTCTGAAATAGCAAAAGCCGCCGAGGAACACCATATTCAATGCCACTACCTACCAGTGATCACCGGTAAGGTGAGCGATGATGACGCCACCGCCTTTGGCAAATTACTTCAGCAAGACGGTCCTATTCACGCTTACTGCCGCAGCGGTATGCGTTCCACTACCCTGTGGGCGCTGAACCAAGCCAAGCAGCTACCGCTGGCTGACATTGTTGCCACGGCCAAAGAAGCGGGTTACGACATGAGCGGTGTAGCCGCTCGAATTGCCGGCAACAGCGGCGAAATGCAAGCGTTGAAAAGCTACGATGTGCTTATCGTTGGGGGCGGCGCAGCGGGTATCTCGACGGCTGCCAGCTTGCTAGCCAGAAACAAAGCACTATCAATAGCGATTATAGATCCGGCCGACAAACACTATTACCAACCCGGCTGGACCTTGGTTGGCGCTGGGATATTTACGCCTGAGCAAACCATGCGCGATATGGCGTCGCTGATTCCCAGAGGCGCCGATTGGATAAAGGCCGCGGTTGCTACCTTCAACCCGGACAGTAACACCGTTACTCTTGAAGGCTGTCGACTCATTAAATACCAGCGCCTTGTGGTTGCCGCCGGTATAAAACTAAATTGGGCTGGAATCGAAGGACTCAGCGAAACCCTGGGGCGCAATGGCGTCACCTCTAATTACCGCTATGACCTTGCACCTTACACATGGGATCTGGTTCGCAACTTAAAAGGGGGTCGCGCCTTATTTACCCAACCACCCATGCCGATTAAATGTGCAGGGGCGCCACAAAAAGCCATGTATTTGTCTGGCGACTACTGGCTCAAAAATCAAAACATAAAAAATATTAATATCGAATTTTATAACGCTGGCGCTGTGCTTTTTGGGGTGGCCGACTACGTCCCGGCATTAATGGAGTACGTCAAAAAATACCAGACCGAATTAAAATTTAATCACAAACTGGTCCGTATCGACGGCGACAAAAAGACAGCTTACTTTGAAACCACCACCGGCGATGGCAGCACCGAAATTATTAGCCGCGAATTTGATATGATCCACGTTTGTCCGCCGCAAACCGCACCCGATTTTATCCGCAGCAGTCCACTAGTAGACGACGCTGGCTGGGTAGATGTAGATCAATATACCCTTCGCCACAAGCGCTATAGCAACATCTGGTCGCTGGGCGACGTAGCCAATACCCCCAACGCCAAAACCGCTGCCGCAGCACGGGTACAAGCACCAATTGTGGCTGCTAATATTATTGCCGACATCAAAGGTGACCACCTCGTCGCGAAATACAATGGCTACGGCTCCTGCCCGCTAACAGTAGAGCGTGGAAAAATTGTATTGGCTGAATTCGGATACGGCGGCACACTTTTACCGAGTTTTCCGAAATGGATCATTGACGGCACCAAGCCAACACGCGCAGCGTGGTTTTTAAAAGAAAAATTACTACCGCCCATTTACTGGCGCGGTATGCTCAAAGGTAAAGAGTGGTTGGTAAAGCCAGTAATGAGCGATGAAGCCTAGGAAATATAAACTTGAAAATAAAAGCGATTAAATCCTACTTTCCGATTCTAACGTGGGTCGCGGACTATCAACGCGACACCTTGATTAGCGATCTGTTAGCGGCGGTGATCGTCACCATCATGCTCATTCCCCAATCTTTGGCCTATGCGCTGCTAGCGGGACTGCCTCCGGAAATGGGCTTGTATGCGAGTATGCTTCCTCTTGTGGCCTACGCTATTTTCGGCACCAGCCGCACGCTATCTGTAGGACCTGTTGCCGTTGTCTCCCTCATGACAGCGTCTGCCATCGGACATATCGCAGCGCCGGGCAGCGTCAGCTATATTGAAGCCGCACTTTTACTAGCGCTGCTTTCCGGCATGTTTTTGCTGGGTATGGGCATTTTACGGATGGGATTTTTAGCGAACTTTTTATCTCATCCTGTGATTGCAGGTTTTATTACCGCATCGGGAATTATTATTGCGGTAAGTCAGTTAAAACATATTTTAGGCATTAGTGCATCAGGCGAAAATTTATTTCATTTACTAACGGCATTACTCAATGAAATTGCGAATACCAATCTCTACACCCTAGCCGTTGGTCTTCCCGTACTGGCATTTTTGTTCTGGGTTCGCAGCGGCTTGAAGCCCTTGCTAATGCGATTTGGTCTAGGTGATAAAGCCGCTGGAATGCTGTCAAAAACGGGGCCCGTCATGGGTATCATTGCAACCAGTATTGCAGCCTACACCTTTGACCTTGGCCAGCATGGCGTGAAACTTGTCGGCGACATTCCAAGCGGTTTACCCAGCCTACAAATTCCAAGCTTAGACCATAGCGCGTGGCGTGAACTACTCGTCTCTGCCATATTTATTTCTGTTATTGGCTTTGTTGAATCCGTTTCTGTGGGCCATACCCTAGCCGCTAAACGGCGCCAAAAAATCACGCCAAATCAAGAGCTTATTGGCTTAGGTGCCGCCAATGTGGCTGCCGCATTTTCCGGCGGTTACCCTGTCACTGGCGGCTTTGCGCGCTCAGTCGTCAATTTTGATGCCGGCGCCGTGACCCCTGCCGCAGGCATATTCACCGCCGTGGGTATTGGACTAGCCGCCCTATTTTTTACGCCATATCTCGCCTATTTACCCAAGGCAACCTTAGCAGCAACGATCATTGTCGCGGTGCTATCGCTAGTAGATTTCTCCATACTGAAAAAAAGCTGGGGCTACGCCCGCAGTGATTTTATTGCTGTAAGTACCACCTTATTAGTCACTCTACTTGCCGGTGTAGAAAGTGGCGTTGCCTGCGGCGTGTTTGCCTCTCTCGCCCTACATTTATATAAAACCTCTACGCCGCATATGGCGGTAGTTGGCGAAGTTCCCGGTACAGAACACTATCGCAATGTGAATCGCCACAAAGTAATCACCCACAGTGACATTCTTTCTCTGCGCATTGATGAAAGCTTATATTTTGCCAACGCCGGATTTATCGAAGATAAGATTTACGAACTTATAGAAAAAAATTCCGCAATACGTCACGTTATTTTAATGTGTACCGCAGTGAATGAAATTGACCTTAGCGCTTTAGACGCGCTGGAATCCATCAACCAGCGATTAAGTGACAGTGAAATTAAGCTGCATTTATCTGAAGTTAAAGGGCCGGTAAGCGACATCCTTTTAACAACAGATTTTATAAAGCATTTAAGTGGTGAAATTTTTCTGTCTCACCACCTTGGCGTTCAAAAAATTCTTGCCCAGAATGCAAAATCGGAAGAGGGTGGCACACCGAACTGGACTATTTAGGGAGATGCTCCGCTCGATGCCTATGCGCCAACAGCGCTTGACTTTACCCGCCGGCAATGCGGCAATCATCCCTACACTTTTAAGCCGACTCCGCTATGCTCTTACTGCTGATTTATGTTGCCATCGCCTTAGGCGTTTCTTTTTTATGCTCTGTACTAGAAGCTGTCCTACTCAGCGTTACACCGTCTTATATCGCCGCAGAAGAGGAGCGCGGCCATCGCAACGGCAAACTGTGGCGCGTTTATAAAACCGACATCGACCGACCGCTTGCCGCCATTTTAAGTCTCAATACGATCGCCCACACAGTGGGCGCAGCAGGGGCAGGGGCGCAGGCAACAGCGCTGTTTGGCGAGGCCTATTTTGGGCTTATTTCGGCGGTGCTTACCCTATTAATTCTCTTCGTGTCTGAAATCATTCCAAAAACCCTTGGCGCCTTATTCTGGCGTCAATTGTCGCCGCCATGCGCGATTATTTTGCGATTTATCATGTGGGCGATGTCCCCATTGGTGGCAATGGCACAGGTGCTGACGCGCTTAATGTCGCGCGGAGCAGGGGCTCACTCTATCAGTCGCGAAGAGTTTGTCGCCTTAGCAGAAGTCGCCGTCAGCGAAGGCATCTTGGACAAGGAAGAATCCTTGGCGGTCGCCAGCTTAATTCGCTTTCGATCGCTGCAAGCACGCGATGTAATGACGCCGCGACTAGTCATTTTTAGCGTGCCGGAAACCGCGAGTGTCAGAGAAGTAGTGGAGGGCAACGACGCCATTCTATTTTCCAGAATCCCCGTTTACGCCGATGATCCCGACAATATTACCGGTTTTGTCCGCAAAGATGAGCTTATGCTCGCCATGTCCCGCAGCGCAGACGCGCCACTAAGCAGTTTGCGTCGCGAGCTATTCGTTGTTCCCGAAACGCTGCCAACACCAGAGCTGCTTAAAAACCTCACCGAAATGCGCCTGCAAATTGCCTTGGTTGTAAATGAATACGGCAGCGTAATGGGCCTGGTGACGATAGAAGATTTAGTGGAAACCATGCTGGGCATGGAAATTGTAGACGAAACTGACACCGCTATTGATATGCAGGCGCTGGCCCGCGAGCTATGGGCGAAGAGGGCGCGCCGCCTCGGTGTATTTGACGATGATAAGATTAGCGCCGCCACCTCGTGGCAGGCGCCCAGAACGAGTTAACGAACTGATTAATAGCTAAAGGTAAGAGGCTCGGTTTCCTGGTTTTTAACCGTGATCGGCAAACGAAAATCACCTGGCATTTTCTTTACCGTATACTGCTGGCCGCGCGACTTATGCACATAATTGAAGTAGCTATCGTCTAGGCCTTCGATTTTATATGCGTCGTAGTGCTCGGCCACGGTTGGATCGGCGGGTTTCATGCCTTCAACGGTAACCCAGCCACGGAAAATACGAAAATAGATATCGCCAGACACGCCCCAAAAACCAACCTCTGACTGCGAGCGCGCGGTGCCGTCGGCCGCCACAAAACGGAAATCAACACGGTATGTGCCATCGGCTGAACGCTCAGTCAGCCATTCTTTTTGGCCGCCGTCGGCGGTTTTGCGAATGCCATACCATTTGCCCAGTAACATCTGTCGCGACACGCTAGTCGCCAGCTTTTCTACGTCGCTGGGCTCAGCTTCTTGCTGATCTTCTTCAAGCTGCACAGGCTTTTGTAAATTTACAGGTGCAATTACCTTGGCCGTCTTGAATTGCGAGCAACCCATTAGCAGCATCGATATGAGTGTAAAGCCAAGCAGGTGTTTCATTTACAAAGTCATTCCTAAAATCGGCTCATACAAGCCAAATATATTATATTGTTTCACGAGCAAGGCACCGCCATACCAAGTCTAGACAACTTAGGCTTCATCCAAAACCAATAAATGCTGGTGGGCGGGAAAATACAAGGCCGTCGCAATCGCGCATTCTACCCCAGTTGCGTACAAAGCTTGCTGATAAATACGCATTTTTGTTTGATATCGCTCAGCTTGCTCTTCGAAAAAGCGTTTTACATTGCCTTTTGCGGTGGCCGTCTTGTAATCGACGATCCAACAGCGGTTCTGATCAATAAAAACCCGATCCAAAATCAAGGTCTGCCACTGCCCACCTATCATGCGACGAATGGTTTGCTCACTGGCCTGCCACTGGTAGCTGGACAGAATCCACTGACCTTTCTCACAATTTAAGGTGTTGCTGACCAAGCTCATTATCCGCGCAACACTCTCATCAAGGCCGGGCTCAGGATGACAGTGATGACGCAGGCGCTGAGTCACACCACGCTGCAAACGATCGTGGTCTGCAACCCATTGCTCGCGGTCATTTCTCCGTCCCAGTCGCTCCATCAGCTCATGAAACACAATACCCACCGCGCGATCTTCAATATTATCTTCTAATACCGCATTTTCAGTTTGACGCTGGGCGCGCTGCAAGGGCGACTCCGGCGGCATCGGCGGCTGCCAAACCGGCTCGCTAACACACTGCAAGTTCCGCAGACGAGGGGCCATTGGCACCCGCAGTGGTGCAATCGCGTCATCTGCCTCGATAATGTCGCAGCGTTCAAAATCGTCGCCAACACTATCCCACAGGCGATGCAAGACACTGCCGGACGTTGCCGCCACATCTCCCTTGCTATTCATTTTCGCCTGCCCGAACACATGCAATTCAATTTTTGCACGGGTGAGAGCCACATAGATTAAGCGGTCTATTTCTTCATCTAAGGCACGGGCCTGACGCTCGCTCATATAGCTATATAGCTTTTCCGCCGCAGGGTCCGCTCCCGAACTTTGCGGCTTGGGTGCAAATATCATGTGGCCGCGAATCCGCTGCCAAGCGAGCAGCTCGCGGTCGGCATTGCGACCGGCGGCACCGGTGCCCGGCAAGATCACCACATCAAATTCCAAGCCCTTGGATTTGTGAATGGTCATCAACTCAATATTGCTAGTCGGCGGTGTCGCGTAAAGTCTTTCGAGGGCGCGCTCCAAAGCGCGAATATCCTCTAACAATCCCGCCGGAGCGTATTCATCAAGCAAGGCCAATACTCGATCAATATCACCCTGCTGATGTGGCTCAATACAAGCTGGACCACCCAGCAAATGCCAAGCGCTGCGCAGTGCCCAGCGCAAGTCACGGCTCTGCGGACAAGACTCCAACCAATTAATAGTATCCCGAAGGTGGGTGAGCGCTCGCTTACCGTCCTCGCTTATTGGCGAGCAGGTCTCAAAATTCATCAGGGTATCGCGAAGCAAACCACCGGCCTCGCGCAGCGAGAGAAGGTCATCCCAACTCAAGCCCACAAACGGGGCGCGCAGCACCCGCGCCCACGCCACGTTGTCGGCCTCGTGCCACAGGGCGCGGAGCAGACCCATAAAATCCATGACCGCGGGGGTAGCGGTCAAGCTATCAATATCTTGACCAGAAAAGGTTATTCCAGCCGTTTTTAGGGCTGGGACAATATATTTTAGGTGGCCGCGATTACGAACCAATATCGCCACCGACGAGGTGCTACCCGCAATGCTATCGCGGGTTTGAACCCGCTGTATTAATTCTACAATTTCTTGCGCTTCCGCCTGACCGGCAGTCAGTTTGGCTTCCACTTTTTGACCCAGCACCTGCGGGTGAATGACAACCTTGCCGGCATTGTCTCGCTGGGGAAGTGCGGCCTCATAGTATCGGCCGCGGTCGGTGAACAATATTTTGAAGCAATCATTTACCCAATTAACCAGGTCGGGCGACGATCTAAAGTTTGCTTTCAACTGCAAGGGCAGCAAGGTTTTGCCAGCAAAACTACCGCGCTGTTGCAACTCATCAAACAGACTGACCAAGCTTCCGCGAAACGCATAGATCGACTGTTGCAAATCACCACAGAAAAATACGCTGCGACCGTCATCCTCTTCCCAGCCTTGGCAGAGTGCGTCTAGCAACTCAATTTGGCTAACTGAGGTATCCTGCATTTCATCAACTAAAATATGCTGCACCCGATCTTCAATTAATAGGGCGTCGCCGACCGCTTCTCCGTGCTCGGCACTGAGCGCAGTAATGGCTCGCTGGGCAATTTCGCCAAAATCGACACCACCTTTGTGTTCAAAGCTCAGGCGCAAATGCGCCAGCAAATAGGCGAGGGCGATTCTAAAATGGCCAACTAATTCCCGGCTACTGTCAGGAAAATACGGTGGCGGCAAACTGGCTATCGCGGCCAAGGCCTGTGATGCCTCACCAAACAAGCCCTCGTCTTCCAAGCCCTTTAGCCAACTCTTGGCTTCCGCGGTCCCCGGCTGGCCCGCTTTCAGTCCCGCGTAATTTAAGGAGCGGGGCTTATACAGCTCCCCTTTACCGCTGAGCATCGCGCTGGCTAATTGCTGCACCAAATCAAAATCGGTAATATCCAATTCGCCGGCGCTGCGCAAATCTGCAGCCCAAGCATGATCTTCGTTCGCCGCCGACGACGCCATAAATGCGCTGATCAATTGTTGAATATCTAGCTCTTGCAGCGACGCCCAAGCGGGTTCAAATTGCGATGTCACTTCGTCTGCCAAGGCGGATTCCATCAAGTCGAGATCGCCGCTAATCACGTCTCGCAGCCACTGATCCCGCTTGGACAGTAATGCCGACAACAAGGGCAGCAAGGTTTCTATACGGTTACTTCCGTAGGCCAATAATTTCTGCAGCGCGGTGGCGAGGGCAGGGGGGCAGCTACTTTCATCTAACTGGCGAAACAAACTCAGAATCGCCTCGCGATACAGCGCGTCGGCGTCGGTAAACGGCACTGCCGCCCCTAAGCCCGACAACAGTGGTAACCGCCTAACCAAACTGCCACAAAAACTATCAAAGGTCGTGATGCGCAAGCGCGCACTGTTCTTTAACAAGTGCCATTGATTTTTCTCATCTTTGGCCAGAACTTTACATACCGCTTCGCGAATATCGTGTTCAAAACCACTGCCAGCTGGCTCTATATCATCACCGTTTGCTGCGTTAACCAGAGCCTTGGCACCATCTTGCAAGGCCGACATTACCCGCTCTTTTATTTCGCCAGCAGCCTTATTGGTAAACGTAATGGCAACCACTGTCTCTGGTTGCTCAACTGCCAAAAGGCAGTGTAAATAACGCAATAACAGCACACCGGTTTTACCGGAGCCGGCCGGCGCTCTAACTAAAACTGAGTGGCGCGGGTCAACTGCCTGCTGGCGCTGATCTTGATCTGGGGGACGAGGATACTGGCTCATTGCGCATCCTCCTCAATACTTAAATCTCGCAGCAGCGGCAGCAAGAAAGCGCTAAACCCGCGACTGTGATTCTGACTAAAGTCGTGCTCAATATTGCCCGCTAAAATACCCTCTGCCATTTCTTGTAAGGCGCTTGACCACGCCTCTATTTCCGCCTGCCATTTTTCTGCGGTATCGACATCTTCGTCTCGCGATTTTTTAGCAACCACACTGTTCGCCCAGTTACTGCGCATATGGATTTTTAAATCATCGGGACTTTTAAGCTGCGCCAGCATCACGCCGTCTAGCTGCTGTGCTGTATTATTTTGCGCCAAAACATAGATCGGCAACTGTGGCTCCGTTAAATTATCAACACTGAGAGAACGGCCATCGATGGTGCCGGTTTTGTAGTCAATAACTAAGCGTTTGTCGCCTATTTGGTCGATGCGGTCCATGCGGATTCGCAGCGGAATTCCCATTAATTCGCTTTCCGTTAATTGCTCGGTGGATAGCACCGTAAAATCCTGCAGGCGACGACGTTCGTTTTTATTCATCCACGCGCACACCAAGGTGATAACACGCTCTTTTTCAATGCTTAACAAAGACTCACCAAATCGCAGCGCGCTTAACTCAGGATTTTCAAGAGCGCGCTCACAGCTAGTCCTGACCAGTGCCTCTAGTTGCAACTCGCTGCAGGCGTCCAGTGCCGCTTTGGTTTTTAGGGTTTCCCACACATGCTGCATAGTGTCGTGAATGAGAATACCCTGCACACGATGATCCAAGCCCTCAGCGGGTACAGGAAATTCTCGCAAGTTTAAGCGGTATTTTAGAAACGCGAAAAAAGGGCTGCTGGCATATTCTTTAAACAAACCTGTGCCGCCGCGCACCGTCGCTCGCTGCTCAGACTTAATGGCGCGCACCGCATCTGAGGCTGGCAGCGCAATATCGCCCCGCGCGACAAATTGATTTTCAGCAAACCACGCCTCATCTTCATCGTAATCCGCGAGTAAAGTACACGGCCCGAGCGGGCTGCCCACTTCGTTTTCACGGCAGTGACTTAGGTGCACCTCCGGCCCAGAGCGCAGAAGACTATCCAACAACCGCTGATCTCGCTGCAGACAGAGGCTGGGGTCACTGTCAGGGTATTTAGCCTGCTGCTGTAGTTCCAAAGGTAGAAAAGCTGAGGGCTCAACGCGACGCGGCAGAGCATGGTCATCCAAACCCATTATCCACACTGCATCGAAACTCAAACCCAGCGCGTCATCATATTCCATGATGCGTACCGGACAGGGCCAATCGCGACTGACAGAAAAACGCTTGGTACTCAAAATATGCTGTAGCCAAGCGAGCGCCGTGTCGTGTTTTATGTCACCTAGCTGCCGGTCTAAGGCGCGGAACACATCCATTGCCTGACTAAAGCCACGCCGACATTGCTGCACGACAACATCGTCATCACTGGCATTGGGCCAGCCCGCCGTGAGCAACAGTTGATCAAAAAATCTCACCCAGGCCGACGGTAGTTGACGGCCGGGCATGACATTGAGCATGGCCGCAAGATCATGCAAAAAATCACTGACACTGGGCTCATCCGCTTCCATGCTGTGGGCAAGGCCTAAGGCATTGCGCAAAGTGGTTTCTGGGCTGAGATACTCTCGCCAGCGAATGTCTAAGCTCGCTCGAATACTGCGCGACTCCGGCCAACCCCGCACAAAGCGTGAACGTAAAATTCGGCTGAGCTGCTCTAGCGGTAAGGCACGCGAACTTAGCGATATTAAGTCCCAGGCAGACATGATCAGCGGATAGGAGAGGAGAGTTTCACTGGACTCAAATAGCCACGGTTCGCGCGCCTCTTTTTCTACGTTCGGAAATAATCCATCAACATAAAATTGACGCTGCAAGACACTATTCAAGACGCCGCGATAGCGTTTCATATCCGGAACTACTATCGCGAACAGTGAATCCTGTAATGACTTTTCTGGGCCAGCCTCTGGAGCAAACTTTCCACGCAACCACGCGGCAACCGCTTGGCACTCCTGCTCTATTTGCTGGGCAGCGCTAAATCTCGGGAGAAGCGCTGAACTAAACATCTCGGCCAAGGTGGATACCGAGGTTTTTTCGGCGCAGCGATGTAAAAAGGCTTGCACGGCTGGACTGAGATCCAAACCTTCATTCAGCACTAAGTGATCGGGTAAATCTAAACCAGACTCATCGAGTAATTCACCTAAATGCGCAGGTAGTTGCTGGCCACTCAATGCCGACTGCCTATCCAATTGTTGCTGCATCTCCTGACGCCAGCGATAAAATGCCTGATACTCTGTTGAGAAGCGATAGTAGTCTTCATCGTCGCTGAGCAGGTATTCGGCGTGCAATTGAAAAGCATCTACAAACTGGCGGGTAATTGCCATGCTATTCAGGCAATTTTCTGGATAAAAATCGCTGCTCTCAATGATGTCCCGCGCCAAGGCCAGCAGCTGAATAGGGCGCAGAACTTGTTTAGAAGGGAAGGTGGCATCCCACAATTCCGCTAGCCACTGATCTACTGGCACTACCGTGACAGTTTCGATAAACGCTTGATCGTGACTGCCGCGCAAGCGCGCTATGCGGTCGCGGCACTGTCGCGCACTGGCGTCGCTGGGCATGAGTACAACACAGTGGCCGCTGAGACTTAATAGATCTTGTAATGCCATTGCCGCCACGGAATAGTCCCTTATTTAAAGTCTACAAAAGATTCAAAATTCATCTTACAAAATTAGTTGGCTTCTCAATGTCATAGAGTGCATCGCTGATATCCGCCAATTTATCTTCCAGCACCATTTTTGCATCGTTTAAACCGCGGTTATAAAAGTAGGCCCCCACTTCTTCAGAGAAGAAGTCAGTTAAAAACTCTGCATCGAATTTGCCAATATCCTGATGTAACTCGTCTTCAAAATAGCGCTGTACTTTCGCAATAATGATGTCTTTTTCTTCTTTTGAAAATTCAATAATGGCCATGCTACCTCCCTAAATGTTTAATCCGTTTTGCGAGCGACTGCGGCCTTCGCCGCCCACGCTGCCGTCGCGAAACAGGCTGTCAGTAAATAGCCTCCCGTCGGCGCTTCCCAATCAAGCATTTCACCTACGCAATAGGTATTCGGTATTTGCTTTAACATCAGCTTATCATCTAAGGCCGTAAAACAAATTCCGCCGTCAGTACTAATTGCTTCGTCTATATCGCGGACGCTGACAAAGGTTTGCGGCAAGGATTTTATCAAGCTGGGAATACCACCAATATCGGCCATTTGGACTTTGCTTGTTAAGGCCTTAAACAGCGCAAGTTTATTGCCATTAAGCCCACATTGTTTGCGAAGCACATTGGCGATAGAGTCTTTGCTTCTGCGCTTTGCTATCGCCTGCTGTAATTTTTCCAGCGAGCGATCGGGATCTAGATCCCAGTAGATTGTACATTGACCGTGACGCTCTATGGCATCGCGCATCGGCGCGGAGATTCCATATATAGGGCCGCCTTCAATGCCATAGGAAGAAATCAAGGCATCGCCGCGCTGACGCCACACCGCGCCATCGTCATCACAGATAGACACGGCGATTGATTTGAGGGGCGAGCCAAGATATTGAGTTTGGATATCCGCCTGCCAGGGATAATTAAATCCGCAATTACTAGGCCGAAATTGTTGGCACGCAACACCGCGATTTTCGAAGTGAGTTAGCCACTGGCCATCTGACCCCAGCGCCGACCAGCTACCTCCGCCTAGGGCAAAAAACACCATATCCGCAGATAGCGACAATATTTTATCTGAGCGTTGAACTTGCAGTTCACCGACGTTGTTCCAGCCCAGCCAGCGATGCCGACTGTGAATGCGTACACCCTTATCGCGAAGACGACTCAGCCACCGCCGTAACAAGGGAGCTGCTTTTTTCTCAACAGGGAAAACTCGCCCAGAACTGCCGACAAAGGTATCGACACCTAATTCTGCGACCCATTTGCGCAAATCGTCCGAGCTAAAACTATCGAGTGCGGGCTTGAGTAACGCAGCCTTATCACCGTAGCGAGCAACAAAATCCGGCCAGTTCTCATTGTGGGTCAGATTTAAGCCACCAATACCGGCCCGTAAAAACTTGCGGCCCACTGTGGGCATCGCGTCGTAGAGGTCCACGGCGACGCCGGCGTTACTAAGCTGCTCCGCTACCATTAAACCCGCTGGGCCACCGCCAATAATTATGGCGGTGATATGGCTGTGACTTGCGGGCATGACACGAACTCGAAAAAGAATAGTACGCAGATTGTACCGTAATCAAGTCGCTATTGAGACGTGAAGACGCTATAGGACAATATCGTCAATTCTGCTAGGACCCACTGTTGCTTGTGAGCGCCACAAGATACGAGAGATCGACAAGCCAAAATAGGCGCCGCTATTCCTTTTAAATAGTGGGCTGTCATCAAATGCCGCGTTATGCAGATCGTAATAGCCGACGTTGGCAGTCAACCGCCAGTTGTGATCGATTTTTATTGCCATAAACCCGTTGACACCGACGCTTTGATAGCCACGGTTGGCGCGATAGCTTGGCCGTGTTGCAGTGGCAAATTGCGGTGCCACACCATAAAAATAGTCGTGGTATTCGGCACTGCCATAGCGAACTTGTAATGACGACCCCAACACATAACGGTCGCCGTAATGACGGCGCCAGCGCAGCTCAGGATTGAACAACCAGCCCTCGTAATCAAGTGCCGGAAAATCATCGGCAGCCAATAACGCGCGCAAATTAAAACGCAGCTGGATTTTCTCATTGGCTTCGTCGACGAATTTCAAGCGCAATGAAGGTCCGAGTTCTAAGCTTACTTTAAGATCGTCCATGCCTTGGCGAGCGCGGTTATCGTCGCTATTTACCGGTAAACTACCGCCGGCTGAAATATCCAAATCCCAACGCTTGCTTTCGAACAACAGGCCCCTCAAACCTTCGCGTCCAGCCTTTAAGCGAGCGCCACGATAAATAACGTACGGGAAGGGCAATACGTAGCTTTGGCTCTGATCGGCTCCGGGGTAATCCGGCAAATTGACGGCAGCCAAGCCCAAGCCCAACTCCCATTTCGGTAGACGCTCAAGCTCGTCCGCACCGACGCCAATTGAAAGTAAGCTCAGCAGTAGTATTCTTATCATATTGCGCATAAACATTCCGTTCATCGGCTGAGTAATGCTGTGTTATTTGGCCAGCCAAAAGGGCTAGCCGTAATTTGTAGCATACGAAGCTTAAAAAGAAAGTAGATCAATTGGTCGCAAGATCCGTGACAAAAGCTTAGATTGCGGCCACTTTTTCTTTAAAGCTGGCCGGTACCTCACACACGGATTTACTAGCGTAATCAAAAAATAGCATGGTATTGCGCAGTCGCGCAGTTTCAATATTCTTAGTCAAATTGAACAAGCGGAAAACCAAGTCAAAACTTTTGGCCGTGAAATTGACTGCCGCCACATCAATCCGCAGCCGATCACCGTAGTCGGTTTCAGAAATGTAGGAGATTTCTGAGTGCGCCATGATGAGACCGGCTTCCTCAAAGGCGGTGGCTTGCTCGTAACCCAAGGCAATAATAAAACGCAGCTGGCCTTCTATCGCAATAGCGGGGATGCGGTCCGCAGCTAGGTGGTTAGCCACATTCACATCGGAGTACAACACCACATACTCGGTGCTGAATGGAAGCCTGTCAGGTAATTCTATGGTCTTTCTGGCCAAGGGAACTCGCTTTCAATTGTTGGAGAGGTGCCGTATGCAAGCCTGATTTTACCGGGAAATCAGGGCATTCGCATCATTGCGATGTCGAATTTACACGCGACGCGCGTAGCGCAGAAACCGGGCAGCGCTGCTCTACCCAACGCCGCAATTGAGGGTGATCAGTGATCGCTATCTTACCGTAGCCGACCTCGATCAGCCCGGTCGCTTCTAACTTTTTTAGCGCCTTGCCAATCGAAATTCGCGACACGCCAAAATTAAATGCCAGCACTTCCTGATTGCATTGAATTTCTTTCTTATTACTCGCCGATTCAGACATAGATAGTAGGAACTTGGCGACGTGGACGGGTAATGGTAGGCGTCGTAAGTCGTCAAGAAACTCCAGCAAACCATGGGTGCGATACACATTGATGGTAAGCAGCGCATGGGACAGACTCGGCTCCGCATTGAATAAGGCCAAAAACGGCTTGCCCTTAATTTGCAGCACCTGGGTTTCGCCGATAGCACTAATATCATGTGTGCGCGGCAAACCAGCAAACAGTGTGAACTCCCCAAAGCACTGACCGCGACCCATCACTGAACTTGTTAGAAACGTGCCTTCCGAACCCTGCAGGCCAATCATCACGCGCCCGTCAAGCACCACCGTAATTCCGGGCTTTTCATCGCCACGCATATGAATCATCTGGCCGTCTTGGTAGCGCTCAACTGTCCCAATGGCCTGAAGCTGACGCCATAACTCATCAGAAATCAGATCGATGAGGCTAGGCGATCCGTGTTGAAGTAAATCAATCATTCGCACCCAAATGTATAAAAGTTTGCATTCTAGCTTAGCACTTGCTGCTAATCTGTGCTTGCTCAAATATCACCAATAACGAGAACAGCGATAGCGAGGCTTGCCATGCAACCCGAAATGATGATCACGATAATTTTCCTTGGCTTTGTGCTTTTCGAGACCACACTCACCGGGATTTTGCACAAGCCCAATCAAAAACGCGGCGATGCCACTGTGGAAGCAGTTAGCACCCTGAGTCTTCTTTTTGTGACAAAGCCTCTGGCCTTCGGTGGCGGCATGGCTATTGGAGCACTGCTGATGCCGCAGTACAAAGACATTCTGGTGTCGCAACCCCTGTGGCTGGTACTCGGGCTGTTTTTAGTATTAGACGACTTGAGCCAATATTGGTGGCACCGGCTTTCTCATATGGTGCCCTGGCTGTACAAGCTGCATCGCCCTCACCACAACGCGGAATACATGTCGATTCGTATGGTATATCGCAACAATCTCTTTTATTACCTGCTAATGCCCGGGCTGTGGTTCTCTGGACTATTGGTTTATCTCGGTGGAGGCTGGGTATACGTCGTTTATGTGGTTGTAAAAATGGCGGTTATTTTCGGGGCTCACTCTGATGTACGCTGGGACAAGAAGCTTTATACGATTCCAGTGATATCGCAATTGATGTGGGTGGTAGAACGCATTATTTCCACACCCGCTACCCACTCGGCCCACCACGGTAAACACGCGGAAGACGGTGTCACCCACTACAAAGGCAACTACGGCAATCTATTATTTTTCTGGGATGTGCTATTCGGCAGCGCAAAAATAACCCGCCGCTATCCCGACGAAATAGGTGTAGAAAACTTGCCCGACACCACGGTCGCCGAGCAATTATTGTGGCCGCTGTGCCGAACTGGTGAGCAAATTGTCAAAATAGAGACTAAATCAGAGGCCGATGCCACTACCTCGATCTAACAAGAATCGCTTTGGCTGCTGACTACTATGCTATTACCGCCGCCTTGCGCGGCGCAAAAACAACGTCATTCCGAGTATAAACGTGGCCGCGATGCCAGCCGCAAAGCAGGCCGCAATGATGTCTCGCACGGTGTGCCCAAGGCCATCGATAAAATTCCATTTGTGCAGGAAAGCAAAGCTAAATCCTTCGTAGCGATCGGCGTCTCTCACCACGGTGGCCAAGGCGCCACTGCGGGGCTCAACATACACGCTGAGATGATCACTTCGCTCATAATCCACCGCGACAACAGGCAGGCGTTTATTCACAAAACCATATTCGTCGTTAAAGGAATCTACCGCGCGTACCGCTTTGACCGGTGCGTTTGTTGGCAAATATTGCGCCGCCAAGGCTAGTGCGTGTAAGCGCTCACCATCAACCAAGATCTTGCCATTTAGTGCATTGCTATACTGTAGAACGCCGCCGTACCAGGTTCGAAAATACGCTTCGTTACCAATCGCAACCATGTCTGCCTGCACGATCTCTGGATTCAATGTGGACCACCCCACATTGATTTGCGCGGCGTCAAAGTACTTCGCCGCCACCATCTCAGACTGCAGTACAAATTGCTTTTGCCATAAGTGATATAAACCGCTGCCGGTAAAGGTCACCGCCGTCAACGCGACGCTAACACCCAGTAGACGATGAAATTTTAGCGTCGGTCGGCCTTGTCGCCAGCCGCGACCAGCGCGCCACTGCAGGAAGTATTGCAGTATTCCCGCAAGCGCAATAATACCGCCGCCAACAAGACAAATCGTCATGAGGCTAAGGCGAAGACTGTCGTTTTTGATAAAAATCCACGAATGCACATTGCGAAAAAACACACTGGTTGCTGCCTTGGTGTTGTTTACAATTGTGCCGAGACGGTCGCTGGCGGTGTCTACATACACCCGCATTCCATCATCGCGCTCAAACTCAACCCGCCACACCGGCAACAGGCGGTTTACAAACACATAATCCTCATCAAATTCTGTTTGTAAGCTCAGCGATTTTACGGCGCTATCTTGATCCCCCACATAATGCCGGGCGAGAAATTCCGCGTAATCTCGCTCGGCACGCTCAATCACGGCACCGCTGCGAGCGTCTAACCAGATCACGTCCGCCGCCGTTTGTAAGCGGTAGTATGGCCGGCCCTGCCAAGCCAAAAGACGCACAGCACTTAGCGACTGGGTCAAACCCGCGCGTTCTGCAGCGTCGCTAACAGTTAATACACCGGCGCTAGAAAAGGGCTCAAGCTTGTAGACATACGCCGCCGCCGAGGGTTGAATACGGGAGATAATCGGGTGCGCTAAGCCGCTTAGCCCCCAAGCAATAATGGCGAGCCCAACCACGCCACCGAGACGCGGATGCCAGCGTAATAAGAAGCCAATAAGTGAAGAAGGACGGCGCGGGGTTTTCTTAGACATAACACATTATCCGATCACAAACGGCAAAAGGCAGCAAAACTCATGGAGAGCAAAAGAGGTGTGGATCAAGGGTCACGCGCAGCTCTGAGTAGAGCGGGGTATATTATCAAGTTTTGAGTATTCAGCAATGCGACATGATGTCGCATCACCCTAGGCCCGCCTCCGATATTTATAAAGCCCACATTTACTTCTGCGACTGCTTTTCCACTTCTAAGCGACGCCGATACTCGTCATAAGATTCGCTGTACTCTTCACGACACGATTGACGCTGTGAGGCAACTAACTTCTCGCACTCTTGCAGGCGATTTTGATGACTGGCTTCATAAAGTTGTTTATTGCTACAAGCAGCGACAGCCGCTATCAACAATATGAACACGGCAGGCTGCAGCAAGCGGGCTAAGCAATCAAGGCTGCTTGTCATACTGAGGCACCCCATCGGGAATGTGAAACCAATCCTGTTTTTGACTCACCCAAATATGTGCCTCGGGCTGCAAAATTCGTGTATCGGATAAATTAGCGGCTTTTAACTTAATAACGGCCGGCTGATCAGGATTAAAATGGTAAATCCGATTCCCGCAGATTGGACAGAATTTAGCGTAGTTTTTATTGCCACTTTCCGCAAGACGCTCCCACTGCTTGAGCTCGCCCTCAAACACCACCGAATCAGCCGACACTAGCGCGGTAAGACTAAAGGCGCTGGTTGATAATTTTTGGCACTCCTTGCAGTGGCAGGCCATCACCTTTATGGGTGGCGATAGTAATTGATAACGCACGCCGCCACATTGACACGTCCCAAAAATAGGATATTGAACATCTGTCATACGTCCTCCCTTATCACGCGTACTTGTTATACCAAGTTCAAGTGAGCACAGTAGCTCTTCTTGATACAGCCGCAAACATCTGACCTCAGATTTTGCTAGCAATCTTTAATAAAGTAAGTATAGATACCTAAGGGTATCGAGAAAGTCATTGTATGCCTAATATTATAAGTGCTTGTACAATGACATAACTAACCGCTTCCATAAGAATGAAGTTTATACATAAGCTGCCAAAACCAGATGCGAATAAAAGTGGCTAATAAGTCGAGTAAAAACCATTGAATAAAACGCTACATCATATAGTTCGTCACATACCGTCCTGGGGACTATTCGTCAGCGGCCTAGCGATTTCTTCATTCCTCGCCTACGAGCAATCGCAGCATAATAAGCAACGCATTGTCGATGAAGTTGCCCGCTACGCGAAGGCGAGTAAGACCTACGTAGAAGAGCGAGTCGAACTATATCAATACGGCTTGCGTGGTGCGCGGGGAGTGGTGCTAGCCGCAGATATTGATAGAGACAAGTTTACTCGCTATAGCGCAACCCGCGACGTGCCAGACGAGTTTCCTGGTGCGCGAGGATTTGGTTTTATTCGCCGAGTTCCCGCCGATCAAGAGCAGACTTTTTTAGAAGCGGCGCGCGCAGATGGCTGGCCAAATTTTCAGATTAAGCAGCTTTCTACGAACGATGACGATCGTTTTGTCATTCAGTATATTGAGCCTGTCGAAAGAAACCACGAGGCCGTTGGCCTCGACATCGCATCAGAAACAAATCGCAGAGTTGCCGCTATTGACTCAATGCAATCTGGCGAAGTTCGTCTGACAGGGCCGATAACCCTTGTCCAAGCATCGGGAAAAACCCAACGCTCGTTTCTTATTTTAATGCCAGCCTATGCGTCTTACAGCACGCCGGAAACAGAGGAACAGCGCATAGCAAATCTTGTGGGATGGAGCTACGCACCCCTGCTTATGGATGAAGTACTTGCCGACCTCAGATTAAAAGCGGAATACTTTACATTACAACTTTTTGATATTACCGACGCTGAAAGCCCTACTCGTTTCTTTGAAAGCGAACAGAGCGCCCCTGAGCCCAAATTAACAGACACACGCACCATACGCGTTTTTGGCCGCGTATGGCAGCAAGAGCTATTAGTTAAACCCGCATTTATTGACAGCTTAGCACTCTTCCCTGGATCTAAAGTACTCGGGCTAGGCGCAATTATTTCCTTTCTACTAGCCACCTTACTAGGCGTTTTAAGTGCTCAGCGGCAGATACGGCAGCAAGTTATTGAAGAACAAGAAAAGCTGGCTAAAATCGTAGAGTCATCAGCCGACACCATAATTGGTACCGACTTAAATGGCGTAATTAACAGTTGGAATTTTGGCGCAACAGAAAACTTAGGGTTTAGCCGCAGTGAAGCGATTGGGGCATCGCTCTTTGCATTAGTGAAAGAAAGCGGTGTTCAAAATATGGACACCCAATCCGAGGAGAGCACTGCGGAAAACAGCGCAATAAGCTACGACGCCCTGTGGTACTGCAAAACAGATACACCAATAGATGTTGCCGTTACCCGATCTCCCTTTGTCATTAGTGGTACAAACACCACAGGATATTCTTGGCTTGTTAAAAATATCACCGTCCAAAAGGCGCAGTCAGCAACGATAAATGCGCTGAATATTAAGTTAGACGAACAAGTTAAACGTAGAACCTCAGAGTTAACCGAGCTCAATAGTTTGCTGCAAAATATAATGGACTCCGCTTCGGGGGTAGCCATTATAACTACACATTTAGATGGTGTTGTTCGCTTTTTTAATGCCGGTGCAGAAAACCTATTAGGCTATAGCTCGGAGGAGGTTGTAAACAAGGCTTCTATCCAGAGTTTTATTCTAAGAAAGGATCTAGAGTTAAGAAGCAAAGAGCTTGGCATCGACCTACACGATAGTAATGATGATATTCGCGTATTAACTCATCTCGCCACCGAAAAACTCCATGAGCGCAGGGAGTGGCGCTTCCGCAAAAACGGCGATGCCATATTTGTCGGTAATGTCGCTGTTAGTACAATGTTAAACGAAGCAAACAGCCCTTCTGGCTATTTGATCATCGCGACCGATGTCACAAAGGAAAGCCAGCATAGAAGGGATATTGAAGCGTCCAATAGTAAGATTTTGCAAGCCACTACCGTTGCAGAATTAGGGGTGTGGACGTGGACGCTTGAAGACAATTCCCTTGACTGGAATGACAAAATGTTTGCGCTGTATGAATGGCCCACAGCATTAAATCAAAATGGCTTGAATTACGAACATTGGCGTTCACGGGTACATCCTGAAGACGTAGAGGCAGCAGAAAAAAGTTTACACGACGCGATAGCAGAGCTCGGAGAGTATGACCCGATATTCCGTCTATCGCTACCTAGCGGTAACATCCGCTATATTCAAGCGCGAGGTGCTTTAGAAAGAGATGTTGATGGCAGTATTATTAAAGTAGCGGGATTCAATCGCGACATCACATCAGAAGTTGAGCTAGAGCGAAACTTGCGCCAAGCCAAGGAATTAGCGGAATCTGCAAGCTCAGCAAAATCGAGTTTTCTCGCCAATATGAGCCACGATATTAGAACACCGTTAAATGCCGTTCTCGGTATGCTTCAACTACTGCAGCAGTCAGAACTGAATGATCGCCAGAATAACTTTGTCAATCGCGCAGCTACTGCTGCAAATTCACTTCTGCTATTGCTAAACGATATCCTTGATTATTCCAAGATTGAAGCAAACAAAATAGATTTAGCGCCCCGCAATATAGACCTAGATTTACTAATGCAGGAAGTGATTGCAATTATTGCTGGCAGCGGTCGCGAAAAAAATATAGCCGTACTATTCGACATACCCTCTGTATTGCCAGGACTGTTTTTCTGCGACGATTTGCGCCTAAAGCAAGTGCTAATGAATCTTCTTAGCAACGCGATAAAGTTCACCAATGAAGGCCATGTCATACTCCGAGTTAAGGTATGCGACAAATCACTAACGCATAGCACTTTAGAATTTTCAGTTGAAGATTCCGGCATTGGCATTGAAAAGTCGATGCAAGGAAGAATATTTTCTAGTTTTCAACAAGCCGAAGATTCAACCAGTAGACGGTTTGGTGGCAGCGGCTTGGGTCTTTCAATCAGCCAGCGATTAATCAATATGATGGGTGGTGAGATATCTGTTAATAGCCAGCTTGGCCAAGGTAGCGTATTTAAATTTTCTCTCTCATTGCCCTATACCTCGTTCGATAATAAAACTTATACCTCGATGAGTTTATCCGGATATCGAATTTTGCTAGCTCAGAGCAATAGTTTGTATCGTAATAATCTGCAACAGATGCTCGATGACTTTGGCGCTACAGTGGTCACAGTGCACTCGGAAGCCGATTTTATTAATGAACTTGTCGAAATTAAGGAGGGAAATACCTTCTCAGCGGCGATTATTGATGCCGGTATGCTTGAATCAGATACCGTTCAGTACACAATCTCCTTGCTATTGCCAGGCAAAACAGCG
Organism: Zhongshania aquimaris; assembly: GCF_019312595.1. Classification (GTDB taxonomy): domain Bacteria; phylum Pseudomonadota; class Gammaproteobacteria; order Pseudomonadales; family Spongiibacteraceae; genus Spongiibacter; species Spongiibacter aquimaris. The sequence goes on along the minus strand of NZ_JAHWDQ010000002.1, from coordinate 280,772 downwards.
CCGCGCTTAATTGCAACTAAACCGCACAAAAGCGGCGAAGTGACTGCGTGGGATTCGGATCATGGTCGCGGACTAATTTGCTTACCCGCTACGCCCAAACAAATTTGCAGCTTGCTGGAGGATATTGGCGATAGCAATTTAGCGGAAAAGAAGCTCACACCGGGAGTGAACTCTGTATCTCAACTTAGAGATCTTACTATTTTAGTGGTTGATGACACCGAAATAAATCTAGTAATCGCCACTGAAATGTTAAAACAAAGTGGCGCCACGGTTACCGCAGTAAGCGGAGGAAAAGCGGCAATTCGAAAATTAAATGATGGCTTAGTTCCTGATCTTATTTTGATGGACATGGAAATGCCCGACATAAACGGCTTAGAAACTACACGGATAATTCGCAACATGCCACAGTACGATCGCGTACCGATACTGGCAATGACGGCGAATGTCTTTCCCACTGATATCGACGCCTGTCTTGAAGCGGGCATGAGCGATCATATTGCAAAGCCAATAAATTTTAGAGACGCAATTAGTAAAATTAAGTTTAATATCGCGCGGATATCACGGGCGTAACGATGATAGTTCGTATGAAAATGTCATGCTTAGAATAACAATTAATTTACAGCTTCGTTTGCTCTATCGGCATAACGCCTTTGCTTTTTATTATCGTACATCGCAATATCGGCATCGGTAATTAGCTTGTCGACCGTAGGATGTTTATTTGTATTGAATTCAGCTACGCCGTGACTAAACCGAAGTAAGTACTTCCAGTTTTCACGGATATGCAAGGCCTCAATAGCCGCCTTGAAATTGATCATCGCCAATTCAGCAGCAGCGGCGGAAGCGTCAATTAAAAGCGCAACAAACTGATTTTTCTCTACTCGAGCGACTAATGCTGAATGATCTAGATGGCAGTTCAAATACTCGCTGAACTGATAAAGTATTCTATCTGTCTCTTTACTTTCCTTGTCGTCGTTGAGCCCATCTATTTCTATAAATACCATGGATGCTGGAGTCATTCGGCGAGCACAAAGATCTAAGCCCTTTTCAGCCAAAAGTGAAAAGCCATTGCGATTACAGATACTGGTTTTTTCATCCAGTATATTCGACTCTGGCCTTTGTAATTCGCGCTCAACCATTAGCGCTAAATCCCGCAGCGCATGTAAATCCGTCTCTGAAAGAACACGCGGTTTGGTATCGATCAAGCACAAACTTCCCAGCGCTGATCCGCATTCAGCATATATTGGACACCCGGCATAGAAGCGAATATAAGGCGCTCCTCGCACCAAAGGATTATCTGAAAAGCGACTATCAATTAGAGCATCTGGTGTAAGAAGAATTTTACGCGTGAGTATGGTGTGTCCACAAAAGGAAATTGCACGAGACGTCTCTCGGACATCTAGTCCCATAGCAGATTTAAACCACTGGCGATCTTGATCTATTAAACTTACCAAAGCGATTGGGACGTCAAACAACTGACTTGCAAAGCGGGTAATGCGGTCGAAACGCTCCTCCATCGGCGTATCTAAGACATCCAGAGCTCGCAAAGCCGCTATGCGCCTATCTTCACCGTCAGGAGTTCTTGGGGTTTCCACTAATGCACCTCTCACAAGCAATCTCTGGAGACGCATTTCTGCACCCAGTTAATCAAGCAACTTTACAACTTCCCTAGACATGACTCTCGCGTAGAAGAGCCACTTATTGGCAATAAAAATTGCCGAGAATGTGTCAAGTGTGCAGCACTATTTCTGCAAATTTGATTGTGAAGGGGAAGTGTCTTAGCGCCCATACGGGCTTGTCCTTATGGTGCGCTTATCCTTAAGCACTGGGTTTTAAAAATGGGATAGCCGTAGTTGTCGGACTGTCTAGTAGCATCGACTCGTCTTTCAAGCTGATGCCAGTTTGAGCTTTTTCCATTGCTGCCGCTATTAAGTAGATCCCGGTATCGCAGGCCTGCTGATAACTATGGCCGCCGTCGCGTATATTTGAAATACAGTTGCGCTGAGCATCTGTGCGAGCTCTCTGCGGCGAATAGGTTATATACATGCCAAGACTGTCTGGCGAACTCAAACCCGGTCGCTCACCAATCAACATAACAAGTAATTTTGCCTTTATGGCCTCGCCAATATCATCACCCAGAGCGACCCGCGCCTGCGTTGCGAGACACAGGGGCGCCAGACTAAAACCTTGATTAGCTATAGCGGGAAGCAGCAAGGCAAGCAGGGGCAGGGCGTGACGTTGAACCGCCGCCGACGATAGCCCGTCAGCGACAACAACGGCAATATCGCTGCCACCCTCGCTCTTCAGCGATTGACGTAATTGTTGCCATTGCGCTTCGGGTAGTTGACGTCCCAAGTCTGGCCGCTGCAAATATTGGCCACGGCTATCAGCCGAACTCGCCACACATAGCGGCGCATCAGCGCTGGGAAAAGCGGCTAAATATGAGTCTATAAATGAATGAATATTAAAAGCGGTATGCACCGCGTCACGGGCGCGAGCGTGATCTAACTGGAACTTTAAATTCGCGGCAATTGGCAGTGAAACACCGCTTCGGCCCTGGGCGATGCGAGCCGATGTGTAAGCCTGCAAGTCATGCCAACTATCTTTTTTAGTGTCGCTCATGACGCCCCCGGCAGCACTAATGCTCGGGCGAAGCGCGGCGGTAGCGCTGCCCCTGAAAACAAAACACCGCGCTCATCCATAATCTCTGATGTCTGTAACCACTGAAAAAACTCGGGGGCCGGTGGCAAGTTTAGTAGCCGCCGAATATATAAAGCATCGTGAAAAGAGGTTGTTTGGTAATTGAGCATAATGTCGTCGGCACCGGGAATACCCATGATAAAACTGCCGCCGGCCGCTGCAAACTGGGTGAGCAGCATATCCATATCGTCTTGATCAGCTTCGGCATGATTGGTATAGCAGATATCGCAGCCCATAGGCAGGCCAAGTAATTTGCCACAAAAATGATCCTCTAGGCCGGCGCGAATAATTTGCTTACCGTTGTATAAATATTCTGGGCCAATAAAACCGACCACGGTATTTACCAACAGCGGCGAGAACGCGCGAGCAACCGCATAGGCGCGGACTTCGAGGGTTTGCTGATCAACACCGCAATGGGCATTGGCCGACAGCGCGCTACCTTGGCCGGTTTCAAAATACATCACATTATTGCCAACGGTGCCACGCTGTAATGCGTGAGCGGCAGATTGGGCTTCCGCCAATATCGCCAAGTTCACACCAAAGCTAGTATTCGCTGCCTGGCTGCCCGCAATCGATTGAAAGACCAGATCAACGGGCGCCCCCCGATTGATTAATTCCAGCGTGGTGGTGACGTGGGTGAGCACGCAAGATTGGGTCGGTATGTCAAAGCGTGTAATGACGTCATCTAATAAATGCAAAAGACGCGTGACGGTTTGGGTATTGTCTGAAGCGGGATTAATCCCAATGACTGCATCGCCACTGGCGTATAACAGGCCATCAACAATACTTGCGGCAATGCCGGCAGCATCATCACTGGGATGGTTGGGTTGCAGCCGTGTCGAAAAGTGATTGGCCAAGCCAATGGTATTGCGAAATCGGGTAATCACTTCGCATTTTTTGGCGACCAGAATCAGATCTTGCACCCGCATTAATTTGCTCACCGCCGCGACCATTTCCGGCGTTAAGCCTGGCGCCAGGCCGCGCAGTGATTCAGTCGTTGCGACATCCGACAAGAGCCAGTCGCGAAAACCACCAACGGTAAGATGGGACACCAGCTGAAAAGCCTGCGCACTGTGGCTATCTATGATGAGTCGAGTGACTTCGTCGTCTTCGTAGGGAATAACAACATCGTTGAGAAAATGGCGCAGAGGTAAATCAGCCAAGGTATATTGCGCCGCTACCCGCTCTTCATTACTAGTAGCGGCGATGCCCGCAAGGCTATCACCGGAGCGTGCCGGTGTAGCCTTGGCGAGCAAGGTTTTTAGATCAGCAAACACATAATGTTGATGACCGATATTGACGCTAAACGGCATTGATCACCTTCCGCATAGACAACAAAACAACTTGAAGCTATCAAGCTTTACCATCTTGTGCAAAAGGAAATACGGTCGGCTACATCGCCACCCGCGTTTTGAAACCGCCGAAGATCATACGCTTGCCATCAAAGGGCATTGCATCTGGCCCCATCATGGCTTCTATGCGCGGGTCTTTCATCACTGCGTCGTTAATGCGATCACGGTCTTCCCGCGAGGCATACACAATATAAGAAAACACCACCACTTCACCTTCCTCTAACTTTACGCTTTGCGGAAAGGAGGTGTGCACGCCGGTTTTTACATCGTCCGCCACACATTCAATATACTCTAAGGCTCCTAGCTCCTTCCAGATTTCACCTGCTTTTCTGGCTATTTCAAAGTAGGCATCAAGGTTTTTCTCTGGCACCGGCAATACAAATCCATCAACGTAATTCATCGCTCTGTCTCCTAAGGTGTTAAGCGCAATCAGATTCTGCACCGATGGGCGCGGGTCCATTTACCATCCACGAAATGCCAAACTGATCGACAAAAGCGCCAAAACGCTGCGACCAAAAAGTTTCTGCTATTGGCATAGTGATACTGCCCCCCTCTGACAGCGCCGCAAACACGCGCTCAGCCTCAGCGACAGTGTCGGCCTGAATGGCCACACTCGTACCCGCAGGTCGCTCGTACATTTCTGCAGGTGCGTCGCAGCCCATTAGGGTCAAGCCATTGCCGTTATCAATTTGGGCGTGCATGACATGATGCTGGCTATCTGCGGGAAAGTGCTCAGCGGCAGGCGTTTCCGCCACGGCCATAATTACGGGCTCAAGCCCCAAGCACGCAGCGTAAAATTCAAAGGCCTGCCGACAGTTACCGGCAAAATTCAAATAGGGATTAATTTTCATAGTTAAGGTCCTTAGATTTACTCAAATTATTGTTGCTGTTGCTGCATGGCGTCACGCAAGCGCGCCTCTTGTTGCTGCAGCTCGGGGGTAAATTCTTCACCAAAATCCTCTGCCTCAAATACCGGGCGAATTTCAACATTGCCATGTTCGCCGTCGGTATTGGGAATTCGCTTAGCCCAGGCTATCGCCTCTTCCATCGATGCGACCTGCCACATCCAAAACCCAGCTATCAGCTCCGTGCCTTTCAAGAAGGGGCCGCGCTCTGCGCGGGGTTCACCGTCGCCAAAGTGGACACGAACCCCCGCACTAGTCGGATGTAATCCTTCACCACTCAACATAATGCCGGCCTCTACCAACTCTTGATTAAAGGCGCCCATGTCGGTGAGTAATTGCTCACTTGGCATCTCTCCTGCTTCGCTACTTGCGCTCGCTTTCATCAACACAATGCATTTCATAAATCACTCCACATTTAACAATATTCACCTATAGTCGAAGCCCACTGCGTTAATTCGACAGGTGGTGGGAATTATTTTTCTACCTAATTATATTTATTCCTCACATCTGTCCGGTATCAGGCATGCGGCAAAGTTTTTACTCGCACCCAGTATTGGCATTACAATGGCCAACATCATAAATAGTTACAGACCTGAAACTATGCTGACATTTCTCTCCCAGTGCTTACGCGGCGGCCTGATTATGCTGCTGATCATTTGTTCCACTTTAATCTTAGTCCCATTTTTATTACTTGCAGCGCTTCTTAAACTGCTTATTCCGCTAACAGCGACTCGGCGCTGGTTCACAATCATCTCCATTGAGATTGCTAATTTATGGGTGGGTTTTAACAATCTGCTGCTTGAAGTTGTAAATAACATTGAATGGGATATCGAAGGGACAGACGGACTCGATCCAAAAGACTGGTATTTCGTCACCTGTAATCACCAGTCGTGGGCGGATATTCTGGTTGCTCAGAAAGCCCTTTTCCGCAAAATCCCCATGCTCAAGTTCTTTCTTAAACAGCAACTTATATGGGTGCCGGTGATTGGTCTGGCGTGGTGGGCTCTGGACTTTCCATTTATGAAACGTTACTCGCCGGCGGAGATAGAGAAAAATCCGGCCTTAAAAGGCAAGGATTTAGAGACGACCCGCAAAGCCTGCGAAAAATTTAAATACACCCCCGTCACGGTATTTAATTTCATGGAGGGCACGCGCTTTACCCCTGAGAAACAAGCGCAACAGGAGTCACCTTACCGGTATTTGCTCAAACCCAAGGCTGGCGGTGCCGCCTTTGTACTGGGCGCCATGGGCGAGCAATTGCACACCCTCTTAAATATTACGATTCACTACCCTAGCGACGACCGCAGTTTTTGGCACTTCTTGTCTGGCCAAATAAGCAAAGTGGTGGTTCGCGTAGAAAGACAAACCATTCCACCGCGCTTTTTAAGCCGTGATTATATGAGCGATCAACAATTTAGGGCCGAGTTTCAGCAGTGGGTGTCGGAGTTGTGGACGCACAAAGATCAGCTCTTGGGCGAGCTTCACAGCAAAACCGAGCTGGCTTAATCTGGCTGTAACTCACGTATTGGCCGAACTTCAATTGAACCGATACGGGCGGGCGGAATTTTCGCCGCCTTATCCAGCGCCTCGTTAAGGTCGCGGGCTTCCAGTAGATAAAACCCCGCTAGCTGTTCCTTGGTTTCGGCGAAGGGGCCATCGGTATAGGAGACTTTGCCATTGCGAATGCGCAGGGTAGTGGCAGTCTCTACAGGCTGCAGCGCTTCGCCGGCAATGAAATGACCGCTGTCTATGAGCCCCCCAACACAGGACATACACTCGGCATCATTCATTTCCGCCATTTTGGCTTCGTCGCCATAGACTAAACATAAGTACTTCATTTTCTTCACCCTCTAAAAGCTTGCTGTTTATCCTAGTCGAATAGGGAGACCTTAAATCGACACGGGCCGCCAAATTATCTCGCTAATTTTGCCCGCATCTCGGCGATACGTTTTTCTAAAAACCGAATTTCCGGTAGCTGCTGGGCATAGCCAATCGCCGTTTCATAGGCCGTCAGAGCGGCCTGATGCAGCCCAAGCTGGCGCTGAAAATCGGCCCGTGCGGCGTGCAAGAGGTGGTAGTCCGCCAACACACCGCTATCGTATATCTCATCCACTGCCCGTGCCCCAGCGGCAGCGCCGTCTCGCATGCCAACAGCAACCGCACGGTTCAAGGCAATAACCGGATTGGCATTCACCCTTAACAGCACCTCATACAAACCCACAATCTCGTGCCAATCGGTGGTGTCCGGCGAGCTAGACTCGGCGTGAATCGCCGCTATAGCGGCCTGAATAGAATAGGGGCCATAGCGACCATCGCCAAGTGCGCGGCGCACCAAGGCCAGACCCTTTTCGATGAAATCGCGGTTCCAGAGACGGCGATCCTGATCCGCCATCAGCACCAATTCACCCTGCGCGTCACTGCGAGCAGCGCGGCGGGACTCCTGCAATAACATGAGTGCGAGCAGCCCTGCTATTTCCGTGTCAGCAGTGCTATCACTATTTAAATCTAGCACTAACTCCGCCAAGCGAATCGCCTCTGCGGAAAGATCAGCCCGCGTGACATTTTCCCCCGACGACGCCGAATAGCCCTCGTTATACATTAGGTAGAGCACCTGCAGCACCGCGTTTATACGCTCCGGTAATTCCGCCGCACTGGGTATTTGATAGGGGATATTCGCGTCGCGAATTTTTGCCTTGGCGCGGACAATGCGCTGGGCAATGGTGCTTGGCCGACTGAGAAACGCGCTGGCGATTTCTTCCGTCGTCAGTCCACAGACTTCGCGCAGCGTCAGAGCAACACGACTGTCTTCGGCAAGGGCGGGATGGCAGCAGGTGAAAATAAGGCGCAGACGATCATCTTCGATATCATCATCAGCAAAGGCGACAAAATCGGGGGTGTCCGCCTCCAACTGGTCGGCAAGCTCGTCGACACCGTGCACAAAGCGCGACTGCCGCCGCAGTCCATCAATCGCTTTAAATCGCCCGGTAGACACCAACCAGGCCCGAGGATTTGCTGGTACGCCGTCGCTAGGCCACTGTTTTAAAGCCACAGTGAATGCATCTTGCAGAGCCTCTTCCGCTAATTGAAAGTCGCCGAGTAAACGTAGGAGTGTCGCCAATACACGACGCGACTCCTTTCGATACACATCCTCAATTTGCTGATTTAGCAGCGCCGTCGTCATCGCCAAAACCACATCGATCTATTATTGAATGCAGCCAATATTAACCTAGCTAGTCATTAAAGGCAGCCGCGTATCTTAGCGGACACTCGCGGAAGTCATCGCTTAAATCATGGTTAATAAAGGTTTAGGAAGTAGGTGTTACTGAGTGTAAGTACGAGGCATCAGGTGCGAGGCATTGGCTGCTACGCACCTGTGAGTTTTGGGATATCAATTGAACGGTGAACTTTTTGTAGTACTAGCCTTGTCTTTTTTGGCTAGCTTCTTCTCCTTTTGCGTTAACAAGGGCTTTTTCTTGGTTTCTTTATTACTTTTTTGTTCTTTACTCATAAACTGAACTCCATTCAGTGGGGCGTGGACGCCACATAGACATCTCACCGGCAATACAAAACACCACCACGCTAGTAGTGATGTCTGTCAGAGTACGCCCTTTGTTGGTTTTAGCTATAGGCGATGACGATAAACACAAAATATAGCTTGGAGAGCAGCGATCGGCTGCCGAAATTATCCAGATTACAGCAACAGACCCTAGCAACGGAATGGCTAGCACCTTACAATTTGCACCAGCAATTCCCGCCACACGTTTACACAATGTCACCGGATACCAATGTCTGACCTTCAACTATATCAGTACCTACTGATCGGCTTGATCTTTGTCTGGAGCGGCTTTGTCCGTTCCGGTCTCGGCTTTGGCGGCGCGGTTCTATCACTGCCCTTTTTACTACTGGTATACAACCAGCCGCTGGTCTTTCTACCGCTGATTTCCGTGCAGTTATTATTCTTCTCGTCCATCACGCTGGTCTTGAACAACCGTAAATCAGAAACCGCCACTCGCGCTCACAAAAGTACGGTCGATTGGCCCTACCTAAGATATATGTTGGCAATCATGATCGTGCCAAAACTACTCGGTGTGTTTGGTTTGATTACCATGCCCGCCGACGTGCTAAGCATGATCATTTTCGTGATCGTGTCGGTGTACGCGGTGACCTACATTTTCAACAAACCCTTTAAGAGTAATAACAAGTTTGTCGATGCCATATTCCTAATGGCCGGTGGTTATATCAGCGGCACCTCATTAATTGGCGCGCCCTTAATTATCGCAGTGGCCGCCCAGCATGTTGCCCGCGAACGACTGCGCGATACCTTGTTTGCTCTGTGGTTTATTTTAGTGAGTATAAAGCTAGCGGCATTTATCTATGCCGATGTTAGCCTGCAAATGATTCACCATCTGTGGCTATTACCCTGCGCCGCGATCGGCCACTTTATCGGCCTGCGCTTTCACGCAAAAATGCTGAAAGCAGAAACACCCATCTTCTTTAGAGTATTGGGCATAACGCTGCTATTGATAAGTGCACTGGGGCTTTGGAAGGCACTAGAAGGTTGAGCGCTACTGATAACGTCGACCACGGTGTTCTAACCAGCCGCCGACGTGTCGTGCTGCTGGATCATGGTGTGTCCAATGCAGTACGCCACCCAGCTTATTCCATTCGTACTCACCATAAAATTTAACTTTATCGCCGGCTTGTAAACCTTCGATACGCGGCGCTATATCGATATTATGCGCAACCAATAACGTTTGCCCGGAAGTGAGTTTAAGAATGAACTTCTGATGCCGGCTTCCCTTGGTATCGTCTGCCAAGACCTTAATAACTTGCCCACTACCACTCACTTGAACATCGCTAAGCTGGCGATTAAACGCATCGGCTAATTGTTGTTCGCCGCCAACTTCATCACTAACACCCTGGGACCTAGGCTCTGACGCTACTGGTAAAAAGGCCTGAACGTGCTCGCCTAGCTGGGGGTTCCGTAGATAAACTTGATACAGTGCGAGCACCGCCAACGCTGCATAAATCCATTTTTTCATAACAGCCAAAACTCAGTTCGGTTTAACATTGTGAGTGTATACCGACAATTGCTAATTCATTGTGAATTACGACGATTTCAGCTCACTTATAATTTTTTTCCACATCTCATCCGGTGCAGCATAAGGGGCGTAAATCGCTAATCTATCTGCGTAAGCGCCATATTTAGCTTTTAGCTTACCAGCAATTTCTTCAGGCTTACCTCTAGTACAAAACGCGTCGACAAACTCATCATTAACGTAGCTACCGAGCTCATCCCATTTACCTTCTTTCGACAGCCGATTCATAATCGGCTGTAAATCACCCAGCCCCACAGCGTCCATAGGCGGGATATACGCTGGTGTTGACGCGTAGAAACCCAGCAAGCCCTTTACACTTTTCTCCGCTGCCAGATATTCGGCTTCGGTTTCGCCGGTAATAATGATGGCGTTCACTTGCAAGGTAAAATCATCAAAACCACGACCCGATTTTTCAAGGCCCCGCCGAACAGCGGGGAGCGCGTGATTTTCAAGAAACGGCATACTATTGAATGGATGGACAATCAAACCGTCTGCTACTTCGCCCGCCACTTCGGTCATCTTTGGGCCCAGCGCACCTAATAAAATTGGCGGAACACCATAAGGGTTTGGGCCGGGGTTGAACATCGGTGTCATTAGAGTATGGCGATAAAACTTACCCTGAAAATCCAATGTAGACCCGTTTTGCCAACAGTCGAAGAACGCTTTTACAGCGAGAATATACTCCCGCATTCTTGCCGCCGCGGGGTTAAATTCCAAACCGAAACGCTTTTCAATATGCGGTTTTATTTGCGAGCCTATGCCAAGACTAAACTTCCCCTTCGAGAAAGTCTGTAAATCCCAAGCCTGATAGGCGATATGCGATGGGTTGCGCGGGAAGGCTACCGCAATACCCGTGGCAATATCGAGGCTCGGTTCGTGTTCCGAGGCGAGGGCCAGTGGAAAGAAGGGGTCCCAACTTCCCTCCAGGGAATAAACACCGTCGTAGCCTATCGCAGCCAAACGCTTTGCCTCGTCGGCTGCGCCACTCATTTGCGCATAAAAGGGTCCGTCAATTTTCATTTAATTACCTAATTATTTTTTAGTTTTTTAAATTTGGCGATTACATTCCAACCAGCCAATCACCGCGTCTTCACCCTCGATGAAGCAACGCACAAGTGAACGGCGATACTCTGTGCGCTTCGGTGTCGCGAAGGTGTGAGTAATATCAATTTCCATTCCGCTAATTGTTTCTATGCGCCCACTTATTTGTCTTCCGCTATCACAAACTAAACTAAAGCTGCCCTGCACCGCCTTCGTCGGATCAGCCGCATCAAATACCAAATCGAACTCAACCTTGCTGAGATGCTCCATCTCTTTCTCTGTCGCTTGATAGTATCCCATTTGAATGGTCGGCCAGTCGGGTATATTCACTACCGTAGACTGAAGACTGAAATGTTCGCTATTAACCACAAAAAATTGCCACTCCATATCCCAAGGCCTCGGTCCCCAGGAATGATCACGCTCACCGCGCACACCGATAAGGTATTTATCTGCGTCAATCGCTAATTGCAGCTCCGCGGCAATTGGCTGCTCATACCGATTAGTACTGAAGCCTTCAGCGCTGTGATTTTCTACGGTGCCAGCACCCCGTGAATGTGCGGGACCAAGCGCCTGAAATGCCAAGTTCAGACTCACAGGCAATACCAGTCCCTGTCGGTGGCCCGATACCACGCGGGCAAATCCAGACACCGTTAATTTACCGGCATTGAGCGCGGCAGTGGCTACGTAGTCGAACGCTAGGCCCCAGCCTGAATAAGAGAACACCGACTTATCGGCATTTAACTTAAGCTCTGAAAATGGCAGGCGATACTCTTCAATAATCATCCATTCCGAGCCGTTAAATATATACAACCAAAAAAGCACACGCTTCTGAACTGGGTGCCAAGCAATACGGCAGTGACCGGCATTGTGCCCCTCACGATCATACCAATCGAAAAAATAGGATTCATTCCAGTCTTCATGGTCTTCACTAAAGACATGGGGAAACTCATCTTCTAATTTTATGCCAAACTGGGTGAGAGTCTTTTCGTCAATCATAGTCATTTGCGCTTTTCAGAGATTGTTATTAAGAGAATCAAAAGTTTGTAAAATTGTCACTACGCCAGTATCAGCGTCGAGGTGTATCTTGTCGCCGGTCTTAATTTGTTGAGTGGCAACGCGAGTATTAACAATGGCGGGTAATCCGTACTCTCTGGCAATCACTGCACCATGAGATACCGAGCTGCCGACATCGGTCACCAACCCTGCGATTAGACTAAAATACGGCGTCCAGCCAACGTCAGTAATTGGCGCAACAAGTATTTCACCTGGGTTTAATCCGGCGGCCTCATCCACACTAAAAGCTACCCGAGCTATTCCCACCACACTGCCTGAGGAAACCGGGCGTCCAGTAATTTTTCCTTCATGGTTCACGTGTATGCGCGGGTCAATAGGGACCGGTTTTCCTACACATATTTCGTCAAATTTCAATTTGTCTTGGAAGTACAATGCGGTTCGACGTGCTTTTGTTTTACTTTGCCATAAACCCAGATCGACCTTGCCATCGACAAAGTCAATTAATTCTCTATGAGTAAAAAAGAAGACTTGATCCGCATCGCTTAACTTTCCTTCGCTGAATAACTGCTCGCCCAAAGCTCGATAACTACGCTTAAAGCGATTGGCAATATCCACCAACAAGGATTTTGTTTTTTCCCGGCGACGAATAGCATTATGTGCTTTTGGCAAAATCCAACGCAGCCCGCGACTTAAATTATTGGGATCAACCTGATGGGGCTTCGTGACTTTTCTCGCACCGCCAAGCTGGCCTTTTACCGAAGCCTGCATGGTGGCAATTAGCGTTTCTGGTGCATCGGCCCAGCTTGCCTCGCGCATGCAAAGCTCGCGGTAACCACGATGACCATGCCGTTTAAGAAAGTCATTAAAGTCTGCGCTAATTTTTGAGTCAGCGCTGTACAAGTAAGTTACTGCATCGGCAGGCGTCGCATTTATAAATTGTTTCGCTTCTTCTTTATTTTCTGCAATTTTCGCAACGATGGCATCAAGCTGCTCTACCAGCACTGCGCTCTCCACATCATTGGCGCCCGCCATTAAACTGGCGGCCTCAGCTTGCTCTACTGCCGTACTCTCTTGGCCCCCGGAAATCATTCCCTGCAATATATTAGATGCAAAACCCGAGGTGGTTGATGATTGCAAATGAACAGCCATCGCCTCCGAATAAAAAGGTAAGGCTTGATCTAAAGCACTAGCGATCTCGTGACTTGTGCCGGTCACGGGCAAAGAGAAGTGACTTGCCCTTTTTTCAAATTTTTCAATAATGTCATCTACTGTATATAAATATTTGAGCATTCTCATGGTGCCCAGCAAACGTATCCACCAGTAACTTTTCTTTGGCTCCTTTAACTCCTCGACGACACCACCACACAAGCTATAGCCCATCGACTTTGCGTCTACGCCTAACACATTTGCCGCCGCGGCGATGGAACCACTTAGGTTAAGAAAGAGTTTGCCGTGACTCATTGCGACTTGAGTCCATTCCTCATTCACAGCCGGTCGCCCCGCGTAACTCACATGCATGTGTTGCATGCCGTTTTCAATACAACGACCTGTCGTTGAAAAGGTTAAGGGGCAACTTGCACCCGGCATCATTTCACCCACGTTGCAACGGGTAAGCACATCACCAGGTTTTAATGGCGTATCTAATTCATTCAAGTCAGAACCAATAGTGGTAATTGGCCGTGCTTGGAGCCAAAACAGTTCTCCTGCCTTATCAATAGCCCACTCTAAATCCAAGGGCGCGCCCGCCTCTTGCACTGCCTTTTTGGCATCGCTGAAAAGCGCCGAGCACTGTTGTGGCGACAACATCGGGGCATCACCAAGCAAGTCGGAATGAACGATCTTACCCTCACCATCTAGCTCATAATGATCAGGCGTCGCTTCGCCACTGACCAAGGCCTCCCCTAGACCGGCGACAGCGTCAATAACTTGCCTGTCATGGCGCCCGGATACAGGATCAACCGTAAACATAACGCCGGCAAAGCTGGCGTCGACCATATTCTGAACCACAACATTCATTTGGCTACTTTGAATATGCTTGTCTCGCTGATATGAACTGGCGCGCTGACTAGTCAAGGAATCGACACAGCGATCTATAGCGTCTTTTAATTCGTCTAAACCACTGACATTAAGGATACTTTCGTACTGGCCCGCAAATGAGCTTTCAACGCCATCTTCGCCAAACGCAGATGAACGTACCGCTACCTGTCCAGCACCTAGTTGCCGGTAGTAATCGGCGAGCTCTGCGGGATGTTCACCGCGCTGAGCATTTAAAATCACAAACCCCACCGGCACCTTAAGGCCCCAGCCCATCAGTTGACTGAGCCCAGCGGCCTTTCCACCAGCGGCGTGAAGGCGCGCTTGATTAACTCCTAACTCCTCTAGGAAATGTATCTCTGGCGTCACGCTATGCATTCCATCATTCCGTCTTATTGCTTTTATAGTTATATGAGCGTCTACACCTTTTTATGAGCAAGGTAGACTTTATCAAACAAACTATACGATCATATAGTTTTGCTGTAATGTCAAGCCAAATGCTAAGTTGCGCTAGCGTTAGACCTTATAATCACGCGCCATAAGAGAAGGGTAAATAAATTAGGCCTTATGAATACCAAGAAACCAGCAAGCAAATCGAATCAACGGCGAGAAAATGTGCTTCAAGCTGCCGCCAAGCTTTTTGGGCAAATGGGCTTTGATGGCACCTCATTTTCTATCGTTGCTGAGCAGGCAGGAGAGCAAAAGACCTTTGTGCAGTACCATTTTGATAACAAGGAGGTTTTGTGGAAGGAGGCCGTTGCCTATGTGTGGCGTCAGCGAAACAATGCCTTGCCCCGCTATATTGAAGATATCTCTCTGCAAAGAAAAAATTCTGATGATAAATCGGAAATGATTCGGGATTTGTGCCGGCGTATTCTGCAATTTACCTTCGACAATCCGGAGTGGGTAAAAATTATGTTCCAAGAATCGTCCATGCCCGGCCCGCGACTAGACTGGCTGGTTGAGGAGTTTCTCGGCACAGATTTTATCGAAGGCAGGGCCATGATAGAACTGGCTCAACACCGGGGCCTATTACCCAAGGTAGACTCCATGGATCTACTCCACATCCTCTCCGGCGCATTAATTTACTTAGTAAATGTAGCGCCTATTACAGAGCGTATTCTCGGTGTTGAACCCAGCAGTACAGAATATATGGAGCACCATATCGATACGCTTATGCGTATTTTAAATTAAGCGAAAACAACAAACGTCATTTTCTAGTGTGCTGGCTCTTTGCTGCTATTTGTAAATGGTTTAGCCAGCCAGTACACCGAGACCCCGGCAATAATCCCCGGTAAGCCTTCGTAAACCATATTGTGTAGATCAAAATAGCGCCATACTAGGGCGGTGGTAATACCTACGCAGCTCATAGCGATGGCTACTCCCTGACTTGGCCGGCCGCCAAAAATCAGCACGACTAACATAGGAACGAAGGCGCTAGCTAAACCCGACCATGCCATTACCACCATCGCAAATACACTCTGAGCGCTAAGCAGTGCCCAGCCCAAGGCCAAAATGCAGATACCAAGGGTAGAGGCTTTGATCAGAAATGGGCGCTCTATATTTTTAGGTACTAGATCATGGGTGAATGCCGCAGAAGAGCTAAGTATTAGTGAGTCGGCTGTGGATAATGTCGCGGCAAAAATACCGGCAAGAATTAAGCCGACCAATACCGGAGGCAATAATGTTTGCGCCATGGTTGGCAGTGCTAGCTCGGCGTCGAAGCTGCCGACTTCAGGCAGATACAGACGCGACAGCAAGCCTACCGTCGTGGCCATCAAATAAAAGGCGGTAAACCACAGGTAATACCACACCCTCGCACGGTTCATATCATCGCCGCTACTTAGGGCCATAAACCTCACCATAACATGAGGTTGACCGACCACTGATAGGCCGGCAAAAAGCCATCCCAAAGCAAACAAAAATGCACCCGGCACACCGGGAAAGGCGAGATCTTCCGGGAACCAGTCCATGTAGTTTGGTACGTCTTTTAAAGCCGTAAGGGTTGCAGAGACACCGCCGAGGTTTGCAACTGCCACCCACATAAGTATTGCCATTGCGCTAATCATCACTACTGACTGGGCTGCGTCAGTCCAGATAGATGCGCGAATACCACCCGCAAGACAGTAGGCGGCTACCAGCACCGTACCACACACCGCGCCAGCCCACGTTGGCCAATCAAATAAGACATGTAACGCCTTGCTGCCAGCCAATAACTGGGCTGCGGCGTAGGCAGTAAGAAGTAGTAGGCAGATTAGTGCGGCGAATTTTTGGTAGCCGGGGAGCAATGCTCCGTTCCAATTTGCCAACACGCCGAGATAACTTACTTCGCCGGTCTTTTCAGTCATGGCGCGCAATTTTCGATGAACAAAATGCGAGGCGATATAATCACCAAAAATCCAGCCTACCATGACCCAAAACGCCGACAACCCAACAGTATAGGTGTAACCAATTACACCTATAAACATATAACCGCTGTTGTTGGTCGCCACAGCCGACAAACCCACCAACCACGGTTTAATGGTGTTGCTGGCCAAATAATAATCTTTGCTTTGGTGGGTATTAAAAAAAAGCGACGATAGGCCAATAAGCACAAATACACTGAGAAAGGCGGCAAAACTCCAGGCTGTTATCATAGTTAATTCCGTGATGTTTGCAGTGTGTTGGTTTGTATATTTGCTTAAGCGGGCGTTGTACTCGGAGCCAGTAACTCTATGAGCAAAGGATGCTCTCGCAGTTCAGAAAGGGCCGGATCTCGGTGAAGCTCGTCTCGATAGGATTCCGACTGGGCAACCGCATGGGTAAAGTAACGAGCAGCGTCATCTAAATTGCCCTGACAGGTATGCGCACAAGCCAACTGGTAAAAGGCGTGGGCGTTGGCGTCGTCTAACACCAGCGCTTGATGACAAAGGTTTATAGCCCATTGGGGCTCGTTCTGATCTAGTGCGGCGTCGGCCTTGTAAGTAATGGCTTCGATATCATCTTTGCGCAGCGCGAGAATGTGATCGTAAATTGCGATTTTTCCCGCTGGGCTTGATTCCTGACTCGCCCGTAACCAAAGCGAATGTATTTCCTGTGTGAGGGTAATTTCTTCGCGATTCGATTCTATATGCGCAGTTTCTTGTTTTAGTTGTTTCTCGATTGTGCGAAGCCGTTTTTCATACTCTTCCACTAATTCCGCCACCTGTTCGTTGGCAACTTTATGAACTTTATCTTTAATATCGCGAATCGAATTCCAGCCAATCAAGACCAGCGCCGAACTCACCGCAGCAATTAAATAGAAAAAATAGGTAACGGTATTGGTGGCGTAAGACACTGCCTTATCGGCAGCGCCTAACTCACGGTCGACAACTTCCGCGGCCATTTCTCGATGCGATCGCTCCATATCGATCCGCAAGCTGCGTATCTCATCTAACATATAGCGTTCAATGAAAGGTGAGTAGAGTGGCTCGCTTAAATTATCAATTGAGGCGTCGACATTGCTGTCTTCCGGCGTTAATGCAGGCTCCGCTGACAGCAGCAGCGGAGCACATAGTGCGGCTAGAATTGCCAAGCGTTTAATTATGCTGCGCATATGGCTTCGCCGTGGTCATGCACTTCAACAAGACAACGGTGTAAGCTGGCTACGCCCATTTCATAATCATCTTCATTCACCACAAACTGCATATCTACCTGACGCATAGATTGGTGCATGGCCAACACGCTAATATTTGCAGAGGCCAAGGCAGAAACGGTTTTGGCCAACATTCCTGGTACCTGCATATCACTGCCGATGGCCGAGATAATTGCTACTTTGCGCGTGCTCACTTCGGCACTAGGAAATAATTCCTTAACCGCACTAACAATGCGCTTGACGGTTTTTAAATTTACACCGAGATAATTGGTAATGGTGTTGGCGTTAATATCTTTGGTGATCACTGTGCCTTTAAAGCGTTCGATCGCCGCTAATATTTTTTGCTCGTACTGCCACAGTGCGCCAACCATATCTTGGTCGAATACCTCTAAGGCATAGACTTGTTTGCGCCCCGCAATAATTTCTACGCACGGTTTTTCACTGCGATAATCACAGTCGATTAAAGTACCCGCATGATCCGGTTCAAAGGTATTTTTTACTCGCAGAGCAATTTTCTGTTGGCGTAAGCCCTTCGCTGCACGGGGATGAATTGCCTCCATACCCAAATTCGCGAGCTGGTCGGCCACGTCATAATTGGTACGGCCAATGGGAACCACTTTATCGGCACCAACCAAACGAGGGTCGGCGCTACTTAAATGATATTCTTTATGAATAACCGCTTCGCGAGCGCCACTGATGACCGCCATACGACTAAAAGTCATTTCACTATAACCGCGATCAAAACTGGCCATTAGTCCCTCTTGGCAATGCGCGTAGCCCGTCACAATAGGCAGCGTTGTCGTTAAATCGATGCCGGCAAGCGCTTCCCTTATATGATCGTCTAAAGGCAAGGCCTCTTCGGCACGCCAACCTGAAAGATCAATATAGCGCGCATTAACACCGTCGCGCGTAAGCAGTGCGGCTGTATTCCACGCACTGTGTGCTTCGCCGATACTCGCCAACATTTCCCGCACCGTTAGCAGGTGGTCTTCTAAGCCAAAATGACCGTGCTGACAAAGGCGGTGCAAATTATCCATGCAGCGTTCAGCTTCGAACAAGCGGCTTTCGATGTATTTATTGGCTTCCGCCAGCTGCTCAATATCTGGAAACAAACCCGCATTAATTTCTTTAAGGGTGTTGCCGACGTTGCTAAGCGCATCTCGCCATAAGGTTTCAGCGCCATCGTCAGCAAACAAGGCGTAAACACCGGGATGACTATTACGTTTATTTTCTAACAGCAAATCGGTTACGCCACCGTAGGCCGATACGACAAATATACGACCGTAAACATTGCCATCCTCGCCACCGGCGAGCACGATATTGTCTCTCACCGCCTCGTAATTGGTCATCGAGGTGCCGCCGATTTTCTCTACACTGTGTGTCATTTTTTTCTCCGTTGAATAACTGAAATAAATTTTCGGTCTTCAGCAGATTCAGTCGATTGGGTAGACGCCATTTTCATCGTGTACTTCTTTGCCACTCAAGGGCGGGTTAAACACACAGGCCATTTGCATATCTTCGCTGCCGCCGCGCAATAGATGCTTATCGTGTTTATCTAAGAGATAAATGGTGCCCGCTTCTAATTTATAAATTTTACCGTCATTCACGGTTTCAATTTCGCCGTTGCCTGATATGCAGTACACCGATTCAAGATGATTCTGGTAGTGAATTGGCGTTTCAGTATTGGCAAAAATAGTAGTGATATTGAATGAAAAACCCATTTTGTCGTCTTTTAAAATCATGCGCACACTTTGCCAAGTGTCGGTGGCTACACAACGCTCTGAGTTTTCGCACTCTTTTAAGGTTCTAACAATCATTTCAAATTCCTTTATTTCTTAAAAATAAATGCCGCTCTTGCTGATACCCAGCGGCGACATAAATAGACCGTTAATAAAGTCCTCTCCCACAGAATATATTCCGCAGAAGAGACGCTTTACTCATTCATTCAAGAGGCTTTTTTTTCGACCGCTTTGCCCAATACATCGGCAATGGCATCGGTGAGAATATCCAAGCCGCGCACCAACTCCGCTTTTTCTATAGTGAGTGGGCAAAATACCTTTACGACCTGACCGCGATTACCGCAGGTTTCAATAACCAATCCGCGCTCAAAACACGCGCGGCCGATTTCATCGGCGGTTTCGCCATCGCGACACGCAAGACCCTGCATCATGCCACGCCCTTTGGGCTGCATTTGGGTAACGCCGTAGCGATCTGAAATTTTCTTGAAGCGGTGGCTCACAATCGCTGATTTCTCAACGATATCAGCGGCAAACTTTTCATCCGTCCAATAGTGACGAATCGCTGCAGCGGCGGTAATAAACGCATGGTTATTCCCACGGAAGGTACCGTTATGCTCGCCTGGCTCCCACACGTCTAAGTCTGGACGCAGCAATACAATGGCAAAGGGCAAACCGTAGCCACTCAATGATTTAGACATAGTGATAATGTCTGGCTTAATACCGCTAGCTTCAAAACTGAAGAAGGTGCCAGTACGACCACAGCCCGCTTGAATATCATCAACAATTAATAATATATCGTGCTTGCGACACAGCTTTTCTAATCCGCGCAACCAGTCATTGTTGGCGACGTTAAGGCCACCCTCGCCCTGCACAGGCTCAACTATCATGGCGGCAGGCAGGTCAACACCAGATGATGGATCCGACAGTAATTTGTCCATCATTTTCAAACTGTCGGCGTCGCGACCGTAGTAGCCACAGTAGGGCATACGGTTTACATCGCCCAGTGCGACACCCGCGCCGCCACGATGATGGCTGTTACCCGTTGCGGCAACTGCGCCAAGGGTCACGCCGTGAAAGCCGTTGGTGAACGACACGATTGAGGTGCGGCCGGTCACTTTGCGCGCTAATTTTAGCGCCGCTTCTACCGCGTTGGTGCCGGTAGGACCCGTGAACTGGAAGGTGTATTCCATGTCACGGGGCGCCAAGATATGCTCATTAAACGCCTGCAAAAAATCGCCTTTGGCGGCGGTGTGCATATCTAGGCCGTGGGTAATACCGTCGCGCATAATGTAGTCAACGAGCGCCTGCTTTAATACCGGATTGTTATGTCCGTAGTTAAGTGTGCCGGCACCCGCAAGAAAGTCGATGTACTGCTTGCCGTCGGTGTCGTACAAATGCTCGCCCTGCGCCTTGTCGAAGGTCACGGGGAAAGATCGGGCGTAGGATTGTACTTCTGATTCGAGCCTGTCAAAGATTGTCATAGTCTTCACTCCTCTTAGCATTCCTTACTGAGTTCGTATTTGCTGCTGCATAGCCTTGTGGCTTATTGCGGCACGGAAAAGGGCCCAATACGGAGCAGCGCTTCGCTGTCGTGCTGGCCACCAAAATGGGCGTCTTTCTCGAACCAAATACTGTGATTTAATTCTGTGTCGAGGTCGCGGGCAAAGCTGCGGAACAGCGCCCAAGAGGCCTCGTTGTCTGGTGTAATGGTCGTTTCTAAAAAGCTGACTCCTGCGCACGCAGGACGCTTTACGATTTCTTTCAGCATCCGTTTTGCCAAACCACGGCCGCGCTGAGACCCATCTACAACGACTTGCCATACAAACACCGTGTCACTTTTTTCCGGTGGACGGTGGGCTGATATAAAACCAACCAAGCGACCATCCTCTTCGACCGCAACCGAGGTCGCGGCAAAGTGGGTGCACTGCAGCAAATTGCAGTAAACAGAATTGGTATCTAGTGGGGGGCTGGCCGCCACTAATTGATTTAGGGCATAGCCATCTTCCGCCGTTGGCTGGCGAAAACGAAGCGTGGCAGCGTCGGCTTGCATCGCGCTATTTGATTTCAACACAATTTATTTGTGTTCATTCTAATTTAATAAGCAAATAGTATATAAAGCGTCGTCTTTATCGCGTTATATCGTATTTAATCACTAAATTGTGAACTCAACCTCCTGATTAATTGTTTAGTACACGAAGCATTATAGTTGATTTTCGTCATAATGATCAAGCCAAGCTATTGACAACAAGGCAGTTTGTCAGGTGCAAAACCGCCGCCAAGTCGCTACCATTGGGGCGCTCACGGATTCTAAGAAAACTGAAATGAACAGAATTGACGAAGTATTAATCTCGCTAAGGCGCGTAACACGCGCGATTGACTTGCACTCTAAGCATTTAATGAAGACCGCCGGCTTAACCGCGCCTCAGATGCTGATTTTGCAAACCCTACGAGATCAAGGTGATGCCATCATCAGTGACGTGGCAAACCACATTAATCTCAGCCAAGCGACCGTGACCAGCATTCTCGATCGTCTAGAAAAACGCGGATTAGTGATGCGGGAGCGCTCGCAGCAGGACAAACGCAAGGTCTACGCCTGCCTGACCGATACGGGCAGCGAATTGATTCGCAACGCACCCATGCCACTGCAGGATTACTTCATTCGCCAATTCAGCGATTTGCAGGATTGGGAGCAAACTCACATCATCAGCGCACTACAGCGTGTCGCCCATATGATGGATGCCCAGCATATCGATGCCGCCCCATTACTGGACGTGGGAGCCATAGACCGCCAAAGTGAGGACGAGAACCGGACCTTTGGCTTTGAGCACAGCGAAGACTAGCCGCCTTTATATAAGCGCCACATCGCCGGTAAATGTTGGTCATGAGTTAGAGAATTCAAAGTCAGCGCCTCAGGCGACGTGCATTTTCGATACAGGAAAACCTGCTGACCTGAGCGCCCGTACGACCACCTAAACATTTACGGTACGTCTCAAAACCTCCCTTACAACAATTGCTATAACCCCACCATTTTACGTATCTCAATTTTCGACCAAGTGTAATGCCAAGCGCAAACTTCTCGCCCCGAAATTACCGTAAGCACCGACTTCCTGTCATTCAAACTTCACTGCTTTTGCGAAGACAAAGTGCTCACATCATGGGTAAACTGCAGCCCTCAATACAAAACTGACGGGACACTTAATAATGTCGTTTAACGCTACTCACCGTTTCGCTACTTTACTGCCGCTCGGTCTTGTCATCGCCCTCGTAGGCTGCGGCCCAAGCCCAAGTACAAACACGACGGCGACCACTGAGACAGCGAGCGCCGCCCCGTCTAGTCGCAGCCTCATGCCCAGCGACCCCGCGTTAAAGTCACTGTATATCCAAAGTTGCTATGGCTGTCACAGCACGGGGGTTGCTTCAGCGCCGCGCAGCGGTAATCAGGCCGATTGGGCACCGCGACTTCAAAAGGGCATGGACGTGCTACTTAGCAATACCATTAACGGACTGAATAGCATGCCACCAAAAGGGATGTGCATGGGCTGTAGTGAAGAGGATTTTCGCAATTTAATCGTATTCCTCTCTGGGCAAAGCGAATAATTTCAGGCCGCTCGAATGCAAGCTAGTGACGCGGGTTTTTAGCCTTAGGTTTGATCTGCTAATGAGATCAGTGCGTAATACCGACCTACTTACAAAGACTTAGGAAGCGCCATCACCATGTCTGACACGCCAGCTATCCGTATTGGTATTAGCGCCTGCTTACTCGGCGAGCAAGTGCGTTACGACGGCGGCCACAAGCGTTTGCCCTTCGCTTCTGATGAGCTTGCTCGCCACTTCGATTTTGTCAAAATTTGCCCTGAACAAGCCATCGGCATGGGTGTGCCACGCCCGACAATTAGACTCGTTGGCGATCCTGACAGCCCGCGCTTAGTCGGAAGCTCAGACAGTAGCTTGGACGTGACCGAAAAAATGACGGTCTTCGCCCGCGACTCGGTGGCGACACTCGATTACATCAGTGGCTATATTCTTTGCGCAAAATCACCTAGCTGCGGAATGGAGCGGGTACCTGTTTACTCAGACAACGGAGTCGGACTAGGCAAAGTAGGCGTAGGACTGTTCGCGAAACAATTAATGGCCGCTCATCCGCTGCTGCCAGTGGAAGAAAACGGCCGCTTAAACGATGTACATCTGCGGGAAAATTTTGTTTTGCGCGTTGTTGCCTATGCTCGCTGGCAAGCCATGGCCGCCGAGGGACTAAGTGTGAAACGATTGCAGGACTTTCACCGCCGCCACAAATTTTTGCTGCTAGCGCACAATCAACCTATATACCGCGAATTGGGGCCGATTGTCGCAGAGGCGGGCGACGTAAATGAAATTGGCGATCGCTACATTAGTAAATTTATGCAAGCAATTCGGCACCCCGCGAGCGTTAAAAACCACACCAATACGCTTATGCACATCCAAGGCTTCTTTAAAGAGCACCTCGATGCCAGTGACAAGGCGCAACTCAGTGAGGTTATTCGAGATTACTCGGAAGGACTGCTTCCATTATTAGTGCCACTGGAAATGCTCGGTATGTTTTTAAAGAAATACCAAGTTGACTATCTATTGGACCAGTATTACTTCACCCCATACCCTCGGGACCTAAAGCTGCGCATGGGATTGTAGCGTATGACGGCGCTTATTTGGTTTCGCAATGATTTACGAAGTTTAGATAACCCAGCGCTCACTGCCGTCTGCAAGAACCATGAGCACGTTCGCGCTGTTTACTTTCTCTGCCCGCAGCAGCTTGATGAGCATGGCATTGCCCCCATTCGTCGACACTTTCTGCGCCGCGCCGTCGATGACTTGAGCGCACAGCTGGGTAAGCTAGGTATTCCCCTCGACATCGTCAATGCCACGCACTTCAAACACGTGCCAAGCCAGTTAAAAAACCATTGTCAGAAACACGGTATTGAGGCCGTGTATGCCAATCAAGAATGGCTGGTCGATGAAATACAGCGTGATAGCCTCTGCACCGAGCAATTAGACATCCCCCTACATTTACTCGATGACAGCCTGCTCAGCCCTCTGCACATTGCCAAGGGCGATGGTCAGCCCTACAAAGTGTTTACGCCGTACTCTCGACGCTGCCGCGAAGTGCTGGCAGCGCAGTTTCCCCGTGTTTTGCGGCGACCTGCTGCCAAAAAGTCATCGGACGCCGGAACAACGGCGCAGTGTCCAAAATTTGGAGAGGAAAAAGACTCCTCCGCCTGGCCGGCCGACGAGGAGGGCGTGCTGCAACAATTGCGTCAATTTTGTGCTGAGCGCGCTGCTGACTATCAAAAGCATCGCGATTTTCCTGCAATTGATGGCACTTCGCGACTCTCCGCCGCCTTAGCTTTGGGTCTCCTCAGCCCACGTCAATGTCTAGCCCGCTTACAGCAGGAGTGTGGTGAGGAGATTTGGGACGCTAAAAGCGATGCTGGCACATGGTTTAATGAGTTGCTATGGCGAGAGTTTTACCGCCATGTTGCCTACCACTTTCCGCGAGTCGTAAAAGGTCAGGCCTTTCAGAGCTATACCGACGCCATTCCGTGGCCAAATGACCAAGCACTATTCGACGCCTGGCGTGAAGGTCGCACCGGATTCCCCATTGTGGATGCCGCCATGCGTCAGCTCTCGGCAACTGGCTGGATGCACAATCGCTTGCGCATGATTGCAGCATCCTTCCTCTGCAAAGATCTGCATATTGATTGGCGCTGGGGTGAACGCCACTTCCTAGAGACCCTGATTGATGCCGATTTTGCCTCAAATAACGGTGGCTGGCAGTGGGCGGCCTCGACGGGGACTGACGCAGCACCTTATTTCCGTATTTTTAACCCGACGACTCAAGGTCAGCGCTTTGATGCCGACGGCGAATTTATTGTGCACTACGTACCCGAACTAAAAGGGCTGCGGGGCAAGCAATTGCATCAACCACCGGCTGTTTCGGATTACCCTTTGCCTATTGTCGATCACAATGAAAGGCGAAAAATTACCCTCGCACTTTTTAAAGAAATCAGAGACTAAGCACACTCAGACACATTTATTGCTCTCCAGTGATAGCCCGTGCTGGCTAACTGTACCCAGCCTGAACTATGCTATGCAGGCACTGGGGAGCACAATAAGATGAAAAGGAGTAACCGTGCGATTTGCTGTCTTTACGCTACTATTTACTAACGCCATTTTATTCACCGCTGCTAGCCACGCCGACGATGATTCCAATCAGATCTTCGGATTAAGCGAATACGTTTACATCGAGGAGCTGGGAGTTCGCTACAAGGCGAAAATTGATACCGGCGCTGAGAGCGCATCAATCAATGCGATCAACGCCCAAGTCGAAAAGGGCAAGGGTAAAAAAGATGACATCGTCCATTTTGACTTGGTGTTGCCTGATGACTCGCTAAAATCAGTGAGTTTGCCGCTCAGCAAGCATATCCGTATCAAACGTCGTGCCGCTGACTACGACGAAGACGAAAAAGATTATAGTCGCCGCCCTGTGCTAGAACTAACACTCTGTATTGGCGGTAACTCGCACAAGGTTGAGGTTAATCTAGCGGATCGCAGACAGTTTTCGAAACCCATGCTGGTTGGTTCTGAACCGTTGACTGCGTTTAACGCGCTGGTTGACCCAAGTAAAAAATACATGCAGGACAAAACGCTCTGCACTAAACAAGATAAGTCCGAGGAGCAAAACGAATGAAGGGCGTAAAACTGCATGTCAGGGTACTGGCACTGGCGCTATTAATTATGGGTGCCGCCAGCACTGCATGGCAGATTTTTGTTCTAAATATTCCGGTCTCCTCCGAAACCACAGAGCCAGTGTGGGTAATCGACACCAAGCTCAGCTTTAACGCCCGCGACAATAGCCCGGTAAAAGTACAAATGTATTTGCCTCCAGTTTGGAGCAAGTTCATTACCCTGAACGAGAGTTTCATTTCTAAAAATTACGGCGTGAATACCGATGTCGTCGGCGATAATCGGCAAGCGGTTTGGTCGGCGCGCCGCGCCGAGGGTAGTCAGCAGCTTTTTTATCGCTTAATGCTCACTAAGCGCAGCAACTCAAGCTTCTCCGAATCAGAACCCGGCCCCCTGTTCAGCGAAAGCCCAGAACTGATAGGCGTAGAGAAAGTCGCCGTTGATGCACTACTAAAACCAATTCGCGAGCACTCCGCTGATATCGAAACCTTTATTCGCGAAGCAATCAAACTTATTAACGAGCCAAGCAACCACAATGCCCGCTTACTGCTGGGTAACGACTACACACAAGACAGTAAGTCGCGGGTGCTTGAATTATTATTGTCTTCTGCTCATATCCCTGTAGAACGCGTCCACACCCTGCGACTAGTCAGCAGCGTGGCGCAAATCTCCGAGTTGTGGATGCGTAGCTACAATGGCAAACGCTGGCTCTACTTCAACCCTGAAACTGGCGCCCTCGGCTTACCCAATGATCGAGTTGTATGGTGGACCGGCGATGAACCAATGGCAGCCGTTGAGGGTGGCCGTAATCTAAAAATAGAAGTTACCGCCAATCAACGCATCATGAGTTCTATTATGCTCGCCCAATCCGTGGCCGAGCGCAAAGAGAATAAACTGTGGGCTCTGTCGCTATACGACTTACCGCTGCAGTCACAGCAAACCTTTGAAATCATTCTTATGATTCCAATTGGGGTAATGCTAATTCTATTGTTGCGCAATGTTATCGGCCTGGAGACCTTGGGCACATTTACGCCCGTTCTAATCGGTCTGGCATTTCGTGAAACCCAGGTATTCTGGGGAGTCATTCTGTTCACCGTGATTACCGCGCTCGGCCTATCGCTGCGATCCTATCTCGAGCATCTGCACTTGCAATTACTATCGAGACTGTCTGTGGTGCTGACCTTTGTGGTGATTGTAATGGCTTTAATTAGTGTCCTTGGGCACCGTTTAGGGCTAGATCGCGGCTTGTCGATTGCGCTATTCCCCATGGTTATTTTGACCATGTCGATAGAGCGTATGTCGATTGTCTGGGAGGAGCGCGGCGGTGTTCACGCTGGCAAGGTGGGTGTCGGCACGCTAGTCGCCGCGACGCTGTCACATCTAATGATGACCTACGAACCCTGGTCGTACTTCGTATTTACCTTCCCAGGTATGCTGCTGGTATTTATGTCATTCATGTTGGTACTAGGCCATTACCGAGGCTACCGTTTAACCGAGCTATTCCGTTTTAACGCCATGATTAAAGGCAAATAACATGTCCTTATTTAGTACGTGGAAAGAGCTGCGTGAAAAGGGCGTTATGGGTATCAACCAGCGCAATGCAGACTATGTATTGCGCTACAACCAACGCCATCTTTATCCCTTGGTTGATGACAAAATTAAAACCAAAGAACGCGCGGTACAGGCCGGTATTCACGTGCCGCCCATGTATGGTGTCATCGATTCAGACAAGCAAATCAGCAAACTTAGGGACATCGTTAAAGACCATCGCGACTTTGTTATTAAACCGGCACAAGGCGCCGGTGGTGACGGTATCATTGTTATTGCTGACCAATTTGAAGGCTACTATCGCACCACATCTGGAAAATTACTGAGCCACGAAGATATTGAATTCCACCTTTCGGGCATTTTATCGGGTATCTATTCACTGGGCGGGCATCGCGACCGCGCACTTATTGAATACCGAGTGACGCCAGACCCAATCTTTAGTGCCATAAGCTACGAAGGTGTGCCTGATATCCGCATTATTGTGCTGAAAGGCTACCCCTTACTCGCAATGTTGCGACTACCTACCCGCCAATCTGGCGGCAAGGCCAACCTCCATCAAGGCGCGATAGGGGTTGGAGTCGATCTAGCAACGGGGATTACGCTGGACGGTACGTGGCTAAATAAACTCATCAACAGTCACCCAGACACAACCAACCCCGTAAGAGGGGTGCAGTTGCCGTTCTGGGACGGCTTTATGTCATTAGCAACCCGCTGTTATGAGCTCACCGGCCTAGGCTACTTAGGCGTAGATATGGTGCTAGACAAAGATCGCGGCCCCTTGATGTTAGAGCTAAATGCCCGACCCGGACTCAATATCCAAATTGCCAACGATGCAGGCCTGGCCGCGCGCTGCCGGAAAGTGGAAAATGAAATTGACCGGCTTGCCGCCAAGGGTATAAAAAATCCAGCCCCCGCTAAGCGACTCGCGTTTTGCCAAAGGGAATTTGCCCAGCAAATGCTACCAAGCATTACGGAGCAAGAGGGCAATTCGTCGGCTGAGCTTAACAGTGAGGCCGGCACTCAAATATAGAGCTCAGCACAAAAATAAAAAGGCCGCTTAGCGTGTACGCCAAGCGGCCTTTTTTATCTATCTTCTGAGCCCGCTATAGTAGAGAAGGACTAACGCAAGATTGCGACAATGATTTACTTGGCCGCCCGCTCTTTCGCTATCAATTCGTCAGCAACCTTCAGCATTTCTGCCTGGCCACCCGCCGAGCGACCTGTGATGCGGTATTTGCCGTTGACTATCAACTCGGGCGTACCTGCAATACCGTAGGAGCGAGCGCGTGCATCAGCCTGCTTCACCTGGCTGTTCACACCAAATGAATCAAAGGTTTTACGAAAAGTCGCGTCATCAATATCGCTATGGCTAGTAAATAGCGCAGCTAGTGCGTCGGCGTCACGAAGGGTATTACGATCAACATTAATAGCTTTGAATATCGGCTCATGTACCTTATCCAGCACACCCAAGGTCAGCGCCGTATAATACGCTTTGGCATGCACGACCATCAGCTCATTCCACATTGCCGGTGAACGGTGAAAATCAACATCCGCCGCGAGCTTTTTCTTCCACACCTCAATCATGGGGTCAAAATGGAAGCAGTGACTGCAGCCGTACCAAAACACTTCAACAACTTCGATTTTATCAGGATTAGCCGTTCTCACTGGCTGAGGGATGCGAATAAAGCGCTCTCCCACATCAGCTTTGTCGCTTGGTTGAGCTTGGGCGGCGGCAGAAGCTGCTGGCTGGGCTGTTTTTGAAGCAGCAGGCTCTGCACCATCGCTGCACGCCGACACTAATAATAAAAAGCTGAACACACTGAGCAGTGAAAGCATTTTCTTGAACATGAAGCCACCTCATTTAAAAACGGTTTACCCAATAACTGTCGGGAAACGCAAATTAGAAAATTAAATTGTTATAAGTTGTCTGAGACCATGCTAATACACAATGATTCCTATTTAACAGGATCTTATACACAACTTACCGGGATTTTGTTCATTTAAAATCTACCGTCGCAGAAATAAAAAAAGCGGCCGAAGCCGCTTGTTTGTCTGCTCGCACTCAGTGATGTAAACCTTGGATATAACTTGCTACCGCTTCAATTTCAGAATCACTCATTTTAAATGCCACAGTCCGCATTGTTTTGGTGTCGCCATCGTTGGCGCGACCTTCACGACCATCTGCCGCCGCACGGAAAGCTTTCAATTGCGCAATCGTATAGTCCGCGTGCTGACCCGCCAGTGCAGGGAAGCCAGCCGCCGCCATACCTTGGCCGGTTGGTGAATGACAGGCCGCACAAGCTGGCACACTGCGATCGGCAATACCACCGCGATAAATAGCGGCGCCTTTTTCTAGCAATGCAGGATCTGTTTGACCTGTGCTAGCCTTTTTACTTGCGTAATAAGCAGAGATATCTGCAATATCTTGGTCAGACAAATTATCTGTTTGGCCCGCCATCAATGGCGCAGAACGCTCGCCAGATTTAATGTCGTGAATCTGCTTAGCTAAATAACGCTCACCTTGCCCCGCTAGATTCGGGAAGTTCGGCGCAGGACTATTACCGTCAGCACCGTGACAGGCAGCACATGGTGCCGATTTCGCCTTACCGGCCGAGGCATCGCCCTCTAATGCCACGGCAGAACCAGCGAACATCAATGAGGCAATCATTACTAATAGTGGTTTATTCATTGTCACACACTCTTTAATCAAGATAATTCTGTCACACACTTCTTAAGATTGTGGCGTCGCCATATACTCAATCAATGCTTTAAATTCGTCATCGCTGCAATTGAAACACAAACCCTTTGGCGGCATTGCATTAAAACCTTCATTAGTATGCTTCATTAATGTATCCATGCCTTTTTCTAAACGAGGCGCCCAGTCAGCCTCAACACCTGTTTTTGGCGCACCATTTGCACCAAAACCATGACAGGCATAGCAGGATGCCTTATAACGATCTACAATCGCCTGCTCGGCCGCAGTGGCAGTCACGCTAGCCGCTATCAGAAGTAAAGCCACAAACCATTTATGCATGAGTTACATCTCCAAATATCAGCAGTTCGAACTCGTTTTTCGGAACGCTGGGGCTTACTCAGCACCTAAAGTGACCCCGCACAAAAACTGCGGCATTATACACAACTAGTCGGCGTGTGGGCCAGTTATTGCCCTAGAGCTTGTACACACTGCCTTAGTCATTTTCTCGGATATATTATGGATTCCTCCCCTGCTTTAAACTACCGCCGCGCCAGTTATCTAAAGAGCTCGCCAAACCTGATGCACTGCCCAGATGACACCGGAGCGGAGGTTGCCTTCGCTGGCCGCTCTAATGCAGGAAAATCTAGTGCAATCAATCGCTTAACGGAAAACAAGAAGCTCGCTAAAACCAGTAAAACGCCTGGCCGAACCCAGTTACTCAACTTTTTTATCTTAGATGAAAGCGGCCGCCAGCGACTTGTCGATCTCCCAGGCTATGGCTTTGCCAAAGTTCCACTGGCAGTTAAAAATGAGTGGCAGCGCAACCTTGAAGCCTATTTACAAAAACGCGAATCGCTGCGGGGCATGGTGTTAATGATGGATATCCGCCACCCCCTCACGGAGTTTGACAAACAAATGGTGAGCTGGGCGACCAAAAGCACCATGCCTATGCACATTTTACTTACCAAATCTGACAAACTGAAACGCGGCCCCGCGTCGGCAACCTTATTGGCAGTGCGTAAGGAGCTCGCCGAATACGGCGACTTAATTAGTGTGCAATTGTTTTCCGCCCATAACGGCGACGGCCTGCAGGCGCTGCGAAGCCAGTTAGACCAGTGGCTGGATATTCCAAGACGTGAAGAAGTTGGTATCGATGAGCTGGCAGAGCCCAATAATGAGATTTAACGCTATTTGCCAGGTGCAAAAAAGCCCGGTGCGCTGAACTCACCGGGCAATCCTACTCCTAAGGAGTCAGGGGGAGACAAGTCTCCTAACGCGGGGCTGTTCTCACATACATTTAAGAGCAACAGCCTATTAAAAGTAGACGCAGATTTGCGAATACGCAAATTAATGCGCCTCGTCCCAATTCGCACCCACACCCATCCCGACCTCCAGAGGTACCGATAAATCTGCCGCTGCCATCATCAGTTTTATCACTTCCGCCTTCACAGAATCCAAGGCCGCCGGCGCTACTTCCAACACCAATTCGTCGTGAACTTGCATGATCATACGGGCATCTACGCCACTTTCTGACAAATAGCGATCTACCGAAATCATGGCCCGTTTGATGATATCAGCCGCCGTACCCTGCATTGGCGCGTTAATGGCCGTGCGTTCTGCTGCTTGTCGGCGCATTCCATTGCTGGCATTTATTTCCGGCAAATATAGGCGTCGACCAAACAAGGTTTCTACATAACCTTTTTCTGACGCCAATACCCGAGTTTCATCCATATAACGCAACACGCCCGGGTACCGCTCAAAATAGAGGTCTATATATTCTTGAGCTTCTTTGCGGCCGATATGTAATTGCCGCGCAAGACCAAAGGCCGACATGCCATAAATTAAACCAAAATTAATCGCCTTTGCATTGCGACGCTGCTCATCACTTACTTCGTCTAAAGCGACCCCGAACACCTCCGCAGCCGTGGCTTTATGGATGTCTTCACCCGCGGCAAAAGCATCGATCAAGCCGCGATCGCCCGACAAGTGCGCCATAATGCGCAGCTCTATTTGAGAATAATCAGCAGCCAAAATGACATAGCCCGGCGGCGCGATAAACGCCTGCCTAATCCGCCGCCCCTCAGCACTGCGAATTGGGATATTCTGCAAGTTAGGATCCGAAGAAGATAAACGACCCGTTGCTGCCACCGCCTGATGGTAAGAGGTGTGAATCCGGCCGCTCGCCGGATCAATCAATAATGGTAATTTATCTGTATAAGTCGATTTAAGCTTGGCCATGCCGCGATGTTCGAGAAGCACCTTGGGAAGCGGGTAATCATGCGCTAGCTCAACCAAGACCTCCTCAGCAGTGGACGGCGCACCCTTTGGGGTTTTCTTTATTACGGGAATATTTAATCGCTCAAATAATATTTCACCCAACTGCTTTGGCGAGGCAAGATTAAATTCCCCACCCGCCAAGTCATAAGCTTCTTTCTCCAGTGCCTGCATTTTCAAACCAAGCTCATGACTCTGCTTATTAAGCAAGTCACGGCTCACTAGCGCACCATTGCGCTCAATACGCGACAAAACCGGCACCAGCGGTAATTCGATGTCGCGATAGACCGACATAAGCTCCGAGCAGGCCTTTAACTGTGGAGACATCACTTGATGCAAGCGCAGGGTAATATCCGCGTCTTCTGCTGCGTAGGGGCCGGCCTGTTCCAGAGCAACCTGATTAAAGGTCAGCTGCTTGGCGCCCTTGCCAGCAATATCTTCAAAATGGATAGTGCTGAGGCCCAAATGCTTCAGGGCGAGGGTGTCCATATCGTGACGACTACCAATAGAATCCAGCACATAGGACTCAAGCATTGTGTCCTCAGTAATACCTCGAAGGGTAATACCGTGATTGAGCAGCACATTGGCATCGTATTTTAAGTTCTGACCCAGCTTAGCTTTGCTGGGGTCTTCTAAAATCGGTTTCAAGGCGGCCAAGACCATCTTCTCGTCGAGCTGATCTGGCGCGTCCAAATAATCGTGCCCAAAGGGGAGATAAGCCGCCTGACCAGCTTGCACCGCAAAGGACACACCGACTACCCGCGCCTGCATATAATTCAAACTGGTTGTTTCGGTATCAAAGGCAAACAATTGAGCCGCGCGCAATTTCGCGAGCCATTCATCAAATTGGCCCTGCGTTAAAATCAATTGGTAATCTGCTTCTCCAGAAAAAGCGGGCACAGCCGGCTCAGCTTCGCCGCCGTTTAGGAGATCTGCCTGCTCCACAGATTCCGCACGCTCAGTGCGACTTAATTCTTGCATCCACGTTTTGAATTCAAACTCTGTAAACAAGCTCAACAAGCGCGCGTTATCAGGCTCAGTTGGCAGAAGCTCGGCCATCGACACCGCTAGCGGCACATCGCATTTGATTGTCGCCAAAGTGTAGGAAAGGAAAGCTTGCTCGCGACTATCGGCAAGTTTTTTAGCTATGCCTTTGGCGCCGCGGATTGGCAAGTCTGGCACCTTGTCGAGGTTTTGGTAGATATCTTCCAAGCCACCCAGCGCTTGCAGTAGGGCGAGAGCCGTTTTCTCACCAACACCGGCAACACCGGGGATATTGTCGACTTTGTCGCCCATTAGCGCCAAAAAGTCGATGATTAGCTCCGGAGGAATACCAAACTTCTCATTGACCCCCGCAATATCCATCACGGTATCAGTCATCGTATTCACTAAGGTCACATGCTCATTTACCAGCTGCGCCATATCTTTATCGCCGGTTGATACCAGCACTGGACGCTCCATACCGGCCTGAGCCGCCAGAGTGCCGATAACGTCATCAGCCTCAACACCATCAATTACTAACCGCGGCAACCCCATTGCATCAACGATGGCATTTATCGGCTCGACCTGACTGCGCAAGTCATCAGGCATAGGCGGGCGCTGCGCCTTGTACTGTGAATAAAGATCGTCGCGGAAAGTTTTGCCTTTAGCGTCAAATACCACAGCGATTGGGCTATCGGGGTAATCTTTCTGTAATCGGCGCAACATATTAATCACCCCCTTTATGGCGCCGGTGGGTTGGCCTGTTGAGGTGTTAAGCGGCGGCAGGGCGTGGAACGCACGATACAAATAAGAAGAACCGTCAACTAAAACAAGGGGCTTTATGGCTGTCATGGGAGCGATTTGATACATCAATTATTGGGAAGGGCAGTGTACCACGAGGCTGCCAAGCATCATTAGCTATGCAAAATAAGTCGATGTGTTACCTATTTTCACAAATCGAGGTGGGTGACACCTTGGCAATTTGCCACATTGCTGAGAAATTAACAAAAATTAAGAGGAGAACCTAATATTATGTGTTACCTTACGTAACACAAGGTAACCTTTATCTTGTGCAGGGCCAAACATGCCCAAATAGAAAGGAGTAATACAAATGAACAAAACTATCAGTGCAATCTTTGTCCTAATAGCCAGCGCCATGGCAACTGCAGCAGAACCCAATATTGCAGACTCAGAGCCAATGGTTTTAGCCTACAATCAGGTCAATAGTGTCAAACTGCCTGACGCTAACATTGAGTACGCCAGTCAGCGCTCAGCAGAACGCTTTCTAGAGCAAAATCTGGACGTTGTTGCCGCTAGCTTAAGTGTTGAGCTTGAAGACAAAATTAGTAGTTTAATGACACCACGTATAGACGAATAAGCCCCAAGCTTGATGATTTGTCTTTACGGACTACTAACGATCAAAACAGGCAAGAAATGCCTGCCCGAGCTGACGGTATAATCTCAAAAACCCGTCAGCACCTTCCTTGTTTCCGCTAGTAACAAGCCGCTCCCCCAAGGGATCTATTTCAATAACTCGTATGTCGACATCTGCAATTAACGCATTCAGCATTGCCGGTGCATATTGCGGCTCCCTAAACACACAAGAAAACTCTCCCGCCTGCAATCGAGCACGCAAATCAACAATATGCCTAGCACCCGGTAAACGATCAGATCCAGCCATCACCATCTCACCTGCAGGTAAACCATGGTGGCGCTCAAAACGGCTAAAACCATCGTGCAGCAATAGATAAGGGCGGCGCTCATGACGCGCTATCTCTTCTTGCAACTGCTTATCGTACAGCCTGAACTCAGTACTAAAACGCGCCGCATTTGCATGGAAATAAGCGCCCCGAGACGGTAAACGATCTGATAGCAAACGCGCCACTCGCCGAGCGATGCTTTGGACCTCTTCTGCGTCCATCCAAACATGAGGATCTTCGCTGTTCTTTAAATTTGGATAAAGAGCTACCGCGTTATCTTGCTTATCCAATAACTTTTGCAAAAAGGTTTCCAATACTGGCCCCACCCACAGCACTAAATCAGCGGAACGAATTCGCTGGGCATCGGAAGGCCGCAACTGAAAATCGTGAGGGGATACCGTCGCCGGAGCTAGCAGCTCTGCCGTAATTGCATCACCACCAATATCCCGAACAATCATCTGCAAAGGCATAATGCTGGACAGCACTACCGGCTTATCATTAGCTGCCCATGCCGCACCACTGAGCATCCAAGCCGTTAATACATACCACACTACAACTCTCAATTAATTGTCCCCATTGTTTATTACCGTGCAAATGCAATATTATAACATTTTATTTTATGCAGAACTTAAGCTCAATGCACAATATAACTGAACATCACAACCATCAGCGTTGTATTGATGACGCCATGACCCGCGCAAAGGCGCTATGTCATAGTCGGCAAGTAAAGTTCACCCGTATTCGCGAACAGGTTTTAGCGTGTGTATGGGCTAATCACCAACCCGTAGGGGCTTATACCATTCTCGAGGAGTTAGCGAAAGATTCTAGCCGGCGCCCAGCCCCACCCACCGTGTACCGCGCATTAGATTTTTTGCTCGACAATGGCCTAGTGCATCGCATTGCCTCACTGAATGCATTCATTGGCTGCCAAGACCCCAGTCACCAACATCAAGGACATTTTTTAATTTGCCGCCAGTGTCGAAATGCAACGGAGCTAGACACCGATATTATCAATACCGCCATCAACACCGCGGCCAAACAACACGGTTTCTCTGTAGAAGTACCCTGTGTCGAAGTCGTTGGCTGCTGTGCCCACTGCAAGGAGAATCGCGACAATGATTGATTCTCCGCTGATCAAGCTCGATCACATCTCTTTAAAGCGTCAGCAACAAAGCCTGCTTAGCGATGTCAGCCTCAGCCTCATTCCACGCCAGATTATGACCATCATTGGCCCCAACGGCGCGGGTAAAAGCACCTTAATCAAAATTGCACTGGGTTTAATCAAACCAGACAGCGGTAGTATATTTCGGCAGGCAAATCTCCGTATCGGTTATATGCCACAGCGCCTGACTCTTAACCCCTTAATGCCTTTGAGTGTAGAGCGCTTTTTAACAATGGCCAGCCCGAGCAAACAAAATATCGCTAACGCACTGGAGCTAACTGGCATTAGCCACCTGCGCAAACGCCCCTTACACAACATTTCCGGTGGGGAAACCCAACGTGTGTTGCTCAGCCGCGCCTTATTAAGTGACCCCAACTTACTGGTACTAGACGAGCCGGCGCAAGGTGTCGATATTAGCGGACAAACTGAGCTCTACGAACTGATTAACTATTTACGAGATACCCTAGGCTGCGCGGTGTTAATGGTATCCCATGATTTACACTGGGTTATGGCGCAAACCGATACGGTTATTTGTTTGAATCAACATGTTTGCTGTCACGGCCACCCTGAGCACGTCAGCAACGATCCGGCGTATTTATCACTATTTGGCCGACGCCACGCCGAAGCGGTTGCACTTTATCAACACGACCACGACCATCAGCACGACATTCACGGCGATGTTGTATGCGAGCACCGTCACCATGATTGATATTCTATTTAACGCCCTTATTGCCGGTTTACTGGTGGCCTCCTTATGCGGTCCCCTCGGCGCACTGGTAACGTGGCAGCGCATGGCGTACTACGGCGACACTCTCGCCCATTCTGCGTTACTTGGTCTTGCGCTGGGTTTAACCTTACAAGCAAACTTGCAATATAGCGTGCTACTGACTTGTATGATTATCGCTAGCGCTCTTTTCGCCCTGCAGTGGTGGCGCGATATTGCACTAGATAGCCTGCTGGGTATTTTGTCCCACAGCAGTCTCGCGCTAGGTTTGGTGTGCTTGTCATTTTTAGACAATCAACAGTTAGATTTAAACGGTTTCTTATTTGGTGATTTGCTAGCCATAGCCAAAGAAGATCTTATCAACCTTGCTGTTATTTGCGGCATAGTTATGGCGTTATTGTTTCGCTACTGGCCAGCGCTTGTTGCCGTGACCGCGCACGCAGAACTTGCCGAGATAGAAGGGCTCCCCGTGAAGCGTTTACGCCTGCTATTAATGCTTATGGTAGCCGCGACGGTCGCGGTTGCGATGAAAATAGTTGGGGTGCTATTGATCACTGCCATGCTGATCATTCCCGCTTCCGCGGTCGGTCGCTTCGCCCGCAGCCCAGAACAAGCTGCGCTACTTGCAATAATTTGTGGCGCCATCGCCGTTATGTCCGGCTTAGCAGGGGCATGGTATTGGGATACTCCGGCAGGCCCTAGCATCGTACTAGGCGCCGGATGTTTATTTGTGCTGGGACAATTAGGACCGAGTTATCGGCGCGACTAAATAACTCGGCGTCATCTACTAAAAACTTAGTAGTATTCTCTAATTGATAAATAGGCGCGCTTCATTTTACTAATCTCTAACGGCGCTCTAAAAAAACCGACGGAATGCCCTTTAGGGTTAACCAAAGCCACATTGGCACTATGTTCAACTTGATAATTGCTGCCGCCGCCAGGAACCTTGGTAAACGGAATATTCATCGATGTGGCAAAGCGATGAATTTCCAAAAAGTCACCCGTAATGCCGCGAAATGCCGGATGGAAGAAATCTAAATAACTGTGCAATTGCTCTGGAGTATCGCGGGCCGGATCAACACTAGCCAACCATATCTGAGTATCTGCCTGCACTTCAGGGTCCAGCTCCTGATAAAAGGATTTCAATTGCGCAAGGGTTGTTGGACAAATATCTGGACAGTAGGTGAAGCCAAAAAACACTAGACTCCATTGACCCTGAAATGTCGTTGGTGTTACTTGTTCGCCACGATCGTCCGACAAAGTAAAGTTAGGGAGTAGGCGGGGGTTTTCGTAGAGATAAGCACCTTGCGATTTTAGCTCTTCGGTTGTCATCACCCGCGCGCGGGTAAAGGCATAGAAAAAGCCCCCCACCAAAATTATCGCCACTGAGAAAATCGCTAAAACGGTTAAGCGAATACCGCGGTCTCGCTTTGCTGTGGCATTTTGCTGTTTTTCATCAGTCATTAGTAATCAACCTCAAAAATAGTGATCGCCGGCAACAAATAGTGATCCAATAGCATAATCATAAACAATGCCATCAGATATATGATGGAGTATTTAAAGGTGGCCATCGGCGCCTTGGGGTTATTGCCCCGCATTAAAACAATAGCCCAGTAAATAAACCCTGCGCCAAGACACACGGCGCCCAATAAATACAGGGTGCCGCTCATGCCAGTTGCAAAGGGTAATAACGTCACCACAAACAATAAAATGGTATAAAGCAAAGTATGCAATTTTGTATAGCCAATACCATGGGTTACCGGCAACATCGGAATTTCTACCTTTGCATAATCGTCTCTGCGATGAATTGCCAATGCCCAAAAATGTGGTGGCGTCCAAATGAAAATGATCAATACCAGTAATAAAGCGTGCCCTTCAACTTGGTTGGTTACTGCAGTCCACCCCAACAGTGGCGGTGCCGCACCGGCAATACCACCAATGACAATATTCTGTGGTGTCGCACGCTTTAAATAGAGTGTGTAGACCACTGCATAACCAAGCAGTGAAGCTAAAGTAAGCCACGCGGTTAAGGCATTCACTTTAATAAGTAAAACCGCCATACCTAAACCGCCAATCACCGCAGCAAAAATTGCTGCATCGCGGGTTTTTACACGTCCCTGAGCAATGGGGCGATTGTGGGTCCGCGCCATAACTAGATCAATACGACTGTCGACCAAATGATTCACCGCCGCCGCCGCACCGGCACAAAGTGCAATGCCGAGGTTGCCGTAAACCAAGGGTTCCCACGGCACCATGCCCGGCACTGACATAAACATGCCAATCACCGAAGTTAGCAACATCAAGAGTACAACATTGGGTTTACACAGTTCGTAATAATCTCGCCAGTTTGCTGACTCGACCTTTGGCTGCGTCATACTCTAATACCCCCGCGGTTTACCGCCGCTGTATATACAAAATAAGTGGTGGTGACCTGCGTCAGTAAAAGTAGGGCGCCAACCAAATTGTGTGCTACCGCAACATCGATAGGAAATTGGAACACGATATTACTAATACCCAAGCTAATTTGCGCGACCAATACAAGAAGCGTAGCAACCGCAATTTTTTTCGCCGCGACCAAACCCAAACCACACAACTTGATCGCCAAAAATACTAAATACGCTGCGGTCACAATTGCGCCAACACGATGACTAAAATGAATTGCCACCCGCGCCGCGTTGTCCATTGTCCCACCTAGGTAATTGGGACCAATATGCTGGCCAACGTTAAAGCCGTCGGTGAAATTCATTGGTGGTAACCAAGCACCCTGACAAGTTGGAAAATCAGGACACGCTATATCTGCGTAATTCGACGTCGTCCAGCCACCCAAGGCAATCTGTGTTACAACGATCAACAAGCCAATAACGGCTAATGGTCGAATCGATTTTAGTTTGTTTTCTGCGATCGCTGGAATTTGCCAGCGGGAATTATTGAGCCGAAGCGTAAGTAACCACAGCAAGCTAAGCGTAGTGAAGCCACCAAGCAAATGCGCTGTAACTACCTGCGGCCAAAGTTTTAAGGTTACCGTCCACATGCCAAACATGCCTTGTAATATAATAAAGGCCAGCAAGAATATCGGCAGCTTTACAGGCTGTTCTGGTTCGCGGCTACGCAGCGAAAATACCAAGATCCCAATTGTGAATAAGCCCAAGCTTGAAGCCAGATAGCGATGAATCATTTCCGGCCAAGTTTTATCGTGCTCAACAGGCGTTTCTGGAAATGCCTCATTGGCCCGCGCCACCTCATGGTCTTCGCTGGGCCACAATACATGACCATAGCACCCCGGCCAGTCAGGACACCCTAAGCCAGCGTCAGCCAATCGAGTAAACACGCCCATGCCCAATACAATAACGGCAACAAAACAGGCAATCAGCGTCAGAAGAAAACCTGCTTTGCGTTGCTCAGGGGTATTAAATAAAGCCATTGTTTAGTTCCGTATTCGCTACTCTTTCCGCGCCAATTAATTAATCAGGCGCCCCATATCTTTGAGGACATCCTTGCCTAATGTAGTCAGTGTTTGCTGCTCCGTGTCCCCCGCGCGGTAATACATCATTACCCAGCCCATCGGATCGACAACGTAAAAGGCACGGGAATCAAAGGGATTAATTTCTAGGTTTTTTAATTTGCTCAAAAATGGCGTACCGTCGGCATGTAAAACGGTAAGGTCGCTATGCTCTGCTTCAATAAAATCACGCAACGATGGCGACAAAGGTCCTTCCGTCGCAAGATAAATACGCTCAACCCGATCGACTTTTTTACCCAACGCAGTATGCGTTTGCCGTGTTAAATAAAGCATGCGCTCGCAGGCATCAATACAGTTTTGACCACCAACCACCATGAACACCCAGCGAGAATCCGCATGGTTAAAAAGGAATTCGCCACCGTCAATGCGCTGGGGGTGTAAGTCACCAAGTTGTACCGGTGGGTTGATCAAAGTGCCGCGATTAACGGTACGGAAATTAATGATATTTTCCTTGGCAAGATAATAAACTGCGCTAGACAATAAAATGACGACAATTGGAATACCTAATATCAAACTAAGAAGACGCTTACCGCGCTTGGGGTCTACAGTTGTTGTCATAGCTCTTTGTTCTCTTCGTCTTTGCGGCGCTTAAGTAGCTCAGCCAAATTTGTGTTAAGGAAAATAAAAATAATGCCTAAGGCCAAGGCCATCGCAAACCACTGCACGGCGTAACCGGTGTGTTTTGCCGGTGTAACATTCACCACCAGTCGCTCGGTCTGAAATGCCCCAATACTGCTTTCATCAAGCCGCAGACTGACCGGCAGCATGTTTTGAAATTCCTGCTTAACAGTATCAATATCCAACCACTGTTGGCGGCGTGGCCACCCAGTCTGAACCTCGCTACCCAAACTAAAGTTTTTATCCTCACTGCGGTAAAGCTCACCGCTAATGCTGACAAGACCTTTGGGAACCGTCACTGCCGGGACAGTTCGGCGCGAGGCATCGCCCTCAATCCAACCGCGATCAACTAGTAACTGACTTCCATCAGTTTGGATAAAAACCGCCATTATCTCATATCCGAATCGACCGTGAGAAATTCGATTATCGAGCAACCAATATTTCTCAGGATCAAACTCACCCACAGCATAAACGGGGCGGTAATTTGGATAGGCGTCAAGATCTGCGATATTCACGGCAGGTAGTAAACGACGCTCTTCAAAGTTGGCCAGCAATACTCGCTTTTCATCCGCTCTACGCAGCTGCCAGCAGCCGAGGCTCACCAATACCGGCAACATTAACATTATCGCCAGTACCGACTTCCAATCGAGCTGCCACTGAAACCTTGTCCGCTGGCTAGCCATTTATGAAATCCTATTGTGTATACTGCGGCAAACGTTAAGGGAGGTTTACCGATATGTGGTTAAAGATTGTCATAGCTGTGCTGTTTATCGCACTTGTCATCAGCCTATTTAGCGGGCTGTTTTTCCTAATGCAAGACCGTGGTACCACCATGCGAACTTGGCAGTCTCTTAAGGTCCGCCTGATACTTGCCACCTTGATGATGGGCTTCCTTTTTTACGGGGTTTTCACCGGAAAACTGGGATCGAACGCCCCATGGGATCAACGCTATTTAGAATCTGGGGCCGCAGTACAACAAACCCCGTAGCAGCTCAATAATGAACTTGGCCGGTACCACCTACTTACGTTGTAAGCAGATGTACCGGCCAATGACTCAATACGTCGAGTTGCTTGCGCTTACATTATGTAGACGAAAAGGAATAGGAATACCCAAACCACGTCAACAAAGTGCCAGTACCAAGACGAAGCTTCAAAACCAAATTGGTCTTCTGCAGAGAAGTGACCTTTGGTTTTTGAGCGCAGCCACTGTACCAACAGCATAAACGTACCCATCGCTACGTGAAAACCGTGGAATCCGGTCAACATAAAGAAGGTCGTTCCGTATACACCGCTATTCAGTTTGATACCATATTCAAACAGCGCCTCATGATATTCCATGTACTGTAGGTACAGGAAGATACAACCGAGCGCCACGGTAATAAACAACCACAGGTTAAACTTCTTGCGATCATTCTGCTTAATGCCCATATGAGCAATGTGGCAGGTGAAACTAGAAGCCAACAGAATAACGGTGTTATAGAGTGGCAACCAGTGCGCAATATTAGCAAAACCTGGGAACGACAAACTGTGCTCAGCACCAACGAAAGCACCATTGTTTGCCAAATGTCCAGCGGCTGCCTGAGCCTGCACGCCACCAATTGCGTCTTGTGGTGTTGTCAGCAATGGCCACGAGTACTCAAAACCAGGCCATAACAGGGTATTCATTGTTCCTGCACCTTCACCCGCCAACCAAGGCGCTGAAAGGTTACGGATGTAGAAGAGGGCGCCGAAGAAGGCGCCGAAGAACATCACTTCAGAGAAGATAAACCACTGCATCCCAATCACATAGGATTGCTTAAGCTGTGCGCTGTTCATGCCTGCACGGTTTTCACGAATCGTCGTGCTAAACCATACAAAAAGAGTAGCCGCCAACCAAAATAAACCGGCATATAGAATAAAGCCGGAATTGGTATCTTCGCCTGCACGATAACTGCTGTCATTAATGACGCTGGCAGCACCATAAACGATGGTTGTCATACCTATCGATGCGCTGACAGCAAGCTTACTACTGTCGGGCACGTAGTAGGTTTCGTGCCCTGTATTGCTTTGACCCGCCATTGTTAAATCTCCATTTTCTCGGGAGAGAAAAATCTCTTTTCTATTTCGATGATGCCGCAACAGAATCCTGTTTCGCCGCCATCTCGGTTACATCAAAAATTGTGTACGACAAGGTAATTACGTGGATATCTTTGGGTAAATCGCGATCGATAATAAATTGTAGTGCCAAATCTGCGTTTTTTCCCGCCGCTAAGGGCTGCTGATTAAAACAAAAACATTCAGTTTTGTGGAAATACTCAGCAGCGCGGGACGGAACAATGCTGGGAATTGCCTGCGACACCATGAACTTATCTTGCGTATTCTTTGCGTAATAAGTGACTTGATTAGATTCACCTGGATGAACCTCAATCTGACTGGTGTTTGGCGCAAACTCCCAAGGCATCATTTCATTGTTTTGCGCAACAAACTGTACCTTCACAATTCTATTCGTATCGATTTGACTATCTACAACCGTGTACTGCTGACCGTTAGTCTTCCCGTTAATGCCCAACGCTTCACACAACGCATTGTAAAGCGGGGGCATAACCCACATGGCGAAGGCAAACATCACAACTACCAAACCCGCCAGCTTAACGCTGAGCACTTTGATATTTTTGTCTGCCTGAGTCGCCATAATTACTGCCTCTTACTTAAGCTGGGGCGGAGTCGTAAAGGTGTGGTATGGCGCAGGCGTAGGCACTGTCCA
The DNA here is from genome assembly GCF_019312595.1 of Zhongshania aquimaris. Lineage (GTDB taxonomy): Bacteria > Pseudomonadota > Gammaproteobacteria > Pseudomonadales > Spongiibacteraceae > Spongiibacter > Spongiibacter aquimaris. Next base: position 236,596 of record NZ_JAHWDQ010000002.1, on the reverse strand, counting down.
TTCCAAAGTCGTTCCACCTTCCCACACTTTCGGATCGCTGACAGGCTTGCCATGAGTAATCGTTCTAACAATATTGAATAAGAACAACAACTGGCTGGCACCGTAAATAAACGCCCCGATCGATGACATCATATTGAAGTCAGCAAACATCAGGTTGTAGTCAGGAATACGACGCGGCATACCTGCCAGACCCACAAAGTGCTGAGGGAAGAAGGTCAGGTTGAAACCAATGAACGAGATCCAGAAATGGGTTTTACCCATAGTCTCGTTATACATTTTGCCGGTCCACTTTGGAATCCAGTAGTACACGGCAGAAGACAGCGCGAAGATCGCACCAGCAACCATTGTGTAGTGGAAGTGAGCAACAACAAAGTAACTGTCGTGATACTGGAAGTCAGCAGGCGCAATCGCCAGCATCAGACCAGAGAAACCGCCGACGGTGAACAAGAACACCTTGGCGATCGCAAACAGCATTGGCGTTTCAAGCGTAATAGAACCCTTGAACATGGTGGTGATCCAGTTGAACACCTTCGCCGCCGTTGGTACCGCAATTAACATGGTGGCGTACATAAAGAACAGTTCGCCAGCAATCGGCATACCTACCGTGTACATATGGTGAGCCCATACTATGAACGACAAGAACGCGATTGATGATGTTGCGTAAACCATTGAGTCATAACCGAACAAAGGCTTGCGAGAGAAGGTTGGAATAACCTCTGACACGACACCAAATGCTGGCAAAATGATGATGTAAACTTCTGGGTGACCAAAGAACCAGAATACATGCTGGAACAAGACTGGGTCACCACCGCCGGCCGCACTAAAGAAGCTGGTACCGAAGTGAATATCCATCAACATCATGGTTACTGCACCGGCCAATACTGGCATTACAGCAACTAATAAGAACGCAGTGATCAACCAAGTCCATACAAACATCGGCATTTTCATGTAGGTCATGCCAGGCGCGCGCATATTAACTACAGTAGCGATGATGTTGATGGAACCCATGATCGACGATATACCCATGGCGTGAACCGCGAATATAAAGAAGGTCACGCTTGGTGGCGCATACGTCGTAGACAGTGGCGCGTAGAACGTCCAACCAAAGTTAGGACCACCCCCATCCATAAACAAGGTAGACGCCAGCAATAGGAACGTTGGTGGCAATATCCAGAACGACCAGTTGTTCATCCGTGGCAAAGCCATATCTGGCGCGCCGATCATCATCGGAATCATCCAGTTAGCCAAACCAACAAAGGCCGGCATAATGGCACCGAAAACCATGACCAAACCATGCATGGTGGTCATCTGGTTGAAAAACTCAGGCTGGACTATTTGCAAGCCTGGTTGAAAAAGCTCGGCGCGAATAATCATAGCGAACGAGCCGCCTAGTAAAAACATCGCAAAGCTGAACCACAAGTACATCGTACCGATGTCTTTATGGTTGGTGGTAAATAACCACCGAGTCAAACCTTTAGCAGGTCCGTGATGAGCACCCATGGTGTAATCCCCCTACTGACCTTTCTTGAATTTGTAAATATCAACTGGCTGCAACATGTCACCCATGTTGTTACCAAAGGCGTTGCGCTGATATGTAATTACAGCAGCAAGATCCACCTCATTTAGCTGACTACCAAATGCTGGCATAGCTGTGCCAGGTACACCGTTCACAACGCGATCGGTGTGCTCTTTCATTGCGCCGGTCGCAATTGGGCTGCCGGCAATGGCTTTACCAACACCGCCTTCACCATTTGCTCCGTGACACGCTGAACAGCTGCTCGCGTAAACTGACTTACCGCGCTCAACCAGCTCTTCCAAAGAAAAGTCTTTCGCCATTAACTCTTTAATCTCAGCAGCAGCGGCTTGCTTCTCGCCCAACCACGCCTGGTACTGAGGCTCTTCAACCACGTTAACCACAATCGGCATAAAGCCGTGGTTACGTCCACATAGCTCCGCACACTGCCCGCGGTAAACACCGGTTTCAGTCGCTTTAGTCCATGCTTCGTTGATGAAACCAGGAATCGCATCACGCTTTACAGCCAGTGCAGGTACCCACCACGCGTGCAATACGTCGTTAGCAGTCACCAAAAAGCGCACTTTCTTATTTACGGGAATGACAACAGGCTCGTCAACTTCCAGCAAATAGTTTGACCCTTTGGCTTCGGTGTTCGCAATTTCTGCGCCATCGGTCGACAGATTAGAAAAGAAACTGATATTGTCGCCATGCGGGTTGATGTATTCGTATTTCCACTTCCACTGGTAACCGGTGATCAAAATATCAAGATCAGCGTCATCGGTGTCGTAGATTTCGATGAGTGTTTTTGTGGCCGGAACAGCCATAAACAACAAAACCAGAAATGGAACTATTGTCCAAGCAATTTCCACGCGGGTATTTTCGTGAAAAGTTGCCGGCTCCTGATGACGCTCTTTGCGGTAGGCAAATACCGAGTAAAACATCACGCCAAAAACCACTATGCCTGTTACGACACAAATGTAGAAAACCCACATATGCAAATCGTAAATTTGATGACCAACCTCGGTAACACCGGGGGCCATATTGGTTTGCCAACGCTCGCCTGCTTCGGCCCATGCGCCGGCACTAAACAGACTTAGCAGCATTAGCACAGGACTAAGCGCCAGCTTAAGCAGCCGTTTCGCTTGTAAATACATTCCCGTGTCTCCATGTACAGTTAATAAAGACCCCTAAGCCGGTTTGGACAGGCGATGGACAAGTTTTTGATCTGCTGGGGGAACACAATCGTTAAATTGAACTCTTAAAACAGACACAAACGAATCCCAGTGCGAATTTCGTAAAATCCGTATTGAGATTCATTCGTAATTTGTGCATCACTTTACCCGTAAACACTGCTTTGGGTGCGACAAAACGCCGCAATTATAAACCCGTTAAATGCACCAGCGCTACTCTGCATTAAAGGATTAAGTTACAGCTTTCAGCTTAACCCCATCACTTTTAGCTTATCCCCACCAATTAAAGGGTTAATGTTCAGCTGCAACCACTAGATATAGGGTAAAATCTAATTTAATCCTGATCTCAAGATCAGTTTATTTCCGCCCTAGTTTTGTGCGCACAGTGAACCTGTGGGCCTAGTTGAGCGATATGCTTCACCCATGACCACTGCGAGACCTATCAAGCTACGCATTCGCGCCCTAGCCGGGCCAATGATCCTTGCAAATTTATCTGTGCCACTTCTTGGCATCGTCGATACCGCCATCCTCGGCCATCTCAGCGATAGTCGCTACCTAAGTGCCGTTGCGATAAGCACCAGCCTGCTCGCCTTCATATATTGGGGGTTCGGCTTTTTAAGAATGGGCACTACCGGCGCTAGTGCCCAAGCGCATAACGACAAGGAGGGCGCCGGCTTACTTATAAAAGCGCTCGCCTTTAGCTGGGCCATTGCCGCGCTTATACTTCTCGGCGGGAATTTACTCGGGCATATCGGCTTGTCAATAATGAATGCCGACGAAGTGCTGCATCCCTTAGCCCAAAGCTACTTATCAATTCGCCTATACAGCGCCCCCGCCGTTCTCGGCACCTATGTGGTGGTAGGCTGGCTCATAGGTCAACAACAAACTCGCTGGCCTCTGGCCATAGCAGTGACAAGCAACATCCTTAATATCGGCCTAGATTACCTATTTATTATCAAATGGGGCTACCAAAGCGACGGCGCAGCGGCGGCCAGTGCTATCAGTGAATATTGCGGCTTTTGTCTAGCACTATGGTCAGTTCGGATGCCGCTAGCGCGAATGCTAAGACTTGGCATACAGCAAACTTGGTCATACGGGCCCAGTCTTAAGGCGCTTTTTAGTAGCAATTTACAGCTTTTTATTCGCACTGCTGCACTGCTATTTAGCATTGCTTTCTTTACCGCCCAAAGCGCTGCTCTTGGTCAAAACGAGCTCGCCGCTAACGCCATACTACTGCAGCTTATGATGATTAGTGCATATGGCTTAGATGGTTTTGCCCATGCTGCTGAGGCACTTGTGGGGGAAGCCTACAAGCGTCGAGATCCCAACATCCTGATGGCTGTATGCCGCGCCTGTACTAATTATTGCGCGATAACAGCCATCGCCGTGAGCGCACTTTTATTCCTACTTAAACCCCTGATCATTACCGGAATGACTGATTTGCCAGCCGTGAACGGGCTGCTTAATGAGTATTATTTCTGGCTCGTTTGGCTTCCGCTGCTTTGCGCGCCCAGCTACCTGCTCGATGGTATTTACATTGGGGCGCTAAAAACCAGGGCCATGCAATGGTGCATGATATTTTGCGTATGTGCCGTATACCTGCCGCTCTGGGCTGCCACGCGACACTGGGACAACCACGGGCTCTGGTTAACGTTCAGTGTATTTAATTTGGCCCGCGGTATAAGTTTAGCCACGCTATTTAAGCAAAGTGTGTTAAAAAATCTACCCGCGCGGAAATCCGAAGCTCGCTACCATTCGTAACACAAAAACAATGTCACTCAACGCAAGACAGCCGTTAGCGGTTGATTAATCCGCAAGCCTGCGTAACAATATTTGTGCATATAGGTATCACCCCCTCCTGCCCAACTTCTTGAAACCATTTTGCGTCATTTTTTATTTAGAGGTATGACCAATGAGAAACACCGCCAATATACTGGCCCTATTGTTACTGAGTGTTATCAGTAATGGCGTTTTTGCCGACTGTGCGGCGCGCGCGGTTTATCGCGCACCTGAGATTCCCAGATTACAAGAAACGACGTTTGCGCAAGTTGTGAAACTTGAAAAAGAAGTCCGCAATTACATTGAGGATGCGGACCAAAGATTAGAAGCCTGCGGCAAAAAGGTTTCGCCTGTCAGCTACAACGCGGCAATCAATCGCATGGAAAGAGTCACGAACGCATATAACGAGCTTGTCGTGTTCTACAAGCAAAACGACGTCCGCTCCACCTTCGCCGCCAACTAATCTACTTTTCAGCCGATTCAAACGGCAACTCCTCGATCCAAAGCAGTAAATCAGTTACGCCTACATCCACACCCTGCTGACTCAGCAGGGTGGTTACCTGACCGCGATGATGCGCCTGATGATTAAAGAAATGCTGTAACACCAATCCAAACGGCTTGCAGAAATCGTGGCCTTTGCTGTTTTTATAAGTTAGCGGGCGATCAAAACTCACTTCTTGTAAATTCTCTGTCCACGCACATATCGTTGTATCAAGCGCTCGTCGAACGCGAAACAACTCTTCAAAATCTTCATGCAATACTTGATTCAAGGCGGTAGGACGCGCCATGGCTGCCACATCTGCAAGGTGATTCGCAGCGGAAAAGTGATGCACTGCAAAGCGCTGCAACCACATGACATCTGCCACGTAGAGGTGATTTAAGGTGCCTATAATTGAGTGAAAAAAAGCACCGACATTGCTGGCTAACTGATCCTCATCCATGGTCGCCGCTGCCGCGTAAAGACGCTGGTTCATATCTCGGTTATATCGGCCCATCAATTCAAACTGTTGTTGACGCCCCATTTTAAAACTCCATCAACTCAATATACGGCCAAAGCCGGCCCTAACTTATTTTGCCCACGCTCATAATTAACAAACTAAATTTTCGGTAGCCGCTTTTATCAATGCTTCACAGCGCAAAGCCGCGGCGCCAGCTAGGTCTCGATTCGGTAAAATCAAAAATAAATCGGCATAGCGCTCGCCACCTTCAATCATGGGCAAGGGCATAATTTCGCCACTCTCTAATTCTTTTTCCATCGCTATTTCCGGTAGCCACGCAAAACCTAATCCGCGCGCGACTGCACTTATAGACAGCTCCATACGACTAACAGTTAAGCGCTGCGCGGCCTCCAACCACCCCGCATCGCGCTGCCGACGCACGCCGGAATCTCGAACCACCACCTGTCGAAACGGCCGTAAATCCCGATAATCTAACTGACGATCTAATTTATGAAGGGCATGGTCTCGGTGTGCGACCGCAATAAACTTCACTCTAAGAATGTGATCTCCCAAAAATCCCGGCGGCACAATACCCGTAATCGCCACATCGCAGCGTCGCTCAAGGAGGGCTTCTTCCGCGCCGCTTAAGACTGTTTCAACACATTCAATGCGCGTATCTGGGCAGCGTTCACTCAGATCAGCCAAACAATCTAACATCGTGTGACTAGGAAACAGAGTGTCGCAAACAATTCGCAATTGCGGCTCCCAGCCCGCTGCGACTGACTTAGCCGATTTTTCCAAACGCAAAGCTTCATCTATCAACGCGCGGCCTCGGCGGTACAACATTTGCCCCACCTCGGTCAGCTGCGACTTTCTACCCTGGATTTCGAACACCTTTACACCAAGCTGCTCTTCCATCTTTTGAATGGTATAGGTCACGGCTGACTGGCTTTTGTGCAATACCTCCGCCGCGCGGGCATAGCTGCCCTCGTCCACAACTGCCAAAAAACAGTACCACTGCTCTAAATTAGTCCTGGGCCCCGCCATAAACATCAACTTTCCTGATCATTAATGTCAATAAATTGCGCTTTTTAAACAAATTTATCAATAGTTTAATAGGTCATCGGCAGTGACAAGCCAACATTTATTTTAAGGAGCACACCATGACGAATATCCTTCACATTAATAGCAGTTTATTTGGCGAAGACGGTAAATCCAGCCAGATGGCAAATCAATTTATTCAGGCCTTGCGAAGCAAGCTCGATGATTCCGCTCTGATGTCTCGCGACTTACATGCAAACCCAATCCCGCACTTGGACGGCAAGCGATTCACCGCTTTTGTCACGCCCGCCGAACAAAGAACAGAAGAGCAAAAACTTATCGTGGCGGAATCGGATGTGCTAATAAATGAATTGCGCGACGCCGATATTATTGTGCTTGGTATTCCGCTTTATAACTTAGGCGTGCCATCGACATTCAAGGCTTATATAGACCACGTCGCCCGCGCTGGGGAAACCTTCCGCTATACCGCGAACGGCCCGGAAGGCTTGCTTAGCAATAAAAAGGTTTACGTTTTCGCCGCCCGCGGCGGCAAGTACCTTGAGACCCCGATGGACACCCAAACCCCTTATTTGCGCCACATATTAGGCTTAATGGGGATCAGCGATATTGAATTTGTTTACGCCGAAGGTCTGAATATGGGACCCGATATAGCAGACAAAGCGCTTGCCGATGCCCGCACGCAATTACTTGAAAAAGCAGCCTAAGCTTAACAAGAGCTCGAAGGAGAAGGCCTCATGACGACTCGCACAGTGACACAGATAATCTCGGCGCTAGCCACTTCTGATGGCGCGGGCGTTAAACTCAAACGCAGTCTCGGGCAGTCCAATAGCGCTCGTCATGACCCGTTTTTGATGCTCGATGAGTTTTTTTCCGACGAGCCGGCGGATTATCTGGCGGGATTTCCCTCGCATCCGCACCGCGGCTTTGAAACAGTCACCTATATGCTTGAAGGTCATATGCTTCACGAAGACCATCTGGGCAACAAAGGGCACCTCAAGGACGGCAGTGTGCAGTGGATGACTGCTGGACGCGGCGTTATCCATTCCGAAATGCCACAACAGGAAGCGGGGCGCATGCGCGGCTTTCAGCTGTGGATCAACCTACCCGCCAACGAGAAAATGCAAGCCGCGAGCTACCGAGATATTTCGGCAGAGCACATCCCCCATTTAGCGCTAAGCCAACATAGTGAGGCCGTGCTCATAGCGGGTCGCTCTCAAATAAACGGCGCAGCGGCGACCGGGTATATCAATGGCTTAGATGGGCAAAGGCTGAGTACTGACCCTGTCTATATCGACTTGCGCATTGGCGCGGGCGAAAACGCGACTGTCACGTTAAAGCCCGAACATAATGCACTGGTATATATTTATGAGGGGATTGCAGAGATTGGCGACCAACAGCTTAGGAATAACGCTGCGGCAATACTCAGCAACGGCGAATCACTAACACTAAGCACCACTGACGGAGCCAAGCTATTAATTCTGGCCGGGAAAGCAATAGGCGAAGCCGTGGTGCAATACGGCCCCTTTGTGATGAATACCCGCGACGAAATTGAGCAGGCAATGCGAGACTACCGCGACGGTGTACTTACCACGGCTTGATAATTGGGTAGCCAATCTGGCTACCCAAAACACTCATCATCGCAATAAGCAGTGCCGCGGCAAATCCACTTAACAACAAAATTGGGTTAAACTCAGTAATAGCAGTAAGTCACCGAACACGCATTTTCGATAGCCAAAACCATTATTGGTAGCCGGTAACATCATATTTACGCTATCGACTCAAGCGCGATATAGTAAGAATACAGCTCTAGCGGAGTAATTTATGACTACATCAATGCTGGTACGGGACGTGATGACCTCACCATCACCCTTCGTGAAACAAGGCTGTGACCTTGGCGAAGTGGTTGAAACATTGCTAAAGCATGGCGTATTCGGCCTCCCAGTTATCAACGAGCAACATGAATTAGTGGGGTTTGTGTCAGAACAAGACTGTATCCACTCCGTGCTGGTCAGCAGCTACCACTGTGAAGGCGCTCCGATTGTTGATGATGTGATGAGCCGGGAAGTATTATCGGTAGAAGCTGACTCGTCTATTATCGATCTCGCCCAAAAAATGGGGAAAAACAAACCCAAGTCCTACCCGGTAGCTAACGAAGGCAAACTGATCGGCCTAATTACGCGAAGTGCGATATTAGAATCACTATGGGCTAACCGCACCACCTGTGATCTACCCAACGTCAAACCGTAGCCCTAGGCAATAGGGAAGGGCGAATGAAAAATTTATCACTGGCGTCCTTTATTTTTCCTTTATTTTTCTTGACTCTTTGTGCGGGAACGACGGCACACGCCGAGACTCTTAAAGACATTTCCTACGGCGACGCCAAAAAACAGAAACTCGATGTCTACCTGCCCGACAACACAGCAAATAGCCCCATCATGTTTATGGTTCACGGTGGCGCTTGGCGCATTGGGGACAAGCAAAATCAACAGGTAGTAAAGGCAAAAGTCGAGCGCTGGCGACAACGTGGCTGGGTATTCATCTCTATCAATTATCGAATGTTACCAAAAACCGATCCCTACCAGCAGGCAGGAGATGTCGCGAAAGCCATAGAATACGTGCAAGCACACGCTAGCGACTGGCACGCCGACAGCTCAAAAATCATCGTCATGGGCCACTCCGCCGGCGCGCACTTAGTTTCTCTAGTGATGACGGACCCCACACTTACAGACACACGAACTCTGACTAGCATTCAAGCGGCCATTCTATTAGACAGCGCCGCACTAGATATCAATCTCCTTATGACCCGAGATCATGCTCGGCTATACGATCGCGCCTTTGGCAACGACCCTAACTATTGGCGCAAAAATTCTGCTATTCAACATCTTCACAAAAATGTACAGCCAATACTGTTGGTTTGCTCAACACGGCGTGAACATAGCTGTACACAAACCAATGCCTTTGCCAAAAAGGCCCAGGAACTTGGTGTCAATGCACGACAAATAAGGCTTGATTTGTCCCACGGCGATATCAATGGCAAGCTCGGGACGGACTCTGACTACACACGACAAGTAGAAGATTTTATTCGAAGTGTAGATGCGCGTTTCAGCACCTACTTACCCAGTACAAATTAATGTAGCAAACACTTCTATGCACGGCATGCTCAATATTATTCTACTCACTGCCGCAGCCGGCGCCTGCATCCCTATCGGCGGTTTTATTGCTAGCCAAACTCGCATTCAGCGAAAGTGGCTTGATGAAGAATTTCGTCATAGCGTTATTGCCTTAGGCGCTGGTATTTTACTCGGCGCCGTCGCCATTGTTTTAGTACCCGATGCCCTGAAACATCTCAATCATTCACCGTGGGCGATTGTACTTATGCTTAGTGGCGGGGTATTTTTCTATTACTTGGAAAAATACTTGGATATTCATCGTCGCTCGGCACCACAACTTACCGGAATGCTGCTAGATTATGTGCCCGAATCACTGGCACTCGGTGGTATCGCCGCGAGCGGTGCAGACAGTACCGTGCTGCTAGCCGTGCTCATTGGCCTGCAAAATTTGCCCGAAGGCTTTAATGCCTATAAAGAGCTTACTGACGCAGGGCACTCTTCCAAGAAAGTACTACTTATGATGCTGGCACTGCTTCCCCTGGGGCCACTATTTGGCGTGGCGGGCTTCAGCGTACTTGGAGATCAACACGAAATATTAGGTGGTATCATGCTGATCGCTAGTGGTGGCATTCTCTATCTCATATTTCAAGATATTGCCCCGCAAATACCGATACGCAAACACCGTAGCCCGCCACTCGGCGCCGTTATCGGATTTAGCATTGCTATGCTGGGCGTCGTTCTAAATCAATATTAGTTGACCGCATACCACAGCCCTGTCGCCTCAGGTACACTTGATCAGCCACACATTATTTAACGAGCTATTATGCGAATCCTAGTAATCCTTTCTCTTGCATGCCTGCTCTGTGCATGCGGAAGCTCATCCTTCGATCAATCACGCGAGTGGCGTCTGCAAGAATGCGAGAAAATTCTAGACAATAATGACCGCGGCAAATGCAAGTCAAATACCCCCCACTACAAATAGGCTTATTGGCCTCGGTAATTTAAATTTTGCTCGTGACCGAATAAACAAAGCCGAACAAACTCAACGCTATTGTCCTCGATAATATTCAGCATTCTCACAATCAATGTTGACAGTGAACAAATAGTGCTAAGCTCCTGCCCTAAGAACGCTTAGTCATTTTAAATTGGCCCAACAGGGGAAGACCTATGACACAGAACAAATACGATATTGTCGTTTTCGGTGCGAGCAGCTTTGTCGGCGAGATACTGTGTCAGTACTTGAGTAAAAATCGCGAAGAACCCGCGCTACGCTGGGCAATAGCCGGGCGCTCTGCCAGCAAGCTTGAGGCGGTAAAAGCTAAACTTAACAAGGCCGATTTAGACATCATTATTGCCGACGCCGCCGACGAAGAGGCACTGCGTGCCCTGTGCGCACAAACCAGCGTAGTTACCACCACGGTGGGGCCCTACGCCTTATACGGCGAGCCCCTAGTCAAAATATGCGCGGAAACTGGCACCGACTACTGTGATCTGACCGGCGAAGTACAGTGGATAAGTAAAATGATTGCACGCTACGATGCCGTGGCCAAAGCCTCTGGGGCACGAATAGTAAATTGCTGTGGTTTTGACTCTATCCCCTCTGATCTCGGCGTATTCTATACCCAGCAACAAAGCAAAGAGCTGTTTGACGAAAACTGCACGTCCGTCAGTATGCGGGTAAAAGCCGCCAAAGGCGGATTATCCGGCGGCACCTTTGCCAGCCTAATCAATGTTATGAAAGAAGCCTCAAACAATCCTGCGCTTCGCAAAGAAATGGCAGACCCGTATTCGCTGTGCCCCAATGAAACCGCAAAAGCACGCCAAATTAATACGGGTTTGGCGCAGTTTGATAGTAGCTGCGGCAGCTGGACCACCCCCTTTATTATGGCGGCAATAAATACGCGAATTGTGCAGCGTTCGAATTCAATACTAAAAGATAATTACGCGAAGCCATTTCTCTACGACGAGGCCATGATGGTCGGCAAAGGCTTCAGCGGCAGAGTCAAAGCAGGTGCTATTGGCGGAGGCCTAGCTGGATTTATGTTAACGGCCAGTCTCAGCCCCGGCCGCTGGCTTCTTTCTCGCTTGCTGCCATCACCCGGCGAAGGCCCCAGCCCACAAGAACAGGAAACCGGCTTTTACGATATGCTTTTTTACGGCAAAACTGCATCGGGCAAAAAGCTGGAATGCCGAGTTACTGGCGACCGCGATCCGGGCTATGGCTCAACCGCGAAAATGCTGGGGCAGGCAAGTATATGTCTAGCGCGGGATATCGATAGAACTCAAATAGCAGGGGGCTTACTTACCCCCGCAAGCTGCTTTGGTAACACCTTAATCGAGCGCCTAAAAGCTTACTCGGGCCTGACTTTCAGCCTTATCAAGTAACACAAAATGCAGGAAACACCGAGTGCTGGCGGCATATGAATTAACATAGCCGCCATATTCAGTAATCACGCAGCTAACTATCCAAGCGCTCCAACATCGCGCTCACTCACCCAAATTAATGCTTCATCTTTTTGTATGGGAATAAAGTGATCAATTTCGATATTGGGAAAGGCTCGTGTAATAAGTGCTGAACCCCGATTAAACCAACGCGGCTCACCTAGGATGGCAGTGCGCGTAAAGCGATTTATATACTTGGCTAAAAAACGCATTTCTTTTAGCCAACCGCGCACTGTAAAACCTTCAAAATGTTCGAGTTCAATAAAGATATTTAAATTATCTTCCTTGATCAATTTGCGCTCAACTTCGCGCAAAATAATCTCGATGTCGTTGTGATTAATCTTGCCAGAAACCCTAACACCTACAACGTGGGGGAAAGGAAGGGTCAATAACTCCAGCATGGAATTTCCTCCGCAAATGCTTTGTATAAAGTATAGGCAAGATCACCGCATTTGCGTTCCCCATAAACTGCAAATGGGTATTATTACTCAATGATCGCTGCGATTTCGCCCATCTCGGGGATCAATTAGGGACACAATATGTATCTCATCTTCGTGGGCTAACACTTCTTCACCCGGACGAGGTTGATTTACTCGCGTGGTCGGCTCTTCAATTTTTCCGGTATCGTCGCGAATAGATTCCTTAAACCCGCAGCGAACGCATTCACGAATTTGCTCAACGTCCGATGTTCGATACAGCACCGTCTTATCCATTTCGGCACACTTTGGGCACACCGCACCCGCGATAAAACGTCGTTGGTTAAATACAGTGGCCACGTTTAAGCTCCCTTCGCGATCGCAATACCGGAGTGCCGTAGTAAGGCGTCATTCGCAGGCGCGCGCCCGCGGAAATTTTTAAATAGTACCGCTGCATCTTCCGAGCCACCGCGTTCAAGAATCTCTGCGCGGAATTTTTCACCGACGTCGACATTCATTACGCCCAGTTCCTCGAACAGTGAAAACGCATCCGCCGACAGTACTTCCGCCCACTTATAACTGTAGTATCCAGCGGCGTATCCACCGGCAAAAATATGCGAAAAGCTATTTTGGAAACGATTAAAACTCGGCGGTTGAAATACCGCGACTTGATCGCGTACCGCATTAAGCACCGAATCAATATCAGCCTCATCGCCAATAGCGGATTGCATGTGCAATTTAAAATCAAACAGCGAAAACTCAATTTGCCTGAGCATCTGCATGCCAGACTGAAAGTTCTTAGCAGCCAGTAATTTCTCAAGCATATCCGTCGGCAGCGGCTCACCGCTTTGATAGTGCGCCGAGATATCTGGGATGGCCGATTTTTCCCAGCACCAGTTTTCTAAAAACTGGCTGGGTAGTTCCACCGCGTCCCAGGCAACGCCGCTAATGCCCGACACACTTAAGCAATCAATTTTAGTCAGCATATGATGCAGACCATGGCCAAACTCGTGGAAGAGGGTAGTAACTTCATTGTGGGTTAACAGCGAAGGGCGATCGCTGGTTGGCGGCGAGAAATTACACACTAAAAACGCCACCGGCTGCTGGATATCGCCATCCGCCAAAACGCGACGGCCGCGTGCATTGGCCATCCATGCGCCACCGCGTTTGTTACTGCGCGCATAGAGGTCTAAGTAGAAATGCGCGAGGACATCTCCGCCGCGTGAAATGCGGTAGCACTGTGCATCTTTATGCCAAAAATCCACATCGTCTAGAGCCGAGATCTCAATATCAAATAATTGCCCCGTAATTTTAAACAGCCCACTTATCACTTTTTCAGCCGGAAAATAGGGACGCAAAGCTTCTTGAGAAAGGGTGAATGAGGCTTCTTTTAATTTCTCACTAAAATACGCGACATCCCATGCCTGTAATTCCGCAACACCGTGCTGCGCGGCAAATGCACTTAAGTCTGCAAAATCTTGCTCGGCAACGGGCTTGCTCGCCGCTGCCAACTCCTCTAGAAATGCGATCACTTGCTGACTCGACTCTGCCATTTTGCTAGCCAGTGAATAATCAGAATAATGAGCAAAGCCAAGTAACTGAGCCATTTCTTGCCTCAGCTGGGAAATCTCAACCATCAAAGGTCCATTGTCCCATTTACCACCCTGCGGCCCCACCGCCGACGCCCGGGTTACATAGGCAGAGTACATCTCTTCGCGCAGTTCGCGATTATCGGCGTACTGCATAATTGGCAAATAACTGGGGATATCCAAACTCAAGCGGTAACCTTGCAAATCTTTGGTCTTGGCGGACTCCCTTAAATTATCCAGCACCGTGGCGGGCACACCAGCTAAGTCATTCGCGTCGTCAATGATCTTTTCCCAGCCATCGGTCGCGTCCAGGACGTTGTTTGAGAATCCGGTAGAAAGTTCGCTTAAGCGCTGTTGAATCGCTGCGAAGCGGCGCGCATTTTCACCGTCTAAAGCCACACCCGACAGGGTAAAATCACGGAGCATATTGGCGACCGCCTTCTGGCGCGGAACAGGTAAAGCTTGATATTCACCGCTGTCAGCAAAGGCTTGGACACGATCAAACAGGGGCCGATTTTGCCCCATTTCACTGTTGTATGCGGTCAGCAAAGGCAGGCAGTTGCTGTACGCTTCGCGCCAGGCCTCACCACTAAGCACGCTGTGCAAATGACTCATCGGCGCCCAAAAACGACCAATCTTGTCATCAATCTCTTCCAGCGGCGCCATTAAATTATCCCAATCCGGACTGCGCACGTCCGCAACCACTGCCGCCACCTGCTGTCGAGACTCCGCGAGCAATATTTCACACTCTTTAGCCATTGCCTTTGGTTCAAGCGTAGAGAATATCGGTAAACTATTAGCCGTCATGGTGCAAAAGACCTTATAAACTATTGAAAACAATGTCGCCCAGTGTAACAAATCTACAGGCCGCTCGAAGCCTGTTAACATCGTTTTAGCGATGACTATGTAGATTGCCAACTGAATAAATGGCCGTCATATCAATTATGGAGAAAAGTAATGAGTTACCGAGCCGAGCACTTTGTAAGAGGGTTTGAAGAGCACAGCCCGGTCTTGGGCGAGCGTGTATTTATCGACCCCAGTGCGGTAGTCATCGGCGACGTCGGTATTGGCGACGACAGCTCAATTTGGCCTAACACCACGGTGCGCGGCGATATGCATCGTATCCGTATTGGTGCCCGCAGCAGTATTCAAGACAATAGCGTGCTGCATATCACCCACGCTGGGCCGTACAACCCTGAAGGCTATCCGCTAGCAATTGGTGACGAAGTGACGGTAGCACACAGCGTTACCTTACACGGCTGTAGCATTGGCAACCGTGTACTTATTGGTATGGGCACGATTGTCATGGATGGCGCCGTAATTGAAGACAATGTGGTTGTGGGTGCCAATTCGCTGATACCACCCGGCAAACACTTGCCGAGCGGGTGGCTATACGTAGGCAGCCCAGCGAAACCCATTAGAAAACTTACCGAAGGCGAGTACAGCTACTTTAGCTACAGCGCAACTAACTACGCCAAACTAAAAGATCGTCACATTGCTGCGCTCGATACTTAACGACAGGTGAATTAATAAACACCAGCGTCATGCAGTAGGTAGACGATATAGGCGACATAAATTAACAATAGACCACCACCCTCTATTCTCGATATGCGGCGAGCTCTGCGCGGCCCGCGAGCGACCAAAAAGAATAACCCGGTTAGCAATAACATCACCGGATAATCTCTGCTCAATACTTTTGCATCAATCGCGCCGGGGGCAATCACACCCGGTAATGCCATGACACCCAGCAAATTGAATAGGTTCGACCCCACCACGTTGCCAATGGCGATATCGTGTTCGTTCTTGCGCGCCGCAGCTACAGAAGCCGCCAACTCAGGCAAGCTTGTTCCGACTGCAACAACCGTCAGACCAATCACCAAATCGCTAAGGCCGAAGAACTGCGCGATTTCTACCGCCGACCACACCAGCACCCGCGCCGATGCGATCAGCAATATAAAGCCAAGTAACAACCAGCCCAGGGCAACCGACAGGGACATATCGCGAGGAATTTCAGCGGCGAACTCCGCCTCGATGCTATCGCCTTTGCTGTGTTTGGCTTCCCATAATTGCCTCAGTACCACCAGCAAAAATCCCACCAGTAGGATTGTGCCGTCCATTACGCCGAGATCATTGTCAGACAGCAGAAAAAAGCCCACCAACATCACCAAAATTAACAGCGGGATTTCGCGGCTAATCAGCTTAGATTGAACATTTAGCGGAATGAGCAGGGCTGTAAAGCCCAAGATCAAGGCAATATTGGTGATATTAGAACCCAGCGCATTACCCACTGCCAAGCCGGGCTGACCATCCACCGCGGCAATGGCAGAGACCAGCATTTCTGGCGCAGAGGTGCCAATACCCACCACCAAAATACCCACTACCAAGGGCGAGACACCCAATATTGACGCCGTCGCAGATGCACCAATAACAAAACGATCAGCACTCCACACAAGCAAAACCAAGCCCACAATCAAGGCGACAACAGTTAACAACATACAATAATTTCCAACTAGAACGCCGGCATCGTTTTTACGCCGACAAAGATTGACGAACTAATTCAATAACCGGCTTGGTATCTGGCCGTACACCGCGCCAAATACAAAATGACTCTGCGGCCTGTTCGACTAACATCCCTAAACCATCGGACACCGCCCAAGCGGCTTCACCGGCAGCCCAGCGCATAAACGGGGTTGGCTCGGCGCCGTACATCATATCGTAGGCGCAGCCATCATTACTCAATATATGGTGGGGAAGGGGCGGTAAATCTCCGCTCATACTCGCACTAGTGCCATTTATAATCAGGTCAAACTGACCGCTAGCCAGCCCTTCATAACTGCACCCCGCTACATGTCCTAGCCCATCAAAGTGCTTAGCCACACTTTGTGCTTTAGTCACTGTGCGGTTCGCCACCAGCACATGGGCAGGACCCTGCTTTAATAGCGGGCCTAAAATACCGCGCACCGCACCTCCAGCACCCAACACCAAAATTCGGCGGCCATTCAATTGCCAACCAAGATTGTCGTGAATATCCCGCACCAAGCCAACGCCATCGGTATTGTCACCATAAACAGTGCCGTCGTCTTGCAAAGCAAGGGTATTTACCGCGCCAGCTCGACGTGCGCGGCCACTCAATTGACCGGCAAACTCAAAGGCATCTAACTTAAATGGCACAGTTATATTTAAGCCCTTGCCACCGTGGCTAAAGAACTGCCCAGCCGCATCTGCAAACCGACCCAGCTCTACTTTGTGCGCGCGATAATGCAATTGCTGCCCCGTCTGCTCAGCAAATGCGGCATGAATCTGCGGCGACTTGCTGTGTTTAACAGGGTTTCCGTACACTGCGTACTGATCTTTATTTTCCATAGCTCAGAATTACTGCCTTTATTATTCCGCTGAAAGCCAATCTCTAACCGGCAAAAAGGCGGATGTTAAAGCGGCTTCGGGGCTACCTGCCTCGGGCTGCCAATTGTACTCCCATCTCACCAATGGCGGCAGCGACATAAGAATAGATTCGGTGCGACCGCCGCTTTGCAATCCAAATAATGTGCCGCGATCATGGACTAAATTAAACTCGACATAGCGGCCGCGGCGGTAGAGTTGAAACTGACGCTGCCGATCTTCCCACGTCATGGTTTTGCGACGCTCAACAATCGGTATATAAGCCTCGGTATAGGAGTTACCAACCGCCTGCATAAATGCAAAACAGCGCTCAAATCCGCCTTCATTCAGATCGTCAAAAAACAAGCCACCCACGCCGCGAGCTTCATCGCGATGCCCCATATAAAAATAGTCATCGCACCATTTTTTGTACTTTGAATACACCTCCGCGCCAAAGGGTTCGCAGGCGCTCTTGGCGACACGGTGCCAGTGACGACAATCATCCTCAAAACCGTAGTAGGGGGTGAGATCATAGCCACCGCCAAACCACCAAACCGGTTCTTCACCGGGCTTTTCGGCGACGAAAAACCGCACATTAGCGTGACTGGTTGGAATATAGGGGTTCTGCGGGTGCATCACCAATGACACCCCCATTGCCTGATAACTGCGACCAGCTAATTCTGGCCGGTGTGCGCTGGCGCTGCCAGGCATTGCGTCGCCCTGGACGTGAGAGAAATTCACCCCACCTTTTTCAAAGACCGCGCCGTCAGTTATCACGCGGCTGCGACCGCGACCCCAGTCGTCTTCAACAAAGTCAGCCTTGCCATCAACTGCGCTAAGCTCATCGCAAATTCGATCTTGTAAGGACAGTAAAAACTGCTTTACAGCGGCGATATCAATGTTTTTCATATTCTCTCCACAGCTGCCCAAACAGACACCGTTATCGTCTCAAGCCCCACGCAAATACTCACCGCTCAGTGCATCGCGAATATCGGTAGGCTGAGCCAAGGCGCCGGTACGACCGGGCACGTAGCAATCAATTTGTGAACGGAAATAGTGTTGAGCTTCAAACTGTGTTCTTGCGGGCTCGCGCCCTGCGGGATTAGCCGACGTAGAGACTAAACAGGTATTCGCGGCACGACAGAGCGCCGACGTAAGTGGGTGGTCACTAACACGAATAGCCACGCTATGATGACGGCCGCGAATCCACTCCGGCGCCCAGCCAAAATCTGGCACTACCCATGTGTGAGGGCCGGGCCAGCTCGCTTCGACAGTTTCACGAATGGTATCAGGTAGGTTTACTAGTATTGACTCGAACCGCGCTGTGCAATCCGCCACCAATACTAAGCCTTTGGCAGGGTCGCGCTTTTTCATTTGCAGGATTTGGGTGACCGCGGCGCGATCCCAAGGCACGCAAGCTAAACCCCACACCGCTTCGGTTGGGTGGCTGACAACAGCACCTGCTCGCAGCAAGGCGGCGGCGCGGCGCAGCCGATAGGAATCTGGCAAGGCCATAACAATAGATCCGCATAGTGATTGGCGAAAGCGACAAAATGCGGCCAAAGTATACCCGTTTTTATAGATCAATGAGCTGTAAATTGCAGAAGTAGCACAGGATAAAAGAGAGGAAATAATGCTCACTATGAAAACCCGAATGTCGATAGCTATAATCCTCGCGCTATCGACATCGCTGCCAACCTCCGTGAAGCTGCTCCACCCAGCCCTCCACCTCTAAATCACTTAAGTCAGCAAGTAGCTCAGTTACCCCAAGACCAGAATGCTGAACGAGCTCGTCTAATGATAATGGTTCATAGCCCAATGCGTCGTAGACTTGAGAATGCAAACAAGGCCCAGGGTGTTTGCCTGCAGCCGGCTCAGCGGCCGCCACACTAGTCCAAGCTGAAAATTCCTCTACGATATCCGCGAGGGTTTCCACTAATTTAGCGCCTTGTTTGATCAGGGCATTGCAACCGCGGCTAGCGGGATTATGAATTGAACCCGGAATGGCAAACACCTCGCGGTTCTGCTCCAGGGCTTGCCGAGCGGTGATTAGCGAACCGCTATGCCTTGCCGCTTCGACGACCAAAACGCCTAAGCTCATTCCGCTAATTAGCCGGTTTCGACGGGGAAATTGATGACGCAGAGGCGGACTGCCCAAGGGGAGCTCGCTCAATAGCAAGCCCTCGATCCCTATTTGCTGGTAAAGCGCCGCATTACTGCGAGGATAACAATGATCCACTCCGGTTCCCAATACTGCAACTGTAGAAGCGGGGCTCGCAATCGCGCCCATATGAGCCGCAGCATCGACACCCAAAGCCAAGCCACTGACAACCGTAAAACCAGCCTGACCCAACGCTCCAGCAAACGCTTGAGCGTCTGCTCTGCCCATGCGGCTAGGACGGCGACTGCCGACTACCGCAAACAGAACCTGACTCAGCAATTCACGACGACCTCGGTAGTAGAGCAGTGGCGGCGGATCGTGAATTTCCTTGAGCAGGGCAGGGTAGTCGTCGTCATGCATGCACAGAACGTCGGCATTGGCGCTATTTAAGGTGTCATCGACTGCGCCGTGATCGGGCGCCAGCAACTGCTTTTGTAAGCGGTGCCGTCGGCTCGAACTGATGCCCAAATGCTCGTGCATAGCCTTAGGCAATTCAAAGATTGATTGAGGTGTTTCGCAGATTGTCATCACATGGCGAAAATTCGCCGGTGCTAACGCTAATATTTGCTGGGCCTGAAGCCAGCGACGAGCAAGTATTTCCACATTCGCATCCTTGCGCACAGTGGTGGGGCTGCACTTAGCAGCCCAGGGATTTCATCACGGGTTTTTAACTAAATCACCCACTTTTAACGGCTGTTCAGCTTTCAACACCAGGGCATAGCTCACACGATCAAAGGTGCGGAACACCATAAGAATACCGGAGCGCACATCTGGCGCTTTTACTCGCTCGTTAGTGATGGGGTCGGTAACGACCACCCCCGTCGAGTAAATTGCCAACACATCACCAGCCTCAAGCTGACTCTGGTCGCCCAAATTTAAGGTCACCACATCTAAACTGCCGATCTGGGTTAAACCACCCTCGACGGCGATAATAAAACCATCGGTGTTCTGCGCTGGAGCCTTGGGCTCAAAGCGAGCGTGCAGGTGACGCACTTCCATCGGCAGGAATCGATCGGCGCGGCGAATTTCCTGGGTACTGCGGTTAAGCGTCAAGGTCGCAACGTCTTTTTCGGTAGCCAGCAAATTTGCCGTACCAATATCGGTTGCCTCAACGCCCAAAATTTCACCGGTTTGCGGATCTTGGTATACCTGACCACGGCGATAAACACCGTAGGTTTCGTCTTTGCTGAAGTCGCCACGGCCTAGAATCTGATCACCCGCACCGGCAACGATATTGCCCCGTTTGCCGGCGAGTACATAAGGCGCCTGCTCTAGCTCGGCGTCGGTCACGACACGGCTGCGCGTTAGAAAGGGCGCAATCACATCTAATGGGATAGCGGGAATCGCATCAGTGATGTCTGAAATACGCATCTCTGGTGTCAGCTTAACCACGCTGTTATTTGGCATCGAATCTCGCACCAGCACCGGCTTGCCATTCACCCACATTAGCTTCAACACGTCGCCAGGATAAATTAAATGCGGGTTCTTTACCTGCGGGTTGTAATACCAAAGCTCTGGCCAAAACCAAGGGTCGTTCAGGAACATGCCCGAAATATCCCACAGCGTATCGCCTTTTTTAACCACATAGGTTTGCGGATGACCAGCTTTCAACGTGAGCACGTCACCGGCTTGGACAAACGCCATCATCAGCCCCAGACAAAGCCCCAATACCGTGTTCTTCATAATTAAATCCTATTACTCTCTAAACTGGCCGCCAGCAAATGGCAAGAATCAGGCATTTCTTATTCGCTCTCTGTATAATATAGAGGATACGCTGCAACAGGCGAATAATTTGTAGGCGAAAATGTCTACTCAATCATTATCTTAGCAATAGTTACACAACTTACACGATAAATGGTTAAGAACTACTATGGCTGTACTTGAAATTCTTGAATTTCCCGACTCAAGACTCCGAACAGTGGCAAAACCGGTAAAGAATGTCGATGATCGCATCCGCACCCTCATCGATGACATGTTCGAAACAATGTACGATGCACCGGGTATCGGCCTCGCTGCAAGTCAAATCGACGTCCACGAACAAATTGTTGTTATCGATGTAAGCGAAGACCGCAGTGAACCACTGGTGTTTATCAACCCAGAGATAAGCGTGCTCGATCAAGAAATTTTTGAATACGATGAAGGCTGTCTATCGGTACCCGGCTTCTACGAAACGGTGGCGCGACCGCAGCATATCCGCGTAAAGGCCTTAGATCGCAATGGCGAGTCTTTTGTGATGGAGCCAGAGGGCTTATTGGCGGTTTGCATTCAACATGAGAATGACCACCTCTTAGGCAAGCTTTTTGTCGATTACATCTCACCGCTGAAACGCAATCGTATCCGCGGCAAAATGGAAAAACTCCACAAGCAAAAATCGTCATGAGCACACCGTCACTGCGACTGATATTTGCAGGCACCCCTGATTTTGCCGCCCAGCATTTACAGGCTCTTATCGACGACGGTACGCACCACATCGTCGCCGTGTACAGCCAACCCGACCGCCCCGCGGGGCGCGGCAAAAAAACGCTGCCCAGCGCAGTGAAAGTATGTGCCGAAGCGGCGGGCATCCCCGTATATCAACCAATAAATTTCAAGGACGGCGCAGATCGCGACACCCTTGCCAGTCATCACGCAGACTTAATGATTGTGGTCGCCTATGGTCTGTTGCTACCCCAAAGTGTATTGGATATACCGCGCCTGGGCTGTGTGAATGTGCACGGGTCACTGCTGCCACGCTGGCGCGGTGCGGCGCCAATCCAGCGCGCAATTGAAGCCGGCGACCAAACAACGGGAATCACCATTATGCAAATGGATGTCGGGCTCGACACCGGCGCCATGCTACGTAAAGTTGAATGTGCCATTCTCCCTACCGACTCCGCCGCAAACGTGTTTGCGCGCCTGGCTGACATTGGCGGCCCGGCATTAATAGATAGTATTGGGGATCTCGCACAGGGCAAAGCGCAGCCAGAAAGCCAGGATGACAGCCTTAGTAATTACGCAGCTAAAATTGGCAAGGCGGAGGCTGAAATTGACTGGCGGCAAGATGCCAATGTGCTAGATCGCAAAATCAGAGCCTTCAACCCCTTCCCGATATGTTTTACCCGATTCGCCGACGGCAAAAATGATGAGCGTATAAAAATTTGGCGTGCCGAAGCCCTTGCGACGCATCAACACACGGGGGCGCCGGGCGAAATTCTCGGCGCCGATAAATCAGGCATCACCATCGCCTGCGGTATTGGTGCACTGCGTATTCTCGATTTACAGATGCCCGGCGGCAAAGTGCTGGCAGCGCGCGATATTCTCAATGCACGCGCCGCACAATTTAGCCCAAGCACGTTAATGGCATCGCCAACAGGCACACTATGAAATGTCCACGGGTTGCCGCCGCACGCTGCTTGGCAAATATCGAGCAAGAGGGCAGCTCACTGTCCCGTGTTTTAACTCGGGTAGAACAAGACCTAGATCCATCGCAACGCTCACTTTACCGCGAACTCTGTTACGGTACTCTGCGGTTTTACTGGAAGCTAGACGCTGCTCTCAAACCATTCTTTAGCAAAGCCCTAAAAGCGAAAGACAGCGACGTAAAAATGCTCATTTACGTTGGCGCCTACCAACTTTTTTACACACGTATTCCGCCGCACGCCGCCATTAATAGCAGCGTGGAAGGTTGTCGTACCTTAGGTAAGAAGTGGGCATCGGGTATGGCAAATGCGATCTTGCGCCGCTGCCAGCGCGAACACGATAGCTTATTCACAACACTGAGCCCCGCTGCAGAGGCGGCATTTCCAAGGTGGTTATTCGACTCACTGCAATCCACTTGGCCGGAACAGCTTCAGGCCATCGTGGACGCCAGCAATGCCCACCCGCCATTTTGCCTGCGGGTAAACGCCCTGCATCAAAGCCGCGACAGTTATTTAAACATACTGGCGGACGCTGACATCGCAGCGACAGCCTGCGACTTTGCTGGCAGCGGTATCCGCCTTGAGCACGCCGTCAGCGTTGATAGCTTGCCGGGCTTCCGCGATGGCCATGCTAGCGTGCAGGACGAAGCGGCCCAATTATGCACCGACTTGCTTGAACTAAGCCCAGGCTTACGAGTCCTCGACGCCTGTGCAGCACCGGGTGGCAAAACCGGCGCAATCCTAGAATGCCAACCCAAATTAGCGGAGCTTGTCGCCTTAGAAATAGACGAGCAGCGGCTAAGCCGTATTCAAGATAATCTTGATCGCCTACAACTAAACGCGACCATGGTATGCGCAGATGCGGTCGATACCGACGTATGGTGGGACGGCAAACACTTTGACCGCATACTACTCGACGCACCCTGTTCAGCAACCGGCGTTATTCGCCGCAATCCCGATATCAAGCTGAATCGGCTCGCAACAGATATAGCGCCCTTAGTGGCGCTACAGTCGACACTGCTAGATAAGCTGTGGGCGTGCTTAAAGCCGGAGGGCGCTTTTGTTTACGCCACCTGCTCTTTACTACCCGCAGAAAACATTGAGCAAATAAGTGGGTTTCTGAACCGTCACGAAGACGCCGAATTAGTACCTATCACGGCAAAGTGGGGAGTAGATCAAGGCGGATGCCGCCAGCTATTTCCGCAAATTGACGGGCACGATGGCTTCTTTTACGCAAAGTTTCGTAAAAAACCCTGATCACGGCTATTGAGTGCGGAACCCCTGCGCCGCACAATGACAGCCTAAACACTATTAGCTATTTCCACCGCAAGCGCATTACCATCGCTGCGGTATTTTTCTCAGGCACAAACCGATAACAGGCAGCGCAGGCGACCTAGACCAATGAAAATCATTATCCTCGGCGCGGGGCAGGTAGGCGGCACATTAGCCGCGAACCTCGCCAGTGAACACAATGACATCACGGTTGTTGATAAAGACCCCGATCGCCTTAGGGAGCTGCAAGATCGTCTCGACATCGGCACAGTAACAGGCCAGGCTTCGCACCCCGATGTGCTAGCCAGAGCTGGTGCGGCAGACGCCGACTTACTTATCGCAGTGACCAATAGCGACGAAATTAACATGGTCGCCTGTCAGGTGGCTTACACCCTGTTTCGCACCCCCACCAAAATTTCTCGGATCCGCTCTAACGCTTACACCAGTGTGGAAAAGCTGTTTGGCAACGACGCCATTCCCATCGACGTTTTTATCAGCCCGGAAGAACTGGTGACTCGCTATATTAAGCGCCTATTGCAGTACCCCGGTTCACTGCAGGTGCTCGATTTCGCCGACGGTAAAGTTCAGTTAGTGGGCGTAAAGGCCTATTACGGCGGCCCCTTGGTCGGTAACGAGCTCGCCGCTATTCGCGATCACATGCCCACCATCGACACCCGCGTCGCCGCTATTTTCCGGCGCGGAACAGCGATTCTACCCAGTGGCGACACCGTGGTTGAAGCGGGCGACGAGGTATTTTTTATCGCCGCCAAAAAGAACGTGATGCCGGTTATGAGTGAACTGCGCCGTTTAGACACGCCCTATAAGCGCTTGGTTATTGCCGGTGGCGGCAATATTGGAGAGCGGCTAGCTAGATCTGTAGAAAACCGTTATCACGTGAAGATTATTGAGCGCAGCTATGATCGCTGTCGCGCGCTGTCAGAGCAGTTATCTAAGGCCATCGTGCTGCATGGCAGCGCCTCTGATCACGACTTGCTCGCGCAGGAAAACATTGAAGAGACCGATGTGTTTCTTGCTCTCACCAATGACGACGAAGCGAATATCATGTCGTCACTGCTCGCCAAACGCATGGGCGCCAGAAAAGTAATTACCTTAATCACCAACCCTGCCTATGTCGACTTGGTTCAAGGGGGCGACATTGATATCGCGCTTTCTCCACAGCAAATTACCATCGGCAGCTTGCTCACCCACGTCCGTCGCGGCGATATTTACAATGTTCACTCATTGCGGCGCGGCGCGGCAGAGGCGTTGGAGATTATCGCCCACGGCGACAACCGCTCCTCGAAAGTAGTCGGCCGCAGACTCGATGAAATTGTGCTGCCAGACGGCGTAAGCATTGGTGCGCTGGTCCGCGGTGATGATGTCATGATCGCCCACAGCCATTTATTAGTTGAGTCGGAAGACCATTTGATTTTATTCCTCGTTGATAAAAGTAAAATCAAAATGGTTGAGAAGCTATTCCAAGTCGGATTTACCTTCTTCTAATGACCAAGAAATTCCCCACTAGCTGGGGCAAAAATCTATGCACCTAAGAATCATTTGCCGAATTATCGGCGTGCTGCTGATGATATTCAGTTTGACGATGGCGGTTCCGGCCATCCTCTCTCTGTGGCTGAGCGACGGCGCGCTGAATGCCTTTGTCACCGCCTTTGCCGTGACGTTCAGCAGTGGTTTGGCACTCTGGCTAGGAAATCTAAAACAGCAGAGTGAGCTGAGCATTCGCGATGGCTTCCTCGTGGTGTCGCTGTTCTGGACCGTACTAGGTCTGTTCGGTGCTCTGCCATTTTATCTCGCCGAAGACCCAGGCCTATCGATAAGCAATGCGGTGTTTGAGTCCATCTCGGGCCTTACAACAACCGGGGCTACGGTAATAACCGGCTTAGATGAGCTACCCATATCTATCTTGTTTTACCGGCAGTTTTTACAGTGGCTGGGCGGCATAGGGATCATCGTTATCGCGGTCGCAATTCTACCCATACTGGGTATCGGTGGCATGCAGCTGTATCGCGCCGAAACACCAGGGCCGGTGAAGGACAATAAACTCACACCGCGGATTACCGGCACCGCGAAAGTGCTATTCCTAATGTACGTGTCACTCACCTTGGTGTGTACGCTGGCCTATTGGCTGGCCGGTATGAGCTTTTTCGACGCGTTAACCCACTCATTTTCCACGGTCGCCATTGGCGGGTTTTCGACCCACGACGCCAGCATGGGATACTTTCAAAGCCCTTTAATACTGATGATTTGCAGCGGGTTTATGCTTTTCGCGGCGTTGAGTTTCACCATTCACTTTCACGCGTGGCGGTCACGCTCAATACGCCACTACTTAAACGACGCTGAAACCCGCTTTTATCTGGCCGTGATTGGCATATCCACGCTCACCATTTCGGTCTATCTATTTTACAGCGGCACCTACGAGCTTCAGGACAGCTTTATTCACGGCATTTTCCACACGATTTCCGTGATCACCACCTCGGGCTTCGGCGCTGAAGACTTCTCAATATGGCCAAGCTTTTTGCCCGTTGCCGTTATTATGCTGTCTTTTATCGGGGGCTGTGCAGGATCAACCGGCGGCGGCATGAAAGCCGTTCGCGTCATGCTAGTTGCCAAACAAGGAATACGGGAGATGAAACAGCTCATTCACCCCAACGCCGTTATTCCCTTAAAAATAGGCAGTCACCGTGTAGAAGCCAAAATTGTCAGCGCGGTATGGAGTTTTGTTGGCGTTTACATGATCTCCTTTATCATTATCACCCTGGCGATGATGGCCTGCGGCCTCGACTCCATCAGCGCATTTTCGGCTACGGCAGCCGCGATTAACAATATGGGCCCTGGCCTAGGTGAAGTTGCAGCCAGTTACCGCAGCGTGAGCGATACCGGCAAATGGATTCTGTGCTACGCCATGCTGTTAGGACGTTTAGAGATCTTCACCCTCTTAGTACTACTCATGCCTTCTTTCTGGCGCCGTTAGACATGCCAAGCACAAATAGCGAAGCCAGCCGGATAAAGTGGAATAACCGTCACAGTGACCGCGAAGTTTCCGGCACCGCCTGCGAGGTGCTACAGCAACATATTTCCTTAGCGCCTCAAACGGGCAGCGCCCTCGATCTGGCGTGTGGACTTGGGCGAAACGCCCTTTTGCTTGCTCGTCACGGCCTAGCGTGCGAGGCAGTAGACATATCAGATATCGCGATCTCCAAGCTAAATGACTACGCCAACGAGCACAAATTGGCGGTAACAGGGCGCTGTGCAGACATTGAAAATGATGGTTTCGTTAACAAGCGCTACGACGTGATTGTGGTGAGTTATTTCTTATACCGACCACTATTCCAAGCGATCGAAAAAGCACTAAAGCCGGGTGGTCTGCTATTTTATCAAACCTTTGTGCAGACTAAGGCCACAGGATCGGAGGTAATAGATACTGGTCCCAGCAATTCGAATTACTATCTTGAGGAAAATGAACTTCGCGCACAGTTCAAAGATTTAGAAATACGCTATTATCAAGAAACAAGGCTTCAGCAAAACAGCAAACCGGTAGCAATGCTTGTTGCAAGAAAAATAACAGACCGCAATACTAACTAAACTAGCTGCCGAATATTTGTACTAAGGCAATCTTAAAAGAGCAAATAATGCCGTATCTTGTTCTCGCCATCGCATTCATCGTATCTGCCGCCCTATCAGCGGTGGCATATTTTGTTGTAGAAACACCATACAACCCAGCTCTACTCATGCTGGCAACGCTTATCGCGTGCACAAGCATCATCGCCTTATTTCTTAGCCGTATTTTAGATCGTCAGTACAAACTGCGCGATCAACTACTCCTAAAAAACGAACAACAGCGCCTGCTCATAGCACATAGCTCTTCAGCCCTGCTGCTCTTAGACGACAAACTTAATATTGAGTTTATCAATACCCATCACGCCTCTTTTCAAAAAATGAAAACGAGCAATTACAGTGAAGCTTCGCTTACAAAAATTTGGCAGGACAACATTCCAGAAGAGACCCGCCTGCATGTGGAGCAAGCTATTTTTGACAAACGCGAATGGCGCGGTGAACTGCGTTTTGGACGCTCACAAAATAACGAATACCTCGCGACGACCATAACCCCTATTTTAGATGAACGCGGGCAGCTGTCTCGGGTTGCTATTCGCGCAGAAGATATTTCTGAACACAAAGCCATCGAAGATAGATTATTTATACGCGAAAACTACAATGTACTTACCGGTCTCCCAAATCGACATTTCGCCCTGCGTGCCTTGCATACATCTATCCACGACCAAAGCGATATCGATAAAGGCTTTATTCTTATTCATATCGATCTAGATCGTATTCGCTTTATCAATGACTCTCTAGGCCACCAAGTCGTCGATAAAATCTTTATTGAAACCACAGAGAGACTTAGGCGCAGCGTTAGTGACGATCAGGTTCTTACGCACTTAGGTGCCGACGAATTCTTAATTATTTTAAATCCAGAATGCTGTACAAATGAGGCAGAAATTCTTGCAGAAACCTTGCTTGATCGCTGTCGAGAACCGTTTTATATCAATCACAACGAAATTAATCTTTCCGCCAGTATTGGTCTGTGCAAATACCCCGAAGATGGCTCAGACGCCCCCCTGTTAATGCGGCGGGCGGAGGCGGCCATGTTCAGTGCCAAAGAAAAAGGCGGCGATCGTTTTAGTTTTTATGAAGAGGGTATGAGCAGCGAAACTGAACTTCGTCTAGAGATGGAAAATCAACTACGTCATGCCATCGACCGCAACGAACTTAATCTTTACTTTCAACCCGTCATCCATTTACAGAGCAACACGCTAAGGGGGGTTGAAGTCCTACTTAGATGGCAAAATGCTAATTTAAACAACCCAGGCCCGGATCAATTTATTCCCGTTGCTGAGCAGAGTGGTTTAATTGTTGGCATTGGTAAATGGGTGCTCGAAAATGCCTGCAAGCAAATTGTGTCATGGTCTAAATCCGGTTTACCGCAGTTGACTGTTGCAATTAATATTTCTGCAAAACAATTTACTGATGGCGACATTGTTGAAAACGTTCGCTATGCCTTGCAACAAAGTGGCCTTCCCGCCGCGCAGTTAGAGCTAGAAATTACCGAAGGTTTACTCATAAATGACACGCCGGAAATTCGCGATACATTTGCGCAACTTAAAAATTTGGGGGTTCATTTATCGCTCGATGATTTTGGTACCGGCTACGCTTCGCTTAGCTATCTCAAACGCTACCCCTTTGACACATTAAAAATTGACCGCAGCTTTGTTCATGACATCGACAGCTGCAACGACAGTGTGACCCTTACCAACGCGATCATTGCCATGGGCCACAGTTTCAACATGACGGTTATTGCCGAAGGCGTGGAAAACCTAAACCAACGTCGCATACTCCGAGAGCGGCATTGCGATATGATACAGGGCTTTCTCTATTCGCCGCCGCTGCCCGCAGAGCAATTTGTATCTTGGGCGACACGCTACGCCGAAATGCAGCGCACGCAACACGTCTAATTGGCCCTTATTTGCCTAAAGAAACAATATGGTTTCGGTAAGCTTGCCTTTCCATACCTCTGCAATCTCACATCAATCAAAGTAATGAATACCAAGAGCTGTGCTGTATTTGCGCATTATGTCTTGCATGAAAAGCTGTATTTATATACAGTACGGGCCAGAGTTAATATCCTTAAAAAATCAAACGAGGTGAAATATGGCGGTAGTAGCCAAGTGGATGTGCGATAGGGACAACAGTATGTTTGACAACAAAAAAGATGCCGACGCCTACGACAAAATGTTGGAGTTGGCAGAGGGTTTCAGTGCATTACTGCAACAACATATTCCCGATGTTGATGAAACGAAAGCTGAAGAATTTGGCATTTTCCTCGCCAAAAACAAAGAAGCTATTATGCAAGCCTGCAAGGGTAGGGTAGAGGCACTCGAGGAAATAGACTCGCAAGCCATCGATAATGTGCGTCCTTTGTCAGCCCAAGCCAGCTAATCATAAGCTGGCCCGACAGGCGGAATTGCATCAGGAGCCGCGACTTTTCTTAATTAAGTCGTAGGCTGCCTGAATTTCCTGTGCCTTCTCCGTTGCAATTTTTAACATATCTTCAGGAACACCTTTAGCAATTAGCTTATCTGGATGGTGCTGGCTCATTAGCTTGCGATAGGCGCGCTTTAGCTCCGCATCGGATATGGAGTCGTCAACACCGATAGCCTGATATGCCTTCTTAAGCTCTAAACCGCTGTTACTTTGAGCGGAACCGCCGCTATGAAACTGACGCTGGGCCATCACCATGTCTATTAAACGCTGAAACTCGGCAGCCGGCATACCCAAGTATTTTGCCACTAAGGTAACGATATCCCGCTCAGCGCTTGCCATCTCGCCGTCTGCCAGCGCCATGGTCAACAACGCCTCTAGCAACATTTGGCGAAGCAAGGTCTGACTTTTTGCCACCTGCATAAAATCAGACATCTGCGGCTCTAATTTAAAACTACTGTCACTGCCCTCTTTGAACTTATTAATTGCATCCTGACGACGAGCACCTGTTAAACCTAGCTGGCTGATAATTGCCTCTGCCTGCGCAACCTCAGATTCGCACACTCGGCCATCGGCCTTTGCGATATGACCCATGACACGAAACACGGTGTCGAAAAATACGCCTTGTACACGCTCACGCTCGGCTCCGTAATTGAAGCGCATCGCCTGACCTAAGCCACGGTCAAAAAATGTCCCTACGACAAATCCTAGGAGTGCTAGCAAAGGGCCACCGACCATAAAACCCAAAATCGCACCGATTATTTTCGCCATTCCACCCTGTCTCCCGCATATATGAACGCCGATAATAGCAAGTCCACCGCTACTACGACCAGAAACCACCTAAGTCTTAACGCAGCAGCTATCAAATCTGTATAATTCACCTCTTTATTTATTTCGTGGGGAAGGCCGTGAGTAAGGCAGACGTCAGCACCTTTCAGGGGCTAATTTTGGCATTGCAACAATATTGGGCAGAGCAGGGCTGTGTGCTACTTCAACCGCTCGACATGGAGGTTGGTGCAGGCACCTTCCACCCAGCCACGTTTTTGCGCGCTATTGGCCCAGAGACTTGGAATGCCGCCTACGTCCAGCCTTGCCGCAGACCCACCGACGGTCGCTACGGCACCAACCCCAATCGTCTGCAACACTACTATCAGTTTCAGGTCATTATGAAGCCGTCGCCCAGCAATATTCAGGATCTATATTTAGAATCCTTAAAAATGCTCGGCATCGACCCAGAAGTTCACGACATCCGTTTTGTAGAAGACAACTGGGAGTCGCCAACTTTGGGCGCCTGGGGCCTAGGCTGGGAGGTCTGGCTAAACGGCATGGAAGTTACCCAGTTCACGTACTTCCAACAAGTCGGCGGCTTAGAGTGCTACCCAGTTAGCGGCGAAATCACCTATGGCTTGGAACGAATTGCAATGTATCTGCAGGGCGTTGACAGTATTTACGATTTGGTCTGGACAAAGGGGCCTGCTGGCAACGTCAGCTACGGTGACGTGTTTCATCAAAACGAAGTTGAAATGTCGCACTTTAATTTTGAAGAGGCCGACGTCAGCCAGCTGTTCGCCCAATTTAATCATTGCGAAAAGGAAAGTGAGCGCCTTATCGAAAAGGGACTGCCGCTACCCGCTTACGAGATGGTGATGAAGGCGTCGCACGCATTTAATTTACTCGATGCGAGGCACGCCATTTCTGTAACGGAGCGACAACGCTTCATCCTGCGCGTTAGAAGCTTAGCTCGCGCGGTAGCACAAGCTTATTTCAACGCTCGCGAAGCACTCGGTTTTCCCTTGGCGCCGGAAAATTTACGCGCAGAATTTGCCGCCGCAAAGGAGAGTAAATAATGACTGCCCATCGCGATTTACTCATTGAAGTAGGCACCGAAGAATTACCACCAAAAGCCTTAAAGACTTTGTCGGCTGCATTCACCAATAGCATCAGTTCGCAACTTTCGAATCAGGCAATAAATTTTTCTGCCGCAAAAAGTTATGCCAGTCCGCGCCGACTTGCCGTACTACTATCTGATGTAGCTGAGACCTCCCCAGATAAAGAATTAGAAATTTGGGGCCCGCCGGTGAAGGTCGCTTTTGACGATGCAGGCAATGCAACCAATGCCGCGATAGCATTTGCAAAGAAGAATGCCATCGACATTGATGAACTCAGCAAGCACGTCGCTAACGACGGCAAGCAAGAAAAGCTGTGCTACCACGTTACCGCAAAAGGCGCGAACACCGCAGACCTTATTGCGAGTGTTATTGATGCCGCCTTAAACTCGCTGCCGATAGCAAAACGCATGCGCTGGGGCTCTTCGCGCACAGAATTCGTGCGGCCAATACAGTGGCTCGCTATCGTTTTTGGTGAAGAGCCCTTAGAGGAAAATATTTTTAATTTAATATCCTCAAATATTACCCGTGGCCACCGTTTCCACTGCAACAAAGAATTACGCATAAGCTCTGCAAATCAGTATGAAACCATTCTGAAAGAGCAGGGCAGTGTTATCGCCGACTTCCAGGTTCGCCAAGATATTATTCGCAGTCAAATTACTGAGCTGGGAAAAACACTCGGCGGTAACACAGTGATTAGCGATGATCTTCTCGATGAAGTAAGTGCGTTAGTAGAATGGCCGGTAGCATTGGCTGGTAGTTTTGAAGAACGCTTTCTTAAAGTGCCCGCTGAAGCGTTAATCTCCTCAATGAAAGAGCATCAGAAATACTTTCATGTTGTCGATGCTAACAATAAACTTATGCCGCACTTTATCACCGTGTCCAACATCGAAAGTCGCGAGCCTCAAAAAGTAATTGATGGCAACGAACGAGTGATACGCCCACGGCTAAGCGACGCCGCTTTTTTCTTTGAGACCGACTGCAAAACGAGTTTAGAAAAGCAGCGCGAAAAACTGCGCGCCATCGTGTTCCAGGACAAGCTGGGCACCATCTACGACAAAACCTGCCGTGTCGCTGAATTGAGCGTCGATATAGCGAAACTCATTGGCGCCAATCCAGAAGCGGCAAAGCGCGCAGCGGAACTATCTAAAAGTGATCTCGTTACCGACATGGTACTCGAGTTCGATGATATGCAGGGTATTGCCGGATATTACTATGCACAAAACGACGGTGAAGAAGCGGATGTGTCACTGAGCATGAACGAGCAATATATGCCGCGTTTTGCCGGTGACAGTCTGCCAACAACCGTCACCGGAACCGTCCTCGCGCTAGCTGATCGACTTGATACAATATCTGGCATTTTTGGTATTGGGCAAATACCAAGCGGATCAAAAGATCCCTTTGCATTACGTCGCGCCTCCCTGGGTGTACTGCGTATCATTGTTGAGAAAGATCTCAACCTGGACCTTGCCCATTTAGTTGATCTAGCCATCGCAAAGCACGGTAAATTCTCCGGTGATTCAACCTTAAAGGCCACCGTTGTGACTTACATTATTGATCGCTTACGCGCCGGCTACGAAGACCAGGGCATATCAGCAGAGGTGTTCTTGTCAGTAAGTGCTAAGCAACTAAGTCAACCGCTCGATATAGACAAGCGTATTAAAGCGGTACATACCTTTAATCAACTGGAAGAGGCCGCTGCGCTAGCCGCTGCCAACAAGCGGGTTTCTAATATACTCGCTAAAGCTGAGGGTGAAATCGCAGACACTATAAACTCTGATTTACTAGTCGAGGCTGCAGAGTCGACACTTGCGGAGCAATTGCTACGGCAACAAAGCAAGGTTTTACCTTTGTTTGCTGCTGGCGACTACGAAGGTGGCTTGAAGTCTTTGGCGTCGCTACAGTCTAGCGTGGATGCCTTCTTTGACCAGGTCATGGTCAACGCAGACGATGATGCATTGCGTAATAACCGCCTCGCCTTACTCAAGCAACTTCAAGGTCTATTCCTAGAGGTGGCGGATATTTCTTTATTAGTTGTAGGTAAATGATTTTCCTCCCTCACTAAAAAATGAGGGAGGGTGGTAAATAGTTATCTTGCGGTGGGCACAAAATTCACCGCAACACCAAACGAGATTCGGGAATGGCCTTTATTGTAAACAGCATATTAACAATCCGCTCTGTGCTTTTTTTTACGGGCTACGCCTTAATCACCGTTTTTATTTGCACTACTGGCTTGCTGTTCACCTCATTCCTGCCTTTTCATGTTCGCGGACGTTATTTTGTTTTAGGCAACGCAGCAATTATCCTTTGGCTGAGAATATGCTGCGGTGTGAAAACGGAGATACGAGGCAAGCTACCATCAACAGTGCCTTACGTGGCCATGGCAAAGCATCAAAGCCAGTGGGAAACATTCTACTTACAGTGGTTTTTATTCCCTGTTGCTACTGTAGTAAAACGCGAACTCTTTAGCATTCCTTTCTTCGGTTGGGCCTTAAGAATGATGAATGCAATTGGTATCGATCGCAGTAATCCACGCGCAGCGATTAGACAGACGATGGAGCAAGGTCTATCGAGGCTGCGAAATAAATATAACGTGCTTATCTTTCCCGAGGGTACACGGACGCCTGTCGGTGTTCGTGGAAAATATGCCCGCAGTGGTGCTGGCATGGCTATAGAGGCAGGGGTTCCGGTATTGCCAATCGCCCACAACGGCGGAAAATTATGGCCTGCGAGGGGGCTTAGAATAAAACCTGGCACGGTGATTCTTGTAATTGGGGATGCAATACCTACTGCCGGTCGAGAAAGTAAAGAACTAAGCTTAGAAGTAGAAAACTGGATAGAGGCTCAGTGCGAACTAATTCAGTAATACGCTAAACCCGAACCCTATTGAAATACGATTACCGACTATCATTTAACTACTTGAGAGCGGAGTGAGCCTCCGTCTCAAGAGTTGACAACGGTTTCTAGACGTCTAAGTTAGCAACTTTAAGTGCATTGGTTTCAATAAATTCACGACGGGGTTCAACATGATCACCCATTAATGTTGTGAATATTTGATCCGCTGCGACCGCATCTTCAATCGTTACCCTCAACATACGGCGCGCCTCGGGGTCCATTGTCGTTTCCCATAGCTGCTCTGGGTTCATTTCACCCAAACCTTTATAGCGCTGTACATTAAATCCGCGCTCTGCCTGTTGCATAAGCCACGTAATTACCTCTGAGAAATCACTAACTTCTTGAACCTTCTCTCCGCGCTTAATGTATGCACCATCCTCTAGCAAACCTTGTAGGATTTGCCCAAGCGCCACTATCGTTTGGTAGTCAACAGACTTGAAGAAATCACGCCCAAACTGATAGTGATCACTCACTCCGTGTGAAATAATATCAATAGCCGGCAGGAATAAATGCAGCTCAGGATCGTCAACGATACGAACATCATAACGATGCTGGGCATCACGCTGTTCTAGCTCAACGGTGACTTCAGCCAAGCGCTCAGCCCATTTTGCGACCACGGCCTTATCGGCTAATTCGTCTGCATGTAGAACAGGCATATACGTTAATTCGCGTAAAACGCCTGCGGGATATAGACGAGATAAACGAGTAATAATACTTTCCACGCGACGATATTGAACAATCAACTCCTCCAGACCAGCGCCACCGATAGGCGCGGCATCAGGATTAACGTATAGCGCTGCGCCGTCTAACGCCGATTGGGTTAGGTAATTGGCAAGCGCCGGCTCATCCTTTAAATACTGATGCTGTTTACCGCGGCCTATTTTGTATAGTGGTGGTTGGGCAATAAATATATGGCCGTTTTCGATAAGTTCTGGCATCTGCCGGAAGAAAAATGTGAGCAGCAGGGTACGGATATGCGACCCATCGACGTCCGCATCCGTCATGATGATAATACTGTGATAGCGCAGTTTTTCTACGTTGAACTCATCCTTACCTATACCGCAACCCAAGGCGGTTACAATGGTTCCTACTTCGACCGACGAAATCATCTTGTCGAAGCGGGCTTTCTCAACATTAAGGATTTTACCCTTCAGAGGCAATATTGCTTGGGTGCGACGATCTCGACCCTGCTTGGCCGAGCCACCCGCAGAGTCACCCTCGACGAGGTATATTTCGGAAAGAGCGGGGTCTTTTTCTTGACAATCTGCCAACTTACCTGGCAAGCCAGCAATATCCAAGGCACCCTTACGACGAGTCATTTCCCGCGCTTTTCGGGCAGCTTCACGGGCGCGGGCGGCATCGAGCATTTTTTGGACAATTTGTTTCGCTTCATTTGGGCTTTCCATAAGGAAGTCGCCAAACTTCGCGCTCATTGCCTGCTCAACAATCGCTTTCACTTCACTAGAAACCAGCTTATCTTTGGTCTGCGAGGAAAACTTAGGATCCGGTACCTTCACAGACACCACGGCGGTCAAACCTTCACGCGCATCATCACCGGTGGTCGATATTTTAGCCTTTTTCGCCAAACCTTCCTTTTCGATGTAGTTGTTTAGATTCCGCGTTAAGCCAGCTCGGAACCCAGCCAAATGGGTACCGCCATCCCGCTGCGGAATATTGTTGGTGTAGCAGTATAGATTCTCTTGGAAACCATCATTCCACTGCAATGCCACTTCAACAACCACACCTTCACTCTCCGTGGTGAAGTGGAAAACCTTGTTAACTGGCGTCTTGTTGGTATTCAAATACTCAACGAAAGCACTCAAACCACCTTCATAACAGTAGTTCTCTTTCTCGCCGTTGCGCTCGTCAAGTAGCTCAATCTTAATACCCGAGTTCAAGAAAGCCAGTTCGCGTATACGCTTAGCCAGGTAATCAAAATGAAACTCAATATTAGTAAAGGTTTCAGCCGAAGGCTTAAAACGAATTTCGGTTCCCGTACGCTCGGTATCACCGATTATTGCCAGCGGCGCTTGCGGTACACCGTGCTTGTAGATTTGTTCATGGACCTTACCTCCACGCCTTATGGTCAGGCATAGTTCTTCGGATAGCGCATTAACTACAGAAACACCCACACCGTGGAGACCACCGGACACTTTGTAGGTGTTGTCATCAAACTTGCCGCCCGCGTGCAGGACAGTCATGATGACCTCAGCAGCGGTAACGCCTTCATCATGCATTTCCGTTGGTATACCACGGCCGTCATCTGACACGGAGACTGACTCATCTGCGTGAATAACAACCTGGATCTTGCTGCAATGACCTGCGAGCGCTTCATCTATAGAGTTATCGACTACCTCAAACACCATGTGGTGCAGACCTGAGCCATCATCAGTATCACCAATATACATACCGGGTCTTTTCCGGACGGCATCTAGCCCCTTCAACACCTTAATACTTGAAGAATCGTAAGCTCTATTTTCTGTCATTTCTTTCCAACCTTTGTATCCGAAGAATGGATAACCGATTTATTTTATATCCTGCAGCAGAATACTGCCTTACCACATCAAACCGACCTAAAAACTCTAAAACTTGGAGTAAAAACCTTTCTTATCTAGAACGCCTAGCATTCCGTCAGCACCCCATGTTCCACGTGAAACCTTTTTAAACTCTTACCTAAACACCAGCTGTCATCAAGGTCTGACCGCTTTACGGCACTGGCGAATACCTGGACATCAAGCGCCACCAACTCACTAAAAACCGCCTGGCATCGACCCTCGTCAAGCTCAGCCGCCAAGTCATCTATCAGAAAAACAGTCGCTATACCCTGGTCCAAAAGCACCTTTGATTGGGCCAGTTTAAGTGCACAAACTAGAGTCTTTATTTGCCCTCTTGAGAGAACATCTCCAGCCATCATCTTTCCAACTCGAAATTCTATATCTGCACGATGAGGACCGCTTCGTGTAAACCCTGCACGCAAGTCTCCCGCCAAACCTGACCGCAATGCCTCAGCAAAATCCATATCACTGTCACGCCACCCCGAATTTATAGAGACCTTTAGCGACGGGGCATTAGTTTCCGAAGCGCCAACCAAATTGAGCAGACGCTGATAAATATCACTAAACGCGCTTATCAGTAGCTCAAAGTGTGCTGAGCGTGCATCGTGTATTAATGCGCCCATCGTCGCCATTTCTCTATCCCAAGGGGCTAGCAGCGCAACGTCTATATTACCACGTCTAAGCAAGGAATTACGCTGCTGAAGCGCTTTACGATAACGAGGCCAATACTCAAAAAAGCCGGAATGTTTCACGTGGAACACTCCCCAGTCAATATACTGCCGTCTCACGCCTGGAGAGCCCTCTAACAACTCAAAACTAGCAGGGTTTATAACCTGAACCGGAAGTACTCCCGCCAACTGACCAGCTGTCGAAAGCTTCTCACCACCAAGCTTTACTAACACAGGCCCTTTTCTGGGCCTTCGAACTCCGATAATTTGTTGCCCAGCGCGCTCGCCTTGCCACAACTCTCCACGAACCGTCAGATCGTCCTTATCATAAGAAATAACCGAATCCATTTTCCGCGAACGAAACGAACGAGTAAGCGCTACGGTGTGGACGGCCTCTAAAATGCTAGTCTTACCACTACCGTTAACCCCGTGAATAAAGTTGAACGAGGCCAGCTGAGGCATCTCTATATGAGAAAGATTTCTAAAATTATAGATACTTAGCTTTTCTAACCGCACAATGAACACCTAGAATACCTATCGTCCCCAGAAATGCGGACAAGCCCGATATAGATGCCGTCAAAAGCAAGCATAGAATTTAGCAATCTGAGGGGAGGGGAGCCAAGCATAAGAAAAACCAAACATGCTCTTATTCGCAAAACCAACAAGAGCATGTCGAATTGACCTAAAACCTTACAAACGCATCGGCATTACGACGTACTGACAATTACCGCCATCTGCTTCTTCAATTAAAGCAGAACTATTTGCATCAGACAGCGAGAACTTTGCTGACTCGCCATTAATTGCCGACAGGACGTCAAGTAAATAACTGACGTTAAAACCAATTTCCAGGCTATCACCTTGATATTCGACCGCAACAGTCTCTTCAGCTTCTTCCTGCTCAGGGTTGTTGGCGACGATGCGCAACTCCCCACTAGTAAGCAGCATGCGAATCCCGCGATACTTCTCATTCGATAATATCGCCGTCCTGGCAAAAGCTTGTTTTAAATCGGCCCTGGCACCTAACACAACCTTGGTGCTGTTACGCGGTAACACGCGCTCATAGTCTGGGAACTTGCCATCGATTAGCTTAGAGGTGAAAGTAAAGTCTGCCGTCACGACACGAATATGGTTACCACCAACAATGACTTCAGCTTCCTGATCTTCATTCATCAACAACCTGGCGAGCTCAACCACACCCTTTCTTGGCACAATGACTTGGGCAACTTGATCGACGCTAATATCACCCTGAAATGTTGCCATCGCTAAGCGGTGACCATCCGTAGCCACCACACGTAATTGGCCATTGGTCACTTCAAACAGCATACCATTTAAATAATAGCGCACATCTTGTTGCGCCATTGCGAAGCTAGTTCTTTCTATCAGGCGCTTTAAATCACCTTGCTTCAGAGTAAAGGACTGACCACCCTTTGCCTGCTCTACACTAGGAAAATCATTCGCAGGCAAAGTTGATAGCTGGAATCGGCTACGGCCAGACTTGATAATTAATTTCTGATCATCTAACTGGAAGCTAATATCAGAACCGTCGGGTAAGGCCTTACAAATATCAACTAATTTCCGAGCGGGGATGGTGATCTCACCTGACACACCCGTTTCATCTTCCAGATGAACACGGCCAATAAGCTCAACCTCTAAATCTGTGCCGGTCAGCGCTAATTCCTGACCGTTTAACACTAGCTGTACGTTTGCCAGTATTGGTAAAGTTTGCCGACGCTCGACAACACCAGCGACAAGATTCAAGGGCTTTATCAACGCTTCCCGCGAAATCGAAAATTTCATGCTTCCGGTTCCTGTTCTTTTAAATATATTGATAGGTTATGGAATATTAAAGCTACTTTATTATATAAAGCGCCACTAAAACATTAGCTTGTGAGCAGTCTTATCAAATTTTGGTAATCTTCTCGTATATCACCATCACTTTCGCGCAACTCTTTAATTTTACGGCACGCATGAAGCACTGTGGTGTGATCTCTACCACCAAAGCCCTCGCCAATCTCTGGCAAACTGTGATTCGTTAATTCCTTAGACAAGGCCATAGCGACCTGACGCGGCCTCGCTACAGAGCGACTACGACGCTTCGACATAAGGTCAGCAATTTTAATTTTGTAATATTCTGCTACTGTTCGCTGAATATTATCTAGGCTCACCTGCTTATCCTGTAAAGCCAATAAATCTTTAAGCGACTCTTTTATCAACGGGATATCTATGGGTCTTGCCATAAAGCGAGAACTTGCAATTACACGCTTTAACACGCCTTCTAATTCACGAACATTTGAGCGTACACGTTGGGCGATAAAAAACGCTGCATCAGAAGGTAGGGTCGCCTTTTCTTGCTCAGCTTTCTTCAACAAAATCGCCACACGGGTCTCCAACTCCGGCGGCTCTACCGCAACAGTGAGGCCCCAACCAAAACGAGATTTCAACCGCTCTTCTAAGCCTTTGATTTCCTTTGGATATCTGTCGCACGTCAGTATCATCTGCTGCCCCCCCTCAAGGAGAGCATTAAAAGTATGGAAAAACTCTTCCTGCGAGCGATCCTTACCGGAGAAAAACTGGATATCATCAATTAAAAGAGCATCTACCGAGCGATAATAGCGCTTAAACTCATTAATCGCGTTTAACTGCAAGGCCTTTACCATATCCGCTACAAAGCGCTCGGAATGTAAATAAACTACTTTGGCATTTGGGTTTTGCTGAATTAAAGCATTACCGACAGCGTGCATTAAATGGGTTTTGCCTAGCCCAACACCACCATATAGGAACAGCGGGTTATATCCCCGCCCAGGATTACTAGCCACTTGGCTCGCAGCCGCACGTGCTAGCTGATTCGACTTACCCTCGACAAAAGTATCGAAGGTGTATGATTCCATTAGTGAACTCTGGTGCCGAATACCACCCTCAACTTCGACCTGGCGCTGACCGGTGATAATCTGCGGAGCACCTTGCGGAGGATAAGACACCGAAGGCGCCGCCACCTGACCTCGCGAGAACACCTGTTCAGGATCCTTAGCAATAGGGGATGACTGAAATGGCTGGCGAGAAGTACTTGGGTTTGTCGCCAAAGGACTGGCCGAGCTTCGACTTGCCTGTCGCTCTGCAATTCCGAGCTCAACCTGCACTTTTTTCCCAGGTGGTGATAGCTCAGTAACCAACTCAACGATACGCGAATAAAAACGATCACTAACCCAATCGCGAACAAAACGATTTGGCGCACATAAGTGTATCAAGTCGCCAGCCAATTCAACCCGTAACGGCCTAATCCAGGTATTAAATTGCTGAGAAGGCAACTCGTCTTGCAAATGTGCAATACATTTTTGCCACGTAGCTTCTGGCAACACAAATACTCCAAGTTTAGATTTTTAATGAAACAACAATGGCCACAAAACTCTGGGAGAGCCGAATAACTTATCGTTGAAGAGCAACTTATTCTACTCGCCAAGTATCCAGTTATCCACAAATTTTACAAAGAAAAAAATCTAGGCGCTCAGGAAAAACTCCTTCTTATTCAACACTCTAAGGAGGAAATTTAGGTTTCTATCAATACTGCCAACAAAACACCCACATCTTGATAACAATATTGAAAACCTGTAGATAAGTTATGGGTAAGCTGTGATTTAGAAGGGTGGAGCGCTAATCCGCAAAAAGGTGTAACTAAACCAAGCAAGTCATTGCTATTGCTCCTAATGTCCACTAAAATTCGCGATCCGATTTTTCACTGTCTCGGCAATTTAGCTGTGCAGTGCCGGTGGCGACCCCGTCGGCTTATTTACATTACGGACAACATCATGAGCAAAAGAACGTTCCAACCAAGCAATCTTAAGAAAGCACGCAACCACGGTTTTCGTGCACGTATGGCTACTAAGAATGGCCGTAAACTAATCAACCGTCGCCGCGCTAAAGGCCGTGTTGTTCTATCTGCTTAAGACTTATTAAGCGATACGGTATGCTGGCATAACGGTGGATTTTCACTTTGAAAAATCATTACGCCTTTTAAATGCCAGCGAATACCAAGCGGTATTCGACGAATCACGTCTGAAGGTTTCAACCGCTGAACTATTATTTTTGGCACGCAAAAACAACCTAGGCCGCGCTCGATTAGGCTTAGTTATAGCAAAGAAAAACGTGCGACTCTCCGTGCAACGCAATCGCGTAAAGCGCGTTGTAAGAGAAACATTCAGGCTACATCAATATAAGCTGCAAGGCATTGATATTATTGTATTAGCTCGACGCGGGCTAAGCGATATTGATAACAAGCAACTTCATGAAACCTGTAATCAGCTTTGGTATCAATTAGAAAAACGGG
Organism: Zhongshania aquimaris; assembly: GCF_019312595.1. Taxonomy (GTDB): domain Bacteria; phylum Pseudomonadota; class Gammaproteobacteria; order Pseudomonadales; family Spongiibacteraceae; genus Spongiibacter; species Spongiibacter aquimaris. The sequence continues at coordinate 193,966 of NZ_JAHWDQ010000002.1, read as the reverse complement.
CTGAGAAACGCTTTCGTCAGCAAGAGGGCTAGTCGATATGCAGCGCTTGCTAATTGCCTGCATCCACTTTTACCGCCTGTTTATCAGTCCGCTGATGGCTCCGCATTGCCGTTTCTATCCCAGTTGCTCAAGTTACGCCGTAGAAGCTTTACAACAACACGGTGCGCTGCGCGGAAGCTGGCTAAGCATTAAACGTATTTGTCGTTGTCACCCACTCAATGACGGCGGCTACGATCCTGTACCATCCTGTCACTGTCATTCCACCGAAACTCACACTATCAAGGCATTCAAGCAATGATTGATTTTCAGCGCTATCTTCTTATCGCCGCCATCGCTGCACTATCACTTATGTTATTAGTGGAGTGGCAAAAATTCGACACCGGCCACACTGCCGCTAAGGTTGCTGCTGTTGCCACAAATAAAAGTGCGCCGACAACCAGCAATGACAGCAGTGATTTACCTGCCATCGTTAGCAATGATGACATCAGTGCTATTAAAGCAAATGCCACTGCTGACGTGAAATACATCGCCGTTCAAACTGATGTCTTTGATCTAAAAATAGACCTGCACGGCGGCGACATTGTCTATGCTGGTTTGCCAAAATACACAGCCAGCTTAGAAGCTGACGACCCGTTCGTTATCCTTGAGAACAGCGATGTTCGAAACTATGTAGCTCAAAGCGGATTAATCGGTGCCAATGGCACAGATACTTCAAAAGGTCGCCCTGTCTTTACCGCTACCGCTGCGGAATATTCTCTAGATAGATCGTCTGACAGTCTAAACGTCGATTTACACTACCAATACAGTGATGCCATTACTGTTATCAAACGTTTTCAATTTACTCGTGGTGAATATCTAATAAAGGTTGAATACCTTATCGACAATCAAAGTGACGCCCCTTTCCAGGCGAGCTTTTTCGGTCAATTGAAGCGCGGCAATAGCGCTGACCCCAGCGTGAATGGTGATGGCGGTATGTTCGCTATGAAGCCCTTCATCGGCGTGGCGTATGCAACCAATGAAGATTTATACAAAAAAACCACCTTCGATAAGATGCAAGATAAACCCATTAAAGCCACTGTGAATGGCGGCTGGATAGGCATGGTTCAACACTATTTCGTCAGTGCATGGGTGCCGCCGGCAGACAGCGTTAATGAATTAAGCACTATTGTTACCAAACAAAATATGAATATCGCTCGGGTAACCAGTGCCGCCGTCACTATTGATGCAAAGAGCCAAGGCAAAATAAGTGCAAGTCTATATACCGGCCCTAAAGATCAATACAGCCTTGAAGAAATATCACCTGGTTTGGATCTGACCGTCGATTATGGGTGGTTATGGTGGATAGCACAGCCATTATTCTGGCTTCTGACCAAAATACACTCCGTATTAGGTAACTGGGGATTTGCGATTATCGGTGTGACTATTTTAGTTAAAGCTGCATTCTTCAAGCTAAACCAAAAAGCGTTCACCTCAATGGCGAATATGCGCAAGTTTCAGCCCAAACTTGTTGAAATCAAAGAACGCTATGCCGATGACCGTCAAAAGCAATCACAGGCCATGATGGAGTTGTACAAAAAAGAAAAGATCAATCCACTCGGCGGCTGCCTGCCCATGGTCGTACAGATGCCGGTTTTCATCGCATTGTATTGGGTATTAATGGAGAGTATTGAACTACGTCACGCGCCGTTTATTTTGTGGATTCACGACTTATCGGCAATGGATCCCTATTTCGTATTACCACTAGTAATGGGCCTGTCAATGTTTATTCAGCAACGCTTAAACCCGCCGCCGCCGGACCCAATGCAAGCAAAAATAATGCAGTGGATGCCCATTGTATTCACCTTCTTCTTCTTATTCTTCCCTGCGGGCTTGGTGCTATATTGGGTCGTGAACAACACGCTCTCAATTATTCAACAATATATTATTACCAAGCGTATTGAAAAAAGCGGCCTACCAACCCGCTAACAAGTATGGCTTACACAACGGATACCATCGCCGCCATCGCCACGCCACCGGGAAAAGGTGGCGTTGGTATTGTGCGTATCTCCGGCCCCAAAAGCCAAGATATCGCGCGCTCCATGCTAGCGCTAGACAACATCACCCCTCGATACGCGCACTATGGCAACTTCTTAGAAACCACCGCAAACAGTACGTCAACGATTGACCAAGGTATCGCACTGTTTTTCCCCGGACCAAATTCATTTACCGGTGAAGATGTGCTAGAGCTCCAAGGTCACGGTGGACCTGTCATTCTTGACTGTTTACTGCGCGAGGTTATAAGCCAAGGTGCTCGAATGGCCAGACCGGGAGAGTTTTCCGAGCGTGCTTTTCTCAACAACAAAATAGATTTAGCTCAAGCAGAAGCAATTGCAGATCTAATCGACAGTGCCTCTGAACAAGCTGCACGTCAAGCTATGCGCTCTTTGGAAGGCGCCTTCAGCAAAGAAATTAACAGCCTTGTCGAAGCGATTACCCTGTTAAGAATATATGTAGAAGCCGCCATCGATTTTCCAGAAGAAGAGATCGATTTTATTAGTGACGGCAGAGTCACAAGCGAACTTCAAAACATAAAAAACCATCTTGAGACGGTATTTAACTCAGCTAAGCAAGGCAGCATACTGCGGGAAGGCATGACCGTCGTTATTGCAGGAAAGCCCAATGCCGGTAAATCAAGCCTTCTAAATGCTTTAGCTGGGCGGGAATCAGCCATCGTCACCGATATTGCAGGCACGACTCGCGATGTTCTTCGGGAAAACATTCTAATCGACGGTATGCCCTTGCATATCGTAGATACTGCGGGTTTACGCGATAGCGAGGATCCGGTTGAGCTCGAAGGGATTAAACGCGCCTGGAACGAAATCAGCCAAGCAGACCGCATACTTTTGGTCATAGATAGTAAAACCAATGCTGAAGAAAACTTAAACATTCCTCCTGAATTTGACGTATTTATCGCACAAGACAAACTCTCCATTATCTATAATAAATGTGATTTAACCGGACAGAAAGCCGGAATTCACGATGACGGAATTAACCGTTTATTCATTTCCGCTAAACAAAATCAAGGCATTGATACCCTGCGAGAGCATCTAAAATCGTGCGTCGGCTATGATGATGGCGATACGCCGTTTATCGCAAGGCGTCGGCATATTGATGCATTAACACGCGGCCGAAACCACATATTAAACGGCGAGCTACAACTCACAACTTATAATGCCGGCGAACTGCTCGCTGAAGAGCTACGACTCGCCCAAAATGCTTTAGCCGAAATAACCGGTGAATTTAGTTCCGACGATCTACTTGGGCGTATTTTTTCCAGTTTTTGCATCGGAAAATAGCCACATATCCATAGCAAACTAGCATAGTAATAATCACACTATAGGATACACTTAGGATAGGACTACCGTATCTAAGGATTGTTAATGCAACGACGCTTACTAAGGCGCAGCCTGATTATATGCACCTGTACACTAATACTGTGCTCCCCACTGGAAGCGGAAATATGGAATACCGACGACCTGCCCGTGGTATTGACTCCCGCCAGACTTAAACAAAGCCGCAGCGAAGTACCCGCAAGCGTCAGTGTTATTGATCGCGATATGATTATCGCCTCTGGGCTCAAAGAAATACCTGAACTATTTCGTCTAATACCTGGCACCTCTGTCGGCGCACGAGATGGCTGGAACTATGTTGTTAGTTACCACGGCACAAACTACCGTGACTCACGCCGAATGCAGGTCTTGATAGACGGAAGATCTGTATATCAATCTGGACTAGCAACCGTAGATTGGAGCGATATCCCCATTACGATTCACGACATAGAACGTATCGAAGTGGTTCGCGGCCCGTCTAGCGCTAGCTATGGTGCCAATGCATTTTTAGGCGTAATTAATATCATTACTCGACACCCCACCGACGTAAATGCATACGAAGCAAATATTCTCAATGGCACTGAAAATACCGAAAATTATCGCCTTAGTTACGCTGATGAAATGCTTAACGGAAATGTAAGGGTAACTCTTGCAAGCATCCAAGACGACGGCTTTGATATAGACAAAAATGGCTCAGAAAGGTTTGATAGTAAATCCAGCAAAATTATTAATAGCAGATACGAAACACTTGTTAACAACTACAGTATTAGCCTAGGCGCTGGTTATAAAACGGGTGAAATAACTGACGATTTTGCCGATGAAGACGTTACTCAACCAAATACAAAAACCGACGATTACTATCTATCGACTAAAATCGAAAAGGAAATATCTGAACTCCATCAACTAGCATTTAGATATAATTTTTCAGCTCAAAAACAAACACATCGCTGGACTGTAGAAGTTCCACCCTTTTTTATTGGCCTTAATAACAATCCTGCACCGCTTGTATTAGCCGACGCAAACGAAGACCTACGTGTAAATCGTCAAGATATAGATCTACAAGACACCTATATTTGGAACGATAAACTAAAAACCGTAGCGGGTATCCATCTCAAAAAATCACGGGTTTCCTCTGAAACCTTCTACGGAAAAACACTCAGCACCAATAACTATCAAATATTTTTTAATATCGAAAAAAATGTTATTGAAAATCTAACAATTAACACCGGCGGGTCTTTTGAGTACGAACAAGATATAGGTAAAAGTTTCTCGCCAAGAGTAGCTTTACATTATCATTTTGATAAAAACCACAGTCTTCGTGCAATTTACTCTGAAGCGATTAGAACACCAGATCTACTTGAAACATCTGCTAACTGGACATACACCGCTCGCAATGTACGACCTGCGAATAATGGTCAAACACAAGGCAAATTAATTCTAAGCGCTAATGGAAACCCAGATCTTAAACCTGAAAAAATAGAATCGCGGGAAATCGGCTACTACGGTAATTTCAATCAGTATCATTTGCAGTGGGATGTGAAAATATTTTTTGACCAATTAGAACAACTTATCTCAAACTCTATATCACTGGAAAGATTTAATCCCGTTAATAGTGGTAACTTGAAACAATCTGGTATTGAAACTGAGATCGACTACAGGCCGAACAGAAAATGGCTTATCCATTTCAGCTACGCGTATATTAAAAGTAAGGCGTACAGCAATAGCGACCAAGCATTTACACCGAATACTGAAACTACCTTTACACCAAAGAATTCTGCTAGCGCTCTGCTTAGCTATAAGACAGACGACAATATCCAAATTTCATTTTCACAGTATTACGCTAGAGAAATAGGTACATCCCAGAATAAATATTCGCGCAGCGATATGCGAGTATCGAAAACTATCTCCTTCAAAGATAGCGAAATTGAGTTTTCGTACTCAGGACAATTTAGGCACGATGAAGACAGCGAGCTACTCAGCAGCAATATATACAAAGATGATTTTCGTCAGTTTATTGGAATAAATTTAAGGTATTAATATCGACAAGAGTCAAGGACTAGCCTCTTGATAAAACTAATTCACGGATTATTCATAACAACGTTACTGTTAATATCAACGTTGGCCTACAGCGACGACATGTTCATCGTAGATATCATCTTGCCTGCGAAAAATAGTACTCTAGAAAAATTATCAAAAAAAATTGCAGAAGAACAAAATTTTATCGTTCACACCTATGAGAACGAATTACCGAAAAAAGAAAATAAGGGTGACATATTAATCATAGTATCGGAAAAACTTCTCCCCTTACTACAAAGCGATTCTTACAAAGCGAAGTTCGCACTTTATGTAAACTCAAATGAGTATGCTAAATATCATCATGAAAACGCCACAGCACTGTTCTCTGATCAACCATTAAAAAGACAAGTACTACTTATAAAATCAATTTTCGATGATAAAAAAGTTCAACTTGGTATTGCCTATCAAGACGAAACTTATGAAAAAATTATTGATGATATTTCTATACAAAATCCACTATTAACTATAAATTCATACGAGATAAATACGCCCAATATAATAAGGAGCGTAACAAAAATAATTCAAAATAATGATGTTTTATTAACTACATCAGAGAACACTATTTATAATTCCGACACAATAAGACCTATTCTGTTAAGTAGTTATCGCCATCAAACTTTAGTTATTGGGCCAACAGAAGGCTTCGTCAGAGCCGGTGCACTAGCTACAGTACTTTCTACACCAGATCAATATACTTCAGATATTGTATCAATGGTAAATTACTATATAGATACGAAGAAATTACCTGCTCCACAATACCCTAGTAATTTTGAAGTAAAGATAAACTATAGCGTCGCAGAATCACTTGGCTTAACTCTTCCTTCTGAGGAAGAGTTAAGGCGACGCTTCCCCGATGGGGAGTCCAACTAGAATGCTAATTAAGTTAAGAAAGCATACTATTTTTAGTCAAATACTGATTGCAGGTATTTCACCTGCAATTGTCATATTTATATCCCTTTTTACGTATTCATTAATAAGTCGACTTAATGACGCCTCCGCTAATCAGCGAGAAATTGCTATAAGAATTGCAGAAAACATTGCCGCATCTAGTGAGTTAGCAATTATAAGTGGAAATGACACTCAACTTATTGAAATCATGCGATCGGCTATCAACAAAGATATAACAGCAATAACCGTTGTAAATTTATTAACAAAAAATAAAGTATATCTAAAGTCTAATCATAGAAGTCATCAATCATTTGAATTAATAACAGTACCTGTTTTCCAGAGTAGAGTAGATATTAGCGACTCTTTTACGGGCGATATCGATACATCTATAAAATCACCAAAAGAAATTGGCACCGTAACGATAGAGCAGTCGAAAGATCAATTAGAGAAACTACAAAAACGGATTGTTATTGTTTCTAGTAGCATAGGAGCACTTTCTATTTTCTTGTGTATTCTCCTAGCTTGGTTAATAAGTAGACGAATATCAAAACCACTGGCCGAAATAAACACATTTACAAAGAATATATCTTTAGGGAATCTTGGTAGTCGACTTAAAGTAAAAGGGGAGGGCGAGTTAGGCGAGTTACAAAATCATATTAATGAAATGACGATGAATCTCGAGGCTCAGCAAGCTGAACTCACCAGTCGATTGCAGCAACTGCAACTTGCAAAAACCTTGGCAGATGAAGCGAATAATGCAAAGAGCTTGTTCTTGGCTACGATGACCCATGAACTCCGCACGCCCATGAATGGCGCCCTTGGTATGCTGCAACTGCTATCAACCACGGAATTAAATCAGGAACAAAGTAATTATATAGAGATAGCTAAAAGCTCAAGTGAACACTTATTAAATATTGTAAATAATATTTTGGATTTTTCAAAAATAGAGAAAGGTGATCTTAAACTCGACTCCCATCTTTACTCACCGACGACTCTGTTTGACATGCATTTAACACCATTAATCTACGAAGCGAAAAACAAAGGAGTTGAACTAAACTACAGCGTGTCCTCAAAATTACGGTCAGTAAATGTTTATGGTGACGACACCCGAGTTCGCCAAATCGTTCTGAACCTCGCGTCAAACGCTGTGAAATTTACCCACAGTGGAAATATAGACATAAGATTAGACAGTGAGGAAATAAATGCAAAAGAATTGCTATTAACGCTTAGCGTTAAGGATACAGGTATTGGTATCGACGAATCAGATCAGCTCATTGTATTTGACAGTTTTCGGCAGGCAGACGGATCAAGAAAGCGGCGTTATGGCGGTTCTGGCTTAGGCTTAGCGATTGTTAAACGTTTGTGCTCGCTTATGCACGCTGAGCTTAAAATGGACAGTAAGCTAGGAGAAGGTACCCAATTCACCATTAAATGGAAATGTCGGTACGAAGCTGTTCAAGCGATAGATGAAACGACACCTCAAGAAAATGTTCTAGCCGGTAAAACGGTGTTGATCGTTGAAGACAACCCTGTCAATCAAATGCTGGTGGCAAATACAGTAAAACGCTGGAATATGATCGCTATAACGGCAAACAACGGCCAGGAGTGCTTAATTGAACTACAGAAACAGCACGTCGATATTGTCCTTATGGATTTACAGATGCCCACTATGGATGGCTATGAAGCAAGTATAAAAATAAGGCAACACGCTAAGTATGCTGCTATCCCAATCATTGCGTTAACCGCAAATAGCATACAAGAAGACAAAGACCGCTGCTTTTCGGTTGGCATGAACGATTTTTTAAGCAAACCCGTCTCATTAAATGTTCTAAAAGAGAAAATCAGTTATTGGCTCAGCTCATAAAGCGCTGGGAAAACACCGATTAAGTATGTGGGTAAGTAGCTCAAATAAGCACTCTTACCCACAGGGAAAATAACGCTTCCAACTTATCCACATTTCATCCACAAAAGACCAGCATGATGTTGACACCTTATCTGTGGATAAACACTCTACTTATCATTGGTATAACTCTATATTTTTCAGTTGGTTAAGTTAGTTATTAACAAAATACGCTTCCCTAATAACTATATTTAAAGTAAAGAAATAAGATGATAAGAATACATATGTATATACATTATTAACTAAAGATACTTGATTAAAATTTCACCAATTCATTGCAGCAGGCCTAGATCCACGTATAATTTCGCGTCTTCATTCAAACTCATTTTCAGGTGTTTCGTGGATTATCCGCAAAGCTACGACGTAATTGTTATTGGTGGTGGTCACGCTGGTACGGAAGCAGCGCTTGCTGCAGCAAGAATGGGTTGTGCGACCTTATTGCTTACTCACAATATTGAAACCCTGGGGCAAATGTCGTGTAACCCCGCTATTGGGGGTATCGGAAAAAGTCACCTTGTTAAAGAAATTGATGCCTTAGGTGGCGCGATGGCAAAAGCCACCGATTTGGGTGGTATACAATTTCGAGTATTAAATGCTCGTAAAGGCCCCGCGGTCAGAGCAACACGTGCACAAGCAGACCGAATTCTTTACAAAGCTGCAATACGCACAATTTTAGAAAATCAGCCAAATTTAGCTATTTTTCAACAAGCTGTTGATGATTTAATTGTTGAAAATGACGAAGTTAGAGGTGTTGTTACCAATATTGGTCTGCGCTTTTTTAGTAAAACGGTTGTTTTAACCGCAGGGACCTTTCTTGGCGGTAAAATTCATATTGGCTTAGATAACCACAGCGGCGGTAGAGCAGGTGATCCACCATCACTCGCTTTAGCACAGCGCTTACGCGAGCTACCTTTCCGAGTTGATAGACTAAAAACCGGCACACCACCGCGAATAGATGCGAAATCAGTCAACTTTACAGATTTAGAATCCCAGTGGGGCGACACACCAAGACCCGTGATGTCGTATTTAGGAAACCAACAACAGCATCCCGAACAAGTATGTTGTTGGATTACCCATACCAATGAGCAAACCCACGATATTATTCGCGGCGGTCTAGATCGCTCACCGATGTATACCGGTGTGATAGAAGGAATTGGGCCACGGTATTGCCCATCGATCGAAGACAAGGTTCATCGCTTTGCGGATAAAAATTCACATCAAGTATTCATAGAGCCAGAAGGCCTAAATACGCACGAGCTTTACCCCAACGGTATTTCAACTAGTTTGCCTTTTGATGTTCAGTTGAATCTAGTTAGATCGATCAAGGGCTTCGAAAATGCCCACATGACCCGCCCTGGTTATGCGATTGAATATGATTATTTTGAACCTAGGGATTTAAAGTACTCACTGGAAACCAAGTTTATACGCGGTTTGTTCTTTGCCGGCCAAATTAATGGCACCACAGGTTACGAGGAGGCCGCAGCACAGGGCTTACTGGCTGGGGCTAATGCAGCTCTGCAAGCACAGGACAAGGAAGCGTGGTGCCCGCGTAGGGATGAAGCGTATATCGGTGTTTTGGTTGATGACTTAATTACCATGGGTACCCGCGAGCCCTATCGGATGTTTACCTCGAGGGCCGAGTATCGCCTATTGCTGCGAGAAGATAATGCGGATTTACGATTAACAGCAAAGGGTAGAGAGCTGGGTTTAGTTGATGATACTCGCTGGGCCGCATTCTCAGAGAAATGTGAAAACATTGAACGAGAAAGAGCGCGCTTAGCGTCTTTTTGGGTACAACCAGGCAGTGATGCCGCGAATGCCTTAAATACCAAGATAGAAAAACCACTAAGCCACGAATACAATTTGTTGGAGTTGCTTAAACGGCCTGAATTGAAATACGCCGATATCGCTGCCTTAGTAGCTAGCCCTGAAAATGAGGTTTGTGAACAAGTCAGTGAACAAATTGAGATCGGTGTTAAGTACGCCGGTTATATCGATAGACAGCAAGAAGAGATCGACCGTTTGCGGCGGTATGAGAACACTAGATTGCCTTTGGATTTTGATTATTCGATTATCGAAGGTCTGTCTAATGAGGTAAAACAAAAATTGGGTAATACGCGGCCACTGACCTTAGCCCAAGCGTCACGGATACCCGGTGTTACGCCTGCTGCAGTATCTTTGTTATTGGTCTACTTAAAAAAACGCGGATTGCTTGATAGGAAATCAGCCTGAGTGGAAGGAATTAAACAAGGATTACTAGGCGGCATTGCAGAATTAGGTATAGCGGTCTCTGATCAGCAAGTCGATTTATTGCTTGATTACTTAAACTTACTGCAAAAATGGAATAAAGCGTACAACCTCACCGCTATTCGCGATCCTCAGGCAATGGTAAGCAAGCATCTTTTAGATAGTTTGAGTATCGCACCTTATATCTTGAGCGACCGTTATTTAGATGTTGGCACGGGTGCGGGTTTACCGGGTATACCGTTAGCGATATTGTTCCCAGATAAGCATTTTTCGCTGCTGGATAGCAACGGCAAGAAAACGCGGTTTTTGATTGAGGTACGCCAGCAACTGAAACTCCTCAATGTGAGTATTTACTCAGAGCGTGTTGAGCACTTCAAAGCCGATGCGCGTTATGATGGTATTTTATCGAGAGCATTCGCATCCTTACGCGATATGATCGATGGTTGTGAAGGGCATCTCACCGAAGATGGTCGGCTCTTCGCGATGAAGGGTGTTTTTCCTGATACAGAGTTGAGTCAGCTCCCAAAACACTTTATCGTCGAGGCTTCTTACGCCTTGTCGGTGCCAAATGTAGAGGAAGAGCGGCATTTAATCGTGCTGGCCCGTCATTGACACGTTGGCGTCTTTGAACCATTTGTAGAGAAAAATTGGTTTCTGGCAGGGGAAACGGCGGGGAATGAGGGCGTTTATAGACTTAAATGGCCCATTCTGCACGATGTTGACATAGTGCTTGGGCAAAAGAGCAATCCTGCAAAGGTCTCTCAAAGTAAAACTGAAGGAAAATCCAGTGGCCAAGGTATACGCAATTACCAATCAAAAAGGTGGTGTCGGTAAAACGACAACTAGCGTAAATCTGGCTGCATCCTTAGCGGCAACCAAACGTCGAATTCTATTGATTGACCTAGACCCGCAAGGTAATGCAACGATGGGTTGCGGGGTAGATAAAAGCAGTGTTGAGTACTCGGTCTACGATGTACTTGTCGCAAATAAACCGATTATCGAATGTATTGTAGACGCACCAGAGTGTGGTTTTTCTATTTTGCCCTCGAATCAAGATCTTACTGCTGCAGAAGTCGAATTAATCAATGAAATTGGTCGAGAATTTCGTCTGCGCGAAGCGTTGAATGCCGTTGCTGATCAATATGACTATGTGTTGATCGACTGCCCGCCGTCCTTAAACATGTTAACTGTTAATGCACTTGCCGCTGCAACCGGCGTGATCATTCCTATGCAGTGTGAATACTATGCCCTGGAAGGTCTAAGCGCGTTAATTAATACTGTTAATCGGGTCAAGCAGCTAATAAATCCGACCTTAGAAATCGAGGGGATACTGCGTACCATGTACGATGGCCGCAATGGCTTGACCAATCAAGTAACCGACGAACTACGTCGTCATTTTGGTAATAAAGTTTATAGCACCGTCATTCCGCGTAATGTCCGCCTTGCCGAAGCACCAAGTCATGGCTTGCCGATTTTGTTTTATGATAAGCAGTCTAAGGGGGCATTGGCCTACTTAGCGTTAGCTGGCGAAGTCTTACGCCGCGCAACGGCGCAAGATACTGGCGCGAACACACAGGCTGAACAAATACATGGTTAAAAAAAGAGGATTGGGCCGCGGGCTAGATGCACTGTTAGGGGCTTCTGCCACTCCGGTATCAATAAACCCAGAACTGGCTGGCATCGATCACGCTAAACGTGAGAATTCGGAAGGACAGTCTGAGTCAGCTACGCCGACCACCGACGGCACTTTGCGTAATTTGCCTATCGAATTTATGCAGCGTGGTCGCTATCAGCCCCGTCGTGATATGCAGCCAGAAGCGCTGGAGGAGTTGGCAAACTCCATTCGGTCACAGGGGATTATGCAACCGATTGTGGTTCGTCCAATTGATGGTGGCCGCTACGAGATAATTGCTGGCGAACGCCGCTGGCGAGCCTCCCAGTTGGCGGGTTTAGATTCGGTTCCAGCATTGATTCGCGACGTAGCCGACGAAGCCGCCGCTGCGATGGCGCTAATTGAAAATCTGCAACGTGAAGACCTTAATCCCATGGAAGAAGCCTTGGCCATGGTACGGTTACAAAAGGAATTTGAGTTAACCCATGCTGAAATTGCCCAATTAGTCGGTAAATCACGAACCACAATCACGAATTTATTACGTTTGACGGGCTTGCGAGAAGAAGTCCAAAAACTATTAGAAAATGGCGATATTGAAATGGGTCATGCCCGCGCTTTGCTGGGCGTTGCGCAAGAGCAGCAATCTGCTGCTGCATCTACAGTTGTTAGTAAGGGACTTTCGGTACGGCAAACAGAGGCTTTGGTGCGGCGTTTGGCCGAAGAGAAGTTACAAGATAAAACGAAAAAGCCAGTTGCCCTTGATCCTGACATAAAACAACTGCAAGAAAGTCTCTCTGAACGATTAGGGTCGCCAGTATCGATTCAACATACCGCAAAGGGGCGCGGTACCCTCACAATTAAATACACTAATCTCGATGAGCTAGACGGTATTTTAAATCACATAAAATAGCTTATTTTGTGTGCAGTATAATAAGACCCTACATTATGTAGTGTTTTATAATGTGTGTTCCAAGTTGTAACTGTGTAAATTATTGATTTTAAGAGTATTAAATAGATTTTGTGAATATATGACATATAAGCCATAAGCACTTAAATTGGTTGAACATTGCTTATATAGCCCATATAATTCGCCCCGTTTTTTGAACAAGCAGTACGGGCACGAAATAAGCCATTTTTAGACATTCGCGGTGGCATAGATGACAGCAGGAAATGAGCGGAGAGTTCCGCGCGCTGCTCATAAAATAGCTAGACCGCCGATACTAAAGATATACGGTTTGCAATGTGCGCTTGTGCTGTTAAGCAGTTTCATACTGTTCCCCGTGGATAAGGTAATGGCCTATTCCGCAGTCATAGGGGGAATGATTTCCGTAGTGCCGAATGCATATTTCGCGCGCCAAGTATTTCGTTACACTGGCGCGGCATTCGCACGCGAGGTAGCTCGGTCTTTTTACCGAGGCGAATCCGGAAAGTTTGTGACAACAGTAATGTTGTTTGCGGCAACGTTTGCATTAGTACAGCCGTTACAGGTGTTTGTCTTATTTTTGGCATATTTGATCGTTATGCTGCTGAACGCCGTAATACTTGCCCGCTACGCTTTGCGGGGCAACAGAATTTAAAACTTTGGTCAACGCGTTAACATTTACGAGAGTGACACATGGCAGGTGAATCGCAATCCACCGTTGGTTATATCCAGCACCATCTTACCAATCTAACTTATGGCAAACTTCCTGCCGGTTATGAACGTCTCGACGAATCGGGTCATGTTCATGAAGTACTGACTCAAGATACGTGGACCTTGGCCCACAGTGGCGCTGAAGCTTCAGATATGGGTTTCATGGCAATTCACGTCGACTCAATGCTGTGGTCTATCGGTCTTGGTTTTTTGTTTTTAGTCATATTTGCTCGTATTGCTAAGCGCGCTCATAGCGGTGTGCCGCGCGGCGCTCAAAACATTCTTGAAATGATCATCGGCTTTATTGATCAAACCGTTAAAGACGGCTTTCATCACAAAAATGCCATGATAGCTCCAATGGCATTGACCATTTTCATGTGGATTCTGTTAATGAATACCATGGACTTGGTACCGGTTGACTGGATTCCCGCCTTTATGGGCTGGGTTACGGGTAATCCGCACTTCTTCTTTAAAGTAGTACCAACGACGGATCCGAATGTGACCCTAGGTATGGGTTTCACCGTGTTCGGATTAATGGTGTACTTCACCATCGCCAAGAAAGGCTTCATGGGCTTTGTTAAAGAGCTGACTTTGCACCCATTCCATAGCCCAAAATGGTATGTAAATATTTTATTGGTGCCTATTAACTTTGCACTAGAAGCTATTTCTTGGATCTCTAAACCAATTTCATTAGGTCTTCGGTTATTCGGCAACATGTACGCCGGCGAAATGATCTTTATCTTGATTGCGACTATGTTTGGTGCCGGTTTGGTACTGGGTATATTTGCCGGTGTGTTGCAGTGGGCGTGGGCAGTATTCCACATTCTTGTTATCACACTACAAGCTTTCGTCTTCATGGTTCTGACCATTGTCTACATGGCAACGGCGCATCAAATTGAAGAAGAAGACCAGTTTCACTGATTTACATTTTTATTAACTTAAAGTTGAAAGTAGGAGAACTACCATGGGTTTAGCACTGATCGCTGTTGCGTTAATGATTGGTTTTGGCGCACTGGGCACGGCAATTGGCTTTGCAATTTTGGGTGGCAAATTGCTGGAAGGTTCAGCACGTCAGCCAGAACTAGCGCCAATGCTACAAGGCAAAATGTTCCTGATCGCTGGTCTGCTTGATGCGGTTCCAATGATCGGCGTTGGTATTGCGATGTACGTACTGTTTGTTGTTGTTCCTGGTCTGCCAGCTTAATTGCACGCAGCTAAAAAACACCAACAGCAAATTCATACAGCAGAGGTATCGGCGTGAATATTAATCTCACACTGATTGGACAATCGATCAGCTTTCTGTTCTTTGTGTGGTTCTCCTACAAATTTGTATGGGGTGCCATTCGCACAGCGATGGATGAGCGTGAAAAGCAAATCGCTGATGGTCTGGATGCTGCGGATCGCGCGGGTCGTGACCTTGAGTTAGCTCAAGAAAAGGCGACCAAGCAATTACGCGAAGCGAAAGCAGAGGCGGCAACAATTATTGATGCTGCTAATAAGCGTGCTAGCCAGATCGTTGAAGAAGCGAAAGACGTAGCACGAACTGAGGGCGAACGCCTGAAGGCGGCTGCTGAAGCACAGATTGAGCAAGACGTGAACCGCGCTAAAGAACAGCTGCGTTCACAAGTTGCCAAGCTTGCTTTGGTTGGCGCTGAGAAAGTGCTTGAAGCATCTATCGATGAGTCTGTTCATAAAGACATGGTCGACAAGCTGGCCGCGAGCCTTTAAGCGAGGTTGATCATGGCGGAATTAAGCACAACAGCTAGGCCCTATGCTAAAGCGGCCTTTGAGTACGCTTTAGCGGCATCGACGTTGGGAGAGTGGTCTGCAATGCTGGCAACAGCGGCAGCCGTATCCCAACAACCGGAAGTGATGAGGTTTTTAAGCTCTCCGGCGATGACAACCGAGCAGCAAGCGCAAACGTTTATCAACGTATGTGCTGATACATTTAATGCTGGCGGAGAAAATTTCATCAAGATTCTCGCAGAGAACAAGCGCTTGGGCTTACTCCCAACAATAAGCGAATTGTTCGAAGCGCAAAAGGCCATCCAAGAACGTACAGTGGATGTAGAACTGACAACAGCGTTCGCGCTGGATTCAGAGTCTGAGAAGCGTCTTGTTGAAGCTTTAGGCAAAAAATTGGCACGCGAAGTTCATGTTCACACTACTGTCGATCCCTTGTTATTGGGCGGCGTGATTGTGAAAGCAGGGGACTTGGTAATAGATGGCTCGGTGCGCGGTCGCTTAGCGAAACTCGCTGAAGCAATAAATTCCTGAGCGTTTAGAGAATAGGATTGAGGAACAGAGCATGCAGCAACTGAATCCATCCGAGATTAGCGATATTATCAAACAGCGCATCGATAAATTAGATGTGTCTGCTCAAGCCCAGAATGAGGGCACGGTAGTATCCGTATCTGACGGTATCGTACGTATCCACGGTTTAACCGAGGTGATGTACGGTGAAATGATCGAGTTTGAAGGTGGCCGTTTTGGTATGGCCCTTAACCTTGAGCGCGATTCTGTAGGTGCCGTAGTACTAGGTGACTACTTAGGAATTGCCGAAGGTCAAACCTGTAAATGTACAGGTCGTATCTTAGAAGTACCGGTTGGTCCTGAATTACAAGGTCGCGTTGTTGACGCACTGGGTAATCCAATCGATGGTAAAGGTCCTATCAACGCAAAGTTGACCGACGCAATTGAAAAAGTTGCTCCCGGCGTAATTTGGCGTAAATCGGTAGACCAGCCAGTGCAGATCGGTCTTAAAGCCGTTGATGCCATGGTACCTATCGGTCGTGGCCAGCGTGAGCTGATCATCGGTGACCGCCAAATCGGTAAAACAGCCATTGCTGTCGACGCTATCATTAACCAGAAATCGTCTGGTATTAAATGCGTGTACGTCGCTATCGGTCAGAAAGCCTCTTCTATTGCCGCAGTAGTGCGTAAATTAGAAGAGCACGGCGCTATGGAACACACAGTGGTTGTTGCGGCGACGGCTTCTGATCCAGCATCTATGCAGTTCATTGCACCGTTCACTGGTTGCACCATTGGTGAGTACTACCGCGATCGCGGCGAAGACGCACTAATCATTTATGATGATTTGACCAAGCAGGCTTGGGCCTACCGTCAAATCTCCCTGTTATTGCGTCGTCCACCGGGTCGTGAAGCTTATCCCGGCGACGTTTTTTACCTCCACTCTCGTTTGCTTGAGCGCGCAGCCCGCGTTTCAGAGGATTACGTAGAGAAGTTCACCAACGGTGAAGTAAAAGGTAAAACAGGTTCATTAACGGCTCTGCCAGTTATCGAAACCCAAGCGGGTGACGTATCGGCTTTCGTACCGACCAACGTTATCTCCATCACTGACGGTCAGATCTTCGTAGAAACCGATATGTTCAACTCAGGCATTCGTCCTGCGATGAACGCAGGTATTTCGGTATCGCGGGTTGGTGGTGCAGCACAGACAAAGATTATTAAGAAATTGTCTGGTGGTATTCGTACCGCATTGGCTCAGTACCGTGAATTGGCGGCGTTCTCGCAGTTTGCTTCTGATCTAGATGAAGCGACCAAAGCTCAGTTGTCACAAGGTGAGCGCGTTACCGAACTGATGAAGCAGAAACAGTACAGCCCCCTCAGCATTGCTGAAATGGGTCTGTCTTTGTACTGCGCCAACGAAGGCCATCTGAAAAACGTTGAAGTTGCTAAGATTCTAGATTTTGAATCCGCAATTTTATCTTTCGCCAACAGTGAATACGCTGCGGTAATGAAAGAAATCAACGACAGCGGTAACTGGAACGCAGAACTGGAAGGCAAGTTCAAAGAACTCGTTGAAAAGTTCAAGGCAACTCAGACTTGGTAAGACGTTAAGCTGCGCGCAAGCGCAGCTTTTCTGCTTGAGGATTGTTGAATCATGGCAGGTGCAAAAGAGATACGCACCCAGATATCCAGCATCAAGAGCACGCAAAAAATCACTAGCGCCATGGAAATGGTTGCGGCGAGTAAAATGCGCAAAGCTCAAGATCGCATGGAATTGGGTAAACCCTACGCTAAGCGCATGCGCGCTGTGGTGGGTCATATCGCCAATGCAAATCCAGAGTACCGTCATCAGTATATGACTGAGCGGGAAGTTAAACGCGTCGGTTATGTCATTGTCTCTACTGACCGCGGCTTGTGCGGTGGTTTGAATACCAATGTATTCAAGAAGGCCATCAAAGCAATGCAAGGCTGGTCAGAAAAGAACGTAGAAATTGATTTGTGCTTAATCGGTAGTAAAGCCGGTGCATTCTTCAAGAGCTATGGCGGCAACGTTGTTGCAGCGGCAAAAGATATGGGTGAAGCACCCAGCGTTGCTGATTTGATTGGCAGTGTAAAAGTTATGCTCGACGCTTACGGCGAAGGCAAAATAGATCGCCTGTATCTGGTTGGTAATGAGTTTGTGAACACCATGACTCAAAACCCATTTGTAAACCAGCTACTGCCTCTAGAAGCAGAGCAAGATGACAGCTTAAAACACCACTGGGATTATATTTACGAGCCCAGCCCTGAAGAATTACTGGAAGGCTTACTGACTCGTTATGTTGAGTCACAGGTTTACCAGACAGTGGTTGAGAACGGTGCTTGTGAACAGGCAGCTCGAATGATCGCGATGAAGAACGCGACTGACAATGCCGGCGATATTATCGACGGTCTGCAGCTGGTTTATAACAAAGCACGTCAGGCGGCGATTACCCAGGAACTGTCGGAAATCGTGAGTGGTGCAGCGGCGGTAGCGTCGTAAGATTTTTTACCACTGAAACAGAATTTGATTATTTAAGGTTTTGAAGAGGAACCGGACATGAGTAGCGGACGTATCGTACAAGTTATCGGCGCCGTTATCGACGTGGAATTTCCACGCGATGCGGTACCACAGGTCTATGATGCACTGTTGGTTGCTGACAGCGGTCTGACCCTGGAAGTGCAACAGCAATTAGGAGACGGCGTAGTTCGTACCATCGCCCTCGGTTCTTCTGAAGGATTGCGTCGTGGCCTTAACGTAAACAACACTAAAGAAAAAATCATGGTACCTGTGGGCATCGAAACCCTGGGTCGGATCATGGACGTGTTGGGCAACCCAATTGACGAATGTGGCCCCATCGGTGAAAAAGAGCGTATGCCTATTCACCGTAAAGCGCCTGCTTACGAAGAATTAGCGGCGTCTTCTGACCTGCTCGAAACTGGTATTAAGGTTATCGACTTGGTTTGCCCATTCGCTAAGGGCGGTAAAGTTGGTCTATTCGGTGGTGCGGGTGTTGGTAAAACCGTCAACATGATGGAATTGATCAACAACATCGCATCTGAGCACAGCGGTCTGTCTGTATTTGCCGGTGTTGGTGAGCGTACCCGTGAAGGTAACGACTTCTACCACGAAATGCAGGAATCTGGCGTTGTTAACGTTCAAGACTTCAGCAAATCAAAAGTAGCAATGGTTTACGGCCAGATGAACGAGCCACCGGGCAACCGTCTGCGTGTAGCACTGACTGGTTTGACCATGGCTGAAAAATTCCGTGACGAAGGTCGTGATGTACTGTTGTTCGTTGACAACATCTACCGTTACACCTTGGCTGGTACAGAAGTATCTGCACTGTTAGGCCGTATGCCTTCAGCGGTAGGTTACCAGCCAACACTGGCAGAAGAGATGGGTGCACTTCAGGAGCGTATTACCTCCACGAAGACAGGTTCTATCACATCTATTCAGGCGGTATACGTACCGGCGGATGACTTGACTGACCCTTCACCAGCAACTACCTTTGCTCACCTTGACTCTACCGTTACGTTGAGCCGGGACATCGCTTCTAAAGGCATTTACCCTGCGGTAGATCCTCTGGACTCCACCTCACGTCAGCTCGATCCGCTGATTGTTGGTGTAGAGCACTATGAAGTGGCCCGCGGTGTACAGATGGTATTGCAGCGCTATAAAGAGCTGAAAGACATCATCGCGATCCTTGGTATGGACGAATTGTCTGAAGAAGACAAAACAACTGTAGAACGCGCACGTAAAATTGAGCGTTTCTTGTCACAGCCTTTCCACGTTGCTGAAATCTTCACCGGCAGCCCAGGAAAGTATGTATCTCTGAAAGATACTATTGCTGGCTTTAAAGGCATTCTCGGCGGTGATTACGATCACCTTCCAGAGCAGGCTTTCTACATGGTTGGTACCATCGACGAAGCAATCGAGAAAGCGGCTAAACTGTAAGCTCGCACTAGCGAGCTTTATGCCTGAGAGGCGAAAATATGGCTATGACTATTCATTGTGACATCGTGAGTGCAGAGGCAGAGTTGTTCTCTGGCCGTGCCAAGCTGATTGTTGCAAACGGTACCCAGGGTGACCTGGGTGTGACTTATGGTCACGCGCCGTTGCTAACATCCTTGGAACCAGGTCCGGTACGTATCGTACAAGACAACGGCGAAGAGATTATTTTCTATGTGTCTGGCGGTTTTCTGGAAGTACAACCCAATGTGGTTAGTATTCTTGCAGATACAGCTATGCGCGCCGGCGACCTCGATGAGGCAGCCGCACTAGAAGCACAAAAGCACGCTCAACAAGCGATGTTGAATCAAAGTGCAGATGTCGATTACTCCCGTGCAGCAGCGCAGTTAGCGGCAGCATCGGCTCAGCTTCGGACTTTGCAGCAAATTCGTAAGTCACTAAGTAAATAGTACGGTTTAACCGTATTAGAAAAAGGGCGGCTCTGGCCGCCCTTTTTTGTTTCCGTTACTATCTCCTGTTACATCCTTTTATCGGTAAACACGCGCAACAGCAAAAGGTTAAATAATGACACTAGACGTAGTGATTCTGGCCGCAGGTCAGGGCAGCCGAATGCGCTCCAAGATCCCTAAAGTGCTGCATGAAATTGCCGGTAAGAGCATGCTGAGGCACGTTGTCGACGTCGCCGAAAAAATTGGCGCCGATAGAAGCCATATTGTGATCGGTCATGGCGCTGATTTGGTTAAAGAAAGTCTCGCCGGACAAAATATAAAATGGTCTCTGCAAGCGGAACAAAAAGGTACCGGCCACGCTGTAGCCCAAGCGTTGCCAGTCATCCCCGAGGATAGCCGCGTTCTTATTCTCTATGGCGACGTACCGCTTATTTCGTCACAAACCCTCGAGGCATTGCTTGAGACCGCCTGCGCCGACACCCTTGCGCTGCTTACCGTGTACTTAGACAAGCCAGCGGGCTATGGCCGTATTATTCGAGATGGCAATAATAATGTTATTGCGATTGTCGAACAAAAAGACGCGACGCCAGAACAGCTATTAGTAAAAGAAGTAAACACCGGCATTATGTCGGTAAGCGCGAAGAAGCTAAATCAATGGCTGCCAAGGCTTAAGTCTAATAATGCCCAGGGCGAATATTATTTAACCGATATTGTTGCCATGGCTGTCGCTGATAGCGTTGCCATTAAAGTAAGTCACGCGGCACATCCCATGGAAGTGCAGGGCGCTAATACTCGCTCGCAGCTGCAATTACTTGAGCGCTATTACCAAGGGCATCTTGCTGAAGAGCTAATGGCTCAAGGTGCTAGCTTAGCCGATGCAACACGCATAGATATCCGCGGTAATTTACAAACTGGCGAAGATGTCTTTATTGATGTGAATTGCGTTTTCGAAGGTGACGTTGTGCTGGGCGACGGCGTAAGCATTGGCCCAAATTGCCATATTATTGATTCAAACATTGCTGCGAACTGTGAAATAAAATCTAATTCTGTCATTGAAGGTGCAAACTTGGCCGCGTCCTGCGCGATTGGACCATTTGCGCGTTTGAGGCCAGGTACGGTATTGGCCGAAGAAGTTAAAATTGGCAATTTTGTAGAAACGAAAAAAGCAAACATTGGCCGCGCAAGTAAAGTGAGTCATTTAAGTTATATCGGTGATGCCGAAATAGGACGCGATGTTAATGTAGGTGCAGGAACGATTACCTGTAACTACGATGGCGTTAATAAATTTAAAACCGAGATTGCAGATAACACTTTCGTGGGGTCAAACACCGCACTTGTAGCGCCGGTTAAGGTGGGCAAAGGCGCAACCATTGGCGCTGGATCAATCATTACTGGCAATATTGCCGATGGTGAATTAGCGGTAGCGCGCGCTAAGCAGCGTAATATCACTGGGTGGAAGCGGCCAGAAAAAAAGCCCCGTGATTAACTGCAAAAACAGAATTTAAAAAGGAACGACACATGTGTGGCATTGTAGGTGCAGTAGCGCAGCGCGAAGTTTCAGGTATCTTATTAGAAGGTTTGCGACGCCTAGAATATCGCGGCTACGATTCAGCTGGCATGGCGATTATTGACCCAGATGGTCAAATTCAGAATCGTAAGCGGGTTGGCAAAGTTGAAATGCTATCCGAAGAATTAATAGCCAGTCCCCTGCGCGGTCGGGTGGGGATTGCGCACACTCGCTGGGCTACTCACGGCCAGCCTAGCGAACAAAATGCGCATCCACATATGTCCGGTGATATCGCTTTAGTTCATAACGGCATAATAGAAAATCACACAGAATTACGCACGCGCTTAGAAACCTTGGGTTACGTCTTCCTATCGCAAACAGATACAGAAACCATCGTTCATTTAATACATTATTACAATCAACAACAGAATGACCTGATGGCCGCGCTAAAATTAGCGATTGCAGATTTACACGGCGCTTACGGTTTAGCGGTTATTCACGCGGCGGCTCCTGAAAAAATTATTTGCGCGCGAAAGGGCAGCCCACTGGTTATTGGTATCGGTATTGGTGAGAACTTCATCGCTTCAGATCAGCTCGCGTTACGACAAGTGACAGACCGTTTTGTCTACTTGGAAGAGGGCGATATAGCTGAGATTACGCCAGATAACTACAAAATTTTTGATGCCGAGTTTAATCCGGTATCCCGTGAAATAACCCAAATCGATGCAGCGGCTGAGTCGGTAGATAAAGGCCATTACCGTCACTTTATGCTAAAGGAAATTTATGAGCAGCCTGCAGTTATTCGTCGTTCTCTGGCGGGCAGATTGGGCAGCAATAAAATTCTTATTGAGGCTATGGGGTCACGCGCAGGCCAAATTCTAAAGAATATTTCGTCTGTGCAGATTGTTGCCTGCGGTACGAGCTATCACGCCGGCATGGTCGCTAAATATTGGATTGAAGGCTTGGCGGGTGTGCCATGTAGAGTAGAAGTCGCAAGCGAATTCCGCTACCGGAAATTTAAAGTTCAAGACAATACCCTGTTTGTAACCATTTCACAGTCGGGTGAAACGGCGGATACCCTTGCCGCCTTGCGACTTGCAAAAACCCTAGGCTATTCCGCGTCGATGACAGTTTGCAATGTTGCGCAAAGCTCTTTAGTTAGAGAGTCAGATTTATACCTAATGACAGAGGCTGGCCCAGAAATTGGCGTAGCTTCAACCAAAGCCTTTACAACTCAGTTAGTCGCTTTATTATTTTTAACCGTTGCGCTTGGTCGCCATCACGATATGAACGAAGCGCAGGAAAGGGAAATTGTCACGGCATTAAATGCCCTGCCTGACCTTCTTGCCGAGACATTAGAATTAAATTCCAATATTAAAAAAATGTCTAATGCCTTTGCGGAAAAACACCACGCTTTATTCTTGGGGCGCGGCGCGCAGTGGCCGGTGGCGATGGAAGGGGCGTTAAAGTTAAAAGAAATTTCTTATATCCACGCAGAAAGTTATCCCGCGGGAGAGTTAAAACACGGCCCCTTGGCATTAGTGGATGCAGACATGCCTGTGGTCGCGGTAGCGCCGAACGACGAGTTACTTGAAAAATTAAAATCCAATCTAGAAGAAGTGCAGGCTCGTGGTGGCCAGCTATTTGTTTTCTGCGATAAGGCGGCAGGATTTAAAGTGGCAAAAGGCATGAACATAATAGAATTGCCACACGTTAACGATGTCATCGCGCCGATAATCTATACCATTCCTTTGCAATTATTGTCTTATCATGTGGCAATTCTAAAAGGTACAGATGTCGATCAACCTCGTAATTTGGCTAAGTCTGTTACCGTAGAATAAAAAATAACACACTAACTATACTGCGATATAAGAAAAATGATATGTGATATAGGTCAAGATTTACAATGTAATAAATCTTTCGTGCATGAAATGTCTATATAGAAATTAGTTAGCATTTTATACAATGACTCGAACTAAGAACGTTATTGATTAACGGAGAAATAATGGCAACGTCAGGGAACGATAATAATAATGACGCTATTTTTTCTCCTTTGCGCCACGCTTTGTTTCGCAATATGTGGTTTAGTAACACGATTTCCAATGCTGGCGGGCTGATTCAGAGCGTCGCGGCTGCCTGGATTATGACCAGTATTTCGACCGCCGATCACGTCGCCTTAGTACAAACAGCAACCTTTCTACCGATGGCCTTGTTCGCATTACCGGCCGGCGCCATTGCGGATATTTATGACCGTCGCAAGGTGCAAATCACGTTTTTCTTACTGTCTTTGATCGCGGCTGCCATCATGGCCCTAGTATCTATACTGGGTTTAATTACACCTTGGGTATTACTGGGCTTATGCTTTTTAGTGGGCACGGGTGGTGCTTTGGCAGCACCCGCGCGGGGGGCGTCGATCGCGGAACAGGTACCCAAAGAACTGCTTCCTCAGGCGGTAGCGCTAAATAATATTAGCTATAATTTGGCGCGCAGCGTAGGGCCAGCGATTGGCGGACTTATTGTTGTTAGCTTTGGCGCAACAGCGGCATTTGCCATTAATGCGATTTCCTTTTTGCCAATGCTGGAGTCCCTGCGTAGATGGAAGAGAGTAACTGAGGTTTCTCGTCTGCCGCCAGAGGGCTTGTTGCGCTCAATAAACTCCGGCGTGCGTTATGTAATGAATATGCAGCCAGTGCGCCGCGCTATCGGGCGTGCATTTGTTCTCTGTTTTATCGGTGCGTCACTACCTTCTCTGATGCCCTTGATCGCCCACGACTTGCTACAAGGCAATGCCGGTACATTCGGCCTGTTGTTGGGTTCATTTGGCATTGGTGCGGTGTGCGGCATTTTTGTACTTCATCCTATGCGCAAGAAAATTGGCAACGAGAATACCTTAAGAGTGTGTACTGTGATCATTGCTGGAAGCTTAGTGGCTTTGGCTGCGAGTACTAGCATTGCCTTGGATTTCTTCATTCTGATGGTCGCGGGTATGGCGTGGATGATGATCACGACATCCATCAGCGTTCTGGTTCAGTTGTTTGTGCCGCGATGGGTGATGGGGCGCGCGATAGCGACGTCAAGTGCGTCGATTACTTTGGGTGTAGCGATAGGTTCCTGGGTGTGGGGTCTTATTGCCAAAGATCACGGGGTGGTAATCGCGTTTCAGATATCGGCTGTCGCGTTGATGGTGTCACTGCTATTAGGGCTTCTTTTGCCGGTGGCAGATAGGACGACCTCTACCGAGTTAGATGAA
The DNA here is from genome assembly GCF_019312595.1 of Zhongshania aquimaris. Lineage (GTDB taxonomy): Bacteria > Pseudomonadota > Gammaproteobacteria > Pseudomonadales > Spongiibacteraceae > Spongiibacter > Spongiibacter aquimaris. The sequence goes on along the minus strand of NZ_JAHWDQ010000002.1, from coordinate 168,795 downwards.
CAAGTCTTAGACGACCCGGATGTTACCCTGGGTATTAGCGGCCGTAGCGGCCCGATAAGCATTGAACTGCAGTACCAAATTCCAGAGGATAAGGCTCGAGATTTTTATAGACTAATGCGAGATCAGCAAAAAGTTCGATCACGCAATGGCGCGTATGCTTGGTCGTTATCTCGTAATATTGCTGACCCAGAATGTTGGTCTGAACGATTTAGCTGCCCAACGTGGAACGACTATTTGCGCTTGCGTAACCGAAGAACCATCGAAGATAGCGATCTGCAGCGGCAAGCGGCAAAAATGCATATCGGCATTGAGCCCATTAAAGTATTGCGTTGGCTTGATCGCCCCGCAGGGTCAGTCCGCTGGAGTGACGACGCACCTGACCGTGGCGATGATGCCTTAAAGCTAGAAATACACTCTTAGCCCGCGGCAATTTATCTCTGGTAAGTATCTCGTCTTTTAGATAAGCACGGAGTTCATTATTTTTACAATTCGGCGCGTATTGAGTAATCCCATTGTGCTGCTGACGTGTGTCGCTTTATTTTGGGGTGGTAATGCAATCGCCGGCAAGTTAGCGGTGGGACATGTTTCACCAATGCTGTTAACGACGCTGCGTTGGTTATTTGCGGTTGTATTCATTGCGCCTTTTGCACTAGTTAAAGTGCGAGAGCAGTGGCAAATTATTCGCGAAAATATGCTGATGCTATTTCTGTTTGGCGCTTTCGGTTTTGCCGGATTTAATGCACTTTTCTATCACGCCTTAAATTACACCTCAGCGATCAACGTGACGATAGAGCAATCAATCATGCCCTTGATTGTTTTCTTCGGAAATTTTTTATTATTTAAATTAAAACCAAGTGCATTACAGCTAGTAGGATTTTCCCTAACTTTATTTGGTGTCGCAATCACAGTATCCCATGGTGATTTGTCCCGTCTCTTGTTGCTGAATTTGAATCGCGGTGACGCCTTAATGATGTTGGCAGCGCTATTGTACGGAGCTTATACGGTTACCTTAAGATATAAACCTGCACTGCATTGGCAAGCTATGATATTTGTTCTGGCTGTGTCGGCCCTGTTGTCGTCACTACTCTTGGCATACTTCGAGTATCAATCTGGAAAAATGCTATTCCCAGATTTGCACGGAATGGGCGTGGTTTTATATATTGCTATTTTTCCGTCGCTTTTAGCTCAATCGCTTTATATTCGCGGAGTAGAAATGGTGGGCGGAAATCGCGCCAATTTATTTATTAATTTAGTGCCGGTATTCGGTTCAATACTAGCCGTACTCATTCTGGGAGAGGTATTACATGCTTACCATATTGTGGCACTCCTACTTGTTGTCGCTGGAATTTTGTTAGCAGAGCGCAGCGCGATGATGCGCCCAGAGGTGGGGTAGATGAAAATTGCGGCGGCCATCGTAGAAAATAGCAGTATTAAATGTGACAGCTGCCGAGCGGCTTGCTGCCGTCTAGAAGTCATGTTGATCAGTGATACCGGCGTCCCAGAAAAATACATACAGCGCGATGAGTGGGGCGGTGAAGTGATGGCGCGTTTAGATGATGGCTGGTGCGCGGCACTAGACCGCGATTCCATGCTTTGCATGATCTATGAAAATAGACCGTTTATTTGCGGTGATTTTGCGACCGGCTCGTATGAATGTTTAGATGAATACGAGCCGCGTTAATCTAAAATAATAAGATGATTCGGCAGCTCGTTTTTGGCTGCGCTGGCGGGAAGTTGTCGCTGCAATTCTTTGCCACAAGATTCTATACATTCAATAAAGCCCTGCGCGGTCTCGCCTTTGGCAACCCGTGCGGTGAATTGGCTAACGATAGCTTGCCAATAACTATCTGGAATCTTTGCGGAGATACCGCGATCCACCAAAATTTCCACATAGCGCTCCGCTTCAGACACAAAAATTAGCATGCCTGTTTCGCCCTGAGTGTGATGCAGATTTTGTTCTAAAAACTGTCGTCTCGCTAAATTGCTGGCGCGCCAGTGCCGCACTGCGCGGGGGATTAGTCGTGTTTGAACTTTTGGCAGTTTGAACACGACTGCCAGTAAAATAAAGACGGCCCACTGGCACAAAATTAATTGATGTACGCTTAGCCATTGGGGAAAGTAATTTACCGCGCTGGGCAATAACAGCGCTAAAACACTGGCCCATAGTAAGGGAATGTAGGTGTAGTCATCGGCTTGGCGAGCCAAGACGGTGACTAATTCGGCATCAGTTTGACGCTCAGCATTGCTGATGGCCTCTGCGACCTGCGATTGTTGCTGTTGGTTTAATAAAGCCATAAATAACTCTGTGTTTTTAAATTCGCGACGGGGTAAATAAGCTCATTGCCTTACCAGCCTCCAGAGGCGCCGCCGCCGCCAAATCCGCCGCCACCTCCACCAAAGCCGCCACCGCCAAATCCACCGCCACCGAAGCCACCACCATAGCCGCCGCTGCGACCTAGGGCGGAGCCCAATAGGAGGCCGCCGAGTAAGCCGCCGCGACCCCGGCCACCGCCCATCATCATAAAAATAATCAGAATAAAGAGCAGGCCGCCCAGGGCGGGTGGTGATTTCTTAGTGGAAGTTTGCTTCTTAGCAATCGCTTGCGCTTTGCCGTCAATGATCAAAATCATGGCTTCAACAGCACGGCTAACGCCGCCGTCGAAGTCGCCGGCTTTAAATGCCGGTGTGAGTATTTGCTGAATAATTTGCGCGCTGCGGGCATCCGTCAATTGGCCCTCTAAGCCATAGCCAACCTCAATGCGCATTTTTTTCTCTTTCATGGCGATAATCAATAAGGCGCCATTGTTCTTATCTTTTTCGCCAATGCCCCAGTGGCGACCCAGTTGATAACCGTAGTCGGCAATATCGTAGCCCTGTAAGTTCGGCAGGGTGACCACCACAAGTTGATTGCCAGTGCGTTGTTCCTGCGCGGCGAGCTGAGCAATAACTCTTTGCTCGGCACTGGCTGAAAGTAACTCTGCGGTATCGACGACGCGACCACTTAGTTTGGGAAACTCTGGCTCAGCGGCGAAGACGCTGAGGCTACAGAGTAAACCGCAGAGCAATAGCGATGTGCTTTTAAAAAAAGACATTAGAAATTAACCTGAGGCGCTTCATCAGCCTTTTCGGCAGTGGCTTTAAAGGTTTCCCTTTCTTTTAGTTCGCTATACATCACGCTATGCCAAATCTTGCCGGGGAAGGTTCGAATTTCGGTGTTGTAACGACCAACTGCAAGGATGAAATCGCGGCGGGCAACGCTAATGCGATTTTCAGTGCCCTCTAACTGGGACTGCAATGCCAAAAAGTTCTGGTTAGACTTAAGGTCGGGATATCTCTCAGACACCACCATCAAGCGACTTAAAGCGCCGCTCAGCTGCGATTGCGCCGCTTCAAATTGCTGAAGTTTCTCAGGGTTATCGAGAATACTTGCATCAACCTGCATCGAGGTCGCTTTCGCCCGGGCTTCAACCACAGCGGTCAGGGTTTCTTTTTCCTGGGCGGCAAAACCTTTCACCGTCGAGACTAGGTTGGGAATAAGGTCTGCGCGGCGCTGGTATTGGTTTTCTACCTGTGCCCATGCCGCTTTGGCTTCTTCATCTAGGCGGGGAATATTGTTAATGCCGCAGCCTGTGAGTAATAGGCTGGTAAACAGTAAAATGAATAGGGTGCGACTGCGGTGGGTTAGCGATGGTGTTGCAGCGTTCATAATATCGGTCTCGTGAACAAACAGACCTCAATGGTAACACCCTAGTTGACGGACTGCAGAGTCGATACACACATCGCCTCTGCAGCGAGTAGTTTACGCAACGCGGTGCAAGCGCTTGCGACCATTGGCCGGGGCTTTGGGGAAGTTGGGCTGGGTTGGCTCCCGCTTACGGTGCAGATAGTCAATAATGGCTTCACGAATTTTCTGATCGCCACCCTCAATCCCTTGATTGCCGAATAGCCGGTTAAATTCAAATACATAGGGATGGTCACTGACCATGGCGATATCAAAACCACCGTGGTCAATACTTAAACTTGTTGCCAAGTGCAGCGCTAGATTGACGGCCTGCGCGGGGACTGGACTTTGGTCGATAACGCCGCCCTTGGCGACATTATTGTAAAAGCCCTGGTCTGACTGCAAGCGCCAGTACGCACAGACTACTTGATCGCCGATAATGACGACTCGAATATCGCGGTTTATGGGCAGGTATTCCTGCACATACAATATATCCGTGCGTTCCAAATAGGCTTTCCAATCGGCGCGGGTTTGAATTAGCCACACGCCGCTACCCTGTGACGCCTTGGGGAGCTTGGCAACAAAGGGAAGCAGCATCAGCTCCCACAACTCATCGGCGTTGCCGGGGGTGTTGGCGCGAATTTCGGTTTGGGGAATATTGGCCGGTGCCACCACTTCAAAGGCGCGGGTCATCTCAATTTTGTTATGCCCCAATAAATAGCTGGCTTGGCTTGGGAAAACCTTGGCTTTAAGCCCATAAATTAAGGCGTTGAGCTGCCAGTACTCAGGATACAAAACCCAGTCGGCACTCGTGATGTCGTCTTTATGTTTAAAAATCTGCTCAGGTTTTAGCTGCAGGGTGTCATTAAAACCGAGGGTGCGAAAAACGTCGAAGGATATCCACGCCATGATTGCTTACAAGAAATTGAGGTGCGCCTTTTTAAGCCCAATTTTCTATTTGGTCAATAGCCTAAGAACGGCATTTATTGGCTTTGTTTGCCTTCGCTATTTTAACTGCTTAATAAAGGCGTCAGATTCACTAATTGCTTTTTCCATAGCGCTTAGCAATTGCTGCACATCGCGGTCGATTCCGGCTAGCTCCCCTTTCAGGGCGCCAATCGCAGAGGCGTTGAGATTGTGCTTCAGGTACAGCACATTGTCGCGCAAGGCGTTCAAGACGGGGTCGATGCTCTTTTCCGCGCGACGCATAGATTTGATCAAGGCACTGTATTGGCGCTTAGTGGCTTGCAGTTTGCTAGCACTGTCAGCGCGCAGGCGGTCATTGGTGTACAGCTTCAATTCGTCTTGCCACTCGTCAAACAAGGCCTCTGCCACTGATTCCACGCTATTGATGCGGTCGCTTACTTCTTTGGCGGCCGCTTCGCTGTCTTCAAACTCGCTATTTAGGCGATTGTAATGGCTTTCTAAATTGCCGCCATTAAAGCTCACCACAGAGCGAAACTCGCTTAGGGCATCTTTAAATTGTTCTTGGGCGTCTTCTTGAGACTCTTTGGCCTCATCGACACGGTCTACCAATATATCTCGTTTATGCACACCGACTTTTTCCATGGCGTTGTAATAAGTCGATTCGCAAGCGGAAATTGAAATTATCGCTGTGGTAGCGAGCAGGAGTATCAAAAGGCGCATGGGATGTCCGAGGGTATTATTAATTATATGCACAATGGTAGCGTGCATGGCCCGATGCAGCAAACAGCAGTGGCGGATAAATTAAAGAGCGTAGTAGCGCGTACCTGGAATTGCTCTTTCCGCGCAGTAACACCCGATTCTATTTCAAAGGCGCTAACCACGAGTCGCCCCCGAGCATTCGCTGTTGTCCGAGGTTCCAATTAGCGCGCGACAGTAAATGCGGCGCTGGAGACGCGGGTTTGTAGTTGAGAGGACTGGGTAAGGTTGAGGCGAGCAGGGCGGATTGCATGGGAGATAATTGAGCGGCGGAAACGCCAAAGTGGTAGCGACTGGCAGCTTGCAAGCCAAATACCCCATTGCCCCATTCGGCGATATTCAAATAGATTTCCAGAATGCGCTGCTTGGGCCAGCACAGCTCTACCAAGCCGGTGAACCACACCTCAAGACCTTTGCGCAGCCAACTGCGTCCCGTCCATAAATACATATTGCGGGCGACCTGTTGGCTGATGGTACTGGCGCCGCGCAGACTGCCGCGGCGCTCGCGCTCGGCAAAAGCTTTTTGAATCGCTTTTATGTCGAAGCCATAATGAGTTGGAAAGTTTTGATCCTCAGATACCACAGCCGCCAGTGCGGCATGGCGGGGTATTTGATGCCAACTCAACCACTGCTTTTTTAAATGGTAGTCCGTGTTGCGCTGTTGCCAGCTGCGTTCCAGCATCACCATACTGACGGGCGGATTAATCCAGCGAAACGGCAAAACCAGTGCGACACTGAGTAGTACTAATATAAGGGCTGTGCGAAAAAGTAGCCTCGTTATTCCCTTTTTTCTGGCCATGGTATGCCCCATAGTGAATGCCATTTATCCCTTTCTAAGAGGGACGATCTATAAGATGCTCTGACGGAATATGTGCGCATTCGTTGCACGTGATTATAGTTATAATTAACGTCATTTCGCTGTCGATAATTAGGCGTTTACGCAAACATACACGGAATTGGTCGATTCGCCATTTTGGAATGGATTGTAAAAAGACACCACATGGGAGCTTACACTCTTAAATACGGTCGCCAATAAAGCCTCAAAGCTGGCTTCTGGCAGATTTTGCGACCACATCGCAAACACGCCCTTGGGCTTTAGCTGCATTGCCATGAGTGCGAGATTTTCAGTGGTGTAAAAGCTGGCGTTGGCGGAGTTTAAAAATTCGGTGGGCGAGTGGTCTATATCTAAAAGAATGGCATCAAATTTTCTAGCCGTATTGTCTGGATCAAAGCCTGAACGGGGATCGGTCGCCAAGTCGAAGAAGCTGCCCAGCACATAGCGGTGTCTCTTATCGGCGTTTAGAATTTTCCCGAGAGGAACCAACTCATCTTTATGCCAGCCGATAACGGTGTCTAAGGCATCAACCACCAGTAGCTCGCTAATTCGCGTGTCTTTTAGTGCCGCGACTGCGGTGTAACCCAGGCCGAGGCCACCGACAACCACACTCAGATCTTCGCCTTGCGTTGCAGCTAAGCCGAGGGTGGACAAGGCCTCTTCGGCATCGACAAACATACTCGACATTAAAAATTCGTCGCCCAGTTTTACTTCGTAAATATCTCTTTCACCATAGGCGGGCATGCGCCGTCTACGCAGTGATATTTCGCCTAAGCTTGAGGTTTGGCTATCAATTTCTTCGAATAAAAGAGACATGTACCGATATCCTGATGGGCTATTTGGGCTTCTTTCGCAAGGCTTTCTGATGGTATGAGAAGTCATCACCTTTGGCGAGGCGGTCGTAAAGCACAACGTTCACCGTCGCGGCTAAATTCATACAACCCTGCGTTGGTATGTAAACAATATCCTGGCAAAATTCGGTGATCTCTTTTTTCAGAGTACCGTCTTCTGGGCCAAAAATATAAAAAGCCTGGGCAGGGTGTCTATAGGTGGTGAGCGGTTTGGCGCCGTCAAGCAACTCAACTGCTACGGGTACGCAGCCGAGGGGAATAATATCTTTTAAATCCTTGACGCCAATGAGTGGAATTTTCTCATGGACTTTTTGGGTGTCGGTGTAAAAGGGCTTGGCATAATCGTAGCGCGTGCCGGTATAGAACACCGAGCTAACGCCATAACAACCAGCAGCTCGCATCACTGAGCCTATATTCTCAGGAGATTTAGGATTAAACAGGCCGATACAGGTGTAGCTATTTTTCATTGTGAATGCACAGTGTTATTTTAAATTACGAGATATTAGCGTTTGCAGCGCCACTAGCCGCTAATCATAAGCTACATCACTGTTTGAATGTTATTTTTGTACCGAAGAAAAAACAGCTCAGCTAGTGTTGTTTAGAACGAGGACTTATATCGGAATATGAGCAGCGCGTATCGCTCGACGCAAATTCGAGTAGTCATGGGTATGTGCAAGTACGGGTGGATGAATGCCCTCGGGAATACAGCCCATCTCAATGAGTGCCCATTTAATTGGAATCACATTTGGCTCGTCTAACAGTGCTTGCACCAAAGGTTGTAAGCGTGCATTGAGTAAATCAGCACGTGCCGTTTCACCCGTCTCGACAGCAGAACACAGCTTTTGAACAAGTGCAGGAGCGATATTGGCAACGATGGACACAATTCCTGAATAGCCTTCACACAAGCTTTGATAAGCGCTGGCGAGGTTGCCTGAATAGAGGGCAAGTTCTGCAGGCAGTTCCTGATGCGCGATTTGAAGGGGCTGCTTGGAATAGTTTACAAAGCCGCCAACTCCCGACATGTTTGCCAGGGTCAAAATATCGGGTGGTGAAATTAAATTGGGGTGGGTGAAATCGTCGCCAATAATCAATGGCCTTTTCGCGCTGTCTATGACAGCGCGAAAATAGTCGAATAGGGCATCTTGCGATTGAATGGGCGAAGTAGGGTTGCGCAGTAATACAGCGTTGGCGCCGAACTCATCGGCGGCAGCGGCAAACTCAAAAACCTGCTCGTGGGACTCGCTGCTTAAATCGGCAATAACACCAATTCTGCCATCGGATTGCCAAATGGCGCGACGAAGTAATTCAGTGCGCTCATCAATATGCATTGCAGAGGATTGATTCACGGCGCTGGCAACAATGAGCGCCGAGCTGCTATTGTCGATATGCCACTCCACCAGTGTTTCCAGAATCTCGTAGTCTGGCGACCCGTCTCTATGAGTTGGGGTGATCAGCTCAACAATACTGCCTTTGATCATAGGAGTACTCCTAAAAGTAGTCATCAGCACAGGTCTAAAGTATAGCGGCAAAATTCAGGACTGTAGAAATCGCGTTAAAAAGTTTATGTGCGGTGTTTAATCGGTATTATAGATCTTCATATTTAAAATCTTATCGTATGGAGAGTGACTATGAGCAACCTAAGTAAGCAAGTTGAGCATGAATGCGATTCATCGACGGGCTGCAACGCGATTGAACTGCTTCTCCATCCGCGCGAAAAAGATCTAGGTGGTTTTTCTGTGCGGCGTGTGTTGCCTGCAGTTCAGCGGAAAATGGTCGGCCCGTGGATCTTTTTCGACCATATGGGTCCGGCGGAATTTAGCGCAGGCGAGGGGATCAATGTTCGACCTCATCCGCATGTCAATATTGCGACGGTGACCTACCTGTTTGAAGGTGAAATATTACATCGCGACTCGGTGGGTAGTTTGCAGGCGATTAAGCCGGGCGATATCAATTTAATGGTCGCGGGTAGCGGCATCACCCACTCTGAACGTGAGCGTCCAGAGCTGACGGCGGTCGATCATACTTTGCACGGATTGCAGCTGTGGTTGGCACTACCTGAAGCAGATGAAGAGATTGATGCCGCCTTCTATCATTATCCCGAGGCGGATATTCCGACGGCAGTGGTCAATGATGTCGCCGTGCGGGTCATGATGGGCAGTGCATACGGGGTCACATCACCGGTGAAGGTATTTGCTAAAACCCTCTATGTAGAAGCGCACTTAAAGGCAGGTCAAACACTAAGCTTACCCGACGCAGATGAGCGCGCCGTATACGTTGCTAAGGGCAAATTAAAGTCTAAGGAAACTGAAATCGCCGAATACGCCATGGCGATATTTTCCGATCAGAAAGGTATTGTTTTAGAGGCCAGCGTCGATTCGCGAATTGCCATTATCGGTGGTGAAAATATCGGCAAGCGCTATATTGAATGGAATTTTGTGTCTAGCAGAAAGGAGCGAATTGAGCAGGCGAAAGAAGATTGGCGCGAAGGTCGATTTCCTCTGGTGGCCGGCGATGAGGACGAGTTTATTCCCCTTCCGGAATGATAAATTTAGAAAGAAATAATCACTCTGTCGGAGGTTCTAAATCTTGGCTAGAGAAGACAGAAGATTGCTAGTGTGCAATGACTAATCGCGATCAGCAGCAAGTACGGTCTGCCTCCATCAGCGGATTGATATTAGGCCCGGCTATGTTAGCGCTGACTCTAATAATACCGCCACCCGCTAGTATGACAGCGGAGGCTTGGTTGGCCTTGGGCGCTACGTTGTGGATGGCAATTTGGTGGGCCACCGAGGCGATACCTATCCCCGCGACGGCGTTATTGCCGCTAATTTTAGTGCCGGTATTGGGGGTCGCCAAGGTAGAGGATTTGGCTGGTGCCTATGCCAATGGCATTATCTTTTTGTTTTTGGGCGGCTTCCTCTTAGGTTTGGCGATGCAGCGCTGGCAATTGCACCGGCGTATTGCCCTGCGAATTTTACTGGCGGTGGGACAACAGCCGAGTCGTCAGATTGCTGGTTTTATGGTTGCCACTGCGTTTTTGAGCATGTGGGTGAGTAATACCGCGACCAGCATTATGATGTTGCCGATAGGTTTGTCAGTGATTGGGTTCGTTCCTGCGGGGAATGAGATCCAGCGCCGTCGCTTTGCAGTCGCGCTGCTACTGGCTATTGCCTATAGTGCCAGTATTGGTGGTATTGCTACCTTGATCGGTACGCCCCCAAATGCGATGTTGGCGGCGTATTTAAAGGCGGATCACGATATAAGTATTGGCTTTGCGCAGTGGATGCTTATTGGTGTTCCAATCGCGGCAGCGATGCTGTCGTTCACTTGGTGGTGGCTGTGTCGCAAGGGGTTTGAGGGTTTGGATACGGCTGACAGTCGCAGTCTGCTGCAGGCCGAGTTGCAAAAGCTCGGTGCATTGACAAGCGCAGAGAAACGCGTGCTGTTGATATTTTTAGCCACGGCTGCGGCGTGGGTATTTCGACCTTTGCTTGCCACATTTCTTCCGGGCGTTAGTGATACCGTTATCGCGATGACGGCGGCTATTCTACTTTTTTCAGTGAGATCTGGCGGAGAAAACTCCCAAGCTCTGCTGGACTGGAATTCCGCAGAGAAATTGCCATGGGGTGTTTTATTGCTGTTTGGTGGCGGCCTTGCCCTGGCGGCGATGATTAAAACATCAGGCTTGGCCCAATGGATAGCGCAGAACTTCTCGTTGCTGAATGGATGGCCCATATTTGCGGTAGTACTGATGATTGTGACGGTGATTATTTTCCTCACTGAAATAACGAGCAATACCGCCACCACGGCGACCTTCTTACCGCTGCTGGGCGCCTTGGCGGTGTCGCAGTCGGTATCGCCTCTGTTGTTTGTTGTGCCCGCTGCCATTGCGGCATCGTGTGCCTTTATGATGCCGGTCGCTACGCCGCCAAATGCGGTGGTATTTGGTAGCGGTGAGCTGCGCATTAAAGACATGATGCATGTAGGTGGTGTTTTGAATTTGTTCGGAATTGCCTTGGTTAGTTGCGTGGCCTACTACCTTGTTCTTGCACTATTTATATCGTGACAAAGATGACAGATAGGGAATGTTGCCGACTGCGGTGATTCGACACTGTTTTGAGGCCTATGTTTTGGCGCTGGCGTTTTGCAATCTCGCGGCTACCTCGATTTTCGGTTTAGCCTGCTGATAATCGTGGATGCGGCTCCGTTTAGAAATCACACTAGTCATTAGGCGGCAAACTATAATAGTGAGTACCGCGCCCATCGAACTTAAAATCCAGAGCAGGGCGGCGAAGTCGCGTATTGGGTACACCGTTAGCAGCGCGTCGACCTTGTAAGAAAACAGGATGGAAACTGGCGGCGCTAATATTGCCGAACACAATACGCCGTAAAAGCCCTTTGCGCGGTGATGTTGGTGCAAATACAGTTTATACAAACTCACTGCTAACACCGCACTGATTGAGCACAGCAATAATGCGCAAATGACTGGCGTAAGAGTCAGTAACACAGAGGTCGGTAGTAAAAGCCAAAGCGAAAAGCTGACGACAAACCAGACCGGCAGGCCGAACTTGGTGAGTTTACCTAACACGTAACACCCTTCAGTGGCTCGCGGAAAATACCGTATAGACCTACTACGAAGAAATGGCGTAAGTTGATGATCTGCGCGGGCACGCGACTCTAAAACGCCGAAAAAATATACGGTTAATCGACCATTTCTAGCCATTCGATGTTGAGTTGATCTGGCGCCAGCACTGAAAAAAGCACTGTATTAAGACGACGACGCTATTAGAAAGGAATCTGTGCGCTGGAAAAATAGCTTTGTAGCGAACATTTGGACCTCTCGTTCTTCATTTGTATGGCGGGGCTTAGGTTAAGATGAATTACTGTAGATACGCCTTAATAAAGAGTCAGAGCAATGCCAGAGAGTTATGTTGTTTTTGCAACCCTTCTGGGTGGTCTAGGCCTGTTTCTAGTCGCCATGGAGATGATGACCGATGGGCTGACCTTGGCCGCTGGACAATCGCTGAGTCGACTACTCGCTAATTGGACCAACACGCTGGCACGCGGCGTACTCTCGGGTGTGTTGATGACAGCTATTGTGCAATCCTCTAGTGCGGTCACGGTTGCATCGCTGGGTTTTGTTAACGCCGAACTCATTAAAATGCGTCAAGCACTGGGTATTATCTACGGCGCAAATATTGGCACCACTATGACCGCGTGGTTGGTTGCGATAGTCGGATTTAAACTGGATATTCATGCAGTTGCTCTCCCTGCCATCGGTATTGGCGCGTTTATGATGCTCGCCAAAAGCAAGGGGCCGCGTCTGGGTATTGGTCGGGCGATGGTTGGGTTTGGTCTGTTTTTCCTCGGCATCTCGACGCTTCAGCATGCGTTTGAAGGCATTGTGGAGAATTTTGATTTTAGCACCATCACGTTGGAGGGAAATTCGGAGGTGATCGGCTACCTGCTGATCGGCATAGTAATGACTATACTGACCCAGTCTTCCAGTGCCGCCATTGCTATCACCATCTCTGCTGCCTCGGCTGAAATGATCGGCATTTACGCGGCGGCGGCGATGGTTATTGGCGCCAATGTGGGAACCACATCTACAGCGGTGTTCGCCTCAATTGGCGCCACATCAAACGCTAAAAGATTAGCGACCGCACAGGTGATATTCAATATTGCGACGGCTATTGTCGCCTTAATATTGCTGCCAGCACTGTTTTATACCGTGGAAGCGGTCAGGGAATTAATGAAGTTGACTCCCAATGTTGGTGTTACTCTCGCGCTGTTTCACACCATATTTAACTGTCTTGGCGTGTTATTGATAATACCCTTTAACAATAAATTAGTTGGCTTTTTGGAAACCCGATTCATTACCGTCAGCGAGTCTTTGGGTAAACCTAAATACTTAGATAAAAGCACAGCGGGTGCGCCGGTAATGGCGGTAAGTGCGTTGATCTTAGAGTTACAGCGCACTGCAATTCAAATTGGTATTACGGCGAAGCAAACCATTGACACTCATATTTCGAATCATGATTTAGATCAAAAAATTTACGCTATCCACCAGCTGTCTAGCGCAGTATCTAGTTATATCGTTAATCTTGAACGCGCCGCCTTAAGCGACGATGTGACAAAGCAGTTATCTAATTTAATGAAAGTGGATCAATACTTCTTGGCTTGTGCCGGTATATTGAGTACAGCCCTGGAAACCAGAACACGACTCGGCAAGCTACCAAATATTACCTTAGAGAAAGAGCTGCAAACCTATCGTGATAATGCCTGCAAATTTCTTAATTCGGTTACTAGTCCTGATTCGGAACGGTATTTTGAAAAGCTGGAAAACACCTACCACCAGCTTAAAAGTGACCGTGATGTATTAAAAGAGCATATGCTAACAACGGGAACGAAAGGGCTGATAAGCCTAGACCAAATGATTAACGGCATCGACTTTATCACGGAAATTAAGCAGCTGAATGAACATTGGTATAAAGCGATTAAAATCCTGGCGCATTTAGAAAACGAAACTCGAAAAGACGTCCGCGACCTTGAAGAAATTAGCGTTTAATCAACTTTATTGTGAGGAAATATTAATTCGCATTTATAACCGAGACCTTATATCGCCATCACTGACGATATAAGGTTTGTCTCGTTTCTTGAAGTTGAATTACTACAAAGTTTACATTTTTAGAATTTAAACTGAACTTCTGCCCCATACGTACGCGGCTGACCGGGGAGATAATAGTCGAAACCAAAACCGGCTTGTAGGTTGATGGCGTAGCTATCGTATTCTTCATCCAATAAATTTTTACCCCATACCGACACGCTGTAGCTGCCATCATTGGAATACCAGCTTAGACGGCCGTTGTAGAGCCAGTAAGCCTCTTGCCGGATATTTTCATAGCCAAATTGATCGTTGTAAGCGCTGAACCATTGATCGTCCTGGAAGTTGGCGTTGGCGTTTACGCTCAAATATCCATACTCGGTAATAAGCAGGTCGTAGTCAGCAGAGAAACTTACATTTAGCTTTGGCGCGGAGATTAACTCGTTTCCTGACAGATCGACACGGTCTTCTTGATCGGCGATAGTTTGGGTGTTTGCAAGTGACAACTCGGTGTACTCAGTTTCAAGTATACCCGCAGCGGCCTGTAATGTTAGGCGTTCGGTAACGCGCGCCCACAACTCCAGTTCTGCCCCCAGAATTTGAGATCCGCCGGCGTTCTCTAGGAAATTAGAAATACCGACCACGTTGATAAATTGTTGGTTGGTATAGTCATAAAGAAACGCCGCGCCATTTAAACGCACACTGCCTTCGGCCATGTCGGCCTTGAAACCAACTTCATAGGCGTCGATAAACTCCGGTGAAGCATAAGCGGTTTCGATGGGGCGTGGCTGGTAGTACACACCTCCGTTATAACTGCCGGCGCGATAACCGCGACTAACACTACCGTAGACCATTAAGTCATCGTTAAAGCGATAATCGAGGCCGAGTTTACCGGTGAACTCCTGCTCTGGTGCATCCAATCTTGGTGCTGAATCCAGTGTGTAGGGCCCGTGTGTGTAACCCGCCTGCAGATAGTTGGTAAGCGCTGTTGGATTGGTGAGTAGGTTTTGTAAATCGAAAGTTGTTAATGGCAATGTGATCCACGCATTGTCTGTTCCGGTGGTGTTGCCAGGCACATAGCTACCCCTTGGTGAACCGTCGTTGCCAAGCCGTGAAATATTTAAATAACTGAGCGTGCTGTCGTCTTCGGTGTAGCGCAGCCCAAAATCCATGCCGAAATTTGCGGTAAAATCGAAGCGCATTTGTGTGTATACCGCTGCAGTGGTTTTCTTGGTTTCCAGGCGCTGATCAATCATGCCAAAGTCAAGTAAATATGGAAAAATCGGAATAGCATCTGGCTCGGCTATACCAACCCTCACATCAGGAATTTGGTCGAATATGTCGTAAATATTTTGCATGTATAAATCTTCGCTGCCGTAGTAAACGCCAGCGATGATATTGAACATGCCATCAAAATTAGAGGTGAAACGTAGATCTTGGCTGAAGCTCACAGAGTCTGAAGACCAGGTGATTTCCAATAAGCCGTTGGGGCTGCCATCGGTGTCTGCCATCTGGTAGTAATCGGCATCCATATAGGAGCTGACTGAGGTAATCGTGTAGTTGTCGGCGTTGTAATTCATGGTTAACACCGTCAGCTCGGTATTGGTAATCAATGCGCCGATGCGGTTTGCTTCAGTTTCATGAAAGTCGAGGTTGCGGGTGCCGCTTGAATAGCCGATATAGTCTATAAAACCATTGGAGTTACCTTCTAATCCGGTGCCGCGCAGATCTGTGCGCGCTTCATGACGCACAGGCGTGCTTAGGGAATCGTTGCCCGACTTGGTGATTTTTAATATTGCGTCTAGTTTGTCGTTAATAATCCAGTTGAGACTGAGGCGAAGGCCTTGGAAATCGGTTTGCGCCGCGTTGGTATCTTGGCCAACGACTTCAGCATAGCCTTCGTCGCGCTTCAAACTGCCTGAAATTCGTGCGGCAAGTACGTCGTCAATTAATACGGCCTCTGTGCCGGCCTCGAGTGAGGTGGCGTTATAGCTCCCGATACCGCCTTTGATGTACGTGCTGCCTTCGCCGCTAAATCCGGGGGTGCGAGTAATAATATTGATTGCGCCGCCTGTGGTGTTTTTCCCATATAGCGTGCCTTGTGGTCCACGCAGTACTTCGAGACGTTCGATATCGAAGAAGTTTGCACCGTGGCTATATACGGGTCCTAAGTAGGCTTCATCTACGTATACACCAATAGGGCTGGCTTGGTTAGAGCTGTAATCCGACATGCTCACACCGCGTATAGAGAAAATTGGCTGCACATCACCGTAGGGTCCACTGACCTGCATATTGGGAACTTGCGCAGACACATCGTTGGCATTTCTAAAGCCGAGCTTGTCCAGCATATCGGCACTAACACCGGTCACGGCAATGGGAATGTCTTGGGCGCTTTCGCTGCGTTTTTGCGCGGTAACCAGCACCTCCTCGAGTGCCGGTGCCGCGATCACATAAGAGGCAGTGAGCAGCGTCAAGCTACAGAGAGTCGTATTAAGAAATATCTGACGGGTGAGTTTTGAACGGGCCACGGCTTACTCCTGAAGTCACAGCGTCTCGACGACAATAATCTGGTCGTTAGGCTGACCAATTAAATTAAAGTCGAAGGACTGCGTATTTATTATTAAGTCTTAAGCATAGAGCATGGCGTCGAAAATGTGACGCCGGATCGCAAAAAGTATTATACGAGTCACAGTGTAATTGATAAGCTATGTAGAAATTCGGACATTTCTGGAGTCTGGCGGACATAATCGCCATTCGCCTCGACTTGCATAGCTAGGGGTGTACGAAAAATAAGTGAATCTTGATTTTAATAAGCTGCCAAAAAGCCGGAAAAATAATGAAAACCTGGGATTTTTGCCGAAGCGTAACCAGCGTCCAAATATTGGTTGCCTTAGGTGTTGAATACGGTGCGAAGCAATCGGCCCTGCTACTGAATACGGGTTTAAATCAACAGAGTTTGAACAACCCGGAAACGGTCGTCGAGGCCAGTGACGAAATGGCCGTCATTCGAAATTTACAGCGTGAGTTACCAGAGCTAGCCGGTCTGGGCTTATATGCTGGTGAGCGGTACCATCTGTCTGCCTATGGTATATGGGGTTTTGCTTTGGCTAGCAGCCCAACGGTGCGCAAGGCCGTTGAGTTATCGCAAACCTATCAGGAACTAACCTTTGTCTTTTCTGGGTTTGTTGTAGAAGAGGCGAGGGACAGCGCCTGTTTGGTGTTTGATAACTCTGATGTACCTGCGGATGTGGCCCTGTTTTCCATCGAGCGAGAGATTCACGCGGCGATGGTAATTATGCGCGAAATAGTGGGGCAGCAGCTTGGAGAAGAGTGGGTGACCTTCAAACACGCGAGGCCTGCCCACAGTGATCTATACGAGCGTTTTTTCCGCGGGCGAGTCGAATTCTCTGCGTCTAAAAACGCCTTGATGTTTCCGCGCAGTGTATTGGACGAGCCAAGAGTCGTTGGCAACGGCGCCACCGCTAGCTTGCTAGATAAGCAATGCTCGGAGCTTATTGCCAAGCGCACGGCGCGAAAAGGAATATCTGGTAAGGTACGTGACATACTACTGCGTCAAAGGCCGATGACGATGGATATGGAGATGGTGGCCGAATCTCTGTGTATGACATCGCGCACCTTGCGCAGAAAGTTGGATGCAGAGAGCACGTCATTTCGACAGCTAGTTGACGAAATCAGGATGACGCTCGCAGAGGAAATGCTGACCGGCACAAGGCTTAGCGTTGAGCAAATAGCCGAGCGCCTCTGTTATGCCGATGCGTCTAGCTTTTCCCAAGCGTATAAGCGGATGAGCGGCCAAACGCCTGGTACACTGCGCAAGCATGGCCGCGGGCCGTAGTGGTTGTTCAATTGCTGGCAATAGACCCTTTGCTCGGTATAAAACTCATGGCGCGCTCAGTCAGAGCAGTGATCGTCAAGCTGGGATTCACGCCGAGGTTGGCACCTAGCATAGAGCCATCGCAAACATAGGCATTTTGATATCCGAATAAGCGGTTTTGGCTATCAATTACGCCACTCTCTGCCGACTCACCCATGCCGCAGCCACCCATACAATGAGCTGTCGTTGGAATATTAAAAAATATTTCCGACACCATACTGGCGCCCGTGCCATTCATCTGTTCGGCACTATCAGCCACAAATTTATTCGCGGCGGGAATAAAGGACGGGATGGGCTCGCCCTCGGTTTGTAAGACCTTGGTAAAGGGAAAATACCAAGGTCGGCGGTAGCGCATATTTAAATGCCCATCAACGGTTTGCATACACAGAAAAATAATCGTTTCTTTTGCGAAGCCAAAGGGGTTGCAAGCACGCAGCGTTTTTATGGGATGACGCAGCAGGGACATTAAAAGCGTCGCCAGCCATAAAAACGGCCTAAGCAAACCGGGCTTGCCACCTGTGAGGGGCGTAAATAATAAACTCAATAAATCGTGGCCTTTGCCGTAGCGTGTGGCTTCGATATGGGTGTATTGATCGAGGTAGAAACCCGAACCGATAGCCACACCCTTTGACATATCCTCACCACCAGGAAAGCGCAGCGCGAGTAAGGATTCTGCATTGGTGCGAACGCGATTGCCAAGTTCATCAGAAATATTGGGCATTGACCCCGATTGCTTGAGTTTGAACAAAAGCTCCTGTGTACCTAAGGAGCTCGCGGCAAAAATAACTTTCTTAGCGGTAAAGCGACGTGTATTTTTTGTGATTAGCGATGTGCCGTGACGGGTGAATATCGCGTAGCCTGTTCCACCCTCCTTGCCGTCTAGTGGTTGTACATCGCTAACACAGGTTTGTTCAAAAACGCGTGCGCCTTTTTTCTCAGCAAGATAAAGATAATTTTTATCTAAAGAATTTTTCGCGTTGTGGACACAACCGGTCATGCAGCTACCGCAGCCTATGCAGCTTGAGCGCTCCGGACCTTCACCATCAAAATACGGGTCGGCATACACTTTACCGCCGCCCACGTCGTCTTCGTCGCCGAAGAAAACACCAACATCGGTTTTGTAAAAGGTGTCGTGCCTACCTTGCGCGATGGCCATTTTTTCTAGCGCGCGGTCGGCAGCCGCAAAGCGCTGGTTTTTATTCACACCCAACATGTGTTTTGCGGTGGCGTAGTGATCGGGCATGACGGCCTGCCAATTGTCTAAACCCTGCCAGCTGCCATCCGACCACACAGAATCCGGCGGTACCAATAAAGTATTTGCATAAGTTACTGAGCCACCTCCCACCGCATTGCCGTGCAAGACCATGACGTGTTTAAAAAAACGTAAACTGAAAAATCCGCGTAAACCAAGAAGTGGTCGCCATAAAAAATCCCATACTTTCCAGTTGGTGGACGGCATATTCGCGGGGCCCCAGCGGCGGCCCATTTCCATTACACCAACAGAGTAACCCTTTTCGCTAAGGCGCAGAGCCGAGACACTGCCACCAAATCCGGAACCAATAATAATGACATCGAAATCGTACTCGTACTCAGTAGCCATAATTGTCCACCTAGTTGTTATTTTGTAGTGAGCTAAATATATAGTCAGAGCGCTTAAAATTTCTATTGCGACGACGGAAGGTAAAGGTAAAGCCGGGCCACAACTGCGTTATTTTCCCCGTGCGGTGTTTATACCAGCTGTCGCAGCCGGTCGCCCATATCGAGCCACCTAATAATTTTTGCAAGCCTTCATTGTATTCTCGCTGTACGTCTAATTTCACTTCAACCGTAGCAGAATTACTTTCATCGGAAGCTTGTAGTATTCGACTAATCGCCTGAACTTGGGTCTCAATCATGTATACCATCGAGCTATGACCAAGGGTGACATTTGGGCCTACGATAAAAAAGAAATTAGGGAAACCGTGCACGCTTGAACCCAAATACGCTTCTTCGCCGTTCTGCCATGTTTGCGATAATTGCTCGCCATTGCGACCGTAAATCATCGCGGCGATGGGGTTGTCGGTGGCGTAAAAACCCGTACCGAAGATAATACAATCCACCTCGTGTTCAATATTGTCCTGGGTAATAATGCTGTGCTCGCGAACCTCCCGTATACCCTTGGTCACCACTTCTACATTCGGCTTTTGCAGTGCAGGATACCAATCATTGGAGACCAAAATTCGTTTGCAGCCAATGGGATAATCGGGCGTTAGCTTGGGCCTGAGTGTGGGATCTGCCACCTGACGCTCTATATGTTTAATAGCCGAACGACGAAATAAATTCATTAGGGACGGGTGTAACACCATGCCCAGTACCCGCGATTCATTCTGGCAGTAAATCTTGGCGCGGACTATTTTGCGTGTAATAGGAATGTATTTGAAAAGCCATTTTTCAATGCGGCTATAGGGACGATCGCCGCGCGGAATTATCCAGTTTGGGGTGCGCTGGAATACAGACAATTTCGCCGGTACGCCGGCAATTTCTGGTACAAACTGGATAGCCGATGCGCCGGTGCCAATAACCGCAACCCGCTTGCCTGGCAGCGAGTAGTCGTGATCCCAGTTTGCGGAGTGAAAATGATGACCCGCAAAGGCTTCTACGCCGGGTATATCCGGCAGTTTTGGTTCTGCTAAACCGCCATTGCCGCTAATCACGAAGCGTGCACTAAAATCCCCGCCGCTGCTGCGCACAAGCCAACGGCCACTAGCGTCGTCAAAGCGCGCTTCGCGCAAATTATGATTAAAGCGAATATGTGGACGCAGCTGATACTTGTTTGCGACCTTTTGTAAATATGTCTCTAATTCTGGTTGGCTAGGATAAACCCGCGACCAGTCAGCGTTGGGTTCAAAGGAAAAGGAGTACAAATGTGAAGGTACATCGCAGGCCGCGCCAGGATAGCGATTGTCTCGCCAGGTGCCACCCACATCGTTGGCGCGCTCGATAATAATGAAATCATCGATGCCCATTTCCTGTAAGCGGATTGCCATGCCCAGCCCGGCGAAACCGGTTCCGATAATTAATATTCTAGTGCTGGTAATGCCTGCATCGGAGTTTGAACTTGTCGTGGCCATAGAGAGCCTCTGTTATTTTTGTGAGCGCTAAGAAAATCGAGTGTTGCAATTTTACAGAGACGGGCAGGGGTTTCTATGAGGCGGCCGGACACGCGCTGTTGAATTTCGGACATGTGCAGCGTCTTGTGGTTGAGGTGATACGGAGGCGGAGCGCGGAGTTAATCGCTAGTGGTTAATTTCTGCTGCGGTATCCGTTTTAGGCCTTCGTGTATTGAAATAAAAGCGATGACAGCCAAAGCGAACATACTTATGCCGATATACAAGAACAAGTCGGGCGCTTGCATCATTGTCGACATGAGGGAGTCTTGGTAGAAAAAGAACCACTGGTGATCGTCTGGGAAAATCCAGCGGTGCGCCGCATAGAAAACTTCAACCCAGCCGATCGCTAACACCGCGCCGCTAAGGCCAATGATTAATACAGAATTTACCGCTAGCAGTTGCCGGTACGTTGGCAGCGGCCACGACTTGGCAAAAAATGCGGCAAGTAGAATTATCCACAGTATAAAAAGATAAGGTTCGAGGTTTTGGGTGACACTGATGAGATTAGCAACATCCTGAAGATGAACTATCTCTGCCTTGTGAAGCAGCGGTATAGCTGTATTGGGTTCCGGGGAATAGCTAATGCTTTTCAGGCCTTTGCCCTGATGGGTAATTGCTGTGCAAATTTGCTCAAAGAGGTCGACTCGCTGTTCTCGGTCGGTTTTTTCAAAGCCGCTGCGATAGCGGTTCTGCGGGCCGGTTTCGGCAATGGTTTCGGCAATGCCAATATTGTCGTGCCAAAAGCCATAGAAGAAGTTGACACTCAATAAGGCGTGCCAGCTTAAGTACAAACACATTATGAGGCCCAAGCTGCTGTAGCTAAGGTTTCTAATGGCGACGATACTTTGGTTTCGCAGGGACATCCTGGCTGGCATCTCTCATGTTGATGTACTGTGTATTTGGAGCATAAAAACTATTGCCTATATGATGTCGTGCTGAACTATAGCATCATAGAAAAATAGCGTCGCCCTACGCGATATTGTGTAAGTGAATGGCAACAGACCCTAACACAGGCCACACAAATTTCTTGTATAGATGTGCTCAAATTAATCGCGGGTTATTAATGGACAAGACAAAGCAGCATAGTCGAATCGGGTTAATCCAAAGTTTGCATCCCAAGCGAGTAATGCAACTATTGGATGAGATCGATGCGTCGGCGCCTAGCTATAGCTTAAACCGGCCGCAGGCCCTACGCCGAGTATTCACGGTTCTTGCTTGCGTGTCTTTGTGTCTATTGCTAATTCACTATCTAAAATATTCCAGCGTCTTTACTGAGTCATTAAAAATACTCAGTGGCACATTAGAAAAACCCCCCAACCATTTATATCTAATCTTGCGCAAAACGGGTTTTCTGGAACTGGCTAGTTATGCCTGGTGGACATTGTGGCATATTGTTGGCTATGTGCTTATTCCGGCGCTAGTAATAAGATATTTGTTCCGCGACAAAATCTTGAATTTCGGTTGGCGCTGGAATGAAACATCGCAGCATTGGCGAGCTTATGTATTGCTGTTGTCGCCGATATTGATCTTTATTGTTATTGCCTCATTCAACCGAGATTTTTTGGCCCACTATCCATTCTATAAGCAAGCCGGTCGAAGTTGGTTTGATTTTATCGCCTGGGAATTACTGTACTTAACACAGTTTATTTGTTTGGAGTTTTTCTTCCGTGGGTTTTTTCTGCAAGCCCTGCGGCCTGCCATTGGCGCAAATGCGGTGTGGATAATGTGCGTGCCCTATTTAATGATCCACTTTCCTAAGCTGTGGCCAGAGGCATTTGGCGCCATCTCTTTTGGTTTGTTTCTCGGCATATTGGCTTTGCGGTCGCGTTCTATTTGGGGTGGTTTTTTTGTCCACGCCGGTGTCGCGGTGGGGATGGATGTCGCGTCTTTAGTTCAGCAAGGGCGACTTCCGGAAATAATGTGGCCGTTTTAGAATTTTTAATTATCGGTTCGAAGATAGGGTAAGCAAGTTCCACGTCATTCGTAGAAGAGAGATAATCTTGATATCTAAACTACCTCGGTGGATTGAGTACGGCGCATTTGTTTTAGCACTAGTTGCTGGATGTATTAATGCGATAGGATTATTGGGATTTCAGCATCAGTCTGTGTCACACCTCTCCGGTACAGCGACCTTACTTGGCACCAGTTTCTTGGGTGATTCCTTTGAAAACACTCTGCATTTAGCGGCGGTGTTATTTGCGTTTTTTACTGGTGCGTCGATATCTGGATTTATACTACATGGCGGGCAATTAAAACTCGGGCGTCGCTACGATATTGCGCTTTTTTTAGAGGCGATGTTTATTTTTGTCGCCTTATTTTTTTTGTCAAAAGGCTATTTTTCCGGTCAGCTAGCAGCGTCATTGGCCTGCGGTATTCAGAATGGTTTGGCGACTACCTACAGTGGCGCGGTAATCCGTACAACCCATCTAACCGGCATTTTTACTGACCTCGGTCTTATGCTCGGTTCTGGGTTTAAAGGAGAGAGACTTGATAAAAGAAAGGCAATGCTTTTTGCGCATATTATTGTGGGATTTGTACTTGGCGGTACTCTTGGTGGCTACCTATTTATTTCGTATAGCTTTCAAGCGCTGTGGGTGCCAGGGTGTATTTGCTTGATTTTAGCGGCGGCTTACCGAGCGTATTTAAAAAGTTAAAGCGGCTTAATTACATAAACCATTGTGCCGCGAAGGGCACAAATATCGCAGTGAATGTGCCAGTTAAGCACAGCGCTAAACTTGAGAAAGCACCGGCTACGGCGCTGCGCTCAAAGGCTCTTGAGGTGCCAATAGCATGGGCTGACAGTCCGAGACAAAATCCCCACAAGCGATCATCTTGAATATTCAGTTTTTCAAATAGCCAAGTCACCGTGGTGATCCCCACAACCCCAGTGAGAATAACGGAGGCTACGGCAATGGTGGTAACACCACCAATGTCTTGGGTGACGGTGATGGCGATGGGGGTGGTTATGGATTTGGTGGTGAGCGATAGCAAGGTGCTGTGATTGGCGCCAAAAAGCCAGGCGATGATAAGCGCAGAGGCTGATGCGAAAACAGCGCCGACGGTGACGGTGATGAGCAGGGGTCCCGCCATATTGCGTAAGAGATGGAGTTGTCGATAGAGAGGAACGGCCAGCGCGACGGTGGCTGGGCCTAATAAAAAGGTAAGCCAATTTATATTTTTATAGTAGTCGTGATAATCCTGTTGCAGCAGGAATAGTGCCAAAGCGATTAATGTTGCGCCACTAATAGTGGGATGGAACAACGCTAGACGGCGACTCCGAGTATATAAAAATAAGGCCCCTTGATAGGCCAATAAGGTTAGCGTGATCGCAAACAATGGGCCGTGCAATAGCTCGCTCATACTCGGTTATTCCGATTGCTGACTATTCGGCCATGTAAGAAACGAATTAATAATCCACAAAAAACCAAGGTGCAGACGGTGCCCAAGGTGACGGCGGCAATAAATGCCGGCCATTGGTCGGCAAAGCCGGCGCCCAAGAAAAACACGCCGGCGGCGGGAGCCATCAGTAACATGGGTAGAAGTTCGATTAATCGCTGACTACCGGTTTCTAAATCTTTTGGCACATCGCCTCGGATGCACAAGCCAATGAAAAGTAGCAGCATGCCAATTACCGGGCCGGGCAGCGGCAAGTCGAGTGCGCGCTGGATAAATTCACCCAGTAGTTGGCAGCCAATTAGCGTTAGAAACCCAGCCAGCATTAGCGTTTTATCATTGGCAGCGCGCTGGCGATAGCGGCTAAGCCTAGTCCGATAAACGCAAACATAGACCAGTTGGGCATGCTCAACCCGAATAGCGTCCACACGACTTCAGCGCAGTTGCCATCGCCTAGCATCAACGTGCTAAAGGCTTCGCCAAACGGCAGGTTGCTGAACATATATTCTAAGCTCGGACCGCATGCGGGCACTTGATCTGGTGGCAGGCTTTGCAGCCACACTTGGCGATAGGCGACTGACCCACCTGCAATACTCGATAACAGCATAAAGGCGGTGGCGACATAGCGACCTTTTTGGTGGGGATTGGTAATCAGTGCAATTAAGGCCACGAGGGCGATGAGAACAAAAAAAGCGCGTTGGGTAATACATAGTGGGCAGGGGTGCAAGCCATCTACGTACTGGGTGTAAAGTGCATAGCCTAATAATGCGCAACAGCTGGCAACAATAAAGGCATAAATCCAACGGGGCGTTAATGACATAGTGTATTCTCTCACGGTAAGCGCCATACAGTAGGGGATTGCGTAATTGCTGACAAGTACGACCTTAGTCGCCGCGCAAAGTGCCCATTGCGATTATTCATTCAAGCCCTAAAGACGCATTAAATTCTTCGAATAACTGATCTTGTAAGGCGGGGTATAAGGCTAGAAATTGTTGGTCGATAAATGGCAGCAAGCGCGCGAGCTCCGCGCCGCAATAGCTCAATGGATTTTCGCGGGGAACGCGTTTAGCGATCCGGCCAAGCATGGCTTCTATATTGTCCCAGTCTGCCATTTTTGTCAGGACGTCATATTCCGCTAAAAAACTAATTTGGCGCCTGGCCGCGGTGGGATAGTGGTCTTTGTCAGGGAGTATTTGCTGATAACAACCTTGGGTAAAACTGTTGAGTGAAGTTGAATGATGTTGGTCCCAGCGCAGGCTTAGGCAGTGATCAAAGCAGACGTCCAGCATAATGCCGCCATAGCGGCGGTAATCCGCTGGCAGCTTGTCTAAACACTCGCTGACTAAGGTATGGCTGTCGGTTAGAGCATCGATACGGCGGTGAAGGCGAATACCCACTTCCCAGGTTGCAGGGTAATTGCCCCGCAGCGGGCCTTTTACAAAATCCCCTAATAAACCGCCAATCAGCAAGCCCTGCTGCATGGCGCCGCGCTCAGCTAAGCCGCAGCGGCTTGCTAGCTGCTGGGCTAAATGGAAGTGGGCGAGGTAGTTCACAGATCCTGATATTGCTGATAAAAGCGACTCAGATACTCGTCGTAGCTTTCCTGCTGCTCGGCTTCCACCTTAGCCTGTGCCGCCACTGAGGTTTCGCGCATTGCCGTAAAGCGCTGCTGCTCTTCGGTACTGAGTCCGCGTTCACGGAATGCCGCGGCGTGCTGCAATGATTGCTCCATTGCATAGTGGTAGTAGGTATCGTGGCGCTGCTCAAGCGCGGTCACAATTTGTGCCGACGGCGTTAAGCTGACGTCATGTACTTTGGCAAGCTGTGCCTTGCAGCTTTGGGTATAGCTGTCGGTCTTATGTGCCTTGTCGAGTTGTTCGGCAATGCGGCTAATATCGACAATCAATTCTTCCGCCCAGGCTGTCATCGTTCGCGGGCTGCCGTGCTGGTTTAGCTCAAGATTGGGTTCCCGCCCGCGGTTAACGACGCTTAGCAGATTGCTGCTAATCTCAGCGTTATTGTCGTCGTCGCACTTGGGGCTATCTTGGTAGAGGCAATAGAGTAAAAAGGCGTCGATGAATCGGATTTGCTCGGCATTGATACCGACCGGCAACATGGGGTTTACGTCTATACAGCGCACTTCGATATATTCCACGCCACCGCGGCGCAGCGCACCTAGGGGTATTTCGCCGCTTTCGGTGACACGCTTGGGGCGAATAGGGCTGTAAAATTCATTCTCGATTTGTAGCAAGCCAGAAGATAACTGCTCTTCTTTTGGAATCTTTTCGTAGTCGCTGTGGGAGGTGGTGATGGCGCCGCGCAGGGTTTCAACGTAGAAATCTAAATGGTTGTAACAAATATGCAGGTTTTTCTGGGCGTCACTTTGGTAGCCCAAGTCACCCATCCGCAGTGATGTCGCGTGCGGGCCATAAAGTGTGTACTCACCAAGCGGCTCGAGTTGATGTGGTTTACCGTTTAAGAAACAGCGCGACACCGCCGGCGCGGCGCCAAATAAATAAATCAGGAGCCACGCGTAGCGACGGAAGTTGCGGATCATGCCAAAGTAATTATTGGTGATGTAAGTTTTGAGCGGCAGCTCGCTGTTCTCCGCCGCGTGCAATTCCTGCCAGACAGATTTAGGTAGCGAAAAATTGTAGTGGATACCAGCGATGGTTTGCATCTTGCGACCATAGCGATGGCCCAGCCCGAGTCGATACCGACTTTTCATGGTAGCGGTATTACTGCTGCCGTAGCGGGCGACGGGAATGGCGTCTTCGTCTTCACCCAGGCGACAGGGCATGCTGGCATTCCAAATCGTTTCGTCGCCCAGCTCACTGACCGCAAAACGGTGAATGGCGTCTAATTCGTTTAAGGTGTCTTCAATGGAGTTACTGACCGGCGTGATGAATTCCAACAGGGCTTCAGAAAAATCCGTGGTAATAGATGGGTGGGTCAGCGCTGAACCAAACGCGTCGGGATGGCTGGTTTGCGCTAATATGCCATTCTGGTCTGCCCGCAGGCTCTCCTTCTCTATGCCGCGCTGGATTTGTAGTAAAAGTGGTAGTTTCGGAGCGGCTGCAAAAAATGCCAGTCTTTGTTCTAGCGATGTGGCCAAAGTTGCGTCCTCGGCGGAGCATGAAAAGGCCGCTAAGTGTAAATCTGTGTAGGTTTGCGAACAAGCATTGTAAATGATGGGATTGTTATGTTTATCAGCTACTGCTAAAAAAGAGGGCTGAATAAGGAGATTGATAATGTCAGAACCGCAGGCCGGTATTTTTGTTGAGGGAAGTCATTCCCATTTCTTTTTGGAATATAAACTGATTGACGGTGTAAGCACCGCCCAGCTTAAAGAGGCCTTAGCGAAGGCAATTGCCTTGAGTGACGCGGGGGTAAATAAAGTGTGGGCGTTCGGCGCCGATTGTTGGCGCAGTATTGCCCCCGGTGTTTGTCCGGCCGACTTAAAGCCCTTTGTGGCGGTTGGTGAGGGTAAGCGAATAGCGCCGGCAACCCAGCAAAGTATTCTACTGTGGGTGCACGGTGAAAATCACAGTGCCAATTTTGATGCCGCCATGGCGGCAAGCACGGCGCTGGCGTCGGTTGCCATTTTACGGCTGGAGAAAATCGGCTTTTTGTACAAAGATTCGCGGGACCTGTCTGGCTTCATTGACGGCACCGAAAACCCGACGGGTCGCGGTCAGCAGCTTGTTGCACTGATACCGGAAGGTGAGGCCGGTGCCGGTGGTAGCTTCGTCTTGAGTCAGCAATGGGTACACAATCTGAGTTCGTTTCACGCTTTGAGCCAGTCAGAACAAGAGGCGGTAATTGGCCGTACCAAGCCCGACAGTATCGAGCTGGACGATGAGCATATGCCGGAAAATTCCCATGTTAGCCGCAGCGATGTCAAAATAAATGGGGTGTCGCAAAAGTTGTACCGGCGCAGTGTGCCCTATGGTGGTGTATTGGAACATGGCTTGTATTTTCTGGCCTTTAGTTGCGATATTCGGCGATTTGACCATATCTTGCAGAGTATGTTCGGCGTTAGCGGCGATGGAATTTACGACCATTTAACGGATTTTTCCACTCCCGTCACCGGAAACTATTGGTTTGCTCCATCGGCCGGTGAACTTTCTGCAATTGGGTCTCTCTAATCATTTGAAGTCTCCTACTCTAGGTATTTTTGAGCGCTCTTATGAGCGCTCTTTTTTTGCCTGCAATTTGTCACCATGCCCTTCGAGAATACCTAGTTCTTCTTCAACATGATATTGACTGGTTCAGTGCGTCGCTTGTTGCTGCGCCACATCACGATTTTCTTTACTCGGGACAGTTTGCTTGGCATTGTTCATGTCTGTTAAGTGGTCAGCTAATACATGGGGATAATAATGAAAATGGTCCATCTGCCTGCCTTGCAAAGCGCTGCTTTAGTTTGCGCGTCTCTGTTTTTATTTGCCTGCGGTAAAACACCAGCGCCACCACAGCCTGTCATCGCTGTGCCAGTAGTCGCCAAAGAGTGGAATAAGCATGGCGGGACTGACGCTGAGCAACGATTCTCTGTTCTTAAGCAAATTACCCCTGAAAATATCGATCAACTGGGCCTGGCTTGGGCCTTCGACCTAGGTGTGAGCCGTGGTATTGAGGCAACGCCACTGGTGGTTGACGGGGTTATTTATGTCACCGCAACATGGAATAAAGTGTTTGCCCTCGATGCTAGATCTGGCGAGCTGCTCTGGCAATTTGACCCCCAGGTAGATCGTAGCAAGGCTGCCGATTTGTGCTGCGATGCGGTCAACCGCGGGGTGGCGTATTCCGCAGGCAAAATCATCACCGGCACCATTGACGGCCGCTTACTGGCAATCGATGCCAAAACCGGCAAGAAGTTATGGGACGTTATTACCGTAGATCAGAGCAAACCCTACACCATTACCGGCGCACCGCGCATTGTTAATGGCAAAGCTATTATTGGCAACGGCGGAGCGGAATATGGTGTTCGCGGCTACGTGTCGGCTTATGACGTGAACAGTGGCGAAATGCTTTGGCGTTTCTATACGGTTCCCGGCAACCCGGAAGACGGTTTTGAAAATGCCACCATGGCCAAGGCCGCAAAAACGTGGAATGGCGAGTGGTGGAAGTACGGCGGCGGTGGCACCGCCTGGGATTCCATGGCCTATGACGCCGAGCTAGATTTGCTATATGTCGGTGTTGGCAATGGCTCGCCCTGGAACCAAAGTATTCGCAGTCCCGGTGGTGGTGACAATCTGTATTTATCGTCAATTGTAGCCTTGCGACCTGATACCGGCGAATACGTTTGGCATTACCAAACCACCCCGGGTGAAACATGGGATTACACCGCCACCCAACACATGATTTTGGCCGAACTGGAGATCGGCGGAACGGCGCGCAAAGTCATTATGCAGGCGCCTAAGAACGGTTTTTTCTATGTCATCGACCGCGCCACCGGAGAGCTTCTCTCGGCTAACAATTACGTACCGGTTAACTGGGCTAGCCATGTCGATATGGAGACTGGGCGCCCAGTAGAGGTTGCCGATGCGCGCTGGGGCGGCAAAGCACCTTACTTGCAGTTGCCGGGACCAATGGGCGGCCACAATTGGCACCCTATGTCGTTTAATCCAGGCACCGGCCTCGTCTATATTCCGGTTTTGGAAACCCCTTTTATCTATGGTGATGATAAAAGTTTTGCCTATACCGAAGGCCGCTGGAATACCGGATCTGACAGTGCATTGGCGTCTTTACCGACCGACATCGCGCAGTTCAAAGCGGTAAAGGCCTCCGTAAAGGGACGACTTTTGGCCTGGGACCCAGTAAACCAAAAGCCGGTATGGCAGGTGGAGCATAACAGCGCTTGGAATGGCGGCGTACTGTCAACAGCAGGTGGATTGGTTTTCCAAGGAAATGCAGATGCCAAACTGGTTGCCTATCGCGCAGATAATGGCGAGCGTCTATGGGACTTTTTTGCCCAAACTGGCATTGTCGCGCCGCCGATTAGCTACGAGCTAGATGGCCAGCAATACATTGCGGTGGCGTCTGGTTGGGGTGGCGTGTTTGCACTGGTTTACGGTGGGCTGTTTCCCGCTGAAAGCGATCCGGGCGTTGGCCGCTTAATGGTGTTTAAGTTAGGCGCAAAGGCTGAATTGCCCGCTTTGGTGGAATCCAGTGTGGTGAAACCGACACCGCCTGCCTCTACCGCGGATGCGGCCACCATTGCCAAAGGTAAACTTATTTATGATATCAACTGCACGGTTTGTCATGGCGACCATGTGATTTCGAGTGGTCTTATTCCAGACTTGCGCTGGTCACCATTACTCGTCGCTGATGAGGCGATGCAAGCGGTGGTGATTGACGGCGCGTTAACCTCACGGGGTATGCCATCGTTTAAGGGCCAGATAAGCAAAGCGGATCTGACTTCGCTGCGCGCGTATATTATCTCGGCGGCCAATGACGGACTAGAAGGGAAGTTGAGAATAGGAAAATAAGGCCACGCCGTGGCGGCAGTTATTTTGCTGTCACGGCGTTCAAAAGATTCCAGCCTTAAGCTTGTTAATATTTATGGCGGTTGACATGAATCGCAAGATCACTGATTCTCGCCGCTCGATAAATAATAATTCTGACCTTACATGAATAGTTCGGCCTTACTCGCCTTAGGTGCACTGGCGCTTGGTATATTTATTATTCCAGCGCTGCTTCTAAAAAAAGACAGCTACAAGATAGCTAACCGTTTGTTGGCGGTATCATTGATCTGCCAAATGACAACGGCAGCGTCAATTCTATTTAATCATTTGCACTGGTTAGATCTCAGGAATGCCAATTTCTTACTGATTGCGTTGCCGTCATGTAGCGTGGTTTTTTTACTTGGCTATGTTAAGAAGATGGTGACCCCGAGCTACCAGCTTAAAGCCACAAACTTACTGCTACTGCTGCCGTTTATTTTATTAGTATACCTATTGAAAGAGGGTATCCGCATTGATAAAAATGCCCTGGAGGGCGCGCGTGGCGGTTGGCCGCCAACCCCTTTGGCTGTTTTCGGAATTTTACTTTATACCTTACAAGTAATTTATTTAGCCTTTGCAGAGAGGCTAACGCGACATCACAACCTGGCCATAGAAAACGAATTTTCCAACAAGGACCGTATCGGGCTGCGTTGGCTGCGTATCTTTATTTGCGCCTATTTAATGTTGGTAATTTTGGGTTTGGCGATAAGTTTGATTCGGCTGTTACCCGGCTTAGAGTTGTGGCCGCGCTCAATATACTACACCGCATGCATCGTGGTGATTTACTACTTGATCGGTTTCTCCGCGGTCATTCAGCCCGATATTTTTACAGGCCAAGCGCATCAGCTTGATAGCAAAGACGATGAACAACGTAGCGAGCCCAGTGCTAATACTGGTAAGTATGAAACAAGTTCGCTGACGCCAGCGCTAGCGCAGTCGCTTTGGCAGGATTTACAAGGCTTAATGGAAAGTCGAGCGCCGTATCTTAAGAATGACCTTCGTCTTTCTGATTTAGCTGAGATGGCAAAAATACCTCCCAATCATTTAAGTCAAATCATTAATCAATATGCCGACAAAAACTTTTTTGAATTTATAAACGAGTACCGAGTCGCGCAGGCCATTCGGCTGCTAGCTCAACAACCCAAGGCGAAGATAATTACGATTGCCCTAGAGTCTGGCTTCAATTCGCAGTCAGCATTCTATAAGCAGTTTAAAAATTCAACGGGTTACACACCAAAACAGTACATGCTACAGGCCCTGCCAAGCAAAGCAAAACCCTAGGCTTAAACCCAGTATTTAGGCCAAAAAATCTATAATAATCGCTGTTAAGTTGCTCTCGCTTTACAAAGTGAGAGCGCCTGGGCTTTTTCTAAGCCTATGATAATAATAGTTTTTTTGGAAATAACACGTCCGTTTTACAAGACTCAGTGCTGCACTCTTTCTTTGTAAAGCAAGAGGTATACGGCCGCATTCCACTCCACGATTAGCAGGGAAAGCCGGGTGCCGAGTTTATCGGCACAGGGCTAAAACAATAATTGTCGAGATAGGAATTTAAACTATGAACAATCGAGCTTCCTTAAAGCAAGTTGCTGCAGCTGGCGTTGTCGCCGCGAGCTTAACGGCGTTTACCACACCAGCGTCTGCACTAAATATTCTCCTGACAAACGACGACGGACTCACTAGCAATGTAAAGGCTTTGTACCAAGCCTTGACGACTGCCGGCCATGATGTATTGGTATCGACACCCTGCCAAGGTCAAAGTGGAATGGGTGGTGCGGTACAGTTTTTGCGCCCCTTAACTCCGCTGAGCACGGCCTGTTTAAACAATGCTGCGGCAGCGGGGGATCCGGGCGCAGGGCCAGTCACTAAAGAAGGTGACGGCTATGACTACAGCGATTTCTACTACGTGAATGGCACACCAGTGATGGCTACCGCTTACGGCATAGATTTACTCGCTCAAGCTCGTTGGGGAAAGAATCCTGATCTAGTCCTTTCCGGCCCGAATGAAGGCCGCAATACCGGCTATATTGTTAGCTCCTCTGGCACGGTAAACAATGTCCAATTTGCCGGTGGCCGCGGTGTACCTGCAATTGCATTAAGTGCTGGTCACGATAGCAGCGGCGAAAAAGATGAAGCCGGAAATTACGACGATAATCCGGATTCTAGCGTGATTGCAAATCTAAGCGTCAAGCTACTCGATGTGCTAATTGCCAAAGCAGCTGGCGCGCCCTTGTTGCCAGAGAGAATGCTGTTAAATGTAAATTTCCCCGACCTTGTAACTGCGACTACGCCTTTTGAATTTTCGCGAATTGGTAGCGCGCAGGAATTAGAGTTTGTATTTGTTGCCGATTTCTCGCAAGACCCATTCGCTCAATCCCAAGGTTTGGGGTCATACGCTTTTCCCGGTATCTCGATCAAGTTTTCAGAGGCCGAAATTAGCCCCGAGCAAGCATCCGACGAAGCGCATGTTTCAAGCTCGGCCGTTTCTGTTACCGCAATGCAGCTTTCCTATGACCATAGCCAATATGGGCAGCAGTGGTTGCAACTTCGTTTACGCGATTTGTTGTCGCAATAATTGAGGTGCCATTTATGAAAAAAATACCTTATTTAATACTGATGCTTGCGGTCTCGGTTCTTGTTGCATGTAATGATAAGAATCAGAAAAATAGCGCGGCTAAACTTAGCGTCGATGAGCTAGAAAGTGGACGTTACACCATTAGTGTGGGCGAAGAAGAGGCGCCGTCTATCGGGAAATACTACGCAGGTAACGGCGCCAGCCGCTTTGCTTTTGTTGAGGGAAGCGATGGCAAGGTCACGCAAATATACCGTCGTGCGGAGAATGGCGAATGGACGGCGGTGCCAAATATTAATACAGACACGGTGGTAAATATTATAAATAGCACACCGGTTTTGGATCAGAGCATAGCTTTGGCTGACTTGCCGAGTAGCTTTGTGACGAATACATCTTTCGATAAAGTGATGAAATTTTCGCTCGGCAGTAACGGCAGTTTAACGGCTGATGCGGGAGACTGTCAGCTTGTGGGAGACGTATTTGAAAGCGATATAGAAGGTTTGTTAGCGGTGAGCCTTACAACTGCAAATTGCGATCTACCGCTAGCCATGGACGGTGTCTTGGTGGTCGACAAAGATTATCAACCGGCGGTATTTAGATTAATTGCCAGCGATGATCAGGAAATTGTCGATCTGTGGGTCTACCAGGAATAAATTTTTTTCTTAAAATATTTCGTCATTGAAGCAAGCACTGTTCAAAAGCAGTGCTTGTTTTCAGTAATTTATAAATAGTCATCTAATTTAAGCCACTACTTATAGTAATTAATACCATGGGAACTGTCATTGCCGGTGAGAGTCCAAGCAGTGTCAATTTTCTGAATAGGCTATGAAACATGATTAAAAATATTCTGACCGTAAGTACCTTGGCATTTGCTGCTTTGTTTCTAATTGCATGCTCAGATGATAAAGCCGCGGCGCCAGCAGCACCAGCTGAAAAGCAGGGATCAACGGCCGTTAGCCTCGATACTGGCGAAGGCTCGTTTTCATTTAAAAGTGATAGTGATGGCGATAGCACAGCGGTAAGTGTCGACACGGATAGTGCCGACGGTAACAACGGCAATAAGAAATAGTAGCTATACGTTCCTTGTGGCGCTGCGGAAGACTTTCCGCAGCGCTTTACGGTAAAGATTCAAATCACACTCCATTAAATTCGGCATTCATAGTAAGCTCCCTCCGTAAACCATTCGCTTTTCAGATTTTAATAGGGTCACAAATCTATGAGAAATGACTCTGATGCACGGGATAATCTAGCCTTAGAGCGCACGCGCTTAGCTAATGAAAGAACACTGCTAGCCTATATTCGCACCAGCTTGGCGATGTTAGCCGGCGCCGCGGTGCTATTCCAATTTTTCTCGAGTTTGCACACCTATACCTCCGCCGCTTGGTTTCTGATCGCTGCCGGTCTCGCGGTATTTGCGATTGGACTTTATCGTTTTATCCACGTAAGAAATCAGCTCAATACCTATGAGTCTCGCACAAGCAAGGGCTAGTTAGGCGACTCTGCGAGCCCTGTTTTCTCTGCTTTTTTACACTATACCCCCTTGTTCACGGGGTACTGCACTCTTTAATAAACAAATATTCTCCCGAAAGCGTTACAGCTTTAACTGTGATTTAGAGCTTAAAGCGCAATAAATTTTTAGGGAGAAATGTATGTCTCGCATCAAAGGTCGATATTTGCCGCTGCTTGCCGTGGCCGTGTCGTTAGCGGCGTGTAATAACACTAATAAACCAGAACCTACAGGCGTCACGCCTGCGGCATCCTCAGTCGCTGTATCACCGTCCCTCGGTTTGATTCGCAACGCGCAGGTAAAAATCTTCCAAGCTGATGGCACGACGCTTTTGGGTGAAGGCACTAGTTCTAATAGCGGCGTAGTTGATGTGAGCTACGTAAATTACACCGGTGCGGTTGTTATCGAAATTCTTGGTGGTGGCACGGCCACCTATTTTGATGAGTCCTTACAAGTGTTTACCGCCTTGCCAGCGGGTGAGCGGATACGCGCAATGGCGGTGTTGCCAGACGTAAATATCGCGGTGACGCCCTTAACAAATTTGGCTTACGAAATTGCAAAAGCGCGCGGCGTTAGCCCGCTCACTGCGGATGATGTCAATGACATCAATGAGCAGGTGCGTGCTGCTATCGCGCCTGGTATAAACAGCATACTAGCGATTCCAGAGCTAGTGAGCGCTGCAACAGCGGATGTCCTCGACAATACCGACGCTGGAAGACATGCATTAATTTTGGCTGCCTTGGCGGATCTCTCGTCAAGTGATGCAAGCCCCGCGCTAAACACTTTGCGGGCCTTGGCAAATGATGGCGCGGATAGCGCACTAGATGGTCTGGTTGACGGCTCGTCGATCACTGTACCGTACAGCGATTTTGTGGCTGATATGAGCGCTGCTTTGGTTCGCCAAGCTGCTATTTATGGCAACGCAGCCTTGCAGGCAGTCGCCGCTGATCAAGCCCCTAGCAGCGCCGATGTTGATGACGGTGAAGGTGGCACAGGCGGAGATACTGGTGGCACTGGCGGTGATACCGGCGGTACAGGTGGCGACACTGGCGGTACAGGTGGCGGTACCGGTGGTACTGGCGGAGATACCGGTGGTACAGGTGGTACGGGTGGCGATACCGGTGGTACAGGTGGCGATACCGGTGGTACGGGTGGCGATACCGGTGGTACAGGTGGTGATACAGGCGGTACGGGAGGCGGTACCGGTGGCACTGGTGGGGATACTGGTGGTGATACCGATCCGATGGTCAATAACCAAGGTCAGGGACGCTTTACCGGTGATGGATTCACTGGAGACGTCGATGGCGTTACCTTTACTTATACCGACACGGTGACCATCGTAGCGGATGCTGATCAGGCTTATATCGAGGGTCGCGATTCCTCGGCACTGAATAAGTGGCGAGTAATTATTCCTAATGAAGTCGGCACTTACAGTTGTGACGACTCTAGCGATGAAGTTGTGCTGCAACTGCTTACAGGTCCTAGCTCCGGCGGTGGTTCTGGTGACGGTAGCTGTCGTATTAAGGTGGTGCAAGCCGGGCCAATATACGAAGGTTATTATACCGGTCAGCTCGCTGCTGGAGCAGGCACGGCGCTACGGGCCGTAACTAACGGTTATTTCTATGCGACGCAAACTATATTTGGCGGCGGTGGCGACGGAGGCGGTGACACCGGTGGGGACATAGGCGGCGGTGTGAGTGGCGATCTCGGTCATCCCGTTTACGATTCCCTAAACGGCCGCAACGGAGCCACGATCAATATTGTGGGAGGTACCGAATCGTATAATCTTGGCTTTGGCGAGATTGCTCGCGCGGCTGGTTTACGCGGACTAGAGTTCACTGTTGATATTCGCAATTTTAATACCGCGCCCACCCAGGGTATTTATCCGGTTAGATTAAGTGTAAACATTACCGACCCCGTACTTGGTGAACAGGATTGCGGAGAGGGTTTGACGATTGGGGTGTTTATGAGCTCGCAAACGGGCTCAGATCGTAGCGGCAACTATGCCGCCAGTAGCTGTAAAATTCGACTCGATTATGCCAGTGATATTGGCGGCTTACAGGCCGTCATTTTGTCCGCAAAAATGGATCGAGATGCAAGTACCAGCTTTGAAATGATAAATACCCCTTTCCGTATTTATCGCCACGTGGGCACTGCTGGCGAGTTAACGGGCGATTTGCCATTAGATAAATTTGGTTCAATCGAAATTGGCGACGGCGGCACGTTCGAGTTGGGTGATAATCAATACTTCCTGCTTGACAACCGTGTTGGGCTTGGTGGTGCCAGCCCAGATGACGGCACCCCGGCTTTTACCGGCAATGCGTCCGATATTATTAGCCTAAAAGCCGGTGAGCAGTACGTTGGCGATATGACCTACAACTGCAGTAGCAAGCCGCTATCGATAAAAGTTGGTACATATCTGCTAGAGACGGTCTACACAACATCGGTCACTGGTGGTAGCTGCGACATTACCACGGTTGGCCGCGGCGGAAAGTTCTACGATGCAACGTACAGTGCGACTATGAAATCAAACGACGGCGGCCTTGAAGAAGATTTGCGCACACTTTCTGTGACGGGCAAATTTCGCAATTACGCCATCCGTCTAAACCGTCCAGAAGGTGGCGTAGATGACGAGGGCGCGCTTGGCTCAGAAGAAGTGGGTGTTACTTTGCAAATTGATGATGGCAGTCCGGATTGGCAGACCGGTGATCGCTTCAAATTCCTTGAGGATCAGTTCGACAGCATCTCAACTTTTGATACCAGCTATGGTATTTCAATGGATCGCGGTGAGCGTATTATTAAATTCGGCGTAGACGTGCTTAATGCCCCCCGCGAAGTAGGCGTATACGATTGCGCCAGCATTAACCCAAGCAATAATCGGATTGTGAATGTTACTGTTAATGCTGTCGGCGTGAAGTATGAAACTACAACCTACGATACCGTTTTGAGAAAAACGATATTGACGCCAGGGGCGGCGTGCCAGATTGAAATTGTCAGTGATGATGATGGCTTTGTGAACGGCACTTACACGGCCACCGCGGTCGTGGTGGGTGGCGAGCAAATTATGCCGGGTGGCGACAATACAGTACGTGTGTCGGGTTCCTTCCGCCGCAAACTGCAGCCAGCTCAATAGTAGCTGACAAGGTCTCTCAGTAGTTCAATTTAGCCCTAGCATTGCTGGGGCTTTTTTTTGGAAAAATTAACGCAACACTGCTTCTTGAGTGACAGTGGCGATGAGTTGGCCAGATTGGGTAAGTATTTTGCCGGTAGCGAGTCCCCTGCCATTTGCAGCCCAATGACTTTCGGTGCGGTACAACAGCCACTGATCGACCTTGACTGGTGCGTGAATCCACATGGAGTGATTCAGCGATGCCAAAAAGTTAATGCCCGAGTCTCGACCGTGGGAGACCGCAATCGTGCCGGGCATCCAGTAGTCCGACAGAAGCACTAGCAATGAATGGTGGTCGCGTTCATCGTTGACCACCTTGGCGGACGGCAAGCGAATCCAGTAGTCACGAAACGAAGTATCTGGGCTGTCAAAATAGTGTTCCGGCTCCAGCATTCTAAGCTCAAAAATATAGGGTTTGCTGAGTACCGCAACGATGTGCTCCGGTAGGCGATGGGCATTTTGCTTGGCAAACTGCTCAAGGTTTAATAACGACTTTGGATCGGCGGGATTACCTAAATCTGCAAACTGGTGGCTTAATCCCGCCTCACCTTTATGGAATGAGCACTGCAGCTCAAATATCACCCTCCCGCGCTGTTCGGCGGTGACACGGCGAGTCGCAAAACTGCGGCTATCGCTGAGACGCTCAACACGGTAATCAATGGGCTCGTCGATAATGCCGCCGCGCATAAAAACCCCGCTAAGGCTGTGGCACTGCCAGTCATCAACCGTGAGCGTTGCGGCGGCGAGCGATTGCCCTAGCGCTTGTCCACCAAAGGTAACACCGGCCATATTGTCCAGGTTGTGACGGGCGCGAAAAAGGTCTTTACCAATTTCATCGAATTGCAGCATTTCGCTGGCGTTTGGAATATAACGGGTACTTGTCGAGATGTTCACCAAGATCGGGCTCGCTACAATGTATTTTGGGCGTAGAGCATATTCAACAACAGTGTTCAGATCAACCTGGCGCGTCTGCCTATACTGCGTTCGCAGATGAGTTGAAATTGATAATTATGTGCTACCTTTAGCATGTCATTTCTAACTCACACATACGGAACGAGAAGAATACTATGGATATCATTCGTATCATCTTTGCGATTTTATTACCGCCATTGGGCGTGTTTCTACAAGTTGGTTTAGGTAAGCATTTTTGGATAAATATCATTCTAACCCTCTGCGGCTACTTTCCCGGTATCATTCACGCTGTTTATATCATCGCTAAAAAATGATATCGCTAGAGGCAGAACAGCGGCTGCAGCGCAGTCGCAAACTCGCCATCTTATTGGATGGCGCATGGGGTATCCCCAATACGCCGTGGCGTTTTGGGATAGATTCCTTACTCGGCTTATTGCCTGTCGCCGGCGATTTAGCGAGCGCGCTTCTCGGCTTAATTATCGTTTGGCAGGCTCATCGACTTAAAGCGCCGCGATTTTTAAAATTGAGAATGCTTGGCAATATTGGCCTCGATTTTCTAATTGGTTGCATTCCAATTATTGGCGATATAGCCGACGTAGCCTTCCGGAAAAATATTCGCAATGCAGATCTTCTTGAGGCCTGGCTTAAGAAATAGATTTCTATATATCGTTAAAAATCTCGTAAATTATTACACGCAGGAGCCACACATTGCTTAATTGTGAAATAGTAGAACCCAAAGGCACAGCAGACGCCGCCGTTATTTGGTTACACGGACTCGGTGCCAGTGGCCATGACTTTGTGCCCGTGGTGCCCCACCTCGGTTTGCCAGATAATCACGGCATTCGTTTTGTTTTCCCCCACGCCCCGGAAATTCCCATTACCATCAACGGCGGCATGGTTATGCCCGGCTGGTATGACATTCTTGCGATGTCGATAGAGCGCGAGATAGATTTAGAGCAAATTGAATCCTCCGCCGCCGCTGTGCGCGACTTAATTCAGCGCGAGCTAGATGCAGGAATTCCCAGCGACCGTATTGTGCTAGCCGGTTTCAGCCAAGGCGGCGCCGTGGTTTATCACGCCGCACTATCCTACTCAAAGCCACTGGCGGGCTTACTCACTATGTCGACTTATTTCGCCACCGCGAAAGAAGTAAAACTCAATGAGGCAAACAAAGCCCTGCCGATTCATATATTCCACGGCAGCCAAGACCTAATGGTGCAAGAGAGCATGGGCCACACCGCCAATCAAATTCTGAAAAGCATGGGCTTCAAACCTAAATATCGCAGCTATCAAATGCAGCACGAAGTCTGCGCAGAAGAGATTACTGACATCGGGAATAGTCTTAGAGAATGGTTGGGGTTAGGTTAAAAGTTAATAATGTTCGACCCGCTAGAAAAAGCTTCAATCCGCTGTAGGATGACCAGAGCATTCCGGTTGTCGTATTTACGCGGGCTTGAATTATAGAGAGCAAGTAGATTTTACATTTGTATATAAGTTGGAAATCAATAGTTTTTGTAACTTAGGTGAATTGTATACGTTAAAAAATGTGTCAATTAGGACGCTTGTAAGTTCGCGCTTCTCACTCTGATCTTAAAAAACACTGAGAGTTGTAGAGATAATTATGATCAAAAAAAGTTTTATATTTCTGATTTTTGTAGTGCTCCTTTCTGGCTGTAGTGTAGCCAACTACAGATCGTATGATGGATCGCCACTTCCGATAGAGCAGCTTGCCTTCGTTAGTTGCGATGAATACGTTTCCATTACAAAGATAAATGGAGTAGAAGTTAAACTGCCACTATTAACTAGTTTGGTGGGAAATAGCACATGTTTCGCAGAGCTAACTCCTGGGCGGCATACGATAGCTTATAAGCTTACTACCGGAGGTGGAACGGTTTCGATGCATGTAAATGAGAAAGTGATCGAGATCACTGTTGTGGCAGGCGATATATTAAAAATATACCAAAAATATGAAACTTTGAGTTGGAGTAGCTGGGTTGAGAAGCTAGATGGAGAGAAATATGATGCGGAGTTAAAACGTATTATTAGCAACAGAGTTTTGCCCAAGAATAGTGGTTAACAATGCGATCAAGTCTCGTGGAATAGTCTTATTGCCTAGGCGGTCATATTAGACTTTAAAAGGCCAAAGTCGATCAATATATGGAGTACGTCCAAACCCCCAGCTTTATTTGAAGACGATCGTTAACGAAGAGTGCAAGGTATGTTTCGGTTTCGTATGAGCGTAGCGTCAAGTAGATCACATAGGTGAAGAATAATGTCTAATAGCACACTAGATACGCCCAGCTGGAAGCCCGGTCGCAGTAAATCGGCCCCTATCGTTGAAGATTATCCCGATTTTGAGCCGGGCAGTTTTACTTTTAACGACGTGACGCGGCCGGTTTATAAATCGGGTGAAGGCCCTGCGATTATAGTCATTCACGAAATACCTGGAATTTATGACGAGGTGTGGAATTTTGCTCGGCGTTTGAATAAGGAGGGGTTTACGACCTATTTACCCTCTTTGATAGGTTCGCCTGGGATGAGCTATTCGACAAAGAATTTGCTTAAGTCGATGTCTACGCTCTGTGTCTCTAAGGAGTTTAACCGCTTTGCGTTTCGGGAAGAGGCGCCGATTGCCAACTGGCTCAGAGCCTTAGCTCGGGACGCGCACCGTAGTTGTGGCGGGCCGGGGGTGGGGGCTATTGGTATGTGCTTTAGCGGTGGTTTTGCTTTGGCAATGATGGCCGATGAGTCTGTGATTGCGCCGGTTTTATCTCAGCCGTCTATGCCGTTTATGTTAAGTAAAAAACTGCGTCATGATATTGATGTGAATCCCAGCGATATTCCTAAGATTAAGGCCCGAATGGAGCGGGATGATATATGTCTAATGGGGCTTAGATTTAGCGGCGATAAAATGGTGCCTGAAAATCGCTTTAGATATTTAACAGAAAATTTTGGCGACAAGTTTGTTGGAATAAGTATCGATTCATCTAAGGGGAATTTACATAATATTAAAGCTAGCGCGCACTCTGTGTTAACCCGCGATTACGTGGACGAGGAAGATCATCCTACCTATCAGGCTTTTCAGCAAGTCTTGGCCTTGTTTAAAAAACAGCTTCTGTTAGTGCACGCTAGCAGTAATTGAGTATTGCGAATACACCTGAGCGCGCCTTAGATACGGCGCGTTAACTTTTCCAGTACGTTGGTGTTAGCACCAAGATAATCGTCATAAACTCTAGCCTGCCAAGTAACATTCCCATACTGAGAATCCATTTGCTGCTATCGGGCAAGCTAGAGAAATTGCCTGCGGGACCGATGGTGTCGCCAAGGCCGGGAC
Source organism: Zhongshania aquimaris (assembly GCF_019312595.1). Lineage (GTDB taxonomy): Bacteria > Pseudomonadota > Gammaproteobacteria > Pseudomonadales > Spongiibacteraceae > Spongiibacter > Spongiibacter aquimaris. The sequence goes on along the minus strand of NZ_JAHWDQ010000002.1, from coordinate 126,667 downwards.
CGACGTTCATTAAAGCCGTCGCGGCGCCGGTGAGGCTGGTCATAAGGTCTAAGCCGCTAAACGCTAGGAGCAAGGTGATAACCACCAGGGATGCCAGCATGATGAAGACAAACGTAACGGCAGATAACACGATACTGTCGTCTACGCGTCGGCCATTGTAGTACCGCCGGATCATGGCGCGGGGGTGAACGGCGCGCACGATGCTTTCTTGCAGCATCATAAATAATAATTGGAAGCGGAAAATTTTAATGCCGCCACTGGTTGAACCTGAACATCCGCCAATAAACATCGCGAAGAAAAAGGCCGCCACCGCCAGCTCGCCCCACTGCGAATAGTCACCGCTGGCATAGCCGGTGGTGGTGATGACTGAGACCAAATTAAATGTGCTGTAGGTAACGGCGTGCAAAAGGTCGATGCCGGTTTCTGACATGAGATGGAGGGTAATGATCACACTAATAACAAGAATTGTGAGCAAAAAACCGCGAATTTGTTGGTCGTTAAATATGCGCCAGCTGCGCTTAATTAAAAAGTGAACGTAAATAGCAAAGGGCAGTGCGCCGAGGATCATAAAGATAATAGCGACCCAGTGACTGCCAAGGTCGGCGAATTGGGCAAAGGAGCTGTCTGAGGTTGAGTAGCCGCCGGTAGAGATGGTAGTCATGGCGTGATTGACGGCGTGAAAGCTATCCATGCCGGTGAACATATAGGCGAGCGTGCACAGAAACGTGAGGATGATGTACACGTAAATAATCATGGTGACCATGGTGCGTGAGCGCGGTATGGCTTTGTCTGACCAGTCGGAAGACTCCGTTTGGAATAGGCGCATACCACCTACTTTCAGGAAGGGCAGAATCGCGACGGCCATGCCGATAACCCCGAGACCGCCAACCCACTGCAGGATTGAACGCCATACCAAAATATCGTGTGGCATGGTGTCTAGCCCAGTCAGCACGGTAGAGCCGGTGGTGGTGAGGCCAGATACCGACTCAAACACGGCGTCGGTCAATCCGCAGAGTCCGGGTATGAGTAAAAACGGCAGGGCTCCGGTCAATGAAATGAGCAGCCAGGAGCTAGTGGTGATTAAAAACATTTGCCGAGGGGTGAGCATATTGATGCGATGTGAGCGCGATAAAATCCAACCGGCAGCAGCGAGACCCACGGTCAGTGCGATGGCGTTGCTAAAAGCGGCGGTGTTGCCCGTGTGGTAAATGATGGCCATGAGCAGAGGTACAGTCATCATCAGCCCAAAGACCAGCAGTATAAGGCTGCAGACTTTGAGGACTGGTTTGATGAGTGTGGACTGGGTCATTGTGTGATCGCTGTGTTGGCCTTTGGTGCTGGCGTACTCGCGTAGGCCTAGCTAGCCGATTATTTGATAACGCCAAGTTCCGCAGAACCGGCACCACAGGAAATAATCGATTTAAACGCGGCGTCGAGTTTGATATCGGGTCGAGGCTCTACGCATTCTGGAGGAAGATGGTAGACAAAACCAGACGTTGGGTTTGGGCCGGTGGGCACAAATACGGTGTACCAACCATTGCTGTGGCGGCTGGTGATAATCGCGGTGGCGCGTGCGGGGCTATCTACGCCGTACAGCTGCACAACGGCCGCCTCACCTTTGGTGAACGGCGAATTGCTATTGGCGCCAAACATTTGCTGAATGATGTCGCGAATAAGGCGATAGCCGGGGGCAAAGCGCGCTAGATGAGCATCGACAAAATTTTGAATCCAGCGTCCGGCACTGGTGGCAACGATGGTGCCGACGATAAAACAACTTAGCAAAATGAGGGCGATCACCAGCGCGTCGATCAACAGCGGCGGCGCGCCGGTAAGGCGAACAAGCGGTGCTGTCATGGGGGCAATTAAAGTTTGCACGCTATTCACTAACCAGCGCAGCCCCAGCAATAGAATGATCACGGGTGCGATAACTAATACACCACCGATAAATGACTGGCTAATAAAGTGTTTTAATTTATTCATGATGGCCCGAGCTAGCTTAGGATTGCCGTGACTGTAGCGATTTTGTGTGACAAGGATACCGCATTTGCACACGGTATAGTGAGTATATGCCTTATTGCAGTAAGCTCAGTAATTGGTCCAGAAGTCGCTCTAGTTTGCGCAGCGACCCACATTCAGCAACGTAGTGACTGGCACTTTGATAGCGACGGATTTCCGAATCGCCGGTGTTCCAGCTGTAGTGTGACTCTGGGTTAAACCACAACACCAGTCTGGCGCGGTGATAAATATTGCGCAGGGCATCTATTCCCGTGTCGCCGCCGTTGCCGCGACCGTCGCCAAGAATAATCACACAGCTTCGGCGATTGAGCTTGTCTTCAATTTGATTCCAAAAACTATTGAGCGCTAAGCCGTAATCACTGCCGCCTAAGCCATGTCGTTGTTGAATGATGGCCATGGCTTCGTCAGCGGGGTACTGTTTAAACAAATCGCTGACTTCAATGCTTTGGCCACAAAACACAAAGCTGCGGGTATTGGGCAGCACATCACTAAGTGCTTGCACAAAGAGCAATAGCACCCGCGACCAGGCGCTGACGGAACCGCTTATGTCGCACAGCACAAAAATATCGCTTTTGTCTTTGCGGGTGGTTTTCCAGAATCGGTGGAAGGGAATGCCGCCGTAGGCAATATTGCGACGCAGGGTTTTGCCAAGATCGAGTTTGCCGCGTCGGGCTCGTTTATGGCGTTGCCGGTGGCGAGAGGCAAGTTTTTTGGCGAGCTTGCGGATCAGTGGTGGCAATCGTTCGCGGTGGTAATGCTCCATGGCAGACAGCGATGTGTCTTTTATGGTGTCATCGCGAAGCTGTTTGCCTGCCGCGTCGTTGTTTAATAATAGCTGGCGGTCGATGACATCCTTTACCGCGGCAATTTGGCGGTCGCGCAATTGGCGGAGTATGAGGGCCTGCTCTATTTCGCCAGCGTCTTGCAGCTGTTGGATGTTAGATACTTTTTGTTCGTCGTTTAGCGCATTTAAAATTTTGCGCCGATAAACTCCGCGCTGAGTGCGGAACTTAATATTTTCTAAGCCGACTTCTGCGGCGGCGCGAATCACTTCACTAAGCGTGTTGTCGCGCTGGCCAATGCTTCCCGAGCCGCCGCTGCCTTGGCCATTGCCGGCGCCTTCGCCGCCACCTGCACCGTCGCCTTCATTTGGATTTTTGGTGTCGTCGAGGTCGGTGTTTTCCGCCTCGTCTTTTGTATTGTTGTCAGTGATATTTTCGCCGATGGGGGCGCGGAAAAACCGCTCAAAACATACGGCGAAGTGACTGTGGTCGTCGACGGTTTTAGCAAGGCAGCTCGCCAAGCCGTCGCGCAGTAAACCCGGATCGCTATAGCCGAGGGTCGCCACTACGCGCATGGCGTCCAGCGTTTCCGCGGTTGAAATCGCCAAGCCATTGTTGCGAAGGTGGCGAATGAATTGCAGGAGAGTTTCGTCCACGGCGCTTATAAATTACTAGTGGCACGTTTGATCAAACCGTGAAGTTCGGGGCTGACCATATTGATGTCTTCTTCGTACTTGAGCAGCACGTTGAGGGTGTCTTCGACCAATTCTCTCGACAAACTGTCGCAGTGCAAGAGCAACAGGCTGCGCGCCCAATCGATGGTTTCGCTGATGGCTGGTTGCTTCTTTAAGTCTAGCTCGCGAACGCCGTGTACGAAGTTGACCAGCTGGCGGCGCAGCTCGTCAGGTACGGCGGGTACTCGGCTGTGTACAATCCGGCTTTCCAGTTTTGCTTCGGGGAAGGGGATGTACAAATGTAGACAGCGACGTTTAAGCGCATCGCTGAGGTCGCGGGTGTTGTTGCTGGTGAGTATCACCAAGGGTTTATGGCGCGCCCGCAGGGTGCCAATTTCTGGCAGGGTGACGCTAAAGTCGGCCAGAATTTCTAAGAGCAGCGACTCGAATTCGTAATCTGCTTTGTCGATTTCGTCGATGAGCAATACCGCACCGTCGTCACTTTGTAGAGCTTTGAGTAGCGGTCGCGGTTCTAAAAAGCGTTCAGAGTAAAAAATATCGTCAAAATTATGGAGGCGCTCGACGGCATTCGCCAAGCCATCGGTGCCATCGAGAATATCGTGTAGCTGTTCTTTTAAAACCTGCACGTACAAAAGCTGCTTACTGTATTTCCAGTCGTAAAGTGCTTTGCTTTCGTCCAGGCCTTCGTAGCATTGCAATCTGAACAGCGGTTTCGCTAGCATCGCGGCGGTGGCGTTGGCGAGTTCGGTTTTACCCACACCCGGTGGACCTTCAATAAGTATCGGACGCTCTAGTTGTTGGGCAATATAAAGTGTGGTCGCGATGGCGGAGCTGGCGATATAGCCCTGCTCGGCGAGCTTGGCGATAAGCTGTTCTATGTCCTTGCGGGCGTCTGTCATAAGGTGGATCCGGTTCAGGGCTTAACGAGCAATGAGGTGTTTCAGCGCCGCCCAATATTGTGGGTAAGCGCGCTGGATTTGGCTGGCGTCGGCCAGTTCGTGATCATTAAAATCAAAGCCTGGGCATACAGCCTCAGATATCAAACCATATTCACCCTGCCGCAGTTCTGATGCCTTCCAATAGCCACCGGGTACCAACATCTGCAGCTGCTGACCAGCGACTAAATCTGGCCCCATGACGATATTAGTGACACCGCCATCGGGTGCAAGCAAGGTGTAGTCAATGGCGCTGCCGTGCTGCCAAAAGTGGAGAATGTCGGAGCGATTTTTATGCAAGTGACCGACCGAGCTGTCTTTGCTGAGCAGGTAGTAAATGGCCGACATCGCTGCGCGATCTTTGACCGTGTGCGCTGAGGTGAACGTCCGGCTGTAGAAGCCACCCTCAAGATGCGGCACTAAATTGAGTTGGGCGATGATGTCCTTGCTTGTAAGATCTACTGTCGCCATAAATTGCTAAATTAGCCGCCGGTGGTATTCATAAAACGAACAATTTGGGGCTCGTCATCCAGTGAAAAATGATGGCGCTCTGGTTTTAAATCCATGGCCTTAATTATCGCGTCGCGCAGTCTGTCGTGGTCGCCGGGGTAGCGGTCTACGATTTCCTTTAAGCTAACGGAGTGCTCATTGCCAAGGCACAGCAGTAGGCGTCCCTCGACGGTGAGTCGAACTCGATTGCAAAGATGGCAGAAGTTGTGACTGTGGGGCGAGATAAATCCAATCCGAGATTGGCTATCGGCCATGCGGTAGTAGCGCGATGGGCCGCCGGTGTTTTCTGTGGTCGGGGTTAGGGCGTAGCGCTCTTGGATTTGCGTGCGAATTTGCTCGCTGCTGATAAAACTAAGCGCGCGGTCGTGCTCGCTGATATTCCCCAGCGGCATCTCTTCTATAAAGCTGATGTCGATGTGCTTGTCGCGGGCGTAGTCGACTAGGCCTAGAATTTCGTCGTCGTTACGCCCCTTGAGAATAACGGCGTTTAATTTTATGCGGTTAAATCCCGCGTCCCGCGCTGCGTCGACGCCGTTCAATACTTTTTGCAGCTCGCCAAAGCGCGTTAACTCTTTAAAGCGACCGGCTTGCAGGCTGTCTAGGCTGATGTTGATACCCGTGAGTCCAGCGGCCTTCAGCGGTTTGGCGAATTTGTCGAGCTGAGCGCCGTTGGTGGTGAGGTGAAGTTGCTCAAGGTTTTCTAGCTGCCCCAGCCGTTCTATTAGCGACATGACATTGTTGCGAACGAGTGGCTCGCCACCGGTTAGCCGAATTTTTTTGACACCTAACTGAACAAAACTGCTCGCAATGTCGTACAACTGTTCCAATGTGAGAATTTGCGCGCGGGGCAAAAAGGTCATATCTTCCGACATGCAATACACGCAGCGGAAATCACAGCGATCGGTGACCGATAAGCGCAGGTAGTTAACTCCGCGTCCGAAGCGATCTTGTAGTGGAGCTTCAACTTTTGTCATAGCGCTGATATTAGCATGTGTTGAATACACGCTGCAGTGCTAGCTGCTCTAAGGGCTCTCGATCAGCGTAGAAAATACAAAAACAAGATTGTTTTTACATTATATTCAGGGGCGATATATGAGATTTTTCAATACCTTAGCTTTAGTTTCTGTGTGTTTGGCAGCGCCTGCCTACGGTGCGGAAAGTGCGCCCGCTAAATCAAGCGGTCCCAGTCAAGCGGCGGCAAAGACTCAAACCCAAGCTGAAGCCGAGTCAAGCGCGCAAGCCGGCGGTATTTACGATCGCCGTGGCCAGCCGGTTACCGCAATGCAGGTTGGCAAGGCGCGGGCGGCTGAGGCGGCGGTAAAAAAAGCGGGGGTAGCGCCAGACTCAACGGAAGCAGCCATGATACGTATCGGCGCAGGTGTGCCGCCAGAAACGGCTTACGAGCCCTATAGCGGCATATACGACGCCCAAGGTAAGCGTATTAGTAGCAAGCAGGCAGCGGAGGACTTGGCTGTTGAAGAGGTGGTGCGTCGCAGTGGTGCTGAGCCTGGTTCAGAGCGCGAAGCAATTATTCGCGCGGCGGCGGGCGGAGAAACAGAAACTGAGGACGGCGACGAAGTAGATGCGCCGACCATGGAAGAAGTTGCTAAGGAAGTTGCTGTGCAGCAGGCCATTTTGCGCACCGGTGTGCAACCGGGCTCGGCCAATGAGTCGCTTATCCGCATGGGCGCCGATGTCATGATGGAGCGCTATAAAAACTGGAAGTAATTAGGGCTTTTGCGGCAAGCACCTAGTACTCCATCAATATCATGTTGAAGGAGTACTAGGTGCTTGCCGCGCGCTATAAGAATCCATTCCTTGGCGTTTTTTGCCAGTTTCATGTCTCATTTTGTCATTGTCTCTCAGCGTTCAAAGAGTAAAGTGGTGGGCAATTGAGAGCTTGTGTTTTTGAAGCCAACTGAACACCCTACTGAGGTCTGATCGCATAGCACCGCGATAGACCATCTCAGCCGAGGATAAGAAAATGACGACCGATACCAACGCAATGAAACGCTACCCCATGCCTATGCCGTTTGGCTGGTTTGCGGTGTCGTATTCCGATGAGCTAGCGCCAAGCCAATCCCGCGCGGTACATTATTTTGGGCAGGAATTGGTGTTGTTTCGCACCGAGGCCGGTAAGGCGGTATTGATGGAAGCCTACTGTCCTCATTTGGGCGCGCATTTGGGCCACGGTATTCACGAGCGCTCAGGTACTGGCGGTGGCCGAATTGAAGGCAATAATATTGTTTGCCCGTTTCACTCTTGGAAGTTTAGCCCCGAGGGTGAATGCGTAGAGGTGCCTTACGCGAAGAATATGCCGCCAAAAGTGGCAGGTAAAAAGTGTTTGAAAAGCTTTCCGATCCGCGAAACAAATCAGGTAATTTGGGCCTGGTACCACCCAGACGGCGTTGCGCCGCTGTGGGAAGTTATCAGCCATGACGAGGCCAATAGTGACGATTGGTCGCCGCAGGATCGCTATGAGTGGATTATCCACACTCATCCGCAAGAAATGGCGGAGAACGCGGCTGACCCTGCGCACTTTAAATATGTGCACGGTACGGCGTCGTTTCCTGAGTGGGAGACCACTTACGACGGCTACTTTGTTCGCGGTTTGCAGGTCGCAAATATGCCAACACCGCGCGGTGAGGTGAAGGGATCTATTCGCACTGGCAGCGCAGGTCCAGGTCAGGGTTTTACCAAGTTCGAAGGGATTGCCGATACATTCCTATTGGGTCTGACAACGCCAATTGATGAACACAAAGTGCAGGTGCGCTTTGCGTTTATTCAACCCAAGATAAATGGCGAAGTGAAGAAGGGCGGTGTTAACGCGGCGATCATCGCCAATATCGTTGGCCAGCTTGAAGAAGATAAGCCAATTTGGGAACACAAAATTTATCGGCCGCTGCCGATTCTGTGTGACGGTGATGGCCCGATTGCGAAATTCCGTAAATGGTATAGCCAATTCTATGCGGAAGGGTTTGATCCGCGCGCTTTATAGCATTTTCTCGCATTTTTGTGTTGTTGTGATCCGGTTGGGCTGCGTCTAGCCGGATTTTCTGTATACTTTGGCAATTAGTAAAACTGCCGGAAAGTGCAATGCGTTTTTTAATTCCCAGCTTTTTATTTTTTACCCTGTGTGGGTCCTTCGCTCACGCGTCTTGTGTCCTTCCTTTACCACCGCAGCAGTTCCCCGATGGCGCAATCGCCGATGCCGAAGGCATGGAGTTTGCCAAGCGCAGAGTAGAGCGCTATTTCGACAATAGTCTGCGGTATATAAAGTGTTTAGACACCATCGACAAAACGGCGATTGGCACTGGGCGAGACAGCGAAGAGCATAAGCGCAAACGCATCAATAGTTATAATGTGGGATTAGAAAATATTGCTATGGTCCTAGCAGAATACGAAGAAAGTGTTCGCCAATTTAATAGTCGATAAGTTTAAGACCAAGTGATTCAAGTTGACGCGTTAAGGTCGGCGTCGCTCGCTTTTCCCCTAAAATAATGACTTCTCGATTCCCTTCATGGTCAACTTGGCTCAGTGGCAAATTAAGCTCCCCTATAAGATGTTGCACTCGACGAGCGATGGCGTCACCAGAGTCTATCCATTCTATGCCCGGCATTAGTTCGGCGAGTGGCTTTTGAATTAATGGGAAATGCGTGCAGGCAAGTACCACCGTGTCCATTTCTGCGCCGCGAGGGTGTTTGCAGAGCTCTGCTTTAATTTGCTGCAGTACCTCGTCAACTGAGCTGTCGTTCCAAAACTGCGATTCAATTGCGGGTGCTAAGCTGCGGCTGCCCACCGCAATGACACAGCAGTGCGAGGCAAAATCTTTAATGAGCTGAGCGGTGTAGGCGCGGGCAACGGTGCCGGGGGTGGCGAGTAGGCCGATGACGCCGCTGCGACTGCGCTGCGCTGCTGGCTTAATTGCCGGTACCACGCCAACCACGGGTATGTTGAGAATACCGCGCAAGGCGGGTAATACCGCTGTGCTGGCAGAGTTACAAGCCATGACAAGGATGTCGGCATGGTGCTTTTGCAATAGCGCGGATACTGCCTGACAAATATGCAGTACTAGTGCATTTTCCTGCCACTCGCCATAGGGAAAGCCGCCATGGTCCATGGCGTAGAGCAGGTTTGCTTGGGGAATAAGGCGATGAATCGCGGCGCCGATACTCAGTGAGCCGACGCCGGAATCAAATACGAGCACGCGTGGTGCGTGCACAGCGGGACTCACAGCAGAGCGAGTATTTTTTCTGCCGCGCTAACATCCACCGCACCGGTGGGCTCTAGTGCTAAATGGCTCACGGTACCGTTGTCGACAATCATCGCGTAGCGACGTGAACGCTGACCAAGACCAAAGCCTGAGCCGTCCATTACCAAACCTAGGGCTTCGGTAAATTCGCAGTTACCGTCGGCAAGCATTAACAATTCTTCTGCATTCTGGCTCTTGCCCCAAGCGTCCATCACGAAGGCGTCGTTGACGGAAATACAGGCAATGGTATCAACACCCTTGGCTTTCATTTTGTCGGCGTTTACCACGTAGCCTGGCAAGTGAGTTAGTGTGCAACCCGGTGTGAACGCGCCAGGTACAGCAAAAAGTACTACTTTCTTTCCTGAGAAAATTTCTTCGGTGCTAATGTCTTGTGGGCCTTTTTCACCCATCACTTTGAGTGTAACTGCGGGAATTTTGTCGCCGGTTTGAATACTCATAATGGAAACCTTTTTAATGTTTAGCAAAATGGTGTGAAGAACGTCTAGTTTAGCAGAGCGAGGCAAGTCTGGTAATGCATGACTAGCGTCGCTTAGTATGTGGAGCGGTTTCTTAGACGACGTTAAATGTAATGGTTCGGTATTGCCGGGCACAATTTTTGGGATAGGTGGACTTGTCAGTGATAGAACGTCATCAAATACTGCGTGAATGGCAGATTTTTCTGCTCGCGGTCGGCTTTTTAACCCGTATACCGGTGCCGGCTGATCCCGACTTTAGCGATGAAAAGCTCAATGGTGCATCGCGCTATTTTCCACTGGTCGGCGCCTTGGTAGCGGCGATCTCGGCGCTGAGCTTTATGCTAGCGTCGGCTCTTTTCGATAATGTGTTGATAGCGGTATTACTGTCTATGGTGGCGTCGATCTTGGTGACCGGCGCGTTTCATGAGGATGGCTTTGCCGATAGTTGTGATGGTTTTGGCGGCGGTTGGCGCCCAGATGATGTGTTGCGAATCATGAAGGATTCGCGCATTGGTAGCTATGGCAGCGTTGGTCTGATCATGGTGCTGGGCTTAAAAGCGTCGGCCCTGTTCGCTTTGCCTTCAACGCTAGCATTGCTTAGTGCCTTGTTTTGGGCGCATATTGTAAGTCGTTGGCTGTCAGTGTCTTATCTGCTGGATCTGGACTATGTCCGCGGCGATGGTAAGTCTAAGCCGCTGGCGACTGCCATGCCGCTATCTCATTGGCTGTGGGCCGGGTTGCCGATATTAGCACTGCTTAGTTTTTCCGATTTGCCGGCGCTGATGCCGATGTTTCTCGCTTTGCTGATATTTCGGTTTGGCTACGCCGCTTATCTGCGTCGCCGCATTGGTGGATATACCGGGGATGCTCTGGGCGCAGCGCAGCAAATCGCTGAAATTGTTGTGTATTTGGCGTTTTTACTATGAGTTCAGCGGTTTTAAGTGTGAATACTGCACTATTTTTCTCGGCACTCTGACTGAATTAGCCGGTCATAGTGAAACAAGGATATAAAATCCTGTTAAACAGGAATTGGGGGCAGTGACATGAATACGAACTTATTGATTGGCGGAATATTTGGTGCAGTGGCGGTTACGGCTGCAGGTAGTTACGCTGGTTACAACAGCTATGTTGAAAACAAAACACCTAGTTTTGCAGAGGTTATTTCCTCTAAGCCAGTGACGGAAACGTACTACACAAATCGTGAAGAGTGCTATGACGAAGTTGTGCAGCACCAAGCTGAAGTGAAGGATCAAAACAAAGTCACCGGTACCATTATCGGCGCAGTAATCGGCGGTGTAATCGGCAAACAAGTTGGTGGCGGTAACGGCAAAAAGCTTGCCACTGTTGCGGGCGCCGCGGCTGGCGGCTATGCCGGTAACAAGGTTCAGGGCAACATGCAGCAGAACGACGTGTATACCACCACTGAACGCCGATGCAACACGGTTAAAGACCCTCAACAGCGGGTAACTGGATACAGCGTAACGTACTCGCTGAATGGCGAGACTGGCACGGTTGTTATGGATCATGAACCAGGCGCAACTATTCCTGTTCAGGATGACGGTCAGCTAGTGTTAAACAAGCCAGAAACTCAGCAATTTTAAGCGTGGCAAGCGAATAAAAATATGACCGCAAATGGCGGTCATTCGGTAAACCATTGGATAAAGGAAATAAATTATGGCTAGGACAACATTTAAACGTAACACCACGGCGATTGTGATGAGCGGGTTCATGGTCTGGACTGGCGTGATGGCAACGACCGCATCTGCTGGGGTAATTAGCACGGATCGTATGGTGGCGGAGTACGCAATTGATACGAATCGCGCAGAGATGAAAGCGGCACTTGCACAGGAGAATGTGCGTGAACGCTTAGTAGAATTAGGTGTATCGCCAGCGGACGTTGAGGCGCGAATTGATTCGCTGACCCCGACTGAATTGGCCATGCTGCAAGAAAAAATGGATCAATTGCCTGCCGGTGCAGGCGCGGTTGGTTTATTGGCCTTGATCGTCTTGATTTTCTTCATTACTGATATTCTAGGTATCACTGACATATTCCCGTTTGTGAATGCGGCTAACTAGTATTCTCCTCGCATGCCTGCTGTTGCAGGCATGCTCATCCATTCCATTAAATGACAACGTCAGCTCACTCGCCAAGCAGCGATTGTTGGCAGTGCCGTTTGTTGCTCAGCAAGACTTCTATTGCGGGCCGGCCGCGCTTACTGAAATTGCGCGCTTTTGGCATATCAATACTGATCAGCAATCCTTAGCGAAGCAGCTATTTATTCCAGGAAAGAAAGGCTCCTTGGCGATTGAAATGCAGGCCTCGTCACGACGGCTTGGTTTGCTTCCCTATCCTTTAGCTAAGAATTTGTCTGCGGTACTCACCGAAATAGACGCGGGCAATCCGGTATTGGTATTCCAAAATCTCGGCTTTGCTTGGTGGCCACAGTGGCATTACGCGGTTGCTGTTGGCTATGACTTAATGACGGAAGAGCTAATTTTGCATTCCGGCACCCATCAAAATTATCGCTTATCATTTGCCACATTTATGGCGACCTGGGCGCGCACGGATCACTGGGCGAGAGTCCTCGTTGACAGCCAGCGCTTGCCTGCAACAGCTAAAGCGACGCAATACATTGCGACAGCGTATGAGTTTGAGCAGGTGGGCGATGTTGAATTGGCCATGGCTTTTTACGCGCTGGCGGCGGAGCAGTGGCCAAATTCCAAACCGGTGCTCACCGCCTTGGCTAACGCTGCTCTCATGCAGGGCGACGCTAGTCTCGCGGTGGATTTGTTTGGCCAGTTGCTGCAGACCAACTCTGACGATCCCGCGCTGTGGAATAACTATGCCTTTGCACTGCTTGAAAATAATTGCGGCGGTGACGCGGTATTAGCTATTGATCAAGCGGTAAAACTTGCTGACAACAATCCAGCCTTTCAGCAGAGCCGCAAGGAAATTATGACGAGCAATGAAAGCAAAAATCAGCAGTGTGCTGGGGTGCTTTTACCCAGTCATTGATGTGGCTGAGGGAGAGGAAACGGGGCGGTGATACCGCCCCGTTTAGTTCAAAGACGACCGCTTTTGTTTTGCTTCGCTTGAGCGAATAGCGCTGCCATTGTTGAATTCACTTCTTTTTGTGGTGCTTGCTTCGGCGCGGCAGGCGACCTGCGGCTTCCGCGACGCTCGCCACCACTATTGCTCGACTCCTGCTCGCTAGCCTTGTCATCTAAACGCATGGACAACGCAATTCGCTTGCGCTGCGCGTCTACTTCCATGACCTTTACTTTGACAATATCACCGGCTTTGACGACGGTGCGTGGATCTTTCACAAATTGATTTGCCAGTGCCGAAATGTGAACCAAACCGTCCTGATGCACGCCAATATCAACAAATGCACCGAAGTTGGTGACGTTGGTCACGACTCCTTCCAGAATCATGTCAGGCTCAAGATCGGAGATCTTTTCGATGCCGTCTTTGAAGCTTGCCGTTTTAAAATCGGGTCGCGGATCGCGGCCGGGCTTGTCCAACTCGGCGATGATGTCGGTAATGGTGGGAATACCGAAGCGCTCGTCGGCGTATTCGCTAGGTTTGACGGTTTTGAGGAAGCTACTGTCACCGAGCACATCATTCACAGCGCGACCGCAACGCTTCACGATCTTTTCAACGACGCTATAGGACTCGGGATGCACTGCTGAGCCGTCTAGAGGATTATCACCGCCCATTACCCGTAAAAACCCTGCAGCTTGCTCAAAGGTTTTGGCGCCAAATCGGCTGACTTCCATTAATTGCGCGCGGTTTTTAAATGCGCCGTGTTGGTCTCGGTATTCAACGATATTGGCCGAGATACTTTGGTTCAGGCCAGATACACGGGCCAGCAAAGCCGGAGAGGCGGTGTTTACGTCTACACCTACGGCGTTTACACAGTCTTCCACCACCGTTTCTAGGGTGCGAGACAAGGCAGTTTGTGAAACATCGTGCTGGTATTGGCCGACGCCAATGGATTTCGGATCGATTTTCACTAGTTCAGCCAAGGGGTCCTGCAGGCGGCGAGCGATAGAAATTGCCCCGCGAATAGTCACGTCGAGGTTTGGAAATTCACGGGCAGCGTATTCGGATGCAGAATAAATAGACGCGCCAGACTCGTTAACCATTACGCTGGTGCAGCCTAGTTCTGGGTGTGCCGAAAGTAAATCTTTAACAAAGCGCTCTGTTTCACGACTTGCTGTGCCGTTACCAATCGCGATGAGTTCAACATTGTGGGTTTTAATCATGGCAAGCAGGATGGCAGCCGATTCTGCAATTTTGTTTTGCGGTGGGGTGGGGTAAATCGCGCAGTGGTCCAGTACTTTGCCAGTGGCGTCGATTGCGGCCACTTTTACACCGGTTCGTAAACCGGGATCGAGGCCGATAGTCGCGCGCTGCCCGGCGGGCGCTGCCAGCAGTAAGTCCTTTAAGTTTTGCGCAAACACGTCAATCGCGGCGGTGTCGGCCAGCTCACGCAGCTGCCCCAATAAGTCTGTTTCTAAATGGGTGTAAAGCTTTATGCGCCAGGTCCAGCGAATCACTTCTTTTAGCCAGCTATCCGCGGCGCGACCTTCATCAACGACGTTCCAATGCTTGGCGACCATGATTTCGCAGGGGTGAACACTGCCTTCTTCTTCGTTAAATTTTATGGCTAGGCTGAGAATACCTTCGTTGCGACCGCGGAACATGGCTAAAGCGCGGTGTGAGGGGGTCGTTTTCAAGGCTTCGCTGTGAGCGAAGTAGTCGCGGAATTTCTCACCTTCCGATTCTTTGCCTGTCATTACCGTACTGCAAAGCAGTCCTTCTTCCCACAGGAAGTTGCGCAGCTTGGCGAGCAGGTCGGCATTTTCGCTGAGGCGTTCCATAAGAATATATTTGGCGCCGTCCAAGGCCGCCTTCACATCTGCGACACCTAGTTCCGCATTGATATATTCCAGGGCAAGTGTTGCGGGGTCTTGGTTTGGATTGTCGAACAAGGTGTCTGCCAGCGGCAGCAGGCCCGCTTCGATTGCAATTTGACCCTTGGTGCGACGCTTTGGTTTGTAGGGCAGGTAGAGGTCTTCGAGGCGGTTTTTGGTGTCTGCGGTGAGAATGTCCCTTTCAAGTTCCGGGGTTAATTTTTCCTGTTCTTTAATGCTATTGAGTATGCTGGTGCGACGATCTTCCAGTTCCCGCAGGTAGCCAAGCCGTGTTTCTAAGTCTCGCATTTGAGTGTCATCGAGTCCACCGGTGACTTCTTTACGATAGCGAGAAATAAACGGAACGGTAGCGCCTTCGTCGAGCAAGGCAACGGCAGCGCTGACTTGCGCTTCTTTGACGCCCAGTTCTTGGGCTATACGGCTGGGAATGGAATTCATAGGTCTGCTTAGTCTGGTTTTAGAAGCCGGACATTATGCAAAATCTAGGGGGCGGGCGCGAGCCTTGACAGCTTAATTTAAGCTGGGTCGGAAATTGCGAGAGCCTCGAATAGCGCGCAGCATTCATCGTAAAAGTAGCGAAACTCCGGTCGTAGGTGCTGAGACACCAGCGACATCACCTGAAATACTCCCTGGTGAATTAATAATTCATTGCTGGTGTTACGCTCACGGAGTTGGTTGTAATTGAGCCAGAAGGTCAGCGACATGGCGACATTGTCGCAAAGTCGCTCTAGTAGTATGTCATCGACGTCGATAAAGTTTTGCGACCGCAACTCCAAAGCAACTGCGCGAACGGCCTGCACTTTTAGCTCTAACAGTTTAGAGAATTTTTTAGCAATTTGAGGATAGCGCTGAAGAATATCATTGAGATTGCGGTACAAATAGCGATGGTTGAAGATGTGCTCAAAAACGATATACAAATAAAACCAAGCGTCTTTTGCTCCCAATGTTTTCTCAATTGGCGCGGTTAAAATATCAATTAACTCAATTTCAAATGCGGCGAATAATTCTTGAATAATTTCTTCTTTGCCGTGGAAATGATAATAGAGGTTACCGGGACTAATATTGAGTTCATTGGCAATGTCGACGGTTGTGACGTGTGGTTCGCCTTCCGCGTTAAACAGACTTAGGCTGCGTAATAATATTTTGTCGCGGGTTTTCATTGGTACATCGATATTCTTGTGAGCGAGGCCACAAGGTGCCATGAAGCGATGGTGGTGTCTAGGGCTAAGCTTGTGGTTGGAATTTTTTGCGAAAAACCACAAGGCGAAAAAATAGCCCGCAACCTATTTGACTAGGAAGCAGGCTCTTATATGCTTTTTGCTGACCGTTGCTTGGACGATCTAGCTAATCAGCGTTAAACGGCTTTCTTGGCAGGTGCCTTGCGAGCAGCTTTTGCTTTAGGCGCTGCGGCTTTGGCAGCAGGTGCAGCAGCTTTCTTGGCAGGCGCTTTGGCGGCAGCTGGTTTATTCGCTTTGGCAAGTGCGTCTACTTTCTTGCTTAAAGCGTCTAGCTTTTTCTCTAAGCGCTCTACGTCATCTACGCTGGCAGTATGACCGAAGCCAAGACTGGCACGCATTTTACTAATGCGCTCTTCAATCGAAATTGTTTTGCCAATGCTAGTTACTTCACCGAGTTTTTCACGGGCCTGGCTTTCAAGGCGAGAGCCTTTGTCAACTAAGTCGGTGAATAGGCGTGGAGTTTCTTTGCTCGCCTTTTCATAGCGATCATGGGCTTCGTCGTAGGCGCGGCCATAGGCGCCAAGCCCGGCGAGCCAAATGCTTTTCGCTAATTCGCTAGCTTGATTTGTTACGTCTTTAAGATCTTGCAGGCTTTTTTTACTTTCTTTGCTCATGGTTTTCTCCATTGCAAACGGTTTACTAAATTAAGTGGCGTATGCTTTAAGTAACATACCAACTGAAACTTGTTCTGCGCTCAGGTATGAAAAAAGCACGATGGCCAAGCGGCGCATCGTGCAAAAGCATAGGTGAGATACAGACCTAGGATTTGATACCCGAAAATAGGTATCGAATGCTTACGATGCTACGGTTTCAACCACTTCATCGCTGTTGCGAGATACTTTGCTTTTAACTTTGTCAAAGCTTTCACGCAGGGTTTTCATTTGACCTTCAACAGCTGCGTTGCTTTCGCTTTTCAGTTCTTCAAACTTGGCGATAGCCTGTGCTTTGGTGTCTTTAAACTTAGCCACTGCTTGTGATTTGTTGCTTTCAATCTTGCTGCTTAGTTCAGTTTTGCCTTCTTCGAACTTGGCAATGGTGTCGTTCTGAACTTTTTCGCCGCGGGCGACCAGACTGTCAAAGAATTCGTTGCGCTTGCTGTAAGCGTCTTTGCATTTGCTTTCAGTTTCTTTAAGCTTGGCTTCAGTTTGCTTCAGCAGATCTTGGCTTTGTTCAAAAATTTTGCCTGCCAAACCAAGATTAGCTAAAAATACATCTTTCGCTAAGGCGTTGGCTTTTTCGATTTTACTTGCTTCGGTCATACTGATGTCCTCATCCAAAAATTAGGGGGTTTTGTTTAACCCGGTTCAGCCGAGAACGACATAAACTCGCTGATTGGAGCCAAGACTACGGATTAAAATTAGAAATCGCATACTAATAATTAAGTTCGCTCCGTGATTTCCCTTATTCAGCTGATGATGAACCCTTCGCTATTGTATTTACTCGGTAATTGACGATTGCACTGTTGGCAATATTACGGTTATATAACTGTCACTATTTGTAAGCCAGAGCTCTAGCAGCTTACGCCTGTGCTGCCAGTTAGCGCCAGCGTGGTTAAGGTAGGCTAAGGGGATAAGATGGATAATAAGAATAGCGTTGCCGGTGTTCGAGCGCCGAGTTTTTTAAGTACCGCAAAAGAATTGCGGGTTATCTTCGAAATGTTGGCGATGGCGTCTTTTCGCTCTCGCTTAGATAGTATTAAGTGCGGTGATGGCCATCCGATCGTTGTCGCGCCGTCGTTTATGACTGGCGACGGTGGTACCGCGGCTATGAGGGCGTTTTTACGACGGTCGGGGTTTGCAGCTTATGGCTGGGAGCAAGGTCGAAACACGGGTTTGCGCGAGCAGGTATACCTTGATTTTGAGCGCCATGTAAAAGACTTGGCCGCTCGTTACTGTCGAAAGGTCAGTCTAGTGGGCTGGAGTTTGGGCGGTGTCTATGCGCGAACCTTGGCGAACAAAAATCCAGATATTATTAGACAGGTAATCACCTTGGGCTCGCCTATCCATATTCCTGATATGAGCGGCGTTACTGGCCCTGTTTTAAAACTATATGAGATGTTAAATCCCGGTGCGATGACGGATCCTATGTTGGAATGGGGGGACTGCTGGCGTAATACGCCGAGTGTGCCATCAACGGCGATCTACAGTGAGGGAGACGGTATTGTAGATTGGAATTTGTGCGTCGATAAAACCCTGAGTGCGCAAACCGAGAATTTACGGGTGCCGGGAAGCCATGTTGGATTAACGCATAATTTGGCGGTGATGTACGCTATCGCCGATCGCTTGGCCCAGCGCGAAGGTCAGTGGCGGCCCTTTGATTTGAGCGGTTTGCGCGGGCGAGTGTATGGCCGTACTCCTACTTTGGCAGCGGTGTAGCGTTAATCGACCTGCTGGTTAAGGAGCTCTTCTAGGCAGTGTTCTTTAACGCCATAGAAGCGTTTTAAGTCGGCAATTTGTGTCAGTATCGCGCTATTGTCGCGCGGTACTTTGCGTTTTTGCGCCAAAATCATCTTATTCTTGTTAGTGTGTTCCAGTGAAATAAACTCAAAAACCTGCGTGTCGTAATCATGTGCTTCTAACAATAGGGCCCGCAGGCCATCGGTTAGCATTTCTGCTTCTTGCCCAAGGTGAATGCCATGTTGCAGCAAGGGCGCCAGTATCGACGGACTTTTTAGCTGAGGGCGAATTTGTTTGTGGCAGCATGGCGAGCACATAATAATGTCGGCGTTACTGCGAATGCCCATATTGATAGCGTAGTCGGTGGCGGTATCACAGGCGTGCAGCGCGATCATAATATTGATATTTTGCGCCGCGAAATGCTGAACATCCCCCTGCTCAAACTTGATTCCCTGCAAGGCTAATTTGGCGGCGGTTTGATTGCATAAATCGACTAAGCCCTGCCTAAGCTCGACGCCAGTGACTTGGGGTTTAACCGTCAATGTGTCACATAGGTAGTCGTGTACGGCGAAGGTCAGGTAGGCCTTACCTGAGCCAAAGTCTGCTATATGAATTTCTTGCCGCTCGACCAGCCCTGTGTTTTCAATCGCGCCGGACAGTACCTCGATAAATTTATTTATTTGCTTCCACTTGCGTGACATGGCGGGAATAATTTGGCCCCGCGCATCTGTCACGCCGAGCGCTGCTAAATAGGGACGATCCTGTTTCACAAAGCGGTGTTTCTCGCGGTTGTGCGCTAGGTTTTGACTAAGGTCGGGCTGTGCGAGTTCAGTCTTTGCGCCTATTACACGGTGTTCGTTAATTAGCGCCTTTCCTTTTTTACTGAATCGCAGTTGAATTTCCTTGGTGTCACTTACCATGTGGGCGTTTTTGTAATGCGTAGACAGCTCTTGTGTTAGCAAAGCCAGTGACTCATTGAGGCTTAGATTTTTGGTTACGTGTCGTGTTTGATATTCGTATAAAAACGACAGCGCGACAGCGTTCTTTAGTAAAACCGGTCGAATGGTAACGCGATTTAAGTCTGCCTCGTCGCCTTGGTATTTCGAGAGCACTACGCGTTGCAGGGTATTGTCGGTAAATGCCTGCTGATATTGATCCAAGAAATATTGTATTTGTTCAGGCTGGTTAGCTGCAGACATAAGCGCTTCGGTTCGGTGTGAATTAGTTGCTGACAGTATAGAGTAAAGACGGTACAGATTATTGGGACGAAAAAAAGGGCAGCCTGGCTGCCCTTAATATGCTTACCTTATTGCTCAGCCTTTAGGGCCTGCGGCAACGATAGCGTCAGAAACATCAAACTTCTTGATGTTCTCCTGGAACAACTTAGCCAATTTGCTGGCCTCGGTGTCATAGGCATCGACATCGCCCCACGCTTTGCGCGGGTTAATGTATTTTTCGTCGACACCTGGAATTGACTTGGGAATCGTCAAGTTCAAGGCTTCTAAGGTTTCGGTTTCAGCACCGATCAGCAAACCATTCTGGGCCGCCGCAACCACAGCGCGAGTGACTGGAATTGGGAAGCGTGAGCCAGTGCCGCCAGCGGCGCCTGAACCACCAGTCCAGCCAGTATTGATTAAGTAAACTTGCGAGTCGAAGTCGTCAATGCGCTTCATCAGCAATTCAGCGTATTCGCCAGCTGCGCGAGGCATAAACGGCGCGCCGAAGCAGGTAGAGAAGGTCGGGTGAATACCAGCTTCTGCGCCTAGTTCGGTTGAGCCAACACGTGCGGTATAGCCACTTAGGAAGTGGAATGCGGCAGCTTCTTTAGACAGAATGGAAATAGGTGGGATAACACCTGACACATCACAGGTTAAGAAGATAACGGTTTTCGGTTCGCCAGCGGCGTTTTCGATAACACGTTTCTCAACGTTCTCTAGCGGATAGCAGCAGCGGCCGTTTTCGGTCAGGCTGGTATCGTCGTAGTCAGCGTGGCGGCTTTGCTCGCCAATCACCACATTCTCTACAATAGAACCAAAGCGGATCGCGTCCCAAATAATGGGCTCGTTTTTCTGGCTTAGGTTGATCGTTTTTGCGTAGCAGCCACCTTCGATATTGAACACCGAGCCTTTCGCCCAGCCGTGCTCGTCATCGCCGATTAAGTAGCAGCTTGGATCCGCTGACAGAGTGGTCTTACCCGTGCCAGACAAACCAAAGAATAGGGTGGTGTTGCCTTGCTCATCTACGTTTGCAGAGCAGTGCATTGGCATAACGTCTTTTTCTGGCAGCAGGAAGTTCTGAACAGAGAACATCGCTTTTTTCATTTCGCCTGCGTAGCGCATACCGGCGAGTAACACTTTGCGCTGTGCAAAGTTAATAATGACACAGCCGTCAGAGTTGGTGCCGTCGCGAGCTGGATCGCAAACAAAACCGGCGCAGTTGAGGATAGTCCACTCTTCCTTGCCTTTTGGGTTGTACTTGCTGGGGCGCACAAACATATTGCGGCCAAACAGGCCTTGCCATGCGGTTTGGGTGTTCACAACAACGGGAATGTAGTGATCTTCGTGAGCGCCAACATGGAGATTAGAAACAAAGCTGTCGTGGTCTGCGAGGTAGTCTTCTACGCGATCCCAAAGAGCGTCAAATTTTGCTGCGTCGAAGGGACGGTTTACGCTTGTCCAATCGATTGAGTCAGAGGTAGATGGCTCTTGAACAATATAGCGATCGCCGGGAGAGCGGCCGGTGCGTTTTCCGGTAGTCACAACTAGCGCGCCGGTATCAGCTAATTGGCCTTCGCCACGGCTGAGGGCCTGCTCAATCAATTGCGCGGGGCTTAAATCTTTGTAAATCGTCGTTTCAGCACTCATTCTCTGTTTTCCTGTCACGTAATCCTGAGAGCAGCCTGGGTCTAGCAGCGGGGTCGGAGAGCAAGGAGAACCCCCATGATGGCTGGTAATTTGGGGCGCCATTATTACAAAAAACCCATAGCAGCGCTAACCTTTGATCACATAAATCTGCGTTTGGGTATTTTTGCGGATTTAGTGCCGCGTTATGGGGATGTTTTGATCGAACATGGCAGCGATGTCTGTCGGGCTAAATTGATATAAGCGATTGCAGAACTCACAGTTGGTTTCGATTTGCCCTTGTTCTTGAATAATGTCGTTCAATTCCGCCTGACCAATAGATATCAGCGCCTTTTCGACCCGTTCGCGGCTGCACTGACAGCGCGCGATCAATGGTTTGGCGTCGAATAAGCGCACGGCGTCTTGATGGTAGAGACGGTAAAGCAAGGTGTCGGCATTTAGGGTGAGTAGTTCTTCGTCTTTTACGGTATCGGCAATGGTAACGAGGTGTTGCCAGCGGTCTTTGTCTGGGGATTTGCTGGGTAGTTCTTGCAGCATAAGACCGGCGGCGCTATTTGCGTCAGCGCAAAGCCAAATGCGGGTGGAAAGTTGCTCGCTTTGTTCGAAATAGGCTTCTAAGCAATGCGCAAGGCTGTCGCCGGCCAGGCTAACGATCCCTTGGTAGCGCTTGCCATGTTTCGGCTCAATGGTCATCGCGAGCTGGCCATTGCCGATTAAACTTTTAAAGTCGAGATTCATTGCCTGATTTGCGTCGTGGGCGATGGCCCTGAGTTCGCGCTCGGAATTGGCCTCAGCCATAATCAGCGGAATTTCACCGTCACCGCGAACTTGCAGAATGAGGGAACCCTCGAATTTAATGGTTGCACTCAGCAAGCTGGCCGCAGCAAGAAATTCGCCTAGCAAATTGGCCACGCCAGGTGGGTAGTGATGGATAGTGAGAATTTCTTGATAGCTTTTTTCCAAACGAACGTGTTCTCCGCGGACATCGGTATTGTCGAAAATAAAACGGTTGATGCTGTCGCTCATAGGAATACGGACTTTGGTGACTTAATAAAGGCGGAATTATACGGCTTCTAGCGTAATTTATCTTTGCTCAGCGAGAAATAAGAGGCGTGCTTGAAGTTCACTAGACAATAACTAGGTTTGCAGCAGGTGGGCTGCAAAAAGGATCTTCACCTACGCTGAGTACGGACGGCTATTGAGCAAATTGAGAGAGCCGCCTTAGCGATGTCCGGGCAATAGGATCAAAACACTCGGCAATTTGCTAGGTTTCGTCAGTTATACGCTGAAAGCGATGAATTTGCCGGCGCTGCTTTTTATTCGGGCGCTCGGGATGTGCGAAGGCGCTGCCCAGTGCCTTGCGGTCTGCTGCGTCTTGCTCCCGGGCGGCGATACTCTCTGCTGTTTCAGTGTATAAGAGCGCCGCTTCTGGTGCACCGCGGCGCTGGTCTGACAGGGCAATAATGTCGACGACTTTGGTGTCGAAGCCAACGCGAATGGTAAGTTGGGTACCCACCTGCACTTCTTTACTCACTTTACAGCGGTCGCCATTGTATTGGACTTTACCACCCTCAATAGCTTGTTTCGCCAAGCTGCGGGTTTTAAAAAAGCGCGCCGCCCACAGCCATTTATCGATGCGAATTCCACTTTGGGGTGTTTTATTCATAGCATTGCTAATTTGGTCGTCGTCATCAAGATTGACGAGTAATGGGTAAAACTTCGGCAAAGCTTAACACCGCTGGATAGGTGAGTGAATCCCGCACGGCTTGCTTGCTATCTGGTTGGCGTAAGGTAAGCAGGTGGCGAATACCAAAGGCGGCTGCGGAGTCTAAAACGCTGGCGGTATCGTCGACGAGCAGACTGCGAGTGGGGTCAAAATGCCAGTGTTGTTGTAGCTTGCGCCAAAACTCCGTGTCTTCTTTTGGGATGCCGAGTTCGTGGGAGCTAATGATTTTGGATATATGCTCACCCAAATCTGTGTGTTCAAGTTTTAGGTCTAAGCTGCCGCGATGGGCATTCGTAACCAGCCACACGTCGCAATGACTGGCCTTTAGTGCATGGAGAAACTCATTGGTACTGGGGTGCGGGGCGATGAGGTGGGCAACTTCACGTTTAAGCGCAACAATGTCGAGTTTTAACTGATCAGACCAATAATCCAGGCAATACCAGTTAAGTGAGCCTTTCTCCGCCATGATGCGGCTCATAAGCTGGTCGTTAATTTTTTCTGGGTCGCCGCCGTGTATGTCTGCGTAACGGCGGGGTAGGTGTTGGGTCCAAAAAAAGTTGTCGTAGTGCAGATCTAACAGGGTGCCATCCATATCGAGGAGGACGGTATCAATTGCGTGCCAATCAATCATAGGGTGCCATCGTTAATGGCACGGGATTAATTTACAACCCGTACCTGTCTGAATTTCGTGCTAACCGCGTCGCGCATTTCAATAACTTCGGCATAGTTGACGTTTAACCACCATTCTGCGCGGTTACTACCAAATTGGCTGATAGCACTTAAGTTGCGACGAATTTCATGGAAAATTGCGCTGTCTTGTTTGCCTGAGTTATTCATTGTTGACGCCCTCATGTACTTAATGATCTGGTAAATCGCTTACCGAGTGATCAAGGTACGTGGGAGGAGCTGTTTGAAGTATAGGGAAAAGCACTTACTGAGTGAACCCGCGTATGAAAACTGTGAACAAGATCTAGTTTTTCTGTGTCACAGTGCGACCCGATTGGGCACTTTATATCAATCGGATCGCGATAAGCCTGTATTTGGCCTCAGCGGCTTTGATTTCCGCTGGGTATTTCGTTAAATGCGAGGCCTTTGTCGGCGCGGGGCTCTTGCGGCAGGCCAAGTACCTGTTCGGCAATGACATTGCGCATAACCTCATCGGTACCGCCTGCTAAACGTATGCCAGGGGAAAACAGCACGGTTTTTTGGAAGTGTGCTTGTTGTTCGGCAATGTTTGGCTCGCAAATAACGCCGGCGTCACCTAGCAGCTGTATCGCGTAATCGGCAATATCTTGATTCATTACCGCGCCCACCAGCTTACCTAATGCAGCTTCAGCGCCAGGCATTCCACCTTTGGCAACGGCGGTTAGCATGCGGTTTGTCGATGCCTTTATTCCCGCGTGTTTGTAGTACCACTCGGCAAGACGCTCGCGCACCGCTGGGTTAGCACTGATTGGCTCGCCGTCTATGTGCAGGGTTTTGACTAATTGTAAAAACTCTGGGAATCCATCGGGTTGAACACCAGCAATGGCTAATCGTTCGTTCATTAACACCAATAGCGCGGCGCCCCAGCCACCGCCGACCTCGCCCAAGCGATAGGCATCGGGTATAACGGCATTATTGAAAAATACTTCATTGAAATGGGCGCCGCCGTCCATCTGTTTGATGGGTTTAACTTCAACACCGGGCTGGTTCATGTCGATAAAGAACATGGTCATACCGCGATATTTAGAGATAGTCGGGTCGGTGCGGCAAAGTATTACGCCGTAGTCGGAATGCTGCGCGCCGGATGTCCAAATTTTTTGGCCGTTAATTATCCAATTGTCGCCGTCAGCGATCGCGCTGGTGCGCAAGCCGGCGACATCTGAGCCTGCACTGGGCTCAGAAAACATTTGGCACCACACCGTTTCAGCGCTGGCCATGGGTGGCAGCAGCGTTTGTTTCTGCTCCTCTGTGGCGAAATGCATGATGGCGGGGCCGCAATTGCCGATACCAATCACAAAATAGCCATCGGGTTCGGCGTAGTTTGCGACTTCTTGTGACCAAATGACTTTGTGAATATCGCTGAGGCCAGCGCCGCCGTATTGTTTGGGCCAATTCAGGCAGGCGTAGCCCGCATCGGCGACTTTTTTATACCAAGCTTTGGCATCTTCGTAGGCGTCGGATTGATCTTTGCGTCCGCCACCCGCAGATTTTGCGGTGGCGTTGGCTTGTAACCAGCTCCGTATTTCGGCGCGAAACGCGGCCTGTTCAGGTGAATCTTTAAAATCCATGCTTATTCCTCAGCAATACTATGGCGGCTTAGGCGGCGAGAAGTCGGTCGACAAGCAGGCTTTTCCAATAGGGATTGCCACCTAAAAGGGTCGACAGCGCTTGTGCGCGACGGTAGTAAAGGTGGCAGTCGAACTCCCAGGTAAAGCCCATGCCGCCGTGGGCCTGTATGTTTTCTTTGCTGCAAAGATAGTAGGCGTCTATGCCGCTAACCCGTGCTGTTGCTGCGGCGAGAGCCAGTTCTGGAGCATCGGCGGACAGCGCCCACGCGCCGTAATAGGCATTGGACTTGGCGAGTTCTTTTGCCACAAACATATCGGCCAGCTTGTGTTTAATAGCCTGAAATGAGGCGACTTGGCGACCAAAGGCGTAGCGATCGGTGGTGTAGGCTTTGGCCATGTCGATGGCGGCTTCGCAGCCACCGACTTGTTCAAATGCCAGCAAGACCGCCGCCCGGTCGAAAACACGACTTATCGCAGCTTTGGCAGAGAGTGTGCCGCTAAGCTTGATCGCGGGCGTGTTGTTAAAAACCAGCTCCGCACGCGGCAAGCTTGGGTCGAGGCTATTCTGAGTTGTACACTGAATACTATTGTGGTGTAAATCCACCAGATATAACTGCAGTTCATCTTGCTCGTCGCTAGCGGCGACAATAGCGCGATTTGCAATCATACCGTGTAAGACCGCTGATTTACTGCCATTGAGGGTGTCGTTGCTTGCGCGGCAGGATGACTTATCGCTGCCAATCGCCACCGTACTAATCACTTCTCCGCTTGCCAGTTCTGGTAGCCATTCAGCTTGTTGTTGCTCTGATGCTGCAGCTTTGATGATTTCGGTGCCGAGATACACCGAGGCGATAAACGGCACCGGCGCCAGAGAGCGGCCCAATTCGGTAGCGATAACGCATAGTTCGAGATAGCTGAGGCCGAGACCGCCGTGCTGCTCTGGGATACTAATAGCTGGCCAGCCCAAGGCAATAATTTGCTGCCATAAGGCCTCATCAAAGCCGCTGTTGGTATCAATAACTTGGCGTACAACGCTGCTATTGCACTCTTTAGCCAACATTGATCGCGCTTGATCCTGGATATTTTTCTGGTCGTCAGAAAAGTCGAAATTCATAGCTTGCCCCTTTGCATCTGACGCGGAATTACGATGCTCCGAAGCTTAGGCGGCTGGCTAATAAGGCACAATAGCAAAATTGACCAAGAGAATACCGGATGGGGCCAGCGGGCAAATTGCCCGCTGTGATTAAAGCGCTAGTGCTTTGAGGCTGGCTTTGAATTGTTCTTTCGTAGAGGGCAATTGGCGATAGGAGAGTACCAGCCGACCGACAATTGGAATGAGGTCTTCGAGATCTACGCTACGAT
The DNA here is from genome assembly GCF_019312595.1 of Zhongshania aquimaris. Classification (GTDB taxonomy): domain Bacteria; phylum Pseudomonadota; class Gammaproteobacteria; order Pseudomonadales; family Spongiibacteraceae; genus Spongiibacter; species Spongiibacter aquimaris. The sequence continues at coordinate 100,204 of NZ_JAHWDQ010000002.1, read as the reverse complement.
TGTTACGCGCGTTGTAAGCTTCTAATGGTTCTTTTAGTAGCTCGCGCCAGTGCTCAACAGACTCATCTGTGTCTATATGCGGTGCGGTTTCTGGGCCATTCGCACCCGAAACAAGATCCAATTTACCAGCTTCAGGCGGTTTATAGCTGGCCGCAAACCATATGCACTCTTCGAGCATTAAGGGGAAGTTATTGTCGTACAGTTTGGCAATATCGTAAATTTTGACGAACATGCGTTCGCGCTCGATATCAATTAGCGCGGCAATGATGTCCGACTTGCCGTTAAAATAGCGATATACCGTGCGACGAGTGACGTTCGCCACTTTGGCTACATCTTCTATCGTCGTGGATTTGATGCCTTTGGTAATGAAACAATCAACGGCGGATTTGAGAAGGATTTTTTTACCAGTGTCGAGATCATCTACCCTGGCTCCGTTTCCCCAGCGTTTGTTTGTTTTCATCCTTTGCACCTTGCTAAATTTGCAGTGTCACTATCTTAGCATGTTGTAATCTTGTCTTTGCGTCTAAAAGGTGCTTATTTTATAGGGGATTGTACGTAGTTCTGCTGTCAATTTTGCCCGTTTCGCCCTTGTCGGCTGGGTGACAGTGCTAACATTGCTCGGCATAATGCCGATCATTCACACAGAATAAGAGGCCATTATGCAATTTGCGAATATCACAGGTTGGGGAAAATGCTTGCCGCCTGCGGTGCTTAGCAACGAAGATTTGGCCACGTTTCTAGATACCTCTGACGAGTGGATCTCAACACGTACTGGCATAAAAGAGCGCCGTATTTCCCATGTGTCTACCGCGACGCTCGCTAGTTTGGCTGCTAAGCGCGCCTTAGCCGCTGCGGGTTTAGATGCAGCCGAATTAGATATGGTGATTTTAGGCACAGCGTGTCCCGACACATTAATACCCAATGCGGCGTCTTTTGTTCAGGCCAGTATTGGCGCGGTGAATGCAGCGGTTTTTGACCTTAATGCGGCGTGCACCGGCTTTGTATACGGTTTGAGTATCGGCACCGCTATGATTCGCAGCGGCGCGATGAAAAAGGTGTTGGTCATTGGCGCTGACCGTATTCCTTACTTTCTCGATTACACGATACGGGATGTATCGGTGCTGTTTGGCGATGGTGCTGGCGCGGTGGTCTTAGAGGCCTGCGATGAAGAGTGCGGTTTGATCGCAGAAAAATTGGGCTGCGACGGCGAAGCGCGAGATATATTAGCGGCGCGAGATTCAGGTACGGTACGCGAGCGCTTTGCTGGAGTTGACGGTTTTTTTGATGTGAATTTTGAGGGTCAAGAAATTTTCAAACGAGCGGTTCGCGGCATGGGGCAGGCCATCACCAGTGTGCTGGAGAAGTTGGCATTAGAGCCCGAGCAAATTGACCTCTTGGTTCCGCATCAAGCAAATTTAAGAATTATCGATACCTTGGCGAAACGAATGAAATCCCCACCGGAAAAGGTGGTGGTTAATATAGAGAAGTACGGCAATACGTCCGCTGCTACCGTGCCGATTGCATTATGCGAAGCCTTGGAAGAGGGCCGTATTCAACCGGGTGATAAAATTTTAACCGCCGCCTTTGGCGCAGGTTTAACCTGGGGCGCTGCGGTCATTAAATGGGGCTCACGGATTAGGCCATTGGCGGAGTGTCACGACGAGCTGCCAGAAAATGACAAAACAGCCCTGGAACTACTTATGCCTTGGGTTGAGGGCTGTCGAGCGGCAGTGGCGGAAAAAGCGAAGTAGCTTTTCTCACTGGCAATAAAAAAGGCCGCTACATTCGCGCGGCCTTTTTTATTGCTGTTTTAACCGCTCGCTAATGTTGCGCTGGCTTTTCCAGCACGAACTGATAAACGTCGATGGAATTACCGCGGAAGCCGCCCTCGCAATAAGTTAAATAGTAATGCCACATTCTTTGAAAGCGTTTATCAAAGCCCAGTGGCGCAATCTCTTCCCATCGCTGATGGAATTTATCGCCCCACTCACGGAGGGTGCGGGCATAGTCTAAGCCGAAGGCTTCTTCATCGGCGACACTCAAGCCCGCTAGTTCCGCTTGTTTCTTGAAGATGTTTGGTGTTGGCAGCATGCCGCCGGGGAAAATATAGGTCTGAATAAAGTCGGGATTAGTGCTGTACTGCGCAAAACGTTTGTCTTCAATGGTGATAATTTGCACCGAGGCTTTGCCACCCGGCTTGAGGCGCTTGCAGACAGTCTCGAAGTAATTTGGCCAATATTTTTCGCCCACCGCTTCTAGCATCTCAATAGAGACAATGTGGTCGTACTCACCCTTGGTATCGCGATAGTCGGTGAGACTGAACTCGGCACTGCCCAGTGTCGCCGTTTTGGCTAAGCGCTGTTGAGCAAACTCTAGCTGTCGCTCAGAAAGCGTGATGCCATGCAGGGAGACTTTCTTTTGGCTGCAGACTTGTTCCGCAAACCCGCCCCAACCGCAGCCGATTTCGAGAATGCGGTCGCCGTCTTTGATATCAAGCAGATCTATGATCCGCTGATATTTAGCGTACTGCGCTTCGGCCAGCGTTTGATGATCGTCGGTGTAATAGGCAGCCGAGTAGGTCATGCTGGGATCTAGCCACTGCTGGTAAAATTCATTACCTAAGTCGTAGTGATAGGAAATATTGCGTCGGCTGCCACGTTTGCTATTGGCATTGCGTTGATGCCGCCACTTTTGGAAGGCACCCTCGATTTTGCCACTGTCCAGCATGCCGCCAAAATAGTCTTCGTTAATGACAATCCATTCCACTAACATCGCGACGTCGGGGCTGTCCCAGTCGCCATCCATATACGCTTCACTCCAGCCCACTGAGCCGCCGGTAAAGGCTTTGCGTACAGCCTTCCAGTTGTGCAGCACAATCACGGGGTTGAAATGATCGCAGGGGTGTTCGCCGAATTCAATGCTGTTGCCGTTGGGCAGGGTGAGCCGCAAAACACCTCGCTTTGCATGTGATAGTGGGGCGAGAACTTTCGCAACCATTTGCTGTTGGCGCTTCGCCCACCAGCCAGTACCGATATTATTTTCGAGAGCAGCAGTGGCTGTCTTCATAGTGAACCCTTAGCATTTTCTATCACAATTATTGGTCAATACGTGAAACTGACGCTTTCGGTTCAGCTGGGCGAGGTACTAATTTCACACCTTTGATAAAAAGTTTTAGGGCTTCCCAGTGAATACCGACTACGGCCTTAACGGTCATTAACGGCAAGCTGACAAGATTCTTAAGTAACTCCCAATCTGAGAAAGGACGTCTTTCGCCCCGGAATACGGCGTGAAGAAGCGGCTTTTCGTGCTCGGTCTCGCGAATTGCCAAGCTGATACGCTCAGTCGGCAGGTGCATTCGAAAATGATAGCGCACAGCCATGGGAATAAATGGCGATACGTAAAAATTTTTATCGCATTGCTGGCGGACTATACCTTTGCCCTGGTCGCTTTCAGATACGGGGATTAAGTAGGTATGGCGCTGCTTAAACGTGTTACTGACTTCGTACAAGATAGCGAACAGCTGCGAATCGTCACCGTAGCAATAATAAACGCTCAGCGGATTGAAGGTGAATCCTAAAATGCGCGGGTAGCAGAGCAGGCTTGCGGACTTAAGAGGGGTACTTACGCCGTGCTCGAGTAAGGTGCGCTCAAGATATTCGCGCGGCGCTTCACCGCTGCCATTGCCGACGTCGCGATTGTAAAAGCTAAAGAAGTTAAAACTATTAAACGAGAACAGCTTGCAGCGGTGTGCCGTCTCATCCAGTTTGTCTAGGTCGAATAAAAAGCTGCTCATGCGATACACAAAGCGATGTTTGCGCGGATAGAAGCGATGGTGCATCACTTCTCCACAGTATATCGCCGTGTGATCGTCGGCAGTCATGCCGCAGCGGTTAAGGTGCTTGCGGCGTGCACGTGGATGCGGTCGCTGGCCTTTTCCGTATTCCAAGGCCGCGCAACGCCACCTAATTGTTCGGCGACGGCAAGGCCTGATTGAATGCCATCTTCGTGGAAGCCATAGCCAAAATAACTGCCGCAAAACCAGGTACGCTGTTTGCCCTGCAGGCTCCAAAGGTGTTTTTGCGCATTGAGGGCGGCATCGTCGAACACCGGATGTTGGTAGCTAAACTGCTCGTAAACCAAATGTTTTCTCGGTCTGCGTAGCGGGTTTAGGGTAACAATTAACTGCTCGTTACAGGGCAAGTGCTGCAGGGAATTCATCCAGTAGCTAACCGATACTTTGCTACCATCTTGTTCTCTGTCGGCTAGATAGTTCCAGCTCGACCACACTTCACCGAGCACTGGCATTAGTTTTTCATCGCGGTGCAGTACGGCGTCATTTTGCTCGTAGGCAAAGGCACCTAGCAGGCGTTGTTCATCGGCATTTGCGTCGTCGAGCATCGCTAGCGATTGATCGGCGTGACCGGCCATCACGACATGGTCAAAGCGGTGATTTTCACCATTGTTGTCGGTGATTATGACGTGGTCGTGAAAGCGACGCACTTTGGCTACTTTGCAGTTTAGTCGGATATCGCCAGTGAAGGTTTGCTGAATACGCTTTACGTACTCCCGCGAACCGCCTATGACCGTTTGCCACTGGGGGCGCTCGTTAACTTGTAGCAAACCGTGATTGTCGCAGAAGCGCAGAAAGGTTTTGGCTGGGTAGGCCATGAATTTTTCTACCGGCGTTGACCAAATGGCGGCTCCCATCGGGAGCAGGTGATCTTGGCAAAAGCCGGGGCCAAATTTCTCGCGTTCTAGTAACTCGCCCAAGGACATATCGTCTGGCAGTGAATGCAGCCAAGCTGCGCTTTGTTTATAAAAGCGCAGTAGGTCGCGGATCATGCCCCAAAATCGCGGCCGGAAGAGATTTCGTTTTTGCGCAAACAAGGTCGATATTGAATTAGAGCCACTGTATTCCAAGCGGCCTTTATCTAGCGATACGCCGAAGGACATATCGGTGCCTTGATAGACAACGCCTAGCTCTTTGAATAAGGCGATCAAGTTGGGATAGCAGCGTTGATTAAACACAATAAAGCCGGTATCGACGGCAACGGTACCGGCGCTGGTCATCACATCAACGGTATTGGTGTGGCCGCCTAAGCGCGAGTCTTGCTCGAACAAGGTGACCTTGTGATGCTTGCCGAGCAGCCACGCGCTGCTCAGGCCAGAAATGCCCGAGCCTATGACGGCAATATTGAGAGGCGCGCTTGGTGTTAGTGTTTGCATAGAAATATCAGTGATCTCACAATCTCGTTGTTACGTATACTGCCATTGATCAGATCACTTTGCGTGAGTCTGCAATGGGCCGTCCTTGGCCGCTACGGAGTTTGTATGCGGAGTCCTTTAGCCTATTGGCGATTTATTCGCTATGCGCTGCCCGGCTTGCCGCTGGCGGCATTGGGGCTGCCGTTTTATATCTATGCGCCGCTGTGGTTGGCTGAGCAAGGTGGCTATGGTTACACCGTGGTGGGAACCATATTTATTCTAGCTCGCTTTAGCGATGTTGCCAGTGACCTGCCTGCTGGTGCGTGGGTAGATCGTCACGGCAGCGGTCGAGCACTGTGGTTGGGCTCTTGGCTTTTAATTGCTGCCAGCGCAATGTCATTGGCATTTATTCCTCATCCTTGGCCGCCAAGCATACTGGCGCTCGCGCTGGTACTACTCATGCTGGGTTGGACGGGTATTACTGTACCGTGGTTGGCCTTGCCTGTGAACCTCTCACAACACAATATGGATCGTCTGCGTTATAACAGTAGTCGCGAGGGCACGCTGTTATTAGGTACTTTAATAGCCATGTTAGCGCCCGCGCTCGTGGCGCCGTCATCTCTACCCTCGGCACTAATCGTGTTGCTAGCGGCGCTGTTTGTTGCCGTTTATTTGCAAGGTAGTCAGAATTTTTCTGCCGGCGCGAATAGTACCCTAAGTGTTAAGGTCTTGCTGGCTGATTGTCGGGTGCGGAGCCTGGCGCTGCCCTGGTTTGTGAACATGTTTGCAAATGCGATACCCGGAGCAGTCTTACTGTTGTTTATGCGAGAGGTGTTAGGCGCCGAAGATGCGGTGCCGATGGCACTACTTAGTTATTTTTTAGCAGGTTTAATTGGTGTGCCGTTTTGGTATTTTCTGGCGAAAAAGCTGGGTGACCTGCGCTCTTGGCGAATTGGTCTGTGCTGCTCGGCGCTGCTGTTTAGTTTTGCGGCATTACTTGGCGAAGGCGATGTGTACTGGTTTATCGCAATTAGTATTGGTACTGGCTTGATGCTGGGTGCAGATCAGGCTCTACCTTCAGCGATGCAAACCGGCTTGGCGCAAGCGTTGTCTAAAGAGCATGGGGGTGCTGCGCTGGGGGCAAGAATGTTTGCACTGTGGAGTATGCTGAGCAAAGCGGCAATGGGCTTGGCGGTGGGTGTGTCTTATTTATGGCTGGGTAGTCAGGCAGACATTGACGTGCCGCCAGTGTGGGCAATTACGGCGGCTTACGTGCTTGCGCCGGTAGTCCTGAAATTATGCGTGTTTTATATGCTGGGGCGCGAATCAGTGGCTTGGCTTGGAAAGAGGGCAGATGTATGAATCGCAAGCAAAAAGTGTGTGGCAGGGTTTGGCGCAGGACCTGGCTCAATTCTCTGATGATGGCGGGCGTGATATTCATGCAAAGTGTTGCCCAAGCCACCGAGTGGCAAACGGTCAGCAGCGAGACCTACACCTTGTTGTGGAAAGACCTGACCTTTACCCGATTACAAGTAGATCCTCAGCAAGCATTGCCCGAGAACGGTGATATTTTAAACCCGAGTTATGCAAAGCAAATTATTATTGAATACAAGGTCGGTGTGTCCGCCGAACGTTTTCAGAAAATGACCAATAAGGCTTTAGAGGGTGCGTTTAGCGAGCAGGAGTTGGCGCCGGCAGCTGCTGATATCGCCCGCTTTTGCAGCTGGTATTTAGCGGTTGAGAAGGGAGATCACTACCAACTCACCTGGGTGCCAGACGAGGGGCTTGGCTTGGCTTTGAATGGCCGGCAGCTGGGCATTGTTAGCTCACCTGAGTCGGCGGCGATTATTTTGAGCGTATGGTTGGGCCGAGCGGCGGTAAGTGAGGAGCAGCGCGACACCATGCTTGCCGCATGGCGCGAGGCGTTGAGTGGCTAAATACCATTGACTACCCTCCAAATTGGAAGGCAGTCACTGCGGTTAGCGCTTCCGAAGAATGAGGCTGCCGATGGAGTAACCGGCGCCGAAGGAGCAAATCACGCCGATATCGCCAGCGGCTAAATCTTCATGATGTTTTGCAAACGCAATGATCGAACCCGCTGAGGCGGTGTTGGCATACTCGTCGAGAACAATCGGTGCCTCTTCAAGGGTGGCGTCGCGACCCAGCAATCGCTTGCTGATCAAGAGATTCATATTGATATTGGCTTGATGCAGCCACCAGCGTTTCAACTCGGCGACTTGAATACCGTTGCTGTGCAAATGAGTCTCAATGTGGTCGGCGGCCATGGGGCACACTTCTTTAAAGACTTTGCGACCATTTTGATGGAATAGCATATCCGCAGCATAGGGGTCTTGGTCGGTTGTCCGCGATGTGTAGCCAAAGTTTGAGCGAATGTTATTGGAGTACGCCGTCACACATTTGGTGCTTACCACATCGAAGGCGTGGGCAGATTGGCACGATTCGCTGCTCTCGACCACCACGGCTGTTGCCACGTCGCCAAAAATAAAGTGGGAATCCCTATCCATGTAATTAACTTGCGGAGAGGTGAGTTCAGGGCTAATGACTAATACACCTTTTGACGTGCCGCATTTTATTGCGTCAACGGCTCGCTCCAAGCCAAAAGTGGCTGCCGAACACGCGACTAGCATATCAAAACCAAAACCTTCGATTCCTAAGGCCGCTTGTACTTCAATCGCAATCGCGGGATAGGAGCGTTGAGTGTAGGCACAGGACACAATGACCATATCAATATCAGCAGCCGTTTTATTTGCGGCTATAAGCGCCTTTTTTGCTGCGGAAATAGCCATCTCTGCTTGATGCGAGACCTGCTCATCATCGCGTACTTCCAGCAGCGGGCGCATACGATGGATATCTAAAATACCTTCTTTTGAATAGGCGTAGCGGCTTTTGATGCCAGATGCTTTTTCAATAAAGGCGGCAGTGGAGAGTGGCTTAGCGTCTAACTCGCCCGCTTCAATAGCAGCGTGATTCTCGTGGTTAAAGTGTTCGGCCCACGCGTTGTAGCTACTTACGAGTTCTTCGTTGCTAATGCTATTTGCTGGGGTCCATAGGCCCACTCCGCTAATAACGACTGAGGAGTTCATGTTTGTAATCCCGATATTATTTTAAAGTGGCTTATACACAATTGTTGCTTTGCTCTCTGCCAGTCCTACTTTTGCTTAAATCGTAGCCAAAGCGCTCGCTCCGCTGCGTACCGGGCATAAAGGGCAGGCTCTATTAAATCGGTCATTTATGATAATCAACCCGACGCCCTATTGCGTGCGATTTTTCTTTGTCAGAGAACAAAATTCCAGTTCGAGTAAGGGCCTCTTTCAATTAGTTAGAGGCGAGAGTGTGGCTGACATCGTTGATGCAGTCCATATTTTGGTATAACAAAATTAAATTTAGGCCGCGTCGTTACTGGTCTACGTGTGAACTTTCGATCGCCGCCTTTGCCTCATTAATGCAATAGTCACTGCGACAGCGTAGCATGGTAAGCACTATTCACTGATCTAAACGTTTGTATCGCAAACCACTACAGCTCAGAGAGGGTACTATGATTGGCCTGTTAGCATTTCTTGCAATTGTTATTGCCACCGCCTTAATTTTTTCTTTCCAGTTATCTCGGCGTCGCGGCTGCGCGGTGTTTGTTAGCGCTTGGTTGCTGGCTGGTTTGTGCAGTGACTTCTTTATTCATCCCATCGTTTTACTGGTCTTATTGGCCGTGCTGGCGGTGATTATTGTCGACAGCTTAAGAATCCGTTTTATCAGCGCACCGGCAAAAGTGGCATTGAAAAAAATGATGCCCGCGATGAGCAGTACTGAGCGCGAGGCGCTGGATGCCGGCACCACCTGGTGGGAAAAAGATTTATTTTCCGGTCATCCCGATTGGTCTAAGTTCGAGGCGATCGAGCTTTCAACACTGAGTGAAGCAGAGCAAGCCTTCCTTGATAATGAAACCGCAGAGCTCTGCGAGATGCTCGACGAGTGGCAAATTCATCATCACGATAAAGACCTGTCACCAGCGGTGTGGCAGTTTATAAAAGACAAAGGCTTTCTCGGTCTAATTATTCCCGGTGCATACGGCGGCCTCGAATTTACGCCTTACGCGCAAAGCCGCGTTGTGAGCAAAATTGCCAGTCGCTCGACAGTGGCGGCGGTCAGCGTGATGGTACCCAATTCATTAGGTCCCGGTGAGCTGTTGCTGAAATACGGAACCGATGAGCAAAAAGACTTTTGGCTGGCGCGTTTGGCTAAGGGCGAAGAAGTGCCCTGTTTTGGTTTGACCAGTCCCGAGGCGGGCTCGGATGCCGGTGCGATTCCCGATACTGGTGAGGTCTGCGAACAAGAATACAACGGCGAAAAAGTCCTAGGCGTAAAACTCAATTTTTCAAAACGCTGGATTACCCTTGCGCCGATCGCGACTGTTGTTGGGTTGGCATTTCGCCTCAGCGACCCCGACGGATTAATAGGTGACGAGGTTGAGCGTGGTATTACCTGCGCGCTGGTTCCCGCAGATTTGGCGGGGGTGGAAATCGGTCGCCGTCATTATCCGGGTTCGGCATTTATGAATGGCCCGATAACCGGTGTCGATGTCTTTATACCCATGTCGATGTTGATCGGTGGGCAAAAATATATCGGCCAAGGCTGGATGATGCTGGTGGAGTGTTTGGGTGCTGGGCGCGGTATTTCACTGCCCGCACTATCCACTGCCGGTGGCGAAATGAGCTATTTGATGGTCGGTGCTTTTGCGCGAATTCGACGCCAGTTTGGCATTTCGGTTGGCAAGTTTGAGGGTGTTCAAGAAGCCAGCGCAGACATTGCGGCGGGTGCGTATATGCTAGAAGCCTATCGTGCCCTAGTGACTCGCGCCTTGGCTGATGGCGCGCCGTCGGTCTTAACGGCGATGGCCAAATATCACGCGACGGAAACCATGCGCAGTTTGATTAATCACAGCATGGATATTCTGGGTGGTCGGGCTATTCAAATGGGGCCAAGAAATTTTATGGCGCTGGTTTACCAGACTATTCCCATCGCGATTACCGTTGAGGGCGCAAATATTCTTACCCGCTCGATGATTATATTCGGACAGGGAGCAATGCGTTGTCACCCCTATTTGGCGGATGAACTCGAAGCCCTGTCTGATGACGGCGACGGTGCTTTAGAGCGCTTTGATGGTTTGCTTAGCGCTCACTTAGCGCACACCGCTGGCGTGTTTAGTCGCGGATTTTTGCAGGGTTTGACGGCGAGCAAGTTTTCAAAAACGGATTGCGGAAATAGCGCTTTGTCGGCGCGCTGGTATCCGAGAATTGATCGCTACAGTGCCGTGTTTGCGGCGACGGCGGACTTTGCATTACTGCTACTGGGTGGCGATCTTAAACGTCGGGAGTTACTGTCGGCGCGACTTGGGGACGTGCATAGTCAGCTTGTTATCGCCTGCGCTATTCTCAAATTTCATGATAATCAGCATGCCAGCGAAGCAAATACGCTACATGCGGAGTTTGCCTTAAAACGCAGTTTTACAGCATTGAATAAAGCGCTAATGGGCTTTTATCAAAATATGCCACAGCGTTGGATGGGTTGTGTGTTACGCGTAGTATTTTTCCCCTGGGGTGTGCCGAGCTTCGACGTGTCGGATAATGATATTCGCGCTTTGGGCGATATGATTATGACCCAAAATCCGGTGCGGTCGATATTGGCAGATGCGGTACATATGAGCGACAACGACGAGGACGCCCAAGGCCGTATTCATCGCGCTTTTCAATTGTTGAGTGAAATTGAAAACGACTACGATGCGGTTCTTCATAGCAAATTACCAGGCGATAGCTTTGCTGAAAAATTACAATCGGCAGTGGCGGCTGGTCTGTTAACTGAGCAGCAGTCGCAGCGGCTTGCAGAGTACGATGAACGCCGTTATGACTGCTTGCTGACCGATGCCTTCGACGCCAAACTGAACGATATTGATGTGCGTCCGGTTCGGCCATAGTGTGCGGAGTGGTAGGTGGAAAAAATATTTACCGATCAGAATTTGATGTTGGTTGTGAATGTGCAAAATCTGTTGTCGGCAGAGGGAATAGCTGGCGAACTTCGCAATAGGTATGCAGGTGGCGCGTCCGGAAGCTTGGCCTTCACGGACGTGTGGCCAGAGTTGTGGATTGATGAGCGCCATTTGGCCAAGGCAAAAAGCTTGTTGACAGAGTTGAGCCAGCGGCCAGAGCAGGCTTGGGTTTGTTCTCGTTGTGACGAAGAGAGCCCGAGCAGTTTTGATTTTTGCTGGCAGTGCGGCGAGCCATCGCCCAGTTCAGGGCCATAGGTTTTGCGCTTGAATACTACTACAAAAATTAGGGGTAATTGCCTATCAAAAGTTGACCGTTTCTAGGCTATATTACGCCTACTGTCTTTTTAGCGGCTACTTGCTGAGAAGATAATGGGACGGGTTTTGTCTTCTGTTGCGTGAAGATACAGCCAAATTTAAAGGGGCCATTTGGCCCCTTTTTTATGCACTCAAAATAGCGGATTAAAGCTGGTTTATATCCCGCACTGCACCTTTGTCGGCGCTGGTGACCATTTTTGCATAGGCTTTAAGGGCTGCAGATACTTTGCGTGGACGCTCGTTAACGGGCTTCCAGCCATCGGCGCCTTTGGCGTCCATCGCTTTGCGGCGTTTATTGAGCTCACCCTCGTCGATCAGCACGTTAATGCCGCGATTCGGTATGTCGATTCGAATAATATCGCCCTGTTCCACCAAGCCAATAGCGCCGCCAGCGGCTGCCTCTGGCGAAGCGTGACCGATAGACAGGCCCGATGTGCCGCCAGAGAAGCGGCCGTCAGTTAATAGCGCGCAGACTTTGCCCAGTCCCTTGGATTTGATATAGCTGGTTGGGTATAGCATCTCTTGCATACCAGGACCGCCTTTGGGTCCTTCGTAGCGAACGATAACCACATCGCCGGCTTTAACTCGGTCGTGGAGAATATCGTCTACCGCGCCTTCTTGGCTTTCGCAGATATGCGCGGGGCCCTCAAATACCAAAATGCTTTCATCAACACCGGAGGTTTTTACGACGCAGCCGTCCTCAGCGATATTGCCGAACAGCACCGCCAAGCCACCTTCTGTAGAAAAGGCGTTCTCTAAATTGCGGATACAGCCATTTTCGCGGTCGGCGTCCAGTGAGCCCCAGCGTGTGTCTTGGCTAAAGGCAGTTTGGGTTGGGATGCCGGCGGGGCCTGCTTTGAAGAAATTTTTCACGGCATCGTTATCGGTGCTCATGATGTCCCACTGGGCTACGGCGGCGCCCATGGTGCTGGCGTGTACGGTTGGTAGGTTAGGCTCGAGCAAACCGGCGCGATGGAGTTCGCCGAGAATAGCGAATACACCGCCGGCTCGATGCACGTCTTCCATGTGGTAGAGCGGTGTATTTGGCGCAACTTTGCACAGCTGCGGTACTTCACGAGACAGTTTGTCGATGTCTTTTAAGGTGAAGTCCAGCTCGGCTTCCTGGGCTGCCGCAAGCAAATGCAGAATAGTATTTGTAGAGCCGCCCATGGCGATATCCAGCGCCATGGCATTTTTAAACGCGTCATACGAGGCAATGCTGCGTGGTAATACGCTGTCGTCATCTTCTTCGTAGTAGCGCTTGGCGAGTTCTACAATACGGCGGCCAGCTTCTAGGAATAACTTTTTGCGGTCGGCGTGGGTGGCTAACATTGAGCCGTTGCCAGGCAGAGACAAGCCGAGTGCTTCGGTTAAGCAGTTCATGGAGTTAGCGGTGAACATACCGGAACACGAGCCGCAGGTAGGGCAGGCGGAGCGTTCGTATTCAGCGACTTTCTCGTCAGATGCGGAGTCGTCAACGGCGATAACCATGGCGTCAACCAAGTCGAGCTTGTGCTCAGACAGCTTGGTTTTACCCGCCTCCATTGGCCCGCCAGAGACGAATACCACGGGAATGTTTAAGCGCAGCGCTGCCATCAACATGCCGGGGGTGATTTTGTCGCAGTTGGAGATACACACCATGGCATCGGCGCAGTGGGCGTTAACCATGTATTCGACTGAGTCGGCGATAATGTCTCGGCTGGGCAGGCTGTACAGCATACCGTCGTGACCCATGGCGATACCGTCGTCGACCGCGATGGTGTTGAATTCTTTGGCGACACCGCCGGCTTCTTCAATTTCTCGGGCGACTAGCTGACCCATGTCCTTTAGGTGGACGTGGCCGGGCACAAATTGCGTAAATGAGTTAACCACGGCAATGATTGGCTTCTCGAAGTCACCGTCTTTCATGCCGGTGGCGCGCCACAATGCGCGTGCCCCCGCCATATTGCGGCCGGAAGTGGTGGTTTTAGAACGATATACAGGCATAAATTCCTCTTTGGCGATCGCCGAGCCGTGTCGTGCATAGAGTATAAAAGCGCGTCAGTTTAACACATAGCCCCGTGTCGTCGCATGGACGAATCCGCCATACTCTGGGCTCTAATGTGCAATTGTCTGCGTACATTGGCAAGATGATCTACTTTGTAATTGCAGTAATCAAATTTTGCTTGGTTTGCTGCGTTCGCGGCCAATAAGAAATTCACAGCGGGAGTTAAAAGATGGATGAGGCACTGGGTGCAGTAAATAGCGTAGCACCCGATTGGCTGGGTGTTTGGGGGCCTTTTGCCGTCGTGATGCTCTTTTTGTTTGGCGTCTGGTTGTTTACCCGCAAGATATTTGCAGTTCAAAAAGATCACGGTGCGGATATTCGCTACCGTGAGCAGGGCACTAAACTTGTTTTTCGTTTGAGCGGTTTGCTACTGGGCATCACTACCTTCCCGATGGAAAGCGAACTCCGGGGTCAGTTGTTGAGCTTGGTGGGTTTGCTACTCAGTGCCGCTATTGCGCTGTCTTCTACCTCGGTGATGGGAAACTTAATGGCGGGTTTCATGTTGCGCACGGTCAATAGCTTTCGCGCCGGTGACTACATTGAATTTCGCAATGAGTTGGGCCGAGTTTCGCAGCGGGGCTTGCTGCACGTCGAGTTTCAGAACGAAACCAGCGAGCTGGTGACGGTACCGAATTTATTATTAGTGCAAGAACCCTACAACGTAGTGCGGTCATCCGGCACGGTGGTGTCTGCCGAAGTGTCGCTGGGCTACGACGTTGATCGCCGCGATATTGAAGAGGCGCTGTTGAAAGCGATTGAGGCCGCGGAACTGGGTGACGGTTTTGTGCAAATTCGCAATCTCGGCGACTTTTCGGTTAATTACCGCGCCAGCGGCTGGTTGAAAGAGGCGGGGCTTTTGGTCAGCGCCCGCTCCCGCTTGCGAGGCAAAATGCTAGATGCGTTGCACGACGCTGGAATTGAGATTGTATCGCCGTCATTTATGAATCAGCGACCTTTGCCGCCGGAATTAAAATTTATTCCAAAACGCAAGAAAGTAAATATGCCGGAAGAAGATAAAAACGGACACGCTGAAGAAATCCTGTTTAGCAAAGCAGAAGTGGCCAGCGCCGTTGAAAATCTTGAGGCAAAAATAAAAAAATTGAAGGAAAAATTAAAAATCGAGCCGATAGAGGGCGAGGAAGATATAGATCGAGAAGCCGTAAAAGAAGAACTATCTGCCTTAACCGAAGAGCTTGAGACGGCGCGGGAAAATGCCAAGGTAGAGTCTGCGCGAGATCGTCACGGCAAGGATGAAGATGATACCGAGGAAGTAAAGGAGGATAAACCGCTAAAAAAATAGGCTAGGCAATAGGATCGTTTACCGAAAATGATAATAGCGATGCCTAGCTTTTGTATAAGTGACCCGGTCAAGGTGATGAAGATCCGGCATGAATAAGGCCCGTTCTCGGCGTAGTAAGTTTAGCGTCGGTTTGAGCGATAAAAACTGAAAGCGTTGAACAAAGGTGAACGCTATGGATCAAGAAAAGCGTAGGGGAGATGCTCCTATTCCACAGGGCGCGGCAGACATGCTAAATGAGCTGCAACAACTGGCATTGCGCCAAATGGAGGGCTTTGGTTGGCGACTTCATTTTATCAGGAGGCCGCTTTTCCAAGAGCGCGTTGTGGTGGTGATCGACGCCTCTGGCGAGAATATTGGTATCTTAGAGGAAGATGGCAGCATCAATATGTCGCCCGCCATCGCCCATCGCTAATTAATACCCCTTAGCTGCCGATTTGGGTCTTTATCCAATCTGTTAACGCGAGCCCTGTACCCATCGGCCAAGGTTTAATGTCTGCTGGAGCAACAATTTTGTAATCATCTAATTCGTGGTTGAGTTTTATCTCGCCGGCTGCTTTTACGTGGTAGGCAATAATGACCTGATTTTGCTGCGCAAATGGGTAGACCCCAACTAGTGATGTCTCCAAAGCGTGTAGATTGAGTTCTTCCATGGTTTCACGGCGCGCGCATTCCTCGGGATCTTCGCCAGCTTCTAAAAAACCGGTGATAATAGAATAGAACGTTTTTGGCCAGGTCACGTTATGGGCCATGACAACACCGCCCTCGACTTCAACAATCATGGCGACCACCGGTACGGGATTATTCCATAATACAAACCCACAGGCGGGATCGGGACAACCCTTGCGGATTTCACTATCGATCAATCTTTCGGCAATGGGGCTGGCGCATTGGGGGCAGAAATTCATGGAGCAACCTCGATATTATTGTTGGGTAACATAGTCAATTCAGAGATTTTGCCACAGAGCGGCGGTATGCGACTATGTTTGTGGTAAATCAGTGGCTTACTTGCCCTTAATTCAGACACAAGCGGTATCTTGGTATGGATCTTAAATTAAAGAATAAAATCGCCTTAGTGACTGGAAGTCATCGCGGCACAGGCGAAGTGATTGCTCAGACTCTCGCCAGAGAAGGTGCAGTCGTTGTTTTTCATGGCAACGAAGAAGGTGCCGCTGAGCAAGTAGCGGCTGGTATCGAGAACGCGCATGCGGTTTGGGGCGACATAGCTAGCGATGCAGGTTGTGATCAAGTATTGCAACAAACCCAAAGCGCGGTGGGTGCCATTGATATTTTGGTAAACAATTATGGCACTGCAACGGCGGGTAAGTGGGCGGTAAGCAACACCGAAGGTTGGTTGGATATGTACCAGAAAAATGTGCTGTCGGCGGCCCGTTTGATTCAGGGCTTCAGCCCTGCAATGCGTGAAAAAGGCTGGGGGCGAATTGTTCAGCTGGGCACGATCGGCAGTCATCAACCCAATAGCATCATGCCGCACTATTATGCCTCCAAAGGTGCACTGGCGACTATGAGTGTGAGCTTGACCAAAGAGTTGAGTCATACCGGTATTACCGTTAACACCATCTCGCCAGGTTATATTCGAACCGCGGAATTGGAAGCGGGCTTTCGCCGTCGCGCGGAGAAAAAAGGCTGGGGTGATGATTGGAGTGATATTGTGAAAAATATTGTTGCAACGGAATACCCAAATCCCAGCGGTCGTATTGCCGAGCGTCAGGAAGTCGCCGACTTGGTCGCGTTTATTTGCAGCGATTTAGCGGGTTTTATCAACGGCCAGAATATTCGCATTGATGGTGGTGCGGTGGCGTATGTGTGAGATCTTTTGTGCTAGTCAGTCGGCTAAGAACTCGGCGAGCACGGAATCGAGCATATCGTAGCCGCGCGGTGTTGGTGAGTAATTGTCGCCAATCAGTTGCAGCAATTCATTCGCAATAAATTTTTCGATAGGGCGGCTAATGGTCTGCCAGTGCAAGCCCGTGCGAGATTCAAATAAGGTCCTAGAGAAGCCGTCTTGAAGACGTAGCGCATTCATCATAAATTCTAGTGGTAAATCTGCGCGGGCAATGACCTCTGTTTTACTTGTTCTAGACGGTGCGCGACTCAAATAATCTTCTGGTTTGCGAGTTTTTTGATAGCGAATAATATTGCCATCTGCCTGGCTGATTTTTCCGTGAGCGCCGGCACCGATCGCGAGATAGTCACCAAACTGCCAGTAGTTAAGATTGTGTCGCGCTTGGTGCCCAGCCTTGGCAAAGGCAGAGACTTCGTAACGCGTAAAGTTTGATTCAGATAAAAGGTCGACGCCGGCGCTTTGAATGCGGTGCATCTCCGTTTCTACGGGTAGGCTCGGCGGTCTTTTAAAAAACTCGGTATTGGGTTCGATGGTAAGTTGATACCAGCTAATGTGGGGTGCACCGGCGTCAATGGCAATCTGCAAATCACGCAAGGCATCGTCTTGGGTTTGCTCATTGAGGCCGTGCATAAGATCGACATTAAAATTATCGAAGCCGGCATTTCTTGCGCAGGCTATCGCCCTCAGCGCGTCATCGTTGCTGTGTATTCTGCCTAGTTTTTGAAGCTGCGTGGCATCAAAGCTTTGCACGCCAATGGATAGACGGTTGATTCCCGCATGGCGATAACTATCAAAGCGGGCTTGTTCAACCGTACCGGGATTTGCCTCTAGGGTAATTTCAATATCTGCTGCGAAGTGTAGCCGCGCGCGTAATTCTTTAAACAGGGTTTGGTATGCCTGCGGGCTAAACAAGCTGGGCGTGCCGCCGCCGATAAAAATGCTTTGTAACTCTCGACCTTGAATAAATTCTAAATCCTGATCAAGGTCCTCTAGCATCGCCTCGATATAAGCTTGCTCTGGCAACGCACCCTTTTTTTCATGGGAATTAAAGTCGCAGTAGGGGCATTTGCGAACGCACCAAGGGATATGGATATATAGGGAAAGTGGTATATGGGTTAGCAAGCTCGCTTCAGCATTGTGATCGGGCAATTTGGAATTGTTCATAGCCGGGGTGTTCTTAAGCTGCTTGTTGCGGACTGTCAGTTTAGCATTAATTGAGCGAGTGTTTTTGATTTTCGGATCTGACTCGAGTGACTTTCCGTTTGAAATTTTTACAATTAAAGGCACCTGACCTGAGAGGTAAATCGTGCTGAATAACTACGTCTTCCTGGAAGGGTGAGTAAACTTAGAGGAAACTGCAATAAAATTACGCAGAGGGATTGTTTATTCTAATGCTGAAATCACTTTTGTAAGAGATGGCTTAAGCTTAAATCGCCAGTTCGAGGTAAACGAAACGGGCGATTTAAGCTCGTACATTTACTTTGTGCTATTCCACAATAACTTGAATGGTGCCGGACACATCGCCGCTATTTTTCAGTACTTGTTCACCCGGGTCCTGTTGCGTTGCCGGGGGCGAGGCCAATACAGAATCAAAGAAGCTGGCATAAATCATTACTTGAGATCCACTAGCCATCGCAGGTATCGTCCAGCGTTTACCCGAAGGCAACACACCGTCTAAACAGGTCGTTGCGCCGCCTGGTGGATTTGTCAAAGGAAGCACATTTACTTCTTGGCCATTTTCATCGTAGGTATGTATAACGAAAATGATATTATTACCCGATTGAAGGCCTTCAACGGGTTTAGCAGAGCAGGCAAGATCTATTTTCAATTCGTAATCGGCTTCGGCTTCGTGATCGAAGACCCAGGCCATAATGTAACTGCCCAATGCGCCAGAGGTAATGCAATCGGTACCTTTTTCACCCTCCGAATATTCAACTTCAATACACCGCCCCTGCGTTTCGCTTGAGGTACCAAAGCCGATGGTGTTGTCGCCCATATTCTCTATAGTGCCGGCGCTGTCTGCAATCAACGCCACGCTCGTAGTTAGGCATTGATCGCCGCGCTCTTCAGAAAACACCAAATTGTCTGAATCCGACTGATCAAAATTAAATGGGCGGCCCTCAGACAGTGAGCCCATTTTTTGACGGATATTCGCCGGTGACAGACCCTGGTAATCGGGGTTTACCACACCAAAGATGGTTTCTACTTCGACGTCCTCAGGATTACTGTTGGTGCAATCTTCTCTTGGTGAGCTGGCATTCGTTACCACGTTTGCATTCATATAGACATTGCCCGCGCAATCTAGTGTATTGATTGTCACATTGGCCTTTATGCTGCTGTCTTCATTACTGGTGGCGGTGAGTACAAACGTGCCTACGTCCTCCGTACTGAATCGCACCGTATTATTGGCGAGCTCTGTCAGCGTGCCGCCATTGGAAGTCCAAGTTACAGAGTCATCATTGCTAAACCCGGTGATGATGGCGCGATTTTCTTCCGTGTAGACGGTTTCGTCGCAACTACCGGCTAGTGTTTCCTCAATACTTATCTTTAAGTCTGCCAGTTTAACTTCTGCGGTTGTCCTGCGAGGCTCTGTTGGCACTAGGGTTTTGGATGTAGAGGTTAATGTAATGTACTGAGGGTAGCCCTCTGGATCCGAGGGAGTTGCTATCCTTAATTGTAATGAGTCACCACTTCGTGTCTTGGACACGCTAAGATTACTGGAGGTCTGCATTTCATGTTTTTCGGGAAGCACTGAATTGAGAATGCTCACATTGACATCAATGACTTCTCCTGGTGTGTTGACAACAATTGGGCTAGAAGAAAACAAAAATGATTTCGCGAGGTTTTCCATCACGATGGTGTCTTGCTCCATCGCGAGCGTGTTGGTATATGAGGGGAACTTCCCTGACTTCAGTTTCACCTCGAGTTCAGATTGACCAACTTCCTGTGGCGTGATTTTACGATCTTGTCCGGTGTTTAAAGAAAATGCAGTGCCTGAAATAAACTTTGGCTCAGCATAGTCACTGCCAATCTGGATGTTATTCCAGCTGATAGGAGGCACAATTAGCTCGCAATCCTGAGCCCCCGCTTTAGACGTGACCCGGTTGGCGACTTCACTTGCCCCGAACATTAAATTGGGATCGACTGGACTCTTTGGGGCACCCAAGGCGGCAAAACCAGTGTCTACAACCAATTTAGAAAAGTCATATTCTTTGCTTCGCGCATCGACGCGGAAAAGCCAACTCGGTTCTGAAAATTTTTCGGTGTAATCTTCTTCGAGGCGTGGCTTCGGAATAATTGTCAGTTTGGCTTCCGTGATTTCAGATGGCAGCAGCGCTGCAACCATGTCAATTTCCATATTGTTGGTAATACTGCTAATCGCCATCGCGGTCGTCAATACCGCTAAGGGTGTTGCAGCTGCCCCTTTGCCTAATTGGCCACCTACGGTAAATAACGTGTTTAGTGCAGAGCTCTTTGCCGCCTGACTTGCGGCGGCACTTTGGGCGTTTCTTTGCTTAGTTTGCGCCTCGTAAGATAACTTCATGCCGCGAGACAATGTCTCGCCATTATTTATCGCTACTTTGTGCTTAGTATTATCTGCATAGCTGCCCGTGCATTGGGCGCGGCGTACCATCGGTTCCGCTGCGGCAACATTGGCTATTTCGCCTGAGTCTGGGGTTGTCGTAAAGATCGGCCCATCAAAACGGCTCGCAAAATTCTCTAGTAAAGTTTTGAGATCCAGTTTTTCCATTACTTGCGCGATGTAGGCCTTATCATTTGCGGACATCGTAGCGAACACGTTGCGCTGATAAGCCAAGCTAATTTCGCTGGCGGGATCGTTGAATAACTCGTGGATGTAGTGGGCCGCCAAAAGATAGGGGTCATTTTGAATATCTTCGTCTGATACTGTCTCCGGATCGTAACCGAAGGCCTCTTCAAACTTGATAAGCGCCTGCTCAAGGGTATCCAGTACATCGGCGTAATTATCGGTATCGCTAGCCGGTGGGAGGGCATCAACCGTGATAGCTGGGATGTTGCAGCGTGCGCCGCCCATTTCGGCAACTAGCGTAATTTCGCCACCGTTTGCCGCTAGGTCCGGTGTTATGGGCGCATTGACGATGTACCCCATGTCGCTAGTAATACTGCTCAATGGGACTTCGCTGTCTGACAGAACAATATAGACGGCGTCGAGGGTTTCGTTTGTTTTGAACTCTATCGGATCGCCGGGCAGTATGGTGTCCGTTGTCAGAAGAGTCAGCCTATCGCAGACCTGATTTGCACTACTTCCACCTCCGCCGCCTCCGCCACCACAGGCACCTAGTAATATGGTCGAAATCACCAGGATATAGCCTAGCGGTTTGCGAAGAAGTTGTTTAAATAGGAGAGAATTCAACTGGTTAAAATACATTATACAATTCCATTTGAGATGTTCATCATCTGAACGCTATTATGAAGATCTAGCAACGTCTTCGTATTCCGTCACTAAATTAAGTGCCCCCCATATAATGATACTCTTAGGGTCGTTTTATCAAGCCCAAATTGAGTAGTCCACCAGCAGCTAATAGGACATTTTGTTTGCGTATGTAGTGGCCAGCGGCAAATTCTTTGGAAGAAATTATCGAGCTCACAAGGGAGGGCCTGGCAAGTATCTGTTGATACCAAACCCTGGATTTTGTATCTAGATTCGCAAAATGATTATCTTTTTTTCGATACCAAATATGCGAAATGTTTTATAGATCTACGGCATCTTGGGTTTTCCCAACGAGTGAAAAACAGCGTCACGCCGAGCAGAATATCATTTAAGGTGAGCCAATTAATTTATAGCTGTGGAATTCACGTGCAGCGTGGGAGGCTTGCACAATATTCACTATTTCGTGAAGTGCTTTAGGTACTTAGTTTGTTCTTATTGCGGCGTTGATTTGAGAGGCGTCGTTGCCGCTTTTTCCACCATAAATAGACGCCGCTACCAAATAAAACGGTGGGCGTGATGCCGGTAATCAGAAGTAGCCAGCGACCACCTAAGCCAAGCGCATCGCCACTGTGTAAAGGGAATTGCCATATTAAAAATTTATTACCCATTGGCGCCGTCAGTGGGTTCCAGCTGGCTAATACTTCGCCAGTGTATTGATCTACCCACACCTTACTAGCGCCGTAATTTGTCCACGCCTCTTCGCTTTGCGTTAAGAGCAACTGGTAGCTGGCGGTGTCGCTGTCTGGTAAATAAATTCGTTTTAAGGTTGCGCCGGGGAAAACGGCTGATGCTTTTGCGACGGCGATATCTGCGCTAATCGCTTGGGTTTCAATCGTGTTTCTCGGTGCTGAGCTAGGCGACGGCAGCTTGCTTACGGGACTCACAAAATTGACTGCGGCTTCCATTGGGCCATGAAAAATTAAGCCAATACCTGTAAATGCGGATAATCCCAGCAGTACAGAGAAAAAAATACCAATGAATTTGTGTAGGTCGTAGTTTAATCGCATCGCGCCTTTGTGACGCTCAATACGCAGCGCGCCGCGCCATTGCCCGCGGCGTGGCCACCAGATTACGATGCCACTGAGACAAAAGAAAAGTAGTGCTATACCCATTGTGCCAACAATGTATTTGCCGGTTTGGCCAGCGGTTAAACTGTGGTGAAAACTGTATAGCCATGTCATTGGGTAGTTACCCCATACGCGCACGGCGAGAACGTCAGTTGAATCTGGAGCGATGCTAACTTCTAAGGCTTTGCCGTCATTTGCGCCGCCGGGAAAGCGGGCGACATGTGGACTGCCCGCTGCGCGAGACAGGTAAAGTCGGCTGAGAGTCGCGTCGTTTGGTGCCGCTTCTCTTGCAGCGCTAATAACTGATTCTAGCTCTATTGGCTTGGCCGATGGATTGCTGCGCAGTTCAGGTGTTAGGGCTTCATCGATAGCGTGATCGAATACCAGTAGACTACCGCTAATACCAATTAGGCTAAGTAGTACACCGAAGATCAATCCGGCGTACTTATGCAGCTTTAATAGAACATTTCGCATGTCGATATTTATGTTTAAAACTGTTTAGTAAACGACACGTTAACGCTACGTCCCAAGCCTTTAAAGTTTCGAGAATCAGATCCAGTGGTTTGTGAATAGTAGGTGAAATAATCTTCGTTGTTGAGATTTTGTATTCCTACGCTAATCGTTCCAAAGCTTGCAGCGTAATCGAGGTTGGTATCTACGGTGGTGTAGC
Organism: Zhongshania aquimaris; assembly: GCF_019312595.1. Lineage (GTDB taxonomy): Bacteria > Pseudomonadota > Gammaproteobacteria > Pseudomonadales > Spongiibacteraceae > Spongiibacter > Spongiibacter aquimaris. Next base: position 77,207 of record NZ_JAHWDQ010000002.1, on the reverse strand, counting down.
CATCAAATTTCGTGCTGGTTTGGCCGCTGCTGTTTTTAAAATTGCGGTCTTGAACTTGACTGACTTGTATACGTGAACTCAATTTGTCAGTCCACTCGCGGTCCCAGCTAATATTGACGCGATTCGGGCCGATATTCGCACCGGCGAGGTCGGTGTCTACTTTGCCGTTGCCGTCAGAGTCGTATTCCCCCTCCTGACGAGCGATGCGAATATTGAGGGTGTCGGCGTCGCTGGCAAACCAACTGGCGCGAAGTTCGATACCGCTGATTTCAGTGCGTTCGCGTTTTACACTGTAAATGCCATTGGCGTCGGCCTCTAGGCGCTGGCCAAAATCAGAGTCCGATTGGTAGTAGCTCAATTGGGCTTGGAAATTGCGATTTGTATATTCTGCACCAATCTCGGTGTTGTCGGTAATAATGGGCTCTAGATCCAGAAAGGTTTCAACGCTTTGATTAGCGGTATTGATTCCTCGCAATACACGACCGACATCGGCCATAGAAAACCCTTCAGACATATTGCCAAACAAGCGCCAGTTGTCAGTAATTTTGTAGGTGGCGCCAACATTAAATAGGGTGTCGTCGAATTTTGGATTGCCACCTTTTACAAATTGGCCGCCGTTATATGATGCCAAGGTGTTGAAATCGTCGACCATTAATTCGGAGTTTTCCTGACGAACGCCGGCGGTAAGCGTGAGATTTTGAATGCCGACATACTCCGCTTGTAAGAATGGCGCGTAGTTTTCATACTCGGTTTTTGGCACCCAGTAGCGACCAGTGGTGATTAATTTTTGGTAAGTAGTGTCGGTAAAAATATCCATGCCGTAAACCAAGTTTAGTGGCATGCCAGCGATGTCATCTTTGATCAAAGTAATCTTAATACCTTGCTTCTCTGAGTTGTTTTGCGATTGATCAAATACCGATGGTCCGATAGTTGGGTCTTGGAAAGTTCCTGCGGCGCTTCCGCCGTAGGTCGCTGCAAATTCCTGGGTGAAAAAATGCGCACGCAACTTGTGGCCAAAGAAGGTTTCGTTACTATAGTTAAAGCTGAGCAGGGTGACTTCATTACTGACAGGCTCGCCCTGCAAATCGCCTTTTTCTGCAGTGGTCGGAACACCTGCATTGATGTCGCCATCGACACCAACCCAGTCATTGTTCCCGGCTATATCATAGTGGTTGATGGTCATTTCAAGGCGCTGTTCATCCCAGTTGTAACCCATTTTTAAAAACACGTTGGCCATGTCGGAATCGAGCGTGTCGCCCTGGGCATTATCGAAACCAATAATATCGCCGTTGGCGTCGTAGCCGATGCCGCTTTGGCGGTAGCCGATACTTGCAAGGGCGTCGAAGTCTTGCCAGCTACCCGCCACGCTGTAATTCACTCCGTATCCCAGGCTCTCGCTGATATCCTCTTCCTGAAAAAATGACTCGATGCGAATGCTTTGCTCGGTAGTGTCAGTCGGTTTTTTGGTAATGAGATTGATAATGCCGCCTGAGGCGCCCAAGCCGTGAATAGCGTTGGCACCGTGGATGACTTCTACCCGTTCAAGCATTAGAGGATCAATAGTGTGGGCATCTCGACCACCGTCACGCAGTGGGTTGGATTGTGGTACACCGTCTACTAGATATAGAGGCTTGCGGCCACGTAGGCTCTCTCCCGCATTAGTCATCTTTTGGCGACTTGGAGCAAAGCTAGGTATGAGGTTACCTAGAATGGTCGACATATCGCTGCTGACCCCCATCTGCTTAATAAGCTCTTGCTCGTTAATAACGGTAACGGTATTGGCAATGGTGCTGAGTGGTCGTTCTGAGCGGCTGGCCGTAACCACTATTTCTTCGGTGAACTCTTTGGCGATGGCAGCGCTGCTGGCAGCTATTAGTGCGAAGGTGGTTAAGGACAGCGATTTTTTGAGATTTGTCATGGAGATTTTCTACTCGAAATAGGAGGTCTTGTTAAGGCGGTCTTACCGAGGGTATTTGATAATCGCTAATTGTATAGATTATGAGAATCATTATCAATTGTGATTGGAGCGGTTTCACAGGCTGGGCCATTGGTTCAGAAGTAACTCGCCGTACCCCATCTCGATTGGGTATCCAGCGAAGGGAGCGGATGCTTTTCTTGGATTGGGCTAACTGCAAGAGCTGGTTTCGCCCAGCTGGGCGAAACAGTAGTTCCTAGAAAACTGAAATAATTATAAATAGTCACTTAGGAGCTAAAACGGGTGTTCTACACTGCCCCCAATTAGCTCAACCCCAACTGGTCCCAAATATCATCTATCTTTTGAATAACGGAAGGGTCCTTCACAATGGGCCTTCCCCACTCACGAGTGGTTTCACCGCCCATCTTATTGGTGGCGTCCATTCCCATTTTGGAACCTAGACCCGAAACAGGTGAGGCAAAGTCGAGATAATCGATCGGGGTATTTTCGACGAGTACGGTATCGCGTGCGGGGTCCATACGGGTAGTGATGGCCCAGATAACGTCATTCCAGTCGCGGGCGTTGACGTCGTCGTCGCAAACAATTACAAACTTGGTGTACATAAATTGTCGTAAAAATGACCAAACCCCAAACATGACGCGTTTGGCGTGACCTGGATATTGTTTTTTAATCGTCACCACGGCCATGCGATAGGAGCAGCCTTCCGGTGGCAGATAGAAATCGACTATTTCTGGGAATTGCCTTTGCAGTAGTGGGACTAACACCTCATTCAAGGCGACGCCGAGTACGGCTGGCTCATCCGGTGGCCGACCGGTATAGGTGCTGTGATAGATCGGTTTTTTGCGATGGCTGATGTGGGTGACGGTAAATACGGGGAAGCTGTCTACTTCATTATAGTAGCCCGTGTGATCGCCGTAGGGGCCTTCGTCGGCCATTTCCTCAGGGTCGATATAACCCTCTAGAATAAATTCTGCTGTCGCCGGCACTTGTAAGTCATTGCTCAAGCTTTTGGTGAGTTCGGTCTTGCTGCCGCGCAGTAATCCAGCAAAGGCGTATTCGCTCAGTGAGTCAGGTACCGGCGTAACCGCACCTAAGGTCGTAGCTGGATCGGCGCCAAGCGCAACCGATATTGGAAATTTTTCACCAGGGTTGCTGGCTTTAAATTCTTGGAAATCCAGTGCGCCGCCGCGATGTGAAAGCCAGCGCATTATCAGCTTGTTTTTGCCGATTAACTGCATGCGGTAAATGCCGAGGTTTTGGCGTTCTTTATTCGGGCCACGGGTAATGACTAGTGGCCAAGTGATCAGTGGTGCGGCGTCGTCGGGCCAGCAGGTTTGAATGGGCAGTGTGCGTAAATCTACCGCGTCGCCTTCAATCACGCATTCCTGGCAGGGCGCATTGCTCACCATTTTAGGCCCCATATTCAAAACTTGTTTGAATACCGGTAGTTTGCTCCACGCGTCGCGTAGACCTTTTGGTGGATCAGGTTGGCGTAAAAAAGCGAGTAATTCGCCGACTTCGTGAAGGGCCTTTATATCGTCTTTGCCCATACCCATTGCGACACGCTTTTCGGTGCCGAATAAATTCGCCAGTACCGGAATATCGTAACCAATGGGATTTTCAAACAATAGGGCGGGGCCGCCAGCGCGCAAGACGCGGTCGCAAATCTCAGTCATTTCCAGATTGGGATCAACGGGATGGCTAATACGTTTTAGCTCACCTTGTTTTTCTAAATGCCGGATGAATTCTCTGAGGTCTTTATACATGGCAGGCGTTACGCTGGATGGGAGACGGGGAGACGCAAAGTAAAATAATAGTGGGCGCGGATGGTGCAGCGCCCAACACATTGACGAGAGCTGAGAGTTTTGCTTTTTAGCATCTCCCGTCTCCCGTCAAGCATTCCGCGTTACTTACGCTTCATCGAGTCAAAGAAGTCCGCGTTGGTCTTGGTATCTTTGAGCTTGTCGATTAAGAATTCAATCGCTGCGGTGTCTTCCATACCGTGCAGTAATTTACGCAGAATCCACATTCTGGCCAGTTCTTCTTCACCGGTCAGCAATTCTTCGCGACGGGTGCCGGAGCGACGAATATTGATGGCGGGGTAAACGCGCTTCTCGGCAATTTTGCGGTCGAGGTGTAGTTCGTTATTACCCGTACCTTTAAACTCTTCGTAGATAACCTCGTCCATTTTCGAACCGGTATCAATCAATGCGGTTGCGATAATGGATAAGCTGCCACCTTCTTCAATATTACGAGCTGCGCCGAAAAAGCGTTTTGGGCGTTCCAAGGCGTGTGCGTCGACACCGCCGGTCAGTACTTTGCCGGAGCTGGGGATAATGGTGTTATAAGCGCGAGCTAGACGAGTGATAGAGTCGAGCAGAATAACCACGTCGCGTTTGTGTTCAACCAGGCGCTTGGCTTTTTCGATAACCATTTCGGCCACTTGAACGTGACGTGCAGGTGGCTCGTCAAAGGTCGAGGCGACCACTTCTGCGCCGCGAATACCGACGGAGCGCTGCATCTCGGTGACTTCTTCAGGACGTTCGTCAATCAGCAGAACGATAACGTAGCACTCTGGATTGTTGCGGATAATGCTCGAGGCAATATTCTGCAACATCAGGGTTTTACCCGCTTTTGGCGGAGCGACGATCAGGCCGCGCTGGCCTTTGCCGATTGGTGCAGCTAAATCGATGATGCGTCCAGTTAAATCCTCAGTCGAACCTGTGCCCATTTCAAGCGTTAAGCGCTCATTGGGAAACAGGGGGGTGAGGTTTTCAAACAGGACTTTGTTCTTGGACTGTTCTGGGCGGGTGAAGTTGACTTCGTCGACTTTCAATAGTGCAAAATAGCGCTCGCCTTCTTTTGGCGGCCGGATTTTGCCAGCAATACTATCGCCAGTGCGCAGGTTAAAGCGTCTGATCTGGCTGGGTGAAACATATATATCGTCGGGGCCGGCGAGGTATGAGCAGTCGGCTGAGCGCAGGAAGCCAAACCCATCTTGCAAAATTTCCAGTACGCCGTCGCCGTGAATATCTTCACCACTTTTGGCGTGTCGTTTCAGTATGGAGAAGATGATGTCTTGTTTGCGTGAGCGGGCAATGTTGTCCAGGCCGCTTTCTTTAGCAATGTCGAGTAGTTCTTGGGCTGATTTAGTTTTTAGATCGGTCAGATTCATAGGTATATGGGTTTAGTGGTATCAATTAGACAGGATATAAGCGAGACGTGGGATCGGCAAAAACCGGGAAGCCGGAACGAACTCGACGAGTTAAGCTGAAGCGAATATAAGGTTAATTATTGGGTGTTCTTTGAAGGATCTTGCGCACTCTATCACTGAAAAGTTAGGGCGTCTACCTTTTAGCGTGAGCCCGCTCAGTAAAACTGAGCGGGCTGCAGCGGACTTACAGTGCTGAATTCACGAAATCCAGTAACTGGGTTTTAGACAGTGCGCCAACTTTAGTGGCCTCTGCATTTCCGCCTTTGAAAATCATCAGCGTTGGAATACCGCGAACGCTAAATTTGGCAGGCGTGTCGCTGTTGGCATCGACATCGATTTTGCAGATTTTCAATTTGCCTGCGAACTCGCCTGAAATTTCATCCAGAATGGGTGCAATCATTTTACAAGGGCCACACCACTCAGCCCAGAAATCGACCAGCACAGGTAAATCAGACTTCAGCACGTCTTCTTCAAAGCTGCTGTCGGTGACGTGAACGATGTTGTCGCTCATGTTAGTTCTCCGAATAAACTTCACAAAATAAAGGATGTGCGATGATAGCACAGGAATTGGCGGGATGTGAAAAGGGGTAACAGTGTGAATTTGACCGTTGGCTCATATGTGGCGGCGATAGATATGGGGTCAAATAGCTTTCATTTATTGATCGCACAAGTGCAATCGAATGGTTGGTGTGCTGTGTATACCGAGGAGCGCAAAGTGCAATTAGCGGCGGGTGCCGATCAAGGTAGTTTACAAAGAGACGCCCAAGACCGTGCGTTATTGTGCCTGCAAGATTACAAGGAAATATTGGCGCGCTACCGCATTGCGGAACTGCACGTGGTTGCCACTGCGTCATTGCGCGGCGTGCGCAATACCTTGCCGTTTTTATCGGCAGTGGAGGATTTACTTGGCGTGCTGCCAACAATAATCAGTGGCGAGCAGGAAGCGGAGCTGGTTTATCTTGGTGTTAGCACAAAATTGTTGGGCAAAGCGGATACCTCGTCTCAGCAACATTGCCTGGTGACTGATATTGGTGGTGGTAGCACTGAACTCGCCTGGGGTTTCGCACATCGAATGGTGAAAGGGGTGAGTGTCGATGTCGGCTGCCTGCATTATTTGCGCTATTTTCCGGATGGTGAATTGCGACAAGAACATTTTAATGCAGCGCGCGATGCCGCGAAGGTGATATTTAAGCAGGCATTGCATCGTTTTCCGGCGGCTTTTTGGGAATCGTCTCCCCGTGTCGTTGGTTGCTCTGGCACCTTGTTGGCAGTTGAGCAAGTGCTCTTAGCGCAGCCTAAAAACCCAAGTAGCACGGGGATTTACTTGCAACAGTTGCAGGCACTGGCAGACAGTTTGTTCTCATTTAACGCCGTTGATGACGTTCGCTACCCCGGTCTGACTGAAGATCGCCGGTCTATTTTTGCCTCTGGCGTGGCGATTGTAATGGCCCTGTTCGAGACCTTAAATATTAGTAGTATGCAACTTTCGCAGCGCGGGCTGCGTGAGGGTATTATCGAAAATCGGCTCGCTGAACGCGGGCTGACATTCCAGCAAGGAGGACAGCAGCAATGAAAAAAGTCGCACTGATACTATCCGGTTGTGGTGTTTATGACGGTTCCGAAATATATGAATCGGTACTCACTATGTTGTCATTAGAAAATCATGGGGCCAGCTACCAGTGTTTTGCACCGAATATTGAGCAGCTCCATGTTATTAACCATTTAGTGGGTGAAGTGGCCGAAGGTGAAAGCCGCAATGTGCTAGTTGAAGCCGCGCGATTGGCCCGTGGCGAAGTGAAGGACTTGGCTGATGCACTGCCAGCAGATTTTGATGCGGTCATCGTGCCCGGCGGCTTTGGTGCGGCCAAGAATCTATCTGATTTTGCCGTAAATGGCACTGATATGACGGTGCAAAAAGATGTGCTGCAGTTTATTCAGGCCATGCATAAGGCTGGCAAGCCGGCCGGTTTGATCTGCATAGCACCGACCATGGCGGCCCGTATTTTTGGTGATGGCGTGAAATGCACGGTGGGTAATGACGCCGATGTTGCCGCTGCTATTAATAGCATGGGTGCGCTTCACCAGAGCTGCGCGGTCGATGAGGTTTGCATAGATGAGGCGATGAAGTTAGTGACAACGCCGGCCTATATGTTGGCGGGAAGTATTGCCGAAGCGGCTAAGGGAATTAATCGCTGTGTGCGAGAAGTCTTAAATATGGCCTAGGTGCGCGCGGGGTTTTGAGCTTACGGCTGGTCTGATTGAGCGCTGGCCGTTATGCTTGCCGCATTTGCTTGAGTATGGGAACGCATTCGCGACATGCCCCGATTTTTATACAGTGCTTTTTTCTACTTAATTTTGCCGCTGGTGTTACTGCGCCTGCTTTGGCGAGGGTGGCAGGCACCGGCGTATCGGCATCGTATTGCAGAGCGCTTTGGTTTTTTTCAGGCGCCAGCGCAAAAACACGGTTTGTGGATTCATGCGGTTTCAGTCGGCGAAAGCATAGCAGCGGCGCCAATCATTGAGTATTTCCTCGCAGAGCATCCAACCTTGCCTGTGGTAGTTACTACCATGACGCCAACCGGCTCTGAGCGGGTGCAAGCCATGTTTGGTGAGCGCGTGTTCCATGTTTATGCCCCCTATGATTTGCCTGATGCAGTAAGCCGGTTTTTAAAGCGTGTCCAGCCAAGCGTCGCGGTGATCATGGAAACCGAGATTTGGCCTAATATGGTTTGCCAAACGGCGTCGAAGGGAATTCCCGTTCTCTTGGCGAATGGACGCTTATCTGAGCGCTCCGCACGCGGCTACGGTCGTTTGGCGGCGTTAACACGGGCGGTATTTTCGCAGTTTTCACAGGTGGTGGCGCAATCTGCGGATGACGGAGCGCGTTTTGTGGCACTGGGTGTGGCAGCAGAGAACTTGACGGTTTCCGGTAGTATTAAATTCGATTTGGCCATTCCAACCCTGCTCCGAGATCAAGCGCGTGAGTTGCGTGCGCAGTGGTTTGGCGAGCGGCCGGTGTGGATCGCGGCGAGCACCCACGCCGGTGAAGATGAAATTTTATTGGCGGCACACAAGGCATTGCTTGCGAAGCAAGCAAATGCGCTGCTGTTATTGGTGCCGAGACACCCAGAGCGTTTTAGCAAGGTTGCAGAATTAATTACAGCCGACGGGTTTAGCCTTCAGCGTAGAAGCGAATATCGGCAAGGCAGCAGTGCTATTGATGCGCAAGTCATTTTGGGCGATACCATGGGCGAGCTATTGCTGCTGCTTGGTTGCGCCGATATTGCCTTTGTTGGCGGCAGCCTAATTGAGCACGGCGGCCACAACACTTTAGAGCCTGCAGCCTGGGGATTGCCGGTTCTGAGCGGCCCCAGCGATTTTAACTTTTCGGAAATTAGCGCTTTATTGCAAGGGGCGGGTGGCTTGCTAACGATAGTCGACGCGGAGGATTTAGCGGAGACGCTACAAGGTTTAATGGCAGATTCGCAGCGTGCTGGACAGCAGGGGGCGGCGGCAAAACAGGTGGTGGATAATAATCGGGGCGCTTTACAGCGCTTGCTCATGGTAATCGAACAAGCGCTGGAATTGCGTTAAGACTTTGCCGATCCAATCTCTTTTAGCTGCTCTCTTTTAGAGAGATGGGCTTAGGCAGTTGTAACCATTTATTCAGTGCAATAATGTCTGCTGGGCTCAATGTGCCGGCATTCAATTTTAGTTTTAGCACATCAATAACATAGTCGTAGCGGGCATTGGTGTAGTCGCGCATTGCGCCATAAAGGCGGCGTTGGGCATCGAGAACATCAACTATATTCCGTGTTCCCACTTCATAACCAGCCTCAGTTGCGTCTAGCGCACTGCGGGTTGAAATGATGTTCTGTTTACGGGCATTGACGGTTTGCACATCGGTGTATACCGCAATGTGCTGTGCACGGGTGCCGGTAATGACCTGGCGCTGGGTAGTTTGCGCATTGTAGTTGGCCGCGTTGTATTGCTCGTAGGCTTGGCGCCGACCAGCGCTGATACCACCACCGGCAAACAGCGGCATGGTTAGGGTTACGCGCAAAACATCGCTTTCAGTGTACGCGTCGGGTTGGGTGGCAAAGACACTTGGTGGCGTGAATTGTGTAGAGCCATCAGTATCATCTTTGCTACTCGTAAAGCTACCAACGATTTTGGGCAAATGCTCCATTTTTTTGGATTGTGCGGTTTCGTAGGCCGAACTCGCGCCGGCATTCGAGACTTGCAGCAACTTGTTGTTGGCTAGTGCGAAATCTACCCATTCGGCGCGGCTCGCAGGCTCAGGCATGGTGATGGGAAAATCTGTTTTCAGTGACCACAGATTGTTGTGCTCTTGACCGGTTAAACTGCTGAGATTCTCTCTAGCAATAGCCAAGGTACCTTCAAAGCCATAGCGCTGGGCAACCGTGCTGTCAAAAACGGCGCGGGCTTCATGGACGTCGGTGATAGCAATTAAACCAACGTCAAAGCGCTGCTGGGTTTGCTCTAACTGACGTTTTGCTGCGCGTTCTTCCGCCTTAGACGCGTCTAGGTTTTCACGGCCGCGCAACACATTGAAATAGGCTTCGGCGGTGCGTACGATCAATTGTTGTTGTTCGTAAGCTAATTGTGCTTCGGCTTGTTCAGTAACTTTTTTGCCGGCCTGAAAACTAAACCAAGCAGGTAAGTCAAATAGCGCTTGGCTTAGTGACACCGAATAAACCTCTGATTCGGTTCCGGTGGAGGCCTTTTGGTCAATGATGGTCGTAGTGCCACCAAGCCCAGTACTTTGTTGGATTGATTTGCGCTCTGCTTCGCTTTCGGAATCTTGATAATAGGCCTGCGCGGTAACCTGCGGCAACAGCGCGGCACGGCTTAAATTTTTGGTTTCAATGTTGGCTCGGTACGTTGCTTCGGCGGCTTGTAACTGCGGATCATTTTTCACTGCAAGTTCATAGACATCGAGTAATGTGTCAGCCTGAACAAGGTGGCTGCTTAGGAGTGCAGCGATGGCGATACTGAGTAGATGACGTTTGGCGATCATAGAGGTAACCTGTCTCCATAGAGGGAAGGTGATAAAGCGCTAAAGTGTATCAAACTAAAGCCCCTTGAGAATGTAAATTAACGAAAGTTATGGAATGTTTGGGTGTTCCATTAGGAGCGATGTGGATAAACATCAGTACCGCATAGACCTCAACGGTCATCTCGCCGACTGCGAAATGAATTTCCGCCGCCTGCAAAAACTGCTGCCTGTTGATGTGGCTGCGGGCGATTGTCTGCGTTTTGGCGTGGCGACTAACGCCGTCGAGTTGCATGTTAAAGAGCGAGCGCCGTACACCACCATGATTGAGCTGCGCTTGGAGAAGCCGCTATTCGCCGAGCTGCCAGTGCCGGTGCTACAAGTTAGAATTTATCACGACGCTAATCTCGCGGAGGTCATGGGGGCGCGGGGGTTGCGGCCGGTAAAGCCCCGTTACCGCTACCCTAATGCCAGCATGTACCACCGTGACGAAAAGGCGCAGCAAAACCGTTATCTCGGTGAATGGTTGAGTCTGTGCCTTAGTCATGGCCACTCTTTAGATAATCCGCTGAATATTCTTGAAATATGACGCCGTTCGCTTAATTTTACTGGCGCAAGGCTGGGGCATCCCGTATAAAACAAGCATTAATAATGGGGTTGTTCGGTGAATTTGCCTGCTCAAAAAGACCAAGCACTGCTGACGGTGGTGCAAATTAGCGATTGTCATCTCGGCGCCCAGCTGGGTGACAGCCTATTGGGTATGGATACCGATAATAGCTTAGAGCTAGTGCTGAGCACGTTGGCTGCAGAGTGCCCACATATAGATTTACTCGTGGTCTCTGGTGACATTGCAGCGCATGGCGATGCGGAATCCTACCGTCGTTTGTATGCGCGACTCGATGGTCTCGCGTCGCAAATGGTGTGGTTGCCGGGCAATCATGACGATGTGGACCTTATGAAAAGCATCGTTGGCGATCAAATGATGCCTACAACGGTGGATCTGGGCGCTTGGCGCTTGGGCTTTTTGAACTCTGCCGTCGAAGGTGAGGTTGGCGGCTGCTTGGCGGCTGATCAGCTTTCTGCGGTGGCGAGTATTGCAGAGGCAGAGCGGCCCAGCTTGGTGTTCTTGCATCATCACTTGCGAGCTTTGGGCTGTGCCTGGCTAGATGAGCAACGGGTAACAAATGCTGATCAAGTCTTTGCCCTGGTCGCTGGTAAGCCCCAAATCAAAGCCTTTGTGTCGGGTCATGTGCACCAGCAGTCTGAAATGCTTTTTGAAAATGTGGGGCTGTTAACCACGCCGTCAACGTGTATTCAATTTGCGCCGAATAGCGACAACTTTGCGCTCGATGACTGCAATCCAGGCTATCGAGTATTTTACCTGGCGGAAAATGGTCGATTTCAAACAAGAGTGTCGCGGGTAAAAGGTGTAACATTTGCGGTCGACAATCTGGCAAGTGGTTACGAATGACAGCAGGGCTTATTTATATTCACGGGTTTATCTCGTCACCGCAATCTTTAAAAGCACAGCAACTGGGGCGTTACGTCGCCGAGCACTACCCCAATATTCATTATATGGTACCGTCGCTGTCGAATACGCCGGCGGAAGCGCTTCGTGAGCTAGATCAACTAGTGCAAGATTTTTTGCAGAAGAAGACCGGACCATTGGGCTTAGTGGGAAGCTCCATGGGGGGATTTTTTGCCACTGTCTTGGCTGAGCGTTACCGCCTGCCCGCGGTGTTGGTGAACCCGGCGGTTCAACCCCACACCTTTGCGGAACATTTTATTGGCGAACACCACAATCCCTATACCGGTGTGGACTTTAGTTTGACGCAGGTCGACATTGATACGCTGCAGTCTTTGGTGGTAAAACCGGACACCGGACGTTACTGGGTGATGGTACAGGAGCAGGACGAAACCTTGGACTATCGCGATGCGGTGACGTTTTACCAAGGTGTTAAGATGACAGTGGAGGCGGGTGGTGACCACAGCTTTCAAAATTTTGATCGTCACTTAGAGCCAATAGTCGAATTTTTGCAATTGTCAGCGTCGACAGCAGAATAGTCAGCGGCGTGAGAAAATAATACGGATTCCGGTCCATTCAATGGCTGGATGTTTAGCTCAATTAGTCACTGCGGCGCGGCCGCTAACAATGGTTTTAGATGTCACAATATAATTCGCAATCCATCGAAGTCCTTACTGGTTTAGAACCGGTGCGCAAGCGCCCCGGTATGTATACCGATACCACCAGACCCAATCATCTAGCGCAAGAAGTCATCGACAATAGCGTCGACGAAGCACTGGCTGGGCACGCCAGTGAAATCATAGTCACCTTGTTCGCCGACGGTTCATTGGCATGCGGCGATAACGGCCGTGGTATGCCGGTAGACATTCACCCTGAGCAGGGTTTACCGGGTGTCGAGGTGATTCTGTGTACCTTGCATGCCGGTGGCAAATTCTCCAACGACAATTACCAGTTCTCGGGTGGCTTGCACGGCGTTGGTGTGTCCGTAGTTAATGCCTTGTCTGAGTCGCTAGAAATTATCATTAAACGCGACGGCGAAGTTCACCAGATGTTTTTTGCCAATGGCGACAAAACCTCTGAATTGGCCGTGATTGATAGCTGTGGCAAGCGCAATACAGGCACCTATATTCGCTTTACTCCCAATCCCAAATATTTTGATTCTGCCAAATTTTCGGTACGCCGTTTAAAACATGTATTACGTGCTAAGGCGGTATTATGCCCAGGATTGCGCGTCTGCTTTATTGATGAAACCGGCACCGAAAGCGAGGAGTGGTATTACGAAGACGGCCTGCGCGACTATCTCGCTGGCCACACCCGCGAATACGAAACCCTGCCATCCGAGCCGTTCATTGGCCATTTCAGCGGTCGCAGCGAGGCGGTTGATTGGGCCGTGCAATGGTTGCCTGAAGGTGGCGAACCTCTGGCTGAATCCTATGTAAACCTCATTCCCACCGCCCAGGGCGGTACCCACGTCAATGGTTTACGCAGCGGCTTATTAGACGCCATGCGTGAGTTTTGCGAGTTCCGCAGCCTGATTCCCCGGGGTGTGAAGCTAGCCCCTGATGATATTTGGGAAAAGTGCAGTTACGTGCTGTCGTCCAAGCTTGCTGACCCGCAATTTTCTGGGCAAACCAAAGAGCGATTAAGTTCGCGGGAAGCCTCGGCATTTGTTGCTGGTGTTGCCAAAGATGCCTTCAGTTTATGGTTAAACCAGCACACCGAAGATGCGGAAAAGCTCGCGGAGCTGTGCATTAACAACGCCCAAACTCGGCTGCGTAAAGCCAAGAAAGTGGTGCGTAAAAAAGTCTCAGCGGGGCCAGCTTTGCCCGGTAAATTAGCCGATTGTTCTGGAGTCGATACCGAGCGCGCCGAGTTGTTCTTGGTGGAAGGGGATTCGGCGGGCGGTTCCGCCAAGCAAGCCCGCGATCGCCAGTTCCAAGCGATCTTGCCGCTGCGCGGTAAAATCTTAAATACCTGGGAAGTCGACGCTCAGCAAATTTTGGCCTCGCAAGAAGTCCACGATATTTCTGTCGCGATGGGCATAGATCCCGACTCTGACGACCTAAGCGGACTGCGCTACGGTAAAATCTGCGTGCTGGCCGATGCAGATTCCGACGGACTTCACATTGCCACTTTGTTATGCGCTTTATTTCTACGTCATTTTCGCCCACTGGTTCAGCAAGGCCATGTTTATATTGCGATGCCACCGCTGTACCGTATCGATCTTGGTAAAGACGTTTTTTACGCGCTGGATAATGCCGAAAAGCAAGGCATTATGGACAGACTGGAAGCCGAGAATAAACGAGGCAAAGTCTCTGTCACCCGATTCAAAGGCTTGGGTGAAATGAATCCCTTACAGCTTCGTGAAACCGTCATGGACCCCAACACCCGACGCTTGGTGCGACTGTCAATTGATGACGGTGATGAAACCGATAGCTTGATGGATATGTTGCTATCTAAAAAGCGGGCGCCAGATCGTAAAACATGGCTTGAAGCCAGCGGTGACGAGGCGGAGGTTTTGTTGTGAGTATTTTTGCTAAATGTTTAGTTAAATAATTTAAGAGGAAAATAAAAAATGTTCAGTCATATTATGGTCGGTGCAAACGACATGAATGCATCAAAGAAATTTTACGATGCAATTTTAGGCGCACTGGGTTACGAGCCCGGTGTTATGGATGATAAGGGACGTTGCTTTTATTTTACTGAGAGTGGCATTTTCGCAATAACGTCGCCGATTGATGGCAAGCCTGCTAGCCATGGCAATGGCAGTACTGTAGGTTTTGCAGCCAAAGACCCTGCGCAGGCGGATGCATGGCATGCCGCGGGTGTGGCAAATGGCGGTACCACTTGTGAGGATGCGCCGGGCGTTCGCGAAAGTGGCTTAGGTAAGCTGTATCTTGCGTATTTGCGCGACCCATCGGGTAATAAACTCTGTGCTTTACACCGCGTAGCTTAAGTACGTTCTAGAAAAAAAGGGCGAGGCCTTAGGGTCTCGCCTTTTTTGGTTTTGGCTTGGCGGTTTTTGATCTTATATTGTAGGCCACACAATAAAAGCAGGATCTTCGCGATGAAAATTACCTTGTTTGGTGCAACCGGCGCGGTGGGTAGCCAGTGCCTGCGTCAAGCTGTCGATGCCGGTCATGAGGTGACGGTGCTTGTGCGCTCAGCGGCGAAATTACCGGCGGAGCTAAAGGAGCGTATTTCTATTGTCGAAGGTGATGCCCTGTGCGCCGATGACGTGTGGCGTGCTATTGGTGCTGATACCGAGGCAGTTCTATTTGCGATTGGGGTTGATAAGCACTCCATGCCAAATCTTTGTACAGAGGTGAGTCGTCATATTTTAGAAGCTTTGCGCGGCGAGTCTGCGGGCCGTTTTATTTGGTGTGGCGGCGGTAGTACCTTTGTGGAAGAAGACCAAATTACCTTGGGTGCACGTTTTGTTAGAAAATTCGCCGAGGTATTTATGAGCCTGCGGCACCACGACAAAGAACACCAGTACCAACTATTAAAACAATATATGGATGTGAAGTGGTTCGGCGTGCGGCCCTTGCAAATGCGAGAGGGCGAGCTCCGCCGTCAATATCGCATTGGTTTTGATCGCTTTAATGGGTTTTCGAACATCAGTTTTGCCGATTGCGCTCACGCTATGCTGGGGATGCTAGACGACGATACTTGGCTGCAAAAGGCGCCGATTATTCAGTACTGAGTTAAATCTAGAAATTGCTGCGCCGCCCGGTGAAATGTTAAGCCCTCTCCCAATATGCATAACCATCAATCAAGACTTGAGCATGTGGTTTTTACTACCTTGGCACATAAGCAGAACGCGCTATTGGAGTAATCGCGACCATGCCGTTATAATGCGCGCCAGAATATGATGCGGGCTGCTAGGCCTTGTGAGCAGAGAGGACGTTAACGGTGAATAGTGCAATGTTGAAGAAATTGGTCGCTGCCTTTGGTTTGGTGATGGTGTGTGTATCCGCTTGGGCGTTGACGGACAAGCAAATGGCTGAAGTAGAAAGCCGCATTCAGCCTGCCGGTAAAGTGTGTTTACAAGGTGATAATACCTGCGGCGCGGCGGTTGCCTCTGCGGGTGGCGCGGCTAAATCTGGCGAAGAAGTCTACAAAAGTAGCTGCCAGGGTTGTCATGCCACCGGTGCGGGCAACGCGCCTAAGCTAGGTGACGCGGCAGACTGGGGCAAGCGTGCGGAACAGGGTGTAGATACCCTTCACAAGCACGCTATCGAAGGCTTCAGCAATATTGGTATGATGCCAGCCAAAGGCTTGTGCATGAGCTGCTCTGACGAAGAAGTCATGGCGGCGGTAGATTACATACTGGAAAACAGTAAGTAATCGCCATCGAGCTCAGAAGCCGCGCACTGCGCGGCTTTTTTTTGCTCAGAATAAATCTGCTATAACACCGGCTGCGTAAGATTGGTGTCGATGTGGCGCCGATATAAGGTAAAAATACGCTAAATGTCCTGAATCTGCGCTACTCTGTTAATAATAATGTAGATGCATGGATATGACTGTGATGACTCGATGGGTGATTTTTGTGTTTGTGGCGCTTCTGGCGGCCTGCGGTGGTTCTTCAAGTTCATCTAATTCTACACCGCCAAACAGCGACAATTCAGCCGGTAGCAATAATCCCCCCCAAGAGAATGGCGGCGGCACTTCTAGCCCAGAAACCCCCGTGAGCTTTGGTGTTCCGGCGGGCGGCCAGATTCGCCCTGGCATGGAGATTAGTGCCGATGGCAGCGGTTGTACCGGTAATTTCTTGTTTTCCCCTAACGCGCAGACGGTGTATATCGGGGTGGCAGCGCACTGCTTCAGTATTGATACCAATGACGGTGTTGATCCCTGCGAAACCAATAATCTGCCCATTGGTTTTAACCAAGTCATAATTGAAAACGCAACTCAGCCCGGCGAGCTGGTGTATTCCAGTTGGCGCGCTATGCAGGAGCAGGGCGAAACGCCGGGCTCCAATGCGTGTGTTTACAACGACTTTGCCTTGGTCAAAGTACATTCCGACGATCTAGCGAATATTCATCCTGCCTCCTTTGCCTTTGGCGGGCCAGTGTCATTGTTTACGGGCTTAGCCTCAGTTGGCGACAATGTCTTTGCTTATGGTCGTTCGCCCTTTCACTTTGGCTTGCGCAATTTAGAGGCGAAAAGTGGCACGATCACGGCGGTCTTGGGTGGTGGTTGGGCGTATGAAATACGCACCGACAAAGCCAGTATTCCTGGCGACAGTGGTGGCCCCATCTTTGGCCCTACTGGGCAGGCACTGGCAGTGACCAGTGTGTTGTCGGTGGGTTTGGGCGGGCCTACTTTGATAAATGTGAGTAACGGTGTTGCCAATGTGGATCGCGCTTTGAAATATGCGATTGATGGTGGCTTTATCAACGCCAGCACAAAACTATTGGTATGGCCGGATTTTTATCCCTCGGCGAATTTTTAGCCGAGGATATCCCGCAAGCTAGCAAGGGTTTCGCCGCCGCGTTTTTGATTTTGGGCGGGGTCGTTGTCGCCGCGGCCCTCCCACTCCAAATCTTCCTGGGGCAACTCTGCTAAGAAACGGCTGGGTTCGCAGCTGGTGAACTCACCAAAACTTTTGCGCTTGGCGCAGTAGCTCATGGTGAGGGTGCGCTGGGCGCGTGTAATGCCAACGTAGCAAAGGCGACGTTCTTCTTCGATCATGCCGTCATCGATACTGTTTTGATGGGGCAAAATACCTTCTTCCAAGCCGATCATAAAGACGTGGGGAAACTCTAAACCCTTGGCCGCATGCAGGGTCATTAGCTGCACTTGGTCGTCGCTTTCTTTTTCGTCTTCCTGGCGCTCCATTAAATCTCGCAGCACCAAGCGGCTAATCGCACCTTCGATGGCATTCTCGCTATCGTCGTCCTTTATCGACTTTTCTAAGGAGCTTATTAGGATGTGAACGTTGGCCATGCGCCGCTCGGCGATGGCAATGGACGAGGCGTTTTGAATAAGCCAGTCTAAATAATCAATATCGCTTACTAGCTGCTTCACACTGGCAACGGGGTCGCCTTCATAGCATTGGCGACGCAGGGTGTTTAGCCAGCTGGTAAATTCGCGCAGGCGCGAGACTGCCGCTTCGGGCAGGTGTTGGCTGAGCCCCATTTCATCGCAGGCATCGTACATGCTCACTTCACGCTCGGTCGCGTAGCGCCCCAAGCTTTCTAGGGTAGAGGTGCCTATCTTTCTGCGCGGTATATTTACTATCCGCAAAAACGCGTTGTCGTCGCCGGGATTAATAATTAGGCGCAAATACGCCATGATGTCTTTGATTTCATTGCGGGCGAAAAACGAGGTGCCACCGCTAAGCTTATAGGGTATTTGGTGCACCTGTAGCTTCAGTTCTAGTAGGCGAGACTGATGATTGCCGCGATACAGCACCGCGTAATTGCCGAAGCGGCCCTGGGTGCGCAGCTTGTGATCGAGAATCTCGGTAACCACCCGCTCGCATTCGGCGTCGTCGTTGCGGCAGCGAATAATACGGATATGCTCGCCGTGTCCCAGCTCCGACCACAGCGCCTTATTGTGCTCGTGGGGATTGTTGGCGATGACAATATTGGCCGCTTTAAGAATGCGCGCCGTGGAGCGGTAATTTTGCTCCAGTTTCACCACTTTTAAGTGCGGGTAATCTTTGCCGAGCAACGATAGATTTTCTGGCTTGGCTCCGCGCCAGGCATAAATCGATTGGTCATCGTCACCCACCACGGTCAAACCACCGCGATCGCCCACCAGTTGTTTGACTAAATGGTATTGCGCGCCGTTGGTGTCTTGGTACTCGTCTACCAGCATGTAACGAATTTTTTGCTGCCATTTTTCGAGAATGGCGGGCTGCTGCTCAAATAGCAGCGCGGGCAGCATAATCAAGTCGTCAAAATCTAGGGCGTTATAGGCTTTTAGGGCATTTTGATAACGTAAATAAGCCTGCGAACACAGTATATCCGCGGGCCCGTCGGCGCTGGCGATTGCCTGCTGAGGCGTAATAAATTCATTCTTCCACTGCGAAATGCGGTGCTGGATGCGGTCGGCATTGTCACTTTCCGCACCGTGATCCTGCATCAGTAAATCGCGGATTAAGGTCTGCGCGTCC
This sequence comes from Zhongshania aquimaris, assembly GCF_019312595.1. Lineage (GTDB taxonomy): Bacteria > Pseudomonadota > Gammaproteobacteria > Pseudomonadales > Spongiibacteraceae > Spongiibacter > Spongiibacter aquimaris. The sequence goes on along the minus strand of NZ_JAHWDQ010000002.1, from coordinate 58,389 downwards.
TGGCCGTCAAAAATCGAAAACCCTGATTTATACTGCAGTGCCTTGTACTCGCTGCGCAGTATCGTCAGACCTAAATTATGAAAGGTCGATACCGTTAAGCCCCGCGCTTCCTTCCCCTTAACCAGCTGAGAGACTCGCTCTTTCATTTCACGGGCGGCTTTATTGGTAAAGGTGACTGCGGCAATGTGACGTGCCGGCATGCCGCATTTTTCAATTAAATACGCCATCTTGCGGGTGATAACACTGGTTTTTCCACTACCTGCACCGGCCAACACTAATATCGGGCCGTCGATATAAAGCACCGCTTCGCGTTGTCTGTCGTTGAGTTTGCTCACGCGGTTGCTGTGTCCAAGGCCGAGGGGTGAAAAGGCTGGGCATTGTAGCAGGGGCGAAGCAGGGGAAGAACCGCTGCCTTGGATATTAATCAGGTGCTTCGCTCTGGTGCCTCAAAACTATCCACCGTCTTCATTACATGCGCTTTCGGGAATCAGTATGGCTGCGAGATACAGGTTTATGTGGCCTTTTATCGGGCCGGATAATTGACTGGGCTAGTACTATCGTTGGTCGAGCGAGAGTGAAAGCGTTGGGCGTGCTGCTAGCGCTCAGGTTGGCAGCTGGAAATGACTTGGTTTCTTCCCTGTTCTTTGGCTCGATAGAGGTTGAGGTCTGCGGCGTGGATACTGGCATCTAGCTTTTCACTTTGCACACTGGAAATACCAATACTGACAGAAAATCCGAATTGGTAGTTATCATCTTCTATGCGGCTGTCTGCCACTTTGCGCCTAAATTCGTCAAAGCGTTTATAAGTATCATCGCTACCGGTGGTGCTCAGAATACAGAATTCTTCACCACCAAAACGAGCAACGAGGTCATCTGGAAACTCACCACGTAGTAGATCCGCCATGTGTTTTAATGCGGTATCACCCGCCTCGTGGCCATAGCGGTCGTTAATTTTTTTAAAGTGGTCAATATCAATCATGGCTAAAGATAGCGGTGTTTCTTGAAACTGGGCTTTTTGGTGCAATAGTTTGCCGTGGTTAAAGAAATAGCGACGATTGTGAAGTTTAGTTAGGTAGTCGCGGTTGGCGGCGTCACGAATATCTTGAATGTGATCGAGGTAATCGAGATTTTGGTTGACGCGGCACAGCAACTCCTCATAGCTAAACGGTTTGCCAATAAAGTCATTGGCGCCACTCTTAAGGAGTTGGGCGGACAGTCGCGCCTCCCCAGAGCTGGATAGGCCAATTATAGCGAGCTGGTCTTTGGGATGGCGTGTTCTAAGTTGTTGAATAAGTTCGAAGCCATCCATTTCTGGCATATTGTAATCTGTGATAACGAGTTTGATATCGGGATGCGCTGTCATTTTTAGCAAGGCATCTTTTCCGTTTTCGGCGGTGATAACCTGCAGGCGTTGGATCTCCAGATGTCGCTTCAGCATTAATAATGCCGACTTCGAATCGTCGACGATAAGGACTTTGGTCGAGTAATTGCGATGCACACGCTGCGCTAGATGGCAGGCGTATTCATAGGCGCTCATGTTTTTCTTAAGCACGTAATCGACTACACCCAGTTCAATCATATTTTTGCGTAATTCGTCGCCGAAATAACCGGTGAGAACAATCACCGGAATATCGTATGACTGTACAACAGGGACTATTTCGCCGTTCGGCGCATCGGGAAGGTTCAGGTCAACCAGTGCGACGGTGAAGCGCTCGGGATTATTCTTTAGTAGGGATTTGGCCTCAGCGCCGTTTCGGGCGATACACGCCGTGAAGCCAAGAATATCTTCGAGGATCGCTTTCGCCATGCTAGCTAGCGCCGCGTTGTCTTCTACCACTAGGACGCTTGGCATTGTTTTTAGTGCCTTGTTATCTGTTTATAGCAAGGAGTCTACAATTCGCAACTAGCGAAGGGGATCAGTAATGTTGCCTATGCGGGTGAGTTAAAGCGGGCCTATTGGTCACCTCGATAAATCATGGCTTCCTGCAAGTGAGCAAGGCTGATGTTTTGGTCGCCAGCAAGGTCTGCAATGGTTCGCGCAATTTTAATAAGGCGGTGGTGGGCGCGGGCGCTGAGGCCTAATTTTTGCTCAGCGCGCAGCATGAATTGCTTGCTGGGCCTATCGAGCGGACAAAAATTGGCGACCTCGTCCGCACTCAGTCGAGCATTTATATTTGGACTGCGCTGATGCTGGCGAGCTCGCGCCTTGCATACCCGCTCTCGAACAGCTGCGCTACTTTCCGCCTTGTTATCGGATTGCAACACACCCGGTGGCAGCCTAGGTACGTTGATGCGTAAATCAATTCGGTCTAAAAGCGGCCCCGACAATTTGCTGCGGTAACGCTGAATTTGGTCGGGGGTACAGCGACAATCTTTGTTTTCATCGCCGTCATAGCCGCAGGGGCAGGGATTCATGGCCGCGACCAATTGGAATTTAGCGGGAAATTTTAATTGCTGGGCGGCGCGGGAAATAATCACTTCGCCGGATTCCATGGGTTCGCGCAGCACTTCTAATACCTTGCGCGGGTATTCCGGTAATTCGTCCAGAAATAAAACCCCGTTGTGAGCGAGGGAGATCTCTCCGGGGCGAGGATAGCTGCCACCGCCGACAAGTGCCGCCGCCGACGCGGTGTGGTGTGGGGCGCGAAACGGGCGATGTAGACGCAGTGGTTTGCCCGCCACCGATTGCACGGTGGCGATATCTAGACGCTCGGATTCTGTTAAGGGTGGCAAAATGCCGGGCAGGCGGTTTGCTAGCAAGGTTTTCCCCGTTCCCGGCGGGCCGCTTAACAGCAAGCTGTGGCCACCGGCCGCCGCGATTTCCAATGCGCGTTTGGCGCCGGTTTGTCCTTTTACGTCAGCGAGATCGGGGTAGTGATCGCTGTCGATGGGGTCTGCACTGGCGCCTGCAAATGGCAGCACTTGCTGGCCGTGTAGATGGGCGGCCACCGCAAGTAAGGACTCCGCTTCGCGCAGGCCGGTGTCGTCGACAATGGAGGCAAGTCCGCTATTGGCAGCAGGCAAAATCAATATATGACCTGCGGCATTAGCTTGGATGGCCGCCGGCAACGCGGCATCGACGGCGCGGAGTTCACCGCTCAGGCCCAATTCGCCAATCAATTCTAAATCTTTTAATGGCGCCGCTGGCACCTGTCCCGACGCGAGTAAAATGCCGATTGCAATGGGGAGGTCAAAGCGGCCGCCTTCTTTGGGTAAGTCGGCGGGCGCCAAATTGACGGTGATGCGGCTAACGGGAAAGTCAAAGCGCGAATTAATCAGAGCAGAGCGAACTCGGTCGCGACTCTCGCGAACGGTGGCTTCGGGTAGGCCAACAATATTGAAGGCGGGAAGTCCGCCGGACAAATGGACTTCAACGGTCACTAGCGGAGCGTTGATACCGAGTTTGGCGCGGCTGTATACAGTGGCGAGAGGCATGTCTTCATCCTTGAAGGCTGCGGAATGGTAGCTGCACGAATCCCTAGTGTAGCGATTGTAATACCTTTTTTATCGACGCTTAGCGATTGCTCGTGTTTTGGTTTTCCAGCTGGGCTGTTAGTTCGGCAAGCTGCTTTTCCAAGGCCTCCAGTTTGCTGCGAGTGCGATTAAGCACCGCGACTTGGGCGTCAAATTCGTCGCGCGACACCATGTTTAAGCGACTAAATCCGCCCTGCAGCAAGACCTGTACTTTTTCTTCTATGTCCTGCTGAATTTCAGGACCATTATTGATTAAGCGGCCAGCTTGTTGAGCGAGCTGAGAAATAAAATCGGGTTTGGCCATGTGTAGTCACCTCATTAATGCGGCTAAGTGTATCGTTTATTGGCGCTGGGTGGGAGGTGTATGGGCTCGCTTGACGTTGGAAGTCTGACGTCTGAGGCTAAATCGTCAGTCGCATTGCTTTCAATTGGTGCGACATCGGCAAATTCCAGAACCGATATGGCGCAGCGCCCATTTACCGTGCACAGTGATGGCCCAGATATTGCTTTTGCTTCTGCCTAAACTCGGTGTACGTGCTGCGTAATGCCCTTGAATGTTTCATAACGATAAGGATTGGCCGTTGACGGCTCTCGCTCCCACACAAGAGATACCGCCGCTTAGCGGCGCAGAATTGATACCGACCAAGTCTTGGCAGGCATCAATCGAGTTGCTGTTTCGTCCCAATAAAAATCGCACAGATTTGGTGCGGTCTTTACATAAGGGGCCGCTGCGGGTGCAGCGACCATTTTATCCGGAAGACGATTGCTGTCATGTCTATCTTTTGCATCCCCCCGGCGGCATGGTGCCGGGCGATGCTTTGCGTGTGAGTTTAGAGCTAGATACTCGTGCGCAGGCACTGTTGACCACCCCCTCGGCGGGCAAGGTTTATCGCAGCGACACCGCGAAGACAGCTCAGTCGCAGGGCGTGTCAGCCAGTGTGGCAAGCGGTGCCTGTCTTGAATGGTTGCCTCAGGAAACCATTGTTTTTGAAGGTGCTGAGGCAGAGTTGAGCAATCAGTTTCACCTGCATGGTGATGCTCGTTTATGTGCCTGGGATATTGTCGTGCTGGGTCGTCGCGCCAGTGGCGAGGGCTTTGGACGCGGACGTTGCTTACAGAAAATTGCTATCAGTCGCGATGGTGTGCCTGTCCTTAATGAGCGCACCGAATGGCTGGGTGGCAGCAGAATGCTAGACGCACCCTGGGGGATGGGTGGGATGTCGGTGTGCGGCACCCTATTTGCTACGGTGCAATGTGATCAAGATGTGATGGATACCTTGCGCGACGGTTTAGCAGAACTTGTTGCTAGCAAAGGCTGGTTGGCGGCGGAGTGGGGCTTATCTCAAAAGCGCGATATTTTCTTAGCGCGTTACATAGGCGATTCACCAGAGCAGTGTCGCAAAGGCTTTATTTGGTTGTGGTCGCAACTGCGGCCTTTGTTAAACGGACGGAAGGCGTGTCCGCCGCGAATTTGGAATACCTAAGCGCTGGTTAGCGATTACAAGATTGATAAAGACGGGAAGTTAAGCGATGGAACTGAGTCCTAGAGACAAAGATAAACTATTAATTTTTACGGCGGCGCTGCTGGCTGAACGCCGCAAAGCCAAGGGCCTGAAACTAAATTATCCCGAGGCGATTGCGCTGATTTCCGCCGAAGTGATGGAGGGCGCCAGGGAGGGCCGCACCGTGGCTGAGATGATGAGTGCAGGCCGCGAAGTATTGGGGCGCGACGATGTGATGGACGGTGTTGCTGAAATGATTCACGAGGTACAGGTTGAAGCCACCTTCCCCGATGGCACCAAACTCGTGACCGTGCACAATCCGATTGTTTGACGAATTTGGCAGCGCTTAGCTGCAGCAAGGGAGGCTTTATGATTCCAGGTGAAATGCAAATAGCGCAGGGTGATATCGTGCTGAACGCGGGACGCGAAACCTGCACGATAGACGTCGCTAACAGCGGTGATCGACCGATTCAGGTTGGCTCCCACTACCATTTTTTTGAAACCAATTTGGCGCTGAAATTTGACCGCGAGGCGAGTCGAGGTTTTCGTTTAAACATTGCGGCGGGAACAGCCGTGCGCTTTGAGCCGGGCCAGAGTCGCGAGGTTGAGTTAGTGGCCTTGGCTGGTAAGCGCGAAGTGTATGGTTTTCGCGGCGACGTGATGGGCGCCTTGGATAACGCGGCAGCAGGGGCAACATCATGACGACGATTGATCGCCGCGCCTATGCGGATATGTACGGCCCCACGGTAGGTGACAAGGTTCGTCTTGCCGATACCGAACTGTGGCTTGAAGTAGAAAAAGACTTCACCACCTACGGTGAGGAAGTAAAGTTTGGCGGCGGTAAAGTTATTCGCGACGGTATGGGGCAAAGCCAGCTGGGGCGCGAATTTACCCCGGACACGGTCATTACCAATGCGCTGATTTTAGATCACTGGGGTGTGGTGAAAGCTGACGTCGCGATTAAAGCCGGCCGTATTGTTGCTATTGGCAAGGCGGGGAATCCCGACATTCAGCCAAATATCGACATTATTATTGGCCCCTGTACCGAGGTTATTGCCGGCGAAGGTCAAATCTTAACGGCGGGCGCCATCGACGCCCATATTCATTTTATTTGTCCCCAGCAAGTTGAAGAAGCGCTGATGAGCGGCGTCACCACTATGTTGGGCGGCGGCACCGGCCCGGCAACCGGCACCAATGCCACCACCTGCACACCGGGTGCTTGGCATATCGGCAAAATGTTGCAGGCTGCAGAAAGCTTTCCGATGAATTTGGGGTTTCTCGGCAAAGGTAATGCGAGTTTGCCGGGTGCCTTGGAGGAGCAATTACAAGCCGGCGCAATGGGTTTAAAACTGCACGAAGATTGGGGCACCACACCCGCGTCGATAGACTGCTGTTTGAGCGTGGCAGAAAAATACGATGTGCAGGTGGCGATTCACACCGACACCCTAAACGAATCGGGTTTTGTGGAAGACACCTTAGACGCATTTAAAGGGCGGACGATTCACACCTACCACACCGAAGGTGCCGGCGGTGGTCACGCACCAGACATTATAAAAGCCTGCGGTTCCGCCAATGTACTGCCGTCTTCTACTAATCCAACACGGCCTTACACCGTGAACACGGTGGACGAGCATTTGGATATGCTCATGGTCTGTCATCATCTCGATCCAAATATTCCGGAAGACGTTGCGTTTGCCGACTCGCGGATTCGCAAAGAGACCATTGCGGCAGAAGATATTCTTCATGATCTCGGCGCGTTCTCGATGATTTCGTCAGACTCCCAAGCCATGGGGCGGGTCGGCGAGGTGGTGTGCAGAACGTGGCAGACCGCCCACAAAATGAAAGTACAGCGCGGTCCGCTCGCCGAAGACAGCAATGGCAGCGATAACTTTCGCGCCCGCCGCTATATTTCTAAATACACCATCAATCCCGCTATAGCCCACGGTATTTCCCATGAGGTGGGCTCGATAGAAGTGGGTAAGCTGGCGGATTTGGTACTGTGGAAGCCGGCATTTTTCGGCATTAAACCGTCGATGATTATTAAAGGTGGTGCCATCGCTGCGGCGCCGATGGGCGATCCAAATGCGTCTATTCCCACGCCGCAGCCGGTGCACTACCGCATGATGTTTGGCGCCTTTGGTAAAGCCTGTGTGCAGACCTCGGTGAGCTTTGTGAGCCAGGCGGCCATCGATGCAGATATCGCAAGCGAGCTGGGTTTAGAGCGACCTTTAGTCGCGGTAAAAAATTGCCGCAAGGTAAGCAAGGCCGACATGGTGCTAAATAATTATCAGCCGGTGATGGAAGTGGATCCCGACACCTATGAAGTGCGTGCAGACGGTCAGTTGTTGATTTGTGAACCCGCTAGTGAGCTGCCGTTAGCGCAATTGTACTGCCTGTTTTAATGGGGCTGTGTGAATAAGGATTTAACCATGTTGGAATGCTACAAACTAGGTGTTGGTACTAGCGATATTCGCTTGGTATTAAATTATCAGGAGCGGCAGCGCAGCCGTTTCCGCGCAAAAACGCTGTGCGGTTTAGATGTCGCGTGGTTTGTTGAGCGGGGCAAAGTGCTCGCCGATGGCGAAATTCTGGTCGCAAACAGCGGCGAGAACGTGTTGGTGGTCGCGGCTGAAGAAACCGTGTCAGAGGTGCGCAGTGACGACGCGTTGCTGTTAGCCAAGGCAGCGTATCACTTGGGCAATCGCCATGTGCCATTGCAAATTGAAGTCGGCGAATTGCGCTATCAGCACGATCATGTATTGGACGATATGCTGCGAGGCTTGGGCCTTACAGTGTTAGTCACCGATAAAACCTTTCACCCTGAAAATGGGGCATACCACAGTAGCGGCGGTCACAGTCATTCCCATGACCATTCCTCCGGTCATTTCCCTGAAAGTAAGCACACCCACTCCCACGAGCACGCCCATGGCTAAGCCGCTATTGCACCTTATGCAGTTGGTTAGTCCGGCATTGCCAGTGGGCGCCTACGCGTATTCGCAAGGTCTGGAATATGCGGTAGAGCGCGCTTGGGTTCGCGATATGGATGGCGCAGTCGATTGGATTGGCGAAGTCTTGAGTCACAGTATGGGAGGTTTAGATCTGCCGGTCATGTTGCGGCTTTTAGCCGCGTGGCGGCGAGGCGATGTGTTAGCAGTGCAGCATTGGAACGACACATTGCAGGCGGCAAGGGAGTCCCGTGAATTGCTGTTAGAAGATGTGCAAATGGGCGAGGCACTATTACGTCTATTGGTTTCCTTAGAACTACCCGCAGCCTTGCAATGGCCCAAGGGTGAGGCCATCAGTTTTGCTACAGGCTTTGCGATGGCGGCGCAGCATTTCGAGATAAATGACGATGATGCCTTGTATGGATTTGCGTGGAGCTGGCTGGAAAATCAGACGGCGGCGGCAATTAAATTAGTCCCGCTTGGGCAAACCGACGGTCAGCGATTACTTATGGCCTTGATGCCGTGTTTAGAAAAGACGGTTGCCGATGCCTTTAAGCGTAATGACGACGATATTGGCGCCGGCCTGCCAGGATTGGCGATGGCCTCGATGCAACATGAGACCCAGTATTCAAGATTGTTTCGCTCTTAGCAGAGCGCGAGAATTTCGCAAAATTTTTGATTTTTAGCGTTGGAGTAAGAATTATGAAAAAGCCTGCTTTGCGGCTCGGGATTGGCGGTCCGGTTGGTTCGGGAAAAACGGCCTTAGTTAAAACCTTGTGTGCAGAATTGCGAGAGCGCTTTGATATCGCGGTTATTACTAATGATATTTATACCCGTGAAGACGCGGAGTTTTTATTGCGCCACGAGGTGCTTTCGCAAGATCGCATTCTTGGGGTAGAAACCGGCGGCTGTCCACACACAGCAATTCGCGAAGACGCCTCTATGAATCTATCTGCGGTGGCAGAGTTAAACAATCGTTTTCCCGACCTTGAACTGGTTATGATCGAAAGTGGCGGAGACAATCTGGCGGCCACCTTCAGCCCCGAATTATCTGACTTAACCATCTACGTTATCGACGTCTCCGCAGGCGATAAAATCCCGCGCAAGGGTGGCCCCGGTATTACCCGCTCAGATTTATTGGTCATTAATAAAACCGATTTGGCACCTTTGGTTGGCGCCGATCTGGGTGTGATGGAAAGAGACGCCAAAAAAATGCGCGGTGACAAACCATTTATTTTTAGTAATTTAAAGGACGGTAGTGGCGTTGCAGACATTGTCAGTTTTATCGTTGAACAAGGCATGTTAGGACGTTAGGTGACAAGAATATGAACAATGCGCTGGCAGGGAGTAATACTAAATGATGGAAGTAGCACCTTTGTTAAGTATTTTACTACTCGGGTTTTCTGCTGGTGTGATACACGCGTTTGACGCGGATCACATCGCCGCGGTGAGTGGTATTAGCGGTCAGAATGGCGGCCGTTATAGTTTTCATTTTGCCCTGCACTGGGGGTTTGGACATGGCTTGGCAGTGATTGCGGTAGCGAGCTTGGTACTACTTGCCGGTGCGGCAATTCCAACCCAGTTTAGTGCAATGGCAGAAGCCGCTGTTGCGTGGATGTTGATTGTGATTGGTGCGATGACGTTTGCGCATTTGTGGAGACAACATCAACACCAAGCGGAAGCTCAGCCGCGTAGCTACAATGCTATTTTAGTTGGTTTGGTCCACGGTAGTGCAGGTTCGGCACCCTTGTTGGCGGTCATTCCAGCCGCAGGTATGGCAAGCCCGACTTTAGGAATGCTGCATATTTTGGTGTTTAATGCGGGCTTAATATTAGCGATGGCGGGCGTTGGTGCGGCGCTACGTAGCGGCTTGTCGGCGGCTGGGCGTTATCACCACGCTTTGCAATTTTCTCTTCAGTCAGCTCTCGGCGTTTTCGCGACCAGCTTTGGTGTCTTTTTGCTGCTATCGCATTAAGTTGCAATAAGTTTATTTTGGTGCGGGCGCACAAATAGTGTGCGCGCGACTGCACTTCTTCAGAAAGATCGCTGGGCCTTATGCTTCCTCGGTGTTCAGTTCTTATTCTTAGCGCGCATTGACTGCGTAGTCTTATCCCTTTCTATGCCGTGTTTTTAAATCGGTTTTATATATCCGCTCGGTGGTTGGCACTAATTCTGCAGATAGTGGTGGGAGTTTTGCCAGGGTTCATTAATCGCATAGCGCAGATTAATGATATATACAAAAAAGAGTATGGAGCTAAGCATGAAGAGTCCTAAATCTATAAAGGCTTTCGCTAAACACAGCAGTATTGTGTTGGCCGCCGCGACGCTGTCGTTAAGCGCCTCGATTGCACAAGCCGCAGACACGATTAAAGTCGGCGTACTACATTCCCTTTCCGGGACAATGGCCATCAGTGAGACAACACTAAAAGATACGGTGTTGATGCTGATTGAAGATCAAAACAAAAAAGGTGGTATTTTAGGTAAGAAATTAGAAGCAGTTGTTGTAGACCCCGCATCTAATTGGCCCTTGTTCGCAGAGAAAGCCAAAGAGTTGCTAGACAAGGATAAGGTCGATGTCATCTTTGGTTGCTGGACGTCGGTTTCGCGTAAATCGGTATTGCCCGTTATTGAAGAATTAAACGGTTTGATGTTTTACCCAGTTCAGTATGAAGGTGAAGAATCCTCTAAAAACGTTTTCTATACTGGGGCTGCACCCAACCAACAAGCTATTCCCGCCGTAGATTATTTAATGAGCGAAGCCGGCGGCTCAGTTAAGCGCTGGGTACTGGCGGGCACGGACTATGTTTACCCTCGTACTACCAACAAAATTCTTGAGTCTTACCTGAAAAGCAAAGGCGTTGCTGAAAAAGATATCATGATCAATTACACGCCGTTCGGTCATTCTGATTGGCAGACGATTGTGTCTGATATTAAGAAGTTTGGGTCACAAGGTAAGAAAACCGCCGTGGTTTCAACCATTAATGGTGATGCCAATGTACCTTTCTACAAAGAGCTGGCTAACCAGGGTATGTCTGCTGAAGATATTCCTGTTGTGGCATTCTCTGTTGGTGAAGAAGAGCTAAGTGGTTTTGATACTGGCCCGCTCGTTGGTCACCTCGCGGCGTGGAATTACTTTATGAGCGCAGATGCTGAAGTTAATGATGAGTTCATCGACAAGTGGATTGCGTATATCGGTGACGACAAGCGTGTGACGAATGACCCAATGGAAGCGACTTACATCGGCTTTAATATGTGGGTAAAAGCGGTAGAGAAAGCGAAAACGACAGATGTAGATAAAGTATCTGCTGCATTGATCGGTATAAGCGTTCCTAACTTAACTGGTGGCGTTGCAACGATGCTGCCAAATCACCACCTGACTAAGCCAGTGCTGATTGGCGAGATTCAGGAAAATGGCCAGTTTGATATTGTTTGGCAAACTGAAGGTGCCGTACCTGGCGATGCTTGGACTGACTTCCTGCCTGAAAGTGCCAAGCTGATTGCGGATTGGCAAGATCCAAAAATCATGTGCGGTAACTACAACACTGAAACTAAAAAGTGTTCAGGTCAAAACTACTAGTCCAGTAAAAAGCACTTATATCGAGGTGCTTTTATCAACGTTGCCCCGCCGCTGAAAGGCGTCGGGGCCTTGATCGTCAATGGATGTTTCCATGAAACTCAGCCACGTTTTTCGTGTATTTGTCGTACTCGCACTTTTTGTTGCTCAGGTAGTGCAAGCGGAACAAATTACACCAGTAAAGAGTGAAGTCGCAGCGGATAACGCGCTGTTACTCAATGAATTGATATCGGCACGCTCGACGTCAGACAAAAAAAATCTCATTAATCTTATCGCCAATTCCAACTTTCCTCAGCGTGCAAAAGTACTAAGTGCATTGCAGGATGGCGACTTGTATTACACCAAAGCCGACGAGCAGCTGGTATATGCCTTCAGCCACCCAGATGGTTATCAGATTACATCTGTTATTGATGGCGAAAACCTGGGTGTTATTGGCAGCAGAAAAGTCAGGAAAATTAGTATTAATAATGAACTGCGCACGGTATTGCGTGGCGTGTTAGCCGAGTTGTCACTGCGCAGCGAAGATGTTTTTGTGCGCTTGAGTGCGGCCAAGGATTTGATACGAAGCCCATCGCCAGAATTTCTATATGCGATTGAACGTGCAAAAGCGGTGGAGGTTAACGAAAAAGTGTTAGCGTCTCTTAATATCGCGACCGCGATGATTAACCTGAATTCTGAAGAACAAGTATTGCGCCTAGACGCAATCGAAGCTTTCCGAGGCACCCTGGATAGCGATGCGATGTCGATTTTGGCCGCAATGCAACTGAAAGACAGCGAAGGAAATTATTTAGAACAAGATGACTTGGTTAGAGAGTCAGCCGCGGCAGTGCTAAGTGAAATGCGCGGTGAGGCAGAGATGTACAAATTAGTAGAAAATGTTTTTTTCGGATTAAGTTTAGGATCGGTATTACTCCTCACAGCCGTGGGGCTGGCCATCACCTTTGGGGTCATGGGCGTGATCAATATGGCTCACGGCGAAATGATGATGCTGGGCGCGTATACGACATACGTCATTCAGTTGCTGATGCCAAATTACATTGATTATTCCATTGTGGTAGCCATACCCGCTGCATTTTTGGTGTCGGGCCTGGTCGGTATAGTGATCGAGCGCGGGGTGATTCGACACCTCTACGGTCGACCGTTGGAAACTTTATTAGCCACCTTTGGTGTGAGCTTAATTTTACAACAAGCGGTGCGAAGTATTTTTTCGCCACTGAATAAATCAGTAAGCGCGCCGAGTTGGCTTAGCGGTTCGTGGGAAATCAACGGTGCATTGTCGTTAACGTATAACCGCTTATACATCATTATTTTCAGTCTTGTTGTGTTGTTAATGCTGGTGTTTTTGTTGAAGAAAACCTTTGTGGGTCTGCAAATGCGAGCGGTGACGCAAAACCGCGCTATGGCAAATTCTATGGGGATTCGCACGGGCTGGGTAGACGCGCTGACCTTTGGCTTGGGTTCCGGTATTGCAGGTATCGCCGGGGTTGCCTTGAGCCAGTTGACCAACGTTGGTCCCAATCTTGGTCAGTCCTACATTATCGATTCCTTTATGGTGGTGGTGTTTGGCGGCGTAGGTAATTTATTCGGCACCTTCTTCGCGGCGATGAGTTTGGGTGTGGCCAATAAATTTTTGGAACCGTTTGCAGGTGCGGTGCTGGCAAAAATATTTGTGCTGGTTTTCATCATTCTGTTTATTCAGTGGCGACCGCGGGGACTGTTTGCCCTGAAAGGTCGTTCGGTAGAGGATTAATCGGCAATGATAAATTCAAAAATATTCGAGCGCAGCGCCATCGGCAGATTGCTCTTGGCCGATAAAGCGGGACGCTATTTGATTGCCGCTTTATTGGTGATAACAGTACTTGTTCCGCTATGTAATTTACTTATGCCTGCTGGCAGTTTTCTACATATTCCGACCTATGTCGTGGTCTTACTTGGCAAGTATCTATGCTATGCCTTGCTCGCCTTAGCCTTGGATTTAGTTTGGGGATATTGCGGCATTCTCAGTTTGGGTCACGGTGCCTTCTTTGCCTTGGGTGGCTATGCCATGGGCATGCACTTGATGCGTCAGATTGGCGAGCGCGGTGTTTACGGCAACGCAGAACTGCCAGATTTTATGGTGTTTCTAAATTGGACGGAATTGCCGTGGTATTGGTATGGCTTTGATAATTTTTTCTTTACCATGTTTATGGTTGCCTTGGTGCCTGCCGCACTTGCGTTTGTGTTTGGCTGGCTGGCATTTAGGTCGCGGGTTACCGGCGTGTATTTGTCTATTATTACTCAGGCCATGACGTACGCCTTGCTGCTAGCATTTTTCCGTAATGACATGGGTTTTGGTGGCAATAACGGCTTGACCGATTTTAAAGATATCTTGGGCTTTAGTTTGCAGTCTGATGCGACTCGTTGTGTCTTGTTTGCCTTGTCGGCATTGAGCGTGGCGGGGGCCTATGTTTTGTGCCGCGCTATTGTGACAAGCAAATACGGTCGCGTGCTGATCGCCATTCGCGACGCGGAAAGTCGCACCCGTTTTATGGGTTACCGAGTTGAGCACTACAAGCTATTTGTCTTTGTGGTATCGGCGATTCTTGCGGGTATCGCTGGGGCGTTATACGTGCCACAGGTGGGCATTATTAACCCCGGAGAGTTTGGCCCGATCAACTCTATCGAGATTGTTATTTGGGTTGCTATCGGTGGGCGGGGCACCTTGTTTGGTGCGGTAATTGGCGCGGTTGCCGTTAATTATGCCAAGACCTATTTCACCGGTGCTTTCCCTGAAGTGTGGTTGTTCATGCTCGGGGCACTGTTTGTTATTAGCACTTTATATTTACCGAAAGGTATTGTCGGCGTCGTGACGCAGATACGCGAACGCCGAGCCGAAAGCAACGCAACGTCAATACCGGAGCAGGGAGCAAAGTCATGAGTGCAGTGGTAAAAAGCCCTGGCTTTCACAGCGCAGAGATGCAGAGCATGTTGTATCTCAATGGTGTGACTAAAAGTTTTGATGGTTTTAAAGCGATCAATAATCTATCGCTGGATATCGCGCCAGGTGAACTGCGCGCCATTATCGGCCCCAACGGTGCGGGTAAAAGTACCATGATGGATATTATCACCGGCAAAACCAGACCAGATTCCGGGCAGGTTAGATTCCGCGACAGCATCGACCTCACGCAATACGACGAGGCGGATATCGCCAACCTCGGTATTGGGCGTAAGTTTCAGAAGCCTACGGTGGTAGAAACGCTGAGCGTGTGGCAAAACGTCGAGTTGGCACTGGCGGGCACACGCAGTGTTTTACATGCCTTGTTTCATACGCTCAGCAGCGAGCAGACCGACAAGGTAAATGATGTGATTAAGCTGGTGGGACTTAAGGAAAAGGCCGGCGATATTGCGGGCAGTTTGTCCCACGGTCAAAAGCAGTGGTTGGAAATTGGCATGTTGATTGTGCAGGGGCCGGAGTTGCTGTTAGTCGATGAACCGGCGGCGGGTATGACCGACCACGAGACCATGGAAACAGCAGCGCTGCTAAAAGAAATAAACAAAGACCACACCGTAGTGGTGGTGGAGCACGACATGGATTTTATCAAGGCGTTAGATAGCAAGGTCACTGTATTACACGAGGGCAGCGTTCTGGCTGAGGGCCGCCTCGAGGTGGTGTCTGCTAATCCTCGTGTTATCGAAGTGTATTTGGGGCGCTGATATGTTGGTCGTAAGTGAAATTGATCTGTATTACGGCGCCAGCCAGGCGCTGCGAAAGGTGGATGTAGTTGCAGAGAAGGGCAAGGTTACCTGCATACTGGGTCGTAATGGCGTTGGCAAGTCGAGTTTGGCGCGGGCGATCACCGGTCGTCACCCGATCCGTGGCGGCACGATTATGTGGGAAGACAAAGGCATAAGCAGCATGGGGCCGGCGGATCGTGCCCGTGCTGGTATAGCCTATGTCCCGCAGGGTAGAGAGGTTTTTTCGCAGCTTACAGTTCAGGAAAATTTGTACACTGGCTATGCGCCCTTAAAGCGGAGTCAGCGGAACATCAATCCAGAAATATTCGATTTGTTTCCCGTGTTAAAAAGTATGTTGAAGCGACGTGGTGGCGATTTATCTGGCGGTCAGCAACAACAGCTGGCGATTGCGCGGGCCTTAATTACTCGGCCCCGTTTGCTGGTGTTGGATGAACCCACTGAAGGTATTCAGCCCTCTATTATTAAAGATATCCAGAATGTCATCAGTATTTTGCGTCAGCAGGGTGACATGGCCATTGTGCTCGTTGAGCAATATTTTGACTTTGCGCGAGCCTTAGCAGACAACTACGCGGTAATGGACCGTGGCGAGGTCATTCTCTCCGGTCGCGGTGACGAAATGGTGGAAGAAGATGTACGCCGTCATATGACCGTGTGACTCCAAGGTTTATACTAGCGCCGGTTGAAAACCTAGCTGCATTGCCACTTTGCCTAATAGCGCCTATTTTTGTTTTATCCTCGGCTTTTCAGTCTATGCTTCTCAACTGTCTGTTTTTTTGCCACCCGTTTAAGGAAACATTGCTCATGAAACACCTTGCTGTACTTGCCTTGGCGTTGACACCGCTTGCGGGGCTGGCCGCCGACCTTACCATTCCGGCGGGCAAAACTTATGTTGTCGGTATAGATCAACAAGAATTAGTGCTAGAAAACCTCCATATTGGCGACGGCGCAAAAATCACATTCTCGCCTGCGGTTGGTGATTGGCGAGTGCAGGCGAGGCATGCCTATATAGGTAAAGGTGTGGTGATCGATGGCAACGGTGTTGAGGGTGAGGCAGGTACAAGCAGTGCCGGCGCTAAATGCTCAGATGGCATAGCTGGTGGTGACGGCGGTGATGGTGGTGACGGTGTCGCTATTCGATTACAGCTTGGGCTCGAATCGCTAGGTGATCTTTATGTGCTAGCGAACGGCGGTGTTGGTGGTAATGGTGGTGCTGGCGGCGATGGCGCAGATGTAAGTGAAGATTGCGATGGTGTTCCTGCGGGCGAGGGCGGCAATGGTGGCGACGGCGGTCAGGGCGGCCGTGCTGGTGACGTGACGATTCTTTATCAAGTATTGTCAAAAGTAAGTCGTGGCGATGATATTGCTGCGCGAATAAAAATTGATAATCAAGGTGCTGCGGGAGGCGATGGTGGCGATGCGGGTTCCGGTGGTGTTGGCACGGGCGGACACTATATCAGTAGAAAGACCTTAGCAGGTGGCCGGAAATGGGTTGAAGGCGGTGATGGTGGTTTGGCGGGCAGTCCTGGTTCGGCTGGCTCGGCAGGCAATCCTGGGCGTATTTTGGTAGATCAGCTCATTTTGTCGTCAGCGCAGACAGTTGATGTTAAATCTCCGGCAACGACTTTGCTGGAACTGCAGCGTCAAATTGAACGTTTGCGCGCGCGCGTAGAGAGGTTGGAGGCCGCAGCTGCAGCTCAATAATATGGTTGCTAAGAATGAATAAAAAGGGGTGCCATCCGGCGCCCCTTTTTTCGTTTTAGTCGTTGGATTGTTGGTGTATCCGCTGGCAAATGGTGCGAGTGATCAAACTTGGTGCAATTTGATACGGCGGGTCTGGTGCAGATGTCTATTGTGGTGCCATTTAAGACCTAAGTCACTGTTTCTATTGTATATGTTGATAACTGTTTTGATTACTCCCTGCTCCTAATAGCATCTTTTCATAATATATTTGCATGTTTATGATGCATAAAAATAAGACATTTTTTAAAAGTGCTCTATATTTGAGCGTATTCAAACCCACAAAGGAGGGCTCGTAATACCTCATTAACCGAATAATAAAATTTATTGATTGAAGTTTTCGATAAGTTATTGTTTTTAAAAATAAAAATCATAGTTGGCATTGAAAGTGCTAAAGCTTGGGCAGGACAGTGCTTGATCACTTTCTTATACCTTAGTGGAGACTAACAACATGAAAACAATGAAAACCTTAATCGCTGCAAGCGTTGCAGCTGCTTCAATGACTATGGTTGCTGCCCCTGCGTCAGCAGAGCTGAGTGCAAGTGTCAGCGTTGCTAGCATGTACTTGTGGCGTGGCTTCGATCTTAGCGATGGTTCACCTGCTGTTTCTGGCGACCTGACCTATAGCACTGGTGGTTTTTACGCTGGTGTTTGGGGTTCAAGTGGCGACGATACATACGGTCAGGAAGTTGACTACTACGCCGGTTTCGCAACTCAAGCAGGTCCTATCAGCATTGATCTGAGCGTTTGGAACTACGTGTACCCAGGTGCTTCTGCTGGTTTCGCTGACAATGGCGATACTTTCGGTGACCTGAGCGAAATAATCTTAGGTTTGGGTGCGGGTCCAGTTAGCCTGACTATCTATGACAACGTTGCTGGTGGTTCTGGTTATTACTACTACACCTTGGGTTATGACGTAGATAAGTTCTCGTTCTTACTTGGTGGTACGGACAACAAGAATGAAGACTCTAACTACAGCCATTTCGATGTTTCGTATGCATACAACGACAAAGTTAGCTTCACTTTCAGCCAAATGATTGATGAAGATAACGATGACGATTTGAAATTCGTTGTTTCTTACAGTTTGCCAATCGACATGTAATACCCCTGCTGGCGGCGTAAGCCGCCAGCGATTTCTTAACTTATTCCTCATGTGTTAACGCATATTGATAGGAGATTTCCGATGAAATTGATTACGGCTGTTATCAAGCCATTCAAACTCGATGATGTGCGCGAAGCGCTATCAGACATCGGCGTACAGGGCATAACTGTCACCGAAGTGAAAGGTTTTGGTCGTCAGAAAGGTCACACTGAGCTGTATCGTGGTGCTGAGTATGTTGTTGATTTTCTACCTAAGGTGAAGATCGAAGTTGCTGTAGCCGACGGCTCGGTTGAACCGACCATCGAAGCAATTAGCAAATCAGCAAACACGGGTAAAATTGGCGATGGCAAAATTTTCGTCACTGCGCTTGAGCAAGTTATTCGTATTCGCACCGGCGAGACTGGCGAAGAAGCTATTTAGTAAAACCGTTGCAATTTGTATTAACTAATTTAATTAAAAGACTTATCTCTTTCCCTTTGGAGGGCATGTGATGGAAGACATCATACAGGTCAAGTACGCCCTGGACACATTTTACTTCCTAGTTATGGGCGCGTTCGTAATGTGGATGGCAGCAGGTTTTGCCATGCTCGAAGCCGGTTTGGTTCGTGCAAAAAACACCACAGAAATCTTAACTAAAAACATCGCGTTGTTTGCGGTGGCTTGTACCATGTACTTATTGTGTGGTTACACAATCATGTACGGTGGTTCTGAAGGCGGCATATTGCCAGATGCATGGTTCGGCAACTCAATCGCAGATGCGACTGTTGAAGAAGTGCTAGCGTCAAATGGCGATACTTACTATTCAGGTTCGTCTGACTTCTTCTTCCAAGTGGTATTCGTAGCAACAGCTATGTCTATCGTGTCGGGTGCAGTAGCCGAGCGTATGAAGCTGTGGGCTTTCTTGGCTTTCGCTGTCGTGATGACTGGCGTCATCTACCCGCTACAAGGTTCTTGGAGCTGGGGTGGCGGTTTCTTGTCTGAAGCAGGTTTCTCTGACTTCGCAGGTTCCGGCATCGTGCATATGTGTGGTGCTTCTGCAGCACTGGCTGGTGTACTGCTGCTTGGCGCTCGTAAAGGCAAGTACGGTGAGAATGGCCACGTTAATGCGATTCCTGGTGCAAACCTGCCAATGGCGACATTGGGTACCTTCATCCTGTGGATGGGTTGGTTCGGATTCAACGGTGGTTCTGAGCTGATGGTGTCTAACATCGAAGAAGCCAACGCAACTGCGCAAGTATTTGTAAACACCAATGCAGCGGCAAGTGGCGGTTTGATTGCAGCACTGATCGTTGCTCGCTTGTTGTTCGGCAAAGCTGACTTAACTATGGTTCTAAACGGCGCCCTGGCTGGTCTAGTTGCGATTACTGCTGACCCACTATCTCCTGATCCAGTGATATCTACCTTAATCGGTGCGGTTGGCGGTGTGTTGGTTGTGTTTTCAATCCTCGCCCTGGACAAACTTAAAATCGATGATCCAGTGGGTGCAATCTCTGTCCACGGTGTGGTTGGTCTTTGGGGTGTGATGGCAGTGCCATTCAACAACAGTGACGCCACTTTCGGTAATCAGATCTACGGTGCTTTCGTGATCTTCGCATGGACCTTCGTGGCCAGCCTAGTGATCTGGGGTATCTTGAAAGCAGTTATGGGCTTGCGCGTAACAGAAGAGGAAGAGTACGAAGGTGTCGACCTCTCTGAATGCGGTATGGAAGCTTATCCGGAATTCACCAACAAGTAAGTCTCCCCCGTTTGGTGATTTTTAGGGCGCTCTATTGAGCGCCCTTTTTTTTTGCGGGATATTTGACGGGAGAGGTGAGAAGCAAAGGCGGTTTTAGGCACTTTGCTTTTCTCGGCCTACGAAACAGCGCAAAGCCCGAGGTTTATGGATTCCCGTTCAGGGTCGAGGATGGCGACTGCAGAAGCTCGAACTGCGAACGTAAGCACGCTATACAGGCAGCGACCGAGCACACAAACCAGCCCCCGCCAAACTCGGCTACTTTCGAGCACACAAACCAAATCTTCGCCATACTTGGCCACGACCGGGTATCCAAGGGAAGCGAATGCCTTAGCTTTTCTTGGCCTACGAAGCAGCGCAAAACCCGAGGTTTATGG
Source organism: Zhongshania aquimaris (assembly GCF_019312595.1). Taxonomy (GTDB): domain Bacteria; phylum Pseudomonadota; class Gammaproteobacteria; order Pseudomonadales; family Spongiibacteraceae; genus Spongiibacter; species Spongiibacter aquimaris. The sequence goes on along the minus strand of NZ_JAHWDQ010000002.1, from coordinate 38,211 downwards.
ATCCCCGATCGGGGTCGGGGATGACGACGGGGAAAGCCTGCACTGCGAACGTAAGCACGCTATACAGGCAGCGACCGAGCACATAAACCAAGCCCCCGCCAAACTCGGCTACTTTCGAGCACACAAACCAAATCTTCGCCATACTTGGCCACGACCGGGTATCCAAGGGAAGTGAATGCCTTAGCTTTTCTTGGCCTACGAAGCAGCGCAAAACCCGAGGTTTATGGATCCCCGATCGGGGTCGGGGATGACGACGGGGAAAGCCTGCACAGCGAACGTAAGCACGCTATACAGGCAGCGACCGAGCACATAAACCAAGCCCACGCCAAACTCGGCTACTTTCGAGCACACAAACCAAATCTCCGCCAAACTCGACTACCATCGATTACACAATTCAAACCTCCGACATACTCGGCCGCGACCGAGTATCCAAGTGAACAAAAGCGTTTTCCATCTCCCGTCTAGCGTAGCGACAGGCAGCGCGGATGCCCCATCTACCACCTATAGCTAAACAATCTCCGCTTTCCTAGCCTTTTTTAAGGCAAAAGCAGGTATCACCTTGCAAATCCCGTGTCGCCTGAGCTAACTTAAGAGCAGGTAATTATCCTTTTTACGTTCTTATTAATTACTGCGTTCGGCATTTTCGATGCTGGCTGTGCTCGGAATAGTCATTTACCCAAGTGTAAATTCTATTTTCAATACATCAGTCGCCTTATAACCGCCATCGCTGCTACATTAATTTGAGCCCCGTTATCATAAAAGCAAGAGGAAGAGTCTGCGATGAAACTAGTCAGTGCGGTGATCAAACCGTTTAAATTAGATGATGTCCGTGCCGCATTGTCAGAAATTGGTGTGCAGGGGGTTACAGTAACCGAAGTCAAAGGTTTTGGTCGTCAGAAGGGGCATACCGAGCTGTATCGTGGCGCGGAGTATGTGGTCGATTTTTTGCCGAAAGTGAAATTAGAAATTGCTGTGTCTGATGACCTTGTCGAGAAAGTGATCGATACGGTTACTAAGGCAGCGAATACTGGCAAAATTGGTGATGGCAAGATATTCGTGACAGCCCTCGAGCAAGTTATTCGTATCCGCACCGGGGAAACCGGCGAAGACGCTATCTAGCGATATGTTAGATAAGTGTGGGGGTGGCTTAGGCCACCCTTTTTTATGCGCCAGCGGTTTTTATAGCTCAAAAAGTGATGACGAGATTTGTTCGTAATAACAAAAAACTCTAATCCCCCCTCTTGCCAAAAAGCCTTGTATACAAGTATAAATCGCCTCGTAAACGCGGGATTCTTATTTCCGGGAGGAGGTCGTATGGGGTCGCGTAATCGTAGTACAAGTAATCAATCTTCAAGTGCGCAGCAGTATGTGTCAGCACCTACTATGCATGATCGTATGCGTGAGCAGCTCGCCAAAGATGTAGAGGCTTTCCTCGCCATTGGCGGTGAAATAAAGCATTTAGATCCGCATATGCGCAGCAACTTAAACGATATCGATACAGAATCAGACAGTTACTGATTTGCTCTTGTAAAGGTATCTGTCAGCAACTAGCTGCCAGCTAGTTGCTGTATTTTGCTGGGCAATTCCCGCCAATCACTAAAGTGCGTATCAGCTAACTCATGGGGTGCTGGTGAGTCCGGCTTAAGTCGAGCTTGAATGGTGTGTAAGCCAAGCGCTTTCGCTCCACTGATATCATCAATCACGTGGTCACCTATATGTATGGCTTCCTCAGGGTCACAGCTGGCAACATCTAAGGCTTTTAAGAATAGCGGTGCGCTTGGTTTAGCTGCATTGACATCCTCTGCTTGGTAGCTGGCACTGAAATATCGGCTAATGGTTTGCACTCCGAGGTCGGCGTTGCCATTGGTGAGACTGATTAACATAAACTGCTTACTCAGCTCGCCGAGAATGGTTTCGCAATGTGGAAACAAGGTGACCTTTTGCCGCTCTGCAAGAAATACAGAAAAGGCCTGTTGGGCAATTGTGGCGCTTTGATGGCGGTATCCACAGAGCGCTAAAGCGTCGCTTAAGCTAGCGATACGCCACTGTGAAATTTGATGCTTAAACTCAGGGTGGCTATCCAGAAAAGCTAGGCGATGAGCGCGAAGTGACGTTGGACTAAAGCGTTCAGTGAGTCGCGGTGCGACAGTGGCTAGATAGGCGTAAAAAACCTGCTCGGCCTGTTCAATGACGGGTTTGCTTAACCACAAAGTGTCATCTAAGTCGAAACACAGTAATTTTATGTTTTTCATGTGAGCGGTCTAATTGATGGCTGCAAAGGGGAATCTTAACAGCCTGCTATCGAGGTGGACATGCCGCGTATCATCCGGTTTTTACTTGCGCTCAAGACCTGGGTTTAAAAAGTATGGTACAACTAGGGCTGTTCACACAAAATTTGAACTTCGCGCTTAAATCGGCGTTTTTTCATAATAATGACAGGCAAATAAGTGCTGAAGCACCTTAGTTTTAAATAATGCGGGTTGCAGCTTAAGCCTAGTAATAAAAACAGACAATCGGTAGAGACACATTTTATGGTAAAAACCGCCTTGCAGCCGGTAAAAAATTCACCACCTTGGTGGCGCAGCTTACCGGACGATTTCTATTGCCAGTCTGATGGCACCGAGCTCGATAGTGAATATCCCTTTAAAGTATATGGCACCGCGGCAATGGATCGCATTATGCGCACCGGCTTGTCGCTTATGATTTCCGGTACATTATTGCCTCAGCTCGTGAAGCGTGATGGCATGGCCCGCGAGCGCGAGTGGATGGATTTCTATGCAAAATTAGCGGAACAGCGCGATGTTGACCTTGTGTTTTTACCGCCACCGAAGGTCGATATTACAGAACATAAAATGCCTAAGTTTGGCTATAAGCCCAAAGATATCCCCGCCGTAGAGCTGCGATTTGAAAGTCCATTTACACCGTTAAACCCAGATCTGAATGACAGCTATTTAAGTTATAAGCGCAATCGCACCGCGAGAGCACAATACTGGACCCATCCAGCTGGGCCGCGGCCGACGCTCATATTTGTGCACGGGGTGATCGAAAGTTGGTACGGCTTTAATAGTTTATTTTTCTCCCTTAGATGGTTTTACGACAATGGCTATGATGTCGTCCTAATGACCCAGCCCTTTCACGGTGACCGAGCGGAGCGCTATCACCCCTTTAGTGGCTATGGGCTGTTCGCCGGCGGTTTTTCGCAGCTCAACGAAGGCATGTTGCAAGCGGTCACCGACCTGAGGGTGTTGGTAAATTACTTGTATGAGCGCGGCGCACCCCATGTCGGTATCAGTGGTTTGAGTTTGGGTGGCTACTTAAGCTCGGTGATGGCGGTGGTAGAGCCGCGTCTGGCATTTTGTATCCCCAACTCACCCTTGGTTGCACCGGTAGATACCATGCGCAGCTGGGTGCCGACGGGTGGCGTAATGGATCTTATCGGCAAGCGCACCGGTTTGACGCCTTTGGAGTTACGTAGAGGCTTAGCAATACACAGCCCCCTAAGTTATCAGCCTAAGCTTGACCCGGACCGGGTGATGATAATCGGCGGCGCGGGTGACCGATTTACCCCGCCGCGCTTTGTTAGATTGCTGCATGCGCATTGGCAAGAATCCCATTTGCACTGGTTTCCCGGTAATCATATTGTGCATTTGGGGCGGGCTGAATACTTGAAGCTAATGCGGCGTTTTATGGATAGTCATTGTCAGAATATCTAGCCTGATGGTGGATGTCTGACGTCGGACGAAAAGTTGCTTGTACCTTGAAGCCCGAGCGGCAATCCTGCGTCGGACGTCAGACCTCAGGCTTGTTTTTACAAAAACGGCCCTTTCATCAATTTTGGCAGCGTGCGGTTCACAACATCGGCGATATACTCTAAAAATATCGTACCCATGCTGGATTTAAAATGCTGTGGATTCTTACTTGCGATGGCGATGACGCCGTCAATATTGCCGGGCTGGATGGGCATAAGCGCCGCTGATCCGATGTGATCTGCGTGCTTGCCAAACAAAAAGCTCAGTTCCTCGCCGCGCAATACCCCGCATACCGATTTCTTACCGCGCAATAGGCTGCCGATTTGCGTGTGGGCCTGTTCTGGGCTGACCACCCGCAACGAGTTGCCGCCGACCCGATTGGGATCGGCGAATATAATCAAACTAGCGTAGTCGATATCTTCAAAATCGCTTACCAGATGGCGGCAAAGGGTGTTGCTTAACTCTTCGGCTCGACGTGCTTCAATCAGCGACAAAATAAGCGTTTTACTGCGTTCAAATAGCATGTCATTGCGCTGCGCATTATCTAACATGCCGCTGATACGACCGCGCATATCCATATTGCGCTCGCGCAATACTTCTACCTGCCGTTCTAGCAAGCTGACCGCCTTTCCCGTTTTGTGGGTGATTTTAAGCTCGGTCAGCAAGTCTTCGTTATTTAGAAAGAAACCGGGATGGTTGCGCAGATAACGTGCGACTTCACTTTCGCTGGGTAATCCGTCTTTTTTCGGGCTTGCACTGTCCACAGGGAGTCCTATATTTGTATCTGGCCTTCAAAAACCGTTGTTGCTGGTCCCGTCATGATAACGGGCTGCCCTGGGCCTTGCCAGCGAATACTTAGGCTGCCACCGGGGAGGTGAACGGTCACGGTTGAGTTCAATTTGCCCTGCACAATACCGCTAACCACCGCAGCGCAAGCCCCTGTGCCGCAGGCAAGGGTTTCACCCACGCCGCGTTCAAAAACACGCAGCCGAATGGTGTCCCTATCGACAACCTGCATAAAGCCAACGTTAACACGCTGCGGGAAGCGGGGGTGGCTTTCCGTAACCGGGCCAACGCTCTCTACCGGTGCAGTATCGACGTCAGTAACCGGCAAAATCACATGGGGGTTGCCCATCGACACGGCGCCAACCTGCCACGCACTGCCATCGATATCCAGTGCGTACTCTGTGGCTTGTTGATCGGCGGTGAAGGGAATTCGCTTGGGATCTAAAATCGGCTCGCCCATATCCACACGGACCTGCCGATTTTCCGTCAACTCAAGCTCAATAATGCCGGCCAGCGTTTCGACTTTAATTTTTTGTTTGCCGGTTAGTCTTTTATCGCGAATAAAGCGAGCAAAGCAGCGCGCGCCGTTGCCGCATTGCTCAACTTCGCTGCCTTCGGCATTGTAAATGCGATAGCAGAAGTCGACATCCGGTTGAGTTGGAATTTCAACGGTAAGAACTTGATCACAGCCAATGCCAAAATGCCGATCGGCAATTTTGCGAATATGGTGTGGCTTAAGCTTGAAACGCTGGGTAATGAGGTCAATAACAACAAAATCATTGCCCAGGCCATGCATTTTGGTAAAGCGTAACTGCATCGTAAAACCCTGTGGTGCGCCTCACCGATGGCGCTGATTAACGATGCGGGCGCGATGCCATTATGTGAGAGTGCTAAGTGAACAGCGTCCTCTTCGTCTCAGGGCAACACAGTTTCGCCACGCATCAAGTCGGTGACAGTTTCTCGCGCGCGGATTAGGTGGTATTTGTCGCCATCCACCATGATTTCAGCTGCACGTCCTCGGCTATTGTAATTGGAACTCATGGTAAATCCATAGGCGCCGCTTGACGCTAGTGCCAGTAGATCCCCTTCTTCGATGCAAAGTTCGCGATCTTTGGCCAAAAAATCGCCGGTTTCGCACACCGGTCCTACGAAGTCATAGTGGCGCAGAACACCGTCTTCACGGGGGCGGACGGCCAATAAGTCCATCCACGCCGAATAGAGCGAGGGGCGAATCATGTCATTCATTGCGGCATCGATGATGGCGAAATTTTTATGATCGTTGAGCTTTAAATATTCCACTCGAGTTAGCAAAACACCGGCGTTGGCGGTAATGGAACGTCCCGGTTCAAACATCAGGGTAACTTGGCGGTCGCCCAGCTTTTCTCTAATCGCGCGAATGTAGTCGCCGGTGACCGGCGCGGTTTCATCGCGATAGCGAACACCCAAGCCGCCACCAAGGTCGAGATGAGAGATAGTGATGTCCATACTTGCCAACACATCAACTAACTTTAAGACCCGCTCCAGTGCATCTAAAAACGGGCTGGTATCGATAAGTTGGGAGCCGATATGGCAGTCGACCCCTTTGATTTCAATATTTGCCAGAACCGCGGCGCGACGGTAAACCTCTGGAGCGCGCTCGATATCAATACCAAATTTGTTATCGCGCAAACCGGTTGAAATATAGGGGTGGGTTTTGGCGTCGACATCGGGGTTAACACGCAGGGAAATTGGCGCAACGACGTTCATTGCGGCGGCAACGCTATTCAGGCGCTCTAACTCGGCCTCTGACTCAACGTTAAAGCAGTGAATGCCCACCTCAAGTGCGCGCTGCATTTCCGGGGCGGTTTTGCCAACGCCTGAAAAGACGATGCGTTCAGGTTTGCCACCAGCGGCCAGCACTCGCTCTAGTTCACCACTGGAAACGATATCAAAGCCGGCGCCAAGGCGTGCCAGTACATTTAATACCGCAATATTGGAATTGGCTTTAACGGCATAACAAACCAAATGGTCTTGGCCGGCTAAGGCGTCGGTGTATTCAGTGAACCGCTGCTCAAGATAGGCGCGGGAATACACATAACACGGGCTGCCAAACTCTGCGGCAATCTTGCTCAGTGGCACAGCCTCGGCGTGTAGTTCGCCGTCGATGTATTGAAATGGAGACATATAAATTTACTCTGCAGGCGACGTCGTCGCCGTATCGGTGGTGGCTTGCTGACGATCGGGGCCCGCGGTGGATGAGTCAGTGGTCTCGACATCCGCCTTCTTGTCATTGTCGTCTGGTAGCGTAAGTGGGCCGGTTTGACCGCAGGCGCCCAGTAGAACCACGCTGCACAATATAAACGTGCGAATGCTGACCATAACAATGTCCCGAAAATAACTGTGTCGCGCATTATACCTAGCTCGCGCAACAAGCCCAATGCTTGTCGTGGTATGCGGATTGAGCACAGCCTTAGTATACTGCCGTCAAGATTCTAAACTGTAAGCTGAATACTGGGCACACAAAATGAACGAAGTTGAATTCAACGACAATATTGACGAGCTATATACTACGATCGAAGACGCCATTGACGACTTAGAAGCCGACGTAGATTGTGAGATAAGCGGGGGCGTACTCACCTTGCAATGCCCAGACGGCAGCGCCTTAATATTCAGTCGTCAGAGTGCAAGCAAAGAACTCTGGTTAGCCGCGCGCTCAGGTGGATTTCACTATAGCTGGCAAAACAATGAATGGTACTGCGCCCGCACAGAACAAACACTAAGTGAAATGCTGGCAGAAATCAGCAAAGAACAAATGGGCGAAGCCTTACTTCTATAATAATGCCTAACTTGCGCCTAATCTCGCGTGCGGAACAAATACCATGATACCGGCGGCTATGTAGTGATAAGTATGAGCGATAGCTGTTTTCCTCGAATACACCTTTAGCTCTAAGCTATTTGGCTCGGCAACGGACATGATTCCGAGTTCGTATGGTTGTCAAGAAACCTGCCTACTTTTAGTGAATTTATAAGCGGTCGAAACACTTTGTGTATTGTTTGTCTACGCGGCAAGACGCTTGAATAAGTATTCACTTGTCTTGCGGTTAGCTCCATAGATATATAGCTTTGGCTTTCGTTCGTTAGCAAAGATTTACATACAAGATAGCTGAGAGTTAAATTTTATTACCTCAATTAATTTACTTTCGAAATTTTAAATATCAACTACCTATAAAATCATGGCAAATTATTTTTAATAATATTTAGTTGATACTAAGCTGATTAATATCCACCGTAATTATTCTGATGAATAAAGGTATGGTAATTATTATTTGCTTTTATTTCTTTCAAAGGTACACTTAGTTTTGCCTAGGATGGGCACTTGGCAGGGACGCTGACCAAGGAACGGTCATGCACACAGGACGTGAGTATTGGAATAGAACTCTGGGCGTTCCTGCCACCTTTTTTTGTATCTTCTAATTTCTTGCTTGTTAAATAGGCAGGTTATCTTGCGCCTAATAGACTTATATACAAGCGTCTTCAATTAGATTTCCCCCATAATTAATGAATAGCTAAGAGCATGAACACATGCGTATAAATAATTTCGCCAGTTTAACGACACAATTTTTAGTAAGTGTAATTTAGCAAAAAACTTTTACACATTATATGGAAGGTGGGTCGTTGTGAGGTGGTTATTACTATTTTAAATCTGTGTAAGAGCGGTTTTTTAAACGAATGTATCTAGCCCACGACACTAGGCTTTAGGTATTTGGCTGATTACTAGCGCCCGATCTCAGACTAATCGCAGGCAAAGATCTTTGTTATAGGCGACGCTCCCCGCTGCAAAGTTCGAGGGCTCGGGATCCTCAATCGAGTTGAGGATGACGGGTTGGTAACGTTGAGGATGACATCACCACCCCACGTCTTCGAGGATGACACCACCACCCCACGTCATCCCCGACCCCGATCGGAGATCCAGTGTGAGCGGCAGCGAATGCCTCTAGCGTCTGACGTCAGACTTCTGGCGTAAAGCGGAGTATGTGGGGTGCTGCAAAGTCCGAGGACTATGGATCCTCAATCGAGTTGAGGATGACGGGTTGGTAACGTTGAGGATGACATCACCACACCGCGTTATCGAGGATGACACCGCCACACCACGTCTTCGAGGATGATACCACCACCCCATGTCATCCCCGACCCCGATCGGGGATCCAGTGTGAGCGGCAGCGAATGCCTCTAGCGTCTGACGTCAGACTTCTGGCGTAAAGCGGAGTATGTGGGGTGCTGCAAAGTCAGAGGACTATGGATCCTCAATCGAGTTGAGGATGACGGGTTGGTAACGTTGAGGATGACACCGCCACACCACGTCTTCGAGGATGACATCACCACACCGCGTTATCGAGGATGACACCACCACCCCACGTCATCCCCGACCCCGATCGGGGATCCAGTGTGAGCGGCAGCGAATGCCTTTAGCGTCTGACGTCAGACTTCTGGCGTAAAGCGGAGTATGTGGAGTGCTGCAAAGTCCGAGGACTATGGATCCTCAATCAAGTTGAGGATGACGAAGTAGGAGAGTTGAGGATGACGAAGTAGGAGAGTTGAGTATGCCAACTGTGAACTTTGGGGGGACCACCTAGCGTTACTTCACGCTCGATCTCCCGCAGCCACGTCGTCCGCGACCCCTTGATATCATCCATAATCAAGGCTGGGAATACCCTACAAGCGCAGCGATTGCTTTTAGCCTCTGACACCAGACGCCCGACATCTGACCAGGCACCAGCATCCTGCCAAGCACCAACGCCTGGGCTCCGAAGAATCACTAGCGTTCGACACCAGACGTCAGACGTCCGGCGAACCAAAAGCGTGGGCCAGCACGGAGGTATTCAAAATCTCTTCAATATGCTGCTTGTAGCGCATGTAAACGCAGGTTTGCTGCGGCAGCATGATGCTGAGGTCTATGCGGTTTAGTTGGAAGTGCTGGGGTTGTTTGCTGAGTAGCTGCAGTTGTTCGGCGAGTTCGTCGAACAACTTTTGTCCCGCTTGCGCGTAGCGAAATAGTTGGTCATTGCAGCGCATATCAAACACCAAACGACCAGCTTCTTGGGTTTGTGCTAGGGCTTCAAGATGAAGCTGAGGTGTATTGTGAGCTCTTTTATCTATGGGATCACCAAAGTCTGTGATTGGCTCACAAGACCATGCTTCATTTTCTTGGCGCAATTCAAATACGTGAAATTGATGCTTGCCGCCCTGCTCCTTTTTACATTCGTAGAGAAAGGCGAGCAGTGGTTGAATCAGTGCCTCGACACTGGTAAATGCGGCGCTGCTGTGGTGCAGCGAGCCGCGCTCATCGCGCAAAAATAGCTCGGCGCTATCGCCAATGCGGTGGAAGAATAGGTAGCAGTCGGGTGTACTGGCGGTATTAATAATGGCGGCCAGCGCGGTGTTGGGTACGCAGTAGCGATCCAAGATCACTGGGCTATACTCGCGTTGACCGCGGCCTAAGCATTGGATCAGTGTGGCGTAGTTGTTGGCATGGATACTGTGTAGCTCGTCATTTTTGGATTGCAAAATATAGAAGCCGCTGCTCAGTTTAATAACAAGGCGTTTATTCGCAGGCTTTGTATAAAAAACGCGATACAACAATTTAGGAAGATGTTGGGCGCGTTTCAATAATCTGTCGTCAGTATCATTAAAAGACAGTGCGTGAATACTGGGTGGGTGACTGCCGCGGGAGGCGGCCACCATGAGTTGCTGGTAGGTCCTAAACGCATCTAATACGGTTTCTGTGCCTGTGTAAGCTAGGGTCGCGACCTCGCCCCAGCTATTGATAATGACGATTTCAATCTGATCAATTGGATAGCTATTGGTGTGCTTACTAAGCCCCGCCGCCCCCAGGGCATTCAACGCGTGTTGGCCCAAATTGAGATACAGCAGCAGTGTCTCTGGCACCTTGGGACGATTAAAGAATTCGTGTTTGTCGGGATCGGCAGCGTAGGCGTGGCGCGGCAGGTGCTTGCAGAGGTGATCGGCTAAGCGTCGCAAATCCGATTCCTTAACACCGTCTTGTCGTCCATTTAGTCTCAGCCGACTGTAATCATTGATCAGACCATTGCAGTAACACCAGCAAAGCAAGCCACTAAGATGGTCGTGCTCCTGCAGAATGGCGTCCGCTTCAAAGTCGTGGCGGGCGCTGGTGCTCACCGCCCAGCGACGCTGGCTACCAAAGCCGGAAGAGTGAAAAAATAATTGTTCTTCTGACAAATCGGGAGCAATGCCGGGGTTTAGCCACTCTACTTTATTGCGCTTGCGTTCAAAGGCGGCATAAAGTTTTCGACCGAGCAGTGTCATTTCTTGCGATTTAATCAAGGCGGGGCGTTTGCTTCGCTGGGCAAAGTCCTGCAAAAAGCGATAACTATTAGTGAGCTCTGCCACTAGGAAACGATGCTCCTCTCGTACTCGGCGCAATTTCCAGCGGTTGCGGGTATCTAAGTTAAGCAGTTGCTCTGGCGGCCATTGCCATTCGCTTATTAATTTTTCCAGCAGTTGGCGCCGCCATGTGGTGTTGCTGATATTGAGCTGCGACAGGTGAATACCAACCTTGAAATAAAAGGCGCGGCGAACTAGCTCCAGGCGGTCAAACTCATTTCTTTCTTGTAGATAATTTGCTAATCGTTGATACACCATGACATAGGGGTCGAGGGTGTCGGCGTCGGTAATACCGTCGTGAATAGATTGCTTAAGGCTGACTGAAAGCGGCAGTACTCGGGGAAAATCGCGGGCGTAAACTTCCGTTAGAAGTAGTTTTAGTACCGCTTTGTACGGCGAGCTAATCGCTTTATACAGCTGCCAAACACCGGCACCTATAAACTCACCGGCGGGGATGTCGGAAACACCGCCGAAATCAATCGACTCGTCAGGTCCCACAAAGCCCTGCGAATGCAGCAGTGCGGTGTACTCCTGGTAATTCACCTCTTCCTCTGGCGGCACCAGCCACCAAATCGGGTATCGCCCCGCAACGAGTAGTGCGCTGCGGTAAAACTCATCCAGCAGTAAAAAATGCTGGCTGGTACCGGCGGATTCGGCGCTGAGCTGATCGCGTTGGCCCCGCCGAAACTGATCGTTGTTCATCAGGAAAAAATGGATTTCCAAGCCCAGCGTTTTCGCCCACTCGGTAATGGCGCTGGCCTTGTGATAGAGCTTTTCTAAACCGATTTCATCGATAGTCGCGTGGTGACAAAGCCAAACGTCTAAATCAGAATTTTCTGCTTGCGCAACCGTACCGCAGGAACCCATCAGAAAAACGCTGTGAATTAGCGGCGGGGCTTGATCTTCTGGCCGGTATTCCATGCTGCGGGCAATGTTTTTGCGCACCCGGTCCAGCGTCAGCGTGTCGGGTTGGTAGCCGTCGATTCCACAGGGCGCACTCTGACTGTTATAGCCAGGTAAGATGGGATGGTTTATGTGGATGAGCAGCGGCAGCAGGTCCAGGAATATTTGCTGGCGAGGTAGCAGGGCGGTGCGAGTGCGAAGCATACGTTCGTGATTGAGCTTTAAGAACCGGTCGCGAACCAGCTTCAATCCGTCGTGGGTGATGCCACGATCGAACAGGGGATTGTGAATGTGATTGTTGCTAGACGTATCCGTCATGCTCTGCGACCCGATGTAACTCTGCGTCCACTGTACCGGCATTCACTGCCTGTTGTCATGTTCGGTCTTGTCGCAGATTTTAGCCGCATAAAGATAAAATTAGTTGAGTTGACTTAGCAGTAAATGACCTTGGCGATCCACCTTAGCTTGCCATTTCTGTTCCAGCCAAAGGGTGGCAACGGCATCACTGATGAGCGCTGGACCGCGAATAATCTGCGCGCAAGCAAGTTGTGCGCGTTCATAGCGCGGCACGTGGCTATTTTTCTCTAGGCGGTTTTGGGTGGAGGCCATCATCACGGTTTGTGTGTCGAGCGCCTCGGCTGGCGTGTTATTGATGATATCCGGCAGCGCTATCGCGAGGGTATCTGCACGCAGAGCTTGCCGAATATTGATTAGCTGAATCGGGATGTCGAGCTCGTGTCCATAGAGGTCGCGATGAGCGCGATGAAAGGCATTCTCAAGAGTACCTATGTCGTCCTGCCACGCCAAATTAAGAGTATAAGACTGGCCCACATAGCACAGGTCGACCGAGGGGTGGGCGACTATCTGCGCAGAATCAATGCCCTCAGCCTCTAATTGCTGGCGACCGGTATCTGCGAGCTCGTCTAATGATTGCCGCAAAACGCGCTTATCAAGATCCGTGAGTCCGGTATTGATGGTGCGGGAAAGTTGCCGCTCGCGCGGCGCCAACAGCATACCCAGTGCGGAAAAAACACCTGCGTAGTTCGGAACGACAATCTCAGGGCAGCCCAAGGCGTCTGCCAATGCGCAAATATGAAGTCCACCTGCACCGCCAAAACAGCAGAGACTAAATTCCTCCGGGTCGTGACCGCGCTGCACAGAAATAACTCGCAAGGCTCGCACCATATGTTCATTGGCGATATCAATAATACCGGCGGCAGTCTCTTCAATACTGACGCCAAGCGCATTGGCGAGCTCGCTCACGGCTAGACTCGCTGCCTCGCTATTGAGCGGCATGGCGCCGCCGAGTCGCGCATTGGCGGGCAATCGCCCTAACACGACATTGGCGTCGGTTACAGTGGGTTTTATTCCGCCCTTGTTGTAACACGCGGGGCCGGGGTCGGCGCCCGCAGATTCTGGCCCCACCCGCAACATGCCGCCTTCGTCCAGATAGGCAATGGAACCGCCGCCGGCGCCAATGGTGTGCATATCTACCATTGGCACGGCCACCGGGTATGGGCCAATGCGACCCTCACTGGTCAGCTTGATGTCGCCGTTGATTAAGGCGACATCACTGGACGTGCCGCCCATATCGAAGGTTATTAATTTTGCGCGCTGCAAGGAGTCGCCCAGATGCTTCGCCGCGGCAAGCCCGCCGGCAGGGCCGGAGAGTAATAAATTCACCGCGCGTTGCGAGGCATTAGCGGCATCCGTTGTGCCCCCGGATGACTGCATCACGGATATCGGCGTGGTTTTTAAGGAGGCCTGCAAATTACCCAAGTACCGGGCTACTTTTGGGCCAAGCCAGGCATTAAGCCACGTTGCCATGCCGCGCTCGTACTCTTTGTACTCTGGCAGTACCTCTGAGGAGCGCGACACAAAAATGCCGTCGGGGATATGCGCGGCAATCACCTTTTCAAACTCGGGATTGATAAACGAGAACAATAAATTTATTGCCACCGCCTCGGGTTTGAGCGCGGCTATCTCACTGATTAATGTGTCGATATCGTGTTGGGTGAGCGGCTCAACAATACTGCCATCGGCGCCAATGCGACCGCCGGTTTCCAGGCAATACTCAGCGGGAACCGGAGTGGACTTGGCTTTTGGTTTGAGGTCATAAAGCGCTTCACGAGTTTGGCGGCCAATGCTTAACATATCGGCAAAACCACGGTTGGTAATAAACACCGTCTTAGCGCCTTTGCCCTCCAGCGCCGCATTGGTGGCTACCGTTGAACCGTGCACGACCACGAGGCGGCCTTGCCCGATCAAATCCTGCAAACCTAACTCGCGGATGCCGTTCAAAATCGCCAGCTCCGGACTCGCTGGCGTCGATGGACACTTAAAGCAGCGAATCTGCTGATCGTGAAACAACACAAAATCAGTAAACGTGCCGCCGGTATCGACACCGAGATAAGCGAGAGAAGCAGAATTAGACATAAGAAACTCAAATGAAGACGTGTCGCTATTGTCGCTAGTGGGACGGCGTTTGTCACCGGCTGCGGATAAGGTATGTCGGGTGTTTGACATCTGGCGTCGGGGGACAAAGGCATTCGCTTAAGAGACGTCAGAAGTCAGGAGTCTGACGCCCGACGCCAAAGGCATTCGCTTCGCTCACACTGGATCCCCGATCGGGGTCGGGGATGACGGAGTGCGGAGCGTCTGGGATGACGTGTTACGGTGTTGTCGTCACCCTCAACGTACCGTCGTCATCCTCAACTCGATTGAGGATCCATAGACCTCGGGCTTTGTCGCACGGCATAATGTGCGGAAATTGACGCCGGAAGTCAGACGTCTGATGCACGATGCAACAGGCATTCGCTTCGCTCACTTGGATCCCCGATCGGGGTCGGGGATGACGTGGTGTGGCGTCGGGGATGACGTGGTTTTTAAAGGTCGGGGATGACGTGGTGTGGCGTCGGGGATGACGTGGTTTTTAAAGGTCGTGGATGACGTGGTGCGGCGTCGGGGATGATTTGGTGTGGTGCTTCGGGGTGACGTAGTTTGGTCGTGTCATCCTCAACCCGCTAACCCGTCATCCACGACGTAACTCACCGTCACCCTCAAAGCACCCAACCGTCATCCTCAACTCGATTGAGGATCCATAGACCTCGGGCTTTGTCGCACGCCACAATGTGCGGAAATTGACGCCGGAAGTCAGACGTCTGATGCACGACGCAAAAGGCATTCGCTTTGCTCACACAGGATCCCCGATCGGGGTCGGGGATGACGTGGTTTTTAAAGGTCGTGTATGACGTGGTGCGGCGTCGGGGATGACTTGGTGTGGTGCTTCGGGGTGACGTAGTTTGGTCGTGTCATCTTCAACCCGCTAACCCGTCATCCACGACGTAACTCACCGACACCCTCAAAGCACCCATCCGTCATCCTCAACTCGATTGAGGATCCATAAACCTCGAGACCAACACCCCTGCCGAATGACGACAAACGCTATGCTGCGATACAATCGCTGTCCCGCCACTGTGTTTGAGATTGTCGTGCCTGAATTACCCGAAGTAGAAACCGTTAAACGTGGTATCGCACCGCATTTGGTGAAGCGGCGTTTTAAAAACGTCATCGTTCGAGACCACCGCTTGCGCTGGCCGGTCGATCCTAATTTAGCGGATTATCTTGTAAACCAGGAAATCGTAAGCGTAGAGCGCCGTGCGAAATACGTCTTAGTGCGCTTGGCTACTGGGTATTTGGTGATTCATCTTGGTATGTCGGGGCGCCTGTTTTTTGTTGGCGACAATACGCCGGTTGCTAAACATGATCATCTAGACTGGCAACTAAGTGACGGGCAGACCCTGCGCTACACCGACCCCCGACGATTTGGTGCGGTTATTTGGATCTCTGGCGACGATGTGTCAAGCCATAAACTATTTGCCAAGCTTGGTCCTGAACCACTGCTAGACGAATTTAACGCGGAGTATCTTTTTAAACGCTCTAGAAAGCGTAAAGTGCCGATCAAAAGCTTCCTAATGGACGCGCACGTTGTGGTCGGCGTTGGTAATATATACGCCAACGAAGCCCTATTTATGGCCGGCATATCACCCATTCGAGAGGCGGGTAGCATCAGCTTGGCGCGCTACACCCGACTGGTTGTCGGAATAAAACAGGTCTTAGACAAGGCCATATTACAAGGTGGCACAACCTTGAAAGACTTTGTTGGCGGAGATGGCAAACCAGGCTATTTCAAACAAGAATTACAAGTGTATGGGCGCGGTGGCCTAGCGTGTAGTCATTGCGCGAAAATACTGCAAGAGATAAAACTGGCGCAGCGTACCACCGTATTTTGTAAGGCGTGCCAGCGGTGAATAACTAAGCGTCAAAAGTGGTTGTTTCCACACCGAGCCACGCTATCCCCGACGCCCTAAAACTCCGTCATCCCCGACCCCGATCGGGGATCCAGTGTGAGCGGTAGCGAATGTGTTCACCTAAGCATGAGACTCTTCGCTGCAGCGCGTAAATGTCGTTGGCATAGTCATAGTGCGGTGTGACGGAAGGCCCGAGGTTTATGGATCCTCAATCGAGTTGAGGATGACGGTGGTGGTACGTTGAGGATGATGGTGGTGGGGGGGTGAGAATGACGGTTGAGGAGTGTTGAGAATGACGGCGGAGGAGCCTTGAGGATGACCATAGCGAACCACGTCACCCCCGGTTCCCTAAAACTCCGTCATCCCCGACCCCGATCGGGGATCCAGTGTGAGCGGTAGCGAATGTGTTCGTCTGAGCAAGAGACTCTTCGCTGCAGAGCGTAAATGTCGCTGGCATAGTCATAGTGCGGTGTGACGGAAGGCCCGAGGTTTATGGATCCTCAATCGAGTTGAGGATGACAGGCTGGGAACGTTGAGAATGACGGTGGTGGGGGTGAGAATGACGGCGGAGGAGTCTTGAGGATGACCATACCGAGCCACTACACCCCCGGTTCCTCAAAACTCCGTCATCCCCGACCCCGATCGGGGATCCAGTGTGAGCGAAGCGAATGCCTGTGGCGCCTGACGTCAGACACCCGACTTCCGACATTCCGAAACCCCGCCATCAGTCGAAAAATCGCATCAAAACCCCAGCGCCTGCCCCTCTCGACGTGGATCGGCAGCACCCTCCAAACCAGAAGCCTTAATCAAAATCCCGTGTAATCCGCTGGTTTGCGCACCTTCGGTAAACTGGTGACCGCGTTCCTTCAGCTGACTTTTTATCTCATCGGTGAATCGGCCGGCTTCTAACTCGGTGGTGTCGCTCATGGCAATGACATGCCCAGCGCTTATCGCCGTTGCGATATCGTCGTCTTCAGCAAGAATGTGATATAGGCTGCCGGCTACGTAATCGATAATTCTTGCGCCGCCGGGCGAGCCAATGGCCAATACGGGCTGATCATTTTTAAACACAATAATGGGCGACATCGACGAGCGTGGTCGTTTACCCGCCTGTATGCGATTCGCAATCTTGCTGCCGTCGCTGTTCTTCGGGGTAAATGAGAAATCCGTCAGTTGGTTATTCAGCAAAAAGCCGCCGACAAAAATGCGGGAGCCAAACGCGGTTTCGATACTGGTGGTCATACTCAGAACATTCCCTGCAGCATCCACAATACTGAAATGGCTGGTGGAGGGGAGCTCCGGCGAGTTACTCATGGCATGTTTTGGTGCTGCAGGTGGGCTGCCTGCTTCCACCGAAACAGCGCGCTTTTTAGGATCAATAAGCTTGGCTCGTTGAGTTAAATACGCAGAATTAACAAGCCCTGGCGTCGGCACATCAACAAAATCCGGATCGGCAACATAGGTATTACGATCTGCAAATGCCAGACGAGAGGCTTCAATAAATGTGTGGTAGAAATCTGCCTTATTAGAGTTCGCGCCCTTGGCTTCTGCCGCTTCAATCATCTTTAAAATGGCGATAACGGTTGTACCGCCGGACGAGGGTGGTGGCGCACCGCAAACCATATAAACGCGAAAGGTCGCACAAACCGGGGGTCTTTGCTTTGCTTGGTAGTTTGCCAAATCTTTAGCGCTAAGTTGGCCTGCTCGGTTTGGGTCTGTTGCTACTGCTTTTACAATATCCTTTGCGATTTCACCTTTATAAAAAGCAGCACTTCCATGACGTGCGATCGTCTTTAAAGTAGCGGCATACGCTGGGTTTTTCAGGCGTGTACCGATGGCTTTTGGTTTGCCGCTGCGATCAAAGAAGTAGCGTTTTATCTCTGGATTCACTGCCACCTTCGGCATTTTGACCAATAGGGTATGAAGGCGCGGCGAGATATAAAAACCCTTATCTGCAAGCGCAATAGCGGGTGCAAATAAATCGGCCCAAGGCAGCGTGCCAAATTTTTTGTGAGAGTCTTCAAGCATGGCGATAACGCCCGGAACCCCAACGGAATGCCCTCCGATAACGGCCTCAAAGAAGCCCATCGCTGTATTGTCAGCCTTCAAAAAATAGCTCTCGTCGGCTGCCTGCGGCGCGGTTTCACGGCCGTCCCAGCTGCTAAGTTGCTTTTGTTTGGCGTCCCAATAAAGCATAAACGCGCCACCACCAATGCCAGATGATTGCGGCTCAACAAGCCCGAGCACCAGCTGCGCAGCAATACCCGCATCAATAGCTGAACCGCCAGCCCGCAAAATTTTATCCGCGGCGGCGGTCGCGTAAGGGTTTGCGGTTACTGCCATCGCAGACTTGGCGTGAACCACCTTTGAATCGCTAAAACCACTGGCAGCCTCCGGCACAATAACCGGATCACTGGCAAACACGGCGGGACTTAACAGTGCGGCGACATAAATTGATGCTACGGCTAACAGCCGACGAGGATTTCTTTTTAGTAAAGCAGGCATAGGGAAAATCACTTCAAGCGCAAGATAAACCAGCTTGCCACGCAAAAAAGGAAAGCGCAAAGCGCCGGTGGTTTAAGTGCAGGATTGCTGGATCCTCAATCGAGTTGAGGATGACCACGGTGGTACGTTGAGTATGACGACGGTGGTACGTTGAGTATGACGGTCGGTTACGTTGAGGAAGACGGCTGAATGCACATTGAGGATGACGCCGCCACTCTATGCCATCCACGACCTGTAAAAACCAGGTCATCCCCAACCCTCCGCACCACGTCATCCCCGACCCCGATCGGGGATCCAGTGTGAGCAAAGCGAATGCCTTTAGCGTCGGACGCCCGACTTCACCACGGTATATTGTTGAGTGCTACAAAACCCGAGGCCTATGGATCCTCAATCAAGTTGAGGATGACGACGGTGGTGCGTTGAGGGTGACGACGGTGGTACGCTGATGACGGTCGGTTACGTTAAGGAAGACGGCTGAATGCCCATTGAGGAAGACGCCACCACTCTATCACAACCTTTAAAAACTACGTCATCCCCGACCCCGATCGGGGATCCAGTGTGAGCGCAAGCGAATGCATTTAGCGTCAGACGCCCGACTTCACCACGGTATATTGTTGAGTGCGACAAAACCCGAGGTCTATGGATCCTCAATCAAGTTGAGGATGACGACGGTGGTGCGTTGAGGATGACGGCTGAATGCACATTGATGATGACGCCGCCACTCTATGGCATCCACAACCTTTAAAAACTACGTCATCCCCGACCCCGATCGGGGATCCAGTGTGAGCGGCAGCGAATGCCTTTAGCGTCGGACGCCAGACGCCTGACTTCCGACGTCTCTTAAGCGAATGCCATTATCTCCAGCTCGTAGCCATTAACGCGGGTCTTAATCACAAAATACGCAAATAAAGGTCTTCCCATGTCGGGTTACTAGCCTCAATCAGCTGAATCTTCCACGCTCTGTTCCAGCGCTTTAACTGTCGCTCTCTGCATATTGCCGTGTACATATCTTCGTATTGCTCGTAATACACCAGCAAATGCACGCGATATTTTTTACTAAAACCGTCGACTAAGCCGCTCTTATGCTGCCATAAACGCTGCGGTAAATTACTGGTTGAGCCGATATAAAGTGCGCCATTTCGCGCATTGGCAAGAATATACACTGCGGGGGAAATCATACGTGACCATCCTTGGTGACGTGATTTGGAAGAAACGTTTAGCCTACGGCAATTAACTTCTCGTACTTTGCCATCAACTGCTCTTCGGTTTCCATACGATTAAGATCGAGGGGAATACAATCAACAGGGCACACTTGCTGGCATTGCGGTGCATCAAAATGGCCAACGCACTCGGTGCAGCGGTCGGGGTCGATCTCGTAAATACTGTCACCCTGATAAATCGCCTCATTCGGGCACTCGGGCTCACAGACATCACAATTAATGCACTCGTCGGTGATGATCAGTGACATAAAAAGCTCATTTACGGGGAGAGAATCGAGTATTGAGTGCTTTGCTCACATTGTCTGGTACAAAGCGCGACACATCGCCGCCCATACTTGCAATCTCCCGCAACAGAGAGGAAGAAACATAAGAGAGCGACTCACCGGGCGTGAGAAAAACCGTTTCAATCCCAGGGGCCAGTGAACGGTTCATATTCGCCAACTGCAATTCATACTCATAGTCGGCCACCGTGCGAACGCCGCGCAATATAATCTTACAGTTTTGCGCCTTCGCTAATTCAACCGTTAAGCCAGAAAAGCTGCACACCTCAATATTAGGCACATGCGCCAAGGCCTCTGCACATAAATCCATACGCTCTTTAAGCGCAAACATCGGCTGCTTCTTTTCGCTGTTCGCCACCGCAATGACCACAGTATCGAATAACTTAGAGGCGCGCTCCACCAAATCGATATGGCCGCGAGTGATCGGGTCAAACGTGCCAGGATAAACAATACGTTTCATAAATCACCGCTGGGTTTGTGGGTCGGAAATGGTAGCGAAAATAGGCGGGGGTAACAAGGTGATACTAATCGCCCATTGAATAGATTGAAGAACGACGTAGAGTAAAGCGAAAGAACCATGGATCCTCAATCAAGTTGAGGATGACGACGGTGGTGCGTTGAGGGTGACGACGGTGGTACGCTGATGACGGTCGGTTACGTTAAGGAAGACGGCTGAATGCCCATTGAGGATGACGCAGTCACTCTATGCCATCCACGACCTGTAAAAACCAGGTCATCCCCAACCCTCCGCACCACGTCATCCCCGACCCCGATCGGGGATCCAGTGTGAGCGAAGCGAATGCCTTTAGCGTCAGACGCCCGACTTCACCACGGTATATTGTTGAGTGCGACAAAGCCCGAGGCTATGGATCCTCAATCGAGTTGAGGATGACCACGGTGGTACGTTGATGATGGCGACGGTGGTACGTTGAGGATGACGGTTGAGTGCACATTGAGGATGACGCCGCCACTCTATGGCATCCACAACCTTTAAAAACTACGTCATCCCCGACTCCGATCGGGGATCCAGTGTGAGCGGCAGCGAATGCCCTTAGCGTCGGACGCCAGACACCTGACTTCCGACGTCACTTAAGCGAATGCCTTTAGCTCCCGACGTCAGACTCACCGCTCCGACGAAAACATACCTACGCTTTATCAGACTTATACTCGTAGTGGTAATAACCATAGCCATATCCGTAGCCATAGCCATAGCCAGAAGCACGACGCTCTACCGCATTCAATACAACGCCTTTAACGGTAATACCATTCTGCTCAAATCGTTGCTTGGTCACTTCCAGCTCTTTAATCGGGTTTAAACCAAAGCGCGCAACAATCATGGTTGTACCGCACTGCCGGCCTACAATCGCCGCATCGGTTACCGCCATAATGGGCGGGGTATCCACAAGGATCATGTCGTAATCACCGCTAACCGCTTCCAGCAATTCTGTTAAACCCTTGCTCATTAGCAGCTCAGACGGGTTTGGCGGAATGGAGCCGCGCGGCATAATCGACAGCTCGGCTATTTTGGTCGGCTTAATGGCTTCTTTTATGGAAATCCGTTTGCTAAGCACCTCAGACACACCGTCTTCAGGCCCCATATCAAACATTTTGTGCATATAGCCTTTACGCAAATCCATGTCGATTAGCAGTACGCGTTGTCCTGCCTGAGCAATAACCGCCGCGAGGTTACCAGATACAAACGACTTACCGACGTTAGGGCTAGGACCAGAAATCATCATGATATTATTACTGGCTTCCAGCATGGCAAAGTGCAAGCTTGTTCTCAGGCTGCGCAGTGCCTCTATGGTAATGTCAGTCGGATTTCTGTGGGCAAGAAGCGCCGTGGGGTGCTGATTTTTGGGGCGACGACTAAGGCTCTTTTTGCCAAGTACAGCACGATCTAATTTGCTTTGCTCATTCGATAATGGAATAGACGCATATACCGGAAGACCAATCGCCTCAATATCGTCTGGGTTTTCAACACCGCGATTTAGCGCTGCTTTAACAAGAACAATCGCTACACCCAAAAATCCACCTAGCAAGGTCGCAATAACAGCAATCAATGCCTTTTTCGGTTTAACCGGCTCTTCTACATCAACAGCGGCATCATCAACAATACGAACATTACCCACGGTGCCGGCACGTACTATATCCAGTTCTTGGATATTGTTAAGCATTTGAGTATAAATCTCTGTACCCACTTCAAGATCACGCTTTAAACCAAGCAGCTCCTGTTGAGTTTCCGGCAAGCCTTTTACGCGCTCACTAAACTCGGCTTTACGAGCCCTTTGCTCGGCCATCTGCTCGCGCCAGGCTTGGTAGGCGGGGTGGTCACGGGTATATAAGCGATCAAGTTCCGCCTTCTTCAATTGAAGCTCGGCAATGCCAGATTCAATTTCCACAACCTGCTCAAGTAGCGCTTCTGCCTCGGCGCTAATGTTTACCGAACCCGCTTTAACCTGATATTCATTAAATTTACGCTCGGCTTCTTCTAAATCTTTTTTGATCGTTGGCAATTGCTCTTTTAAAAAGTCCAAGCTTTTTGCTGCCTCGGCTGACTGACGCTCTACATTCTGACGAAGATACGTCTTGGCAATCACATTAAGAATATCTTCTGCATGGCTAGGGTCCGTGTCTTCTAAAGACAAGGCAATAATGCCGGAGTCTTTGCCCTTTTCAGATGCGCCAAGTACTTCTTGTAAATCTATGATAGCGCTGAGGCGACGGAGCTTGGTTAACGAAAATTGCGTACCTGGGCGGGCGTTTAATGCGCTAACGTATAGCTCATAGCCTTGCTCAGTAATGGTTTCGCCAACCTTGCCAGTCAGAATTTCCTCATCGTCTGGTGACATTAGCGTATAGCTGCCGTTTTCGCCGGCGATCAAGGTGTGAGTCTTGTTAAATAAAGAGGCTGGAACCGTAAAGCGGCTCGCGGCTATAACTTCGCCACCCCAGGCGTTGCTGCTTGTTCCCAGTAGCGGGTTGTTTAACGAACCTTCTTCACCACTAAAACGCCTGGCAATAGCATGACCAATCACCGGAAAATAATGCGGCTCTATAATAATATCTAAATGCAGATCATCTACCGCAGTACCAATTACCTTGCGGCTTTTAAGCAGTTCAATTTCTGTAACGGCGGCAGATTCACCGCCAAACATTTCCGTCACATCACTCATACCTGGCAGGCTAGGTGACTTTTCTTCTACTTGAACAATGGCATTCGCGCGGTAAACCGGCGTCGCTATTAGCGCATAAGCCACACCCAAAACCATAAATACAGCAGTGATGGCAGCAATAAGAATTTTAGATTCCCACAAGGTACCAAACAGGGCGAGTAAATCAATTTCGTCGTCTTGGTGCTGACGTCCGCTATTGCTGGAGGGATTGTTGTTACTTGCTTGCGGCGCTATTGGGGTTTGGCTTGTCATAAAATCCGGTACCGAATTCAGGTAAGAATAGGTGGTGTTTTAGTCGTGCGCGCCGCTTTGTAATGAATGTCGGCGCTCACCAATTCGCATAATTAGTAGAGCTGGGTGTTCCTGTTGCTATTAATTATTTTCAACGTCGCCAATTCTATCGGTTGCGAGAATAGATGGAAGCAGCTGGCTTAAGAAGCGGTTCCAACGAGTAATTGGCGCAGGCGATACATAAACAATATCCCGCGCTTCAAGTGGGAACTTATCGGCTAGCATAAAGCCAACAGCAGATGCTGCATTTAGATTGTAAATGGTGGCGTGGTACACAGGAAGGCCGTCCGCATCATTAGTTATTCCGGTGTTGCGCAGCACATAAACACCACGGCCGTCGGCGCGGTTTTCGTCGATGCCATTCGCTTCTGCCAAGGCTTCCGCTAGGCTCGTACCATTGCGAGACATCAACAAACTTTGCGGCCGATTAACTTCGCCCAGTACAAAAATCTTCTCGGCGTCGTTGCGTGGCACATGAATTACGTCGCCGTCTTGCAATAATAGGTTTTCGCTCCAGCGACCATCTTCATATAAAGACCGCAAAGAAATATCAGTTGTTACTCCGTTACGGCTAAGAGTGATACTGCCCCAGCTAGCGGTATCAGTGAGACCGCCTAAGCGGTCAATGGCGTTGATAAGAGTTAATGGAACCGAAGAAATAGGTACTATACCGGGCTGCTGTACAGAGCCGCTCACATAGACTCGCTGGCTATTAAAAGATGCTACTCGCACATCGATTTGTGGCTTTTTGATTACAGAGCTTAAGCGGTCTACTAAGAGCGCTTTGACCTCACCGGTGGTTAAACCTGCTACCGCGATATTGCCGGCGTAGGGATAAAACACAGTGCCATCAGATTTAACCTCATTACCGCCTTCTGCGGCAGTTCTAAAAGAACCTGCAGGAATTGTAAGTTCCGGATGCTCCCAAACTACGATGGTGAG
Organism: Zhongshania aquimaris; assembly: GCF_019312595.1. Taxonomy (GTDB): domain Bacteria; phylum Pseudomonadota; class Gammaproteobacteria; order Pseudomonadales; family Spongiibacteraceae; genus Spongiibacter; species Spongiibacter aquimaris. The sequence continues at coordinate 13,646 of NZ_JAHWDQ010000002.1, read as the reverse complement.
AATATCGCCGACGCCAATGCGGTACTGATAATTGGCAATTGCTTGCTGCAGCTCTAAATTAGGCGCTGCAATAACTGGAGTATCGATGTTTAAATGGTTCAATACCGTGGCATTAATAGGTATGAACTTGGTGTTGATGGTGGCGGGGGTGTAATCCTCAGGGGTGTCATCAAACCAGCGCGAATTCAAAGAACTCATATTACTGCCGGGTACAATGGTACACGCTGAGATGCCGGCAATAAGAATAGCCAAAGTGCTTGCTTTCAAAATATTCATGCAGAAAAGTCCGTTGCTGCGATGTTTGTACCCTAAGTTTGCACGCGCATAACTAAGGTATGAATTTAAATGGATAGTGCAGTGCACTTGATCAGACGGCAGTCACCAAGGCGCCATTATAGCGACAAACTCCTGACATTTCCTTTTGGTATATCCGCTAATCCCTTACGAGCCAAAAAACGTTAATGAAGGCCCACTTACACGAAGACGCAATCATAGCGACCAAGCCTCCTTCACACCAGCGCTGTTTTTGTGCAACAAAGCACAAACCGAGCCAAAGTGCTAAGCAAGTTGCGCAAAATACCACCCTTTGTGTAAAAAAAAATAGCACCAACAAGAAAATTCACAAAAATGTAGTCATATAAAGGAAGAGCAAAAAGCGACACCTCCACCTTAGTCATCATCCCCATCCCAGAAAGCCGCCATCCCCGGAATAACTAAGTCGTCATCCCCGACCCCACCCACTGCCATCCCCGAGTTTTATTACTCGTCATCCCCGACCCCGATCGGGGATCCAGTGTGAGTGGCAGCGAATGCCTTTCGCGTCAGGCCCCAGACATCAGACATCCGTCTAAACCCCCGCGAATGGCTCTGCTTCCGACGTCAGCTCCCCGACGTCCGGCGGCCCCCTGCGAATACCCTTAACCACCGAGCAAACAAAACAGAGAACCAAACATCAAAACGGCGGACTAAAGAACCGCTCTACCCCCTTAAATAGGGGTATTCCCAAGCCAGAAAACAACAGTACCATTGCGCCTTATCGGCATTCTCCAAGGACGGAAGTGCACTCTTGGCCCACTAATTGCTTTGTGGCTGTAGTGGTTAATGCGCAATGGGCAGTTCGATGCCAGTGCTACTAGCCGTAACAATTCGTGCTTATCATCTAATCGCAACAAAATGCGGGCCGAAATTGTTGCATGAACGTAAAAGCGCAGTAATTACATGGATTTACCCTTGGATTCTGCCCTTAATTAGCGCAAAATTGCGCGCTCAATCGGAGCGGTAGAACAAATTTAGTGCAAAACTCCAAATTGCAACTAAACTTTAATGCCCCTGATATAAGCTTTCAGGCTGAGCGGGAATTGCTAGCGGTTCCACTAGATATCTGTAAGTTGAAAGAAACACCCTAATGAAGGCTGTCAACGGATTGCCCGCTTTCCATGAATGAAGAATAGAATTCCTAAGCGAGGGAGTTGCTGTGAACACAGAACGATTAAACGTAAGCAATACCATACAGTCCGGTGGTTTTATAAAGCAGCATCGCTCGATGCTAATCGGTATGCATCAACTTGCCGACGTATTGCTTATATGGGGCTTATTAACAGTACTGGTTAATATAGCGGGCTACAGTTGGGAAGTATGCTACCAAGTCGCGGCGTTCTTTGGTTCTCTCAGTTACCACATCCTTGCTCATAAAAATGGCCTGTACTTTTCTTGGCGTGGCCAATCTATATTCCAAGAAGTCAAAACCGTCTTCTTGACGTGGTTAATTGTACTCGGCGCCTTGTTAACCGTTGTATTCCTGTTTGAGTTAAACGAATCATACGGTGGCGGCATTATGGTTGCGTGGTCTGTCGCTGTGCCTGTCGCTATCAGTTTTTACCGCGTATCTGCACGTATTGTTCTCAGAGAAATGCGCCGCACCGGCGTCAATACCCGCAAAGTCGCTATTGTGGGCGCCAAAGAACCCGGCCTTACCTTGGCAAGAAGTATTTTGCAAAGCCCGTGGATGGGGATGCACATAGCGGGCTTTTATGACAACCGCGTCAAAATCGGTGGAAGGCCATTAGAAGGTGAAAAGCTCCAAGTACTTGGCGACATAGAATTCTTAAAAGAGCAAGCCAGGGCAGGTGAGTTCGACGACATCTATATTGCCTTACCAATGCGAGAAGAAGAAACTATTAAAGAGCTGGTTGAATTCTTAGCGAACAGCTCATGTTGCGTTCACATAGTTCCCGACGTATTCACCTTTAAAATGCTCAATGCCCGAAGCCGAGAGATCGGCGGCTTACCAGTTGTAAGCGTTTACGACACCCCATTTGACTCATTCGACGCCGTCGTCAAGCGATTAGAAGATGTAGTGCTTAGCTCAATCATTCTATGCCTCATTGCAATTCCGATGTTGTTTATCGCTGCTGCAGTAAAATTTACGTCTAAGGGCCCTGTAATCTTCAAGCAGCGCCGCTATGGAATTAACGGTGAAGAAATTATGGTGTGGAAGTTCCGCTCCATGACCACCTGCGACAACGGCGATGTAGTGGTGCAAGCCACAAAAGGTGATGCGCGTATAACCAAAGTCGGTGCCTTTATTAGAAGAACCTCGCTTGATGAACTCCCTCAGTTCATCAACGTATTGCAGGGCAAAATGAGTATCGTAGGCCCTCGCCCCCACGCGGTTGCTCATAATGAGCTATATCGCGATCAAATCAGTGGCTATATGCAGCGTCATTTAGTTAAACCTGGTATCACCGGTTGGGCTCAAGTAAATGGCTGGCGTGGTGAGACTGATACCCTCCAAAAAATGCAAAAAAGAATTGAGTTTGATTTGTTCTATATTAGGAATTGGTCTGTTTTTCTAGATATAAAAATCATTTGGAGTACTTTGTTTACTGGTTTTGTTGGTAAAACTACTTATTAATCTTTGGTTCTATAGCAGCTGAGGACTCCTAAAATTTTACTTTCGTACGTTTCTCTGGGTTGGGTAAGGGCATAAATTTTATGGGGCGGCTGGTGGAGAGCAAGCGGCATTCTGTTGGGCTAAACAATGGATCAATATTTTTAAAGTTGGGCTTTAATGCATTAGCGATTTTTAGCTTGATGTTAGGCAATGTAGCTTTTTTTATAATTCTGGCTCGGAGCTTGATGCCTGCAGACTTTGGAGAGTTTGTTTACTACTATTCTTGCGCGTCACTTCTAGTTCTAATTGTTGATTTTGGTTTTACGCAGCGCGTGCTTAAAGATTACTATGGGCTTTCAAGTAAAGCAAAGTGGGCTTTTAGCGTTCGGGCGGTTCAATACAAGTCAGTAGCAGCATGCATCATTTTATTATTGTCTTTCTTGGGCCTTATGCTTGGTTTTGATGCTTATTTTTTGGGATTGGTTGTTGCAAGTATATTTAGTTCTTTTGGTGACTACTCTTCAGCGACATTAAAGGCGCAGGGTGAGTACTCGATAGATGCACTTGTGTTGATTGTATCGAATATTATTTTATTTTTATCAATAGTATTTTTGTGCATATATGTTAGTAATACTGTTGTTGCTGGTGTCTCCGCATTAATGATCGGTAAATTCGCTTATTTTTTTATTGCAACAATAATTTCGAAAAATATATCTAAAGCTAACATTTTTCTGATGCCTGTTCTTTATTTTCGTGGTTTGAGGAGAATTGTTTCTCATCATTGGAGTTACGCCATTGATGTTGCCGTTACGAGATCCTTTGGGATTGTGGATACAATTATCGTTAACGCTGTTGTAGGAGCGGCGGCTGTTGGCTTGTATCAAAGTGGTCAAAGAATACTGCAGGGAATACTTCCAATGGCGCAGGTATTAAATAATGTTTTCCTGCCTCGAATTTCTAATAGGGGGAATGTTAAGTTAAAGAGAGATAATTTACTGTTCTTGCTTTTTACATTCTTAGGTGCAGCTGGCTGTACAGTTGCTTTTTCCGTATTTGGTGAGATTATTGTTTCTATTACTTTTGGTGATCAGTATGCCGCGATATATGGGTATCTACCATTAATCGGGTTTAACGGGGCAATTCGATTTTTGTGTTCATGGGCTGCTATCAGACTTACAGCTGCAGGTAGGCAAAGGTATCGGGCAAGAGCCAATGTGATTTCAGTGCTTTTGTTAATGATATTTATGTCTTTAGGTGGCGGATTTTATGGGTTATCGGGTGTGCTTTATGGTGCGCTGATTGCCAATTCCATGTTGTTTGTATTTTTGGTAATGGGTATAAATCTACGGAGAATATTGTGAGCTTTAATAATAAAGTACTTAAGGCGGTATATAAGGCTTTTAAAAAAATAATAAAAGATGAAATGTCTAGTGTACTGCTTCGTGATTTATATCGTTCTGCTTATGGTGTAGACGTCGGTTTGTATAGTTATGGGTGTTTTGATTCTACAAGATTCCCAGCTAAAACAGTCGTGGGACGTTATTGTTCTGTAGCTCCAACTGCAAGAAGGTTTAATGGCAATCACGGGATAGAGTATTTGTCTCTTCATCCGTACTTATATAACGCTAAGCTTGGGCTTGTCGGTAAAGAGTGCATAAAGCGTACGCATTGTGAGATTGAGGATGATGTATGGCTTGGGCATAACTCAATATTGTTGCCGTCTGTTACTGTCGTTGGACGAGGTGCTGTAATTGCGGCCGGAGCGGTGGTAACGAAGAACGTACCGAAATATGCGGTTGTAGCGGGGAACCCAGCAAAGATCGTGAAGTATAGATTTCCAGAAGATGTTATCGAGCAAATAGAGCGTACTAATTGGTGGTTATTGGACAGAGAGGAAATTGCCGAAATGATATTGAACAAGCGTGAATTAATGTATTCACCGAAAGAGTATTTCCTGGGTGTGGGTGAATCATGAAAATTGGTTTAATGTGGCATTCTTTTGGGAATGGAAATTTGGGAGTTGTAGCATTAAGTATTTCCAATATGTCTATTATTTCAGAAGCAGCGGAGTCGCTTGGGGTAACGCCAGAGTTTATTGTCTTTGGGCCTAAATTACAGAGTGGAGGTAAGTTGGAACTAGATGATATTTCAAATGTAAAGTATGTTGAGTTGTCGATGCCGGTTTTGTTTAGCTCTAAAGTGTTGCGCGTGGTTCGTGAGTTGAATTGCTGTGATGTTTTGTTCGATATTGGATCTGGGGATAGCTTCTCAGATATATATGGAGTAAAACGGTTTTCGAAGATGATTTTCTCAAAGTTTTTGATACGTAATAGTACAATCAAGCTAATTATGAGCCCTCAAACTATAGGGCCGTTTAAAAACCGTTTCTTTAAGTGGCTTGCAGCCTTGTCGATTAGTCGTTGTCGTTTAGTTTATGCCCGGGATAAGCCTTCCTTTGATTACGCAAGAATATCAATGTCATGTAAGAATGTGCAGCTATCTACAGATGTTGCTTTAACTATGCCTTATACAGTTAAAAATAATTTAGCTAGTACAGGTAGTATTAGAGTTGGGGTGAATGTATCTGGGTTGCTCATGTCCGGTGGATATAGCGGAGAAAATCAGTTTGAGTTAAGTGTCGATTACCGAGTGCTAATGACTGATTTTATAAGCTACTTAGTGTCGCATAAAAGTGTCGAAGTGTACTTGGTGTCTCATGTTTTCGGCTCGGGAAGTATGGTGGCCGAGGATGATTATGCCGCTGCTTGTGAGTTACATAATTTATACCCAAGTACGATTTTGTGTGGCAAATATTCTGATCCTAGAGAGATTAAAGGTCTGATTTCCGAAATGGACTTTTTTGTCGCTGCAAGAATGCACGCATCAATCGCTGCTTTTTCTAGTGGTGTCCCTGTTATACCTCTCGCATATAGTAGGAAATTTAAAGGCCTGTATGGCTCGCTAGGATACGATCGAGTAGTGGATATGAAATCGGTAAATAATGACGAGGCACTTCGGGCGCTTATCGATGCATTTTGTGACCTGGAAAAAGTTTCAGGAGAGGTGTCGATATCAAATGCTAATGGCAGAAAAGTTATAAATACTTATAAACGTGATGTGCAGGAAGTTTTAAGAGGCTGCGGGGCCTGAGTATGAATAAAGTAAGTGAAGTCGTCAAAAGCGGCCTGTGCACGGGTTGTGGGTTATGTGCGACTGCAAAGTCAGCTCATGTAGTAATGGAACGTTCCGGGGGGTTTTTGAGGCCGTCAGGCGTAGAGAAAATTTCAGTGATAGAGCAGAAGGGAATATTTCATGCTTGCCCTGGAGTAAGTTCCGGATACATGGATGTTGAGTTGGAAAGTGGGCAGCTCGAGGACCGCTTGTGGGGTAAACATTTAAGTGTAATGGCGGGACATTCTACTGATTCACGAGTTAGGAAAAGAGGCTCATCAGGTGGAGTTATCACTGAAATAGCCACTTATCTTTTAGTAAATGGATTGGTGAATGGTGTTGTAGTTACTATTTATGATGAAGCCAACCCAATCGCCACGTTAACTAAGATCGCGCGGACACCGGATGAGGTTTTGGAGGCTGTAGGTTCAAAATACTCACCCTCATCACCTTTAACCGTTTTGGATACAATTCATAATGCTCAGGGGCGGTTCGCGGTTGTTGGTAAGCCATGTGATGTTGCAGCATTTAGAATGCTTATAAATGAAGATGCAAGATTGTTAGATAAGATCCCGTACTTACTTTCATTCTTTTGCGCTGGAGTGCCTAGTGATATTGGGAACACAAGGCTTGTAGAAAAAATCGGGGTTCCAATTGAAGAGCTTGCGAAATTTCAGCATAGGGGTGACGGTTGGCCTGGAAGTGCAATCGCTACTTCAAAAGAGAACATAGAAAAGAAGTTAAGTTACAATGAATCTTGGGGGCAAGTATTGAGTAAACATCTTCAATATAGGTGTAAACTTTGTGGAGACGGTGTTGGTGAGGCCGCTGACATAGTTGCGGCAGACGCTTGGGAGTGCGATGAGCTGGGTTACCCTCAGTTTTCCGAGAAGGATGGGGAAAGTTTGATAATAGCTAGAACTAGCAAGGGTATGGAGTTGCTGACTTCAGTAATTGAAAGAGAGGTTGTGAGGGCGAGTGATATTGATATTAGGCTGATTGACAAAATGCAACCTGGGCAATTGATAAGGCGTCGCGGTTTGCATGCTCGTATTTTAGCTTTAAAAATTTTAGGTAGGAATACGCCAAGATATTCAATGTTTCGGTTGTTGAAGTACTGTAAAAAAGTAAGTTTGTCTGAGTATTTAAAGAATTTTACTGGTTCGTTTTGGCGAGCTATAAAAAGGTAGTGACGTGAACATGGTGCAATTATTTCGTCATAGAAGTGTATTTATTGTTGCCGTAGCATTGTTTATAAATTCCCAAATATTCAGCGCGACAACCGGGAATCCGCTGGGCATAAAGGGGCTTCAAGAAATATTCTATGTTTGTTTGGTTGTTTATACTATTGGCCATTTTTATACGTTACTGAAAAAAGGTAAGGCTTCTAGGTGGGATTTATTTGTAATCGCGATAGTTTTGCTTAGCTGGATATATTCTGCGCTGTTGTCAGCACTTCATTTTGGCCAGCCCTTTATATATGGTTTGATAGAGGAAAGGCGAATTCTTTCTTTCCTGATATATTTCCCAGTAATTTCGGTATTACGTTTAGGTGTTCTTTCGGAGGAGGGTGCGTTTAATTTTATAATAGTGGCTACAATTGTATGTGTGATTGCATTAGTTTTGGTTGCTATTGGCATTATACCTTCACTGCAGGAAATCGAAGTAGGACAGTCACAGATACGTCAAGAGAGATATGGAATAGGACATCATTATATGGCTATAGCCATTTTGTATTGTTTCTATAATATCTCAAAGAATGTCAATAAAGTAAATTCTTCATTTGTGATTCTGATTTGTTATTTTGCCCTTATTTTGATTGTTCAGACGCGGCAGGTGATTTTAGGTGTTTCTTTGGCCGCGTTTGTCATTATTGGCAAGTTGAGTCAGAGGGGCTTGGTGCAGGTTGCTATTGTCATTGTTTTAGTGGCGATTGCAGCATTGGTCATGGGCACGATTTTTCCTGAATATATTGAGCGTTATAAGCTCTTAATGGAGCAAACTTTCTCGGATGATTATTTGGTCTATAGCGCGCGTTCCATGAGTATAAGAAACGTGTTTGATTTTGTAAGTGAGGGTAATTATTTAGGGGGTGGCGCTCTCTCGCCATTGTGGCAAGGAGGATTTACTAAAATTTATGGCGAATATTTTTTCCTCGCAGATATTGGGGTTTTCGGTACAATTTATAAGTTTGGAGTTTTCGGATTGCTTATATATCTGTTGTATTTTCCTGCGCAGATTTATTTGATTAAAACCTCGGGTGACCCTGACAAAAGGAAGTTATATTTGGCTATATTTTTGTATTTGTTGGTGGCTTTCCCATTCGCAGCGATTATAGAATATAGAGGTTTTATTTCGGGACTTTTGTTCAGTTTGACTGTATTTTCTAGTGAAAAATCTAAAATGGAAAAGTTATCATGGGCAGGGTGACGGATTTTTTTGTCGTTGGAGCTCCTAAATCAGGAACGACTTCACTTTATTTTTATTTAAAGCAGCATCCTCAAATATTTTTGCCCTCGAAGAAAGAACTTCATTATTTTTCCTTTCCCGAGTTGAAGCAACGAGAGTCCGGGCCGGGGGATAAATATGTGCTCCGAAGCTGTATTGAAACGGTAGAGGAATATTTGGAGCACTATAAAGGTTCTGACGGATTACAATGTGGCGATATATCGCCATCTTACTTGTTTCATTCAGGAAGTGCGTTGCGAATCAAGGAGTTCAACCCTAGTGCCAAGATAATAATCCTCCTTCGGAATCACGCGGAAAAAGCATTCTCTCAGTATAGTCATCTGCGAGGAGTTGGCCGCGAAGCTCTTGGTTTTAAAGAAGCATTACTAGCAGAAGATGAGCGTGACAAAGCTGGCTATTCTGATTTTTGGCTTTATAAGAAGTCGACTTTATACGCCCCTTGTGTAGAAAATTATCTGGATATTTTTGGGGCAGAGTCAGTGCGCGTGTATCTTTTTGATGATCTAGTTAATGATCGGAAAAAGGTTTTGACCGAAGTGTGTGGTTTTTTAGGTGTCGACAGCAGTTTTCACTTTTTAAGCGAAGACGCGCACAATGTGTCTGGGAAGCCGAGGTCGTATTTTGTCGCTAAATATATTTTGGCTCCAAATTTGTTTACTTCGTTCCTGCGCAGAATCATTCCTTCAAGTGTTGGAGCGCCTATCAGAAGTTTTATTAAGGGGTTTAATACCGGTGGGAAAGAGAAAATGTGTCCAGTTGTTCGAGATGAATTATATGATTTATTTGCCGAAGACCGATTGGAATTGGAATCTATATTAAAGCGGAAACTGCCGTGGTGAAGGTTAGGTGTATGAATGCTCTGCTAGTGACTGGGATGCACAGGTCGGGCACAACGTTTGTTGGGAAGATTCTTTCTGAAGCACCAGAAGTCGTGTCACTTCATGAGCCATTTAATAAAGAATTTGGTATTCGCGGAGTTGAAGCAGTATATCCAAGTGTCTTAGATAGTTATCTTCGAAATCAGATTTGTCAGGTATTATCGTTAAACTTTAAAGTTAAGAGCGTAGCGCCAGGCGATTCATTTTCAAAAAGTATTGCTCGCCGACTTGTTGGTGGTAGAACTAATATAGATAAATACAAAGCAAAATGGCAGATATTTAAAAATAAAGAAATTAATACTCTTATTATTAAAGATCCATTTTTAATTCTTAACTGTGCGCAACTTGCTGATGACTTCGGTATTCCGTCGGTCGTAACATTAAGGCATCCTGTCGCGATTTGGCGAAGTATTCGTCGTATGAACTGGGTTTTTAATTTTGAAGAGTTTGGTAATGAGGAAGTCACAAAAAAATATTCTTCGTTAACTAGAGTAGAGTTAAATAAGCTTAGTGAAATTGAAAAGTTTTCTTATTTATATTTGATGCTATATTCGTCAGCGTTGGACGCGAATAAGGCGTCTAGCATGGTTCATTTATTCAGGCACGAAGATATTTGCGTTAGGCCGATTGATGCATTTTCTGAAATGGCTGCCATGTTGAATATCAATTACACAAATTCCATGAGTGAGCTTGTTCATCAGAAGACCAGTGCTGAAAAGGCAGAGTATGATAATGACAAGTTACACAATTTTTATAGGGATTCAAAGGCGCTAGCGTGGTCGTGGTGTGATGCCGAGTGTTCGGAAGAGGAAAGTATCATTAAGCGGATTTGTGGTGATTTAGTTGATGACCTGTATGGGTCTTGGCGGCCGGAGTCTTGTTTATGAAATACGAGATGGCAATAGTTGTAGTAACTTTTAATAATGAGAGGCATGTAGGCCAGCTTCTAGATAGCATTGTTAAGTATGTTGACACTACCTCAACCCCTGTAGTTATTGTCGATAATAATTCTTGTGATAAAACTGTAGAGCTATTGCTAGAAAGAAAGATAGAAGGTGTAACGGTTGTATGTGAATCATTTAACCATGGTTTTGGCGTTGGAAATAATATTGGAATAGGAAAGGTTGATGCTGCGTACTATTTTTTACTTAATAGCGATGCTTTCCTTGTTGCAGGTAGTCATGTTCAAGCGTTGAATTTTCTCAAAAGCAATCCTCGCATAGGTGTTGTTGGATTGCCTCTTGTTTTTCCCGATGGATCACCGCAGACGTATAGTTATCCTTATACATCTCCAACGAAAATGCTAATGCAGGCTGTCGGAGTGCAGCATGTATTTATGTGGTTTGCTCGGTTTAGCTTGGTCAAAAAGGCGATGCTTAGAGTTTCTATTTCTAGGGACTACATCGAATCGCAAACTCGTAAAAATATAGACTTCAATAATTTGAATATTTCAAAAGATATAAACTTCGTTAGATCTGACTGGGTCTGTGGTGCGGCGATGATTTTATCTAGAGATTTGGTGAAAGAGACCGGAGGATTTGATCCTAATATATTCCTATATGGTGAAGATGAGGATTTATGTATTCAAGCTAGCGCCCTGGGGTACGATGTTGGTGTTTTAAACGTGGTGCCGATTGTGCACGAGTTCGGTTGGGGCAAAAACAAATCGAAGTCTAGCTACTCAGACGCTAAATATAAGTCGCTATCATATTTCATTAAGAAGAATCATTCTGGGTTTCGGCGACTTTTGATGCTGGTTATTATTCGATTTAAGTTTAAAGGCATTTTTAATTAAATTATGAGTATTGGCGGCGTTGTACCTTCATTGCTAGAGAAGATATCAATTTTTGATAGTAGTAGTGATGCACTTGATGAAATTCAGAAGTTGCGTGACCAAGCTAAGGGGGCACTGATTCTTTCATTTGTTAATGCTCATGCCATTAATTTGGCGTACAAAGAACCGGATTTTTGTTCTGCATTGCAGAATTCGGATATTTTACTTAGAGATGGTATCGGCGTGAGTATTCTTTATCGCGCCGTTTCAAAAGCCGCGGGTATCAATCTAAACGGAACGGACTTAATTCCCTCATTACTCAATACGACAACAGGGCTTCGCGTTGCTGTGTGGGGTACAAGGGATCCAAATTTGAGCCTTGCTGTTGAAAAAATACAAGGTTTAGATCACTGCGTTACTAGTGTATTAAATGGCTTTCACGACCTAGATCGGTATGTTTCAGAGTTTTCAAATATTGATGCTGATATTGTTGTTCTTGGTATGGGGATGCCCAAGCAAGAAATATTGTCAGCTTTGTTAAAGGAGGTTCCACCAGTTCGTGGAGGTTGTCTAGTAGTTTGCGGTGGTGCCATCTTAGATTTTTTATCTGGGAACATAGAAAGAGCACCCGATATCTGGATAAAGCTTCGGTTTGAGTGGCTTTACCGATTGGCTAAAGAGCCAAAACGGCTATGGCGTCGTTATTTATTGGGTAATATTGTATTTCTTTATCGAGTGATATTGATTTCACTGAGGACGAGGTTTGAAAAGTAAGTTGCAGGTTTTAGTCACCGGCGGCGCCGGCTTTATCGGCAGTGCCGTTGTTCGCCATATTTTGGCCGACACTGACGCCTCGGTCATCAACGTCGACGCGCTGACCTATGCGGGCAATCTGGAATCCATTCCCGACACGGAAGCGTCAGCGCGTTACGCATTTGCGCAGGTGGATATTTGCGATTTTGCCGCCCTGAGTGCGGTGTTTGCCGAGCACCAGCCTGATCTTGTGATGCATCTGGCGGCAGAGAGCCATGTTGACCGCTCAATCGATGGCCCGGGCGCCTTTATCCAAACCAACGTCGTCGGTACCTACAATCTGCTGGAAGCGGCCCGCGCATACTGGCAAGGGCTTGATGTCGACAAAAAGGCCACTTTTCGTTTCCATCATATCTCCACCGATGAGGTTTATGGCGATCTTCACGGTACCGACGATCTCTTCACCGAAACCACCTCGTATGAACCGAGTTCACCCTACTCCGCGAGCAAGGCGGGATCTGATCATTTAGTTCGGGCGTGGGGGCGCACCTTCGGTTTACCCATTGTGGTTACCAATTGCTCAAACAACTACGGCCCCTATCACTTTCCGGAAAAGCTCGTTCCCCACATTATTTTGAATGCATTGCACGGCAAGCCGCTGCCAGTGTATGGCGACGGTAGTCAGATTCGTGATTGGCTGTATGTCGAAGACCATGCTCGTGCACTGTTTAAAGTGGTTACCGAAGGTAAGTTGGGTGAGACCTATAACATTGGCGGCCACAACGAGAAGCGCAATATTGAGGTGGTGCATACCATCTGCGACTTGTTGGAGGAGCTTGCACCGGAAAATGAAAACTCTCTTGCCAGCGGCAAGGGCTTTAAGGACTTAATCACCTTTGTGAAAGACCGTCCAGGTCATGATGCTCGCTACGCGATCGACGCGAGTAAAATTCAGCGCGAGTTGGGCTGGGTGCCCCAAGAAACCTTTGAATCGGGGATCCGTAAAACCGTGCAGTGGTATCTCGATAATCCTGAGTGGTGGCAGCGGGTGCTGTCGGGGGATTACAAATTGGATCGGATTGGTGATAAAGGGGTGGTCTGAAGTCTGGCGTTGGACGTGGTCGCATAACGCTGGACGGGAGACGGTACACGCTGAAAAGTCCTGATGTAAGGGCTGGCATCAGCTGCGTCTTCCGTGAAGCGTTGAACTGCGTCTGGCGTCAGACACCCGACGTCAGGCTTATCTAAATTTAAAGGGATGGCAATGAGCAAAAAATACAAAGGCATAATTCTGGCTGGCGGCTCAGGTACTCGCCTGCACCCGATTACGATGGGGTGTTCCAAGCAGTTGCTGCCTATCTATGATAAGCCGATGATTTACTATCCCTTGTCAGTTTTGATGCTGTCTGGCATCAAAGATGTTTTAGTAATATCCACGCCAACCGATTTACCCGGCTTTCAGCGCCTGTTGGGCGACGGTAGTCAGTTCGGTATTAATATTAGCTACGAAGAGCAGCCAAGTCCCGACGGGCTGGCTCAGGCTTTTACCATCGGTGCCGATTTTATTGGTAACGACAATGTCAGCTTGGTGCTGGGGGACAATATCTTCTACGGGCAACACTTCTCAGACAACCTTAAAAGCGCTGTCTCCAAAGATACAGGGGCTACGGTATTTGGTTATCATGTGACCGACCCGGAGCGCTTTGGT